>NZ_QMBN01000001.1 GCF_003289625.1 Microbacterium sp. SMR1
CCATGTGTGGACACCCCCACCCCCACCCCCACATGTGCAGGACTCGCGGCCGGCGCCGAGCGAACGAGCTCGCGCCGAGTGCACGGGCACGCTGCGTAGCGGTGCCGTGCAGTGGGCGGGATGCCGTGCACTCGGCGGAGGAGTGGGGGGATTTGGGGGATGGGGGGTGTGGGGGTATGGTGGGGGTAAGCCAAAGACCGCTGGTCATCGGTGTGCGCGTGAGCGCACTCGTGATCGAAGCTCTGCACTGCAGGGGCCCGCGCAGGTGACACTGAACTTCTCCTTCGGGAACCGAGCTCCGTGCCTCTGCGCCGGAGCTTTTGTCATGTCCGGGGCTGGTCGAGGCCGGCGCTCCGCCACCGCGGGGCGTCAGGCACACATCAAGGAGTGACCATGGTGCAGAAGGACGCATCGGTCGCCGAGCTCACGAAGTCATTCGAGGACTCGACTGCCGTTCTGCTGACCGAGTACCGCGGTCTGACGGTGGCCCAGCTCAAGCAGCTGCGCAACAGCATCCGTCAGGACGCGAACTACGCCGTGGTGAAGAACACGCTGACCAAGATCGCCGCGAACAACGCGGGGATCACGGCGCTCGACGAGGACCTCAAGGGTCCCTCGGCCGTGGCGTTCGTGCACGGCGACTTCGTCGCCACCGCCAAGGCTCTGCGTGACTTCGCCAAGGCCAACCCGCTCCTCGTCATCAAGGGCGGCATCTTCGAGGGCAACGCCCTCACCGCCGACGAGGTCAACAAGTACGCCTCGCTCGAGAGCCGCGAGGTTCTGCTGGCCAAGGCCGCGGGCATGATGAAGGCGACGATGGGCAAGGCTGCCGCCACCATCGACGCGCTTCGCGAAAAGCTGGAGACCGCCGACGCCGCGTGAGCGACAGGCGAGCTCTTACACCAACCCCATCTATCTAGGAGATACATCATGGCGAAGCTTTCCACCGAGGAGCTGCTCGAGCAGTTCGCCGGCCTGACCCTCGTCGAGCTCAGCGAGTTCGTGAAGGCGTTCGAGGAGAAGTTCGACGTCACCGCTGCTGCCCCCGTCGCCGTTGCCGGCGCCGCTGGTGGCGCTGGTGCCGCTGAGGCCGAGGAGGAGAAGGACTCGTTCGACGTCATCCTCGAGGCTGCCGGCGACAAGAAGATCCAGGTCATCAAGACGGTCCGCGAGCTCACCTCGCTGGGCCTCGGCGAGGCCAAGGCTGTCGTCGACGGTGCTCCCAAGGCCGTCCTCGAGGGCGCGAACAAGGAGACCGCCGAGAAGGCGAAGGCCGCTCTCGAAGAGGCCGGCGCGACGGTCACCCTCAAGTAATTCCCCGCTCTCACTCGAGAGCAGCACGACGGCCCCGGATGCAGCATCCGGGGCCGTCGTCGTCTGCGCCGGTCTCAGTCCCGGCGGGAGAGGGTCGAGTCGCGGACGGCGACGGAGCTGTGTCCGGGTGCTCCCGCCGTCGTCCCCCGGACCACCATGCGCGGCTTGATCCGCATCGTCACGGTGTCGGCCGCGGGGTCCTCGATGTGGCGCAGGAGCAGCTCGACGGCGGCCCGGCCCTGCTCGTGGGGGACCTGTCGCAACGTCGTCAGGGCGAACATCTCGGCATTGACGTGATCGTCGATGCCGACGACGCTCAGCGACGACGGGACGAGGATGCCGAGACGGCGGGCGGCGATGATCGCTCCGATCGCGACGTCGTCACAGGCCGCGACGATTCCCGTGGGTCGGGCGGCGGGGTCGCTCAGCAGGTCGACCGCGGCAGCGTACCCGGCTGGCATCGAGAGCTCGGCCGGCACCCGCGAGATCTCGTCGGCGAGACCGGCGCGACGCATCTCCGACTCGTAGCCGGCGTATCGCTCGGACTCGACGTGAGGCCAGTGCGTGGAGTCGGTACCACCGAGGAACGCGATGCGGCGATGCCCGAGCTCGACGAGGTGCGCGGTCGCGAGAGCGGTGGCGTGCGCGTCGTCGAGCGTGACGAGGCTGGTGTCGCCCTCGGTGCCGATGACGCTGACGACTGGCTTTCCCAGCGCCAGCAGTGCGTCCAGCTCGCTCTCGGCAGGTTCGAGGCCCACCGCGATGACACCGTCGAAGCGCCGACGGGCGAGGAAGTCCTCGAACACCCGGCGCCGCGTCTCCGTCCCCGGGCGAGCGTCGTACAGGGTCAGGTCGAGGCCGTGCTCCAGGAGAGCCGCCTGAATGCCCTCGAGAACCTCTCCGAAGAACCATCGGCTGACGTGGGGCATGACGACGCCGACGGTCTGCGTGCGACCGGTCGCGAGGCTCATCGCCGACGAGTGCGCGACATACGACAGCTCCTGTGCTGCGGCAGCGACGCGCCTGCGGGTCTCGTCGGACACGTACCCGCGTCCGGTGAGGGCGCGGCTCGCCGTCGCTTTCGACACCCCTGCACGGGTGGCCACGTCGGCGATGGTGCTCATGGGACCTCCTCGTCCGTTCGGGGAGACCTGCCGGGGGACTCCCACCAGAGCGTAGCGGTTTCGACGGCGACCGGGAACCGGTTCCAGGCGCCTCCAGTGTGAGCGCTCCCACGGCCTCGCTCATTACCACGTGGGATGGTTGTCATTCCGTGATATTCCGCTGGTTGTGCCGGACTCGGCGGGACAGTAGGTTGTCCTGGAATCGGTTCCCCAATGGATGCGGACAAGGCTCCTCTGGGTGAACGGTGATCCCGATAGAGGAGAAGTACATGGCATTGTCACAGCGATACCGTCTTCTTGCCCCCGTCGCCCTCATGGGCGCGGCAGCACTGGTGCTGGCTGGGTGCGCCGAAGGTGGCGGCGAGGGCGGCGGCGACGCGAAGACGACCGTCCGCATCTCGGGCGGCATCACCGGTGGTGAGGCTGACGCACTCAACGAGTCGTTCGCGCAGTTCACCGAGGACACCGGTATCAAGGTGGAGTACACCGGCGACAAGTCGTTCGAGGGCAACATCGTCACCAAGGTGACCGGTGGCGACGCCCCCGACATCGCGATCGTCCCGCAGCCCGGCCTGCTGAAGACGCTCGTCGAGACCGGCAAGGTGCTGCCCGCGACCGAGGCGGTCGAGAGCGCGGTCGACGAGAACTGGTCGCCCGACTGGAAGCAGTACGGCACGTTCGACGACACCTTCTACGCGGCACCCATGCTCGCGAACCTGAAGGGTTACGTCTGGTACTCGCCGAAGCAGTTCGCCGAGTGGGGCGTCGAGATTCCCAAGACGTGGGACGAGATGATCGCTCTCACCGACAAGATCGTGCAGACGACCGGCGGTCCCGCGTGGTGCGCCGGCTTCGCCTCCGACGCCGCCTCGGGCTGGCCGGGCACCGACTGGGTGGAGGACCTCGTCCTGCGCCAGGCCGGCCCCGACGTGTACGACCAGTGGGTGGCCGGTGACGTGAAGTTCACCGACCCGCAGATCAAGTCCGCGTTCGACGCGGTGGGCGAGATCCTGCTCAACCCCGAGTACGTCAACGCGGGCTACGGAGACGTCAAGAGCATCAACTCGACCGCGTTCGGCGACGTGGCCGCGGCTGTCGCCAGCGGTGACTGCGCCCTCACGCACCAGGCCTCGTTCCTGTCGGCGAACTTCCTCGACGTGCAGACCGCCGACGGCGCGACCCCCGAGGTCGCTCCCGACGGTGACGTCTACGCGTTCCTGACGCCGGGGTACACCGAAGGCGAGCTCCAGGTCGAGGGCGGCGGCGAGTTCGTCGCCGCGTTCTCGGACGACGAGTCGACGCAGAAGGTTCTCGAGTTCATGGCCTCGCCCGAGTTCGCTGACGCGCGCGTCAAGCTCGGCGGCGTGATCTCGGCGAACAAGAACGCCGACCCCTCGCTCGCCTCGAGCGAGTTCCTCCAGGAAGCCATGACGACGCTGCAGGACGAGACCACGGTCTTCCGTTTCGACGCATCCGACTTGATGCCGTCCACGGTGGGCTCGGGCTCGTTCTGGAAGGGCATGGTCGACTGGATCGACGGTAAGGACACCGAGACGGTCCTGTCCGACATCCAGGCCGGTTACGAGAACTGATCGTCGCCTGACGATCGGTTGAGCCGAGCGGGGTCGGGCTGCACAAGCCCGGCCCCGCTCCTCCCGTCCGTACCGCCCGGGTACGCCGCTGTACTCAGAAGGGGATCCACATGTCGCAGACGACCGTCGACAGACCCGTCGACACCGAACCTCCCACCACCACGCACGCCACCGATCCGAAGGGGCGGTCGATCACTCGGATCATCGTCGCCGCCGGATTCGCCCTGATCGTCGCCATCCTCCTGCTGCTGATCTTCACCGGATCGAGCGAGGAATCGTCGCGCATCACGATCGGGTTCTCGCTCAACAGCTTCTTCCTCTGGTTGGGCGCGATGAACCCGCTCATCCAGATCCCCGTCATCCTGGCCGTGTTCGGGCTCGTCGTGGGCATCATCCTGGTGCTCATCGAGTACGCGCCCCGCCCGGGTCGCGGCTACTTCATCATGCGGCTCGTCGCGTGCCTGGTCATCCCGGTGCTCGCCTTCCTGCTGCTGCGGCCCTACGCCAACGCCGTCCTCTACGTCGTCGCGATCGCGCTGCTCGTCGGTGCGCTGCTCTTCTTCGCGGACTTCCGGTCGCGTCAGGGCGCGGGCTATCTGTTCCAGCTCATCCTCTTCATGGCCCCGGCCAGCATCATGCTGGCGCTCGGACTGATCTACCCCGCGATCGCCACGATCTTCAAGTCGTTCTACGACAAGTCGGGCGAGCAGTTCGTGGGCCTGGAGAACTACTTCTGGGTGTTCACGAACCCAACGGGCACGGCCTCGGTCGTCAACACGATCCTGTGGGCGCTCCTCGCTCCCACGATCTCCGTCGCCATCGGCCTGGCGTACGCGGTGTTCATCGATCGTGCCCGCGGCGAGAAGGTCCTGAAGGTCCTGGTGTTCATGCCCGTCGCGATCTCGTTCGTCGGCGCCGGCATCATCTGGAAGTTCATGTACGACGCCCGCCAGGGGGAGCAGGTCGGCCTGCTCAACGCGATCGTCACGGCATTCGGCGGCGATCCGATCCAGTGGCTCGCGATCAAGCCGGTCATCAACACCCTCATGCTCCTGGTGGTGTTCATCTGGACCCAGACCGGATTCGCCATGGTGATTCTCTCGGCCGCGATCAAGGCGGTGCCGACCGAGCAGCTCGAGGCGGCGCAGCTGGACGGGACCAATGCCTGGCAGCGGTTCCGCAACGTCACGGTGCCCGGCATCCGGTCGTCGCTCATCGTGGTCCTCACGACCATCACGATCGCGTCGCTCAAGGTGTACGACATCGTGGCGGTCATGACCGGCGGTCGCGATGAGACGACCGTGCTCGGCTTCGAGATGGTCAACCAGCAGCAGCGATTCCAGAGCTACGGGCACTCGTCCGCGCTCGCCGTCGTGCTGTTCCTGTTCGTCCTGCCGCTGATCATCTACAACGCCCGATCGATGGCCAAGCAGAGGGAGATCCGCTGATGACCGTTGCAGCCCCGGCCGCGCCCGTCGACACCCGCACCAAGCGCCAAGTGGCGCGCGACACCCGCCGCAACGAGGCGATCGCCCACAAGAAGCTGACGTCGAAGGGCGCGACCATCGCGGCCGTCATCATCGCCGTCTTCTGGACGATCCCGACGTTCGGCCTGTTCGTGACGTCGTTCCGACCCGGTGCCGACACCCAGTCCACCGGCTGGTGGACCGTCTTCACCAATCCCGAGTTCACCCTCGACAACTACGCCGAGGCGCTGACGTCGGGAGGGACGTCCACGACGCTCGCGTCGGCGTTCATCAACTCGCTCGCGATCACCATCCCCGCGACGGTGTTCCCGATCGTGATGGCAGCCCTCGCCGCTTACGCGTTCGCCTGGATCGACTTCAAGGGCCGCAGTGCGCTGTTCGTGTTCGTCTTCGCACTGCAGATCGTGCCCCTGCAGATGGCCCTGGTTCCGCTGCTCAGCCTCTTCTCGGAGGGCCTGACGATCAACGACGTGCCCATCTTCCCCGGCTTCGGCCTGAACGAGGTGCAGTACAGCTTCGCCCGCGTCTGGATCGCCCACGCGATCTTCGCCCTGCCGCTGGCGACTTTCATGCTGCACAACTTCATCGCCGAGATCCCGGGCGAGATCATCGAGGCGGCGCGGGTCGACGGCGCCGGCCACGGGCAGGTCTTCTTCCGCATCATCGTCCCGCTGGCAGCCCCGGCCATCGCATCGTTCGCGATCTTCCAGTTCCTGTGGGTGTGGAACGACCTGCTGGTCGCGACGATCTTCGCGTCGCCGGGCGCGCTGCCGATCACGCAGGCGCTCAACTCGCTGTCGGGCACGTGGGGCAACCGCTGGTTCCTGCAGTCGGCGGGAACCTTCATCTCGATCATCGTGCCGCTGATCGTGTTCTTCGCCCTGCAGCGCTTCTTCGTGCGCGGCCTGCTGGCAGGTGCGACGAAGGGCTGATCGGCAGGATCGGATGCCGCTGGGGTGCGGGGGCTGTCAGCCCTCGCACCCCAGTCTTTGCTGGATCGAGCGCATCAGGTCGATCTCGGCGCTCTGCGTCTCGATGACGCCGCCGGCGACCTGGACGGCCCGCGGGTCGCTGCCGAGGTCGACGAGAGCCTGCGCCATGGGGATCGCGCCCTCGTGGTGCCGGATCATGAGGCCGAGGAACGTGCAGTCGGCGGCGACCCCGGTCTCGGCATCCAGCTGCGCCAGCTGAGCGGGCGTGGCCATGCCCATCTCGGCGCGGAGCTCTTCGTCGCTCGGCTGCTGCGCCTGAGTCCCGTGGTTGTGAGCGGGGTGCCCGACCATCCACTGCATGAGGGGCGCGGTGGATGCCTGCGGCAGCCCCCACTGGACGAGCCAGTCGTAGAACTCGCCGCGCTGGCCCGCCTGCGCGGTGGCGATGTCGAAGGCGAGGGTGCGGATGCCCTCATCCTCGGTCTTGCGATAGATCGTCATCGCCATCTCGATCGCCTGCGTGTGGTGCACCTGCATGTCACGGGCGAACCCGGCCTCGGGGGAGGAGCCGCCGGGAACCGACGGGGAGGTGCCGAAGGCGGAGAATCGTCCTACCGCGAATGCCGAGCCCGCGACCGCGAGGACGATGAGGAGCACCGCCCACCAGCGCAAGCCGGTGGATGACGGGTCGGGGACCTGCGCGCCCGTCTCCGCCGTGACGTCGTCCGTCACGCCTTGCCGGGGCCGTCGATCGCGCCCGAGCAGATCGCGTTCGGCTCGGGGACGTTCTGGCTGCGCCAGTATTCGGTGAAGAAGTCGCGGATGCGCTCGTCGTCGGCCGAGTCGACCTTCAGCTGCGCGTTCCAGGCGCTCACGGCGATGGGGGTGTCCATGTCGGGGTACGGCGTCAGCAGCGCGTACGTGCTCGGCATGTAGCCCTCGAGGGTCTCGATGTCGGCATCCGATACCTGGGCCGGGTCGTACGTGATCCAGACGGCGCCGTGCTCCATCGAGTGGACCGCGTTCTCGTTCGCCTGCGGCTCGGTGTAGACGCCGCAGTTGAGCCAGTACGGGTTGTGCTCGCCACCGGCCGGCGGGTTCTGCGGGTACTCGACGGTGCCCTCCACGTGCGTCGTGATGTTCTGGAACGTCTCGACGCCGGGGATCTCGCGACCCGTGCTGTTGCCGGCCTCGTACGTGACGGGCCGAGGCGCGAGGATGACCGACGCGGCGATGAGGCCCACCACGGCGACCGCGGCGGTCGAGCCGACGACCCACCACGTCAGCTTGCTGCGACGTCGCTTCGCCAGCTGCTTCTGGTACTCGGCGAGCTTGGCCTGCTTCTGCTGCTCGCGCTGCTGCTTGACGGTGAGGTTGATCTGGGCCTGGGCGGCAGGATTGCCGCTCGTTCGCTTGTCGGCGGACGGAGTCATTGCTGTGACCTCGGTTCGGGGGCAAGGGGAGTGTCGGAGCGCGCGCGGCGCGGAGCCAGCCTATGCGCGTGAATGGTGAATCAGCTGAGAGGCGCGAACGACGCGGAGCGGCGGCGGGTTACGATAGAAGGTCGCTCAAAAACGCTGCTGCCACGAAACGAAGAAGACGTGCCCGAAACTCCTCCCCATCATTCCTCCTCCGCCACCGGGGCGATCCGCACGCTGGGCTCGAACCCGGCTACCGCGCCCATCATGCTGCATCCGGGTGACGCGATCCCGACCTCACGCCGCGTCATCTACATCATCCTGCTCGGCGCGCTGACGGCGCTCGGGCCCTTCACGATCGACCTCTACCTGCCCGCCTTCCCCGCGCTGGAGGCCGACTTCCAGACGACGGCGGCGGCGATTCAGCTGACGCTCACCGGAACGATGGTCGGCTTCGCGCTGGGCCAGCTCATCGTCGGCCCGCTCAGCGACAAGCTGGGGCGCCGGGTCCCGCTGCTGTGCGTGACCGCGCTCCACGTGCTCTCGAGCACGGCCGCCGCCATCGCCCCGACCCTCGAGCTGCTGAGCGCCGCCCGGGTCTTCATGGGGATCGGCGCCGCGGCGGGCGGTGTCGTCGCGATGGCGATCGTGCGCGACCTCTTCGGCGGACGCCGGCTCGTGGTGATGCTCAGCCGACTCGCCCTGGTCTCCGGTGTCGCCCCGGTCGCCGCCCCGCTCGTCGGCTCGGGCCTGCTGACGGTCATGCCCTGGCGCGGCATCTTCGTCGTGCTCGCCGCGTACGGCGCGGTGATGCTGATCGCCTCGCTCTTCCTCGTGCCCGAGACCCTGCCCAAAGCGCGCCGCCGCGACAGCGGTTCCGCCACGGTCTGGCAGCGCTACCGCAGCGTCCTGAGCGATCGCATCTTCATCGGCGTGCTGATCATCGGCGGCATGACCTTCAGCGGACTGTTCTCATACCTGTCGTCGTCGTCGTTCCTCTTCCAGCAGACCTACGGCTTCGATCCGCAGCAGTACGGCGTCCTGTTCGCCGTCAACTCCCTCGGAGTCGTGCTGGGCGTGCAGACGGCGTCGCGGCTCGCCGCCCGCTTCGGCCCGCAGTGGGTCATGGCGGTCTCGACCGCCGTGCTCGTCATCGCGGGGGCCACCATCATCGTCACCGACCAGCTGGGGCTGGGCCTGTGGGGCACGGTCGTGCCGCTGTTCTTCTTCATCACGGCGTGCGGTTTCACCTTCCCCTGCGTTCAGGTGCTCGCTCTCGACCGTCACGGCCGAGCCGCCGGGACCGCGGCATCCCTGATCGGCGCCGTCAACTTCGGCGTCGCCGGCTTCATCTCGCCGCTCGCGGCGTGGATCTCGGGCGGCTCGGGCATCACCGCGACGACGATGGCCTCGGTGATGGCGGGGTGCGCCGTGGTGGCGGTCCTCTCGCTGTGGCTCGTCGTGAGGCCGCGCAGCGTGCCGCAGCTCTCTCCCTGATCGCTGCTCCCAGCGCAAGGGGCGGGGTCGAATCCGCCGCCGTCGACACAATGGACGGATGAACGACGCTCCGCCGACCGATCCCCGCCGACTCTGGCCGCGCCGCGCCGCCATCGGTTTCGCGCTGGTGGTGGCCGGTGCGCTGCTGGGATGGTGGCTGTTCACGCAGCTCGGCCAGCCCTTCGCGATCGACCGGTGGTGGAACGAGACGCTGCCGGCCGACCCCGGCGGGGTCGGCCTGGTGTTCGGACTCGTGATGAACCGGGTCGGCGGCACGTGGGTCGGCGTCTTCGCGATCCCGATCGCGGTCGCCGTGGCTCTGGTCCTGCTGCGACGGCCCTGGGCTGCGGGCTATTTCCTCGTGGCGTCGGCGCTGAGCGCGCTCGTGGTCCAGCTGATCAAGAACCTCGTCGATCGGTCGAGACCCGAAGACATCCTCGTGACGACGGATGCGGGCTCATATCCCTCGGGGCATACGGCAAATGCGGCCACGATCGCGATCGTCGCGATCATCCTCTTCCCGCGCGTCTGGGTCGCGCTCGTCGGAATCGTCTGGACACTGCTGATGGCGCTCAGCCGTACGGTCGTGCACGCTCACTGGCTCTCCGACACCGTCGGTGGGATGCTGCTGGGCGCCGGCGTCGCCCTGATCGTGGCCGCGATGTTCACCGAGCAGCTCGAACGCGAGCGCCGCGCCGTGCGAGAGCGGCGGGGCTAGGCTCGCCGGCATGAGCGTCTCGCCCGACGACCCGGCCATGCCCTCCGACGACGCGATCGCCGCAGCCGATCTCGCACGACTGCGTGCGGAAGCGGAAGCCGCTGAGGCCGCGCTCGTCGCCGCCCGAGCTCGAGCCGCCCTGGCCACCGCCGAGGCAGCTGCCGCGCGAGCCGGGTCGGCCCCGGCCGGGGACGCGGCGCCGTCGACTCCGACCGGCGAACCCGAGCCGTCGGCGGCAGGGGAAGCCGAGCCCTCCGGGGCGGCGGGTCCGCTTGACGGATCCGAGGTCGACGACATCCGCCGGGGCTACACGTTCGACGGTCCCGCCCTCGAGCTCGGGGCGCTCCTGAACGGCGAGCCGCAGCGTGATGCGCCCGTGCGGATCCCGCTGGCGATGACGAATCGTCACGGTCTCGTTGCCGGCGCCACTGGCACCGGCAAGACCCGCACGCTGCAGGTTCTCGTGGAGCAGCTCGCCGCCAACGGCGTGCCGGTGTTCGCGGCCGACATCAAGGGCGATCTCTCGGGTCTGGCCACGGCGGGCGAGCCGAGTGAGAAGCTCCTCTCGCGAACGAGCGCGATCGGGCAGGACTGGTCGCCGCGTTCTTTCGCGACCGAGTTCCTGGCGCTCGGCGGCCGCGGGTCGGGAACGCCGGTGCGCGCGACCGTCTCGGGCTTCGGCCCGCTGCTGCTGAGCCGCCTGCTCGGACTCAACGCGACGCAGGAGTCGAGCCTCGGTCTCGTCTTCCACTACGCCGACGCCAACGGCCTGGCTCTCGTCGACCTCGCCGATCTGCGGGCGGTGCTGACCTACCTCACGAGCGATGACGGCAAAGCCGAGCTCGCGGAGCTCGGCGGACTCTCCAAGGCGACGGCGGGCGTCATCCTTCGCGAACTCATCACCTTCGCCGACGCCGGGGCGGACGTGTTCTTCGGCGAACCGGAGTTCGACGTCCGAGACCTGATGCGCACCACGGACGCGGCCGAGGGCATCGTCACCCTCCTCGAGGTGCCCGGTGTGGCCGACCGCCCGGTGCTCTACTCGACCTTCCTGATGTACCTGCTCGCGGAGCTGTTCGAGGTGCTGCCCGAGGTGGGTGATGTCGACAAGCCGGAGCTCGTGTTCTTCTTCGACGAGGCGCATCTGCTGTTCCGCGACGCGTCGAAGGACTTCCTCGCCGCGGTGGTGCAGACGGTCCGCCTCATCCGGTCGAAGGGTGTGGGCGTCTTCTTCGTCACGCAGACGCCCAAGGACGTGCCGTCCGATGTGCTGGCGCAGCTCGGCTCGCGCGTACAGCACGCGCTTCGTGCCTTCACCCCGGATGACGTCAAGGCGCTGCGCGCGAGCGTGGGCACCTACCCGCGCTCGGGCTACGACCTCGAGCGGGTGCTCCAGGAGCTCGGCACCGGCGAGGCGATCGTCACGGTGATGAACGAGAAGGGCGCGCCCACGCCCGTCGCATGGACGCGGCTCCGTGCGCCGCAGGCCTCGATGTCGCCGGCGACGGCAGCGGAGGTCGCGGCCCGCGTGTCGGCATCCGAGATCCGGCCGCGGTACGCCGAGGCGATCGATCGCGAGTCGGCGCGCGAGATCCTCACCGCTCGCATGAACGCCGCTCAAGCTGCTCTCGATGCGGCCGAGGCCGAGGCCGCGCGCCGCAAGGCCGAGCAGGATGCCGCGAAGCTGCGCGCGAAGGCCGACGCCGCCTACGCGAAGCAGCTCGCCGCCATCCGCAAGCAAGCCGCGGCCGACGAGGCGAAGGAGCGTCGCGAGTACGACCGGATGCTGCGCAGCATGACCTCGAACACGCGCTCGCGCCGGAGAACGCCGGCGGAGCAGATCCTCGGCTCGCGCGCGGCCCAGGAGGTGCTGACCGGCGTCATCCGGGGAATCTTCGGCACCGGACGGCGCTGAGCACCGGACGGCGCTGATGGCGCGCCCGGGACGCGGGCGTCTCAGGGACGGATGATGTCGAGTGGCATCGTCGAGGTGTCGATGCGCGGATCGTCGTCCTGCCCGGCGACGAGCGCCTCGGCCTCGGCGATCGTCTCGACCGTCGGCACCGACCCGAGCAGCGGCCGCTGCGCCGTCTCGCGCATCGCGAAGAGCGCGACGGCCGCGAGCGCCGAGAAGAACATGATGTAGAACGCGGGCATGTAGGTGTTGCCCGTCCACTCGATGAGCGCCTGGCTGAACAACGGCGTCGTGCCGCCGAAGAGCGACACCGCCAGGTTGTACGCGATGCCCATCGCGCCGAAGCGGGTCGCGGTGGGGAACAGCGCCGGCAGGGCGCTCGCCGAGATCGCGACGAACAGTGCGACCGGTACCGCGATGATGCCCAGCGCGATGAACACGGCCCACAGCTCGCCGATCTGCATGACGGCGAAGGCGGGGACCGTCAGGACGAGGGAGGCGCCGATCGCGAAAGCGTAGATGCGGCGCCGGCCGAACCGGTCGCTGAGGCGCCCGACGAACGGCAGCGTCGCCGACATGACGATCAGCACCGGCACGGTCGCCACCGCGGCCGAGAGGTTCGAGAGTCCGACCTCCTTCTCAAGGTAGGTCGGCATGTAGCTGGTCAGCGCGTAGCCGGCCGTGTTGGTCGCGGCGACGATCGCCACGGCGACCAGGATCGTCCGCCAGTGGTGGCGCAGGATGCCGCCGATGCCGTGACGAGCCATCGGGTCGTCCTTGCTGGCCGCCGCGGCCGACTCCGACTCCTGCTCGAATGCCGGGGTCTCGGGGATGCGCAGGCGGAACCAGATGGCGACGATGCCGAGCGGGATGGCGACGAGGAACGGGATGCGCCAGCCGCCGTCGACCATCGCGTCCGGGCCCCAGAGGCCCTGAGTGATGAGCGTGGTGAGGGCCACGACCGTGGCACCTGCGGCGAAGCCGACGTACGAGCCGACGTCGAGCCAGGACGCCCAGAAGCCGCGCGAGCGGTCGGGGGAGAACTCGGTCACATACGTCGACGCCCCGGCGTACTCGCCGCCGGTCGAGAAGCCCTGCACCATCTTCAGCACATACAGGGGGACGACAGCCCAGATACCGATCTGCGCAGACGTCGGCAGCAGTCCGATGAGCGCGGTCGCGGTCGCCATCATCGCCATCGTCAGGAACAGGACCTTCTGGCGCCCGATCCGATCGCCGAGCGGGCCGAGCACGATCCCGCCGAGGGGACGCACGAGGAACGACACGGCGAAGCCGAGGAGCGTCACGAGAAGGCCCCACGGGTCGGGGATGTCTTCCGCGAACACGACCGTCAGGGTCACGGCGAGGTAGCCGTAGATCCCGAAGTCGAACCACTCCATGAAGTTGCCGACGACGGTGCCCGAGATCGCGGTGCGTACCTTCTTGCGTTCGACGACGATGACGTCGTCGACCTCGAGACGTCGGCGGGCAGGCCGCTTGGTGCGCGTGCGTGACATATTCGATTCTCCTCCGGCAGCGCCGCCGGGCTCGGGTCGCCAGACGACTGTCCTTCGCTCACGGGAGCGTAGACCCGGGTGCGGGGTCGTGCGCAACCTCGAGGACGGGCGTTGCGGTCCGGTGCGTCGCCGCCTATCGCGCGCGCGTGAGGCGAACGGCCCGTACGCCCGGCCGGCGACCGTCCATCCGTCACGTGTCAAGTCGTGTCGGACGGGGCCGACGGACGCCTACCGTCTGATCATGACCGAGCTGACCGCACCCACCGGACACGAGCCCGAGCTGCAGGCGCAGCCCCGACCGGACGGATCCGCCCCGCGGGCCCTCGTCCTCGGCGCCACCGGGTACATCGGCGGACGGCTGGTGCCTCGCCTCGTCGCGGCGGGGTACCGCGTGCGCGTGCTGGCACGGACGCCCGAGCGGGTCGCCAGCTTCCCATGGGGAGACGCCGTCGAGATCGTGGGCGGCTCGGCCGACGACGCGGATGCCGTCGCCGAGGCTGTCGACGACGTGGATGTCGTCTACTACCTCATCCACTCGATGGGAGCGGGGGCCGGGTTCGAGGAGGCCGACGAGCGGGCCGCCCGCACGGTCGCGGACGCCGCGGCGGCGGCATCCGTGAAGCGCATCGTCTATCTCGGTGGCCTGCACCCCGCAGATGCGGAACTCTCGCCGCACCTGCGCTCGCGCGTGGAGGTCGGCGAGATTCTGCTGGAGTCCGGCGTGCCCACCCTCGTGCTGCAGGCGGGAGTCGTCATCGGGTCGGGGTCGGCGTCGTTCGAGATGGTGCGTCATCTCACCGATGTGCTGCCGTACATGCCGGCGCCGAAGTGGGTGCGCAACCGCATCCAGCCGATCGCCGTGCGAGACGTCCTGCACTATCTGCTCGGCGCAGCCCGCGTCGATCCTGAGCTGAACCGAGCCGTTGACATCGGCGGTCCCGACGTGTTGCGGTACGGACAGATGATGAACGGCTATGCCCTCGAGGCGGGCCTGCGGCAGCGCGCGATCGCGGCCCTGCCGGTGCTGACGCCCGGGCTGGCCTCCCACTGGGTCAACCTCGTGACGCCGGTGCCGCGCGCCATCGCCCGCCCGCTCATCGCGTCGCTTCAGAACGAGTGCGTCATGGACGACCATGACATCGACGACATCATCCCGCAGCCCGAGGGCGGCCTGACGTCGTACCGGACGAGCGTGCGGCTGGCGCTGGGCCGGGTGGACGCCGACGAGGTCGAGACGAGTTGGCAGGACGCCGACGTGCTCGGCGCGCCGAGCGATCCGCTGCCGAGCGACCCCGAATGGGCGGGCCGCACCGTGTTCACCGACGAGCGCTCCGCCGAAACGAGCGCGTCGCCCGAGCGACTGTGGGAGGTGATCGCCGGCATCGGCGGGACGAACGGCTGGTACTCGGCTCGCGCGCTGTGGGAGATCCGCGGCTGGATGGACCGTCTCGTCGGCGGCATCGGCCTCGCGCGCGGCCGCCGCAGCCGGGGAAAGGTGCGGGTGGGGGATGCGATCGACTTCTGGCGCGTCGAGGCCGTCGAGGAGGGCCGCCTGCTGCGGCTGCGTGCCGAGATGCGGGTGCCGGGGGAGGCCTGGCTCGAGCTCAAAGTCGCACCGCGGGATGGCGGTGCCCGGTATGAGCAGCGCGCGATCTTCTTCCCGCGCGGACTGGCCGGGCGGCTGTATTGGCTCGGTGTGCTGCCGTTCCACGGGCTCATCTTCACGGCGATGGCCACGCGCATCACGGAGATGGCCGAGGGGAAGGTCGAGGAGGGGCGGATCGCCGTCGAGAACACCCACGCCGACGATGACACCGCCCCCGCGGGCGCGGACGCTTCTAGGGTGGGGTCATGAGCCGCTCCGCCGTCGTCATCACCGTCTCCGACCGCTCAGCGCGCGGCGAGCGTCCGGATGCGGCCGGCCCGGTCGCCGTCGAGGCCTTGCGCGCCGCGGGGTGGGAGTGTGGCGATGCGGTGGTCGTCGCCGACGGAGCCGCCCCCGTCGCCGAGGCGCTGCGCGTCGCGATCGCCGACGGAGCGCGCCTGATCGTCACGACGGGCGGCACCGGCGTGGCACCGCGCGACGAGACTCCCGAGGGTACCGGCGAGGTCATCGAGCGCGAGCTGCCGGGTGTGGCCGAAGAGCTGCGACGCCGCGGCATCGCCGAGACGCCCACTGCGGTGCTCTCACGCGGACGTGCCGGGGTGGCCGGCCGAACGCTCATCGTGAACCTGCCGGGGTCGCCGCGCGCCGTGGCATCCGGCATGGACGTGGTGACGGGTATCGCCGGGCACGTCGTCGCCCAGCTCGACGGGCACGATCACTGATGGGCGAGATCCGCATCGCCCGCATCACCGCGGAGCGTCTCGACGTCTCCCAGCACCTCGAGGCCGTCGAGTCATCCGCCGTCGGAGCGGTGACGAGCTTCGTCGGCACCGTGCGCGACCACGACCCGGATGCCGCGGGCACGGTCGCCGCGCTGCACTACGAGGCACATCCCGATGCCGAGGCGACGCTCCGAGCCATCGCTGAGGCGGCCCTCGGCGACCGTGACGGCATCGTCGCGGTCAGTCACCGCATCGGCGACCTCGCGGTGGGGGACGCCGCGGTCGTCATCGCGGTGGGCACGGCGCACCGGGGCGACGCGTTCGACGTCTGCCGCGAGCTGATCGAGGCGATCAAACGCGAGCTGCCGATCTGGAAGCAGCAGATCGAAGCCGACGGCACGACGGCGTGGAAGGGGATCGGCGGCTGATCACGTCGAACCCGGGCCATCTCAGCCGCCCGCGAAGGGCGGCAGGATGTCGACGGTGACGTCGGGTCCGATCTCGGTGGTGTCGGCGACGCGTGCGCCGTCGACCAGGATGGCGCACTTCGGCAGGATGGCCGCCAGCCCAGTGATCTCGCGCGACAACGCGTCGCGCAGGGCGCCGAGGGTCGTCTCGGAGCGATGCTCTTCGTTCCGGCCGGCGCGTTCAGCGGCGGCGGCGAAGTAGCGCACGCGGGCCATCAGGCGTCCTCGCCGGGACGTCGCCAGTCGCCGCTGCGGCCACCGGATTTCGCGGTGATGCGGACGTTCTCGATCGAGGTCGCCTTATCGAGGCCCTTCACCATGTCGACCACGGCGAGGGCGGCGACCGAGACCGAGGTGAGCGCCTCCATCTCGACGCCGGTGCGGTCGGCGGTGCGTGCGGTCGCCTCGATCTCGATGCCGTCGTCGGTGATGTCGAGGTCGACGACGACGCCGTGCACGCCGATCACATGCGCCAGCGGAAGCAGCTCGGGGGTGCGCTTCGCAGCCTGGATGCCGGCGATGCGTGCGACGGCGAGGACGTCGCCCTTCGGCACGGCGCCGTCGCGCAGCGCTGCGACCACCTCGGGCGAGCAGCGGACGAATCCGCGAGCAGTCGCCGCGCGGACGGTCGGCTGCTTCGCGGTGACGTCGACCATGCGGGCGTGACCGGCGTCGTCGAGGTGTGTGAAGCTCATGCCCTCATCCTTCCAGCAGCACGACGTCGATGAGGTCGCCGGGCTCGACGACGGCCGTCTCCTCCGGGACGACCGCATACGCCTCGGCGAGGGCGAGTGCGCCCGCGAGGTGCGAGCCCGAGCCGCCCGGTGTCGCCGGGCGCACGGACCATCCTGCAGGGTCGGTGCGGTCGACCACCGCGGGCAGGTACTGCCGGCGACCCGGTGGCGTGCGCCAGGACTCGGCCGCGGGAAGCCGGAGCGCCGGCCGCCGCAGGTCGGAGCGGCCCTGGAGGGCGAGCAGGGCAGGGCGCACGAACACCTCGAACGACACCGCCGCACTCACCGGGTTGCCCGGCAGGCCGAAGACGAGCGTTCCCGACGGCAGGACCCCGAAGGCCTGCGGCTTGCCCGGCTGCATCGCCACCCGCGAGAAACGCAGCGCGTCGCCCAGTTCGGTCTTGACGACCTCGTAGGCGCCCGCGCTCACCCCGCCCGAGGTGATGACGACGTCCGCTCGGGATCCGCCGGTCGTGGCCGCTGCGATCTCGTGCCGGAAGGCGGCGCCGCCGTCGTCGACGTGCACGCGGCGGATGACCGTACCGCCCGCCTGACGGCTGAGCGCTTCGAGCAGCAGGCCGTTCGACTCGGGGATCTGTCCGCGGATGCGTGGGAAGCCGGGCTCGACGAGCTCGCTGCCGGTCGAGATGACGACGACGCGCGGGGACTCCGAGATGGTGACCCGGGCGATGTCGGCGGCGGCGAGGGCCGCCAGCTGCCGCGGGCCGAGCAGCGTCCCGGCGTCCAGCACCGTGTCGCCGGGGCGGATGTCGTCGTGTGCGCGCCGGACGAACATGCCCCGCCTCGCGGGGGCGGCGAGCACGCGTGCGGTCGTCAGCGAATCATCGAGGCCGCCCGCGGTGTCTTCGAACGGCACGATGGTGTCGGCGCTGCTGGGCACCGGGGAGCCCGTCATGATGCGTGCGGCCTCGCCGGGGGTCAGATGCGGATCGTCCGCCGTGCCCGCCGGCAGATCGGCGATGACCGCGAGGTCGACGGGACGCTCGGCGGACGCCGTTGCGACATCGTCGAAGCGCACCGCGAAGCCGTCCATCGCCGAGTTGTCGAAGTCGGGGATCCCCCCGCGCGCGATCGCAGCCTCGCGCAGGACGCAGCCGGCGGCGTCGGCGAGCCCGGCCGTGCGGGTCGGCAGCGGGCGGACGGCGGCGAGGACGTCCGCGAGCTGCTCCTCGACGGTGCGCAGCCCGCCGCTCACGACTGCCACCGTGCGAGCCCGCCCGCGAGCACGGATGCCGCGACACCGCGGCCCCGGAGGGCATCCGCAGCGCGATGGGCGCGGATGCCGTGCGCGCACACCACCACGACCCGGTCGGCACCGACGAGGCTCGGATCAGCGAGGAGCTCGCCGAGCGGTACCAGCACCGAGCCGGGCAGTACACCGGTCGCCGTCTCGTGGGGCTCCCGCACATCGAGCACCACCGCGCCGACGGACTGCTGCGCTCGGAGCTGCTCGAGATCGACCTCGGGTGCCGCCGTCCGTCTCGGCTCTGCAGGGGGCGGAGGAACCGCGGCCGGGGACGCCGCACTCGACGCCGCGCGCAGCGGCACCTCGCGCTGGGTGCCGGTGAGGGCATCGACGACGACCAGCCGGCCGAGGAGCGGTTCGCCGACCCCGGTGATGAGCTTGATCGCCTCGGTCGCGAGCATTCCGCCCACCGTCATGCAGAGGGACCCGAGCACGCCCACCTCGGCGCACGTCGGCAGGTCGTCCGCGCTGCCCGCGGGGTAGAGGTCGTCGAGGCCGACGGCCGGAACGCCTGCCGGCGGCGCGGTCCAGAAGACGGTGACCTGCGCGTGGAACTCCTGGATGACGCCCCAGACGAGCGGCAGCCCGAGTGCCGCGCATGCCGCGGCCACGACGGTGCGGGTCTCGAACGTGTCGGTGCCGTCGATGACGAGGTCGCTCCCCGCCAGCAGACGCGACGCGTTATCGGCATCCAGCCGCTCGCGGCGCGTCTCGATCCGGGTCTCGGGCGACAATGCGGTGGCGGCTCGGACCGCGGAGGCGACCTTCGGTGAACCGACGTCGTCGACGCGATGGATCACCTGCCGCTGGAGATTGGCGTACTCGACCACGTCGTCGTCGATGACGGTGATCGTCCCGACCCCGGCGGCGGCGAGGGCGAGGATCACCGGCGAGCCGAGACCGCCGGCGCCGACGACCGCGACGCGGGCCGCCGCCAGCCGTCGCTGACCCTGGTCGCCCAGGCCCGCGAGGACGGCATGCCTCGCGGTGCGCTCGCGCTCACGATTCGACAGGGTCTCGGCGGGATCGACGAGGGGCGGCAGGGTCATGGGATCAGGCTAGACGCGCATAGGGGTAGCCGGGGCGGGCGCGGGTGGGACCCGGGCGAGCATCCGCGGATGCGGCGGATTCGGCCCTCCTCTTCCGCAGTTGCGGGTATGTTCGGCCCATGACGACGTATCGCATCTCGGAGGCGGCCCGCCTGCTCGGAGTCAGCGACGACACCGTGCGCCGCTGGATCGAGCAGGGTGTCCTTCCGGTCTCGGGTGACAGCCCGGCGAGGGTGCCCGGCGACGCGCTCGCCGCGCACGCGGTCGAGCTCGCTTCCGCCGCGGCGGACCCCTCCGACCGACTCTCGAGCGCCCGCAACCGCTTCGTCGGCCTTGTCACCCGCGTGCAGATCGACGGGGTGATGGCCCAGGTCGACGTGCAGTCGGGACCGCACCGCATCGTGTCGCTCATGTCGGCCGAGGCGGCGCGCGAACTCGAGCTCGAACCCGGATCGCTCGCGGTCGCGGTCGTGAAGGCCACGACGGTCGTGGTCGAGACTCCGAAGGACTGAGCCGTGCGCACACGACGAATCACCGTCGCCGCCCTCGCGGCTGTCATGCTCCTCCTGGCGGGGTGCGCCGCGGGCGGCGTCGCGGAGTCGGGGCCGGGCACCGCGGAATCCGAGGTCTCGGGCGAGGTCACCGTCTTCGCTGCCGCGTCGCTGAAGACGGGATTCGACGAGCTGGCGTCGCAGTTCGAGCAGCGGCATCCCTCCGTCACGATCTCGCCCATCAGCTACGACGGGTCGTCGACGCTCGCGACGCAGCTGATCGAGGGAGCCCCCGGCGACGTGTTCGCCTCGGCCGACGAGGCGAACATGCAGAAGGTCGTCGACGCCGGGCTCGCCGCCGCCCCGGACGTCTTCGCGACGAACCGGCTCACACTCGTGGTGCCGGCCGGGAACCCCGGTTCGATCACCGGCCTGGCAGACCTCGCCGACGCCGACCGCACCGTCGTGCTGTGCGCACAGGCGGTGCCGTGCGGAGCGGCCTCGGAGACGCTTCTCAGCGACGCCGGTGTCACTCCGAGCGTCGACAGCTACGAGCAGAACGTCACCGCGGTGCTGACGAAGGTCGCGGGCGGTGAGGCCGATGCCGGCCTCGTCTACGTCACGGATGCCGCCCTCACCGGCGATGTCGAGACGGTGGAGGTCGCCGGCGCTGAGCGAGTCGTCAACCGGTACCCGATCGCGGCGCTCGCCGACGCGCGGTCGCCCGAGGCCGCCGCGGAGTTCGTCGCCTACGTGCTGTCCGAAGACGGCCAGACGGTGCTGCGCCGTCTCGGCTTCGGGGCGCCGTGAGCGGCGGTGGGGCCGGCGGTCACCGGACGACGCGCCGCAGCGCGCCGGGGTATGTGCCGCGCGTCCTTCTCGTGCCGGCGGTCGTCGGGCTCGCGCTGCTCGTGGTCCCGCTGGCCGCCCTGGTGGGCCGCGTCGACCCCACGACAGTGTGGACCGACGTCACGTCGCCCGAGGCCGGCGCGGCGCTCGCGCTCTCGCTGCAGACCGCGCTCGCGGCCACCGCTGCGTGCATCGTGCTCGGCGTTCCGCTCGCCCTGACGATCGCCCGGGCAGGCGCCCGCGGTGCGGCGGTGCTGCGAGCCATCGTGACGGTCCCGCTCGTGCTGCCCCCCATGGTCGGCGGCGTCGCCCTGCTGTTCCTGTTCGGGCGGACCGGCTGGCTGGGCGCGATGCTCGGCGAAGCCGGCATCCGCGTCCCGTTCACCACCGTGGCTGTCGTGATCGCGCAGACTTTCGTCGCTCTGCCCTTCCTCGTGCTCGCGCTCGAGGGCGCACTTCGCGCCACGGGAGTCGGGTACGAGCAGACCGCCGCCGCGCTCGGGGCGGGACGGTGGCGCATCCTGTTCCGGGTCACCCTGCCGCTCGCAGCGCCCGGGCTCATCGCAGGGACCGTGCTGTGCTTCGCCCGCGCCCTCGGCGAGTTCGGCGCCACCGCACTGTTCGCCGGCAACGCGCCCGGCGTCACGCAGACGATGCCGCTGGCGATCTACACGGCGTTCAACGGTGCCGGGGTGTCGCAGGGCACGGCTGTGGCACTGTCGCTCCTCCTGCTCATCACGGCGATCGCCGCGCTTCTGCTCGTGCGGGCCTGGCGGCCGGGCGGTGCCCGATGAGTGCCCGGCTCACGGCACGCGTCCGGGTGCAGCGGCCCGGCCTCACCGTGACCGTCGACCTCGTCGCCGAACCGGGGGAGGTCGTCGCGGTCATGGGGCCGAGCGGCGCGGGGAAGACGACGGTGCTCGAGGCGATCGCGGGCCTCGTGCCGCTCGACGCGGGATCGATCCGCGTCGGCGACGATGAGGTCGCGAGCCCCCGCCGGCGCGTGGCGCCGCAGCACCGCGGCATCGTGATGCTGCGTCAGGACCCCGGCCTCTTCCCGCACCTCTCGGCGCGCGAGAACGTGGCCTTCGGGCTCCGCTCTCGCAAAGAGCCGGCACGTCGGGCGCGCCTCATCGCCGACGAATGGCTCGAGCGGGTCGGGCTCGCCGGGGTCGGCGGCCGGCATCCCCGAGAGCTCTCCGGGGGGCAGCAGCAGCGCGTCGCCCTCGCCCGCGCGCTCGCGGCGCGGCCCCGCGTCATCCTGCTCGACGAGCCGTTCACGGCGCTCGATCCGGCGACGGCCGCGTCACTGCGGGCGATGCTCGGCGAACAGCTGCGGGCTGCCGGGGCGACGGCCGTGATCGTCAGCCACGACGCCCTCGATGCGGCGGCGGTGGCCGATCGGCTGGTGGTGCTCGAAGCGGGACTCGTGACCCAGAGCGGCGCCGTCCGAGAGGTGCTGCGGACCCCCGCAACGGCGTTCGGTGCTGCCATCGCGGGAGTGAACCGAGTCGTCGGCAACGTGGTCGGCCAGGGCGATGACGCGGTCTGGCAGGCCGGCACCCTCGCGGTGCCCCGGCCCGGCGCGGACGGTGGTGCCGCTGCCGCTCTGTTCCGCCCGAGCGACGTCCGGCTCGAGGGGGTCGCGGCCGGCGACGGGCTCGCGCGGTCGGGGGCTGCGCCGTCGGACGACGACCGCGTCGTGTGGCGGGCTCGCGTCGTTCGGCTCGAGCCCACTGTCGGCGGAGTCCGGGTGATCGTCGCCGATCCGCCGGCGGCGGTCGACATCCCGGTGGATCTGGCCGCGGACCTCGGCGCGCGCAGCCTCGTGCAGCTCTCCCTGCCGACCGCCGCGATCACATGGGACTGAGTGGCACGATGGGGGAATGCCCCACATGCGCGCCGTCCGGCCCGGCGATGACGCCGCGCTGAGCGAGATCTGTCTGCGGACCGCCGACCACGGCTCCGATGCCACCGGACTCTTCGACGACGACGACATCTGGGGAGCGATCTTCGTGCTGCCCTACGCCGAGCGGCATCCCGACTTCGCCTTCGTCGTGGCCGATGACGACGACCGGGCGATCGGCTACGTCGTCGCGACGCCGGACACCGATGCCTTCGAGGAGTGGTTCCGCGGCGAGTGGTGGCCGCGGTTCGCCGACCGCTGGCCCGAGCCCTCGCCCGATGACACCTCGCGGCAGGCGGGGACGCTGCGATACGCCTACGGTCGACGCCCCGGAGCCGAGCCGCTCGCCGCGACCCATCGCGCGCACCTGCACATCGACCTGCTGCCCGCGGCCCAGGGGCAGGGGTGGGGGCGACGGCTGATCGACCGGGTGTCGGAGCAGCTCCGCACGTCGGGCGTCATCCGTCTGCACCTGGTCGCGTCGGCGGCCAACGACGGGGCGCTCGCCTTCTACGACCGCCTGGGGTTCGAGCGCCTGCCCTCCTCGCCCGGCGCGCAGGCGTTCGGCATCGACCTCGACCGCTGAGGCCCGGTCGGGCGGCGCCGCCGAGGTCCCAGTTGGGCTGGGTTTGCCGGCTGGATTTCCGGCCCAACTGGGACCTCGGGTTGCGCAGGGGCGGTCGCGGCGGGCCACGGCGAGCGAAGTCCCACTTGGGCCGGGTTTACCGGCTGGTTTCCCGGCCGTAGTGGGACCTCGGGTTGAGGGCGTCAGCCGGTGAGCAGGCGCCCGTCGGAGATGCGGACCGTGCGGTCGACGAGCGAGCCCGGCACTCGGACGTGCGAGATGAGCACGACGGCGCGCTCCTCGTCGACGGCCGAGAGCAGATCGCGCATCAGCGCGTCGGATGCCGCAGGGTCGACCCCGGCCGTCGGCTCGTCGAGCACGAGCACGGGGAAGCCGTGCAGCAGCGCACGAGCGAGCGCGATGCGCTGCGCCTGGCCGCCGGAGACGAGGGCGCCGTGCTCGCCGACGCGAGCGTCGAGACCGCCGCGCTCGCGCAGCCAGCCGCCCAGGCCGACGCGTTCGAGCACGGCCTCCAGCTCGGCGTCGGTCGCGGTGTCGCGGGCGAACAGGAGGTTCTGGCGGATGTCCTCGTCGAAGAGCATCGGCTGCTGCTCGCACAGTCCCACTGTCAGCCGCACGTCGTCGGGAGAGAGACCTTGTACGTCAGTGCGCCCGATCCGGTAGCTCCCGTCGACGTCGAGGAAGCGCACGAGGGCATGCGCGAGCGTCGACTTGCCCGCACCGCTCGACCCGACGACGAGCAGGCGTTCACCCGGGCGGACGTCCAGGTCGACGCCCGCGAGGGCCGGCCGATCTGCTCCGGGCCACGTCACCGACACGTCGCGCAGGTGGAGTCCGTCGCCGAGCGCGGGCGCGACGCCCGTGGGAGCGACGCTGCTCGCAACGAGTCCCGACGGGATGTCGCCGGGCACGGTCTCGGCGATCCGTTCCGCCGACGCGTGCACCTGACGCCAGGATGCCGCTGCGAGCGGAACCGTCTGGAAGACCTCGAACACGGCCATCGGCACGAGGACGGCGACGGCCAGCCACGGACCGCCGAGGGCGGTGACATCCGGGGCGGTGACGATGACGGCGAGGATCGATGCGGCGCCCGCGGCGAGCGAGACGATGGCCGCGCTTCCGGCCTGCGCACCGGCGCGGCGGACGACCGCACGTCTGAGGTCGGCGTCCGCTGCCTCGACACGGCGACGGCTCTGCTCTTCGGCCCCGTACGCCAGCAGCACGTCGAGGCTTCCGAGATGGTCGGCGACGGCGTCGGCGAGCCGGGCGCGGAGCGGGGCGATCGTGCGCTCCGCGCGAGCACCCGCGACCCAGCCCCAGCCGGTGGCCGCCGCCGCGGCGACGACGAGGCAGCCGAGCAGGGTGAGCCCGGCCGGCCACGAGACGGTCGCGACGAAGACGACGGCGGCGAGGGCGACCGTGGCCGAGGCCACGAGCGGCTCCACCACTCGCAGCGGCAGGTTCTGCAGGTCGTCGACGTCGTCGACGAGGGCGGAGAGCGCGGATCCGCGGCGGATGCGGCCGAGCCCGTCGGGTGCGAGCGGGATCAGGCGTCGGACGAGGTCGGTCCGCGTCGTTGCGAGCTGACGCAGCGCCGCATCGTGCGACGTCAGGCGTTCGAGGTAGCGGAAGACGGCACGCGAGATCGCGAACGCCCGCACCCCGACGACGGCCGCCATCACGTACATCACCGCGGGCTGCTCGCTCGCACGGACGATGAGCCACGCGCTGCACGCGAGGAGCGCGACGGCCGAGGCCTCCGTGGCGAACCCGGTCGCGAGGGCGCGCCAGAACCGTCGCGGCGGGGGCATCGCACCGCGGAGCACCTCGGACGTCGTGGTCATGCCGTCACCTCCGATCGGGGTCGTACGTCGACGAGGACGTCGGCGATCGACCGGGCAGACTCCCGGTGCGAGACGAGCAGGACAGTCGCGCCGTCGTCAGCGACACGGCGGAGGCTCTGCCAGAGCGCGGCCTCGGTCTCGGCGTCGAGTGCGGCGCTCGGCTCGTCGAGCGCGACCACCGGCGCACCGCTGTTCACGTGCCGGAAGAGAGCCCGGGCGACCGCGACGCGCTGCGCCTGCCCGCCGGAGAGGCCCGCGCCGCGCACGCCGAGCTCGAGCGCCGGGTCGAGGTCAGCGGCGCCGGCGGCCGTGAGCGCGCGGACGACCGCGCGCTCACCCGCGGGCCCGGCGACGCGGTCTGTCGAAGCGCCGAGCGTGACGTTCTCGGCGACGGTGCCGGCGATCAGCCCCGCGTCCTGTCCGGCCCAGGCGAGCCACGACGCCGGCGGCGGAACCTGCTCGTCGTCGAGGGTCAGCTCCCCTTCGAACGGGGCGATGCCGCGCAGTGCGGCGAAGACGCTCGACTTGCCCGCTCCGCTTGGCCCCGACAGGAGCGTGATCGTGCCCGGCCTCGCCGTGAACGACACGGGTGCAAGCAGCGAATCGCCGCGCCGCACCCGGAGCTCACGGGCGCGGAGGATGCCGCGCTCCGCCGCGACGCTCGTCGCGGCATCCGTCGTCGACGCTGAGCTCGCGGCATCCTGCGGCGGCAGCGCGCGCGCCGCGTCGAGCACCTCGAAGACGTCGTCGGTGGCCGCGACGCCCTCTGCGGCTGCGTGGAACTGGACCCCGACCTGACGAAGCGGAAGGTAGGCCTCGGGGGCCAGCAGCAGCACGAAGAGTCCGACAGACAGGGCGAGCGAGCCGTCGATGAGCCGGAAGCCGATCGACACCGCCACGATCGCGACGGAGATCGACGCGAGGAACTCCAGCGCGAAGCCCGACAGGAACGACACCCGCAGCACGCGCATCGTCTCGATGCGGTAGTTCTCGGTCACCCGTTCGATCGATGACGCGGCGCGGTGTTGCCGGCCGAACACCGTGAGGGTCGAGAGTCCGCGGACGGTGTCGGCGAAGCGGGCTGCGAGCTGGCGGAGGGTCTGCCACTGCGCGCGTTGCACCGCGCGGGTGGCGAGTCCGATCAGCACCATGAACAGCGGGATCAACGGCATCGTGAGCAGGACCGTCACGCCCGAGATCCAGTCGCTCCACCAGATGACGGCGATGAGCACCGGGGTCGCGATGACCGTCAGGACGAGTTGCGGCAGGTAGCGGCCGAAGTAGGCGTCGAGCGCGTCGAGGCCGCGGCCCGCGGTCACCGCGAGCTGAGCAGAGTTGCGGTTCGCGAGCCAGCCGGGGCCGAGGCGTCCGACGGCCGAGGTGAGCCCGCCGCGCAGCTCGCTGCGCACCCGGGCGGCGGCGCGAGCAGAGACGGCCTCGCGCAGCCAGAGGAGCCCGGCGCGCGCGGCGACGACGGCGGCGAGGGCGGCGAGGACGCGCATGAGGTCGGCTACCGGCATCCCGCCGATGGCTCCGACGATCGCTTGCGTGGTCAGCCAGGCGAACCCGACGACGACGGCGGTCTGGGCGAGCCCGATCACGCCGATCGCGACGAAGAAGAGGCGCGAGGTGCGGGCGTAGCGCAGCAGCCGCGGATCGACGGGTCGTCCGCTCGAGCGCGCGGGCGCCTCGGGGTCGTCCATGCTCACCCTTCGATCCTGCCTTACCCCGGGACCGGGATGCCTCGGGTCCGGCGCGATCGCGCGGATCCGAGGCATCCCGTCACTCGGTCAGTGGGTGACGAGCTCGGCCTCTTCGATGCGTGCCCGGGTCACGCGCTTGCGGAAGACCCAGTACGTCCAGCCCTGGTAGAGGAGCACGAGGGGCAGGAAGATCACGGCCGCCCAGGTCATGATCGTCAGCGTGTAATCCGTCGACGACGCGTTCTCGATCGTGAGGTTCCATGCGGGATCCGTCGACGACGGCATGACGTTCGGGAAGAGCGAGAGCCACAGCGTCAGGACGGCGAACATCACGGTTCCCGCACCTCCCGCGAAGGCCCAACCCTCACGCCCGGTCGCGTTGGCGAGAATGGCCCCGATCAGCATGACCGCGGCGACGGTGGCCGTCACGAACACCAGCGGCAGCAGCGGCGCCTGGGCCCCCATGGCCGACAGCACGGTCCAGGCGAGGAAGACGGCCGCCGCGACGAGGGTCAGCAGTCCCGACTTCGTCGCGAGCCGGCGGGCCTGCTCGCGGACGTCACCGTCGGTCTTGAGAGCGACGAAGTAGACGCCGTGCGTGAAGAACAGCAGGAGCGTCACGACCCCGCCGAGCAGGCCGTAGGGGTTCAGCAGCGTGAACAGGGTGCCGGTGAACTCCTTGTCGGCGTCGATCGGCACGCCCTGGACGATGTTGGCGACCGCGACGCCCCAGAGGAAGGCGGGGAGCGCCGAGCCCACGACGATCATGAGGTCGAAGCGCTTGCGCCAGGTGGCATCATCGCGCTGGTGGCGGTACTCGAACGAGACCCCGCGCAGGATCAGGGCGATGAGGATCAGCAGCAGTGGCAGGTAGAACCCGCTGAAGAGGGTCGCGTACCACTCCGGGAAGGCCGCGAAGAGGCACGCGCCCGCGACGATGACCCAGGTCTCGTTGAGGTCCCAGACCGGACCGATCGTGTTGATGATCTGGCGCCGTGAGACGTTGTCCTTGCCGAGGAAGGGCAGCGACATCCCGACACCGAAGTCGAACCCGTCGAGGACGAAGTAGCCCACGAACAGGACTCCGACGATGAAGAACCAGACGTATGCGAGATCCATGTCGTGCTCCTCAGTAGACGGTGGTCTGCGTGTGGGACGCCGAGGGGTTCTCGGCTTCGGGCGAGCCCGGCTCGGGCAGCGGGTCGGGGCCCTTCTGTGCGGCCTTGCGGATGAGGCCGAACTCGACGACGGCGAGCGAGGCGTAGACCGCGGTGAACGCGATCAGCGAGATCAGGACCGTCCAGCCGGGGACGTTCGGTGAGACGCCGTCCTCGGTCAGCATCAGGCTGAACACGATCCAGGGCTGGCGGCCCATCTCGGTGAAGACCCAGCCGACGAGGCTGCCGAGGAGGGGGAGGGGAGCGGACCAGATCGCGACCTTCCACATCCAGCGGGCCACGGGACGCTGAGCCTTCTTGCGGGTCAGCCAGAGGCCGGCGACCGAGATGAGGGTGGCGACACCCCCGAGGCCGATCATCCAGCGGAACGACCAGTAGGTGACCCAGACGATCGGGCGGTAGTCGACGCCCGCACCGAAGGTCTCGGTGTACTGGGCCTGCAGGTCGTTGAGGCCTTCGACGCACCCGTCGAAGCTGTGGGTCGAGAGGAACGACAGCAGGTACGGCACGCGCAGCGACCAGATCTCCTCGGTGCCATCGGGCGTTCCGATGGAGAAGATCGAGAAGGATGCATCCGCGCCGCACGCACTGTTGAACATGGCTTCGGCCGCGGCCATCTTCATGGGCTGCGTCGCCACCATCACGAGGCTCAGCTGATCGCCCGACAGGGCGACGCCGACGAACGAGACGATCATGCCCCACATGCCGAAGCGGAGCGCGGGACGCATCGTCTCGATGTGCTGCGCGCGGGAGAGGTGCCAGGCGGCGACCGCGATGACCACGGCGGCGGCGAACATCCACGCGGCGAAGATCGTGTGCGGGAAGGCGGCCAGCACGATCGGGTTGGTGAGGACCGCCCCGAAGTCGATGAGCTCGGCGCGGCCGCCGTCGGCGGCCATCTGGTACCCCACCGGGTTCTGCATGAACGCGTTGGCCGCGAGGATGAAGTAGGCCGACAGGGTCGAGCCCAGCACGACCATCCAGATGGAGAACAGGTGAAGCGCCTTCGGGAGCTTGTCCCAGCCGAAGATCCACAGGCCGATGAAGGTCGCCTCGAAGAAGAAGGCGAGGAGGCCTTCGAAGGCCAGCGGTGCGCCGAAGATGTCGCCGACGAAACGCGAGTAGGCCGACCAGTTCATGCCGAACTGGAACTCCTGCACGATGCCCGTGACGACGCCCATCGCGAAGTTGATGAGGAAGATCTTGCCGAACAGGCGCGTCAGGTGCAGCCACTTCACGTTGCCGGTGCGGTGCCACACCGACTGGAAGATCGCCACGACGAGAGCCATCCCGAGGGTCAGCGGCACGAAGAGGTAGTGGTAAAGCGTCGTCAGACCGAACTGCCAGCGGGCCAGCAGGAGCGGATCGAGGAAGTCCATCGGGAGGTGCCTTTCGGGAGGCGAAGGTTTCGACAGGCTGAAGGTATCGAGTGTGGTTTTCCCCGGTCTCAGGGGCGGCCGGGAATAATGCTACGCGTGGTCTGACCACTTATCAAGGTGCTGTCAGACCACAGCCGGCGCGGGCCGATCGGGCGGGATCGACCCCCGGGTGCACCGGAGCCGCTTACGCTCGACCCATGGGGGAGCCGCTCGTCGACAGATTCGCCCGGGTCCACCGCGACCTGCGCATATCGCTGACCGACCGCTGCTCGCTGCGCTGCACGTACTGCATGCCCGAGCAGGGCAACGAGTGGCTCGCTCGGCAGAGCATCCTCACCCTCGACGAGATCGTCGAGATCGCCACCGTCGCAGCTGCGGCGGGCATCACGACCTTCCGGCTCACGGGCGGCGAGCCGCTGCTGCGGACGGACCTCGTCGAGATCGTGCGGCGGCTCGCGGCGATCGAGTCATCCGACGGCCCGATCGAGATCGCCATGACCACCAACGGCATCCGGCTGCCTCAGGTGCTGCCCGACCTCGTCGCCGCCGGGCTGGCTCGCCTGAACATCTCGCTCGACACCCTCGACCGTGAACGGTTCCGCAACCTCACGCGTCGCGACCGTCTCGACGACGTGCTCGACGGCGTGCGCGCCGCGCAGGCATCCGGGCTCCGCCCCTTGAAGATCAATGCGGTGGCCATGCGCGGCGTCAATGACGACGAGCTCGCCGACCTCGTGGCCTTCGCGGTCGAGCACGACGCCCAGATGCGGTTCATCGAGCAGATGCCGCTCGATGCCGGGCATACGTGGGACCGATCCACCATGGTCACCCGCGAGGAGATCCTCGAGGCGCTGTCCGCGCGCTGGAGTCTCGAGCCCGTCCCCGGGCGTGGCGGTGCGCCCGCCGAGCGATGGCGCCTCGACGGCGGCCCGCACACGGTCGGCGTCATCGCGTCGGTGACGGCGCCGTTCTGCGGTGCGTGCGACCGGATGCGGCTGACAGCCGACGGTCAGCTGCGCAACTGCCTCTTCTCGATCGACGAGTACGACCTGCTCCCGGTTCTCCGCTCGGAGATGACGCCCGAGGGCCGTGCCGACCGGATCGATCAGGTGCTGCGCAACTGCATCGCGGGTAAGAAGGCCGGTCACGCGATCGACGACCCCGCCTTCCTGCAGCCCGCGCGCGGCATGAACGCCATCGGCGGCTAGGCCGAGGTCGAGGCTCAGACGCGGGATGCGGTCGCCTCGCGGCGGGCCGGTGCGATCAGGCTCGCGCCGCCGGCGATGCCCAGAGCGGCCGCGGCGGCGAACCCGGTCGCGGGCCCGACGAGGGGGAGCAGGGCGCCGAGAACCGCCGCTCCGAGCGCCTGGCCGACCATGAAGGTCACGAACAGCAGGGCTGTGCCGGCTGCCGCGTGGGCAGCATCGATCTGCGTCGTCCATCCGATGAGGGCCCCCGACGCCGTGACGTACGCCCACCCGAACACGGCGCACGCTGCGGCGGAGAGCGTGCCCTGGGCGGGGGCAGCGCCGATCGCCAGCGTCGACACGCTGATGAGGCTCGCGCCGATCAGCCAGAGGGCGCGCGGCTGCAGCCCGCGCAGAAGCCGCGACGTGACGATGACGGCGGCGCCCCCGCATCCGAGCAGGATCCAGGACGTCACCGACTGCGCCTCCGATGCTCCCGCCTCGACCAGGACGGTACGGCCGTAGTTCCAGATCGCGGACGCGCCGACCCCGAGGAGGACGGATGCCGCGACCGCGGACCGATGCGCCGCCCACCATTCGCGCCGCGGAAGGATGGCGGGCCGGTTCGCGCGCGTGTCGACCGGTGCGTTTTCGCGCGGGCGGTCGGTGATGAGGAGGGCGATCCCCGCCACCGCGGTGGCGACGGCCGCGATCATCCAGCACATGCGCCAGTCGGGGGTGAGGGCCAGGGCGGTCGCGCCGGCGGCCACGAGCCCCGGGCCGGTTCCCGCGTTGACGATCGCCTGCGGCGTGCTCGACTCATGCTCGGCGAAGGTGCGAGCGACCAGGCGCACGAGGGCGGGGGAGGCGAGCCCGGCCCCGGCCGAGGCGATCGCCGCCGCGGGGGCGCAGGTCGCGGCATCCGTCGCCACGGCGATCCCGACGGCGCCGCCGCCTGCGGTGAGGGTCGCTGCGATCACGAGGAGCCGGGGATGGCGCTCGGCGGCGAGGAACCCGATCACCGCGGCGACCGCGTACGAGATCGAGCCCGCCGCCGAGATGAGGCCGGCCGCGCCGGTGTCTATCCCGAGGTCGTCGCTCATATCGGGCAGATGGAGTCCGAAGGCGAGGCGCACGAGGCCGTAGGTCGCCGCGATGAGCGCGACACCCGAAGCGACGAGGGCCCACCGCCAAAACAAAAACGACCGTTTCACTTTACCGAGCATAGAGTGCTGGCATGGGAATGCGGCCGCGCACGGAGGAACGCATCCTCGACGCTGCCGAGGACCTCTTCTTCACGCAGGGCATCGCCGCGACGCCGATCGATGCGGTGATCGCGCGTGCTGGCGTGTCGGCGGCGACGCTCTACCGCGGCTTCCCCAGCAAAGAGGCGGTGCTCGCGGGGGCGCTCGAGCGGCGGCAGCAGGTGTGGCTGGAGACGTGGGATGCCGCTGTGGCGCGCAGCGCCGACGACGTGGAGCGCCTGCTGGCGGTGTTCGACGCGCTGGCGGCGTTCCGCGACGAGCCACGCGGGTCGCGCTGGTGCGCCTTCCTCGGGGCGGCCGCGGAGTATGCCGACCCGCCGCCGGAGGTGGCATCCGCTGTCCGCGCCGACACCGAGGGCATGCGGGCGCGGCTGACGGCGCTCGCGCGTCCCGTCGCGGGCGCCGCCGCGGACGAGCTTGCCGAGCGGCTGCTTCTCGTCGTCAGCGGAGACCTCGCGATGCGGCTGCGCGACCGCGATCACGACACCGCGCTCGCGCGCTCGACGGCGGCGCTCCTGATCGCGGCCGCCGGGGTCTGACGCCGGGCTCGGGTGCCGTGCCCAGCCCGATCGGGGTCAGTCGTGGGTGGTCGCTGCGTGCAGCAGCTGGATGATGCACACCGACGGGTCGCACGAGGAGCGCATGCCATCGACGGCGAGCGGTCCGCCCGCCTCGGTGAGCACACCCTGCAACAGGCTCAAGTGCACGCTGCACAGCACCTCGCGGTGATCCGCCTGCGCCGTCGCGTGGGCGCACGGGGTGAGGTCGACGGTCAGCGCGGCGTCGTCGATGATCGGGTCGAAGCCCTCGTCCTCGAGCTCCTCGACGAGGGCGTCGATCTGGTGCAGGGCGCGGGTCTCGAGCACGTCCGGCACGTCGAGGGTCAGGACGCGTCGCATGAGGTCGCCGCGCTGCGCGGCATCCCGCACCTTGCGGCGCTGGATGGCGCTCCGGGTCGCGTCGCCGTCAGCGGCGCTGTAGAGCACGCGGGGGCGGCCGCGGGTGGTGCGGTGCTCCTTCTCGGCGACGATGAAGCCGTCGGAGATCAGGCGTGCCAGGTGCTCGCGGATGGTGTTGGGGTGCAGGTCGGTGGCCTCCTGGAGCTCGAGGATCGTCCGGCGGGGCTGCTCCTGGATGAGGTGCAGGATCTCCACGCGGGAGTAGCTCGAGATGGCGCTGTATCCGACGGTCGCGGTGCTCATAGGACTCATTAAACACGGAAAACCGCCTGTGGTCCTACCACACCGGGAAATTTGTGCGTTTGCTCGCGCCGACGGTGGTTTCGACACGCAAACCTCGGAGAAAATGACGAACCTCGGAGCCTGCGTGCGCAGGACTCCGAGGTTCGCGTAATTCTCCGAGTTGCGGATGCCGCGGGTCAGGCCTCCGGGCTCCACGTCGAGACGCGGGTCAGCTCGGCGATCTCGTCGGCCGTGAGCTCGACGCGTCCGCCGTCGAGCAGGCCCTGCACCTGCTCGAGGCGCGAGGCGCTCGCGATCGGCGCGACGACGGTCGGCTGCGAGCGCAGCCACGCGAGAGCGGCCGAGGCGATCGACACGTCGTGTGCAGCGCCGATGCGCTCGAGCGTGTCGATGATCTGCAGGCCCTGCGGCGTCGCGTACACGGCGGCGCCCTCGGCGCGCGGGGTGTTGTGAGCCGAGGCGTCTGTCGACCGGTACTTGCCGGTCAGGAAGCCCTTCGCCAGAGCGAAGTAGGGGATGAGGCTGAGGTTCTCGCGCTCGGCGATCGGCACGATCGTGTCTTCGACCTCGTTGCGGTGCACGAGGTTGTAGTGGGGCTGGATGGCGACGGGGCGGGCGACGCCGGTCTCATCGGCGATGCGCAGCCACTCCTCGATGCGCTCGGCGGTGTAGTTCGACACGGCGATGTGGCGGACGAGGCCGTCGGCGACGAGCTGGCCGAACGCGCCGACCGTCTCTTCGAGAGGGGTCTCCTCGTCGTCGAAGTGGGCGTAGTAGAGGTCGATCGCGTCGACGCCCAGGCGCCTCAGCGATGCCTCCGCGGCGGCGCGGACGTTCGAGGCGGACAGGCCGCGGAAGTCGGGATGCTGGCTGACCTTGGTCGCCACGACGACCTCGGGGCGGCTGCGCGCGGCGAGCCATTCGCCGATGATCGTCTCGCTCTCGCCGCCGCTGTGGCCGGGCGCCCAGGCGCTGTAGGAATCGGCGGTGTCGACGAAGTTGCCGCCTCCCTCGACGAAAGCGTCGAGGATCGCGAACGACGCGTCGCGGTCGGCGGTCCAGCCGAAGACATTGCCGCCGAGGGCGAGGGGGAAGACGGAGAGGTCGCTGTTTCCGATCGTGCTCATGTTGGGTTCAAGGTGTGGGGGCGAGTTCGTATTCCGGTCCAACGACGACGGGCCAACTCCTCAGAATCCGACCCGCCATGCGGTGCCGAGCCCCCGCCAGGGGAGGGGTCGCCGAATCTGAGGAGTTGGCGCGGTGCGCGTGCGCGGCGGTGTCAGCGCGTGCGGGTCGAGCCGCGGCGCGTGACGGCGACGTAGATGCCGAGCACGATGATGGCGCCGATGATCGAGCCGATGATGCCGGAGGGCTGCAGGAAGCCGCCCTCGGGGCTGTGGTTGAAGATGAGGAATCCGAGGAATCCGCCGACGAACGAGCCGACGATGCCGAGCACGATGGTCATCAGGATGCCGATGTTCTGCTTGCCGGGGATGACGGCGCGTGCGATGAAGCCGGCGATCAGTCCGACGAGGATGAGGCCGAGGATCGTCCAGAGCATGGTGCTTCTTCTTTCTGTGCAGGAACAGGCGCCGGTCGGGCACCCGGGGCGGACGACAGGTTATGACTGCGCGGTCGGGATCACCGCGGCTCTTTCGCCCACTCCCGCCGTGGTTGTACTCTTGCGGGCCCGTGCGAGCCGCGAGCACGCACCGTCGCGGCGAGAACGCACCCGCGACGGTGTGCTTTCGGCGCGATGGTGCGTTCTCGCACGGGATCCGTCAGGCGAGTGCGTCCCGGAGCGCGGCGAGCCACGACGGGAACGCATCGAGGTGCGCGTCGTGGCTGCCGTCGGGGAGCGGCAGGATGCGGGTGCCCGGGCGCCGCGCGGCGAGCTCGGCCTGCTGCTCGGGGGAGAACATGCCGCGATGGGCGAACACCGCCGTCGTCGGCACCGCGAGGTCCTCCCACTCCGCCCACCGTGGTTCGTGCACCGCGGCGATCACGGCCTGCATGACGTCGGCGTCGAAGCGGGGCCGCAACCCCGAGGGCGTCTGCTCAAGGTCCGCGACCCAGGCCTCGGTGAGCGGCGAGTCACCGAGGAAGGCCCGCGCGGCGGCCGCATCGGCGAATGGGATCGGCCACGAGGCGAAGAAGGCGCCGAGGTCGGCGGCATCCTGTGGATCGGTGCTCCCGGCCGGATGCCCCTCCAGCAGGATCAGCCGACTGACCAGGTCGGGATGCCGGCTCGCGGTGAGCAACGCGGTGTGCGCGCCCATCGACTGCCCGACCAGTGCCACTCGCTCACCCGGCGCGAACCGCTCGAGCACGGCGACGACATCCGCAACGAAGGCGTCGCGGGAGAGGTCGTCGGGTCGCCGCGTGCTGCGGCCGTGACCGCGCTGGTCGAGCAGGAGCACCCGGTGCCCGCCGGTGAGCGCATCCGCCGTGGGCATGAGCTCGCGCGAGCTGCCTGCCAGCCCGTGCAGCAGGAGGACCGCAGGGCCGGTCCCTCCGGCCTCGGTCACCGCGAGCGAGACGCCGCCGCGGTGGATGATCGTGCGGCGGCGTTGCGTCATCCGTCCATTGTCCGAGTGCGGCGCCCTGCGCATCACCGAGAACGCACCGTTGCCGCGAGAACATACCCCGCACGGTGCGTTCTCGGCGCGATGGTGCGTACTCGGCGCGAGCTAAGACCAGCGCAGGGGCGTGACCTCGCCGGTCTCCCAGTCGCGGCGGAGGATGCTGTACGCCACCGACCCCAGCGGCTCGGAACCCTCGACGGGCCACCCCTCGCGGTAGTAGGCCTCCTGCACCCAGCCGCACTGGTCGAAGACGCGGCGCATCGCGCGATTGTCCTCGCGGGTCTGCCCCTCGAAGCGGTCGACCTCGGGCATGGTCGTGAAAACGTGGTCTGCCGCCGTCGCCAGCACGTCTTTCGCGAGGCCGCGGCCCCGCCACACCGACGCCAGCCGGAGATCGAACAGCGGTGCGCCGTCGCTGATCTCCTCGAGGCGGAAGAATCCGATGCGGCCGTGTTCGACATGGTCGATCCAGAACGAGTCGTTGTCGTCGTCGCGGAAGAGCCCCGCGGCGATGCCCTCCTCGACCTGAGCGCGCGTCGGTCGGATTCCGACGTGGAACGGGAACACCTCGCCGGTCATGAACGCGATCAGTTCCTCGCGGTCGGCTCCCGCCGGGTCGATACGGACGAGCTCGATGGTGTCCACCCGAGGGGCGGTCCGGGAAGTCGCGAGGCTGTGTGTCTCTTCATCGTGCACCCCATCCACGCTAGTCGGACGGGGGGCGAGCGCCTGCAGTCAGAGGGCGTGGTGTTCCGCTCGCAGAAGCCAGTCGCGAACGAGCGGGGCGACAGCGTCCGGGTGCTCGAGATGGACGTTGTGTCCCGCCCCGTCGACGACGACGAAGGTGCCGCGGACGTAATGGCCGGCGGTACCGAGCCCGTCCTCGAAACCGACGACGTGGTCTTGACGCCCGAAGACGTGCAGGCTCGGCGCCGTGAACGGGAGGTCGGTGCGTTCGGGAGCGTATCCAGCCGAGTACGACGAGGTGATCCGGTCGAGGACCTCCGTGTCGGCTCCCCGGATGCCGGGCAGCACGAACCTCTCGAACGCGGTCAGCGCTTCGGCGGTCTGCAGCACCGCCATCTCCGCGAAGTCGTCCCGAAACGAACCCGCTCGGGAGAGCACGGACTCGTTCGCCATGACGATCTCGCGCGGAGGCAGTCGCCTCTTGTCATGGTCGAGCTCGAACACGCCGGCGAGGGTCGCCAGCCCGCGGCACTGAGGCCGAAGCGCATGCGCCACGTGACGGGCGACCATCGCGCCGAACGAGTTGCCGACGATGGCGAAGGGCCCGCCCGCGGCGATGGTTTCAACCTCGTCGCGGACAGCGTCGGCGACCTCCCGAGGCGTGCTGACACCCTGATCGGTCGCGCCCTCCGCCCAGGGCAGATCGAGATAGATGCGCCGCCATGGGCGATCGGCTACCCAGTCCTCCAAGGGAAGCAAGATGCGGTGATCGACTCCGAACCCGTGCACCGCGATGAGCGGGACGCCCGAGCCGTGTTCCGCCGCGATCATCGCGGCTGCAGAGCGCCCGACTTCCAGCCGAGGGCGGGAGCGACGTACTTCGCGAACGACTCGACGATGCGCAGGTTGAACTCGACGCCCAGCTGCGAGGGGATCGTCAGCATGAGGGTGTCGGCGCTCATGACCGCGGCATCCTGCATCAACTGCTCGACGAGCACGTCGGGCGCCGCGGCGTAGGTCTTGCCGAAGGTCGAGCGCATGCCGTCGATGTAGCCGATGCCGTCCTGGTCGTTGCTGCCGCCGAAGTACAGCTCGTCTTCGGCGGTCGTGATCGGGAAGACCGATCGGCTGACCGACGTGCGGGGCTCACCGGGATGCCCGGCTTCGCGCCACGCGGCGCGGAACGCATCGAGCTGTCGGGCCTGCAGGATGTCGAACGGCGTACCGTCCGCCTCGGTGAGGAGCGTCGACGACATCAGATGCACACCCTTGCGTCCGGCCCACTCAGCGGTGTCGGTCGTGCCGGCGCCCCACCAGATGCGGGAGCGGAGCCCGGAGGAGTGGGGCTCGATCCGCTGCATCCCGTTCCCACCGCCGAAGGGACTGTTCGGGTCGCGCTCGGCGAGTCCTTCGCCCTCGATGGCGCGGAGGAAGGTGTCGAAGTGCTCGCGTGCGATGTCGGCGCCGCGGGGATCCTGCGAGCCGGTGTACCCGAACGCCTCGTACCCGCGGACGACGGTCTCGGGTGACCCGCGGCTCACGCCGAGCGCGAGTCGCCCGTCGGAGATCAGGTCGACGGCCGCGGCCTCCTCGGCGAGGTAGAGCGGGTTCTCGTACCGCATGTCGATGACGCCGGTGCCGATCTCGATGTTCTTCGTCGTCGCGGCGATCGCGGCCAGCAGCGGCATCGGCGACGCCTGCTGTCGTGCGAAGTGGTGCACGCGGAAGTAGGCGCCCACGGCGCCGAGGTCGTCCATTCCCTGCGCGAGGTCGATGGCCTGACGCAGCGAATCACCGGCGGTGAGCTCGCGACCGCCGCCCAGGGGACCGTAGTGACCGAACGAGAGAGTGCCGAAACGCTGCATGTCAACCCGCAACGCCCGTGGCCCCGTTCGCATTCCCCCGTGCATAGGCTGGGCGAAACCGACCCCGGGAGGTGTCATGGTCCAGGTCCGCGTTCTCGGGGTCGCGCTCGATCCCGCTCAGCAGCACGTCATCCTGCTCAAGCCCGTCGACGCGCTGTCGGATCGGGTGCTGCCGGTCTGGATCGGTTCGCAGGAGGCGACGTCGATCCTCGTCGCGGTCGAAGGGGTCTCGCCCCCGCGTCCCCTCGCGCACGACCTCATGATCCGCCTGCTCGACGCGACCGACGCGACCGTCGATCGTGTCGAGGTCACCCGCATCGACGACGGCACCTTCTACGCCGAGGTGACGGTCACGGCCCTCACCGGATCGCGGGTGGTCGATGCCCGCCCCTCCGACGCGATCGCGCTCGCTTCGCGTGCCGGGGCGCCGATCTTCGTCGCCGACGACGTGCTCGCCGAGGCGGGCATCCCCGACACCGTGAGCGAAGCGCCGGAGGGGGCCGAGACTCCCGAGGCGGCCGAGCAGCGCGTCGCGGAGTTCCGCGAGTTCCTCGACGACATCGATCCCGACGATTTCCGCGGCTGACGCGCCGGCCGAAGAGCCGGCGCAGCCGCATCCGATCCACACCCCCCGACGAAAGGAACACCCATGTCCCGCATCCTGATCATCGGAGGCCACGGCAAGGTCGCGCTGCGCCTGGAGCCGATCCTCGCCGAGCGCGGTGACACCGTCACCGCCGTCATCCGCAACCGCGATCACGAGGCCGACGTCGCCGCGACCGGTGCCACGCCGCTCGTCGCCGACGTCGAGTCGTTCGACGTCGACCAGCTGACGAACCTGCTCAGCGGCAACGACGCGGTCGTCTGGGCTGCCGGAGCCGGAGGAGGGGATGCCGCCCGAACCTGGGCCGTCGACCGCGACGCGGCCATCCGCTCGATCGACGCCGCCGCGGCAGCCGGCGTGCGCCGCTACGTCATGGTGTCGTACTTCGGCGCGGGGCCGGATCACGGCGTGCCCGAGGACGACTCCTTCTACGCCTACGCCGAGGCGAAGGCGGAGGCCGACGCGCACCTGCGCGAGAGCGGGCTGGACTGGACGATCGTCGCGCCGAGCGGCCTGACGCTCGACGAGCCGACCGGCAAGATCACGGTGGGCGGCTCGGGCAAGGAGTCCGTTCCCCGCGGCGATGTCGCGGCGGTCATCGCAGCCGTCCTCGCCGAGCCCGCGACCGTCGGGCGCATGATCGAGTTCACGGGTGGCGACACCCCGATCGAGGCGGCGCTCACAGCCGACTGACCGTCTTTGTTAGGGTTGCCTTGCCTCATCGCGCTCGCCGCGAGATCGACCCGAGGAAAGGCCCCACATGCTGTCTCGTCCTGTTCGGCGCGCCCTGAGCGCCGTCGCCATCTCGGCCGCCGCGGCCCTCGTCGTCGCCGGATGCGCGGCGCAGCCCTCCGCGGCCGACACCTCTTCGGAGGCCAGCGTCGCCCCTCGCGCCGTCGAGCATGCCCGCGGCGTCACCGAGGTCCCCGAGCAGCCCCAGCGCGTCGTGACCCTCGAGCCCCTCGAACTCGACACCGCGGTCTCCGTCGGCATCACGCCGGTGGGGGCCGCGGTCGCGAGCAACGTCGCGGGAATCCCGGCGTACCTCGAGGTCGACGGAGTCGAACCGGTCGGCACGGTGCCCGAGCCCGACCTCGAGGCGATCGCCGCACTCAAGCCCGACCTCATCCTCGGAACCGAGGCGCGCCACTCGAAGCTGTACGACCAGCTGTCGGCGATCGCTCCGACGGTCTTCATCGCGACGCAGGCCGATCCGTGGCGTGACAACGCCGAGCTGATCGGCCAGGCGCTCGGACGCGAGGACGAGGTCGCCGCGCAGATCGCCGCCGTCGACGACCGCTGCGCCGAGATCGGGGCTGCCCACGACCTCGCGGGCAAGACGGCACAGGTCATCCGGCCGCGCGACGAGACGACGCTCAGTCTGTACGGACCCGTGTCGTTCGCGGGCAGCCTGCTCGAGTGCGTCGGCTACGCGACGCCCGAGCACGACTGGGCCGACGGCCTGCAGGCCGACATCTCTCCCGAGAACATCCTCGGCGCCCGCGCCGACGCGGTGTTCGTCACGGCATCCGACACGACCGACGCCTCGGCGGTTCCGGCAGCGATCACCCAGAACGCGGATGCCTTCCCGACGGTGACCCTCGTCGACACGAGCACCTGGGTGGCCGGCGTCGGCCCCCGCGGCGCTCAGAGCGTGCTGACCGACATCGAGCGCTTCCTCGACGGGCGGTGACCTCGAGAGCCGGACGCGCCGCGGCGGGCGCCGCGATCGCCCTGGCCCTGGTGCTCGTCGTCGCGGTATCCCTCGCCGTCGGGGCGAATCCGCTCTCTCTCGACACCGTCGTCGCGGTGCTGCGCGGCAAGGGCTCGCCCGAGGCGACGTTCGTCGTCGCCGAGCTCCGCGTTCCGCGGACGGTCGTGGGGCTTATCGCGGGTGCTGCCCTCGGCGTCGCCGGAGCGTTGATGCAGGCCTTCACGCGTAATCCGCTCGCTGATCCCGGCATCCTCGGAGTCAACGCCGGCGCCGCTCTCGCGGTCGCGCTCGGAATGGCGGTCTTCGGCGTCCGCGCGACGTCCGGAGCGGTCTGGTTCGCGTTCGTCGGCGCGCTCGTCGTCACGGTCGCCGTCTACCTGATCGGTTCGGGCGGACGCGGGGCCGCGGGCCCGATCCGGCTCACGCTCGCGGGCGTCGCCCTCGGCGCGGTGCTGTCGGGCATCACGACGGGCATCGTGCTGAGCGACCCCAATGCGTTCGACGCGATGCGCAGCTGGAACGCCGGGTCGCTGCTGGGTCGCGGCTGGGACACGATCGTGGCGGTCGCTCCCTTCATCGCCGTCGGGCTCGTGCTCGCCCTCGTTCTCGGCGCGGGACTCAACGCCGTCGCGCTGGGCGACGACGTGGCTCGCGCGCAGGGGGCCAACCTCGCCGGCATCCGGATCGGCGTCATCGTCGCCGTCACCCTCCTCGCGGGTGCGGCGACAGCACTCGCGGGACCGATCTCGTTCGTCGGGCTCATGGTGCCGCACATCGCCCGCTGGCTGTTCGGTGCCGATCATCGGGTGATCCTCGCCGTCAGCGCACTGCTGGCACCCGTCGTCGTGCTGGCGGCGGATGTCGTGGGGCGCGTGCTCATCGCGCCCGCGGAACTGCCGGTCGGCATCGTCACGGCGTTCGTCGGGGCTCCCATCCTCATCGCGCTCGCGCGCCGACGCCGGGCGAGCGCCCTGTGAGCGGCGGGCCGCGGATGCTGAGCCCGCGGGTCGGCGGCCTGCACGTGGTGCTGCGCCTGCGCAGCGTGGTCGTCGGGATCGCTGCCCTCGTCGTCGCGGCGGTGCTGCTGGTCGTCGCCCTCGGCGCCGGCACCTTCCCCGTCGCGCCGGGCGATGTCGTCGCGGCGCTGGCGGGCGCGGGTGACGATGCGCTCGTGCAGACCGTGGTCCGCGAATGGCGGCTGCCACGGGCAGTGGCGGCGCTCGGGGTGGGGGCGATCCTCGGGATCGCCGGGTCGCTGTTCCAGACCGTCACGCGCAATCCGCTGGCGAGTCCCGACATCCTGGGGCTTTCGAGCGGTGCCTTCACGGGCATGCTCGCCGCGCTGGTCCTGGTGTCGTCGAGCTGGCCGGTGCTCGTGGGCGGCTCGTTGATCGGTGCCCTCGCCACCGCCGTGGCGATCTGGGCGCTCGCCTGGCGCGGCGGCCTGCAGGGGTTCCGCCTCATCGTCGTCGGCATCGGCGTCTCGGCGATGCTCGCGTCGCTCAACACCTGGATGCTGCTGCAGATCGAGCTCGAGACGGCGATGTTCGCCTCCGCCTGGGGCGCAGGCAGTCTCAACGGCGTCACGGCTCCGGCGGTGGCCGGCGCACTGGCGTGCGCAGCGCCGTTCGTTGTGGCATCCTTCGCGCTCGTGCCGCGGCTGCGTCAGCTCGAGCTCGGCGACGACCTCGCGGCGGCGACAGGCGCCCGGCCGCATCTCGTCCGTACGCTCGCACTGCTGGTCGGGGTCGTGCTGGTCGCGGCGGCGACGACCGTCGGCGGTCCGATCGCCTTCATCGCTCTGGCTGCGCCGCAGGTGGCGCGCCTCATCGCGCGCACGCCCCACCTGTCGCTCGGGCTCTCGGCCCTCATGGGGGCCGTGCTGCTGATCGCCTCCGACCTCATCGCGCAGCATCTGCTGCCCGCACCGCTTCCCGTCGGCGTCGTCACCGTCTCGCTCGGCGGCGCCTACCTCGTCCTCATGATCGTGCTGGAGGTCCGCCGCCGTGCCTGACCCGTTCCCCCCGGCGACATCGCTCGCCGCCGAGTCCGTGACCCTCGCCTACGACGGTGCGGATATCGTCCGCGATCTGTCGGTGCGGATCGAGCCCGGGTCGTTCACCGTCATCATCGGTCCCAACGCCTGCGGCAAGTCCACGCTTCTGCGCGGCCTGTCGCGTCTGCTCGCCCCGCGCGCGGGGAGCATCGTGCTCGACGGCCGCGCGATCACGGAGATGTCCGCGAAGGAGGTCGCTCGGCGGCTGGGCCTGCTGCCGCAGTCGGCGATCGCCCCGGAGGGCATCACGGTGCGCGAGCTGGTCGGACGCGGGCGCTACCCGTACCAGACCGTGTTCCGGCAGTGGTCCGCCGCCGACGACGCGGCTGTCGACGAGGCGCTGGCGGCGACCGGCACGACGCAGCTCGCCTCGCGCCCCGTCGAGGCATTGTCGGGTGGCCAGCGGCAGCGGGTGTGGGTCGCGATGGTCCTGGCACAGCAGACCGACCTGCTGCTGCTCGACGAGCCGACGACGTTCCTCGACGTGGCCCACCAGGTCGAGCTGATGGAGCTCTTCGCCGAGCTGAACGAGCGGGGCCGGACGATCGTCGCGGTGCTCCACGATCTGAACCATGCCGCCCGGTATGCGAGCCGCATCGTCGCGATGCGCGACGGGCGCATCCTCGCGGAGGGACCACCGGCGGAGGTGATCACGAGCCAGCGGGTGGAGGAGGTCTTCGGCCTCGCGAACGTCGTCGTCGACGATCCGGTCACGGGCGGTCCGCTCGTCGTGCCGCTCCGCGCACGTCGGTCCGGGGCTGTGACGGGGGAGGAGACGCCGTGAGCGGCGAGCGTCCCTGGGCCTACAGTGCCTTCGTCGTCGAGGTCGCCGCCGTGGCCCGGCTCAGCCCCGGCTTCATCCGCATCACCCTTCGCGGCGAGGCACTGGCGAACTTCGCACCGTGGGGCCTCGACCAGCGCATCAAGATCGTGTTGCCGATGTCGGGGCGCCCGCACCCGGGCCTCGCCGAGTTCGGCCTGCTCGACGAGCCGACCCCGCACCCCTCCGACTGGTATGCGCGGTGGAAGGCGCTCGACGAGGACGACCGCAACGTGCTGCGCACCTATACGCCGTCGGCGATCCGCGTCGCCCAGCGGGAGATCGACGTCGACTTCTTCCTGCACGAGCCCATCGGGCCCGCCTCGGCATGGGCCCTGGCCGCCCGACCCGGCGACCCCCTCGTCATCACGGGACCCGACGTGCGGATGGGGTGGACGGGATACGGCATCCACTGGACGCCCGGCGAGGCGAGCCGGTTCCTCCTCGTGGGCGACGAGACGGCCTTCCCCGCCCTGCGGAACATCGTCGACTCGCTGCCGGAAGAGGCGCAGCCGCACGTGATCGTGGGCGTGGCCGACGCTGCTGACGACCTCGTCACCGACGCCCTCGCCGGTCGGGCGCTCGTGACGCGTGTCGAGCACCGCGCCGGCGACGACCGCCTCACCCTCGCTGTGCGGTCGTGGGCCGAGAAGCACGGCGCCACCGCGGCCGCCGATCCGGGGTTCGCGGTGTGGCTCGCCGGCGAATCGGGCGTCGTCACCGGCATCCGCCGGTTGATCACCACCGAGGTCGGCATCCCGAAGGAGCGCATCTCGTTCCTCGGGTACTGGCGGCACGGCGGCCCGCTTGTCGGGTGACGCGCTCGATACGCTGACGGGATGACCCCGCGCGACCTTACCGGCGGCGCTGTCCTGCGCGCCGCCCGCCCCGGTGACGAGACCGGCATCCTCGCCTGCATCCATGCCCTCGCCGTCTACGAGCGCGAGCCGGATGCCGTCGAGAACACCGCCGAGATGCTCACCGAGACGCTGTTCGGAACAGAGCCCCGCGCTTTCTGCCACGTGGTCGAGCGCGACGGCGCGATCGTGGGCATTGCGATCTGGTTCCTGACCTATTCGACCTGGACGGGACGCCACGGCATCTGGCTCGAAGACCTCTTCGTCGACGAATCGCAGCGCGGCACCGGCTACGGCAAGGCGCTGATCGCGTCGCTCGCCGAGGTCTGCGTCGAACGCGGATACTCGCGGCTGGAGTGGACCGTCCTCGACTGGAACGCGCCCTCGATCGCGTTCTACCGCTCGATCGGGGCCGAGCCGATGTCGGAGTGGACGACGCAGCGCCTCACCGGCGACGCCCTGCACGCGCTCGCCGGCTGAGTGCTGCCTTGCCCCTCGGAGCGCCCCGCGTCAATCCCGGCGACGCGGTCGGAGCGCGCTCGTAGGGTGGAGTCATGGCAGATCAGATCCACGTTCCGAACGTGTCACTCAACTCCGGCTTCGAGATCCCGCAGCTCGGCTACGGCGTCTTCAAGGTCGACCCGGCCGAGACCGAGCGTCTCGTCTCCGAGGCCTTCGAGGCGGGCTACCGCCACATCGACACCGCCGCGATCTACGGCAACGAGGAGGGCGTCGGCCGCGCCATCGCCGCGAGCGGCATCCCGCGTGACGAGCTGTTCATCACGACCAAGCTGTGGAACGACCGCCAGGGCGGCGATGAGCCTCGCAAGGCACTGTCCGAGAGCCTCGAGAAGCTCGGGCTCGACCACGTCGACCTCTACCTCGTACACTGGCCGGCCCCCGCCAACGGCAACTACGTCAACGCGTGGCAGAAGCTCATCGAGCTGCGCGACGCGGGCCACACCCGCTCGATCGGCGTCTCGAACCACCTCGTCGAGCACCTCGAGAAGATCCACGCCGAGACCGGTGTGCTGCCCGCCGTCAACCAGATCGAGCTGCACCCGGCCTACCAGCAGAAGGATGTCGTCGACTGGGCGACCGACAAGGGCGTGCGCATCGAGTCGTGGGGTCCGCTCGGCCAGGGCAAGTACGACCTGTTCGGCGCCGAGCCCGTCGCCGAGGCAGCCGCTGCGCACGGCAAGAGCCCAGCTCAGGTCGTGCTGCGCTGGCACCTGCAGCGTGGCTTCATCGTCTTCCCCAAGACGGTCAGCCGCGAGCGCATGGTCGAGAACGCATCGCTGTTCGACTTCGAGCTCACCACGGCGCAGGTCGACGCGATCTCGGCGCTCGATCCGGGCGACGGCTCGGGCCGCGTGAGCGCCCACCCCTCCGAGGTGAACTGACCTCGACCCCGATCGGGGGTTCGGCTTCGGGCGCAGTTCTCGGCATTCCGCGCAGGTTCTTCTGCGGCGGACGTCGGGAACTGCGCCCGATCCGCGTGCGGCCGCGCGTTTCGTAGGCTGGAGGCGTGGCATCCGTTCTCAACGTCTCGGCGTACCTCTTCACGCACATCGCCGATCCCGCCGCACTGCGCGAGGGGCTGCGCGAGCGTGCCGCGGGCGCGCGGCTCAAGGGCACGATCCTCTTGGCCGAAGAGGGCATCAACCTGTTCCTCGCCGGCGCCAAGAGCGATGTCCGGGGCTTCCTCGACCACCTGCGCGCCGACGAGCGCTTCGCAGCGCTGGCGGCCAAGGAGAGCTGGTCCGACGATCAGCCGTTCGGCCGGATGCTGGTGAAGGTCAAGCGCGAGATCATCCGCATGGACCGCCCCGCGATCCGCCCCGCCGCCGAACGCGCGCCCAGCGTGTCGCCCGACGACCTGCGGCGCTGGCTCGACCAGGGCCATGACGACACCGGCCGCGAGATCGTGCTGCTCGACACCCGCAACGCGTTCGAGGTCGACTACGGCACTTTCGCGGGCGCCGTCGACTGGCGGATCGAGCGGTTCACCCAGTTCCCGGATGCTGCGGCCGCGCATCGCGATCAGCTCGAGGGCAAGACGGTCGTCAGTTTCTGCACGGGCGGCATCCGCTGCGAGAAAGCTGCGATCGTCCTGCGCGAGGAGGGGGTCGACGCCTACCAGCTCGAGGGCGGGATCCTCGGCTACTTCGAGCACGCGGGCGGTGCGCACTGGAACGGCGAGTGCTTCGTCTTCGACGAGCGCGAGGCTCTCGCCCCCGATCTGACGGCGCGGCGCTGACGGTGGCGCGGATCGTCGTCCTCACCGGGGCCGGCATCTCCGCCGAGTCGGGCATCCGCACGTTCCGCGCCGCCGACGGGCTCTGGGAGGACCACCGCATCGAGGACGTCGCGACTCCCGAGGGCTATGCGGCCGACCCGGCTCTCGTCCACGCGTTCTACGACGAGCGTCGTCGCGCGGCGGCCGCCGCGGAGCCCAATGCGGCCCATCTCGCCCTCGCCGACCTCGAAGCACGGCGCCCGGGCGATGTGTTCATCGTCACGCAGAACATCGACGATCTGCACGAGCGTGCCGGGTCGGTGCGCGTCAGCCACATCCACGGCGAGCTCGCGTCGGCGCTCTGCGAGGCGTGCGGAGAGCGGACGCCGTGGCACGGCGACCTCGCCGGCGGGCCGCCCTGCCCCGTGTGCGGAGCCCGAGCGCTCCGGCCCGACGTGGTCTGGTTCGGCGAGGCGGTGTACGGGCTCGACGACATCTTCGACGCGGTGGCGCTGTGCGAGCAGTTCTGGGTGATCGGGACGTCGGGGGCGGTCACGCCCGCGGCATCCCTCGTCGCGGTGGCGGCGGAAGCCGGGGCCCGCACCGCTCTGCTGAACCTCGAGGCCTACGAGGACCTTCGCCTGTTCGACGACGTCGTGCTCGGCCCGGCGACGGCGACCGTTCCCGAGTGGGTCGCCCGCTTCTGACGGAGGTCGCGGGCGCGTCGGAGGTCGGCGGTAGCGTCATCGCATGGAACCGCATCGGCTCACGCGTGAGCAGGCGCGCCGCATCATCGTGCGGGCGCAGCTGCTCGAGGCAGACCGTCCCGGCGACGTCGTCGAGGTGGCCGAGCAGATCGGCGCCATCAAGATCGATCCGACGGCCGTCATCGCGCCCAGCGAGCAGGCCATCCCGTGGGCGAGGATCGGCTGGGGATATGAGCCGGGGCAGCTGACGAAGGCCGTCGAAGACGACCGACACCTCTTCGAGTACGCCGGATCGTTCCACCCCGCGAGCATGCTGCCCGCGATGCGCGTGCGGATGCGGATGCGTCCTGTGCGCGAGAGCACCGCGGCGTGGCTCGAGGCCAACAGCGCGTTCCGGGCCGACGTGCTGGCGCGCCTGCGCGCGGACGGACCGCTGCTGGCGGCCGACATCCCCGACACCGCCGCCGTGCCCGCCGGCAACGACAGCGGCTGGTACAGCGACAACCAGGTGCCGCGCATGCTCGATCTGCTCGAGCGCCTCGGCGAGGTCGCGGTCGTGGGGCGTGCCGGTCGGCTGCGCCGCTGGGATGTCGCCGAGCGGGCGCGTGGTCCCGAGCCCGCTGACCTGACCTACGACGAGGCGGGGGCGATCCTCGACGAGCGTCGCCTGCAGGGCGCGGGGCTCGCGCGGCAGAAGTCGTCGTGGTCGGGGGTCGGGATGGCCGGCGAGCCGGCCTCCGTCGAGGGCAGCACGTGGAAGTGGCGGGTCGACCCGCGGGCGCTCGAAGCCATCGACGACGACCCCGGCGGGAGGGTAGCGATCCTCAATCCGTACGACGGAATGCTGTTCGACCGGCCGCGACTGGTCGAGGCCTTCGATTTCACCTACAAGCTCGAGCAGTTCGTGCCGAAGGCGCAGCGCGTCTACGGCTACTTCGCGCATCCCATCCTCTGCGGTGACCGGTTCATCGGCCTCCTCGACGCGGCGCTCGACAAGCCGAAGGAGAACCTCGTCGTCGCGGCGCTGCACGAGCTCGTGCCCTGGGAGAGCGAGGAGCGCGAGATGGTCGAGGCGGAGATCCGCGATCTGGCCGAGTGGCTCGGGGTGCCCGTGCGCGGACTCGACTGACTCCGCCCCCGGCCTACCAGCCGACCGTCGAGGTCGCAAGTCGGTCGCGATGGCGCCGGTGACGGCGAAGCATGGTGACAGCCCCGCAATCGAAACGAAAGGAGCCGCCCATGGCTCGCATCATCGAGACCATCGACGTCGACGTTCCCGTCTCCGTCGCCTACAACCAGTGGACGCAGTTCGAGTCGTTCCCGCACTTCCTCAGCTTCGTCGAGTCGGTCACCCAGCTCGACGACGGCACGACCCACTGGAAGGTCAAGATCGGCGGGGCTGAGCGCGAGTTCACCGCGAAGATCACCGAGCAGCACCCCGACGAGCGTGTCGCCTGGAACAGCGTCGGCGGCAAGGACGAGCACGCCGGTGTCGTGACCTTCCACAAGCTCAGCGACAACGAGACCCGCGTCACGGTTCAGCTGGACTGGAAGCCCGAGGGCTTCGTCGAGTCGGTCGGCGCGGCCATCGGCATCGACGACCACGCCGTGAAGAAGGACCTCACGCGCTTCAAGGAGTTCATCGAGTCGCGCGGCACCGAGACCGGAGCCTGGCGCGGCGACATCGAGAACTGACCTCGACGCTGACGGCTACGACGAGAGGCCCCTCCGTTCGGCGGAGGGGCCTCTCGTCGCGCTGCGGGGTGGCTGCCGCTCAATCGCTGAGCTTGCGCAGCGCCGAACGCTTGTGGGCCGCCTGGTCGCCGCTCTTCTCCGACTCGACGATGAAGGCGGGCTCGTCGGCGGATGCTGTGAACTTCTGACCCGCGAACTGGAAGTCCTTCTCCTTCTTCTCGACGATCTTCCCCTGCGTCCGCCCTTGGGAGGTGTCCCAGCTGACGCGGTCGCCCTTCGACAGTTCCTGAGCCATGCCGGCTCCTTCCGTTGTGCTTCGGTTGCCGCGATCCTTCCGCCGGCCGGTGCCGGGGGAGAAGTCGTTGACACACCGGGGTCGGATGCGCCAGCACTCCCGTCGACCGGCCGCAGCCTGCGAGACTGCGGGCATGCGCACGATCGTCATCACGGGAGCCAGCGACGGAATCGGGGCGGCCGCGGCGCGGCGCCTCGCGCGAGAAGGGCATCGAGTCGTGCTCGTCGGGCGTTCGCCGGAGAAGACGCGGGCTCTCGCGAGCGAGCTCGGCGCGCCCTACCACCTGGCCGACTACGCCGAGCTCGCGCAGGTGCGTCGGCTCTCCGACGAGCTGCTCGAGGCCTATCCCCGCATCGACGTACTCGCCAACAATGCCGGCGGCATCTTCGGCCCGCGCGCTCTCACCGTGGACGGTTACGAGCAGACCTTTCAGGTCAATCACCTCGCCGGCTTCCTGCTGACGAACCTGTTGCTGGAGCGGCTCATCGAGAGCGAGGCATCCGTCATCCAGACGGCGAGTGTGGCGGCTCGCCTGTTCTCACGGTTCGACGTCACCGACCTGAACGCGGCGAAGCACTACTCGGGACGCATCGCCTACGGCAACGCCAAGCTCGCCGACATCCTGTTCACGCGGGAACTCCAGACCCGGTTCGGCGACCAGGGCATCTCGGCGGCCGCGTTCCACCCCGGCGTCGTCGCGACGCAGTTCGCCGCGAACGTTCCCGGCCCGCTCCGATGGGTCTACCACAACCCCCTCGCCCGGCGCCTGCTCACGACCACCGACGAGGGCGGCGCTCGACTGGTCTTCCTCGCCGACGGCATCCCCAACCGCGACTGGGTGCCTGGCGCCTACTACGAGAACGACCGTCCGACCCGTTCCCACCGCAATGCGACCGACGCCGACCTCGCCCGCGAGCTCTGGGACCGGAGTGCCGAGATGGTCGCCCTCGCCCGCTGACGCCGTCCGGGGAGGGCGCTGCGGTGCGCGAGTACGCACCGTCGCGCCGAAAACGCACCGGGCGGCGTGCGTTCTCGCGCGAACGGTGCGTGCTCGGTGGGGGATGCGCAAGGGGGTCGGCGGGGGCGAGGGGAGCGCATACCGTGGGGGCGAACGGGAGGACGACATGGTCGACAAGCGCAACGAGCCCCACGGACCCGAGCAGATGCCGGACCGCCACCCCCGGCCCGATCCCACCGATCTCACGAACCAGGCCAGCTTCCGACACGGATCCGCCTCGCGGTGGCTCGCGCCCGCGGGCGTCCTGGCCGCGGTCGCGATCGTGCTCTACGTGCTGGCATTCCAGCTGCAGACGGCGCTGCCCGCGGTTGGCATCATCTTCGCGGTCGTCGGCTGGGCGATGATGGTCGTCGCCGCCCGGTCGTCGGCCGATGCCCCCGTCCGCAATCGGCGGCTGGCCGTCGCGATGGGCATCCTCGCCGTGGGGTCTCTCGCGATCTTCGTGCTCATCTACATCACGGAGACGCTCTAGACCCCGCCGTCGCGCGACGCAAGCACCTCGGTCGTTCCGCGCCTGGCACCTACCGTGGTCGCATGGCGACGGCAGACGCAGCATCCGATCCCCGAGCGACCCGGTCGCACACCGCGCATCATCGGATCGTCGTGGTCGGCGGCGGCAACGGCGGGGTGTCCGCCGCGGCTCGACTGCAGCGGCGCGGACTCGATGACATCGCGCTGATCGAGCCGAAGGACGTCCACGAGTATCAGCCGCTGTTCTCGCACGTCGCCGGCGGCACCGCGCGCATCAGCGAGACGGTCCGGCCACAGCGCAGCGTCATCCCCGACGGCGTCCGGTGGATCCAGGATGCCGTCGTCTCGGTCGACCCGCGCCGATCGGTCGTCCGCCTGATCTCGGGCGACGAGATCGGCTACGACCACCTCGTCCTCAGCCCCGGGATGCAGAAGGACTGGGCGAGCGTTCCGGGCCTCGCCGAGTCGATCGGCACGGGCGACGTCACCACGCACTACGAGGGCGACCTCGCGGCGCGCACGTCGCTGCGCCTGCGCGATCTGCGGCAGGGCACCGTCGTCTTCACGCAGCCCGCAGGCCCCGCCTCCTGTGCGGGTGCCTCGCAGAAACCCATGTACCAGGCGTGCGATTACTGGCAGCGCACCGGTGTGCTCGACGACATCCGAGTCGTCCTCGTCGTGCCGGAGAGCACCGTGTTTGGCATCCCCGCCTTCGACCACGAGATCCAGCGGGCGATCGACCGTTACGGCATCGAGCTGCGGACGCAGAGCGCGTTGATCGAGGTGGATGCCGCGGCATCCGAAGTCGTCATCGGCTCGCCCTCCGGCATCGAACGCCTCCGGTTCGATCTCATCAACGTGGTGCCGCCGCAGTCGGCACCCGACTGGATCCGCGCCTCGGGTCTGGCAGCGGACGGCGATGCTGACGGGTTCGTCGACGTCGACCCCGAGACCCTCCGCCACACGCGCTTCGGCAACGTGTGGGCCATCGGTGACGCCGCCGCGACGACGAACTCGAAGAGCGGGGGAGCGCTGCGCAAGCAGACCATGGTGCTCGCGAAGAACCTCGCGGCCGTCGCCTCGGGTGGCGAACCCCGTGCGCGGTACGACGGCTACGGCGTATGCCCGATGACGGTGTCGCGTTCGAGCGTCGTGTGGGCCGAGTTCGGGTCCTCCGGCGAGCTCATGCCGACGATTCCCTTCTTCCGCCGCATGTACCGCGAGAGCGCGCTGTCGTGGTTCTTCGACCGGCGCGTGCTGCCCTGGGTCTACTGGAACCTCATCCTCACCGGGAGGGCGTGACGCCCGCGGCATCGTGGTCGGGGTCGCTGCCCGCCGCGGGCGTGCGCTCCACCGTCAGCCGCGCGCGGGCCACGAGGATGCCGGCGATCAGCGCGCCGAGTCCACCCACGGCCATGTCGCCGATCGTGTCGTCGTAGGTCACGAGGATGGAGTCGACAAAGGCTTTGCCGACCCACTCCACGATCTCCCAGAGGGCTGCGAAGGCGAGACCGAACGCCGTCGTGACGATGAGGCCGGTCCGCCGCCGGAAGCCCGCGGTGCCGGGGAGCGGCACGACCGAGACGCGAGCCGCTGCGATATAGGCGAGCGCGGCGAGGACGCCCGTGCACACGAGGTGCACCGGGATGTCCCACGGCGGGACGCTGCGGTACAGATCGACGACGTTGCTCCACGCCGCCACCAGGACCGTGATGCCGCACAGGATGTCGAATGCGGGACGGACGCCGACGAACCGCGGTGCGACGAGTGCGGGAAGGGCGAAGGCGAGGATGCCGGCGTCCGTGGGCTCGAACCACAGCACCGCGACCACGATGCTGAGGACGCCGCACAGCCGCACCGCGTCCGCGGCGACAGCGCTCGTGGTGCGGGGCGGCCGGAGGAAGTTGTCGATCATGACGGGCCGGCTCACGACTGCTCCCTGCTCAGGCGGAGGAGGATGTGCATCCCGAGATGATCGGAGGGCGCGGCGCCGTCGATCGTCCGGGTGTCGACCGCGGCGCGCATGACGCGGGTGCGCCGGTCGACGGCGATCCAGTCGATCGGTCCTTTCCGCACGCGCGGCGGGTGATAACCGCCGTAGGTGTCCCAGAGCGGGGTCGTCCGCACCCGTGCCGTCTGCCACGCATCCACCAGGTCGCCGCTGAACAATGCGGCGAGAGGCGCGGACCCCGGGCCGGCGTTCATATCGCCCATGACCACCACCGGCCCCGTCATCTCGGCTGCCAGGTCGTGCAGGAGCCACGCCGAGCGCAGCCGTGATCGAGCGGAGAACACGTCGAGATGGGTGTTGAGAACGGTCAGGTCGCTGCCGGTGACCCGATCGCGGAAGGCGGCGCGGACCACCACCCGCGGCACGGGATTGCCCCACGACATCGACCCCGCGACCTCGGGCGTCTCGGAGAGAGCGAGCTGCTCGTGGTCCGCGAGCTCCAGCCGCTCGCTGTCGAAGAAGATCGGGCAGCCTTCGCCGCGGCCGTCGGCGCCCCGCCCGTGACCGATGAAGCGGTAGGTCGTGCCGAGCGAGGCCCGCACCAGATCCGCCTGATCGGGCATCGCCTCCTGCGTTCCGAGGATGGCGGGCGGGTCGGCGTGGAGCACCGTCGCGAGGCGCCGGCCCCGCACCGACCAGCGGTCGTTCGGGGGCCAGGTGGGGCCGTCGATGCGCCGCCGGATGTTCCAGGTCGCGACGTGGAGGTCGTCGGGATGCATTTCGTCGAGGCCGAACATGCGCGGCATCGCCGCAGCCGTGCCCGTCGAGACCGTCATGGGCTGACCTGCGCGGATAGCGCCGACGCGGGCCGCTCCGCAGCCGAGTGCTGCGCGCGGCGGAGCCGTCGGGCGACGCGGCGGTGCGGCAGCTCGTCCGGCCAGTGGGTGAGGACGGTGCGGAAGCCGCGGGCGATACGCGTGCGGAAGGCGCGCCCGTCGTCGAAGGGGCGCATCGAGATCCCCATGTCGGCACGGCGCGAGTACGCGATGCGGTGTCGCCCGCCGAGGTGGAACGCGAGGTCGAAGTCGTCGTGCACCTCCGCGTCGCCGCGGTGGACTTCCGTCCGTACGCTGCGCCAGGCCGCGCGACGGAAGGCGAGGTTGGAGCCGAACAACGGCAGGTGGCCGAGAGCGGCGAAGCCCAGCAGCGCATAGAGCCCCAGGTACGTCGCTGCGAGGGGGACCCGCAGGGCGCGGGGCCCGTCGATGAAGTGCGCGGCGCCGGTCAGGACATCGACGTCAGACCGCTGGGCGAAGTCGCGGCGGAAGTCGGCGACCCACGTCGGATCCGGAAGCGAATCGGCGTCCAGGCGCAGCACGAGATCGCCGGTCGCATGGTCGTAGCCGGTGGCGGCCGCCGCGGGGATACCGGCGGTCATGCACTCGACGACCCGCGCACCAGCGGCTCGCGCGACCTCGGCGGAGTCGTCGCGTGAACCGTTGTCGACGACGACGATCTCATCGGGCTGCTCGGACTGCTGGGCGAGAGCGCGCAGACACCGCCGCAGCATCACAGCATCGTCTTTCACCGGGATCACGACCGAGACGGTCGGACGGTGCAGCGGGGGCCGGCGTTCGAGTGTCATCGGACCTCACGCTACGGCGGGCGGGGGAGCGGCGGGAGCGGCTTGACAGTGCTCCGGCTCGCCGTCAATGACATGCTGGAGGTATGCCTCAGCAGAGCGATCTCCTCGCCGTCCTCGTCGATGCCGACAACGTCTCGCCATCGCGGATCGGCGGAGTGCTCGCCGAGATCGCCACCTACGGCACCGCCTCGGTCAAGCGCGTGTACGGCGACTGGACCAAGTCGCAGCTGCGCGGATGGAAGGATGCCGCGAGCGAGCACGTCATCCAGCCGATGCAGCAGTTCGACAACACGACGGGCAAGAACGCGACCGACAGTGCGCTGATCATCGATGCGATGGATCTGCTGTACACGCGCCGGTTCCAGGGCTTCTGCATCGTCTCGAGCGACAGCGACTTCACGCGCCTCGCCTCGCGCATCCGCGAGGAGGGTGTGACCGTCTACGGCTTCGGCGAGCGGAAGACGCCCGAGGCCTTCCGCAACGCCTGCGATCAGTTCACCTACCTCGAGGTGCTCGGAGTCGTCGACGAGAAGGATGCCGCCCGCTCGACGACGGCTGAGCGCTGGACGTCCGCGGCGCTGCGCGGCGATGCGCGCCTCGTGGCTCTCCTCCGGAGCGCCGTCGAGACGGCTTCCGCCGATGACGGCTGGTCCGACCTCGGGACGGTGGGTCAGCTCATGCGCAAGCAGCAGCCCGACTTCGACCCCCGCAACTGGGGTTACGCGAAACTCTCGGATCTCGTGCGGGCGGTCGGGCTGTTCACGATCGAGTCGAAGCCGGGCGGGATGTCGCTGCGCCCGAAGGACGCAGCGGGCGTGAAGGGCTCCGACGACACCCCTGCGGATGCGTCCGCGAAGGGGCGCGGCGACGCTCGCGGCGAGGCCGAAGCCGGGACGACCGGCGGTCGCTCGCGGCGCAAGCCGTCCCGCGCCAAGAGCGCCGCGCAGGGCGCCGAGCCGCCGGCCCCGGAGGTCGCCGCTGAGGCGCCTGACGAGGACTCGCCGGCGACGGCTCCGGCGGAACCGACGAGCGGATCGACGCCGCGCAACCGTCGTCCGATGATCGAGCAGCTCACGCTGGGCGCAGCCCTGGATGCGGCTCTCGACGCGGTCTCGTCCGCGGCGCGCGGCAACGCCGCAGCGTCCGCAGCGCCGTCAGAGAGCGCGGAGACGGCGGCCGGCGTGGCAACGATCGAGCCCGCGCCGGCATCCGACGCGACCGAGACGTCGGACGTCGCGAGCACTGACGAGCCGGCGGTTTCGGCTGACGCCGCTCCGGTCACGGATGAGGCGCCCGCCGCGGGCCGGGCCGGGAAGAAGACCGGCGGGAGGACAGCGGCGAAGACGAGCGCGAAGTCCGAAGCGGAGACGACGTCGGCGACCGGCGAGTCGAAGACCCGGACCCCTCGCAGAACCGGTGCCCGCACCGCCGCGAAGCGCGCGACGGACGCCGACGCGTCGACGGAGACGCAGACGGACGAGGCTGCGCCGGCTCCGAGCACCGATGCGGCGTCCGCCCCCGCGGCTGACGTCGATCCCGTCGCCGAGTCCGTTCCGGCTGAGACCGAGCCGTCGACCGACGCCCCGGTTCGGCCGAAGCGCGCTTCGCGGAGCCGGGCCGCCGCTCCGAAGACACCGTCGGATGAAGCCGCCCCCGAAGCCGAAGCCGGGGCCGAAGCCGAGGCGCCCACTCGGCCGAAGCGGGCACCCCGCAGCCCGAAGGCTCCGGTGACGGACGCTCCCGCAGAGCCCGCCGTGGAGCCGCGCGCCGAAGAGCCCGCGGCGGCAGCCGCCCCCGTCAAGCGGACGCCGCGCCGGGCATCACGCCCCGGTTCATCCGCGAGCTGATCCGCAGGTCACCGCGGGTCAGCCGCGGCTGCGGCGCAGCGCTGCGGCGACCGTACGCCGGCGTCGCCGGGCCGGGACGACGGGGACCGGCTGCGTGACCACCGCATCGACGACCATCGATCCGCTCGCGGGGCCGACGACCGGAACGGGAGTCGTCGCCGCGCTGATGTGATCCGCGCGTGCGACCGGCATGCTCGCGAGTTCGCGACGCGCTCGCAGGTAGGCCGGGATCAGGATGGCGGTGGCACCGAGCCAGGCGAGGGGGTTGCTCCACGCGACCCCCGCGAAACCGATGAGCGCGCCGAGCACGACAGCGGCTCCGGCGCGCATGAAGAGCTCGACGATTCCGGTGATGGTCGGTACGAGAGTGTGGCCGAGGCCCTGCAGCGCCCCGCGGAGCACGAACAGGACGCCCAGCGCCGTATAGGTCGCGCCGTTGATGATCAGCATGAGGGCGGCGAGCGAGACCACGTCGTCCGAGCCGTCACCGACGAACAGTCGGACGAGCGGCGCCCCGAGAGTGATGAGCACCGCGCCGAGTCCGACGGCGCCGATCACGGCCATCCACGTCGCCTGTGCGACGCCCTGGCGGATGCGGTCGGGACGTCCACCGCCGTAGTTCTGCGCGACGAACATCGAGACGGCGAGTCCCAGCGACTGCAGCAGAGCGATCGCGAGCCCGTCGACGCGTGAAGCGGTCGTATAGGCGGCGACGGCGTCGGCGCCGAGCTCGTTCAGGCGCACCTGCACCGCGAGCGTGCCGATCGCGATGATCGACGCCTGGAAACCCATCGGCAGTCCGAGTCGCAGGTGCAGGGCGAGGTCGGCGCGCGTGATGCGCCAGTCGGCGCGCCGCATGCGCAGGACCGGGATGCGGCGGCGGATGTAGTCGAGGCACAGCCCGACCGACAACGCCTGCGACACGACCGTCGCCAGGGCGGCGCCACCGACGCCCCATCCGAGCGGCCCGACCATCAGCACGACGAGCACGACGTTGAAGACGCATGCCACCGTCAGGAAGATCAGCGGAGTGCGGGAGTCGCCGATCGCGCGGATGATCGCCGCCAGGTAGTTGAAGAACATCGTCGCCCCGGCGCCGAGGAAGCTGACGACGGCGAAGGTCGTCGCATCGTCGAGGAGCTCGGGGGGAGTCTGGAGCAGTTCGAGCAGGGGACGCGACAGGAACGGGGCCACGACGGTGAGGACGACGCTCGTCATCGCGGTCAGCGCGGCGCCGGCCGCGACCGACCGGCGGACCGCGGCGTGATCGCCCGCGCCGAAGGCCTGCGCCGTCGGGATTGCGAATCCGGAGGTGAGTCCCCACGCGAACCCGATGAGCAGGAACAGCATCGAACCCGTCGCGCCGACGGCGGCGAGAGAGTCGACGCCGAGCCAGCGCCCGACCACGACCGCATCGACGATGTGGTACATCTGCTGCACCACGTTGCCGATCAGGAGAGGCACCGAGAACGCGAGGATGACGCGCCAGGGGCTGCCGGTGGTGAGGGTGCGGGACATCGCGGTGGCCTTCGAGAAGATGCGGGCACGACAACGGCGGCGCCGGAGCGCCGCCGTCAATCAGTGTATCGAATCGATTCGAGATGCGCCAAGGGATATCCCGCATGCGCGCTCGCGGTGTCAGCGGGAGGACCCCTTGCGGGGCTTCAGGAACGCGCCGTCCTCCTGCTTCTCGCGCTTGGCCGCGCGTTTTTCTTTCAACGACAATTGCGGCGCCTTTTTGTCGCCTCGTGTGCGTGGTGTCTTGCTCGACATGAGAACTCGCTTCCCCTCGTGGCTGGCGTGTGACTCCCGACCATAGCCCGGAAGAAAAAGAAGTCAAATCCGCTTTTCGGGCCGCCTCGGCGCAGCTTGCTTTTCTGTGTGGACTGGCTATGGTGGGTGGTCACCGCCCCGTCGTCTCGCCCTTGCAGGCTTGAGGCCGGGGTTTTTCGCGCACCAGAAAAGTCAGAACGGAAGAAAAATGGAAAAGACCGCCGACGCGACGTCGAGCGACGTTCGAATGCGCCTCGAAGCGCTGCTCGCCGAACGCCGCGAGCTGCTGCAGGATATCGAGCCGCGCGCGGTTCCCTCCGTCGACCCGGTGGCATATCAGACCGCCGCATCGCATCGCGCCACGATCACCCTGATCACCGAGGCGCTGGATCGCGTCGGCGCGGGCTCGTACGGGCGATGCGTCGGATGCGGCCGCGCGATCGCGCCGGCACGCCTGGAAGCGGTGCCCTACGCTCCCGCGTGCATCGAGTGTCAGAGCCGGGCCGAGACGGCCTAGGGCTGTCAGGCGCCGGGCAGTGTCACGCGGACGATCAGGCCCCCGCCCTCACGCGGGGTGATCCGCAGATCGCCGCGATGGCTGCGGACGATGGCCGAGACGATCGTCAGTCCGAGACCGACCCCCCGGTCGGATGCCGCGCGGGTCCGGTCTCCCGCGCGCACGAACGGCTCCGTGAGCGTTGCGACGCGAGCCGGATCGAGGTCGGGACCGGTGTTGGCGATCTCGAGCAGCGCTGAGCCATCGGGTGCCGTCCGGGTGCGTACGGCGACCTCGCCCCCGTCCGGGAGATTGTGGATCAGGGCATTGGCGACGAGGTTCGACACCAGCTGCCGGAGGAGGGCGGCGTTCCCGCGCGCCGTGGCCGGCCCCCGCTCCTCGCGCATGCTCGGTGACCCTCCACGGGCCGCCTCATCCGCGCCGTCGCGTGCGTCCGCGACGACCTGCTCGACCAGGGCTGCGAGGTCGACCGGCGCGAAGTCGAGGCCGGATCGTCCGGCGCGCGCGAGGTCGAGCAGGGCCTCCGTCGTGGCGATCGCCCGCTCATTCGTCTCGGCGACCCTGCTCAGGACGAGGTCGACGTCGCGCCCGTCCGGATCGGCGCGCGCCACCTCGACGATCGTCCGGATGACGGCATGCGGGGTGCGCAGCTCGTGCGACGCGTTCGCCGCGAACCGCGACTCCTCTGCGACGGCGCGTTCGATCCGGTCGAGCATGTCGTCGAATGCGTCGGCGAGGTCGGTCAGCTCGTTCCGGCGTCCGCGCAGCGCGATTCGGCGGTGAAGCGTTCCGGCATCGGCCCGGCCGACCACTTCGGTGACCCGTCCGAGCGGAGCGAGCATCCACCCCGCGAGGAACCAGCCGCCGACGAATCCGACGACGAGGAGGGCGGCCAGAGCCCACCACGCGTACTTGACGAAGACGTCGGTGAGGTCGCCGCGTCCGGGCGCCCACCCGCCCGTCGACTGGCTGAACAGGTCGCCGCTCGGCACGAACCGCAGGGCCAGCAGCCCGACGCCGAAGAGCACCGCGCCCGCGACGATCAGGAACCCGGCGTAGCTGAGGGTGAGTGAGACCCGCAGGGAGAGCCCGCGGCGGCGGGCGATCACAGCGCGGGTTCCGACATCCGGTATCCGACACCCGGCACGGTCTCGATGACCCAGGGCTCGCCGAGCCGTTTGCGGAGCGTGGAGATCGTGATGCGGACCGCGTTCGTGAACGGGTCCGCGTTCTCGTCCCAGGCGCGTTCGAGCAACGCCTCGGCGCTGATGACACCACCGCCGGCGCTGAGGAGCACCTCGAGCACGGCGAACTGCTTGCGTGTCAGCGCGATGTACCGTCCATCGCGGTAGACCTCGCGGCGGAAGGGATCGAGCCTCACGCCGCCGAACTCGCTGATCGGGGGAGCGGAGCTGGCCGAGCGCCGCGCCAGCGCACGCAGTCGCAGCACGAGCTCGCGCATCGCGAACGGCTTGGTCAGGTAGTCGTCGGCACCGGACTCGAAGCCCGACGCCTTGTCGTCCAGCCGATCGGCCGCGGTCAGCATGAGGATGCGGGGCGCCCCGGTCTGCTGGGAGAGGTGGCGCGCGATCTCGTCACCGTTCGGGCCGGGGATGTCGCGGTCGAGCACGACCACGTCGTACGCGGTGATCGCCAGCTGCTCGAGCGCGGTATCGCCGTCGGCGGCGAGGTCGGCCGAGATGGCCTCGAGGCGGAGGCCGTCGCGGATCGCCTCGGCGAGGAAGAGCTCGTCCTCGACGATCAGCACACGCATGGCCTCAGGATAGGCGGGCGCATGTATCGCGGGCGTATGCGGAATCGGCGACACCGGTGCAACATCCGCTCTCGTCCACTGGGAGCATGAGCACTTCCTCCGCCCCGGTTCCGACCCGCCCGCTCGCGCTGCCGACGACCGAATCCGGACGGCGGGTGACTTTCGTGCCGCCGCGCCCGCGAGCGCGCACATCCCGTCGCGTTCGCCGTCGCCGCCTCGCCCTCGGCGCGGTTGCCGTCGCGGGTGCGGTCGCCCTCGGCGCGTCCGCCATCGGTGCGCTCGCCGGTTCATCGGGTCTTCAGCTGCCGCCGATGCCGCCGGTCTTCCCGGGCGCGGTCTTCACGCCGTCGGCCGACGACGGGTTCATCGACGACGGCGTGCAGGTGAGTCTGTGGGATGACGACCTGCCGGCCATCTCGCGACTCGACCCGGAGCTGCTGGCGGCGATGCGCGCCGCCGAGGCGCGTGCCGCGGACGACGGCATCCGCCTGGGCGTGACGAGCGGATGGCGCAGCGCGGCGTATCAGCAGTGGCTCCTCGACGACCGCATCGCTTCGGTGGGGGAGGAGACCGCCCGCGCCTACGTCGCCACCCCCGAGCAGTCGCGTCACGTCAGCGGCGACGCCATCGACATCGGGCCGGTCGACGCGCAGTACTGGCTGATCTCGTACGGCTCGGAGTTCGGCATCTGCCAGACCTACGGCAACGAGCCGTGGCATTTCGAGTTGGCGACCACGCCGGGATCGGAGTGCCCGCCGATGCGCACCGATGCCAACGGCTGAGCCCGGGCCGCGGCGGCGGGTGCGCCTACGATCGAGGGAGCCCCTCAACGATCCAGGAGTCACCGTGTCCGCCGTCACCGCCGCCGCCCGCTCCCACGCCGACGACCTCGCCGAGTTCGTCGCCGCGTCGCCGTCGAGCTTCCATGCCGCTGCCGAGGTGGCGCGACGCCTCACCGCAGCCGGTTTCACCGCGCTGGCGGAAGACGAGCAGTGGCCGGAACAACCGGGCGGGCGCTACCTCGTGGTGCGCGACGGCGCCGTGCTCGCGTGGATCGTGCCGGCAGCGGCGACCGCGGTGACGCCCGTCCGGGTGTTCGGCGCGCACAGCGACTCGCCCGCCTTCAAGCTCAAGCCCCGCCCCACCACCGGCCGGCTCGGCTGGCTGCAAGCCGGGGTCGAGGTCTACGGCGGACCGCTGCTCAACTCGTGGCTCGACCGCGAGCTGCGGCTGGCCGGCCGCCTCGTGCTCGACGACGGCACCGCGGTGCTCACCGCGACGGGCCCGCTCCTCCGCCTGCCGCAGCTCGCCATCCACCTCGACCGCGAGGCGAACGACCACCTCGCCCTCGACAAGCAGACGCAGACGCAGCCGGTGTGGGGGCTCGGGTCCGCCGACTCCGCCGACCTGCTCGGCGAGCTCGCCCGCGAGGCGGGAGTGGATGCCGCCCGCATCCGCGGCTACGACGTCGTGACGGCCGATGCCGCCCGGGGCTCGGTCTTCGGCGCGGGGGACGTCTTCTTCGCAGCCGGTCGGCTGGATGACCTCGCCTCCGTCCATGCCGGAGTCGTCGCGCTGGAGCGAGCCGCCGGAGGCTTCGACGCCGGGCACATCGCGATGCTCGCCGTCTTCGACCACGAGGAGGTCGGGTCGGCGACCCGCTCGGGTGCGGCCGGTCCCTTCCTCGCCGATGTCATCGAGCGCATCCAGCTCGGCCTCGGTGCCGATCGCGAGGAGGGGATGCGCGCCCTGGCGGCATCCTGGTGCGTCTCGAGCGACGTCGGGCACTCGGTGCACCCGAACTACGCCCACAAGCACGACCCCGTCGTACTGCCGGTGCTCGGATCGGGGCCGATCCTGAAGATCAACGCCAACCAGCGGTACGCGACGGACGGCGTCGGGGCCGCCGCATGGAACGGCTGGTGCGACGCGGCGGGCGTGCGCAGCCAGGAGTTCGTGTCGAACAACAGCGTGCCCTGCGGGTCGACGATCGGGCCGATCACCGCCACGCGGCTCGGCATCCGCACCGTCGACGTGGGGATCCCGATCCTCTCGATGCACTCGGCGCGCGAACTCGCCGGGGTCTCCGACCTGCACGATCTCTCGCTCGTGGCCGAGGAGCTGTTCCGCCGGTAGAATCGAGCAGTCCGCGGCGCCGGCCCGGACGAAGCGATGCAACTACCTGCTGACGGAGCAAGGCGGCACGTGAGAACGAGCTGACTGCTCGGAGGCATGCATGACGTCGAATGATCGTTCCCTGATCCACCACACGGGTTGGGTGTTCTTCCCGATCGCGTTCATCGCCCGGCTTCCCTTCGCGATGATGGTCGTCGGTGTCCTCACCCTCGTCGTCTCTGCGACCGGGTCGGTCGGGCTCGGCGGGCTCACGTCGGCCGCCGTCGGCATCGGCGTCGTCATCGCCGGCCCGGTGATCGGCGACGCCGTCGACCGGTTCGGGCAGCGGCGGGTGCTCGTTCCGCTCGGCATCCTCAACGGCATCCTGCTCGGGGTGTTCCCGATCGTCGTCACCGCCGGCTCACCCGACTCGCTCATCCTGACCGCCGCCGCCGCGATCGGCCTGAGCGCTCCGCAGGCAGCCGCCATGTCGCGCAGCCGGCTGATGGGCATCATCCGGGCGCGCCTCGGCGCCGAGCACCGGCCACGCACGCTCTCGCGCGTCATGTCGTACGAGTCGGCGGCCGACGAGACGGCGTTCGTCATCGGCCCGTTCCTCGTCGGCATCCTCGCGGCCGCCATCGCGCCCTGGGCCCCGATCGCGATCGCCGCAGCTCTCAGCCTCGTCTTCGTCACCGCATTCGCCCTCCACCCCAGTGGCCGGATCGCCGCGACCGCGCTGGACCCCGGTGAGAGCGAGGAGCGGGCGCCGATCGCGCAGGTGCTGCGCGGGCGCATCCTCGTCCTGGTCGCGGGCACTTTCGGCGTGGGACTCTTCTTCGGAGCGACGCTGACCTCGCTCACCGCGTTCGCGCAGACCGCCGGCGACGACGTCGAGGCCGGGCTGCTCTACGGCCTCATGGGAATCGGCTCGGCCGCCCTCGCCCTCGCGGTGGTGCTCCTGCCGTCGCGCTTCGCCCTGCGTCACCGCTGGCTCGTCTTCGCCGCCGTGCTCGCCGTCTCGGCGGGCGGCTACGCCGCTTCCGACTCGCTGGGCGCGGTCATCGTCATGCTGCTGCTGATGGGGCTCGGCGTCGGACCGACGCTCGTGACGCTGTTCAGCATCGCGGGACACCGCAGCCCCGTCGGCCGGTCGGCGACCACGATGACGCTCCTCGGATCGGCGCTGACGCTGGCGCAAGCGCTCGCGTCAGCCGCGACCGGCGCGATCGCGGAGGCGGGTGACGTCCGGCTGGCGATGCTCCTGCCGACGATCGCCGCGGTCCTGGTCCTCGTGCTCGGGGTCGTCAACGTCGTGATCGAGCGACGTGAACGCGCGGAGGAACAGGCCCGGACATCGGGTGGAGCCCACTGCGCACCGTCGCTCGTCAGCCGTTGATCAGCGCTGCCGTCGTCGCCCCCACGCCGGCGCCCAGTATCACGACCACCCAGGCCGGGCAGCGCCAGAGCGTCAGCAGCCCGAAACAGACGAGGGCGAGCGCGAACTGGTCGACGCGGGTGACCGACGTCGTGAACACCGGGTCGTAGAGGGCGGCGCCGAGGATGCCGACGACCGCGGCGCTCGCTCCGCGGACCAGGCCTCGTGCCCGGGACCAGCGCCGCACGACGGCCCACACCGGCAGCGCACCCAGGAGCAGCAGGAAGCCGGGCAGGAAGATCGCGACGAGCGCGATCATGGCCCCGGCCACGCCACCCGGGCCGACGCTCGCGAGTGCCCCGAGATAGGCCGAGAAGGCGAACAGCGGACCGGGCAGGGCCTGCGCCGCTCCATAGCCGGCCAGGAACGTCTCGGCATCCACCCAGCCCGGGCCGACGACGGCGCTCTCGAGGAGGGGGAGCACGACGTGGCCGCCGCCGAACACAAGCACGCCCGAGCGCAGGAAGGCGTCGAACAGTGCGAGCGAGCCGTCTCCCGTCACCCGAGCCGCGATCGGGCTCGCGACGAGGAGGCCGGTCAGGATCACGAGCGCGGCGACCCCGATACGGGTGCTCGCGCTCGGAAGGGCGTCCGCGTCGGCGGCGTCATCCGAGTCGGGGGACCCCTCGCCCAGCCACAGGATCCCCGCGAGGGCGCCGAGGGCGATCGCCCCCAACTGGGCGAACGGCCCGCCCACCAGTGCGACCCCGACGGCTGCCGTGATCGCGATCGTCCCGCGCGGTCGGTCGGGTGCGAGGCTTCTCGCCATGCCCCAGACGGCGTGTGCGACGACGGCCACCGCGACCACCTTGAGCCCGTCGACGACTCCGGTCGCGATGGTGCCGGTCACGGCCCCGATTCCGCTCGCCGCCCAGACCATGAGCGCGGCGGAGGGCAGGGTGAATGCGGCGAAGGCCGCGACCGCGCCCGCGAGTCCCGCGCGGCGCAGGCCGATCGCGAACCCCACCTGACTCGAGGCGGGCCCGGGCAGGAACTGGCACAGGGCCACGAGTTCGCCGTAGGTCCGGTCGCCGATCCATCGCCGGCGCTCGACGAACTCGTCGCGGAAGTAGCCGAGGTGCGCGATCGGGCCGCCGAAGGATGTCAGTCCGAGGCGCAGGAACACCGCGAACACGGCGGCGAGGTTCGACACCCGTCCAGCGCACCACCGATCCGTGAACAGCCGGTGAACGCCACGCGCGATTAGCACATCGAGATGACGTGGCGCGTCACCGGGTGGACACCTCGCGGGGAGAGATCGTTCACTCCGTGATCGTGCGCGGTCCCTACGGTCGGCGGCATCCCTCTTGCACCGAAGGTGGCTTGTCATGCCCGCTGAGCGCCCACGCGCCCGTTTCCTGACCATCGCGACGACGGCGACGCTCGCCGCCGGAGCCCTCTCGCTCGCGCTCGCGGCGCCCGCGCTCGCAGCGCCCACCGCTCTCGTGCCGACGGCGGCCGACGCGGCATCCGGCGCGCTGATCGTCACCGAGATCGCCCCCGACAACGTCGGGGTCGACGACTACGAGTTCTTCGAGGTCCACAACCGCGGCGCGACCGACCTCGATATGGCGGCGGCGGGCTTCTCGTTCGCCTACACGTACGTCGACGGTGCCGACCGTGCCCGCGACGTGCCGCTCACCGTGGCCGATCCGGTCGTGGTCCCCGCCGGCGGGACCGTGGTCTTCTGGCTGAGCTACACCGCGGGGAGCGTGGATTCCTTCGCGCACTCGATCGACGAGTTCCGCGCTCACTGGGGCGCCGACGCCGGCACCCCCGTCGTACGCGTGACGGGGCAGGCCGGCATGGCCAACAGCGCGCCGCGCGGCATCCGCATCCTCCAGAACGACGAGACCGTCGGATGGTCGACCTACGGGCGCACCGCGACGGCAGCCGGGCAATCGGCGCACTTCCGCCTGCCCGCTGAGCGCGTCGACGGCGGCACGGACATCCTCGCCGAGCCGGCCCCGGCCACCCCGGGCGTCGTGGCGCCCGAGGCCATCACCCCGCCCGCGGGAGAGGAGCCCGGGGGACAGCCCGGTTTCGACCCGAAGCCCGACCCGAGCGTCGTCACCGCGCCGCTGCAGATCACCGAGCTGCTGCCGGACTCGGCGAACGTCGCGGGCTCCGACGCCTTCGAGTTCATCGAGGTCTACAACGCCTCGAGCGATCCGATCGACTTCTCCGACTACACGATCGATTACCTCTACCCCGTCGAGGGCTCGTCGAGCGTCTGGCCGGCTGTTCCCGGTGACGTCGTGATCCCGGCCGGCGAGACGCTCGTGCTGTGGATCAAGAACGGCGCCAACGACGCCCTGACCGCCGCCGACTTCAACGACCACTTCGGCTCGCGGCTCGTCGCGGGGGAGAGCCTCGTCGAGATCTCTTCGGCCGGGATGGCGAACGGCTCGCCTCGGGGCGTCGCGATCGAGACCAACAGCGGCCGTCACGTCAGCACCGCGCTGTACAACCTCGACGGCGCCGATGACACCGTCGCCGACCAGGGGATCCGTTACACCGTCGGAGCGGATGTCGCGACGCAGCGGATCGTCGACCTCGCCCCGGCGTCGCCGGGTGCCGTGCAGCCAGACCAGGTTCCCGGCGGTCTCATGATCGTTGCGCCCGACACGCAGGCGCCGACGATCGTCGACGGCACCGCCGCCGAGATCCAGCCGGGCACCGACTTCGCCATCACCGCGACCGTGACCGATGACGTCCTGGCGCGGACCGTGACACTGCAGCTCGCCAACGACGTCGACCCCGCTCCGGCGCGCATCAACCTCCTCGACGCCGGCGACGGCTCGGTGACGTTCGTGGTCAACGCCGCCGACCTCATCGGCAAGAGCTGGTACGAGTACACGATCACCGCGAGCGACGGCACGAACTCCACCTCGACGTCGACCCGTCGCGTTCCGGTGGCCGGGGTCGACACCAACCCGGTCCGACTCAATCTCGAGGACGGCCGGTTCGTATCGGGAACGACCGAGATCGTCGCCGCGGGCGACGCGTACCCGAGCCCGATCGAGCTGACGATCGACGGCGCGGCCGTGGAGACCACTCCCACCCTGGAGGACCAGCCGCGCTTCGTCTTCGACACGACGAACGTCAACTACTACTTCAAGAACGGCGTGCGCATCGGCGACGACGTCCTCAACATCTTCGAGATCGGCACGCAGGGGTGGGAGACCATCGTGACCCCGGTGCCGGTCGAGTACGTCGTCCGCGGTGACGAGCTCGTCGTGAGCGTGTGGGCCGGTACCAAGAAGGCGCCCGAGATCGACCTCGCCGAGAACAACGACGACTTCGAGATCCGAGGTCTGCGCCTGGTCCTGCCCGACGGGCGGACGCTCACGCCCATCGGGTACGACGATCCTGCTGCCGTCCTGCGGATGGGAGACAGTGTCACCGACACGGGAGCGGCCACCGGCAAGCTCGACTACTACGAGGCGCGCTTCGCGCTGCCCGACGACGCGTTCGCCGCTCTCTCGGCCTCGTGGGACACGACCGCCCGCGCCGACGGCACCGCCGTCGTGGCGGCCACCGACGGCGAGACGACCCTCTCGCGGACGGTGACGGTCGACAACACCGCTCCCGTCGTCACCTCGCAGATCGTCGACGGCACCGCCTATCAGGGGCCGATCGTCATCGACGCCGAGGTCGCCGACGCGGGATCGGGCGTCGCGAGCACCGTCGCCCGGCTCGACGGCGTCGAGATCGCGCTGCCCTACGAGACGTCATCGGTCGACCTCACGGCCGGGGATCACCGCGTCGAGATCACCGCGACCGACCACGTGGGGAACACCGACACGTGGACGGCCGCCTTCACGACCTATGAGGAGCAGCCGAGCGCCGGTGTCCTCGCGCCCGCCGAAGGGGCCGAGGTCGCCGCGGGCGATGTGACCCTGCAGGCGAAGGTCGAGGACCCGACGGGTGACGTGCTCGATGTGAGCTTCCTCGAGGGGCGCCGGCTCGATCTGTCCGACGGCGACGTCAGCGCGCAGTCCGGCACCGTGCAGGACGCTCGGGCGGTCGACCGCGCCGAGGCCGAGCAGCTGACGGCCGACGAGCTGCGCACCCTCGCCGCCGTCGACGGCGTCTCGGAGGAGATCACGAGCGACCGGGCGTTCCCGTACCAGTCGTTCGACGTCGCGGTCGCCGATGCCGACGCCGGCTCCGACGTCCGCTCGACCTGGTCGGGTCACGCCGACGCGGGGGCGACGGTCATCCTCTACGTCCAGCGGGCCGACGGGTCGGGTTGGGACGAGGTCGATCGCCACGTGAGCGCGGCCGATGACGAGTCGTTCTCGCTCGACGCCGTCGTCGCGGTCGACGAGTACGCTTTCGCCGCGTCGGACGGCGCGGGCCGAGTGGTGCGGATGCTCGTGCAGCACTCGGAGGGCTTCGCCGGCGCGGACCGCTCCGACCGGACGACTCCGGTCACGCCGCACAATGTCGCCGATGTGCCGCGCAGCGACTACGACTTCACTCTGGCCTGGGAGTCCGACACGCAGTACTACAACGAGAACACCATGCCGGGTGAGCCCTACCGCCACCAGCAGGCGATCCACTCGTACCTGCTCGATCGGCGCGACGAGCTGAACCTGCAGTACCTCTTCCACACCGGCGACATCATCGACGACTACGACGTGATGGAGCAGTGGGAGCGGGCCGACCCCGAGTACCGACGCCTCGACGAGGCCGGGCTGCCGTACGGCGTGCTGGCCGGCAACCATGATGTGGGCCACCACCTCGAGGACTACTCGAACTACGGTGCGTACTTCGGCGCGGACCGCTATGACGGCAACCCCTGGTACGGCGGCAGCTTCGAGGACAACCGTGGTCACTACGACCTCATCTCGGCGGGCGGCATCGACTTCCTGATGCTCTACACCGGGTGGCTTCCCGGTGACGCCTCGATCGCCTGGATGAACGAGGTGCTCGCGCAGTACCCCGACCGCGTCGCGATCATCGCGCAGCACGAGTTCATCCTCACCACGGGCGGGCTCGGGGCGATCCCGCAGCGGGTGATGGACGAGGTCGTCGCGACCAACCCGAACGTCCGCATGGTCTTCTCGGGTCACTACCACGACGCATTCCTGCGCGAGGACGGATTCGACGACGACGGTGACGGCGTCGACGACCGCACGGTGTACTCGATGCTGTTCGACTATCAGGGCCTCCCGGAGGGCGGCCTCGGGTTCCTCCGTCTCCTGCACTTCGACAACGAGGGCCGGCAGATGCTCGTGCGCACCTACTCGCCCTCGCTCGACGTGTACAACTCCGACGAGCCGAGCCTGCTCGGCCCGGCGGGGGCGGGCGACTACTCGCAGCAGGAGTTCGCGCTCACGTACGACCAGCTGCGCATCGAGCCCGGCTCGCGAACGCTCGGCACCGACGCTTTCTCGGCGGAGGTTCTCGGGGGCACCGAGATCGCGACGTTCTCGGACGTCGCGAGCGGCTCGATCCTCTCGGCCGCATGGCCGCTCGCGGAGGAGGGCGAGCGGGGGTGGTACGTCCGCACGAGCGATCCGTTCGGCGCCGTCGACGACTCGCGGGTGTCGCTGTTCACGGTCATCGCCGCGGCCGAGCCCGAGAACCCCGGCGACGGCTCGGGCGGAGGGTCGGACCCGGGCGCGGGCGGCGGCACGGGCGGCGGCGACACCGGCGGTGGCGCGGGTGAGGGTCCGTCCGGCGGCACCGGCGCGGCCGACCCCGAGGCGGCGGGCGCGGGTGACGGGACCGGCTCACGTCGCGATCTCGCTGCGACCGGCGGGGAAGCCTCGACGACCGCCACTGTGACCGGGATCGCTCTCGCGCTCCTGGTGGGCGGTGCGCTCCTCACGGCGATCCGCCGGCGCGCGCATCGTCGCGGACGGGTCTGAACCGCACCCAGCGGCTCAGTCGGCGGTCGGGTCCTCGGACCCGACCGCCACGTTCCATTCGGGCAGGGGGTCGGGCAGCCGTCGCCAGGCCATCGGGCCCGCCGACAGCTCGGCGTCGTCGAGCACGGCGGCATCCAGGACGTGCCGCACAGCGGCGGTGTTGAGGTCGATGCCCGTCAGGGCGATGTCCTGGCCGACGTCGTCCAGCCCGTGACCGGTCTCGATCGGATCGATCCACATGGCCGAACCCGCCTGCTCCCACCGGGCGGGGATGGCGGCTCGCGTCGCGAGGCGGCAGACCCCGACCGATCGCACAACAAGTCCGCACGAGCCGGAATCGAGCAGATCGAGAGCCAGCATGAGCCTGCCGGGGTGGAACGGGCGCAACTGCTCGTAGCGCATCGTGGCGACGCGCCGATCGGTGAGGAACGGATCGTGCTCGCCGTTGAGGGCACGCGTCCATCCGGCGCGGTCGCCCGCGTCCCGCTGGGGGAGGGTGGTGCCGAAACCGAGCGCGGAGAGGTCGTCGACGACGCCGCGGCTGAGCCGGATGCGGGCGGTCGGTGCCAGGTGCGACGCGAGCGCCATGAGGATCGACAGGTCGGCCGTCGGCATCCGCTCCCAGTTGACGATCACGACGGCGCTCGCCGCCTCGATCAGCTGCGCCGCCAACCGCGCGCGTGCGCCGACGTCGGCTCGCCCGTCTCCGTGCGGGACGGCCCGACGCAGCGGCGCCTCGTCGCGCAGGTCGTCGATCGCATGGCGGGCATCGAGCACGCAGAGCGACGGCATGCCGTGCACGGTGGCGTGGACGTGAGCGGGGTCGGCGTCGCTGGCGAGATCGACGACGCGGAGGGAGCGGTGGCGCCCGGCGATGACGCACAGACGGGCGTAACGACGGCGTTCGGCGCTGCAGACGCCGGTGACGGCGAGGTGAGTGGTCACGGTGTTCTCTCCGGCTCGAGTTGTGGCGATCGATCCTCCACCGTACCTTGTTGTTGATAACAGTTCTCAATAGGAGGTCATCGTGAAGGTTCGCGCATCCATCAAGTCGCTGAAGAATCAGCCCGGCGCGCAGGTCGTGCGCCGCCGTGGCCGCGTGTACGTCATCAACAAGCTCAATCCGCGCTTCAAGGGGCGCCAGGGCTGAGGCGCGGCCCGATGACACGTGCCGTCGATCCGCGCAACATATGCCCTCCGGCCGCGCCGCACGATTAGCGTGAGCGACATGAGCACTCCCGCTGAGCGAGCCCAGACCCTGTCCGCCCTCCATGCCGCCCCCGAGATCCTGCGGGTGGTGAACGTGTGGGACGTCGTGTCGGCCGAGGCCATCCTGGCTCTGCCGGAGACCCGTGCGATCGCTACGGCCGGTCACTCGATCGCGGCATCCTTCGGATACGAGGACGGCACCGACATCCCGCTCGAGATCGTGCTCGACATGGTGGGCCGCGTCGTCGCGGTGGCGGGCGACGTCCCGGTGTCGGCCGACCTCGACGCGGGCTTCGGCGACCCCGGTGAGACGACGCGCCGGGCCATCGGCGTGGGCATCGTGGGCGCGAACGTCGAAGACCGCCTGAAGCCGCTGGCGGACTCGGTCCGCGCGGTCGAGGCCATCGTCCGGGCGGGGGAGGCCGAGGGCGTCCGGTTCGCCCTCAATGCCCGCACCGACGCCTTCGTGCGCGCGGGCGACCGGTCGACCGAGGAGTCGATCGCCGACGCGATCGAGCGCGGTCGCGCGTATCTCGATGCCGGCGCCGACCTGGTGTTCGTCCCGGGGATCCTCGACGCCGACATCACCGGGCGCCTCGTGGAGGGGCTGGGTGAGCGCAAGCTCAGCGTCATCGGGCTTCCCGGTGCGTTAACCGCGGCGGAGTACGAGGATCTCGGCGTCGCCCGCATCTCCTACGGCCCGACGACGCAGCGGGTCGCTCTGACGGCGCTGCAGGATGTGGCCCAGCAGCTGTACGCCAACGGGGTCATCCCGCCCTCCACGCGTCCCTTGAACTGAGGCCCGCAGAGCCGGCGCGCACCGCCCCGAGGTCGGTGCGCGCCGGCATGCCGCGGCTCAGGCCAGCGCGGCGCGGAGCCCGTCGGCGAACGAGGTCGTCGGTCGCCCGATGAGGCGCGAGAGGGTGTGATCGTCCACGTCGAGAACGCCGTCACGGATGCCGGTGTCGATCCCGGCGACGAACTGCGCGGTGCCGGCGTCGAGTCCGGCGCTCTCGAGGGCGGCGACATGGTCGTCCGTCGAGACGCGGGCGTACGTCACGTCGCGACCGAGCACCTCGGAGGCCGCGGCGGCGATCGCGTCGTACCCGATACGGGTGTCTCCGGCGAACTCGTACGTTTCGCCGAGGTAGCCGTCCTCGAGGAGGACGACGGCCGCGCCCTCGGCGAAGTCTGCGCGCGAGGCCGGCGCGATCCGGCCGTCGCCGACGGATGCCGCGATGACACCGCTCTCGGCGGCGCGCTGGACGTCGGGCACGTAGTTCTCGATGTACCAGTTGTTGCGCACCACGACGGCAGGAACGCCGCTGGCCGCGATGGCCTCCTCGGTCGCCTTGTGCTCGGCGCCGAGGGCCCACTCGAAGGTCGTCGCCTTCGGGGCGCTGGTGTAGACGAGCTTAGAGACGCCTGCCGCGGCGGCCGCGTCGATGACGTTCTTGTGGCCCGCGAAGCGCCTGCCCGGCTCGGACGCCGAGATCAGCAGGACGCTGTCGACGTTCGCGAGCGCTTCGCGCAGCGAAGCCGGGTCGTCGTAGTCGACGCGGGCGGTGCGCACCCCGCGGTCCGCCAGATCGGCGATCTTCGCGACGTCGCGCGCTCCCGCGACGAGGGTGTCAGGGGCGGCGCCGCGGGCGAGCAGGGCGTCGACGACGAGGCGGCCGAGCTGTCCGCTCGCTCCGGTGATGAGGATGGTCATCGGTGATCCTTTCGATCGGGTGATGCTCGGGTCAACCGTTCCGGGGCGGGCAAACATTCCAGACGACGGGTACCCACCTTTCGGTAAGCTACCTACATGGCAGTGAGTTTCGCGCAGATCCGGGCGACATCCGATCAGGTGTTCACGGAGAACTGCCCGACGCGAGTCGTACTCGACCACGTCATGAGCAAATGGGGTGTGCTCGTCCTGATGGCTCTGACCGACGGCACCGCCCGATGGGGTGAGCTGCGTCGCTCGGTCACGGGCATCAGCGAGAAGATGCTCGCCTCGACGCTGCGAACGCTCGAATCCGACGGCATCGTCAACCGCGCCGCGTACCCCGAGGTCCCACCCCGCGTCGAGTACTCTCTGACCGAACGTGGCGACGAGCTGATGGAGCGGATGATGCCTCTCATGGAGTGGATCGCGGCCCACGCGGACGAGATCGTCGACCGCGGCGAGTGAGGCTGGGTATTCCATGCGAACCCTGTCGTCCGTGGCGGTAACGATATATCGTCAGGTATCGCTAACGTATCGACGACCGGGAGGTCAGCATGAGCGGAACATTCCCCACCGGCGGTTTCGGCGGCCGTGACAACATCTTCGGAGGTCGCGGCGGATTCAACGTCTCCGATCTCGGAAACAACGTGTTCGAAGCGTTCGACCAGTTGAAGTCGACCTTCGAGCAGAAGGTGAACACCCGGGTCGGACGCGGCGACGTCCGTGCCGCCGTGCTCGCCCTCCTCGCCGAGCAGCCCATGCACGGCTACCAGATCATCCACGAGATCGAGGAGCGCAGCGGCGGGTCCTGGAAGCCCAGCGCCGGCTCGGTGTACCCGACCCTCCAGCTGCTCGCCGACGAGGGCCTCGTCAGCGCCCAGGAGTCCAACGGACGCAAGACTTACTCCCTCACCGAGGCCGGCCGCGCAGCGGCGGGCGAGGCGGGCGAGAAGTCGGCGCCGTGGGAGGGCACGAGCCGCGACCACAGCCGCGTGACGGCACTGCCCAAGGCAGGCGTCGAGCTCGCGCAGGCCGCCGCCCAGGTCGGCCGCAGCGGATCGCCCGAGCAGGTCCAGCAGGCCGTCGAGATCCTCGACGACGCGCGTCGCAAGCTGTACGCCCTGCTCGCGCAGGCCTGACGCGGGTGGCCTCGGCCGACCCGCATCGCGTCGCATCACCCGGCATCCCCTCGGTGCCGGGTGATGCGCGCGCGCGTTCTCGCTACCGCCGCATCCTGCGGTTCGCCGCGCGCGCACTCGTGCAGACGTGGTGGTTCGAGATCGTCCTGCCCCGCTTCGGCCTCGAGCGCCTCGCCGAACGGGGGCGGACCGCGCGACTGCGCCGACTGGCCCGTCGTTTCCATGCGCTCGCGGTCGAGCTCGGCGGGCTCATGATCAAGGTCGGGCAGTTCATGTCGTCCCGGCTCGACGTCCTGCCTCCGGAGATCACGACCGAGCTCGCCGGCCTGCAGGACGAGGTGCCGCCGGTGCCCTTCGACCGAATCCGCGCGGCCGCGGAGGCGGAGCTGGGGATGCCGCTGCGCGACGCCTACGCGTCGTTCGACGAACAGCCGGTGGCCGCGGCATCCCTCGGTCAGGCGCACCGCGCCCGGCTGACGCCGGAGCAGGCCGCCGACGCGGGGTTCACCGACGTCATCGTGAAGGTGCAGCGCCCCGGCATCCAGACGATCGTCGACGTCGACCTGGCTGCGCTGCGACGTATCGCCCGATGGCTCCGCCGCATCCGCCTCGTCTCGCGCCGCGCGGACATGCCCGCGCTCGTCGAGGAGTTCGCCGTCACGAGCCTCGAGGAGATCGACTACCGGCACGAGGCGGCCAATGCCGAACGCTTTCGGGAGAAGTTCGCCGACAACCCCCGGGTCGCCGTTCCCGAGATCGCCTGGGAGCGCTCGACGTCGCGGGTCCTGACGCTCGCCGACGTCACCGCGATCAAGGTCACCGATGTCGACGGTCTCCGGGCCGCGGGCATCGATCCTCACGAGGCGGCGAGTGTGTTCGCCTCCGTGATGTTCGACCAGTTCTTCGGGTTCGGGTTCTTCCACGCCGACCCGCACCCGGGGAACGTCTTCGTCACGCCGGTGCCGCCCGACCAGCGCCGCGACGACCGGCCCGACTGGCTGCTGACGTTCATCGACTTCGGGATGATGGGCGAGATATCGCCCTCGACGCGGGAGGCGCTGCGCACGGTGCTCGTCGCGGCCGCGGCTCGCGACGGCCGCGGGCTCGTTGCCGGGATGTCGGAGGTGGGCGCGTTGCTGCCCTCGGCCGACGTCCGCGAGCTCGAGCGCGCCATGACGCAGCTGTTCGCACGCTTCGGCGGCATGGGCTTCGCGGAGCTGAAGGAGGTCGATCCGCGCGAGTTCCGCGACTTCGCGGGGGAGTTCGGCGAGCTCGCCCGCGCGTTGCCCTTCCAGCTGCCGGAGAACTTCCTGCTCGTCATCCGGGCCGCCTCGCTCACGTCGGGTGTGTGCACCTCGATCGACCCCGCTTTCAACCTCTGGGACGCGGTGGAGCCGTACGCGGCTCGGCTGCTCCGCGAGGAACGCGGAGATCTCATGCGCGACATGGTGCGGCGTGCCATGGGCCTCGCCGACGTCACGATGCGCCTGCCGCAGCGGCTCGACGGGCTCATCACGCATCTCGAGGACGGGAACCTCGGGTTCGACAGCGGCAGGCTCGAACGGCGCATGTCGCGCCTGGAACGACTGGGACGACGCGCGGTCTCGGGGATCCTCTTCGCGGGACTGCTGGTCGGGGGAGTGCTCCTGCGCCCCGACGACGAGACCCTCGGAACGGTGCTCATGGGGCTGTCGGCGCTGCCGTTGCTGCACGTCCTGATGGCGGGCGTGTTCGGCCGCCGCGACTGACGGCTCGGTAGCCTGAGGTCATGCCCCTCGAGACGCCCGCAACCGGTGCGCGCGAACAGCTCGCCGCGCTCGCGGCGCGCGCCGCATGGCCCGGGTTCGCCGGGGGCGGGCTGCTCGATGGGTCCGAGGCCGCGCCGGGCACCCGTGCCGCCGCCGTGCTCGTACTCTTCGGCATCCTCGACGACCGTCCGAGCGATCGCGCGCCCGAAGCCGCTCTCTCGCGTGATCTCGATGTCCTGCTGCTCGCCCGCGCGGCCACGCTCCGGTCGCACCCGGGACAGGTGGGGCTGCCGGGCGGACGGGTGGATCCCGGTGACGAGGACGTCGTCGCCGCGGCGCTGCGCGAGGCGCGGGAGGAGACGGGCCTCGACACCGCCGGGGTGGAAGTGCTCGGCCCGCTTCCGCCGCTGCCACTGGAGTACTCCCGCCACCTCGTCACGCCCGTGCTCGCCTGGTGGCGCCGGCCGTCACCCGTTCGCGTCGTCGACGTCGCGGAGTCGGCGGCGGTGTTCCGAGCGCCGGTGGCCGACCTGCTCGCGCCGGCGAACCGCGGTGTCACGGTGCTGCGCCGCGACGGCGCCGAATGGCGGGGGCCGGGCTTCGTCGTGCGTCAGGATGCCGGAGAGTTCCTCGTCTGGGGTTTCACGGCGATGCTGCTGGACGGCCTGTTCACCGAACTCGGGTGGACCGAGGACTGGGATCTCGACCGAGAGCTGCCGCTCCCGCCGCAGTGATGGCGCCGGTGGCGAGCGTCGAGGAACAGACTGGCGATGAACGGCACCGTCGGATCCTCGAAGCCGGCGAATGCCGCGGCGAGCGTGAACGCCGGTGCGATCTCCTCCTGTGGGGGGAGGTGGCCGAAGGCGCGCGACGCCAAGCTGGATGCGTGAGTTCCCCCATCGATACCCCTTCGAGCCGTTCGTTCGCCCGTGCCCCCAGACGTCGCTCGGCTGCCGTGGCCGTCGCGGCCGCGACCGCCGCAGTCCTCGTGGGCTGCGCGGCCGACCCCGCACCCGACGACGCATCGGCCTCGTCTCCCGCTTCGGTGGAGATTCCCGCCACGCCGGTCGGCGAGCAGGTCCGCTGGGTGATGGACGAGATCAACGGCGATGAGACCACCGACGCCGACGACATCGAGACGCACTTCGATGACGCAGCGCTCGAGCAGCTGGCACCCGCCGAACTGCAGAAGGTGTTCACGCAGATGCAGGCCGCGGCCCCGTGGACGGCCGTGGCGTACGACGGCGTCGAGACCCAGGCCCGCGTGACCATCGAGTCCGAGCAGGTGACGTACGACATGTCGATCTCGGTGACCCCCGACGCCCGCATCGCGATGCTCCTCTTCGCCCCGCCGCAGCCCGAGCGGACTCCCGCGGCCTCGTGGGATGAGCTCACGCAACAGATCGACGAGGCCGCCTTCACGGTCGGCGTTCAGGTCCGCGAGGTCGACGGCGAGGTGCTCTACGAGGGCGGCGATCAGGCGGCCGGACCCATCGGATCCGTCTTCAAGCTGTGGGTGCTCGGAGCCGTCGTCGACGCCGTCGCGGCCGGCCGGCTCACCTGGGATGACGAGCTGGTCGTCGACGCCGAAGTGCGGAGCCTCCCCAGCGGCGAGCTGCAGGACCGTCCCGACGGCACGAAGGTGACCGTGCGCGAGGCCGCGGAGAAGATGATCGCGATCAGCGACAACACCGCGACCGACATGCTCATCCGTGCCGTCGGGCGCGATGCCGTCGAATCGGCGATGGTCTCGATGGGGCATGCAGACCCGGGCGCGAACACGCCGTTCCTCACCACGCGCGAGCTCTTCTGGCTCCTGTTCGGCGACCCCGACCTCCGCGCACTGTGGGGTGGAGCGGGTGACGATCCCGAGGCGCGTCGCTCCGTCATCGAGCGGCTCCCCGCGGGCGTGCCCGATCTCTCCGCCGCATCCGCGGCGACTCCGGGGTGGCGCGACGGCGCCGACTGGTTCGCGACCCCCGACGATCTGGCCGCGGCGCACGAGGCGCTGCAGGAGCGGGCGCGAACCGAGGCGGGAGCGCCGGTCCGCGACATCCTGTCGGCCAATCCCGGTCTCGCGTTCGGGGACGAGTGGACGTTCGTCGCGTTCAAGGGCGGCAGCTCGGTCGGGGTGCTCGCCGGATCGTGGTACCTCGAACGCGAGGGCGCCGCGCCGGTCGTCATCACGGTGCTCGCGCGCGCCGACGACGCCACCACGCTCGCGAGCCCTGCCGTGGCGCTCGGATGGGCGCAGGACGCAGCCGCGATCCTCACCGGCCCGTAGCCTGGAACGATGACGCGCTCGACGGGAACCGGCATCCCTGCTCGCCGGTCTCGACCGGCGGCCGTGGCCGGCGCCCTGCTCGCCTCGACGCTGCTGGTGTCCGCATGCACCGGCGTGGCCGACCGGCGGCCTCCGGACCACGAGGCGACGCCCACTCCCGACGAGACGTCGACCGCGCCGGTCGATGCCTCGCCCGGCTGGTGGCGCCCGACCGGCAGTCCGATCGACGTCGTCACCCAGTTGGAGGTGCCGTGGTCGGTCGTCGTCCTCGATGACGGGACGCAGCTGGTGAGCCAGCGCGACGACGGTGCTGTCCTTGAGGTCGACGCGGACGGGCTCGCGCGCGTCGTCGGCGAGATCGACCTCACCGCCGCGGTCGGCGAGGGTGGTCTTCTCGGCATCGCGGTCCGCGAGGGCGAGGGCGAGGACGATGCGCTGCTCTATGCCTACCTGACGACGGCTGACGACAATCGCGTCGTGCGAATGCAGCTGGAGGGTGAGGCCGGCGACCGCCGGCTCGGCGGTGTGGAGGTCGTCATCGACGGCATTCCGCGCGACCGCGTTCACAACGGCGGGCGCATCGCCTTCGGGCCGGACGGCATGCTCTACGTCGCCACGGGAGATGCGGGAGAGCCCGACGCCGCGCAGGACCCCGCTTCGCTGGCGGGGAAGATCCTGCGGCTGACGCCGGAGGGAGAGCCCGCCCCGGGCAACCCTCTCGGGTCGGAGGTGTACTCCCTCGGACACCGCAACGTGCAGGGTCTCGCGTGGACCCAGGACGGCATCCTGTGGGCGAGCGAGTTCGGGCAGGACCGTTTCGACGAGCTCAACCGCATCGAGGCGGGGGGCAATTACGGTTGGCCCGTCGTGGAAGGAGCCTCGGACGACGAGCGCTTCATCGCGCCCCTGATCACCTGGACACCCGAGGAGGCGAGCCCGAGCGGCGTCGCGGCGCGCGGCAACACGCTCTTCGTCGCGGGCCTGCGCGGCGAACGCGTCTGGGAGATCGACGTCGACGCGGGCGCTCTCGTCGGCGAGCCGGTCGCGCTCTGGCCGGGTGAGCTCGGCCGCGTCCGCGATGCCGTCGTCGCGGGCGACGAACTCTGGCTGCTCACGAACAACACCGACGGCCGCGGGAACGCGGCGGCCGGTGATGACCGGCTGGCGCGGGTCACGCTCGCGCCCGAGGGCTGAACCGGCTTGATAGCGTTCTCAGAGGACATCCGCAGACAGGGGACCTCATGACCGAACGCGTGACGTGGCTGCTCGTGGACGGCGAGAACATCGACGCGACGCTCGGTCAGTCGATCCTCGGCCGTCGCCCGCTGCCGGACGAGCGCCCCCGCTGGGACCGGCTGCTGCAGTTCGTCGACGAGCAGTGGAAGCAGCCGGCGCGCGGTCTGTTCTTCCTCAACGCCAGCAACCACCTCCCGATGTCGTTCGTGCAGGCTCTGCTGGCCCTCGGCTACAAGCCGGTTCCCCTGTCGGGCGACGCTGACGAGAAGGTCGTCGACATCGCCATCCAGCGCACGCTCGCGGCGCTGAAGGAACGGACCGATGACGTCGTGCTCGTCAGTCACGACCGTGACTTCGTCGGCGAGGTGGCCGCCCTGACCGGGCCCGACCGACGCGTGGGGGTGCTCGCGTTCTCCGAGTTCCGCAGCAGCGAGCTGACGGCCATCCCCGGCGTCGAGTTCTTCGACCTCGAGTACGACGTGCACGCGTTCGATGCCCCGCTGCCGCGCGTGCGCGTCATCCCTATCGAGACCTTCGACCCGTGGGAGTTCCTCGCCTGATCGGGTCTCGCCGGGTTCACGACCTAACGGCATCCACGGCTGGATGCAACCCCTCGACGCCGAGCGCGGTCGTCTGCCTAGCCTGAGGCGATGTTGGCATCCGATCTTCCTGAGACCGCATCCCTGCTCGACCTCATCGGCGCCCGCCACCCCGCGAGCGTGACGATCGTGGCCCCGTCGTCGCCGATCCCCGCGGATCGGCGTCACGCGCAGCTCCAGCTGCGCGAGGGCATCGACGAGGCGGCCCGACAACTGGCCGAGGCCGAGGTCGACGACGCCGATCGTGACGCGGTGCTCGCATCGCTGCGCGCGCTGCTCGACGACGAGGAGTTCTGGCAGAGCCAGTCGCGTTCGACGGTGGTGCTCGCATCCCCGGGCCGCGTCGAGGCGTTCCGTCTGCCGAGCCGCCTCGAGGCGCGCGCATCGGTCGGCGACCGCTTCGACGCCGGTCAGCTGCTGCGCGCCGTGTCGTTCCCGCGTCGAGCCTTCGTCGTCCAGGTGTCGCGCGAGGGCGGCCGCCTCAGCGAACTCGGGCCCGATCTGGGGCTCACCGAGCGTCGACTCGAGCTTCCCGACGACCTGTGGGCCGCGCTCGAGCACACCACGACCGAAGGCCAGCGCGACATGCCGAGGCCGCAGGGGACGACGGGTGACCGCATCGAGCGCGAGAAGTTCAGCCGAATCATCCAGGACGCCGTCGTGCGCGTCGTTCCCGCCGACGTTCCGCTGATCCTCGCCGCATCCCAGGACCTCGAGCCGGCCTACCGCGCGGTCAACACCCACCGCCTGCTGCTGGAGCGCGGCATCGACGCGCACCCGGACTCGCTGTCGAGCGCCGATCTCGAACAGGCGGCGCGCGACATCCTCGACGCCCACGAGCAGGATGAGCTCGCGCAGTGGCGTGAGCGCTTCGGCTCGCTCCGGGCGCAGGGGCTCGCGACCTCATCCGTCCGCGAGGCCGCCGTCGCCGCGAGCACCGCCGCCGTCGACGAGCTGCTGTTCGACCTGGGCTTCGAGCAGGAGGGCGTCATCGACGAGGCCGGGCACATCACCCGCGCGCCCGACGCCGGGCCGAGCGCCTACGCGATCCTCGACGAGATCGCCGCGCGCGTCCTGGGCTCGGGCGGTCGGGTGCGGGCCGTCCGCAGCACCGATCTGCCCGACGGCGCGCCCGTGGCCGCTGTGCTGCGCTTCCCGCTGCCCGCCGACCTCGCCTGAGGCGATACACCCGTCGGACCGGCGGGGCTGGTGTCGTCTCGCGGAAGCGGCGAGACGACACTAGCCCCGCGCCTCCGACGAATGTATCGGCGGACACGGGCGGGGCGGGGCGGGCCGGCGGGGGTCAGAGGCTGCGGATGTGCTTGATGTTCGACTTCGCCGTCTCGAGCACCGCGCCGATGCCGCCGGAGTCCTTCGCGCCGAGCACCATCTTCGCCATCGACATCCCGAAGCCCGCGACCTGCTCGGCGGTGATCGACGCCGGCATCGAGAGGGCATCGGGGTCGGTGACGATGTCGACGATGGACGGACCGCGGTGCGCGACGGCGGCGGAGGCGGCGACCTCGAGGTCTGCCGGGTCGGTCACGCGCTGCGCGTGGAACCCGAGCGCGCGCCCGACGGCGGCGAAGTCCACCATCGGCACGTCGACGCCGAAGTCGGGGAAGCCGGCGACGAGCATCTCGGCCTTGACCATCCCGAGCGTCGAGTTGTTGAAGACGAAGACGTTCAGCGGCAGGTCGTAGGCGGCGACGGTGATCAGCTCACCGAGGAGCATGGAGAGTCCGCCGTCGCCCGCGATCGCGATGACCTGCCGGTCGGGATACGCCATCTGCGCTCCGAAGGCATGGGGGAGGGCGTTGGCCATCGACCCATGCCGCCACGACGCCAGCAGACGGCGCTCGGGCCCGGGAGTGACATAGCGGGCCTGCCAGACGTTGCCCATGCCGGTGTCGGCGGTGAAGACGGCGTCGGATGCCGCGACCCGGTCGATGACCGACATGGCGCGCTCGGGATGGATCGGCTGCGCATCCGAGTCGGTGTACGCCGCCACCGAGTCCTTCATCGCCTTCCGATACCGCTTGAGCGTGTGCTCGAGGAACGTGTCGTCGGTCTTCGCAGCGGTCCGTGCGCGCAGGGCCGCGAGGGTGAGGCCGACATCGCCGTGGATGGGATGCGTCACGCCCGCTCGACGTCCGAGCCGCTGTGCATCGACGTCGATCTGCGCGATGACGGTCTTCGCGCCGTCGGGGAGGAACTGGTCGTAGGGGAAGTCGGTGCCCACCATGAGGAGGAGATCGACCTCGTGCATCGCGTGGTCGATGGCGCCGTAGCCGAGCAGACCCGACATGCCCACGTCGAATCGGTTGTCGTACTGGATCCACTGCTTGCCGCGCAGCGAGTGCCCCATCGGTGCCTGCAGGTGCTCGGCGAACGCGATGACCTCCTCGCGGGCGTCGCGTACGCCCTCGCCCGCGAAGATCGCGATCTTCTCGGCCTTGTCGATGGCGGCCGCGAGGTCGGCGACGCTACGCTCGTCCGGCGCGATGCGACCGGGGCGAGCGGCGACGAATGGCGGGAACTCGCCGGTCGAGTGCAACTCGGCGAGGTCACCGGGCAGCACGATCACCGAGACAGAAGACCCCGCGGTGGAGTGACGGATCGCGGAGTTCACGACGCGCGGCGACTGCTCCGGCGTCAGGATCATCTCGCAGTAGTCGCTGCACTCGGTGAAGAGGCGCTCGGGATGCGTCTCCTGGAAGTACCCCGACCCGATCTGCAGGCTCGGGATGTGGCTGGCGATCGCGAGCACCGGCACACCCGATCGCTGCGCGTCGAACAGTCCGTTGATCAGGTGCAGGTTGCCGGGACCGCAGCTGCCCGCGCACACCGCCAGCTCGCCGGTGAGCTCGGCGTCAGCAGCGGCGGCGAACGCGGCGGCCTCCTCGTGGCGGACGTGGATCCAGTCGATCCCGCCCTCCGCCGCGCCTCCGGTTCGTCGCACCGCGTCGACGATCGGGTTGAGCGAGTCGCCGACGATGCCGTAGATCCGCTTCACCCCCGCATCCATCAGCTGGGCGACGATCTGTTCGGCGACGTTCTGCGGCACGGGGGCTCCTTCTGCTGAGGCTGTCGGGACACCCTCAGTCTTCTCCCGCCGCCTGTGCGCGTGCCAGGGGTTGCGAATGGCTCGCCTGAGCGGCAGGCGACCCGCGCCTCAGCCCTTGAGGTCGGGGAAGTCCGACTCGCGCCACTCGGTCGTCACACGCTCGCCGGCATCCGCCGCGGCCACCTCGCGCTCGCGCAGCTCGACCCGGCGGATCTTGCCCGAGATCGTCTTCGGCAACTCGAAGAACTCCACGCGGCGCACCCGCATGTACGGAGGCATATGCTCGCGGGCGTGCCCGAGGATCGCCCGCGCGGTCTCGGCGGATTCCTCCCAGGATGCCGCGAGCGCCACGTACGCCTTCACGATGTTGAGCCGTACGGCGTCGGGCGCCCCGACGACGCCCGCCTCGGCCACCGCGGGGTGCGTCAACAGGATCGACTCCACCTCGAAGGGCGAGACCTTGAAGTCGCTGGCCTTGAAGACATCGTCGGTGCGTCCGACGAACGTGAGCTGTCCGTCGGCGTCGCGGACGGCGACATCGCTCGTGTGGTAGTAGCCGTCGTGGTCGACCCGGGCGGTGCGCTCGGGCTCGCCGAGGTAGCCGGGCATGAGGTTGAGCGGACGGGTCGGCGCGGTCGGCAGGCAGATCTCGCCCTCATCTCCGATGCGTCCGGTGAGCGGGTCGATCAGCACGATGTCGTTGCCCGGGAGCGGGCGTCCCATCGCGCCGGGCTTGACGGCGACTCCCGGGGTGTTGCCGATGACCGCCGTCAGCTCGGTCTGCCCGTAGCCGTCTCGGATCTGCAGTCCCCACCAGCGCTGGATCGTGTCGATCACCTCGGGGTTGAGGGGCTCGCCGGCCGAGAGAAGCTCGCGCAGCGCGCGGGGGCGCTTCTCGAGGTCGGCCTGGATCAGCATGCGCCAGACCGTCGGCGGGGCGCAGAAGGTGTTCACGTCGTTGCGGTCGAGCTGATCGACCAGGCGTGCGGCGTCGAAGCGGGAGTAGTTGTAGACGAAGATCGTCGCCTCGGCGATCCACGGCGCGAAGAACAGACTCCACGCGTGCTTGCCCCAGCCGGGGGCGCTGATCGTCATGTGGATGTCGCCGGGACGGACGCCGATCCAGTACGTCGTCGACAGGTGACCCACCGGATAGCTCACGTGCGTGTGCACGACCATCTTGGGTCGCGACGTGGTGCCGGAGGTGAAGTAGACGATGGCCGGATCGTCGGAGGCCACGACGACACCGGGTGCCGCGTCGTCGGCGTCGGCCGCGTCCGCGAACGAGTGCCATCCCGGACGCTCGCCACCCACGACGATGCGCTCGAAGCCGCCCGCGATCCCGTCGAACTTGGCAGCGTCGACCGGGTCGGCGAGGACGGCGCGGATGTCGGCGCGGTCGACGCGCTCGAGGAGGTCGTCGGCGCCCAGCACGACGGAGGTCGGCAGGATGACGGCACCGATCTTGAGGATCGCCAGCATCGCCTCCCACAGCTCGACACGGTTGCCGAGCATGAGCATGACGGCATCGCCGTGCCCGACGCCCAGGCCCGTGAGCCAGTTGGCGACGCGGTTGGAGCGACGACGCATCTCGTCGTACGTGACCCGCGTCTCGCTGCCGTCCTCGTCGACGACGTGCAGGGCGATGCGGTCGTTGCCCGAGGCGATGGCGTCGAACCAGTCGACGGCCCAGTTGAAGTGGTCGCCGACGTCGGGCCAGCTGAACCCGGCGTGGGCTGCCTCGGGGGAGTGCGCGTTGTCGAGCAGGAAGTCGCGGGCGGCGCGGAATGCGGCCGTCGCCGCCGTCGCATCGGGAGAAGACATGGGCCTCGGATCTGTTCTCTCGTCCGGAGCAGGCGCGGCGGACGCCTTCCGAGTCTAGGAAGGAGCGGATGCTGGGCGAAGCATGGGATGCGCGGGTTCAGTGCGAGGCGATCACCGTGGCGCTGCCGTCCTCGACCAGCAGCGCCTGATCGTCGCGCAGCGGGAGGAGCGCGAAGTCCGATCCATAGGTGTCGATGGTGCGGCGGATCAGCTCGGGCGGGTAGGGCGGCAGTGCTCCGTCGGCGTGGGGGATCGGCGTGACGTCGATCAGGCCGAGCCCTTCGTGGTTCTCGAGCGCGGGACCGTCGGCAGGATCATCCATGAGCGATGCGGGCGTCACATCCGGTCCCGCCACGATCGATCCGGCGCTGAGTCCGATGTACGGGAGCCCACGCCGGACGTGGTCGACGAGGACGTCGTCGTTGCCGGAGATCCGCAGGGCTTCGAGCAGAGCGAAGGTGCTTCCGCCGGCGACGTACACCGCCCCCGCGCGCGAGAGCAGACGGTCCGCGTCCTCGGGCGCGGCGTCTAGCAGCGTCGCATCGATCACGTCGCGGCCGCACGAGCTCACCGCCTCGCGTTCGGCGGCGACGAAGGGCGCATCGCGGAACGCCGCCTGCGCGTCGTCGATGTACACGATCGGGCCCGGACGGTCACTGCCGTCGAGGAACGAGCTCAGCGCGCCGGGATGCAGGGAGAGGAGGAGCAGTCGCACGCCTGCCACGCTATCGAGGGCGGCCGACACCGCTGTGGCGGGAGAGGATGGGGACATGCTCCGTGCGTCCGTCCTCGCCTTCCTGCTCGATGCCGTCCTCGTGGTGGCGTTCGCGGCGACCGGCCGGGCGAGCCATGACTCCGATGTGCTCGCAGGCCTCTGGCAGACCTCGTGGCCGTTCCTCGCCGGCCTGCTGGTGGCGTGGGTGGCCGTGCGGGCATGGCGATCGCCGACCGGGATCGTGCCGACGGGTCTCGTCGTGTGGGCGGTCACTATCGTCGGCGGGATGCTGCTTCGCGCCGTGTCGGGTCAGGGGACGGCGCTGCCGTTCGTGATCATCGCGACGCTGACGCTGCTCGCGCTTCTGGTCGGATGGCGCCTCGTCGCCCGCGGCATCCGTTCGCTGCGCTCGCGCCGCGGTGAGCGGTCTCGCAGCCGGGATGTCGCTCGCCGCGCGTAACCTGTCGGGCATGCGCCGACCCACTCCCGATCCTGTCGGTCCCGGACAGGAGTCCGTCTGGGACTATCCCCGTCCGCCCCGCCTCGAACGCGTTCACTCGCGCGTGACGATCGACTTCGCCGCTGTCACGATCGTCGACACCGACGACGTGGTGCGGGTGCTCGAGACGAGCCATCCGCCCGTGTACTACCTGCCGGCCGCAGCGTTCGTGCCCGGCTCGCTGGTCCCGGCGGCAGGCAGCTCGTACTGCGAGTTCAAGGGCGCAGCCGAGTACTTCGACGTCGTGCGCGGCACGGCGGTACGCGAGCGCGCCGCGTGGGGCTACCCGAACCCGTCGCCGGGTTATGAGGAGCTCGTCGGCCGCGTCGCCGTCTACGCGGGCGGGATGGACCGGTGCACGGTCGACGGCGAGGTCGTCGTGCCTCAGCCCGGCGGCTTCTACGGCGGCTGGGTGACGTCGAACCTCGCGGGCCCGTTCAAGGGGATCCCGGGCTCGATGGGATGGTGATCCGCTCGAACCGGCCCGCGGAGGCGTAGCCGCGCTTCGTTCAGCGCTGGGCGCGGGCGAGGTTGGCGCGCAGCTCGTCGGCGTTCTGCCGGACGACGTAGGCGGGCTGGTCGCGCTCGACGCGCCAGCTCTCGGCGAGCGGACCGATGTCGACGGTGTCGAAGCCGAACTCGTCGTAGAGCGCGGTGACGTGCGCGACGGCATCCGGGTGGTCGCTCGCGGTCGCGAGCGCTCGACGGTCGGGGGTGCCGGCGGGGGAGCCCCCGGTGTTGATGTCGGCGGCGGGGATGTGGTTGAACGCCTTCACGACCTTCGACTCGGCGAAGCGCCGCTGGGCCATCTCGGAGGTCGTGGTGCGCTTCTCCTCGAGCTCGGCGATGCGGCCGTCGCGCTCCCAGTAGTAGTTGTTCGTGTCGAGCACGATCTTGCCCGCCAGTGGTTCGGCGGGGATGTCCTCGAGCGCCTTGAGCGGCACCGTGACGACGGCCCAATCGGCCGCCTCTGCCGCATCCTGGGCGGTCGCCGCCCGTGCACGGTCGCCGAGCTTCGCGACGAGATCGTTGAGCGTCTCCGGCCCGCGCGAGTTGGCGATCACGACGTCGTAGCCGCGTGCGATGAGCCCCTCGGCGAGAGCTTTTCCGATGTGTCCTGCTCCGATGATTCCCACAGTGGTCATGGGGAGGTGAACCGTTGGAACCGGCCCCGGCATTCCCGCACGTTTGTAGAGACCGGGTTGGTCAGAGGATCTGGCCGATGGGCTCGCGCTTCTCCGCCTGGAAGCGGTCCTCGGTGCGCCCGCGTGCCCAGTATCCCGAGAGCGAGACGCGGGCGCGCTCGAGCCCGTGCTCGTCGAAGAGCACGCGTCGCAGAGCCTTCATCGACTCGCGCTCGCCGTGGGCGAAGACCTGCACGTCGCCCGCCGGCCAGTCGTACTGCCGCACGACGGCGGCGAGAGCCTCGGGATCGTGGGTGGGGTCGACGATCCACTCAACCTCTACCCCGGCGGGCGCCTCGAGGGCGAGGACCGCGTCGTCGGACTCCACCTCGATGAACGCGTGTCCGACCGCATCCGACGGCAGGGCCTCGAGCGTCGCCGCGATGGCCGGAGCGGCCGACAGATCACCGGCGAAGAGGTGGAAGTCGGCCGCGGCATCCGGGGCGTAGCCGCCGCCCGGTCCCATCAGCTCGATCCGGTCGCCCACCTGCGCGCGCGCCGCCCACGGTCCGGCGAGGCCCTCGTCGCCGTGGACGACGAAGTCGATCGAGAGCGTGCCGGCGACGGCATCCACCCGACGGACCGTGTACGTCCGAGTGACCGGCGCCGACTCGGGCGCGGGGGTCGTGAATTTCAGCTTGACGTACTTATCGGTCTCGGGCCGGTTCTGGAACGCAGCGAAGCCCTCGCCGCCGAGGGTCACGCGCACCAGGTGCGCCGAGAGGCGTTCGGTTCCGACCACCTCGAGCTCGATGCTCGGGCGCGGGGTACGGGGAGCGGTGCGAGAGGAGAGGGCCACCTCATCCACGGTACCCGGGGCGCCGCGGGTCAGGCGAAGCGGACCCAGTTCGCGCCCGCGCCGGTCTCGGCCTGCTCGAGCAGCGTCAGCTCGGCGCCGTCGACGGCGTAGAGCGAGACCGTGCGCGACTTCTCGCCGGCCGCGATCAGACGGTCGCCTGCGGGGGAGAGGACGAATCCGCGCGGCTGCGGCTCGGTGGGGATGAAGGACGCGACGTCCTGCACGGTGCCGTCTCCGGCGATGGGTGCGGCGCCCAGCGTGCTCGTCGACCGCTCCGAGATCCAGAGGTATCGCTCGTCCGCGCCGAAGTGGATGTCGGCGCCCCAGACCGCGTGGTTGGCGACGGGGTCGCCGCCGATCTCACCGCGCACGAGCCCGGCGGCCGGGTCGACCGCGTTGGCCCGGGAATGCAGCTGCAGGCCGCCCGTCTCCCGATCGCGCGTGTAGTGCAGCACCTCGCCGGAGTACTCGGTCATGACGTATACGGCATCCTCGGCGCTGTTGAGCACCAGGTGGCGGGGTCCGCTGCCTGCGGGCGCCGCGGCCGACCCCGAGCCGACCGGAGTCAGCGACAGGTCGTCGCCGATCGCGAACTGCCCCACGAGGTCGTCGCCGAGCGAGACGAAGTAGGCGAAGCGGCCGTCGGAGGAGGGCAGCACCGAGTGGAGCTTGGCGAACTCGACCCGGCCGGTCGGCTCGCCGATCGCGCCGTCGGTGATCGGGGCGACGAAGCCGTAGTCGCCGCCGTAGGAGGCGGCGAGTAGAGCCGTGCCCCCGCGGGCGAGAGCGATGTAGCTGACCGAGCCGTCCGGAAGCGCGAAGCGCGAGCGGGGGGTGAGCTCGCCCGTGGCGCGATCGAGGGAGAGCGTGACGATCGCCGCGGGCTCGTCGGAGGTCGCACCCTTGACTCCCGCGTAGACAAAGCCGCGCTCGCGGTCGATCGCGAAGGTGCCGGTGCCGGTGAGGCCGTCGGCGACGAAGAGCCGTTCGAGGGCGTCGCCGTCGAGACGGAACACGCTGATGCTGCTGTCACCCGCGTTGGCGACCAGGACGAGAGAGGAATCAGTCACGCCACGAGCCTAGCTCCGCGGTCCGAGACCGACGCGGCGGGAGTCCACGCCGGGGACTGATAAACTCGTCGACGGAAGTGTGTCCGAGCGGCCTAAGGAGCATGGCTGGAATCCATGTAGGCGGGGTAACTCGCCTCGCAGGTTCAAATCCTGTCACTTCCGCCACAACGAAGGGCGCCACTCATCCGGGTGGCGCCCTTCGTCATGCCAGGATGCCGTCCCACACCCGCCCGGGCGCTCGCCGGGAGAGAGCGAGGGGGCCGATCTTAGCCTGCCTCTTGTCGAGCCTGGGGGGCTGCGCGAACAAGCCCTTGCGCCAGGGTGGGTCTTGCGGCCGGAGCCTTCCACGTCGCGACGCAGAGGACGGCTGTCCCGCACTTCTGCGACCGGATCCAATCGTCGTGGTCGCAGAGGTGCGCGTACTGATCTCAAGAGATTTTTCCCGCCGGCCCGCGTTCGCGGGGGTGACTGCAGGTCGCCAGTGCAGGCCTTACATTCTTTGCCGCGGTCTGATTGACTGCTCTTCGACGGTGATTCTTCGTAAGACAGTGAATCAGTTGGAACATCACCGTATTTCACGAGCGAAGGCGAGCTGGGGCAAATGCGAGGACGGGGTGTGGGCCGAGTCGTGGCCGCATTCATAGTCGGTGTAATGACCACGGGTGGTACTGCGGTGGCGAGCGCGGCTGACGTCGGCAGTGAAGAGCGCGGGGACGTCAGTAACGTTCCCGGGGATGTGGATGATCGGGTACTGCGCAATCAGTTGCGAATCGGTGAACTCACAAGTTGGATCGCTCAGCATGAATCCGTTCACGGTAGTGGGTACGTCAGTCAAGTGAACGACGCAGAGAATCTCGCCGTACGCCTTCTGTGGCACGGTCAGGATGACCTCATGGTTGCAACACTGGAGCGGGCGGCAGGATTAGGCATCAGTGCCACTGTCGAGCAGTGGCCTCGGTCCCTGTCCGAGATCGAAGATGCGGCAAGGCGGCTCCTTGAGGCTGAGAGCTTATTTGCTGATGTTGGCTTTGAGATCACGGGCGTTCAGGGGGTGGCGGCTGATACGTCCGACATCGTCGTCCTCGGGGTTCCCACTGACCGGTCTCGTTCAGCGCAGGATGTTCATGCGGGGTCGCGGGACGCGGCGGAGGATGTCGCGAAGTCGATCACAGGACCGCAGACGCGTGTCTCCACTGTCGGCGGAGACATCGCTCTGACCAACGGATCCCGGAGCGAGCCGACGCCACCGTACTGGGCCGGCTCCGCGATGCAACGTCATTTGCCGCCCACCACGGATATCTGCTCCACCGGGTTCTCCGTGTTGTACAACGGCAGCCCCCGTGCCACGACCGCACGGCACTGCGACGCACTTCCCTACACGGCGCCGAATGGCCAGGGCAGCTTTGGAAACTCACTTGCGACATCTTTGGACGGGGCACTCCGCGTACTTTCCGCGACAGGTGGGCCACGGATGTTCGATGGGCCATGGGACGTGGGTGTCAACACCGGTCTCGAAAAAGGTCTCTACGGGTTGTTCGACGTCGGGCTGAACGACTACGTGTGCGTGAGTGGTGCCACTTCTGGATCCCACTGCAATCTGCAGGTAACTGCGATGTACGTCTACATCGACGACGGGTATGGCATGGTGTCGACCATTTCCGCCACGCAGCGAACGGCTGGTCAGATTGCAATCGCCGGAGAGGACAGCGGGGGATCAGTTTTCATGAACTATATGCCGCCGAATGACTATAATGTGAGCGCAATCGGCATGATTCAAGCCGGTCGCGACTCGGTGGGGACTGCCTGTGGCAGTGTGGCGTACCCGGGTATCGAGTGTTACAGGACAGTGCTCTTCACGTCCATGAGAACCGCCTTGAACAACCTGCCCGGCGCATCACTCCTTACCTTTTAGTGTGCGCCGTGGGTAGGTCAGTAGAAAAGGATCGCAGGCGGGTCAGGAATGGTGCGCTTTTGGTCAACCTCATCGGAATGTTGATGGTGACCGCCTGTAGCCAGCCTCAGCAACCGTCGCCAACGACGTCGTGGACGACGTTCGAGCGGTGCCCCGCTGCTCTGGCGCACACGCTGGGGTGCGAGGGGTACCGATCCATGAGCGCTATAGAAGACGGGGCATCAATTGAATGGGTGGCTGAGGGTGCGATCGTCCTCCGAGCTATGAACATGGACGGCACGCCGATGTTAGTGATCGAAACGCCCTGCAACACGCTCAACATTCCCGTCAGATTGCGCGGGAGCATCATCGTCCCCGGTGCGGCAACCGCGACGCTGAAGGCGTGCGATCAGACCCGAGCGGCTGAGCAGGCCTGGGTGGAGAAGGTCTTTGCTTCGGATGTCGACTGGGCGCGGGTCGATGGCCGGCTAGAGATCACAGGGGGAGACGCGACGATCGTCTTCGGCCCGGATGAGTGAGCCGAGAGGCGTCGCGCGCGTGCCCACGACGGTCATGTGATGAACGCGCCACTCATCCGGGTGGCGCCCTTCGTCATGCCAGGATGCCGTCCCACACCCGCCCGCCCTCGCCGATGCGCTCCGACGCGTCGAGCCGGGCCGCGGCGGTGCCGGGCTTGCGGCGAGCCTGCGCGTGGATGCATCCCGCGAACTGCGCGGTGAAGTCTCGACGCGGATGCCGCTCGGTGACCGCCCGCAGGGTCGCGGCATCCCACAGCTCCGGCGCGACTCCCGAGACGTCGAGGCTCGTCGCGACCTCCAGCAGGTGCCCCTCGGGGTCGATTGCCGGGTCGACGCTCAGCCACATATGGCGCTCGATGACCTCGCGCACGCGTTCGCGGCGCTCCGGGGGCCACCCCGCACCGGCCGCGAAGAGCCACCCCGCCGCCCCGCCGGCCGATTCGAACGCCACCTCGTGCGTGTCGAACGCCGGCGTCACGCCGAGGTCGTGGAGCATTGCGGCGACGAACAGCAGCTCGGGGTCGTGGTCGAGCCCGAGCGCCTCGGCGCGCAGCCGCGCCCAGGCCCACGACCGGATGCCGTGGTTCACGAGCGCGGGCGAGGACCATCGACTCACCGCCTCGAGAGCCAGCGCGGCGGTGGGCGTCGGCGGGGTGAGGAGACGGTCGAGATCACGGATCATGCGCTCATTCTGGGGTGGCGGCGACGGCCCGGACCGCCCCGCTGCCGACTCCGGCAGACATCAGAGCGGCCGTGTCCCGAAAGCGACGGCGTGTCGGAGTCAGCGGGTGTCACGGAGGGTCATATGGCCCCGACGACCTCGAATCGGGTTTAGCGTCGGTGGGTCGCCATCGCGACGTCATCCCTCTCAGGAGCACCACCATGAGTTCTGCCACCTCGAAGAACGCCGCCGCCCCGGCGAAGCGGAAGAAGCCCTTCTACCGCTCGTTCGGCTTCCAGATCACGATCGCCCTCGTCGCGGGCGTCCTCCTCGGCCTGCTGGCACGTCAGCTCGGGCCCGATGCCGAGGGCAACCCGAATGGGCTCGCCGCGACGCTGTCGACGATCGGCAGCGGCTACGTCACACTGCTGCGCACGGCGGTCGTGCCGCTGATCTTCCTCGCGATCGTCGCCTCGATCACGCAGCTGCGCAACGTCACGAACGCCGCGCGCCTGGCGGGCCAGACGCTGCTCTGGTTCGGGATCACCGCGCTGATCGCCGTGACGATCGGCATCGTGCTGGGCGTCACGATCCAGCCCGGCGCGCGCGTCGACGCCGGTGAGCTCACGCCCGACGTCCCCTCGAGCGTCGGCTCGTGGTGGAGCTTCCTCACAGGCCTCATCCCGCAGAACTTCCTCGGTCTGTCGGTGTCGACCTCGATCAACCCCGAGACGGGTGCCGCGAGCTCGAGCGTCGGGTACAACGTGCTCCAGATCATCGTGATCTCGGTCGCGATCGGCATCGCCGCCCTCAAGCTCGGCAAGCGCGCCGAGGCGTTCGTGTCGTTCACCGAGTCGGCACTGAAGGTCGTCCAGCGGGTGCTCTGGTGGATCATCCGCATCGCCCCGATCGGCACCCTCGGCCTCATCGGATCCGCGGTCGTCACCTACGGCTGGGAGAAGCTCACGACGCTGCTCTGGTTCGCCGTGGCGATCTACATCGGTCTGGCGCTCGTGCTGTTCGTGGTGTACCCCGTGCTGCTGAAGACCCACGGCCTGTCGATCCGGCAGTACTTCTCGGGTGTCTGGCCCGCCGTGCAGCTCGCGTTCGTCTCGCGTTCCTCGATCGGCACCCTGCCGCTCACGCAGCGCGTCACGGAGCGCAACCTCGGTGTCCCGCGCGAGTACGCCTCGTTCGCCGTGCCGTTCGGGGCGACGACCAAGATGGACGGCTGCGCCGCGATCTACCCCGCGATCGCCGCGATCTTCGTCGCGCAGTTCTTCGGCCTGGAGCTCAACGCGGTGCAGTACCTGCTCATCGTGGTGGTGTCGGTGGTCGGCTCGGCGGCGACGGCGGGCACGACCGGCGCGACCGTCATGCTCACACTGACGCTCACGACCCTGGGCCTGCCGCTCGAGGGCGTCGGCCTGCTGCTGGCGATCGACCCGATCCTCGACATGGGGCGCACCGCGGTCAACGTCGCAGGCCAGGCGCTCGTGCCGACGATCGTCGCCAAGCGCGAGGGCATCCTCGACCGCGAGCTGTACGACGCGGAGCGCTCGGGCGACCCGTTCGCCGACGACAGCGCCGACGAGCTGGAGCCCTCCGCCCGGGCCTGACGCTCGCGCCCACCCGCGATGGGGCGCACTTCCCGGCATCCGGCGCAGCTTCTTCTGCGCTCAACGTCGGGAAGTGCGCCCCATCGGCGCGCGGGGCGCGTGGCGGGCTGGTCAGGCGTGAACGAGGGCGCGGGGGAGCAGGACGGCGCCGATGCGGCGCGGCGTCGAGACGGACGCGAGCAGCCCGCGGCGGACGGCGAGGGCGTCGGATGCCGCGGCGCGGCCGATCTCCGCGTCGCGTTCGCTGCCGGGAACGCCGTAGCTCGCGCGTTCGACCGCGGTGACGAGGGCCTCGACCCTGTCCGCGGGAACCGTCGGCACCGCCGCCAGCCGGATGCCGAGGGCACGGGGGCTTTCGGCGTCGTCCACGCGCAGACCGACGTCGCGAGCGCTCTCGCGGACGATGCGCCACGCGGCCAGCACATCGCCGCGTTCAGCCGCCGTCGCCTGCCACCGCCGCCGCGCCGCTCCGAGGAGGGCCGGCAGCAGCACGAGGGCCGCGAAGCCGAGGGCGACTCCGCCGTAGGGCAGCACGAGCGAGAGGGGCGACGTCCCGGAGCCCGCTCCCGTCCCCGTCGAGGCGGTCGGCGTCGGTGTGGGCACGCCGTCCGGCGCGACCGTCGCCGTCTGCTGCGGCGCGGGCACCGGAGGCACGTCCTGCCCGCCGTCGTCAGGCAGCGGCTGAGTGGATCGCGTGTAGGTGGCGGGGGTCCCGAGGCTGTTGGTGGGCTCGAACGGCACCCAGCCGATGCCGGCGAAATACACCTCCGGCCACGCGTGCAGCTGCGAGCTGAGCACCGTCGCGACGCTCTCGCCGTCGGCGACCCGGCCGGTCAGCGTCCCCGGCAGGTATCCGACGACGATGCGGGAGGGCATGCCGAGTGTCCGCGCCATGACGGCGAACGCCGAGGCGAAGTGCACGCAGTAGCCGCTGCGGACCTCGAGGAAGTCGGCGATCGCATCGACGCCCGATCCGTCGAACCCGTCGGAGACCGGAGCGTCGAGCGAGTACGTGAACTCCCCACTGCGGAACCAGCGCTGGAGGGCGGCGAGCCGGTCGAAGTCGTTCTCCGCCGTCGCGGTCACCTCGCGCGCTGTCCGCTCGATCGAGGCGGGCATCTCGGCGGGCAGTTCGCTGACCGTCTCGGGGAGGCCGTCGATCGTGGTCCCGGCCGCCTGGATCTGCTCCAGGGTCGGTCGCACGACGTGCGTCGTCGTGACGTATTCCTGGCCCTGCGTGACGGCGTCTCCTGCGATGACCGTGCGGTTCGATGGCATCGCCTCCCACGCGCCCGAGAGGTCATCGACGCGCACGGCCGGGCCGGGAACCGGCAGCCAGGCGGAGGAGAGCTGGGTGATGCTGACGGTGGTCTGGTACTCCGTCACACGGATGTCGGGGTCGGCGACGACGGGACCGAGCGCCTCGGGGGTGAGCGGTGTGGTCTCGTCGCGGTCGGGCTCCCACACCCGGCCGTCGAAGCGAGAGAGCGTCGCCGCCCGCAGGTACGGCATGCTCGGCGCGTTGGTGCGCGTCGTCAGCACCTCGACGTCCGTGGGGCGTCGCAGGTCGTCGCCGAGCTCGAGGCTGGCATTGATGGTCGTGGCGGGCCCCGTGCCGACTCCGATGCGGGGCGCCGGGCGGGGGAGCTCCGGGACCACGATGACGGTCGCGACGATCGCGGTCACGGCCAGGCCGGCGGCGAGCACCGCTCCCGCGCGGCGCGGACGCGCGGCGGAGGCCGCCTCACCGCGCGGTTTCTCCGCCGCGGCGACGGATCGGGCGAGCGCGCGCTCGCGAGACCGGGTCTCGGCGCGGATGAGCAGCAGCAGCGCGGCGGCGAAGACGACGAACCCGACCAGGTCGACGGCGGAAGGGACGGACAGGGCGGGGATCAGCCATACCGCGACGAGAGCGATGGCCGCCAGCACGGGCATCCGCGCGGTGATGACGGTGTGGTCGAGCAGCACCGTGAGAGCCGCGACACCGGTCACGGCCAGGGCTGACAGTGGCCGCTCCGCCGAGAGCGGCGCGATGCCGTTGATGATCTGGTCGCTCGCGCCCGCCACGAGAGAGGGCACCTCGGCGAACGTTCCGGGCGTCGGGATCACCAGCAGCAACGCGGTGTCGCCGAAGTACACCGCGGTGACGAGCGCGCCGGCGGCCACCAGTTCGGTCAGAGTCACGACGACGGCGGGCGTGCGAAGTCGTCGCAATCCGACGCCGACCAGCAGCACGGCCGCGGCCACCGTGACCGCGACGACGAGCCACGTGCCGGCGGCGACGACGCGCAGCAGCGGAAGGATCGCCGCGATGATGGCGACGAGGAGGGCCGTCGCCAGGCGCACGTCACCGGTTCGAGTCAGCTCACCGCGCGCGGGCATCGTCGCCGGGCGGCGCCAGAACCGGCGTGACGGATCAGCGGGCACGAGCCGTCCCCCATTCGGTCGCGGCGCGCCAGGTCTCGGTGAGGTCGCCGTCGGCGGAGAGGGCGGCGGCCCGCCAGCCGGCCGCGGACGCCCGCTCGAGGGCGTCGACCGAGGAATCGGCGGCCAGCAGCACGGGGAGCGCGCTATGAGCGACCAATGGTGCCAGGGCCTCGGCATCGGCGGCGGTGACCCGCGCCGACACGACAACGACGGGACCGGCGACGGTGCCCGCGAAGAGGCGGGGGAGCGAGGCCAGACGGTCGTCCGATCCGGTGACGATCGTCGCGAGGTCGAGGGCGAGCTGCTCGACCGCGACGATGTCTCCCGCCGGGACGGGTGCGCCGATGGGGTGCGCATCGGTGTCGATGACGGTGACGTCGTAGCCTTCGCGGGCGAGACGGGCGGCGGCCGAGATCGTGGCGGTCACCGCGGCCTCGAACGTCGGGTCCTCGCCCGGTCGTGACGCGGCGGGAGCCCAGCGCGCCGCCGCGCGATCGAGCACGACGGTCGCCTCCGGGGTGGATTCCTGTTCCTCCTGACGCACCATCAGCTCGTCGTGGTGCGCGCTGGCACGCCAGTTGATGCGCCGCATCGAGTCGCCGGGGGCGTAGGCCCGCGGGATGAGGTTGTCGGCGCCCTCGCCCAGCTGATGGGTCGCGGTGTGGAGGCTGCCGCCTGCCTCGCCGGGGTACTCCGTCAGGGGAGGCAGCGTCACCGTCGCCGGCGCGACCGTGATCGGCTCCACGCCACCCGCCCGCACATTGCGACGCGTGAACCCGAACGGATCGGTGACGACGATCGAGAACGGCCCCACGTCGCGGATGCCCCGTCGAGTGCCCCGGATGCGGTAGGTCAGCCGGACGTGGTCGAGGGCTGCGGCGCCGGCCAGGATCCCGGAGGCCTCGCCCTCCACGCCTTCGGGCAGGATGTCGGTCCATCGTGCGATCGCGCCGGACAGACCGCCGCGCGCCGTCGCGTGCACCGTGACGACGCTCTCGTTTCCGACCGCGGCGACGTCGGGGGAGAACGAGCGCGATACCTCGCCGTAGCGGTGCACGAACCACAGCGACACCCACCCGAGCGCGACGATCACGAGCAGCAGCACGCCGACGTACACCAGCTCCACGACGCCGAAGGCGTGGGCGCAGACGATGGCGGCGATGCCGATGACGACCGCGCCGACCCCGCGCGTCGTCAGCGGCCACATCCGTCGGAGAGCGCGTCCCAGCGGGTGCAGCCGGCGTCGAGCCGGGGCGGGAGAAGCGGACATGGCGGGCTCAGCGGACCGGGAGAGGCACCGGCACCGTCGCGGCGATGTCGGCGAGTGCGGCCTCGACCACCTCGGCACCGCTCTTGCCGCGGGAGGCGCCGGTCGTGCGTGCCGGGATGAGTCGGTGAGCGAAGACCGGCTGCAGCAGGGCGACGATGTCGTCCGGGATGACGAAGGGGCGCCCGTCGAGCGCCGCCCACACCTTCGCGGCGCGGACCAGCTGCAGCGTGGCTCGCGGACTGGCCCCGAGACGCAGGTCGCGGTGGTCGCGGGTCGCCCGCGCGATCGCGACCGCGTACTCCTCGACGGCGGGTGAGACGTGCAGGCTGCGGGCCCACGCGATGAGATCCTGCACCTCGCGTGCGGTGATGACCGGAGCGAGCGACGAGAGCGGGTTGACGGTGTCGCGCTGGCGCAGCATCCGCGCCTCGGAGGCGGCATCGGGATAGCCCATCGAGATCCGCATCATGAAGCGGTCGCGCTGCGCCTCGGGCAGGGCGTAGGTGCCCTCCATCTCGAGAGGGTTCTGCGTCGCGACCACCAGGAAGGGCGCGGGCAGCGCGTGGGTTCGGCCATCGACCGTCACCTGACGCTCCTCCATCGCCTCGAGCAGCGCCGACTGCGTCTTGGGGGAGGAGCGGTTGATCTCGTCGGCGATGACGATGTGCGCGAAGATCGCCCCCTGCTTGAACTCGAACTCGCGATCGGCCTGGTTGAAGACGCTCACCCCCGTGACGTCGCCGGGGAGCAGATCCGGGGTGAACTGGATGCGGCGCACCGTGGCATCCACCGTCGCGGCGAGCGCCCGCGCGAGCATCGTCTTGCCGACCCCGGGCACGTCCTCGATGAGGAGGTGCCCCTCGGCGAGGAGGCACACGAGCGCGGAGCGCACCGCCTCGGGCTTGCCGTCGATGACGCGGGCGATGCTCGCCGAGATCGCCTCGGTGGTGGCGGCGAACCGGTCCGGGCCGAAAGTCGCCTGGGTGCCGTCGTTGGTCATGCGATCCCCTCGTTCTCGGCGCCGCGTGCCCCGCCGCGTCGCGCCCATCTGGCGAGAGCCTAACCGCCCCCGGTGACGGGAGGACTCAGGTTCCGGGTTAGGATGGTGACAGCTCTCCGCGAGGCGGCATCCAGGCCAACTCCCCCAGGACGGAAACGTAGCAAGGGTAACCGGGCTCTGCCGGGTTCGCGGAGAGTCTTACTTTTCCCCCACCGTCGTGGCCTGCGGCACCTGCCGCCACGACCCGTGGGGATATTCACGGCTCGTGGTCAGGCCTCTCCCTCTTAGGCTGAACCCGTGGCTCAGAGCATCTACATCACGTCCGCAGAAGGCCATTCCGCGAAGTCGATCATCGCGCTGGGGGTGCTCGAGGCGTTCAGCCGCGTCGCGCCTCGCGTCGGAGTCTTCCGGCCGATCGCCCGGTCGACGGAGGAACGCGACTACGTCCTCGAGATGCTGCTCGACCACGACGGCGTCGACCTCGCGTACGACGAGTGCATCGGCGTCACCTACGACGACATGCGTCGCGACCCCGACGGGGCGCTCTCCCGCATCGTCGAGCGCTACAAGTCGGTCGAGGCCAAGTGTGACGCCGTCGTCATCATGGGCAGCGACTACACGGATGTCGGTTCTCCCGCCGAGCTGAGCTACAACGGTCGCATCGCCGTGAACCTCGGAGCGCCGGTCCTGCTGGTGCTCGGCGGCCGGGCGGGCCAGGGCGGCGGCGAGAAGCTCGGCTCGGCCCCGGCACGCACCCCCGACGAGATGGGGCAGATCGCTTCGCTGTCCGTCGCCGAGCTGCGGGGCGACCGCGCCGAGCTCTTCGCCGTCGTCGCCAACCGTGCCGACGGCGATCGTCTCGACGAGATCGTCGAGGCCGTGCGCGGTGCGGTGCCGCAGAACGTCCCGGTCTGGGCCGTGCCGGAAGACCGCTTCCTCGTCTCGCCGTCGGTGAGCACCGTCCTCGCGGCCGTCGAGGGGTCGCTCGTCAAGGGCGACGCCGACCTCCTGGGGCGCGAGGTGCTCGGGGTCGTCATCGGTGCGATGTCGATGGTCAACGTGCTGCCGAGGCTCAGCGAGCGCTCGGTCGTGGTCATCCCCTCCGATCGCGCCGAGGTTCTGCTGGCCACCCTGCTCGCGCACGGGTCGGGAACCTTCCCCTCGCTCTCGGCGATCGTCATCAACGGCGGGTTCCCGCTGCCGGAGGCGGTCGACCGCCTGATCGACGGCGTCGGCGAGACGCTGCCGATCATCGCGACCGACCTCGACACCTACGAGACCGCAGCCCGCATCATGGGCACCCGCGGGCGCCTCGCGGCCGATTCCCGGCGCCACTACGAGGCGGCGGCGGCCCTGTTCGAGCGCCACATCGACACCAATGAGCTCACCGAGGCGCTCGGGCTCGCGCGCTCGACCGTCGTGACCCCGCTGATGTTCGCCTACGGCCTGGTCGAGCGGGCCCGCACCGACCGCCGCCGCATCGTCCTCCCCGAAGCCGACGATGATCGCGTGCTGCACGCGGCCTCGATCGTGCTCGCCCGCGGCATCGCCGACATCACGCTGCTGGGAGAGGAGATCGAGGTGCGCTCGCGCGCGCTCGAGCTCGGTCTCGACCTGCGCGGAGCCGAGATCCTCTCTCCCTTCGACGCCGTGCACGTCGACAAGTTCGCCCGCGAGTACGAGCGCCTCCGCGCGCACAAGGGCATGACGTACGGCCAGGCGGCCGACACGGTCACCGACGTGTCGTACTTCGGCACCCTCATGGTGCACCTCGGTCTCGCCGACGGGATGGTCTCGGGTGCCGCGCACACGACGGCGCACACGATCCGTCCGGCCTTCGAGATCATCAAGACGAAGCCGGGCGTCTCGGTCGTCTCGAGCGTCTTCCTCATGGCACTCGCCGACCGCGTCCTCGTCTACGGCGACTGCGCCGTCATCCCCGACCCCACGAGCGAGCAGCTCGCCGACATCGCCGTGTCGTCGGCCGAGACGGCCCGCCAGTTCGGCATCGACCCGCGCGTGGCCATGCTGTCGTACTCGACGGGGGAGTCGGGGACCGGCGCCGACGTCGACAAGGTGCGCGCGGCCACCGCCCTCGTCCGCGAGCGCGCTCCCGAGCTGCTGGTCGAAGGCCCCATCCAGTACGACGCGGCGACCGACGCCGCCGTCGCGGCCAAGAAGATGCCCGGATCGTCCGTCGCAGGCAAGGCGACGGTGTTCGTCTTCCCCGACCTGAACACGGGCAACAACACCTACAAGGCCGTCCAGCGGTCGGCCGGTGCCGTCGCGATCGGCCCCGTCCTGCAGGGCCTGAACAAGCCCATCAACGACCTCTCCCGCGGAGCCCTCGTCGAAGACATCGTCAACACGATCGCGATCACCGCGATCCAGGCCCAGGGAGGGGCATCCGCATGAGCATCGTGCTCGTCATCAACAGCGGTTCGTCGTCGTTCAAGTACCAGCTGATCGACGCCGAGACCGGCATCCCTCACGCATCGGGTCTCGTCGAGCGCATCGGGCAGGAGCAGGGCCGGGTCAAGCACACCGTGTTCTTCCCGCCCGCCGCTGCCGGCGAGCCTGCCGTGACCGCCACCGACGCCACTTCCGAGCGCGAGCTGCCGATCGCCGACCACACGGCCGGCTTCCAGCTCATGCTCGACGCGTTCGCCGAGAACGGCCCGTCGCTCGAGCAGCATCCGCCCGTCGCCGTCGGCCACCGTGTCGTCCACGGTGGCGCGCGGTTCTTCGAGCCCACGCTCATCACGCCTCTCGTCGAGATCAACATCGACGAGCTGTCGGTGCTCGCGCCGCTGCACAACCCCGGTGCGCTGCAGGGCATCCGCGCGGCGAAGGCGGCCTTCGCCGACCTGCCGCACGTCGCGGTCTTCGACACCGCCTTCCACCAGACGATGCCACCTGCCGCCTACACCTACGCGATCGACACCGCGCTGGCCGAGGCCCACCGCGTCCGCCGTTACGGCTTCCACGGCACCTCCCACAAGTTCGTCTCCGAAGCCGCGGCCGCTCACCTCGGGCGACCGCTCGCCGAGCTGCGCCAGATCGTGTTCCACCTCGGCAACGGCGCATCCGTCACGGCGATCGACGGCGGTCGTTCGGTCGACACGTCGATGGGGATGACGCCCCTCGAGGGCCTCGTCATGGGCACGCGCTCGGGCGACATCGACCCCGCGGTGATCTTCCACCTCGCCCGACGCGCCGAGATGACCATCCCGCAGCTCGACGACCTCCTCAACAAGCGCAGCGGAATGCTCGGCCTCGCCGGGGTCTCCGACATGCGCGACATCGAGGAAGGCGTCGCCCGCGGCGACGAGGCGGCCACGCTCGCGTTCGAGGTCTACGCCCACCGGCTGCGCGCCTACGCCGGCGCGTACCTCGCGGAGCTCGGCGGGGTCGACGTCATCTCCTTCACCGCGGGCGTGGGCGAGAACTCTCCGCAGGTGCGTGCCGCGGCACTCGAGACGCTCGGGTTCGCCGGGATCGAGATCGATCCGGCCCGCAACGAGCAGCGCGGGCGCGGCATCCGCCGGATCTCCACGGACGCCTCGCGCGTCGAGGTCCTGGTCGTCCCGACCAACGAGGAGCTGGAGATCGCCCGGCAGACCATCGCCGTGACGGCGTGACTGCCCGACTCATTACGCTGGTTCCGTGACCTCGGCTGAGCTTCCCGACCTGTCCACCTACGACGGCGTCCTGTTCGACCTCGACGGCGTGCTCACTCCGACCGCCGACGTGCACATGCACGCCTGGCAGACGATGTTCACCGAGCTCTTCAGCGCCTGGGGCATCACACCGGCGTACACCGCCGACGACTACTTCCGCCACCTCGACGGCAAGAAGCGGTACGACGGCGTCGCGAGCCTGCTGCGCTCGCGTGACGTCGAGGTGCCGTGGGGCGATCCGAGCGACGACCCGTCAGCGGACACGATCTGCGGCATCGGCAATCGCAAGAACGCCGTGTTCGAGCGCGTCCTGCGATCCGAGGGCATCGCGCCCTACCCGGGATCGCTCGCCCTGGTCGACAAGCTCCAGGCAGCCGGGACCCCCATCGCGGTCGTCTCGAGCTCGAAGAACGCGCGCGAGGTCCTCGCCGTCGCGGGCCTGCTCGAGAGGTTCCCCGTCGTCATGGACGGCGTCGTCGCGGAAGAGCGTCATCTGCCCTCCAAGCCCGCGCCCGACGTCTTCGCCGAGGGGGCGCGCATGCTCGGCGTCGACCCGGCCCGCTCCGTCGCCATCGAGGACGCCCACTCGGGTGTCGAGTCGGCCGTCGCGGCAGGCTACGCTCTCGTGGTCGGCGTCGATCGCGGTGCCGGTGCCGATGCGCTGCGTGCGCTCGGAGCCCACGTCGTCGTCGACGACCTCGACGCCTTCGTCTGATCACGTCTACACCCGCCCGCATCGCCCGCCTCCAGCAGCGGGAACCCGTCCTCCGGAAGGCCATCATGATCGATCGCGATCGCTTCCCCGTCGACCCCTGGCGTCTCGTCGAGAGAAGGTTCTCGGTCGAGGACATCGGCGTCACCGAGACGCTCTTCGCCGTGGGCAACGGCTACCTCGGGCTGCGAGGAAACCACCCCGAGGGGCGCTACGCCCACGAGCACGGCACCTTCATCAACGGCTTTCACGAGATCTTCCCGATCCGCCACGCCGAGCAGGCCTTCGGCTTCGCCGAGGTCGGTCAGACGATCATCAACGCGCCGGACGCGAAGGTCATGCGCGTCTACGTCGACGACGAGCCGCTCTCGCTCGACATCGCCGACATCCGCGACTACGAGCGGGTGCTCGACATGCGCACCGGCGTCCTCACGCGCAAGCTGCTGTGGGTCACCCCCAGCGGCAAGGAAGTGCAGGTCGACTTCGAGCGCCTCGTGTCGTTCGAGCAGAAGCACCTGGCGATCATGCGGCTCACGGTGACGGTGCTCAACTCCGACGCTCCGGTGTCGGTGAGCAGCCAGATCGTCAACCGCCAGGACGGCGAGGACGTCTACGGCGGCTCGGCGCCGGGCCGTGCTGCTCCCGGTTTCGACCCGCGCAAGACCGAGAAGATCGAGGAACGCGTCCTCCAGCCCCAGGAGTACTGGCAGGACGAGGACGGCCGGTCGGTGCTGTCGTACAAGTCGTCCAACTCGGGCATGACGGTGTCGGTCGTCGCCGATCATCTGATCGAGACCGAGAACGAGTTCTCGACACGGCGACTCGTCGAACCCGACATCGCCAAGAACGTCTTCCGCGTCAACGCGCGCCGGGGCGTTCCGATCACCGTGACCAAGCTCGTCAGCTACCACACCTCGCGCGGCGTGCCCGCCCGCGAGCTCGTCGAGCGGAGCCGTCGCGTGCTCGACCGGGTTCGCGAGGAGGGCGTCGAGGTCCAGTTCGAGCGGCAGGCGGCGTGGTGCGCCGACTTCTGGCGCCGCTCCGACGTCCGTATCGGCGGCCACGAGGACCTGCAGCAGGCGACCCGGTGGTGCCTGTTCCAGCTCGCGCAGGCGGCCGCCCGCGCCGACGGGCAGGGGGTCCCCGCCAAGGGCGTGACGGGTTCGGGGTACAGCGGACACTACTTCTGGGACACCGAGGTCTACGTCCTGCCGTTCCTCGCCTACACGACGCCCCTCTGGGCCCGGAACGCGCTGCGCATGCGCTACCTCATGCTGCCGGCCGCACGCCGCCGCGCCCGGCAGCTCAACGAGGCGGGCGCCCTGTTCCCCTGGCGCACCATCAACGGCGAAGAGGCGTCGGCCTACTACGCCGCCGGCACCGCGCAGTACCACATCAACGCCGACGTCAGCTTCGCCCTCGCGAAGTACGTGCGGGCGACCGGTGACGTCGACTTCCTCTACCGCGAGGCGGTCGACATCGCCGTCGAGACGGCGCGGCTGTGGTCCACGCTCGGGTTCTGGCGTTTCAGCGAGAACGGTGACGCCGAGTCGTTCCACATCCACGGCGTCACCGGCCCCGACGAGTACACGACGGTCGTGAACGACAACCTCTTCACGAACGTGATGGCGCGGTTCAACCTGCGTTTCGCGGCGCGCACGGTCCGCGACATGGCCGAGCAGGCGCCGGAGGCGTACCGTGCCCTCACCGAGCGTCTCGACCTCGACCCGGCCGAGGCCGACGGGTGGGAGCGGGCGGCCGAAGCGCTGCTGATCCCGTTCAGCGAGTCGCTGCGCATCCACCCTCAGGACGCGGTCTTCCTCGAACGCGAGGTGTGGGACCTCGAGAACACCCCCGACAGCCAGCGTCCGCTGCTGCTGCACTTCCACCCGCTCGTGATCTACCGCTACCAGGTGCTCAAGCAGGCGGACGTGGTGCTCGCGCTGTTCCTCCAGGGCAACCACTTCACCGACGAGGAGAAGCTGGCCGACTTCGAGTACTACGACCCGCTCACGACCGGCGACTCGACTCTGTCGGGTGTCGTGCAGTCGATCCTCGCGGCCGAGGTCGGATACCAGGACCTCGCGCTGGAGTATTTCCTCGAGTCGATCTACGTCGACCTCGGCGATCTCCACAGCAACGCGTCGGACGGGGTGCACGTCGCCTCCGCCGGCGGTGTGTGGACCGCCCTCGTGTCGGGCTTCGGCGGCATGCGCGACCATTACGGCGCCTTGAGCTTCGACCCGCGTCTGCCGCGTGACTGGCCCTCGCTGGAGTACACGCTGCACTGGCAGGGCACGCGCCTCGACATCACGCTGACGGCCGATGCGATGACGGTCGCCGCCGGCCCCGGCGACGCGGTCGAATTCTCCGTCCGCGGACGCGACGTGCGGGTCGAGGGCGGAGAGACCGTCCGGATACCGCTCGCGGGTCAGGGCCCGCTGCTCTCGGGGCGGCCGTCGCTGCGTCAGCTCGCCGACGCCAGGCGCGAGGACGGGTCGCTGCTGTCGGCGTCGATCCCGGATGCGACCGTCACGACGTCCATCCCCACGGTGACGACGGAGGTGCCCGTGATCACCGGCGAGATCCCCGTCGTCGATGATTACGCGCAGACCTTCGCCGACCAGCAGGTGAGCACCGACTCCTGACGTCGCCGGGGCGCCCGGTCCTCGTCTGCGGCGGGTCAGGCCCGCGCGGCGACCTCGCGTGCCCCGGCGGCCGTGGCGGTCGCGTCGGTCATGATCGCGCGGACGGCGTCGCGGCCCGCGCGGTTGGCTCCGACCGTCGACTGCGACGGGCCGTAGCCGATGAGGAAGAGCCGCGGCTCGTCGACCGACCGCCCGTTCGCGACCCGGATGCCGCCGGCGGCGGTCCGCAGGCCCAGCGGTGCCAGGTGGGGGATGTCGGCTCGAAATCCGGTGGCCCACAGGATCGCGTCGGCGCCCTCCAGACGGCCATCTCGCATGCGCACGCCGGTTGGCTCGATCCGCTCGAACTTCGGATGCCGCACGAGCACGCCGCGTTGCTGCGCCGACTCCGCCCAGCGATTCCAGTGCAGGCCGGTGACCGAGATGACGCTGCCGGGAGGAAGCCCCTGCCGCACGCGCTCCTCGACCCCCGCGATGGCCGCGATGCGCGCGGCGGTGTCGAACCCGCCGGCATCCCACCGCAGCTCGTCGCGCGTCACCCAGAAGGTGTCGGCGACGCGGGAGATCTCGTCGAGCAGCTGGATGGCCGAGATCCCGGCGCCCACGATGACGACCCTTTGCCCGGCGAACTCGTCGGCCGAGACGTAGTCGTGCACGTGCAGCTGACGGCCAGCGAAGGTCTCGGCTCCCGGGTAGCGGGGCCAGAACGGGCGGCGCCACGTCCCCGTGGCGTTGACGACCCAGCGCGCCGACCATGACCCGGTGCCCGTCACCACGCGCAGACGACCGCGCGGATCGGCGTCTTCGCGTTCGACGCGCCGCACCTCCACGGGGCGATGCACGCGGAGGTCGAAGCGGCGCTCGTAGTCGTCGAAGTAGGCCGGCAGCACGGTGCGTGCCGGAGCCCGCGGATCGGCCGGCGGCACGGCGAATCCCGGCAGCTCGTGGATGCCGTTCACGGTCTCCATCCGCAGTGATTCCCACCGGTGCTGCCAGGCGCCGCCGGGGCCGTCTTCGGCGTCGAGCACGACGAACGTTCGCACGGGTGCATCGGAGGGTGCGTCTCCGGGGGCGACCGGGACGAACCCGCGACGCCGCAGATGGTAGGCGGCGGAGAGACCGGCCTGCCCTGCGCCGATCACGACGACGTCGACCCGGGCGGCTTCCATGCCCGGTGCAACCGCGCGCGGGCGCGCGCTGTTCCCGCGGTGGCGGATGCCGACAGGGCCGGTGTCAGCGGTACGCCGTAGTCTGTCTGGGTGACCACCGCCCTCTACCGCCGCTACCGTCCCGAAGCGTTCGGCGAGATGATCGGCCAGTCGCAGGTGACCGAACCCCTGATGACGGCGCTCCGCTCCGACCGCGTCGGTCACGCGTACCTCTTCTCCGGTCCCCGCGGCTGCGGCAAGACCACCTCGGCCCGCATCCTCGCCCGCTGCCTCAACTGCGCGCAGGGACCCACAGACACCCCGTGCGGCACCTGCGACAGCTGTGTCGAGCTGAGCCGCGGCGGCGGTGGATCGCTCGACGTCGTCGAGATCGACGCGGCATCCCACAACGGTGTCGACGATGCCCGCGACCTGCGCGAGCGCGCCGTCTTCGCCCCGGCTCGCGACCGCTTCAAGATCTTCATCCTCGACGAGGCGCACATGGTCACGGCTCAGGGCTTCAACGCCCTGCTGAAGCTCGTCGAGGAGCCGCCGGCGCACGTGAAGTTCATCTTCGCGACGACCGAGCCCGAGAAGGTCATCGGCACGATCCGCTCGCGCACGCACCACTATCCGTTCCGTCTCGTCGCGCCCGCGGCGATGCTCGAGTACGTGGAGCAGCTCTGCGCCCAGGAGGGCGTGCAGGTCGAAGCCGGTGTCCTCCCGCTCGTCGTGCGTGCCGGGGGAGGGTCGCCGCGCGACACGCTGTCGCTGCTCGACCAGCTGATCGCCGGCTCCGACGACGGCGCCGTCGCGTATGAGCGCGCCGTCGCCCTGCTCGGTTACACCCACGCCGAGCTGCTCGACGAGGTCGTCGGGGCGTTCGGCGCCGTCGACGCTGGGGCGGCCTTCGCGGCCGTCGACCGCGTCATCCAGACGGGCCAGGACCCGCGGCGGTTCGTCGACGATCTGCTCGAGCGCCTCCGCGATCTCATCATCGTCTCGGCGACCGGCCAGGGCGCATCCGCCGTGCTGCGCGGCGTGTCCGCCGAAGAGCTCGAACGGATGGGACGCCAGGCCGCGCTCTTCGGCACCGACCGTCTCTCGCGCACGGCCGATCTCGTCGTGACCGCGCTCGACGAGATGTCGGGGGCCACATCACCGCGGCTGCAGCTCGAGCTGCTGGTCGCGCGCGTGCTCGCCGCGGCCCAGCACGGCGTTCCCGCAGCCGATCAGGCGCCGGTCGCCGCGGCCCCCGCGTCGCATGCCTCGTCGCCCGCGTCCGCGCCCGCAGCCCCGCCACGCATCGTCACCCCCGCTCCGGCGCAGGTTCCGGCCTCCGCGCAGCCCGACCGTGCAGCGGCCTCGCCCGCTCCCGCGGCACAGCCGTCCGCGCCGGCGACCGGCGCTGCGGCGGCCGCATCCGGCTCGGCGGCCGCGGCCCCGGCGGAACCGCGCGATCCGTCGACCGTGACGCTCGCGCAGATGCGCGACGCCTGGCCCGAGGTGCTGCAGCGTCTCGAGACGATCAGCCGCACCTCGTGGATGATCGCCTCCGTCGCCTCGCCCGTCGCCTTCTCCGAGACCGGCGTGCTCACCCTCTCGTTCCAGAGCCAGTCCGACGTCCTGCAGTTCAAGAAGCTCAACGCCGGCAAGGGCCCGAGCGAAGACCTGCGCGGCGCGATCCTCGGCGTTCTCGGGGTGCGGGTGAAGTACGTCGCTCGTCACGATTCCGACCCCGGCGGCGGACCGGCCCCGGGCGGGCCCACACCTCCGCCTGCCGGCGGGCAGCCCGGCGGCGCTCCCCGGCAGCAGCCCTCCACGGATCAGCGGCAGCCGGTGCAGGCGCCCTCGTCGCAGCAGGCTCCGGGCGGTCAGCGGGCCGCGGGTGCCGCCTCGGCGCCGGCGGGCGGCCGCCCGACCGCAACCGCGTCACCCTCCGGCTCCTCCTCCTACGCCGCCCCCGTCACGGAGTGGGCGGTTGCGCCGATTCCGCAGGGCGACCCGGCGCCGCAGTTCGCGGTGGACGACGAGCCCGAGGATGCCGTCGCGGCGCCCGTGCGCACGCTCACGGCCCCCCACGACGGTGACGTCGACCCGTACCCCGAGCCTCTGCCGCCCATCGACGAGGAGGACCGCGACTACCCGCCGCCGCCCGTCGACGACTACGCGCCGCTGCCCCCGCGCGCGCCGGTCGCCGTGGAGCGGCCCGCGGCCGCGCCTCCGACCGCAGACCGGAACGGCTCCGGTCCCGAACGGCCCGCTGCCGCCCCCGTTGCCGCGCCCTCGAACGGTCGAGCGAACGCGGCGCCCGCGCGGGGCGGGATCGAGCGATACGGCGAGGCGGTCGTGCGCCAGATGCTCGGTGCCACCTTCGTCCGCGAAGAACCCTTCACCTCACCCACGAGATTCGGCTAAGCCATGTACGACGGCATCGTCCAGGACCTCATCGACGAATTCGGCCGCCTGCCCGGCATCGGACCGAAATCGGCGCAGCGCATCGCGTTCCACATCCTGCAGACCCCGACCTTCGACGTCTCGAAGCTCTCGCACCTGCTCGGCGAGCTGCGCGAACGCGTACGGTTCTGCGATATCTGCGGCAACGTGTCCGAGCAGGACCGCTGCGCGATCTGCCGCGACCCGCGGCGCGACGGCACGTTCATCTGCGTCGTCGAGGACGCCAAGGACGTCGCCGCGATCGAGCGCACCCGTGAGTTCCGGGGCCTCTACCACGTGCTCGGCGGAGCGATCAGCCCCATCGGCGGCGTCGGCCCCGACGACCTCCGCATCGCGCAGCTCATGCAGCGCCTCGCCGACGGCACCGTGCAGGAGGTCATTCTCGCCACGAACCCGAACCTCGAGGGCGAGGCGACGGCGACCTACCTCAGCCGCCTCCTGACGACCCTCGAGATCCGGGTCACGCGCCTGGCATCGGGCCTTCCCGTCGGGGGCGACCTCGAATACGCCGACGAGGTCACGCTGGGCCGGGCGTTCGAGGGACGCCGCCAGCTCTGACGGCATCCCTCGAGGTCGGGGTCAGGCCTGCTGGTCTGCGAGACCCACGACGTCGAGCAGCCAGGCGAGCTCGAAGGCGCGTTCGCGCCACGAGTTGTACCGGCCGCTCACGCCGCCGTGACCGGCGACCATCTCGCACTTCAGCAGCGCGTCGACACCGACCTCGCGCAGGCGGGCGACCCACTTGGCGGGCTCGACGTACATCACGCGGGTGTCGTTGAGCGAGGTGACCGCGAGGATGCGCGGGTACGTCGCGTCCTCGCGGACGTTCTCGTACGGCGAGTACGACTTCATGTACGCGTAGACGTCGGGGTCGTGCAGCGGGTCGCCCCACTCGTCCCACTCGATGACCGTCAGCGGCAGGGAGGGATCGAGGATCGTCGTCAGCGCGTCGACGAAGGGGACCGCGGCGAGGATTCCGGCGAACAGCTCGGGGGCGAGGTTGGCGACGGCGCCCATGAGCAGTCCGCCCGCTGATCCGCCCTCGGCGGTCATCCGGTCGGGCGAGGTGTAGCCGGTCTCGACGAGGTGGCGGGCGACGGCGACGAAGTCGGTGAAGGTGTTGCGCTTGTGCAGCAGCTTCCCGTCTTCGTACCATTGCCGCCCCATCTCGCCGCCACCGCGCACGTGAGCGACGGCGAATACGACGCCGCGGTCGAGGAGCGACAGGCGCGCCACTGACATGGCCGGGTCGATCGAGTGCTCGTATGAGCCGTAGCCGTACAGATGCAGGGCGCGGGGCTGACCGCTCGCCCCGTCCGCGGGGTCTCCGAACGACCGCTTCCAGACGACCGAGACCGGGATGCGCGTTCCGTCATCGGCCGTCGCCCACACCCGTCGCTGCTCGTAGTCCGCGGGGTCGTAGCCGCCCAGCACCGGCTGGCGCTTGCGCAGCAGCAGGTCTCCGGTCGCGACGACGTAGTCGTAGACGGTGCCGGGGGTGACGAATGAGCCGTAGCCGAGACGCAGGACGGGCGGCGCCCACTCGGGGTTGCCGCCGGAGCCCACCGTGTAGAGGGGTTCGTCGAACTCGAGCTCGGTGACCGAGCCCGAGGCGTAGTCGAAGATGCCGAGACGCTGCAGCCCGTCGCGCCGGTAGCCGAGCAGCGCCCAGTCGCGGAACGTCGAGAGGCCCTCCAAACGGCGTCCCGGCTGGTGGGGGAGCACGACCTCGCGCGCACCCGTCGGGTCTTCGGCCGAGACCCGCACGAGCTCGAAGTCGAGCGCGTCGTCGTTGTGCAGGACGTAGAGCACATCGGCGCCGTCGACGATCGCGTGCGAGACGGAGTACTCCACGCCCTCACGGCGAGGCCACACCGAGCGCGGCTCCGCCCGCAGGTCGTCGGCCGGCACGAGGAACTCCTCGCTCGTGATCGACGAGCCGACCTCGATCACCAGATACCGGTCGCTGCGCGTGAAGCCGGCACCCACCCAGTACCGTTCGTCGGGCTCGTGGAAGAGGCGTTCGTCGGAGGCCGTGTCGGTGCCGATCTCGTGCAGCCAGACCGAGTCGGGTCGCCAGGCGTCGTCGACGGTGGAATAGACGACGAACCGGCCGTCCGGTGACAGCGAGGCTCCGGCGAAGGTGCCGGCGATCTCATCGGCGAGGTTCTCGCCGCTGGCGATGTCGCGCAGGCGAAGGGTGTACCGCTCGTCGCCCTCGGTATCGACGCCGTACAGCAGCAGCGAACCGTCGGTGGAGACCTCGAAGCTGCCCAGCGAGAAGAACTCCGCTCCTTCGGCCTCGACGTTGCCGTCGAGCAGCACCTGCTCGCCGGGGACGTCGACGCCGGGTTCGAGCTGCGGGGGAGTCCAGTCATCGGGTGAGGCCAGGGGAGCGCGGCAGTGGATGCCGTACTGGCTGCCCTCGACCGTGCGGCTGTAGTACCACCAGTCGCCGCGGCGGCTCGGAACGGACAGGTCGGTCTCGAGGGTGCGCCCCTTGATCTCCTCGAAGATCCGCTCGCGCAGCCCGCTCAGGTGCGCCGTGCGGGCGTCGGTGTACGCGTTCTCGGCCTCGAGGTGCGCGACGACCTCGCCGGCTTCCTTCTCGCGCAGCCACTCGTAGCGATCGACGAACTCGTCGTCGTGGTGCGTACGGCGGTGCTCGCGCACAGCTGCAACGGGGGCCGCCGGCGCGTCGGAGGGGGACGGAGTGGGGATGTCGCGGGTGTCGGTCACCGTTCCACGCTAGCGCCGCGGCCGCCTGATCCGGCCGCTCGGATTCACGGTGACGGCGATGGTGTGGCAGGATTCGATGGTCCGGTTGCCGGACCCTGAACAGACGGTGAACTCTTCGTTCGCGCCCGCCGCTGCCGCGGCATCCCGACCCGTACTCGAGGACCCGCGCTCGCGGGCCCGCACGCACAGAGAGCGCACAGTGGAAACCGCTGTACTCATTCTTCTGCTGGTCATCGGACTGGCACTCTTCTTCGACTTCACCAACGGCTTCCACGACACCGCCAACGCGATGGCGACGCCGATCGCGACGGGGGCCCTGAAACCGAAGGTCGCCGTCCTCCTGGCCGCCGGCCTCAACCTCGTCGGAGCCTTCCTGTCCACGGAGGTCGCCAAGACCGTCTCGCACGGCATCATCCACGAGGATCAGCTCGCCGCCACCGCGCTGCTGCCGCTGATCTTCGCGGGGTTGATCGGCGCCATCACGTGGAACATGCTCACCTGGCTGCTCGGCCTCCCGTCGAGCTCGTCGCACGCCCTCTTCGGCGGCCTCATCGGCGCGACCCTCGTGGGCGTCGGCGCGATGGCCATCGACTTCGGCGTCGTGCTGAGCAAGATCATCCTCCCGGCGCTGATCGCCCCCGTCACGGCCGGCCTCATCGCCTTCACGGTCACGAAGGTCGCCTACGCCGTGACCCGCCGCCACGACGGAAAGCCGGACGGCCGCGACGGGTTCCGCTGGGGCCAGATCTTCACGTCGTCGCTCGTCGCGCTCGCCCACGGTACGAACGACGCTCAGAAGACGATGGGCGTCATCACGCTCGCCCTCATCGCGGCCGGGTGGCAGAGCGCCGAGCACGCCGAACCGCAGCTGTGGGTCATCGTGGCGTGCGCCGTCACGATCGCGCTGGGCACCTACATGGGCGGATGGCGCATCATCCGTACCCTCGGCAAGGGGCTCACCGACGTCAAGCCCGCGCAGGGCTTCTCGGCCGAGGCGTCGACGGCGTCGACGATCCTCGCCTCGAGCGCGCTCGGCTTCGCGCTGTCGACGACGCAGGTCGCATCCGGCTCGGTGATCGGCTCCGGACTCGGACGCCGCGGCTCGACGGTCCGCTGGGGCACGGTCGGTCGCATCGCCGTCGGCTGGCTGCTGACGCTCCCCGCGTCGGGCGCGGTCGGCGCCGTGGCGGCGCTCCTGGTCGTGTGGCTCGGCCCGGTGGGCATCGTCATCGATGCGATCGCCGCCGTCGCGATCGTGCTGGCGCTGTTCCTCCGCTCGCGCCGCAACGAGGTGCACGCGGGCAACGCCATGAGCGAGGTCGCCGACTCCGGCCTGGCCGTCGACGTGCCCTCCGATCCGCCGCCCACCCGGCGGCAGCGGCGCGCGAAGGCGGCGGCCGCGGCGAAGAACTCGGGCTCGGAGCAGACGGAGGGCGAGCGATGAACGTCTCGATCGACTGGTTCGCCTTCGTCCAGGTGTTCGCGGCGGCCATCACGGGCGCCGTGCTCGTCGTCGGCTTCTACGCACTCGGGCTCCGGATGCTGGTGCGCGCGGGCCGGGTGCCGGTGGTGACTCCCGCGGAGTTCACCGACGCGATCGCCGTCATCAGCGAGAAGCAGGCGCGCCGTCACGCGAAGGCAGCGGCCAAGGCGGCGAAGAAGAATCCGCTGACGGCGGGGCAGAAGAGGATCGCGCTCGTCACGGCCTACGGCGCCTTCGCCCTGTGCGGTCTCGCCGTCCTCGGCGGCATCGTCCTCATCGTGGCGGGACGGTAGGACCCCCGGCATAGGCTGTGGCCATGACCTCAGCAGTGCCGTCGGACGGTTCCACGCAGCCCCGCGACCGCGCGGCATCCGTGCGTTTCGGGCGTCACGAGCCCGCGGCGCACGTCCTCGTCCATGTCAGCGACACCCACCTGCTGGCGGGCGGGGCCGCGCTCGGCGGGCGCTACGACGTCGAGGCCAACCTCGCCGCCACGCTCGCGGCGATCGAGCGCACCGGCGTCCGACCCGACGCGCTGGTCTTCACCGGTGACCTGACCGACCTCGGCGAGCCGGACGCCTACCGCCGCCTCCGCGACGCGGTCGAGCCCGTCGCGGACCGCTTGGGTGCACCGGTCGTGTGGGTGGCCGGCAACCACGACGAGCGCGACGCGATGCGCGTGGGGCTGTTCGGCGGGCCCCCGACGCAGGAACCGCTGACCGGGGTCTGGGATCTGGCGGGCCTGCGCCTGATCGCCCTCGACTCCACGGTGCCCGGCTGGCACCACGGTGAGATCGACGCGTGTCAGCGCGACTGGCTGCGCGAGATCCTCGCGGAGCCCGCGCCCCAGGGCACGATCCTCGCGATGCATCACCCGCCGCTGCCCAGCCACGTGCCCTTCTTCGACATCCTCGAGCTGCGCGACCAGGACGCCCTCGCCGAGACCATCGCGGGAACGGACGTGCGCGGCATCCTCGCGGGTCACCTGCATTACTCCACGTCCGGCACCTTCGCGGGGATTCCCGTCTCCGTCGCCTCCGCCACGTGTTACACGATGAACCTCCAGCGCCCGCCGCAGGCGGTCAACGGCATGGACGCCGGCCAGGCGTTCCAGCTCGTGCACGTCTACGACGAGGTGATCACCCACACCGTCGTGCCCGTCGTCGAGGCTCCGACCGGCGAGTACTTCTCCGCCGAATGGGTCGCCGACATGGCGCGGTTGTCGCCGCAGGAGCGTCTCGAGGCGTTTTCGCGCAAGCGCTGACTAGGCTGGGACCGTCCCTCCCATCGCCGTGAGACCCACAAGGACCAGCGCATGATGTCGTCCACTCCCGCCACCCGCACCGAGACCGATTCGCTCGGCTCGCTCGAGATTCCCGCCGACGCCTACTGGGGCGTGCACACCGCTCGTGCCCTCGAGAACTTCCCGATCTCGCAGCGGCCGATCTCCGTCTATCGCGACCTCGTCCGGGCCCTGGCGATGGTCAAGCAGGCGTCGGCGCGCGCGAACCGCGAGATCGGGGTGCTCGATGCCGAGCGCGCGGACCTGATCGACCGTGCCGCTCAGCTCGTCATCGACGGCGAGTACCACGACCAGTTCGTCGTCGGCGTCGTTCAGGGCGGTGCCGGCACCTCGACGAACATGAACGCGAACGAGGTCATCACCAACATCGCCCTCGAGCTCGCGGGGCGTCCCAAGGGCGACTACGCGTTCCTGTCGCCGATCGACCACACGAACCGCAGCCAGTCCACGAACGACGTCTACCCGACGGCGATCAAGGTCGGGCTCGCCCTCGACCTGGAGGGGCTTCTCGACGAGCTGGCGCTGCTGCGCGAATCGTTCCTCACGAAGGCCGTCGAGTTCCACGACGTCCTCAAGGTCGGTCGCACGCAGCTCCAGGACGCCGTCCCGATGACGCTCGGGCAGGAGTTCCACGGCTTCGCGACGACGCTGGGGGAGGATCACTCCCGTCTCGGCGAGAACGCCTCGCTGCTCTACGAGATCAACATGGGCGCGACCGCAATCGGTACCGGTATCACGACCCATCCCGAGTACCGCCCCGCTGTCGTCCGCCATCTGCGCGAGATCACCGGCCTCGATCTGTCGAGCGCCGTCGACCTCGTCGAGTCGACCAGCGACACCGGCTCGTTCATGTCGTTCTCGTCGTCGCTGAAGCGCAACGCGATCAAGCTGTCGAAGATCAGCAACGACCTGCGGCTGCTCTCGAGCGGACCCCAGGCCGGCTTCGGTGAGATCAATCTGCCGGCCCGGCAGGCGGGGTCGAGCATCATGCCCGGCAAGGTCAACCCGGTCATACCCGAGGTCGTCAACCAGGTCGCCTTCGCGGTGGCCGGCGCCGACCTGACGGTGACGATGGCGGTCGAGGGCGGTCAGCTGCAGCTCAACGCCTTCGAGCCGATCATCGCGCACTCCATCTTCCAGTCGATCACCTGGATGCGGCGGGCGATGCGGACGCTCCGCGTCAACTGCGTCGACGGCATCACGGCGAACCGCGAGCGCCTCGGGGCCATGGTCGGGTCCTCGGTCGGTGTCGTGACGGCTCTGACGCCCTTCATCGGCTACGCCGCCGCAGCGGCCCTGGCCAAGACCGCGCTGCTGACGCACCGCAACGTGGGCGATCTCGTCGTCGAGGCGGGGCTGATGTCGCGCGAAGAGGTCGACAAGCAGCTCTCGCCCGCGCGCCTGTCGGGTCTGCAGGCCGTGACGGCGGCCATCCCGATCGTCCTCGCCGACGCCGAGGAGAGCGTCTCGGGCTGACAAGGCTTTGTGCCGCGGGGCCCGCTGTCGATAACGTCGAGGCTGTTCATCGCTTTCCGACCGACCGGGGGATCCCATGACCGACCCGAACAACCCGTCCGCGCCGCAGCCTCCGGCCTACCAGCCGCCGGCGTACCCGACGTCGTCCTCCGACGCGTCGTACCAGAACCCGAACGCCCCGGTGCCGGGAAAGACCCTCGGCATCGTCGCGTTCATCCTCGCGCTGGTTCCCGTCGGGCTGCAGCTCGTCGGTCTCATCCTCGGAATCGTGGCGCTCGTCCAGAGCAAGAAGGCGGGCCGTAAGAACGGCCTCGCTCTCGCCGCGATCATCATCAGCGCCGTCTTCATGGTGATCGGTGTGGTCGTCGCGATCGTCCTGTTCTCGGTCTTCGGCAACGCGGCGAACGAGATCTATCAGACCTGCGTGGTCGAGGGCGCCGACACCGTGACGGTGTGGGGCCAGACGCAGTCCTGCTCCTCCGTGCGGTAGTTCGCGTCCCGAAGAGCCCCCGCGGACATCGTCCGCGGGGGCTCTTCGTCTGCCCACCTCAGGAGTCGCTCGGGACGTTTGCGTCCGAGCAGTCAAAGCGCTTAAACTCGACGCCAGCGCAAAGGTTAAGCGCTTTGATCGCCGCGGCGATCCCGCGATTCAAGGAGGAAGACGTGAAGTTCAAGACAGTGGCAGGCGGCATCGCCACCCTCGCTGCGGTGTCGCTCATCCTGACCGGCTGCGGCCGTGCAGACGAGTCGGCGGCCGGGCCCGCAGAGGTCACGACGATCGATGACAGCCCGGCCACGGGCACGATCAGCGTATGGGCGATGGGTGCGGAGGGCGAGGCCCTGCCGGAGTTCGTCAAGGAGTTCCAGGAAGCCAACCCCGACGTGAAGATCGACGTCACCGCCATTCCGTGGGACGCGGCGCACAACAAGTTCCAGACGGCGATCGCGGGTGGGAACACCCCCGACGTCGCCATGGTGGGCTCGACGTGGATGGCGGATTTCGGCGACGCGTTCGCCACCGTCCCGGCCGAGATCGCGACCGACGGCTTCTTCCCCGGCGCCCTCAGCACGACGGAGTTCGACGACCGCGCCGCCGGTGTGCCGTGGTACGTCGATACGCGCGTGCTGTACTACCGCACCGACCTCGCGCAGCAGGCCGGCTGGTCCCAGGCTCCGACGACGTGGGACGAGCTGCAGCAGCTCGCCGCCGACATGAAGGAGAAGGCGGGCGCCGAGTACGGCATCCGGATGCCCGGCGGCAACGACTCGTTCCAGGGGGCGATGTGGATGCCGTGGTCCGCCGGTGCGGAGCTCACCGACGGTGACGCCTGGACCCTCGACACCCCCGAGATGACGAAGGGGCTCGAGTACTACAAGAGCTTCTTCGACCAGGGGCTCGCCGACGCGAACGCCGACATCTCCGCCGGCGCGACCGAGGCCGAGTTCGTGGCCGGAACCACGCCGATGGTCGTCGAGGGGCCGTTCCTGCGCGGTCAGCTCGAGTTGCTCGGAGGTGCGGACTTCGCCTCGAAGTACGCGACGGCCGTCCTGCCCGCCGACACCGGGTCGGTGTCCTTCAGCGGCGGCGCGAACCTCGTCGTGTTCAACCAGAGCAAGAACGCCGAGTCGGCGTGGAAGCTCGTCCGCTGGCTCAGCGAGCCCGAGACTCAGGCGGCGTTCTACGAGCAGACGGGTGACCTGCCCGCTCTCCAGGCCGCGTGGGATGCGCCCGCCCTTGCCGACGACGCGAGCCTGACGACCTTCGGTGAGCAGCTGCAGACCGCCAAGGCCCCGCCCGTGACGACCAGCTGGGTGCAGGTGGCCGCCAAGGGCGACCAGGCCCTCGAGCAGCTGCGTCGGGGCGGAGCGGATGTTCCCGCGGTGCTGCAGAAGCTGCAGGCCGACGCCGACGCGATCGGACTCGAGTGACCTCGATGTCCACCACCACCCTCCCCGCGGCCGGAGCCGACTCCGGCCGCGGGGCCTCCCGTCCCGACGGGCTGCACGCACGGCTGCGCAAGCGTCAGGCGCTCATCGCCTGGGCGTTCTGCCTGCCCTTCGTCGCCGTGTTCGCCGTCTTCATGCTCTTCCCGATCGTCGGGTCGTTCGCGATGTCGTTCACCGACTTCACCGCTCGCGACATCACCTCGCCGTTCGCGGTGAACTTCGTCTGGCTCGACCAGTTCGCGACGCTCTTCGGGGACCCGCGCTTCATCACGTCCCTCGGGGTCACCGCGGTCTTCGTCGTGGTCGGCATCCCCGTGACGATGGTGCTGGCGCTCGCCCTCGCGCTCGCCCTCAACAGCGGCGGCGGCCGCATCGTCGCGTTCTTCCGGGTGGGGTTCTACGCGCCGGTGGTCACGAGCATCGTCGCGGTCGCGGTCGTCTGGCGCTACATCCTCCAGCCGGACGGCCTGCTCAACTCGGCCCTCGCGCTCGTCGGCATCGACGGCCCGAACTGGCTCAACGACCCCGCCTTCGCCCTGCCGTCGCTGATCATGATGGCGGTGTGGCGCAACGTCGGCACGCTCATGGTGATCTTCCTCGCGGGCCTGCAGGCCGTTCCGCAGGACGTCAACGAGGCGGCGACGATGGACGGCGCGTCATCGTGGCGGCGCCTGATCTCGGTCACCCTGCCGCTGCTGCGCCCCACGATCCTCCTCGGGGCGGTCCTCATCTCCGTCGGCTACCTGCAGTTCTTCGAGGAGGCGTTCGTCATGACCAAGGGCGGACCGCTCGACTCGACCCTGTCCGTGGCCTACTACACCTTCCAGCAGTTCGGCTTCGGCGAGTACGGACTGGCCTCCGCCGCCAGCTACGTCCTGTTCCTGGCCATCGCCCTGCTGAGCCTGCTCCAGTTCCGGCTGCTCCGTTCGAAGGACTGACCCGATGACAACCATCCCCGCTCCCGTGGTGGACACCGTCACGCCGCCGCCCGCTCCGCGCCGCCGCCGTCGGTTCGGTCCGCGTGCGATCACCTACACCGTCCTGGCCGTCGGACTCGCCCTGTGGCTCATCCCGTTCCTGTGGATGGTGCTCGGATCGGTCAAGACGCAGGGGGAGATCCTGCGCCGCCCGCCGACGTGGTTCCCGGAGAACCCGACGGGCGAGAACTTCGCGCAGTGGTTCGGGCCTCTCGACTTCGGACACTTCTTCGCCAACAGCCTCATCGTCGCGGTGGTCACCGTCCTCGGCAACATCGTGTTCTGCTCGATGGTGGGCTACGCCCTGGCGAAGATGGAGTTCCCCGGCAAGAAGGTGCTCTTCATCCTCGTGATGGTGACGCTCATGGTGCCGGGGGTCGTCACCTTCGTGCCGCTGTTCGTGATGGTCTCGTCGCTCGGGCTCGTCAACACCTACCCCGCGCTCATCCTCCCCTTCATCACCGCCCCCATCGGCGTGTTCCTCATGCGGCAGTTCATCATGGGCATCCCCGACGCGCTGCTCGAGGCCGCCCGCCTCGACGGGGCGGGGGAGTGGCGCATCTTCTCGCGCATCGTGATGCCGCTGTGCGGGCCGCCGCTCGCGACCCTCGGCATCCTGACGTTCCTCGCCTCCTGGAACAACTTCCTCTGGCCGCTGGTGGCGGCCCAGACCGAGGAGATGTACACGCTTCCCGTCGCGCTCTCGCTCTACTCGACGGGACAGAACGCGACCAACTACGGACTGCTCCTGGCCGGATCCGTGCTCGTCATCGCGCCCATCATCGTGCTGTTCGTCTTCCTGCAGCGCTGGTTCATCCGCGGCGTCGCCACCACCGGTCTGAAGTGACCCACGCGCCGACCTCCGCGTCGCCGCATCCGTCCCCCCACAAGCGAAAGCACCTCATGCGACCCGAATTCCACACCGCGCCCGATGGAACCCGTTTCCGCGACCTCAACGGCAATGGCGTCCTCGACCCCTACGAGGACCCGCGCCTGACCCCGGAGGAGCGCACCGACGATCTGCTCAGCCGGATGTCGCCGGCCGAGAAGATCGGCCTCATGTTCCAGACCGTCATCGAGATCGGTCCCGATGGCGAGCTCCTCGAGACACCGGGCGCCATCTCGAAGTCGCCCACGACCGACGTCGTGGTCGGCAAGAACATGACGCACTTCAACGTGCACGCCATCCGCACGGCTCGTGAGGGCGCTTGCTGGAACAACAACCTGCAGCGACTCGCCGAGAGCACGCCGCACGGCGTCCCGGTGACGATCAGCACCGATCCGCGGCACGCGTTCGTCGAGAACACCGGCGTCGCCTTCTCCGCGGGTCCCTTCTCGCAGTGGCCGGAGCCGCTGGGGCTCGCCGCGCTCGACGACCTCGAGGTCATCGAGCAGTTCGCCGACGTCGCCCGTCGCGAGTACTGCGCGGTCGGCATCCGGGCGGCGCTGCACCCGCAGATCGACCTCCCCACCGAAGCTCGCTGGGGTCGTCAGGCCCAGACGTTCGGCTTCGACGCCGAGCGGGTCTCGCAGATCACCGCCGCCTACCTGCGCGGCTTCCAGGGCGACGTGCTCGGCGCTGAGAGCGTCGCGTGCACGACGAAGCACTTCCCGGGCGGCGGGCCGCAGCTCGACGGTGAAGACGCGCACTTCCCGTACGGACGCGAGCAGGTCTACCCGGGCGGCATGTTCGACTACCACCTCGAGCCCTTCCGCGAGGCGATCCGGCGCGGCACGGCCGGCATGATGCCGTACTACGGCATGCCGGTCGGGCTCGAGCGGAACGGCGTGCCGATCGCCGAGGTCGGGTTCGCCTACAACCGTCAGATCGTGACGGACCTCCTGCGCGACGAGCTCGGCTACGACGGCGTCGTGGTCACCGACTGGGAGCTCGTCAACGACAACCACGTCGGCGACCAGGTGCTGCCCGCTCGCGCGTGGGGCGTCGAGGAGCTCGACCCGACGGAGCGGATGCTGCGGCTGCTGGACGCCGGCGTCGACCAGTTCGGCGGCGAGGAGTGCACGGAGCTGCTCGTCGACCTCGTCGAATCCGGCACCGTGCCGCTCGAGCGCATCGACGTGTCGGCCCGGCGCATCCTGCTCGTGAAGTTCCGGCTCGGTCTCTTCGACGACCCGTACGTCGACGAGGACGAGGCCGAGCGCATCGTCGGCAACGCCGACTTCCGCGCGCTCGGCACCCGCGCGCAGGCGGAGTCGCTGACCGTTCTGCAGAACCGCGACGAGGTGCTGCCGATCCGTTCGGCGCCCCGTCCGAGGATCTACGCCGAGAACGTCGGCGACGCCGCGATCGCGCCGTACGGCGACCGCGTCGAGCGGCCCGAGGACGCCGACGTCGCGATCGTCCGTGTCGGAGCGCCCTTCGAGCCTCGCGACGACCTGTTCCTCGAGAAGTGGTTCCACCAGGGTTCCCTCGACTTCGGCCCCGGGCTGGTGTCGCGACTGGGTCGTGTCGCGACGCACGCCCCGCTCGTGCTGGTCGTCGGCCTCGACCGGCCCGCGGTCCTCACCCCCTTCGTTCCGGTCGCTTCGGCGATCGTCGCCGACTACGGCAGCTCGGATGCCGCAGTGCTCGCCGCGCTCACCGGCGCGGTGCCGCCGCGGGGCACGCTGCCGGTCGAGATCCCGCGATCCATGGACGCCGTGCGCCGTTCCCGGACCGACGTCCCGGGCGACACGGACGAGCCGATCTTCCCGCGGGGGACCGGACTGTCGATCGTGTCGGCGTGAGGTGCGTCGGTAGACTCCCCGGGGAATCGAGGTAGTCATGGTGGTCGGACGACCCACGGTCTACGACGTCGCGGAACGAGCCGGGGTGTCGATCGCGACGGTCTCGTTCGCGTTCCGGCGCCCCGACAAGGTGCGCACCGAGACCCGCGACATGGTGCTGCGGGTCGCACGCGAGCTGGGATACGTCCCCAGCGGCTCGGCCCGGAACCTCGCGCGCGGCCGCACCGGGGTGCTCGGGCTGCATCTGTTCGATCTGCTGGTCGAATCGGCGCCGCCCGTCGAGACGGGGTTGACCTCGGGTGCGGCTCCCGAGCGGCCGACGCCGCCCGGGCTCACCGATCTCGCCGAGCTCGACCTCGACGTCGACCTGATCGCGTGGGACGCCGACGAGGACGTCCGCCGGAGCGCTCCCCGGACGTTCCCGCTCTACGTCGATGAGATCCAGCGCGGCTTCGTGCTCGAGTGCAAGCGGGCCGGCACCGCGGTGCTGCTCAGCACCGGGGGACTGGGGGCGTCCGAGATCGCCGACACGGCGGGGCAGGTCGACGGCCTCGCGATCCTGCCGGGCCCGACGGTGACCGCGTCTCTCGGCTCGGTGTCGTCGACGCTCCCGGTCGCCGTGCTGAGCTCGCCGCTGGGTGAAGCGCACCATGTCCTCGCCGATAACGCGGGTGGTGAGCGGATGCTGGTCGATCATTTCGTCGAGGTCCACGGCGTCTCCACCTTCGGGTGGATCGACGCACCCGCCGGTTTCGACACCGATGAGCGCCGCGCCGCCTTCTTCGATGCCGTCGCCTCTCACCCCGGCGCGCGCGCCGAGATCATCGACACCGTCGAGCTCGAGCGCGCACCGGCGTTCCCGGGGCTGAGCTCACGAGCACGCGAGAGCACGCTGCCCGAAGCGGTGCTGTGCGCGACCGATCAGATCGCGCTCGCCGCGCTCGACGTGCTGCACGCCCGGGGCATCGTCGTGCCCCGCGACGTGCGGCTCGCCGGCTTCGACGGCATCCAGGCGGCCGGGATGTCGTCGCCGCCGCTGACGACCGTGCGCCAGCCGATGGAGCTCATGGGGCGCATCGCCGCCCACCTGCTGTTGACCGATCCGGGAGACGGCTCGGCGCGGCGCAGCGTGCGCGTCGAGGTGGGGCTCCGGGTCGGCGGAAGCTGCGGGTGCCCGGTCAGTCCGTGATGCGGCAGTGCGTCCGCAGCTCACCGATCCCGTCGATCCCGACGGTGACGACGGAGCGGTCGCGCAGGAAGATCTGCGGGTCGCGCGAGTAGCCGGCGCCGCCCGGGCTGCCGGTCGAGATGAGCGTGCCGGGCAGGAGCGTGGCCGCCGTCGAGAGGTGCGCGACAAGCGTCGCGACCGAGCGGATCATCTGTCCCGTCGAGGCGTCCTGCACCGTCTGGCCGTCGACGACGGCCCAGATGTGAAGGTCTTGCGGGTCGGGGACCTCGTCGGCGGTCACCACGTAGGGTCCCGTCGGCGTGAACCCGTCGAAGGACTTGCAGCGCGACCACTGCGCCTCGGAGAACTGGATGTCGCGCGCGGTGATGTCGTTGACCACCGTGTAGCCCCAGACGTGGTCGAGAGCCGTGTCGGCAGGGACGTCCTTGGCCGCCGTGCCGATGATGACGCCGAGCTCGGCCTCGTAGTCGACCGACTCGCTGAGGCTCCGCGGCCACGACGTGATCGCGTCGTGCGCGGTGAGCGAGTTCGGCCACAGGGTGAACACGGTGGGCGCGGTGTCGGCCTTCAGGCCCAGCTCGCTCGAGTGCGCCGCATAGTTCAGCCCGACGGCCAGCACGATCGGCGGGGCCAGAACGGCAGATGCGAACGCCGAGCCGGTGATGTCGTGCCACGCGACGCCCTCGCTCGTCGACGCGTCCGCGACGCGCGCAAGCCCGTCGTCGCCGAGCTCGATGAGCTGCTGCAGTCGTTCGGGTGCGCCGGCGAACAGGTCGCCGACGAACGTGGCCCGGTCGTCTTCGACGAGCACGAGGCGGGGATCGTCGGCCCCCGCGGTCATCACGTGGGCAAAGCGCATGCTCTCAGGCTACCCGGCTCGCGACTCGGTCGCGGCGCGACGTCCTCGCCATAGGGCGGACGCCGCCCGCGCTCTAGGGTGGGGGCGTGTCGTTCCCGTCGCCTCTCTCGCAGCCGCAGCCCGGTCACCCCGGTCCCATCCCGGCCGCGCCGACCTCGCCGCCCGTCGTCCCCGTCCGGGCGCGTCCCGGCGGCTGGGCGGCGCTCTGGGTCGGCGCGGTCCTCGTGGTGCTGCTCCTCGGGCTGGCGGCCTACCTCGTGTCGTTCCTCGGCTGGTTCGCCTCGATCGTGGGAGCCGTGCTCGCGCTGCTGCCGCTGCTGGGAGTGCTCTGGGTCGTCCGCATCGTCGATCGCTGGGAGCCCGAGCCGCCACGGCTGCTGTGGATCGCGCTGCTGTGGGGCGCCGTCGCGTCGGTGGTCATCGCGCTCGGCGTCGACCTTCTCGTGACCATCGCCACCGGTCCGGCGCGTGACCCGCTCCTCGAGGCGATGAAGAGCGTCGTGCAGGCGCCCATCGTGGAGGAGATCGCGAAGGGCCTCGGCATCCTCCTCATGCTCCGTCTCGGGCGCCGCTACTTCGACGGCCCCGTCGACGGCGTCGTCTACGGGGCGATGATCGGGGCGGGGTTCGCCTTCACCGAGAACATCCTCTACTTCGCCGACAGCCTGATCACCGGCGGTCTTGCTCAGGTGTCGGTCACGTTCGTGCTGCGCGGCATCCTCTCGCCCTTCGCCCACGTCATGTTCACGGCTGCGACCGGCTTCGCGGTCGGACTCGCCGTGCGGCGGGGAGCACGGGGCGCCGCCGTGTTCGGGCCCTGGGCGACCGGCCTCGCCGTCGCGATCCTGCTGCACGCGCTCTGGAACGGCTCGGCTGCTTTCGCCGACTTCTTCGCCCTCTACGTGACGCTCCAGGTGCCTCTGTTCATCGGGTTCGTGATCGGCGTGCTGCTGCTGCGCCGCGAGGAGGCGCGCCTCACCCGCGAACGGCTCGACGACTACGCCGCGGCGGGCTGGTTCACCCCCGTCGAGGTCGACCTGCTCGCCACCGGGGGAGGCCGAAGGCGCGCGCTGGCCTGGGCTCGGACACTTCCCGGCGACCGCACCGAGACGATGCGGGCATTCATCGCCGAGGCGACGCGTCTCGCTGCCGCACGCCAACGGGCGCTGACCGGCCGCGACGATCGGGCGCTCTCCGACGAGCGCGAGCATCTCGCCCGGGCCACGCGCCTGCGACAGGCCCTGCTGCGACCGTGACTCTCGACCGGGACGACACCGCCCGGGAAAGACTCAGCGCCCGGTGCTGCGGCGATGCCTGCATGTCTCCCGGGCGCTGAGTTGGCCTGCCCTCATGATCCTCCCGCCGCCGCGCCGCGTCAAGAGGTGCGCTCGGGTGGGCGCCGCGTTGCACCCGTCCCCGCCCTCGGGTTGGATGGACACCATGACTGACGACCGCACCAAGCCCGAGATCGACGCCCCCGAGGGGCCCGCTCCCGATGACCTCGTCGTTCGCGACCTGATCGTCGGCGACGGCGCCGAGGCCAAGCCCGGCGACACCGTCACCGTTCACTATGTCGGCGTCGAGTACACCTCCGGCGAGGAGTTCGACTCGTCGTGGAACCGCGGTGAGAGCATCCAGTTCCCGCTCCGCGGCCTCATCCAGGGGTGGCAGGACGGCATCCCCGGGATGAAGGTCGGCGGACGCCGCGAGCTCGTGATCCCGCCGCACCTGGCCTACGGCCCCGCCGGCGGTCACTTCCTCGGCGGCAAGACGCTGATCTTCATCATCGACCTGCTCGCGGTCGGCTGACCGGGCGAATACCTCTCGACGGGCGGATGCTGCAGAGCGCGGCATCCGCCCGTCGTCGTTCGGCAACCGGAAATTTACATTCGCGGGAATAGGCTGTGCGAGGGTCGCGTTGCCGCCCCTGTACGCCGGACCCCTCCCGGACACCTACGACGAAGGACGATCATGACCACGACCACCGACATCCCCGGTTACAAGGCTGGCACCTGGGTGCTCGACGCCTCCCACAGCGAGGTGGGCTTCAGCGTCCGCCACATGATGATCTCGAAGGTGCGCGGCACTTTCGCCGTCGCCGAGGCGACCATCGTCGCGCCCGAGAACCCGCTCGAGCTGACTCTCGACGCCAAGGTCGACGTCGCCTCGATCAACACCAAGGACGAGGGGCGCGACAACCACCTCCGCAGCGCCGACTTCTTCGACGTCGAGAACTACCCCAACATCACGTTCGTCTCGACCGGCGTGCGTCAGCAGGGCGGCGACTTCCTCGTCGACGGCGACCTCACCATCAAGGACGTCACCAAGCCGGTGACCTTCGAGGTCGAGTTCGGCGGCTTCGGCACCGACCCGTGGGGCAACTACAAGGCCGGCGCGACGGCCAAGACCGTCATCAACCGTGAGGAGTTCGGCCTCACCTGGAACGCCGCACTCGAGACCGGCGGCGTCCTCGTCGGCAAGGACGTCACCATCGAGCTCGACCTGCAGGGCTCCATCCAGGCCTGATCGCCCGGTTCTCTCCGAGGGGCGGATGCTGCGGCATCCGCCCCTCGTCGTGTCTCCGGGGGCGCGTCGGCCGGCTCACGGGGTCGGGTGGGCCGCGTCGTAGGCGCGGAACGCGGGGGCGAGGCGCACGAGGAGCGCCACCAGACCGACGATGATGAAGCCGCCCAACAGTGGCGGGAACCACAGTGCCGTGACGGTCGCGAGCGTCCCGGCGTACAGCGCGCCCAGCCGCGGACCGCCGGCGACGACCACGATGAACAGGCCCTGCAGTCGGCCTCGGATCGCATCGGGGACGGCGGCCTGCACCATCGTGTTGCGGTAGATCGAGCTGACGTTGTCGGCCGCGCCGGAACCGGCCAGCGCGAGGCCGGCGAGGGCGATCAGGGCAACGTTCGCGGACTCCTCGCCTACGGTCCCCGGGGCGAGTACACCGAACGACCCCGCGAGCAGGACGGCGCCGAACAGGGCGATCGTGACGCCGTAGGCGATGATCGCCCTCTCGATGCCACGGCCGTGCATCGGGTAGCGCGCGATCGGTCCCGAGAACAGGCTCGAGAAGAACGCGCCGACGGCGATGGCGGCCGTGAGGAGCCCCGTCGTGATCGCGCCGCCGCCGAGCAGCACTGCGCCGATGGCGGGGAAGAGGGCGGTGGGCTGACCGAACGTCATCGCGATGATGTCGAGGATGAACTGCAGCCGGATGTTCTTCGCGCGCTTGATGAAGCGCCAGCCGTCGGCGAGCGATCGCAGGCCCGGGCGGACGACGGCGCCCTCCGGGCGAATGCTGGGCAACGACCAGAGGCCGAGGAAGAGGGCGCTCATGAGCACGAGGTCGATCGTGTAGGTCCAGCCGTAGCCGGTGAAGGCCACGAGCAGCCCGGCCGCGGCCGGCCCGACCGAGACCATGATCCCCATAGTGATGCCGCCGAGCGCCGAGGCTGCGGGCAGCAGCTCGCGGGGGATCAGCCGCGGCACGATCGCCTGCCGTGCCGCCATGACGACCGAATTGGCAGCAGAGTTCACGACCGCGACGGCGTAGAGCCACGCGACCGTCTCGCCGCCGCTCCAGGTCAGCACCATCAGGACGGCCGTCGAGACGAAGGTCACGGATGCCGCGATGATGGCGACCCGGCGCCGGTCGAACGCGTCGGCGAGCACGCCCCCGTAGAGGCCGGCGATGATCATCGGCGCGAGCCCGGCGACCGCGATCATCGCGACGGCGAACGTCGACGCCGTCAGGTCGTACATGTGGAGCATGATCGCGACGATGGTCAGCTGCCCGCCGAGGCCGGCGAGGGTCGAGCCGACCCACATGCGCGCGAAGGCGGGGGAGGTGGTCAACGGCCGCAGGTCGATGAGGTGATCCCGACGCAGGCGCATCATGCGAGCCTAGATGACTGGTACAGTAGAGCGGTTGCCGTTCGATCGGCCGCGGATAAAGAGAGCTCGCACATCGGGTGACGGGCGCCGCGCAATGAGAAGGAAGGGGATCCCATCTATGGCACTCGAAGCAGACGTCAAGAAGGCGATCATCGAAGAGTACGCGACGCACCCCGGTGACACCGGATCCCCCGAGGTGCAGGTCGCGCTCATGTCGCAGCGCATCAAGGACCTCACCGAGCACCTCAAGACCCACAAGCACGACCACCACTCGCGCCGTGGGCTCTTCCTGCTCGTCGGTCAGCGCCGTCGACTGCTCGGCTACCTCCAGGAACTCGACATCCAGCGTTACCGTACGCTGATCGAGCGCCTCGGTCTCCGCCGCTAAGGAGAGCGACTCCGCGCACAATCGCGCAAAACATTCTTGCGAAGGCCGTCCCAGGTGTGGGGCGGCCTTCGGCTTTTCCCGAGCCCGCGCCGCCGACGACCCCGAGAACGCACCCTCGCCGGGAGCACGCACCCTAGACGGTACGTTCTCGCGGAGACGGTGCGTGTTCGGCGGCGGGTGCTCGGCGGTGTGTGCTCAGCGGTGGGCCGCGGCGAGCAGGTCGGCGTGCCAGCGCTCGGCGACGTCGGGGTGGGCCCGCAGGCGCGACTTCAGCGCGTTCTCGCCGTGCACCCCGTGGATGGGGTTGCTCGGGTCCTTCGTGACGCCTCTCGCCTCCGCGGCGAGTTCGGCGGGCAGGTCGATGAGCGGGAACCGGGCGTCGAGCGCGGGGTTGAAGAAGAACGGGACCGAGATGCGGTCGTCCGGATACCGCGGTGACACGACGCGGTGGTTCGTCGCGATGAGATAGCCGTCGGTCGCGTACTCGAGCAGTTCGCCGATGTTGACGACGAAGGCCCCGGGCACCGGCGGAGCGTCGACCCATTCGCCATCGCGCTCGACCTGCAGGCCGCCCTTGCCGGGCTCGACCCACAGGAGGGTCAGGGCGCCCGAGTCCTTGTGCGCGCCGACACCCTGCTGCGGGGTGGGGTCGTCCTTGCCGGGGTAGCGGACGATCTTCAGCAGGGTCTGGGGCTCGCCGAAGTGGTCGTCGAAGTAGGTCGCGGGGGCGCCGAGGGCCTCGGCCCAGGCACGGAGCAGACGCCGCGCGACCTCGGGGAGGTGCGCGACCCACGCGTCGGTGACCTCGCGCAGCTCGGGCTGCGCGGCCGGCCACAGGTTGGGGCCGATGAGCCGGGCGTAGTCGGGCGCGTCGGGGTCGTCCACCGCGGACCGTTCGGGACCGATGTCGATCTGCTCGCGCCAGTCGACCCGGCCCTGCGTGAGCTCGCCGCCGACGCGCGTGTAGCCGCGGAAGTGCGGGCTGTTGACGTTCTCGATCGCGAGCTTGTCGGCCTCGGGCAGGTCGAAGAACTCGCGCGCGACGCGGTGGAGCCGGTCCTCGAGACCGGCGGGGATGCCGGTGCCGGTGAGGTAGAAGAAGCCGACGTCGTGCGTCGCGGCGCGCAGCTCGTCGCGGAAGCGGGCGACATCGGCGGCGTCGCCGTCGAGCTGGGAGAAGTCGAGAACGGGAAGGGAGAGCTCGCTCATGCAGTGAGGCTACGAGCCGTCTGCGGCATCCGCTCGTTTGTTGCGCGGGATGACCTCGCCGGCCTCGCGCGGACGACGCGACCCCGTCGGGTCGCTGCGCCGGCCCTCGCGGCCCGCGAGCTGCGGGTCGCGGAAGAGCCACGCCGGGCGGGGCTCGACGAGCGGCCGGAACACGCGTCGAACCGGAGCCGTGGCCAGACCCAGGGCGATGAGGATCGACGCGACGACGACGAGCGGCAGCCACACCCACGTGGGTTCGGCGTCTCGCAGCACGCCCGACTCCCGGAACGGGTACAGCACGAACGAGTGCAGCAGGTAGATGTACATCGTGTACTGCCCGAGCCGGGTCCAGCGGTGCGAACCGCGGGGGACGAGAGCCAGGAAGGATGCCGTGAGGGCGAGCGCCACGAGCAGCAGAGCGACCCGCACGGCTCCCGCCCACCATTCGGAGCTGCCCGCATCCGAGTAGCTCGCGTCGTAGAACATCCACTTGCCGAGGTTGATGTCGCGCCATGTTCCGATGAATGCCCAGGCCGCCCATCCCGCGAGCCCGAGCGTCGCGACGGCCGCCGTCACGGTCGTCGGGGTGCGCCGCAGCAGGTCGAACCGGTCGACGACGTCGCGGTCGCGCAGCCACCAGCCGAGCACGAAGAAGGGCAGGAAGCCGAGCGTTCGCGACAGCGAGAGCGTCGAATCGATGTTCGGGAGGTACCCCGAGATGACCGAGATCGCGAAGGCCCACAGGAGCGGCCACCGCAGGAGCGCGAGGTAGGGCAGGACCAGGCGGAAGATCCCGAGCGCCAGCAGGAACCACAGCGTCCACGAGGGCTGGGTCGGGTTGGGGTTCGCGTGGCCCTCGACGAGGAACTTCGTGAGCGTCCAGAGTCCCTCGAAGATCACGTACGGCACGAGGATGTCGGTGATGACGCGGGCCATCTGCCGCCGCGACTGCGGGTCGGACTTGGAGAAGTAGCCCGAGATGATCGCGAACGCGGGCATGTGGAACGCGTAGATCACGAGGTACATCGCCATCGCGATGTCGGAGTCGTACGTCAGGCGCTGGATCGCGTGACCCAGCACCACCAGCACGATGCAGGCGAAGCGGGCGTTGTCCCAGAAGGGCACGCGCCGCTTCGGGCGCGTTCCGGTCGTGCCGGTGGCGGGATGCGTCATCGTGGATGAAACACTATCCCGGGGGAATAGTCCGAGCGCGACCGCGTTGCATGGTTTATATTCATTTGCATGAAACGGATGCTGCGGCATCCGGGAAGGCGGACCGACGTGAACACGCACACGAGCGAAAACACCGGCTGGTCGGGGATGCAGTTCGGCATCTTCTCCGTGAGCGACATCACGGCAGACCCGACGACCGGCCACACCCCGAGCGAGGCGGAGAAGATCCGCGCCGCCGTGACCATCGCCAAGCATGCCGAGGATGTCGGGCTCGACGTCTACGCGATCGGCGAGCACCACAACCCGCCGTTCTGGTCGTCGTCGCCCACCACGACGCTCGCCTACATCGCGGCGCAGACCGAACGCCTCATCCTCTCCACGGCCACGACGCTCATCACGACGAACGACCCGGTGAAGATCGCCGAGGACTACGCGATGCTGCAGCACCTGTCGGGCGGCCGCGTCGACCTCATCATGGGGCGCGGCAACACCGGACCGGTCTACCCGTGGTTCGGCAAGGACATCCGTCAGGGCCTCCCGCTCGCGATCGAGAACTACGCCCTGCTGCACAAGCTGTGGCGTGAGGACGTCGTCGACTGGGAGGGCAAGTTCCGCACCCCGCTGCAGGGCTTCACCTCGACGCCCCGTCCGCTCGACGGCGTCGCTCCGTTCGTCTGGCACGGCTCGATCCGCACCCCCGAGATCGCCGAGCAGGCCGCCTACTACGGCGACGGCTTCTTCGCGAACAACATCTTCTGGCCCAAGGAGCACTACCAGCGCCTCATCGACCTGTACCGTCAGCGCTTCGCGCACTACGGCCACGGCACGCCCGAGCAGGCGATCGTCGGTCTCGGCGGCCAGGTGTTCATGAGCGCCAACTCGCAGGATGCCGTCCGGCAGTTCCGCCCGTACTTCGACAACGCCCCCGTCTACGGTCACGGCCCCTCGCTCGAGGACTTCAGCGAGATGACGCCCCTCACCGTCGGGTCGCCGCAGCAGGTCATCGACCGGTACGCGGCGATGCGCGAGACGTTCGGCGACTACCAGCGTCAGCTGTTCCTCATCGACCACGCGGGCCTGCCGCTGAAGACCGTGCTCGAGCAGCTCGACATCCTGGGTGGCGAGGTCGTCCCGGTGCTTCGGAAGGAGCTCGCGCAGGGTCGTGGCGCGGCAGTGCCCGACGCCCCGACGCACGCCGCGCGCGTCCGTGAGGTGTACGGCGACGGCCCGGCGCGCGAAGCGCGGCCCCGCGCCAATCGCGGAGACAACCTCAGCGGCCCCTCGCCCTACCAGGACGCTCCCGCGCCCGCAGGTTCGGCCTTCGGTGTGGCGGCGGCACGATGAGCGCGCGGCGTATCGCGGTCGTCTCGGCCGGCCTGTCGAACCCGTCGTCGACCCGCATGCTCGCCGACCGGCTCGCGACGGCGACGATCGCCGAGCTCACGGCATCCGACATCACCGCGACAGCGGACGTCATCGAGCTGCGCGATCTCGCGCACGACATCACGAACAACCTGCTGACGGGTTTCGCCCCGCCCGCCCTCGAGTCGGCGATCAACTCGGTCGTCTCGGCCGACGCGCTCATCGCTGTGACGCCGATCTTCTCGACGAGCTACTCCGGGCTGTTCAAGTCGTTCATCGACGTGCTCGACCCCGACTCGCTCACCGGGAAGCCCGTGCTCATCGGGGCGAACGCGGGCACGGCTCGTCACTCGCTCGCGATCGACTACGCCATCCGGCCGCTGTTCGCGTACCTGCACGCGGCCCCGGTCTCGACCGGCGTCTTCGCGGCGTCGAGCGACTGGGGGAGCAAGGCCGACGAGGTCGCTCCGCTGAGTGCGCGGGTCGAGCGCGGCGCACGGGAGCTCGCTGCGGCCGTCGTGGCACGCACGCCCGTCACGGACGCGGATCCGTTCGACCCCGCCTCGTACCTGGGCGAGGGCAAGTCGTTCGGTCACCTGCTCGGCGGTCTCGCGGGGGAGTGACCCGCTCGCGGCGCCGCGTGAGGGCGGCCGTGATCACATCGATCGCGGCGCCCAGCGCGAGCGCCGCGGCCACCGACAGCAGCACGGCGAGCAGCGGAGCATCGGGCAGGAGCGCGCCGATCGCCGCGCCGATGACGCTCTGATAGGTGGCCCAGGACGTTGCAGCGACCCCGGCGATGGCGAGGAAGCGGACGGCCGATACTCGCGTGGCGCCCGCGGTGAGATTGACCGCGAGGCGCGCGAAGGGGATGAAGCGCGCGGTGAAGACGACCGTCGCGGTTCCCCGCTGCAGCCGAGCCCCCGCCCACGCGAACGCGCGTTGCACGCGCCGGTGCCGCATCCAACGCCACCGGCGGAGGCCGATCCGACGCCCCACGGCGTAGCAGAGCGCATCCCCGCAGAACGCAGCGGATGCGGCGACACCGACGACGGCCGCCAGCGGGGGATCGCCGGTCGACGCGGCGAGCGCTCCCGCCGCCGTCACCGCGATCTCGCCGGGGACGACGACCAGGACGGAGTCGAGGAGGACGAGCGCGAAGACCGCGACGAGGAGCCAGGGGCCGCCGGACATCGCGGTCAGCAGGTCGTCGAGCACGCGGCATCCCTATCAGCCGTGGATGAACGGAGCGGGAACGGCGACGGTCAGGCGTCCGCGAGGTGACCGAGCGCGGAGGATCGTGTGAACAGTGCGCGATTCCGGCTGGTTCAGCAGACAGTGGCGCGCCGTCGGCGACACCCTGGTGTCGTGAGAGTCGCGGTGGTCACCGAGTCCTTCCTTCCCCACATGAACGGCGTGACCGGTTCGGTCCTGCGGGTGCTCGAGCATCTCGAGCATCGCGGGCACGAGGCCTTCGTCGTCGCGCCGGGCGCGGGGCGACGGCATCCGCTCGCCGTTCCGGGTCGAACGGTGCGGTCGATCCCGATGCCCCGGTATCCCGCCGTGCGCGTGGCGGCCCCGCCCGTGGTCTCGGTCGCGCGGGCGCTGCGAGAGTTCCGCCCAGACGTCGTGCACCTCGCATCGCCGTTCCTTCTCGGCTGGCAGGGGCTTCTCGCCGCCGAGGGCCTCGGGCTGCCGAGCGTCGCCGTCTATCAGACCGATGTCATCGCCTACACCGAGCGCTACGGCGTGCCGCACGCCACGGCGCTCACGGCTGCTCACGTGCGGCGGCTGCATCGCCGCGCGACGCTGACGCTCGCCCCCGCCGACGCGGCACGGCGGCAGCTGCAGGACCTCGGTGTCGATCGCGTCGCGATCTGGGGCCGCGGGGTCGACGGCATCCGCTTCGCGCCCCACCGCCGCGACGAGGCGTGGCGCGCGCGGGTCGTTCCGGAAACGGCCGACGGCGACGTCGTGGTCGGATATGTCGGGCGGCTCGCCCCCGAGAAGCAGATCGAGGATCTGGCGGCGCTCAGCTCGCTGCCCGGCGTGCGACTGGTCATCGTGGGCGACGGGCCCTCGCGGACGAGTCTGGAGAGCCTCTTGCCGGATGCCGTCTTCCTCGGCCATCTGCACGGGGACGCGCTCGCCACCGTGATGGCCAGCTTCGACGTTTTCGTGCACCCGGGCGAGAGCGAGACGTTCGGCCAGACCATCCAGGAGGCGCAGGCGAGCGGTGTACCGGTGGTCGCGACGGGTCGCGGCGGCCCGCTCGACCTGGTGCGCAGCAGTGTCGACGGCTGGCTCTACCGGCCCGGCGATGCCGACGACCTCCGCCGCCGGGTCGCCGACCTGGCGGGGGACGCGGCGAAGCGGCGCGCGTTCGGCGCGGCGGCCCGGGAGGCTGTCGCCGGGCGCACCTGGGAGAGCCTCGGCGATGCCCTGCTCGGCCACTACGAGCGTGCGGGCGAGCTGCATGCGATCGACCGTGCCCGGCGGGCTCGCGTGTGGCCGCGCGCCGAGCTGCCCGCCGCGGGCGACGGACCTCCGCTGTGGCGGCGCTACGTCGCGCTGGGCGACTCGATCACCGAGGGGCTCTGCGACACGTCGCGCATGCCGGCGGGGATGCACCGGGGATGGGCCGATCGTCTCGCTCAGCTGCTCGCCTCGGCGGCGCCGCGAGCCGGTGGGGGAACCGGAGCCTTCCAGTACGCGAACCTCGCGGTGCGCAGCAAACGGGTACGGCACCTCGTCGACGAGCAGGTTCCGGCGTGCCTGGCGCTGCGGCCCGAACTCGTCTCGGTGCTCATCGGAGCCAACGACCTCGTGCAGGCCCGGGTCGACGTCGCGAGCGTCGCCGACGAGGTCGAGATCGCGGTCCGGCGGTTGCGGGAATCCGGGGCGGATGTGCTGCTCGCCACGGTGTTCCTTCCCGGGCGGGCCGCGGCGAGCATCTTCGCGCGGCGCTTCGCCGCCTACAACGCCCGGCTGCGAACGATCGCGTCGAGGACGGGCGCCATCCTGGTCGACCTCGAGGCTGTGCCGGAACTCGCCCGCCTCGAGCTGTGGGCCGACGACAAGGTGCATCTGCGCTCGCGCGGGCATCGGCTCGTGGCCTATCGCGCGGCGGAAGCGCTCGGGGTGCCGCACGCCGAGGCGCTCGCCGAGCTCGACGAGGCCTTCCATCTCGACGACGATCCCGTCGTGCCGGGAACGTGGCTGCGTCGCGATGCGCTCCCGTGGATGTGGCGGCGCCTGCGCGGCCGCACGGCCGGCGACGGCGTCGCTCCCAAGCTCCCCGCCTACGTGCGCATCGGCCCCACGGCCCCGCGCCGCTCGTCCCTCCCGCAGCAGTAGCCCGCCCCGCCCCGCCACATCCCCGCCCGCCGAGAGCGACGCGCGGTCAGGGGCGCCAGCGGTACTCGGCCTCGGGCCGGCCGGGGGCCCCGTAGCGCTGGGCCCGTTCGGCGCGGCCGGCGTCGGCGAGGTGCTCGAGGTATCGTCGCGCCGCGACGCGCGACATCCCGAGCGCCTCCGCAGCCTCGCGGGCGGACAGGGCTCCGGCCTCGCGGAGCCGGTTCGACACGCGCTCGAACGTCTCGGGAGAGAGCCCCTTGGGGATGGGAGCCGTGACCGGGCGCAGCGCCCCCAGCATCGCGTCGATCTCGGCCTGGGTCGCCGCGCCCGTGGTCTCGCTCGCGCGCTCGCGGTAGCGCGCGTACTGCGACATCCGTTCCTGGAAGTCGGCGAAGGTGAAGGGCTTCACGAGGTACTGCACCGCGCCGAGGCCGACGACCTGGCGCACCACGTCGGCATCCCGCACCGAGGTGATCGCGATGACGTCGACATCCCGGGCTCGCGCGCGCACATGGCGCAGGACGTCGAGTCCCGATCCGTCGGGCATCGTCATGTCCAGCAGCACGAGGTCGATCTCGTCCGTGGCCGGGCTGTCGAGGAGGGCTCGCAGGGCGGCACGTGCGCCGCTGCACTCGGCGACGACCCGGAATCCGTCCAGCCGCTCGATGTAGTGGCGGTGGAGGTCGAGGGTGAGGGCTTCGTCGTCGACCAGCAGCACGCCGATCATGTTTCCCTCCTCGGCAGGATGACGCGGAACGTCGTCGGGTCGTGATCGAGGGTGAGGCTACCGCCGGCGTCGTCGACGATCGCTGCGACGAGGGCGAGACCCACACCACGTCCTTCGGCGCCAGCGGGTTTCGTGGAGAAGCCGTGCTCGAAGATCCGGCGCCGCAGTTCCGGCGGCACGCCGGTTCCCGAGTCCGACACGGCGATCTCGAGCTCGTCCTCCTCGGTGCGCGTCATCCTGATCTCCACCCAGCGCGGTTCGGGCCCGCCGGCGGCGGCGTCGAGCGCATTGTCGATGAGATTACCGACGACCGAGACGGCATCGACCGGCGAGAGCACCGAGCGCGGCGCGTCGGGCTCGATGCGGGAGCGCCACCGGATGCCGCGTTCCTTGGCCTGCGAGGCCTTGCCGAGCAGCAGCGCTCCGACGGTCGGGTCGCCCTCGCGGCGGGCCGCGACCTCGTCGACCAGCACCTGGCTCTGCCGCGAGGTCTCGGCGAGGATCTCGATCGCCTCGGGGGTGCGACCCAGCTCGAGCAGGGCGATGGCGGTGTGCATGCGGTTGCCGTGCTCGTGGGTCTGCGCCCGCAGGGCTTCGCCGAGAGTGCGGAGCGACTCGAACGACGAGACGGCGTCGCGGACGGCGCCGGCGGGCAGGTCTCCGGTGACCTGGCGCGTCGCCCGACGCGCGACGACGGCTCCGACGAGACCGGCCGCCAGGAGCGCGGCCGCGATGCCGACGACGACGAGGATGCGGGGCCCCAGAGTCGCCGCGATGCTGCCGATGGTCACGCCGACAGAGACCCACCCGACGACGGCGCCGCCGCTCTCCACGGGCACGATGGTGCGGATCGAGGGGCCGAGGGTGCCCGTGAACTCCTCCGTCAACGCGCGTGACGTGGTGGGGATCGAACCCAGGTAGCGCTCGCCGATCCGCTCGGCGTCGCGGTGCGTGATCCGGATGCCGCTCGGGTCCATGATCGTGACGAAGTCGACGCGGGCATCGACGATCACCTGTTCGACCTGGGGCTGCAGCTCCGCGGATGCGAGGTCGCGGTCGCCGGCGGCGAGGAGGTCGGCGACCTGCGCCGAGTCGGCGACGGTCTGCGCGACGGCCTGGGTGACGCGCTCGGCCTCGGACCGCGCGGACCGCTGGCCGTCGGCGATGAGGATGCCGGCGATCGCCAGGGTGAGGAGCGCCACGGCCACCGCGACCGCGACGAACACGAGCGAAGCGGCGCTGCGGGTGCGCGTTGTCATGCCGCTCTCGCTCTCGTCGTCGTCGTCGGATGCTGCCACGTCGCAGGCCGTGACCAATACGACCATAAATCGGCGTCCGCGCGGAACAGCCGGACGCTGAGAGCGCACCGACAGAGACGTCGGCATCGGACAACGACTGTTCAGCTGGAGGAGACCATGGCTCTCACATCATCTTTCCGCCTGCCGGGGTACAACGCCCGGAAAGGCAAGCAGGCCTGGGACAAGCACACGTGGCTCTACGTCTCGGTCATCCTGGCGGTCGTGCTGGGCGCGGTCGTCGGCCTCGTATGGCCTTCCTTCGCCGTCGGTCTCGAGCCGCTCGGCAAGGGCTTCGTCAACCTCATCAAGATGATGATCGCGCCGATCATCTTCTGCACGATCGTCGTGGGGGTCGGCTCGATCGCGAAGGCCGCGACGGTCGGGCGCATCGGCGGTCTCGCGCTGCTCTACTTCATGGTGATGTCGACCTTCGCCTTGGCGATCGGACTCATCGTGGGCAACATCATCCACCCGGGTGAGGGGCTCAACATGCAGAGCGCGGTCTACGACGCCGGGGCGGCGGCCGAGGCGAAGTCGACGACCGACTTCCTGCTCGGCATCATCCCGACCACGTTCTTCTCGGCGTTCACCGGTGAGAGCGTGCTCCAGGTGCTGTTCATCGCGCTGCTGGTCGGCTTCGCGTTGCAGGGACTCGGCGAGAAGGGCGCCCCGATCATGAGCGCCGTGAAGAACCTGCAGACGCTGGTCTTCCGCATCCTCGGCATGATCCTGTGGCTCGCTCCGATCGGCGCCTTCGGTGCGATCGCCGCGGTGGTGGGCAAGACCGGTGTCGCCGCCATCGTGAGCCTCGGTGTGCTGATGATCGCGTTCTACATCACGTGCATCGTCTTCATCGTCGCGGTGCTCGGCACGCTGCTCTACGCCGTGGCGCGGATCAACATCTTCAGCCTGATGAAGTACCTCGCCCGCGAGTATCTGCTGATCGTCGGGACCTCGTCGAGCGAGTCCGCGCTGCCCCGCCTGATCGCCAAGATGGAGCACGTCGGCGTCTCGAAGCCGGTCGTGGGTATCACGGTCCCCACGGGATATTCGTTCAACCTCGACGGGACGGCCATCTACCTCACGATGGCGTCGCTGTTCATCGCGGCGGGCATGGGCGCTCCGATGTCGATCCCCGAGCAGATCGGACTGCTGGTGTTCATGATCATCGCCTCGAAGGGCGCGGCCGGAGTCACCGGCGCCGGCCTCGCGACCCTCGCCGGCGGTCTGCAGGCGTACCGGCCCGACCTCGTCAACGGCGTCGGCGTGATCGTCGGCATCGACCGGTTCATGTCGGAGGGGCGCGCGCTGACCAACTTCACCGGGAATGCGGTCGCGACGATCCTCATCGGAACCTGGACCCGCGAGTTCGACCGCGACCAGGCCCGCGCCGTGCTCAGCGGCGAGCGCCCCTTCGACGAGGCTATGCTCACCGGTCACGGTCACGACGGGATGTCGAACGACACCGGCGCCGTCAACACGCAGGGCCTCGGTGACGCCGCCCTCGAGGAGGCCGCGGCGAAGGAGGAGCGCGCTCGCCTCCGCCGCGAGGCCGCGACGCGCTGACAGTTCCCGATCTCCGGTGGCCGCGGATCCGAGAAATCGGATGCCGTGGCCACCGGCATTCTCGATGGCAGGCGAAACCGGCTCGCCGGCGCGCAGGGCGACGGGCCCAGCGAGGAGAAGGTGGAACGCGACCGCTCAGAATGGCGGGGCCCCGGGGCCGGGTGGCTCTGCGGACGTGAAGGCGACGAGCGGTGGTGGTGCGTCTTCGCGGTAGATCCGTCCGGTCGGTGAGGTCCAGATCAGCCTTCCGCCCGGGAGTTGTCGTACTCGCCATCGGGTGTGGTGTTTGACGTCGTGGTGTCTCTTGCAGAGGTTCGCGAGGTTGCAGACATGTGTCGCCCCGCCCTCGGATGCGGCGATGGTGTGGTCGAGTTCGCAGCGGATGACGGGTTGCCGGCATCCGGGGAACCGGCAGTGCCGGTCTCGGGCTCGGAGCAGCCTGACCATGGCGGCGGTGGGCCGGTAGCTGTCGCATTCGAGGACGGTTCCGGTGACCGGGTGGGTGAGCAACCGGTCCCAGGAGGTCGCGTTACCTGCGAGTTCGCGTGCGGTGGCGGCGTCGATGGGGGAGCGCCCCGCGAGGTCGGCCGGCCCGTCGTCCTGTCCCATCAATGTCAGTGCCGACACCGCGACCTGCACGTGTGCCCGGATCGCCCCGAGGGTTCCGTCGCCGTCACCGGTGCCGGTGGGATCGAGGGCGGGTGTCCCGGCGAGGAGGAGGTCACTGAGCACGTCGGCGCGGACTTGGTCGATGGTGCGGGCATCGTCGACGAACGACGACCCGTCGGGAATTGTCGTGTCGGCGCCGGGCGCGCCGCCGTTCGCGTCGGCTCGAACGCCAGGCGCCTCGGCTTGAGCGTCAGGGGCGTCGGCTCGAGCGTCAGCGCCGCCACCCGCCGCGTCGACCGGCTGCCGTGTGTTGATGATCTCCCGCGCCTGCCGCGTGAGCCGGTCCACGATGCCGTCCGCGATCACGGTCGGCAGCGTCGCGATCAGGTCCGACATGCCATCGGCGCCGGCCTGCACTCGCACGCACCGCCCCGCCGCGGCCTCCTCGTGCCGCTCGGTGAACGACCGCGGGTGCATCTGCTCCGCCAGCATCCGCAATGTCTCCAGCACACGGTTGGGCCTTTCGCCCTCGCACCGTTGGATCGCAAGCCGTTCGAACTCCGCCCGCTCCTCCACGGGCACGAGGCACCCGACTTCCTGGATCACCCGGACATGCCCGCGGACGATGCGCCCGGCTTCCCAGGCCGCCATCGTCACCGGGTAGTTCTCAACCAGGTCCCGCGCTTCGTCGATGCGGCGTTGCAGCGTTCGGTCGGTCGCGACGAACACTCCGGCAAGTTCCGCGGCGATGCCCCGCAACGCCATCTCGCGCGCCTTGACCTTCTCCGACGCCCCAGCGGCCTGCTTCTCGGCCAGCAGCCCAGCCGCCGCGAGCACCCGAACCTCACGAATCTGCACGGCTCGCGCGGCATCCGAAACGCCCTCGGCATTCGCGACCAGCTGAGCGAGGACGTCGACGTCGCCGTCGCTGCCCATCCCGCAGCCTGCCCGGCTACCGATCCCATCATTCGAATGCATGTTCGAATACTGTCACGAACCTCCGACATCGCCCCGCCACTCTCCACACCCCCCGAAGCGCCCGAGAAACACAGACGGGGCCCGGACGCGTCAGCATCCGAGCCCCGTTCGCGGGCGGCCGTTCGGCGTCACCCGCTCTTGCGGCGGAACTCCCGCTTCGTCATGGCACCGTGCGACGCGTGCACCGACGAATCGCCGTCGAGGTGTGCCTCTCCGGTGCGGTGCTGGGCGTTCTTCTTCTCGAGCGCCTCGCGGAACTTGCGCTTCACATCGTCGGATGCCGCGCCCGCGGTCTTGTCTGCTTCGCTCATGAGGCCACGATACGCAGGCGAGGGTCTCGCTGGTAGGCTGGGGCAGGTTGCCGTCCGGCACCCGCTCAATTCAACACTGAGCTCATGGAGCGGATCCGGCAGGAAGCTGGTCCCCTGTGGTGGGTTCCCATCCCGATCGAATGCCGATCGCGGAGATGGTGATCTTCGACTGGTGACCAGCGCAGGCGGTTCTCGCGGTTTCGTCCGCGCGCCCATATCTGCCCCGCTCCTTCGCACGATCTCGTGCGCGAAACGCGCGTGCGAGTCTAAACAAAGAAGGAGGGACCTCTTGGAAGGTCCAGAAATCACCGCAGCCGAAGCCGTCCTCGACAACGGCCGCTTCGGCACCCGCACCGTCCGGTTCGAGACCGGACGCCTGGCACAGCAGGCGCAGGGCGCCGTTGCCGCCTACCTCGACGAGGAGACGATGCTCCTCTCGGCCACCAGCGCCGGCAAGCACCCGCGCGAAGGCTTCGACTTCTTCCCGCTCACCGTCGACGTCGAAGAGCGCTCGTACGCCGCAGGCAAGATCCCCGGCTCGTTCTTCCGCCGCGAGGGACGCCCCTCGACCGAGGCGATCCTCGTCTGCCGTCTGATCGACCGTCCGCTGCGCCCCTCGTTCGTCGACGGCCTGCGCAACGAGGTCCAGATCGTCATCACGGTCCTCTCGATCGCACCCGGCGAGTACTACGACGCCCTCGCGATCAACGCGGCATCCGCTTCGACGCAGATCTCGGGCCTGCCGTTCTCCGGCCCGATCGCCGGTGTTCGCCTGGCGCTCGTTCCCGGTCACGGTGAGCACGAGGACCAGTGGGTCGTCTTCCCGAACCAGAAGGTCGTCGAAGAGGCCGTCTTCGACCTCACCGTCGCCGGCCGGGTTCTGCCCGACGGCGAAGTGGCCATCATGATGGTCGAGGCCGAGGCGACCGAGGGCAGCTGGAACCTCATCAAGGGCGGCGCCGTCAAGCCGAGCGAAGAGGTCGTCGCACAGGGCCTCGAGGCCGCGAAGCCCTTCATCAAGCAGCTCGTCGAGGCGCAGGCTTCGATGGCGGCATCCGCGTCGCGTGAGCCGGGCGTCTACCCCGTCTTCCCGCCGTACGCCCCCGAGGTCTACGACTTCGTCGCCGAGCGCGCCTACGGCGAGCTGACGAGCGTCTACCAGATCGCCGACAAGCAGGAGCGCCAGAACGCCGACGACGCGATCAAGGACCGCGTCAAGGGCGAGGTCGCCGCTGCCGTCGAGGCCGAGCAGCTCCCGGCGTCCGCGCTCGCGGAGTTCTCCGCCGCGTACAAGTCGGTGACCAAGAAGATCGTCCGCGGCCGCATCCTCAGCGAGGGCGTCCGCATCGACGGTCGCGGCCTGGCCGACATCCGTCCGCTCGACGCCGAGGTGCAGGTCATCCCGCGCGTCCACGGCTCGGCGATCTTCCAGCGCGGTGAGACCCAGATCCTGGGCGTCACCACGCTGAACATGCTGAAGATGGAGCAGCAGATCGACTCGCTGTCGCCCACGACGAGCAAGCGCTACCTGCACCACTACAACTTCCCGCCCTACTCGACCGGTGAGACCGGCCGCGTCGGCAGCCCGAAGCGTCGCGAGATCGGGCACGGCTTCCTCGCCGAGCGCGCGCTCGTGCCGGTGCTGCCCAGCCGCGAGGAGTTCCCGTACGCGATCCGTCAGGTCTCCGAGGCCCTCGGGTCGAACGGCTCGACCTCGATGGGCTCGGTGTGCGCCTCGACCCTCTCGCTGCTGAACGCCGGTGTGCCCCTGCGCGCCCCGGTCGCCGGTATCGCGATGGGTCTCGTCTCCGACCAGGTCGACGGTGAGACCCGCTACGCGGCGCTGACCGACATCCTCGGCGCCGAGGACGCGCTCGGCGACATGGACTTCAAGGTCGCCGGCACGAGCGAGTTCGTCACGGCCATCCAGCTCGACACGAAGCTCGACGGCATCCCGTCGTCGGTGCTCTCGGCCGCGCTGACCCAGGCCAAGGAGGCTCGTCTGACGATCCTCGGCGTCCTCAACGCCGCGATCGACAGCCCCGACGAGATGGCACCGACCGCCCCGCGCGTCATCAGCGTCCAGATCCCGGTCGACAAGATCGGTGAGCTGATCGGCCCCAAGGGCAAGACGATCAACTCGATCCAGGACGAGACCGGCGCCGACATCTCCATCGAGGAGGACGGCACCGTCTACATCGGCGCGACCGACGGCCCCTCGGCCGAGGCCGCTCGTGCCCGCGTGAACGCGATCGCCAACCCCACCAACCCCGAGGTCGGCGAGCAGTTCCTGGGCACCGTCGTGAAGATCGCGACGTTCGGCGCGTTCATCTCGCTCCTGCCCGGCAAGGACGGACTGCTGCACGTCAGCGAGGTCCGCAAGCTCGCCGGTGGCAAGCGCGTCGAGAACGTCGAAGACGTCCTGGGCGTCGGCCAGAAGATCCTCGTGCGCATCACGAAGATCGACGACCGCGGCAAGCTCTCCCTCGAGCCGGTTCTCGAAGAGACCGCTGACCAGGACGGCTCGGCCGCTGCGAGCGAGGGCCCCGAGGCTCCCGCCGAAGGCTGAATCTCCTATCACCCGGATGCCCGTCCCCGTCTCGGGGGCGGGCATCCGTCGTTCCCAGAGCGGCCGTGATGAAACAGTTATCTGGAATTCACGGCCTGTTCGCGACAATACGCGCCCACAGGTGCGGGGTGTCCTACTCTCGAAGTGCGCGCCGAGGAGCCGCGCCCCGCGATTCCTCGGTGTCGACGGAGGTGTGTGATGTCGGGGGACCGGGTGGCTCAGGTCGCAGCCGCTGGTGCGCCCGCCGCGGCCGTGCATCCCTCCAGCCCGATCCCGGTACACGGCAAGCCCGTGGGCGCCGACATCCGCGTCGACCTGGCCGAGACCGGCAAGCGGATCTTCCCCCTCATCCTCGGCGGCTCCGAGTTCGGTTGGACCATCGATCTCGCAGCGAGCCACGCCGTCCTCGACGCGTACGTGCAGCGCGGCGGCAACGCCCTGCACACCTCCGACGGCTACGCCTCGGGTCGCAGCGAGCACATCATCGGCCGCTGGCTCTCCAGTCGGGGAAACCGCGACGACATCGTCGTCACGGTGCGGGTCGGGGGCAACCCCGACAATCCGGGGCTCGGCTCGGTGAATCTCGTACGGTCGGTGGAAGCGTCGCTCGGCCGGCTGGGCATCGATCGCATCGACCTGCTGTACCTGGATGCCGCGACCGACGGCGTCACGGCGCTCGAAGACACTCTCGCGACGGCGGAATGGCTCGTCGAGAGCGGGAAGGTCGGAGCGCTGGGAGCGGCCGGATACACCGCGATGCAGCTCGTCGAGGCCCGCATCCTGTCCTCCGCGGGGTACCCGCGTTTCGCCGCACTGGATGTTCCCTACAACCTCCTGCACCGGTCGGAGTTCGACGGTGACCTGCGTCTCATCGCCGGCGCCCAGGGCCTCGCGGTGACGCCCTCGCAGGCTCTCGAGCACGGCTACCTCACCGGGAGCCATCGCGATCGTTCCGGTCTGTCGTCATCGGTGCGCGGCTCGCAGCTCGCCGCATGGATGAACCGTCGCGGCGCCCGGACGCTGAAGGCGCTCGACCGCATCTCGGAGGAGCTGTCGGTCTCGACGGCAGCGATCGCGGTCTCCTGGCTCCTCGCGCAGCGCGTCGTGACGGCGCCGATCGTCAATGCGAGCCGGCCCGCGCACGTCGACCAGCTCGTGCAGGGTGTCGGCGCCCGGCTCGGTCGCTCGCACCTCGCGGAGATCGCGCGCGCCGTGGAGTGAGCCGATCTGTGATCCCGCGGAGCGCCTGTCGGAGGGGTGACGTAGGGTGGATGGCGCCCTGTTCATCGTTTCGAATCGAGCTTCTGTGACGCAGTATCTCTACCTCGTGCGCCACGGAGAGCATCAGGACGCCGAGCACGGTCTCGAAGACGGCCCGCTCTCGCCGCGTGGACGCCGTCAAGCCGAGCTGCTGGCCGATCGCATCTCCGGCGTGCCCCTCGACGCCGTCTGGCACTCGCCGCTCGAGCGCGCCCAAGAGACGGCGCGCGCCGTCGCCAAGCGCCTGCCAGCCCTGGCTCCGCAGGCGTCGTCTCTGCTGTTCGACTGCGTCCCGACCGGTATGACGCCCGATACGCCCGCCGCCTACGAGCCCTTCTTCGGGTCGTACACCGAGGCCGAGACCGAGGCGGGCGCAGCGCAGATGGCGGATGCGGTGGGGGAGTTCCTCGCTCGCAAGCCCGACGCCCACGAACTGCTGATCACCCACAACTTCGTCATCGCCTGGTTCGTGCGCGAGGTGCTGCAGGCACCCGACTGGCGGTGGTTGACGATCAACCAGGCTCACTGCGGGCTGACCGTGCTCGCGCAGCGCCCCGGCCGCCCCTGGACGATGGTCTCGCACAACGACCTCTCGCACCTCCCTGTCGAGCTGCGCACCGGCCTTCCCGACATCCTTCCCGTCTGAGCCGACGGCTGATCCGCGGCGCGAGCCCGGCTCCTGCCGATTGGACGCGGCGCGCACCGAACCGGAGAATCGATCGGTGCTCGATGGTCCTCTGCTCGCCGACTGGCTTCCCGTCTCCGTCTCCGCGCTGATCTTCCTCATCGTCGCGGCCGGGGTGGCCGGCTGGGTCGACGCGGTCGTCGGCGGGGGAGGGCTGATCCAGCTCCCCGCCCTCGTCATCGGCGTGCCCAAGGATGTCGCGACGCCCTTCATCCTCGGGACGAACAAGCTGTCGTCCTTCGCGGGCACGCTCTCGGCCAGCTGGGTCTATCTGCGACGCATCCGCGTGCAACTGGTTCTCCTCGTGCCGCTTGTGGCCGGCGCATTCGGGGGGTCGGCCGTGGGGGCCGCGCTGTCGCGCTACGTCCCGCGGGAACTGCTGACGCCGATCGTGCTGGTCGCGGTCGTGGCGGTCGCGATCTACACGCTGCTGAAGCCCAAGATGGGCTTGAACCACGAGCCGCGCCACGAGTCGCGTGCGGCCATCGTGTGGCGCTCGGCGCTCATCGGAATCGTCGTCGGCTTCTACGACGGCATCCTCGGTCCCGGCACCGGTTCGTTCTTCGTCATCCTGCTCGTCGCCGTGCTCGGATACGGCTTCCTCCAGGCGAGCGTCAACGCCAAGATCGCCAATCTCACCACGAATCTCGCAGCGCTCCTCGTCTACGGGGTGCACGGCGAGATCCTCCTGCTGCTCGCCGTCGTCATGGCGGCGGCGAACATGACGGGCGGGTTCATCGGCGCTCGCATGGCGACGAAGAACGGCAGCGGCTTCGTGCGGATCGTGTTCCTCGTCGTGCTGTCGATCCTCGTCGTGAAGCTCGCTTGGGACACGTTCATGCAGTTCGCGCCCGCGTAGGCTGGTGGTCATGACCACGCGCGTGGCCCTCGTGGGCGGCACCGGAAAGCTCGGCGGCATCATCCGAGACGTCATCGAGGCGTCGGAGGGCTTCGAGATCTCGGCGGTCCTGACGAGCCGCAGCAGCCTCGACGAGCTCGACGGCGCCGACCTCGTCGTCGACGCCTCGACCCCGGCCGTGTCGACGGATGTCGTGCGTGCAGCCATCGAGCGCGGCCTCAATGTGCTCGTCGGCACGTCGGGCTGGTCGCAGGAGCGGATCGCGCAGATCCGCCCCGCTGCGGATGCCGCGGGCGTCGGAGTCGTCTTCATCCCCAACTTCTCGCTCGGCTCGGTCGTCGGCAGCGCCCTCGCCGCTGCAGCCGCCTCGCTCTTCCCCTCGATCGAGATCATCGAGGCGCACCGCGACACCAAGGTCGACTCTCCGAGCGGCACCGCAGTCCGCACGGCCGAGCTCATCGCCGCTGCCCGCACCGGCGTCGGCCCGGTCGAGTCGCCCCACGCGGACCAGCGCGCCCGCGGACAGAAGGTCGCCAGCGTCCCGATCCATTCGCTGCGCCGGCCCGGCGTCATCGCCCGCCAGGAGACGATCCTCTCCGGCCCGGGCGAGGCCCTGTCGATCGTGCACGACACGATCGAGCCCGCGCGAGCCTATGAGCCCGGCATCCGAATCGCGCTCGACGCCGCCCGAGACGCGCGGGGCATCACCGTCGGGCTCGACAGCTTCATCGACATCGGGATCCGGCCGCCCGCCGCGACGAACGAGAACGCGCCGACCGACGAGGGCGACGTCCCGGGTCAGGTCGCGCGAGCCACCGGAGCATGAGCGCCCGCATCCTGGCGTTGATCATGGCGGCGCTGCTCGCCATCTACATCGTCTTCGTCGCGCAACGCGCCGTGCTGCTCGTCATGTCCGGCGAGCCCGTGGGCATCGCGATGGGCGTCGCGCTGATCGTCCTTCCGGTCATCGCCGCATGGGCGCTATGGCGCGAGCTGGCGTTCGGCGCGAGCGCGTCGCGGCTCGGCAAGCGGCTCGAGCAGGAGGCGGCGCTTCCCGTGGAGACCATCGATCTCGCTCCGAGCGGCCGACCGGACCGCGCCGAGGCCGACGCCCTCTTCCCGCGCTACCGAGAAGCGGTCGAGCAGGCGCCCGAGGACTGGCGAGCGTGGTTCCGGCTGGGCCTCGCCTACGACGGCGCCGGCGACCGCCGGCGCGCACGACAGGCGGTCCGTACGGCGATCGCCCTCGAGCGAGCCGAGCGGAACGCCTGATTCAGCGCGGCGGGACGACGGCGCGGATGGCGTCCTCCACGCGCTCGTGCGTGAAGACGAAGCCCGACTTCTGCAGGACCGCCGGAGCCACGTCGGTGTCGTTGGTCAGCAGCGCCTCGGTCGCATCGCGTCCGAGGACGAGGCGGAGCCCCCACTCGGGAGCGCGGACCAGGTATGGGCGGTTCATCCTCATGGCCAGAGCGAAGCCCAGGTCGTTGGCCGTCGCGCGCGTCGGCCCGGTGAGGTTGACCGGACCGGCGACGTCGGCGTCGATGAGGTGACGGATGGCTGCGACCTCGTCGACGAGCGAGATCCAGGGCCATACCTGCGTGCCTCGACCGATCGGTCCCGACAGACCCGCTCGGGTCAGCAGCATGAGAGGCTTCAGCACGCCTTCGGGATGCACGACCGGCGCCGTCCGCAGGAGGACCACGCGCGCGTGCTCACGAGCGGTCAGTGCAGCCGCCTCCCACTCCCCGCACAGATCGGCGAGGAACGAGTCGCCGCGCGGCGCAGTCTCGATCATGCGGACGCCGGGCCGGGTCGGGTAGTAGCCGACGGCCGATGACGACAAGAACACCGGCGCATCCGATCCGAGCGCGCGGACGGCTGTTGCGAGGGTCTCGGTCGGGAGCAGCCGCGACCACACGAGCTCGTGCTTGTACGAACGGGTCCACGGGAAGCGGCCGATGCTCGCGCCGTTGAGCCCCACCACGGCGCGGGCCCCGTCGAGCACCGCGGGGTCGAGCGGGCGCTCTCCGGGGAACCATTGAACCTCGTCGGCGGCGACAGGGGATCGGCGGACGAGACGCGTGACCTCGATCCCGTCACCGCGCAGCGCGTCGACGAGGGCGCGTCCGATCAGACCGGACGCACCCGCGACGACGACACGGCCCGCCGAGCCCTGATCAGCCAAGCGTCGCCTCGAGGGTGATCTCGATGCCCGCGAGGGCGGCGGAGACGGGGCATCCGCTCTTGGCCTCCTGGGCCAGCCGGTCGAAGTCCTCGGCCGACAGGCCCGGGACGACGGCGTTGACGTTCAGGTGCGAGCCGGTGATGCCGGTGCCCGGGATGAAGGTGACCGATGCCGTCGTCTCGACGGACTCGGGCGGTGTGCCGTTCTCGGCCAGAGCGTGGGAGAGAGCCATCGAGAAGCAGGAGGAGTGGGCGGCGGCGATCAGCTCCTCGGGGGTGGTCACCGCACTGGAGCCTTCGCTGCGCGCCTTCCAGTTGACCTCGAACGGGCCCTGGTTCGAGCTCTCGAGGGCGATCTGTCCCGATCCCTCCGTGAGGCTGCCCTTCCAGCTGGTGGTTGCTTCGCTCGTGACGCTCATGACTCTCCTGTTCGCAGATGGCACCTCGGGTGCCGTATCGAGACGGCGCGGTGTGCGCTCGCGTCGAGCCTAAGTCGGTCGGCCGCCCGTCGGAACGTCTTGACAGGGTCCGCCGGCGGACTCAGACCGAGGCGGAGTCGGCCCGCAGTCGCAGGATCTCGAGGTGCACGACATCCCGTCGCGGTGCGCCGCCGAATCTGGTCCGCACGACCCCCCGTCCGTCGAGGACGAGCGTGGTGGGCGTCTGCGCGATCTGGAATCGACGCGCGATGTCGGGGCGGTCGGTCACGTCGATGTCGAGGTGGACGACGTCGTCGGTCTCCCGGGCCATCTCCGAGAGCGTGCGATGCACCGCGGGGCACCGGTGGCAGGTCTCCCTGCTGAATTGCAGGAGCGTCGCCGTTCGACCGAGGGCATCGGGGTCGGCGCCGAGTCGACGCGGGTCGACGACATCGAAACGCGGGATGGGATAGGGCCGTGAGGCGCGCCACCGCAGGAAGACTCCGATCCCGCCTGTTACCGCTAACAGACAGGCCAGGACGACCGCCACCGCCATGAGTTCCACAACAGCCCAGAGTAGACCTTCGGGGGGAGCCGGAAGCACTCGGGCGCCGGGGGTAATCTGAGAGTGTGAGCGACGCCGAGCAGACCCCGACCAGCCCCGAGATCGAGTTCCGCAGCGATGTGACGGTCGAGCTCATCCGCTCGAGTGCCGCCGACTCGGACGTCCTGTTCGCGGCTCGCGTGTCGACGCAAGGGGAGCAGACCCTGGATGCCGCCGCCGCCGGCACCGAGGCATCCGGTCGCGACCGCGGCCTCATCAACTACCTCATGCGCGACCGCCACGGCTCGCCCTTCGAGCACAACTCGATGACCTTCTACGTGCAGGCGCCCATCTTCGTGTTCCGCGAGTTCATGCGGCACCGCATGGCCTCGTACAACGAGGAGTCCGGCCGCTACCGCGAGCTGCGCCCGGTGTTCTACGTCCCCGCCCGGGAGCGCAATCTCAACCAGGTCGGCAAGCCGGGCGCGTACGAGTTCCTGCCCGGCACCGACGAGCAGTTCGCCGTCGTCGACGAGAGCACGCGCCAGGCGTCGATCCAGGCGTACGAGGCCTACCGGCGGATGCTGGATGCCGGCGTCGCCCGCGAGGTCGCACGCATCGTGCTGCCGCTGAACATCTACTCGTCGATGTACGTGACGGTCAACGCCCGTTCGCTGATGAACTTCCTGTCGCTGCGGACCAAGGTCGAGGGAACGCATTTCCCGTCGTTCCCGCAGCGCGAGATCGAGATGTGCGCCGAGAAGATGGAGACCTTCTGGCGCGAGCTCATGCCGCTCACGCATGCGGCATTCAACGCCAACGGCCGCGTCGCTCCCTGACGGGTCGGAGGGCGACGTCCCGGGACCGACTCAGACGAATCGGCCCAGGCTGATACCTGCGTACGCGAGCGCGGCGACCGTCTCGCCGTCGTCGATCCGTCTCTCGGCGACCTGACGCACGGCCTCGGCGAACGGGATCCACACGACGCGCTCGATGCCTTCTTCCCGCTGGGATGACGCCGCGTCCTCCGCCTCCGCGAGGCCGCGCGCGAGAAAGACGTGTTCCGGGGCCACCGCGATGCCGTTGAGCGCATTCATCCGCCCGATGGCCTCCCATGAGGCGGCTACGAGGCCCGTCTCCTCGAGCAGTTCGCGCTTCGCAGCCACGAGCGGTTCCTCGCCGTCAGTCCCGCCTGCCGGCACCTCGAGCGAACGCCCCGTCGTGTAGCGGTCGACCTCCACGAAGCAGACTCGATCCTGCTCGTCGACGGCCACGACGAAAACGGCCGGATGCCGCATCTCGACGACGCCGTAGATCCCGTCTCCCGCCGGCCCGGTCACCTCGTCCTCGCGAACGGAGATCCACCGGTTCTCGTACGTCGTGCGGGTGCTTCGCGTCGTCCACGCCATGCCGCTACCCTAGAGCGCCCCGCGCCCTGCGCCCTGTGCCCTGCGCCCTGCGATATATCTGTCGGACCGGCGGGGCTGGTGTCGCGTCGGCCGGCCCCCGAGGCGCATCCTGCACCGCGAGTCCGACGGTTGTATCCGACTCGAGGTCGCTCGGCGCTCCTCCCCAGTCCGCAGCGGGTCCGCTCCCTCCACAGACGGCCGATGTCCTGAGCGACGAGATCGCGTTCGCGGCGAACGTCGGTGAATGAGCGGATACGAACTGGCCACGAGAATCCGTGCGATGGGCGGGTGCGTGCGGTCGCGCTGGTTGACCTCGCGAGGCGTCACTCGGTTGCAGCTGGCGCGGGCGGTCGAGAGGGGCGCGCTCGTCAGGGTCCGGCACGGTGTCTACGCGGTTCCGGATGCCGAGCCGGCTGTCCTCGAAGCCGCTGCCCACGGCGGCGAGGTGTGCTGCGCTTCGGCGTTGCGACGGCGCGGCGTGTGGGTGCTCGAGCCGCAGGAACGCCTGCACGTGCGGATCGGGCGTGCAGGGCGGGTGCACGCGCACCCGGGATGCCGCTGCGTCACGCATCACGACGGGGATGCAGCGGCATTCGGTGTCGTCTCGCTCGTCCACGCGCTCGTGCAGGCGGACTCATGCCTCGGTGCGGAGGCGTTCTTCGTGGCCTTTGAGTCGGCGTGGCGGCTCGGCCTGCTCACGCGCGCAGACCGGGCGGAGGTGCGCCTGACGCTCCCGGCCCGCTTCCGATACCTCGTCGATCTCGCTCGTCCCGATGCCGACAGCGGGCTCGAGTCCCTCCTGTGGCTGCGCCTCTCGCGGCTGGGCATCTCCGTCGAGAGTCAGGTTCTCATCCCGGGCGTGGGGCGGGTCGACTTCCTCGTCGCGGGGTGCCTCATCATCGAGGTGGACGGCCGTCTCAACCACGAGGGCGCGTCGCTGCGGCACAAGGATCTCGTGCGCGACGCCGAAGCGGCGGCGATCGGCTACGAGACTCTGCGCTTCGACTATGCCCTCGTCGTCTTCGAGTGGACGCGCGTCGAGCGGGCCGTCCTCGCGCGTCTCGACGCGATCCGCCGACGCCGCTGACGCAGTCGCGATACATCCGTCGGACCGGCGGGGCGGATGTCGCCTCGCGGCGCTGCCGTGCCGCCACCAGCACCTCCGGTCCTGCGAACGTATCGGCGACCGGGAGTCAGCCCGTCGGTCATACGCGATGCAAAGGCGGAACCGATACCCTGAGACCATGACGCACTCGGGCAATCCCTTCGGACAGGTCCTCGTCGCGCTGGTCACTCCCATGACCGCCGACGGTGAGGTCGACTGGCCCGCCGTCGAGAAGCACATCGACGACGTCATCACCGCGGGCGCCGACGGCATCGTCGTCACCGGTACGACGGGCGAGACGAGCACGCTCACCGACCCCGAGAAGCTCCGCCTCGTCGAGGTCGGCAAGTCGGTCTCCGCCGGTCGCGCGAAGATCATCACGGGCGGTGGCTCGAACGAGACCGCGCACGCCATCGAGCTGTACAAGGCCAGCGAGAAGGCCGGCGCCGACGGCATCATGATCGTCACGCCGTACTACAACAAGCCCACGCAGGCCGGTATCCTGACGCACTTCCGCCTCGTCGCCGATGCGACCGACCTGCCGGTCATCCTCTACGACATCCCCGGACGCACGGGTGTTCCGATCAAGTACGAGACGATCCTGCGCCTCGCCAAGCACCCCAACATCCTGGCGGTCAAGGACGCGAAGGGCGACTTCAGCGAGGTCAGCCGCGTGCTGAACCAGACCGACCTCATGTACTTCTCCGGTGACGACGCCAACGTGCTGCCGCACCTCTCCATCGGCGCGAGCGGCCTCATCGGCGTCACGGCGAACATCACCGCGACCCCGTACCGCACGATCGTCGACGCGGTGAACCGGGGCGACCTCGCCGCGGCGACCGCGGCGCACAAGAGCCTCGAGCCCCTCGTACGCGCCGTCATGACGCACGTCCCGGGCACCGTGAGCGCGAAGTACATCCTGCACGGCCTGGGCCGCATCTCGAGCCCGCGCGTGCGGCTGCCCCTCGTCGGCCCCGAAGAGTGGGAGGCCGCCATCATCGAGGACGAGCTCGCCCTCGTCTCGGGCGTCCCCGGCGCCGACTTCTCCAACTTCCGTCCCGACCGTAACGCCGCCGCCGGCGGTGCGCTGCCCAAGGTGCACGGGACGACCCGCTAGACGAAAACAAATGAGGATGCCGCATACGTCGGCGTCCCGAGGAAGCGTGCCAATGCCCACGAACGTCTTCAGCCCGCCCGCTCTCGAACCCGGAACGCTGCGGGTGTACCCGCTCGGAGGCCTCGGCGAGGTCGGCCGGAACATGACCGTCTTCGAGTACGCGGGCAAGCTCCTCGTCGTCGACTGCGGCGTGCTCTTCCCCGAGGAGCACCAGCCGGGCGTCGACCTGATCCTGCCCGACTTCGAGCCGATCAAGCATCGCCTCGACGACATCGTCGGTGTCGTCCTGACCCACGGCCACGAGGACCACATCGGGGCGGTTCCCTACCTGCTCAAGCTCAAGGGTGACATCCCCCTCATCGGCTCGGGACTCACGCTCGCCCTCATCGAGGCGAAGCTCAAGGAGCACCGCATCCGCCCCTACACCCTGACGGTCACCGAGGGGCAGGAGGAGCAGGTCGGCCCGTTCGACCTCGAGTTCATCGCGGTCAACCACTCGATCCCCGACGCGCTCGCGGTCGCCGTCCGTACCCCCGCGGGGCTCGTCCTCGCGACGGGTGACTTCAAGATGGATCAGCTCCCGCTCGACGGCCGCATCACCGACCTGCGTGCCTTCGCGCGACTGGGCGAGGAGGGCGTCGACCTGTTCCTCGTCGACTCCACCAACGCGGACGTTCCCGGCTTCACGCCGACCGAGCGCGGCATCGGTCCCGTTCTCGACCAGGTCATCAGCAAGTCGCCGCGCCGTGTCATCGTCGCGAGCTTCTCGAGCCACGTGCACCGCGTGCAGCAGGTCGTGGATGCCGCGGCCGCGAACGGTCGCCGCGTCGCCTTCCTCGGCCGCAGCATGGTCCGCAACATGACCATCGCCGAGAACCTGGGGTACCTCAACGTCCCCGACGGCGTGCTCATCGATTACAAGAAGGCCAAGGACCTGCCCGACGATCGCATCGTCTACATGTCGACGGGCTCCCAGGGCGAGCCGATGGCCGTGCTCTCGCGCATGGCCAACCTCGAGCACGCGATCGAGCCCGGGCCGGGAGACACCGTCATCCTGGCGTCGAGCCAGATCCCGGGCAACGAGAACGCGATCTACCGCGTCATCGACGGGCTGACCAAGCTCGGCGCGAACGTCGTGCACAAGGGCAACGCCAAGGTGCACGTGTCGGGACACGCCGCCGCGGGCGAGCTGCTGTACTGCTACAACATCCTCAAGCCGCGCAACGTGCTCCCGGTGCACGGGGAGTACCGTCACCTGATGGCGAACGCGAAACTCGCGCAGGACACCGGCGTTCCGGAGGATCGCACGATCCTGGCCGAGAACGGTACCGTCGTCGACCTCAAGGACGGCGTCGCGGAGGTCGTCGGCCAGCTCGACATCGGTTTCGTGTACGTCGACGGCTCGACCGTGGGCGAGATCACCGACGCCGATCTCAAGGATCGTCGGATCCTGGGCGAGGAAGGCTTCATCTCGGTCATCGTCGTCGTGGACGGCAAGACGGGACGAGTCGTGAGCGGCCCGGACATCCACGCGCGGGGTGTCGCCGAGGACGACGCGGTGTTCGAGGGCGTCAAGCCGAAGATCGCGGCTGCGCTCGCGGAAGCCGTGCAATCGGGGACGCGAGACAACCACGCGCTCTCACAGGTCGTCCGCCGCACGATCGGCCGCTGGGTGAACCAGTCGCTCCGACGTCGCCCGATGATCGTCCCGGTCGTCATCGAGGCCTGACCCGCGTCGTTCCGCGGTAATGGGGGAACCCCCGCGTACCGTGGAGGAATGGCCAGGAGCACGAACGCGCCCTCCGGACGCCGCGCACCGGCGAAGACCTCGACCTCGCGCGCCCGCAAGAGCGAACCGACACCCAAGCGATACGTCGACGAGGCCGACCGGCCTCCGGTGATCGCGCGCGCCTGGATGGGGCTCGCCCACGCCACGGGCGGAATGTTCCGTGCATTCGGACCCGAGACGCTCGAGAAGGACCAGCGTCGCGACGGGCTGCCCTTCCTCCTCGTGCTGCTCGCGATCGCGGGCGCGGCGGTCGAATGGTTCATGATCGGAACCGAGGCCGGCACGCTCGTGAGCGCCTACACGGTGGGCTTCCTCATCGGTCGTGAGGCGTTCATCATGCCGGTGCTGCTGCTCTTCCTCGCGGGCTGGCTGTTCCGGCATCCCGCGTCGGTCAACGACAACGGGCGTATCGGCATCGGTTTCGGCCTGTTCATCCTCTCTGTGGCGGGGTTCTGCCATGTCTTCGGCACGCGCCCCGAGCCCAAGGCCGGTGCGCTCGAGCTGAGCGCGTCGGGCGGGTTGTTCGGATGGGCCGTGGGGGAGCCGCTGACCATCCTCACCGTCTACGGGGCTGCGGCCGTCCTGGGTCTCGTCACGGTCCTCAGCATCCTCATCCTCACCAAGACGCCGCCGAACCGTATCGGCAGCCGCCTCGGCGACCTGTACGCCTGGATGTTCGGCGCCGAGCGTCCGGCCGCCGACCCCGATGGCGACGCTCCGACCGTCGCCTTCTCGCCGAAGAAGGGCAAGAAGGGGACGCAGGCGGAAGTGGACGACGACGAGGACGAAGACGCGTTGCCGTGGTGGCGTCGCAACAAGAGCGGCCGCGAGGAGGATCCCGACGACGGCAGTGCGTCGCAGGACCTCACCGAGCTTCTCGGCCCCTCCGTCGCCGGTTCCGTCGCCGGCGGATTCGAGCAGGCCGTCGCCACGCCGCCCCCGCTTCCCGACGCGCCGACCGAAATCATCGACCCCTCCGTCATCGAGCGTGCCGCCACCGCCGCGCGCTCCGGCCGACCGGCCGACACCGCCGTGCGCGATGACCACGACACCGGTGAGATCGAAGAGCTGCCCGGGCTCACCGGCCTCGGCGGCGACTTCCACGGTCAGCCCCCGGCGACGCCGTACCGCCTGCCCGCCGTCGCGGCGCTCGGCGCCGGCACCCCCGCCAAGACGCGGTCCGAGGCGAACGACGCGATCGTGCGGGCCATCACCGGTGTCTTCGAGCAGTTCTCGATCGACGCCAAGGTCACCGGGTTCTCGCGTGGGCCGACAGTCACGCAGTACGAGATCGAGGTCGGGCCCGGCACCAAGGTCGAGAAGATCACGGCCCTGACGAACAACATCGCCTACGCCGTCGCCTCGAACGAGGTTCGCATCCTCGCGCCCATCCCCGGGAAGAGCGCGATCGGCGTCGAGATCCCCAACACCGACCGCGAGATCGTCACGCTCGGAGACGTGCTGCGCTCGAACGCCGCGACCTCGTCGACCCACCCGATGACGATCGGCGTCGGCAAGGATGTCGGCGGCGGATTCGTCGTCGCGAATCTCGCGAAGATGCCTCACCTGCTCGTCGCCGGTTCGACCGGGTCGGGTAAGTCGAGCTTCGTGAACTCGATGATCACGAGCCTGCTGATGCGGGCGAAGCCCACCGACGTCCGGATGGTCCTCATCGACCCCAAGCGCGTCGAGCTCACGAGCTACGCCGGCGTGCCGCACCTGATCACCCCCATCATCACGAACCCGAAGAAGGCGGCCGAGGCGCTGCAGTGGGTCGTGAAAGAGATGGACATGCGGTACGACGATCTCGCGTCGTTCGGCTTCCGTCACATCGACGACTTCAACAAGGCCGTCGTGGCCGGTGAGATCCAGCTCCCGGCGGGCAGCGAGCGCGTGCTCAAGCCGTACCCCTACCTCCTGGTCGTCGTCGACGAGCTCGCCGACCTCATGATGGTCGCTCCGCGCGACGTCGAGGACTCGATCGTCCGCATCACCCAGCTCGCACGCGCCAGCGGCATCCACCTCGTGCTCGCGACCCAGCGACCGTCGGTCGACGTCGTGACGGGCCTCATCAAGGCCAACGTGCCGTCACGGCTCGCGTTCGCCGTCACGAGCGTCACGGACTCCCGCGTCATCCTCGATCAGCCCGGCGCCGACCGGCTCATCGGTCAGGGCGACGCCCTCTTCCTGCCGATGGGCACGTCGAAGGCCATCCGTGTGCAGGGCGCGTGGGTGGCGGAGTCGGAGATCGAGAAGGTCGTCGCACACGTGAAGGGCCAGGCCCAGCCGGAGTACCGCTCCGACGTGGCCGCGGTCGCCGAGAAGAAGGAGATCGACGCCGACATCGGTGACGACCTCGAGCTGCTGCTCGCCGCCGCCGAGCAGATCGTGTCGACCCAGTTCGGGTCGACGTCGATGCTGCAGCGCAAGCTGCGCGTCGGGTTCGCCAAGGCCGGACGCCTCATGGACCTCCTCGAATCTCGCGAGATCGTCGGGCCCTCGGAGGGTTCGAAGGCGCGTGACGTCCTCGTCACCCCCGACCAGCTGCCGACCGTCCTGGCACGGCTGCGGGGAGAGGACCCGCCGGCTCCCGCGGCTGCCGCTCCCGCCGGCGGCGCCGTCGACCCCGTCGAAGCGCAGTTCGAGGGGCTGGAGGTCGTCGACGGTGACGACGCCTCCGAAGACGCCTGGGGCCTCACCGGACGCGACTGACGGATAGGCTCGGCTCCGTGGCGATCCCTCGGCAACTGCCCAACGCGATCACGATCGCGCGCATCCTGTGCGCCCCCGTCTTCCTCTGGCTGCTGCTGGTCGACGGGGGAGCGGACGGCGCTTTGCGCTGGTGGGCCGGCGTGCTCTTCATCGTCGCGATCGCGACGGACGGCATCGATGGGTACCTCGCCCGCAAGTACCGCATCGTCACGGATCTCGGAAAGCTGCTCGATCCGATCGCCGACAAGGTTCTGACCGGCCTGGCCTTCGTCGGGCTCTCGATGCTCGGCGAGCTCCCCTGGGCGGTCACCATCGTCGTGCTCGTGCGCGAGCTGGGCATCACCGTGCATCGGCTCATCGTCGCGGGCGATCACGTCGTCGCCGCGGCGTGGATGGGCAAGCTCAAGACCGTCGCACAGGCGATCGCACTGTCACTGGCCCTCCTGCCGCTGTGGACGATCGTCGGCGACTGGATCCACGTGGTCAACGGCATCGCGATGTGGATCGCCGTGCTGCTGACCGTCGCGAGCGGCATCGATTACGTCATCACCGCCGTCCGCGGCGCGCGACGGAGCGGAGTGGGATCGTGACGGCGCGCGAGCATGTCCACGACCTCCCGGATGATGTCGAGGCGACACTCGTCTCGCCGGGTCGGCGCACCGACGCCGAGCGCCTCATCGAGCGACTCGGCGAGCTGGGATGGACGCTCGCCGTGGCCGAGTCGCTGACAGGCGGACTCGTGGTCGCCGAGCTCGTCGCGGTCTCGGGAGCGTCGTCGGTGGTGCGCGGCGGAGTCGTCGCCTATGCGACCGAGCTGAAGCAGCGGCTGCTCCACGTCGATGGCGCACTGCTCGAGGCGCATGGGGCGGTGCACCCGCGGGTCGCGCGTCAGATGGCCGAGGGTGCGCGCGCCGCGCTCGGGCCGGGTGATGCAGTGGCGGATGTCGGCATCGCCACGACCGGTATTGCGGGACCGGGCTCACCTGATGGACAGCCCGTCGGAACGGTGCACATCGCGGTGGCGACGGCGCTCGGTGTGCGGGTCGAGAGCCTGCACCTCGCGGGCGACCGTGTGCAGATCCGCGCGGAGGCCACCGCCCGGGCGATCCGGTTGGCGCTCGACGCGCTGTGACGGAATAGACGAGCGGCGATCGCGGTTCTTCTCATCGTGAGCAGCGCATGTCAACTCTCATCCGACCCACAGCAGGAGCGGGCTAGGGTGACGTGCTGATGAGATACCGTTGTCCACCCGGGACAAGCCAGCACCACGACGAAGGAGGGGGTCCGAGATGATCTTGGTTCGACAGGAGATCGGCGACGTTCTGCGTGACCTCCGCCTGCAGAAGGGCCGCACGCTCCGGCAGGTGGCCAGCCGCGCCAGCGTCGCGCTCGGCTATCTGAGCGAGGTCGAGCGCGGGCAGAAGGAAGCATCGAGCGAGATCCTCGCCGCGGTGGCCGAAGCCCTCGACGTGCCGATCTCGAGCATCATGCGCGAAGTCGGCGACCGCATCTCCGTGCTGGAGGGGCTGCCGGTGCTCTCGGATGTCGTGCCCGACGACATCGCGGGTCTCGACAACGACCTCATCGCACCCGAGCTCTCGCTGCACTGAGCTTCGCGCGGTCCGATGCGTCGCAGTGAATTCGATCGCGCCGTCGAGGCGGAGTTCGCCGGCCGCGGTCCTGCGCTGATCGACGATCTCGCGCTGGGGCCGCTGGGCGACCGCACCGCGCGCCAGGCATTGGCCGACGGCGAGCCGCCTCGCGCCGTATGGCTCGCGTTGTGCGTCGAGGCCGACGTACCCGAGCCCCGACGTTACGGGGTCGGGCGGCTGGATCCGCGGGAACGCTGACGGTCCCACGTGCGGGCGCGGACACTGTGCGTGTTCGATGCTGAACCGGATGTTCCGGCGTGTCGTCGAATATCCGTTCGAAACGGGCGTAGTGTCCTGCACAGGTGGTTCATCCCGTCGAGGATCCCCGGATACGGCCCGGTAGCCGACGAATGTCGGAGGCCCTCCGTACCGTGGACAGCGTCGAGAGACACACCATGCCTTGTCGCAGCATCCCGGCACCGAGCCGGGAGCGCGACAGCCTACAGGCGTCGGAAACGCGAGCATAAGGAGCACGCCATGCCATCACCCGCTGACCGCGAGAAGGCCCTCGAATCGGCCCTCGCCCAGATCGACCGGCAGTTCGGAAAGGGATCGGTCATGCGCCTCGGCTCCGACGAGCGCGCGCCCGTCGAGGTCGTGCCGACGGGGTCGATCGCCCTCGACGTCGCTCTCGGCATCGGAGGTCTCCCGCGTGGCCGCATCATCGAGATCTACGGCCCCGAGTCATCGGGTAAGACGACGCTGACCCTGCACGCCATCGCCAACGCGCAGCGCGCGGGCGGTATCGCCGCGTTCATCGACGCCGAGCACGCGCTCGACCCGTCTTACGCTCAGAAGCTGGGCGTCGACATCGACGCGTTGCTGGTCTCGCAGCCCGACACAGGTGAACAGGCGCTCGAGATCGCCGACATGCTGATCCGCTCCGGGGCAATCGACCTCGTCGTCATCGACTCCGTCGCTGCGCTCGTGCCCGAGGCCGAGATCAAGGGCGAGATGGGCGACTCCCACGTCGGTCTGCAGGCACGCCTCATGTCGCAGGCGCTCCGCAAGCTGACGGGTGGTCTGAACCAGACCAAGACGACGGCCATCTTCATCAACCAGCTGCGCGAGAAGATCGGTGTCTTCTTCGGCTCGCCCGAGACGACCGCCGGCGGTAAGGCGTTGAAGTTCTACGCGTCGGTCCGCCTCGACATCCGCCGTATCGAGACGCTCAAGGACGGTACTGAAGCGGTCGGCAACCGCACGCGCGTCAAGGTCGTCAAGAACAAGATGGCGCCGCCGTTCAAGCAGGCCGAGTTCGACATCCTCTACGGCGTCGGCATCTCTCGCGAGGGCAGCCTGATCGACTTCGGTGTCGAGCACGGCATCGTCAAGAAGTCGGGCGCCTGGTACACGTACGACGGTGAGCAGCTCGGTCAGGGCAAGGAGAACGCCCGCAACTTCCTGATCAAGAACGTCGACATCGCCGCCGACATCGAGAACAAGATCAAGCAGAAGCTCGGTATCGGTCAGCCGGCGGGCGCAGCAACGACCGAGTCCGACGAGCTCGCGGCGCGTCGCCCGGCGTGAGCGGTACGGATCGCGACGGGGGCGAGACCGAGCGCCTCGCCCCCGTCATCCCGCTCTTCGGGCAAGCGGATGCCGCCCCGTCGGCGCCTCGCCCGCGAAGCGGGCGCGTCCCGGATGACGGCCAGAAGTGGCACACCACCTGGACCACCGAACCGCGAACAGCTGCTTCCCGTCCGTCGCCCGCGGTTCGACCGGCTCCCGTCGAGCCGGCAGCGGTGAGGTCCGCTGACGAAGCCCCCGCAGACGACGCCGCCGTGCGCGCGCGTGCCGAGCGCACGCTGCTCAAACGCCTGCGCGGCAGGTCGCTGTCTGTGCGCGAGGCTCGCGACGTCCTGCGCGAGGCGGAACTCGCCGAGGCTGACGCCGATGCCGTCATCGCCGCTTTCCTCGACAACGGCTATCTCGATGACAGTCGGCTGGCGGAGCAACTACTCGACGGGGCGCTCGGGCGCAAGGCGCAGGGCGCCACCGCGATCGCGCAGACTCTGTCTCGTCGCGGCCTCGACCGCGAGGTCATCGACATCGCCATGGCGTCGCTACCCGACGACGAGGCCGAGCGCGCGCTCGAGTTCGCTCGGCAGCGCGCGCGCGGGATGTCCGGGCTCGATCACGACGTCGCACTGCGGCGATTGCACGGGCAACTCGCGCGCCGGGGCTTCCGCGGGTCCGTCGCGCTGGATGCAGCACGTCAGGCGCTCTCGGAGCAAGACGGCTGACGGATCCGAACGATCACCGCCGCGCGCTCATTTGCGAGGGCGGTGACGTCGGCCTCTTCTCGGGCCTCGCTTCGCCTGCGACGGCTGCGCCGAGTTCTCGTCGTGTCGAGGCGCCGACTTTCGCCCGCGCCTGGTAGATGTGCGACTCCACCGTCCGCACGGACACGAAGAGGACCTCGGCGATCCTGCGGTTCGACAGGCCGTCCGCGACCAGGTGAGCGATCTCGCGCTCGCGTGCTGTCAGCAGCGCGGACGATGCGGGCTGCGAAGCCTCCGCGGTGACGTCGCGCCCCTCGCGAAGAGAAAGAGCCGCGCGGAGTCGCCGCAGCACTCCGGCAGACAGCTCGACGGCGCGCTCACCGTCCGCAGCGGCTGACTCCGCATCGCGCATGAGTGCGTGCCCACAGGGGGCCTCGACACGCCCGATGATTCCGCGCACCACCTCCAGCGTCTGCTCCACGTGGGGGTGACCGAGGATCGCGAGACGATGCACGTCGCGGATCTGGAGCATGACGGCATCTGTGACGCTGCTGAGTGCCCAGGCATCTGCGGCGTGAGCATGCGCCTCGCTGATCCGCCCCTCCGCTGCGGCGACGACCGACGAGGTCGCCGCGAAGGAATGCCGCAGCATCCGGCTCGCGGCGGACGTCACGTCGACGGAGCCGAGCAACTGCCGGGCCTCCCGCGGATGATCGAACAGCGCCAGGGCGTACGCCGTCTCGAGCTCGATCATCGCGAGCGATTCGCTGCCGAGGTGAGGGGCCCGCTCAGCGGCCGCCCGCAGCTCACGTCGAGCGGCGAGAGCTCGGCCGTTTCTGACCTCCACCAGGACCGCCGCGAGTGATGCCGCCGCGAGCGCGGGGCCGCCCGCTCGCACGGCCATGTCGCGTTCGAAAGTCAGACGCTCGACCGTCTCCCGGTCATCCGTTCCCGCGACGGTGTGGCACGCGAGATCGTACGACCGCGCCGCGAGTCGATCGAGGGTGTCCTCGAAGCTGGCCCCTGAGGTGAACAGGCGCGTCGCGCGGTCCAGGGCCTCTCGCATCGCCGCGGTCTCGCCGAGATAGGCGCGCGCCATACCGGCGAGGAGCTCGACATCGACGCGGTCGCGGAAGAGAGACGTGGTCGGATCGCGACGGACGTGCTCGGTCAGGACCACGGCATCGCGCAGCCGCAGGTCGGCGACAGCCTCGCGTGATCGCACGAGGGCGTCGTCTGCGACGATGTGGCGGACGTCCGCCGCCTGCGCGCCATCGGCAAGGCGTGCCGTCATGAGCGTCGGCGCCTGCCTTCGTTCGTTCTCGGCGAGGTCGAGCACCGGAAGCACCGCGCGCCCGCCTCCGAGGCTCGCCTCCGCGAGACGGTGCTCGAGCCTGATCGCGGGTGCGTCGACGTCGCTTGTGATCCAAGCTGCGTAAGCGACGGCGTCGGCGGCTTCGCCGACGCCGTTGGCTTCGCGCGCCGCGCTGAGGATCACCCGCTCGACGAACCCCAGGGAGACGTCGTCGAGGTCGGAGGGACGCGCGACGGTACGCACCCAGCGGTCCGCCAGCAGCCGGGCGAGCGGGGCGCTCCACCAGCGCCCGTCGTCTCGGTGCAGCCGATCCAGCGCGTCGGAGATCACCGCCTCGGAGCGCTCCCTGCCGCACACACGCTCCGCGGCGCGCGCCAGCACTCGGTTGGCGCTGAGCCGATGGCTGGCGCTGCCGTCGTCGTATACCAATCCGCACGCGCGCAGCTCGTTCACGACGGCGGCGGGCACGAGTCGAGTCGCGTCGGCGCGCGAGATGCCGGGCGCTCGGTCGATGAGGATGAGCGCCCGCAGCTGGTCGTCGTCGAGATCTCGCACGTGGGCGTGGAGGACGGCTGCGAGTGAGCCGTGAGCCGCGCCGTCGGCGATAGCGACGAGCGGGTCGCGACCTTCCGCCAGCGCGGCGAGACTGGCGTCGACGAGCGCCCGGAGCAGAAGCCGTGATCCGTCGGCGGACCAGAGGATCGTGGCACGCGCCACACTGTCGAACGGGTCGTCCGGCGCGAAGACGGAGAGCAGTCGGTCAGCGTCGCGGGCGGAGAGCCGGGGGAGCTCGATCCGATCGGCCGACCCCGACAGCCACAGGTCATGGATGACGTCGACGACCTCGTCCGTGCTGCTCGTGGGCAGGCGAGGCTCGGTCACCGCCATGAGCACGGTCGCTCGCCCCGAATGAACCGCTCGGAACAGCGCGGCGAGCGACACCGCGTCGAGCTCTTGCGCGTCGTCGACCACGACGATCGGGGGCGTTGTGGGCGAGCCGTCGCCGAGGAGCGTGAGGGCGCGGGGGTCGGACACCGCCTCAAGGACATTGGCATAGGTTCGACGGAGCACTGCTGAGGCTCGGACGACGATCGGATCTTCGCCCCGGTGCCGGAGCGCATCGACGACGCGCGACCGGAGGAAGCTCTTACCGGACCCGAGCGGCCCGCCCATGACGATCGACCGGCCGTCGATGAGCGCATCGGCGACGGCATCCGGCAGGGTCTCGTCTCCGACGACGTCGTGCCCCTCGTCATCTCCGCGTCGCGATTGCTCCGGGTTCCCCCGCCGTGCCATGCCCAGCTCCTCTCCCCAGCGAGATCTGGCTTTCGGTCACAACCTACCCAGGCGATCCGAACGGGGCTATCGGTAGGCCCGATTCGGACTACTGAGGTTTCGCTGAGTGTCTACTGATTCGCGGACCTCAGGGCGCTTCGTCATCTGTCGCAGCGGGTGACGCTACGTATTTCACCACTGGGGCGTCGAGCGATGGCTGTCGCGCCCGCTGTCGGCGCCCCTAGCGTCGCCTCGAACCACACCGGATCCGGCTGACACGAGGCCGGGCGACACGAGGGGGAACTCCGAACATGAACACTGCGACCACACGGGGGACGACCCGCCGCAAGGTCTTCGCCATCGCCGCCGGCGGGGCAGCGCTGGGGCTGGGCGTCACCGCCACACTGGCTGCCTGGACCGACACCGAATGGGTCTTCGGCGGCAACGGCGCAGGCGGACCCGGCGTCGGCACGTCGACGTTCTCGGTCGAGCAGAACACCGTCGCTCCCTTCACCACGGCGGGGGACTGGGTGAACGAGCCCGACAACCCCGGCGGGGAGATCGTCTTCGGGCCGGATGCCCTCGATCTGACTCCGGGCGACACGGTGTACGCGGCCGTCGCGCTGCGCGCAGCACCGGACTCGATCGCCGGTGACGTCGAGCTTCAGGCCGCGGTGCCGGCCGCGGGGATCACCACGAACGACGCTGCGGGCCTGCTCTTCGACGCTCTGAACGTGCGCGTCGCCACTGACAGCGTCGCCTTCACCTGCGATGCGACCGCCTTCGCCGCGGGAGCGACGGCGACCCTCATCGCCGACGGCCCGCTCGCGACGACCGGCGGCAGCGCCAGCCAGTCGCTCGTCGCAGAAGCCGGCAGCACCCAGGTGTACTGCTTCGAGATCTCGCTTCCCGATCCCCTGACGCTCGCACCGGGCACGACGATCGATGACTACATGGGGCTGACCGTCGCTCCCGCGTGGGAGTTCCAGGCGGAGTCCTGATCCCGATGCCGACGCACGTCACCACCGACGACGCTGCGGCGGCACGGGACGGCGGCGACATGGCCGAGTCGGGGGGAGCCGAGCCCGTCGGTTCTCCCCGGCTCGGCCGGATCCGCGATGTCGTGATCACGCTGATCGGCGTGATCGGCATCGTCACGATCGCGTGGCTTCTCGCCGCCTGGCTGTGGGGCCTCTCGATCGTCGTCTTCGTCACCGGCTCGATGTCGCCGGCCATGCCCGTCGGAACGGCCGCGATCTCACAGCTGACGGATGCCGCCGACCTGCGCATCGGCGACGTCGTCACGGTGCCGCGCCCCGACACCGGACAGCCGGTGACGCACCGGATCGTCGCCATCGACGAGGGCGCGACGGCACCGGGCGAACGCGAGCTGACGCTGCAGGGCGATGACAACGACTTCGCCGACAGTCAGACCTATGTCATCGATGAGGCCCCTCGTGTGCTCGTCAGTGTGCCGGTGCTCGGCTCGATCGTGCTGTGGGCGCAGACACCGGCCGTGATGATCGTGGCCAGCGTCGCCATCGCCCTGGCGATCGCCTGGGCTCTCTGGCCCACGCCGACGCGCGCCGTCCCCGACGCTCACCAGATGTGAATAAGGAGAACCACCCATGAAACGTGCATCGTTGCACGGTCATCGCGTCGCCGTCGTCTCGGCTGCCGCGGGCTCCGTCGCGCTCCTGATGACGGGCACGGTCCTGCTGGCGGGCGCCGCGAACGCGGCCCTCGTGGAGGTGCCCGAGACGGGTACCCCCGGACGCCTCGTGCTCGCCGCCGACCCCTATCCCGCGGAGTTCCGAGATTTGAGCCCTGGCGAGACGCGCGCGTGGCAGGTGCAGGCACGACTGGAGGATGCGTCGACCGCGACTCTCGCGCTCGAGCTGCGGAAAGACGGCGACCTCGTCGCGCACCCGCGGGGCCTCGAGATCGGGGTGCAGTCCTGTGCCGAGGAGTGGACGGGACTGCCCGACGCGCCGGTCTGCGCATCGGGTGCCGCACCCGTGACAGTGGCCTCTCCTACGGACGACTACCGGTTCTCCAGCCCGACCTTCGACCTGCCCGACCTCGCTGCGGCGGAGCCGGTGAGCCTTCTGGTCACGATCGGGGTCGAGGACAGCGACGAAGCCCGCGCCGACACGACCCTGATGGGGCTGACCGGTGACGTCGGTCTTGTGTTGACGGCTGTCGCCATCGACGACACCGTCCCGCCGCAGCCGCAGCCCCCGGCGGCACCGGCCCCCGGCTCTGGTCTGCCCGGGCTTCCGCCGACCGGTGGCGACCTGTCCGCTCTGGCCGCCGTTCTGGCGCTCGCCGGAGGATTCCTCGCCGCGGGGCTCGCCCTGCGCCTGCACCGCCGGGAGGCCCGCGCATGAAGACTCGAACCCGATCCGTAGTGGCTATCGCGGCGGTGGCCGTCGTCGGTGTCCCGATGACGGTCACGGCGACGACGGCCGCCTGGAACACGTCGGAGTGGGTACACGGAGAGGTCGGCACTTCCACGCTCGACTGCGCCGACGGCACAGGATTCGCCTCCGTCGCCTCCGGCCGCTTCTTGAGCGGTTCGCTCCTCGGGCTCGACCTGGATCCCCTCGCCGACCTCGAGCAGATGGTCCTCGCCCTCGACGGCGCGGGCGACGTCACGGTGTCACCGTCCAACGCGATCGACCTCGGCTCGTCACCGCCGGAATCGTACGTCTACGCCAACCCGTTCGACGTGACGGCTCTCAGCGCGATCAACGTCGACCTGACCGGCTTCACCGTCGGTCTGCCGGGAGCGGCGCTGGGCGCCGTGAACCAGTATGCGAGGGTGACCGCCGACGGTTCGGTGGCAGGTGCGTCCGGGCTCGTCAACGACTCCGGGGCCGTGCTCGTGTCGGACACGACGCCCCCGGCATCCCTGCCCGCACGTGCGCGCGTCGGGCTGAGCGGCATCCTCCCGGCCGTCACCGGGATCGCCGACGCCAACCTCGAGGTCGGCGCGGTCGCGGCCAGCTCGCAGGTCGACGGGTGCGCGCTGCTGCGCGATCAGCTGTGGGGAGAGACGGCGCCCGCGAGCGCCGTCGTGCGGGACTACGGCATCGCCGGGCTCGGACTGCAGCTCGACGCCCCGGTCGTCCAGAGTCTCGTGAGCACGACCACCACCGCCGTGAACACGCTCGGCGGCGTGGTCGGTCAGCTGACCGGGCCGGGCGGGCTCATCGGCTCGTCCATCGGCGCCGGGGTCGACGCCGGGCTGCCCGGCATCCTCACCACCACGGTCGGTGGGAACGTTTCGATCACCGGACTCGACCTCCTGGGGTCGGTCGCCACGCTGCTGACCACGCCTCTCACCGACGGGGTCGTCACGATCGACCTGCAGGCGGGCTCGGCCGACGTCGACCTCGACGCCCTGCTGCCCTCCCTCAACAACGCTGCGCCGAACACGGAGATCGTCCTCAACGACGCCGTGCTGAACCCGATCGTGGATCGCGCCGGCGTCCTGCTCGACAACTGGTCGTCGCAGATCGTCGCTGCGCTCACCGCGGAGCTCCGTGAGGCGACGGTCACGGTCGCGCTCGAAGCCGTCGTGGCTGCGCCGGGGATCGGCATCCTGCCAGGGCTCACCGTCCTGAGCGCCGATATCGGCTTCGTCGGTCCGCTCGGAGCGCTGTTGGACGGCACCGCGGTGCTGACGATCGATGCCGAGGCCGCCGGCGCGGTCGGACCGATCAACACCCTGCTCAGCGCGCTGGGCCTGCCTACTGTCACGCAGCTTCTGACGACCGTCGGGGGACTGAGTTCGGGCCTGGTCTCGACCCTGGCGAACACGCTGACGACCACGATCACCGGGGCGCTCACGACCCTCGGCGGCACGCTCGCGACGGCGGTCACCGCAGTCATCACGGCACTCGGTTCCGTGGTCGACGCTCTGCCGTCGGTGGTATCGCTGATGGTCAATGTCCAGCCCGATCAGCCGAACGCGCCGCCGGACGCGACATTCACGGCGGCGTCGGGCGAGTCGATCGCCGAGTACAAGGTCGCTGCCCTGCGGCTCGGACTGGCGGACGGCCTCGGCGGTATCGCGGCCACGACGTTCGCCACGGCGTCGGCGGGTCCGGTCACTGCGCCCTGACGGTGCCCATCACCGATCGTGGGGTCGGCCTTCGCGGGTCGACCCCACCAGCACGCTCGTAGAATGAGGGAATCATGTCGACTCCCTCGAGCGCACCCACCCTCATCGCGCCGTCGCTCGCGGCGCGCACCGCCGACGGCCGCCCGCGCACGTACGAGGTGCGCACCTTCGGCTGCCAGATGAACGTCCACGACTCCGAGCGCCTGTCGGGTTCGCTCGAGAGCGCCGGATACCTCCCGGCTGATCCCGGCACCGAGGCCGACGTCATCGTCATCAACACCTGCGCGGTGCGCGACAACGCGGCCGGCAAGCTCTACGGCACCCTCGGGCACCTGAAGTCGCGCAAAGACAAGCACGACGGTATGCAGATCGCCGTCGGCGGATGCCTCGCGCAGATGGACCAGGCGGCCGTCCAGCAGAAGGCGCCGTGGGTCGACGTCGTCTTCGGGACGCACAACATGGGGGCCCTCCCGGGCCTGCTCGAGCGAGCGCGGCACAACGGCGAGGCCGAGCTCGAGATCCTCGAATCGCTCGAGACGTTCCCCTCGACTCTCCCGACGAAGCGCGACTCGGTCTACAGCGGCTGGGTGTCGATCTCGGTCGGATGCAACAACACGTGCACGTTCTGCATCGTGCCGCACCTGCGCGGCAAGGAGAAGGACCGCCGTCCCGGCGACATCCTGAACGAGATCCGTCTGCTGGTCGACGACGGGGCGATCGAGGTCACCCTCCTCGGCCAGAACGTGAACAGCTACGGTGTCGAGTTCGGCGACCGACAGGCGTTCGGCAAGCTCCTGCGCGCAGCGGGGGAGATCCCCGGCCTCGAGCGCATCCGTTTCACGAGTCCGCATCCGGCGGCGTTCACCGACGACGTCATCGACGCCATGGCCGAGACGCCGGCGGTCATGCCGCAGCTGCACATGCCGCTGCAATCGGGCTCCGACAGCATCCTGAAGGCGATGCGCCGGTCGTACCGCAGCTCGAGATTCCTGGGGATCCTCGACCGCGTGCGCGAGCGCATCCCGCACGCGGCGATCTCGACCGACATCATCGTCGGGTTCCCCGGCGAGACCGACGCCGATTTCGAAGACACCCTGCGGGTGGTGGAGCAGTCCCGGTTCGCGAGCGCATTCACCTTCCAGTACTCGATCCGCGAGGGCACACCCGCCGCGACGATGCCCGACCAGGTGCCCAAGGCCGTCGTGCAGGAGCGCTACGAGCGCCTTGTCGCGCTGCAGGACCGCATCGCGCTCGAGGAGAACCAGAAGCAGCTCGGCCGTGAGGTCCGGGTGCTGGTCTCGTCGGCCGAAGGCAAGAAGGGCGCCGAGACGCACCGGCTCACGGGGCGCGCAGAAGACAACCGCCTCGTGCACTTCGAGGTGCCGGAGGGCTCCGATACCCCGCGACCGGGGGATGTCGTGACGGTGACGGTGACGCACGCAGCCCCCTTCCACCTGCTGGCCGACAGCACGGACGGCTCGCCTCTGCGCGTCCGCCGTACCCGCGCCGGCGACGCGTGGGACCGCTCGCTGGCCGAGTCGTGCGGTGTGCCGGCTCCGGCCTCGTCGGATGGCGGTCCGCGCTCCGTCTCGCTGGGACTGCCGTCCCTGCGCGTCGGAGTGTGACGACAGCTTCGGGCCCGGGCGCCGGCGGCAGCGAGGCCGCCGGAGCGCCGATCCTGTGGGCCGTCGTCGGGGCGACGGGCACCGGCAAGACGGGTCTCTCCCTCGACCTCGCCGCAGCGCTCGCCGCACGCGGCCGCCCGGCCGAGGTCGTCAACGTCGACGCGATGCAGCTGTACCGCGGCATGGACATCGGGACGGCGAAGCTCCCCGAGACCGAGCGCCGCGGCATCCCGCACCACCTGTTCGATGCGCTCGCCGTCACCGAGGAGGCCGCGGTCGCGTGGTACCAGGAAGTCGCGCGCCACACGATCGCGGCGATCCACGGCCGCGGAGCCGACGCGATCCTCGTCGGCGGTTCCGGGCTGTATGCGTCGAGCGTCCTGTTCGACTTCCGCTTCCCGCCGCGCCACGAGGGGCTGCGCGCGATTCTCGAGGACGAACTCGAGCGACACGGTGCCGGACATCTGTTCGCGCGCCTGCGCGCGGCCGACCCGGAGGCGGCCGATCGCATCGACCCGCGGAACGGCCGCCGCATCGTGCGCGCGCTCGAGGTGCTGGCATCGGGTGGACGGACGCATGGCGGAGCCCTGCCCGAGGCGCCGGTGCTCTGGATGCCGCGGACGCGGATCATCGGCACGGCGGTACCGCGCGACGAGCTCGTCCCGTTGCTCGACGTGCGCGTGGAACGGATGTGGGCTGCCGGGCTGCTCGACGAGGTCGAGGCGCTGCGACGGCAGGGCCTCGAACGCGGTGTGACGGCGGGCCGGGCGATCGGCTACGCGCAGGCACTCGCGCAGCTGCGCGGCGACCTGAGCGAGGACGAGGCCATCGCCGAGACGCAGGCCCTCACGCGGCGTTACGCGCGCCGGCAGGTCTCGTGGTTCAAGCGCTATGACAACGTGCGGTGGGTCGACGCCCGCGAGGTCGACGCGGCGTCCCTCATCGGGGCGGTGGCCGGACCGGGCGAGGCAGCGCCCCGGTCGGAACGGGAGGAACAGTGAGCATCACCGTGCGCGCATTCGCGCTCGCCGATGAAGAAGCCGTCATCCGGCTCTGGCACGAGGCCGGTCTCACCCGTCCCTGGAACGACCCGCGTGCCGACATCAGGCGGAAACTCACCGTGCAGCCCGAACTCTTCCTCGTGGCCGTCGATCAGCCTGTCGACGGGACGGCGGAAGCCGTCGTCGGCACCGTGATGGCCGGTTACGACGGACACCGAGGCTGGCTCTACTACCTCGCCTCGGCTCGGTCTCACCGCGGGCTCGGCATCGGGCGCATGCTCGTCACCGAGTCCGAGCGCCGGCTCGAGGCCATGGGGTGCCCGAAGGTGCAGCTCATGGTGCGGTCTGAGAACGAGGCGGTGCGCGGCTTCTACGACGAGCTCGGCTACGAGCCGTTCACCGTGTGGTCCGCGGGCAAGCGCCTCGTCGTCGATGGCCCGGGCGGCCCCGCCTAAGCTGGGCTCATGGCGACTCTCGCGTTCACCAAGGGGCACGGCACCGGCAACGACTTCGTGATCCTGGCCGACCCGGACGGCGACCTCGACCTGAGCGACGCGCAGATCGCGGCGCTCTGCGACCGCCATGTCGGCATCGGCGCCGACGGGCTGCTGCGGGTCGTCCGCTCGGCCGCGATCCCCGAGGGGGCGGATGCCGCTGCCGCCGGCGCCGAGTGGTTCATGGACTACCGCAACGCCGACGGCTCGAAGGCCGAGATGTGCGGCAACGGAACGCGGGTCTTCGCGCGCTACCTCGCCGACGCCGGCCTCGCCTCGATCGATGCCGGCCTCCGCATCGGCACGCGTGCCGGAGTGAAGACGATCACCCGGGTCGACAACGGCTTCGAGGTCGACCTCGGAACCTGGCGGGCCGAAGACGGCGACGTTCTCGTCCGCGCACGCGGGCTCGGCGTCGCCCGCCCCGGGCAGGGGATCGACGTCGGCAACCCCCACGTCGTCGTGGCGCTCGCCGGGGAGGATGAGCTCGAGGGCCTCGACCTGACGGTGCAGCCCACCCTCGAGCCTCGTCCGTCCGCCGGCGCGAACGTCGAGTTCGTCGTTCCGGCCGAGCCGCTCGTTCAGAACGGTGTCGGGGCCATCCGGATGCGCGTCTACGAGCGCGGCGTGGGAGAGACCCTGTCGTGCGGCACCGGGGTCGCGGCATCCGCTCTGGCCGTGCGTCACTGGGCCGGGGCTGCGGCACCCGACCGCTGGACCGTCGACGTGCCGGGCGGAACGCTGGGCGTGCGCATCGTGCGGCAGGCCGATGGCGAGCACGTGCTGCTCTCGGGCCCCGCGACGCTGGTCTTCTCGGGGCAGGTCACCCTCGCCGACTGATCCGAGCGCCGCGGCATCCGGACGTCCGGCCGCCGGTCAGGGCAGTTCGATCGCGCCCGTCGGGGGAGTGCCGTGCCGGCGCACCCGAAGCACGCGGAATCCGCGTCCGGTCGCGGCTCGCGAGACGCCATAGCCGTCGTCGAACGTCGCGGCGAGCCAGCGCTGGAGGGAATCCGAACCGAGGTTGCGCTGCACGACGAGCCACGCGTCGCTGCGTTCGGCCAGACGGGGTATCCAGCGCTGCAGCATCCCGTGGAGCTCGTTCTTGCCCACGCGGATCGGCGGGTTGGAGCGGATGGTCCGGAATACGACGTCGTCGGGAACATCGTCGGGCAGGACGGCGTTGACGTTATCGAGTCCCAGATCAGCGGCGTTGCGTCGCACCAGGTCGAGAGCCCGTTCGTTGACATCGACGGCCCACACCGTGGCGTGAGGCGACTCCAGAGCCAGCGACAGCGAGATCGGCCCCCAGCCGCAGCCGAGGTCGAGGAAATCCCCACCGGACGGTGCCGGCGGAGTATTGGCCAGAAGAACCCCTGTACCCGAATCCACGTGGTCAGGGCTGAACACCCCGCCCGCGGTCGTGACCTCGACGGCGTGACCCGCGAGGGTCACGCGGATACGGCGGAGGTTCTGTTCGCTGGACGGGGACGCGCTGAAGTAATGATCGCTCCCCATGCATCCGAGCGTATCGGAGCCGGACGTACCGGCGGGAGACTAGAATTCACGGATGCCCGGGCACGGGCATCCCGGGAAGAGAGTTATGACGCATATCACCACCCCCGACGGCGACGGCGACATCGCGGTGGACCCGATCGATCGCGTGCTCGCGAGCGCGGAGACGCGCTCGTCGATCCGTGTCTTCGGCGGCGCGCAGGCGCTGCAGGATGAGTCGACGGTGTCGTACGGAGACACCGACGGCGACCAGTGGGATCGCGAGGAGCGCGCGGCCCTGCGCCGTGTCCCCGGCCTGTCCACAGAGCTCGAGGACGTCACCGAAGTCGAGTACCGACAGCTGCGACTCGAGAACGTCGTGCTCGTCGGCGTGTATCCCCAGGGGTCGCACGAGGACGCGGAGAACTCGCTGCGCGAGCTCGCGGCCCTGGCCGAGACCGCCGGTGCGGTCGTGCTCGACGGCGTTCTGCAGCGGCGGCCGCATCCGGACCCCGCCACCTACATCGGACGCGGCAAGGCAGCCGAGCTGCGCGACCTCGTCGCCGCCGTCGGTGCCGACACCGTGATCGCCGACACCGAATTGGCGCCGAGCCAGCGGCGCGCCCTGGAGGATGTCGCGAAGGTCAAGGTCATCGACCGCACCACGGTCATCCTCGACATCTTCAGCCAGCACGCCAAGAGCCGTGAGGGCAAGGCCCAGGTCGAGCTCGCGCAGCTCGAGTATCTCCTGCCGCGTCTGCGCGGGTGGGGCGAGTCGATGAGCCGCCAGGCCGGTGGCCAGGTCGGCGCGGGCGGTGCGGGCATGGGCTCGCGCGGTCCCGGTGAGACGAAGATCGAGCTCGACCGGCGCCGCATCCGCACCCGCATGGCGCAGCTGCGCAAGCAGATCCGCGAGTTCGCGCCGTCGCGCGAGGCCAAGCGCGCCGAGCGTCGGCGCAACACGATCCCCTCGGTGGCGATCGCCGGTTACACCAACGCCGGCAAGTCGAGTCTGCTGAATCGGCTGACGAGCGCGGGTGTCCTGGTCGAGAACGCTCTGTTCGCGACGCTGGATGCCACGGTGCGTCGGGCCGAGGCCGCCGACGGGCGCGTGTTCACGCTCACCGACACCGTCGGCTTCGTCCGCAATCTCCCGCACCAGCTCGTCGAGGCGTTCCGGTCCACGCTCGAGGAGGTCTCGGGCGCGGACGTCATCGTCCACGTCGTCGACGGCTCGCATCCCGACCCCGCTGCGCAGCTCGCGACCGTCCGCGACGTGATGGGCGACGTGGGCGCTCGCGCCACCCGCGAGCTCGTCGTCTTCAACAAGGCCGACCTCGTCGACGACGATGCGCGGCTGCTGCTGCGCGGGCTCGAGCCGACGGCCCACTTCGTGTCGTCGCGCACGGGTGAGGGCATCGACGAGCTGCGCGCCGCGATCGAGGATGCGCTGCCGCTGCCGGCGGTGGAGGTGCGCGCTCTCGTGCCGTACGACCGTGGCGACCTGATCTCGGCCGTGCACGAGAGCGGCCACATCGTCGCCACCTCGCACGAGGAGGACGGCACGGCCGTGCACGCGCACGTCTCCGAGCGTCTCGCGGCTGAGCTCGCGCCCTACGCCGTCTGAGCCCGCGGTCGGCGATACGCCTGCAGGCTCGGCGGTGCTGGTGAGCCCTCCGCGGATGCGGAAGGCCTCACCAGCACCGCCGGCCTGACAGGCGTATCAGCGCCGGGCGGTCGCCGGGCTCAGTCGAGCTCGATCGGCGCGACGCCGGGTGTGTCGAAACCGAAAACCTGACCGAGGAACGCCAGCTCGCTCTCCAAAGCGTTCACGATCGTCTCGGTCCGTCGGAACCCGTGCCCCTCGCCCGCGTACAGGACATACGCGTGGGGCACGCCCTGCGCGACCAGCGCGTCGCGGATGGCCTCGGCCTGCGCCGGCGGCACGACCGCGTCCTCGTCGCCCTGGAGAAGCAGCAGCGGCACGCGGAAACCCTCGGCATGGCTCAGCGGCGACCGCTCGATGTACACGTGCTCCGCTTCAGGGAGGGGACCGATCAGGCCGTCGAGGTAGCGCGCCTCGAAGTCGTGGGTCTCCGCCGCGAGGGCGCGGGCATCGCCGACGCCGTAGCGAGAGACGCCCGCGCCGAACACGTCCGTGCCGACGAGCGCCGCCAACACGGTCCAGCCACCGGCCGACCCGCCCTCGATCGCGAGCCGTGACGCATCGGCGAGTCCGTCGGCGGCGAGGCCGCGTGCCGCCGCCGCGACGTCATCGACGTCGACGACGCCCCACTGGCCGTTCAGCCGTTCACGGTACGACCGGCCGTACCCGGTCGACCCGCCGTAGTTCACGTCGAGCACACCGATGCCTCGGCTGGTGAAGTAGGCCGCCTTGGCGTCGGCGGTGCCGCCCACGTGCGACGTCGGCCCGCCGTGCACCCAGACGAGGTACGGCGGCAGCTCGTCGGTCGGCGCCGTGACATCGGGGTTCGTCGGCGGATAGGCGAAGGCGTGCACCGGGCCGTGGGGACCCTCGGTGGTGATCTGGCGGGCATGGGGGATCCATGCCTCGTCGATATCGGGGGTACCGCCGCGCACCGCTGTCGTCTCGCCGCTGTCGAGATCGACCAGCCAGAGCCCGCTCGCCCCGGGCATGGCGCCGCTCACGAGGGCGCGGCTGCCGCGGACGTCCTCGATCTGCAGTCGAGCGGTGGCGGGGAAGGGGAGCGGGATCGCGCCGCCGTCGCGGTCGATGATCACGAGCTGGTCCGAGCCGTGCGTGCGGACGGCCACGACGCGGCCGTCGTCGAGCGGCACGTACCACCGGGTGCCGAGGACCCACAGGCCACCACCCGTGTCGGCGTCGGCGGGGGAGACCGCGACGGGTGCCGCGCCGGTCGCGGGGTCGACGCGATGGAGGTTCCAGCGCCCCGTCGGCTCGTCGAGCAGCAATAGCTGGCCGTCCGATGTCCATTCCGGCTGCAGCGCGGCCGTGCTGCCGCCGGCCACCTCGCGGACACGATCCGGGGCGTCGAGCTCGATGACACGGATGCGGGTGCGGTCCCAGGGCATGTCCGGGTGATCCCACGCCACCCACGCGAGCTGTGATCCGTCGGGTGACAGTGCAGGCTGAGCCACGAAGTCGCTGCCCCCGGCGAGCTCCGTCACTCCCGCTTCGTCGCCGCTCGCGGCGTTCTCATCGCTGCTCGCGCCGTCGATCCGCACGATGTGTCGTTCGGGAGTGCGCCCCGGGCGCTCGCGCTCGCGCACCGCGAGGAGCGCGCCGTGCTGCCAGCGGAGACCGCCGTAGTGGGTGCCGCTCTCCTCTGGGGTGAGCGCCTCGGGCTCGCCGCCCGGGCGGAGGCGTCGAATGCGCTGGTCCGACTTGTCGACGAAGAACAGCTCGCCGTCGTCGGACGCCGTCCAGGCGCCGCCGCCATACTCGTGCACACGCGATCGCGCGTTCCCGGGCGCGGGGAGGACGACCTCCACAGAATCGTCGCGGCGGCGGCGCATGACGGCGACGCGTCCGGCCTCATCGGGAAGGGATTCGCCCCACCAGATCTCATCCCCGACGAAGCGCGCGCCGTCGAGGCGCAACGAGGACGCGCTGGCCCACGAGGCGGTCAGGGGGGAGGGCCAAGAACCGTACGGGAGTTGCTGCTGCGACATACCGCCACGCTACGCGAGCGGATCCGGGTCGTGCCGGACGACGGGAGAGGATGCCGCCGAGCCGCGGCATCCCCTCCCGCAGTTCCGTCGGTGCGGCGAGGTCAGACCGTGCGCAGGACGGCGACGACCTTGCCGAGGATGGTGGCATCATCGCCGAGGATCGGCTCGAACGCCGAGTTGCGGGGGAGGAGCCAGGTGTGGCCGTCGCGCTGACGGAGCGTCTTGACGGTGGCCTCGCCGTCGAGCATGGCCGCGACGATCTCGCCGTTGTCGGCGGTCGCCTGTGCCCGCACGACGACCCAGTCGCCGTCGCAGATGGCGGCGTCGATCATGGAGTCGCCGACGACCTTGAGCATGAACAGCTCGCCCTTGCCGACGAGCTGACGCGGCAGGGGGAAGATCTCCTCGACCTGCTGGTCGGCGGTGATCGGGACGCCCGCCGCGATGCGGCCCACGAGCGGCACGAGGGCGGCGTCGCCGAGGGCGGGCGCGGCGTCGGCGGGGTTCTCGCCGGCCGTGCCGGGGAGGTCGATGAGGACCTCCATCGCGCGGGTCTTGCCGGGGTCGCGGCGGAGGTATCCGCTCAGCTCGAGCTGGTTCAGCTGGTGAGTGACGCTCGACAGCGACTTGAGGCCGACGGCGTCGCCGATCTCCCGCATGCTCGGCGGGTAGCCGTTGCGGGCGATCGCGTGCTGGATCACCTCGAGGATCGCGAGCTGCTTATCGCTCAGATTCTTGCGTCGTCGCGTCTGCGGCTTCTCGCTCATACCGCCGGTCTCCTGTCGTCGCGCCCCGTCCCCGACCCGATGTCGGAGGTTCGTGGTGGGCTCTCGCTGTCGAAAAGGTAGCCCGATCCGACAGCGACATCACGGAACGCTCCGCGTGTCTCTTCGATCGGTCTCCGATTTCGGTGGGTGGTTGACACCACACAATATCGAAGATACGTTCGGAACCGAAGTTCGCTCCCGCCTCTCCCGGCCGAGAGGCGGGAGCGAATCTTCCTACCGCTCCCGAGGAGATGTCATGACCACGATCGATGCCCGCTTCGCACCGGCCCCCCGCACCCGTCTGCGCCTGACGCGCCGCGGACGCCGCGTCATCGCAGCGATCGCCGCACTTCCCGCCGTCGTCGCCGTCACCGCTGCCGTGCTCTCCGGCGGGGGAGCACTCGCCTCCAACGAGGCGGGCGCGCCCGAGGGGTCGTTCACGACGGTGACCGTCATGTCGGGCGAATCGCTCTGGTCGATCGCTGAAGAGGTGGCGCCGGCCGCCGACCCCCGTGACGTCGTCGACGCCATCATCCGGCTGAACGCCCTCGGCTCTGGTCAGCTCGAGGCCGGCCAGACACTCGCCATCCCCGCCGAGTACGACGCCGCGAGCTGAAGCCCGCCGTCTTCGGCGCAGAAGCTGGGGTGCGGCCACGCCGGACTCGGACGCGCCCTAGCATGGGTGGGATGAGCCCGAGTCTGGATGATCTGCCCCTCAGAGACGATCTGCGAGGCCTCACCCCGTACGGTGCCCCGCAGGCGCCGCTTCCGGTCGCGCTGAACGTCAACGAGAACACGCATCCCGTTCCCGAAGAGGTCGCAGACGACATCCTGGATGCCGTCGCCCGTGCCCTGCGCGACGTCAACCGCTATCCCGACCGCGAGTTCACGCACCTCCGCGAGTCCTTCGCCGAGTACCTCGGTCACGGCCTCACCCCCGATCGCATCTGGGCCGCGAACGGATCGAACGAGGTGCTGCAGCACCTGCTCCAGGCCTTCGGCGGCCCGGGGCGCACCGCCATGGGCTTCGGCCCCACGTACTCGATGTACCCGCTGCTGACGCGAGCCACCGGCGCGCAGTACGTCGCGGGCACGCGCGGCCCCGACTTCACGCTCGACCCGGCCTCCGCCGCGGCGCAAGTCTCCGAACTGCGCCCCGACGTCGTCTTCCTCTGCGCGCCCAACAACCCGACCGGCACGCCGCTCGGTCTCGACGTCATCGAGGCGGTGTACGACGCCACCGACGGAATCGTGATCGTCGACGAGGCCTATCAGGAGTTCGCGCCGCGCGAGAGCCCCTCCGCGCTGACGCTGCTCGGCGAGCGGGAGCGCCTGGTCGTCTCGCGCACGATGAGCAAGGCGTTCGCCTTCGCCGGTGCGCGCGTCGGCTATCTCGCCGCCGACGCGACCCTCATCGACGCTCTGCGTCTCGTCCGCCTGCCGTACCACCTCAGCGCCCTCACGCAGGCGGCCGCGACAGCCGCGCTGTCGCACTCGTCGACGATGCTCCGGATGGTGGACGAGATCGTCGCGCAGCGCGATCGGATGTCGGCGACGCTCGATGCCCTCGGGTACCACGCCTACGAGAGCTGGACGAACTTCGTCCTGTTCGACGGGGTCGACGACCCGCGCGCCACCTGGCAGGCGCTCTACGATCGCGGCATCCTCGTCCGCGACGTCGGCATCCCGCACAGCCTGCGCGTCAGTGCCGGTACGGAAGACGAGACGACCGCGTTCCTCGAAGCACTGGCGTCGATAGACTCGGAGGCATGACCAGCCCCCGAACGGCCAGCATCCGTCGTGCCACGAGCGAGTCGAGTGTCGAACTCGAGCTCGACCTCGACGGGACCGGGATCAGCACGATCGAGACGACCGTGCCGTTCTTCGATCATCTGCTGACGGCGTTCGCGAAGCACTCCCTCACCGACCTGACTGTGCGCGCGACGGGCGACACGCACATCGACGCGCACCACACGGTCGAGGATGTCGCGATCGTGCTCGGGCAGGCGCTGCGCTCTGCGCTGGGCGACAAGTCGGGCATCTCCCGCTACGGCGATGCGCTCGTGCCCCTCGACGAGGCGCTCGCGCAGGCTGTCGTCGACATCTCCGGGCGTCCCTACCTCGTGCACACGGGAGAGCCCGAGGGATACGAGTACCACCTCATCGGCGGGCACTTCACGGGGTCGCTCGTGCGGCACACGTTCGAGGCGATCGCGTTCAACGCGGGCCTGACGATGCACGTCCGCGTGCTCGGCGGACGCGACCCGCACCACATCGCCGAGGCGGAGTACAAGGCCTTCGCCCGTGCCTTCCGGCAGGCCAAGGCGCTCGATCCGCTCGTGCACGGCGTCCCCAGCACGAAGGGCGCCCTATGACCGAGGGTGACACGACCGGACGCGCGCCGCTCGTCGCCGTCCTCGATTACGGCTCGGGCAACATCCACTCGGCCGTCAAGGCACTCTCCGCCGCGGGTGCGGACGCCCGACTGACGTCCGATCGTGGTCTCATCCGCGATGCGGACGGTCTTCTGGTTCCCGGGGTCGGTGCGTTCAGTGCGGTCATGGCCGCCCTGCGCGAGAGCCGCGGCGACGAGATCATCGAGCGGCGCCTGGCCGGGGGGCGCCCGGTGCTGGGCATCTGCGTCGGCATGCAGATCATGTTCGGCAACGGCGTCGAGCGCGGCGATGACACCGAGGGCCTCGGGCAGTGGCCGGGCACCGTCACCGAGCTGCAGGCCCCGGTGCTGCCCCACATGGGGTGGAACACCGTGCGCGCGGGCGCAGGGTCGACGCTGTTCGACGGTCTGGAGGACGAGCGCTTCTACTTCGTGCACTCGTACGGCGCCCAGGACTGGAGCCTCGAGGTCATGAAGCCCTTCGCCGAGCCCGTGCTGACCTGGTGCGACTACGGCGCGCCCTTCCTCGCGGCCGTCGAGAACGGGCCGCTCTCGGCGACGCAGTTCCACCCCGAGAAGTCGGGGGCCGCCGGCATCCGTCTCCTCGCCAATTGGATCGGCGCCCTGCCGCGCCACTAGTCTCCCTCTGGTGCGCTCGCGTGGACGAGCGTGCATCCCGACCCACCCCTGGAATGTGATGAACGACTTCGCGTCCACCCCCGAACTGATCCTCCTGCCCGCCGTCGACGTCGCCGACGGGAAGGCCGTGCGCCTGACCCAGGGCGAGGCCGGCAGCGAGACGACCTACGGCGACCCCGTCGACGCGGCGCTCGCCTGGGCCAAGCAGGGTGCGCAGTGGATCCATCTCGTCGACCTCGACGCGGCCTTCGGCCGGGGCAACAACACCGCCGTGCTCCGCAAGGTCATCAAGCAGGTCAAGGGTGTGCAGATCGAGCTGTCGGGCGGCATCCGCGACGATGCGACGCTCGAGGCCGCGCTCGAGAGCGGTGCGACGCGCATCAACCTGGGCACTGCCGCGCTCGAGAACCCCGAGTGGGCCGCCGATGTCATCGGCCGCTACGGCGACGCGATCGCGGTCGGACTCGATGTCCGCGGCACGACGCTCGCCGCCCGGGGCTGGACGCGCGACGGCGGCGACCTGTGGGACGTCCTCGAGCGTCTCGAAGACGCCGGCTGCAGCCGATACGTCGTCACCGACGTGACGAAGGACGGCACGCTCCAGGGCCCGAACCTCGAGCTGCTGCGCGAGATCACCTCGCGCACACCCAAGCCCGTGGTCGCATCGGGCGGTATCTCGAGCCTCGACGACATCGCCGCGCTGCGCGAGCTCGTGCCGCTGGGCGTCGAGGGTGCGATCGTCGGCAAGGCTCTCTACGCCGGCGCGTTCACGCTGGCCGAGGCGCTGGATGTCGCCGGAGACTGACGACGGCTGCGGCCACGCCGCCGACTCGGCGGGCGTTCCCTGGGAGGGGCGCAGCTTCGAGTCGAACCCTCACGCCGGTGACGACGGCTCGGCCGATCCCGCGCTGCTCGCGGCGCTCGAAGCCTTCCGCGCGGGGACCGGTGACGCCGTCGCGGTCGTCGAGGCGTATCGGGCGGCGCGGCTGCTGATCCCGCTCGTGCCCGAGAAGGGCGACGAAGGGGTCGGGCCGACAGGGCTGCGCGTCGACAAGACCCAGGAGCTGTCGATCGTCACGGTCGCGGCTCCTGACGGTCGGCGCGTTCTGCCGGTCTTCACGTCGGTGGCCGCACTCGCGCGGTGGGATGCCGTCGCGCGTCCGGTTCCGGCCGACGGGGTGCGCACGGCGATGGCGGCGGCGTCCGATGACACCGACCTGATCGTGATCGACCCGGGCTCCGAGACCGAGTTCGTGCTGCGACGCCCCGCCGTGTGGGCGATCGGACAGGGACTGCCCTGGGAACCGGCGCCCGCCTCGCCCGAGGTCTTCACCGCTCTCCAGGCCAGCATCGGGGGAGAGCTCGCGGTGCTCGACCTGTCGGTTGCAGCGGGTGATCCCGACGCCCGGATGCGCGGCCCCGAGCTGATCGTCCGGCTTCATCTCATCGATGGGCTGGATGCCGCCGAGCTCGACGCGGTGCTGTCGCGGCTGGCGTCGCGGTGGGCCGCCGACGACCGCATCGCGGTGCTCGTCGACTCGCTGACGGTCAAGCTGGTGCGCGCTTCCTGACGGAGGTCCCGGGCCCGAGCCCTGCTCGAGCCCGGGAGCTCGTCAGTTGACGGGACCGGTGAACTTCTCGCCGGGGCCCTTGCCGATCGGGTCGGGGATCGTCGACGCCTCGCGGAAGGCGAGCTGCAGCGAGCGCAGGCCGTCGCGCAGCGATCGCGCGTGCATGTCGCTGATCTCGGGAGCGCCGGCGGTGATGAGCCCGGCGAGGGCGTTGATGAGCTTGCGGGCCTCGTCGAGGTCGAGCTGGGTGGCCGGGTCGTCGGCGAGCCCGACCTTGACGGCGGCGGCGCTCATGAGGTGCACGGCGGCGGTGGTGATGACCTCGACCGCCGGCACGTCGGCGATGTCGCGGGTCGCGGCCGAGGCCGCGCGCTCCTGCTCCTCCCACCGCTGGCGACGAGCCTCGTCGTCGGTGAAAGTGCTGTTGTCGGCGGGGTTCGTGTCCACGTGTCGCTCTCTGCTAGACTGTGCGGGCACCGGAGTGTTCTACTCCGGATCGAAAGAGGATCACATCCCACCCGCGCTTGCCGTTCCAGGCTACCGGGTCATGCACTCCGCTCCGTCCGTCTCACCGCGGCCGGGGTAGCCAGGGTGCGGAACACGAATGCCGACGCACGCGCGTCGTGCGGGGTGGATGCGATGCTCTTCCGCCCGGGTCGCGTCCTCGCGTCCCGGTGGCCACCACCGCACGAACAGGAGTTCCGCACATCAGCGATCCCCGCACCAACGACCGCATCCGCGTCCCCGAGGTTCGCCTCGTCGGCCCCGCTGGAGAGCAGGTCGGCGTCGTCCGTATCGAGGTCGCCCTGCGTCTGGCGCAGGAGGCCGAACTCGACCTCGTCGAGGTCGCCCCGAACTCGAAGCCGCCCGTGGTCAAGATCATGGACTACGGCAAGTTCAAGTACGAAGCGGCTCAGAAGGCCAAGGAAACGCGCCGCAACCAGGCCAACACGGTCCTCAAGGAGGTCCGCTTCCGCCTGAAGATCGAGGCGCACGACTACATCACCAAGCTCAAGCGCGCCGAGGGCTTCCTCCAGGCGGGCGACAAGGTGAAGGCGATGATCCTGTTCCGCGGTCGCGAGCAGTCGCGTCCCGAGCAGGGTGTGCGCCTGCTCCGCAAGTTCGCCGAGGATGTCGCCGAGCTCGGCACCGTCGAGTCGAACCCGACGATCGACGGCCGCAACATGGTGATGGTCATCGCGCCGCACAAGAACAAGTCCGAGGTGAAGACCGAGCAGAACGCCCAGCGTGCCGCCAACAAGGAGGCAGCACGCCAGGCCCGCTCCGGCGACGCACCCGCGACCGAAGACGCCGCTCCCGCCTCGGCGGAGTAGCCCCCAGACTCCCGCCTCGCGGGAAACACAACGAAGGAAGAGACATGCCGAAGCAGAAGACCCACTCGGGTGCCAAGAAGCGCTTCAAGGTCACCGGCAGCGGAAAGATCAAGAAGCAGCAGGCGAACCTCCGCCACAACTTCGAAGGCAAGCCCACCAAGCGCACGCGCCGCCTGTCGGCCGACAAGATCCTGGCTCCCGGCGACGCGAAGGTCGCCAAGAAGCTCCTCGGCATCTGAGCGCTGCTGCGCACGAATAGGAAACAAACGAAATGGCTAGAGTCAAGCGGGCAGTAAACGCCCACAAGAAGCGTCGCGTCATCCTCGAGCGCGCCTCCGGTTACCGCGGACAGCGTTCGCGCCTGTACCGCAAGGCGAAGGAGCAGGTCACCCACTCGCTCGTCTACGCGTACCGCGACCGTCGCAAGCGCAAGGGCGACTTCCGCCGTCTGTGGATCCAGCGCATCAACGCCGCTGCCCGTCAGAACGGCATCACGTACAACCGCTTCATCCAGGGCCTCGGCCTCGCGGGTGTGCAGGTCGACCGTCGTATGCTCGCCGAGCTCGCCGTGAACGAGCCCGCCGTCTTCGCGTCGCTCGTGGCGACGGCCAAGGGCGCGCTGCCCGCCGACGTCAACGCTCCCAAGGCCTGATCGGGTCTTCGCGTTCCACGCACCGCACGAAGGGGCGTCCTCCGAGAGGAGGGCGCCCCTTCGCCGTATGCTGAAAACGTGCTCGAGAACCCCCGCTCGCCCCGCGTTCGCGCCGTCGCCAAGCTGACCAAGCGCAGCGCGCGTCAGGAGACCGGTCTGTTCCTGCTCGAGGGTCCGCAGGCCGCGCGCGAGGCGCTCGCGTACCGCCCCGACACCCTGGTCGAGGTCTTCGCGACACCTGGCGCGATCGAGCGGCATCCCGAACTGGCTGCGAACGCCGAGAAGGCCGGCGTCGCCGTCGTCTCGGCGAGCGAGGCCGTGCTCGAGGCGATGGCCGACACCGTCACGCCCCAGGGCATCGTCGCCGTCGCGCGTCAGTCGCCGTCGTCGCTGCGTGACATCTTCGCCGCCGGTCCCCGCCTCGTCGCGATCTGCGAAGAGGTGCGCGACCCCGGCAACCTCGGCACCATCATCCGAGCCGCGGATGCCGCCGGTGCGGATGCCATCGTCTTGACGGGTCGCACCGTCGATCCCTACAACCCCAAGGTGGTGCGCTCGACCACCGGGTCGCTGTTCCACCTGCCGATCGTGCTCGGTGTCGAGCTCGACGCCGCCGTGGCGCGGGCGCACGAGGCGGGACTGCGAGTCGTCGCCGCGGACGTCAAGGGCGAGGAGTTCCTCGACCACCGTGCGACGCTCGCGGAGCCCACGGCGTGGCTGTTCGGCAACGAGGCACGCGGCCTGGCCGACGAGGCCCTGGCTCAGGCCGACCTCGCGCTGCGGCTGCCGATCTACGGCGCCGCCGAGTCGCTCAACCTGGCGACCGCCGCGAGCGTCTGCCTGTACGAGACCGCCTTCGCCCAGCGCGCCGGCTGACCCCGTCGACGGCGCCAGCCGGATGCGCCGTGTATTCCGATTCTGTTACAGATCGGTGACTCGGTGCGTTCCTCGGGGTTCGAGGCGGGGGAGTGCTCTTAATGTGATCTCTTATGACGACTCCCGAAAACCCGGCGCCCCCGACGTCGAACATCTCGGTGCGCCGCGGCGACCCGCTCGTGGTGATCGAGGGCGTGCAGAAGCACTACGGCTCGTTCCAGGCTCTGAAGGACATCGACCTGACCGTCAACCGCGGCGAGGTCGTTGTCGTCATCGGTCCCTCGGGCTCGGGTAAGTCGACCCTCTGCCGCACGATCAACCGCCTCGAGACCATCAGCGAGGGCACGATCACGATCGACGGCGAGAAGCTGCCGTCCGAGGGCAAGGCTCTCGCGGCGCTCCGCGCCGACGTCGGGATGGTCTTCCAGTCGTTCAACCTCTTCGCCCACCTGACGATCCTCGAGAACGTCACGCTCGGTCCGATCAAGGTCAAGGGCATGAAGAAGGCCGAGGCCGAGAAGCTCGCCCGTGAGCTGCTCGACCGAGTCGGCGTGGGACACCAGGCCGACAAGCTGCCGGCGCAGCTGTCGGGCGGGCAGCAGCAGCGCGTCGCGATCGCCCGCGCGCTGGCGATGAAGCCGAAGGTGATGCTCTTCGACGAGCCCACGAGCGCGCTCGACCCCGAGATGATCAACGAGGTGCTCGACGTCATGGTCGGCCTTGCGCAGGACGGCATGACGATGATCGTCGTCACGCACGAGATGGGCTTCGCCCGCAAGGCCGCCGACCGCGTCGTCTTCATGGCCGACGGCCAGATCGTCGAAGAGGCCGTTCCCGAGCAGTTCTTCACGTCGCCCCGGAGCGACCGTGCCAAGGACTTCCTCTCCAAGCTCATCACCCACTGAGACCACCGACCTCCGCGCTCTGCACCGGGCGCGGAAGCCCCAACCAGGAGGACCACATGCGCAAGACACGAATCACCGGCGCCTTCGCCGGTGTCGCCATCGCTGCGATCGCTCTGACCGGCTGCAACAGCGGCTCGCCCACCTCGCCCGGCGGCGCCGCCGGCGGTGACGGCGGCGACAGCAACGAAGCCCTGTGGGAGGTCGCCTCCGACGTCTCGCTCGAGGGCAGCCCGACGTTCGACGCGATCCAGTCGCGTGACAAGGTGATCGTCGGTGTCAAGGAGGACCAGCCCGGTCTCGGCTTCCTCGACGCGACGACCAACGAGCGCAGCGGCTTCGACGTCGACATCGCACGCTGGATCGCGGCATCTCTCGGCTACGACGAGGACAAGATCGAGTTCAAGGCGATCGCGTCGGCCAACCGTGAGCAGGCCATCGTGAACGGCGACGTCGACTACTACGTCGGCACCTACTCGATCACCGACGCGCGCAAGCAGCAGATCGACTTCGCCGGTCCGTACTTCATCACGGGCCAGGGCCTGCTCGTCGCCGCGGACAGCGACATCGCGAGCGAGGACGACCTGAACGAGAACACGCGCGTGTGCTCGGCGACCGGTTCGACGCCCATCCAGAACATCAAGACGAACTACCCCGAGGTTCCCACCGAGGAGTTCGACCTCTACTCGGCCTGCGTCGACGCCCTCATCAACGGCACCGTCGACGCCGTCACGACCGACCAGGCGATCCTGATCGGCTACGCGGCGCAGTACCCCGACGAGATCAAGGTCGTCGGCGAGCCCTTCAGCGAGGAGAAGTACGGCGTCGGCCTGCGCAAGGGCGACGACGCGTTCCGCGCGCACATCAACGAGCTGCTCACCGACGGCGGCGACGTGTGGCAGGGCATCTTCGACAAGAACCTCGGTCAGTCCGGGATCACGGTCGAGCAGCCCGCGGTCGACGCGTACTGAGTCGCACTGACACCATGACCACGGGGCGGGGGCGTACGCGTCCCCGCCCCGCACCATCCAAGGAGACGATGTGGGCGTCATCACCGACAACCTCGACCTCTGGGGCGAGGCTCTCGGCAACACCCTGTTGCTGTTCTTCGCCGGCGGAGCGATCGCCCTGGTCCTCGGCACCCTGATCGGCGCCATGCGCGTCTCGCCGATTCCGGTGGCGCGCGCCTTCGGCACGGTCTACGTCAACACCATCCGCAACACCCCGCTGACGCTCGTCTTCTTCTTCTTCGCGTTCGGCTACCCGCAGCTCGACCTGCCGAACCCCGGCTTCACGGTGCTCGGCGTCTGGGCGCTGGGTATCTATACCGCGACCTACGTCGCCGAGGTCATCCGCGCGGGAATCAACACCGTGCCGGTCGGCCAGGCCGAGGCGGCCCGTGCGATCGGGCTCACGTTCGGCCAGGTCATGACGCTGGTCGTCATGCCGCAGGCCTTCCGGTCGGTCGTGCCGCCGATGATGAGCGTCTTCATCGCGCTGCTGAAGAACACCACGGTCGCCGCCGGCTTCTCCGTGGTCGAGCTCGGCGCCATCCGCGCGAACCTGAGCGAGCGCGGCGAGAACGCCCTGACCGTGCTCCTCTGGGTCGCCGTCGTCTTCGTCGCCCTGGTGCTGGTCCTCAGCGCCGTGCAGCGACGACTCGAGAACAAGTGGAGGATCGCGCGATGACTTCCGTCCTGTACGACGTTCCGGGGCCCCGCGCGATCCTGCGCAACCGCATCCTCGGCATCGTCACCGTCCTCCTGGTCGCCGCGGCGATCGGATTCGTGGTCTTCCGCTTCGCGGTGAGCGGTCAGTTCTCCGCCGACAAGTGGTACATCTTCACGTTCAGCAACGTGTGGCTCGGCATCCTCAAGGCGCTCGGCAACACGCTCGCCGCCTTCGGGCTCGCGGCCGTCGGTGCCCTGGCGCTCGGCTTCGTCCTCGCAATCGGCCGCCTGTCGGATCACGCGTGGGTGCGGATTCCCTTCGGCGTCGTCATCGAGGCGTTCCGGGCCGTGCCGGTGCTGATCTTCATGATGCTGATGTACTACGGGCTGCCGACGCTCGGCATCCGCATGGAGCCGTACTGGGCCGTCGTCATCGCCCTCGTCGCTTACAACGGCTCCGTGCTGGCGGAGGCCCTGCGCGCCGGCATCGAGTCGCTGCCGCGCGGACAGAAGGAGGCCGGCTACGCGATCGGTCTGCGCAAGAGCGGCGTCATGCGCCTCGTCCTGCTGCCGCAGGCGGTCCGCGCAATGCTGCCCGTCATCGTCGCGCAGCTCGTCGTGACGCTGAAGGACACCGCGCTCGGCTTCATCATCACCTATCCCGAGCTGCTGTACTACGCCAAGCAGCTGACCTCCCAGCCGGGGCGCCCGATCCTCCAGGCGGGCATCGTCATCGGCGCGATCTACATCGTGATGTGCCTGCTGCTGTCGTGGTTCGCCAGCTTCCTCGAGAAGCGCCTCTCGCGGTCGCCGCGCACCCCAGGCGGCGGCGCAGCTGCTGTCGACCCGCTGCACCACCCGGTGGCGCCGACGACCGATACCGAGCTCATCGCCACGCAGAAGGGGATCGGCAAGTACGACTCCAATAGCTCGGGCAGCGCCTGACGCACCGAGCGCGACCTCGACGGGCCCCTCACGCGAAAGCGGAGGGGCCCGTCGCCGGTAGACTCGACTCCCGTGTCCGACGCACCCGAGATCACCCCTGACGCGGTCGCCGCGGCGGTGGATGCGGCCCTCGCCGCCATCGCCGACGCGTCCTCCACCGCCGAGCTGAAGTCCGCCCGCAACGCCCACACGGCCGAGGGGTCGCCGCTCGCGCGCCTCAACGCGCAGCTGCGGTCGGTGCCCAACGAGAAGAAGGCCGAGTTCGGCAAGCTCGTGGGCCAGGCGCGTGGCCGTGTCACCCAGGCGCTCGCCGCCCGCGAGGGCGAGCTCGCCGCCGCCGAGACGGCCGCGAAGCTCGAGGCCGAGGCGCTCGACGTCACCGCCATCGCCCCGCGCGGACGCGTCGGGGCGCGGCATCCGATCTCGCTCCTGCAGGAGGAGGTCGCCGACCTCTTCGTCGGGATGGGCTGGGAGATCGCCGAGGGGCCGGAGCTCGAGCACGAGTGGTTCAACTTCGACTCGTTGAACTTCGACGTCGACCATCCCGCGCGCCAGATGCAGGACACGTTCTTCGTCGACCCGGTCGCGCGGCACCTCGTCATGCGCACGCAGACGAGCCCCGTGCAGATGCGGTCGATGCTCGAGCGCGACATCCCGATCTACGTCCTCTCGCCGGGCCGGGTGTTCCGCACCGACGAGTACGACGCGACCCACCTCCCCGTGTTCACGCAGTTCGAGGGCCTCGTCGTCGATAAGGGCATCACGATGGCGCACCTCAAGGGCACACTCGACCACGCGGCGCGCGAACTGTTCGGCCCCGAGGCGAAGACCCGTTTCCGCACCAACTACTTCCCGTTCACCGAGCCGAGCGCCGAGCTCGACCTGTGGCACCCGACCTTCGCCGGCGGAGCGCGCTGGATCGAGTGGGGCGGCTGCGGCATGGTGAACCCCAATGTGCTCCGTGCCGCGGGCATCGATCCCGAGGTCTACTCCGGGTTCGCCTTCGGCATGGGCATCGAGCGGACGCTGATGTTCCGCTCCGACGTGAAGGACATGCGCGACATGGCCGAGGGCGATGTGCGTTTCAGCGAGCAGTTCGGGATGGTGGTCTGATGCGCGTTCCGCTGTCGTGGTTGCGTGAGTACGTCGAGGTACCGGCGGATGCCGCGCCTGAGGACATCCTCGCGGCGCTGGTGTCGGTCGGCTTCGAGGAGGAGGACGTCCACGGTTTCGACCTGACCGGTCCGATCGTCGTGGGCCGCGTCGTCTCGTTCGAGCCCGAGCCGCAGTCCAACGGCAAGACGATCCGCTGGTGCCAGGTCGATGTCGGCGAGGCGAACGGCGGCGTGCGCGGCATCGTCTGCGGCGCCGGCAACTTCTTCGAGGGTGACAAGGTGGTCGTGACCCTTCCCGGCGCCGTGCTGCCCGGTCCGTTCCCGATCGCGGCGCGCAAGACGTACGGCCACGTCTCGGACGGCATGATCGCCTCGGCGAAGGAGCTGGGCCTCGGCGACGAGCACTCGGGCATCCTGCGCCTGACCGAGCTCGGTCTCGACCCGGAGGTCGGCACCGACGCGATCGCGCTGCTCGGACTCGACGACGCCGCGATCGACGTCAACGTCACCCCCGACCGCGGCTACGCGCTGTCGGTGCGGGGCATCGCGCGCGAGTACTCGCACGCGACCGGCGCGGCATTCCGCGACCCGGGCCTGCGCGAGTTCGACGAGCTCGAGCACCCCGCGACGGGCTTCGACGTCGCGGTCGACGACCAGGCGCCGATCCGCGGCCGCGTCGGTGCGACCGAGTTCGCGGTGCGCGTCGTCTCGGGCGTCGACCCGTCGCGGCCGACGCCGCCGTGGATGGTCGCGCGTCTCACGCTCGCCGGCATCCGCTCGCTCGGCATCCTGATCGACATCACCAACTACGTGATGCTCGAGCTCGGCAACCCGATTCACGGCTACGACCTCGACAAGCTCACCGGCGGCATCACGGTGCGTCGCGCGACGGCGGGCGAGAAGCTCACGACGCTCGACGGCAAGGAGCGCACCCTCGACGGCGAAGACCTGCTCATCACCGACGAGTCGGGTCCCATCGGCCTCGCCGGCGTCATGGGCGGCGGCACGACCGAGATGACGGATGCGACGCGCAATGTGCTCATCGAGGCCGCGATCTTCGACACCGTCACGATCGCCCGCACCGCTCGTCGGCACAAGCTGCCGAGCGAGGCCTCGCGGCGCTTCGAGCGCGGTGTCGACCCGCTGCTGCCGTTCGTGGCCGCCCGCCGCGTCGCCGACCTCATGGTCGAGCTCGCCGGCGGCACGCTCGAGCCGGTCGGTGGCGCGCTGTTCGGCGAGGTGTTCCTCGAGGCGATCGATCTGCCGCGCGGCTTCGTCGCAGGCCTCATCGGCATCGACTACACCGACGACGAGGTCGTCTCGGCGCTCGAGACGATCGGCGCCGAGGTGACCGACACGGATGCCGGTTGGGAGGTCATCCCGCCGTCGTGGCGCCCCGACCTCACCGACAAGTGGACGCTGGCCGAAGAGGTCGCGCGCATCCACGGCCTCGACCGCGTTCCTTCGGTCCTCCCGACGGCTCCCTCCGGCCGCGGCCTGACGGAGGCGCAGAAGGGGCGCCGCCGCGTGTCGAACGCGCTGGCGGCCGCGGGATTCGTCGAGACCCCGTCGTTCCCGTTCACGACGCGCGACAGCAACGATCTCCACGGTTCGGCCTCGGGTGAGGAGCTGCCCTCGGTCAAGATCGCCAACCCGCTCGACGGGCAGGCGCCCTACCTGCGCCGCTCGCTCGTACCGGGCCTGCTGCAGGTCGCGCACCGCAACGTCTCGCGCGGACTGACCGATCTCGCCCTCTTCGAGGTCGGTGCCGTCTTCCTCCCCGAGCCCGGCCAGCAGTACGGCACCGCGACGGTGCCGCCGCTCGCCGCGCGTCCCGACGACGCCACGCTCGCGGAGCTCCACGCGTCGATCCCGCCGCAGCCGCGTCACGTTGCGGTGCTCGTCGCCGGCAACGTGGCGCCCAAGTCGCCGGGGCATGCCGCCGTCGCGGCCGATCTCAGCGACGTGTTTGCGGCTGTCGCCGCGATCGGTTCGGCGGCCGGCGTCGACATCGAGATCTCGCAGGCCCGTCGTGCCGCGCTGCACCCGGGTCGCGCCGCCGCGCTCACGGTGGGAGGTGTCGAGGTCGGGTACGCCGGGGAGCTGCATCCCGAGGTCTCGGCTGCTGCCGACCTGTCGGGCCGGGTCCTCGTCGCCGAGATCGACCTCGACGCCGTTCTGGCGAGCGCGGGGGAGCGGGTCGTCGTCGCGTCGCTGTCGGGCTACCCGGCGGCCACGCAGGACGTCTCGCTCGTCGTTCCTGCGGACGTGACGGCGGGTGCGCTCGCCTCGGCACTGTCGGAGGGGGCGGGCCAGCTCCTCGAGTCGCTCCGTCTCGTCGACGACTACCGCGGTGCCGGCGTTCCCGAGGGCTCGAAGAGCCTGACGTTCGCGCTGCGCTTCCGCGCCGACGACCGCACCCTCACGGCGGCCGAGGCGAGCGAGGCCAAGCTCGCGGGCGTCGCCGTCGCGGCCGAGCGTTTCGGCGCCGTCATCCGCGACTGACCTGCATATCGGGCGCAGTTCCCGACGTCACGCGCGGTTACGATCGCGCTCCACGTCCGGAACTGCGCCCGACGCGTTCCTGCGACCGGCCGGCCGACCGAGAGGGGCTCAGCGCGAGCCCCAGTTCCAGGCCGGAACGTCGAGTAGACCCTGACCGCGGACCGTCGTCTCGGCGTTCGATCGCTGGAGTTCGACGCGCGACGGTTCGGGCAGAGCGTCGACGAGCGCATCGGCATGCGACACCGTGAGCACCTGCGTGCGCTCGGATGCCGCTCGGATGAGCGAGGCCAGCGGCGCGAGGAGCGACGGATGCAGGCTCGCCTCGGGCTCGTTCAGCACCAGAAGCGGTGCGGGTCGCGCCGGCAGCAGCGCGGCGCACAGCAGCAGGTACCGCAGCGTGCCGTCCGAGAGCTCGGCCGCATCGAGCGGACGCAGCAGGCCGGGCTGCTCGATCGTCAGGCGGAAGAGTCCGTCGGAGGTCACGACGCGCACGCGGCTGCCCGGGAACGCCTGGTCGACCGCACGCGCCAGAGCGTCGCCGTGCCCGGCGTCGACGATCGTCGCCCAGGTCGCGGGGAGATTCGCTCCGTCGTGCGCCAGGGTGTGACTGCGAGTGCCGACCTGCGGCTGTCGGGCGGGGGCGTCGAGGTCGACGCGGAAGTGGTCGTAGAAGCGCCACGCGGTCATCGCGCGGCGGAGGGTCAGCAGTTCGGGGGCGGTGTCGCCGTCGGCGAGATCGGTGACGATGCTCTCGTACGGCGCCAGCTGCTGGTCGAGCATCGTCCAGGAGTGCTCGCGCACGCGGGTGAGCTGTCGCGTGCGGTCGATGAGCAGTGTCGACGGCTTGGCGACGACACCGGCGAACACCTGTTCGCGTTTGATCTCGGGGTCGCGGGCGAACGGACTGGTCTGATCGCCCTGCGGGATGCCGAGATCGATGAGGTACCCCAGCTCGTCGGACGCGTAGCCGAGCTGCACCGCGACGGGTCCCCGGCGCACCGTTCCCTGATCTCCGCCGTTCTCGGGCCCGGCCCAGAGGACCGACGGCAGCCCTCCTTCGCGTGCCAGCGCGCCCACGATGTCGCCCCGCGCCGCTGCGGCGAGCAGGCGCAGGGCACGGTAGAGGTTCGACTTGCCCGAGCCGTTGGGCCCGGTGACGACCGTGAGGTCGCCGAGCGGCACGACGACGTCGCGGAGCGAGCGGTATCCCGATACAGCCAGAGTGCGCAGCATCCCCTCACTCTGGCATCCGCGTCTGACACCGCCGTCCGCTTCCCGATAGTGTCGGGGCCGTGAGCGAGATCCCAGCCAGCGTCACCCCATCCTCCCCGGCGGCCGGTGCCGCCCCCGCCCTCGAACTGCTCGGCCTGGTCAAGAGGTTCGGTGAGAAGGTCGCCGTCGACGGCATCGACCTCGTCGTGCCGGCCGGCTCGTTCTACGGACTCGTCGGACCGAACGGCGCCGGCAAGACCACGAGCCTCTCCATGGCCACGGGGCTGCTGCGCCCGGATGCCGGCACCGCGCGTGTCCACGGGATCGACGTGTGGCGCGACCCGGTGGCCGCCAAGCGCACGATCGGCAACCTCGCCGACGGCGTGCGGCTCTTCGACCGTCTGACGGGGGAGCAGCTCATCACCTACACCGCGATGATGTTCGGGCTGCCGCGCCCCGAGATCGCACCGCGCGTGTCGGACCTGCTCGACCTCATGGACCTGCGCGGCGCCGCCGGGACGATCGTCGCCGACTACTCAGCGGGCATGACCAAGAAGGTCGCGCTCGCCTGCGCCCTCGTGCACGCCCCGCGCCTGCTCGTGCTCGACGAGCCCTTCGAGTCGGTCGACCCGGTGTCGGCCGCGAACATCGAGGACGTCCTGCGCAGCTACACCAGCTCGGGCGGATCGGTGATCGTCTCGAGCCACTCGATGGACCTCGTCCAGCGCATGTGCGACCACGTCGCCGTCATCGCCGCAGGCCGCGTGCTCGCCGCGGGCACGATCGACGAGGTGCGTGCCGGCGAGAGCCTGCAGGACCGCTTCGTCTCGCTCGTCGGCGGACGCCACCAGTCGGAGGGACCACAGTGGTTGCGACAGTCCTGAAGCTGCGTTATCGCGTTCTCGGAAACACGCTCGCCCGTCGCCCCTGGCAGCTCGTCGGCTTCATCCTCGGATCGCTCTGGGGTCTCGGCATCCTCGGCGGGCTCGTCGTCGGGTTCGTCGCGCTGTCGGTGTTCGAGAACCTCGAGGCCGCGACCGTCGTCGCGGTCCTCGGCGGCTCGCTGCTGATCCTCGGCTGGCTCGTAGGCCCGATCATCATCGCGGGACTCGACAGCACGGTCGACGCCGTGCGCCTGGCGCCGTTCCCCCTGACGCGCCGTCAGGTCATGCTCGCCCTCGCGGGTGCCGGGCTCACCGGCATCCCCGGCATCGTCACCACGGTCGCTGCCCTCGCGACGCTCATCGTGTGGGTGCGGTGGCCGGTCGCGGCTATCGTCGCCGTGCCGACGGTACTGCTCGGCGTTCTCACCTGCGTGCTGGCCTCGCGCCTCATGGGCGAGCTCTCGGGCGGCATGGGCGGCCGGCGCTCGCGCGAGATCATCGGCACCGTCGTGCTCGTCGTGCTCATCATGACCGGTCCCATCCTCACCGGCATCGCCGCGCTGCTCGATCAGGCCGGGGGCGATCTGTGGACGCGACTGCAGCAGGCCGCCGGTATCCTCGCCTGGACTCCGCTCGGTGCCGCCTGGTCGGTCGCCCCGAGCGTGGCGGCGGGGCAGTGGCTTCCCGCGCTCGCCAGCACCGTGATCGCCATCGTGACCGTCGTGGTTCTGTGGATCGTGTGGGACCGCGTCATCGAGACGGCCGTGTCGTCGCCGCGCCAGCGCGCGACTCGCACCGTGGCTGCTGGCAAGCTCGGCCTCTTCGGCGTGATGCCGACCGGTGGTGTCGGCGCGACGTGGGCGCGATCGCTCTCGGGATGGCTGCGTGATCCGCGGTACCTGCGGCAGCTCATCGTCATCCCGCTGTTCCCGGTGCTCTTCGCCTTCACCGGCGGGACCGACGGCTTCATGTTCCTCATCTCGCCGGTGCTCGCCGCGCTCGTGATGGCGGCGGTCGGCTACGCCGATGTCTCCTTCGACGGCACGGCCTTTGGCACGACTCTCGCCACCGGCATCTCCGGCCGCGCCGACCGCCTCGGTCGTCTGCTCGGCGCCGCGTGCGTCGGAGTTCCGCTGATCGGTCTCATCGCGGTCGCCACCGCGGTGGTCTCGGGCGATGCGGCGCACCTGCCCGCGGTGCTGGGAGCGGCCCTTGGCGTGCTGCTGGCCGGATACGGCGCGTGCGCGGTGTCGTCGGCGCTCATCGTCACCCCGGTGCCCGCACCCGGTGACAGCCCGTTCAAGAGCACCCCGGGTCAGAACTCCATCATGGGCCTGCTGGTCTTCGTCGTATGGGCCGCGGTGATCGCATTGTCGTTGCCGGCCATCGTGCCCGCCGTCGTGAACGCCGTGACGGGAGACGCGATGTGGGGCTGGATCGCGCTGGCCGCCGGTGTCGTGTTCGGCGCGGTGGTCGCGATCGTCGGCGTGCTCGTCGGTGGCCGCACGATCGAGCGGACCGGTCCCGACCTGCTCGTGCGCATCAAGTCGTTCCCCACCTGATCGACGTCCGGCCCCGCGGCCCCGGTCGAGATCAGCGGTAGCGGCGGCCCTCGTCGCGTCGGTACAGCCACACGACGAGGGCTCCCAGCGCGAGCGTCCATGCGACGACGCCGAGGATCGCCCAGAGGGGCACCTCGGCACCGGTCGCGACGCCGACGACGATCTCTCGAGCCTGACGGATCGGCAGGACCGACGAGGCGGTGTCGAGCCAGGCGGGGAAGAACTGCGGGGGCAGGAACAGGCCGCCGCCGAAGGCGAGCAGGAACAGGGCCACCTGCGTGACGGCGATGGCGGCCTTCGGGCCCGTCGTGAGACCGATGATCGCACCGATGAGCATCGGCGGAAGCGCCGTCGCGATCACGAGCACGATGGCCGCGAGCAGCGGGAGAGGTTCGGGCCGCGCGCTGGTGAAGACACCTCCGACGACGAGCAGCGGCACCATCGCCACGGTCGCGATCGCGAGGGTCGCCAGGATCAGCGCCCCGATGCGGGCGAGCGGGCTGCCGGGGAGCGTCCGCAGATAGGGCGTCCACGGCTTCGAGCGTTGCTCGGCGAGCTCGAGCCCGACCGAGAACAGCCCGGACGACATGAAGGCGAACACGACCATCGAGCAGACGGCGGCGGTGGCGACGCTGCTATCCGCCACGACCGCGCCCTGGGGCAGCACGAACAGGCAGAACGCGAGGGTCGGGAACACGACCGACCCGATCACCGCGATCGGAACCCGTGCGGTCTCGATGAGGTTGTATCTGGTCGCGGTCAGGGTGAGCGAGAGCGTGGACATCAGGCGGCCTTCTCGGTGTGCGCGGACGTGGCGGTCAGGGAGAGGAACGCCTCCTCGAGCGTCGCTCCGCGCACCGTCAGATCGCGGAACGGCAGATCGGCGGCGACGAGTGAGCGGACGAGAGCGTCGGAGTCGCCGACGACGGCCGTCACGGCGTCGTCCGCGGTGGAGACGGATGACTCGGGGTCGAGGCGCCGGATGTCGTCCGCCGAGACTCCGCGCAGGGTGACACGGCGTCGGGAGACGCTCGACACGACGGCCGCGAGCGTGTCATCGGTGCGGACGGCACCGTCGTCGATGACGACGACGCGGTGAGCGAGCTGCTCGATCTCCTCGAGGTGGTGGCTCGTGACCACGACGGCGCATCCGGCGGCGTGCCGGGCGCGGACGGCATCCCACAGTGCTCGTCGGGCGTCGACGTCGAGACCGGTCGTGGGCTCGTCGAGCAGCACGAGGTCGGGGTCGCCGACGAAGGCCAGCGCGACGGCCACACGCCGCTGCTGCCCGCCCGACAGTGCTCCGCACTGCTGGCGCAGCAGCGGGCCGAGGTCGAACTCCTCGATGATGCGGGCGCGGGGGGAAGGATGCGGGAAGTGCGCCGCGACGAAGTCGAGGACCTCTCCGACCCGCAGTGCGTCGGGCAGCGCCGTCGCCTGGGGCGTGGAGCCGAGCCGGACGCGCGACGAGGTGTCGCGCGGGTCGCCGCCGAACAGGCGCACCTCGCCGCTGGTCGGGGTTCGCAGGCCCTCGACGAGCGACAGGAGGGTCGTCTTGCCGGCGCCGTTCGGCCCCAGTAGACCGACGCATTCGCCGGCGTGGATGTCGAGGGACACTCCGGACAGGGCGGTGACGTCGCCGAACCGCTTCACGAGGTCGCGGGTGCGGATGAGGGCGGTCATGATCCTCCTCCGAGGAGATCGAGCAGATGGGTGCGGTAGGTGCGGAACGCGGCGCGCCCGGCGGGGGTCAGCGCGACGTAGGTCACGGGCTTCCGGCCCGCGAAGGCCTTGCTGGTCTCGACGTAGCCCGCCGCCTCGAGCTTCGCGAGGTGCGTGGTGAGGTTGCCGGCGGTCATCCCGAGCAGCTTCTGCAGCACGGGGAAGGTCACCTCGTCGCCGTCGGCGAGGGCCTCGTTCAGCGCGGTGACGATGCGCAGGCGGGCCGGGGCGTGGATGACCGGGTCGAGCTCGGTCATCGGCTGCCTTCCGCCGGGATGACGCCGCGCAGCATCAGGGTCGCGACGATGAGCATCGCGAGCGGTCCGACGGTCGCGTACACGAGGTAGTTGGTCGGCGTGCCCGCGTACGAGGCCACGATCGCGGTGGCGATCATGACGATGCCGAGTGCGTACTGGACGGGGGAGCGCCACAGCGCCCCGCCGGCGAGGTAGAGCACGCCGACCAGCAGGACGAAGATCGCGGGGGAGAGCACCGCCATGACGGCGGCGTCCGCGCCGGCGCGCTGTACCGCGCCGATGAGGAGCCCGGCACCGAACATCGACAGCGACCACGCCCAGCCGTACATGGCCCCGGCCAGGCGCGACGGCCCCCGCACGCCCACGCCGGAGCGGATGCCGGCGACGGCCGAGACGACGATGCCGGCGATGAGCACCGCGCCGAAGACGATCCATGCGGGGGTCGTCGGAATGCGGAACCAAGGGTTGCCGCCCCCGTCGGCCGCGCTCCAGATGGCTCCGAATCCGACGATCCACGCCGCCGCCCAGGTGATGAGCATCACCGCGTAGTTGCGGTTGACCCAGTGCGCGGTGCGCCGGCGCTGGTCCTGCATGAGGGCGAGCATCGCCGCCGGGTCGGCCTGCTGCTCGTCATCCATCGAATCCTGCTCCATGCAAACCACTTTGCACCGCAAACCTCACCCGGTCAACTCGAGTCGAGATGCTCGAGATTTGGCGGATGCCGCGAGGGAGCGCTACTGTCGGCGCATGTCTTCGGCCCCGCAGCGCACCGTCTCGGTGCTTCGCGCGCGCCGACGTCTGGGCGACCGCCGACGCTAGGCGACCCTGCACGCTCCCGCATCCGCGGTCGAGCGCGTGGTGTCGCCGCCGCCGGTCCCCGTCGCCGCGAAGGCGACGTCATCCCAGACAATAAGGTGGAAGTCATGCCCCTCTCCGTCGCCGTCTCCGGCGCATCCGGATACGCGGGAGGCGAGATCCTGCGCCTGCTCGCCGCTCACCCCGAGGTCGAGATCCGCACGGTGACCGCGCACTCCAACGCCGGTCAGCCGCTCATCGATCACCAGCCGCACCTCCGCTCGCTGCGTCATCTCACGCTGCAGCCCTCGACGCCCGAGGTGCTCGCGGGGCACGACATCGTGTTCCTCGCCCTCCCGCACGGTCAGTCGGGTCAGTACACCGAGGCGCTCGCCGACACCGCCCTCGTCATCGACGCGGGCGCCGACCACCGGCTGACGTCGTCGGACGACTGGGATGCCTTTTACGGCGGCGACTTCCACGAGCCCTGGACCTACGGTGTGCCCGAGCTCCTCATCGGAGGCGCCACCGGCACCGGCAAGCAGCGCGACGAGCTCGTCGGAGCCTCGCGCATCGCTGCTCCCGGGTGCAACGCCTCGACCGTCGCGCTGAGCCTCGCGCCCGGTGTCGCGGCCGGAGTCATCGACCCGAGCGACATCGTGAGCGTGCTCGCGGTCGGTCCGTCCGGCGCGGGCAAGAGCCTGAAGACGAACCTCCTCGCCGCCGAGATCCTCGGATCGGCGAACCCCTATGCCATCGGCGGGACGCACCGCCACATCCCCGAGATCCGGCAGGCGCTTCGGGGAGCGGGCGCGGCAGGCGACATCCGCATCTCGTTCACCCCCGTCCTCGTGCCGATGTCGCGCGGCATCCTGGCCACCTCGACCGCTCCGATCGCGGACGGCGTCTCCGACGCTCAGATCCGCGAGGCGTGGGAGAGCGCCTACGCCGACGAGACGTTCGTGCAGCTGCTCCCCGAGAGCTCCTTCCCTCGGACAGCGGACGTCACCGGCGCGAACACCGCGCTCATGGGCCTGGCGATCGACCGGGCCGCCGGCCGCGTGGTCGTCGTGACCGCGGTCGACAACCTTGCCAAGGGCACCGCGGGTGCCGCCATCCAGTCGATGAACATCGCCCTCGGTTTCACCGAGACCACGGGCCTGAGCGTGAACGGAGTCGCCCCGTGAGCGTCACCGCCCCCCAGGGTTTCGAAGCCGCCGGTGTCGCCGCGGGTCTGAAGTCGACCGGAAAGCCCGACGTCGCCGTCGTCGTCAACCGCGGCCCGCTCAAGGTCGGCGCCGCGGTGTTCACCTCGAACCGCGCCAAAGCGAACCCGATCATGTGGTCGCAGCAGGCGATCGCCGACGGCGTCGTCGAAGCCATCGTCCTCAACTCCGGCGGAGCGAACTGCTTCACGGGCAGCTTCGGCTTCCAGACGACGCACCAAACCGCCGAGAAGGCGGGGGAGCTGCTGGATGTCAGCTCGGGCGATGTGCTCGTCTGCTCCACGGGCCTCATCGGCACCGGCGACGAGGTGTTCCGCGCCAAGGTGCTCGAGGGCACCACGGCGGCGATCGGCTCGCTCAGTGCCGAGGGCGGCGAGGACGCCTCGCTCGCGATCATGACCACCGACTCGCGGCCCAAGCGCGCCGTCGTCTCGCGGGGTGGCTGGACGATCGGCGGCATGGCGAAGGGCGCGGGGATGCTCGCACCGGGCCTCGCGACGATGCTCGTCGTCATCACTACCGACGCCGTTCTCGACGCGGCGCAGGCGGATGCCGCGCTGCGCTCCGCTACCCGCACGAGCTTCGACCGGCTCGACTCCGACGGGTGCATGTCAACCAACGACCAGGTCACGCTCATGGTCAGCGGCGCGTCGGGCGTGGCGCCGGATGCCGCCGAGTTCGCCGCCGCGCTCGCCGAGCTGTGCGCCGACCTCGCCGAGCAGCTGCAGGGCGACGCCGAAGGCGCGAGCCACGACATCGCGATCGAGGTCGTCGGCGCGGCATCCGAAGAGGACGCCGTCGTCGTCGGACGCTCGGTCGCCCGCAACAATCTCTTCAAGGCCGCGATCTTCGGCAACGACCCGAACTGGGGCCGGGTGCTCGCCGCGATCGGCACGACCGACGCGGCCTTCGACCCCTACGACGTCGACGTCTCGTTCAACGGCGTGCGGGTGTGCACCGCCGGCGGGCCCGACCGTCCGCGTGAAGAGGTCGACCTGACGCCCCGCGCGACGCGCATCCTCATCGACCTGAAGTCGGGCGATGCCACGGCGACGATCCTCACGAACGACCTCACGCACGACTACGTCCACGAGAACAGCGCTTACTCCTCATGAACGACATCGACCTCCAGTACACGACCCCCGAAGAGGCGGCCGCCAAGGCGGGCGTCCTCATCGAGTCGCTGCCGTGGCTGCAGCGCTTCCGCGATCAGATCATCGTCATCAAGTACGGCGGCAACGCGATGGTTTCTGAGGAGTTGCAGGAGTCGTTCGCGCAGGACATCGCTTACCTCCGCTTCGTCGGCGTGAAGCCCGTCGTCGTCCACGGCGGCGGCCCGCAGATCTCGAGAATGCTCGACCGGCTCTCGATCGAGAGTGAGTTCAAGGGCGGCTACCGGGTCACCAGCACCGAGGCGATCGACGTCGTCCGGATGGTGCTGACCGGGCAGATCAACCCGCAGCTCGTCGCCCGCATCAACGCGTACGGCCCGTTCGCCACGGGCCTGTCAGGCGAGGATGCCGGTCTGTTCGGCGGTCGCCGGCGCGGCGTCGTGATCGACGGTACCGAGCATGACCTCGGGCACGTCGGCGATGTCGTCGAGGTCGACCCGCAGCCGGTGCACGATCAGCTCGACGCCGGACGCATCCCGGTGATCTCCTCGATCGCACCCGATCTCGACAACCCTGGTCATTCGCTCAACGTGAATGCGGATGCCGCAGCCGCGGCTCTCGCGACGGCCCTCGGCGCCACGAAGCTCGTCGTCCTCACCGACGTGCCCGGCCTCTACGCCGACTGGCCCAACCGCGACTCGCTCGTCTCGCATCTGACGTCGACCGACCTGCGCGCGATGCTGCCGAAGCTCGAGTCGGGGATGATCCCGAAGATGCAGGCATGCCTCGACGCGGTCGACGGGGGAGTGGACACGGCGGCCATCATCGACGGACGCCAGCCCCACTCGGTGCTGGTCGAAGTCTTCACAGCACAGGGAATCGGTACGGAGGTGGTGGCGGGATGACGAACCCGACGATCCAGCAGACAGCGCCCACATGGGCGGATGACGTCGATCGCGACCTCGTCCGCAGCGCCGGCGCACGCCTGGCGCTGCTCGAGCGCGGCGAGGGCGCGTACGTCTGGGATGTCGACGGCAAGCGCTACCTCGACTTCCTGGCCGGCATCGCCGTCAACTCGCTCGGACATGCTCACCCCGTGTTCGTCGAGGCGGTCTCGCGTCAGGCAGCCACGTTGTCGCACGTCTCGAACTACTTCGCCACGCCGCCGCAGCTCGAGCTCGCGGCGAAGCTCAAGCGTCTCGCGGGCACCGGCGACGCCGGTCGCGTCTACTTCGGCAACTCCGGCGCCGAGGCGAACGAGGCGGCGTTCAAGCTCGCGCGTCTGCACGGCGGAGCCGAGCGCCCCCGCATCCTCGCGCTGAAGGACGCGTTCCACGGTCGCACGATGGGCACCCTCGCCCTCACCGGCAAGCCGCAGATGCAGCAGCCGTTCGAGCCGATGGTTCCCGGCGTCGAGAGCATCGACTCCACGATCGAGGCTCTCGAGGCCGCGATCGACGACCGCGTCGCGGCCCTGTTCGTCGAGCCCATCAAGGGCGAGGCCGGGGTCATCCCGCTGCCCGAGGGCTACCTCGCGGCGGCGCGTGAGATCACGAAGCGCCACGGCGCGCTGCTGATCATCGACGAGATCCAGACCGGTGCCGGGCGCACCGGCGCGTGGTTCGCCTTCCAGCACGCCGGCATCGAGCCCGACGCGATCACGGTCGCCAAGGGCATCGGCGGCGGCTTCCCGATCGGCGCACTGATCACCTTCGCGAGCGCGAGCGACCTCTTCTACCCGGGCACGCACGGCTCGACGTTCGGCGGCAACCCGCTGGGCACCGCGGTGGCGTCGGCGGTGCTCGGCGAGATCGAGAACGGCGGGCTCGTCGAGGCCGCCGCAGCTCACGGCGCACGCCTGCGGCAGGTGCTCGAGACGATCGATTCGGCACTGGTCGAGGGCGTGCGCGGTCAGGGTCTGCTGCTGGGCGTCGGGCTGCGGCATCCGGTCGCCGGCGCCGTCGTCGCGGCGGCGCAGGAGCACGGCCTGATCGTCAATGCGGCCAATGACCGGACCGTGCGGATCGCTCCGCCGCTCACCATCGGCGACGTCGAGATCGACGAGTTCGCCGAGCTTTTCACCGCCGCGCTGCGCACCGTCGAGTCGGCCCTGCTTCTCGAGAACACGACCACGGAGGAATCCGCATGACCCGCCACCTGCTCCGCGACGACGACCTGAGCCCGGCCGAGCAGGCCGAGGTCCTCGATCTCGCCCTCTCGCTGAAGAAGGACCGCTGGAAGCTGAAGCCCCTCGAGGGTCCGCAGACCGTCGCGGTCATCTTCGACAAGTCGTCGACCCGCACGCGCGTCTCGTTCGCCGTCGGCATCGCCGACCTCGGTGGCTCGCCGCTGATCATCTCGACGGCCAACAGCCAACTCGGCGGCAAGGAGACCCCGTCCGACACCGCGCGCGTGCTCGAGCGCCAGGTCGCCGCCATCGTCTGGCGCACGTACGCGCAGGCGGGCCTCGAGGAGATGGCGCGCGGTACCCGCGTGCCGGTCGTCAACGCGCTGAGCGACGACTTCCACCCGTGCCAGCTGCTCGCCGACCTGCTGACCATCCGCGAGCACAAGGGCGACCTCGCCGGGCTCACGCTGTCGTTCTTCGGCGACGGGCAGTCGAACATGGGTCACTCGTACGTGCTCGCGGGCGTGACCGCGGGCATGCACGTTCGAGTCGCGTCTCCCGAGGGGTACGGCCCGCGTGAGGATGTCGTCGCCGACGCGCAGCGCATCGCGGCACAGACGGGCGGATCGGTCACGATCCTCGTCGACCCGCTCGAAGCAGCATCCGGCGCCGACGTCATCGTGACCGACACGTGGGTGTCGATGGGCAAGGAGGAGGAGAAGATCGCACGCATCCGCGATCTGGGTGCGTACAAGGTGACGCAGCAGACGATGGATGCCGCCGCCGACGGCGCGATCTTCATGCACTGCCTGCCCGCCGACCGGGGCTACGAGGTCGACGCCGACGTCATCGACGGCTCGCACAGCGTCGTCTGGGACGAGGCCGAGAACCGTCTGCACGCGCAGAAGGCGCTGCTGGTCTGGCTGCTGCGTCAGCAGTGAACGCGGAGCGGTGAGGAGCGGCCGGTGCCGGGGATGAGCGAGATGCTGCGGCGCCGGCCGCTGTTCGCGCCCTCGCGCATCGACGGCATCGACCTCGCTCGCGGCCTCGCCGTGATCGGGATGCTCGCGGCGCACCTGCTCGCGATCCCCGACTTCGATTGGACGATCCCCTCCTCGTACGAGGGGATCGTCCACGGGCGCTCGTCGATCCTGTTCGCAACGCTCGCGGGTGTCTCGATCGGGCTCATCAGCGGCGGACCGGTTCCGCTGCGCGGGCCACGACTCGAGACTGCCCGTCTGCGCCTGCTCGTGCGGGCCGGAGCGATCTGGGTGATCGGCGTGCTGCTTCTCTTCCTCGCGGTGCCGGTGTACGTCATCCTTCCCGCCTACGCGCTGCTGTTCGTGATCGCCGCGGCGGTGCTGCCGCTGCGGGCACGCACGCTGCTCATCGCGGCCGCGGTCGTCGGGCTCGTCGCGCCGTTTCCGCAAGCGGCGATCGACGGCCTGTCGTTCTGGTCGACACCCGAGGGGGTCGACGTCTCGAACGCTGTCGGATGGCACTACCCGTTCCTGACCTGGATGGCGTTCGTCCTCGCGGGCATGGGGGCGGCGCGCCTCGACCTGCGCTCGCGCGCGACGCCGTGGTTCCTCGCGCTCGCGGGGCTCGCCCTGACCGCTGCCGGGGCCGCTCTCGACATCGTGTGGGGGCGCTCCGAGGTCTTCGGACAGACCCCGTGGACCGGGGAAGCGCATTCGTCCGGACTGTTCGAGGTGATCGGATCCGGCGGGTTCGCCCTCCTCGTCATCGGCGTGTGCGTGCTCGTGTGCCGGACGCCCCTCACGTGGGTCGCGCTGCCGCTGCGCGCCGTGGGCTCGATGCCGCTGACCGCGTACTCGGCGCAGATCGTCGTATGGGCATTCACCCGGCCCGCCGCCGAGCCGGGCGTCTTCGAGCTCGACTCCTACCGAGCCCTCGATCCGTTCTGGCCGATGACCCTCGGCATCATCGTCGGATGCACCGCCTGGGCGCTCGTCGTCGGGCGGGGCCCCCTCGAAGCCGGCATCGACGCACTGGTCCGGCTGACGGTGCGGGGGCGCGTGGAGGCGCCGGGCACAGCGATGCCGCCCCGATAGGCTGGAGCGATGAGCGCAGACACGTCAGGCGGCACGAACTCCGGGGCTCTCTGGGGAGCCCGCTTCGCCTCGGGCCCCGCGCCCGAGCTGGCCCGCCTGAGCCGATCGACGCACTTCGACTGGGCGCTCGCCGGATACGACATCGCCGGATCTCACGCTCACGCGAAGGCGCTCGCCGCCGCCGGGTACCTCACGCCCGACGAGGAGAGCCGCATGCACGCGGGGCTCGACTCGGTGCTCGCCGCCGTGCGCGACGGATCGCTGCAGCCAGCCCCCGGCGACGAAGACGTGCACGGCGCCTTGGAGGCCGCCCTCATCGCGACCGTCGGGCCGGAGCTCGGCGGCAAGCTGCGCGCCGGACGCAGCCGCAACGACCAGATCGCCACGCTCGTGCGCCTGTACCTGCTCGATCACGCCGAGGTCATCGCCCGCGACATCCTGCGGGTCATCGACGCCATCGTCGGTCAGGCCGAGAACCACTCCCGCGCGATCATGCCCGGTCGCACCCACCTGCAGCACGCGCAGCCGGTGCTGCTCGCCCACCACCTGCAGGCCCACGCCTGGCCGCTGCTGCGCGACCTGGAGCGCCTGCGCGACTGGTCGGCGCGCGCGCGGGTCTCGCCCTACGGTGGGGGAGCGCTCGCCGGTGCGACCCTCGGTCTCGACCCGCAGCTCGTGGCCACGGAGCTCGGCCTCGAGCGTCCCGCCGACAACTCGATCGACGGCACCTCCTCGCGGGATGTCGTGGCCGAGTTCGCTTTCATCGCCGCGATGATCGGCGTCGACATCTCGCGGTTCGCCGAAGACATCATCATCTGGAACACCCGCGAGTTCGGCTTCGTCACGCTCGATGACGGCTACTCGACCGGGTCGAGCATCATGCCGCAGAAGAAGAACCCCGACATCGCCGAGCTCGCCCGCGGCAAGGCCGGTCGTGTGATCGGCAACCTCTCGGGCCTGCTCGCGACCCTCAAGGCGCTGCCGCTCGCGTACAACCGCGACCTGCAGGAAGACAAGGAGCCGGTCTTCGACTCGATCGAGACGCTCGAGGTGGTCTTGCCCGCGTTCGCCGGCATGGTCGCGACGCTCCGCTTCGACGTCGACCGGATGGCCGAGCTCGCGCCGCAGGGGTTCTCGCTCGCGACCGATGTCGCCGAGTGGCTCGTCAAGCGCGGTGTGCCGTTCCGCGAGGCGCACGAGATCTCGGGCTCGCTCGTGCGGCTCTGCGAGGAGCGGGGCATCGAGCTGCATGAGGCATCCGATGACGACCTCGTCTCGGTCTCGGAGCACCTGGCTCCCGAGGTCCGCGAGGTTCTGTCGCCCGAGGGATCGGTCGCCAGCCGCGACGGCATCGGCGGAACCGCGCCGGTGCGGGTCGACGAGCAGCGTGCGGCACTGATCGCTCAGGCTCAGCAGGCCGTGCGGGTGTGGCAGCTCTGACATAAGCGATCAGCTGATATCAGGCATTCATCAGCTGATGACTGATATCCGCGAGATATAAGTGCTAGCCTGATCTGCATGACCGTTGCTGTCATCGCCGACATCGTCGGCTCTCGTCTGCTCGACGATCGCAGCCGCACCCAGGCGCAGATCGAAGCAACGATGGCCGAGGTCGATCGCGCCCTTCCCGTCGCCGTGACCCCGATGCGTGCCACGTTCGCCGACGAGTTCCAGGCGGTCTTCGACGAGCTGGATGACGCGCTGGCCTGGCTTCTGCTCCTGCAGCTGTCGCTGCCCGACGAGGCGTCGCTGCGCTTCGGGGTCGGTGTCGGCGACGTCGGCTCGGTCGCATCCGAGAGCTCGGACATCTCCGACGGGCCGGGGTGGTGGCGGGCGCGCGAGGCGATCGAGCAGGTGCACGCGATGCAGGATCGCGCGGTTCCGCGCGCCCGCATCCGCATTGTCGGAGGGGACGACGAGGATGTCGCCATGGCCGACCGCATCCGCTTCGCCAACGCCTACGCGCTCGCCCGCGACGAACTCGTCGGGGCGATGTCGGCGCGTGCGCGGCGCCTGACCTACGGCCGCTGTCTCGGTCGCACCCAGGGCGCGCTCGCGAAGGAGGACGGCATCACCCAGTCGGCCGTGTCGCAGCTGCTGGCGTCATCCGGAGCTCCCGCGATCGTCGCCGGGTACGCGGCCCTGACGGAGCGCTCGTCGTGATCGGCGCGGGACTCATCCTTCTCGCGGTCGGCGGGCTCGACCTCGCCCGCAAGCGGCTGTCGGGCGCGAAGCTCGGGATCGTGCTGGTGGTCCTCGGCGCGGCGCTGCTGCCGCTCGCGGCCTGGGCGGGCGCCGCGGCCTGGTGGTTCGCGGCGATCGCCGTCGCGGCCGGGTGGGCGGCGGTCACCTCGACGCGCGAGCCCACTCGATGGGGACTGTGGCCTGCGGCGCTCCTGGCCGTTGTGGTGGCCGTGGCGGTCGCCCTCATCGGGGTGCGCGACGGCCAGGGGCCTCTGGAACAGATCTGGCCGATCGACTCGCCGCTCGGCGTTGTGAGCCTCGACCTCGCCATCGCGCTCGCGGGAGCGCTGGTCTTCCTCGTCGAATCGGGCAACGTCATCGTGCGCGCGTCGCTGCGGGGCGGTGTCGTGGCAGCAGAGGCGACGAACGCGCTGAAGGGTGGGCGCATCATCGGCCCTCTCGAGCGCGTGTTGGTCTTCGCCCTCACCCTCACCGGGGCGTTCACGCTGCTGGCCGCCGTGCTCGCGGCGAAGGGCATCGTCCGCTTCCCGGAGATCTCGCGCGACCACGACGGGGGCGACCGCGCCGAGTACTTTCTCGTCGGAAGCCTCGTCAGCTGGGTCGTCGCCCTCGGCGCGGCCTTTCTCATCTGGTGGGGCACCGCCGCCTGACCGTCATCGAGGCGGGTCGTGCCGTGCGCCGCTGATAACCTGAAGCGCGTGTCTGATGAAGCCCTGACGACCGCCCCCGTGGCGCTCGATCCCGCGTTCGAGAACGTGTGGGACGAGCTGGTGTGGCGCGGTCTCGTGCATGTGTCCACCGACCAGGAAGCGCTGCGAGAGGCGCTCGGCGGAGACCCCATCACGTATTACTGCGGCTTCGACCCGACGGCGGCATCCCTGCACCTCGGTCACCTCGTGCAGCTGCTGACGCTTCGCCGGCTGCAGCTCGCCGGACACAAGCCCCTCGGTCTCGTCGGCGGCTCGACCGGCCTCATCGGTGACCCGCGCCCGACCGCCGAGCGCACGCTCAACTCGCGCGAGACCGTCGCCGAGTGGGTCGACCGTCTGCGCGGTCAGATCGAGAAGTACCTCAGCTTCGAGGGCGAGAACGCTGCTCGCATGGTGAACAACCTCGACTGGACGGCGCCGCTGTCGGCGATCGACTTCCTGCGCGAGATCGGCAAGCACTACCGGGTCGGCACGATGCTGAAGAAGGATGCCGTCGCCGCGCGCCTGAACTCGGATGCCGGCATCAGCTACACCGAGTTCAGCTACCAGATTCTGCAGGGACTCGACTTCCTCGAGCTCTACCGCCAGTACGGTTGCACACTGCAGACCGGTGGATCGGACCAGTGGGGCAACCTCACCAGTGGCACCGACCTCATCCACCGCGTCGAGGGCACCTCGGTGCACGCGTTCGGCACGCCGCTGATCACCAACAGCGACGGCACGAAGTTCGGCAAGAGCGAGGGCAACGCCATCTGGATCGACGCCGAGCTCACGAGCCCGTACGCGTTCTACCAGTTCTGGCTCTCGACCGCGGATGCCGATGTCGTCGAGCGCCTGAAGGTGTTCACGTTCCTCAGCAGCGCCGAGATCGCAGAGTACGAGCGCCTCGTCGCCGACGAGCCGTTCCGCCGTGCCGCGCAGAAGCGTCTGGCGTTCGAGGTCACCGCGACGGTGCACGGCGTCGACGCGACGGCGAAGGTCATCGCGGCATCCGACGCGTTGTTCGGTCAGGGCGACCTGACCGCTCTCGACGCTGCCACGCTGCGCTCGGCCCTGCAGGAGCTTCCGCACGCCACCGCGTCGGCCGGCGCCTCGGTCGTGCAGCTGCTCGTCGACACCGGGCTCGTCGGCAGCCTGTCGGAGGCCCGCCGGGCCATCGCGCAGGGCGGCGTCTCGATCAACGGTGCGAAGGTCGACGACGAGTCGGCCGTCGTCGTTGGCGATCTGCCCGGTGGCGTCGCCGTGCTGCGGCGGGGCAAGAAGACGCTCGCGGGCGTCTTCGTCGAGGACTGACCCGACCGGATGCCGTTCACCCCGAGCCACGCCGTCGTCGCGCTGGCGGTCGTTCGCACACCGCTCGTGCCGGCGGCCGTGGCTGTCGGGGCGATGGCTCCCGACCTGCCGTTGTTCGCCCGCGGGATCGGCATCAGCTACGCGCAGACGCACGCGTACCCGTGGCTGACGGTCGTGATCGCGGGTGTGCTGCTGCTCGCGTGGTGGCTGCTGCTGCGCCCCGCGGTGCGCGAGCTCGGGCCGGACTGGCTCTCGGGGCGGCTGCCATCGGCGTGGGATGCCGCGGGCGGCGACGCGCTGCGAACGGTGCGGCCGGGCTCGGGGCGCGGCCGGTCGATTACGGTCACGGTTCTGCTGGTCGTGGTGTCGCTCGCTCTCGGCGTCTTGAGCCATATCGCCTGGGATGCCTTCACCCACGAGGGGCGCTGGGGCGTCGAGCTCTTGCCCGCGCTGGCCGAGCGCTGGGGACCTTTCCACGGCTACCGGTGGCTCCAGTACGCATCGAGCGCGCTCGGCCTGCTGGGGCTCGCAGTGGCGGGTGCGGTCTGGCTGCGGAAGCGGTCGTCGGCTCCGGTGCGGCGAGTGCTGCCCGGTGCCGTGCGGGTGGTCTGGTGGGTGTCGCTGCCGGTCACGCTCGTCGCGGCGTGGCTGATCGGCCTCGCCGCGTACGGCCCGCTGACGGCGGAGTGGACCGCTCAGCACCTCGCGTATCGCGTACTGCCGCCCGCATGCGCCATCTGGGGGCTGGTCACGCTCGTGCTGTGCGTCGTCGTGCAGGTGGCGCGGCGACGTGTCGTGCGCTGAGTGACGCGGGGCTTCGGTCTTTGGCCACCCGTGGTCGCGTACTCGAGGCGTGAGTCAGTCGACTCCGCGCAGTCGGTCGATCTCGCGGCGTTCGCGTTTCGTCGGTCGGCCGGCGCCACGGTCGCGGACCGCAAGCATCGCCATCGGCTCGCGCGGGGGAGTGCGGTCTTCCAGGGCGGTCGCGGCAACGGGTGCACCGACGCGCTTGGTGAGCGTCTGCCGGACGACGAGGATGCGGTCGAAGCCCGCGATCCGCACCCGCAGCTCATCGCCGGGCTTCACCGACTGCGAAGCCTTGACTCTCTCGCCGTTGACCCGGACGTGACCCGCGCGGCAGGCGGTGGTCGCCGCTGAGCGGGTCTTATAGATGCGGACCGCCCATAGCCACGAGTCCACGCGGACAGGGGCATCGGATGCGGTCATGCGTTCCATTCTCGCCGAAGCGTCACGGGTGCTCGCCGGTGCTGGTCTCGTGGGGGTCAGCGAGGGTGAGCGAGACGACGGCGACGTGCGGCTTCGGGCGGGCGACCTCGCGGAAGCCCGCGCTGAGGAACGTGGAGAGAGCGCCGTGGTACAGCTCGTTCGAGGTGACCTTGCGCCCCGCATCCGGGTCGACCGGGTACGCCTCGACCACTCGTGCGCCGTTCTCGCGGGCGAAGGCGATCGCGGCGTCGAGGAGTGCCGCGTTGAGGCCCGAGCCGCGATGCTCCTTCCGCACCGCGAAGCAGCTCACGGCCCAGACATCCGCGTCGTCCCAGGGCTCCTCGGTCGCGCCGGCGTAGGCGCGTGTCTTGCTCAACCGGATCTGACGGGTACGCGGACCGACACGGACCCAGCCGGCGGCATCGCCGTCGACGTAGGCGACGAGGCCGGGGGAGGGCGCGGCATCCACTTCGCTGCGGAAGGCTGCGGCGCGGCCGTCGATGTCGGTGCGCTGGAAGTCGGCGTTCGTCATCGTCCACCACTGGCACTGACACTCGTGTCCGTCGCCGCCGCCGCTCATCGCGTGCTGGGCATCGCTGAAGCTGCCGGGCGTCACCGGCACGATCGTCGTCTCGCTCATGGCCAGACCGTACTGCCCGCCCCGGACACCGGGCAACGATCGGTCGTCGCACAAGCCCCGCAACGCGCCCGGGTGCGCCGGTTCGCGAGCGGGCTCAGGACCGGTTAGGATAGGGGAGTTGTCCGCGTGCGGACAGCGGACCGGGATGTGGCGCAGCTTGGTAGCGCACTTGACTGGGGGTCAAGGGGTCGCAGGTTCAAATCCTGTCATCCCGACGGTTCAGGAGCCCCGATGAGACACAGGTCTCGTCGGGGCTGCGTCGCGTTCGGCGACAGTGTTCTAGGTGTGCCCTTGCTGTGCAGTAGCCCTCCGACTGGCGCTCCTGCAAAGATTTCGCCACACTTTGCGAGTGGCCCCATGGACCCCGCCAGAACCGCAGACGGCAGTCGACAAGTACGTTCGCGCGCTGAAGACACCGTTCAAACTGCTGAGTCTGCACCCGCGCAATGTCGGACACCCCGGCAACGCGGGAGCAGTCAGCCCCGCGATCGTCTTGACGACGGTGTCCGCCTTTGAGGGGTTCGCTGAAGAGTTCACGGCGATCATGCTGGCTCGCAAAGGTGCGGGTTTCGCAGAGATCGCGAAGGTTGTGGGCGCATGGAACAACCCTGCTTTGCCCGAGTTCGCCACGCGGATGAAGAAGGATCACCCGAAGGCCGCTACCGCGATAGACGCACCGTCGTCCATCCCGGTCATGGAGTTCCTGACGGCGAGCGCGACTTCGCCCGTCACGAGACTTCACGACTGGCCGACGCTACTGAACGACAGCCGCGCATGGCGGCAGGTTCGTCACTCGCTCACCCACGGCCTAACAACAGGATGGCAATCAGAGCGTTGGCCGCCGCCACTGCGGCAGGACGACCCGCCTGCGTCCGACGTGCTCCGTCCCAGACGAAACGACGAGCGTTCACTCGGTATATACGGAGCGATCTCGTGTGCACGCATTCATTCGCTCGGCGCAAGAAAGATCGCTGACGCTGTGGCTGCGGTCGAGGGGACCAGTCTCAACTGGTCGGAAATGCCCCATTTTCAGTGAGTTGACGGGATAAGGGCAACCTCGGAATGAGCACCGATGCGCTCTCCGCAGCACGTCGAGCAACTTCGCTGATTAGGTGCGTGTAGATCGTAATCGAGATCGACGAGTGACCGAGACGCTTCGAGACGAAGGCGCTGTCTGTGCCGCTCGCGAGCCGCACTGACGCGTGCATGTGCCGAAGCCTGTGTAGCGTCATCCTAGGCCGTCCAGTGTCGCCACGCATCGCGTCTGAAAGCCGCGTCGCTAACTGCGTCGCAGCGGCTCACCCCTCTCGTAAGTTGAAGACGAAGCCGCTCGCGAGCCATGCCGTACCCCAAGGCGCGCTCGACCTTGACGCCCGCACTGGCCATTGCCGACGCCGCATCTGCTGTCGCGGACTTCTCCCGTTGCGCGCACAGATGGCGGCGACAGGACTCGCGCGGACTGGGTCGGCCGTCGGCGCTGCGACCGCCGTGCTGTTGTCATGGCTGACGGCCCTCGGCATTGTGGTGGCTCTCGTGTTGCGTCGGCGGGACCGGCTGTGAGGCGCACGCGGGTGAGAACTACCGGCAGCCCCGCTGGGGTGCGCCTAGGGTAACGAGATGAGGAAACAAATGCGGAACATGTCATGGACGATTTGGCTCTACATTGGTGGCTTCTTCTTCCTTCTCGGACTATGGCAGCTGACCACCATCTCGGCCTCGTGGTGGCCGACACTGGGGGTGATCGCCCTCCTCGTGGCGGCGCTGGCTGGATTCGCCCGGGCCGTCGTCGTCCACCGGTGCGGCAGGGACGCGCGGTGAGCAAAAGTCCGACCGACCTAGTGTGCGCTCCGCACCAGTGAGCGCACACAATGTCTTGACCGATCTCGCGCTGCTCAGCCTCCTCTCGGAATTCCCGCAGGCGCTCCACGACTACGAGTACAACCTCGATCCGGCACGGTTTGACGGGGTGATCGCCTCGTGGCTCACCTCATTGGGGAAGCCTGCCGAGGGAATAGAGGGCCACGACCACCGCGGTCAGCGATCGAGTCGGGATTGAGCCCGGCTCGGCGGGTGCCGACCGGCCTGTCCGCGGCGACGTGACGACCGTAGCGGCGAGGCCGATCGCCTGAATTCTCGTCAGGTTTCGTCATGTCCGGGAGCAATCTCCTCTGGCCCAGTCGCTCGATCCACTCGATCTGGCCGCTGCCGAAGTGGGACCTCCCGTTTACAACCGCGACACTGACGAGACGCTGGCCGACGTAGCAATCACGACGTGGTCCGCTCTAACCGTGCAGCGATCCGGTCGGCACGTCCAGCGTTGTACCCCAGGGTGTGAACTGTGATGACTCGCGCTCCATCGTGCGTGACGCCGACGAATGACCCGTGGTCTCGGTTATGGCCGTTATGCCACCACAACGATGGATCTTCCATCCAGCCCAGCGGCTTCTCTCCGGGCGTCTGCCGCGTTATGGAAGTGGCGTACAGCTCGAGCGCATCGAAAGTTCCATGCAAGCCCCCGGCCCCGACGAATGGCCCGGGGTCGTGCCACTGCTCGCGAATGCGCCCCGTCCAGGTGCGCAGAACGGGCACACGTTCCGGCTCGGGGGACGTCGACACGTCCGTGATGTCGAGCGGGTCGAAGACGTACTCCTTCGCGAGCGTCCACCAGTCGAGACCTGTCGTGACCTCGAGCACGCGCGTCAGGACCGCGTAGCCGAGGTTCGAGTACTCGAAAATGCCGACGTGCCCGCTGTGTTGCGTCGAGAGATCCGGCAACACCTCGGAATCGAAGTACTCCCTGGTGTACTTCGCGTAGGGGGCACGGGCTTCGGCGATCGTCTCGATCATCCGTGAGGGAAGCCTGGCGAGGCCCGAGGTGTGGGTCACCAACGAGCGCACATCGACGTTGCGGGGTAGACCGGTCTCTGGCACGTATTCGCCCACCGGAGCAGAGAGGTCAATGATCTCGGCGCGGTCCAGTTGCTGCGCGATCCGAGCGGTGACGGTCTTCGTGACCGAGCCCCACTCGAGCATCGGAGAACCGCGATGCAGCGGCCCGAAATTCTCGACGGTGACGCGCTCCGAGTCGCGAACGCGATAGGCCGCGCTCTTGTGACGCACACTCCAACTCATGCTCTCAGACTATTCGCGAGCGTCGGTTGGCTCAGCTTGCCAAATTCGGCGGAGTCTTGGTGCCATGCGCCTGATCGTGGAGCGGAGGATGCTGCTACTTTCGAATGACGACGAAGTCGAACTCCGCGGGTCGAGGGATGAGTCACGGCCAGGACCGTCTCTGGATCTTCAATAGCCGACTCATCTTCATGTCGACGCGAAAAGAGGTGAGGGGAGAATGAAGCGGTCGATCGTCGCAGGTCTCGAAGGCCGCGGCGACCTCATCGTCCCCATAGCCGCTGCCATGGTGGTGCTGGCCCCGATCGTCGTCGGCGTGAACGCGGCATCCGGCGGCTCGTTCCGCGACAGGTCGGACGTCTTCGCCATCATGATGTTGGCACCCGTGAGCCTCATCCTGCCGCTCGTCGTCGCCCTGCTGACCTGCCTGCGGCTCTACGCGCAACTCACGGAGCGATTCGTCGCGAACACGCGCAGCCGCATGAGTGCTCGCGAGTTCGTTCTTCGTCACATGGCGCGGGCCGCCGGGGGAGCGGCGCTCATCTTCTTCCTGTACGTCTTCGCCGCATTCGTGGTCGCTTTCTACGTCTGGCCGCTGGCCGGCGATCCGGGCATTGACCCAGCGGGATACAACATGACCGTGGAACAGGCCGCGGCGCAAAGCCTCGAGCGGTCGAGTTACAGCTTCCTGCTCGAATACGGAGAACTCGCCTTCGGTTTCGGGTACGCCGTCTGGGTCTCGCTGAGCTCAGCCGCATTCGCCGTTCTGTGCTGTTGCTTCCTGGTCACGCTGCCGAATCGCATTCTCGCGCTCGGCCTGCCGTTCCTCATCTATCTGGGCTCGACGGTCGGCGCAGCGCTCATCGGGTTGCCCCGTTTCGGCCTGTTGTACTCGCTCTTCCCCTTCGGACTCGAAGCCTCGGCGCCGCTCACCGCTGCGGCTCCCATGCTCGTCCTCGCACCAGTCACGCTCGTCTTCGCCACTCTCGTGCTTTATCGCGCGCCGACGAACGGTCGGCTTGCGTGAATCGCTGGGGGATCGCGTTGTGGGCAGCTGTCGCCGCTGCCGCGTTCGGGTACTGCATCCTCGAGCGGCCAGCGAGCTCGATAGGGCTCGACGAAGACTTGGCGCTCGGGGTGCTGAGCACGCTGACGAGCCCCACCTTCCTCGCCTTCGTCGTGACCCCGCTGTGGTTGGCCTACGGCGTCCTCGACTCACGGCGCACAGCCGCACTCCTTCGCCTCATCCGTGCCGGCAGCTATTCCAGCCACCTGCGGCGCATCTGCGGGCGGGCGCTCCGGGCGATACTGCCGCCGCTCCTGGCCGTCATCACCGGAGCGGTGGCAGCGGTCCTCTTCGACTTAGGCGGACAGCTCGACCGGGATTCCACTCTCATCGCACGCGTCGACGACGTCGGGATGCCGCTCGCGGCGGCGATCGGCGCGCAGGTCGCGCTGCTCGGCCTTTTCCTCGTGTTGACGAGGATGGTCGTCGAGATGCTGGCCCTGCTGAGCCTCCACGCCGTGGCTGTCGCACTCAGCATCGCGGCGTGGTTGTGGGCGGCAGCATCCGCGACCGGGTTTCTGCCGCTGGGAGGCCTTGCGGACTTCCGCGCATACACGGTCGTCCCGGCCCTGGCCGCGCAACCGAGGATGATCGGCGACGTCGTGCTCGCATACGCGGTCGCCGTCATCGGCCTGATGATCGCGGCGGCTCTGCTCGACCGGGGCGCACGTCAGGCCTCCATCAGTCCTCCCGACTGGGTATTGCCGAGCGCGGCCGGAGCCCTCGTGGCGCTCTTGGCCGCGGGGGCCTTTGGCGCGCGCGACACCGATCTTGTGGGGTTTCTCATCGGCCTGTACTTCGGTGCCACCGGAACCATGCTGCAGATGCTCGTCGCGGTGATTCTCGTCGTCGGCTATGCCTTCGCCGCACAGCTCCGGGTGGCCCAGCTCGCGGGCCCCTGGGGACTGGTGACGGCGTTGCGGTACGGCAGTCGACGTCGTCAGCTCGTCACGATCCTCTCGCGAGAGTTCGGCCACGCACTGACGTACTCGGCAGTGGTCCTCGTTGCGGCCGCTGCGGCATACTTCGTCGCCGGCGGCCGGACGATCGTGGGCGAGCCTGGCGTGATGCTGCTGCTCTTCCAGACCACGCTGATGCAGGCGATCCAGATCACGTTCTACGTCGCATGTGTGGCGTGCGCCGTGCTCATCTCGAACAAGCGTGTCAGCGGCCTCGTGGTCATCGGCGTCGTAACCGCACTCGCAGCCGTTCCGATTCCCGCCTCGGTGGTGTGGGTGACGCAACGCGCGAGCACAGCGGTCCTCTTCGACGGCGGGTGGGTGGCGTCCATCGCGAACGCCCTGCTCCTCACCGCGGCGACGTGCGCCGTCGTCCTCATCGCCACTCGCAGCAGACCGACAACGGTTCCGCTTTTCTCCTCGTCGCCCAGAAAGGTGCTCAGTCGATGAACAACGTCGTAGAGGTGCGCGATGTCAGCGTGACCCTCGGAGGTATCGACCTCTACCGGGGTGCGACCCTCAACCTGCGTCGCGGAGCCACGGTGGCGCTCACCGGGCCCAATGGGTCGGGCAAGTCGGTGCTGCTCAAGGTGATCTGCGGATTCGTCACGCCAGATTCCGGCAGCGTCTGGATTGATCCGTCACTGCTCTCTTCGCGCCGCACATTCCCGGAGCGATTCGGCATCGCGATCGACGGCCCCGCCTACATCCCGGGTCGCACGGGCCTGCAGAATCTCCTCGAACTCGCTCGTATCCGCCGTCAGATCACCGTCGAGGACGTCAGAGCCACGATGATGCGTGTCGGGCTAGATCCCGATGCGAAGCAGAAGGTGCGCAACTACTCGCTCGGGATGAAGCAGAAGCTGTCACTCGCTCAGGCCCTGATGGAGCAGCCGGAGGTTCTCCTGTTGGATGAGCCTTTCAACGCGCTGGACAAGGCCAGCGTCGAGCGTGTCACCGAGATCCTCCGCGCGGAGCGGGAGCGAGGCACGACGATCCTGTTCACGAGTCATAGCGACCGTGACGTCTATGCCCTGGCCGACGAGGTCTTCCGAGTGGAGGAGCAGCGCCTGAACTACTCACAGGTGGAGCTTTAGCCTCAGACAGATGAACCTCCGCGTGCGGCAAACCGAGACCATAACCGCGTCCAGCGTGACCCCGCAGTTCGTCAGGGATCTCATCGACCTCGCGTGACCGACCCTCATACTCATAGCAAAGAGAACCGCATGACTTCTCTCACCGCCACCCGCGAGATGCGCGCGGACCCCCAGACCATCGCGGACGTCATTCTCGACATCTCGGCCCTCGCCGACTGGAATCCCGCGCTGCACAGGACGGACACCCGCGATAGGCGAGCCCGAATCGGGCACCCGTACTCGGTCTCCACCCGCGTGCCCGGCCGCGCGACGCTTGCGTACCTCGAAGCGTCCCCTGATCGGATCGTCTGGACATTGAAGGTAGCTGGGGGGTCGGAAATAGGCGAATGGTCGCTGCAGCCCACCGGAGCGACGACACGAGTGACCCACCGGATGGTGCACGAAGGGCCGCTCTTCATGCTCATGCGGCACGCAATGGCTCCGGTGCCCGACTTGCGGCTCGACAGGCTTCAGGCGCGCGCCGAGCATTACCAGGGGTTCCGGCGCTGACGCGAGGATCCTACGAGGTGCTCTGCATCGCTCGCGCGAGGTACGGCGCCGTCCGGCTGTCCGCCACCTGAGCCACATCCTCGGGCGTGCCTGCCGCGACCACGCGGCCACCTGCGTTTCCTCCGGCCGGGCCGAGGTCGATGACCCAGTCGGCGGAGGCGACGACAGCCATGTCGTGCTCGACGACGACCACCGTGTTGCCGGCGTCGACCAGCGCGTGCAGCTGCGTGAGCAGCAGGCGCACGTCGGCGGGATGCAGTCCGGTGGTGGGCTCGTCGAGCAGGTACAGGGTGTGGCCGCGACGGGCGCGCTGCAGCTCGGTCGCAAGCTTGATGCGCTGCGCCTCGCCGCCCGACAGCTCGGTAGCCGGCTGCCCGAGCCGCAGGTAGCCCAGGCCGACGTCGCGTAGTGTGCGCAGGCTGCGGGATGCCGCGGGCACCGGCTCGAGGAAGCCAGCGGCCTCGTCGACGGTGAGGGCGAGCACCTCGGCGATGTTCTTACCGCGGTAGGTGACCTCGAGCGTCTCGGCGTTGTACCGCGCGCCGTGACACGTCGGACACTTTCCGTAGCTGCCGGGCAGGAACAGCAGTTCCACCGAGACGTAGCCCTCGCCGAGGCACGTCTCGCAGCGGCCTCCCGCGACGTTGAACGAGAAGCGGCCTGCGGTGTACCCGCGCTCGCGGGCGAGGTCGGTGCCGGCGAACACGGCGCGCACCGCATCGAACAGGCCGGTGTAGGTCGCCAGGTTCGAGCGCGGCGTACGTCCGATCGGCTTCTGGTCGACGCGAACGAGCCGGTCGATGTGCTCGAGGCCGTCGACCGTCCGCACCGTCGGGATATCGGCTCGCCCGTCGGGGAGTGTCGCCTCCGCCAAGCCGGTCTCGGCCGACGCCGCGGCATCCGTTGTCTCGTCGTCCGGCTGGTCGGCTGCGTCATCCCCGCGCAGGTAGCCGCGCACCACGTCGCGGAGCACGCCTCCCACGAGCGACGACTTGCCCGACCCCGACACACCCGTGACGGCCACGAACGTCCCGAGCGGGAACGACGCCTCGACGTCGACGAGGTTATGCAGTGAGGCGCCCTCCAGCGTCAGCCAACCGGTGGGGGTGCGCAGGGCGCGCGCCTGGGACGCAGCGCCGTCGGCCCCGGGGAACAGGAAGGGCCGCGTCACCGATTCGGCCACCTCGGCGAGTCCGTCGACGGCTCCGCTGTAGAGCACCTCGCCGCCGCCTTCGCCCGCTCCAGGTCCCACATCGACGATCCAGTCCGCGCCGCGGACGACGTCCATGTTGTGCTCGACGACGAACACCGAGTTCCCCGCGTCCGTCAGCTGCTCCAACACGTCGAGCAGCGGCTCGGCGTCGGCGGGATGCAGGCCCGCCGACGGCTCATCGAGCACGTAGACCACGCCGAACAGGCCCGAGCGCAGCTGCGTCGCCAGACGCAGACGCTGCATCTCGCCGGGGGAGAGCGTCGTGGTCACCCGGCCGAGACCGAGGTAGCCCAGCCCGAGGTCGATCAGCACCTCGATGCGGGCGACGAGGTCGGTGGTGATCGCGACAGCGACATCCGTCCGCTCGCCGGACGATGACGTCGGCAGCGCGGGCGCGGCATCCGTCAGCATCGTGGTCGGACGCAGGATGTCGGCGAGGTCGCTCATCGGCAGGGCGTTCAGCTCGGCGATCGTGCGGCCGGCGAAGGTGACGGCGAGCGCCTCGCGCCGCAGGCCCGAGCCGCCGCACAGCGGGCAGACGCCGGTGCGCACGAACTGGAGCACCCGCTCGCGCATCTTCGCGCTGTTCGAGTCGGCGAGGGTGTGGAAGACATACTTCTTCGCGCTCCAGAACATGCCCTTGTAGGGCTTCGCGACTCGGTCGCGCTGCGGAGTGATCTCCATGACGGGCTGCTCGTCGGTGAACAGCAGCCATTCCCGGTCGGCGGGGTCGAGCTCGCGCCAGGGACGGTCGACGTCGTAGCCGAGGGCGATCGTGATGTCGCGGAGGTTCTTCGCCTGCCACGCGCCCGGCCACGCGGCGATCGCGCCGTCGCGGATGCTGAGGGAGGGGTCGGGCACGAGGGTCTCCTCGGTGACCGTGTGCGCGACGCCGGTGCCGTGGCACTCCGGGCATGCGCCGGCGGCGGTGTTGGGGGAGAAGGCGTCGGAGTCGAGCCGGTCGGTGAACCCGTCAGGGAAGGTGCCGGCGCGCGAGAACAGCATCCGCAGCGAGTTCGACAGCGTCGTCACGGTGCCGACGCTCGAGCGGGAGCTGGGCGCACCGCGACGCTGCTGCAGGGCGACGGCCGGTGGGAGCCCCGTGATCGACTCGACGCGCGGATTGTGGCCCTGCTGGATCAAGCGCCGGGCGTAGGGTGCCACGGACTCGAGATACCGGCGCTGCGCCTCGGTGAAGATCGTCCCGAACGCGAGCGACGACTTGCCCGAGCCCGACACTCCGGTGAACGCGACGATCGCGTCGCGCGGAACGTCGACGTCGACATTCCGCAGGTTGTTCTCGCGCGCTCCGCGCACACGCACGAAGGCATCGGGGCTGACACGCGGGTTTCCGGACATCGGGCAAGCCTACGTGTCGGAGGTGCGCCCTAGGCTCGTGCGGTGGGTATCGCAGAGTGGGTCGCGCCGCACCGTCTGGGTCGTGACTTCCGGTGGCTGTTCGCTTCGTCGCTGACGAGCAACATCGGCGACGGCATCGCCCTCGCAGCCGCACCGCTCCTGATCGCGTCGATGACCGATTCGCCCATCCTGGTGGCCTCCGGTGCCGTCATGCAGTTCCTGCCGTGGCTGCTGTTCGGGCTCCACGCCGGCGCGATCGCCGACCGGGTCGACCGACGGGTCCTGATCATGGTGGCCAACGGCATCCGGGCTCTCGTGCTGGTCGGTCTGTGCGTCTTCCTCGTCACTGGGCTCGCCAGCATCTGGATGGTGCTGATCGTGGCGTTCCTCTACGGCATCGCCGAGGTGTTCGTCGACACGACGAGCAGCACTCTGCTGCCGATGATGGTGCGCAAGAGCGACCTCGGCATCGGCAATGCGCGCCTCCAGGCCGGGTTCCTCGTGGCGAATCAGCTCGGCGGTCCACCGCTGGGCGCCTTCCTGTTCGCCGTGGGATCGTTCTGGCCGTTCGCCGTCCAGGGGCTGTGCGTCGCGCTCGCGATCGTCCTCATCTCGCGCATCACGGCGACGAAGCGCATCGACCCGGCGGACGGACCGCGTGAGCGTAGTCCGGTGCACACCGACATCCTCAGCGGTATCCGCTGGCTGTGGCGCAACCCGCCGGTGCGGACGCTCGTGATCATCATCCTCACCTTCAACGTGACCTGGGCCGCGCCCTGGGGTGTGCTCGTCCTCTACGCGACCGACTACCTGCGGATGGGGCCGGTCGGGTACGGCGCGCTGACGACGGCTTCCGCGATCGGCGGATTGGCGGCGACCCTGCTCTTCGGAAGGCTCGAACGACGCTTCTCGTTCGCCGCGCTCATGCGTGTGTGCCTCACCGCCGAGGTGCTCATGCACCTCGCGTTCGCCCTGACGACCTCGGGGGCGGTCGCCTTCGTCATCATGATCGCGTTCGGCGCCTACGCCTTCGTCTGGGCCACGATCTCGACCACCGTTCGGCAGCGCCTCGTTCCCCACGAGCTGCAGGGCCGCATCGCCTCGGTCAACATGGTCGGGGTCTTCGGCGGACTCGTGATCGGGCAGGCGCTCGGCGGGGTCATCGCCCAGGTCTGGGGACCGACCGGCCCCTGGTGGTTCGCCTTCGTCGGCGCGGCGCTGACCCTGCTGCTGGTCTGGCGTCCGATCACGCACATCGCGGCGGCTCCGCCAGCCGTTGACGACGAGACGGAGGCTGTCGCGGCCGGGTGACCGGCCTACCGCTCGTCGAGCTGCGCCATCGCATCGGCCAGTACGCGCGCGACGGGCCAGGCTCCGTCTGCCGTGTTGCTCATCACAGTCGCGGTGGTCGCGGTCGGCGGGTGATGAACGGACCGGAACGACGAGCCGACGTCGCACCCTTCGAGGACGACACCTGGTCCGGTCTCGTTGAGCCAGAAACCGAGACCGTACCGCATCTCCTCGTCTCCGACGAAGGAACGCGGGGCGGTCATCAGCGCCACGGTGTCGGGCGAGACGATGCGTCCGGCGAAGAACGCGCGCCAGAACCGGTGAACGTCGGCGGCCGTCGTGGAGGCGCCGCCGTCGCCATTGGCGCGGACGGGCAGGTGCAGCGTGTTGACGCGCAGTCCGTCGTCGAAGACGTATCCGCGGGCATGATTCCCGTCGAGCTCGTCGGTGCGGGGGAAGCCGGTGTCGACGAGGCCGGCCGGGACGAGGACGAGGTCGTGCACCACCTCGTGGAAGACGCGGCCCGTGACCCGTTCGAGGACGATCGCGAGCACGACGTAGCCGCTGTTGCAGTAGGCGAAGGTCTCGCCGGGAGCGGCCTTCGGCGGGATGCCGTCGAGCAGGGGCAGGAACGCCTCCGCGGTCGTGAGCGTGTGCGCGGGCACTCCGAGGTAGAACTCCGATACATCGAGGTCGTCGTCCTCGTCTATGTAATCGCCGATTCCCGAGGTGTGGCCGAGGAGGTGCTCGACGGTCACCGCGTCGTCGATGAGCGGCAGATCGTCACCGAGCACCCCTCGAACGGCGGTGTCGAGCGCGAGCCGGCCGTCTTCGACGAGTCGCATGATGGCGAGTGCCGTGAAAGCCTTGCTCCCTGACGCGATCGCGAAGCGCGTGCTCTCGGAGACGGGCCTCTGGCTCGCCCGGTCGGCCATCCCGTGCGCACTGCGCCACACGGACAGATCGCCCGAGTCGACGCGGACGATCCCCGAGAACGGTTCCTCGTCGAGCGCGGCCTGAAGCGCTCGCTCGTCGATGATGATGCTCTGCGTCGTGCTCATACCCCCACTGTGCCAGTGGCGCGGAGGTCGGCGCGATTGCTCCTCCACCTTTCGATGGAGATCGCGGATTGCCGCCGTTCGAACGTCGAGCCGCGTGCGGCCTCCTTCCTACAGTCGACGACGACCCCGTTCCTCGGGGTCCGACGACGACCGGAAGGAAACCCTCATGGCCACCATTCACGTCGGCTCCACCTCCGAGAGGAGCGTCACCGGCATCATCCGCCGGCGGCCCCTCGTATCGTTCTTCGTGCTCGCGCTGGGTCTCAGCTGGGTGGCCTGGACCCCGTGGATCCTCTCGAACGACGGTCTCGGCGTCTGGGATTACGCGTTCCCGCAGATCTTCGGCACCTCGCAGTTCACCGGGATGCTCTTCGGCGCATACCTCGGGCCGCTCGGTGCGGCATTCGTCGTGACCGCGGTGACGGGCGGACGCGCGGGACTGCGTGTCTGGGTCGGGCGGCTGCTGCGGTGGCGAGTCTCGCCGCGGTGGTACGCCGTCGCGCTGCTCGCGGTGCCGCTGGCCGTGCTGTCGCTCGGATTCCTCGCATCCGGCGGGCAGGCTCAAGCGCCCAGCCTCATCGCGATCGCGCTGTACGTGCCCGCACTCCTGCTGCAGATGCTGACGACGGGGCTGGCCGAAGAGCCGGGCTGGCGCGACTTCGCCCTGCCGCCGCTGCAGGAGCGCTTCGGTCCGCTCGGCGCTGCGGCGATCCTCGGGCCGCTGTGGGGCATCTGGCACCTGCCGCTGTTCCTCACCGAGTGGGGATCATGGCCGGACGTGACATGGCTGAATGTCGTGGAGTTCGTCGCCTTCAGCGCGCTGTTCAACGTCGTGATCATGTGGCTGTTCAACCGTTCGGGACAGAGCCTGCCGATCGTGATGCTCTTCCATGTGAGCCTGAACAACACCGTCACGGTGTTCTGGGCGGAGATGTTCCCGACCGTGGGCGGTGACCAGTTGCAGCACGTGCTCCTGATCGGTGCGGCAGTGGCCGCGGTTGTCACGATCACGCTCACCCGCGGGCGTCTCGGACTTCCGGCGGGTTCGCCCGTGATGGGGCATCGCGCGCCGGAAGCCGCAAAGATAGCGGCATGAGTCGGATGCGGCGTGCGCCGAGCGTCACGGATGTCGTCGTGGCGCTCGGCACCGGCGCTGTGACGCTGCTCGCGCTGGCGGCTGCGCCCGAGCTGTTCGCAGATCACGCGACGCCGAGCCTCGGGTCCGCTTCGTGGTGGGTTTTCGCCGCCGTCCTCATCGTGCAGGCGGCCGCGCTGTGCTTCGCGCGCTCGATCCCCGTGACGGTGCTGCTCGGCACGTCGGCCGGGGCGCTGCTCATCGGGATCACCACACCGACGGGACTCGGCAGCCTCGCCGACGCCGCCGTGCTGGTCGCCGTTCTGCGCGCGACCCCGGTCGTGACGGTGCCGGCCCTTCGGATCGTGCTGCCGGTGGCCGGCCTCCTCGTCGCAGGTGGACAGGCCGCCGACATCCTCGGGTCGAGCGCGGTGACCGTGCCGGCCGCGGCGGGCGCGGCGCTGCTGCAAGCCGTCGCCATCGTCGCTCTGCCGGCCGCGGGGGTGCTCGCGGTGACAGCTCGGCGCGACGCCCGTCGGGCTGAGCAGGGCGAGAGCGAGGCGGTGCGCCGTGAACGGGCCGCGGTCGTGGACGCCGCGGTCGCCCGCGAACGCACCGCGATGGCGCGCGAACTGCATGACATCGCCGCCCATCACGTATCGAGCATCGCGCTGATGTCGGGGGTCATCGAGCGCCAGATAGCGACCGACCCGGATGCTGCTCGGGTGGCCGTCCGGCAGGTGCGCGAACAGAGCCGCGTGCTGCTCGACGATCTCCGCCAGCTCGTCGGGCTGCTTCGCCGCGACGGTGACGGGCGCGACACGGTCGAGACGATCGAGACCGTTGCCGCTCTGGTCGACGCTGCCCGGGCCACGGGGCGCGCGGTCGAGTTCTCGATGGATCGAGGCGCTGCACAGGTCGGCCCGCTCGGTCAGCTCGTGGTGTACCGGATGGTGCAGGAAGCGCTCGCCAACGCCGCTCGGCATGCTCCCGGGGCGCCGTGCGAGGTTCGCCTCGACGGCACTCGGCCCGGCGTCTTCGTCGCGACCGTGCGTGACGCGGGTCTCTCGCCTGCCCTCGCGATGCCGGCCGCCGATACCGCTCGCGAGGGGTTCGGACTGCTCGGGATGCGCGAACGGGCGGGCCTCGTGGGCGGCACGCTGGAAGCGGGACCGGAGGCCGGCGGCGGTTGGCGTGTCCGGCTCACTGTGCCGGCCGAGGCGCTCGATGGCGCGGAAGCGAGCTCATGATCCGCGTGCTCGTCGCCGACGATCAGCCTCTGGCGCGGGCGGGGCTCGCCGCGCTGCTGGCGGCTGAAGATGACATCGAGGTGGTCGCGACGGCATCCGACGGCATCCAAGCGCTCGAATCGGCGACGTCGCTGCAGCCCGATGTCGCCTGCCTCGACGTCCGGATGCCGGGTCTCAGCGGTATCGAGGTGGCGCGGGCGCTCGCCGGTCGGGGAGAAGACGAACCCGCCATCCCGGTGCTGATCCTCACGACCTTCGACATCGACGAGTACGTGTTCGAGGCGCTGGAGGCCGGGGCGTCGGGATTCCTTCTGAAAGACGCCGAGCCCGAAGAGATCGTCCGAGCGGTGCGAAACGTCGCTGCGGGCAACGGCACCCTCGATCAGGCCGTCACGCGGCGAGTGCTGCGGGAGTTCTCACGCCGACGTGCATTGCAGCGTGTGTCGACGGCCACCGAGGCCGCCGACCACCTCACGCCGCGAGAGCGCGAGATTCTCGAGCTGCTGGCACAGGGAATGTCGAACGACGAGATCGCCGAGGCGTTGACGGTCGAGGTCAGCACCGTCAAGTCGCACCTGGTGCGCATCCTGACGAAGCTCGGGGTGCGTTCGCGCCTGCAGGCGGTCGTCTGGGCGTATCAGAACAAGGTCGTCACGCCGCTGGACTGAGCCGGGGGACCGGGATCACCGCCGATTCCTCCCCAGGGGGAGAGGGGCGTCGGAGCAGCGATCCTGCCACTACCGTCATGGACTCAGATGGACCGCGCCAGTTGACTGGGACCGGTCACAGTCACGGCAACGAGGGAGTTCGCATGACCATCCGAAACACAGCAGCCACCACCCGCGCAACGGTGGGTTCAGCGATCATCCTCGCCGTCGCGGTCAGCGCGGGATGCTCGAGCGCGCCCTCGGTCGAGCAGACGTCGCTGACCTGGGATGCCGAGGCGGGTGCGTATGAGATCGAGCCGGAGATCGCCAGCGGAGAGGTGCCGCTGAAGGTCTGGGTCGAATATCCCGAGTACGGCGAGGCGCTGGTCGAGGCCTTCGCCGCCGCGCATCCCGGCATCCGCGTCGAGGTGACGACGGTGTCGAAGGTGGATGCTGTCTCGAAGATGGCGCTCGACGGTGAGGCGGGCACGGGCGCCGACGTCTACTTCACGAACTTCACCGACCTGGCGAGCGCGATCGACTCCGGGGTGGCTGCGCCCCTGGGCGAGTACGCGGATGAGATCGCCTCGCGGGTCGGTGACGCGTTCGCCGGAGTCGTCAGCCGCGACGGCGAGTTGTACGGCGTGCCGGTGTCGACCGAGTCGATCGCGCTGTTCTACAACAAGACCCTCCTGCAGCAGCTCACGGGTTCGACCGAACCGGCGACGACCTGGGAGCAGATCCGCGAGCTCGCCGCGACGTACAACGACCCCCGGGAGAACCGGTGGACCATTCGTTGGCTGAGCGGGCAGCTCTACTACGCGTACCCGGTGCTCAGCTCGCTCGGGTGGCATCTCGGCACCGATAAGGGCGATCCCGGTCTCGATGCGCCGGCTCTCGCTGCCGGCCTCGAATACTACGGCGCGCTGCGCGACCTCTGGCCGGTCAATTCGGCGGACGCCACCTGGGATTCCATCGAGATGGAGTTCGCGAAGGGCCAGACGCCCTATGCGATCACGGGGCCCTGGTCGATCGGCGACTTCACCGCGGCGGCGGAGGAGAACGGCTTCGAATACGGCGTGACGACCCTCCCGTCGGCCCACGGGGGAGGTGACGCAGCGACGCTCGCGGGTCTGGGAGTGGGGGTCGTCTCGGGCTACTCCGAGTATCCCGGCGCCGCGCGTGTGTTCGCGGCCTTCCTCGCGTCGGACGAGGCGGCCGCTGCGCTCTATCGAACGACGGGCGGCATCCCGGCGCTGACGAGGCTCAACGCCCAAGCCATCCCCGGACTCGCCGACGATCCGCACGCGAACGGGGTGCTCGCTCAGGCCGAGCGCTCCGACCTCGTCGCGGACGTGAGCGACGCGCTCTGGACGGTCGGCAACAACCTCGTCGCGGGCGTGTGGGACGGCGTCCTCGATCCGGCGACAGCGCAGCAGCAGGCGGTCGCAGGCTACGCCGACCTGACCGGGCTGGGGGAGTGAGCCCGCACCGACGCGGAGCGGACCCCGTGGCGCCCTGGACGCTCGGGCTCGCCTCCGCGCTGGTGCCCGGGCTCGGGCAGTTCCTCAACCGGGAGTGGGGCAAGGGTCTGGCACTCGCTGTCGTCGGCGCCGGTGCGGTGATCGCTGAGCTGCTCACCGGCCACTACGCCGACCTCTCGGGTTACACGCCGCGCACCCACGGCGGGTTCTTCGTCCGCGGTCTGTGGGGTCTCGTCACCCTCGGCACGCAACCGCGCACGATGACGGTCGCGGGGCTGTCGCCGGGCGACCACTCGATCGTCCTCATGATCAACGGCATCATCGCGGTCCTCGTCCTCGGGCTCATGGCGGCGACCACCGTCTGGGCCGTGCGCGACGCAGCACGGACGCGGCGCAGACTCATCACGAGCGGAGAGCGGCTGACCGCCGGGGAGTGGGTGCGCGCCGCTCGGCAGACGGCGTTCCCCTACCTCGTGCTCGCACCCACCCTGATCCTGCTGTTGTTCGTCACCGCCCTGCCGGTGGTCTTCGGCATCCTCATCGCCTTCACCGACTACAGCAGCGACAACTTGCCGCCGATGCAGCTGGTCGACTGGGTCGGCCTCGCCAACTTCCGGCAGCTGCTGGGAGCCGGCGCCTGGGGGGCGACGTTCTTCGGCGTGCTCGGCTGGACGGTGCTGTGGGCGGCGCTGGCGACAACCACGACGTACGCGCTCGGTTTTCTGCAGGCCGTCCTCGTCTCCAGCAGGCGTGTACGCCTGCCGCGCCTGTGGCGGAGCATCTTCTTCCTGCCGTGGGCGGTGCCCGCCATGATCTCGGCTCTCGTCTTCCGCTCGATGTTCAACGGTCAGTTCGGGCCCATCAGTCAGGCGCTCGTCGACCTCGGCATCACGCCCGAGCGGGTGATGTGGCTGACCGATCCTGCGAACCCCTGGCTCGCGCGGCTCATCGCGCTTCTGGTGAACCTGTGGCTGGGCTTCCCCTACTTCATGGCTCTCATCAGCGGTGCCCTGACGAACATCTCGCCGAGCTACTACGAGGCCGCGCGCATCGACGGCGCGTCGGCGGTGCAACAGGTGCGCTACCTCACGCTCCCCATCGTCCTGCGAGCCACGGCACCGTTGATCGTCCTGTCGTTCGTGGCAAACTTCAACAACTTCGGGGTCATCTACTTCCTCACCCAAGGTGGCCCTGCGAATCCCGACTACCGGTACGCCGGTGGTACCGACATCCTCATCACCTGGCTCTACAAGCTCACGCTCGACAACGGTCTGTACGACATCGCCTCGGTGATGTCGATCCTGATCTTCGTCATCGTCGGCAGCTTCTCGATCTGGAGCCTGCGTCGTTCGAAGGCGTTCACCGATGCATAGAACTCGGAACCGATTTCTCACCGTCCTGATCCACGTCGAGCTGCTGATCGTCGCGATCATCGTCCTCTACCCGCTGGCCTGGATCATCGGTTCCTCCTTCGGCTCGGGGCGCTCACTCGCGCAGGCGTCGGCCATCCCGGCCGATCCGACTCTCGCCAACTACATCAGGCTGTTCGCTGAGACGCCGTTCGCCACCTGGTACGGCAACTCGCTCTTCGTCGCGGTGTCGAACATGGTGATCAGCGTGCTGCTGTCGGCGATCGCCGCCTATGTGTTCGCTCGGCTGCGCTTCGCGGGGCGGCGCCTGGGACTGCTCGTGATGCTGGTGATCCAGATCTTCCCGACGTTCATGACCGCGATCGCGATCTACATCCTCTATCTGAACTTCGGCCTGCTCGACAGTCTCACCGGTCTCGTGATCGCGAGCGTAGCGGCGGCGGTGCCCTACAACATCTGGTTGCTCAAGGGATACCTCGACGGCATCTCCACCAGCCTCGACGAGGCGGCCGTGCTCGACGGGGCCTCGCATCTGCAGATCTTCACGCGCATTCTGCTGCCGTTGATGACCCCGATGCTGACCTTCGTCGCGGTCACCCAATTCGCGGTGCCCTGGATGGACTTCATCCTCCCGCGTCTTCTGATCAGCAGCCCGCAGAACTACACCGTCGCGATCGGGCTGTTCCAGCTGATCTCCGACCAGACGCGGAACGATTTCACGACGTTCGCGGCAGGGGCCATCCTCGTCGCGGTGCCGATCACAGTGCTCTATATGGTGCTCCAGCGATACCTGGTCGCGGGGCTTGCGCAAGGAGGAGAGAAGGAATGACGACGACATCACTACCGATTCGCGGGGCCGACGTGTCGATGACCGCGGAGGTCGAGGCGCTGGGCGGCAGCTTCTCGGATGCCGCGGGCACGAGGGACCTCTTTCGCATCCTGGCCGACCACGGCGTGAACCTCGCGCGCCTGCGGGTCTGGGTCGACCCGACCGACAGCGCAGGACGGCCGTACCAAGGCGGCACGAACGACCTCGCGACGACGCTGCGCTTGGCCGAGCGCGCGCGGGCAGCCGGACTCGACCTGATGATCGACCTGCACTACAGCGATTTCTGGGCCGATCCGAAGAAGCAGTCGCTGCCGAGATCCTGGGAGGGCCTCGACCTCGACGGTGTCTGCGATGCCGTCGCCGCGCACACGGCGGAGGTCATCACCGCCGTGCAGTCGAGCGCGGGCAGCCCGGAATGGGTGCAGGTCGGCAACGAGACGACGAACGGGATGCTGTGGCCGCACGGCCGCACGCCGCGGTACGACCTCGAGAGCCGTGCCTTCGAGGAGGTGTCGCCGGATGAGGCGTCCGAGCAGTACGACCGTCTCGCCCGGCTGCTGAAGGCGGGGTCGAGTGCGGTGCGCGCGGCCGATTCCCGTTCGCGCATCATCCTTCACCTCGACGCCGGAGGTGCTGCCGATCTCTATCGCCGGTGGTTCGACGAGATCACCATGAGAGGCGTCGACTTCGATGCCGTCGGACTGTCGTACTACCCGCTGTGGCACGGGTCGCTGGACGACCTGCGCGACAACCTCCACCAGCTCATCGAGCGTTACGAGAAGGACGTCATCGTCGTCGAGACGGCGTACGCGTACCGGCCCGACAACCCCGGCGGGACCTCGATGTTCGATGCGAGCTCGCCTGCGGCGATCTACCCGGCCTCCGTCGACGGTCAGGCCCGGTATCTCGACGACCTCGCCGGGGTCATGCGTAGAGTGCCCGCCGGCCGGGGACTCGGGATCGTGTACTGGGAGCCCGCCTGGTTGCCTGTGCCCGGAACCTCCTGGGCGTCGGTGGCGGGGATGGACTACGGAAACGACGTGGCGGAGCCCGGCAACGGCTGGGCGAACCAGACGCTGTTCGATGAGCGGGGGCGCGTTCTCGCCTCACTGAGCGCACTCGGGGCGACCTCCGGTCGGCCCGCAATCATGAGAGAGGAATACAGATGACGAACCGAGCACGGCGGCGAGCGACGGCGCTTGCCACCGCGGCCGCAGCCGTCCTGGTCGCGGCGTTCTTTCCGGCGACCACCGCGAGCGCGGCTCTCGATCCGGACGACTTCGTGATGGGCGGTGACCTCGGAATGATCCACGAGGTCGAAACGCGTGGCGGGACGTTCTCCCGGGGCGGAGTCGTGGGCGATCCGATCGACATCATGGGCGATGCCGGCATGAACCTCGCCCGGCTCCGTCTGTGGGTCGACCCCTACACGGCTGCCGGCAAACCATACGGCGGTGGCACCAACGACCTCGCGACGACCATCGCGACGGCGCAGCGCGCGAAGGCCGCGGGGATGGACGTCCTCCTCGACTTCCACCTCAGCGACTGGTGGGCCGACCCGGGAACGCAGACCGTGCCGAAGGCGTGGCGAGGGCTGTCCTATCCGCAGCTGGTGTCGACCGTTCGCGCGTACACCGAGGACGTCATCGACGCCATGCGGGCGGCCGGGGTGCTGCCCGACATGGTGCAGATGGGCAACGAGATCCCCGGCGGCATCCTGTGGGATCACGGTCGCGTCGGCAACGGCGTCTCGGACTTCACTCAGCTCGCGGGCTTGCTGAAAGCGGGGATCGCGGGGGTCGACGCGGCGCTTCGAGCGGGGGAGGACGTCGAGATCGTCCTGCACCTGGACCACGGCGGCGATAACGCCCTCTACCGCTGGTGGTTCGATGCGATCACGGCTCAGGGTGTTCCGTTCGACATCATCGGGCTGTCGTACTACCCGTTCTGGCACGGGACCATGGGCCAACTCGCGGCCAATCTCAACGACATCAGCGCTCGCTACGGAAAGGACGTCCTCATCGTCGAGACCGCTTACGGGTGGACTCTCGGTGACGCCGATGGTCTCGGCAACTCGTTCTACACCGCCGAGGCGGCGACCGGTGGGTATCCGGCGACCGTCGCGGGCCAGACGGCCTTCCTCCGAGACCTCCGCGACATCGTCCGTGCTGTGCCCGACGGGCGCGGGCGCGGACTCATCTGGTGGGAGCCGGGCTGGCTTCCCGTCCCGGGCGCGAACTGGGGGACCGAAGCGGGAAAGATCGACAACGATGACCCGGGTGTCCTCTCCAACCCGTGGGACAACCAGACGCTGTTCGACTGGAGCGGCGCGGCCCTGACGACACTCGACGTGTTCGGGGAGGCGCCGCCGGCGAACCTCGTGGTCAACGGCGGCTTCGAGCAGGACGGCTACACGAACGCCCCGACCGGCTGGGGTGTGTGGTCGCCGGGAGGCGCGCACGCGAACGCGGTGTTCACTCAGGACCCGGCGGTCGTCGGCGCGCTCAAGCTCACGTTCTGGAAGTCGACGCCCTATACCGCGTCGGTCTATCAGACGCTCAGCGGGCTGCCGTCGGGGCTCTACCGGGTCTCCGCGTGGACGCTTAACAGCGGCGGCCAGACCTCCGCCTATCTGTACGCGAAGAACTCCGGCGTGCCCGAGCGCCAGGCAGCGCTGCCCGTGAGTCCGAACGACTGGAAGCGGGTATCGCTGGACGTGCCGGTCACGAACGGAACTCTCGAGCTCGGGTTCTACACCCAGGCTGCCGGCGGTAGCTGGCTCAACATCGACGACGTCCGCGTCGAGCGGATCGGCTGATGCGATACCGTCGAGCGTCGCCCGATCCCGACGAAAGGCCCGCCGCCCGTGGACGCTCTGTACTCCGTGGTCGGCGTCGCCGTCGCTGTCGTCATGCTGGCGATCGCGGGCGCGAGCGCCGTACTGGCGCGATCGTCCGACGTCGCCGCAGCCTGGCGTGACGAACGCGCCTCGGTGCTCTTCGTCGTAACGACCCAGCGCTGGCGGCGGGTCATGGTGCGCGTCGGCGGCTGCATGATGGCGATCATCGGCGTCATCAATCTCGTGGGTCCGATCACACGTGCGGAGGACTCGCCCGCGAGGCGGATCGTGGGGCTCGGAGCTCTGCTCATCGGCGCGGCGCTCCTGTGGCTCGCGCACGGGATGAGTCGGATGCGGCTCGAGGTCGCCCCGCAGGCGGTCTTCGTCTCGCGGGGCTTCCTGCCGCCGACCCGGGTGGAGGTCGCGGACATCACCCGGCTGCGCCCCCACGTGGCTCATCGGTACAGCGGGGTTCTCGCGAAGCGCGGCCGGCGGACGGCCTTCACGGCGACCTCGGCCATGACCGGCTACGGACAGCTCCTGGAACATCTGAAGGCCGAACGCCCCGACCTCTTCGCGCCGGGCGGCTTCCGCTGACGAGACGGCGCCCCGCTTGCCCTGCCGCTGCGCTGGGGCGCTGAGCCGCTACCGGGAGGGTGCGACTCCGACCGACCCGCCCGCCCGGATCGGCATCGGCACACGTTCGAGGCGCGGCGAATCGCCGGGGGCCGCGAGCATCGCCGCCGCTCGCCGCCCGAGTTCGATGTGCGGGAGCGCGATCGACGTGAGCTCGGGCTCGACCGCGCGGGCGTAGGGGCTGCCGTCGAACCCGATCACCGACACGCCGGTGGGGACGCTGAGCCCGGCGTGATGGAGCGCCTGATAGGCGCCGACGGCGAGCGCGTCGTTTGCGCACACGAGCGCGGTCGGCCTGAACCGGGGCTGCGCGAGCATCTGCGACACCGCCCGACGCCCGTTCGCGACGTCCCAGTCGTCGTCGATCGCGGTGACGCCGGCGAGGCTCGTTCCCGCCGCGGCGAGCACCGCATCGATGCCCGCGCGACGCTCGGCCAGAGCGATGGGGTCCCACTCCGGCCAGGCAGCCCCGCCTCTCGAGCCTGCCGGCAGCGCTCCGACGAACCAGATGTCGTCACGGTGACCGTGATCGAGCAGCATCCGCGCGGCGTCACGCCCCGCTGCGAGCTCGTCGGGCACGACCGCGTCGATCGACCCGTCTGCCGTCACGCAATTCAACAGGACCGTCGGGACGCCTTCGAGTGCCCGCGGAAGCGCGATGGTCCGCGTGAACATCGACGCGTAGATCACACCGTCGATGTCGCGGCCCAGGAGGCTCTGGAGCAGCTGCTCCTCGAGTTCCGCATCGCCCTGCGTGTCGACGGTGAACAGGAGGGTGTCGCGCTCGCGTAGCTCCTGCATCGCACCGCGGACCATCGAGTTGGCGAACGAGGTGCTGCTGACGAAGTCGGAGACCAGTGCGACCGTGCCCGAGCGGCCGGTGCGCAGCGTCTGCGCGGTGATGTTGGGGCGGTAGCCGAGCTCGTCCGCGGCGCGACGGACGCGTTCGAACACGTCGTCGGACAGGCGCTGGTCGGTGCGACCGTTCATCACGAACGAGACGGCCGAGCGCGAGACGCCCGCACGCTCCGCGACCTCCCGCAGCGTCACCCGGGGTGCCCTTCGGGTGGGGGGAGTGTCGGTCATATCTCGTTCCGGCTGTCGGTCGCGGTTCTCGAAAGCTAACACGGACGACGGGGCCGCTCGGGAGCGTGTCCCGAGCGGCCCGCCCGAACTCAGCCGAGCCGCCGCCGACGCAGCAGCGCGACGCCGGCCGCCATCAGCGCCGCGCCCGCGCCGCCCAGCATCCACAGTGGCAGCGGGTCCATGCCCGAGCTCGCGAGGACGCCGCGCGCCGCGCCCGCCGAGCCCGACTCGTCGGGCTGTTCACCGGCTTGTGCCGTCACCGTGGCCGTGATGGTCGCGGTCACCTCGGTGCCACGCGCATCCGCCACCCGGTACCTCACCGGGGCCGCCGTTCCGTCGAACCCGGCATCCGCGATGAACGACACGACGTCCCCGTTCAGCTCGTATCGACCCTGCCCGTCGGTGACGACGGAGGTGGTCGGCGCGCCCGCCGCGTCGAGGAGGGCGAGCGACGCCGCATCGAGCGGGATGTCGGCATCGCCGGCGACGTCGTTGGCGAGCGGGTGCACAGCGATGCTGCCACCGGCGGGCCCCGACGCCACGTCATCGACGGCGCGCGGAGAGACGGCGACGAAACCGTCTCCGAGGTCGGTCACGAAGGAGGAGACCCAGGCGAGGGCCGAGTTCCAGTTGACGGTGATCTCGTTGACCGACCAGGCCCCGATGTTGTCGACGTAGCACGCCTGCGGCGCGCAGCCCTGCAGCCAGGCTCCCGCCACCGGGTCCTGGATCGACGAGTTCGGTCCGCCGGCGACCGTGCCCACCGGAGGGTTCGGGAGCGCCGGGTCGAGGGCGTTGGCGTACCAGCGGCTGTGCTGGTTGCGCGCGTCATTCGCGCCGTACCCGGTGATGTACGACTGACCGAGCACGTTGCGCCCGAGCAAGTAGTCGAAGCCTTCGACGACCGCGTCGGCGTACCGCGGGCGCTGGGTCAGGTCGAACGCGGTCCCCAGGACGACCTGATTGTTCAGCACCGACGAGTTCGAGCCCCAGTCGTACAGTCCCTCATCGGGCGCGTACGGCTGGCCGAACGGCTGCGCACGCTGATCGGCGATCAGACGCTCGGCGGCATCGATCACCGACGTGCGGATGCGGTCGATGTCGGGCAGGTCCGTTGCGAAGCGAGCGAGCTGCATGCGTCCGAGGGCCGCCACCTCGCCCCAGTAGAACCCGCCGGGCTCGAACACATCGGCCTGATGCAGGGGGTTCCCTTCCACCTCTGCGCGATAGCGGTCGCTCCCGGTGGTGATGTACAGCTCTGCCGCTGCCCAGTAGAACTCGTCGGCCACCTCGTCATCGGCGTAGGTGCCGCCACCCGTGCCGTCCTCTTCCGGCGCGAGCAGGTCGGGGTGTGCGAGGGCGGCGTCGTACGCGCGCTCGGCCGCTCCGAGCAGCCGCTGCGAGAACGACGCGTCGAACGGCGCGAACAAGCGGGATGCCTGCGCCGCAGTGGCCGCCAGGTTCAGCGTCGCTGCGGTCGACGGCCGGTGCAGCAGCCGTTCCTGTGGGTCGTCATGCGGCAAGAGGGGGAGTCCGGTCCATGCGCGGTCGTGCACCTTGTGCCAAGCCATTCCGGCGAGCGGGTCACCGGAGGGCACCTGCATCCGCAGCAGGAACTCCATCTGCCATCGCGCTTCGTCGAGGATGTCCGGGATGCCGTTGCCTCGCTCGGGCACGGCAAGGGTCGAGTCTCCCAGCGCGTCCGCCGTGCCGGCTGCGACGGCCCGTTCGTAGGCGGACATCACCTGGGCCACGGCGATCCCGCCGTTCACGACGTACTTGCCGTGGTCGCCGGCGTCGTACCAGCCGCCCCGCACATCATGCCGATCGGTGCAGGTCCACCCGTCCGACCACGGCTGCGGCTCGAGACATCCCACGTTCTCGTCGCCCTGGTTGGGTGAGGCCCCGGTGTGACCGGCGGGACGCGCGTACTCCGCGCCCGCGATGTCGCCGTCGATCTCGATGCCGGAGCGGTTCGTGTAGAAGAACCGCATCGAATCCGCGCGCAGAGATTGGAAGACGTCGTCGGAGATCGCGAAGGCGTGGCTGACGTCCGCACCGACACGGAGCCTCACGTCTGTCGCCTTCACGGTGACGTCGCTGAAGTCGATCGTGTGAACGGAAGCCCCTGCGGAGGCGTCGAAGCCTGCCGGCTGAGACTCGCCCGTGGCGAGGGCAGTACCGTCCGGCGCTTCGAGGGTCCACGGCAGCGGTGCACTGGCATCAGACACGACGGTCGCGCGCTTGGGGCCCCGGGTCAGGTACCCGACCTGGTTGACCTTGACGGCCGGTCCGGGGTCGGCGGTGTAGGAGTAGGCGGTTCCCTGGAGGGAGATCTCGTCGAAACAGATCTCCGTGTCGGCTGCGACCGCGCCGAGGCGGAACTGCACCTGCCCGAGGTGATAGTCGCCGGCCGGCGACGTGGTGAACGGCAGGTCGTACGACTGGGCTTCGGTGCCGAGTTCGACAGATCGCTCGAGCCAGTCCGTCGGCGCTGCTCCGGTGTACGTGCCGACCTTGGCCGAGACGGTCGCCGCAGTCGAGGCGGATGCGGTGAAGCTCAAGCGGAACGCGGTATCGCCCGGCAGGAAGATGTCGTTGTGGCCGAGGAGCACGTCCCACAGGTTCGGCGTCTGCTCGGTCACCGTCGCACACATCCGCTGGGCGGGGTTCGACAGCGCCACGGGGCCGCTCGTCCACCACGGGTTCGTGCTCTCGTCCAGTGTGGGGTTCGGGAGCAGCTCGTCGTCGCCGATCGGGGTGACCGGGGGAGTCGCGGCGTCGCGGGCGACGAGGCTCACGTCATCGACGCAGAATCGCGTGGCGCCGTTCGCGCCGAGGCGGAACTGCAGCTCGGACACGGTGCCCTGGCCCAGGTCGCGTGCCGTGAACTCCGCGCTGATCTGCTGCCAGGTGTCGGCGAGTGGCGTGCTCTCGACGAGGTACGTCGTGTAGGCGGCATCCGGGACCTTCGGCGCCACCTGAGTGACGAGCGTGGCGGGCGCATCGGCGCGAACTCTCGCCGTCAGCGTGTAAGTGGCCCCATCGGCCAGCGCGAGGTCGCTCTGGCCGATGAGCACATCCCAGGGGTTCTCGGTGTCGGGCACCCCGGCGCAGAAGGCGCCGCTTGCGGCGTCGAAGCCGTCGACACCGACCGACCACCAGGGTTCGTGACCCGTCGAGAAGTCCCCGTTCCGGATCAGTTCGGCCGGGGCCGCTGCAGCGACCAGCGGGGCGGCGGTCATCGCGGCTCCCACGAGCATCCCCGTCGTGATCACGGCCGTGACGCGTCTCCTGCGACGCTGTCTCATCGCATCCATTCAAGCTCCTTCGCTCGTCTGAGAGCGCTCCCAGGGAGCGCTCTCACGCACGCTAGCAGAACAGCCACGGGCTCGATCCGCCGGTTTCGGCGGTGCCGCGCGCCCTCGTCATCGTCGCGGCGGCTAGCCTCGGCATGTGAATCGCCCGCCGTCCGCCGCCGTCGACCTGCGGATCGAGGGCGCGCGCGTCCGCGACATCCCGTCGCTCTACGCGGAGCTGAACCGTGTTTTCATGCCCGACGAGGAGTGGACTCTCGGGGAGAGCCTGGACGCCCTCGACGATCTGCTCTACGGCGGGTTCGGCGTCCTCGCGCACGCTTCGTCCGCTCGCGTCGTGTGGGCGGATTCGGCGATCTCGCGACAGGCGCTGGGCATCCCGCTCACCCGGGCCTACCTCGCCGCAAAGCTCGAGCGCCCCGACATCTACGCGGCACGGCCCGCGCGCGCGGCGCTCGACGAACTGGACCGGGGCGCGGGGAAGACCTACTTCGACCTGGTGCTGGACGTGTTCGCCGGCCACCCCGAGGTCGAGCTCGTGCTCGCCTGAGATTGGTCTCGGGTTTTCTTAACGGGCGCATATTCTCACGCGGGACCATGAAGCCATGTCGCTTCCGTCGTCTCCGCTGTCCGATCCCGCGGTCCGCGTGCTCGTCGTCGATGACGAGCCGAACCTCCGCCATCTGCTCGGGGCGGTGCTGTCACGGCAGGGCTGGCAGGTGGAGGTCGCTGCGACCGGCGCGAGCGCGATCGAGACCGCGCGTCGCATGAGGCCGCATCTCATGGTCCTCGATGTCGTGCTGCCCGACATCGACGGGGTCGAGGTGCTGCGCACGCTCCGCAGCGAGCTGAGCGAGACCATGGTTCTCTTCCTCACCGCCAACGGCACGGTGGCCAATCGCATCACCGGCATCGCCGCCGGCGGCGATGACTACGTCGCCAAGCCGTTCAGCGTCGAAGAGGTGGTGGTGCGTCTGCGCGGGCTGCTGCGACGCAGCCCCATGCTCATGCAGGGTGCACCGACCCCGATGCTCGAGGTCGGCGACCTGCGACTGAACGAAGACAACCACGAGGTCACGCGCGCGGGGGAGCAGATCCGGCTCACCGCGACGGAGTTCTCGCTGCTGCGTTTCCTGATGCTCAACGCCGATCGCGTCCTCAGCAAGGAGCAGATCCTCGATCGTGTCTGGGAGTATGACTTCGGACGGGAGTCGAACATCGTGGAGATCTACATCTCGTATCTGCGCAAGAAGATCGATCACGGGCGTGAGCCGATGATCCACACGCTGCGGCGGGTCGGCTACATCCTCCGCGCGGCACCAACGGTGCCGGCATCGTCGTGAGGTCGGCGCGGCCGGGAGGCCTGCGCACCCTGCGCGGCCGATCAGTCGCGATGATGTCGGGGCTGCTTCTCGCGGCCGTCACCGTCTTCGGCGTCGTCTCCGTAGCGATCCTCCGGCAGAATCTCGTCACCCAGGCCGAGTCGACGCTGTACCTGGCGAACGACACCGCCATCGGGCAGACTCTCTCGGCCGTGGATGCGACCGGAAGCGTTCCGACGTTCGACGACGTGTCACTGGCGGTTCCCTCTGACGGGTTCTTCTTCGTCGTCGAGGGCGACCGCGTCGCGGTCTCGGCCTTCTTCACCCGTGACTACACCTACCGCCCGATGACAGAGCGCGAGCTCACGCACGTTCGGGACGGGATGGCGGAAAGCGGGTTCACCACGACGATCGACGTGGCCGACGACGGCGGGTACCTCGTGACGACCTCCGAGGTCGCGGCGGCAGACGGGCGGGAGCTCACCGTCGTCAGCGGTGTGGGCCTCACCGACACCGACACGGTCGTTCGCACCTATGCCCTCTGGCTCGCGGTCGTCGGAATCGCGATCGCTGCGTTCGCTGCGGTGTTCGGCTGGCGGTGGACCCGGCAGCAGCTCGACCCCCTCGAACGGGTCGCCGAGATCGCCGACGAAGTGGCGGCCACCCCGCTCTCATCCGGCGAGATCGCCCCGCAGCGCCGCGTTCCCCGTGACGTGCGGCATCTGGGGTCGGAGACCGACCGCGTCGCGGACGCGCTCAATCGCCTGCTCGACCACGTCGAGCTCTCGCTCAACGCTCGTCACCGCGCCGAGGAATCGATGCGTCGCTTCATCGCCGAGGCGAGCCACGAGCTGCGCAACCCCCTCGCCTCGATCCGCGGCTACGCCGACTTCTACGCCCATCCCGATGCCGACGCCGACCCCCTCGAGACGCAGAGCGCGCTTCAGCGCATCGGGTCGGAGGCGTCGCGGATGAGCACGCTGATCGACGACCTGCTGTTGCTCGCGCGTCTCGACGCCGACCCGGTGGTCGCGCACGATGACGTCGAGCTGTCGATGATCGTCGCGGAGACCGCATCCGATGCGCGGTTCGCATATCCCGGGCACATCTGGCGCATCGCCTTGCCGGACGAAGATGTCTCCGTGGTCGGGGACGAGGGGGCGATCCGTCAGATGCTGCTGAACCTCGTCGCCAATGCGGGGCACCACACTCCGGACGGAACCAGTGTGACCGTCTCTCTCGAGACGACGGCGACTTCCGTCGAACTGGTCGTCCAGGACGACGGGCCGGGAATCGATCCCGAGGCACTACCGACCATCTTCGATCGCTTCACCCAGGCAGGCAGCCGGACGCAGACGCGCGAGCGGACGACGGTCGGACTCGGTCTCGCGATCGTGCAGGCGTTGGCGACAGCCTCGGGCTACGACGTGTCGGTCGCCAGCTCCAGTAAGGGTACGCGGTTCGGGATCCGCATCCCGTCGAACGCCGCCTGACCGGCGGATGCCACCCGCGCGCTTAATCCGCGCACAGGGCCGAGACCTACCGTCAACCGGGTGCGCGGCACGTGCCGCACGCGCCCGTGCCGTCGTCCGGCCCATCGCCGAGGAGAGCCTGTCGTGTCCCTGCCGTCCACTCCGATCGTTCGATCCGCTGAGCCCGTCCGCCGTTCCGTCGGCACCCGGTGGCGCTACTTCGGCCGCCCGCCCCGGCTCATGGGCATCGACGTCGCCCGGGGCCTCGCGATCTTCGGCATGATCGGCGCGCACGTCGGGATCTCGTGGATGGTCGCGGGGCCCGACGGGCCCGACCTCGCCGCGATCGTCCAGGGGCGGTCGTCCATCCTCTTCGCCGTCGTCGCGGGCATCTCCGTCGCGCTTGCGACCGGGCGTGAGCAGCTCCCCCGGGGAGAGGCATTGCGGTCCGCACGTCTGCGTATGGCCGGCCGTGCCCTCGTCGTTCTCGCCCTCGGGCTGGCGCTGGAGATGCTCGGGAGCGGGATCGCCGTCATTCTGCCCATCTACGGCATCCTCTTCCTGATCCTCATCCCGTTCCTGGGACTCCGTCGCCGTACCCTCGCGCTCACCGCGGCCGCGATCGCCGTCGCGGGGCCGACCGTCGTCGCGCTTCTGCGTGCGGTGACGCTCTCGGGCGCCGGCATCCTGCAGGGCATCGGCGGCACCGCGGTCGACTTCCTCATCAGCGGCTCGTATCCGCTGACCGTGTGGCTGCCCCTGGTTCTCGCCGGGATGGCGCTCGGTCGGATGCGACTCGACCGGCCGCGGACCGCGGCGGTGCTGTTCGGGTCGGGAGTCGGGCTCGCCGCCTTCGGCTACGGCCTGGGCGACGCGTTCAACGGAACGGTCCGCGGGTGGCTCTCGGGGTGGGGGAGCGTCTCGTCGTCGGCATCCGCGCTGTCATCATCGGGAGCGTCCTCGCTGGTGCCGGGATCGTCCTCGTCGATGGGTCCCGACGGGCGCGGCTATCTGCAACGGTTGAGCGAGGTCGATCTGGGAGCCGCGTTGTCTCAGGCGTGGGGCGTGGCGCCGCACTCGGGAGGGACGTGGGAGATCATCGGGTCCGGCGGCTTCGCGCTCGCCGTCGTCGGCGCCTGCCTGTTCCTCGCGCGTCCGCTCCGCGCGCTGCTCGTGCCTGTCGCGGCAGTCGGCTCCATGCCGCTGACGGCCTACACGGCCCACGTCGTCTCGTTCGCGGTGCTGATCTCCCCGCTCGGGCTCGCCCCCGATCTCTCGTCGTGGGATGGCGATCCCGCCGTCAGCGGATGGTTCTGGATCGGATGCGTCGTGGTGCTTCTCGTCGGATGCACGATGTGGGCGCTCAGCCGTGGCCGGGGACCACTCGAGTCCGTCACCGCGAACGTCGCGCGCCGTGTCGATCTGCCCGCGGGCAGCGGCGCCCGCTAGGCACGCGGAAGGGGCCGGCCCTTTCGGACCGGCCCCTTCACTGCGTCGAACGCTCAGAGAGCGCGGATGTTCGTCGCCTGCAGGCCCTTCTGGCCCTGCTCCACGTCGAACTCAACCTTCTGGTTCTCGAACAGGTTGCGGTGTCCAGTGCCGGCGATGGCGCTGAAGTGCGCGAACACGTCCGCGGTGCCGTCGTCCGGAGCGATGAAGCCGAACCCCTTCTCCGAGTTGAACCATTTGACGGTGCCAGTGGCCATGTCGTCATTTTCCTTCTGTGTTCTGGGACCACCGCTGTGATGATCCGGATACCGCTGCGGCGGGGCCGCCGCGGAGTGTGTGGGGGCGAGCAGACACTCGCCGGTGTGGGCGACCTGTCCAGATAGGTGCGGTCGCGGGGCCGAGAGCACGGCCCGGGTGCATGAGATCGACGGCGGAATGAAACGAAGTGCACGTCGGAGTGAACCGACGGAGAGGCGCGCCGTGACGCACCGACTCTCGAATGCTACGCGATTTCGGACGCTTGTGGGGCGACGCGTCGTGCAACGTCACCGAAAGACGCAATACGACTCATCGATCGTGCGTCTCGGGAGCGTTCCCGAAGCGCGCATCGAAAGCCGTCAAGATGCGAGCGCACTCCGCGACATCCTCCGGGGTGCCCGCCAGCTCGAACTCGAACACGACCGGACGTCCCGACACCCGAGCGAGCTCGCGTGCCGCCGCCTGGTAGTGGTCGCCGAAGTTGCGGTTGCCGGAGCCGATGATCCCGACGAGGCGCCGGCGGTTCGCGGGGGAGCGCAGGAAGGTGCGAACCGCCGCCGGCAGGGTCGCGTGAGCGTCGTTCCCCGCCTTGTACGAAGGCGTCAGCAGGATCCAGGGTCCCGGTGCCTCGCTCGAACGAACGGTCCGCTCGGAGAGGTCGCGCACGGGACGGCCGTCGGTGGCGTGGAGGCTGCGCGCGAAGCGGCGGATGAGGTTCGAGGTCGAGGAGAAGAAGTACACCGGGAGTTGCGCCACGGGGTCAGTCTGCTCCGCGGTGTCCGTGACGGACCGGTGTCGGATCGGGAAAAGTCGCGGTTCTGATTTGTTCCGGCCCGCGTGGACACTGTGGTCAGACCACATGGCGCACACTGTGATCACGGGGTCGAGGTCCCTCCATCCCGGATTCGGACACAGACGCGGCGACCGTCCGCGCCGGGAAGGCTCACGATGTCCATCGCCGTCGACGCCCTCGTCACCCGGGCACAGCGTGCCCTCGACGAGTACGCGCACTTCACCCAGGAACAGATCGACCACATCGTCCGCAAGGCATCGGTCGCGGCGCTGCACCATCACGGCGAGCTGGCCGTCATGGCCGTCGAAGAGACCGGACGCGGCCTGTTCGAAGACAAGGCCGTGAAGAACATGTTCGCGTGCGAGCACGTGACGCACTCGATCATCGACCAGAAGACCGTCGGCGTCATCGCGCACGACGAGCTGACGGGGATCACCGAGATCGCAGACCCCGTCGGGGTGATCTGTGCGTTGACCCCGGTCACCAACCCGACCTCGACCGCCATCTTCAAGTCGCTCATCGCGCTCAAGACCCGCAACCCGATCATCTTCGGATTCCACCCGTCCGCACAGCGCTGCTCGTCCGAAGCCGCTCGCATCGTGCGCGAGGCCGCGGTGGCGGCCGGCGCGCCCACCGACTGCATCCAGTGGATCGAAGAGCCGTCGATGGAGGCATCCGGCGAGCTGATGAACCACCCGGGCGTCGCCCTCATCCTCGCCACCGGCGGCAACGCCATGGTCCGCGCCGCCTACTCGTGCGGCAAGCCCGCCCTCGGCGTCGGCGCCGGCAACGTGCCCGCTTTCATCGAACGCACCGCCGACGTCGGTCGCGCCGTCAACGACATCGTGCTGTCGAAGTCGTTCGACATGGGCATGGTCTGCGCGAGCGAGCAGGCGGTCATCCTCGACGAGCCCGTCGCCGAGGAGGCGCTGGACGAGTTCGCCCGCCTGCACGCCTACCGGGTGACGGCGGGCGAGAAGGCGATGCTCGAGGCCTTCATCTTCGGAGTGACAGCCGACAGCGTGAACTGCGCCGACGCGAAGCTCAACGCGCGCGTCGTCGGCCAGTCGCCGGTGTGGATCGCCGAGCAGGCGGGCTTCACCGTGCCCGCCGACACCTCGATCCTCCTCGCCGAGGTCTCGGGCGTCGGCCCGTACGAGCCGCTCACGCGCGAGAAGCTCGCCCCGGTCCTCGCCGTTCTCCGCGCCTCGACTCCGGATGAGGGCATCGAGCTCTCGCGGCAGATGGTGGCGTTCGACGGGCTCGGTCACTCCGGCGCCATCCACTCCAACGATGCGGACGTGATCGCCCGCTTCGCGGAGGTCGTCAAGGCGGTCCGCATCATCGAGAACTCGCCGTCGGCGCTCGGCGGCATCGGCGACATCTACAACGCCTTCCTGCCCTCGCTGACCCTCGGCTGCGGCTCGTACGGTCACAACTCCGTCTCCAACAACGTCTCGGCGGTGAACCTCGTGAACGTCAAGCGCGTCGGACGGCGCAACAACAACCTGCAGTGGTTCAAGATCCCGGCGAAGACGTACTTCGAGCCGCACGCGATCCGCTACCTCGCCGACATGCGGGGCGTCGAACGCGTCAGCATCATCACCGACGAGACCATGACCTCGCTCGGCTACGTCGACCGCATCACCGATGTCCTGAACCGTCGCGAGAACCGGGTCCAGGTGCAGCTGCTGAATCAGGTGCGCCCCGAGCCGAAGGTGTCGGAGGTCGTGGCCGGGGCGGAACAGCTGCGCCAGTTCCAGCCCGACACGATCATCGCGCTCGGCGGCGGATCGCCCATGGACGCCGCGAAGGTCATGTGGCTGCTGTACGAGAACCCCGAGATCGAGTTCTCCGACATGCGCGAGAAGTTCTTCGATGTCCGCAAGCGTGCGTTCACGTTCCCCGAGATGGGCAAGAAAGCCAAGCTCGTCTGCGTTCCCACCACGTCGGGGACGGGCTCGGAGATGACTCCCTTCGCCGTCATCACCGACGACGCCACCGGGATGAAGTACCCGCTGGCCGATTACGCGCTCACGCCGTCCGTCGCCATCATCGATCCCGAGCTGACGCGGGTGCTCCCGGGGTTCCTCGTGGCGGATGCCGGCTTCGACGCGCTGACGCACGCGACCGAGGCGTACGTGTCGGTGTACGCCAACGACTACACCGACGGGCTCTGCCTGCACGCGATCAAGCTCATCTTCGAGAACATCGAGCGCAGCACGAAGGCTCAGCCGGGCTCGACCGACAGCGCCGACCGCAAGGCTCGCGAGAAGATGCACAACGCGGCATCCATCGCGGGGATGGCTTTCGGCAACGCCTTCCTCGGGATCGTGCACGCGATGGCTCACGTCACCGGCGCGACGTACAAGCTCGTGCACGGGCGGACCAACGCGGTCTACCTGCCGCACGTGATCCGGTACAACGGCACGGTGCCGACGAAGCTCACGAGCTGGCCCAAGTACGAGCGGTACATCGCTCCCGAGCGCTTCCAGCAGATCGCGCAGCACCTCGGGCTTCCGGCCGCGACGCCGGAGGAAGGTGTCGAGAGCTACGCCCGCGCGGTGGAGGAGCTGCGAGACCGCGTCGGCATCGAGCGCTCGTTCCAGGCGCAGGGCGTCGACGAAGCCCGCTTCCTCGACAACCTGCACAGTCTCGCGATGGCTGCGTACGAGGATCAGTGCGCACCGGCGAACCCGCGGATGCCGATGATCGATGACATGAAGACGCTCATGGAGGCCGCGTACTACGGCACGTCGTTCGGCGCGGTGCGCGCCACTCGCGCCGCGGCCGTCGCGGCTGCGGATGCCGCCCTCCCGGCTGCGCCGGTCGACGCAGAGACCTCGGACGCCCCGACGAAGAAGAACGGCGGGAAGGCGAAGGCGGCGCACGGCGCCTGACGACGATCCGCGGAGCGCAGGGCCGGACCGAGGTGTCCGGCCCTGCGCCTACGCTGTAGCCATGCAGCAGCGCAGCCTCGCTTCGACCTCCCGTTCCGTCTCGGCCATCGGCCTCGGCACCTGGCAGCTCGGCGCCGACTGGGGCGAGGTCGACGACGACCAGGCTCTGGCCGTCCTCGCGGCCTCCGCCGATGCCGGCGTCACGCTCTTCGACACCGCCGACGTCTACGGCGATGGCCGCAGTGAGACGACCATCGGCCGATTCCTCGCCGGCCGTCCGGGGCACGGCATCACCGTCGCGACCAAGATGGGGCGCCGCGAAGCGCAGGTTCCCGAGAACTACACGCGCGAGAACTTCCGCGCCTGGAGCGACCGATCGCGGCGCAACCTGGGTGTCGACACGCTCGACCTCGTGCAGCTGCATTGCCCGCCGTCCGCGGTCATCGAGTCAGACGCGACCTACGACGCCCTCGACGAACTGGTCGCAGACGGGGCGATCGCGGCCTACGGCGTCTCGGTCGAGACCACGGCGCAGGCGCTCGCGGCGATCGCGCGGCCGAACGTCACGAACATCCAGATCATCCTCAATCCCTTCCGGTTGAAGCCGCTCGACGAGGTGCTTCCCGCGGCCCAGGCCGCCGACGTCGCGATCTTCGCGCGCGTCCCCCTGGCGTCGGGTCTGCTGAGCGGTCGCTACACCGAGCAGACCGAGTTCGCGGCCGACGATCACCGTTCGTACAACCGGCACGGCGAGGCCTTCGACCGCGGCGAGACGTTCTCGGGGGTGGACTTCGAGACCGGCCTGACGGCTGCGCGCCGGCTCGCGGCCGCTCTTCCCGAAGGCATCACCCTGCCGGCGGCGACGCTGGCGTGGATCGCCTCGCGTCCGGGCGTCACGAGCGTCATTCCGGGAGCCCGGACGACAGAGCAGGCGCGCGCCAACGCGGCCGCGGCGGATCTGCTCGACGATGGCACCGATCTGACGGCGTTCGCCGATGCCGTCGTCGACGTCTACGACGAGCTCCTGCGAGCAGACATCCACCCGCACTGGTGACCCGCGGCCCGCTCTTGCGTCATCGCCGTGTGCGACCGAGCATGGGCGTATGACTCGGCGACCGCATCCCGCAGCCCTCGTGGCCGTCGTCGCGGTCGGAGTCCTGGCCGCCTCGGGGTACGGGGCGCTCGCCCCGCTTCGCGACCTCGCGGCCGCCACAGACGAGCCGCCGGCCGCCGCCGCCCTCAGTGACGCTCCGACATCCACGCCCGTGGCGCAGGCGACGGATGCTGGGCCGGCACCCTACGCCCGCAACGACACCCTCTACGACATCACCGCTCTCCCGTTGATCGACGTGCGCTCGGTCAACCCCGCGGTGCCCGTCGACGACGATCCGATGGGACCGGTGACCTCATCGCTCGCGCGGCCGCTGGGTGCGGGCGCGCCCGTGTTCGCCGACCCCACCGGGCAACCGGTCGGGCACCTTCCTCGCGACCACCACTACGGCGGCACGACCGTGCCCGTCGTCGACGCCCAGGCCGACTGGGTCAAGGTGCTCCTGCCGGGCCGGCAGGGGGTGCCGCCCGAGGGCAACGGCGGGCAGACCGTCGGGTGGCTGCGCGTCGCCGACGTGGAGCTGACCACGACCCCGCAGTACGTCGAGGTCCATCTCGCGGCGAACACGATCGACATCGTCAGCGCCGCCGGACGCGAACGCGTGTCGGAGCAGTTCGCGTGGGGAAAGCCCTCGACACCGACACCGACCGGACGGACCTTCGTCATGTGGACGACGGTCGTGCCGGAGTTCCGGTACACCCAGGGGCATCCCATGGTCTACCTCGGGGTCCAATCGCCCGCGATGGCGGGCTTCGACGGGGGAGACGTCGCTGTGACGGCCTTCCACTACTACCGGGCGCGCGAGGGCGATACATCCTTCGGCTGCATCTACCTCGACGGGCCCGCGGTCGACCGGCTGGCTCAGCTGCCGGCCGGGACGCCGGTCCTGATTCAGCCCTAGCCGAGCACCTGTGGAGACCCCCGGCGCTCGGGTCGAGGTACGGCCTACGCTGATCGCGTGAGAATGGAGTTCGATGCGGAGGTCTTCCGTTGGGAGGCTCGCACCCAGGATTGGTACTTCGCGGCCGTCCCGGCAGAGCCCAGTGCCGACATCCGAGAGATCCCGCGGATGCCGCGGGGGTTCGGCGCGGTACGGGTCCGGGCGACGATCGGCGGATCGACGTGGCAGACCTCGATCTTTCCGGACGCGAGTCGCGGCGGTTACGTCCTGCCGCTGAAGCAGGCCATCCGTCGAGCTGAATCGATCGGATCGGACGGTGTCGTCCGGGTGGGTCTCGAGGTTCTCGACGCGTGACGGCGGTCTCGATGGCGATGATCGTGCTCGTCGCGGCCGCCACGGTGCTGAGCTCGGCGCTCGCGGTCATCGACATCGCGACGCGCCGGCTGCCCAACCGCCTCGTCTTCGGACTCGCCGGGACAGCCGCGGGCCTCGCCGCGCTCACGGCGATCGAGCACGCTTCGATGCGTCCGCTCGGTGGGGCGGCTGTCGGTGGCGCGGCGTTGTTCGTCCTGTATTACCTCCTGCATCGCGCCGGCGGTGGGATGGGCGGGGGAGACGTGAAGCTCGCGGCGGCGATCGGGCTTCTCACCGGGGCGCACGGCTGGCAAGCGCCGCTCGTCGCAACGGCGCTCGGATTCGTATCCGGGGGTCTCGTCGCCGTCGTCATGATCGCCGTGCGCCGCGGAGACCGACGCACGCGGATCCCGTTCGGGCCTTTCATGCTCGCCGGCGCATGGGTCGCCGTCGGAAGTTCCTGGGTCGCGGGCTGATGCCTGTCAAGTGCGCGAGGGAGGAGGTGGACGTCGCGCTATCGTGGCCGCATGGCCGAGTCCACGTTCATCTCCCGCTCGATCGCGTGGGCCTTGCAGCGCAAGCCGGTACGCGCGTTCTTGCTGTACAGCGAGCACCGTGGGCCGGTGCTCGCCGACAGCGTCACCTATCGCACCCTGTTCAGCGTCTTCGCCGGAGTGCTCTTGGGGTTTTCTGTCGCGGCGCTCTGGCTTGCCGGTGACCCCGTTGCGTGGCAGGCGCTCATCGACGCGGTGAACCGTGTCATCCCGGGGCTCGTCGGCAGAAACGGCCTCATCAAGCTCGACGACATCACCGCCCCCGCGGGACTCACGATCGCGGGAGTCATCGCCACCGTCGGTCTGCTCGGCGCGGCGATCGGTGCGATCGGATCGCTCCGTACCGCGATGCGCGCGATCGCAGACCAGCTCACCGACGACGTTCTTTTCGTCTGGGTGCTGCTGCGCAACCTCGCACTCGCGATCGGTATCGGCGGGGCACTCGTCGCCGCTGCGGGAGTGACCTTCCTCGGGACGGCCGGGGTGGGACTGCTCGCCGACCTCCTCGGTTTTTCCGACGACAACCCGCTCGTGCAGTTCGGCGGCTGGGCCGTGTCGCTGGTGGTGGTGTTCGCCCTCGATGCGGTCGCTGTGGCCGTGCTCTTTCGGGTCCTGTCCGGGGTGAAGGTGCGAAAGCGCGCGCTCTGGAGCGGCGCACTCCTCGGTGCCGCAGGGCTGACGGTGCTGCAGCAGCTGTCCGGGCTGTTCGTCGGTGGCGCGACCTCGAACCCGTTGCTGGCGTCATTCGCCTCACTCATCGCGTTGCTGCTGTGGCTCAACCTGTCATCGCAGGTCATCCTCATCGCGACGGCGTACATCATCACGGGCGTGCGCGAAGAGGAAGACCGCGTTCGGGCGCGGTTCGGCGCCGCGACATTCCTGCAGCGGCGCGTGCAGCGTGCCGAGGATGCCGTCTCCGCCGCCGCCCGGGAGCTCGAGAAGGCCCGCGAGCTCGAGGCCGAGGAGCGCGCGAAAGCGAACGTCTGACTCAATGTGCGTAGCGCTCGACGAACGCACGCAGGATCGAGCCCGTATGGGTGACCGGGCTGCGACGCACGGCGCTGAGGGTGAGGTCGAGCTCGTCGGGTGCGAAGTAGCCGTAGCCGGCGTAGGCGTGGATACGGGTGGTGATGCCCTCGAGGTCGAGCTCGGGGTGGAACTGCGTCGCGTAGACGTTCTCGCCGACCCGGAACATCTGTACCGGGCATCCGGCTGATGAAGCCAGCAGCGCGGCGCGCGGTGGGAGCTCTGAGATCGCTTCCTTGTGCCCGACGAAGGCCGAGAACGTCTGCGGCATCCCGGCCAGGAGCGGGTCGCGCCTGCCGGCATCCGTCAGCCCGACGTCGACGACGCTGATGGGCTCGCCGAACCGGCGGTCGATCGTGGCGCCGAGGAACGCGCCCACCGTACCGATGCCGTAGCAGGCCCCGAGGAACGGGGCGTCTTGCGCGACGACTCGTCCGAGGAGCTCCGAGAACTCGGCCTCGACTCGGCGTTGCACGGCAGACTTCTGCTCCCACGGATCGGATGCGTTGAACGGGCCGCCGCCCACGAAGATGCCCGACACGTCGTCGAGGTCGATGTCGGGCATCGGCCCGGCCTCGAGCCGCACGCGCCGGAGCGAAGCAGGCTCGAGGCCCGTATGGCGGAGGAAGAGCTCGTACTCCTCGTCTGCGGGTACGTCCTCAGCGCGGGTGGCGAGCAGCACGAACGGCTTCACGGCGAGGGGAGCTTTCGTAGTCGCCGAGCACGCATGGCGCAAGCGTATCGGCCGGTCCGAGCGGCGCGGGTATCGTCGGACCCAGGAGGTCAGAACATGGCTATTGCACGACTGCACGGTGGTCCCCTCGATGGGCAGACCCTTCCGCTGGACGACGACGCGTCAGACCGGCTCATCCTTCCCTACAGCGAGACCCAGGTGGTCTACGAGCGCGCCGGCGAGCCGGAGCACACCGGCGAGGGTGACGGGCCGACGTCGTCCGAGTTCCACTTCGTCGAGGCGGAGGGCGACATCGACCCCTCGACCGACGAGCGCGACGACCGCGTCACCAGTGACGACTGAGCCGCGCAGCTCGCTCGAGATCGAGCGCAAGTACGACGTCGAGGCCGGCACGGCGGTGCCTGACTGGTCGACTCTTCCCGGAGTCGCGGCCGTCGGTGAGCCCGAGCCCCGCGAGCTCGACGCGCGCTACCTCGACACCGCCGATGGGCGACTCGCCGAGGCGTTGACCGCCCTGCGGCGACGTACGGGCGGTCCCGACGCGGGCTGGCACGTCAAGCGTTCGACTCCGGAAGGCAAGCTCGAGACGCACTGGCCCCTCGACGACGCCGAAGAGTCGGCCCCGGTCGAGGTGCCCGAGGCGATCATCGCGGAGCTCGCCGAGGTGGCGCAGCCGCCATTCGAGGTCATCGCCCGCATCCGGAACTCGCGCACCGCCTTTGCTCTGCTCGATGCCGAGGGCGGCATGGTCGCGGAGTTCGTCGACGACCGGGTCACGGCGACCGACGAGCGCTCGGGGCGCACGAGTTCGTGGCGGGAGTGGGAGCTCGAGCTCGGCCCTGCGGCGCCCGCCACCGCGACCGGTGTCGCCGAGCTCTTCGCCGCTGCTGACGAGCTGGTCGCATCCGCCGGGGGAGCGCCGGCGGCATCCGAATCCAAGCTCGGACGCGCCCTCGGGCGCTGAGTATCGCAGCTCGCTCAGACGAAAAGACGAACGCACCGCCGGCCGTAGCCGCGCGGTGCGTTCGTCTTGGTGACGCGAGCGTCAGAGGTTGATCATGTGCCCCGCGAGACCGTGGAAGGCCTCCTGCAGGCCCTCCGACAGCGTCGGGTGCGTGTGGACGTTGCGCGCGGCCTCGAGCGCGGTCAGGTCCCACTTCTGAGCGAGGGTCAGCTCGGGCAGCAGCTCCGACACGTCGGGGCCGATCAGGTGTCCGCCCAGGAGCTCGAGGTGCTCTGCGTCGGCGATCAGCTTGACGAAGCCGACGGGCTCGCCCAGACCGTTCGCCTTGCCGTTCGCCGAGAAGGGGAACTTGGCGACCTTAACGTCGTAACCGGCGTCGCGCGCCTGCTGCTCGGTGAGCCCGAACGACGCGACCTGCGGCGAGCAGAACGTCGCACGCGGCATGTTGCGGTAGTCGCCGAGGGTCTGCGTCTCGGCGCCGCCGATGGTCTCCGCCGCGACGACACCCTGCGCCTCGGCGACGTGCGCGAGCTGCAGCTTGGCGGTGACGTCACCGATCGCGTAGATGCCCTCGACGTTCGTCCGCATGTGGTCGTCGATGTCGATCGCGCCGCGCTCGGTGAGCTTCACGCCGGTGTTCTCGAGACCGAAGCCCTCGACACGGGGAGCGAAGCCGATCGACATGAGGACCTTGTCGGCCTCGATCTGTCCCTTCGCGCCGTCGGCATTGGCCGAGTACGAGACGGTGACCTTGTCGCCGGCGTCGACGATCTGCTCGACCTTGGTCGAGGTGAGGATGTCGATGCCGTACTTCTTGTACTGCTTCTGGATCTCCTTCGAGACCTCGACGTCCTCGTTGGGGAGGGCGCGGTCGAGGAACTCGATGATCGTGACCTTCACGCCGTAGTTCGACATCACGAAGGCGAACTCCATGCCGATCGCGCCGGCGCCGACGATGACGATCGAGTTCGGCAGGTCGCGAGTGAGGATCTGCTCCTCGTAGGTCACGACGTTGTCGCTGAGCTGAACGCCGGGGAGCAGGCGCACCGTCGAGCCGGTGGCGATGATGACGTTGTCGAACGTGACGGTCTCCTGCGAGCCATCGGTCTTGGTCACCTGGATCGACTTGGCGTCGAGGAACGAACCGCGACCCTCGTACTCGGTGACCTTGTTCTTCTTCATCAGGAAGTGGATGCCCTTGACGTGCGTCTCGGCCACCTTGCGGCTGCGGTCGAACGCGGTGCCGAAGTCGAAGTTCACATCTCCGCTGATGCCGAAGAGATCGGCCTTGTGCTTGAAGGTGTGGGCGAGGTCGGCGTTCTTCAGCAGCGCCTTGGAAGGGATGCAGCCGACGTTGAGGCAGACGCCTCCCCAGTACTTCTCTTCGATGATCGCGACGGACTGTCCGAGCTGCGCAGCGCGGACAGCTGCGACATACCCGCCGGGGCCCGCGCCGAGGATGACGACGTTGTAGTGAGGCATGCTCCCAGCCTAGTCCTCGGTGCGCCGCCGAGACGCCGCGACGAGGGCGATAACGAGCGCGATCACGCCGGCGACGACGACGATCGACACAACGATCCAGAACACGGCGGGAAGGCCTTCCTCCGCGGTGGTCTCGGCTTCTCCGCCGACGGGGGATGTCGGCGCGGCCGCGGGGTCGCCGGCGGTGAACGAGAACTCGCCCGAGACCGGGTGGCCGTCGCTCGAGACCACACGCCACCGCACGGTGATCGGGCCCTGGCTGTCGCCGCTGAGCGCCTGGGTCGCGGTGGTCCCATCGAGCGCCGGCGCGCCCTCCGCGAGCTCGGTTCCGGCTGCGTCGGTCACCGAGATCGCGTTGACCCCGTCCTCGTCGATCAGGACGCCACTGAAAGTGAGGGTCAGCTCGTCGGGCAGCGCGGTCACCGTCGAATCGGCGGCCGGATCCGAAGCGAGCAGCTCGTCGTGTGCGAGGGCCGGGGACGCTGGTGCGGCGACGGCGAGACCGAGTGCGAGGCCGAGGGCGGCGAGGAGGCGCGTGCGGAGAGCGGGGGTGCGTTGAGACATCGCCCCGAGCCTAATCCGCGAGGCATATGAAGGTCGTGAGAGCCCTCGGGAATCGCGTTCGCGACTCGTCGTCGATCCGTTAGGCTGGCCCGGAAGAGGAGGACACTGTGGACGAAAAGGATCGAGACGTCGACGACATCCGACGCGGCCCCGACCGCGCGCCGCACAGCGGGTCCTCGGACACGACGCAGACGTTCGGGCACGACCTGGACCTGTCGTTCGTGCCGTTCGGGGCTGACCTCACCGCTGTCGAGCGCGATGCCATCCAGGCTCTGCCGGAGCGGGCTGCCCTGCTTCTGGTGCGTTCGGGCCCGACGGCGGGAGCTCGGTATCTGCTCGACACCGACGTGACGACCGTCGGTCGCCACCCCGAGGCCGACATCTTCTTCGACGACGTCACGGTCTCGCGCCGGCACGCGGAGATCACTCGCACCGGGTCGGCATTCGAGATCGTCGACCAGCGCTCCCTGAACGGCACGTACGTGAACGGTGAGCGCGTCGACCGAGCTGTGCTCTCGGACGGCGCCGAACTGCGCGTCGGCAAATTCCGCCTGAACTTCTTCGTCTCACCGCTCGATCGCGGACCGGCGACCGGCGCGTGAGCGCGGCCCCCGCCGCCCGCAGTCGGTCCACGACGGCGGGTCATCTGAGCATCGGTCAGGTGCTCGCCCGGCTCAGCCCGGAGTTTCCGGCTCTGAGCTCGAGCAAGCTGCGTTACCTCGAGGACCAGGGGATCGTCACACCGACGCGCACCGGGTCGGGATACCGGAAGTTCTCGCCCGCGGACGTGGAGCGCCTGCGCACGGCGTTGACGCTCCAGCGCGACCACTACATGCCCCTGGCACGCATCCGTGAGTACCTCGACACACCGGGCGCCGAGGGGCTTCCGCCTGCGCTGCCGGCGTCGATCGTCCAGCATCGGCGCTATCGGCGCGACGAGCTGATCGATCAGGCCGAGGCCACCGCGGCGCTGCTCGGCGACGCGGTGTCAGCGGGCCTGCTGCCCGCCGCCGACACCTACGACGAACGCGCGCTGGTGCTGCTGCGTACCCTCGTCGCCCTCGATCGTCACGGCATCGGTCCTCGCCATCTCCGCACGGTGCGCCAGGCGGCCGAGCGTGACGTCGCGCTCGTCGAGACGGCGCTCGCGCCGTTGCTCCGCCGAACCGACTCCTCGTCTCGTGGACGCGCCCACGAGCTCGCTCCCGAACTGGTGCGCCGGCTCGACGACGTCCGTTCGGCGTTCGTCCAGGCGGCTATCGACCGACTCGTCAGGTGAGCCGCGCGCGACACGCCGCGGGCTCGGAACGGATGTCGTTGCCGCGGCGGCATCCCTCATCTAGCGTGGAAGAAGCCCGACCGTCCGGCAGGAGGACCAGATGACCGCGCATGATTCGCTCGGCGAGATGCGGTTCACGACCGACCTTCTCTTCACCGACGGTCTCCCCGAGATGGATGACGAAGCCGGGTACCGGGGAGCGCAGGCCGCTCGCGCCGCCGGGATCACCTACCGTCAGCTCGACTACTGGGCTCGCACCGAACTCGTCGTCCCGACCGTTCGCGGCGCCAGTGGCTCCGGGTCGCAGCGGCTCTACGGCTTCCGCGACATCCTCGTCCTCAAGCTCGTGAAGCGACTGCTCGACACCGGCATCTCGCTGCAGCAGATCCGCGTCGCCGTGGATCAGCTCCGCGCCGCCGGCATTCGTGATCTCGCCGGGACGACCCTGATGAGCGACGGCGCTTCGGTGTACCTCTGCACGTCGAACGACGAGGTCATCGACCTCGTCAGCCGCGGTCAGGGCGTGTTCGGCATCGCGGTCGGGAAGGTCCTCCGCGAGGTCGAGTCGACGCTCGTGGAGTTCGACCCCCAGGCGCCGGACCCCGTCGACGAGCTCGCCGCGCGACGCTCGGCGCGCAGCGCCTGAGTCGCTCCCGATACACAGAACCCCGGCGCACCTGCGGTGCGGCCGGGGTTTCGTTCGTGTGAGGACGAGCTGATCAGCTCGGGGTGGCCGTGGGAGTCTCGCCCGCGACCGGGATGCGGCCGGTGCGCAGCACGCGGTCGAGCAGCGCGTCGAAGTCGGACGCGAGCTCCTGCGCGGAGTCTCCGGGCCAGATGTGGAGCGGCTTCGCGGCGCCCTGCGCCTGCTGGAGCGACGTGCGCTCGGGAAGCTGGGGCGAGAGCACCAGCGGACCGAACATGTCGCGGAGTTCCTTGATGCGGAACTGGTGTTCGATCGACTGCGGACGCACGCGGTTGACCACGATCCCGAGGGGCTGCAAGCGAGGCGAAAGGCCGCGTCGGATCTCCTCGATGGCGCGGAGGGCGCGATCGGCGGCAGCGACGGAGAACAGGCCGGGCTCGGTCACGACGATCACGCGGTCGCTCGCCGCCCACGCCGTGCGGGTCAGGGCATTGAGTGAGGGAGCGCAGTCGATGAGCACGAGGTCGTAGTCGGCTTCGATGGTCGCGAGAGCCTCTTCGAGCTTCCAGACGTCGCGCACGCTCGGGTGCGGTCCGTCGAAGTTGATGGCGGACGGGCTGCCGATCAGAACGTCGATGGTGCCGGGATGCACCTTCGCCCAGCCGCTCGAGGTGATGGCCTGACGGACCACCTTCTCCTTCGGATTGGCGAGGACATCGGCGACGTTGAGACGGCCAGCGACCTGGATGTCCATCCCCGTCGACACGTCGGACTGTGGATCGAGGTCGACAACCAACGTCCGGACACCGCGGGCGAACGCGGCGGATGCGAGCCCCAGGGTGACCGTCGTCTTGCCGACCCCGCCCTTGAGCGAGCTGACGGAAAGTACGTGCACGAGGCTCTACGTTACCTTCCCCTAGGCTGTGAGGGTATTCGAGCCCCCGCGCGGCGCCGTTGCCGCGCGACTCACTCCAGCGAGGTGAGCATGTTCCGGAAGATCCTTGTCGCGAATCGTGGTGAGATCGCCATCCGCGCTTTCCGTGCGGCGTTCGAGCTGGGGGCCCGGACCGTGGCGGTCTATCCCCATGAGGACAGATACTCGCTCCACCGGCTGAAAGCCGACGAGGCCTACGAGATCGGCGTCAAGGGGCACCCGGTGCGTGCGTACCTCGACGTCGACGAGATCATCCGCGTCGCGCGTGAGAGCGGGGCAGACGCCATCTATCCGGGCTACGGCTTCCTGTCGGAGAACCCGGAACTCGCCGCGCGCGCCGCCGAGGCGGGCATCGCGTTCATCGGTCCCTCCGCACGCGTGCTCGAGATGGCGGGCAACAAGGTCACGGCCAAGAGTCACGCGGTCGCCGCAGGCGTGCCGGTGTTGCGATCGACCGACGCCTCTGACGACATCGACGCTCTCGTGGCCCAGGCAGGCGACATCGGCTTCCCCGTCTTCGTCAAAGCCGTCGCCGGCGGTGGGGGACGCGGGATGCGGCGCGTCGCCAGCCCCGACGAGCTCGCGCCGGCCCTCTCCGAGGCCATGCGCGAGGCCCGGAGTGCCTTCGGCGACGCGCGCGTCTTCCTGGAACAGGCCGTGCAGCGACCCCGCCATGTCGAGGTTCAGGTGCTCGCCGACGCCACGGGGGAGACGGTTCACCTCTTCGAGCGGGACTGCTCGGTGCAGCGGCGCCATCAGAAGGTCATCGAGATCGCGCCGGCTCCCAATCTCGACGACGAGACGCGGGCCGACCTGCACCGGCACGCGATCGCCTTCGCGACCTCCATCGGCTACGTGAACGCCGGCACCGTCGAGTTCCTGCTCGAGACCGCCGGCCCCCGGGCAGGCGAGATCGTCTTCATCGAGATGAACCCCCGTATCCAGGTCGAGCACACGGTGACCGAGGAGGTCACCGACGTCGACCTGGTCCAGTCCCAGATGCGGATCGCGGCGGGGGAGAGCCTCGCGCAGCTCGGCCTCACCCAGGACCGCATCCAGCTGCGCGGCGCGGCTCTGCAGTGCCGCATCACGACCGAGGACCCGGCTCAGGGGTTCCGCCCCGATACGGGGAAGATCACCACCTACCGGTCGCCCGGCGGGGCCGGCATCCGTCTCGACGGCGGCACGACCGCCGCCGGATCTCAGGTGAGCCCGCACTTCGACTCGATGCTCGCCAAGCTCACCTGCCGGGGCCGCGACTTCGGCGCCGCGGTCGTGCGCTCGCGCCGCGCCCTCGCCGAGTTCCGCATCCGTGGCGTCTCGACCAACATCCCGTTCCTGCAGCAGGTTCTCGACGACCCGTCTTTCGCTCGCGGTGACCTCAGCACGTCGTTCATCGACGAGCGCCCCGAGCTGCTCGAGGGACGCGCGTCCAAGGACCGCGGATCGAAGATCCTGGGTTGGCTCGCCGACACCACCGTCAACCGCCCGCACGGTTCTGCTCCGACGAGCGTCGACCCCCGGAGCAAGCTTCCGCGGATCGACCTCGCTGCGTCGCCACCGGCGGGCTCGCGTCAGCGCCTCCTCGAACTCGGGCCGGTGGGGTTCGCCGAAGCCCTGCGCCGCCAGACCTCGCTCGCCGTGACGGAGACGACCTTCCGCGACGCGCACCAGTCGCTTCTCGCGACCCGCGTGCGGACAAAGGACCTCGTTGCGGTCGCCCCCGCTGTTGCGCGGCTCACTCCTCAGCTTCTCTCCGTCGAGGCGTGGGGCGGAGCGACCTACGACGTGGCGCTCCGCTTCCTCGGCGAAGACCCCTGGGAACGGCTCGACAAGCTCCGTGACGCGCTTCCCAACGTGGCGCTGCAGATGCTGCTGCGCGGCCGCAACACCGTCGGGTACACCCCCTACCCGACAGCCGTCACGCAAGCCTTCGTTCGGGAAGCGGCGGATGCGGGTGTCGACATCTTCCGGATCTTCGACGCACTGAACGACGTCACGCAGATGCGGCCCGCCATCGACGCCGTCCTCGAGACCGGAACGACGATCGCCGAAGTCGCGCTCTGCTACACGGGAGATCTGCTCGACCCGAGCGAGGACCTCTACACCCTCGACTACTACCTCCGTCTCGCCGAGGAGATCGTCGAAGCGGGAGCGCACGTCCTCGCCATCAAGGACATGGCCGGGTTGCTGCGGCCGGCCGCAGCGTCGCGCCTGGTCTCGGCGCTGCGCGAACGGTTCGATCTCCCCGTCCACGTCCACACGCACGACACCGCCGGCGGGCAGCTGGCGACCCTTCTGGCCGCGAGCGCAGCGGGGGCGGATGCCGTCGACGCGGCGTCCGCGCCCATGGCGGGCACGACCAGCCAGCCGTCGCTCTCCGCCCTCGTGGCCGCCCTCGCGCACACCGACCACGACACGGGGCTCGACCTCGATGCGGTGTCGGACCTCGAGCCCTACTGGGAGGCCGTGCGGCACATGTACCGGCCGTTCGAGTCCGGTCTGCCCGGCCCCACCGGCCGGGTCTACCGCCACGAGATCCCCGGCGGCCAGCTCTCCAACCTGCGGCAGCAGGCCATCGCCCTCGGGCTCGCCGACGATTTCGAGCTCATCGAGGACATGTACGCCGCGGCGAACCGGATCCTCGGCCGGGTTCCGAAGGTCACGCCGTCGTCGAAGGTCGTGGGCGACCTCGCCCTGCATCTGGCGGCCGTCAAAGCCGATCCCGAAGCCTTCGCCGCCGACCCGGGTGCGTACGACATCCCGGAATCGGTCGTCGGCTTCATGGCGGGCGAGCTCGGCGACCTGCCGGGCGGATGGCCCGAACCGTTCCGGTCGAAGGTGCTCGCCGGGCGCACCGTGCGCCCCGCTGTCACCGACCTGTCGGCAGCGCAGGCGGCGGACCTCGACGCGGATTCCGCAACGCGACGGCGCACGCTGAACGCGCTGCTCTTCCCCGCGCCGACCCAGGAGTTCGACCGGGTTCGCGAGACGTACGGTGACCTCAGCGTGCTCGACACCGCGGACTATCTGTACGGGCTCGTTCCCGGCGCCGAGCACGTCGTCGAGATCGAGAAGGGCGTCCAGCTCTACGTCGGGCTCGAGGCCATCGGCGAGGCCGATGACAAGGGCATGCGCACGGTCATGGCGACGCTGAACGGGCAGCTGCGGCCGGTCTTCGTCCGCGACCGCGGGATCAGCGTCGAGGCCCGCCAAGCAGAGAAGGCCGATACCGCGATTCCCGGTCAGGTCGCGGCTCCGTTCTCGGGCGTCGTCACGCTCAAGGTGGCCGTCGGCGATGCCGTCGAGGCCGGGGCGCCCGTCGCGTCGATCGAGGCGATGAAGATGGAAGCGGGCATCACGGCGCCCGTGGCGGGCGTCGTCGAGCGGCTCGTCGTCGATCCGACCGCAGCGGTCGAAGCCGGTGACCTTTTGGTCGTCGTCCGGCCCGGCGGGTAGCCTAAGGGGTCGGGCGCGAGCTCGAGACCTGGGAGTGGACGCAGCAAAACATGCCTGAGCGCAACGAGAATCAGCCCGAAGAGACCGATCCCGCGGTCCTCGCCGACAGCGAGAGCATTCACACGACGGCGATCGGGATCATCGGCGGCACCGCGCAGGTCGACGTCGCGCTTCCCGTCGCGGAGGACGACCTCGATGACGACGACGTCATCGACGGCGAGGTCGGCGACGAGCAGCTGACGACCGGCGACATCCCCCTCGGGGCGGGACCGGGCGAGCCGTACGGCGATGCCGACGCGTCGGAGGATGACACATCGCGTGCTTCCGACGACGAGGCGGGCGTCGGCGAGCACGCGACTCCAGACCACGACGACGACCTCGCGGCGCCGGATCGGTCGAGCGACGGCGAGATGGGCGACGAGGTGACGGAGGCCGAAGCAGCCGACCTCGTCGTCGACGACGACATCGACGTCGCGACCGATGAGGACGTCGCGACCGACGAGGACGTCGCGACCGATGACGACGCAGCCGAGCCGGCCGACGAGGTCGTCACCGCCACGATCGACGACGAGGACGCGGAGACCGACGGTCAGGACGACTCGGAACCGATGACCGCGGGTGCAGCCGGCGAGGCTCTGGACGTGCGTGATGAGTCCGGCGACGCGACGGACGCCGCCGTCGAGCACGACGTCCCGAAGCCCGACGTCGGAGAAACGCTCCAGGGCGGTGCCGTCGTCGCGACGGTCGTGCCGACCTCCACCCCGATCATCGGGACCGTGCCGACGACGCGCCGGCAAGCGCACCAGGCCGCCGAGCAGGTGCGTCACGCCACCGAGCGCGTGTCCGTGGCGCGTACGACCGAGCCCGTCCTCCAATCGCGACGTATCGGCGACCTCGAGCCCGGGCGCGAGTCCGCCGACCTCCTCACGGCCGAACGTCTGCTCGACCCCTCGCAGGTCGTGCGAGCCGAGCCGGAAGGCCGTTGGCAGCGGCTGCTGTACAGCGTCTCCGGCCATCGCATCAACCTCGGCGACGGAAAGCGCGCGCGGGCGCGGAAGGAGCTCGACCGTCGCATCGCCGCGCCGCTGGCCGGTGGCGCGAAGTTCGTCCCCGTGCTCTCGCGCAAGGGCGGCGTCGGCAAGACGACGGTGACGACCCTCCTCGGCATGGCTCTCGCAGATGCCCGCGATGACCGCGTGATCGCCATCGACGCCAATCCCGATCGTGGCACGCTGGCCGATCGCATCGGCCGCACGAGCGGGAAGACCGTGCGCGATCTGGCGCGTGCACGCGGTGAGGTAGTCGGCTTCAACGACCTCTCCGCCATCGTCGCGCGCGACGAAACCCGGCTCGACGTGCTGGCCTCCGACACCGATCCGCACGTATCCGAAGCATTCAGCGATCACGATTACGAGGATGTGGCCGCGATCGCGGCGCACTATTACTCCATCGTCCTCACCGATACGGGCACCGGGATCGTGCATTCGGTGATGGGCGCGACTCTCGGACTGTCCGACCAGATCGTCGTCGTCGCCGGTCTCTCGGTCGACGAGGCCCGGCTGGCCTCCGAGACGTTGACGTGGCTCGAATCCAACGGTTTCGCCGACGCCGTGAAGAACGCCGTCGTGGTGCTCAACACATCCCGTCCGGGAACGCCGATGGTTCGCGCGGAAGAGTTGGAGACGCACTTCGCCACGCGCGTGCGCTCCGTCCTGCGCGTTCCGTACGACCCGCACCTGGCGGCGGGGAGCGCGGTCTCGTTCCGCGACCTCGAGCCGGCGACCCGCGAAGCGGCGCGCAAACTCGCGGCGAGCGTAGTCGAAGGTCTGCGTCTGGGAGGGGCGGCCTGACATGACGGTTCGCGCGATCCGCTTCTTCGGCGACCCGGTCCTGAAGTCGCCGGCAGCTCCGATCGAGACGATCGACGACGGTGTGCGCTCGCTCGTCCAGGACCTCCTCGACACCGTCGAGCTGCCCGGTCGTGCGGGCGTCGCCGCTCCGCAGATCGGCGTGGGCCTGCGCGCGTTCAGCTACAACGTGGACGGCGTCATCGGCTACATCCTCAATCCGCGTCTCGTCGAGGTCTCCGGTGAACCGTCTCTGATCGGCGAGGGATGCCTCTCGGTACCCAACCTGTGGCATGACACGCTCCGGCACCCGTACGCGCGCGCCGTGGGCATCGATCTCGATGGCGAAGAGATCGTCCTCGAGGGCGAGGGGCTGATGGCGCAGGCCCTGCAGCACGAGTGCGATCATCTCGATGGCATCCTGTACCTCGACCGGCTCTCGCCCGCCGAGCGTCGGATCGCCATGCGCGAGGTGCGCGAGTCGTCCTGGTTCTGACGCGTCGCGCAGAAGCGGGGCCCGGCCGGTGATCACCAGCCGGGCCCCGCTTCTGCGTCATCCGATCATCCGAGCGGGACGTTGCTCGTCTTCACCGGCTCGTCGTAGATGTCGGAGATGGCGTCCGAGAAGTCGGTGAGGATGACGTTGCGCTTGATGCTCATCTTGGGCGTCAGGTGGCCGCTCGCCTCGGTCCACTCCGTGTCGAGGATCGTGAACTTGCGGATCGACTCTGCGCGCGAGACGTTGCGGTTCGCCTCGTCGATCGCGCGCTGGACCTCGGCGCGGACCTCGGCGTTCTTCGCCGCGTCGGCGAGGGACATGTCTCCGGAGAGGCCGTTGTTCGTCAGCCAGGTCGGCAGCATCTCCAGGTCGAGCGTGACGAGCGCGGAGATGAAGGGCTTCTGATCGCCCACGACGACGACCTGGCCCACGATCGGGTTGGCGCGGATGGGATCCTCGAGCACGGCGGGGGCGACGTTCTTGCCGCCGGCGGTGACGATGATCTCCTTCTTGCGTCCGGTGATCGTCAGGAAGCCCTCGTCGTCGAACGATCCGATGTCGCCGGTCTTGAACCAGCCGTCGTTGAACGCCGCCTCGGTGGCCTCGGGGTTGCGCCAGTACTCCGCGAACACGTTGATGCCGCGCACCTCGACTTCGCCGTCCTCACCGAGGCGGACCCCGACGCCGGGCAGGACCGGCCCGACCGTGCCGATCTTGGACTTCGTCGCGAGGTTGACCGTCGCGGGAGCCGTCGTCTCGGTGAGTCCGTAGCCCTCGAGGATCGTGACGCCGAGGCTGTGGAAGAAGTGGCCGAGGCGCGGGCCCAGGGGAGCGGATCCCGAGACGGCATAGGTGACGCGGCCGCCCATGGCGGCGCGGAGCTTGCCGTAGACCAGCTTGTCGAAGACACGGAACTTGAGCTTGGTCAGCAGCGGGATGCTCTTGCCCTCCTGCTTCAGCCGCGAGTGATCGATCGCGACCTGCGCGGCGGCGCGGAAGATCTTGCCCTTGCCGCCGGCTTCGGCCTTCTGCTCCGCCGAGTTGTAGACCTTCTCGAACACGCGCGGGACCGCGAGCAGGAAGGTCGGCTGGAAGGTGCCGAGAGCGGGCAGCAGCTGCTTGGTGTCGGGCTGATGCCCGGTCTTGACCCCGGCGTGGACATTGAGGATCGAGATGAAGCGGGCGAAGACGTGCGCCGTGGTGATGAACAGCAGCGTCGATGCGCCGCCGGGGTGGTTGACGACCTCCTTGAGCGCCTCGCCGGAGTTGCGGGCGAGCTCGACGAAGTTGCTGTGGGTCAGCACACAGCCCTTCGGGCGCCCGGTCGATCCCGAGGTGTAGATGAGGGTCGCGATGTCCGAGCCGACGGCGAGGTTCCGTCGCCGCTCGATCTCCCCGTCGGACACGTCGCCCCCGCCTGAGCGCAGCTTGTCGAGATGTCCCGAAGCCATGACCCACACCTCGCGGACGAGGGGCACGGTCGACCGGATCTCGTCGATGCGACCCGCGTGGTCGGCCGACTCCGCGATCGCGAACGTCGCGCCCGAGTCGCCGAGGATCCAGGCGATCTGCGACGCCGAGCTCGTCTCGTAGACGGGGACCATCACGGCGCCGGCGAAGAAGATCGCGAAATCGACGAGTGTCCAGTCGTACGTGGTGCGGGCGATGAACGCCACCTTGTCGCCGGGCTCGACACCGGCGGCGACGAGACCCTTCGCCAGCGCGATGACCTCGCGTTGGAACTCGGCAGCGGAGATGTCTCGCCAACCACCGTCGTGCGGCACGGCGAAGAGCGCTCGCGACGGGGTCGCGGCGACCCGGTCGACGAGGAGATCGGTGATGTTCGCGTCAGGGGCGGCTGGAACGACAGCGGGGACTTCGAACTGGACGGCGCTCATGGGCGGCAACTCCTTCGGTACCGGAAGCGTCTGGCAGGGTACAGACACTCTATCGGCCGCCCGGCCGCCGAGCCCGCGCGCGAACGCGGTGCCCCATTAGACTTTGCGGGTCGCCGCCGGACGGCCGACGGAAAGGACCACGCGTGCTCAACATCGGCATCGACATCGGCGGAACCAAGATCGCCGGAGGTGTCGTCTCCGCCGACGGGACGATCGTCGACCGCATCCGCGTCGACACCCCCGCCGACACCGACGCGCTGGCCGACGCCGTCGCCGACATGGTGCGGCACTTCCGCGCATCGCACGACGTCACCGCTGTCGGTGTCGCTGCCGCGGGATTCCTCGATCGCACCCGGTCGATCATGCGCCACGCCCCGAACATCGACTGGGTGGAGCACCCGCTGCGAGCCGAGCTCGAGGCGCGCGTCGGCGTCGCCGTCGTGCTCGAGAACGATGCCAACGCCGCGGGGTGGGCGGAGTACCGCTTCGGCGCCGGCCGCGGCAGCTCCAACATGGTGATGCTGACCCTCGGCACCGGCGTCGGGGGAGCGGTCATCATCGACGGGCAGCTCCTCATCGGCGGTCGAGGAGCGGCGGGCGAGCTCGGCCACGTGCGGTTCGAGCGCGGCGGGCGCCCGTGCGGGTGCGGCCTAACGGGATGCCTCGAGCAGTACGCCTCGGGACGCGCGCTGCAGCGCGAGGCGGTGGCCATCGCTGACGACCCCGAGCTCGGTGCCGGGCTCGCGCAGGTGCGCGACGAGCACGGTTCGATCCCGGGCGACGCGATCTCGCGCCTGATCCTCGCCGACGATCCCGGAGCGCTCGAGGCGCTCCACCGGGTCGCGACGGCGCTGGGTGAGACCGCGGGCGGGTTCCAGGCGACGCTCGACCCCGAGATCTTCGTCATCGGCGGCGGCGTCGCCCAGCTCGGCGAGACGCTCCTCGCGCCGGTCCGGGCGGCCTACCGTGACGCGCTCCCGGGCGGCGAGAACGCGGCTCCCGCCGACTTCGCGATCGCGACGCTCGGCAACGACGCGGGCCTGATCGGCGTCGCCGATCTGGCCGGGGGGCGGTGACCGGTGTTCTACTGGCTGATGAAGTACATCTTCATCGGACCCGTCGTGAAGGCGATCTTCCGGCCCTGGATCGTGGGACGCCGTAACGTCCCGGCATCCGGTGCGGCGATCTTCGCCAGTAACCACCTCTCGGTGAGCGACTCGATCTTCCTGCCGCTCATGATCGACCGGCCGATGTCGTTCCTCGCCAAGAGCGACTACTTCACCGGAACGGGCCTCAAGGGCTGGGCCACTCGGGTGTTCATGAAGGCGACGGGTCAGATCGCCATCGACCGGACGGGCGGCAAAGCGTCCGAAGCCTCGCTCAACACGGGACTCCAGGTGCTGGGCCGCGGCGATCTGCTCGGGATCTACCCCGAGGGCACGCGGAGCCCCGATGGCAAGCTCTACCGCGGACGCACCGGATTGGCGCGCATGGCGCTCGAGGCCCGCGTGCCCGTGATTCCCGTCGTCATGGTCGACACCGACGCGGTCATGCCCATCGGGCGCAGCATCCCCCGGGTCGGACGGGTGGGAATGGTCATCGGCGAGCCGCTGGACTTCTCTCGTTTCCAGGGGATGGAGAGCGACCGGTACGTGCTGCGCTCGGTGACCGACGAGATCATGGTCGCGCTGCAGCGGCTGGGCGAGCAGGAGTACGAAGACGTGTACGCATCGTCGGTCAAGGAGCGCGCAGCGCAGCAGCAGGCCTGATTGTCACACGGCCGGCGGGGTGTCGGCCGAGCACTAGACTTGGCCCGTGCCTACGCTGGATTCACTCGACTCGTGGCGCGATCTTCCCATCAAGCAGCAGCCGGCGTGGAACGACCCCGACGCCGTGGCTGCGGTGTCGGCCGAGATCGCGACGCTCCCGCCCCTCGTCTTCGCCGGTGAGGTGGACATCCTCCGCGAGCGCCTCGCGCGCGCGGCATCCGGAGAAGCCTTCCTCCTGCAGGGCGGTGACTGCGCCGAGACGTTCGCCGGCGCGACCGCCGAGAAGATCCGCAACCGCATCAAGACGGTGCTGCAGATGGCGGTCGTGCTGACCTATGGCGCCTCGATGCCCGTCGTCAAGATGGGTCGCATGGCCGGGCAGTTCGCCAAGCCCCGCTCGAGCGACACCGAGACGCGCGGCGACGTCACGCTGCCGGCGTACCGCGGCGACATCGTCAACGGCTACGACTTCACCGCCGCCTCGCGTCAGCCCGACCCCGCCCGGTTGCTCAAGGGCTACCACACGGCCGCGTCGACGCTGAACCTCATCCGCGCGTTCACGCAGGGTGGGTTCGCCGACCTGCGCGAGGTGCACTCGTGGAACAAGGGCTTCGCGTCGAACCCGGCGAATGCCCGTTACGAGGGCCTCGCGGGAGAGATCGACCGGGCCATCAAGTTCATGGAGGCGGCCGGGGCCAACTTCGACGAGCTGCGCGGCGTCGAGTTCTACACGGGCCACGAGGGCCTGCTGATGGACTACGAGCGCCCGATGACGCGCATCGATTCGCGGACGAACACGCCGTACAACACGTCGTCGCACTTCCTCTGGATCGGCGAGCGCACGCGCGAGCTCGACGGCGCGCACGTCGACTACTTCTCGAAGATCCGCAACCCCATCGGGGTGAAGCTCGGCCCCACGACGTCGACCGACACCGCGCTGGCGCTGATCGACAAGCTCGACCCCGAGCGCGAGCCGGGTCGCCTCACCTTCATCACTCGTATGGGGGCGGGCAAGATCCGCGATGCGCTGCCGCCGCTGCTCGAGGCCGTGAAGGACTCGGGCGCGACGCCGCTGTGGGTCACCGACCCGATGCACGGCAACGGCATCACGACGCCCACCGGCTACAAGACGCGTCGCTTCGACGATGTCGTGGACGAGGTGCGCGGCTTCTTCGAGGCGCACCGCGCGGTGGGCACCTTCCCGGGCGGCATCCACGTCGAGCTCACGGGTGACGACGTCACGGAGTGCCTCGGCGGCTCCGAGATGATCGACGAGGCGACGCTCGCCACGCGGTACGAGAGCCTGTGCGACCCGCGTCTGAACCACATGCAGAGCCTCGAACTGGCCTTCCTGGTCGCCGAGGAACTCGAGAAGCGCTGAGCTTCGGCTCGCCGAGGCCCGCGAGAGCGCACGTCTGCACGATTACGGGGTCTCCCCACCGTGCAGATGTGCGCTCTCGCCGTTTCGGGCTGTGGAGAGCGCGGCGTCAGCGAGGCTGGCGGGGGATCGTGGGCGGGTGAACCGCCGAGCCCCGCTACCACGACCCATTGCCCGACGAGCGTTCGCCACGGCCGCGGCGGCGACCCGGCGCGATCGGATCTCGGACGGGACTCGTCCTCGAATGCCGATTCGTCGACGGTGTGCCTGTCTTGTCGCCGACCGAGGCGTGGTGCCGGCGCGCGGAGCCCGGTTGCTGCGAGGTGCGCTCGACCGTGCCCGCTCGCCCGTCGACTCGCCCCGCGAGTCGCTGCTGCGCGTCGCGCTCGAGTACCAGGGGGACGAGCATCGCACCTCGCGGCGACGGTGGCTCGACGATCTCACGCGCGTGCAGCTGCTCGAGGATGCCGGGTACCGGGTCATCCTCGTCAGGGCCGCCGACCTCGAAGACGACGCCCGGAGCCTGGCCGCTCGGATCCGCCGTGCTCTCGCCTGACCGGTCACACCTCCGCGAGGACGCGCATCCGTAGGGTGCAGGGGGCTACAGGCCGTGCACTCCTGCGCTCTCGGCGCCCAGCGGCGGAGAGGGTCAGCCGGTCGCGGTGATCTGCAGCGTGATCGTGGTGCCGCGCACGTGCTTGCTGCCACCGGCGGGGTCTTGAGCGGTGACCTTCGTCAGCCCGTCCGGCCAGATGTTCCACAGCGCCGAGAAGCTGACCTCGAAGCCGGCGTCGCGGAGCGTCTGCGCGGCCGCATCGCGGGTCTGTCCGACGACGCTCGGCACCTCGAACAGCGGGGGACCGCTCGAGACGATGAGCGTGACGACGTCGCCCGGCCGCCAGTTGCCTTCCTCACCGCGGTCGGCGATGCCGATCACATCGCCCTTCGCGATGCGCTCGCTCGCCTCGGTGCGGGTCTCGCCCGACACCTCGAGTCCGGCGTCCGTCAGAATTCCGGTCGCACGGTTGACGCTCTGGCCCGCGACGTCGGGCACGGCACCCCGAGAGACCAGGAGTCCGGCTGAATCGCCCTGGCGCAGGGTGCAACCACCGGAGCAGTCGACCGGTTCGCCACCCCCCGCAGGCGTGCCGGAAGCGCGGATGACGGTGCCCTCGGCGACATCCGGATCGAACTCCGCGTCGGCATCGTCCGAGACGGCGATGACGTTCTGGCGGAGGATCTCGCGCGCTGCGTCTTCGGTCTGACCCGACAACGCGGGTATGGAGACTTCCGCCGGGCCTCGCGAGATCACGACCGTCACGACCGCGTCTCGATCGAGCCGGGAGCCGGGGTCGGGGTCGGTGCGGATGGCGAGCCCCTCTGCGACGTCGAGGCTGTTCTCGCCGGTCTCCTGAGCCTGGAGTCCCTGTGCCATGATGGCGGCTTGCGCATCGGCGAAGCTCGTTCCGCGCACATCGGGAACGGCGACCAGCGAGCCCGGCCCCGAGCCGAACCACCATCCCGTGCCGCCGGCGAGAGCCGCCAGCAGGAGCACGATCGTGACGAGCCAGGCACCCTTCGCCCGGTTGCGACGTGCGTGCCGGCGCAGCCGGGTCGCGTTGTCGACGTCCGTCGTGACGGGGGGCGCCGTGAACGTCCCGGGCATCACCTTCGTGAGCTCGCCGGAACCTTCGCCGTCGTCGTCGATGACCACCACCGGCGCGCCGGACGGCGCCGTGCGCACGACCTGGGGGAACACCCCGAGTTCACGCTCGATCTCGCGCAGGCGATCGAGCATGACCTTGGCGTCGAGGGGACGCTCGTCGGGCTCGCGTTCGGTCGCCCACAGCACCAGCTCGTCGAGCTGCTCGGGCACCCCCGGGTTCTTCGCGCTCGGGCGCGGGACCGAGTCGGTCGCGTGCTGATAGGCGATCTGCATCGGCTGCTCGCCCTTGTAGGGCTGCTCGCCGGCGAGCATCTCGTAGAGCATGATGCCCAGGGCGTAGATGTCGCTGCGGGCGTCTGCCGTGCCCCGGGTGACGAGTTCAGGTGCCAGGTAGGCGATCGTGCCGAGCAGCATCTGCCCGGTCGCGGTGTTCGCCGTCGTGGCCCGAGCGAGCCCGAAGTCGCCGATCTTGATCCGGCCGTCCTCGGCCAGCAGGACGTTCTCCGGTTTGACGTCGCGATGCACGATCCCCGCGCGGTGGGCGGCGGCGAGACCGGACAGGATCGCATCCATGATGGTGATCGTCTGGGGGATCGTCAGACGCTTCTGCTCGCGCAGCAGCTCACGCAGAGTGATGCCCGGGAGGTACTCCATCACCAGGTAGGCCATCTCGCCGTCCTGGCCCTGGTCGAAGACGTTGACCACGTGCGGATCGGCCAGGCGCGCCGCAGAGCGGGCCTCCTGGATGAAGCGGCTCTGGAAGACCGAGTCGTCCGACAGATGCCCGTGCATGACCTTGAGTGCCACGCGTCGCTCGAGTCTGAGGTCGGTCGCGACGTAGACCGTGGCCATGCCGCCACGGGCGATGCGAGCGCGGACGCGATACCGCTGGTCGACCAGTCGGCCGATCAGCGGGTCGGTCTGCTGGCTCATGCTCACGGAGCGATTCTACGGAGCGGATGCTGCGAGCCCGGGCAACGGCTCACCCTCGTGCGTCGGCGACATGGCTTCCGAGCGTTCTCGGGGTCAGCCGAGTGCGGCGAGCCAGCGATAGGCCTGCTGCTCCCACTCGCCGTACCGCTCGGGGTAGGCGGAGATCTGCACGGCCTGCGCGGCGTCGGTGAAGGCGAGGCTCTCCCACCCCGGGATATCGAGCAGTCCGCGCGTCGCGGTGCCGTTGGGATCGGCCGCGCCGCCGTAGAACGTGGCGATGGAGCGAGCGGGATCGCGCACCTGATCGGGGGTGCCCCACCCGGTGCTCGGACGCTGCTGGAAGAGGCCGAGCGAGTCGCGGTCGCCCCAGTCGAGGTTGCGGATCCACGACTCGACCATCGCAGTCGCCAGGGCGATCGCGATCCCGCGGTCGGGCACACCGCGTTCCCGACCGACCTGGATGATCAGCCGCGCGTTGGCGATCTGCTCCGCGTCGAGGCCGAGGTCGGGGAGAGCGGCGGTCTGGACGGCGGGTGCTGCGGCGGCTCCCGGGATCACGAGCTGCTGGCCGGGATAGATGATCGAGGAGCGGTCGAGCCCGTTCGCCGCGAGTACGGCGTCGAGGCCGAGACCGTGAGCGGCGGCGATCGCCGCCACCGTGTCGCCGGCCGACACGGTGTGCGCCGCGGCGGCGGTCGGCACGGACTGCGAGGCGTCCGCGGCTGCGGGCGCCGGGGTCGGGGCGGCCGAGGGCGACCCCGGGACCGCGAGCGTCTGACCGGGGAAGATCACGGCACCGTCCGCGAGCCCGTTCGCTGCCAGGAGTGTGGCGACGTCGACGCCGTGAGCCTGAGCGACCGACCACGGGGTGTCGCCGCTCGCGACGGTATGGGTGAGTCCCGTCGAGGTGGTCTGGGCTACGGGGACCGCAGCCGGCGTCGCCGAGGCGCCCGGCTCCGCGCTCAACCGGATGCGGTCGCCGGGGCGGATGACCGACGACCAATTCAAACCGTTCCAGGCCAGGAGATCGACCGTGCGGAGTCCGTAAGCGGACGCGATGCGGCTGACGGTGTCGCCGAGCACGACGGTGTGCTCTGCGGGACGCGACGAGAGCGGGCGCACCGGGCCCGCGGTGCCGACCGTGGCGGCTCGGAACGACGCGCCGGGGACCGCGTCGCGCTGGGCGGTCTCGGTCATCGGCGCTGCCGTCGCCGGCTGCGCGGTCAGGCTGAGCGCGATGGAACCGACGACGGCGGGTGCGACGGCGCCACACAGGCGTGGTCGCGGGCGGTGCGGGGGAGAGTTCGAGTCGCGGCGCACGGAGGGTCCCTTCTCGGAGGTCTCGGAAACGCTGACATGTTGCTGTGAGAGGTGTCAACCGAAGTGACTGCTGTGACTCGTGTGAAAGCCGACCCGACAGCGGGCCGGGACGCCCATCGGAAGTGACATAGTGAAGGGGTGAGCACTCCCGATTACCCCGCCGTTCCCCTGTCCTGGCTGACACTGCCCGAGGTCGTCGAGCTGACGGGCGAGACGCTCAGCCGCGTCCGGCGACTGCTGGATGAGAATCACCTCATCGGCTCGCGTCGGGACGGAACGCTTCGCGTGCCGGAGGCCTTCTTCGTCGACGGCGCGCCGCTGTCGTCGCTCCGGGGCACCATCACCGTGCTGCACGACGCCGGGTTCTCGGACGACGAGGCGATCGACTGGCTGTTCGCCACCGAGGACTCCATCGGCGCCGCTCCCATCGCCGCCCTGCGCGCAGGACGGAAGACCGAGGTCCGCAGGGTCGCGCAGACGCTCGCCTGACCGGAGCAGGGGCTCCGGACGCTCAGGAGGTCCGCTGGATCGCGGCCTGTCCGATCTCTCGGAGCGTTGCGATCTCGGCACCACCGATCGGCGCGTCATCGAGCGCCGCATCGGCTGCGGCGGCGAGCTGCGCGATCTCCTGTTCGAGGCGCTGGACGGCGCCGCTCTCGTCGATGACCCGCTGCAGGCGTCCGATGGTCGCCTCGTCGAGTGCCCGGTCGCCGAGCGCAGCATCGAGGTCGGCGCGGCCGTCGGCGTCCATCGCTTCGCGCGCGTAAGCGATGAGGACGGTCCGCTTGCCCTCGCGGAGATCGTCGCCGGACGGCTTGCCCGTCACCGCGGGGTCTCCGAAGACGCCCAATACGTCATCGCGCAGCTGGAAGGCGAGACCGACGGAGTGGCCGAACTCAGCGAGGGCCTCGCGCTGGGCTGCGGTGGCGCCGCCGAGTGCCGCGCCGATCAGGAGGGGCTGCTGCACGCTGTATCGAGCGGACTTGTAGGACGCGACCCGCAGTGCTCGGGCGGCGTGCTCGTGGTCCGGTGCCGTGGCCCACGCGGCCTCTTCGGCCACGTCCAGATACTGCCCGACCGTGACGTCGCGCCGCATCGTCGCGTACTGGCGGCGGACGTCCGACGCGAAGCGGTGTCCGTCGACGGCCTCTTCGAGGAGGTCGTCGCTCCAGGCGATGAGCAGGTCGCCGAGCAGGATCGCGGCGGCCCGTCCGAACGCGTCGGCGTCACCGAGCCAGCCGGATCGGCGATGCGCCTCCTCGAGGGCGCGATGGGCGGCGGGGCGTCCTCGTCGCGTGTCCGAGTTGTCGACCAGATCGTCGTGCACGAGCGCGGCCGCATGGAAGATCTCCAGGGAAGCGGCGACACCTGCGATGTCGGCGTCGTCGGAAGAGACCCCGGCCACCGCGTGCCCAGCCGTGAGGAACCGCGCGCGGAGCCGTTTGCCGCCGGCGACGGCGGCGAAGGCGCGGTCGACGAAATCGACCGCTTCGGCCCCGAGATCGGCGGCCTCGGCCCGCCGTTCCGCCGCGAAGCTTTCCAGTCGCTGGGAAACGGTCGAGATCGGGTCGGCGGAGCTCGTCACAGGCCTAGCCTAGTTCTCATCAGCGCGCGTAGAATCGGGCGCATCGGTACCCGAACAGAGGGGGATGCATGCCACTGTCAGAACAGGAGCAGCGGCTGCTTGACGAGATGGAACGCCATCTCATGCGCAATGAAGCAGACGTCGTCAGTGCTCCGCGCGAAGGTCAGTCCCTCAGCTACCGCAACATCGTCTACGGTGCGGTGCTCGTCCTCCTCGGTCTCGGCGGTCTCATCGCCGGCGTCTCGAGCAGCATCATCGCGATCGGCGTCGTGGCCTTCCTCGTCATGGTGGGCGGGGTCGTGCTGGCGCTGACGCCCTCTCGCAACGGAACAGCGAGCCGACCGACGGCGACCACCGGCACGCGAAAGCCCGCCGCCCGGTCCTCGAATTTCATGGACCGGATGAACGACCGCTGGGACCGCCGCAACGGCGAACGCTGACGCATCCCGCTTCTCCTCAGAGCACCGACCTTCGGGTCGGTGCTCTTTTTTGTGCCCTGGGGGAGGAATGGGTGCTGTGGCCATAGTGAAGTGGAGGAAAGTGGAGTAAAGTGGTGGCCACCGACGGGCCGGGAGGGGGTGGTGGAGCACCATGCTTCTCGGCACGCACACCCCCAAGCTCGACGAGAAGGGCCGCGTCATCCTCCCCGCCAAATTCCGCGACGACCTCGGCCCCGGTGTCGTCGTCACGCGCGGTCAGGAGCGGTGCCTCTACGTGTTCAGCACGGTGGAGTTCGAGCGTGTCTACGAGCGCATCCGCGAAGCGCCTCTCACGAACAAGCAGGCGCGTGACTTCCAGCGGATGTTCCTCTCCGGCGCGAGCGCGGAGAAGCCCGATAGCCAGAACCGCATCACCGTGCCGCCGCACCTGCGCACCTACGCCGGGCTGGGGCGCGAACTGGTCATGACCGGTGTCGGCGCGCACGCCGAGATCTGGGACGCAGATGCCTGGAACGCCTACGCCGCAGGCAACGAAGACGCCTACTCCGACATGGAGCAGGAGGTGATCCCGGGACTCTTCTGACCCGTGGCCGTGATCCTCAGCCGCTGGCCCTGACGCACTTCCCCGGTGTCAGGTCGCAGCGGAGGGGGATCAGGGCTCCGGGAACCGTCCCGCCACGACCATGACGAACGACGACATCCACACCCCCGTCCTGCTCGACCGCTGCGTCGAGCTGCTCTCGCCCGCGCTCGACCGCGAGGGCGCCGTCGTCGTCGACGCGACCGAAGGCATGGGCGGTCACTCCGAAGCGCTTCTCGAGAGGTTCCCCGGCGTTCGGCTCGTCGGGCTCGACCGTGACACCGACGCCCTGCGCATCGCGGGGGAGCGCCTCGCCCGGTTCGGAGACCGCGTCGACCTCGTCCACACCGTCTACGACGGCATCCGCGAGGCCCTCGATTCGCTCGGCATCCGGCGCGTGGACGGCATCCTCTTCGATCTGGGTGTCTCGTCCCTCCAGCTCGATGAGGCCGAGCGGGGGTTCGCCTACGCGCAGGATGCTCCTCTAGACATGCGTATGGATCAGACTGCGGGCACGACCGCGGCAGAGATCCTCGCGACCTACAGCGAGGGCAACCTGCGGCGCATCTTCGAGCGCTACGGCGAGGAGAAGCTGGCAGGGCGGTATGCGCGGGCCATCATCGAGGCGCGGGGCCGGTCGCCGTTGACACGATCAGGTCAGCTCGTCGACGTCCTCATCGCCGCGACCCCGGTCGCCGTGCAGCGCGACCGTTCCGGGCACCCCGCGAAGCGCGTGTTCCAGGCCCTGCGCATCGAGGTCAATGCCGAGCTCGCCGTGCTCGAGCGCGCGCTGCCGGCGGCGCTCGACGCGCTGGCCGTCGGTGGACGCATCGTCGTGATGTCGTACCAGTCGCTCGAAGACCGCGCGGTCAAGCGCGTGCTCGCCGAGGCGTCGTCATCGACTGCCCCCAGCGGCCTGCCCGTCGAGCTCCCCGAGCATGCGCCGCGGTTCCGGCTGCTGGTCCGCGGCGCGGAACTGGCGTCCGAGGAAGAACGTGAACGCAATCCCCGCGCGACGCCGGTCCGGCTGCGTGCGGCGGAACGGATGAGGGAGGCCTCGTGACTGCCGACAACACCGCCCGCATCCCATCGCCGCTCGGCGACGACTTCTTCGCGAGCGTTCCCGGCCGCCTGCCGCGAGAGGGGGAGCGGGAGCGTCAGCGCGATCTCCGCCTCGTCGCCGGCGCTTCCCGTCGCCGTCGCCCGCGCATGCTCTACGGCGTCATCGCCGTGTCGGGCGCGGTGCTCATCGGGGCGGTGCAGATGGGGTTGTCGATCCTCACGACCCAGACCTCTTATGAGATCTCCTCGCTCTCGCAGCAGCAGCGGCAGCTCACCTGGCAGAAGCAGATCATCGAGGATGATCTCGCGGGACTCGCCTCACCTCAGTACCTCGCGGCCAATGCGACCGCCCTGGGCATGGTGATCGCCGAGTCTCCCAACTATCTGCGACTCAGCGACGGCGCCGTGCTCGGCTCCGCCAGCGCCGCGGGCGCGCACTCGAACGTCGACGCCCTCGGCCGCGCCGCCGTCGCCAATTCGCTCGTCGCCGGCGTCCCGCTGGTCACCGATCCCGCTGCCAGCCTCGAGACCGGCACGAGCACCGACGAGCTGGTCGGTGCCGATCGTGCGACACCCCCGCCTATCGCCGACGGATTGCCCGCCCCGACCACACACTGAGACACATGACGACACGAGCCACCCGCAGTCCGCGCCGCCGTACGGTCGTCGCACTCCTCGTCGTCCTCACCGTCCTCGTCGCGTTCATCGTCCGACTCGTCGACATCCAGGTCGTCAACGCCGAGGAGCACGAGGCCGACGCCCGCAACCTCGCGATGGAGGCCGGGACCGACCTGTTCGGGACGCGCGGCGACATCACCGACACCAACGGCGCGACCCTCGCCACGACGACCTCCGTCTACGACGCGAAGATCGACCCGAAGCTCGCGATCGAGGGGATCAAGCGCAAGAACGACGACGGTCAGACGGTCACGGTCACCTGGCCCGAGCTGGCCGCCGAGATCGCCGCCGTGACCGGGCAGGATGCCGCCGAGGTCGAGGGCATCGTCACGACGGCCGTCGCCGCCGACCCGGAGTCGCGATTCGCGTACCTCGAGCGGGGGATCTCGACGGCCCAGTACCGCGCTCTCGCCGACCTGAAGCTCCCGTTCGTCGGGTTCGACCCCCACCCCCACCGGACCTACCCCGACGGGGCGGTAGCGGGCAACGTCATCGGTTTCGTCGGCTCGGACGAAGCGCCGCTCGAGGGCATGGAGGCTCTGCAGAACTCGTGCCTGCAGAGCAGCGACGGCAAGGTCCGCTACATGCGCAGCCTCGACGGCGTCGTCATCCCCGGGACGGAGATCGAAGACCCCGCCCCGGTGAACGGCGGGACGCTCCGTCTCACGATCGACCGCGACCTGCAGTGGTACATGCAGCAGCTCATCGCGGAGCAGACGCAGAACCTCGGCGCCGAGAGCGGCTCGATCCTCGTGGTCGAGGTCGCCACGGGGAAGATCCGCGCCGCTGCCGAGTACCCCAGCGTCGACCTCAATGACATCGCGGCATCCGATCCCGCGGACCGGGGCAGCCGCCTCTTCCGCGACTCGTACGAGCCGGGATCGACCTTCAAGCCGGTGACGGCCGCGACCGCCATCGAAGCGGCGGGGCTGACCCCGCTCTCGACCGCATGGTCACCCGATCGGATGGAATTCCCCAACGGAGCCGTCGTCAACGACTCGGAGCACCACGAGGCCCAGAACCTGACGCTCACGGGAGGGCTCGTCACGTCGTCCAACGTCGCCCTGTCGCAGTTCGGTTCGCAGGTCGACCCCGAGACCCGGCTGGAGTACCTCAAGAAGTTCGGTGTCGGAGAGGGCACCGCGCTCAACTGGTCGGGTGAACCCAAGGGCACGTACATCCCGACCGACCAGTGGGACAGCCAGACCTACTACACGACGACGTTCGGCCAGGCCTTCACCGTGACGGCGCCGCAGGTGGCATCGGTGTATCAGACGATCGCCAACGGCGGTGTGCGCGAGCCGCTGAGCCTCGTCGAGTCCTGCACGGCGTCGGACGGAACGGTGACCGAGCCGGATCTTCCCGAGCCGGTGCGCGTGATCAAGGAGGGCACCGCCAGCCAGGTGAGCGAGATGCTCGAGAACGTCTTCGCTCAGGGGACCCTCGCGGACGACATCGCGATCCCCGGGTACCGTATGGCGGGCAAGACGGGAACCGCTCAGAAGGTCGATCCGAACACCGGCGCGTACAAGGACAACCTGTACTACACGTCGCTGGTCGGCTACGCACCCGCCGACGATCCGAAGTATGTTGTCCTGACGGCATTCGACGAGCCGAAGACCCTGCGCCTTTCGGCAGCGAACCGGCCGGCGTTCCAGAAGGCGATGACCCAGGTGCTCAAGCACTACCGGATCATGCCGTCCGACTCGCAGACGCCACTGCTCCCCGTGACCCAGTGATGCGCATCAGCGCGTCCGAGGATTGAACATGATCTCCCTTCCGTTGTCCGACATCGCTCGAGTGCTCTCCGGCACCCTCCACCTCGGCGGGAGCGACGCTCCCGACACCCGGGTCGAAGGGACGGTCGACACGGACTCGCGGAACATCGGTCCGGGCGACGTCTTCGTGGCCAAGCCGGGCGAGGCGACCGACGGTCACCTCTTCGTGCCGGCGGCCGCCGAGGCCGGAGCCGCGCTGGCGGTCGTCGAGCACCTCGTCGACGCCGAGATCACGCAGATCGTCGTCGCCGACGCCGTGACGGCGCTGGCTGACCTCGCTCGCGAGGTCGTCGGACGCGTGCGCGCGACGGGTGATCTCCGCGTCGTGGGGATCACCGGCTCCAACGGCAAGACCACGACGAAGAACCTCCTCGCGCGCATCCTCGAGGGGGAGGGGCCGACGGTCGCGCCGCGGGCGTCGTTCAACAACTCCGTCGGTGCGCCGCTGACCATGCTTCGTGTCGCCGACGACACGCGTTTCCTCGTCAGCGAGTTCGGTGCGGACGGCTCGGGGCAGATCGCACGTCTGGCCGGTCTCGTGACCCCCGACGTCGGAGTGGTCCTCATGGTCGGCATGGCGCACGCGGGCGGGTTCGGCGGCGTCGAGGCGACGCTGAAGGCCAAGACCGAGCTGGTCGAGGCGGTCCGTCCCGGCGGCGTGGCCGTCCTCAACGCCGACGACGCGCGCGTCGCGACGATGGCTGCGGTCGCGGAGGCTCGCGACGTCCGCGTCCGCTGGTTCGGGCGGGGCGCCGCGGCAGAGGTGCGTGCGGACGACGTCGAGGTGGATGCATCGGGGACCTCGTGCGTCGTCGTGGTCGGCGACCAGCGGATGCCGTTGCGGTTGCGGGTCCTCGGCGAGCATCACGTAATGAACGCGTTGGCCGCGATCACCGCGGCTCTCGAGCTCGGGGTCGCGCTCGAAGACGCCATCGCGCGGCTCGAGACGGTCGAGCTCGCAGAGCGCTGGCGGATGCAGCCGCTCGGGTCGGAGTCCGTGCGCATCATCAACGACGCCTACAACGCGAGCCCCGACTCGATGGCCGCAGCTCTGCGCACTCTCGCGCAGATCACGCAGCCCGGCGAGCGCAAGGTGGCCGTGCTCGGTGCGATGAGCGAGCTCGGAGAGTTCGCCGGTGACGAGCATGATCGCGTCGGCCTCCAGGCCGTCCGCCTCCGCATCGAGCGGATCGTGGTCGTCGGCGCCGAGGCGCGACGCCTGTACCTCGCTGCGATCGGCGAGGGGTCGTGGGACGGCGAGGCGGTGTTCTTCGCCGACGCCGATGCCGCGTACGACTACCTCATCGAGGAGCTGCGGGCGGGCGATCGCGTGCTGGTGAAGTCGTCGAACTCCGCGGGGCTGCGGCACCTCGGCGATCGTCTGGGAGAATTCTTCTCGTGAGATCTCTGCTGACGGCCGCGACGATCTCGCTCGCGTTCACACTCTTCCTGACGCCCCTGTTCATCCGGATCTTCGAGAAGCTCGGCTGGGGCCAGGTCATCCGCACGCCGGACGACGCGACGAACCCGAGTCACCACGCCAAGCGTGGAACGCCCACGATGGGCGGAATCATCTTCATCGTCGGCACGATCGTCGGCTACCTCGTGGGGACGCTGACCGGCGGGGCGCCGCCATCGATGTCGGGTCTCCTGGTCATCTGGATGATGGTCGGGCTGGGGATCGTCGGGTTCATCGACGACTACATGAAGGTGCGCTCGCAGCGCAGCCTCGGGCTGTCCGGATGGCGCAAGGTCGCCGGCCAGGTGATCGTGGCAGTCTCCTTCGGCATCCTCGCCCTGCTCGTGCCCAACGACGGCGGCGAGCCGGTCGGTCGCCCCTTCATCTCGCTGTTCCGCGACATCGACTGGTTGTCGTTCATGGCGCTCGGCGGTGTTGCCGGCTGGCTTCTCTACCTCGCGTGGATCTCGTTCCAGGCGGTGGCCTGGTCGAACGCGACGAACCTGACCGATGGACTCGACGGGCTCGCGACCGGCGCGGGCATCTTCACCGTGTCGGCTTACAGCCTCGTCACCTTCTGGCAGTTCCAGCAGCGCTGCGCGAGCGGTGCTCTCGTGCCGGCGTACGAGTCCGCCTGCTACACGACCAACGACCCGATGGATCTCACCATCATCTCGGCATCCTTCGTCGGCGCGCTCGTCGGGTTCCTCTGGTGGAACGCGCCCAAGGCCAAGATCTTCATGGGTGACGTCGGATCGATGGCGATCGGCGGGGTCATCGTCGCCATGGCCGTGCTCTCGCGTACCGAGCTGCTCGCGGTCATCATCGCCGGCGTGTTCATCATCGCGCCCGGCTCGGTGATCCTCCAGCGCTACTACTTCAAGGCCACCGGCGGTAAGCGCCTGTTCCTCATGAGCCCGTTCCACCACCACCTCGAGATGCGGGGGTGGCCCGAGGTGACGATCGTCGTCCGGATGTGGATCATCGCCGGAATGCTGGCGGTCGGCGGCGTCGGTCTCTTCTACGTCGCATGGCTGGCAGCGGTATGACCACCCGTCTGGACAGCCTCACGAGCTGGCACGCTGACTGGCGCGGACTCCGCGTCGTCGTCCTCGGGCTGTCGGTCACCGGCTTCTCCGTCGCTGACACCCTCGCCGAGCTCGGCGCCGATGTGCTCGTTGCCACCGAGGGCGCGGATGCCGAGTACGCGCGGCTTCTGCCCGTCATCGGCGTCTCGCTCCATGACGGCTCCTTGCAGAGCGTGCCGGAGACGGTCGTGGCGCACGCGCCGGAGGTCGTGATCGCATCCCCCGGGTTCCCCCCGCACCACCCGGTGATCCGCTGGGCCCGCGAGAACGGGATCGCCGTCTGGGGCGACATCGAGCTCGGGTGGCGCGTGCGCGACAAGGTCGTCCGTCCTGACGGCAGCCCGGCTGACTGGGTGCTCATCACGGGCACGAACGGCAAGACGACCACGACGCAGCTCACCGCGGCCATGCTGGCCGCCGGCGGGCTGCGGGCCGCCCCGTGCGGCAACATCGGCGTCCCGGTACTCGACGCCGTCCGCGATCCGGGTGGTTTCGACGTCCTCGTCGTCGAGGTGTCGAGCCATCAGCTCTGGTACCTCGGCCTGGCCGAGGGCCCCGACCGGCTTTCGCCTCACGCGAGCGTGTGCTTGAACCTCGCGGACGATCACCTCGAGTGGCATGGTTCATTCGAGGCGTACCGCGACGCGAAGGCCGTCGTGTACGAGAACACCCGCGTCGCGTGCGTCTACAACAAGTCGGATGCAGCCACCCGCGAGATGGTCGAGGAGGCCGAGGTCGTCGAGGGCTGCCGCGCCATCGGGTTCGACCTGGGTGTTCCGGGCCCGAGCGATCTCGGGGTCGTCGACGGCATCCTCGTCGATCGTGCCTTCCATGAGGACCGGCGTTCGTCGGCTCTCGAACTGACGACGGTCGCCGAGCTCGCGGCGCGCGGCCTCGCGGCTCCTCACATCGTCGCGAACATTCTCGCCGCGGCGGCCCTCGCTCGCTCGCTCGATGTCGAGCCCGCCGCCATCCGCGAGGCGGTGCTGGTGTTCCGCCTCGACCCGCACCGGATCGAAGTGGTCGCTCGCGTGTCGGGCGTGACCTGGGTGGATGACTCGAAGGCGACCAACCCGCACGCGGCGGCCTCGTCGCTCGCCGCCTTCCCGGGCGCGATCTGGGTCGTGGGCGGGCTCCTCAAGGGTGTCGACATCTCCGAACTCGTCGCGGGACGAGGTGCGGCGACCAAAGCGGCCATCGTCATCGGCGAGGACCGCACCGCCGTGCTCGCCGCGTTCGCGCGACACGCCCCCGCGGTCCCGGTGATCGAGGTCGAGGCGACTCAGACTGAGGATGTCATGGCACGGGTCGTCGAACTGGCGGCCGGCGTCGCCGGTGACGGGGATGTCGTGCTCCTCGCACCCGCTGCGGCGTCGTTCGATCAGTTCGCCTCCTACGCAGACCGCGGTCGTCGCTTCGCGGAGGCCGTGCGCGAACGGATCGGAAGGGGAGACGGTGACCACGACGCCGAGCCGCCCGACGCCCCCGCCGACGACGCTCGCTGACGACGGTCAGACGCGGAGCGGCTTCGCGGCGCGTGTGTCGCTCGGGCGCGTGTTCGCGCCGGTGCCCAGCGAATTCCTGCTGCTCGCCTCGACCGCCCTCATCCTGACCGGCTTCGGCCTCGTGATGGTGCTGTCGGCGACGATGGCGACGGCCAACGCGAGCCCCTTCGAGACGGTGCTGAAGCAAGCGGTGTTCGCGCTGCTCGGCATCCCGCTGATGTTCATCGCGAGCCGGATGCCGCTGCGGTTCTGGAAACGCATCGCGTGGCCGGCCCTCGTCGCCGGCATCCTTCTGCAGCTGCTCGTCTTCGTGCCCGGCCTCGGCGTCCGCAACGATGGAAACACCAACTGGATCTCGGTCTTCGGGTTCCAGGCGCAGCCGTCGGAGTTCCTCAAGCTCGCCCTCGCCGTGTGGTTGGGCTTCGTGCTCTACCGGAAGCAGACGCTCCTGTCGAAGTGGCAGCACGTGTTCATCCCGGTCGTTCCCGTCGGCGCTCTGGTGATCGGCACCGTCATGGGCGGTCACGATCTGGGCACGGCGATGATCCTCATGGCGATCCTCCTCGGCTGCCTCTTCTTCTCCGGCGTCAAGCTTCGGCTCTTCGTGATCCCGTTGATCCTGGTCGTGGCTGCTGCTGCGGTGTTCGCGGTCACGAGCCCGAACCGCATGGCGCGCATCATGAGCTTCCTCAACGTCGACTCGACCGACTGCTACTTCGCCGATGCGGGTTCGTGCTACCAGCCCCTCCACGGGATCTGGGCGCTCGCGAGCGGCGGCATCTTCGGTCTGGGCCTCGGCAACTCGCGCGAGAAGTACCAGTGGCTGCCCGCCGCCGCGAACGACTACATCTTCGCGATCGTGGGGGAGGAGCTCGGCCTCATCGGCTGCGCCGTCGTCCTCGCTCTCTTCGCGCTCTACGCCGTCGGGGCTTTCCACATCGTGCGCAAGACCCACGATCCGTTCGTGCGGATCGTCTCGGGCGGCATCACGATCTGGATCGTGGGTCAGGCGCTCGTGAACATCGGCGTCGTCCTGCGCATCTTCCCGGTCCTGGGCGTGCCGCTGCCCTTCATGTCGCAGGGCGGGACCTCTCTCGTGTCGGGTCTGCTGGCGACCGGGGTTCTGCTCTCGTTCGCGCGGACGCTGCCTGTTCGCGCTCCGGCGCTCGAGGTCGCCTCGGGGGCGCGACCGGTGCGTCCCGCGGGCGCCGAGGCGCGCTCGGCCCGCCGGTAGGCTCGGTGCAGTGACGACCTACCTTCTGGCAGGCGGCGGCACGGCGGGCCATGTCAATCCGCTTCTCGCCGTGGCCGATGCCCTGCGCGACCGACGACCCGACGACACGGTTCTGGTACTCGGAACCCGCGAGGGGCTCGAGTCCCGGCTGGTCCCCGAACGGGGCTACGAACTGCTGATCGTCGACAAGGTGCCCTTCCCCCGGCGTCCGAACGGTGCCGCGATCCGTTTCCCGGCCCGTTGGCTGCGTGCGGTCGCGCAGGTGCGCACATATATCCGCGAGCGAGGAGTCGACGTCGTCGCCGGTTTCGGTGGCTATGCCGCCGCTCCGGCCTACGTCGCGGCGCGCCGCGAGGGCGTGCCCTACGTCGTCCACGAGGCGAACGCCCGTCCCGGGCTCGCGAACGTGCTCGGCGCCCGACGCGCGGCCGCGACGGGCATCGTGTTCGACGGCACCCCGCTGCGCGGTGCGCAGGTGGTCGGAATGCCGCTTCGTCGCGAGATCGTCGACCTCGACCGGGCGGCGCGTCGTGCCGAGGCTGCGGCGGCCTTCGGTCTCGACCCCGCGCGCCCCGTCGTGCTGGTCTTCGGAGGCTCGCTGGGCGCTCGTCGGCTGAACGAGGCGCTCGCGGGCTCGTGGCGAGACATCGTCGATGCCGGCTGGCAGGTGCTGCACGCGTCGGGCGAGCGCAACGAGGTCTCCGAGGCCGCGTCGCCGGACTACCGGGTCGTGCCCTATCTCGATCGGATGGACCTGGCGTTCGCCCTCGCCGACGTCGTCGTCTCGCGCTCAGGGGCGGCGACGGTGAGCGAGGTCAGCGCGCTCGGCATCCCCGCCGTCTACGTGCCCTACGCGGTGGGAAACGGCGAGCAGGCGCTGAACGCCGCGGGAGCCGTCCGCGCCGGAGCCGCGCGCATCATCGACGACGCCGACTTCACGCCCGAGCGCGTTCGCTCCGAGGTCGTGCCCCTGCTGAGCGATGGCGACGAACTGGAGCGGATGCGGCGCGCAGCCGGCGCCGTCGGCACACGCGAGGGGGCGGCGAACGTGGTGGCCCTCCTGGATGCCGCGCAGCGACGCTGAGGGCGTGGCGGGCGGTGCTGTCAGCCGGGCGACCTAGACTTGACGGGTCATGATCAGACCCGACTTGAGCCTCCCGATCCCCGCCGACATCACCGCCGCGCACTTCATCGGCATCGGTGGATCGGGCATGTCCGGCCTCGCCGGGATGTTCCTCGACCGCGGCATCCGCGTCTCGGGATCCGACCGGGCCGACAGCCCTGCGATGCGCGCGCTGGCCGCCCGCGGCGCCGACGTCCACATCGGACACGACGCGGCGCATCTTCCCGATGACGCCGACACGGTCGTCCACACCGGGGCGATCTGGCCCGAGAACCCCGAGTTCCTCCTCGCCAAGGAGCGCGGCCTGCACGTCATCCACCGCTCGCAGGCCCTGCACTGGCTCGTCGGTGGCCGCCGACTCGTGTCGGTGGCGGGTGCGCACGGCAAGACGACCTCCACGGGCATGATCGTCACGGCGCTCCGTGGTCTCGGGACGCGGCCGACCTTCGTCAACGGCGGTGTCATCGCCGACCTGGGTGTCTCGAGCGCGACCGGAGACGACGATGTCTTCGTCATCGAAGCCGACGAGTCCGACGGCACCTTCCTGCTCTACGACACCTCCATCGCCCTCATCACGAACGTCGATCCGGATCACCTCGATCACTGGCAGACCCGAGAGGCGTTCTACGACGGCTTCGTCCGCTTCGCGGATGGCGCGCGCGAGGCCGTCGTCATCTCCGCCGACGACCCGGGTGCAGCACGCGTCGCAGCCGCCCTCAGCCACCGCCGCGTCGTCACCTTCGGTGAGGCCGGCGACGCCGACGTCCGCGTCTCCGACATCGTGACGGACGGGCCGGTGTCGTTCTCGCTCACCGCCGGGGGAGAGACCGCCCACGGCCGGCTCTCGGTGCCGGGCGCCCACAACGCGATCAACGCGGCGGGCGCCGTCGCCGTGCTCGTCGCCCTCGGATACGAGCTCGAGCGCGCCCTCCGAGCGGTGGAAGGATTCGGCGGCACGGCCCGACGGTTCGAGCTCCACGGCGTCACCCGGGGCGTCAGCGTCTACGACGACTATGCGCACCACCCGACCGAGGTGGCTGCGGCGCTCTCCGCAGCGCGGACCGTCGTGGGCGGCGGGCGGATCATCGCCCTGCATCAGCCGCACACGTACTCGCGCACGCAGGAGATGTTCCGCGAGTTCGCCGACGTGCTCGAGACCCATGCCGACCACACGGTCGTCCTGGATGTGTACGGAGCGCGCGAAGATCCGGTGCCGGGAGTGACGGGCGAGTTGGTCAGCGGCGCGTTCAGCGACCCCGGGCACGTGCACTTCGTCGCCGATTGGCAGGAGGCCGCCGACTACGCGGCGGGCGTCGCGCGCGAGGGCGACTTCATCGTCACCCTCGGTTGCGGCAACGTCAACCTGATCATCCCGCAGGTGCTCGAGTCGCTCGCCCGGGCGGAGGGGTAGCCGGTGCGTCGCCCGAGTCCGCTGCCACCGTCCCCGCGGCCGCGCGGCGGGCAGGACGGCGCCGGTGCGCCGGCCGACCGTCCCACGTCGGCTCCGCGGCGGGTGGACCCACCGCGGCGCGACGCCGATGAGCGGGGTGCGGGCGTGGCGGAAAGCGTCTCGCCGGATGCCACCGAGACCCAGCCCGTCGAGGAGCTGTGGCACCAGCGCGGCCGCGACTACGGGATAGCGCCGATCATCCCGTTCGATCCGCCCGCCCGCGGAGAGCCTGCGGCGCCGCCCGCATCCGACGTCTCGGATGTCGACGAGCCCGACCGGCCGCTCACGGCGCGCGATCTGTGGGGCGCGGCGCGTGCGAGGCGGCGGGCGCTGCGTCGCGAGGTGCGGCGCTTCACGGCACGTCAGCGTCGGCGCAGACGTATCTGGCTGATCTCCGCCGGCGTTCTGGCGGCTCTCGTGCTCGGGTCTATCGGCGCCGCCTACAGCCCCTTGTTCGCGGTCGAACGCGTCACGATCGTGGGAACCTCGCAACTCGACGCCGGCGCAGTCGAGACAGCGCTCGAGGGTCAGATCGGGACGCCGATGCCCCTCGTCGACGAGAGCGCTGTGAAGGCAGCACTCGTCTCGTTCCCGCTGGTCGAGTCGTACAGCCTCGAAGCGCGTCCGCCGCACGAGCTCGTGGTTCGCATCGTCGAGCGGACACCGGTCGGCGCCGTGCAGGGCGAGGCCGGTTACACGCTGGTCGATGCCGCGGGCGTCGCGCTGTCGACCACCCCGGAACCGCCGTCCGGTCAGCCGCTCCTCGAGGTCGAGGGAGGCCTGTCGTCGAGCACCTTCGCCGCCGCGGGGCAGGTCTTCCGCTCGCTGCCGGAGTCCCTGCGGACCCAGGTCACGGTGCTGTCCGCGACGACGCCGAACGACGTGACGCTCACGCTCACCGACGGCCGCTCGGTGGTCTGGGGTGGGGCGAGCGACTCGGCCAAGAAGGTCCAGGCGCTCGAAGCGCTCATGGCGGCTCGACCGGATGCCTCCGGCTACGACGTGTCGTCGCCGCAGGCGGCAGTCGTCCGCTGAGGCGTCGATCCTGTCCCTTTTCCGCTGCTCCGAGAAACGCGCAACACGGGATGTCGCGACACGCCGCGCACGTCCGGCGGGTGAGTCCCCGAGTGCGTAGCTTCAACTCAGGAATTGCATACCCGGCAATTCTTTAAACCTCTACGTGAGGTTGAAGGTTTACGAGCAGGGTTCGGGACGAGATGGAGGCCGGCATGAGCCAGAACCAGAACTACCTCGCGGTGATCAAGGTCGTCGGTGTGGGCGGTGGCGGCGTCAATGCCGTCAACCGGATGATCGAGCTGGGGCTGCGGGGTGTCGAGTTCATCGCGGTGAACACCGACGCGCAGGCGCTCCTCATGAGCGACGCGGACGTCAAGCTCGACGTCGGCCGCGAACTGACGCGAGGCCTCGGTGCCGGCGCCGACCCCGAGGTGGGTCGCCGCGCCGCAGAGGATCACGCCGAGGAGATCGAGGAGGCGCTCGCAGGTGCCGACATGGTCTTCGTCACCGCCGGTGAGGGCGGCGGAACCGGTACCGGCGGTGCCCCTGTCGTGGCGCGGATCGCCAAGTCGATCGGGGCGCTCACGATCGGTGTCGTCACCAAGCCCTTCTCGTTCGAGGGCCGTCGTCGCCAGAGCCAGGCCGAGGCCGGTGTGTCGAAGCTGAAGGAAGAGGTCGACACCCTCATCGTCGTCCCGAACGACCGCCTGCTCGAGATCAGCGATCGTGGCATCTCGATGGTCGAGGCTTTCGCGACCGCCGACCAGGTGCTCCTCGCCGGTGTCCAGGGCATCACCGACCTCATCACGACGCCCGGCCTCATCAACCTCGACTTCGCCGACGTGAAGTCGGTCATGCAGGGCGCCGGTTCGGCTCTCATGGGCATCGGCTCCGCTCGTGGCGCCGACCGCGCCATCAAGGCGGCCGAGCTGGCTGTCGAGTCGCCGCTGCTCGAAGCCTCGATCGAAGGCGCCCACGGCGTCCTGCTGTCGATCCAGGGTGGATCGAACCTCGGCATCTTCGAGATCAACGACGCGGCGCAGCTCGTCAAGGAGGCGGCGCACCCCGAGGCCAATATCATCTTCGGTACGGTCATCGACGACACCCTCGGCGACGAGGTTCGCGTGACCGTCATCGCCGCGGGCTTCGACGGCGGCGAGCCCCAGGCTCGCATCGAGCCGATCGCCGCCGCCCGGCCGTCGGCGCCGCCGGTGGTCCCCGAGATCCCGGCTGAGCAGGCCGCGGCATCCGAGCCGGTCGAGCGTCGTGAGGCCAAGGAGACGGTGCCGGTCTCGGCGAAGAGCGAGTCGTACGACTCGGTCTTCGGTGACGATGACCTCGACATCCCCGACTTCCTGAAGTAGACCGAACGATCCATGCCGGACCTTGCCGCACGGCTCGCCGACGTCGACGCCCGCATCGCAGCTGCGATGCGGGCGTCGGGTCGCGCCGCGGATGAGGTGACGCGGATCGTGGTGACCAAGTTCCACCCTCCGGCGCTCATCACTGAGCTGCACGCCCTCGGCGTGCGCGACGTGGGGGAGAACCGGCAGCAGGAGCTCACCGCCAAGCACGATGAGCTCGCCGACCTCGAGGGCATGCGCTGGCATTTCATCGGGCAGGCGCAGACGAACAAGGCCCGTGCCGTGCGAGCCGCAGCGGATGTCGTCCACTCGGTGGATCGCGCGCGTATTGCCGACGCGCTCCATGTGGCGGCTCCCGAGGGGGCGCCGCTCGATGTGCTGGTGCAGGTCAATCTGACCGACGACCCGGGCCGCGGTGGCGTCGCGCCGAGCGGTGTCGAGGCCCTCGCCGCCCACGTGGCGGAGCACTGCACGAGTCTCCGGATGCGCGGTGTGATGGCTGTGGCTCCCGTCGGCGAGGAGCCGGCCGCGGCCTTCGCCCGTCTCGCGCAGGCGTCCGTCGCCCTGCGCTCCGTCGCGTCCGACGCGACCTGGATCTCCGCCGGGATGACCGGCGATTTCGTCGAAGCGATCTCCGCCGGTGCGACACACCTGCGGATCGGATCGGCAATCACGGGACCGCGCCCGGACCGCGGATAGCCTCGGAACAGACGAGCAAACGGAGGATGCGATGTCGAACCCGCTGAAGAAGACCATGGTTTACCTGGGCCTCGCAGATGAGGAAGAAATGTACGAAGAGCCGCAGGCCGAGCAGCAGCAGGCCCGCCGTGACAAGCCCGTCGAGAAGCCGGCCGCGCCGGTGACTCCGCTGCACCGTCCGGCGGTCGTGCGTCAGCCCACCACGGGAACCGTCAGCGAGATTCTGACCGTTCACCCCAAGCAGTATCGCGATGCGCAGGTCATCGCCGAGAACTTCCGCGAGGGTGTGCCGGTCATCATCAACCTCTCGCAGATGAGCGACGCCGACGCGCGGCGCCTCATCGATTTCGCGAGCGGACTCTCCCTCGGTCTGTACGGCCGCATCGAGCGCGTGACGAGCAAGGTGTTCCTGCTCTCACCCGAGAACATCGCCGTCTCCGGCGACGGCGCTGTGGCTCAGGCTGAGCCTGAGGCGGCGCCGTTCGCGCAGTGACCTGACGTGGATGTCGTTCGGCTGATCGCCGCGCTCGTCTACTTCGCTCTGCTGCTGTACATCCTCGTTCTGTTCGTCCGACTGATCCTGGAGTACATCCCCCTGTTCAACCGGGAGTGGCGCCCGCGGGGCTTCACCCTCGTGCTCGCCGAGGTCGTCTATACGATCACGGACCCCCCGATCAAGACACTGCGCCGGGTCATCCCTCCGATCCGACTCGGCGTCATCGCAATCGATCTGGCATTCCCGCTCACCATGCTGGCGTGCTTCATCCTGCTGTCGATCACCCGCGTGATCGCCTTCTCCTGAGGCGGTCGCGGCGGGATCGTCGCGGCCGCGAAGGCGTCGGACTATGCTGGGTGGGTACGGCCCGCTGCGGCGGGTGCCGGCTGACCGGCCCGCGTCGTGAGCCCTGAAAGAGGACAACACCATGGCTTTGACCCCTGAAGACGTCGTCACCAAGCAGTTCCAGCACGTGCGTTTCAAGGAAGGATTCGACCCCGATGAGGTCGACGACTTCCTCGACGAGATCGTCGTGGAATGGCGCAAGACGATCGCCGAGAACGACGAGCTCAAGGCGAAGCTCGCTGCCTACGAGTCGGGTGAGACGCCCGCTGCAGCTCCCGCCGACGACGCCGTCGTCGAGGACGTGCCCGCGCCGGTTCCCGCCGTCGAGCAGCCCGCCCCGGCCGCCGACATGGCTCCCGCCGCCGCATCCGCCGGCATCATCGAGCTGGCCCAGCGCCTGCACGATGAGCACGTGGCCGAGGGCAAGGCGCAGCGCGACAAGCTCATCGCCGACGCGCAGGCTCAGGCCGCGTCGATCATCTCCGAGGCGGAGGCCCGCGGCCGCGACGAGGTGGCGCGTCTCGAGGCCGAGCGCGTGTCGCTCGAAGGTCGTATCTCCGAGCTGCAGCAGTTCGAGAAGGACTACCGCGGCCAGCTCCGCGGCTTCATCGAGAGCAAGCTCCGCGACCTCGACACGACCGGCGTCTCGGCCGGCGCGTAATCCTTGGCGTCGCGCAAGCGTCTGAACGGTCCGGCGGCCGGTGCCCTCGTCGCGATTCTCGCGGCAGTGGTACTGGCCGCCGACCAGTTCACGAAGTATCTCGCGCTCGAGAACCTGCCGTACCAGCGTGAGGTTCCGGTCCTCGGCGAGTTCTTCCAGCTGTATCTGACGAAGAACCCCGGCGCAGCGTTCTCGCTCGGCACGGGGGTCACCTGGCTCTTCACGCTCGCACTTGCGGCTGTGGCGGTCGTCGTGATCGTGCTCACGGTCCGCAGCGTGCGCACGAGGTCGTGGGCCATCGTCCTCGGATTGCTCCTCGGGGGCGTCCTCGGGAACCTCACCGATCGCCTGCTCCGGGAACCCGGCTTCCTCGTCGGGCACGTCGTCGACTTCATCCACACCCCGTGGATGTGGCTGTGGTTCCCGTCGGCGATCTACAACGTCGCCGACATGTTCATCGTCACGATGATGATCTCCGTCGCCGTGCTGGTCGTGATCGGCGTCCGTTTCGACGGCTCACGCGAGCGCCGCAACGTGGACGAGGCCGCCGGGGCCGCTGCCACTGCGGATACGGAACGCTGACATGCCGCAACGCGCGCTCCCGGTTCCCGACGGGCTCGACGGCGTCCGTGTCGACGCCGCGCTGGCCAAGCTGCTCGGGTTCTCGCGGACTTTCGCCGCGGAGGTGGCGGCTGCGGGTGGTGTGACGCTCGACGGTCGCACGCTCGGGAAGTCCGACAAGCTCGCCGCCGGAGCGTGGCTCGACGTGTTCTGGGAGGAGCGAGCAGAGGCTCAGATCGTCCCAGTCGCGGTTCCCGACCTCGGCATCGTGCACGACGATGACGACATCGTGGTCGTCGACAAGCCGGCGGGTGTCGCCGCCCATCCCTCGCTCGGCTGGGACGGCCCGACCGTGCTCGGCGCTCTGGCCGCCGCCGGCTATCGCATCGCGACGACCGGGGCGGCCGAGCGCCAGGGCGTGGTGCACCGCCTGGATGTCGGGACGAGCGGTCTCATGGTCGTCGCGAAGAGCGAACCCGCCTACGTCGCCCTCAAGCGCGCATTCAAGGAGCGTGAGGTCGAGAAGATCTATCACGCGGTGGTGCAGGGTCACCCCGACCCGCTCTCGGGGACGATCGACGCCCCGATCGGCCGCCACCCGTCGCACTCCTGGAAGTTCGCCGTCACGCCGACCGGGAAGGACTCGGTCACCCACTACGAGACGCTGGAGGCGTTCGTCGGCGCATCCCTGCTCGAGATCCACCTGGAGACCGGTCGCACCCATCAGATCCGCGTTCACATGGCCGCCCACCGGCATCCGTGCGTCGGCGACCCGCTCTACGGTGCCGACCCGACACTGTCCGCCCGGCTCGGGTTGACGCGTCAATGGCTGCACGCTCATCGCCTCGCATTCGAACACCCCGTGACGGGGGAGTGGTCGGCGTTCACGTCGCCCTACGCCCCCGACCTCGCGCGCGCCCTCGAGATCCTCAGCGGCGACTGACGGGTCGGCCCGCGTTCGCCCCTCGCGTCGCGATCACGGCTCGCCGAGCCGATCGGCGAGAGCACGCGCCTCGCGACGCCCTGCGATGAGTCGATCAGACAGGCCGTCGTGCGCAGACTCGAGGGCACTGGCATCGCCGTGGGCGCGGAGCAGAGCGAGCCCGCCGCGGAGGTTCGTCGCCGCGCCGCCCAGGCCCGCGGCGACTGTGTCAGCGGCGACGGCGACGTCCGACATGAGGTGGCGGTTGCCGACGTCGGCGAGCAAGCGCACCTCGTCCCAAACGCCGAGCGCGATCTCGCCGAGGGCAGCCGACGTCTCGATGGCGCGGGTCGCCGCATCGACGATGCGACGGTCGCGCTCGCCCGGGTCGTCGTCCGGCCTCAGCGCCGCACCGAGCGCGCCCGACGCCCGGCCGTCGTCGTCAGCCGCGGCGATGGCCGCGTCGCGGAGCCGTGCGAGACGGTCGTCGATCCCGTCCGCGGCCGGCTCCGCGGAGCTGTAGCGGCTCACCATCTGAGCGAGTGCCGCCGCGACGGCCGTCACGACTCCGCTGGCCGCTCCGCCGCCGGGGTCGCCGTTGTCCCGCGCGAGGGCGTCGAGCAGGTCGCCCAGGGCGACGCGCGAGCTCACCGGCCGCCCCGGAACGTCGCCGGGTCATCCTCGGCGACGGCGAGGGCGATCTTGCGGACGTGCTCGGGCGCGACGTCGATCATCTGTCCGAGGTCGTAGAACCCGACGTCGGTCAGCTCGCCGTCCGCAGGGTGCGGGTCGCCCGAGACCCAGGAGCACCGGAACACCAGGTCGAGGTAGTCGACCTGATCGCCGTTGGCGTAGACGATGCGGGGGATCTGGTGCACGAGGGCGAGGCGCTCCGCACGGACGACGACGCCCGCCTCTTCGAGACACTCGCGGACCGCGGCGTCTGCAGGCTCCTCACCCGGGTCGACGATGCCGGAGACCGGCTGCCAGCTCCCGTTGTCGGCGCGCTTGCCCAGGAGCACCTTCTCATCGCGGAACACCACGGCGGTGACCCCCACGAGGGGCAGCGGAGCGGTGCCGATCTTCTTGCGCAGATCGAGGACGAAGTCGGGAGTGGCCATGGGCCCAGCCTAGGACCGGTGTCCGAGCCCGAACGTAGACTCGTCTGGTGGCATCCGACTCCTTCGTTCATCTGCACGTGCACAGCGAGTACTCGATGCTCGACGGTGCAGCCAAGATCGCGGCCATGACTCAGGCGGCGGCCGACTACGGCATGCCCGCTATCGCGGTGACCGACCACGGCAACACGTTCGCCGCCTTCGAGTTCTACCGTGCCGCGAAGGCGGCCGGCGTCAAGCCGATCATCGGTCTCGAGGCCTACGTGACGCCGGGAACGCACCGCAGCGACAAGTCGCGCGTGGCGTGGGGATCGCCCGAGCAGAAGAGCGACGACGTCTCGGGTTCCGGCGCCTACACCCACATGACGATGTGGAGCCAGAGCACCGAGGGCATGCACAACCTCTTCCGGCTGAGCTCCCTGTCGAGCATGGAGGGCTACTACTTCAAACCGCGCATGGACCGCGAGCTGCTGCAGACCTACGGCAAGGGGCTCATCGCGACGACTGGGTGCCCCTCGGGGGAGGTGCAGACGCGGCTCCGCCTGGGTCAGTACGACGCCGCTCGCGCCGCGGCTGCCGAATTCCAGGACATCTTCGGCAAGGAGAACTACTTCGCCGAGATCATGGATCACGGCCTGTCGATCGAGCGCCGGGTGATGACCGACCTGCTGCGGCTGGCGAAAGACCTCGACATCCCGCTCGTCGCGACCAACGACTCGCACTACACGCATCAGCACGAGGCCGATGCGCACGCGGCGCTCCTCTGCGTGCAGTCAGGCTCGACGCTCGACGATCCGAACCGCTTCAAGTTCGACGGCGACGGCTACTACATCAAGACGGCCCAGGAGATGCGGCAGCTGTTCCGTGACCACCCCGAGGCGTGCGACAACACCCTGCTGATCGCCGAGCGCTGCGAGGTCGAGTTCAACACCTCGGCCAACTACATGCCGCGGTTCCCCGTACCCGACGGCGAGACCGAAGACAGCTGGCTCGTGAAAGAGGTCGAGGCGGGGCTTCACTATCGGTACCCCGGCGGCATCCCCGACAAGGTGCGCAAGCAGGCCGAGTACGAGACGGGCATCATCCTCCAGATGGGCTTCCCGGGCTACTTCCTCGTCGTCGCCGACTTCATCAACTGGGCGAAGGACAACGGCATCCGGGTCGGTCCCGGGCGTGGCTCGGGCGCCGGATCGATGGTGGCCTACGCGATGCGCATCACCGACCTCGACCCTCTCGAGCACGGTCTCATCTTCGAGCGGTTCCTCAACCCCGATCGTGTCAGCATGCCCGACTTCGACGTCGACTTCGACGACCGTCGCCGCGGCGAGGTCATCGAGTACGTGACCGAGAAGTACGGCTCCGAGCGCGTCGCGCAGATCGTCACCTACGGCACGATCAAGTCGAAGCAGGCACTGAAGGATGCCGGCCGCGTGCTGGGGTTCCCCTTCAGCATGGGCGAGAAGCTCACCAAGGCGATGCCGCCGGCGGTGATGGGCAAGGACATGCCGCTGGACGGCATGTACAACAAGGACCACCCGCGGTTCAAGGAAGCCAGCGAGTTCCGCGCCTTGATCGACACCGATCCCGAGGCGAAGACCGTGTTCGACCGCGCCCTCGGGCTCGAGGGCCTGAAGCGGCAGTGGGGCGTGCACGCGGCCGGCGTCATCATGTCGTCGGAGCCGCTGCTGGACATCATCCCCATCATGCGCCGCGAGCAGGACGGTCAGATCGTCACGCAGTTCGACTACCCGTCGTGCGAGACGCTCGGTCTCATCAAGATGGACTTCCTGGGGCTGCGCAACCTCACGATCATCTCGGATGCGCTCGATAACATCCGCATGAACCGGGGCGAGGAGCTCGACCTCGAGCATCTCGCGCTCGACGACCGCCCGGCCTACGACCTGCTCACCCGCGGCGACACGCTCGGGGTGTTCCAGCTCGACGGCGGACCGATGCGATCGCTGCTCCGCCTGATGAAGCCCGACAACTTCGAGGACATCTCGGCTGTCATCGCGCTGTACCGGCCGGGCCCCATGGGCGCGAACTCGCACACGAACTACGCACTGCGCAAGAACGGCCTGCAGCCGATCACGCCGATCCACCCCGAGCTCGAAGAGCCGCTGCGCGACATCCTCGACACGACCTACGGCCTGATCATCTATCAGGAGCAGGTCATGGCGATCGCGCAGAAGGTCGCCGGCTTCTCGCTCGGTCAGGCCGACATCCTCCGCCGCGCGATGGGCAAGAAGAAGAAGTCCGAACTCGACAAGCAGTACGAGGGCTTCTCAGGCGGTATGAAGGAACGCGGCTTCGGCGAGGGCGCTATCAAAGCGCTCTGGGACATCCTGCTCCCGTTCTCCGACTACGCGTTCAACAAGGCGCACTCCGCTGCGTACGGCCTGGTCTCGTACTGGACGGCCTACCTCAAGGCGCACTACCCCGCCGAGTACATGGCCGCACTCCTCACGAGCGTCGGCGATTCGAAGGACAAGATGGCGGTGTACCTCAACGAGTGCCGCCGCATGGGCATCAGGGTGCTGCCGCCCGACGTCGGCGAGTCGATCCGATACTTCGCCGCCGTCGGCGAGGACATCCGATTCGGTCTGGGCGCGGTGCGGAACGTCGGTGCCAACGTCGTCGACGGCATCATCGCGTCGCGGGCCGACGACAACTACGTCAGCTTCCACGACTTCCTCACCAAGGTCCCGCTCCACGTCGCGAACAAGCGGACCGTCGAGTCCCTCATCAAGGCCGGCGCATTCGACTCACTGGGCTCGACCCGCCGCGCCCTGATGGAGATCCACGAGGACGCGGTCGAAGCCGCGGTCGACGCGAAGCGCAAGGCCGCGACCGGTGCGATCGGATTCGATTTCGACAGCCTGTACGACGAGGCCGAGGAAGTCATGCCGGCCAAGGTGCCCGAGCGGCCCGAATGGACGAAGAAGGACAAGCTGGCCTTCGAGCGCGAGATGCTCGGACTCTACGTGTCCGACCATCCGCTCGCCGGGCTGGAGATCCCGCTGGCCAAGCACGCCTCCACCTCGATCCACGACCTGCTGGCGTCGGATGACGTCCAGGACGGCGATCAGGTCACCGTCGCCGGGCTCGTCACGAGCGTGCAGCACCGCGTCGCCAAGCAGAGCGGCAACCCCTACGGCATGATCACTGTCGAGGACTTCGATGGTGAAGTGACCGTGATGTTCATGGGGAAGACGTATACGGAGTTCCAGAGCATGCTCGTGGCCGACTCGATCCTCGTCGTCCGAGGGCGGGTGTCGCGACGCGACGACGGGCTGAACCTGCACGGCCAATCCGCGTTCTCTCCCGACCTCGGTTCATTCGATGCCGCCGGGCCGCTCGTGCTGCTGCTTCCAGAGCAGCGTGCGACGGAGTCGACGATCGGCGAGCTGGCGGCCGTCCTGCGTCGTCACAGCGGTGAGACCGAGGTGTCGCTGAAGCTCCACAGGGCGGGTACGGCGAAGGTGTTCGAGGTGCCGCATCCGGTACGCGTCACGCCCGATCTCTACGGCGAGCTCAAGGGACTTCTGGGACCTCAGTGTCTGGGTTGAGCCGGGTAGGATTCCACCGCAGCGCAACCGCCGCGACGAAGGGAACATCGTGACCGACGAGAAGAACATCCACTCCGACGACGGCCGTCCCGAGGACGCAGCGCCCGGCGTTGCCGAGCCGGCACACGAGACCACAGCCACCGACGACTTCGACGGTGCGCAGACCGACGCGGCCTCGGACGCGTTCGCGCCCGCAGCGGATGCAGCGGTCGTGATCGACGAGTCCGCGGTCGAGCCCGTCGTGATCGAGGAGCCCGCTGAGCACGCCCCGGTCGACGACGCGGCGGAGATGCCGGCGTCATCCGAAGACACCTCTGCCGCGTCCGCCGTGGCCGGGCAGACCTCGGTCCTTCCCGGCTCGGACGAGCGCGGCGCCCAGTCCGCCGTGGGCTCGTCGGGGGAGGCGCCGCCGCAGTACGGCGTGGGTCCGCTCTCGATCCGCGAGGTCGCTCTCGCCGGCGTCTGGGCTGTCGCGTTCATCTGCTCGTTCTTCCCCGTGTACGGCCGCTTCGGTGCCGGGGTGTCGGTGTGGGGCGCGGGGATCGACTGGATCCTGACGATCGGCGTGCCCACGGTCGCGGTCTTCCTGGTGCTGCTGCGCCGCTTCTCGCCGCAGGGCATCCGCCGTGTCGGCTCCCTCGGCATCGATCAGTTCGCGTCGGTCGCCTTCTCGGTCTCCGCCACCGTGTGGCTCGGGATCATCTGGAGCTCGTTCGCGGGCCTCGCCCAGTCCGGCGTGTTCCTCGCGAGCTGGGTCGTGTGGGTCGAGGTGATCCTGGCTCTGGCGGGGGTCGTGCTCACCGTCGTCGCGCCCCACCTTCCCGTTCTCGGCGACGATTTCGCGCACCGGCCCGAATCGCCGGCGCACCGGGTGGCGCGGGCGACGCGTCCGGTCGTCGCCCGGCCGGCATCCGCCCGCCCGGCCCCGCACACCGGCCCGTCGCGCACCGCATCGGCGCACAGCGCTCCGCACGCAGCAGGCGCCGGCACCCCCGCCTACACCGGCTACGCGGCTCCGGCCGGCTACGCCGTCCCCGCGGAGGCTCCGGCATCCTCCGGCGCGCCCGAGTCGGCACCGGCCGACGCTGCGGAGCCGTTCGACACCGGCGCGACGACGGTCATCGAGCCCGTTGCCGCGCCCCAAGCGTTCTGGGCGCTCGCCCCGGATGAGCGCGATGTCCTCGACGAGATGGGTGCGCCGCTCTTCCGGATCGGGCCGACGGCATGGGCCCTCGTCATCGAGGACCGCGGCGAGGTCTTCGTGGTCCGCCACGAGGACGGCCGCGTCGGATATCTCCACGACACCAGCGATGTCACGCGCGGCTGAGTCCGCCGCGGGCGCGCGCTAGCCTGGAACGATGCGCACCATCGATCTTCGCGGCCGTCGTCTGACGCCCGCCGAGTTGCTCGCCGCCGTTCCCCGGGCCGAAGCCGCCCGCGGGCTTGCCCTGGCTACGGCAGCTGAGATCGTGCATGATGTCGCCGCTCGCGGAGAGGTTTCGCTCCGTGAGCAGGCGGCTCGCTTCGACGGGGTCGAAGATCACGCGGTACGAGTTCCCGCTGAACACCTCGATGAGGCGCTGGAGGGTATCTCGCCGGCCGTGAGAACTGCGATCGAGGAGTCCATCCGCCGCGTGCGGTTGGCGTCGGCCGCTCAGGTCCCGCCCGACCGGGTCACCGAGCTCGGCCCGGGTGCCCGAGTCGAGCAGCGCTGGCGACCGGTCCGGCGCGTGGGGGTCTACGTCCCCGGCGGGAAAGCGGTCTATCCTTCCAGTGTCGTGATGAACGTCGTGCCGGCGCAGGTCGCCGGTGTCGAGACGGTGGCGCTGGCTTCGCCTCCGCAGCGCGACCACGGCGGGCGTGTTCACCCGGTGATCCTCGCGGCGGCACGTCTCCTCGGTATCTCGGAGGTCTACGCGATGGGCGGAGCCGGCGCGATCGGCGCGTTCGCGTACGGCGTCGACTCTCTCGAGCTCGATCCCGTCGATGTCATCTCCGGGCCGGGCAACAACTTCGTCGCCCTCGCGAAGCGCGTCGTCGCGGGCGTCGTCGGCACCGACTCCGAGGCCGGCGCCACCGAGATCCTGATCGTCGCCGACGATGAGGCCGATGCCGATCTCGTGGCTGCTGACCTTGTCAGCCAGGCCGAGCACGACGAGCAGGCAGCCGCCGTCCTCGTCACGGACTCCGCCGATCTCGCCGCCGCGGTGGCGGAGCGGGTCTCAGTCCGTGCGTCCGGTACACGTCACGCGGACCGCGTCGCGGTCGCCCTGGACGGCCCACAGTCCGCGATCGTCCTCGTCGACGACATCCCGGCTGCGGCCGCGTTCTCGAACGCCTACGCGCCCGAGCACCTCGAACTGCACCTGCGCGATCCGCGTCCTGACGAGTACGTGAACGCGGGGGCCGTCTTCGTCGGTTCGCACACCCCGGTGAGCCTCGGCGACTATCTCGCCGGCAGCAACCACGTGCTCCCGACCGGGGGGCAGGCGCGCTACGCCGCCGGTCTCGGTGCCGCGACCTTCCTGCGATCGCAGCAGGTGATCACCTATGACCGTGAGGCGCTGCGCGCGGTGCACGACGGCATCCTGGCTCTATCCGACTCGGAACAGCTTCCCGCGCACGGCGAAGCGGTCTCGGCGCGGTTCGACGCGTAATCTGGGCTCGTCATGCATTGCCCTTTCTGCCGCAATCCCGATTCCCGCGTCATCGACTCCCGCACGAGCGATGACGGCCTCAGCATCCGTCGCAGGCGCCAGTGCCCGAAGTGCGGCGGCCGTTTCTCGACGATCGAGACGGCGAGCCTCAACGTCATCAAGCGCTCGGGAGTCATCGAGCCGTTCAGCCGCGAGAAGGTGATGTCGGGCGTCCGCAAGGCCTGTCAGGGCAGACCGGTGACCGAGGCCGACCTCGCCGTACTGGCGCAGGCGGTCGAAGAGGCCGTGCGCCAGACCGGTTCGTCGCAGATCGACACGAACGAGATCGGCCTCGCGATCCTCGGACCGCTGCGCAATCTCGACGAGATCGCCTATCTGCGATTCGCGAGCGTGTACCAGGCGTTCGACACGCTCGAAGATTTCGAAGCAGCGATCGAACAGCTGCGTGCCGATCACATCGCGGCACGGACATCGGAGGGGTCGGACGCGCTCTAGGCTGGACGGCGATGTATCCGTTCATCTTCCGTACCGTCTTCTCGCGCATGGAGCCGGAGACGGCGCACCACCTGGTGGTCCCGGTCATCCGTCTGCTCGGCGTCCCGCCCTTCTCGACCATCGCTCGTGCGCTGACCCGTCCGGACGCGTCGCTCCGGACCGAGGCGCTGGGACTCGTCTTCGACTCGCCGTTCGGTGTGGCGGCAGGGTTCGACAAGAACGCGGTCATGGTGCGCGGGCTCGGCGCCCTCGGCTTCGGGCACGTCGAGATCGGTACCGTGACAGCTGTGCCGCAGGAAGGCAATCCCCGGCCTCGGCTGTTCCGGTTGATTCCGGATCGTGCGCTCATCAACCGCATGGGCTTCAACAACCGCGGCGCGGCGGCCGCGGCATCCCGCCTCCGGCGTCTGCGACGCGGCCGGAACCATGCCATCGTCGGAGCGAACATCGGCAAGAGCCGCGTCGTCGACGTCGAGCAGGCCACCGCCGACTACGTCACGAGCACGCGTCTGGTCGCCCCCGAGGCCGACTATCTGGTCGTCAACGTGTCGTCGCCCAACACACCCGGGCTCCGCGGGCTGCAGGCGGTCGAGACGCTCCGCCCGCTGCTTGAGGCCGTGCGGGATGCGGCCGGCACGACGCCCCTGCTGGTGAAGATCGCGCCCGACCTCGCGGATGACGAGGTGACGGCCATCGCGCGCATGGCCGTCGACGCCGGCCTGGCCGGCCTCATCGCCACGAACACCACGATCTCTCGCGACGGCCTGCTGACGGACGAGGCGACTATCGAGCAGATCGGCGCCGGCGGACTCTCGGGCGCGCCGCTTCGCCGTCGCGCGCTCGAGGTGCTGCGCGTGGTGCGGTCGGCCGTCCCCGATGATTTCTGCGTCATTGCAGCCGGGGGAGTGGAGACCGCGGTGGACGTGCAGGAGCGGCTGGCCGCGGGTGCCGATCTGGTTCAGGGGTACACCGCGTTCATCTACCGCGGCCCCCTGTGGGCACGGCAGATCAACCGTGGTCTGGTCGAACTCAGACGGGGCGCTGGCCGCGCTTGACCTGAGGCTTCGGCAGACGCATGAAGCGCATCTGGATCGAGCGCATCGCGCCGTACCAGCCGAGGCCCTTCTCCATGCGTTCTGCGCCGAACTTCGCTCGAACGGCCTTCTTCACGCGGATGCTGGTGATGACCATGTCGCCGATCACGAGCAGGATGAACGACCACAGGGCGATGAACGCGTAGAAGGTCACCGCGTTCGAGCCGAGGAACGTCACGATGATGACGAGTACCATCGCGCCCATGACGAGTTCGCCGAGGTGCCATCCGGCGTCGATGTAGTCGCGGACGAAACGACGCTGCGGTCCCTTGTCGCGCATCGGCAGGTAGCGCTCGTCGCCGTTGGCCATACCGATACGCGCTTTGTCGCGGCGCTCGGCGAGCTCTGCGCGAGCGCGCGCCTTCGCTTCTTTGGTGTCCGGCACCAGAGGGCGCTTGCGGGCCGCCTCCTGGGCGGCGCGGCTGGGGGTGGGACGGTTCTTGCCGGAGCCCGTCGACGCCTGAGCGGCGTCGTCCGGAGCAGGGGCAGCGGGAGTTTTGGCCACGGGGATCCTCGGGTTCTGCGACGAACGTGCCTCTTAAGATTACCCGCATGACCTCCGAATCTCCTCGGTCCGTCGCTGTGCGCGACGCTGCCCTCTCCGCCGTCCCCGCTGCCCTCGCCGATCTCGGTGCGCTCTTGCGGATCCCCTCGGTCGCATTCCCCGGATTCGACCGGGCTGAAGTGGAGCGCAGCGCCGCGGCCGTCGCCGATCTGGCGCGCGGGCTCGGCATCTTCGATCGCGTCGAGGTGGCGACGGCGACCATTCCGGAGACGGGTGAGGAGGGGATGCCGGCGGTGTTGGCGACTCGCGCTGCGCGCAATGGCCGACCGACGATCCTCCTGTACGCGCACCATGATGTGCAGCCGGTCGGCGACGAGGCACTGTGGGACTCCGCTCCCTTCGAGCCCACCGTCCGCAATGGTCGCCTGTACGGTCGCGGCGCAGCCGATGACAAGGCCGGGGTCATGGCACACATCGGCGCCCTGCGTGCTCTCGTCGAGGCGGCCGGCGAAGAATTCGACCTCGGCGTCAACCTCTTCATCGAGGGTGAGGAGGAAGCCGGGTCGGCATCCTTCGCGGCATTCCTGTCCGACAACGCCGACGCCCTGCGCGCTGACGTGATCGTCGTGGCCGACTCCGGCAACTGGGATGCGACCACGCCTGCGCTGACCGTTTCGCTCCGGGGCAACGCGCGCTTCACGATGACGGTGCGCACGCTCGAGCACGCGTCGCACTCGGGGATGTTCGGGGGAGCGGTCCCGGACGCGATGCTGGCCACGGTGAAGCTGCTCGCCACGCTCTGGGACGACGAGGGCGGAGTCGCCGTCGAGGGACTGTCCGAGCGCGACGCGGAGACGCCCGAGTACTCGGAGGAGACGCTCCGTTCCGAGGCCGGGCTCCCGCCGGGTGTCTCGCCGATCGGATCGGGAACGATCCTCTCGCGCATCTGGAACAAGCCCTCCATCACGGTGACGGGCATCGACGCTCCCAGCGTGCGCAACGCATCCAACACACTGAGCCCCGAGGTGTCCGTGGTGATCTCCGCCCGTGTGGCTCCGGGACAGTCCGCCGACGAGGCGTACCACGCGATCGAGGCGCACCTGCGCGCCCATGCGCCGTTCGGTGCCGAACTGAGCTTCCGCGACATCGAGACCGGCAATCCGTTCCTCGTCGACACCAGCGGAGACGCCGTCGCGCACGCTCGCGCGGCCCTCGCCGAGGGCTACGGGGTCGATCCCGTGGACATCGGCGTAGGCGGGTCCATCCCGTTCATCGCGGACCTCGTGCGGGAGTTCCCGGCGGCCCAGATCCTCGTCACCGGTGTCGAAGACCCCCACGCCCGCGCCCACAGCCCCAACGAGTCGCTCCACCTCGACACCTTCCGGCACGCGCTCGTGTCCGAGGCGCTGCTGCTCGAGCGTTTGGACGCCGGTTCGCGCTGACGGTCTCGACGTCGTCTCGGACCGACCCGCGGCCGGTGCTCACGCGTAGAATCGTGGCACCGGCCGCGTGTCTCGCGGCCCGAGACCTCGGGAGAATCATGACCGACATCGCCACGTCCGACACCGTCCGTGCCCACGGCGTCTCGCTGACCGATGAGGCGGCACTCAAGGTGAAGAGCCTCCTCTCGCAGGAGAACCGCGACGATCTGCGTCTTCGGGTCGCCGTCCAGCCCGGCGGCTGCAGCGGACTGATCTACCAGCTCTACTTCGACGAGCGGTTCCTCGACGGCGACAAGGCCGTCGACTTCGACGGCGTCGAGGTCATCGTCGACGACATGTCCGTGCCCTACCTCGACGGCGCGACGATCGACTTCAAGGACACGATCTCGGAGCAGGGCTTCACGATCGACAACCCCAACGCGGCGGGCTCGTGCGCGTGCGGCGACAGCTTCCACTGAGCCTCGCCCGCGAGATCCCCCGTCTCCGACATCCTGAATGGATGGCCTGAATAGGGTGAAAGCTTGCCCTAGACTGAAGGTCGAACCATTCGTCCCGGAAAGGTGCACTGTGCGCTTCAAACGCCGCCTCCGCTGGGCCGTGATCCCGCTCGGGATCGTCACGGCAGTCTCCCTCGCAGCTTGTACACCGACGGAGCTGAACGGCTACCTCCCGGGCTTCACCGACGACGGTACGCAGGCGACGAACCGCACCGAGATGGTGTCGGGCCTCTGGGTGAACTCCTGGATCGTGCTTCTGGCCGTCGGCGTGCTGACGTGGGGCCTCATGGCCTTCGCCGCCATCGCGTACCGCCGCCGTCGCGGCCAGACGGGTCTGCCGGTCCAGCTGCGCTACAACATGCCGATCGAGATCTTCTACACGATCGTGCCGCTCATCCTCGTGATCGGGTTCTTCGCCTTCACGGCGCGCGACCAGTCGATCCTCGAGACGCAGTACGACGACCCCGACGTGTCGATTACCGCGATCGGCAAGCAGTGGGCGTGGGACTTCCAGTACAACGGCGAAGACTCCGACAACTCCGACGCAGTGTGGACGATGGGCGTGCAGGCGCAGCCCGACGCCAACGGCGACATCGATCAGGCGGAGCTGCCGACGCTCGTCCTGCCGGTCGACAAAGAGGTCAAGATCAACCTCCAGTCGCGCGACGTCATCCACTCGTTCTGGGTCATCGACTTCCTCTACAAGAAGGACATGTACCCGCACCGCGACACCAACTCGTGGTCCTTCGTCCCCACGCGGGAGGGAACGTACGCCGGCAAGTGCGCCGAGCTGTGCGGCGAGTACCACTCGATGATGCTGTTCAACGTCAAGGTCGTGTCCGAGCAGGAGTACGAGGAGTACCTCGAGTCCCTGCGCGAGAGCGGCCAGACCGGCGACATCAACACGGCATATGACCGCCTCCAGAACGCTCCGGGAACGGGCGCGGTCACCGACGACTCCGGTGAGGGAAGCCACTGATGGCTACGACACTTCCGCTTCAGGGCGAACAGCCCGCAGGCCGCCCCACGACCCTGCCGCCGCGTCAGGCGGCCCTGCTCAGCGCATCGCGCGTCGAGCAGAAGGGCAACATCATCGTCAAGTGGATCACCTCCACCGACCACAAGACGATCGGGTACATGTACCTCATCGCCTCGGTGATGTTCTTCCTTCTCGGCGGCGTGATGGCACTCATCATCCGTGCTGAGCTCTTCGAGCCCGGCATGCAGATCGTGCCGACCAAGGAGCAGTACAACCAGCTCTTCACGATGCACGGCACGATCATGCTGCTGATGTTCGCGACGCCGCTGTTCGCGGGCTTCGCGAACGCGATCCTGCCGCTGCAGCTCGGCGCGCCCGACGTCGCCTTCCCGCGTCTGAACGCTTTCGCCTTCTGGCTGTTCCTCTTCGGCTCGATCATCGCGATCTCGGGCTTCCTGACCCCGCAGGGCGCCGCGTCGTTCGGCTGGTTCGCGTATCAGCCGCTCGCGAACGCAACGTTCTCGCCGGGAGCCGGAGGAAACCTCTGGATGCTCGGTCTGGGCATGAGCGGTTTCGGCACGATCCTCGGCGCGGTGAACTTCATCACCACGATCATCACGATGCGCGCGCCCGGCCTCACCATGTGGCGCATGTCGATCTTCTCGTGGAACACCCTCGTCACGAGCATCCTGATCCTGATGGCGTTCCCGGTTCTGGCGGCTGCGATCTTCGCGGCGGCATCCGACCGTGTCCTCGGGTCGCACATCTACGACACCGCCAATGGCGGAGTCCTGCTGTGGCAGCACCTGTTCTGGTTCTTCGGCCACCCCGAGGTCTACATCATCGCGCTGCCGTTCTTCGGCATCGTCTCCGAGATCCTCCCGGTCTTCAGCCGCAAGCCGATCTTCGGATACAAGACGCTGATCTACGCCACCATCGCGATCGCCGCCCTGTCGGTGGCGGTGTGGGCGCACCACATGTACGTCACGGGTGCTGTGCTCCTGCCGTTCTTCGCGCTGATGACGATGCTCATCGCGGTTCCGACCGGTGTGAAGATCTTCAACTGGATCGGAACGATGTGGCGGGGCTCCGTCACGTTCGAGACGCCCATGGTCTTCACCCTCGGCTTCCTCGTCTCGTTCGTCTTCGGCGGTCTCACCGGTGTCATCCTCGCGTCGCCGCCGCTCGACTTCCACCTCTCCGACTCGTACTTCGTCGTGGCCCACTTCCACTACGTCGTGTTCGGCACCGTCGTGTTCGCGATGTTCGCGGGCTTCTACTTCTGGTGGCCGAAGTGGACCGGGCGCATGCTCAACGAGCGTCTCGGCATGGTGCACTTCTGGATGCTGTTCATCGGCTTCCACATGACGTTCCTCATCCAGCACTGGCTGGGTGTCGACGGAATGGTGCGTCGCTACGCGGATTACTCGGCGGCTGACGGCTGGACGTGGCAGAACCAGGTCTCGACCATCGGCGCGATCATCCTCGGCGCTTCGATGATCCCGTTCTTCCTGAACGTCTGGATCACCTCGCGCACCGCTCCCAAGGTCACCGTCAACGACCCGTGGGGCTACGGAGCGTCGCTCGAGTGGGCGACGAGCTGCCCGCCGCCGCGACACAACTTCACGTCGATCCCGCGTATCCGCAGCGAGCGGCCTGCGTTCGACCTGAACCACCCCGAGGCCGCCATCCCGGTCGGCGTGGGCCCCGCGAAGGACGCCCCCGATGCACCGGTTGTGGATGTCGCCGATGGAGAGGTGAAGTAAGCCGTGAAGACCAACATCAACCTGTGGTGGGTGCTCACCTGGTTCTTCTTTGCGGTGTTCATCACCTACACCGTGTGGAACCTCGTTGCTCACACCGACCAGGGAGTCTGGTGGCACCGCATCGAGTGGGTCGGTTCGACCGCCCTCCTGTTCACCGGCTTCATGGGCGCGATGATCGCGTTCTACGTCTCGCGCGTGCACAAGGCGCAGGGCGGCGAGCTCCCGGAGGACTCGCTCACCGCTGACATCGACGACGGCGACCCCGAGGTGGGCGAGTTCAGCCCGTGGTCCTGGTGGCCGCTCGTGCTGGCTTTCGCTGCCTCGGTGTTCATCATCGGACTCGCGGTCGGCCAGTTCCTCCTGCCGATCGGGTTCGCGATCTTCATCGTGGCGATCGTCGGATGGGTCTACGAGTACTACCGCGGTTACTTCGCGCGCTGATCCCACGCGCTGCACGACGGCCATCGCACTCCGGTGCGGTGGCCGTCGCCGTTTCCGACCTTCTGCGCCGTCGGTAGGACCGTCGCCTCACGGCGCCTCGCCCGCCTCACGCGCCTCGCCCGCGACGTGTGAAGGCCCGCGCTGATCGCCGTCCCGGCACGCAAGGTCGTCGCCGCAACACGCCGCGTCGTAGCGCTGGGGCTCAGCGCGTCGCCGCTGCCCTCTTGCATCCAGGCCCGGCCGATAGACAGCGGGCAGCGCTGCCCGGGGGATGACTTTCCCGGTGCGATATGACCCGGTGTCCGGCTAGCGAGCCCCCGCTGGCCGGGAACGTCACCGTGCCGGCTGCCCGGATGCGGGGGCACGCCGCGATGCAATGGAACAGCACCGACACCCCGCGTCGGGCACGGACGGAACGGGGTGTTGCGCCTGAACCATTGCATCGCGGCACACACGCCGGCAGGGGTGCCGCTGCAGGCGACCCGGCGGCACGGCGTCGCCTGCAGCGAGCCGGGTCGCCAGGTCAGCCTCCGCGACGTCAGGCGGCCGACGTGAGGCCGTGAACGCCTCAGGAGCGTACGAGGGCCACCAGGGCGTCGGAGAGCCGGGGGAGGGGACCGTGCGCGTTCGCCACCGGGTAGCCCTCGCGAGCCCAGTACTCGAAGCCACCGATCATTTCACGCACCCGGTATCCGAGCTTGGCGAACTCGATCGCGGCGCGGGTGCCGCCGTTGCAGCCGGGGCTCCAGCAGTAGACGACGACGTCGAGTGAACGGTCGATCTCGTCCGCGGCGCGCGCTGCGATCTCGCGGTGGGGGAGATGCACGGCTCCGACAGCGTGCCCCTGCGCCCATGCCTCGGCGCTGCGGACATCGACGAGCGTGAAGGGCTCGTCCGCGCGCTGCGCTTCGTAGACGTCGGAGGCATCCGTCTCATGCGCGAGCTTGGCGGTGAAGTAGGCGAGTGCATCAGTCATGGTGGACACGCTACGCAGACAGACGAACGGCGGGGTGCGACCGATCGGTCACACCCCGCCGTAATCCGGACAGGTCCGGGTCAGCTCTTCTTCGGCGCCTCGCCGTCGGCATCCTCATCGGGGACGATGATGTTCGACGGACGGTTCGCGGTCTCGACGCCCTTGCCATCATCGATGGGCTGATGCGGAGCGTTCGGGACACCGGCGCGCTCGTGGGCGCCCTGGATCTCGGCGTCCTCTTCTTCGCTGATGTGCTCGAGGTCGTGGTGGGCGTGTGCCCGCGCAGCCTCGATCTCTGCCTGAGTCAGGGGCGCGAGACGGTCTTCGAAGAACCAGCGCGAGAGTCCGGCACGAAGGTTCTCGTGCCACGGGATCTGACCCTTGTCGTTCGGGCGGACCACCAGGGGAGCGTTCGTGGTGTAGTCGACCAGCTTGACGAGCTCGTACTCGTCGACGGGCTGGTGCACCTCGATGTACTCGCCGCCGGGCAGACGCACGATGCGACCCGACTCGTAGCCGTGCAGAGCGATCTCGCGGTCCTTCTTCTGCAGCGCGATGCAGATGCGCTTCGTGACGAAGTACGCGATCACCGGTCCGAGGATCAGCAGCGCCTGCAGCGTGTGGATCACGCCTTCCATCGTCAGGTGGAAGTGCGTCGCGATGATGTCCGACGATGCAGCTGCCCAGAGGACGGCGTAGAAGGTCACACCGGCTGCACCGATCGCGGTGCGGGTCGCCGCGTTGCGCGGGCGCTCGGCGATGTGGTGCTCACGCTTGTCACCGGTGACCCACGCCTCGATGAAGGGGTAGAGCATGACGATGACGATGAAGAGACCGAGTCCGACGAGCGGGACCAGGATGTTGAACGACCAGGTTCGGTCGAACAGCACGAACTCCCAGTGCGGCGGGACGAGGCGCAGCGCGCCGTCGGCGAAGCCGATGTACCAGTCGGGCTGCGTACCGGCCGACACGGGGGAGGGGTCGTACGGGCCGTAGTTCCAGATCGGGTTGATCGTGAACAGGGCCGCGATGAGCACCAGCACGCCGAAGGTGATGAAGAAGAAGCCGCCCATCTTCGACATGTAGACCGGCATCATCGGGTAGCCCACGACGTTGTTGTTCGTCCGCGCGGGGCCGGCGAACTGCGTGTGCTTGTTCACGATCATCAGCATCAGGTGCAGCGCGAGCAGCGCGACCAGGATGGCCGGCAGCAGCAGGATGTGCAGCGCGTACAGGCGCCCCACGATCTCGGTGCCCGGGAACTCGCCGCCGAACAGGAGGAACGACGTCCAGGTTCCGATCAGCGGGATGCCCTTGATCATGCCGTCGATGATGCGCAGACCGTTGCCCGACAGAACGTCATCGGGCAGCGAGTATCCGGTGAAGCCTTCTGCCATCGCGAGGATGAAGAGGATGAACCCGATGACCCAGTTGAGCTCACGCGGCTTGCGGAACGCGCCGGTGAAGAAGACGCGCAGCATGTGCACGCCGATACCGGCGACGAACACGAGCGCCGCCCAGTGGTGCAGCTGACGGACGAGGAGGCCGCCGCGGATGTCGAACGAGATCTCGAGGGTCGAGGCCATGGCCGCCGACATCTCGAGGCCGCGCATCGGTGCATAAGCGCCGTAGTAGTGCGTCTCCGCCATCGACGCCTCGAAGAAGAACGTCAGGAACGTTCCTGAGAGCAGGACGACGACGAACGACCACAGTGCGATCTCGCCGAGCATGAACGACCAGTGGTCGGGGAAGATCTTCCGGCCCAGCTCCTTGACGAGGCCCGAGATGCTCGTGCGCTCGTCGAGGTAGTTCGCGACGCCGCCGACGAACTTGCCGCCGAGCGGCTTGTCCGAGGGACGGGTCGGGCCGTCAGCGTGGACCGCGGGTGCGGTCGTGACGTTCTCCGTGGGGTGGGTGGAGGTGCTCAATGACGCTCCCAGAAGCTCGGGCCGACGGGTTCGGTGAAGTCGCTGCGTGCGATCAGGTAGCCCTCGTCGTCGACGGTGATCGGGAGCTGCGGCAGCGGACGTGCTGCGGGGCCGAAGATGACGGCCGCCGCGTTGGTCACGTCGAACTGCGACTGGTGGCACGGGCACAGCAGGTGGTGGGTCTGCTGCTCGTACAGGGCGACGGGGCAGCCGACGTGCGTGCACACCTTGGAGTAGGCCACGATGCCGTCGTACGACCAGTCCTTGCGGTCGTCAGCCTCGTTCAGCTGCTCGGGGAGCAGACGCATGAGGAGGACGATCGCCTTGGCCTTCTCCTCGAGGTAGCCGTCGTGGTGCGCGAGCGTCGCGAGGGACTCGGGAATGACGTGCACGGCGGAGCCGAGCGTCAGGTCGGCGGCTCGGATCGGCTTGCCGGTCGGGTCGTGCGCCAGGCGCATGCCCTCTTCCCACATCGTGTGCTTGAGCAGGTGAACCGGGTCGCCCGCGTGCGGGTGCTCGGGCGAGCTGTGCGGCGCGAGACCGCGGAACAGCGTGATCCCCGGGAGGACGGACGCCGCGAGCGCCACGAAGAGCGAGTTGCGCACCATCGTGCGGCGGCCGAAGCCCGACTCGTTGTTCGCGTCCGCGAAGACCTGAACCGCCGCGGCGCGGGTCTTCTCGCTGCCACGCGTCGAGTGGCGCTCCTCGATGAACTCGGTGTCGTTCATCACGGCCTTCGACCAGTGGATCGCGCCGATGCCGATGGCGAGGAGGGCGGTCGCGATGCCCAGACCGATGAACAGGTTGTTGCGACGGATGTCGCTGATCATCCCGCTCTCGATCGGGAAGATCAGGTACGCCGCGATGGCCCAGATGCTTGCCGCTGCGGACAGGTAGAACAGGGTGTACACCGTGCGGACCGCGCGCGTCATGGCGGCGGGGTCCTTGTCGGTCATGCGCTTGCGGTGGGGTGCGAGCCCGGGGTTGTGCACCGGGTCGGACACCGCTACGGCGAGCCCCGATGAGGGCACCGGGGAAGCAGGAACCTGCTCGGGCGCCTTCTCGTCAGCCATTTTGCTCCTTGTGCGTTGCTTCGATCGTCACGGTTCTCAGTTCGACTTCGCGGTGATCCACACCGAGATGGCGACGAGCGAGCCGATGCCGAAGATCCAGATGAACAGACCCTCCGAGACGGGGCCGAGCGAACCGAGCGAGAAGCCGCCGGGCGAGTTCTCGGTCGGGCGCATCATCAGGTAGCTGATGATGTCGCGCTTCTCTTCGGTGGTGAGGGTCATGTCGTTGAAGACGGGCATGTTCTGCGGGCCCGTGACCATGGCTGCGTACATGTGCAGCGGCGACGTGGTCGTCAGCGGCGGGGCGTACTTGCCTTCGGTGAGGGCACCACCGGCGCCGGCGACGTTGTGGCACATCGCGCAGTTGATGCGGAAGAGCTCGGCGCCGTGCGAGACGTCGCCTTCACCGTCGAGCGTTTCGGAAGCCGGGTAGGTCGGGCCGGGGGCCTCCGACTGTACCCAGGCCGCCATGGCCTCGATCTGCTCCTGCGTGAACTGAACGGGCTTCTGCGGAGCCTGCGGCCCCTGCATCTGCAGCGGCATGCGTCCTGTGGCCACCTGGAACTCGACAGACAGCTCGCCCACGCCGTAGAGCGAGGGGCCGTCGTTCGTGCCCTGCAGGTCGAGACCGTGACAGGTGGCGCAGTTGGCCTGGAACAGCTTCTTGCCGTCCTCGACCGTGAGCGTGGATGCCGTCTGCGTCGTGTCGCCCGCCGCCATCGCGGCGGTGGCGCCGGCGTAGCCTCCGCCGGTGACGAGCAGTCCGATGCCGATCAGCGCGGCGGCAGCCCACTTGCTGCGACGTCCGCCGTTGCGGCGCGGGTTCTTGGATGCCATGGGTGAATCAGCTCCGGTTTACTTCAGGAAGTAGATGACGGCGAACAGGACGAGCCACACCACGTCGACGAAGTGCCAGTAGTACGACACGACGATGGCGGACGTCATCTCTTTCCGGCCGAAGTTCTTGACGGCGAAGGCGCGCCCGATGACGAGGAGGAACGCCACGAGACCACCGGTGACGTGGAGGGCGTGGAAGCCGGTGGTGATGTAGAACGCGGAAGCGTACGAGTCGGCCTGGATGGGCATGCCCTCGGCGACGAGGGTCGCGTACTCCCAGACCTGGCCGGAGACGAAGATCGCTCCCATGATGAAGGTCAGGAAGAACCACTCCACCATTCCCCACTTGCGGAGGTTCCAGAAGGAGCCCGACCGGTAGGGGCGGAAGTGCTCGGCGTTGTGGACACCGATCTGCGCCGTCACCGACGACAACACGAGGATGAGCGTGTTGACCGCGGCGAACGGGATGTTCAGCAGTTCGGTGCGGTCGGCCCACAACTCAGGAGAGGTGTTGCGCAGGGTGAAGTAGATCGCGAAGAGCCCCGCGAAGAACATCACCTCGCTGCCGAGCCACACGATGGTGCCCACAGCGACCGGGTCCGGCCGCTTGACCGAGCGCAGGGCCTGGGAATACGTCGCTGGAGTGGTCGTCACGGCATCCATTATGGCCGATCTGGAGGGTGGTTTCTGCATCGCTGAAGGTCTGGTCGGATCGCGCCGCGGTTAGGGCGACCTAAGGATCAGCCGAAAGTCGCCCGACAACCGGCCGATAGGATCGTGTGTCATGGCTCAGTACGCGTGGCGCGACATCCTGACCGACCTTCTCGAGAAGCGCGATCTCAGCGTGTCGGCGGCGACCTGGGCGATGCGCGAGGTCATGGCCGGTCGCGCATCCGCCGCGCAGCTGGCCGGGTTCCTCGTGGCTCTGCGCGCCAAGGGTGAGACCGTCGATGAGATCGTCGGCTTCCGCGACGCGATCCTCGAGGCGGCGCTCCCTCTCGCCGTTCCGACCGACGCGCTCGACATCGTGGGGACCGGGGGTGACCGATTCGGCACGGTGAACGTGTCGACCATGGCGTCCATCGTCGCGGCTGCCACCGGCGTTCCCGTCGTCAAGCACGGCAACAAGGCGGCGAGCTCGAAGTCGGGCTCCTCGGACGTGCTCGCCGCGCTGGGCATCGACCTCTCGCTCGACCCCGATGATGTGGCACGGGTGCTGCAGGAAGCGGGGATCACCTTCGCGTTCGCCTCGGCCTTCCACCCCGGATTCCGGCATGCCGGCCCGGCTCGTGCTGAGCTCGGCATCCCCACTGTCTTCAACTTCCTCGGGCCGCTCTGCAACCCGGCGCGCGCTGAGGCGAACGCGGTGGGCGTCGCGCACCTCGACCGGGTGCCGCTCATCACGGGCGTGTTCCGCACTCGCGGTGCGACCGCCCTGGTCTTCCGCGGTGACGACGGGCTCGATGAACTGACGACGACTGGCCACAGCCGCATCTGGGAGGTCAGCCGCGGCGACATCCACGAGCACGATCTGGATCCGCGTGATCTCGGGATGCCGCTCGCGCGCATCGAGGATCTGCTGGGCGGGGACCCGCAGCACAACGCCGCGGTCGTCCACCGGGTTCTGTCCGGAGAGACCGGGCCGGTGCGTGACATCGTGGTGCTGAACGCGGCGGCGGGAATCGTGGCGTACCGCCTGTGGCGGGATGCTGCCCAGGTGCAGCGCCCGATCCTCGAGCGCCTCGCGGAGGCGGCCGACGATGCGTCGCAGGCCCTCGACTCCGGCGCCGCTGCCGGCACCCTGGAGCGCTGGATCTCCGCGTCGGCCGGTTGAGGTCAGACCACATCGGTTTTTCACGGCATCGCGCGCACGGCGCCGAGAGCCCGGATGCATAGCGTGAGGCGCAACGCACCCGAGGAGGACCCGATGTCACACACCACCCCCACCGCCCATACGGTCGAAGCGCCCGTCCGCCGAGCCGGCCTCGTGAAGATCCTGGGCGTGCTCGGGATGCTGGGCGGAGTCGTGCTGATCATCGGCGGGCTCGTCGTCTGGTCGATCGTGTCGGGTCAGCTCCGCGCGGAGAACATCACCGTCCCGGATGATGCGGCCGCCTTCCAGGGCCAGACCGTGGCCGGTCCGTTCACCGCATACGTGCAGGCGGACATCATCCAGCACCACGCACTCGACGCATCCGGCGGCAAGACGTACGCGGAGCTGGACAAGGACGATCCCGTCCGGGCCACCATGATGAACGCGTCGTTCCTGCGCGCGTCGCTGTTCACTTCCGTCGTGTCGTTCGGCGTCGCCGCCTTCGCCATGGGCGTGGGTATCCTGTCGATCATCTTCGGCTTCGCGATTCACCGCCTGGCCTCGGCCCCGGTGGTCGTCCGCCGGTCGGCGGTCACCTCCGGCTGAACAGGGAGGAGCGAGGCCCGCGCCGCGGCGCGGGCCTCCGGCATGCATATGGGACCTGTCGACGCCCTGACCGAGATCGCCGAACTGCTCGAGCGCGAACGGTCGTCGAAGTACAAGTCGAAGGCGTTCCGCGCCGCTGCCGACGCGATTCGAGATCTGCCGGACGACGTTCTCGACGACGTCTCCGCGCTGCGCCGACGTCCGGGGATCGGCGATCGCACGCTGACCGTGATCGTGGAAGCCCGCGCCGGCGGGGTGCCCGCATACCTCGCGGATCTGCGGGAGCGGCGCGGTGTGGTCGTCGCCGGCGAGCTCCGACGTCGACTCCGCGGCGACCTGCACTGCCACTCCGACTGGTCGGACGGGACGACCCCGATCGCCGAGATGGTCGCCGCGGCCCGGAATCTCGGGCACGAGTACCTCGCGTTGACCGACCACTCGCCGCGACTCCGGGTGGCCCGCGGGCTGTCTCCCGAGCGCCTGCGCGATCAGCTCGACGTCGTCGCCGGGATGAGCGGTGAGGGGTTCACGTTGCTCAGCGGCATCGAGGTGGACATCCTCGACGACGGGGCGCTCGATCAGGAGGACGAGCTGCTGCAGCGCCTCGACATCGTGGTCGCGTCGGCGCATTCGAAGCTGCGGATGGCCCGTGGGGCGATGACGCGACGCCTGGTGGCCGCCGCATCCGATCCCCGCGTCGACGTGCTCGGGCACGTGACCGGCCGACTGGTCGAAGGTTCCCGGGGGACGAGGCCGCCGTCCGAGTTCGATCCGGAGCCCGTCTTCGCGGCGTGCGCGGAACACGGGGTGGCGGTGGAGATCAACTCGCGGCCGGAGCGGCAGGACCCGCCAGACGACCTCATCGAACAGGCGATCGCGGCGGGGTGCCTGTTCTCGATCGACTCCGACGCTCACGCCCCAGGGCAGCTGTCGCTGATCGACTACGGGGCCGAGCGCGCGGAGCGGCTGGGGGTTCCCGCCGATCGCATCGTCACGACATGGCCTCTCCACCGGCTGCGGGAGTGGACTGGTCGCACCCGCTCCTGAGAACGCGGCGGTGGAGTCAGGTGCGGTCGCGGAGTGCGGATGCCGCGCGTGCGAGCGAACCGCCCAGCCCACGGCGATCGGCAACCTCTGCGACGGTGTCGGCATCGGTGCCGCGGATGCGTCCCTCGACAGCGCCGAGGTCCAGGTCGCGCACCACCCGGACGACCCGCGGAGCTACCGCGAGGTAATCCGCTGCCGCGGCGAGCTTCGCGCGAACCCCGGCGCTCATGCCCTCGCCCCTCTCGGCCGCCGCCAGGATGCCGTCGAGGTCGCCGTGAGCGGCGAGGAGGGTCGCCGCGGTCTTCTCGCCCACACCGGCCACGCCGGGGAGTCCGTCGGAAGCGTCACCGCGCATCGTGGCGAAGTCGGCGTACTGGTCGGGGCGCACGGCGTACTTCGCCACGACCGCCTCGCCGGTGAGCACATCGAGGTTGCTCATGCCCCGGCCGGTGTAGACGACGCGGATCTGCCGCGCGTCATCCACGAGCTGGATGAGGTCGCGGTCGCCGGTGACGACGTCGACGGGCATCGTCGCGCGCGTCGCGAGCGTGCCGATCACGTCGTCGGCCTCGTGGTCGGGTGCCCCGACGATCGGGATGCCGAGGACGCCGAGGCTCTCGCGGATGGTCGGGATCTGCGCCTCGAGCGGGTCGGGCACGACCTCGACATCGGGACCGGTCTCGACCGTCTCGGCGACGCGGTGCGTCTTGTACGTCGGGATCAGGTCGACACGCCACTGCGGTCGCCAGTCGTCATCCCAGCAGGCGATCAGGTGAGTCGGCTCGTACGTCGTGACGAGCTTCGCGATCATGTCGAGGAAGCCGCGGGCCGCATTGACCGGCCGGCCCTCGGAGTCCTTGACGGTGTCGGGGACGCCGTAGAACGCGCGGAAGTACAGGGATGCGCTGTCGAGCAGCATGAGTCGGTCGCTCATCGCATCATCCTGGCACGGGAGGCGGATCCCGCAGCATCGTGCTGATCCAGACTGCTCAGCATCCGGGCCCCGACGGCGGCTCGGTGCAGACCCGATCGACGAGCGTTCCCCGTGCCTCGAGCACCTCGACGGTGTACCCGGCGGTCGGGATCTCGAGCGCGCCCGGCACCGGTCGCCAGCCGCGGCCGAAATCGACCTCCGCGCGGTAGCGGACGGTGGCGGTCGCGACATAGCTGCCTCGCGAGCGGTACGTGTGGCTCGCGGCTGTCCGGGCGGTGGCTGCGACGGTGCGGGTGCTGCCGTCGCCGGGAGCGATGACGATCTCGTCCGGCGTGAAGCGCACGGTGACCGGCAGGTCGAACAGCGTTCCCGTGGCCGTGTGCTGCGACGTCGCGATCAGGAAGTCGAGCGGGAGCCCGGCGACACCGTAGCCGGCCGGCTGGCTGCTGAGCGCACCCGGTTGCGGAGCGAAGGACGCGACATCGGCGATCGTCGCCTGCGGCAGAAGCGAGACGGTGAAGTCGTCGCACCGGTTCAGCGCCCCGCAGTCTCTCGGTGGGGCTGGCTGGGTGTCGGTTTCGTCGCTCCGGCTCGTGCTCGGAGGCCGTGTCAATTGTCCACTTACGGACAAGTTGCTGCCGCTGTTAGCGACATCACACGTCGCAGTCCAGCTGCCGACCCCGGCGCAGTAGTTGCCGGTCGTGTCGGAACTGGTTGCCGTGGACATGAGCAGGATCGCGATGCTGGTCAGCACGTGGGGTTTCCTTCTCGGCCCTCGATTCTGACGATGACCGGGTGGCCGCCGTTCGTCTCTTCTACCGTCACGAGGAGACTTTGAATCGGCACGCGCTCCGGTGATACGAGTGATTCTCCATCTGCGGCGCGCACTTCCACCGTCGAGACATCAAGGCATACTGCGAGCTGGACGCGGTCCTGCTGCACACTTCCCGCGAACTCAATCGACGTAGTTCTTGAGCTCCCGGAGACAGTCACATTCTGGGAGTTGTAGTTGGATAGAGCTTCTCGATCTGCTTCTTGCACGTCGCCGGTGGTCAGGGCATAGACGGGTTCGAACGTCGTCGGGTCGGAGAGGTCCACGGCATTGAGGGCGTCGACGTAGGCGCGGTAGGTTGCTTCGGCGGCGGCGAAAGCGGCGGTGTCGCTGTCGGTGGGGGAGGGCGCTGTCGCCGTTGGCTCGGGGGTGGGCGAGGACGCGGGGGAGCCGCATCCGGTTGTCAGCAGTGCGACGGCGAGGACGGCGGCGACAGCATGGCGGCGTCGGACGAACATGCCCCGAACGTAGCGACCCCGATCCTCCGCCCGCGGGAACTTTCCACAGGGCTGTCTCGTAGCCTGGAGGGATGCGGAGTGGTGGTGCACATGTCGTTCGGTGAGGCGGCGCTCAGGCGGCGTCCGACGGACGCGGCGCCCTGCCCGTGCGGCGGCGGCGCGTTCGGCGCCTGCTGCGGTCCCATCCTCGACGGGCAGGCGGCGGGAACTGCGGAGCAGCTCACGCGTTCGCGCTACACCGCGTTCGCCGTGCGAGACCGTACCCATCTCGCGCGAACCTGGCACCCTGCGACGCGTCCCGACGATCTGGAGGCGGACGGCCCGGAGGAGTGGACGGGGCTCACGGTCGTTCGGGCCGCCGGCGGCGCGGAGGACGCCACGGGCATCGTCGAGTTCCGGGCCCGGTGGCGCTCCGGTTCCGATTCCGGAGAGCTCCACGAGGTCAGCCGATTCACTCGAGTACGCGGCCGATGGCTCTACGTCGGTGGTGTCGTCGACCCCTCCGCGTGACCGATCGGGACGGGCCGGGCACCCGGCGCCGCCGCGTCGAGCAGGAAGCGCTGGAGGACTGGAATCGAGCGGGTTCGCTCTGATACCCTGGATCGTCACTCGTGTGGCTTCGTCGCCATGCGCATCTGACGCATCATCCACAACCATCCGCCTCGATCGCGGCCGTCGTCCCCGAGATGACGTGCCCCGGATTCGCGGCCCGACACCCTGACCCAACAAGGACAACCCACTACATGACTAACGCAACGACCGCCCCGGCCACCAAGCAGGTCGCTATCAACGACATCGGATCTGCTGAGGACTTCCTGGCCGCGGTCGAGAAGACTCTGAAGTTCTTCAACGACGGCGACCTCATCGAAGGCACCGTGGTGAAGATCGACCGCGACGAGGTCCTCCTCGACGTCGGCTACAAGACCGAGGGTGTCATCCCCTCGCGCGAGCTTTCCATCAAGCACGACGTCGACCCCAACGAGGTCGTCAAGGTCGGCGACGAGGTCGAAGCCCTCGTTCTCCAGAAGGAGGACAAGGAAGGTCGCCTCATCCTCTCCAAGAAGCGCGCGCAGTACGAGCGCGCCTGGGGTGACGTCGAGAAGATCAAGGAGAACGACGGTGTCGTCACCGGCTCCGTGATCGAGGTCGTCAAGGGTGGTCTGATCGTCGACATCGGCCTGCGCGGCTTCCTGCCGGCATCGCTCATCGAGCTGCGTCGCGTCCGCGACCTCACGCCGTACCTCGGCCAGGAGATCGAGGCCAAGATCCTCGAGCTCGACAAGAACCGCAACAACGTCGTGCTCTCGCGCCGCGCCCTGCTCGAGCAGACGCAGTCCGAGTCGCGCACCACGTTCCTCAACAACCTCCACAAGGGTCAGGTCCGCAAGGGCGTCGTCTCGTCGATCGTCAACTTCGGTGCGTTCGTCGACCTGGGCGGCGTGGACGGCCTCGTGCACGTCTCCGAGCTCTCGTGGAAGCACATCGAACACGCTTCCGAGGTCGTCGAGGTCGGCCAGGAGGTCACCGTCGAGATCCTCGAGGTCGACCTCGACCGCGAGCGCGTCTCGCTGTCGCTCAAGGCGACGCAGGAGGACCCGTGGCAGGTCTTCGCCCGCACCCACGCGATCGGACAGGTCGCGCCGGGCAAGGTCACCAAGCTCGTTCCGTTCGGTGCGTTCGTTCGCGTCGCTGACGGCATCGAGGGCCTCGTGCACATCTCCGAGCTGTCGGGCAAGCACGTCGAGCTCGCCGAGCAGGTCGTGTCGGTCGGCGAAGAGGTCTTCGTCAAGATCATCGACATCGACCTCGAGCGTCGCCGCATCTCGCTCTCGCTGAAGCAGGCGAACGAGTCGGTCGACCCCTACGGCACCGAGTTCGACCCCGCCCTCTACGGCATGGTCACCGAGTACGACGAGAACGGGGAGTACAAGTACCCCGAGGGCTTCGACCCGGAGACCAACCAGTGGAAGGAAGGCTTCGACGAGCAGCGTCTGGCTTGGGAGGCCGAGTACGCGGCAGCTCAGGGTCGCTGGGAGGCGCACAAGGCTGCTGTCGTCAAGGCCCTCGAGGCCGAGGCGGCTGCTCCCGCCGACAACGGCTCGTCGTTCTCGTCGGACGTCCAGTCCGCGAGCACCGGCGGCGGCACGCTGGCCGACGACGAGGCTCTCGCCGCTCTGCGCGAGAAGCTCTCGGGTCGCTGAGCCCACACTGATACGACGGAAGGGTCGGAGCCTCGTGCTCCGGCCCTTCCGCCGTTTCCGGGCGACGTAACGAGATTCCGCCGTGCCGTGCGCGCGGGCGTCCGTGACGCGATAGTTTCAGTGCATGGAGAACGAGACGCCGCAACGAACGCGCGCGACCTACGTTCTCCCCGCGCCCCCGCGGTGGGTGGATGCCGTCCTCGGAGACGGTGACCGGCCGCGGTCGGCGATGCTCAATCAGATCGTGACGACGTCCGTCGTGCTCGTCGTTGCAATTGCGGGCCTCATGGTGGGATTCCGCGGTGACACGGCCCTGTTCTTCCTCGCCGTCACCGCTGTCTTCGTGCTCACCGGCGCATCGATCATCGTCCCGTGGGGGCATCTGCCGCCCCTGTGGCTCGCTCTGATCCCGCTGGGCGACATCGTCGCGATCGGCGTCATGCGCGTCGCCGAGCCGACCGGTGGATTCGGGTTGCTCTGGGTCTTCCCGGTCATCTGGCTCGCGGCGGGTTTCGGCGCCGCCGGCTGGCTCGGAGGCATCTTCCTCGCTCTCGCCGCGTACGGCGTGACGGACGCGGTGATCCGGTCGTCGCCGTCATCCTTCGGTTTCCTGCTTCTGCCTCTCCTGCTCATCGCCGTGAGCACGTCGACGTTCCTCAGCAGCCGGCGCGCCAGCGCACAGCGGCTGCTCCTCGACCGTCAAGCAACGGTGCTGACGCAATCTCTCGAGCGAGCGCGCCGACATGAGCAGGTACTCACCGAGGCTCTCGACCGCGTCGACTTCGGCGTCGCGCGGATCGAGTCGGACGGCTCGGCCTCGATCATCAATGACGCCCACGCGCGCCTGCAGCGCGGGTCGCGCACCAGCGGACAGCCTGACTTGTTCTCGGCCGACGGTTCGACACTGCTGGCCGCTGACGAGCATCCACTGGCGCGCGTCCGGCACGGCGAAGCCTTCACCGACGCGCGAATCCAGGTCGGCCAGGGCGAGGACCGCCGTGTTCTGAGCGTGTCGGCGCGGCGCATCATCGAGCCGGACGGCAGGGACTCCGGCGCGGTCGTCGTGACGCGCGACGTCACGGCCGAAACCGACGCGTTGCGTGAGCGCGACGCGCTCGTGTCGTCGGTCTCGCACGAGCTGCGGACCCCTTTGACGTCCATCCTGGGTTACCTCGAACTGGCCATCGACACGCCGGGTGTTCCCGAGGCGGCGCTCGAGAACCTGCGCGTCGCAGATCGGAACGCCGACCAGCTGCTCCGCCTCGTGGGAGACGTGCTGGCGGCGTCGAGTCAGCACAAATCCGCGGCGCAGCTCACCGTCTCACCGGCGGACATCGATCTCGTCGAGATCGTCCACGCTGCCGTGGAGTCGATCCTCGTGAGCGCGGGGGAGCGCGGCATCGTGATCGACGTGTCCCGCGTGGAAGCGGCCCGGGCCTATGCGGACCCCGTTCGCATCCGACAAGTTCTCGACAACCTCCTCTCGAACGCGATCAAGTACAACCGGCCAGGCGGTCGTGTCTCGGTCGCCACCTCGGTCGGCGACCAGTGGGCGTTGATCGCCGTGCAGGACTCCGGGGTCGGGCTGAACGAGGAGGACCTCGGCTCGGTGTTCCAGCGCTACTACCGTGGGGCCGCCGTCCGCGATTCGTCCGTCACCGGCAACGGGCTCGGTCTGGCGATCAGCCGCGATATCGTGCGCAGGCACGGCGGCGATATCACGGTCACCAGCGTTCTGGGCGTCGGCTCGACCTTCTCGGTGACGCTTCCGGCGCGCCGGCCCGGGACGGCGACATCATGATCGATCAGTTCTCCGTTTCGCTCGTGACCGCCGTCGTGGTGCTGGCCTGCGCCGTGCTGTTCATCTTCGATACTCTGCTGCGTCGGCCCGAGCAGAGCGGCCGATTCTGGGCGGTCGGATTCCTGTCCGCCGTACTGACCACGATGTTCTACGTGGTCTGGGCCAGTGCCCCCGAAACGGCCTGGGCCGTCGTGTGCGGCAACTCTGCTGCCGTCGTCGGCACGGGTCTCATGTGGCTCGGATGCCGCGCCTACAACCGGCGGCCGGTGCGCGGAGCCGGTGCCGTCGTCGCGCTCGGAGGCGTCGCCGCCGCGGTCGCCGCCTCCGTCGAGTTCGCTCTGGGCGGCGACGACTGGTCCGGGGCCGTGGTGATGTTCGGAGCGCTGAGCGTGCTGGCTGCGGCAGCGTCGGTGGAGTGCTTCCGCGGTGCCCTCGGCGCGTCCCGTACCGCGCTCCCGCTCGGCATCGTCTTCGGCGTGCAGGCGCTGTTCTACCTCGTGCGCGTCGTGATCGTCGCGACGCTGGGATACGGCGAGGTCTTCGATCTGTGGGCGGGTTCCGTACCCACGAGCATCCTCACCGTGGTCCTCTCGATCACCGCTGTCGTCAGTGCGTCGGTTCTGCGTGCGGGCCGAGTCGGCCTGCGCGGGTCCGATTCGCCGGAGGGGCGCGATGCCGGTTCGGGTGAGATCGCGACGGTCGCGGGCTTCCGGCGTGCGGTCGGCATGAGCGTCCAGCGGGCCAGCGCGCGGCGCGAGTTGGTCGCGGTCTGGGTCATCGAGCTCGACGGCCTCGAGTACATCGCCACCGCGTTCGGTCTCGACGTGGGCGATGAGGTCGTACGGACGTGGCGGAAGACCATGGCGACGAACGCGCCGACGCTCGCTGTCCTGGGGGAGATCGGAGCCGAGCGGATCGGCGTCATCACGGTCGTCGGATCTGCGGCCGACGCGCGACGGCAGGCTCTGGCGCTCTACCGCTCCCTGTTCGAGGCGCTCGGCTCGGTCGAGGGCGGCGTGCTTCCCGCCATCGGCATCGGCGTCGCGCTCAGCGATGCCGTCGGCTACGACGCGGAGGCCCTCATCGAGGCGGCGGCGGCCGCGGCGACCCGTGCCTCGTCGGGGGTGGCTTCGGCCGTGCTGCTCGCCGAACCGTCCTGACGCTGTCCGCGCCGCTGTCAGCGCTGGTCGAGCCGGTACCCCGTGCCCTGGTCCGAGGCGATCAGGGTCGACGTCGCGGCGGCCGCGAACGTCCCGCGCAGCGACTCGACGCTGCGCTCGATCGCCCGCACCTCGTCGGGATCGGGAGCTTCTGCGCGTGACCGGGACCGAAGAGCGAGTGCGAGGTCGTGCTTCGTCCGGGTGCGTCCCTGCGCGAGGAGAAGGGCGCGGAGCACGGACGATTCGGCGTGCGCGAGTTCGATCGGAACGCCCGCGAGGCGGAAGACGCCGTCGATCACCGATACGTCGCCATAGGAGAGATTCTGCGCGGCCGGAGTCGGGGTCACCGACGGTGCGGCATCCACGACGGGCGCCTCCTCGCGTCGCCGCTGTGACGGGATGGCTGCCAGCCGTGCTTTGAGATCGCGCGGCCGGAACGGCTTGCCGAGGTACTCGTCACCGCCGGCTGCCCTGCCGCGCTCGGCGTCGCCCGGTTCCACGAAGGCGGAGATGAAGATGATGTAGGTGTCGCTGAACTCGCGGACGCGACGCGCGACCTCGAACCCGTCGATGCCGGGAATGTTGACGTCGAGGGTCGTGACGTCGGGGGATACCGATCGGATCAGCTCGACCGCGTCGAGGCCGTTCTCGGTCGCGTGCACCGAGAATCCGCTCGATTCGAGGATCGCCGAGAGCAGGCTGCGGATGTCGGCCTGGTCTTCGACGATGACGGCGGTGCGTTCCACGGTGATCCCACCTTCCGCGGGTTGTGTGGAATCCATCGTATCGACCGGGCGACCTCGCGCTCGGCCTAGCGCCCGTGGCATCCTCGGGTGTATGCCTCTGATCGCATTGACAGGCGGGATCGCGTCCGGCAAATCCACGATCGCGCGTCGGCTGGCCGAGCACGGGGCCGTTGTCGTCGACGCGGACGCGATCGTGCGGGACGTCCAGCGCCCCGGGTCTGCCGTGCTCGAGGCCATCAGCGCCGAGTTCGGGTCCGGCGTGATCGCGGCTGACGGCGAACTCGACCGCGCCGCGCTGGCGGCCATCGTGTTCGCCGACCCGGAAGCGCGAACCAGGCTGAACGAGATCGTTCACCCGGCGGTGCGTGCGGAGTCGCAGCGACGCTTCGACGAAGCACTCGGCCGAGGGGACGGGACCGTCGTGGTGTACGACGTGCCTCTGCTCGTCGAGGCTCGCGTCGACGACCCCTGGGATTCCGTCGTCGTCGCGCACGCGCCCGCATCCGTCCGCCGTGAGCGTCTGCAGCGGCTTCGCGGGATGACGGCGGAGGAGGCCGATCGGCGGATCTCGGCGCAGGTCGACGATGACCAGCGGCTCGCAATCGCCGACGTCGTCATCGACACCGCGGGTGACCTTCAGGCGACGCTGGCGCAGGTCGACGCCCTCTGGGCCGAGCTCACCGCGGCGCCGGCCTCGTAGCACGCGCGCACGCTCTGAGCGAAGGCCGGGCCCGATGTCGGTGGCCCCGCCTACGCTGGAATCATGCAGACCACGCGCTCCGTGAGGCCCTTCGAGGTCATCAGCGAATACGTCCCGAGCGGTGACCAGCCCCAGGCGATCGCCGAGCTCGCGGGCCGGATCAACGCGGGCGAGACCGACGTGGTGCTGCTGGGTGCCACGGGTACGGGCAAGTCGGCGACGACGGCGTGGCTCATCGAGCAGGTGCAGCGTCCGACGCTCGTGATGGCGCACAACAAGACGCTCGCCGCGCAGCTAGCGAACGAGTTCCGCGACCTCATGCCGAACAACGCGGTCGAGTACTTCGTCAGCTACTACGACTACTACCAGCCCGAGGCGTACGTCCCGCAGACCGACACCTTCATCGAGAAGGACTCGTCGATCAACGCCGAGGTCGAGCGGTTGCGCCACTCGACCACGAACTCGCTCCTGAGCCGTCGCGACGTGGTCGTGGTGAGCACCGTCTCGTGCATCTACGGCCTCGGTGCGCCGGAGGAGTATCTCCGCGCCATGGTCGCGCTCCAGGTGGGCGAGCGATACGACCGTGACGCCCTCATCCGCAAGTTCATCGCGATGCAGTACAACCGCAACGACGTGGACTTCTCGCGCGGCAACTTCCGGGTGCGCGGCGACACGATCGAGATCATCCCGGTGTACGAGGAGTACGCCATCCGCATCGAGCTCTTCGGCGACGAGATCGAGGCGCTGTACATGCTCCACCCGCTGACGGGTGACGTCGTCCAGAAGTTGGACAGCGTCCCGGTGTTCCCGGCGTCGCATTACGTAGCGGGCACCGAGACGGTCCAGCGCGCCATCGGAACGATCGAGCACGAGCTGGGCGAGCGTCTGAAGGAGTTCGAGAGCCAGGGAAAACTGCTGGAGGCGCAGCGTCTCCGGATGCGGACGACCTTCGACCTCGAGATGCTGCAGCAGCTCGGCTTCTGCTCGGGCATCGAGAACTACTCGCGGCACCTCGACGGTCGGTCTCCCGGCGACCCGCCCCACACGCTGCTCGACTTCTTCCCCGACGACTTCCTCCTCGTGATCGATGAGTCGCACGTAACCGTTCCCCAGATCGGAGCGATGTACGAGGGGGATGCCTCCCGCAAGCGCACCCTTGTCGACCACGGGTTCCGTCTGCCGAGCGCCATGGACAACCGGCCGCTCCGCTTCGACGAGTTCAAAGAGCGCGTCGGGCAGACCGTGTATCTCTCCGCGACACCGGGGCGGTACGAGATGGGCATCGCCGACGGCGTGGTCGAACAGATCATCCGGCCCACCGGTCTCGTGGACCCCGAGATCATCATCAAGCCCTCGAAGGGTCAGATCGACGATCTGCTCGAGGAGATCCGGCTGCGAGTGGAGCGCGACGAGCGCGTCCTGGTGACGACACTCACCAAGAAGATGGCCGAAGAGCTCACCGACTTCCTCGGCGAGCACGGCGTGCGGGTGCGCTACCTGCACTCCGACGTCGACACGCTCCGCCGTGTGGAGCTCCTCACCGAGTTGCGCCAGGGCGCGTACGACGTGCTCGTCGGCATCAACCTGCTCCGCGAGGGACTCGACCTGCCCGAGGTGTCGTTGGTCGCGATCCTCGACGCCGACAAGGAGGGGTTCCTGCGTTCGGGAACCTCACTCATCCAGACGATCGGGCGCGCGGCGCGAAACGTCTCGGGCCAGGTGCACATGTACGCCGACAAGATCACCGACTCGATGGCCGCAGCCATCGAGGAGACCGAGCGTCGCCGTGAGAAGCAGATCGCCTACAACCTCGAGCACGGCATCGATCCGCAGCCGCTGCGGAAGAAGATCGCCGACATCACGGATGCCCTCGCGCGAGAGGCATCCGATACCCGCGACCTGCTGAACGGCAAGGCGACGGCTCGCAACAAGTCGGGCAAGGGCAAGAGCCCCACCCCGCAGCTGCGCCGTGAGGGGATCGCCGCAGAAGGGGCTCAGCAGCTCGAGGCGACGATCGAAGACCTCTCGCAGCAGATGCTCGCCGCGGCAGCGGAACTCAAGTTCGAGCTGGCAGGGCGCCTCCGTGATGAGGTGCAGGACCTCAAGAAGGAGCTGCGTGCGATGGAGCGAGCCGGGCACGCCTGACCGCGGGGGGTGTCAGCGGCGGCGCCGGGTCAACGGGGGCAGTGGAGCAGGGGCTTCGGCCCGGCTCGGTCCACGTCGTGCTCGGTCATCGGGTGGCCGCACAACGGACACGCGCGGCCGGTGCGCTCGGGCTCGGGCTCGCTCTCGTAAGGGCCGACGGACGCCGGCCCGGCGGCACGGATGAGCCGCGAGTTCAGATAGGCGTACCAGCCGCCCGCCTCGCGGACGCGCGTGCGAAGGGGTGGGCGGCGGTCGTGCTCGGTCATGATCATCAGTGTACTAACGATTAGGGCGTATAGGATGCGAGGGTGGACTCCGCCGACGACATGTTGAAGCTCGACAACCAGCTCTGCTTCGCGCTGGTCACCGCGGCCCGGAACGTCGTGGCCATCTACCGGCCGATTCTCGAGCCGCTCGGCCTGACCCACCCGCAGTACCTCGTCATGCTCGCCCTCTGGGAAGTGTCACCGCAGGCGCTGGGGGAGCTGGCGGCCGATATTGCGATGGAGCCGGCGACGCTGTCTCCGCTCGTCAAACGTCTCGAGGCCCAGGGGCTGGTCACGCGCGCGCGGCGGCGAGGCGACGAACGCGTGCTCGAGATCGGACTGACCGCTGCGGGCCGAGCGCTGCGCGCGGACGCGGTGCGTGTCCCCGAACAGGTCATGGCGGCGGTCGGAATGACGGTCGACGAGGTGACCGCTCTGCGCGACGGACTCGAGCCGTTCGCCGGGCGGCGGGTCCCTCGGGAGCAGCCGCCTGTAGCGCAAGAGTGAGCCCAGGGCGAACCGCGGAGCCGGTGTCGGAGGCCCGACCTAGACTTGTGCGGTGCCCATCGTCCCCGTCGCTTCCTCATCGAAACTCAGCGTCCGCGGAGCCCGCGTCCACAACCTCAAGGACGTGGATCTCGACATCCCGCGCGACAGTCTCGTCGTCTTCACCGGCCTCTCCGGCTCGGGAAAGTCGAGTCTCGCCTTCGACACGATCTTCGCCGAGGGCCAGCGCCGCTACGTCGAGTCGCTGAGCGCATACGCGCGACAGTTCCTCGGTCAGGTCGATCGTCCCGACGTCGACTTCATCGAGGGCCTGAGCCCCGCCGTCTCGATCGATCAGAAGTCGACGAACCGCAACCCGCGGTCGACGGTCGGCACGATCACCGAGATCCACGACTACATGCGCCTCCTGTGGGCGCGGATCGGCGTGCCGCACTGCCCCGAGTGCGGCGAGCGGATCCAGCGTCAGACCGTCCAGCAGATCGCCGACCAGCTCATGGAGCTGCCCGACCGCACGCGCTATCAGGTGGTCGCGCCGGTCGTGACGCAGAAGAAGGGCGAGTTCGTCGACCTCTTCAAGGAGCTGAGCGCGAAGGGCTACGCCCGGGCGGTCGTCGACGGCGACGTGATCTCGCTGGCCGAGCCGCCGACGCTCAAGAAGAGCTACAAGCACGACATCGCGGTGGTCGTCGACCGCCTCGTCGCCGGCCCCGATCTGCTCGGGCGCGTGACCGACTCGGTCGAGACCGCCCTGGCACTCGCCGGCGGCGTCATCAAGATCAACTTCGTCGACGAAGAGGGCGACGCGGCGTGGCAGAGCTTCAGCGAGAAGCTCGCCTGCCCGAACGGCCACGCGTTGCAGCTCACCGAGATCGAGCCGCGCACCTTCTCGTTCAATGCACCCTTCGGCGCATGCCCGACGTGCTCGGGTCTCGGCACCCGGATGTCGGTCGACGCCGAGCTCATGCTGGGCGACGAGGAGCTCTCGATCGCCGAGGGCGTCCTCCTGCCCTGGACAACGCAGGGCAAGGGACTCTTCCAGTACTACGAGCGGCTGCTCGAAGGGCTCGCATCCGACTTGAAGTTCTCGCTCAAGACCCCGTGGCGCAAGCTGCCGGCGGAGGTGCAGGACGCGGTGCTGCGCGGCGAGAACTACAAGGTGACGGTCAAGTGGAAGAACCGTTACGGGCGCGAGATGCGCTACGCATCGGGCTTCGAAGGCGTCATCCCGTACATCGAACGTCAGTATCTCCAGGCCGAGACGGACACGCAGCGTCAGCGCTGGGCGGAGTACCTGCGCGAGGTCCCGTGCCCCGCGTGCGACGGCGACCGGCTCAAGCCGGAGGTGCTCGCGGTCCTCGTCCACGAGCATTCCATCGCCGACGTCGCGCGGCTGAGCCTCGCCGAGGCGCAGACCTACTTCAACCAGCTCGAGCTCACCGAGCGCGAGGCCAAGATCGCGGCAGCGGTGCTGCGCGAGATCCGCGCCCGACTCGACTTCCTCATCGAGGTCGGACTGAACTACCTCAGCCTGGGGCGCGCCGCCGGATCTCTCTCGGGCGGCGAGGCACAGCGCATCCGGCTCGCGACACAGATCGGTTCGGGCCTCACCGGGGTCCTCTACGTCCTCGACGAGCCGTCGATCGGCCTGCACCAGCGCGACAACCGCCGGCTGATCGACACGCTGGTGAAGCTGAAGAGCCTCGGCAACACGCTCATCGTCGTCGAGCACGACGAAGAGACGATCGCCGCCGCCGACTGGGTGGTCGACATCGGCCCGCGTGCCGGTGTCGAAGGCGGAAACGTCGTCCACTCCGGCCCGTATGACGCTCTGCTCGCCGATGAGAACTCGATGACCGGCGATTACCTGTCGGGACGCCGGTCGCTCGAGACGCCGACGAAGCGTCGCAAGATCGACAAGAAGCGGATGCTGACGGTCGTCGGCGCCCGGGCCAACAACCTCAAGAACGTGACCGCCGAGTTCCCGCTCGGTGTGCTCACCTCGGTGACCGGAGTCAGCGGCTCGGGCAAGTCCACGCTCGTCAACGGCATCCTGTACGAAGTGCTGGCGACCCGCCTGAACGGTGCACGCCGCGTCGCGGGCAAGCACACGCGCGTCACCGGCCTCGACAACCTCGACAAGGTGGTTCACGTCGACCAGGCGCCGATCGGCCGCACCCCGCGATCGAACCCCGCCACCTACACCGGCGTCTTCGACCGCATCCGCACCCTGTTCAGCGAGACGCCCGAGGCGAAGGTCCGCGGATACCTGCCGGGTCGGTTCTCGTTCAACGTCAAGGGCGGTCGCTGCGAGGCGTGCTCCGGCGACGGCACACTGAAGATCGAGATGAACTTCCTGCCCGACGTGTACGTCGACTGCGAGGTGTGCCACGGCAAGCGGTACAACCGCGACACGCTCGCTGTGCACTACAAGGGCAAGAACATCGCCGAGGTCCTCGAGATGCCCATCTCGGAGGCCGCGGAGTTCTTCGAGCCGATCCAGGCGATCCACCGCTACCTGAAGACGCTCGTCGACGTCGGGCTCGGGTACGTCCGGCTCGGTCAGTCCGCCACGACGCTTTCGGGCGGCGAGGCGCAGCGCGTCAAGCTCGCCACGGAGCTGCAGCGCCGCTCGAACGGCCGCAGCATCTACGTGCTCGACGAGCCCACGACGGGCCTGCACTTCGAAGACGTCCGCAAGCTGCTCGAGGTGCTCAACGGTCTCGTCGACAAGGGCAACACCGTGATCACGATCGAGCACAACCTCGACGTGATCAAGGCCTCCGACTGGATCATCGACCTCGGTCCCGAGGGCGGTGCCGGCGGCGGCACGATCGTGGCCACGGGTACGCCCGAGCAGGTCGCGGGCGTCGCCGAGAGCCACACCGGTCAGTTCCTCGCCGAGATCCTGGGGGCCCCGGCGGCGCGCAAGGCGGGCTGACGTGGCGAACGTCCTTCCTTACCGGCCGAAAGCCGGCGAGATCCCCACAGACCCCGGGGTCTACCGCTTCCGCGACGCGGAAGGGCGGGTCCTGTACGTCGGCAAGGCGAAGAACCTCCGGGCCCGGCTGTCGAACTACTTCGCTCCGCTCCACACCCTCCACGAGCGCACCCGCCGCATGGTCACCACCGCGGCCTCGGTCGAATGGACCGTCGTGGCGACCGACGTCGACTCGCTGCAGCTGGAGTACATGTGGATCAAGGAGTTCGATCCGCCCTTCAACGTCCGCTACCGCGACGACAAGTCCTACCCGTTCATGGCCATCACTCTCGCCGATGAGGCGCCGCGGGTGATCGTGACGCGCAACCGGCGGATTCCCGGTGCGAAGTACTTCGGGCCGTATCCCAAGGTCTGGGCGGTGCACGAGACCATCGATCTGATGATCAAGGTCTTCCCGATCCGCACGTGCAGCGACTCGTCGTACAAGAAGGCGATGGCCTCGGGGCGTCCGTGCTTCCCCGGTCAGATCGGCCGCTGCGGCGGGCCGTGCTCGATGAAGGTCACGATCGAAGAGCACCGCGCGATGGTCGATGACTTCGTCGCCTTCATGTCGGGCGGTGATCAGCGGTTCGCCCGAGAGCTGACGACGCGCATGCGCGAGTCGGCCGCGGCGATGGACTACGAGTCGGCGGCTGTCTACCGCGACAAGCTGCAGGCGATCGACGCCGTCCTCAACAAGAGCGCCCTCGTGCTCGAGGACGATATGGATGCCGACCTCTTCGGCATCGCCGAGGACGAGCTCGCCGCTGCCGTCCAGCACTTCGTCGTGCGCGGCGGTCGCATTCGCGGTGTGCGGGCGACGACGATCGAGAAAGAGATCGACATCTCCGGGGCCGATCTGGTCGATCAGGTGCTCCAGCGGACGTACGGGGATGCCGCGCCCGGTGACATCCCTCGGCATGTGTTCGTTCCGACGCTGCCCGGCGATGCCGGCGAGCTGGAGCAATGGCTGCAGACCCGCCGCGGTAAGCGCGTCACCGTGCAGGTCGCGCAGCGCGGACGCAAGGCGGATCTGATGAAGACCGCCAACATCAACGCGCAGCAGGCGCTCGTGCTTCACAAGACCCGTCGCACGAGCGACTACGTCGCGCGCAGCCAGGCGTTGACCGACCTGCAGGAGGCCCTCGGCCTCGAGGAGGCTCCGCTGCGCATCGAGTGCTACGACGTCTCGCACCTGTCGGGCACCAACGTCGTCGCGTCTCTCGTGGTCTTCGAGGATGGGCTTCCCCGCAAGGACCAGTACCGGATCTTCGGCGTCAACGAGACGACGGACGACACCGACTCGATGTACCAGGTGCTGACGCGCCGCCTCGCCTACCTCGACCGACCCGACGAGGACGATGAGCCGGTTCCCGACGCGACCGCCGACGGCGAGGTCGTGACGGCACGCAAGCGCCCGCGTTTCGCCTATCGTCCGCAGCTGCTCGTCGTCGACGGCGGCAAGCCTCAGGTCGAAGCGGCAGCGCGAGCCCTCGCCGACGCCGGACACAGCGAGATCGCTCTCTGCGGCATCGCCAAACGGCTCGAGGAGATCTGGCTGCCGGGGGAGGAGTACCCCGTCATCCTCCCGCGCACGTCCGAGTCGCTGTATCTCCTCCAGCGGCTGCGAGACGAAGCCCATCGATTCGCGATCGTCCACCAGCGCAAGCGGCGAAAGCGCGACATCACCTCGGTCCTCTCCGAGGTGCCGGGCCTCGGAGCGGCCCGGATCAAGGCTCTGCTGCGGCACTTCGGCTCGGTCTCCAAGCTCAAGCAGGCGACGCCGGAGGAGATCCAGGAGCTGCCGGGAATCGGCCCTCGACTGGCCGAGGCGATCCATCGCCATCTCGCGGACGGATAGGCTGGACGTCGGCGACAGACAGGGGTGGTGACGGTGACCGACGAGGTACCCGCGGGCGAGATTCTCATCGTCACGGGCATGTCCGGTGCCGGCCGAACCACGGCCGCGAACGCCCTGGAAGACCTCGGGTGGTATGTCGTCGACAATCTGCCGCCCCAGATGCTGCGTCCGCTGCTCGAGCTCAGCGAGCTGGCGGGGAACGCGTTGCCGCGAGTCGCGGCGGTCGTCGACGTCCGCGGCGGTGAGCTCTTCGCCGCACTGCCCGAGATCACGCGTGCGCTTCGGCATGGGCGCACCCTCCGGATCCTGTTCCTGGATGCCGCGGACGAAGTGCTCGTGCGCCGGTTCGAGTCGGTGCGTCGCCCGCACCCTCTCCAGGGCGACGGCACACTCGTCGACGGCATCCGCCGCGAGCGCGAACGCCTCGCCCCGATTCGCGAGAGTGCCGACGTGATCGTCGACACCTCCCGCGACAACATCCATCAGCTGGCGACCTACATCGGTGACCTGTTCGCCGACGACGGTGCGGCTCGCCACACCGTCACCGTCATGAGCTTCGGCTTCAAGTACGGCCTGCCGCCGGACGCCGACCTCGTGGCCGACATGCGATTCCTGCCGAACCCGTTCTGGAACCCCGACCTCAAGGCGCTCACCGGCGAAGACGACGCCGTCCGCGAAGAGGTCCTCTCGCACGACAACGCGCGCGAGTTCATCGACGCCTACGCTGCGGCGCTGGCACCTGTGCTGCGCGGTTACCAGGACGAGAACAAGCGCCATTCCGTGGTCGCCGTCGGATGCACGGGAGGCAAGCACCGCTCCGTCGTCACGGCTCGAGAACTCGCGCAGCGGCTGTCGGGGCTGCCCGGCGTGGCGGTGCGACTCAAGCACCGCGACCTCGGTCGCGAGTAGGCTATCCCTTCGTCCCCCGAACCCCCTCCCGAAGGAGCGCCGTGCCGCTGACCGCTGACGTCAAGACCGAGTTGGCTGCGATGCGCGACCCTCGACCCGCCGCCCGTGTGGCCGAGGTGACCGCGATCCTGCGCTTCGCGGGCGGTCTGCACTCGATCGCGGGCCGAGTGGCCGTCGAGGCCGAGGTCGACTCGGAGATCCTCGCCCGCCGCGTGGCGCGCGAACTCGTCGAGATCTACGGCGTGCGGCCCGAGCTCGCCCGCATCCAGGCGTCCGGCGGCCGCGACGGCGCGACGTTCGCCGTCCGCGTTCGCGAGGGAGGCGAGACCCTCGCACGTCAGACCGGCCTTCTCGACCAGCGGCGCCGCCCGGTGCGCGGCCTTCCCAACAGGCTCACGACCGGATCGCGTCCCGACCTGGCCGCCCTGTGGCGCGGTGCTTTCCTCGCTGCGGGTTCGCTGTCCGACCCGGGACGTTCGGCCGCTCTCGAGATCTCCTGCCCCTCTCCCGAGGCCGCCATGGCCCTCGTCGGCGCGGCTCACCGTCTGGGCATCGCGGCCAAGGCGCGCGAGGTCCGCGGGATCCCGCGCGTCGTGGTCCGCGACGGCGAGGCGATTCGGCAGACCCTCGCCGAGATGGGCGCCACCCGCACGGCCGACACGTGGGACCAGATGCGGCAGCGCCGCGAGGTGCGCGCGGGCGTGAACCGCCTCGTGAACTTCGACGACGCGAACCTGCGTCGTTCGGCCCAGGCGGCCGTCGCGGCCTGCGCGCGCGTCGAGCGAGCCCTCGAGATCCTAGGGGACGAGGTGCCCGACCACCTCAAGCAGGCCGGCGATCTGCGTCTGGCACACCGTGACGCGAGCCTCGACGAGCTCGGGCATCACGCCGACCCGCCGCTGACGAAGGACGCTGTCGCGGGCCGCATCCGCCGCCTTCTCGCGATGGCCGACAAGAAGGCCGCCGCTGAAGGACTGCCCGACACCGAGTCGGCGGTTCCCGCGGGACTCTCCGACTGAACGGCCACGCCCGCGTTACACCGCGTTCCGAGCGGGAAGCAACGGGGTGTGCGACGCGTTGCCCCTCAATAGGATGAGAAACGTCCACGAGGCGTGCGGTCGCGCGCCTTCGACAGCACGAGCCGCGCGCTGCGCGGTGCTGACAGGAGATAGAGAATGACGAAGTACACCCTTCCCGAGCTCCCATACGATTACGCGGCACTCGAGCCGCACATCAGCGGCAAGATCATGGAGCTTCATCACTCCAAGCACCACCAGACGTACGTGAACGGCGCCAACACCGCTCTCGAGCAGCTCGCGGAGGCCCGTGAGACTGGCAACCTCGCGAACGTCAACAAGCTCGAGAAGGACCTCGCGTTCAACCTCGGCGGGCACGTCAACCACTCCATCTTCTGGACGAACCTCTCGCCCGAGGGCGGCGGCGAGCCCGAGGGCGAGCTCCGCGCGGCGATCGACGAGTTCTTCGGCGGATTCGACAAGTTCCAGGCGCACTTCACGGCTGCCGCCACCGGCATCCAGGGCTCCGGCTGGGCCGTGCTCAGCTGGGACCCGATCGGCGCGCAGCTGATCATCCAGCAGCTGTTCGACCAGCAGTCGAACACCGCCCAGGGAACCATCCCCATCTTCCAGCTCGACATGTGGGAGCACGCCTTCTACCTCGACTACCTCAACGTCAAGGCGGACTATGTCAAGGCGGCGTGGAACATCGCGAACTGGCAGAACGTCGCCGAGCGCTTTGTGACGGCTCGGGAGAAGACGGCCGGCCTGCTCGCGTAGTAGGGTCATAAACAGGTGAGGATGCCGGGCTCCTCCCGGCAACGGGAGCCGAACCCGGCATCCTCTTCTTTTTCATCAGATCGCGTTTCGGTCAGCCAGCACGGGCTTTTCCGGCGCGACAAGAAACGGGAGACATCGTGTCTGTCAAGATCGGCATCAACGGCTTCGGCCGCATCGGACGCAACTACCTCCGCGCCGCCCTCGCTCAGGGCGCGGACCTCGAGATCGTGGCGGTGAACGACCTCACCGACAACAAGACTCTCGCCCACCTGCTCAAGTACGACTCGATCCTGGGTCGCCTGGACGCCGAGGTCACGTACTCGGAGGACTCGATCACGGTCGGCGGCAAGACCATCAAGGTCTTCGAAGAGCGCGACCCCGCCAACCTCCCCTGGGGCGAGCTGGGCGTCGACATCGTCATCGAGTCGACCGGTCGTTTCACCAACGCCGAGGACGCCAAGAAGCACATCGCGGGCGGCGCCAAGAAGGTTCTCATCTCGGCTCCCGCGAAGGGCGAGGACGGCACGTTCGTCATCGGCGCGAACGAGGACCTGTACGACCCCGAGAACCACAACGTCATCTCGAACGCGTCGTGCACCACGAACTGCCTCGCGCCGCTGGCGAAGGTCCTGAACGACGAGTTCGGCATCGTCAAGGGCCTCATGACGACGGTCCACGCCTACACGGCCGACCAGAACCTGCAGGACGGCCCGCACAGCGACCTCCGCCGTGCCCGCGCCGCCGCCCTCAACATCGTCCCCACCTCGACGGGCGCGGCCAAGGCCATCGGCCTCGTCCTCCCCGAGCTGAAGGGCAAGCTCGACGGCTTCGCTCTTCGCGTGCCCGTTCCCACCGGTTCGGCGACCGACCTCACGGTCGAGCTCGAGCGCGAGGTCACGGTCGAGGAGATCAAGGCTGCGTACAAGGCTGCTGCCGAGGGTCCGCTCAAGGGCATCCTGAAGTACACCGAGGACGAGATCGTCTCGAGCGACATCGTCACCGACGACCACTCCTGCATCTTCGACGCCGGCCTGACCCGCGTCATCGGCAACCAGGTCAAGGTCGTCGGCTGGTACGACAACGAGTGGGGTTACTCCAACCGCCTCGTCGACCTCACCGAGCTCGTCGCCAGCAAGCTCTGACGACCATGGCTCTGCGAACCCTCGATTCGCTGGGCCCGCTCGCAGGAAAGCGCGTCATCGTCCGTGTTGACTTCAACGTCCCCCTGAAGGACGGAGTCATCACGGACGATGGCCGTGTGCGTGCGGCACTGCCCACCATCGACCACCTCATCGGCCAGGGAGCCCGCGTCATCGCGTGCTCGCACCTGGGACGTCCCGACGGTTCCCCCGACCCCAAGTACTCGCTCGAACCCGTCGCACAGCGTCTGTCGGAGCTGCTCGGCAAGCCCGTCGCCTTCGCCGGCGACACGGTGGGCGAGTCGGCGCAGCAGGTCGTCTCGTCGCTCGGCGACGGTGACGTCGCAGTGATCGAGAACCTCCGCTTCAACGCGGGCGAGACGGCGAAGGACGAGACTGAGCGTCGCGCGTTCGCCGAGCAGCTCGCCGCGCTCGGCGATGTGCTCGTTTCCGACGGCTTCGGTGTCGTGCACCGCAAGCAGGCCTCGGTCTACGACCTCGCAGAGATCCTGCCGTCGGCGGCCGGCTTCCTCATCGAGAAGGAGGTCGACGTCCTCGACCGCCTCACCGAGAACCCCGAGCGTCCATACGCCGTGGTGCTCGGCGGGTCGAAGGTGAGCGACAAGCTGGGTGTCATCGAGCACCTGCTTCCGCGCGCCGACAAGATCCTCGTCGGCGGGGGGATGCTGTTCACCTTCCTCGCCGCGCTTGGGCACAAGGTCGGCAAGAGCCTGCTCGAGAGCGACCAGCTCGAGACGGTGAAGGGCTACATCGCCACGGCGAAGGAGCGCGGCGTCGAACTCGTGCTCCCCGTCGACGCGGTCATGGCTTCCGGCTTCGCGGCGGACGCCGATCACGTGGTCGCCGCGGCCGATGCTCTGGAGGACACCCCGTTCGGTGCCGACGGCATGGGCCTCGACATCGGCCCGAAGAGCGCAGAGCTGTTCGCCGACGCGATCCGCAGCTCGCGCACCGTGTTCTGGAACGGCCCGATGGGCGTGTTCGAGATGCCCGCGTTCGCGGCAGGCACGCGAGCCGTGGCTCAGGCGCTCACCGAGGTCGACGGGCTGTCCGTCGTCGGCGGCGGAGATTCGGCGGCCGCGGTGCGGCAGCTCGGGTTCGCCGACTCGTCGTTCGGTCACATCTCGACCGGCGGCGGTGCGTCGCTGGAATTCCTGGAGGGCAAGAAGCTGCCCGGTCTGGAGGTGCTCGGATGGGCATGAACCGTATGCCCCTCATCGCGGGCAACTGGAAGATGAACCTCGACCACCTGCAGGCGGTGGCGTTCGTGCAGAAGCTGCACTGGACGCTGAAGGACGCCAAGCACGAGGATGACTCCGTCGAGGTGGCGGTCTTCCCGCCCTTCACCGATCTGCGTACGGTGCAGACGCTGCTCGACGCCGACAAGATCGCTTTCGCTCTCGGTGCCCAGGATCTTTCCACGAAGGACTCCGGCGCATACACCGGCGAGATCTCGGGAGCGTTCCTCAAGCAGCTCGACTGCCGGTACGTGATCATCGGGCACTCGGAGCGTCGTGAGTACCACGCCGAGACCGATGAGGTCGTCGCGGCCAAGGTCCAGGCGGCCCTCCGTCACGGTCTGTCGCCGGTCATCTGCGTCGGTGAGACGGCGGAAGACCTGGAAAAGCACGGCGCGTCGGCTGTTCCGGTGGCGCAGCTCGAGGCGGCCCTCGCGAGCGTGGCGGCGGATGCCGACATCGTCGTGGCTTACGAGCCGGTGTGGGCCATCGGGTCCGGCCAGGCTGCGACCCCGCAGCAGGCGCAGGACGTGTGCGCGAAGCTCCGTGACGTCGTCGGCTCCGTGCTCGGCGCCGATGCGGCTGCGCGCACCCGCATCCTCTACGGGGGATCGGTGAAGTCGGCCAACATCGCCGGTTTCATGCGCGAGCCCGATGTCGACGGCGCTCTCGTCGGAGGCGCGAGCCTCGTCGCAGACGAGTTCGCCGCGATCATTCGCTACCAGAAGCACGTCGGCGTGTGACGTCGTACGGCCCGGCGACCCACCGGTCGCCGGGCCGTACGCGTATCCGTGCGGCTGCTGGATATACTTGACCCTCGTGCGATCGGAACGATCGCCGGAAAGGTGACGACCACCGTGCAGATCCTCGAGTTCGTGCTGCAGGTGCTTCTGGGCATCACCAGCCTGCTCCTGACGTTGCTGATCCTGCTCCACAAGGGGCGCGGCGGCGGCCTGTCCGACATGTTCGGCGGCGGGATGAGTTCCGCCATGGGCTCGTCGGGCCTCGCGGAGCGCAACCTCAACCGCTTCACGATCGTGCTCGCGCTGGCGTGGTTCCTCTCCATCGTCGCCCTCGGCCTCATCACGAAGTTCACGGTGCTCTGATGGCCACCGGAGGAAACGCCATTCGCGGCACCCGCGTGGGTGCGGGCCCCATGGGGGAGCAGGACCACGGACACCACGCTGATCGCGTGGCGATCTCGTACTGGGACGCTCTCGGCAACGAGACCGTGCGCTACTTCGCCGCCGGCATCGCGGACGAAGAGATCCCCGAGACCATCGACTCGCCCCACTCGGGGCTGCCGGCCGGTCGCGACAAGGCGAATCCGCCTGCCGTCGCCAAGACCGAGCCGTACAAGACGCACCTCGCCTACGTGAAGGAGCGCCGCTCCGACGAAGAGGCCGAGCAGCTGCTCGACGAAGCGCTGCAGCAGCTTCGCGAACGCCGCGGACTGAACTGACGCGGCACACGTCGCAACATACGAAGAGAGCGGATGCCACGGCATCCGCTCTCTTCGTATGTTGCGCGCGGGTCAGTACTCGTCGTCGATGAGCTCTGGCGGAACCTGCGCGGCGGTCGCTTCATCCGTGAACAGAATGGTGCGACGGGTGCCCTTCGCACCGGCTGCCGGCACGCTGTGGTAGCTGGCACCCGCAAGCGCGAGCCCGAGCGCGGCTGACTTGTCCGGACCGGCGAGCACCATCCATACCCGCTTCGACGCGTTGATCACCGGCCGAGTGAGCGTCACGCGCTCGGCCGGGGGCTTCGGGGAGTCGTGGACGGCTGAGACCGCGCTGTCGGTGATGCGGATCTCACCGCGGTCCGGGAACAACGAGGCGATGTGGCCGTCGGGGCCGACGCCCAGGAAGCAGATGTCGAAGACGGGCCAGGCCGCGCCGTCGATGCCCGCCGTAGCGAGCTCGGCAGCGTACGCGCTGGCGGCGGCTTCGGCATCCGGTGCCTCGTCTGACGCAGCGATGGGATGCACGTTCGATGTCGGCAGCTCGATCGCGTCGAGGAAGGCGCGACGTGCGACCGCCTCGTTCCGATCCTCGCTGTCGCGGGCGACGAAGCGCTCGTCGACCCACCAGAAGTGCACGCGCGACCAGTCGACAGTATCGCGCTCGGGGTGGGACCCGAGCCGCTCGAGCACATCCGTCATGATGCCGCCGCCCGCGAGACCGACGTTGACGGTTCTTCCGTCCGTTCCCCACTTCGCCACGCGATCGAGGAAACGTGCCGCGATCGAGCCGGTGAGGGTGTCGACGTCGGGGCTGATGACGACGCGCTTCTCAGCGGTCGGCATCTCAGGCGTCTCCGGCAGGCGAGCGGTGGAGCCGCGCCCAGCCGTCCGTGATGACCCGGCCGTACAGGACGTCGGGCCCGAGGCGTCGGAGCTCTTCCGCGAGGCATTCGCGGAGCGTCCGACGGGGGAGGACGAGATCGTGCGACGGCTGGCCCGGCTGGGTCAGCGTCGCGTCGACGGTCGTCGTGCGCTCGAGCAGGACGTCACCGCTCGGCCGCTTGAGGCGGACACTGCGGATGCCGTGCTCCCACTCGTCGCGGGGAGCGTACTGCCAGTTCACCGGTACATCGAGCATCAAGCACAGCCAGGCGGCGAGCAGTCCTGTCGACGGCGAGCTGCCGCTGCCGACGACCTCGACCTCGGTCACCGGCTCGTAGGGAGGCTGGTCGAGGACGGCCGCGAGCTGCTCGCGCCAGTGCGTCAGGCGTGTCCACGCCAGATCGGTGTCTCCGGGCGCGTAGCCGTCGCCCAGCGCGGCGAGCCGTCCACTGTCGTAGGGCAGCGTGGCGGCGTCGGTGATCCGCCGCTGCGCGATGCGGCCGATGGGCGACTGCGACGGGTCTGCGGGCGGGTGGTCGGGCCACCAGGCCACAACAGGAGCGTCGGGCAGCAGGAGGCCGGTGATGAGAGCCTCGTCGTTGCTCGCTGCGCCACCGCTGGCGCGCAGGACCACGACCTCGCTTGCACCGGCGTCGCCGCCGACCCGGATCTGCGCGTCGAGCTTCGATTCGCCCTTCGCATCGGTGATCAGCACGATCACGCGCATCGGGTGCTCGCGCGAGGCGTCGTTGGCCGCCTCGATCGCGTCTTCTTCGAGCCCGTGCGACGTCGCGATGACGAGTGTCAGGACGCGTCCGAGGGCGACGGCACCGCCCTCCTCGCGCACGTTGACGAGTTCGCGGGCGATCTTCGACACGGTCGTGTCGGGCAGATCGACGATCATGGACGCCTCCAGACGCGGCCGTCGCGGGCCAGCAGTTCATCTGCGGAAGTGGGGCCCCAGGAGCCGGGCGCGTACTGCTCGAGCGGACCGCCCTGCTTCGCCCAGAACTCCTCGACGGGGTCGAGGATGCGCCACGAGAGCTCGACCTCTTCGTGCCGCGGGAAGAGCGGCGGATCGCCCAGGAGGACATCGAGGATGAGCCGCTCGTATGCCTCGGGGCTGGATTCGGTGAAGGCGTGGCCGTAGCCGAAGTCCATCGTGACGTCGCGGACCTCGGTGGCGGCCCCCGGCACCTTGGAGCCGAATCGGATCGTGACGCCCTCGTCGGGTTGGACGCGAATCACCAGGGCGTTCTGGCCGAGCTCCGTCGTCTGATTGCGCAGGAACAGATGCTGCGGGGCCCGCTTGAACACGACCGCGATCTCGGTCACGCGGCGGCCCAGACGCTTGCCCGTCCGGAGGTAGAACGGCACACCTGCCCAGCGGCGCGTGGCGATGTCGACCTTGATGGCGGCGTAGGTCTCGGTCGTCGACTCGGGATTCATCCCGTCCTCGTCGAGGAAGCCGGTGACCTCTTCGCCGCCCTGCCACCCGCCGGCGTACTGTCCGCGGGCGGTCGCGGTCGAGAGATCGGCCGGCAGCTGGACAGCGGCGAGCACCTTCTCCTTCTCGGCCCGCAGGTGGTTGGCCTCCATCGAGATGGGCTCTTCCATCGCGGTGAGGGCGAGGAGCTGGAGAAGGTGGTTCTGGATGACGTCGCGGGCCGCGCCGATGCCGTCGTAGTATCCCGCACGCCCGCCGACGCCGATGTCTTCGGCCATCGTGATCTGCACGTGGTCGACGTAGTTCGCATTCCAGATCGGCTCGAACAGCTCGTTCGCGAAGCGCAGTGCGAGGATGTTCTGCACCGTCTCCTTGCCGAGGTAGTGGTCGATCCGGAAGATCGAGTCGGCCGGGAAGGCCACCTCGAGCGCCTCGTTGAGTTCGCGGGCCGTCTTCAGGTCGCTGCCGAACGGCTTCTCGATGACCACGCGGCGCCAGGTGTCGGCATCCGCGTGCTCGTCGACCAGGCCGGAGTCCTTGAGCTGCTTCGCGACGATCGGGAAGTCCTTCGGCGGGATCGACAGGTAGAACGCGTGGTTCCCCATCGTCCCGCGATCGACATCGAGCTTCTCGACCGTCTCGCGGAGTCGACGGAAAGCATCGGCGTCGCCGAACTCGCCGGAGACGAAGCGGATGCCCTGGAGGAGCTGCTTCCAGGTCTCCTCGCGGAACGGCGTGCGCGCGTATTGTTTCACCGCCGAGTGCACGACCTCCGCGAAGTCCTGGTCCTCCCAGTCGCGTCGGGCGAAGCCGACCAGGGCGAACCCGGGGGGCAGCAACCCGCGGTTGGCGAGGTCGTAGACGGCGGGCATGAGCTTCTTGCGCGACAGGTCGCCGGTGACGCCGAAGATCACGAGAGCGCTGGGCCCTGCGATGCGGTTCAAGCGGCGGTCGTCGGGATCGCGCAGGGGGTTGTGGGCGCGCGAGATCTCCACGGTCATGGGAGGGGTCTTCCTACTGGGCGGCTTCGAAAAGGGTGAGGACCTCGGTCGCGGGGTCCGTCAGGGTGAGCGTCACGACGGGGCGGCCGCGCTCGGCGAGGACCGCGGCGTCGCCGGAGGCCTGCGCTTCGATCAGACGGCCGAACGTGAAGGGACGACCCGGAATCTCGAGGTCGACGTCCGTGCGCTCGGTGATCTGGACGAACACGCCGTTCGCCGGGCCGCCCTTGTGGTACTGACCGGTCGAGTGCAGGAACCGCGGTCCCCACCCGAACGTGGTGGGGCGGCCGGAGTCGGCGGCGATCAGTTCGCGCACGCCGGCCAGCTGCGGCACGGCGGTGCGATCGACATAGGCCTGGACGGCGACGTATCCGTCGGTCGGGACGACCCGCCACAGATTCGCGAGGACCCCCGCGAGCGTGCGATCCGCCGCGAGGGCGGGATCGGACACCCGCACTTCGACGCCGTCCTCGACGAACAGCGGCGCGGTCGACGCGGGCTGCGCATCGAGCAGGCCCCGCGCGGCGGTCTTCGCCGCCTCGACGTCGGGCTGGTCAAAGGGGTTAATCCCGAGCAGGCGACCGGCAATCGCTGTGGCGTACTCCCACACCAGGAACTGAGCGCCCAGGGAACCGCTGACGAGCACCTCGCCGGGGTGCTGCTCGAGGATCTGGAAGTGGACCGCGTCGCCGACGAGTCGCACGACCTGCAGGTCATCGGGAAGGAGGTCGAGCTCGGGGGAAAGCGGGGTGGCGACGACGGGCAGGATGCCGGTGCCGGCCTTCCCGGTCGATTCGGCGACCAGCTGCTCGATCCAATCGGGGAGTCCCACGATGTGGGTCCCGTCGCTGATGAGGGCCAGCTTGTCGCGGCGCGGTTCGCCGCCCGCGATCGCCGCGGCGAGCACGAGAGCGGGGTTGCGCGGGTCGTCCACGGCCACTTCGAGCAGGGTCGCATCGGCTTCGTCGAGCAGCTGCCCGATGTCGGCCCCCGCCAATCCCGCCGGCACGAGGCCGAAGGCCGTGAGCGCCGAATAGCGCCCTCCGACCGTCGGGTCGGCGGTGAACACCCGGTGTCCCGCTTCGCGCGCCTCGCGCTCGAGCGGCGAGCCCGGGTCGGTGACGACGACGATGCGATCGGCCGGATCGATACCGAGATCGCTCCACGCAGCAGCGAAGGCGCGACGCGCCGAATCGGTCTCGACCGTCGAACCCGACTTCGACGAGACGACGAGGACGGTCTCGGCGAGACCGCCTGTCTCCGGGTCGCCGTCGATGGCCGCCAGGACCTGCCCGGGGGCGGTGGAGTCGAGGATCGTCAGCGGCACACCGTGCGTGCGGGCGATGACCTCGGGAGCGAGCGACGAGCCACCCATCCCGGCCAGCACGACGCGCGTGATACCCCGGCCGAGGAGCTCGGAGCGCAGCGCCTCGATCTCGGCGACGAGCGGACGCGACACGGTGACGGCCTGCACCCAGCCGAGTCGGTGGGACGCCTCGGCGGCGGCATCAGGACCCCACAGGTCGGCGTCACCGGCGGTGATGCCGCTCGCCACCAGATCGGTCACGAGTCGGGGCACGGTCTTCTCGACGACGTCGGAGACGTGCCCCGAGACGTGGATCTCGAAGCTCAACGGGCGCTCTCCAGAGCCGCCGTCACCGTGCCCTGCAGGTCGTGCCACGACGCGATGAACTTGTCGACGCCCTCGTCCTCCAGCAACTGGGTGACGTCTTCGAGGTCGATTCCCACCTCGGCGAGGTCGGCGAAGACCTTGTGCGCGGCATCGTAGGCGCCGGTGACGGTGTCGCCGGAGATCACACCATGGTCGAACGTCGCCTCGAGGGTCTTCTCGGGCATCGTGTTGACGGTGCCGGGGGCGACGAGCTCGGTGACGTAGAGGGTGTCCGGCAGCGCGGGGTCCTTGACACCGGTCGAGGCCCACAGCGGACGCTGCAGGTTCGCGCCGGCGGCGACGAGGTCCTGGGCGCGCTGCTCGGCGAACTTCTTCTCGAAGAGCTCGTAAGCCAGGCGCGCGTTGGCGACACCGGCGAGCGACTTCAGCTCGTTCGCGGCATCCGATCCGATCGCCGTGAGGCGCTTGTCGACCTCGGTGTCCACACGCGAGACGAAGAACGACGCGACCGAGTGGATGCCACCGAGGTCGATGCCCGCCTCGCGGGCGCGTTCCAGGCCGGCGAGGTAGGCGTCGATGACCTCGTTGTAGCGCTCGAGCGAGAAGATCAGCGTGACGTTGACGCTGATGCCGGCGGCGATGACCTCGGTGATCGCGGGCAGGCCGGCCTTAGTCGCGGGGATCTTGATCAGGACGTTGGGGCGGTCGACCGCGGCGGCGAGCTTCTTGGCCTCGGCGATGGTGGCGTCGGTGTCGTGCGCGAGGTCGGGGGAGACCTCGATCGACACGCGACCGTCGACGCCGCCCGTCTTGTCGAAGATCGGGCGGAAGATGTCGGACGCGTTGCGCACGTCCGTCGTCGTCAGCTCGAAGATCGTGTCGTCGGTGGAGGCTCCGGCCTTGGCCTGCGCCTCAATGGCCTCCTCGTATCCGACGCCCGCGCTGATGGCGGCCTGGAAGATCGAGGGGTTCGTCGTCACGCCGACGACGTTGCGGGTGTCGATGAGCTCCTGCAGGTTGCCGGTCGTGATGCGCTGACGCGACAGGTCGTCGAGCCAGATGCTGACGCCGGCGTCGGAGAGGTCCTGGGTGGGCGTGCTCATGCGTTGTTCTCCTCAACGGTTGCGCGGGCGGCCGCGACGACGGCCTCGGTGGTGATTCCGAACTTCTCGAACAGGGTCTGGTAGTCGGCCGAAGCGCCGAAGTGGTCGATGCCGACCGAGCGTCCGGTGTCGCCGACGATGGAGCGCCACAGCGGGGTGGCACCGGCCTCGACGGAGACGCGCGCACGGACGGCTGCGGGCAGCACCGACTCGCGGTACGCCTCGTCCTGCTCGGCGAACCATTCGAGCGCGGGGGCCGAGACGACGCGGGCCTGGATGCCGTCCGCGGCGAGAGCCTCGCGGGCTTCGACAGCCAGCTGCACCTCGGAACCGGTGGCGATGATGATGACGTCCGGCTGGCCGCCCTCGGCATCGATGAGCACGTACGCGCCCTTCGCCACGCCGTCCGTGGTTGCGAAGCCGTCCTCACCGCGCGGGAACACCGGGATGTTCTGACGCGTCAGGGCGATGCCCGCGGGGCCGGCCTGGCGGCGCAGCAGCTCGTGCCACGCGGCCGCGGTCTCGTTGGCGTCGGCCGGACGGACGACCGTGAAGTTGGGGATGAGTCGCAGCGACGAGATCTGCTCGATCGGCTGGTGCGTCGGGCCGTCCTCGCCGAGGGCGATGGAGTCGTGCGTCCACACGTAGATCGACGGGATGTTCATCAGGGCGGCCAGGCGCACCGCGGGGCGCATGTAGTCGCTGAAGATGAGGAAGGTGCCGCCGAAGGCGCGCGTCTTGCCGTGCAGGACGATGCCGTTGACGATCGCGCCCATCGCGTGCTCGCGGATGCCGAAGTGCAGGACGCGGCCGTACGGGTCGCCCGACCACTCGTGCGTCGACCACTCGGTGGGGATGAAGCTCTTGCCCGACTTGATCGTCGTCAGGTTCGACTCGGCGAGGTCGGCGGATCCGCCCCAGAGCTCGGGGAGCTGGTCGGCGAGCGCGTTGATGACCTGACCGCTCGCGGCGCGGGTCGACACGGCCTTGCCCGCCTCGAACGCGGGGACCGACACGTCGGCCGGCAGCTCGCCGGACTCGAGGCGATCGAGCAGCGCCTTGCGCTCAGGGTTGGCCTCGGCCCAGGCGTCGAACGACTTCTGCCATTCGGCGCGCTCGGCCGCCGCGCGCTCGGCGAGGGAACGGGTGTGGCTGATGACGTCGTCGGCGACCTCGAAGCTCTTCTCGGGGTCGAACCCGAGCACCTTCTTCGTGGCGGCGAGCTCGTCGGCACCGAGCGCGGAGCCGTGGATCTTGCCGGTGTTCTGCTTGCCGGGAGCCGGCCAGCCGATGATCGTCTTGAGGACGATGAGGGAGGGCTTGTCGGTCTCGCCCTTCGCCGCCTCGATCGCGGAGTAGAGGGCGGCCACGTCTTCGACGTATTCGCCCGTGCTCTTCCAGTCGACCGTCTGCACGTGCCAGCCGTAGGCCTCGTAACGCGCTGCGACATCCTCGGTGAAGGCGACGTTCGTGTCGTCCTCGATCGAGATCTGGTTCGCGTCGTAGATCGCGATCAGGTTGCCGAGCTGCTGGTGTCCGGCGAGCGATCCGGCCTCGGCCGTGATGCCCTCCTGGATGTCGCCGTCGCTCGCGATGACGTAGATGAAGTGGTCGAACGGCGAGGTGCCGGCCGGCGCCTCGGGGTCGAACAGACCGCGCTCGTAGCGAGCCGCGTAGGCGAAGCCGACGGAGGTGGCGAGGCCCTGGCCGAGCGGGCCGGTCGTGATCTCGACGCCCTTGGTGTGGCCGTACTCGGGGTGTCCCGGGGTCAGCGAGCCCCAGGTGCGCAACGCCTTCAGATCATCGAGCTCGAGACCGAAGCCGCCGAGGTAGAGCTGCACGTACTGCGTGAGGGAAGAGTGACCCGCTGACAGGATGAAGCGGTCGCGCCCGAGCCAGTCGGTGTCCGTGGGGTCGTGCCGCAGCACGCGCTGATACAGGAGGTAGGCGGCGGGGGCGAGGCTCATGGCCGTACCCGGGTGGCCGTTGCCCACCTTCTCCACCGCATCCGCGGCCAGGACGCGGGCGGTGTCCACCGCGCGCCGATCGATCTCGTCCCAACGAAGTTCCGACACTCGGTCGCCTTTCTCGAGAGGCAGCGCCTGCGCATGCCGCTCCGCAGTCAGGAAGGGAGGGGTTCGGCGCCGGCGCGCGTATGACCTCAGCATAGCGAGGACGCCAGACGGCCGGGGCGCGCACGTCGTCATGTGACAGTCGTGGTAGGGCGGCCCCGCGGAGGCCCTCCTCGGCGGATGCCCTAGACTGGACAGGTTCACAGCGGTGAGATGCGGGGAGCGATGGACATCACGACGACTGCCGGTTCGGCCTCCGTCGACACCTCTCGTGGCACGTCGTTCGGCGCGACCGTCCGCGCGTATGTCGCGCTCACGAAGCCCCGCGTGCTCGAGCTGCTGCTGGTGACGACGGTGCCGGTCATGATCCTCGCGGCCGGCGGTCTTCCGAATCTCTGGCTCGTGCTCGCGACGGTCGTCGGAGGCGCGATGAGCGCCGGGTCCGCCGCCGCGTTCAACATGTACCTCGACCGCGACATCGACGCGCACATGAAGCGCACCGAGAACCGACCCATCGTGACGGGCGAGGTCTCGGCCCGCGGCGCGTTGATCTTCGCGTGGACGCTCGCGGTGGCATCCACGGTGTGGCTCGCCGTGACGACGAACTGGGTCGCGGCATCCCTCAGCGTCTTCGCCATCTTCTTCTACGTCGTGATCTACACGATGATCCTGAAGCGCCGCACGGAGCAGAACATCGTCTGGGGCGGCATCGCGGGTTGTTTCCCGGTCGTGATCGGATGGTCGGCCGTGACCGGCTCGCTCTCGTGGGCGGCGCTCATCCTGTTCGTTCTCGTCTTCCTCTGGACGCCGCCGCACTACTGGCCGCTGTCGATGAAGTACAAGAACGACTACGACGAGGTCGACGTGCCCATGCTGGGCGCAACCCGCAACGGGTCGCAGGTCGGCCTTCAGGTCATCCTCTACGCGTGGGCGACCGTCGCGTGCTCGCTGCTGCTCATCCCGGTGGCGCCGATGGGGCTCGTGTACACCGTCTCGGCGATCGTCTTCGGCGGGTGGTTCCTCTACGAGTCGCACCGTCTGTACAACCGCGCCGTCCGCGGCGAGCAGGCTCGCCCCATGCGCGTGTTCCACGCCTCGATCACCTACCTGACGCTGGTCTTCGTGGCCATCGCGGTCGACCCGCTGCTGCCCTTCTGAGGTCGCGCCCGCGCGGCTGGGCTCACTGGGCTCACTTGACAGGTGGGGTCCCTTCGGCGCGTGGGTAGGTGCGCGAGCTGCCATCTGGATCTGCAGGCCCGGGTTCGCTTGACAGGTGCCGCCCCCCTCAGCGCATGGGTGGGGGCGCGAGCTGCCAGGTGAACCCGGTCGGGGTCGACCCGAGTGCTGGCGCGTGCAGAACGGCCGCCCTCCTCACCCGGGAAGCCCGAGTGCCGCGGAGGACGGCCGTTCTGAGGGTGTGGCGGCGTGGGTCAGCGCTGCTGCGGGTCGTTGGACGGCGACTCCAGGGTCGAGGTCGTGGCCGGGTCGGGCGCCGTCGTGTCTGCGGCCGAAACCGCGGTCGTCTCGGTCGAGACCGCCGGCTCCGAGGCCGCGCGCTCCGAGACCACGGGCTCCGAGATGACATGCTCCGAGGCGGGCACAGCTGCATGCCGATCCTGCTCTCCGGCGGTGCGGCGCGGCTCCCGCGGGAAGACCGAGCTCAGCGCCGCGGTGGCGAGGGCCAGAGCCAGACCGACGACGCCGGCGCCGAGGAGGATGCCGCCGAACACGCCCCAGATCTGGCCGACGTAGACGTCGACACCCGTGGCGGTGTTGTCGAGAATGGTCGCCTCCATGTGGCTGAGCTTCTCGACCAGGACGTAGGTGCCACCGCCGATCGCGGCAACCGATCCGGCAACGAGGATCCAGAACGGGATGCTGCGGACAATGCGGGGGTGAACGCTCATGGTGCTCCTTCGTGTCGCGACCGCTGTCGGCGGCCTCGAACACTCTGGGGGATCGACCTCTGCGTGCCCCTTCCGAAGCCTATGAGGCTTCTGTGTGCGCGACCTCTCGTTCGGTCGCGGGCGCCACGCTCGACAGCGGAGCCTTCAGCGACATCACGACGGCGACCATCGCGGCTACGAGGGCCACGGCGAGCACCATGTGGATGTTCACGAGCGCGATCGGCAGGCCCGTGCGCGCCTGCCACAGGCCGACCGCGATCTGCAGCAGCTCGATGCCGAGCAAGAGGCCCGTCCAGCGCTGCAAGCCGGTCGTGCGGGGGAGCCGGATGGCGCCCGACACGAGGACGAGCGTCAGCACGAGGGTGATGTATGCGGGCCAGCTGTGAACGTGCTGCCAGAAGATCGGGTCGAGGCCGTTGCGGGCGGCGGCGTCGTCACCGGCGTGGGGCCCCGCTCCGGTGAGGAGGATGCCGACGACGACCGTCACGGTCACCGCGAGCGTCGTCACGTGCGTGGTGATGGCGTACGCCCGCGGCACGATCCGCGCGCGCGGGCCGGGCGTCGCATAGACGCGCACGAGGAACGCCGTCGCCAGCGCGACAAGCGCCGCCGAGATGAGGTAGTGGAGCCCGACGATGCTCGGGTGGAGGTGAAGCCAGACCGTAATGCCGCCGACGACCGCCTGCACGATGATCCCGAGGCCGACCAGGAAGCTCAGGATGGGCAGCTCGCGTCGCGTCGCGCGAAGGCGGACGACGGAGAGGAAAGCGAGCAGGGCGACGATGACGAGCACGCCGGTGAGGGTGCGGTTGCCGAACTCGATGAGACCGTGGATGCCCATCTCGGGCGTCGGGGTGAGCGATCCCTCCGTGCAGTACGGCCACGTCTCGCACCCCATGCCCGATCCGGTGAGCCGGACGAGGCCGCCGGTGCCGACGATGCCGATGTTCGTGATGACGAGAAGCCATCCCATGACGCGCGTCCATCGCGTGATGGCGGCGGGCATGATCGTCGCGACGAGTCCGGGGCGGGTTCGGACCAGTGACATCGGACTCCTCCGGGGGCGCTCGATTCGCGCCTCGTACGTTCCGGGCAGGCCCGCGGATGGGGGCGTTGCCTGTAGAATCGGGTGTGTTCGGGATGGCGGCGCGTGTGCACGTCGTCCCTCATAGTCTAGGCGCGGCATCCGCGTCCATCAGGCCCGCGAATCGGCATCCCCGTCCACGTGACTCCCGTCGGAGTCGGGAATGCCGGGACGGATGACACCGTTGCGGTGCGAAGAGGAGGAAAGTCATGTCGGATGTGCTGATCGACCGACCGGAACTCGAAGGCCTGGGGGTGTACGAGTTCGGCTGGCACGACACGGATGCCGCGGGCGCTGTCGCGCAACGCGGCATCAACGAGGACGTGGTCCGCGGGATCTCGGCCCTCAAGAACGAGCCGGAGTGGATGCTGAAGACGCGTCTGAAGGGCTATCAGCTGTTCGGCCGCAAGCCGATGCCCACGTGGGGTGCCGACCTCAGCGACATCGACTTCGACAACATCAAGTACTTCGTGCGCTCGACCGAGAAGCAGGCGCAGTCGTGGGAGGACCTCCCCGAGGAAATCCGCGAGACGTACGAGAAGCTCGGCATCCCCGAGGCCGAGCGGCAGCGTCTCGTCGCCGGCGTCGCCGCCCAGTACGAGTCCGAGGTCGTCTACCACCAGATCCGCGAGGACCTCGAGGCGCAGGGCGTCATCTTCATGGACACCGACACGGCCCTGCGGGAGCACCCGGAGTTCTTCGAGGAGTACTTCGGCACCGTCATCCCCGCAGGCGACAACAAGTTCGCTGCCCTGAACACCGCCGTGTGGTCGGGCGGCTCGTTCGTCTACGTCCCCAAGGGCGTCCACGTCGAGATCCCGCTGCAGGCCTACTTCCGGATCAACACCGAGAACATGGGGCAGTTCGAGCGGACGCTGATCATCGCCGATGAGGACAGCTACGTCCACTACATCGAGGGATGCACCGCGCCGATCTACAAGAGCGACTCGCTGCATTCGGCGGTCGTGGAGATCATCGTGAAGAAGAACGCCCGCGTTCGCTACACGACGATCCAGAACTGGTCGAACAACGTGTACAACCTCGTCACCAAGCGCGCCGTCGCCCACGAAGGCGCGACGATGGAGTGGGTCGACGGCAACATCGGCTCCAAGGTGACGATGAAGTACCCGTCGATCTACCTCATGGGCGAGCACGCGAAGGGCGAGACCCTGTCGGTCGCCTTCGCCGGTCCCGGTCAGCATCAGGACGCCGGCGCCAAGATGATCCACATGGCGCCCTACACCCAGTCGTCGATCGTCTCGAAGTCGATCGCGCGCGGCGGCGGCCGAGCCGGCTACCGCGGAGAGGTCCGGGTCGACGCGAACGCGCATCACTCGGCCAACACCGTGCGCTGCGACGCCCTGCTCGTCGACACCATCTCGCGGTCCGACACGTACCCCGCGATCGACATCCGCGTCGACGACGTCCAGCTCGGGCACGAGGCCACCGTGTCGAAGGTGTCCGAGGAGCAGCTGTTCTACCTCATGAGCCGCGGTATGCCCGAGGACGAGGCGATGGCCATGATCGTGCGCGGCTTCATCGAGCCGATCGCGCGCGAGCTCCCGATGGAGTACGCCCTCGAACTCAACAAGCTCATCGAGATGGGCATGGAAGGCAGCGTCGGCTGATATGACCAGCGTCACCCAGGCCCCCGCCACCGGCGAGAAGGGCCACATCGACCCTGCAGCGGCATTCGTGCCCGTCCAGACGCGTTCCGAGCGGCCGTCGTCGTACGACCCGGCCGATTTCGGCGCCCCGACGGGCCGCGAGGTCAATTGGAAGCACACCCCCATCGACCGGTTGGCCCCGCTGCTGGTCGACGAGGCCGGCCCGACCGGCGTCGTCTCGGTCGAGGTGAGCGCGCCCGCCGAGGTCGAGCAGGCCCGGCTCCGCGTCGGCGATGCGCCCCGCGGCGAGGTCTTCCGTCCCGAGGACCTGCCGAGCGCCATCGCGTGGTCGCAAGAGGCCGAGGCGCCGCTGCTGCGGATCCCCGCAGGCGTCGAGCTGAATGAGCCGGTCGTGGTCAGCCTCCGCGGCAACGGCGGCCTGGCCCACGCGCACGTCGTGATCGAAGCCATGCCGAACGCGCGGGGCACCGTCATCCTCCGCCACGAGGGGACCGCCGCCCACGCGCAGAACGTCGAGATCATCGCTCGCGACGGCTCGGCCCTCACGGTCGTGTCGCTGCAGCGCTGGGACGACGACGCTGTCCACGCCGCGGCGCACCAGGCCCGCGTCGACCGCGACGCCTCGCTCACCCACGTCGTGGTGAGCCTCGGCGGCGCGGTGGTCCGCGTGAACCCGTCGCTCGAACTCGCCGGCTCCGGGGCCGAGGGGCGGATGTACGGTCTGTCGTTCGCCGACTCCGGCCAGCACCTCGAGAGCCAGGTGTACCTCCACCACAAGGGCCCCCAGACCGTCGGCGACGTCCTGTACAAGGGTGCGCTGCAGGGCGAGAGTGCCCACAGCGTCTGGATCGGCGACGTGCTGATCGGCCCCGACGCCGTGGGCACCGACTCCTACGAGGCGAACCGCAACCTCGTCCTCACCGATGGCGCGCGTGCCGACTCGATCCCGAACCTCGAGATCGAGACCGGCGACATCCAGGGCGCGGGTCACGCGAGCGCGACCGGCCGGTTCGACGACCAGCAGCTGTTCTACCTGCAGGCGCGCGGCATCCCCGAGGCCGAGGCGCGCCGCCTGGTCGTGCTCGGATTCCTCGCCGAGATCGTCCAGAAGATGGGCGTGGACGAGCTTGCGGACGAGCTGCTGCAGGCGATCGAGGCCGAGCTCGCAGCCGGAGCCGGCGCGTGACCGCGCAGAAGGTCCTGAAGCTCAGCGAGCTGGAGCAGGACACGGCGGTGCGCGTCGTCATCGACAAGGTCCCCATGGCCGTCGTCCTCGACGCCAACGGCGAGGTGCACGCGATCGGCGACACCTGCACCCACGGCGACATCTCGCTCGCCGAGGGCTTCGTGGAGGGCGACACGCTGGAGTGCTGGGCGCACGGCTCGGCATTCTCGCTGCGCACCGGCCAGCCCCTGAATCTTCCGGCCTACGAGCCGGTCCCCGTTTACGAGGTCACGATCGACGGGGATGACATCCTCATCGACCCCGCCGTGACCCGCGATGTGAAGTGAAGTAAGGAACCCGACATGTCTGTTCTCGAGATCCGCGACCTGCACGTGACGGTCGAGACCGAGGCGGGGGCCACCCCGATCCTCAACGGTGTCACCCTCACGGTGCGCACGGGCGAGACCCACGCGATCATGGGGCCCAACGGCTCCGGAAAGTCGACGCTCGCCTACGCGATCGCCGGACATCCCAAGTACACCGTGACCGGCGGCTCGATCTCGCTCGACGGCGAGGATGTCCTCGAGATGTCCGTCGACGAGCGCGCTCGCGCGGGCCTCTTCCTCGCGATGCAGTACCCGGTCGAGGTGCCCGGCATCACGGTCACCAACTTCCTCCGCACGGCCAAGACGGCCGTCGCGGGCGAGGCTCCGGCGATCCGCTCGTGGACCAAGGATGTCAAGCAGGCGATGGCCAACCTGCGCATGGACCCGAAGTTCGCGCAGCGCAACGTCAACGAAGGGTTCTCGGGCGGCGAGAAGAAGCGCCACGAGATCCTCCAGCTCGAGCTGCTCAAGCCGAAGATCGCGGTGCTCGATGAGACCGACTCCGGCCTCGACGTCGACGCGCTCAAGATCGTCTCGGAAGGTGTGAACCGCGCGAAGGCCGACACCGACCTGGGCGTGCTGCTGATCACGCACTACACCCGCATCCTGCGCTACATCCAGCCGCAGTTCGTCCACGTCATGGTCAAGGGACGGATCGTCGAGGAGGGCGGCCCCGAGCTCGCCGACCGACTCGAGGAAGAGGGCTACGACCGCTTCCTCGACGCCGACACCCCCGTCGACGCGTAAGATCGTTACATGACCGCAACACTCGCGCCCGAGAAGTACGACGAGGTCACCGAGGCTCTCAAGGACGTCATGGATCCCGAGCTGGGGATCAATGTCGTCGACCTGGGCCTCATCTACGACCTCGCGTGGGACGACGAGAACGACGCTCTCATCATCCACATGACGCTGACCTCGGCGGGCTGCCCGCTGACGGACGTGCTGGAGGAGCAGACGGCTCAGGCTCTCGACAACGTCGTGGACCGTTTCCGCATCAACTGGGTGTGGATGCCGCCGTGGGGCCCCGAGCGCATCACGGACGATGGCCGCGACATGATGCGCGCCCTCGGTTTCGCGATCTGACGACTTCCGCAGACAAGCCCCCGTGGCCGCCGGACGGCGGAGACGGGGGCTTTCGTCATGCGGCGACACCTGCCGGCGGTGCGCCCGGACCCGCGACTAGGCTCGCCGAATGAGCATCCAGCCCCTCGACGCCCTCCCGCTCGAGACGCTGCGGCGACGGTCGAGCACGAAATGGCGATCGTACCCGCACGACGTCATCCCGATGTTCGTCGCGGAGACCGATTTCGCGCTCGCGGAGCCCATCACGCAGGCTCTGCGCGACGCGGTGGAGATGGGTGACACCGGTTATACGCCTCCGCAGCCCGGTATCGCGGAGGCGTTCGTCGGGTTCGCCCAGCGGCGATGGGGATGGACGGTCGACCCGAGCCGGGTCCGCTGGACCGGGGACGTCATGATGGGCGTCGTCGAGCTCCTGCGCGCCACGGTCTCGCCGGGCGATCGCGTCGTCGTCAACCCGCCGGTGTATCCGCCGTTCTTCGACACGGTGGCAGAGGCGGGCGCTATCGTCGAAGAGGTGCCCCTCGTCGACACCGGCACGGGCTGGGAGCTCGACCTCGACGGCATCGAGCGAGCCCTCGCCGGGGGCGCGCGGGCCGTTCTGCTCTGCAACCCGCACAACCCCACGGGAACCGTGCACTCGCTGGAATCGCTCCGTGCGCTCGCGACCCTCGCGCACCGGTACGGCGCCGTCGTGATCAGCGACGAGATCCACGGTCCCCTTGCGGCAGCCGACGTCGTCTTCACCCCGTTCCTCACGGCATCGCCGGAAGCCGCCGCCGTCGGCTTCGCGGTCACGAGCGCGTCGAAGGCCTACAACCTCGCTGGACTGAAATGCGCCGTGCTCGTGACGGCATCCGAGACGAACGCTGACGTCGTTCGGGGACTGCCCTGGGAGGTGGAGTGGCGCACGGGGCTCTTCGGCGCGCTCGCAGCGATCGCCGCCTTCTCGCCGGAATCCGATGCCTGGCTCGACGGCCTGCTCGCGCGCCTCGATGTCAACCGGCGGCTGTTGGGCGAGCTGCTGACCGAGCACCTTCCGCTGGCGCGCTTTCGCATCCCCGACGCGGGATTCCTCGCGTGGATCGACGTGTCGGCGTACGGCTGGGGCGATGATCCAGCCGACCCGATCCGAGAAGGTTCCCGTGTCGCCCTCCACCACGGCCCGTTCTTCGGTACGGAGGGCATCGGGCACGTGCGCCTGAACTTCGGCTGTGGGCCCGAGGTACTGCGAGACGCCGTCAGCCGTGTCGGTGCGTTCGCGCGTCAGACGGTGCTCACCCGCGGCTGAATCGGTGGCGCCGCACGCGCGTCGTCAGTTCTCGGAGCGCCCGAGACGCCAGTAGCCCATGAAGGCGACGGCTCGGCGGTCGACCCCGACGGTGCCGACCAGGTGGCGTCGCAGCGTCTTGATCGCGGATGCCTCTCCCGCGAGCCAGGCGTACAGCGGCGCGCGTTTCAGGGCGGCGCCGCCCTTCGCCGTACGCGGCACCTCCCACAGGATGTCGGCGTCGATGTCGATCTCCTCCACTTCGGCGCCGATGCCCGCGGGGGCGAGGCGCGCAGCGGTGTCTTCCACCGCCGGGATCAGATGCGCGTGACGTTCGCCGTCATCACTGCGCGCGGCGATGTGACGCTCGAACCCGGGGTGGTGGGGGAGGTAGTCGATATCAGCCACAGTGGGGACCTCGAGCACCACGGTGCCGCGAGCGTCGAGCGGCAACTGCTCCAGGATCGTCGCGATCGCAGGCGCTGCTGTCTCGTCGCCGGCGAGCAGGATCGCGTCGGTATCCGCCGGCGGAACGAAATCGATCCCGTAGCTCACTCCGACGTGCGTGGTCGTCGGCGCCAGGATGAGCACTTCGTCGCCGACGCGTGCGTTCGCGATCCATGCCGACGCCGGCCCGAGGACGTCGTGGGCGACCATGTCGATGTCGACTTCTTGCACGGTGGGGCGGACGGCGCGCGTCGTGTACGTCCGCATCACGGGGCGGGCGTCGGGGGAGAGGGCGCGCCACCCCTCGTACCAGTCGGGGCCCGTGGGCATCGTGTCGATCGACGCGGTGTCTGTGGGGAAGAGGATCTTCACCCGCTGGTCGAAGCCCGGATCACCGTACTCGGCCAGGTCTTCGCCGCGGAAGGTGAACCGGCGGAAGCTGGGGGTCAGGTCGGTGATCGCCGCGACGGATACGCGGAAGAAGTCGAGTGCGGGACGAGTCATGGTTTTCCAATCAGCTCTGCAGGCACGTGGTGACGGCCGATCGGCAGCACGAGCGGCCGCCCCGTGAGCGGGTCGGGGATGACGCGACTGTCGAGCCCGAAGACCGCGCGCACGGTCTCGGCCGTCAAGACCTCGGTGGGATCTCCGGCACCGTAGAGGCGTCCGCCGGCCATGGCGACGAGGTGGTCGGCGTACCGCGCCGCGAGGTTCAGGTCGTGCAGGACCATCACGATCGTCGTCCCGCGGCTGCGGTTGAGGTCGGTGAGAAGGTCCAGGACGTCGATCTGGTGGCTCACATCGAGGAACGTCGTGGGCTCGTCGAGCAGGAGCACATCGGTCTGCTGCGCCAGCGCCATCGCTATCCAGACGCGCTGACGCTGGCCGCCCGACAGCTCGTCGACGGAGCGATCGGCGATGGCGGCGGTGTCGGTGGCGTCGAGGGCCTGGGCCACTGCCTCGTCGTCCGTGCGCGTCCACCGCGCCAGGGGCCCGTGGTGCGGGGTTCGTCCGCGGCTCACGAGGTCGGAGACCGAGATGCCTTCCGGCGCGATCGGCGACTGCGGCAGCAGACCGAGATCGCGGGCCACCTGTTTCGTGGGCAGCCGGTGGATGTCTTTGCCGTCGAGCAGCACACTGCCGGTGCGGGGGGTGAGCAGGCGTGCCATCGACTTCAGCAGCGTCGACTTGCCGCACGCGTTGGCGCCGACGATCGCGGTGACGCGGCCCCCGGGTACGACGAGGTCGAGCTCGTCGACGATGATGCGGTCGCCGTAGCCGAGGCGCACGCCGCGTGCTTCGAGTGAGCGGTCCGCGGTCATAGGGAGCCTCCTGAGCGGCTGCTGCGGATGAGCAGGAAGATGAGATAGGGGGCGCCCAGCACCCCGGTGACGACTCCGACGGGCAGACGGATTCCGAGCAGGTACTGCGCCGTGAGATCGGCGACGAGGACGAGCAGCGACCCGAAGAGTCCGGCGGCCAAGACGGGGGAGCCGACGGGCCCGAGCATCCGTGCGGCGATCGGGCCGGAGAGGAATGCGACGAACGAGATCGGGCCGGCGGCGGCGGTCGCGAAGGCCAGGAGCGCAACCGCGGCGATGATCAGCAGGACGCGACGGCGTTCGACGGGAACGCCGAGTGCTGCCGCGGTGTCGTCGCCGAGTCGCATGAGTTCGAGATCGCGGGTCAGCCAGAGCAGGGCCGGGACGACCACGATCATCGTGAGGGCCAGGGGGATGGCCTGGTCCCAGGAGGCGCCGTTGAGGTTGCCCGTGATCCACCGCATCGCCGCCTGCAGGTCCCACTCGGCCGCGCGCGAGAGCACGTAGGACACGACGCTGTTGAAGATCGCCGCGACGCCGATTCCGATGAGGATGAAGCGAGCCCCGGCCCCGCCGTCCTTGAAAGCGAGCAGGTAGATCATCAGCGCCGTCACGAGGGCGGCGACGGTGGCGAGCAGGGAGATGCCGGTCTCGCTGAGCGAGAGGAAGACGATGCCGACGACGGCGGCCGCGCTCGCACCCGCGTTGACGCCGATGATGTCGGGGCTGGCGAGCGGATTGCGCAGCATCGTCTGGAACACCGCGCCGCCCATGCCGAAGCACAGGCCGGTGAGGAGAGCGACGGTGGCTCGGGGCAGTCGCAGCTCGCCGACGGTGAACGAAGCGCCGGGGACGGTCTGGCCGGTGATGACGCCCCACACCTCGGCGGGAGTGTAGAAGGTCTGACCGACCATGAGCGAGACCGCGTACATGACCACGACGGCCGTCAGCAGGGAGCCGAGCACGATGCGTCGGCGCCAGGCGCGGCGGGCGCGGCCGGAGACGACGATGTCGACCGTCGTGCGGTGAGCGGCGGCGGTCACAGCGCGCGCATCTTCTGTCGGCGGACGATCGCGATGAAGAAAGGAGCGCCGATGAGCGCGGTCACGATCCCGACCTCGACTTCCTGAGGCCGGGCGATCACACGGCCGACGACGTCGGCGACGATCAGAAGGCCCCCGCCGACGAGAGCTGAGACGGGCAGGAGCCACCGATGGTCCGGACCGACGAGCAGGCGGCAGATGTGGGGCACGATCAGCCCGACGAAGCCGATGGGGCCGGCGACGGCGGTCGCCGCGCCGCACAGGATGACGGCGCCGAGCGCGGCGATCAGACGTACCGTGCGCACACGCTCGCCCAGGCCCGCGGCGAGCTCGTCGCCGAGCGCGAGGGAGTTGAGTGCGGCACTGGCCGCGAGACAGATCACCATGCCGACGGCGAGGAAGGGGAGCACGAGCAGGATCTTCTCGACGGTGGCACCGCCGACGCCGCCGATCTGCCAGAACCGGAAGACACTCATGACGTCGATGCGGGGGAGGAGGATGGCGCTGATCAGGGAGCTGAAGGCGACTGCTGTGGCGGCTCCGGCGAGGGCGAGCTTGAGGGGGCTCGCGCCGCCCCGGCCCAGCGAGCCGATCGTGTAGACGAAGACCGCCGCGATCGCCGCGCCGAGCATCGCGAGCCAGATGTAGCCGAACGCGCCGGTGACGCCGAAGAACGCGAGCCCGATGACGACCGCGAGCGACGCACCGCCGTTGATGCCGAGAATCTGCGGGTCGGCGAGGGGGTTGCGCGTGACTCCCTGCATCACGGCGCCCGATACGGCGAGGGCGGCTCCGACGACGAGAGCGAGCACGGTGCGCGGAACACGCTTGGTGACCGCGGCCGCGGAGGTGCTCTCGATGCTTCCGCTGAGCCCGGCGACGATGTCGTCGAAAGTGACCGCTCGCGTTCCGAAGGTCACCGAGACGATGCCGGCCGCGAGGACGAGCAGAGCGAGAACGATGAGCCAGACGACCCGCCGCCGCCGGGAGCGGCGCCGCGGGGGCGCGCTCACGGCGGCGGGGGCCGTCGTCACGGTCGTAACGCTCACGGCATCCGACGAGGATCGACTGCGGTCACGAGGTCGCCTTCGCGGCCGCCGCGCCGATCATGTCGACGTACGTCGACGTCAGAGGGTCGGTGATCGAGAGGGGGCTGGGGTTGGCCGCCGCGGCGAGCGGGTCGTTCGCCGCGGGCAGCACGACCACGGCTCCCGAGGCGACGGCGGGGATCCGCGACAGCAGCGGATCGGCCTGCATGGCGGCCAGCGTGGAATCGTCGCCGTAGGTCACGAGCACCTGGAGGTCGGAGAACCGCTCGATCTCCTCCGTGCTGTTGGTGATCCAGAACTGGTCGGTGCCCTGGGACTGCTCCGTAACGGTCGCGGCCGGCGTGAGCCCCAGGTCTTCGAGGAAGAGGGGCCGCGGGTCGGCGGTCGAGTAGAAGCCGATCTGGCTGAGGTCGGTCGCGTCGAAGGAGCTGAAGAGCGTCGTCTTGCCGGCGATGTCGGGGTAGGCGCCCGTCAGCTCGTCCAGGTGCGCCGTGAGCTCGTCGACGAGCGCCTCCGCCTCGACCTTGAGGCCGAGCGCCGTACCGTTCATGACGGTGAGCTCCTGCCAGCTGGTGCCCCACGCGATGTCGGGGTACGCGACGACCGGCGCGATCTTGGTCAGGGTGTCGTAGTCGTCCTGCGTCAGACCCGAGTAGGCCGCGAGGATGACGTCGGGCTGCGTGTCCGCGACGGCTTCGAAGTCGATGCCCTCGGCCTCGTCGAAGAGCACGGGAGTCTCGCCGCCGAGCTCGTCGAGCTTGTCCTCCACCCAGGGGAGGATCCCGTCGCCGTCATCGTCGCCCCAGGTGACGGCGGGCATGCCGACCGGGACGACGCCCAGGGCGAGCGCGGCCTCCTGGTTTCCCCATGAGACGGTCGCAACGCGCGTCGGCTTGCTCTCGATCGTGGTCTGACCGAACGCGTGGTCGATCGTGACGGGGAAGGCGTCGGACGATGCGTCACCGGAGGCGGCGGGTGCCGAGTCGGGAGCGGCGGTCGAACCGCAGCCGGCGAGGAGCAGCGTGGCTGCGATCAGGGCTGCGGCGGCTGTGCGGATGCGGGGCACAGGGGCCTCCAAGAGGAGAGGTGAGTAAGGGCAGGCTTACTTTACGTCCGCCATGCCGATCCCGCCAATCCGCTGCAGTCGCCCTGAAGGTCAGGGGACCCGCGGAGCGGGAGCGCTGACACCGAGTAGGATGAGAGGCTGGCCGTTCGGCCGACCTCCCTGTTCCTGACGATTGGACGTTCGCTGTGCTCGCCGTGCACGACCTCGAAATCCGCGTGGGCGCGCGCACGCTGATGGCGGACGTGTCCTTCCGCGTCTCCGACGGCGACAAGATCGGACTCGTCGGGCGCAACGGCGCGGGCAAGACCACTCTCACCAAGGTGCTCGCCGGTGACCTCTTGCCGAGTGACGGCAAGGTCGAACGTTCGGGCGAGCTCGGCTACCTCCCGCAGGACCCCCGATCGGGTGACCCGGAGATGCTCGCACGCACGCGCATCCTCGACGCGCGCGGCCTCGGCACGATCGCGGTGGAGATGCAGAGCGCGTCGCTCGAGATGGGTTCCGAAGACGAAGCCGTGGCGGGAAAAGCCATGCGCCGTTACGGCAACCTCATGGAGCGTTTCGAGGCGCTCGGCGGCTATGCAGCCGAGGCCGAAGCGGCATCCATCGCCCACAATCTGTCGCTGCCGGATCGGATCCTCGACCAGCCGCTGAAGACCCTGTCCGGTGGGCAGCGGCGACGCATCGAACTCGCCCGGATCCTGTTCTCGGACGCGCAGACGATGATCCTCGACGAGCCCACGAACCACCTCGACGCAGACAGCGTGGTCTGGCTGCGCGAGTTCCTCAAGGGATACAAGGGCGGACTGATCGTCATCAGCCACGATGTCGAGCTGGTCGGCGAGACCGTCAACCGCGTCTTCTACCTCGACGCCATGCGCCAGGTCATCGACGTCTACAACATGAACTGGAAGAACTACCTGCGCCAGCGGGTGGCCGATGAGGAGCGCCGCAAGAAGGAGCGCGCGAACGCCGAGAAGAAGGCCACCGCGCTGCAGCAGCAGGCCGCCCGATTCGGTGCGAAGGCGAGCAAGGCCGCCGCGGCGCACCAGATGGTGGCACGCGCGGAGAAGCTGCTCTCCGGTCTCGATGAGGTGCGCCAGGAGGACCGCGTCGCAAAGCTGCGCTTCCCCAAGCCCGCCCCGTGCGGCAAGACGCCGCTGATGGCGTCGGGGCTGTCCAAGTCCTACGGGTCGCTCGAGATCTTCACCGACGTCGATCTCGCGATCGACCGCGGCTCGAAGGTGGTCGTGCTGGGGCTGAACGGTGCCGGCAAGACGACGCTGCTGCGCATCCTCGCGGGCGTCGATCAGCCCGATACCGGAGTGCTGGAGCCGGGGCATGGGCTTCGTATCGGCTACTACGCGCAGGAGCACGAGAACCTCGATGTGGCGCGGTCCGTGCTGCAGAACATGATGTCCGCGGCGCCGGACATCACCGAGACCGAGGCGCGCAAGGTGCTCGGGTCGTTCCTGTTCACCGGAGACGACGTGCTCAAGCCCGCGGGTGTGCTCTCCGGCGGAGAGAAGACAAGGCTCTCGCTCGCGACCCTCGTCGTCTCGTCGGCGAACATGCTGTTGCTGGACGAGCCGACGAACAACCTCGACCCCGCCTCACGCGACGAGATCCTCGGTGCGCTCGCGCACTACGAGGGCGCTGTCGTGCTGGTGTCGCATGACGAGGGCGCGGTGGAGGCCCTCAACCCCGAGCGAGTGCTGATCCTGCCCGACGGCGTCGAGGACATCTGGGGACGCGACTACCTCGAGCTCATCACCCTGGCCTGACCGGGCCTGAGCCGACCGAACCGCGCGATCAGCTGCGCGACGAGTCGAGGATCGCGTCCTCGTCCTCCATGTCGCGGTCGCGCTTGGTGTCGCGACGGCGACGCAGGCTGGGCGGGACGACCGACGACTCGTGCGGACCGGATGCCGTGACGGCAGGCGCCGGTGATTCCTCGGAGACCGGGGCGGCCAGCGCGGCGGCGGCTGCGGCATCCTCTTCGTCTTCACGCCGATGACGGCGCTCGGTGCGGATCATGTACCAGATGAAGACGAAGCCCATGATCGCGAACAGGATCCACTGGATCGCATACGACAGGTGCGGTCCCGGATCCTCGGACGGGCTCGGCATGGCTCCGAGGCTGTCGGCGGGGGCGGGGTCCTCGGAGACGAGGAGCCCGTACGCCGACGTCACGACATCGCCGGCGAGGCCCGCTTCTCCGGCGACGAGGTCGACGTTGATCGTCGGGACCTGGCCGTCGGGCGCCGAGCGCCCCGAGGTGGGGGCGGCTTCGGCGGGCTTCAGCCGGGCCACCACCGTCACCGTGCCCGAGGGCGGTGCGGCTATCGCGGCCGGCACGGGGCTGTCGGACGCCGGTGGAACCCAGCCGCGATCGACGACGAAGATGCGACCGTCCGTCGTCTCGAACGGCACGAGGACCTCGAAGGCCGATGTGCCCCCGTGCGGGCGGTTGCGAACGAGCACCTGATCGTCGGCGCGGTACTGGCCGATCAGCTCCACGGGGTGCCACTCGTCCGCCGGGTCGAGCTCCGCGCCTGACGGCAGGATGTCGGACAGCGGCGCGGGGTCGGCGTCGTAGTTCCGCTCGACGAGCTCGAGCTGAGCGCTGCGCTCTTCGTTGCGCGTGAACTGCCAGTTCGACAGGTAGGCGCAGGCGATCGCGAAAGCCACGGCGACGGCGACATAGCCCGTCCAGCGCACAGCGGTCTTGCCTCTCACGACCCACCTGCTTCGCTGTTGTCGACGACGAGACGCTCCACGCTCACGGGGAAGTCGCGTGCGGCGACGAACTCTCTCAGGTACGCGACGTGGTCGTCGCAGGCCACCCAGATCTTCCGCCGGTCGGCGGTATGGATGCGGGGATTGCGCCAGATGACCCGCCACCGTGCCGACGCGCGGCATCCGGCGCGGGAGCACTCGATGTCGTTCACTCCGGCCGCGACTCCCGGATCTCGATCACGGTCGGCTTCGCGGGTTCCTGCGGCTTGCTCGGCGACTCCTCCGGGCGCTCGGGCAGCGCCGCGAGGGGTGAGACGGCCGCGGGTTCGCGCACGTCGTCGCCGACGTTCGCGATGACCACTGCGAAGTAGGGGAGGAAGATCGCACCGACCGCGAGGGCGGCCGTGTGCCAGCCGTAGGGGGCGATGACGACCATGAGGACGAAGCACACCACGCGCACCGCCATCATGATGAAGTACTTCGTCATGCGACGGTTCGAGTCGTCGCGCGGGGCTCGCGGGAGCGAGGTCGCCGACGGTGTGGCGGTCTGATGCTTCACGGTGCATCAAGGATACGCCCGCGGTGAGTGGTGCGGCCGGGCTCAGAAGCTCGACGAGTAACTGGTGTAGCTGTCCTGCTCGATGGCCCAGCCGATGAACGACGCGACGATGATGATGCCGACGATCGCGAGAGCGAGGCCCGCATAGCCGACGATGAGGCCGGCCAGCGCCATTCCTCGCCCGTTCTCGTTGGTCCGCTTGATCTGCGACAGCGAGATGTGGCCCATGATCACACCGGCGACCGACCCGATGACCGGGAGCAGCCAGATGAAGCCCACGATCGAGGCGATCATCGACACGATCGCGAGCGTGTTCGTCTTCTGCGGCTGGTAACCGCCGTGGCCGTACGCCGGGGGCGGATACCCCGCCGGCTGGTACGCCTGCTGCTGGGGCGGGGTGGCGTACGGCGGCGCCGGGGGCGGGACCGGCGCGCCGGAGGCGGGCTGTCCGGGCGCGGGGTACGGCTGCTGCGGCTGGGGCTGGTCGCTCACATCTGCTCCTCGTCGACGTCGGGCCGCCAGCTTATCGGTCGTCAGCCTCGCGTACGCTCCCGCTAGGCTTGCGGGGTTCCCGCCGCAGACACAGGAGAGTCGCATGTCCACGTCCCGAGTCGTTCTCGTCACCGGAGGAAACCGCGGCATCGGCCGCGCGATCGCGGAGCGTTTCATCGCCGACGGTCACCGCGTCGCTGTGACGGCACGGTCGGGCGAAGGCCCCGAGGGTGCGCTGACGGTTCGTGCCGACGTGACGGATGCGGCATCCATCGACGCAGCGTTCACCCAGGTCGAGAGTGAACTCGGTCCCGTGGAGGTCGTGGTCGCGAACGCCGGGATCACGAAGGACACGCTTCTGCTGCGTATGACGGAGGACGACTTCGACTCCGTCGTCGCGACGAACCTCGGTGGCGCCTTCCGTGTCGTCAAGCGCGCCTCGAAGGGCATGCTGCGGGCGAAGTGGGGCCGCGTCATCCTCATCTCGAGCGTCGTCGGGCTGTTCGGTTCGGCGGGGCAGATCAACTACTCCTCGTCGAAGGCCGCGCTCGTCGGCTTCGCCCGTTCGCTCACCCGAGAGCTCGGGGCGCGCGGCATCACCGCGAACGTCGTCGCGCCGGGGTTCATCGAGACCGACATGACGGCGGCTCTTCCCGAGGAGACGCAGGCCGAGTACAAGCGCAGCATTCCGGCGGGTCGTTACGGCTCGTCTGCCGAGGTGGCCGGGGCTGTGGCCTGGCTCGCCTCGGATGACGCGGCGTACATCTCCGGTGCTGTCATCCCGGTCGACGGCGGCCTCGGAATGGGGCACTGACGCGCCGTCGAGCGTCACATGAGCGCGGCGACGATCTCGCGCCCGAGGCGGTCGGGCTGCGAGAACTGCGGCCAGTGACCTGAACCGAGCTCGACGACCGTGACGTCGTCGAGAGCGTCGAACTCCGCGAGGAAGGGCGGCCACGCCGTCAGCATCTCGCGGACTCCCGGTTCGTCGGCCGAGCCCGACAGGACAGTCACCGAGATGCCGTGTCGGCGGGCGTCGCGCAGCTCGACGGCGTCGGTCGGCACCGCCGCCGGAACCGGGTGCGTGCGAGCCGCCCACCGGGCACGCGTGCCGTCGTCGAGGTCGGCGACATCCGGCTCGTCGAAGAACTCCCAACCGGGGAACGGCACGACGCCGTCGACGACCGGGAACGCCGAGATCTCGGCACCGGGCGCGGGCGGAAGAGTGTCGACGAGGACGACCCGCGCGATGCGATCGGGGCGCCGGTCAGCGGCCGCCCACGCGACGTTCCCGCCACCGCTGTGCCCCACGAGAGCGAGCTGGCCGGGGAGGTCGTCGATACGGGCGACCACCGCGTCGACCCAGTCGCGGAGCGTCGACGAGGGCGCTCCGGCGGTGTCGCCGACACCGGGCATCGTGAGGGCGTGCGGGTGGTGTCCGGCATCGTGGAGGGCGGGGACGACATCGTCCCAGGACGAGGAGTCGAGCCAGAGGCCTGGGATGAGGATCACGTGCATGACCCGACCGTAGCGCTCGGCCCGGACACGCGACAGCCTCGTCTCAGGGGAGGAGCGGGATGATCTCTCGCAGGTCGACCGGGCCGACCACGACGTCCGCCTGGCGGCGCACCGCGGGCTTGGCGTTGAACGCGACGCCGAGGCCGGCAGCCGCCATCATCCGCAGGTCGTTCGCCCCGTCGCCGATGGCGATCGTCCGGGTGAGAGGAACCTCGTGACCATCCGCCCATTCGCGCAGGGACGCTGCTTTGGCCTCCGCGTCGACGATGGCGCCCGCGACCGTGCCGTCCAGCGTTGCGCCGTCGGTGCCGAGCCGATTGGCGCGCCACAGGTCGACCCCCAGCCCGGGAGCGATGTGATCGAGCACCTCGTGGAAGCCCCCGGAGACGACAGCGGCAGCGCCGCCGCGCTCGTGGATGGCGGCGATGAGCTCAGCCGCGCCCGGCGTCGGCTCGACGCGCGACCGCACCCGGTCGAAGGCCGTGAGCGGCACTCCCGCGAGCTGTGCGACGCGTGAGCGCAGGCTCGACGCGAAGTCGACTTCCCCGCGCATCGCCGCCTCCGTCGCGGCGGCGACCTCCGCGCCGCGTCCTGCTTCGTCGGCGATGAGCTCGATGACCTCGTTGCGCAGGAGGGTCGAGTCGGCATCGAAGACGACGAGGAAACGCGCGTGGGGCATGACCACCACGCTAGCGGGAACGCGCGTCAGCGCTCGACGCGCGCGTTCTTGCCGACGACGGTGATGCCGGTGTCGGTCACCGTGAAACCGCGGGCGAGGTCGCGCTCACGGTCGACGCCCACCGTGGCACCGTCTTCGAGCACGACGTTCTTGTCGAGGATCGCCCGGTGCACACGCGCCCCCGCGCCGACGCTGACGTAGTCGAACAGCACCGAGTCGGTGATGGTCGCGCCGCCCCCGGAGAGTGTCCACGGGCCGACGACGCTGCGCTCGAGATGGGTCCCCGACAGCACGGAGCCGAGCGAGACGATCGAGTCGATCGCATTGCCCATGCGTCCCACGCTGTCGCGGACGAACTTCGCCGGCGGCGAGTTGACGGCTTGGGAGTGGATCTGCCAGTCGGTGTTGTACAGGTTGAAGATCGGCAGCGTCGAGATGAGGTCCATGTGGGCGTCGAAGAACGACTCGATGGTGCCGACGTCGCGCCAGTAGTTGCGATCCCGCGGCGTCGAGCCGGGCACGTCGTTCCGCTTGAAGTCGTAGACGGCCGCCTCGCCTCGGTTCACGAAGTAGGGGATGATGTCGCCGCCCATGTCGTGGTTCGACGTCGGCAGCTCGCCGTCGGCCTCGACCGCCTCGATGAGGGCATCGGTGTCGAAGATGTAGTTGCCCATCGAGGCCAGCACCTCGTGCGGCGAGTCGGGCAGCCCGGCGGGGCTCTGCGGCTTCTCGAGGAACTCCCGGATGCGGGTCTCGTCAGCGGGGTCGACGTCGATGACCCCGAACTGGTTGGCGAGCCCGATGGGCTGGCGGATGCCGGCGACTGTCGCGCGGGCGCCGGAGGCGATGTGCGCGTCGAGCATCTGACGGAAGTCCATGCGGTACACGTGGTCGGCGCCGATCACGACGACGATGTCGGGCTTCTCATCGTTGATGAGGTTCAGGGACTGGAGGATCGCGTCGGCCGAGCCGGAGAACCACCGCTTTCCCAGACGCTGCTGTGCGGGAACGGAAGCCACATAGGAGTCCAGCAGGGCCGACATGCGCCACGTCTGCGACACGTGGCGGTCGAGGCTGTGCGACTTGTACTGGGTCAGCACGACGACCTGGCGCAGGCCCGAGTTGATCAGGTTCGAGATCGCGAAATCGATCAGGCGGTACTGGCCGCCGAACGGGACGGCGGGCTTGGCGCGGTCTGCCGTCAACGGCATCAGGCGCTTTCCCTCGCCGCCGGCGAGAACGATTCCGAAGACCTTGGGCGCTGCTGGCATGGCACCACACTAGGCCCGCCGAACGCTCCTGTACTAGCGTTCGAGACATGCGTGTAGACATCGTCTCGAAGGAGTATCCTCCCGCGATCTATGGGGGAGCGGGGGTGCACGTCACCGAGCTCGTCCGCGCCCTGCGCGCGTCGATGGAGGTGCAGGTGCGCGCCTTCGGGGCCGACCGGGAGGAGCCCGACACCACGTCCTATGCCACCCCGGTCGGACTCCTCGACGCGAACGGCGCGCTGCAGACGCTCGGCACCGACCTCGAGATCGTGGGGGATGTCGCCGGCGCGGACGTCGTGCACAGCCACACCTGGTACGCCAACTTCGCGGGTCATCTCGCCTCGCTCCTGCACGGCATCCCGCACGTCGTCACAGCGCACTCGCTCGAGCCGCTGCGTCCCTGGAAGGCCGAGCAGCTCGGCGGCGGCTACGCCGTGTCGAGCTACATCGAGAAGACGGCATACGAGAACGCGGCCGCGATCATCGCCGTGAGCGACGGCATGCGCCGCGACATTCTGCGCAGCTATCCGGATCTCGATCCCGAGAAGGTCTCGGTGATCTACAACGGCATCGACGTCGAGTCGTGGCGCCCCGTCCACGATCCCGCGGTCCTCGAGCGCCACGGCATCGATCCCGCACGCCCCTCGGTGGTCTTCGTCGGCCGCATCACGCGGCAGAAGGGGCTGCCCTACTTCCTGCGCGCGGCTCGTCTCCTGCCCGCCGACGTCCAGGTCGTCCTCTGCGCGGGCGCGCCCGACACGGCCGAGATCATGGCCGAGGTGCAGGGGCTCGTGCGCGAGCTGCAGGCCGAGCGCTCGGGTGTCGTCTGGATCGAGGAGTTCCTTCAGCGCGACGAGCTCTGTGCGATCCTCACCGCCGCGACGACGTTCGTCTGCCCGTCGGTCTACGAGCCGCTCGGCATCGTCAACCTCGAGGCGATGGCGTGCGGCGCCGCCGTCGTCGGTACCGCGACCGGCGGCATCCCGGAGGTCGTCGTCGACGGCGTGACCGGGCGCCTCGTTCCCATCGAGCAGTCGGACGACGGCACCGGGACGCCGCTCGATCCCGACAGGTTCGTCGCCGATCTGGCCGCCACCTTGACCGAGGTCGTCTCGGATCCCGAGACGGCGCGAAGCTACGGCGCCGCGGGCCGCGAGCGTGCCGCCGACTCGTTCAGCTGGGCCGCGATCGCGGACGAGACCGCCGCGTTGTACGCGAGAGTGGCGGGGCTCGGCCGCTAGGCTGAACCCATGCCGCAGGTCCTGGAGTTCTCCGACGTCGTCGTCCGCCGAAACGCCCGGAACATCATCGACCGGGTCGACTGGTCGGTTTCCGATGATCAGCGCTGGGTGGTGCTCGGCCCCAACGGCGCGGGCAAGACGACAGTGCTCCAGCTGGCGGCGAGCCTGCTCCACCCCACCTCGGGGACCGTCGAGATCCTGGGCGAGCGCCTGGGGCGCACCGACGTGTTCGAGCTCCGCCCGCGCATCGGGTTCGCCTCGTCGGCGATGGCCCGCCGCATCCCGGCTGAGGAGACCGTGCTCGACGTGGTCCTCACCGCCGCCTACGCGGTGACCGGGCGCTGGCGGGAGGACTACGAGGACATCGATGAGCGGCGCGCGATGCGGGTGCTCGCAGAATGGAAGCTCGACGGTCTGGCCGAGCGCACCTTCGGCACCCTCTCGGACGGTGAGCAGAAGCGCGTCCAGATCGCCCGCGCCGTCATGACCGACCCCGAGCTCCTGCTTCTGGACGAGCCGACGGCGAGCCTCGACCTCGGCGCCCGCGAGGAGCTGCTCGCTCTCCTGGGCGGTTATGCCCAGGCCCCGACCACGCCCGCGATGATCATGGTGACTCACCACGTCGAGGAGATCCCGGTCGGGTTCACGCACGTGCTCCTCCTTCGCGAGGGTGGAGTGGTCGCTGCCGGTCCGCTGGCCGAGACGCTCACCGCGGAGAACCTCACCGAGACGTTCGGTCTGTCCATCACGCTCACCGAGGAGGGCGGTCGCTACGCGGCTCGGGCGGCATCCTGAACCTGGTAAGATCGCTCTTTGGTGCAGACGCATCGCAGACTTCCCTCGCCCTGGCAAAATCCAGGGCACCACGTAAGGAATCCCATGAAGACTGACATCCACCCCGAGTACCGCGCCGTCGTGTTCCGCGACCTGGGCTCCGGCGAGACCTTCCTGACCCGTTCGACGGTCTCGAGCGACAAGACGATCGAGCTGGACGGTGAGACCTACCCCGTCATCGACGTCGAGATCTCGTCCGCCTCGCACCCGTTCTACACGGGCAAGCAGCGCATCATGGACTCGGCCGGTCGCGTCGAGAAGTTCAACCAGCGCTTCAAGAACTTCGGCTCCAAGTAGGTCGTTCTTCGATCAAGGCCCCGCTTCGGCGGGGCCTTCGTCGTTCTCGGCGGTGTGCTGTGCCCGCTCACGCGATCACGGCTTGACGATCGGGATCGACGCCGTCTCGGCGGCGACCTTGCGGCGGTGCAGGGCGCGTTGCTCGGGCAGGGAGATGTCGAACACGACGGCGAGCAGACGGATGACGGTGGTGACAGCGATGCCGACGATGGCCGCCGCCACGATCGGGGCTCCGAGCGCCGATGCGCCGGCGAGCACCGCACACCCCACCGCTGCCGCGACGGCGTAGAGGGAGCCGACGTGCATGATGGCGACGGGAAGCCCGAGGATGACGTCTCGCAACATGCTGCCGCCGACCGCCGCGCACGAGCCGATGAAGATCGCTGGGACGATCGGAAGTCCCAGCACGAGGGCCTTGCTGGTTCCGAATGCGCCGAACAAGCCGATGACGACGGCGTCGAGGCCGATGATGACGGCGTTGAGCCGTCGGAAGACGTTCGACAGGAGCATTCCCACGAGGGCTGCCGAGGTAGCGGTGATGAGGTACCAGTTGCTCTGCAGCGTGACCGGCTGGACGCCGAGGAGCAGATCGCGGATGAGGCCGCCGCCCATCCCGATCAGGATCCCGATGATGACCACGCCGAGAGGGTCGAGCCGCTGCTTGCCCACGAACCCCGAGGCGAACAGAGCGCCCTGCACCCCGCCGAGGCCGACAGCGGTCAGATCCGCCCAGAGCGGGATCACGAACTGAGACTGCGTCACGGAACCATTGTCGTCGGTCGGCGCGATAATTGGAGGGTGCCCACCTACCGCGACGAGGTCGTGATCCTCCGCACCCACAAGCTGGGTGAAGCGGATCGCATCGTCACGATGCTCAGCCGTCGGCACGGCAAGCTCCGTGGCGTCGCCAAGGGAGTGCGTCGCACGTCGTCGCGCTTCGGGGCGCGCCTCGAGCCGTTCATGGTCGCCGACGTGCAGATGTACAAGGGGCGGTCGCTCGACATCGTTCAGCAGGCCGAGTCGCTCGGGTCGTACGGGGCCGACATCGCGACCGACTACGACCGGTACACCTCGGCGTCGGCGATGGTCGAGGCCGCCGACCGTCTGAACGAGGCCGAGACGACTCCGCAGCAGTACCTGCTGCTCGTGGGCGGCCTCCGCGCGCTCGCGCGTGGCGAGCACGACAGTCGCGCTGTGCTCGATTCCTACCTCCTTCGCGCCATGGCGCTCTCGGGGTGGGCGCCCTCGCTCGACGCCTGTGCCCGCTGCGGTCGTACCGGGCCGCACGACGGGTTCGTCGCGCCCCTCGGGGGCTCGGTCTGCGATGCCTGCGCTCCGGCGGGATCGGCCCGCATCGCACCGGAGACCGGCGCCCGGCTCCGCGCCCTCATCGCCGGCGAATGGGAAACCGTTGACGCGGGCAGCCCCGGCACCGCCAACGCGGCATCGGGGCTGATCGCCGCGTATGCCCAGTGGCATCTCGAGCGCGGCATCCGGTCACTCGGACACATCGGCGCGGCGCGCTGACCACGGTGATGGCGGGCAGCTCGAACGCCTAGGCTCGAACCGATGAGTCCCAAGCCGTACACGCACCGCGACGCGGTTCCCTATCGCCCCCTCGACTGGACCGGGGTGTACCCGCCGGCGTTCCCGCGAGGCGGCGTCCCGAACCACGTCGCGATCGTCATGGACGGCAACGGACGATGGGCCAACCGCCGCGGACTCACCCGCATCGAGGGGCACCGCGCGGGCGAAGAGGTGCTGCTCGACGTCGTCGCCGGCGCCGTCCAGGCCGGCGTCAAGCACCTGAGCGTCTACGCGTTCTCGACCGAGAACTGGTCGCGGTCGCCTGATGAGGTGCGCTTCCTCATGGGCTACAACCGTGACGTCCTCCACCGTCGTCGTGATCAGCTCAACGAGTGGGGCGTGCGTGTGCGGTGGGCCGGGCGCAAGCCGCGCCTGTGGGGCTCGGTCATCTCCGAGTTGCAGTACGCCGAGCAGCTCACCCGCGACAACGACGTCCTCACGCTCACGATGTGCGTCAACTACGGCGGCCGGCACGAGATCATCGATGCGATGCGGGCGATGGGGGAGCAGATCGCCGCGGGGCGGATGAAGCCCTCCGCCATCACGGAGAAGGCCCTGCGCCGGCACCTCTATGTGCCCGACATGCCCGACGTCGACCTGTTCATCCGTTCGAGCGGAGAGCAGCGGACCTCCAACTTCCTCCTGTGGGAAGCGGCCTACGCCGAGATGGTGTTCCTCGACACGCTCTGGCCCGACTTCTCTCGTTCGGACCTGTGGGGTGCGATTCAGCTGTATCTCTCGCGCGACCGCCGGTTCGGCGGCGCTGTCGACGCTCCCACCGCGTGATGCGCGAGCGGGAATAGCCCGCGCGCGCCAGGACGTTGCACCCGGTGTGACGGACGCAATAAAGATCGACGTGTGGAGCGACATCGCCTGCCCGTGGTGCTACATCGGTAAGCGCAACCTCGAGTCGGGCCTCGCGGCCACGGCGGATGACGAAGACGCTCCGCGCGTCGAGGTGACCTTCCACTCGTTCGAGCTCTCGCCCGACACTCCGGTCGATTTCGAGGGCGACGAGCTGGACTTCCTCTCGACGCACAAGGGGATGCCGCGCGAGCAGGTGCAGCAGATGCTCGACAACGTCACCGGCGTCGCGAAGGACGCGGGCCTCGACTACCACTTCGACATCCTCAAGCACACCAACACGGTCAAGGCGCACGAGCTGCTGCACGCCGCGAAGGCGGAGGGCCGTCAGCACGAGATGGCCGAGCGCCTGATGGCGGCGTACTTCACCGAGGGCCGCCACGTCGGACGGATCGACGATCTCGTCGAGCTCGCCGCCGAGGTCGGACTCGACCGCGACGTGATCCGCGCCGCGCTCGAGTCGGGCGAGCACCTGCCGGCCGTTCGCGCCGATCAGGATCAGGCGCGTTCGTACGGCATCAACGGTGTCCCGTTCTTCGTCATCGACGGCAAGTACGGCGTCTCCGGAGCGCAGCCTGCCGAGGCGTTCGCGCAGATCGCCCGTCAGGTGTGGGCCGAGCGGAACGGCGTCGAAACCGCGGGCTGAGCGCGGTCCGCACACGCGCGGGGGGTCAGCGCGGGAGGTTCGCCTCGATGACCGCGACGATCTCCGGCGCGTCGGGCTTCGTCTGGGGGCGGAAGCGGTGCACCTCACCGCTCGGCGTGATGACGAACTTCTCGAAGTTCCACATCACCGGGCCTCGCGCACCCTCCTCGTTGCGGATCTTCTTCAGCGCCTTGTACAGGGGAGCGGCGTGCGAGCCGTTGACCCGGATCTTGTCCATGATGGGGAAGCTCACTCCCCAGGTCATCGCGCAGTAATCGAGGATCTCCTCCATCGAGCCCGGCTCCTGACCCATGAACTGGTTGCAGGGGAATCCGATGACCTGGAGCCCGCGCTCGCCGTAGGTGCGCTGAAGCTGCTCGAGCTGCTCGTACTGGGGCGTCAGACCGCACTTCGAGGCGACGTTGACGACGAGAAGGACGCCGTCGCCGAGGTCGTCGAGGGTGGTCTCGGTGCCGTCGGCGGCGGAGAACGGAATCGAACGGATGTCGGTGGTCGCTTCGGTCACGTCCCCAGGCTACGCCCGGCCGCCTTCCGGCATCCGTCCTTCTGGGAGAATGATCTGGTGAGTACCGTCCTGTCCGCCTCCCCGCGCCTGCGGATCGGCCCGATCGCCCTGGATGCGCCCGTCGTCCTGGCCCCGATGGCCGGGATCACGAACACCGCCTTCCGTCGGCTCTGCCGCGAATACGGCGCGGGTCTCTACGTCAGCGAGATGATCACGACCCGCGCACTCGTCGAGCGCAACGCCACGACGATGCGGCTGATCACGCATCACGAGTCCGAGAAGCCGCGCTCGATTCAGCTCTACGGCGTGGACCCCGCGACGACCGAGGCCGCCGTGCGGCTTCTGGTCGAAGAGGACCGTGCCGACCACATCGACCTCAACTTCGGGTGTCCCGTCCCCAAGGTGACCCGCAAGGGCGGGGGAGCCGCCCTGCCCTGGAAACTCGATCTCTTCCGCGACATCGTCACGCGGGCCGCCCGCGCTGCCGGAGACGTCCCGCTGACGGTGAAGATGCGCAAGGGCATCGACTCCGACCACCTGACCTACCTCGACGCCGGCCGCATCGCGGAGGACGCCGGTGTCTCCGCCGTCGCGCTGCACGCCCGCACGGCTGCGGAGTTCTATTCCGGCCACGCCGACTGGTCGGCCATCGCCGCGCTGAAAGAAGCGGTCACGAGCGTTCCCGTCCTCGGCAACGGCGACATCTGGTCCGCCGAGGACGCCGTCCGGATGATGGCGGAGACCGGCTGCGACGGCGTCGTCGTCGGACGCGGGTGCCTCGGGCGTCCCTGGCTCTTCGGCGACCTCGCACGCGCGCTGGGCGAGCCCGGCTCGGCTGGCCCCGAGGTCGATGCCACGCTCGGTTTCGTCGCGACCGCCTTCCGCCGCCATGCCGAGCTTCTCGTGGAGTTCTTCGAGGATGAGGGCCGGGGATGCCGCGACATCCGCAAGCACGTCGCGTGGTACTTCAAGGGCTACCCCGTCGGCGGTGACACGCGGGCGCGGCTGGCGACCGCGTCGAGCCTCGCCGAGATCGACGACATCCTCGCGACGCTGGACTGGGCGGCGCCCTACCCCGGCTCGGCTGCGGAGGGGCAGCGTGGTCGCGCGGGAACCCCCAAGCGTCCGGCGCTGCCGGATCGTTGGTTGGATTCCCGCGACGTCGACGCGGCCGAGTCGTCGGCCATCGCCGCAGCGGAGGTCGAGAACAGTGGGGGCTGAGGTCACGAGCGGTGTCGGCGTCTCGGCGGGACGCCCCTCCGGCTACAACGACCACGACGCCGCCCGCTTCCACCGCGAGGAGCACCGCTCGCGCCGCGACAGCTTCGCCCGCGATCGCGCCCGTGTGCTGCATTCCGGCGCCCTGCGCCGTCTCGCCGCCAAGACGCAGGTGCTGAGTCCGGCGAGTCCGGCCGACTTCGCGCGCAACCGCCTGACGCACTCGCTCGAGGTCGCCCAGGTCGGGCGCGAGCTGGCCATCGCTTTGGAGCTCTCGCCCGACGTCGTCGACACCGCCTGCCTCTGCCACGACCTCGGACACCCGCCGTTCGGCCACAACGGTGAGCGGGCCCTCAACGACTGGGCCGAGGACATCGGCGGCTTCGAGGGCAACGCTCAGTCGCTGCGCATCCTCTCGCGTCTCGAGCCGAAGGTCGTCGATGCGTTCGGTCAGAGCGCGGGCCTGAACCTCACGCGGGCGAGCCTCGATGCGACGTGCAAGTACCCGTGGACGGTCGAGCACGCCATCCCCGACCCGGGCGGACGGCAGAAGTTCGGCGTCTACCCCGAGGACGAGGCGGTGTTCCAGTGGATGCGTGAGGGCGCCCCGGGACGCCTGCGTTGCATCGAGGCCGAGGTCATGGATCTCTCCGACGACATCGCCTACTCGGTGCACGACTTCGAGGACGCGGTCCTGAACGGCTACCTCGATCCGGCGCGGCTCGGGGATCCGCGCGAACGCGAGGCGCTGCTCACCGCGATCCAGAGCTGGGTGGGCTACGGCTTCACGAAGGACGAGCTCGGCGATGCGCTGTACCGTCTGACACTGCTTCCCGAGTGGCTCGAGTCGTACGACGGCTCGCGCGCGGCGATGGCACGTCTCAAGAACCTCACTTCCGATCTCATCGGCCGGTTCGCGCGCGCCGCCACGGCGGCGACCCGCGAGCACTACGACATCCCCGTCCTGACCCGCTTCCGCGGTCGGGTCATCGTTCCGCGCGTCATCGAGGTCGAGATGGCGGTGCTCAAGGGAGTCATCGGCGCCTTCGTCGTCTCGATCGAGGGACGCAAGGGGCTCTACAAGGAGCAGCGCCGCGTCCTGCGCCGCCTCGCCGACGCCCTGTGGGAGCGTCCGGAGCACCTCGACGCGCTGCACGCCGAGGACTTCGCCGCGGCGGTGACGGATGCCGCCCGCCGCCGTGTCATCGTCGACCAGGTGGCGACCCTCACCGACCGCTTCGCGATCGAGTGGCACGGCCGCCTGGTGGGCCCGGTCGACCTTCGCGAGCTGGGCCTGTGGTCGTCTGATCCGCGCGCGACGGCGCCGAGCCACTTCGCGCTGCCCGAGCCCATCGAAGGGCTCTGATGGCACGGATCCGGCAGACCGACATCGAAGAGGTCAAGGCGCGCACGAACATCGGCGACATCGTCGGCGAGCGTGTCGCCCTGAAGTCCGCCGGCGTCGGCTCGCTGAAGGGGCTCTGCCCGTTCCATGACGAACGCAGCCCCAGTTTCCACGTCCGGCCGCAGGTGGGGTACTACCACTGCTTCGGATGCGGTGAGTCGGGCGACGTCTACTCGTTCCTGCGGGCGATGGATCACCTCTCGTTCACCGAGGCCGTGGAGCGCCTCGCGGCGCGCATCGGTTACTCCTTGCACTACGAGGACGGCGCCGCGGCTCCCGAGACGAGCGGCCGTTCCCGGCTGTACGCCGCCCACACCGCCGCGGCCGAGTTCTACCGGTCGCAGCTGTCCGCGCCGGATGCGCAAGCGGCGCGGCAGTTCCTCGGCGAACGGGGCTTCGATGCCGGTGCGGCCGCCCACTTCGGCGTCGGTTACGCTCCGCAAGGCTGGTCGGCCCTCCGTGACGCGCTGCGCTCGCAGGGCTTCAGCGATGAGGAGCTGTTGACCGGGGGACTGGTGTCGAAGGGGCAGCGCGGCGTCTACGACCGGTTCCGCGGGCGTGTGGTCTGGCCGATCCGCGACGTCGCCGGCCAGACGATCGGATTCGGCGCTCGCCGCCTCTACGACGACGATCAGGGTCCGAAGTACCTCAACACGCCAGAGACGCCGATCTACAAGAAGGCGCAGGTCCTCTACGGCCTCGACCTCGCGAAGAAGTCGATCTCGCGGGAGCATCGCGTCGTCGTCGTCGAGGGCTACACCGATGTGATGGCGTGCCATCTCGCCGGGGTCACCGGAGCCATCGCGTCGTGCGGCACGGCCTTCGGTACCGATCACATCACGGTGCTGCGTCGCGTCATGGGCGACAGCGAGGGCAGCTCGGGTGAGGTCGTGTTCACCTTCGACCCGGATGCTGCCGGCCAGAAGGCGGCTCTGCGCGCGTTCGGCGACGAGAAGCGCTTCGCGGCGCAGACGTACGTCGCGGTCGCGCCCGAGGGGCTGGACCCGTGCGATCTGCGGCTCAACCGGGGTGATGCAGCGGTGCGCTCGCTCATCGAGGCGAAGGCGCCGATGTTCGAGTTCGTCATGGATCAGCGTCTGTCGACGTTCGACCTCTCCACCGTCGAAGGACGCATCGGCGCCCTGCGGGCGGCGGCACCGATCGTCGCCGACATCCGCGATGCCGCGCTTCGACCGGGCTACACGCGTGTCCTCGCCGGAAAGCTCGGGCTCGACCTCTCGGAGGTGCAGCCCGAGGTCGAGCGGGCCGCGCGCCGCGCGTCGGCGTCCGGGAGCGCAGGGGAGCGCACTCGCGGCGAGGCACCGGGCGCAGGCCGAGCGCAGCCCTCCGGTGCGCCCGGCGCGGCCTCCGAACCGCCGCCCGTGTCGGTCCGTGTCACCCTCGCCTCACTGCCGGCCGCCCTCGAGCTCGAGAAGCGCGCGCTCATGGGCGTGCTGCAGTACGGGCACCTGCTCGACAAGCAGGCCGTCGACATCGCGCTGGGTCTGCCCATGCCGCATCCGGCTCTCGAAGCCGTCCGTCAGGCCGTCTCGATGCAGACTGACCTCACCCGGCCCGGATGGACCTCGGCTGCGGTGGACGCGACCCGGGAGCCCTATCGCACGCTCGCGATCGAACTGCTCACGGCGGACTTCCCCGCGGGAACCGAACGCATCGCGCAGACGACGGCGATGGAGTCGCTGCGCAAACTCCGCCAGCGGGCGCTCGAACGCGAGAAGGCCGAGCTGCGAAGCGCGCAGCAGCGCCTGGAACCGGGATCGCCCGAGTTCCGTTCCATCGGCGTCGCCATCCGCGATCTCGACCTTCGGCTGCGGCAACTCATGGAATCGGAATGACCGCCGTCGGCGACGAGTAGCGGTCGAGCGATGAAAACGGCAGGATGATGCGCATGTCCCGACGACCCGACGCGGAGATCGCGGTGCGCTGCGACGATCTGTCGATAGCGCGGACGGGCGATTCCGATCGCGTCGTCGAGGGCGTCAGCGTCACGGTCCGGGCGGGAGAAGCCCTCGCCGTGATGGGCGCGACCGGGTCCGGCAAGTCGACGCTGCTCTCCGTCCTGGCCGGCAATGCGCCGGCCGATGTCGGGGTCGTCGGCGGTGCTGCGGAGGTGGCCGGCCTCTCGGTGCGGAAGGGTGGCCGTTCCCGCCGCATGCTCACCTATTACGCCGGGCACATGCCACAGGCGGCAGGCGCTTCGCTCCCGGCTCGATTGACCGTGGCTGAAGTCATCGCCGAGCCCATCACCTCGCGTGACCGGCGAGTGAGTCAGCGCGCTCTGTCGCTTCGGGTCGCCTCGCTCCTCGACGAGTTGCACCTTCCGCTGGGTGCGGCCTCGCAGTATCCCTACGAGCTCAGCGCGGGAATGCGCCAGCGCGTCGCCCTCGCGCGGGCTCTCGTGCTCGACCCGAAGGTCTTCATCGGCGATGACCCGTACGCGAACCTCGACATCGAGGTGCGCATCGCGGCTCGAGAGGCCTTGCTCTCGCGTCGCGACGACACGGGGATGGCGATCGTCATCGCGACGAACGACGTCGAGACCGCCGACGAGCTGGATGCCGCGGCTCTCGTCCTGCACGGTGGCCGGCCCGTGGGATACGGGCAGACCGCATCGGATGTGGTCTGGACGCCGGACGGGCGATCGCGAGCGTCCTGACGGCCGCGACCCGCCCGGCGGTCGGCCGATGTCGTGAGCACCCCCGGAGCTTTGCTAATATAGACGGGTTGCCCGGCGCGAGCGGGGCGGCTGATCCTCGGTAGCTCAATTGGCAGAGCAATCGGCTGTTAACCGATAGGTTCTTGGTTCGAGTCCAAGCCGGGGAGCGAGAGACCCGCGTTATCTACCGCGGCTCTCACCGAAGGCCCGGGCTTCCACCCCGGGCCTTTACTCATGTCCCTGCCGACGTATCAGCCGAAGAGATGTAGCCCGAGGTCAGCGCTCAGCGCTTCAGCGCCCATACGACCGCGCACGCTCGTCCCATGCTCATCGAGAGGCGGGCTCACGATCGCGGCACCGAGAGTTCCAGGCGCCGACAGGACGATCGCGCCCGAGACACTCGATTTCGCCGGGACCCCGACGGCTCGCATCCAGCGACCCGACCCGTCATAGACACCACAGGTGGCCATGACCGCGACGACATCGCGCGCGGTGCGGGATGACACTACTCGCTCGCCGGTGACCGGGTTCACCCCGCCGAGCGCGAGCGTCGCGCCCATGACGGCCAGGGTCTGCGCGTCCACCAGCACGGCGCACGCCCGGGCGTAGACCGCGACAGCGTCATCGGCCGTGACGGCGAGCGTTCCCTCATCGCGCATCAGATGCGCGAGTGCATGATTGCGGTCGCCGAGGAGGTGCTCGCTGTGGGCGACATCGTCGTCCACTTCCAGTCGGCGACCGGCGAATCCCGACAGCCCGGCCACGATGCGGCTCGCGCGTTCGTCGGGATCGTCGCCGTCGACCAGCGCACAGGTCAGGATGGCGCCGGCGTTCACCATCGGGTTCGGGGGTCTTCCCGTGCCGCTCTCGAGCTTGATGGCGTCGAACGCCTCGCCCGTCGGCTCTATGCCGACCCGGTCCAGGGCTGCGCCGTCGGTGTCGGCCAGAGCGAGAGCGAACAGGAACGGCTTGACGGCCGACTGGATGCTGAACGGGACATCCCCATCCACCGACGATCGGACCGAGCCGTCGGGCAGGGCCAGTGCGATCGCGCATAGGTCGCGATCGGCGTCGGCGAGCTCGGGGATGCTCGTCGAGCGTTCACCGTCGCGCGCCGGCAGCAACCGTCCACGCAGAGCGTCGAGATCGTATGCACGCGGACCGCTGGCGTCGCTCATGGCGTCAGGCGTCGAGATCGTCGACGCCGGGCATCCAGGCGTTGCCCGGACGGCCCCAGCCGCGCTTCTTCGCGATCTTCTGCGTCGTCTTCCAGTCCGAGTCGTCGAGGCGGTCCACGTAGAGGATGCCGTCGAGGTGATCGAACTCGTGCTGCATGATGCGCGCGCGCCAGCCATCGACGCGGATCTCGACGGGGGAGCCGGCGAGGTCGGTGCCGGTCACGAGCACCTCCTCGGAGCGCCGCAGCGGGAACCGCTCACCGGGGAAGGAGAGGCACCCCTCCGACTCGTCGTCGGGATCGGGTGAGCCGGGCTCGAGTGGACGCATCCAGAGCTCCGGGTTGATGATCTCGCCGCGCCAGGGCTCGCCGTCGTCGTCCTGGTACGTGTAGACGTAGATTCGCAGGCCGACGCCGACCTGCGGAGCAGCCAGGCCGACCCCGGGGGCGGCATCCATGGTCTCGTACATGTCGGCGACGAGCTGGCGGATCTCGTCCGTGATCTCGGTGACGGGCTCGGCGGGGGCGTGCAGCACGGGATCGCCCATGATGCGAATCGGAAGAACGGGCACGTTGCGAGCCTAATCGAGCCCGCTTCGCCGTTATGGTCGAAAGGTGATTCCGTTTGTCGCGTCCCTCGATGACGTCACCGATCAGCTGATCGGAGTCTTCCGCGAACCCAGAATCCTCATCGGAATCCCGCTCGCGCTGCTCGGCGCCGTGTTCATGTCCTTCGGAGCGCTCTACCAGCACCGGGGCGTGCAGAAGGTCGAGCGTCTCACCAACTCGTCGGGAAGCGCCGGGCTCAACGGCTCGCAGCTGCTGAGTCTGCTGAAGCGTCCGTCGTGGGTGGCGGGGACGATCATGCTCGGGCTCGCGATCGTGTGTCAGCTCGCAGCGCTGACTTTCGCGCCGCTCATCCTCGTTCAGCCGCTCGGTGCGATCTCTCTCGTGATCACGACCCTGCTGAATGCACGCATCACCGGCGTCAAGCCGACGAAGCGGTCGGTTCGCTCGATCATCCTGTGCGTCGGGGGCATCCTCGCCTTCGTCACGGTGGCCGCGCTCGTCGCGACGGAGGAGCCGATCGATCAGGCGCAGCTCATCACCATCCTCGCTCTGCTCGCGGGCGTGCTGCTGATCTCGGGGGCCGTGTGGATGCTGGTGCGCAAGGGGGCGAAGCCGCTCTTCTACATCGCGGCCTCGGGAATCATCTACGGTTTCGTCGCAACGCTCGCGAAGGTCGTGATCTCGCGCATCCAGAACGGCGACTTCGAGTGGTTGACGCTCCTGTGCCTCGTCGGCCTGATCACCGCGACCGCCGTCGGTGCGTACTTCGTTCAGACCGCTTACTCCGTCGGGCCTCCCGATCTCGTCATCGCCGGGCTCACCGTCATCGACCCGATCGTCGCCGTCATCATCGGCATCGCCATCCTGCGTGAGGCCGCAACGGCGCCGTTGCCGGCATTCGTCGGCTTCGTCGTCGCCGGAGCCATCGCGGTCTATGGCGTGACGTCGCTGGCGCGGAACCATCCGCAGGTCGTGCTCGACAGTCAGCAGCTGCCGATTCCGCGCGGGAGCAAGGGCAAGCGCCTCGACGATTGAGCAGTCGCGTCGGTTCGAGGCGGCTCGCGCTAGGCTCGATACGGCAGGGGGCGGTGGCCAAGCTGGTCAAGGCAGCGGGCTCATAACCCGACGATCGTGGGTTCAAGTCCCACCCGCCCTACACACGAATGGCCGCCCGCGGGCGGCCATTCCCATGCACAGGCGCGTGAGGCGTCAGGGGTGCGTAATTGCGGGATCCTGTGGGAAGTCGGTGTTGTCGTCGCCCGCCTTGAGATCGGTGTCGCCGAGGTCGGAGCCCGCGCGAGCCGCGTCGGCCTTCACCTCGTCGCTGGCGGCATCCGTCGGTGCGGCGGTGTCGGCGTGGGCGTCATCGGCGTCGCGGTGGTGGGGAGTGCTGTCGGACATGCGGCATCCTTTCCTCGGGGTGTGAGATCCAGCCTGCCGCTCGGGTGGGTCGCGAGGAAGGCGCTTGACATCGGATGCCGGGAGAAATCGTGACACGGTTGTGATTCTTCAGGTTAGTGCGCGATAATCGACGCCATAACCGAACACATCGCCGGCATCCGGGCTCAGGTCGTAGGGGAAGACGTACCTGATGAAACGGAGAAGTCATGGCGACACCACAGGCGCGTGGAGTGATCTTCATCCACTCCGCGCCACGCGCGTTGTGCCCGCACCTCGAGTGGGCGGCGGGGCGCGCGCTCGGACGCGCGGTGAGCTTCGACTGGGAGGACCAGCCGGTGCTCGACGGCAGCCGTCGCGCGGAGTTCTACTGGGAGGGCCCCGCCGGAACCGGAGCAGCACTCGCGACGGCGATACGGGGCTGGGAGCACCTGCGATTCGAGGTGTCGGAGGATCCGACGCCGCGCAGCGACGGGGGCCGGTGGATGCACACCCCGAGCCTCGGCATCCATTACGCCCAGACCGATGCAACGGGCAACGTCGTGATCGGTGAGGACCGCATCCGCTACGCCATGGAGATCGCGGCGGGCGATGTGCGCGAGCTGCAGCGCGAGCTCGACGTCGCGTTGGGCGCAGCCTGGGACGAAGAGCTCGAGCCCTTCCGTCACGCCGGCGACGATGCTGCCGTGGTGTGGCTGCACAAGGTGGGCTGATTCCGAGTCGCACAGACCCAGTCGGCCCGTGCGTTCGTACCGAGCCCCGGTGGAATGATCCCGGGGAACGGGAGCACGTACGGGACGACTGACCCGAAAGAAGAACAGACCCCCGCGGAACGCCGTCCGCGGGGGTCTGTTTCGTGTTCCGAGACCGGTCAGGCCGATCGGAACGCGACGACGGCGTTATGTCCGCCGAAGCCGAACGAGTTGCTGATCGCCAGCAGATCACCGTCGCCGAGGCTCTGGGTCTCGCCCGAGACCCGGAACGGGACGGCGGGGTCCTGCTCGGTGATGTTGATCGTCGGCGGCGCGATCCGTTCGCGTAGAGCCAGGATCGTGAAGATCGCCTCGAGGGCACCGGTACCACCCAGCAGGTGACCCGTGGACGCCTTCGTGGCCGAGACCGGAATCTCGTCGATGCGGTCGCCGAAGACGCTGCGCAGCGCCTGGTACTCGTTGGGGTCGCCGACGGGGGTCGAGGTCGCGTGCGCATTGATGTGCGCGACATCATCGGGGGAGGCATCGGCCTGCTCGAGAGCAGCGCGGACCGCGCGCGAGGCGCCGGCACCCTCGGGGTCGTTGGCCGTGATGTGGTACGAGTCGGCGGTGACGCCGCCGCCCACCGCGTAGGCGTAGATCTTCGCGCCGCGAGCCTTGGCGTGTTCTTCGGTCTCGAGGATCAGCACACCGGCGCCCTCGCCCATGACGAAGCCGTCGCGATCGATGCTCGTCGGGCGCGAGGCCATTGCCGGGTCGTCATTGCGGCGTGACAGTGCCTGCATCGATGCGAAGGACGCCATCGTGATGGGGTGGATCGCCGACTCGGTGCCACCGGCGATGACGATGTCGGCCAGGCCGTCCTGCAGGTGCTCGATCGCGTTGACGATCGACTCCGTGCTCGAGGCGCAGGCGCTCGCGACCGTCCGGGCGAAGGCGCGCGCCCGGAAGTGCAGCGAGAGGTTACCGGCGGCGGCGTTGGGCATGAGCATCGGAACCGTCATGGGCAGAACCCGTCGCGGCCCCTTCTCGCGCAGCGTGTCCCACGCATCGAGCAGCGTCCACACCCCGCCGATGCCGGTCGCGAAGTCGACACCGAGACGCTCGGGGTCGACCTCGGGGCTGCCGGCATCCGCCCACGCCTCCATCGCGGCGACCATCGCGAACTGCGACGCGGGGTCGAGACGCTTGGAGACAGGGCGCTCCAGCACGGTGTCGGGGCGCACGATGGCCTCGGCGGCGAAGTGAACCGGAATCTGGTACTTCTCGACCCACTCGTGCTCGAGTGTGCGCGTGCCGGAACGGCCGGCGAGCAGGCCTTCCCAGCTTTCGGGTGCGGTGCCGCCCAGGGGCGACGACGCTCCGATTCCGGTGACGACGATACGCGGGGTGCTCATGGATCTCCTCGGTGGAACCCCGGCGGGGGCGTGTGCCCCCGCCGGTGGGGGTTACGCCTGGTTGGACGTGATGTAGGTGACGGCGTCGCCGACGGTCTTGAGGTTCTTGACCTCTTCGTCGGGGATGGTGACGCCGAACTTCTCCTCGGCGTTGACGACGATCGTCATCATCGAGATCGAGTCGATGTCGAGGTCGTCGGTGAAGGACTTCTCGAGGGCGACCTCGTCGGCCGAGATGCCGGTCTCGTCGGTGATGAGCTCGGCGAGTCCTGCGAGGACCTCGTCGTTGCTGAATGCCATGGGGTTTCTCCTTGTTATCTCTGGACCGACCCGGACGCGGGCCGCTGTTCAGTCTAGGTGCGGGGACCCGCCCGATCAGGGAAGGACGACGACCTGCGCGCCGAAGACGAGCCCCGCCCCGAAGCCGATCTGGAGGGCCAGACCGCCGCTCAACCCGGGGTTCTCCTCGAGCAGGCGGTGCGTGGCGAGGGGAATGGATGCCGCCGACGTGTTGCCGGTGGTCTCGATGTCACGACCGATCGCGACGGTCTCGGGCAGCCCGAGCTGCTTGGCGAACTCGTCGATGATGCGCATGTTCGCCTGGTGCGGGATGAAGGCGGCGAGGTCGCCCGCCTGGATGCCGGCCTCCTCGATGGCTCGCCGTGCGACCTTGACCATCTCCCAGACCGCCCAGCGGAACACCGTCGGGCCCTCCTGACGGAGTGTCGGCCACGGCGCAGTCCCGTCGCGGAACTCCACGAGTGTGTGGTTCATGCCGACGGCGTCGGCCTTCGACCCGTCCGAGCCCCACACCGTCGGACCGATGCCCGGGGTGTCGCTCGGCCCGATGATCGCCGCGCCCGCGCCGTCGCCGAGCAGGAACGAGATCGTGCGGTCGGCGGGGTCGACGATGTCGCTGAGCTTCTCCGCGCCGACGACGGCGACGTAGCGGGCCGCACCCGCGCGAACGAGCGCGTCGGCCTGAGTCACTCCGTAGGAGAACCCTGCGCACGCTGCGTTGACGTCGTACGCCGCCGCCGGGTTCGCCCCGACGCGGTCGGCGACGATCGCCGAGACCGACGGGGTCTGCTTCGGGTTCGAGATCGTCGAGACGATGACGGCGTCGACCTGGTCGGCAGGAACGCCGCTGCGCTCGATCGCCTCGGCCACGGCATCCGCGGCCAAGTCGATGACGGTGGTCTCCTTGTCCGCGCGGACGCGAGTGACGATGCCGGTGCGCTGACGGATCCACTCGTCGCTCGAGTCGATCGGTCCGACGAGGTCGTCGTTGGGTACGGCGTTCTCACCGCGAGCCGCGCCGTACGCGTAGATGCGGGTGTGAGCGGGGCCGGTGGCCTGGCGAATGGCGGCGGTCATGCGGCACCTCCGGAGATGAGAGCGGATGCGGCGACGAGGTCGTCGGGGGTCTTGACGGCGACCGAGGGGACGCCGCGAAGAGCACGCTTCGCGAGGCCCACGAGGGTGCCGGCGGGGGCGAACTCGATGATGCCGGTGACGCCGTGCTCGGCGAACGAGGACATGCACAGGTCCCAGCGCACGGGAGACGCGACCTGGGCGACCAGACGGTCGAGAGCGTCACGGCCCTCGGCGACGACGGCGCCGTCGCGGTTCGACCACAGCGTGAGGTCGGGGTCGTTCACCGAGGTGGCGGATGCCGCCGCGGCGAGCGTGTCGACGGCCCGCGCCATGTACCGCGTGTGGAACGCGCCGGCGACCTGGAGGGGAATGACCCGGGTCGCAGCGACGGGCTCGGCGGCGAGGCTCGCGAGAGCGTCGAGTGCGCCGGCCGCGACGATCTGTCCTCCACCGTTGTAGTTGGCCGGGGTGAGGTCGAGCTCCTCCAGACGGGCGACGACGGCATCCTGGTCGCCGCCGAGCACGGCGCTCATGCCGGTCTGCTCGCGGGTCGCGGCATCCGCCATGGCGCGGCCGCGGAGTCCGACCAGACGCATCGCGTCATCGTCGCTCAGCACGCCGCCGGCGGCGAGTGCCGCGATCTCGCCGACCGAGTGGCCGGCGACGCCTGCCGGGCGAGCGCCGTCGGCGACGAGCGCGCTGTACGACAGCAGGCTGGCGGCGACGATGAGTGGCTGGGCCACGGCGGTGTCTCGGATGCGATCCGCATCCCACTCGGTACCGGCGGCGACGAGGTCGACCTCGGCGAGCTCGGAGAAGCGCTCGAGGCGTTCACGCGCACCCTCCAGCTCGAGCCACGGGGCGAGGAAGCCGGGGGACTGCGACCCCTGCCCGGGGAACACGGCGATGATCACTGTTACATCCTTCCAAGTTCAATCGGTCGACCGCTGGCGACGATCGCACAACAATGCGGCGAAGCTTTGTGTCGACCGTACAGTCGACGGGTCATGAGGAGCGTCCGACGGAGGCGCGGCCTCGTCAGCTCCGGCGCGACTGCGGCGCGCGTCGTCTCGTGAGGTCATTGCCGATGGAGCCCAGGATGAGCGCCGTCTGCAGGATGAGCGCCTCACGGGGCCCGGTCGCGTCCCAGCCGATGACGTCCGACACGCGCTTCAGCCGGTACCGGACGGTGTTCGGATGCACGAAGAGCTCGCGGGCCGTCGCTTCGAGGGAACGACCGTTGTCGAGGTAGCTCCACAGGGTAGCGACGAGGTCCGCGGAGTGGGCGAGCAGCGGACGATAGATCCGTTCGACCAGAGTTGCCTTGGCGACGGGATCGCCGGCCAGCGCGCGCTCGGGAAGCAGATCGTCGGCCTCGACGGGTCGCGGCGCATGACGCCAGGCACTCGCGACCGCGAAGCCGGCGAGAGCCGCGCGAGCGCTCTGGCTCGCATCGACCAGGGCGGGCACGGTGGGGCCGAGCACCAGGTGACCGGGGCCGAAACCGGGCTCGAGTCTCGCCGCTATCTCGAGGAAGGTCAGCTCGGGCACCGGCTCCGCCCGGCCTGGTAGGTCGGCACGCCCGATCACGATCACCAGGCGAAGGCCCTGAACGCCGACGAGGACGTCGACGCCCATCTTGCGCGCGGCACGGCGCAGCTGGTCGACGTCGAACTGCGGGGGAGCGGTGCCGACGAGGACGGCGACCGCCCCGTGCCCGTGCCAGCCGAGCGCGGCGATCCGGCTCGGAAGCTCCTCGTCGGTCTCACCCGTGAGGATGGAATCGACGACGAGCGCCTCGAGGCGGGCATCCCACAACCCGCGCGCCTCGGCGGCGCGCGCGTACACGTCTGCCGCTGCGAAAGCGACGTCACGCGAGTACTTCAGGATCGCCTCGCGGACGTCGTCGCCGCGGTGCGCCACCCGTTCCTCGGTGACTTCGACGGTCACCCGCACGAGCTGCAGGGTCTGCGTCAGGCTGACGCTGCGCAACAGCTCGCGCGGAGCCGCGGCGAAGATGTCGGCGGCGATGCGCGGGGTCGAGGTCGGATCCTCGTACCACTGGATGAACGAGGTGATGCCCGCCTGCGCGACCAGTCCTACGGAGGACCGGCGCGCAGGCGGCATCTCGGCGTACCAGGGCAGCGTCTCCTCGAGCCGATTGATCGTGGCTGTGGCCAGATCACCCGAGATCCGGCGGAGCCACGCGAGTGTCTCCGCCTTCGAGCTGTCGTCGGTCACCGAAGGGTCAGCTCTCGCCGCCCGCGTTTCCGCTCGTGCCCGCCGTCACGTCGTGCAGGCGGTAGCGCTCGATCGCCTGCGCCGACAGACCGCGGTCCACGACGCCGTCCTCGGCCAGAGCCTGGAGCGTCCGCACCACGATCGACGGCCCGTCGATCTTGAAGAACCGTCGAGCGGCCGGGCGGGTGTCGGAGAAGCCGAAGCCCTCCGCGCCCAGCGTCGCGAAGCGACGCGGCACCCACGGCCGGATCTGGTCCTGCACGGCGTGCATGAAGTCGCTGACCGCGACGACCGGGCCCTCGGAGTCGTTGAGCTTCTGCGTGACGAAGGCCGTGCGGGGCTCATCGGACGGGTGCAGGAAGTTGTGCTCGTCGACGGCGAGACCGTCACGACGCAGCTCGGTCCAGCTCGTGACCGACCAGACGTCGGCGATCACACCCCAGTCGTCCTTGAGGAGCTTCTGCGCCTCGTAGGCCCACGGCACGCCGACGCCCGACGCGAGCAGCTGCGCGCGCGGCCCGTCGCCCTCGCCGACGCTCACGCGGTGGATGCCGCGGATGATGCCGTCGACGTCGACATCCTCAGGCTCCTTCGGCTGCACCAGCGGCTCGTTGTAGAGCGTGATGTAGTACATGACGTTCGGGTCGGGGTGGTTCCCGCCGTACATGCGCTCGAGACCCGAACGCACGATGTGGGCGATCTCGTACCCGTAGGCCGGGTCGTACGACACAGTGGCGGGGTTGGTCGAAGCGAGCAGGTGCGAGTGGCCGTCAGCGTGCTGCAGGCCCTCGCCGGTCAGGGTCGTGCGGCCGGCCGTCGCGCCCATGATGAACCCGCGGGCCATCTGGTCGCCCGCGGCCCACTGCGCGTCGCCGGTGCGCTGGAATCCGAACATCGAGTAGAAGACGTAGACCGGGATGAGCGGCTCGCCGTGGGTGGCGTACGAGGTTCCGATCGCGGTGAACGCCGCGACGGCGCCGGCCTCGTTGATGCCGACGTGGAGGATCTGACCCTGCGGGCTCTCCTTGTACGCGAGCAGCAGCTCGCGGTCGACCGAGGTGTAGTTCTGCCCGTGCGGGTTGTAGATCTTCGCGGTCGGGAAGTACGCGTCCATGCCGAACGTGCGCGCCTCATCGGGGATGATCGGCACGATGCGGTGGCCGAAGTCCTTCGCACGCAGCAGGTCCTTGAGCAGTCGGACGAACGCCATGGTGGTGGCGATCTCCTGCGTGCCCGAGCCCTTCTTCGGCAGCGCGTACGACTCGTCGCCGGGCAGCGTCAGCGGCGCGTGCTTCGTACGACGCTGCGGCAGGAAACCGCCGAGCTCACGGCGACGCTCGAGCATGTAGCGGATCGTCTCGTCCTCGGCGCCCGGGTGGTAGTACGGCGGGAGGTACGGGTTCTCCTCGAGCTGCGCGTCGGTGATCGGGATGCGCATCGAGTCGCGGAAGTGCTTGAGGTTCTCGAGCGTCATCTTCTTCATCTGGTGGGTCGCGTTGCGGCCCTCGAAGTGGTGACCGAGACCATAGCCCTTGATCGTCTTCGCAAGGATGACGGTCGGCTGGCCCTTGTGCTCCATCGCCTGCTTGTAGGCGGCGTAGACCTTCTGGTAGTCGAGACCGCCGCGGCGGAGCTTGCCCCAGATGTCGTCGTCCGACCAGTCCTTCACGAGCGCCGCTGTGCGCTCGTCGCGCCCGAAGAAGTGCTCGCGGATGAACGCGCCATCCTCGGCGCGGTAGGTCTGGAAGTCGCCGTCGGGGGTGGTGTTCATCAGGCGGACGAGGGCGCCCTCGTCATCCTGCGACAGCAGCTCGTCCCAGCCGCGTCCCCAGACGACCTTGATGACGTTCCAGCCCGCGCCGCGGAAGTACGCCTCGAGCTCCTGGACGATCTTGCCGTTTCCACGGACCGGGCCGTCGAGACGCTGGAGGTTGCAGTTGATGACGAACGTGAGGTTGTCGAGTCCCTCGTTGGCTGCGACCTGCAGCTGACCGCGGCTCTCGACCTCGTCCATCTCGCCGTCGCCGAGGAAGGCCCAGACGTGCGAGTCGGACAGGTCCTTGATGCCCCGGTTGGTGAGGTACTTGTTGTTCATCGCCTGGTAGATGGCGTTGATCGGACCGAGACCCATCGAGACCGTCGGGAACTGCCAATAGTCCGGCATCAGACGGGGGTGCGGGTACGACGGGATGCCGTCGGGCGCCTTCGACGCCTCCTGGCGGAAGCCGTCGAGCTGGCTCTCGCTGAGGCGTCCCTCGAGGTACGAGCGGGCGTAGATGCCGGGTGAGGCGTGGCCCTGGATGAAGATCTGGTCGCCGCCGGACGGGTGGTCGGGGCCGCGGAAGAAGTGGTTGAAGCCGACTTCGTAGAGAGAGGCCGACGACGCGTAGGTGGAGATGTGTCCGCCCACACCGATGCCGGGGCGCTGTGCGCGGTGCACGGTGACCGCGGCGTTCCAGCGGATCCAGCGACGGTAGCGACGCTCGAGCTCTTCATCACCGGGGAACTCCGGCTCGTTCTCGGGCGCGATGGTGTTGATGTAGTCCGTCACCGGCACCTGCGGGACGTTGAGCTGCAGCTCGTGCGAGGCCTGCAGCAGGCTCAGCATGATCTCGCGACCGCGACCCGAGCCCTTCGCATCGACCAGCTGGCGCAGCGACTCCTGCCATTCACCGGTCTCTTCCGGGTCGCTGTCCAGGGCGTCCTGGGAGTAGGGGTCTTGATCGTTGACAGTCACGGGCGACCTTTCTCGTATGGCAGATCGTGCCAGGTAATCACCACGGGCAGGGCGCGGGCATTGTCGGGCGCGCACAAGCACCGCACGACAGCCTACTCACGCTCGGAGGGGTCGGCGCTCTCGTACACTGAGAGCAGGGGCCTATAGCTCAGTTGGTTAGAGCACCTCGTTTACACCGAGGGAGTCGGGAGTTCGAGTCTCTCTGGGCCCACATGAAAGCCACCCCCGCAGATCAGCTGCTGCTGCTGGACATCGCCCGCCTCGACGCGCAGGCGCGCGGAGCGGAGGCCGCGAAGCGCAATCCGGCTCAGGCGGCGCGTGTCAACGAGCTGCTCGCACGCCGTCAGGAGCTCTCCGTCGAGCTGACCGGCCTGCTCGGCAATCGCGACGACATCGAGGCCGAGCTCAAGCGCATCGCATCGGACGTCGCCGTCGTCGACGCTCGAGCGGCACGCGATGCCGATCGACTCGCGGCGACCTCGAACCCGAAGGACGCCCAGGGCCTCGAGCACGAGATCGCTTCGCTCGCCCGCCGTAAGAGCGAGCTGGAAGACGCGCAGCTCGAAGCCATGGAGCGCCTCGAGGCCGCGGAAACCGCGGTCTCCGCACAGCAGGCCCTGATCGCCGAGGTCAATGCCGAAGGCGGGCGGTTGAGCGCCGAGGGCAAGGCCGCCGTCGCGGACGCCCAGGCTCGTCTCGACGCGGCCACCCGTGACCGCGCGGCGGTCGCGGCCAAGGTGCCCGCGGATCTCCTGGCACGCTACGAGTCGCTCGCCGAGCGGACGCCGGGCGCCGGCCTCCTGCAGCGCCGCACGTGCGGCGGGTGCCACATGGAGCTCTCCGGAACCGACCTCAAGGCGATCGGGCAGGCTGCCGCCGACGAGGTCGTGACGTGCCCCGAGTGCGGCTGCATCCTCGTCCGCACCGACGAATCCGGTCTGTGACCCGTCGATGATCACACCGCGCGCCCGGTGGCGCGCGGTGGGACGCCGCAACGACGGAGACGTCGACATCGCGGTGGTGGATGCCGCCGGCGCGGTGATCGAGCGCGGCCGCGTCGCCGCCGGCGAGCTGGCGGGTGAGATCGCAGCCGACCCCGATGCGCGGTGGATCTGGTCCGACACCACGGCCTGGTACCACGACATCCTGGCCGCCGGCGTCCGGGTGGCGCGGTGTCACGACCTGCGCCTGTGCCATGCGATCCTCCGTGGCAGCTCGCTCGTCACGGAACCGGCACAGCTGCAGGCCGCGACCTCCTGGGATGCTGCGCCCGAAGACCCGGTGTCTGACCGCGACGTCCTCTTCTCGCTCGAGCCGGCTGCTGACGCCCTTCCGCATGACCTCGACGCGACGCTGGCGGAGTTCGCGCGTCATGCCCGGGCGATCGAGAGCGCAACCGACCCCGGCCGACTGCGCCTGCTGACGGCCGCGGAGTCCGCCGGAGCCCTCGTCGCGGTCGAATTGCATGGCGCCGGCGTCCCGTGGAGTCGCGAGGTGCACGACGCGATCCTCGCGGACGCGCTGGGCCCGCGTCCGCGACCGGGTGAGCTTCCGAGTCTTGTGCGCGACTTGGCCGACCGGGTGCGGAAGGCGCTCGGCGACCCGACCGCGAGCCTCGACTCGCAGCCGCGCCTGCTGCGCTCGCTGCACCGGGTGGGTGTGCTGGTCGAGTCGACGAGCAAGTGGGAGCTCCGACGTCACGAGCACCCGGTCATCGAGCCGCTTCTGGCCTACAAGCGTGCGATGCGGCTGTTGAGCGCCAACGGCTGGGCGTGGATGGACGAATGGATCCCGACCGACCGGTTCCGTCCGGTCTACGTGCCGGGAGGGGTCGTCACGGGCCGCTGGGCGTCGTCCGGCGGGGGAGCGCTGCAGCTGCCGAGGATGCTGCGCCCCGCGGTGCGAGCCGACCCCGGATGGCAGCTGGTGGTCGCGGACGTCGCTCAGCTCGAGCCGCGCATCCTCGCGGCGATGTCCGGCGACCTCGCCCTCGCCGAGGCCGCGCGGGGGCGCGACCTCTACGAGGGCATCGTCGCCCGCGGCACCGTGCCCTCGCGTCAGGAGGCGAAGATGGCGCTGCTCGGCGCGATGTACGGCGCGACGACCGGAGACAGCGGGCGGCTGGTGCCGTCGTTGCGCCGCGCGTACCCGCGCGCGATGGCCCTCGTCGATGACGCGGCGCGCGTGGGAGAGGAGGGCGGCTCGGTGCGCACGCTGCTCGGTCGCACCAGCCCGGCGCCGTCCGCGGCGTGGCGCGAGCTCCAAGCGGATGCCGCCGAGCCCGAGGCCTCCGATGCCATCAAGACGCTCGCGCGATCACGGGCGCGCGAGCGCGGCCGCTTCACCCGGAACTTCGTCGTTCAGGGGACGGCGGCCGAATGGGCGCTCGCCTGGCTCGCCGACCTCCGGCAGCGCCTCGCGGCTTTTCCGAGCGTCGGAGACCACCCCGTCACGGGGCGCGCGCACCTCGCGTTCTTCCTCCACGACGAGATCATCGTGCACACCCCCGTCGAGCACGCCGAGTCCGCCGCGGCAGCCGTCCGCGACGCCGCAGACGCGGCAGGACGACTGCTCTTCGGCTCGTTCCCCCTCGACTTCCTGCTGGACGTGCGCATCGCGGAATCCGCCGACAAGAGCTGACGACGGGCGAGGGTGAGCCCGCCGGTAGACTCGACGGGCGAATGGGTCGGCTGGACGGTCGCGTGGCGGGCAACCGCACCGAGGAACGTCCGGGCTCCACAGGACAGGACGGTGGGTAACGCCCACCCGGAGTGATCCGCGAGACAGTGCCACAGAAAGCAGACCGCCGGCGTCCGCGCCGGTAAGGGTGAAAGGGTGGTGTAAGAGACCACCGGGGTCGTGGTGACACGACTCGCACGGTAAACCTCGTCCGGAGCAAGGTCAGACAGGGGATGTTGACGCGGTCCGCTGAGTCCCCGGGTAGACCGCTGGAGCGGCACGGCAACGTGTCGCCGAGAGAGATGACCGTCCACGGGGCTCACGCCCCCGGACAGAACCCGGCGTACAGGCCGGCCCATTCGCCCCGCCCGCCTCACGTCAGGCGCACTTCCGCGCAACAGGCGCGGGTCGAAGAGCGCGCGATGCGCGGAAGTGCGCCCGAAGCGGCAGCTGCCGGCGAGACCTCGCCGTGCGGGGTCAGTGGGCGGTCGTGCCGGCGAGGTCTTCCGTCGTCTCGTCGAGGACACCGGGGCGTTCGCCCGCGAGCGCGAGGGCCGCTGCGCCGATGATGCCGGCATTGTTGCGGTGGACGGCGGGCACGATCGGCGTCTTCAGGTCGAGCAGCGGCAGGAACTTGTCGGCATGCTTGGACACTCCACCGCCCACGACGAAGAGATCGGGGGAGAAGAGGAACTCGATGTGGCTGTAGTACCACTGCAGGCGCTCGGCCCACTCGGGCCAGTCGAGCTCGTCGCGCTCCATCGCCGAGTACGCGGCCCAGGCCTCGGCATCCTTGCCGTGTTTCGCCCGGTGCACGTGCCCGAGCTCGGAGTTCGGGATGAGCACGCCGTTGTAGATCATGGCCGAGCCGATGCCGGTGCCGAGCGTCGTCAGGATGACGAGCCCGTCCTGGTCGCGCGCGGCGCCGTAACGCAGCTCGGCGACGCCGGCGACATCCGCGTCATTGGCGAAGTGGATCTGACGGCCGAGGCCCTTCTCGAAGAAGCTCTCGGCTTCGAAGTCGATCCAGGTGTCGGCGACGTTGGCCGCCGAGAGGGTGCGGCCGTTCTTCACGATCGCGGGGAAGGCCACGCCGAGCGGCACGTCGCCCGCGTCGGTCACCTCCAGCCGGTCGAGCACGACCTTGACGGCATCCAGGACGTCTTCGGGCTCGGCGCCCTTCGGGGTGGCGACCTTGATGCGGTCGGTCAGGAGCTCGCCCGTCGACAGGTCGACGACGGCTCCCTTGATGCCGGTTCCGCCGATGTCCACTCCGACGGCCCGCGTCGCACTCGCACTCATACGGCTCAGCCTATCGAGCGCGAGCCGGTCGGATTAGGCTCGGGCTGAGCGCCACCGCAGGCGCAGTCTGGAGCGACCATGCCCGAGAGCCACGACGAGTACTGGTACAACCTCACGACGCACGAGGTCGAGCGCGGCAAGCAATCGCCCGGCGCTGATCGTGCCGGACCGTTCGCCTCCGCAGAGGAGGCGGCGCGGGCGCCGCAGATCATCGCGCAGCGGGCGCAGGCGTGGCGCGAGGATGAGGCTCGGGAGGACGACTGGGGCACGCCGCCGTCGGAGGGCGCTCGCCGCCAGTAGTCTGGGATCCGACCCTGTCTCGGAGAGGACGCGATGGACAAGCAGCGGGACTTCGTACTGCGAACGATCGAGGAGCGCGGCGTCAAATTCGTGCGGCTCTGGTTCACCGATGTGATCGGCACCCTGAAGTCGGTCGCGATTGCGCCGGCAGAGGTCGAGGGTGCTTTCGCGGAGGGCCTGGGCTTCGACGGCTCGGCCATCGAGGGACTGACCCGAAGCTACGAGTCTGACCTGCTCGCGCACCCCGACCCGACGACGTTCCAGCTCCTGCCCTGGCGCGGCGAGATCGACCCCACCGCTCGGATGTTCTGCGACATCACGACGCCGGACGGCCAGCCTGCCGTCGCCGACCCGCGCAACGTGCTCAAGCGGACCCTCGCGAAGGCCGCGGACGCCGGGTTCACCTTCTACACGCACCCCGAGATCGAGTTCTACCTGCTGAAGTCGTCGTCGTACGGGCCCGACGGTCCCGAGCCGGTCGACTCCGCCGGCTACTTCGACAACGTCCCCGGCGGCACGGCGCATGACTTCCGCCGGCGCTCGGTGCGGATGCTCGAAGACCTCGGCATCTCGGTCGAGTACAGCCACCACGAGGGCGGCCCGGGCCAGAACGAGATCGACCTGCGCTACGCCGACGCCCTCGCGACGGCCGACAACATCATGACCTTCCGGACCGTCATCAAGGAAGTGGCGATCGAGCAGGGTGTCTACGCGACCTTCATGCCGAAGCCCCTCAGCGGCCACCCGGGCAGCGGAATGCACACCCACATGTCGCTCTTCGAGGGCGACGTGAACGCGTTCTACGAAGAGGGTGCGCAGTACCAGCTCTCGCAGACCGGTCGACAGTTCATCGCCGGTCTCCTCCGTCACGCCAACGAGATCTCGGCGGTCACCAACCAGTTCGTGAACTCGTACAAGCGTCTGTGGGGCGGCGACGAGGCCCCGAGCTTCATCACGTGGGGTCACAACAACCGCTCGGCGCTCGTGCGCGTGCCCATGTACAAGCCGAACAAGAGCCAGTCGTCCCGCGTGGAGTATCGTGCGCTCGACTCGGCTGCCAACCCGTACCTTGCCTACGCACTGCTGCTCGCAGCGGGACTCAAGGGCATCGAAGAGGGCTACGAGCTTCCCGCCGAGGCCGAGGACAACGTCTGGTCGCTCACCGATTCGGAGCGTCGGGCCCTCGGTTACGCGCCGCTTCCCGCGAGCCTCGATCACGCTCTCGAGTACATGGAGGAGTCCGAGCTCGTCGCCGAGACGCTCGGCGAGCAGGTGTTCAACTACGTGCTGCTGAACAAGCGTCGCGAGTGGCAGAACTACCGCGCCCAGGTGACGCCGTTCGAGCTCAAGAGCAACCTGGAGATGCTCTGAGGCCATGACCCGGTCACCTCGTTCGACCGGGCTGACGGGGCTGGCCCGCGCGGGTTTCGACGATCTCGGACGGGCTGACGCCGACCTCGCCGAACTCGCCGACCTGACGGGGGTCGACCGGGACGAGCTGATCGCGTCGGCCGAGGCCGCCGCGGACCCCGATTCGGCGGTGTCGGCGCTGTTGCGCATCGCTCGGCGCGACGCATCGATCGTGACCGACTCGTTGCGACGCCGGCCCGCCGCGGTGTGGTCGGTGCTCGGCGCGTCGCTCGGGCTGGCCGACTTCTACCTGCGGCATCCCGAGGAGCTCGCCGATCTCGCCTCCGAGGGCGACGGGCTCCCGACACGCGACGAGTTGATCGTGCAGATGCTGGATGCCGTCGGCGCCGAGGACGGCTTCGCGGCGTCCTCGGGTGATGACGCCTGGGTCGCACTGCGGGTGCGTTACCGCCGGATGCTGGCGCGCATCGCCCGGTTCGACCTCGCGGCATCCGACCCGACGATCATCCTGCACGCGGTCGCCGCGGCCCTCGCCGACGCGGCCGGCGCCGCCCTCGAAGCATCTCTCGCCGTGGCACGCAGCAGGCTCGTCGCGGGTGTCGCGGGTGCCGGCCGTTTCGAGCGCGACGCGGTCGCTGCGACGCGCCTCGCCATCATCGGAATGGGCAAGTCCGGGGCGCGCGAGCTGAACTACGTCAGCGACGTCGACGTCATCTTCGTCGGCGGATCGGCCGACGAAGACACCGTCTCGGAGTCGCAGGCCGTGGAGATCGCGACGCGGCTGGCGATCCAGACGATGCGCGGCATTTCGGAGGTGGAGATCGAGCCGCCGCTGTGGGAGGTCGATCCGAACCTGCGCCCGGAAGGGAAGCAGGGCGCGCTCGTACGCACCCTCGACTCGCATATCGCCTACTACGACCGCTGGGCCAAGAGCTGGGAGTTCCAGGCCCTGCTCAAGGCCCGCCCGCTGGCCGGTGACGTGCAGCTCGGCGAGCAGTACGTCGACGCCGTGCAACCGATGGTGTGGGCGAGCGCGGCCCGCGAGAACTTCGTCGAGAGCGTGCAGAAGATGCGCGAGCGGGTGACCGACCACATCCCTCCGGCCGAGGTCGCGCGGCAGCTCAAGCTCGGGCCGGGCGGCATCCGCGATGTCGAGTTCACCGTCCAGCTGCTGCAGCTCGTGCACGGCGCGACCGACGACCGTATCCGGGAGCGCTCGACGCTCGACGCGCTGGATGCGCTCGTGTCGGAGGGATACATCGGACGCGAGGACGCGTCGCGCTTCGCGCTCGACTACCGGCGTCTGCGCGTCATGGAGCACAGGCTGCAGCTGCGCGAGCTGCGCCGGACCCATCTCATGCCCGAAGACGGGGCGGCCCTGCGCACGCTCGCGCGGTCGTCGCGCATCGGCGACGGCGGCGACCGGGTCGTCGCGGTGTGGGAGGAGATCAAGCGCGAGGTGCGCGAGATCCACGTGCGGCTGTTCTACCGGCCGCTGCTCTCGGCTGTCGCGGCACTGCCCGCTGACGAGCAGACGCTCTCGCCCGAGGCGGCGAGGGCGCGTCTCGCCGCGATCGGGTTCCGTGATCCCGCGGGCGCGCTGCGGCACATCGGAGCTCTGACGAGCGGCCTCAGCCGCAAGGCCGTCATCCAGCGGCACCTCATGCCGGTCATGATCCGCTGGTTCGCCGACGGGGTCGATCCCGACTACGGGCTGCTGGCGTTCCGACGCATCAGCGAGCGACTGGGGAACACGCCGTGGTTCCTCCGGATGCTGCGCGACTCGTCGGGCGCCGCCGAGAGTCTCACCCGCCTGCTCTCGGGCTCCCGCTACGTGGGCGAACTGATGGAGTGGATCCCCGAGTCGATCGCCTGGCTCGACTCGCCCGATCAGCTGCGGCCCCGACCCGGATTCGTGCTGCAGGAAGAGGCGCGGGCCATCCAGACCCGGCATGCCTCGATCGACGACGCGATGTCGGCGGTCCGCGCCCTCCGGCGGCGTGAGCTGCTGCGCCTCGCGATGGCGGCCGTCGTCGGTGAGCTGTCGATCGAAGAGCTCGCCGAGGGCCTGACCACCATCACGGAGGTCACCATCCAGGCGACGCTGCGCGCCGTGCGGCGCGAGGTGGTACCGCCCGAAGACGACCGCCTCGACTTCTCCGTCATCGCGATGGGGCGTTTCGGGGGTTCCGAGCTCGGGTTCGGGTCGGATGCCGACATCATCTACGTCTTCGACGCCAACGGCGTGCCGGCGCAGCGCGCTCAGGAACTCGCCCTCCAGCTCGTTCAGGGCGTGCGCCGATACTCCGAGGATCACCGCCTGCCGCTCGAGCTCGACGCGGGGCTGCGACCCGAAGGACGGAACGGCCCGCTCGTGCGCTCGCTGGAGTCGTACGCGGAGTACTACCGACGCTGGTCCCTGTCATGGGAGGCGCAGGCCCTTCTGCGCGCTCGTGGCGTCGCCGGCAGTGTGACGCTCATCGATCGCTTCCTCGCCCTGGCCGATGACCTGCGCTATCCGGTGGCCCCCGATCCCCAGGGTCTCCGCGAGATCCGGCGCATCAAGGCCCGGGTCGAGAGCGAGCGACTGCCCCAGGGGCAGGACCGCTCCCGGCATCTGAAGCTCGGTCCCGGCGGTCTGAGCGACGTCGAGTGGCTCGTGCAGCTCATCCAGCTCGAGCACGCCCACCGGGTGCCGGGCCTGCGCACGACCTCGACCATCGCGGCCCTCGAGGCGGCCGTCGAAGCCGAGCTCATCCCGCGCGATGCCGCGGAGAAGCTCGCGGCGGCGTGGCGGCTGGCCAGTCGGCTCCGGTCGGCGAACACCCTGCTGTCGGGACAGACGAGCGACGTCCTGCCGACCGATCGCGGACGCTTGGACGGAATCGCTCGTTTGCTGGAGTATCCGGCGCGATCGGCGACCGTCGTGGAGGAGGATTGGATGCGCGCTGCGCGTCAAGCCCGCCGCGTGTTCGAGAAGCTCTTCTACGGCTAAGGGGAAACATGTCGGTTGGTCTGCTGGCTGTCGTCGACGACATCCTGAGCGCGGCGCTGCGCGCCTCCGCGAAGTCGGCGGGTGTCGTGATCGACGATGCCGCCGTGACGCCGCAGTACGTGCAGGGGATCACGCCCGCCAGAGAGCTGCCCGTTGTGGCGAAGATCGCGCTCGGGTCGATCGCGAACAAGTTCCTCATCATCATCCCGGTGGCGCTGTTGCTGACCGCGTTCGCGCCGGCCGTGCTGCCCTTCCTCCTCATCCTCGGCGGCATGTTCCTCTGCTACGAGGGAGCCGAGAAGGTGCTGGAGTGGTTCGGTGTGCACCACGGGGCGGACGACGACGGTCCGCGCGACGAGAAGAAGCTCGTGCTCGGCGCCGTCCGCACCGATCTCATCCTGTCGGCCGAGATCATGCTCATCTCACTGTCGAATCTCGACGAGGGGATGGGCATCTGGCAGACCCTGGCGGTCCTGGCGGTGATCGCTCTGCTCATGACGGGAATCGTCTACGGCGCCGTCGCCCTGTTGGTGAAGATCGACGACATCGGCCTGCGGATGGCGAAGAACCCGTCGTCACGCGTCCGGCACACCGGCATGCGGATCGTCCGATCGATGCCCGCCGTGTTCCGTGTGATCAGTGTCGTGGGAACGGTCGCGATGCTGTGGGTCGGCGGACACCTCGTGCTCGCGAACCTCGGCGAGGTGGGCGTGGCCTTCACCCTCGACCTGCTGCACGGGGTGGAGCACCTTCTCGAAGCCGCGGGCGGTGCGGTCGTCTGGATCGGTGAGACCGCCGTCTCGGCCGTCGCCGGGCTGCTCGTCGGGCTCGTGATCGTCGGGGTGCTGACCGTGATCCGGCGCCTCCGCAACGGCGAACCGCAGCACGCCGGAGGCGCTGGCACGCACTGAGCGTCAGTGCTCGCCGCGCTCGGCGTCCGGAATCCGGTCCTGCTCCGCCTCGACGGGATCGGCGTCGAGGTCGGGCACGATCGAGGTGTCATCGCGATCGGTGTCCTGCGCGGCGGGGTCGGCGATGGGCTGCTGGTCACGGGACGCGTCGGTCATGACAGCAGTCCACCGCGGCGGCGGCATCCGGTCACGGTGGTTGACACGAAGTCAAGCCGCCTGCTCACGGCCGATGCGTCTCATAGCCTGACGGAATGATGACGTCCGCGACGCTGCCCCGCGCGGCGGGTGTCGAACCTTCGCAACGTCGCTTCTGCGTCTATGGACTGGAGTTCCGCGTCTGGAGTTCGGACGCGATCGCGTCCTTCCCGGCTATCGTGCTTCTTCACGGTGTGGGGATGTCGCATCGGTCGTTCCTCCGGCTGCACCCGCTGCTCGCGCGGACTGCAGCCGTGCACAGCATCGATCTGCCCGGCTTCGCGGGCCTGCCGGTGCCGGACCGGAACGTGCCGGTCGCCATGATGGCCGATGCGCTTGCGGAACTGCTCCGCCGCGTCGTCGGCCGACCGGCCGTGATCGTCGGGCACTCGATGGGAGCGCAGTGGGCGACCGAGACGGCGTCGCGGCATCCGGACCTGGTTCGTGGCCTCGCGCTGATCGGCCCGGTCGTCGACGATCAGCACCGCACGCTGGCCGCGCAGGCGGCGGCGCTGGCCCGCGATGGACTGCGCGAGCCGCCGCGGGTGAACGTCCGCGTCACGCTCGACTACTTCCGCACCCGCCCGCGCTGGTTCTTCGCGCAGGTCCGCCATATGCTCGCCTATCCCATCGAGGACCGCGTGGCGGTGGCCGAGGTCCCGACGCTTCTCGTGCGCGGCGGCCGCGACCCGATCGCCGGCGACGCGTGGGTCGAGCGCCTCGCCGGCCGAACGGCACGGGGCAGCGTCCTGGTCGTGCCGGGGAGAGGTCACCACGTGGAGCGCACCGCGGCGGAGCCCGTCGCTCGCGGCATCCTCGCCGTGGCCGCGACGAGCGAGCAGGGGGAAAGCCCGTGAGCTTCCGCCCCGTGAGGAATGCCGTGTGGTGGGTCGCGGACTACGCCTATGCCGCCGCGTGGCAGGTTCGCGCCTTCTTCTCGCGGACGGATCCCGGCGACTTCGGGTCGGGAGATGGTAGACCCGTCGTGGTGCTGCCCGGCGTCTACGAGACGTGGCGGTTCCTCCAGCCGCTCATCACTGAGCTGCACGATCGCGGACATCCGGTGCACGTCATCACCGCGCTGGGGCGGAACCGCTGGCCGGTGCTGCGTGCTGCCCGCCACGTCGCGGAGTACCTGCAGCGGCACGACCTTGACGACGCCGTGATCGTCGCGCACAGCAAGGGCGGACTCGTCGGCAAGCAGGTCATGGTGGATGCCGCTGTCGGCAGCCGCGTCCGGGGCATGGTGGCCGTCGCGAGCCCGTTTGCGGGGTCTGTGTACGGTCGGCTCATGCTCGTGCCCGCGCTGCGTGCGTTCTCGCCGAGCGCGCCCGGAATCCTGGCGCTGGCGCGCGAAGTCGCACCCAACGCGCGCATCGTGTCGGTCTACGGCGAATTCGACCCTCACATCCCCGGCGGAAGCGAGCTCGACGGCGCGCGCAACGTCCGACTGGAGACCGGAGGACATTTCCGGATCCTCGCGCACCCGCGGGTCATCGCCGAGGTCGTGCGGTTGGCCGAGTGAAGCCTGTCAGTTGATGATCTCGGCGCGTTCGGCCGCCATCCGATCGACCCGCTCCCGCCACGTCTGCAGCGCCTCGGCCGACAGGCGGGTCCAGTCGGTGACTTCGGCGACGACGCGCAGGGGAGCGGCGGAGCGGTACGACTGCGTGGGGTTGCCGGGGAACTTCTTGTCGGTGACGTTCGGGTCGTCCTCGAACTCGCCGGTGGGCTCGACGACATAGACGTGCGGTTCACCCGGGACCGGGGCGATCTCCGCCGCGAGACCGGCGCCGTCTTTCACCGCTGTGAAATAGACGTGGTTCATCGTGATCTCCGGGCGATAATTCGATGGGAAGCCCGGGGTGAGCAGGTCGCCGACGCGAAGCGAGGCCTTCGTACCGTGGAAGAACGGTCCGGGGATGTCGGTGAGATTCACCCGATCAGGATCGCCGCGGACTGCGGCGCTCGCAGGTCCTCGAGCGCTCGTCGTGGTCCAGACGTCAGACGCCGAAGTGCAGCTCGGCTTGAGGATCGGAGATCCGGAGGGTGCTCCACTGGATCGTGCTCCCCTGCAAACGCAGGGAAGTGCGATGCTGAGCATAGGGCGGGCCGCTGCCGTGGCTGTCCGAGTACCTGTCCGTTCTGCCGATTCTCGGTCGCCCAACGGGGCTTCCTGGGCATCTACGGGACGTGTCGCCTACCTGCTTGGTATCTGAGCCGACCACCCTCGCCTCTGGACTCCCCAAGAGCTTGCCGACTACGCGGGCATCCCCATCAGGACGCTCGCCGATTGGCGGACGGAGAGCGCGCGCATCCGAGGTCTCGGATTGCCGTTCGTCGCACTCTCGGCGCATAACGTCCGCTACCGCGATGAGGATATCGAGGAGTTCATCGCAGGGCGGATCGTGGCTCCGATGGATAGGGCGGCCGACTGATGGCGCGGCCGAAGCGCACGCTCGGCGAACTCGGCAAGGTGTGTGGTCGCCATCTCGGTGGCGTGTTGGCCTAGCGATTCGCCAGGACGCACCGGCGAAGTCGCGCCGGGGAAGAGAGGTAAACCTCGCGCTGGCCATTCCATGGTGACCTCTCGAGGCGCGGTGGCCGCAGCATCTTGAAGAGTACGTTCACCACGAGTGCAGCTCGCGGGGCAGCATCCCTCCTGCAGCGCGATGCCGGCAGCACGGCGCGCGGTGTGCTCCGTCGGATGCCGGCCGCGTGTTGCGGGCTCATCCCAATCGAGGGTGTAGCAATTGGGGTCTGAAGCCGCCGGTCTCGAGCAACGACCTGGCGATGTAGTTGGTCAGGTTGCGGAACCCGAGCGCGGAGCCACGGAGATGCTCGAGCCGGCCGTTGATCGCCTCCGTCGGTCCGTTGCTGGTGCCAGGCCGGTCGAAGTAGGCCAGCACGTCGGCAGCACGCTTCTCCAGCGTACGCCCCAGCGTGATGACTTCGACCAGCGTCTTCGGCACTTCAGTGCTGATCGCCTCATCCGCTGGTAGATGCCCCAGGTCGCCTCGACCTCGACATGACCCTCGTCGGCGAACAGGGCGGTGAGACTTTCGATCTGCATGTCGGTCAGCAGCCCCGCACCGGTGTGCAGAGTCCGACGGGACTTGTAGAGCGGGTCGTCCTTGAAGCCGCGGTGGCCGTGCATTGCGAGCTGCACCCGGCGCCGACAGCGGTCCAGAGCGTCGCCGGCCAGGCGCACTACGTGGAAGGGATCCATGACCGCAATCGCGTCGGGGACCTCTTCGGCAGCGGCGGTCTTGAAGCCGGTGAAGCCGTCCATCGCAACGACCTCTACGCCATTGCGCCATGGGTTAAGCCGATCGGCGAGCCAAGTCTTGAACGCATGCTTGGATCTGCCTTCGACCATGTCGAGCAACCTGGCTGAGCCGGTGCCGTCGCGGACCGGGGTGAGGTCGATGATCACGGTGACGTACTTGTCGCCGCGCCGGGTGTGGCGCCACACGTGCTCATCGACGCCCAGCACGGCGACGCCGTCCAACCGATGCTCGTGGTCGATCAGGACGCGCTTGCCTTCGGCCAGGACCGCGTCGTTTGCGGTGTTCCAGGCAACTCTGAGCCCTTCAGCGACGCGAGCGACGGTCAGGTGCTGGACCACGATTGCCTCCAGAGCCCACCGCAGTCCGCGGCGCGAGAGTTTGGCCCGCGGCTCAGCTGCAGCGTGGGTGTCCTGGCGCCAGACGTGTCCGCATCCGGTGCATCGGTAACGTCGGATCGTGACCAGGAGTGTGGTGGGTCGCCACCCGAATGGTTCGTGGGCCAGTTCTCGGGTGACGGTGTCACGGGGTACGCCTTCGCATCCGCAACGGCGGCACCACTGATCTGGCTCGACCACCCGGCAGGCCAAGACTGTGCGACTTGTCTCGTGGCGTTGTCCGGTGGCTTCGAGGCCGAGTTCGTCGAGACGGGCGAACCGTGTCAGGTCGGGGTCGGAGAAGAGTTCTGGCACGTGGGGATCTCTGGTTCGCGGCCCTGACCTTCGTGTATAGCGCTGGGTTACGGGAGTGGCGTACGGCGGCTCGGCGCCGGCGCGAGTGTCGTGAGAGCTCCCAGTACTGCGTGGGCGATGGCGTTGGCCTGAGCCTCGGGGCCGCCGGTGCCAATCCAGACGAAGGTCGGCATCGTGGTTTCGCTCGATCTGTTACATACTGGTGGTGCGGCAGCAGACCAGAGGGCCTGCACGGGCGGTCTGGGGCAGCGCGGAAGGGCGGACGAGATGGCGATAGCGAGAACGATCAGCGGGCCGTGCCGGGCGTGGCCGGAGGAGAGTGCGTTCATCCGCGAGGTGCTTGACCGGATCGGCGACAAGTGGACGGTGCTGATCATCAGCACCTTGGGCTCGAAGCCGCTGCGCTACTCCGACCTTCAGGCCAGCGTCCCGGGGATCTCGCAGCGGATGCTCACGGTGACGTTGAAGGCGCTGGAGCGTGACGGCCTGCTCACCCGTACAGCGTACGCCGAGGTGCCGCCGCGGGTCGAGTACGACCTGACCCCGCTGGGCCGATCGCTGCTTGAGGCGGTGATGACGCTGGCCGGCTGGGCGGCGAACCATCACGAGGAGGTCGCCGCCAGCCGCCGTACGCACGAGCTGATCGGCGTCGGCCGGCAGAAGGTCAGAGGATGATCACGATCTTGCCGCGGACGCTGCGGTTCTCCAACGCAGTGAAGGCGGCCGCGACCTCCTCCAGGGGGTAGGTGCGACCCACGCGCGCGGTGATGGCGCCCGTGGCGAGGTAGGCGGTGAGCTGGCGCAGGACGCCGTCGGACTGGGCGGCCTGTCGGATGGCCGTAAGGCCGAGCTCATCTGCCCTGGCTTGATCGATCGCGCCGCTGACGCTGACGAGGGTGCCACCGCGCCTGAGGATGCCGTAAGCCTTGTCCAGGGGAGCGCCGCCCACGCCGTCCAGGACGGCGTCGAAGTTGCGCAGGTGCTCGGAGAAGTCGGTGTTGGTGTGGTCAAAGACCTCATCAGCGCCGAGCTCGCGGACGAGGTCGAGACCGTCGCCACTGGCGGTGGTGGCGACGTGCGCACCGAGGTGCTTGGCCAGTTGGATGGCCGCCGACCCGACCGCACCCGAGCCGCCACTGATGAACACCTTCTGGCCGGACCGCACCTTCAGGTTGTTGACGATCGCCTCGACGGCGGTGGTCCCGCCGACCGGCATCGACGCGGCGTCGACGAAGCTCAGCTCACCCGGGATCGGTGCGAGGTTGCCGGACTGGACGAGAGCCTGCTCGGCGATCGCGCCGCTGCCGCCCAGGAGGGTGTAGGCGTTGCCGTAGAGGCGGTCGCCGACGGCGAAGTCGGTCACGTCCGGGCCGACGGCGGCGACCACGCCGGCCACATCGCCGCCGAGGGTGGCGGGGAACTGCAGCGGCATGACCGCCTGGGCGTGTCCGGAGCGGAGCGTCGCATCGAGTGGGTTCAAGGCCGCGGCCTGGACCTTGATGAGGACCTGGCTTCCGGCGGGAGCCGGGAGGGAGACGTCGGCGATGGTCAGGACGCCGTTGTCGCCGTACTCGGTGATCTGCAGTGCACGCATGGATGCGGTTCCTTCTGTCGGGTTGGGCTGGGGGTTGGGGACTTCGCAGTAATCGCTGCCGGGCTCGCAGAAGCCGTTCGGTTCGGCGTCGAGGACCTTCAGCACGGGGACTGGTCTCTGCTCGCTCATGCGGACGTTGCCTCGGAGGCCAGGACTTCGAGCGACTGGTCGAGGGCCCGGCCGTAGGCGGCCACGGACTGGGCGCCCGACGCTGCGATCCGGCGGCCGAAGACGGTGAACGGCACCCCCTGCGCGCCCAACGCCGCGCCCTCGGAGGCATCGGCCCGGACCTCGGCCGCGAAGTCGTCGCCCGCGAGGACCTGCCGTACGCGGTCCCCGTCGAGGCCGAGGGACCGCGCCACCTCGACCATGACCTCAGGGTCGTAGGGGTCGATGTCTCCAGCGAAGAACCGGTCCTGAATCTGGGAGAAGAATTCCAGGCCCTTGCCGGACAGCTCGGCGAAGTGCGTCACACGGTGCAGGTCAAACGTGTTGGCGTTCATCCGATCGAGGTCGAACTTCAGGCCCTCGCGCTGAGCGATCGCCTGGATCCGCTTCTCCGCCTGAAGGGCGACCGAGGGGTCGCCGCCGTGCTTGCGCATGAAGACGGCTGCGATGGGCTCGGGCCCCTTCGGCGAGTCGGCGTTCAGCTCGAACGAGCGGATCTTCATCTGGAAGCGGTCCGCGTCGGGCCGCGCCTCGATCGCGCGTTGAAGCCGGTGCTTGCCGACGTAGCACCAGGGACACCCTAGATCGGCCCAGACCTCGACGACGACGGGGGCCCGTTCGACTGTGCCGTTCTGCTCCACTCTCATCACCTCACTATTGGTTCGTAACCCCATTGTGAGTGTGTGGCACCAGGCTTACAAAAGGCACTTTCGAGTGCGTGACGGGCTCCCGGCGTTGACTACACCGTCATCTGTGAAGAGCCCCCAAAATTGACTAAGCTAATGCTGGTCGGAGGGCGGTTTGCCCCGAGATTTCAAGCAACCAGCCACGGGCACACAACGTGCAGGGGGTCAGGGATTCGAGTCCCTCGGGTCCCTGCGACGACTCGCGAGTCGTCGCATGACATCGGCTACCGCGACGCGAGTCGCAGTACCTGATGTCTTCGCTTACGAGCGTTGGACTGCGCCGCGCGAGTGGGCTGACGCCGACGGCAATCGAGGGGCCGACATCGTCGAGTACCGGCCGTAGAACGTGTCGTGCCGAGTTGCCCGTCCGGGGGGCTGCACGAATAACACCGCGGGGCCGGGAATCGCGGACGGAGACGCCAAGCGCCGTCAAGGACTGGCTGCCCGCGAAGTTCCGGGTCTCCTTTAGCCGTGATGCCCTGCGCGACTACGCCGCGGGCCGCCCGTCCCGAGGGACTTCGTGCGACTGATGAAGACATTTGAGGCGATCAGCGCCGATGGCCACGGACGAGGCTTACCTCCGAGGGAAAGGGACCGACCGGCGCGGCACCGGCCGGCGATCTTCAGTTGCTGCGCCGCGATTGACTCGTTGAGCTCACCGACCCCTTCGATCCGCAGGGTGCCGGTACCAGATGACGTTCCACCGGCGGCGGCCGGCCGGGAGCTTGCCGTCTGAGTCGACAACCTCCTCGCGGTCTCCGACGATGATCGAGAGGCGTTGGAGTTCGTCGGCACTCTGCTCGCGCTTCGCCTCGAGCTCCCGGATCTTCTTGGTTCGTCGGTCGCCCGACATCGCTGGGAACAGGGCGCCCGACCGGTGGCCGGAGAGTTCACATTCGAGGTTCGCCTGGACGGCCTCCCGCTCGAGCAGCGCGTGCCGCGCCCTCTCGCGTTCGGCGTCGGCGGTCGAGCCGAGATCGGCGAGCTCCCGCAGGGAAACCCGGCGCGGGGCGCTAGTCGGCGTTCGCGAAAAACAGGTTTGCGCTGGCCCCGCGCCTGCCGGCAAGCGGGTGCATCTGGCCGACCGAGGTCGCGCCAACGTGACCCACCACCCCCGTGGCACGGTGGCCCGTCGGCGGAGAGTTCAGCGGGTCAGCCGAAGGCGCTGGTGTCCCTCACCGCGCAGGCCAGCACCGAGGTCGCGAGCATGATCGCGATGGTGGCGTTGATGCGGTTGTACTGCCGCTCGGTCACGGCGTGAACGGTGGCGTTGCGGCGGAAGCCCGTGCCGGTGTGGTCGACGTCGAACTGGCCACGCATAACCGTCTCAAGCGGCAGCAACGACAGCGCGAGGCGCCACCCGTCCGTGAGCAACTTGTGATTCCACGTCGGGTTCACCAACGTGCTTCGCGGCACCCCGAGCGCGGGGGCGATGAAGTGGCCGACGAGCGTGTCGAGGATGTTGGTCGCGAGCGCCTGCGCGGCGTCGGTGTGAGCGTCGCGCAGCGCAGCGGTGGCTCGACGAAGCTTGTCGGCGTACCTCAGTGCGCGGGGTGCCGGCAGCCCGCCGAGCACGTCGTCGCAGTCGTTCAGGATGCCACGCCAGTTGTTGGAGATGATCCGTCGACGCGCACGCGCATCGGGCGCACCCAGCAGGAGCTGCACGACCCGTTCGCTTGGCACCCAGCCGAGCGGGATGCCGTCGGCGAGCACCGCGCGGATGGACTCTTCGGCGTCGTCGGGATCGAGGTCGATGTCCACCCAGTTTGACGGAACACGCTGCAGCTTCAGCGACCTGAGAAGCGGGTCGACATCGAAGTCGGTGATGAACGACGGCAAGCCGATCTGCAAGCCGAAATCCGGCATCGCGATCGCCGGGAGTATCGCCCGCAACTGCGCGTCCGTGAACAGATTGCCGGTGAACGACCCGACCCCGGTGAGTCCGGGAAAGTCTTTCATCCAGCCGGTGTCGGTCAGGGCCGGAATGCTCTCCAGCCATGCGGCGCCGGCGAGCCCCTGGTAGTCCTTCACCCCTGCGGAGGCGTCGATTGCGGAGGAGATCAACTGCGATGTCGCAGCATTCGTTCCTGGCACGAAGGAGGCGTTGCTAGTGAGGCCCGTGACCTTCAGCCAGGCGGACCCGAAGACACCGGAGTCGGACGTCTGGCCGAGGAGCCGTGTCACGGAGTCGCTGAGCTTCAGCGTCGAAATCTGCTGCATGAACGGGCTGATCAGAGACCGCGTGAAGTCGTCGTCGAAGATTCGTCCCAGCGACCCCGAGGGGAGTACACCCTTGAACGCTTCCAGATCCTTCGGGTCCAGCGCCTCGCCGTCGTGGCCACGAATCGTGAAACGGCTGCGCGTGTGCCGCGGGGTCTCTTCCGAAGTGTCGTCGGCCGGCACGTCGCCCTCGTCGGCGGACGCCTCTTCTTCGCCCTCGTCGAAGGGTTCGTCGTCAGATGGGGCGATTAGGGCGGCCATCCAGCCAGCGAACCACACGCTGCGAGCCCGCCGCGCCTCGCCCGTGCCTGTTGCCGTCGCTGCGCTTGCGCGGAAGCGGTCATCCGCACGGTCTGAGAACCTGTCCGTTTACTTCCCGTAGCCGTCCGTAAAGTTCGAAGATCGACTGAGCCCCAGACGGCATCTGCTGTCTGGGGCTCAGTAAATTGCTGGCCTCGGAACCGGGAGTGCGGTCCCTGAGACTCCTCGGAATCAGACGCCGAAGTACAGCTCGTACTCGTAGGGGTGAGGACGCGCGTTGATCGGCTGGATCTCGTTCTCGATCTTGTACTCGATCCAGGTCTCGATCAGCTCGGGCGTGAAGACGCCGCCGGCCAGCAGGAACTCGTGGTCGTTGCGCAGCGCCTCGAGGGAGTCGAGCAGCGAGTTCGGAACCTGCGGGATGTTCTTGGCCTCCTCGGGCGGCAGCTCGTAGAGGTCCTTGTCGACCGGCTCGTGCGGCTCGATGCGGTTCTTGATGCCGTCGAGGCCGGCCATCATCTGAGCGGCGAAGGCGAGGTACGGGTTGCCCGAGGCGTCCGGGGCGCGGAACTCGATGCGCTTGGCCTTGGGGTTGGTGCCCGTGATCGGGATGCGGACGGCCGCCGAACGGTTGCCAGCCGAGTAGACCAGGTTGACCGGAGCCTCGTAGCCCTTGACCAGACGCTTGTACGAGTTGAGCGTCGGGTTGGTGAACGCCAGGACCGCGGGAGCGTGCTTGAGCAGGCCGCCGATGTACCAGCGTGCGATGTCGGAGAGACCGCCGTAGCCCTTCTCGTCGTAGAAGAGGGGCTCGCCGTTCAGCCACAGCGACTGGTGGGTGTGCATGCCCGAGCCGTTGTCGCCGAACAGAGGCTTGGGCATGAAGGTCGCGACCTTGCCCCACATCTCGGCGGTGTTCTTGACGATGTACTTGAACTTCAGGATGTCGTCCGCCGAGTGCACCATGGTGTCGAAGCGGTAGTTGATCTCCTGCTGTCCACCGGTGCCGACCTCGTGGTGGGCGCGCTCGAGCACGAGGCCCGACTCGATGAGCTTGAGCGAGATGTCGTCGCGCAGGTCGGCGGTCTTGTCGACGGGCGAGACGGGGAAGTAGCCGCCCTTGTACGCGGTCTTGTTGGCGAGGTTGCCGCCCTCTTCGACGCGGCCGGTGTTCCAGGCGCCCTCTTCGGAGTCGACGGAATAGAAGCTCGAGTTCTGCTTCACTTCGTAGCGCACGTCGTCGAAGATGTAGAACTCGGCCTCGGGCGCGAAGAACGCGGTGTCGGCGATGCCGGTCGAGGCGAGGTACTTCTCAGCCTTCTTCGCGACCTGCCGCGGGTCCTTGGCGTAGATCTCGCCGTTGCGCGGGTTGTAGATGTCGAAGATCATGATCAGCGTCTTCGCCTCGCGGAACGGGTCGACGTAGGCCGTCGAGACGTCCGGGATCAGCTGCATGTCCGACTCGTGGATGTTCGCGAAGCCGCGGATCGACGAGCCGTCGAACAGCTGACCGACCGTGAAGAACTCCTCGTCGACGGTCGAGGCCGGGATGTTGAAGTGCTGCTGCACGCCAGGAAGGTCCGTGAAACGGATGTCGAGGAACTTGACGTCCTCGTCCTGGATGAACTTGAGCACCTCGGAAGAATCTTTGAACATGGAGTCTCCAAGATCGGGTGAGGAACAGCCTGGAGTCATCCAGACCTCTTCGAACCTATCGGCATCCAGTTGCCCGGCAGTATCTCGGATGTTTCCGGGATGTTACGCGGCCGGCCCCGTTTAGGCTGGACGGGTGCCCGAATCCCTGCGCGAGAACACCTATCCCGGCGAGCGGCTGGGGCGTCCCGAGCACGGGCCCGGCAGCGTCGGCCGCCTGGGACGGCGGCTCGCGGCTCTGGTGATCGACTACGCCGCGGCCACGCTGCTCGCGACGGCGTTCCTCGGTTTCGACCAGTTCGCGCTTCCGGGCGAGGCGGGAGTGACGCAGTTCGCGCCGATCACCGTCTTCGCCGCGCTCCAGGTCATCTTCATCCCGCTCATCGGGGGCAGCCCGGGTCACCGCATCGTGGGCCTGCGCCTCGAGCTCCTGCACGGCGGCTGGACGGGCCTCTGGCGTCCGATCATCCGGACGCTGCTCCTCGTCCTCGTCATCCCCGCCGTCGTGTTCGATCCCGACCAGCGGGGCCTCCACGACAAGGCGGCCGGCACGATCCTCGTCCGGGCCTGATCCCACCAGCCTCGGGTCGGGTGGCGCTCAGCGGGGTCGCTGGGCGCGGGCCTTCATCGGGTCGACGCCCTTCGGGATCGGCAGCGAGGTGACCGACTGCGAGACGGACTCGATGCGCTTGATGACGGCCGCCATCGTCGTACGGTCGATCGCCTTCGGCAGCGCCTTGATGGTGGGGGCGAGCTTGGCGATGGGGACCTCGTCCTCGCCGTGGCCGACGTAAAGCACGTGGATCGGCACACCCGAGGCCACGCGCTTGACCTTGCTGCGCTCGTCGTTGATCAGTCGCGTCAGACGTCCGCGGGCACCCTCGCCGATGATGACGACACCGCCACGGCCGACGGCCCGGTAGACCGCTTCCTGAGTCTTCGGGTTCACGCCGACGGGCATCTCCGAAGCCTGCCACTTTCGGCCGAGGTTGGTCGAGATGATGTGCCCCGTCGCTCCCGGCATCCCGTCGATGCGCTTGTACATCGCCCGGGTCGCCAGTCGCGTCATGGTGATCATGGCGCCGAGGATGCCGAAGAGCAGACCCGTGACGCCCCACAGGATGATGCTCCAGATCGCTCCCGGCGGGATGAGGAAGCCCACGAGGACGCCGAGACCGATGCCGACGACCACGATGCCGATGAGCAGCCACGGCAACCAGCTGTAGTACTCCTTCGTGAAGGTGAAGAGGGAGCGGAGCTGGGAGAAGAATCCGGGGCGCTTCTCGGGTGCGGTGCTGCGGGACGACATGCTCACAGCCTACCTTTTCGGCCGCCCCGTTCCGCCTGCACAGGCACCGTCGCGCGATCACTGTGCACATCGGCACCGGAAGGTCGCAGGCGCGCCGGGCGCCATCGCGAGACTGGGGCCATGATCCGAACGGGCAATCTTGACGTCACCACTCCGTTACGCCGCGTCGCGCCTCCGGAGGTGCCTTTTGCCGGGGAGATCCTGGCGACGTCCGACGGCGCGGTGTACCGAGTCTCTGCGGCGGACGTGCCGCGTCCGGTGTGGGCGGCGCGGCCGGACGGTCACCTGCTCGCCGTCGAGGACGTGGACCGGATCGCGGGGACGACCGTGGCGATTCTGCCGTTGCTCGACACACGCCTGTGCGGTGGTGAGCAGCCGTTCGACCTCACGCCCGGCCAGGCGGTGACACTTGCGGTCAGCGTCCTCCGAGGGGCGGCCGAAGCGGCGGAATCGGACTGCCACGAGGGGGAGTGGTGGTCGACGACCCAGGGACGACCTGTGCTCGTGCCGAGCGGAGACCGCGCATGGGAACTCTCGTCGCGGCTGGTGCTCGACCGGATCGCGGACGCCGTGCTGCCCCGGCGGATCCGTGACCGACTCGACGAGGCGCTGAGCGACCGGGTCACGCTGCCTTTCACGGTGCCCGGCCTCGAGGACGACCTCTTCGCGGTGGCGACCCCGGAGCCGTTCGCGGTGTCGGTGTCGGCGTCATCTCCGTCCGCGCGCAACGTTCGCGAGCACGACACCGCTGGCCATCCCGGCGCCCGGCCGGGCCCGGCTCCGCTGGCACGGGATGCTGCCGCCGGGCTCGTCGACGGCGAGGTCGTCGAGCGCCTGACCGATGTTCTCCGCTCGGTGCGCGCCGCAGTCCGACGCGTGTCCGACCGGCTCCCGGCCCGGCGGCGGGGCCATGGCGCCGAGGCCGACAAGAGCGGGGGAACCGCGACCGGGCGGCGACGCGTCCCGATGGTCGCGCTCGCTGCGGTCGCCACCACGCTCGTGGTGGGTCTGCTGTGGCCGGAGGGTGGCGAGAGCGACAACGGATCCGCCTCGGCCCGAGACGTGCCCGAAGACTCGATCATGCGCCCGACGCCGAGGCATGACGCAGCACAGAAGACGTCGGCCGGGCCGGTCCCCGCCGCGGAGGAGACTCCTGCGCCGGTCTCCGGCGCGCCCGAAGACGACGAGGAGGCCGACCCGGTCGGGAGCGCCATCGACGAACTCGCGCGATGCTGGCGGGAGGAGGATGAGCAATGCCGTGCGGCGATCCTGGAGCGTCCGGATGCGGCGCTCCCGGAAGGCGTCGCGACGTCCGCCGGCCCCCGAGAGGCGAACCTTCTGGATGATCTGGGCGGGGTCGAGGTGGTTCGCGTCGACGACCCATCCGGGACGCTGCCTGCGCAAGTCGTCGTGCTGGTTCGGCGTGACGACAAACGGCTGGTCCGCGACGTGTATGACGTCGCGGACCAGCCGTGAGGTGGGTGCTCAGCTGATCAGTAGCCGAGGTTCCCCTCGAACTGGGCGCCCTCGAGGCGTGCCTTCATCGCGCTCAGGAATCGTGCTGCGTCGGCGCCGTCGATGGTGCGGTGGTCGTACGAGAGCGCGAGGTACACGTACGAGCGCACCGAGATCGCGTCCTTGCCGTCCACCGTCACGACGCCGGGGCGCTTGTAGACGATGCCGGTGCCAAGGATCGCCGACTGCGGCAGGAACACCACCGGGGTGTCGAAGAGCGCGCCGCGCGATCCGGTGTTGGTGATGGTGAACGTTCCGCCTGCGAGCTCATCGGGCTTCAGCTTGTTGTCACGCGTGCGTGCGGCGAGGTCTGCGATGTCCTGAGCGATCTGGGCCAGGTTCTTCGAGCCTGCGTCGCGCAGCACGGGCGTGAGCAACCCGCGCTCGGTGTCGACCGCGATCGAGATGTTCTCGGTGGCGGGGTAGACGATCTCTTCGCCGTCGACCGTCGAGTTGACGATCGGGAAGGTCTGCAGCGCCTCGGCTGCAGCGAGGGCGAAGAAAGGCAGGAACGACAGCTTCGCGCCGGTCTTCTCGTTGAAGTCGACCTTCACCTTGTCGCGGAACGCCGACAGCTTGGTGACGTCCACCTCGACGACGGTCGTCAGCTGAGCGGTCTGCTGCATCGACTCGACGGCGCGCTTGGCGAGCACCTTGCGCAAGCGCGACATCGGCGCGCGCGTTCCGCGCAGCTCCGAGACCTCGACCTGCGCGGGGGCGGCGGGAGCCTCCGCGGATGCGGCGGCGGGCTGGGCCGATGCGGCTTCCGCGGCCTTGAGGACGTCTTCCTTGCGGATGCGACCGCCGACGCCGCTGCCCTTGATCGACGACAGATCGACGCCCTGCTGCTGGGCGAGGCGACGCACGAGCGGCGTGACGTAGGTGACGCCGTCGTTGTCGGAAGCGGACGCTGCTTCAGCGGCCGGAGCCGCCGGAGCAGCCTGCGGAGCGGGAGCGGCCTGCTGCGGAGCGGGAGCGGCCTGCTGAGCCGGAGCGGGCGCCGATTCCTGCGCGGGGGCCTCGGCCGGCGCGGCGGGCTTCTCAGCCGCGGGCTCGGGCGCTGCGGCGGGCTCGGGGGCGGCGGGCGCTTCCGCGGCCGGGGCGGGAGCGCCCGAGCCGATGCGCGCGAGTGCCGAGCCGACCTCGACGGTCTCGTCCTCCTGGACGAGGATCTCGACGAGCGTGCCGGCGAAAGGCGCGGGGATCTCGGTGTCGACCTTGTCGGTGGAGATCTCGAGAAGCGGCTCGTCGACCGCGACGTCGTCGCCGATCTGCTTGAGCCAACGGGTGACGGTTCCCTCGGTCACGCTCTCGCCGAGCTCGGGGAGCACGACATCCTTCGCGTCGCCGGATGCTGCCGGAGCGGGAGCGGCCTGCTGGGGTGCGGCGGGTGCCTCGGCGGCAGGAGCCTCCTCCGCGGGAGCGGGAGCCTCCTCAGCCGGAGCCTGCTCGGACGGTGCGTCGCTCGCGGGCGCGCCCGAACCGTCACCGATCTTCGCCAGAACGGCGCCGACCTCGACGGTCTCGTCCTCCTGCACGAGGATCTCTTCGATGACGCCGCTCACGGGCGACGGAATCTCGGTGTCCACCTTGTCGGTGGAGATCTCGAGAAGACCCTCGTCTTCCTGGATGGTGTCACCGACCTTCTTGAGCCAGCGGGTCACCGTTCCCTCGGTGACGCTCTCTCCGAGCGCGGGGAGGACCACGGAAGTGCTCATGAATCTGTCTCCTTCAAGAAATGCCGATGTCCTTCTAGCTTACTGATCTGCATCGGTCGACCGGTCAGAGCGCGTGCAGCGGTTTGCCCGCCAGCGCCAGGAATGCTTCTCCGAGAGCTTCGCTCTGCGTCGGATGGGCGTGGATGAAAGGTGCGATGTCCTCGGGATGGGCTTCCCAGCCCACCGCGAGCTGGCCCTCGGTGATGAGCTCCCCGACACGATCGCCGGCGAGGTGCACCCCGACGATGGGGCCATCGAGTCGTCGAACGACCTTGACCAGGCCCGCCGTCCCCAGGATCTCGCTCTTGCCGTTTCCGGCGAGGTTGTACTCGCGCACCACGATCGCGTCACCGTGCTCGGCACGGGCCTGCTCCTCCGTCAGCCCGACGGATGCGACCTCCGGGCTGCTGTAAGTGACGCGCGGCACGAGGCTGTCGGGGACGACGGTCGGGCGCAGGCCCGCGATCTCCTCGGCCACGAAGACGCCCTGCTGGAAGCTGCGGTGAGCGAGCTGCAGGCCCGGGACGATGTCGCCGACGGCCCACACCCGGTCGCGTGTCGTGCGCAGCCGCTCGTCGACGCGGACGAAGCCGCGATCGAGCTCGACTCCGGCCTCTTCGAGACCGAGACCGGCCGTCGCGGGGCCGCGGCCGACGGCGACCAGCAGGACGTCGGCCTCGAGCTCGGTGCCGTCTTCGAGCGACACCCGGACGCCGTCCGCTCGGCTCTCGGCGCCGGCGAAGCGCACTCCGGTGCGAGCGCTGATCCCGCGCTTGCGGAACGCGCGCTCGATGGCCTTGCTCATGGCGGCATCCTCAGCGGGCAGCAGCCGGTCGAGAGCCTCGATGATCGTCACCTCGGCGCCGAAGGATCGCCAGATGCTGGCGAACTCGACTCCGATGACGCCGCCGCCGAGGATGACGGCATGCCGCGGCACCGTGCCGAGTGCCAGGGCGCCCTCGCTCGTGATGATCCGATCGTCGAGCTCGAGTCCGGGCAGCGATCGGCTGTACGAGCCGGTGGCCAGCACGACATCCGTGCCGCGGTAACGGTCGTCCCCGACGGTCACGCCGCCGTCCGCCTCGAGTCTGCCCTCGCCGTGCACGACGGTGATCTTCCGTGCCGCGATTAGGCCCTCGAGGCCTTTGTGCTTCTTGGCCACGATGCCCTCGCGATATGCATGGACACCAGCGATGTCGATTCCCTCGAGAGCGGCGCGCACGCCGACGTGCTCCGAGCCGCGGATGCTGTCGGCGACCTCTGCGGAATGCAGGAGCGCCTTGGTGGGGATGCAGCCGCGGTGCAGGCACGTTCCGCCGAGCTTGTCCTTCTCGATGAGCACGACCGATGAGCCGAGTTCCGCGGCGCGCAGTGCGGTCGCGTAACCGCCGCTGCCACCGCCGAGGATCACCAGATCGACGCTGTGATCGGTCATCGCTGCGAACCCCGGAGGTACTCGACGAGCGAGCGGACGGTCGCCGCGGTCGGGCCCTTGTCGGTGCCGCCGAAGGCGGCTTTCGTCGTACCCGACCCGGCGATGTCGAGGTGGATCCAGGGGATCCGAGGAGCGTCGTCATCGTCACCCGTACGCCCGACGAAGCGCTGGAGGAAGAGGCCCGCGAAGAGGGAGCCGCCCGAGGGGTCGCCGATCTTCGCGTTCTGCATGTCGGCGATCGGCGAGTCGAGCTCGTCCTCCATGTGAGCGGGGAGCGGCAGGTGCCATGCGTCCTCGCCCGCCCGATCGGCCGCCGCCAGATAGTCGGCGACGGCGGCCTCGTCTCCCATGACACCGGTGTGCCGGTTGCCGAGGGCGACGATGATCGCCCCGGTCAGAGTCGCGACGTCGATGATCGCGTCCGGCCGCGTTCGGCTGGCAGCGACGATGCCGTCGGCGAGGACGAGACGGCCCTCGGCGTCGGTGTTCAGAACCTCGACGGTCGTGCCGTCGAGCATGCGGAGCACGTCGCCCGGGCGCGTCGCGCGCCCCGAGGGCATGTTGTCGGCGACGCAGAGCCATGCCGAGACGCGCACCGGAAGGGCGAGCGCCGCGGCCGCCTGGACGACCGCCAGCACCGTCGCGGCACCGGCCATGTCGTACTTCATGCCGACCATGCTCGCCGGGGGCTTGAGCGAGAGGCCTCCCGTGTCGAAGGTGATGCCCTTGCCCACCAGCGCCACGTGACGTGCGGCGTCCGCGGGGGAGTAGTCGACGCGAACGACGCGGGGCGGGCGGTCGGAGCCCTGCCCGACGCCGAGCACCCCACCGAAGCCCCGACGTTCGAGCTCGCTCTCGTCGAGGACTTCGACCTCGACGGGGAGCCCCGCGACGGCCTCGATCGCGCGCTCCGCGAGGTCTGCGGGCGACAGCCACTCGGCGGGCGTGCTGACCAGGTCCTTCACCAGCGCGAGCGCCCGACCCAGAGCGTTGACGGCCGCGACGTCCTCGGCGGACGGCTCAGCCGACGAGTGGATCGTGACCCGTTCCGCGCGCGATTTCGGCGTGCCGCCCTTGTATCCGGCGAAGCGGTACCCGCCGATGGCGGCACCCTCCGCGAGAGCGCCCCACGCATCCGCCGCCGCGAGCGGCGCGGTCACGGCGAGCGAGGCGAAACCTGTCGTGACGCGAACTGCCGTGCCGACGGCGTCGCGCAGCGCGGCGGCGTCGGGATCGGTTCCCGATCCGACGACGACCACGGGGGTCGACGACACGGCCGGCAGGAAGACGCGATGGACCGATCCTCGCGCGCCGGTGAACCCGACGGCGGTCAGCATCTCGGTGATGCCCGGCCAGTCGGCGACGTCGGCCTGCTCATCGAGCGGTGGCAGAACGAGGACGAGAGCGTCGGCGTCGGATTCGGTGACGGGCGCGCTGCTGTGCGCGATCTCGGGGAACGGCATCCTCCCATCCTAGGTTCGCGCGCCGCGGGCGTTCGCTGACAGCGAGGGGGTGAGCCGCCTCGGGGGTGTGATGGGCCTCGTAGAGTTGAACCATGCCGCTGTCCGGACCGCTCTACGCACGTGCCGCCGGGTCTCCGCCCGTTCCCGCGGGGCTGCCGCTCGTCATCGCGCTGACCGGGTTCACCGATGCCGGCGGTGCGGTCTCGCGCATCGTCGAGTACTTCCGTGGCGAGCTCGACCCCACGACGGTCGTCGCGTTCGACAACGACGTCCTGTTCGACTACCGCGCACGGCGGCCGATCGTCACCTTCGACGAGGATCACCTCACCGACTACCGCGCGCCGCGGTTGGAGCTCTCTCTCGCGCACGACTCGCTCGGCCAGCCGTTCGTGCTGCTCGCCGGCTACGAGCCCGACTTCGCGTGGGAGGCGTTCGCCGAAACCGTCGTGGGTCTGGCCGAGGGGATGCAGGTCGCCTCGATCACGTGGGTGCACGCGATTCCCATGCCCGTGCCGCACACGCGACCCATCGGCGCGACGGTCAGCGGTACCCGCTCCGAACTCACGGCGGCCCACTCCGTCTGGCAGCCCCGAACGCAGATCCCCGCCACGGCGGGCCATCTGCTCGAGCTCCGTCTCGCCGAGGCCGACGCGCGCGTCGCGGGCTTCGCCCTGCTCGTGCCCCATTACCTCGGTGAGACCGAGTACCCGGCTGCGGCCATCGCCGGCCTCGACAGCCTGAGCGTCGCGACCGGGCTCGTCTTCGACAGCGACACGTTGCGCAACGAGAACCGCGACTACCTCGAGAAGGTCGCTGATCAGGTTTCCGGCAGCGAAGAGCTGACGACCATGCTGCACACGCTCGAGGAACGCTACGACTCGTACATGGCGGGGTCGGCGCTCGGACAGCCCATCATCCATACGGGTGATCTTCCGAGTGCGGATGAGCTCGCTGCCGAGCTCGAACGATTCCTCGCTTCGCGCCCGCCAGGGGACGACGACAAGCGCGGTCGCTCCTGAGCTTGCCCCTCCGGCCCTGGTCATCTCCGATGGTGGGAATGCCCCGTAGGCCGTCGGCGTTCTCATAGGAATGAATGCTTGCGCAGGAACAGCGCACGAGATATGAGACAATGAAGGACCTGACCCGTTGTCGATCCTGTGCTCCTCGTCGTTCGAGTGGCGGGGGACTTGACAAGGGTCTTACTAGTGTCCGAGAACCCGGTGCGTTCGCACCGGTGAGAGGCTAACCGTGACGTCAGGCACGAAGACCACCCGCACCCGCGCGAGCGAGGACACCGAACTCGTCGAGGACGCGCCCGCTACCGCAGCGAAGGCTGCGCCCAAGAGCGCCGCGAAGAAGGCGCCTGCGAAGAAGACCGCCGCGAAGAAGGCCGCCCCCGCGAAGGCTTCCAAGGCGAAGGCCAAGGCCGACGACGAAGAGATGGACGACGAGGACGTCGAGGACGACGTCGAGGTCGACACCGACGACGTGACCGACGACGCCGCCCCCGCGGGCGATGCGGCCAAGGCCGACGACGACGAGGACGACGACGAGTCGAAGAAGCCCGTCGTCACCGAGGCGCTGCCGACCGGCGCCATCGTCATCTCGTCGAGCGACGAGGAGGACGTCCCCGTCTACTCGACGCAGATCACCGGCGCGACGGCGGACCCGGTCAAGGACTACCTCAAGCAGATCGGCAAGGTCCCGCTGCTGAACGCGGCCGAAGAGGTCGAGCTCGCGATGCGCATCGAAGCCGGACTCTTCGCCGAAGAGAAGCTCTCCCACATGTCGGCGGCCGAGAAGTCGAACCAGCTCGGTCTCGACCTGCAGTGGGTCGCACGTGACGGTCAGCGCGCCAAGAGCCACCTTCTGGGAGCTAACCTGCGTCTGGTCGTCTCGCTCGCCAAGCGCTACACCGGCCGCGGGATGCAGTTCCTCGACCTCATCCAGGAGGGCAACCTCGGTCTCATCCGTGCCGTCGAGAAGTTCGACTACACGAAGGGCTTCAAGTTCTCGACCTATGCGACGTGGTGGATCCGTCAGGCGATCACGCGCGCCATGGCAGACCAGGCCCGTACGATCCGCATCCCGGTGCACATGGTCGAGGTCATCAACAAGCTCGCCCGCGTGCAGCGTCAGATGCTGCAGGACCTCGGACGCGAGCCCACGCCCGAAGAGCTGAGCCGTGAACTCGACATGACCCCCGAGAAGGTCATCGAGGTGCAGAAGTACGGTCGTGAGCCGATCTCGCTGCACACACCCCTCGGTGAAGACGGCGACAGCGAGTTCGGTGACCTCATCGAGGACACCGAGGCGGTCGTCCCGGCCGACGCGGTCGGCTTCACCATGCTGCAGCGTCAGCTCGAGTCGCTCCTCGACTCGCTCAGCGAGCGCGAGGCCGGCGTCATCCGCATGCGCTTCGGCCTCGGCGACGGCCAGCCGAAGACGCTCGACCAGATCGGCGACACGTTCGGTGTGACTCGCGAGCGCATCCGTCAGATCGAGTCGAAGACGATGGCGAAGCTGCGCCACCCGTCGCGTTCGCAGTCGCTCCGGGACTACCTCGAGTGACCGGCGCCGCCAACGAGGGCAAGGCTCTCGAGGTCGTCGTCGACGGCACGTCCTACGCGCGGATCCCGATCCGCACCCGCGTGGTGATGCCGGGCGACGATCTCGAGGCCGTCATCTCGGAGTACGCCACGTCCACCGTCCAGCCGGAAGACCTGCTCTTCGTCACCGAGAAGATCGTGGCGATCACGCAGGGTCGTTCCTACACGCTCGACGAGATCGAGGTGCGCCCGCTCGCCCGATTCCTGTCGAAGTACGTCACGCGCACCCCGTACGGCATCGGCCTCGGCATGCCCGAGACGATGGAGATGGCACTTCGCGAGTGCGGCACGCCGCGCATCCTCTTCGCCGCCGCCGTCAGCGCCGTCACGAAGGTCTTCGGCCGCCGGGGTGACTTCTACCGCGTGGCCGGAGACAAGGCGCGCGCCATCGACGGGCCCACGTCCGGAACCATCCCGCCCTACAACAAGGCGGTCGTCCTCGGGCCTACCGACCCGAAGGGTGTCGCCGCGCGGATCAAGTCGCAGCTGGGCGGCGTCGCCGAGGTCGCGGTGGTCGACATCAACGACATCGGCGGCAACATCCTCGGCTCGACGCTCGATAAGGCCGGAGAGCAGCGGCTCGTGCGGATCCTCCGCGACAACCCGCTCGGTCAAGGCCACGAGTCGACGCCGCTCGGCGTCATCCGCGAGGTCTGACGTGGGAGCGGTGAATCGGCTCTACCGGCGTGCGCGTTTCTTCGTCCGTCGCGTCTCATCGTTCGACCGCGAGCGGGTGCTCCAGTTCGCCCGCCAGTCCGCTGCGCTCTCGAAGGCGCCGGTGTGGTGGGTCGCCGCCGACATGGCGTGGTGCGCCGTTCGCTACGAGACGACCTTCGAGAACTATTCGGAGTGGGATTTCCGGATCCTGAAGGCGCGTGAGCGCCGGACGTACATGACCGACCCGAAGTCGTTCCACCTGTCGCGGCGTCTCAACGACAACTCGGTGCGCGGCGTCTTCGACGACAAGCTTCAGTTCGCCCAGCGGTTCGGTGACGAGCTCGGCCGGGCGTGGCTCGATGTCACCACCTCCGACACGGCGGCCCTCGCCGCTTTCCTCGACGGTCGCGACCGCGTCATCACCAAGAACCCCGGGGGAGTCGGCGGCAACGGCATCACGATGCGCGAGGTCGCCTCGATCGATGACGTCGCCGCGCTTCGCGAGGAGCTTCTGGCGTCGGGTGAGGCGCTCGTCGAAGAGGTCTTGGTGCAGCATCCGGAGATGGCGCGCCTGTATCCCGGCAGCGTCAACTCGCTACGCGTGGTGACCTATCGAGACCCCGACGACGTCGTTCACGTCCTCGCCTCGGTGCTGAAGGTGGGCAATGGGGGAGTTATCGACAACTTCTCCAACGGCGGCATGTACACGATGCTCGACGACGAGGGCCGTGCCCTCCACGCCGCGAGCGATGAAGAAGGCCGCCCCTTCGAGACGCACCCGATCACCGGGGTCCCGATCACCGGCTACCAGGTTCCGCTCTACCCGCAGGTGCTCGAGCTCGTCGATCGGCTCGCCCGGCGGGTTCCCGAGATGCCGTACATCGGCTGGGACATCGCGATCACGCCCGAGCGGCCCGTCGTCATCGAGGGCAATCACAACACGGGTGTGTTCCAATCGAAGCCGTCGGTGTCGGGGATCCGGCGCGGGCTGCTGCCGCGCTACCGCGCCGCCATGCGCTTCTGAGGTCCGCTGGATCCGCCACCGGAACACCGAGAAACACGGAGAGAACGAGCAATGGGTCGATCACGCGTCCGGCTGGGCTACCTCCTCGACCGTGCCCGCAACGTCCGGGTCGGCAACCTCGTCGAGTTCGGGCGCCAGGTTCAGAAGGTATCGAAGGCGCCGCTGCCGCTGATCATCGCCGACATGCTCTGGTGCTCGGTCAAGTACGACATGGGTTTCCGCGATTACGCGGTCTGGGACATCCGTCTGCTGAATGCGCGCGAGCGCGCTACCTGGATGACGCACCCGAAGTCGTTCCGGATCACCCGCATGCACAACACGCCCGAGGGGCGCGCGAAGCTGGAGGACAAGCGCCGCTTCGCTCGCGAGTACGCCGACCTGCTCGGCCGCGAAACGCTCGACCTGCGCGATGTCGACGACGCGGAACTCGGTGCGTTCCTCGGCCGCCACTCGAAGGTGCTGGCGAAGCCGCTCGACGGCCACGGCGGCGGCGGGATCACCCTGCACGAGAACGTGACGGATGCCGCGGCCTTCCGCGCCGAGGCCACCGCCGCCGGGCAGTCGATCGTCGACGAGTTCATCGTGCAGCATCCCGAGATGGCCTCGCTCTACCCCGACAGCGTCAACACGGTGCGGATGATCACGTTCCTCACCCCCGAGGGCGATGTACGCCTCCTCGCCGGGGTGCTGCGGATCGGCAACGGCGACGTCATCGACAACTTCGCCTCGGGCGGGATGTTCACGATGCTCGACGAGCACGGCGTCGCGCTCTACCCGGGCGTGGACAAGAACTCGAACGTCTACCGCGAGCACCCCGTGACCGGCACCCCGATCGTCGGCTTCACCGTTCCGTTGTTCGACCAGGTGCTCGCGCTAACCGAACAGCTGGCTCGCCGGACGCCGGAGGCGCCCTACGTCGGATGGGACCTGGCGGTCACGCCGAACGGTCCGGTCGTCATCGAGGGCAATCACAACTCGAGCGTGTTCCAGCCCAAGCCGTCGGCCTCGGGCGTGCGCACCGGCCTGCTTCCCGTGTACCAGGCGGCCGTCGGGTTCTGACCTGACGACCGGAACTGCGCCGCGGTTCCCCGGTACGCGAAAGCCCCGAGCGCGATGCTCGGGGCTTTCGTCGTGAGGCCGTCCTCAGCCGGCTGCGACGAGGCGCGAGGTCTCGTCGTGCCAGCTGGTGGCGACGGCGCGGAGCTTCTCTTCGTACTTGCGGCCGTGGTGGGCGCAGAAGAGGAGCTCGCTGCCGTTCACCTCCGCGGCGATGTAAGCCTGTGCGCCGCACGAGTCACAGCGATCTGCCGCAGTCAGGCGGTGTTCGAGGACGGCGGTGCTCTCGGAAGTGTTCGTGGTCATGATGGGTGCCTCCTCGGTCGATCGGGTCGTGCAACTGAGTGCCTTCGATACAACCACGACCAGCCGGGGGTATGCCCCATTTGACGTGCATTTCGCTCTGCGCGTACGCTCACCGCGCGCAGACCTGACCGGGACCGCCGTGACCTCGTGTGTCCTCCCCTCCGTGTCGTCGCCCACGGATACGCTTGGAGATCGTGACTGCTGAGTATTCCGCCCACCACCTCCAGGTGCTCGAAGGGCTCGAGGCCGTCCGCAAACGCCCCGGCATGTACATCGGCTCGACCGACTCCCGCGGCCTCATGCACTGCCTCTGGGAGATCATCGACAACTCCGTCGACGAGGCCCTGGGCGGGTACGGATCGCGCATCGACATCGTGCTGCATGCCGACGGCAGCGTCGAGGTGCGTGACCGCGCCCGCGGCATCCCCGTCGACGTCGAGCCCCGCACCGGTCTGACCGGTGTCGAGGTCGTCTTCACCAAGCTGCATGCCGGCGGCAAGTTCGGAGGCGGCTCGTACGCGGCGTCGGGTGGTCTCCACGGTGTCGGCGCCTCGGTCGTCAACGCGCTGTCCGAGCGCCTCGACGTCGAGGTCGACCGTGCCGGCAAGACCTACGCGATGTCGTTCCACCGCGGCGAGCCGGGCCTCTTCGCCGGCGAAACGCCCGACTCGGAGTTCACCCCGTTCGAGCGCTCGTCCGAGCTGCGTGTGGTCGGCAAGGCGCCCCGGGGCACGACCGGTACCCGCATCCGCTATTGGGCCGACCGTCAGATCTTCACGAAGGATGCCGCTTTCCATCTCGAAGAGCTCGTGCAGCGGGCGCGGCAGACCGCCTTCCTCGTCCCTGGTCTCGAGATCGTCATCGTCGACGAGCGCGGCGAGGAGCGGGTCGAGACGAGTTATCGCTTCGACGGCGGCATTTCCGAGTTCGCCGAGTTCCTCGCTCCGGATGCCCCGATCACCGATACTTGGCGGCTGACGGGCTCGGGAAACTTCACCGAGACCGTGCCCGTGCTCCAGGCCAACGGTGCGATGGTCCCGACCGAGGTCGAGCGATCGTGCGAGGTCGACATCGCGCTGCGGTGGGGCACGAGCTACGAGACCGTCACCCGGTCGTTCGTGAACATCATCGCGACTCCGAAGGGCGGAACCCACCAGCAGGGCTTCGAGCAGGGTCTGATGAAGATCATCCGCAGCCAGGTCGAGCAGAACGCTCGGCGCCTGAAGGTCGGCAACGACAAGCTGGAGAAGGACGACATCCTGGCCGGGCTCACCGCGGTCCTGACGGTCCGTCTGCCCGAGCCCCAGTTCGAGGGCCAGACCAAGGAGATCCTCGGAACACCGGCGGTGCGGCAGATCGTGGCATCCGTCGTCAACCGTGAACTGGGTGCGCTGTTCTCATCCACCAGACGCGACGACAAAGCGCAGACCGGGCAGCTGCTCGAGAAGGTCGTCTCCGAGATGAAGGCGCGCATCTCGGCGCGCACCCACAAGGAGACGCAGCGGCGCAAGACCGCTCTCGAGTCCTCGTCGCTGCCGGCGAAGCTCGCGGACTGCCGCAGCAACGACGTGGCCGAGTCCGAGCTGTTCATCGTCGAGGGTGACTCGGCGCTCGGCACCGCCAAGCACGCCCGCAACAGCGAGTATCAGGCGCTGCTCCCCATTCGCGGGAAGATCCTCAACGTGCAGAAGGCGTCGGTCAGCGACATGCTCTCCAACGCCGAATGCGCCGCCATCATCCAGGTGATCGGCGCGGGGTCGGGACGCTCGTTCGACCTGAGCGCGGCTCGCTACGGCAAGGTCATCCTGATGAGCGACGCCGACGTCGACGGCGCGCACATCCGTACCCTGCTGCTCACGCTCTTCTTCCGGTACATGCGACCGCTCATCGAGGAGGGTCGCGTGTTCGCTGCGGTTCCGCCGCTGCACCGCGTAGTCGTCGTCAACCCGGGGTCGAAGCCGAACGAGACGATCTACACGTACTCCGAGGCCGAACTCCACGGGCTGCTCACGAAGCTCCGCAAGTCCGGGCGGAAATGGCAGGAGCCCGTGCAGCGCTACAAGGGTCTCGGCGAGATGGATGCCGATCAGCTGGCGACGACCACGATGGATCGTGCCGGCCGTACGCTCCGCCGTGTCCGTGTCGAGGACGCCGATGCGGCCAACGCCGTCTTCGAGCTGCTCATGGGCAACGAGGTCGCGCCGCGCCGCGACTTCATCGTCACCTCGAGCGACCGCCTCTCGCGCGAGGCCATCGACGCCTGACCCACGCCGCGGCGGCGCGCACGAGACTCGGAGGACGACGCGAGCCTCGGAGGCATCCCGGCTAGGGGTCCGAGGTCGACGTCATTCTCCGAGGTTCGGGGGCCGGCGGCTCAGGCGACGACGGTGCCGACCGCACCGATCACGCCATCCAGAGGCTGGCCTGACGCGTCGCGCTTGGCTCCGGCCTCGGGCAGAGCGCGGGTCGCACCGTCAGGACCGACCGCGCGGGGGGAGTCGCCCACCCACGCCAGGGTCAGCGTGTCTTCGCCGCGCAGGAAGCGCTGCGCACGGACGCCGCCGGTCGCGCGGCCCTTCGCCGGGAACTCCGAGAACGCGGACACCTTGCCGCTGCCGGCGTCAGCACCGGCGAGCGACTGCGTCGACCCGGCGATCGTGACGACGACGGTGTTCTCGGACGCCGTCACGGCGCTGAACGCGATGACTCGCTCGCCGTCTGCGACGCGGACGCCCGCCATGCCGCCGGCCGCTCGACCCTGCGGCCGCACCGCAGCCGCGTCGAATCGCAGCAGCTGAGCATCGGAGGTGACGAAGACCAGCTCGGTCCCGTCGGGGGCGGGCGCAGCGCCGACGACGCGATCACCGGGCTTGAGCGAGATGATCTCGGCGTCGGGCTTGCCGGGCGCGAGCTCGGTGGCCGCGACGCGCTTGACCACGCCCTGAGCGGTGCCGAGCGCGATCGGCGGTTCGCCGGTCAACGGCACGATGGCCACGACGTGCTCGTTCGCGCCGAGTCCGAGGTACTGGTCGGCCTTCGAGCCGGCCGCGAGCTGGACGCTGTTGCCGGGAACCGAGGGCAGATCGACGGGCGAGAAGCGGACGAGACGCCCGGTGCTGGTGACGGCGCCGAGGTCGCCACGGACCGTCGCGTCGACGGCAGATCGGATGGCGTCGTGCTTGCTCCGTCGCGCAGGCGGGACGATGCCGCTGCTGAGAAGATCTTCGCCGAGCTCTGCGCGGACCATGCGGCCCGTGGCCGACAGGAACACGCGGCAGGGCGCGTCGGCGATCTGCAGGTCGGCGCCGGCCTTCTTGCCCGAGCGTGCAGTCACGGGCCCGCCGTTGAGCAGCAGCGTGCGACGCGGCGTGCCGTACGTGTCGGCGGCCGCCTCGAGCTCGCGGGCCACCTGGGCTCGGAGCAGCACGTCACTCGCGAGAAGCTCCTCGAGGTGCGCGATCTCGGCCTTCAACTGGTCGCGCTCGGTCTCGAGCTCGATGCGGGAGAACTTCGTCAGGCGGCGTAGACGCAGTTCGAGGATGTATTCGGCCTGCGGCTGCGAGAGATCGAAGACGTCGATCAGTCGCGTCCTCGCCTGCTCCCCGTCGTCGGACGCGCGGATGACCTGGATGACCTCGTCGATGTCGAGGATCGCGATGAGCAGGCCCTCGACGAGGTGCAGGCGCTCCTGCTTCCTGGCCAAGCGGTACCGGCTGCGCCGTGTGACGACCTCGATGCGATGGTCGAGGTAGACGCGCAGCAGCTCTTTGAGTCCGAGCGTCTGGGGCTGTCCCTCCACCAGCGCGACGTTGTTGATGCCGAACGAGTCCTCGAGCGGGGTCAGCCGGTAGAGCTGCTCGAGCACCGCGTTCGGGTCGAAGCCCGTCTTGATCGTGATGACGAGGCGCAGCCCGTGGTTGCGATCGGTGAAGTCCTGGACATCCGAGATGCCGGTCAGCTTCTTGGCGTTGACGGCATCCTTGATCTTCTCGATGATCCGCTCGGGGCCGACCATGTACGGCAGCTCGGTCACGACGAGACCGGTGCGTCGTGGTCCGAGCGACTCGACCGACACCTTCGCGCGGGTGCGGAAGGTGCCGCGCCCGTTGGTATAGGCATCCTTGATGCCATCGAGTCCGACGATCACGCCGCCGCCGGGCAGGTCGGGGCCCGGCACGAACTCCATGAGCTCGTCGAGCGTCGCGTCGGGGTTCTCGAGCAGGTGCACGGCTGCCGCCACGACCTCGATGAGGTTGTGCGGCGCCATGTTCGTCGCCATACCGACGGCGATGCCCGTCGTTCCGTTGACGAGCAGGTTCGGGTATGCGGCGGGAAGGACAGCCGGCTGCTGGAACTGTCCGTCGTAGTTCGGGACGAAGTCGACGACGTCCTCGTCGAGGTTCTCGGTCAGGGCGAGCGCGGAGGGCGCCAGCCGGGCCTCGGTGTACCGCGCTGCCGCGGGCCCGTCGTCGAGCGAGCCGAAGTTGCCGTGTCCGTCGACCAGGGGCACGCGCAGAGCGAAGTCCTGTGCGAGACGGACGAGCGCGTCGTAGATCGCGGAGTCGCCGTGCGGGTGCAGCTTTCCCATGACTTCGCCCACGACGCGGGCGCTCTTGACGTGTCCCTTGTCAGGACGGAGGCCCATGTCGGCCATTTGGAAGAGGATGCGCCGCTGCACGGGCTTGAGGCCGTCACGCGCGTCGGGAAGCGCGCGGGAGTAGATGACCGAATACGCGTACTCGAGGAACGAACCCTGCATCTCCGCCGAGACGTCGACGTCCTCGATGCGCTCCGGCTGGTCGGGGACGGGTGAAGCGGTGCGGGATGCGGCCATGGAGCTGTACGGACCTCGATCGGGGATGGGAGTGCGGATGCCGGGTGTGCGAGACTGTCCGCGATGCCCTCCAGCCTACCGATCGACCCGCCCACGGCCCGGAGCCTCACCGGTGTGCTGTCGCAGCTGATCGCCTCCGTCTCGGGTCGATCCGACTGGTTCGCTCCGGCGCGATCGGCGATCGTCATCGTCGCCGACGGGCTGGGGCGCGGCAACCTCGCTCAGCGGGCCGCTTACGCCCGGTTTCTCTCCGAGCGGATGGCCAAGCGGGATGCCGCTCGCACGGTGTTCCCGGCGACGACCGCCGCCGCCCTGAGCAGTCTCTTCACCGGCGTGCTTCCGGGTGAGCACGGCATCGTCGGCTATCGCGTCCGCGTGCCGGGCACCGCATCCGCTCCCAATCAGCTGACGGGGTGGGAGCAAGACGGGCTCGATCCGCTCTCGTGGCAGCGCGCGCAGCCGGTCTTCGAGCGCGAGGTCGCCGGGGGAAGACGCTGTTTCGTCGTGAGCCGGGCGCAGTACGCCGGCACGGGGTTCACGACTGCGACGGTGCGCGGCGCCGAGTTCGTCGCGGCCACGGGGATCGGCGAGCGTCTCGCGATGGCTGAGGCCCTCGCGGGCGCTCATGATGGGTCCCTCATCTACGTCTACATTCCCGAGCTCGACGTCATCGGGCACGCGCAGGGCTGGGAGAGCGACCGGTGGTCGGCCGAGCTGGAGTCGCTCGACGCCGAGCTGCGGCGCTGGGACCGTCAACTGGCACCCGGGATCGGCGCGGTGCTGACGGCCGACCACGGCATGATCGACGTTCCCGCCCACCGGCATGTGCTGCTCGGAGAGGGGGACCCGCTCGTCGACGAGGTCGAAGTCATCGGCGGCGAGCCGCGGATGCTGCACCTCTATGCGTCGGACGGCGCGGCCGAACGGGTCGCTTCGCGCTGGCGCGACGCGGAGTCGGATCGCTCCTGGGTCGTGACGCGCGAGGAGGCGATCGACGCCGGGCTGTTCGGACCGGTGCACCCCGAGGTCGTACCGCGGATCGGCGACGTGCTGGTCGCCGCGCGCTCAGCGGTGGCCTACTACGACGATCGTCTCGCCGACAAGAAACCGCAGCGCATGGTCGGCCAGCACGGATCTCTGACGGATCAGGAGCGGATCGTCCCGCTGGTCCGTCTCGGCGCTTTCGCCTGAGCGGTCAGGCGTCCTCGCTGCGAGCGCCGAAGACGATCTCGTCCCACGAGGGCATCGACGTGCGGCCACCGCGACGGCGAGTCTCGGGCGCGGAATCCTCGCTCGCGGGCTCGGTCTTCGGCGTCTCGGGTTCGGACGGCGCAGGCTCGGCTGGCTCGCGCTGACCGGCCTCCAGGGCATCGAAGAGGGCGACCGGAGTGCGTTCCCGCGCGTCGGCACCGCGGTCCTCGCCGGGCATCGGCTCACGCTGCCCCCGGCGACGCCGGAGCGCTTCGAGCAGATCGGCGGTCTCCGACGAGGTCACGACCGGCTCGGGTGCTCGCTTGATCGCCGCGTCCTTCGCGTTCGTGCTGCGCAGCGAGTTCGACGCGACCGCGTCAGCGTCGGCGGCGGCGGCGGGATGCCGCGGCCCGAAGGCGCCGCTGTCGAACCGTGACTCGTCCTTGGCCTGCGGCGTGTCGAGGGCGCGCAGACGGGGGATCAGTCCCTCCGGCAACGACCCCTGGCGCGACAACTGCGTCGCATCCGAGTTCAGCGGTGCCAGCGACGAGCGCCGCGGGTCGAACGACCACCGTGCGTCGTGCTCCACCTCGCCGACCGTGAACTCGACCTTCACGATCCAGCCGTCGGGTTCGCGCCAGCTGCTCCACCGCTCGCCGGTCGCGCCTGCCTCGCTGAGCTTGGTGCGAACCGCCGTTCCGAAGGTCGGCTGCGCATCGGGCTCCAGCTCGCCTGCGATGAGGACGGGCACGGCGAGCGCTTGCCCGACGATGTGCTCGCGTTCGGCGATGATCGGGCGCTCGTAACGCGCGACGTCCTCGACCCGGACTCCGAGGAGGGTGGCGACGTCAGCGGCGCTCATCCCGGAGCGGATGTGCGATTGGATCTCGCGCGGGCTGGGGCGAGGGGCCCGCGGTTCGTCCGTCGGCCGGGCGCGGCGCAGCTGGGCGCGCAGCGTCTCGTTCACCGGCAACGCGAAGCGCTCCCCGGACTCGGTGGCGAGGACGAGGATGCCCTCCTCGGTCCCGATGACCTTGAGCTGTTCCATGCGCAGAACCCTCCCAGCGATACGTGTGCCGTCATGGTGTCACAGGCATCCGGGCACCGCGGGAATATCCGGGGCGCGCCGCCGGTTTCGGGGGGCGAACCGGTCGTGCGCATCCGTTCCCGGAAGGATCTTCCGCGACGTTTTGCGAAAATCGCGCCGGTCATGCAAACTATCGCCGCCCCACTCGGCGCGGCAACCGGCAACACCTGGAAGTAGAGGCCTTTCGACATGGCTACGGATTACGACGCACCCCGCAAGACCGAGGACGACAGCGAGTCGATCGAGGCCCTGAAGGAGCGCGTGCCCGACAAGTCGTCGGGCTCGATCGACAACGAGGACGCCGACAACCCGTCGGGCTTCGAGCTGCCCGGGGCCGACCTCTCGGACCTCGAACTCGATGTCGTCGTCCTGCCCCCGCAGGAGGACGAGTTCACGTGCATGGAGTGCTTCCTCGTGAAGCACCGCACTCAGATCGATCACGAGACCAAGGTCGGCGCCATCTGCACCGAGTGCGCGGCCTGATCGCACGACCTTCGCTGACCCTCGACGCTCCGGCGTCGGGGGTCTGTCTTTTACCGAGCGGCGTTACGCGTCGGGGCCGGCCGGGGCGGCGGTCGCGCGGGCGCTCTCGATCACCGCGGCGACGCGGGCGGGCGTCCGCGAGGAGAACACCCAGTGGGTGACCGGATCGTCGTCGTCTTCGATCGCGATCCGTACGACTCCGTCGATGCCGCCACGCAGAAGGTGCCAGGAACTCGACGACAGGCCGGGCCCGCGTGCCTGCCGCGCGGCGTCACCGGTGAACGTCTCGATCTCGCCGAGGTAGGTGAGCTCGATGCTCGCGCGCCCGACTCGGAGCCGCTCGCCGGTGACTTCGATCACCGGTGAGAGGGAGATGAGTCCCGCCACGACGAGGGCTCCCACGGCGATGCCGGCGATGAGCCCGACCACCGAGTCGAGCGGGGCGAGCACGAGAGCGACCATCGGCCCGCAGACGGCGGCGCTCACCAGAGCCCACAGGGATGGGCTCAGGCGCTCGCGGTAGCTTGTGGCGGGCGAGGTGGCGGGGGCGGAACTGTGCATTAGCCTCGTGGGGTGACCGAATCCGTGGACGTCCCCATTATCGCCGCCGACGTTCCCGTTTACGCCCATCCCGGAGATGCCGGAGCAGATCTCGTGTCCGTCGAGCAGCTGCGGCTCGAGCCCGGGCAGCGCGCACTCGTGGGGACCGGTGTCCGAATCGCCCTGCCGGACGGCTTCGCCGCCTTCGTCGTGCCGCGCAGCGGGCTCGCGGCGAAGCACGGGATCACCGTGGTCAACTCGCCGGGAACGGTCGACGCCGGGTACCGCGGAGAGATCAAGGTCACGCTCCTGAACACCGACACCGCCGAGCCGTACGACATCGCGCCCGGCGACCGCATCGCCCAACTGATCGTCATGCCCGTCACCCGGGCCCGCTTCATCCCCGTCGACACCCTGCCCGAGAGCGTTCGCGGTGAGGGCGGTTTCGGCTCGACCGGCTATCAGCAGCAGACAGGAGTACCCGCATGAGCGACGACGCGAAGTCGGCACCCGCCGACCGGGCCACGGCAGGCCCCTTCGACGAGTCCGAGGCCAACCCGGTTCGTCCGTACATCGATCTGGGCGGTATCAAGGTGCTGCCGCGCGAGGGGCTGAACCTGCGTCTCGAGGTCGAGGAACAGACGAAGCGCATTGTCGCGGTCGGTCTCGACTACGCCGGTTCGACGCTTCAGGTCCAGCCGTTCGCAGCGCCCCGTTCGACGGGGCTCTGGGAGGAGACGCGCGAGCAGATCCGCCAGCAGGTGCGCCAGCAGGGCGGTCGCGTCGAGGAGCGCGAAGGCCCGCTCGGCCCGGAGCTGCTCGCCGAGGTCCCCGTGATGGCCGGGGCGGAGGGCAGCGGAAAGCGTCTCGCACGTTTCGTCGGCGTCGACGGGCCGCGGTGGTTCCTCCGAGGCGTCATCGGCGGTGCGGCGACCAATGACGTCGACGCGGCTGCGCAGGTCGAGGATCTCTTCCGGTCGCTCGTGGTCGTCCGCGGCGGATCGCCGATGCCGCCGCGTGACCTCATCCCGCTCAAGATGCCGGCGACCCCCGGCTCGGCGTGAGCGCTGACGAACGGCGCGAGGCCGCGACCGAGCGCCCCGCCGATCTCACCCCGCCCGAGCCGGCGGCCTCGACCTCGGGCGTTCTCGGAGCCGCGCTCGGCGAGGCTGCGCGCAAGGCCGGTTTCGATCCCGACACCGAGGCTTCGACCGGGGGCGTCGTCTGGCGCGCGATGGGCGGTTTCCGCGGCATCGTCGAGGCCGTCCTCCCCGGCTTGGTCTTCATCGTCGTGTTCACGCTCACGACGGACCCGCAGACCCGTGAGGCGAATCTCTGGCTGTCGCTCGGACTGTCGGTCGGCGTCGCCGCGGTGTTCACGCTGCTGCGCCTCATCCAGCGCGGCCCGGCAGGAGCCGCATTCGGAGGTCTCATCGCGACCGCTGCGGCCGCGGGGCTGGCGCTGTGGACGGGGCGGGGGCAGGACAACTTCATCCCGGGTCTGATCACCAATGCGGCTTACGGGACCGCCTTCCTGGTCTCGGCCCTCATCGGATGGTCGCTCATCGGACTCGCCGCCGGATTCCTCATGAACGAGGGCGTCGCCTGGAGGCGTGACAAGCGCAAGCGCCGCGTCTACTTCTGGCTCGCGATCGCCTGGGCGGGGCTCTTCTACCTCAGGCTCGCCGTGCAACTGCCGCTGTACTTCGCCGACGAAGTCGCCGCCCTCGGAACCCTGAAGCTCGTCATGGGCCTGCCGCTGTTCGCCCCGCTCGCGGCCGTCACCTGGCTCGCCGTGCGGGCGCTCTATAAGCGGCCCGCCGAGTGATACATTTATCTTGACGTCAAGATAAATTTCCCCCGATCCGACTAAGGGTCGCCTCACTAGATCGACCGGTGCGGCGAGGGGATGATGGGACAGTGCGCGCGAGCGCGCGGCCCGCCGATGAAGGAGAGCAGACGTGTCCACTGTTGACAGCTTCGGAGCCAAGAGCACCCTGACGGTCGGCAGCACCGACTACGAGATCTTCCGGATCGACACGGTCGAGGGTTACGACCGTCTTCCCTTCAGCCTCAAGGTGCTGCTCGAGAACCTCCTGCGCACCGAGGACGGCGCGAACGTGACGCAGGAGCAGATCCGCGCGCTGGGTTCGTGGGACGCCTCGGCAGAGCCCGACACCGAGATCCAGTTCACCCCGGCCCGCGTCGTGATGCAGGACTTCACGGGCGTGCCCTGCATCGTCGATCTCGCCACGATGCGCGAGGCGGTGACCGCGCTCGGCGGTGACCCCAACCGCATCAACCCGCTCTCGCCCGCCGAGATGGTCATCGACCACTCGGTCATCGCCGATCTCTTCGGCAGCGAGAACGCCCTCGAGCGCAACGTCGAGATCGAGTACGAGCGCAACGGCGAGCGTTACCAGTTCCTCCGTTGGGGTCAGGGCGCGTTCGACGACTTCAAGGTCGTCCCCCCGGGCACCGGCATCGTCCACCAGGTGAACATCGAGCACCTCGCGAAGGTCATCTACGACCGCAACGTCGACGGTGTGCTCCGTGCGTACCCCGACACCTGTGTCGGCACCGACTCGCACACCACGATGGTCAACGGCCTCGGTGTCCTGGGTTGGGGTGTCGGCGGCATCGAGGCCGAGGCCGCGATGCTCGGTCAGCCCGTGTCGATGCTCATCCCGCGCGTCGTGGGCTTCAAGCTCACCGGCGAGATCCCCGCGGGCGTCACCGCGACCGACGTCGTGCTGACGATCACCGACATGCTGCGCAAGCACGGCGTGGTCGGCAAGTTCGTCGAGTTCTACGGCGCCGGCGTCGGGTCCGTCCCGCTCGCGAACCGCGCCACGATCGGCAACATGAGCCCCGAGTTCGGGTCGACCGCCGCGATGTTCCCCATCGACGACGTCACGCTCGACTACCTGCGCCTGACCGGCCGCGACGAGCAGACCGTCGCCCTCGTCGAGGCGTACGCGAAGGAGCAGTCGCTCTGGCACGACCCCGCGAACGAGCCGAGCTACAGCGAGTACATGGAGCTCGACCTCTCGACGGTCGTCCCGTCGATCGCCGGCCCGAAGCGCCCGCAGGACCGCATCCTCCTGTCGGAGTCGAAGGAGCAGTTCGCGAAGGACATCCTCAACTACGCGACGGCCGCCGACGAGGCCGTCGAGGTCGAGGGCACCTTCCCGGCGTCCGACCCGGGCAACGCCCCGGGCGTCGAGCACGAGACCCACTCCGACGACACCGTCTCGCACCAGCACGACCACGCGCACGCGGGTCTGCTCTCGAGCGGCGCACGCCATGCGGCATCCAACCCGGTGAAGGTCACGCAGCCGTCGGGCGAGAGCTACATGCTCGACAACGGCGCAGTGACGCTCGCGGCCATCACGTCGTGCACCAACACGTCGAACCCGTCGGTCATGATCGCCGCAGGTCTGCTGGCCCGCAAGGCCTCGGAGCGCGGCCTCACGCGCAAGCCGTGGGTCAAGACGACGCTCGGCCCCGGCTCGAAGGTCGTCACCGACTACTACGAGAAGTCCGGCCTCGACAAGGACCTCGAGAACCTCGGCTTCTACACCGTCGGCTACGGCTGCACGATCTGCATCGGAAACTCCGGCCCGCTGATCGAAGAGGTCTCGGCCGCGATCAACGAGAACGACCTCGCGGTCACCGCGGTGCTCTCGGGCAACCGCAACTTCGAAGGCCGCATCAGCCCCGACGTCAAGATGAACTACCTGGCCTCGCCGCCGCTGGTCGTGGCCTATGCGCTGGCCGGGTCGATGAACTTCGACTTCGAGACCGATGCGCTCGGCAAGGACTCGGACGGCAACGACGTCTTCCTCAAGGACATCTGGCCCGCTCCCGATGCGGTCCAGGAGATCATCGACTCGTCGATCTCGCGTGAGCAGTTCATCAAGCAGTACGCCACCGTGTTCGACGGTGACGAGCGCTGGAAGAACCTGCCCACGCCGACCGGCCCGGTGTTCGAGTGGGACGAGGACTCGACCTACGTCCGCAAGGCGCCGTACTTCGACGGCATGCAGATGGAGCTGACCCCGGTCGCCGACATCACCGGTGCGCGCGTCATGGCGACGCTGGGCGACTCGGTCACCACCGACCACATCAGCCCGGCCGGAAACATCAAGGCCGGCACCCCGGCCGCGCAGTACCTCACCGAGCACGGCGTCGCGCAGAAGGACTTCAACTCCTACGGCTCGCGCCGTGGCAACCACGAGGTCATGATCCGCGGAACCTTCGCCAACATCCGTCTGAAGAACGAGCTCACGGCAGCGGTCAACGACGGCAAGGTCGTCGAGGGCGGCTACACGCGCGACTTCACCCAGGAGGGCGGCCCGCAGTCGTTCATCTACGACGCGAGCCAGAACTACCAGGCGCAGGGTACGCCGCTCGTCATCTTCGGCGGCAAGGAGTACGGCTCGGGCTCGTCACGCGACTGGGCGGCGAAGGGCACCAACCTCCTCGGCGTGAAGGCCGTCATCACCGAGAGCTTCGAGCGCATCCACCGCTCGAACCTGATCGGCATGGGCGTCGTCCCGCTGCAGTTCCCCGCCGGTGAGAGCTGGAAGTCGCTGGGACTCGACGGCACCGAGATCATCTCGATCACGGGCCTCGAGCAGCTGAACGAAGGCGTCACCCCGAAGACGGTGAAGGTCGTCGCCGAGCCGAGCGAGTTCTCGCCCGAGGGCAAGCAGACGGTCGAGTTCGACGCGATCGTGCGCATCGACACCCCCGGTGAGGCCGACTACTACCGCAACGGCGGCATCCTGCAGTACGTGCTGCGCTCGCTCGTCTGAGACACGGAGCTGCAGTAGTCCACGAGAGGCCGGAGCGTCCAGCTCCGGCCTCTCGTGCATCCCGCTGATTAGACTTACCGGCACCCGATGGAAGGAGGAGCTCGATGTCGTTGCTCTCCTCGATCTCGCACCCGCGCGATCTCGACGCCCTCTCGATCGCTCAGCTCGAGACGCTCGCCGGTGAGATCCGCTCGTTCCTCGTCGAGAACGTCGCGCGCAGCGGCGGGCACCTCGGACCCAACCTCGGAGTCGTCGAGCTCACCCTCGCGATCCATCGGGTCTTCGACTCTCCGAACGACCCGGTGGTCTTCGACACCGGGCATCAGTCCTACGTGCACAAGCTGATCACGGGCCGCCAGGACTTCTCGCGGCTGCGCTCGCGGGGCGGCTTGGCTGGCTACCCGCAGCGCAGCGAGAGCGAGCACGACGTCGTCGAGTCGTCGCACGCGTCGAGCTCGCTCAGCTGGGCCGACGGCATCTCACGGGCCTTCGCCCGCACCGGTCGCACCGACCGCCATGTCGTCACCGTGGTCGGCGATGGCTCGCTGACCGGCGGGATGACGTGGGAGGCGCTCAACAACATCTCCGACGACAACGATCGCAACCTGGTCATCGTCGTCAACGACAACGGCCGTTCGTATGCGCCGACGATCGGCGGCATGGCGCGTTTCCTGAACAGGGTGCGCACCACCGAGGGCTACCGGTCGTTGCACGAAGGCTCAGCGTCGCTCTTCGGCCGCCTCGGGCCGGCGGCGCGGGCCGTCTACCGTGGACTCCGCGGTGGGACTCACGGATTCTTGTCCCGGTTCGTGAACAATGAGGCCCTGTACTCGAATCTCGATATCAAGTACCTCGGACCCGTCGACGGCCACGACCTCGAGGCCATGATCGAGACCCTGCGCCTCGCGAAGTCGTACGGTGCGCCGGTCATCGTGCACGCGATCACCGAGAAGGGCCGCGGCTACGCGCCCGCCCGACTCGACGAAGCCGACCAGTTCCATGCCGTGGGGAAGATCGACCCTGCGACGGGCCAGCCGGTCTCCTCCGGTGGCAAGACCAGTTGGACCGACGTGTTCGCCGAGGAGCTCGTGTCTGCGGGGGAGCGCCGCAGCGATGTCGTCGCGATCACTGCGGCGATGCTGCGTCCGACCGGGCTACTGCCCTTCGCGCAGCGGTTCCCCGATCGTGTCCTGGACGTCGGCATCGCGGAGCAGCACGCCGTCGCGGCATCCGCCGGCCTCGCCTTCGGTGGCTTGCATCCGGTCGTCGCGATCTACGCGACGTTCATGAACCGCGCGTTCGACCAGATGATGATGGATGTCGCGCTGCACCGCGCCGGTGTGACCTTCGTGCTCGACCGGGCAGGCGTGACCGGACCCGACGGACCCAGCCATCACGGCATCTGGGACCTCGCGATGCTCCAGCTCGTGCCCGGCGTTCGCATCGCGGCGCCGCGGGACGCCGAGCGTCTCCGCGAGGTGTTCCGCGAGGCGGTCGAGATCGAGGATGCGCCCACGGTCGTCCGCTACCCGAAGGGCTCGGTCGGCGACGAGCTGCCGGCCGTCGAGCGTCTGGACGACGGGACCGACGTGCTGGTGCGGGGCGAGTCGGACGATGTGCTCATCGTGGGCATCGGCCCGATGGCGCGCCTGGGCATCGAGGTCGCCGAGCGCCTGCGAGCACAGGGCATCGGCGCGACCGTCATCGATCCTCGCTGGGTGGTCCCGGTCGCTCGCTCGGTCGTGGACCTCGCGGCTGGACACCGGCTGGTCATCACCATCGAGGACGGGATCCGTGTCGGTGGTATCGGCACACGCATCCGCCAGGTTCTTCGCGAGGCCGGCATCGACACGGCCGTCGACGAGCTCGGACTGCCCGACGAGTTCATCGATCACGCGGAGCGCGACGAGATCCTCGACGACGCGGGTCTGACGGCCGCGAAGATCGCGCACGACGTCGTCGCGCAGGTCCTCGGCACCCGCATCCCGATCGCCCGGCCAAGCGCGGATGCCGCGACGGACTGGTCGGATGCCGCCGACGCGCCGGGCCGCGCGGGTGCGAGCGACGGCGAGCCTCAGCCTCGCGGCCGCTGACGTCGTCGCCGGTCGGGGTAGATGATGCGGTAGCGCTCGTCGGGGGCATCCCCGGTGGCGGCGTCCGGGTCCTGGTCATGCCCGGGTGCGACGACCACCCCGGCGTCGGCCTGCCGAGCGTGTTTCGCGGTGACGAACCACGCGCCTGCGAGCCCGACGGCCGTCACCGGGGTGTTCGCGATCAGAAGCCATGAAGAGTCCAGGAGTGCCGCGAGTCCCGTGGTCGGAGCCGTCACGATGAGGGCGTAGATGGCGGTGACCACGACGCTGAGGAGTACGCCGTACGCGGCGAACGCCGCGAGGTGAACCGGGACGTGCGGTGATCGCCTCAGCCATCTTCCGGGCACGTACGCACCGGGTGCCCCGATAGCGAGGGCGAAGACAGACGCGGGCAGGATGAAGAGAGCTGACACGACGCCGATGCCGCCCGTGCTGATCGCCCAGACGGCGATCAGGAGCATCGCGGTCCAGAACCATGCTCGCGCAGCGCCGCGCAGGAACTCCGAATGGGTGAACGCGAACGGTTCTGATGTCGTCCTCGGGGACTCCGGTCGATGCTCGGCGCCCGTCACGAGCGGGCCTCGGCGATGAGGTCGAGAAGTTCCCGCACCGGCCGCCGCAGCATCGGGAGGCGCGCCAGTGGGAGCGCCATCGCGAGCAGTGCCAGGCCCTTGTCGAGCAAGCGCCGCGTCTTCGCCTGGTGATCGGACTCGTCGTAGACCCAGTACATCGCGAGCAGCAGATGCGCGAGAACGAGCGCTCCGGGCAGCGCCTCGGCGATGTCCTTCGGAAGCTTGTGGTCGGCACCGTCGACAGCGGTACGGAACAGATCCTCCACGATCGCGAGCGAGGCATTCGACTCGGGCGACAGCGGGTTGATCGACGATCGCGGCGAGACGGCGGCCGTCAGGAACTCGGGCGCATGGCCATGCGTCGGCGTCAGTTGATCGAGGCCCGTGTGGAAGACGATCGCGAGCCTGTCCTTGAGGTCGCGCTCCGACTCGAGTCCGGGCAGGGCGGCCGCGCGGTGACCCTGCTGCACCTGCAGGTAGAACTCCTGCACGAGCTCGTTCTTCGACGCGAAGTGGTAGTTCGTCGTCCCGACCGACACACCGGCCTCCGACGCGATGCGGCGGATGGTGGTCGCGTCGTAGCCGCGTTCGCGAAACGAACGCAGCGCCGTCTCGACGATCAGGGCACGTGTGCGGTCGCGCTTCGATCCGGTCGGCTCCGGGGTGCTGAACATGTTCAGATACTAGCGTGCAGGCAGCCCCGGCCACCGGCTTCCCCGCTCCCGTGGAAGCATGGAGGGATGACCGGCGACAACCTCACCCGTACCGACGCCCAGCATCGTGCAGCCGAGGTCCGGCTCCACACCATCGATGTCTCCCTCGACGTCCGTGACGCCCCGCGCGCCGAGGAGACCACGTTCAGCACCCGTGCGATCCTGTCGTTCGATGCGCGCGTCGGCGGTGAGACCTGGGTCGACTTCCTCGGTTCGAGCGTCGATGCGGTCATCGTGAACGGCGAGAACCGGCCCGTGGAATGGGACGGCGCGCGCATCCGCATCCGCGACCTCTCGGAGCACAACACCGTCTCGATCGCGGCGCGCGGCGTCTACAGCCGCTCGGGCGAGGGCCTCCACCGCTTCGTCGACCCGGTCGACGGCGCCGTCTATCTGTACACGCAGTACGAGCCCGCGGACGCGCGTCGCGTCTACCCGTGTTTCGAGCAGCCGGACCTGAAGGCACGCTGGCGGATGCGGGTCGCGGCGCCGGAGGGCTGGCGGGTGCTGTCCAACGGTGCGGAGACCGACCGCCGGGACCTCGACGGCGGTACCGAGGTCACCTTCGCTGAGACCCTCCCGATCTCCAGTTACATCACCGCCGTCGCAGCGGGCCCCTACCACCGCGTCGGCGCGGTCTGGGACGGACCCGAGGGACCTGTCGACCTGGGCGTCCTGTGCCGTGCCTCGCTGGCGCCGTACCTCGACGCCGAGGAGATCATCGACATCACCCGCCGTGGGCTCGCGTACTTCGGTGAGGCGTTCGGGCTCGGCTATCCGTGGGGCAAGTACGACCAGATCTTCGTGCCCGAGTACAACCTCGGCGCGATGGAGAACCCCGGTCTCGTCACGTTCACCGAGGCGTACGTCTTCCGCGGGGCCGCGACCGCCGCGCAGCGCGAGGCCCGCGCCAACACGATCCTCCACGAGATGGCGCACATGTGGTTCGGCGACCTCGTGACCATGCGGTGGTGGGACGACCTGTGGCTCAAGGAGTCCTTCGCGGACTTCATGGGCTCGCATGCGTCTGTCGCGACCGGGCTCTATCCGGATGCCTGGGTGAGCTTCGCGAGCCGGCGGAAGGGGTGGGCCTACGAGCAGGACCAGCTTCCGACCACGCATCCGATCGTGGCCGACATTCCCGACCTGCAGGCGGCCAAGCTCAACTTCGACGGGATCACGTACGCCAAGGGAGCGTCCGTGCTCAAGCAGCTCGTCGCGTACGTGGGGGAGGAGGCGTTCTTCGCCGGCGCGCGCAAGTACTTCGCCGACAACGCCTTCGGGAACACCACGCTCGGTGATCTGCTGGACGCCCTGGAGCACACCTCCGGGCGCGACCTGCGGGCGTGGAGTCGCGCCTGGCTCGAGACCACCGGGATGTCGGATCTGTCGGTCGAGCGCGGTGAATCGGACGGCGTCACGATCGTCCAGACCGATCCCCGACCCCACCGCGTGACGATCGGACGGTACGCGGCGTCGGAGGGGGCGCTCCGCCGAGAGGGCGGGGTCGAGCTCGATCTCGTCGACGCCCGGACGCCGCTGCCCGGGGATGCCGCGGGCGTGATCATCCCGAACGACGACGACCGCACCTATGCCAAGGTGCGCCTCGACGGTGACACGACGGCAGCGCTCGAGCGCTCGCTCTCGACGATCGGCGATCCGCTCGCCCGATCGGTGGCGTGGGCCGCGCTCTGGAACGCGGTTCGCGACGGTCGCCTCGACGTGGCACGCTACCTCGAGATCGTCGGAGTGCACGCCGCGGCCGAGACCCACATCGGCCTCCTCACCGACGCAGTCGCGCATGCCGACTACGCGCTCGCCCACTACGCCGCTCCCGCACAGCGCGAGTCGCTCGCCGCGCGCTGGCTGGAGACCGTCTGGCGGTCGTTGCACGAAGCCCGCCCCGGGACGGACGCCCAGCTCGTCTGGGCGCGCGCCCTGGGCGCTGTCGCCGCGATGGATGCGGGGCGTGCGGCGTCGTTGCGCCAGCTGCTCGCCGGCGAAGGGCAGCTCCCCGACGGTCTCGTGCTCGATGCGGACCTGCGATGGAGCTGGCTGTTCGCGCTCGCCTCGACGGGCCAGGCCAGCGCCGCCGAGATCGACGCCGAGCTGGTCCGCGACGATACCGCGAAGGGGAGGCGAGCCCACCGCGCCGCCCGAGCGGCGCTGCCGGAGGCGCCGGTGCGCGAGGCCGCGTGGGTCGCGGCGTGGACGGATGAGACCCTGTCGAACGACGAGCTCGACGCCACGATCGCCGGTGTCCGCGCCGGAGGGCGACGCGATCTCATCGCGGCCCTCGACGGGGACTATTTCTCGCGCATCGCCCGAGTCTGGGAGACCCGGAGCATCGAGATCGCGCGCCGCCTCGTGCGCGGTCTGTTCCCGGCGTCGGATGACCTGACGGCGGCGACGACGTGGCTGGACTCGAGCCCCGGGGCGCCGGCCGCGTTGCGTCGCATCGTGATCGAGCAGCGCGATGTCCGCGAGCGCGACCTGCGCGTGCAGAGCGCGCAGGGCCGACCGGCGTGACGCGACGAGGAGCCCGCGGCTTCGTGCCACGGGGTCCTCGTCGGCGGTGCAGCGCTGGCTGTCAGCGGTTCGCGATCCCGCGGATGGGCGGGTGGTGGAACGTGTCGCCGAACGCCCGCTCCGATGCGCCCTCCCGATCGAGGTAGGGCGAAGCGCCGCCGTCGATGAACGGCCAGCCCGCGCCCAGGATGAGACACAGGTCGATGTCCTGGACCTCGGGAACGACGCCCTCGTCGAGCATGAGCTTGATCTCCTGCGCCAGGCCGTCCTGAACGCGCTGGAGGATCGTGTCGGCCGCGACCGGCGACGAACCCGTCGCCTTCTTCGCGATCTTCTCCGCGGCCTTGGTGAAGCCGGTGACCCGTCCTCCCTTGTCCTTCTCGACGACCTCGGGCAGTTCCGCGAGCTGGTGGAAGTTCTCGTTCGCATAGAAGCGGTCGGGGAACGCCGAGGTCATCGTGTCCTGCACGTGTGCGGCGACCTTCCAGCCGACGAGGTCGATGAGCTGGAAGGGCCCCATCGGCAGCCCCAGCGGCGCGAAGGCCTTCTCGACATCGGCGACCGGCGTGCCCTCGTAGACGGCACGCGCCGCCTCGCCCATGACTTTCGCCAGCAGTCGGTTCACGACGAAGCCGGGCGCGTCGGCCGTCAGGACGGCGTTCTTGCCGAGGCCCTTCGCGACGACGAACGCGGTCGACAGGGCAGCATCCGTCGTCTGCGATGTCTTCACGACCTCGATCAGCGGCATGACCGCGACGGGGTTGAAGAAGTGGAAGCCGACGAGACGCTCGGGGTGAGCGAGCTTCGCGCCGATCTCCGCCACGGACAGCGACGAGGTGTTCGTCGCGAGGATCGCGTCGTCAGCGATGATCTTCTCGATCTCGCCGAAGACCTGCTGCTTGACCCCGACCTCCTCGAACACCGCCTCGATGACGAAGTCGCAGTCGGCGTACTCGCTCTTGTCGACCGTGCCGTGCACGAGCGAGCGGAGCTTGCCCGCCGTGTCGGAATCGATGCGGCCCTTCGCCTCGAGCTTGCCGATCTCGTCGCGAATGTAGGCGAGCCCCTTGTCGACGCGCGCCTGATCGAGGTCCGTGATGAGCACGGGCACCTGGAGCTTGCGGACGAACAGCAGCGCGAACTGGCTGGCCATGAGGCCCGCGCCGATGACGCCGACCTTCGTCACCTTCTTCGCCAGCGCCTTGTCGGGAGCGCCGACCGGCCGCTTCGCGCGCTTCTGCACCAGGTCGAAAGCGTACATCGACGCGGCGAACTGGTCACCCGAGATGAGTTCGGCCAGAGCGTCGTCCTCGCGGGCGAAGCCTTCGTCGCGTGAGCCGCCGCGGGCCTTCTCGAGCAGCTCGAGGGCCAGGTAGGGAGCCTTCGGGACGGTGCCGATCTTCGACTCGAGCATGCCGCGGGCAACCTTGACGGCGATCGGCCACTTGGTCAGGCGCTCGAGCTTGCCGGGCTCGTTCTTGCGCGTGACCGAGACGGCGCCCGACAGCACGCGGTCGGCCCAGGCGAGCGAGTCCTCGAGGTAGCTCACCGCGGGGAAGATCGCGTCCATGATGCCCAGGTCGTACGCCTGCTGCGGCTTGAGCACGCGGTTCTGCTTGAGCGGATTGCTGATGACCACTTCGAGCGCGTTCTCGATCCCGATGAGGTTCGGCAGCAGGTAGGCGCCTCCCCAGCCCGGGATGAGCCCGAGGAAGACCTCGGGCAGCGCGATCGCCGCGGCGGAGGCGTCCACGGTGCGGTACGTGCTGTTGAGCGCGATCTCGAGACCGCCGCCGAGGGCGAGGCCGTTCACGAAAGCGAAGGAGGGGACGCCCAGCTGCGACAGACGCCCGAGCACCTGGTGCCCGCGCTGCGCGACGAGCTTCGCGATTTCCTTCGAGGGCAACCGTGAGACATCGGAGAGGTCGGCGCCCGCAGCGAGGATGTACTGCTTGCCGGTGATGCCGACGGCGTCGATCTCCCCGGCCGCCGCACGGGCGGCGAGCGTCTCGAGCACGCCGCCCAGCTCGGCGAGCGTCGCCGGACCGAGCGTGTTCGGCCGGGTGTGGTCTCGTCCGTTGTCGAGGGTGATGAGCGCGAGCGTGCGGCCCGAGGCGAGCCGGACATCGCGCACCAGCGAATGCGTGACGACCTCGTCACCGGTGAGGGCGTCGAGGGGGGAGAAGTCGATGTCGTCGTAGGTCATGTCGGCGCGCCTCACTTCTTCGCGGTCTTCTTCTTGCCGGTGTAGTGCGGGTTCTCCCAGATCACGGATCCGCCCTGGCCGAGGCCCACGCACATCGCGGTGAGGCCGTAGCGGACGTCGGGGCGCTCGGCGAACTGCGCGGCGAGCTGGATCATCAGACGCACACCGGATGCCGCCAGGGGGTGACCGACCGCGATCGCGCCGCCCCACGGGTTGACGCGCGGATCGTCGTCGTCGATGCCGAAGTGGTCGAGCAGCGAGAGCACCTGCACCGCGAACGCCTCGTTGAGCTCGAAGAGCCCGATGTCGTCGATCGTCAGGCCGGCCTTGGCGAGCGCCTTCTCGGTCGAGGGGATGGGGCCGATGCCCATCACCTCGGGCTGGACGCCGGCGAAGCCGAACGAGACCATCCGCATCTTCGGGGTGAGCCCCAGCTCCTTCACCGCGCGCGAGCCGGCGAGGAGGCTGATGGTCGCGCCATCGGTGAGGGGCGACGAAGTGCCCGCGGTGACGCGGCCGTGCGGCCGGAAGGGGGTCTTCAGCTGCGCGAGGCCCTCCATGGTGGTCTCGGGCCGGCGCCCCTCATCCTCGGTCGCGAGGCCCCACGCGCCGTCCGCGGACTTCACCGCGACGGGAACGAGGTCGGGCTGCAGCTTGCCGGCGTCGTACGCGGCCTGCGCCTTCTGCTGGCTGCGCATGCCGAACCGGTCGGCGCGCTCCTTCGTGAGGACCGGGAAGCGGTCGTGCAGGCGCTCGGCGGTGATGCCCATGTTCAGGGCATCTGCGCTGACGAGCTTCTCGGTGAGGAAGCGGGGATTGGGGTCGGTGTCTCCGCCGCCGAGCGGGTGGCGGCCCATGTGCTCGACGCCGCCCGCGAGGGCGAGGTCGTACATGCCGATGCCGATCGACCCGGCCATCGTGGTGACGCTGGTCATCGCGCCTGCGCACATGCGGTCGATGGCGAAGCCCGGCACGCTCTGCGGAAGGCCGGCGAGGATCGCCGCAGTGCGGCCGAGGGTCAGGCCCTGATCGCCCTGCTGCGTCGTCGCGGCGATCGCCACGTCATCGATCCGGTCGAGCGGCACATCGGGGTTGCGTTCGATCACGCCCCGGATCGCTTTGACGACGAGGTCGTCCGCTCGGGTGTTCCAGTACATGCCCTTCTCGCCGGCGCGCCCGAACGGGGTACGCATGCCGTCGATGAAGTAGACGTCCGAGATCTCGGCCACTTTGCCTCCAGAAGATGGGATCGACTCCAGCCTAGAGAGCCGGGGAGGCCGGGAAAATCGGTTGGATCGAACCTACGAACCGCTCGAGGAGGGCGCGGCATCCCCGTTCACGGAATCCACAAAGGCTTGCGCGATCACCTGTGCGGTCTGCTCAATCTGCCACGGACGTGCGCCGAGCTCGGCAAGTGCTGCGCCGACCGTCTCGGCGGAGATCTCGGCGGGCGGCGCCCACGCCACGCGGCGCAGGAGCTCGGGCGTGAGCAGGTTCTCCGTCGGCATCGACAGGTCCTCGGCACGCTGCTCGACGAGTGGCTTCGCCGCCTTCAGGCGGGCGTCGGCGGGAGGGTTCCGGTCGACCCAGGCCCGCACCGGCGGAAGTCCGTCGCCGGGCAGCCGGTCCGGCGGCAGCGACTGCTCGGCCCGGCCCGCCTCGAAGGCCGCCCACCAGCGGTCGAGCTGCGAGCGGCTCGCGCGGCCGGTGAAGTCCTTGACCTTCGCCAGGTCCTGCTTCGTCTTCGGGTCGGCGGCGAGCGCCGCGACGAGCGCGCGGTCGGGGACGAGCCGGCCGGGAGCGATGTCCTGCTCGCGGGCGTACTCCTCGCGCGCGGTCCACAGCGCACGAGCGACGGCAAGGGCACGCCGGCCGCGAATGGTGTGCAGGCCGCTGAGTCGGCGCCACGGGTCCTCCCGGGGCGGCTTGACCGGCCGATCGAGCACGGCTTGGAACTCCTGGGCCGCGAACTCGACCTTGCCCTGGGCCTCGAGCTCGCGGGCGAGCACGTCGCGGACGTCGATCAGGTGCTCGACGTCGAGAGCGGCGTACTCGAGCCACGATTGCGGCAGCGGGCGCGTCGACCAGTCGGCGGCCGAGTGCGCTTTCGCGAGGACGATGCCCAGCGTGTCCTCGACCACGGCGCCGAGCCCGACGCGGGCGTGGCCCAGTAGCCGTGCGGCCAGCTCGGTGTCGAAGATCGATGTCGGGTCGAGGCCGGCCTCGCGCAGCGAAGGCAGGTCTTGGCTCGCGGCATGCAGCACCCACTCGATCTCGCCGATCGCTGCCTGGAGGGGCGCGAAGGTCGAGATCGCCGGCGGGTCGAACAGGTGCACGCCCGCGCCGCGGCGGAACACCTGGATGAGATAGGCGCGTTGCGAGTATCGGAAGCCCGACGCCCGTTCGACGTCGACGGCGACAGGGCCGTCACCGGCCGCGAGCAGTTCCGCGGCGCGTTCGAGTCCGGCGTCATCGGCGATGACGGTGTAATCAGCCACGGTTCCCCCGGCGTGCTCCGAAAACGGCGACGCCCTCCGACCCCGGAGGAAGGCCGGCCAGCATGCAGGTCAGTTCCGCCCAGGCGTCGATGTGGGCGGTGATGTCTCCGACGGGGGTCCACGAGGCGCGCAGCTCGATCTGCGCACCGTCGCCCTCCTCGGCAAGGCTCCCGAAGCCGCGCGAGAGTGTCTTCGTCGCGGTCCCCGAAACCGAGTGGAACGAGGCGTCGCGGTGATCGAGAGCGTCGATCAGCCATGACCAGGCGACCTCGGCGAGAAGCGGATCGACTCCGATCTCGGGTTCGAGCGGCGCCTGAGCGAAAGCGACGATGCGCCACGGACCGCCCCAGGCGTCGGGCTCGTCGTCGTCGTGGAGGATGATGATGCGCCCGGTGCCGTAGGGGGAGTCGACGGCGTGATCCTCGGGCCGCACATCGCCCGCGAGTGCGAGGGCTTCCGGCGCGAGCCCGGTCGGTGCGGGGATCTCGCGCACCACGAGGTCGTCGCGGAACGTCATCGCCAGCACCGCATCGCGAGCGACGACGAATGCCGTCGCGTCGGCGGGAGGACGGGAATCGGCCACGTCGACAGACTAGAGTGAGGCCTCGATGATGGGTTCCAGGCGCGCCGGGGCTGCGGGCGCATCTCCCGCAGCAGCCACCGCCGCGAAGACGACGATCGCGGCGCTCGCTGGAGCCCTCGGTATCTCGCTCGCGGCGCTCGGCACCGTGTCGATGCGCGTAGCTCGCAGAGTCGTGACGCCCGCGGGGCGGGTGCCCGATACGGAACTGCTCGCCGTCGACGTCGCCGCGCAGACGCTCACCCTCTCGCGCACCCCAGACACCGAGCTCCCCGGTCGATACGGGCTGTTCACGACGGGCACCGCGTCGTACGTCAAGGTCGGTGCCGTGCTGGCTCTGGACGAGAGTTCGGTCAAGCGCAAGCTGCTCACGCAGATCGGAACCGACGACCGGCTGTCGGCTGCTGCCGCGTTCAGCGGCTGGTACTACTCCGATCCCGCGGAGCTGCACCTGCCGTACCACTCTGAGCTCGTCGGGTCCCCGCTCGGGCCCTGCCCCGCGTGGTTCTTCCCTGCCGCAGACGAGGCAGGAGAGCCGAGCGACACCTGGGTCATTCAGATCCACGGACGTGGCACGACGCGGACCGAGACGCTCCGCGCGGTGCCGGTGTTCCACGCCGCCGGTGTCTCATCCCTGCTGGTGTCGTATCGCAACGACGGCGAGGCACCGCGCAGTCGCTCGGGCACGTACATGCTCGGCGCGACCGAATGGCGCGACGTGGATGCCGCGATCGGAGCGGCCCGCCGCCGCGGCGCGCGCCGGATCTTCCTCATGGGCTGGTCGATGGGCGGCGCGATCGCCCTCCAGGTGGCACTCAACTCGGCCCATCGCGACATCATCGCCGGAGTCGTGCTCGAATCGCCGGCGATCGACTGGCGCATCGTGCTCGACTACCAGGCGCACCTGCTGCGCATCCCGGGGCCGGTCGCGAGCACGGCCGTGCGGGCACTGGACAGTGAGTGGGGCTCGCGGGTCGTCGGGCTGAACACGCCGATACCGTTCGACCGGCTCGACGTGGTCGCGCGTGCGGCCGAGCTGCGGCATCCGATCCTCATCCTGCACAGCGACGACGACGGCTTCGTCCCCGCGGACGCGTCGTATCAGCTGGCGGAGGCGCGTCCCGATCTCGTCGAGCTCGAGGTGTTCCGGACCGCCCGGCATACGAAGCTGTGGAACTACGACCCCGAACGGTGGACCTCGGTCATCGGCGAGTGGCTCGAGCGCCGACGCTCAGCCGCAGATAGCTGAAGCCCGCGGCATCCATCAGGGCGCCCGCGACGGCGGTCGGCGCGTCGTCGGCGACCGGCAGGACCGGAAGTCGGACGGGGCCGATCCGTGGCGCGACCGTGAGGCAGATCTCGTCGACCACGCCCGCGGCGACGAACTGCGCTGCGAAGGTCGGACCTCCCTCGCAGACGACGCGCTCCCAGCCGCGGGCCGACACGGCGGCCAGCACGTCGGCGGGGGACAGATCGGGACCGCGGCCAGCGGTGACGACGGTGACGCCGGCGGGCGCCTCGGGGTGGACGCCGTCGGGGACGACGAGGACGACGCGCCCGGCCTCGACCTCGGTCAGGCGGTGGCCGTCGAGACGCCCCGACCGCGAGACGATCGCGAGGGCAGCGGTGCGCGGGACGACGTAGCCCTCGGCCCGGACGCTCTCCGCGCCCACGACGACGACGTCGGCATCCCGGCGGATGATGCCGAGGATGCTGCGGTCGGTCTGGCTCGTGATGGTGTCGCTCGTCCCGTCACCGCCGGAAGCCGACCCGGTGAGGGTGGTCACCATGTTCAGGCGGACGTACGCGCCCGGCGCTCGCCGGTAGCGCCGCTCGAGCCACGCCCGTCCGTCATCCGTCGCGGAATCGGCGCTTTCGCCGGTTTCCGGAAGCATCTCGGTCACACGCACGGCGTCATCCTTTCACGCGGTTAGGGTTGATCCGTGACGAGCACATCCGCCGGAATCCTGCGCCTCAGCGACCGCCGTCCCGAGGTGAGCGGCACCGAGATGCTCGCCGCCCTGGTGCCGCCGCCGCAGTTCGACGCGGCGACGTTCGATTCGTACCGGGCCGACCCGCAGTACCCGTCGCAGCAAGAGGCGAAGGACCTCCTCGAGGCGTTCGCCGGGGGCGGCGCCCCCGCGGCGCGCGGGGGACTGTTCCGCCGTGCGAAGAAGGTGCCCGAGACGAAGCCCGGCGTCTATCTCGACGGCGGCTTCGGCGTTGGCAAGACCCACCTGCTCGCCGCGATCTATCACGCGATGCCGGCACGCCGGAAGTACTTCGGGTCGTTCATCGAGTACACCGCGCTCGTGGGGGCCGTCGGCTACCAGAACACCGTGCAGCTCCTCCGCGGCGCCGATCTGCTCTGCATCGACGAGTTCGAGCTCGACGACCCGGGCGACACGATGGTGATGACGCGGCTCCTCGGCGAGCTCGTCGCGTCGGGCACGCGTCTCGCGGCGACCTCGAACACGCCGCCGAACGCCCTGGGCGAGGGACGATTCGCCGCTCAGGACTTCCTGCGTGAGATCCACGCGATGTCGGCGAGCTTCCAGACGATCCGGATCGACGGCACCGACTACCGGCAGCGTGCCGTCGACGGGCACGCCGTCGCACTCGCGCCCGATGAATACGAGGCGACGATCGCGGAGGCCGCGGCATCCGGACTCGTCTCGGACGACGTGTTCGCCGACGTCATCGCGCACCTCGCGACCGTCCACCCCTCGCGCTACATCCGTCTCGTCGATGACATCGCCACGATCGGCCTGCGTGACGTGACGCAGTTGACGGACCAGTCGGCCGCCCTGCGCTTCGTCGCGTTCGTCGACCGCGCCTACGACGCGCAGATCCCGATCCGCGCGACGGGGCGTCCGCTCGACGAGGTGTTCGGCGACGAGATGCTCGGCGGGGGATACCGCAAGAAGTACCTGCGCGCCATCTCGCGCCTCGTGGCTCTCACCCACTCCTGAGCGCCTGTGCAGGAGTCGTGCGGCGCGAGGAAACCTGATGTTTACCGGGGGAGCGGCAGCGTAACCGTTCGGAAACACGACTGCGCCGTCGGGGGAAACTGGGCGCCTCGACACTGAGGGGACCCGACGCTACACCTGCGTCCCTGCAGAGAGGTTCCCTTCGAGATGGATCAAGGCAACACCGCATTCATACTCATCGCGGCCGCATTCGTCCTGCTGATGACGCCAGGACTCGCGTTCTTCTACGGCGGTCTCGTCAAGGCCAAGAGCGTCATCAGCATGATGATGATGAGCTTCGGCGCCCTCGGGCTCATCGGCGTCCTCTGGGTGCTCTTCGGCTACGCCATCGCCTTCCCCGGCGCTGAGGGAACCGTCGCCCCCTGGTCGATCGACTGGAGCGCGATCGGTCTGAGCAGCCTGCTCGAGACGCCCGCCGACGCCGACTTCCCGCCGATGGCCTTCGTGTGCTTCCAGGCGACCTTCGCGATCCTCACCGTCGCGCTCGTCTCGGGCGCCATCGCCGACCGCGCCAAGTTCGGTGCGTGGATGCTGTTCGCCGGTGTCTGGGCGACGATCGTCTACTTCCCCGTCGCGAGCTGGGTCTTCAACTTCGGCCTCGCCGACGACGGCTCGTTCGAATACGGGGGCTGGATCACCAAGGGCCTGCAGGACGTCTTCGGCGTCGGAGCGATCGACTTCGCCGGTGGTACCGCGGTGCACATCAACGCCGGTGCTGCGGCTCTCGCCCTCGCTCTGGTCCTCGGCAAGCGCGTCGGCTTCCAGAAGGGCGTCCACGTTCCCCACAACCCGCCATTCGTGCTCCTCGGCGCCGGTCTGCTGTGGTTCGGCTGGTTCGGCTTCAACGCGGGCTCCGAGCTCGCCGCCGACGGCACCGCCGCGCTCGCCTTCATCAACACGATCGCCGCTCCCGCCGCAGCTCTCCTGGCCTGGCTGCTCGTCGAGAAGATCAAGGACGGCAAGCCCACCTCCGTCGGCGCCGCGTCGGGCGCTGTCGCGGGCCTCGTCGCCATCACCCCGGCTTGCGCCTCGGTGGACCCCATCTGGGCGATCGTGCTCGGTCTCATCGCCGGTGCCGCCTGCGCCCTGGCGATCGAGCTGAAGTACAAGCTCGGCTTCGACGACTCGCTCGACGTCGTGGGCATCCACCTCGTCGGCGGCCTCATCGGAACGCTGTACCTCGGCTTCTTCGCCAACGGCACGGGCCTGTTCATGGGCGGCGACGCCAGCCAGCTGATCGTCCAGGCGATCGCGGCCCTCGCTGTCCTCGTCTACTCCTTCGTGCTGGCCTTCATCATCGGCTTCGCGATCGAGAAGACCATCGGCTTCCGCGTGAAGAACGAGGACGAGATCGCCGGCATCGACACGGTCATGCACGGCGAGGTCGGCTACACCCTCTCGGACGCGAAGGTCTGATCAGACCTCGGCTCTGACCCGGGCGGGGCATCGCGGAGTGATCCGCGGTGTCCCGCCCTGTTTCTCGTTGGCGCTCGGTTGGCAGGCGGCGCCGCTTCGCGCGAGGTGAAGCGGCGCGAGCTGCCAGGTGAAGCGGAGGGTGTGGCGGGGTGGCGCGCCTCGCGAGCTGGGTAGGTTTGGGCGCATGGGTGTGCTTTCGCGTGTGTGGGATCTGCTGCGACCGCGTCGAACGGTGGGTGACTCGGGTCGGCCGTCCGCTGCGCGTCCGCGGCCGGGGACCGTCACGCCGGCTCGCCCCAACATGCCGTCCGCGTCGGGCGGAGGGGTCGCGGGCGCGGCATCCGTCGTCGAGGTGGCGCTGCCCGATGCGCGCAGCCTGCGTCTGGCTTACGAGCCGACGCCCGACGGGCAGCCCGATCCCGGCGAGATCGTCTGGGCCTGGGTTCCGTATGCGGAGGATGCCGCGCGCGGCAAGGATCGCCCGCTGCTCGTCCTCGCGCGCGCCGACAGAGGCCGCAGCTGGGCCATGAAGCTCACGAGCAAGCCGCACGACGGCGAGCGCGACCACATCCCGCTCGGGACGGGGGATTGGGACCGCGAGCGGCGACCATCGTGGCTCGACGTCGACCAGATCTACCTCGTGCCCACGAGCGGCATCCGCCGCACGGCCGGCGCCCTCGACCGCGCGACCTACGGTCGGGTCGCGCAAGCCCTCTCGCAGCGCTACGGCTGGCGCGCCGCGAGCTGACCCGCGCCGGCTCGGCGCCTCGAAAGCGCACCCTCTCGGCGAGGACGTGCCGGGGAGCGTGCGCTCTCGCGGAGACGGTGCGTCCTCGGCGCATGGGGGCCCGCCGTGATCGCCGCACGGGTGGTTTCATGGCCTCATGAGCGAATCGTTCTCGGAGGCCCCGGGGGCGCACCCGGGGGAGCCGCACGCGTCGTCCATGTCGGGGCGGCTCAACTGGTTGCGCGCGGGCGTCCTGGGCGCGAATGACGGCATCGTGTCGACCGCGGCCCTGGTCGTCGGTGTCGCGGGGGCGACGACGGAGGCCGCACCGATCTTCGCCGCCGGCGTCGCGGGCCTCGTGGGCGGCGCGATCTCCATGGCGCTCGGCGAGTACGTCTCGGTCAGCAGTCAGAGCGACAGTCAGCGGGCGATGATCACCAAGGAGCGCCGCGAGCTCGCCGAGGACCCCGAGGCGGAGCTCATCGAGCTGGCGGGGCTCTACGAGCAGCGCGGGCTCTCGCCCGAGACCGCGCGACGGGTGGCGGAGGAACTGACCGAGCACGATGTGGTCGCCGCGCACCTCGAGGCCGAGCTGGGGCTGACCGAGGACGAGGTCGTCAGTCCGCGGGCGGCGGCCGGAGCGAGTGCGCTCGCCTTCACCATCGGCGCGCTGCTGCCGCTCCTCGCGATCCTCCTGCCGCCCGCCGGCATCCGGGTTCCCGTCACTTTCGTCGCGGTCCTCATCGCTCTCGCTCTCACCGGCTACCTGAGCGCGCGTCTCGGCGACAGTCCGCCGCTTCGCCCCGTCATCCGGGTCGTCGTCGGAGGGGCACTCGCGCTGATCGCGACCTTCACGGTGGGCTCGCTCCTCGGCGTCTCCGGCGCCGTCTGACCCGGCTCCCCATGCGATGTCGAGCGCGGAGAGAACGCACCGCTGACGCGAGGACGCATGGTGTTCGGTGCGTGCTCGCGGCCTTGGTGCTTGCTCGACGCGCGCAGAGTGCACGCCCAACGAAAAACGCCCCGGCTGTGAGAGCCGGGGCGGGGTGGTGGGCGATGCGGGACTCGAACCCACGACCTCTTCCGTGTGAAGGAAGCGCGCTAACCAACTGCGCCAATCGCCCATCTGGCCCGTGAGGGCCGAGACACGAGCATACCGGATGCCGCGACGGTTCCCGAACGCGGCGGCGAGACACGCGCGGGGCGACGCCGGTTTTGCACTCGTGCGATCGTCGGCTAATGTTTAACAAGTGCCGGAGCGATCCGGAACGAAATGCGGATGTAGCGCAGTGGTAGCGCATCACCTTGCCAAGGTGAGGGTCGCGAGTTCGAATCTCGTCATCCGCTCGAGTGCGAGGATCTCCCGTCAGGGTGATCCGGCACGTGGGTCAGAACCACACACGGTGGCGTGGCCGAGCGGCTAGGCACCGGCCTGCAAAGCCGTTTACACGGGTTCGAATCCCGTCGCCACCTCGCCTCATAACTGAACAGCCTGTATAGGCGCGATTGGCGCAGCGGTAGCGCGCTTCCCTGACACGGAAGAGGTCACTGGTTCGATCCCAGTATCGCGCACCGAGAAACCCCCGGTTCTGCCGGGGGTTTTGTCGTTTGCGGGTCCGTGACCTGGATCTCCGCTGCGCCGGAGTTCTCCGCCGGTTAGGCTCGGCGCCATGACTCAGCTCGTGCTCACCGTCGTCGGAGACGACCGAGTCGGACTCGTCCGCACGCTCGCCGACACCGTCGCGGCGCACGGCGGCAACTGGGAGCGCAGCGAACTCGCGGAGCTCGCCGGCGCCTTCGCGGGGATCGTGCTGGTGGAGGTGCCCGCCGATCGCGAGGCCGGCCTCGTCGAGGCGCTCGAGCGTCTGGACGGCTTGCTGCGCATCACGACACACCAGCCGTTGACGCCAGTCGTCGCGAGCGGGCAGGTGCTGCGTTTCACGGTGCTCGGCAACGACCGTCCCGGAATCGTGCGCGAGGTGAGCGACGCGATCGGCGCCCACGCGCTGAGCATCGACGCGCTGACCAGCCGCACCCTCGACGCTCCGATGGCGGGCGGCACGCTGTTCGAGGCGACTCTCGTGGTCCGCCTGCCCGCGGACTTCGACGCCGCCGACATCGTGGCGGACCTCGAGCGTCTCGCGGGTGAGATCCAGGTCGACCTCACCCTGACGTGAGCCTCGACACCTCTAGTGGCTACGGCCGGGCGAGGTGAGGCTCAGCGCAGTGCGAGCGGCAGGACCGACAAGCCGACGGCGAGCGGTGCCGCAACGAGGCCCCAGAGGATGAAGCGCCGCCAGGGGACGTCGACACCCACCGCGTGCAGCCGCTCGTGCCAGAGCAGCGTCGCAAGCGACGCCCACGGGGTGATGAGCGGTCCCGCATTGACACCGACGAGCAGCGCGCCGAGACGCTCCGGGGTTCCCGCCGCCGACTCGAGCAGCAGGTACGCGGGCAGGTTGTCGACGGTGTTCGCCGCGACGAGGGCGGTGCCCGCCATGCGCCACAGCTCGAACGGCCCGCCGGCCTCTCCGGCGACCAGCGACACCACCGCTGCGGAGCCGAGGGACTCGAGCGCCGCCATGGCGGTGAACAGTCCCGCCGCGAACACGAGCAGCTGCCACGGGACGAGGCGCGCGGAGAGCCCGCGAGGCGATCGCCATGCGAAGAGTCCGATGAGCAGAATCGCGGCGACCGTCGCCGGGATCCACGGCTCCAGCCCGCTGACGAGGGCCGGCATGAGTGCGAGGACGACGACGGATGCCACGACCAGCTGCATCCGGTCGGTGACGCGCGGCACAGGCGCGGGCTCGAAGCGCCCGACGAGCGAGCGCCGGTGGACGGCGAACAGTAGCGCGACCGTCACGAGGATCGCGACGGCTGCAGACGGCCCCATCAGCGCGAGGAACGCCAGGGGGCCGCCCTCGGGCAGCCGGCTGAGGGCCAGCAGGTTGGTGAGGTTCGACACGGGGAGCACGAGCGAAGCGGTGTTCGCGAGCCACACCGTTGTGAAGGCGAAGGGCAGCGGCGGCAGTCCGTTGGCGCGTGCGACGGCGACGACGACCGGGGTGAGCAGCACCGCGGTCGTGTCGAGCGAGAGGAAGGCCGTGGCGACGACGGCGAGCGCCACGACGAGGAGCCAGAGCACAATGGTCCGGCCCCGGGAGGCGCGGGCGAGCCGGCCGGCCGCGACGTCGAACACGCCGGCCTTCGCCGCCAGCTCCGCCACGATCGTGACGGCGACCACGAAGGCGAGGATCGGCGCGACCCGCTCGACGATCCCGACGAGCTCGCTCGGGGGCAGGATGCCGCTGACGACCGCGCCCGCCGCCACGAGCAGCAGTGCGGCTCCGGCGATGGCGAGCTTCACGGCATCCATCATGGGCCCTCGGGGCCCGCTCTGAAGTCGCCGACGCTCACGAGTAGGATCGACGCATGGAACGACGCCGGATCGGAGCCCGTGTGCTCACCCGCTTCGTCGCCGCCGGCCGAACGCTCTCGGCCTGAGCGGGCGGGACGCGGCGAGCGTCCGAAGCTGAGTAGCCTTGATCCGAGCCACCCATCTGGAGATGTTCCCTTGACTGACGTCGTTTCCCCGTCGGACGTGTCGTACCCCGCCGACGGCTTCGCCCTCTTCCCCGACCGCTCCGTCGTCGCTCTGCGCGTCAACGGCGATCTGAAGGACCTCGCGACGGTCGTCGCCGAGACGGATGCCGTCGAGCCGGTGACCGTATCGAGCCCCGACGGTCTCGCGATCCTCCGCCACTCGACGGCGCACGTGCTGGCCCAGGCCGTGCAGCGCATCCGGCCGCAGTCGAACCTCGGGATCGGACCGCCCATCGAGGACGGCTTTTACTACGACTTCGGCGTCGATGAGCCCTTCACTCCGGAGGACCTCAAGTCGATCAAGAAGGAGATGGAGCGCATCGCCCGCGAGAACCAGCGGTTCGTCCGCCGGGTCGTCACCGCTGACGAGGCGCGCGCCGAGCTCGCCGACGAGCCCTTCAAGCTCGAGCTCGTCGACCTCGCCGGCGGCCCCGGGTCGGGCGCTGATGCCGCCGAGGGCGCGTCGGCCGAGATCGGCGCCGGTGAGCTGACGATCTACGACAACGTCACCCGCGACGGGGAGACCGCCTGGAAGGACCTCTGCCGCGGACCGCACGTGCCCGGCACCCGTATGGTCGGCAACGGCTGGGATCTGACCCGGGTGGCGGCCGCCTACTGGCGCGGCAGCGAGAAGAACCCGCAGCTGCAGCGCATCTACGGCACCGCGTGGCCGTCGAAGGACGAACTGCGCGCGTACCAGGAGCGCCTGGCCGAGGCGGCCCGCCGCGATCACCGCAAGCTCGGCGTCGAGCTCGACCTGTTCTCGTTCCCCGACGAGATCGGCCCCGGCCTGTCCGTGTTCCACCCCAAGGGCGGCATCATCCGCTACGAGATCGAGCGCTACATGCGCGAGCAGCTGCTCGCGAACGACTACGAGGTCGTGAACACGCCGCACATCACCAAGGGCGATCTGTTCATGACGAGCGGCCACCTGCAGTGGTATGCCGACGGCATGTACCCGCCCATGAAGCTCGATGAGACCGTCGACGCCGAGGGCAACGTGACGCGGCAGGGGCAGGAGTACTACCTCAAGCCGATGAATTGCCCGTTCCACAACCTGATCTTCCGCTCGCGCGGACGCAGCTACCGCGAGCTGCCGCTGCGGCTCAGCGAGTTCGGTTCGGTCTACCGCTACGAGAAGAGCGGCACGCTGTCCGGGCTCACCCGCGTGCGCGGCATGACCCAGGACGACACTCACATCTACGTCACCCCCGACCAGGTCGAGGACGAGCTCGTGCGGAGCCTCGAGTTCGTGCTGCAGACTCTGCGCGACTACGGACTCAACGACTTCTACCTCGAGCTGTCGACGAAGGAGGAGGGCAACCCGAAGTTCATCGGCGACGACTCCCTCTGGCAGCATGCGACCGAGACGCTCCGGCGTGTCGCCGAGGGGTCGGGTCTCGAGCTCGTTCCGGATCCCGGCGGCGCGGCGTTCTACGGCCCGAAGATCTCGGTGCAGGCCCGCGATGCGATCGGCCGCACCTGGCAGATGTCGACCATCCAGCTCGATTTCAATCAGCCCGAGCGTTTCGAACTCGAGTACACCGGCCCTGACGGCGAGAAGCACCGCCCGGTGATGATCCACCGTGCTCTGTTCGGGTCGATCGAACGCTTCTTCGCGATCCTGCTCGAGCACTACGCGGGTGCCTTCCCGGTCTGGCTCGCGCCCGTGCAGGTCGTCGGCATCCCCGTCGCCGACGACTACGCGCCGTACCTGCAGGAGATCGTCTCGCGTCTGCGCAAGGCCGGCGTCCGTGCCGAGCTCGACCGCTCGGATGACCGGATGCAGAAGAAGATCCGCACCCACACCACGCAGAAGGTTCCGCTGCAGCTCATCGCGGGCGAACAGGACCGCGCCGGAGGCACGGTCTCGTTCCGCTTCCGCGACGGATCGCAGACCAACGGCGTCGCCGTGGACGAAGCCGTCGAGCGCATCCTGGCGGCCATCGCGAACCGCACGCTCGTCGACACGGCGGAGCACCTGGACGCTGCGGGACAGCTCGCGTGACGGGCTCGTCGGACACCCCGCGCCCTGTCGAGGACGCCGCGCGCCTGGCCGGGGTGCCCGACGAGTTCCAGCGGCTGTGGACACCGCACCGGATGGCGTACATCCAGGCCGGTCCCGAGCCGCTGCGCGACGAGTGCCCTTTCTGCGCGGCGCCCGGCAAGTCGGATGCCGACGGCCTCATCGTCGCGCGGGGGCGCACCGCCTACGTGCTGCTGAACCTCTTCCCGTACAACTCGGGTCACCTGCTGGTGTGCCCGTACCGGCACATCCCGACGTACGACCTCGCGACCGCTGAGGAGGTGGCCGAGATCGGTGCGCTGACGCAGACGGCCATGCGCGTGCTGCGGGAGGTGTCGCGGTGCGACGGTTTCAACCTCGGGATGAATCAGGGCGCGGTCGCGGGCGCCGGCGTCGACGGGCACCTGCACCAGCACGTCGTGCCCCGGTGGGCGACCGACGCGAACTTCTTCCCGATCATCGCGAAGACGAAGGCACTCCCGCAGCTGCTCGGCGAGGTCCGCGAAGCGGTCGCGGGCGCCTGGCCGACCGACTGACCACTCCTTCCTCGTGCTCGACCCCGAGCGCAAGCCCCGCCGCGGGGCGCTGCGGGGACGATAACCTGAGCGCTCACTGAGGAGGCGCCATGTCGATCACCGCCCGTCCCCGTACCGCGACCCTCGCCGCACTGGCCGTCCTGGGCGTGGTCGCCCTGGCGGGGTGCACGCCCGCGAGTGATGCGGGCTCTTCGGAGGGGACTCCGACTCCGGCTCCGACGGCGTCCGCGCAGGAGGAGAGCTCGGCTGCGACCCCCGACGCAGGCGACGCTCTCGCCGAGCGCGACGCCTTCATCGCGGAGCAGCAGCAGCCGGTGGGACAGCCCACGCTCACCGCGAAGACGCCCGCGCAGCAGGAGCTCGTCGCCCAACAGCGCGCGCACCTCGAGGCGAACGGCGGACAGTGGTCCGAGCAGGCCGAGACCGTGACGCTCGCCCTTGCCCTGGACGCGTGCGAGACCTCCATCCTCAACGGGCACGAGGTCGACCAGAACGTGTTCCAGATGCACGTCACGTCGTCGCCGCTCATCCAGAGCCTCGCCGTCGACGACGCGTCGCGCGAGGGCGCCGTGAGCATCATGGTCTTCGGCACGCGGTTCCTCTGCCCGGACGACGCTCCGCAGTGGGAGCAGGCGTGGACGGAGTCCGGCGGACAGCAGTGACGCCGGTCAGCGCACCCGCTCGACCGTGAACTGCATCCGCGGGTGCGCGTAGGCCTCCTGGCTCTCGACGAGCTGGAGTTCGCGCTCGCCCGACTCGTGCGTACGCGTGAGCAGGTCGAACACGCTCGAGGTCGTGCGCGCCAGCGCCTCGGCTGCGGAGCCGGTGCTGCGGTAGTGAGCGGTGAACAGGGCCGCCGTCACATCGCCGGATCCGTTCGCCTTCATGGGAATGTGGGGCGTGCGGACGATCCAAGCCCCGGCGTCGTCCGCGGCGAGCATCTCGATCGTGCCTTCGGGCCGGTCCGGTCGCTCGACGCTCGTCACGAGCACGGTGCGCGGACCCATCGCGCGGGCGGCGTCGACGGAGGCGAGAGTCGAGTCGAGATCGGTCGGCTCGGTCTCGGTCAGGAAGCCGAGCTCGAACTGGTTCGGGGTGATGATGTCTGCGGCCGGCACGACGCGCTCGCGGAGCAGGATCGGGATCGCGGGCGCCACGAAGCACCCGGACTTCGCGTTGCCCATGACGGGGTCGCACGCGTAGACGGCATCCGGGTTCGCGGCCTTGACACGCGCGACGGTGTCGAGGATGACGTCGGCGATGCCCTCGCCCCCCTGGTAGCCCGACAGGACGACGTCGATCTGCGGGAAGGCGCCGCGATCCTCGACACCCGCGATGACGGCGCGGACGTCGTCCGGGCTGATCATCGGGCCACCCCAGGCGCCGTACCCGGTGTGGTTGGAGAAGTTCACCGTGTAGACCGGCATGACCTCCACGCCGATGCGCTGCAGCGGGAACACCGCGGCGGAGTTGCCGACGTGTCCGTATGCGACGGCCGACTGGATCGAGAGCACCTTCATGGGGTCATGCCTTTCGAGAGGGGAGGGCGGATGCGACGAGGTCGCGCGTGAGCAGTGCGGCGTCGGCGTCGTTCAGGTCGTGCACGGTCAGCCGCAGGTGGCGCGAGGGTGCGTCGTCGGCCAGCCGGAATTCGTCGCCGGTGCGCGCGAGCCAGCCCCGGCGCATCAGGGCGTCGGCGACGGAGCGGGCGGTGCCGGGTACCTCGATCCAGAGACTGAGTCCGTCACCGGCTGCGCAGGGGAGGCCCGCGCGCGTCAGCTCGGCTGCGAAGGCGCTGTTGCGGTCGGCGTAGTGAGCCCGAGCGGCGGCGATCGTGCCGGCGGCGGTGTCGTCCGAGACGAGAGCGTGGGTCAGTCGCTGCAGCAGGTGGCTGACCCACGTGGTGCCCGAGCCGAGGCGCAGGGCCAGGCGTTCCGCGGTCGTGGGGTCGGATGCCGTGACCGCGAGGCACATGTCCGGTCCGAGGAACTTCGACACCGAGCGCACCCGTGCCCAGCGTTCGTGCTGGTCGCCGATGACTGAGCGGTACGGCTGGGTCGACAGGAGGGAGAAGTGGTCGTCCTCGATGACGAGGACGAACGGATGATCGGCCAGTACCGCGCGCAGGGCTGCCGCGCGCTCGGCCGACAGGCTCGCACCGGTGGGATTCTGCGCTCGCGGGGTGATGACGACGGCGCGGGCGCCCGCATCCAGGGCTGCTCGCAGCCCATCGACCGTCATGCCCTCGCTGTCGACGGGCACCGGGATCGCGCGGTAGCCGGCGAGGCGCACCGTGTGGATGCTCGCGAGGAAGCACGGGTCTTCGAGGGCAACTGCGTCGTCGCGGGTGAGAGCCTGCGCCAGGAGGCGCTCGACGGCGTCGACGGCGCCACCGGTGACGGTGAGGTGGATGTCGGCATCCGCTGCCGTGTCAGCGGCGAACCAGTTCCTGGCCCAGGCTGCGAGACCGGCGTCGATGACCGGTTCGCCGTACAGGACGGGGCGTCCGGCGACTCGGCCGAGCACGTCGCGCGGATCGGGGATGAGAGCAGGATCCGGATTCCCCGACCCGACGTCGCGCAGCACCGTGTCGGCGGCCACGCCCTCGGCGGCGACGGGGGAGACCTCGGCGATACGCGTTCCGCCGCGGCCGCGGGCCACGACGACGCCGGCCTGCGCGAGGAGCCGGTAGGCGGCGACCACGGTGTTCCGGTTGACGCCGAGCTGCTCCGCCAGGGCGCGCACCGGCGGCAGAGCGTCGTCCGCGCGCAGGGAGCCTCGCTCGAGCAGCATCCGGACGCTGTCGGCGATCTCACCCGCCGTGTGTCCGGTGATCGTGTCACGGGAAGTCATCGGGACGATCTTATGTCGGATGCCATGCTACTTTTTGGCCTAGGCCGAACTGCATCCCGAGAAACGGCCGGATCGGAGCCCATCGTGTCGAACGACCAGACCGTCACCGGATCATCACGCGTCAAGCGCGGCCTCGCAGAGATGCTGAAGGGCGGCGTCATCATGGACGTCGTCACCGCCGATCAAGCACGGATCGCGGAGGATGCCGGCGCCGTGGCCGTCATGGCACTCGAGCGCGTCCCCGCCGACATACGCGCCCAGGGCGGGGTGGCGCGCATGAGCGACCCCGACCTGATCGACGAGATCATCGCGTCGGTATCGATCCCCGTGATGGCGAAGGCCCGCATCGGGCACTTCGTGGAAGCGCGCGTGCTCCAGGAACTCGGTGTGGACTACATCGACGAGTCCGAAGTGCTGTCGCCGGCCGACTACACGCACCACATCGACAAGTGGGGCTTCACCGTCCCGTTCGTGTGCGGTGCCACCAACCTCGGCGAGGCTCTGCGCCGCATCACGGAGGGGGCCGCGATGATCCGGTCCAAGGGCGAGGCCGGCACGGGCGACGTCTCGGAGGCGACGCGCCACATCCGCACGATCACCGCCGAGATCCGTGCTCTGCAGGCGAAGAGCCCCGACGAGCTGTACGTCGCGGCGAAGGAGCTCCAGGCGCCGTACGACCTCGTCGCCGAGGTCGCGGCCACCGGCACCCTGCCCGTCGTGCTCTTCACCGCGGGCGGTGTCGCCACCCCTGCCGACGCTGCGATGATGATGCAGCTCGGCGCGGACGGCGTCTTCGTGGGTTCCGGCATCTTCAAGTCGGGCGACCCCGCGCGCCGTGCCGCGGCCATCGTGAAGGCGACGACCTTCCACGATGACGCCGCCGTCGTCGCCGAGGCCTCGCGCGGACTCGGCGAGGCGATGGTCGGCATCAACGTCTCCGATCTGCCTGCTCCGCACCGTCTCGCCGATCGCGGCTGGTGAGTCGGTGAACGAAGGGATGCCGCCGCGCGTCGGAGTCCTCGCCCTGCAGGGAGACGTCCGCGAACACCTGCGCGTGCTCATGGAGCTCGGCGCGACGGCATCCCTCGTCCGTCGTCCCGGCGACCTGGCGGCGGTGGACGGTCTCGTCCTCCCCGGCGGGGAGTCGAGCGTCATCGACAAGCTGGCACGCGCGTTCGGGATGCAGCAGCCCATCCGCGACGCGATCACGGCGGGCAAGCCGGTCTACGGCACCTGCGCCGGGCTCATCCTGCTCGCCGACCGCGTCGACGGGGCGATCGCGGGTCAGGAGACCTTCGGCGGGCTCGATGTGACCGTGCGGCGGAACGCCTTCGGCGGACAGACCGACTCGTTCGAGACGGCGCTCGCCGTCGCGGGCTGGGACGCGCCCGTCCACGCGGCGTTCATCCGAGCGCCCCTCGTCACCGAGCTCGGGCCGCAGGTGCGGTCGCTCGCGACCCTGCCGGATGGCGGGGTCGTCGCGGTCGAGCAGGGTCGTCTGCTCGCGACGGCCTTCCACCCGGAGGTCTCGGGCGAGCGCCGCTTCCATGAGAGGTTCCTCGCGCACGTCCGCGAGGCGCGCGCATCCGCCCGGTAAGATCGAGCGCATGTCCGGTCACTCCAAATGGGCCACGACCAAGCACAAGAAAGCCGTCGTCGACGCGCGCCGTGCCAAGTCGTGGGCCAAGCTCATCAAGAACATCGAGGTTGCTGCGAAGCTCGGCGGCCCCGATCTGCAGGGCAACCCCACGCTCTTCGACGCCGTCCTGAAGGCCAAGAAGACCTCGGTCCCGAAAGACAACATCGACCGCGCGATCAAGCGTGGCGCCGGTATCGGCGGCGAGGCCGTCGAGTACTCCTCGATCATGTACGAGGGCTACGGACCGAACGGCGTCGCGTTCCTCATCGAGTGTCTGACCGACAACAAGAACCGCGCCGCGGCCGAGGTCCGCACCGCTCTCAGTCGTAACGGCGGAACGCTGGCCGACCCGGGCAGCGTCGCTTACAACTTCAGCCGCAAGGGCGTCATCGTCGTCCCGTCCGAGGGCACGACCGAAGACGACGTCATGCTCGCCGTCCTCGAGGCGGGGGCGGAAGAGGTCGAGCCGCACGGCGACGGCTTCGGCGTCATCACCGAGGCCTCCGACCTCGTGTCGGTGCGCAGCGCCCTGCAGGACGCCGGCATCGAGTACGACTCCGCCGACGTCGAGTTCGTCCCCTCGCTCAAGGTGGAGGTCGACGCCGACACCGCCCGCAAGGTGTTCCGTCTCATCGACGCCCTCGAGGACAGCGACGACGTGCAGAACGTCTACACGAACTTCGACCTCACCCCCGAGGTGCAGGCCGAGCTCGAGAGCGACGACGAGTAACAGTCCGGGCATCACTCGCAGTTCCCGGCATCCAGCGCAGCTCATTCTGCGTCGGATGTCGGGAACTGCGCGTTTCGCGGGTTGTCGCCGCTCCGCTCGGCTGCGGCAGACGTACCGTGGGGGAGTGACCTCTCTGCGCGTGCTCGGTGTCGATCCCGGGCTCACCCGATGCGGAGTCGGCGTCGTCGACGTCGCCCGCGATCGATCCGCCGCCCTCGTGCATGTCGGGGTCGTCCGATCCGACGTCGAGCTGCCGATCGAGCGGCGGCTCGCGACGATCGCAGCGGGCCTGCGTGCGGTCATCGCAGAGCACCAGCCTCACGTCGTCGCCGTCGAGCGGGTCTTCGCTCAGCACAACCGGAGCACCGTCATGGGGACGGCGCAGGCGAGCGGCATCGCGCTGCTCGTCGCCGCGGAGAGCGGCCTCGATGCCGCGACCCACACGCCCTCCGAGGTCAAGGCGGCGATCACCGGCTACGGCTCGGCGGAGAAGCTGCAGGTGCAGACGATGGTCGCCCGCGTGCTGCGCCTGGACTCGCTGCCCCAGCCCGCGGATGCCGCTGATGCGCTGGCCCTCGCGATCTGCCATGCGTGGCGACGCGGCGTCGGCGGCCCGGCGTCGTCGTCCGGCACAGCGGCGCTCACTCCGGCGCAGCGGGCGTGGGCGGACGCCGAGCGTCTGGCCCGGCGCTGACGCTCCCACCCGGTGGTGAGCGACGCGTGTCGCTCGAACATAGCTGCGAAGCGGCGCCTAGGCTCGGATCATGATCTCCTCCCTGCGCGGCAGCGTGCTGCACCTCGAGTCCGACAGCGTCGTCATCGACGTCGGCGGGGTCGGGTTCTCGGTCGCCGTGACCCCCGACATCCCGCGCTCGTTCCACGTCGGCGATGAGATCGTGCTGCACACGAACCTCGTCGTCCGCGAGGACGCGCTCTCGCTGTTCGGTTTCGAGACGCGCGAGCAGCTCGGAGTCTTCCTGCTGCTCATCGGCGTGACCGGTGTCGGACCGAAGTCGGCTCTCGGCGTGCTGTCGGCACTGAGCGTCGCTCAGATCGCCGAGGCGGTCACCGCCGAAGACGACGCCCCGTTCCGACGGGTGTCGGGCATCGGGCCCAAGACCGCGAAGCTCATCGTGGTACAGCTGGCGGGCAAGCTGCAGGCGGTGCCGTCTGCTCAGCCGGCGTCCGCTCCCTCGGGGGGAGGGACGCTCGTGGGTCAGGTCGTCGCAGCGCTCGTGGCTCTGGGGTGGAGCGAACGCGTGGCCGCGGATGCCGTCGCGCAGGTCACGGCGGATGCTGCGGCCCCCGCGACCGTGCCTGCTCTGCTGAAGCTCGCGCTCGCGCAGCTCGGGCCGGCGCGACCGGAGCAGACCGGTGTCTGACGCGCACGAGCTCGCCGCCGACGAGACCGAACTGGCCGTCGAGGGGGCACTACGGCCGACCTCGCTCGCGGAGTTCGTCGGACAGCAGAAGGTGCGCGGGCAGCTCGAGCTGCTTCTGCAGGCGGCCGCGATGCAGGACCGTCCAGCCGACCACATCCTGCTGTCGGGACCTCCCGGTCTCGGGAAGACGACGCTCGCGATGATCGTCGCCCACGAGAGCGGCCGGCCGCTGCGGATGTCGAGCGGCCCGGCGATCCAGCACGCGGGCGATCTCGCGGCGCTGCTGTCGAGCCTCGTGCCCGGCGAGGTGCTCTTCATCGACGAGATCCACCGTATGGCGCGCTCGGCGGAGGAGATGCTGTACCTCGCGATGGAGGACTTCCGCATCGACATCATGGTCGGCAAGGGTGCCGGTGCCACCAGCATCCCTCTCGAGCTGGCCCCGTTCACCCTGGTCGGCGCAACGACCCGGTCGGGCCTCCTGCCCAACCCGCTTCGCGACCGGTTCGGGTTCACCGCGCACATGGAGTACTACGAGCCGGAGGAGCTCGAACGCGTGATCCAGCGGTCCGCGAGCGTCCTCGCCGTCGACGTCCCGGCCGTCGCACGGGCCGAGATCGCGCGCCGCTCCCGCGGCACACCGCGCATCGCGAACCGCCTGCTGCGCCGCGTCCGAGACTTCGTCGTGGTGCACGGTGACACGGCGGCGGGTGCGACGGAGGCGGATGTCGCGGCCGCGCTCGAGCTGTACGACGTCGACGCTATCGGCCTCGATCGGCTCGACCGTGCCGTGCTCGACGCACTCGTGCGCCGATTCGGCGGTGGGCCCGTCGGGCTCAACACCCTCGCGGTCACGGTCGGGGAGGAAGCGGAGACGATCGAGTCGGTCGTCGAGCCGTACCTCGTCCGCATCGGGTTCGTGGGCCGGTCGCCGCGCGGCCGCGTCGCGATGCCCTCGGCCTACCGCCACCTGGGCGTTCCCCGCGCCGACGGGGCGCTCGAGATCGATGACCTATAATCGCTGAAGGCTTCTCGCCGACGAATCCCGAGGGTGCGCATTCTTCGCGTGCCTACCCGTGAAAGGTGCTCCCACCTCCATGCTCTTCTTCGCCACCACCCCGGCCGACGCCCCTCCCGCGAATCCGGCGGTGCAGTTCTTCGCCGAGTACGGTCTGCTGATCATCCTCGCGCTGCTCATCGTCTTCATGTTCTGGAGCCAGCGCCGTCGCGCGCAGCGGATGAAGGCGGAGCAGGCGGAGAAGTCCCGTCAGCTGCTTCCCGGAGCGAAGGTGCTGCTGCAGGGCGGCTTCTACGGCACGATCGTCGAGTACGACGGCGAGGACCTCTCGAAGTCGGCTCGCGTCGAGCTCGCGCCCGGCGTCGAGGTCGAGGTGCACAGCCAGGCGATCCTGCGTGTGGTCGACCCCGCAGAGGGAACGCTCACCGAGGACGAGTACATCGAGGCTGAGGAGCACCACGACGAGTACGTCGCCGATGTCGAGCAGGGTCTGATCACCTCGGTCAGCGACGACGCCGCGCGTGATCGCGCCGACGCCGCTTCCGAGGGCGCGGCCGACCGCGACGACAAGCCCCGCGCCTGACCCGCCGCTGACCCGGCGCTCGCTCGACGAAAGCTGACCTCCCCGTGGCGACTTCCACACCTGTGCGCCGTGCCTGGCGCGCGCTGACCGGACTCGTGGTCCTGACGGCGCTCCTGTTCGGTATCAACGCGCTCGGCGTCTATGTGTTCAAGGCGAGTTCGTGGGCTCCGGAGCTCGCACTCGACCTCCAGGGCGGGACGCAGATCATCCTCGAGGCGCAGTCCGACGGGGCGGCGCCCTCGAGCGAGCAGATGCAGCAGGCGGCGTCCATCATCCGACAGCGCGTCGACGCATCCGGCCTGGTCGAGGCCGACATCGCCACGCAGGCCGGCAACCAGATCGTCGTTCAGCTTCCGGGCGAGGTCGATGACGAGACCCGTGAGCGTATCGACGCCTCGGCCCAGCTGCAGTTGCGCGCGGTGCTCTACACCGGCTCACCCGCCACCAGCTTCGTCGGCGACGACGGCAACGAGACGCCGTACCCGACTCCCGATCCCAACCTCCCGGCGACCCCGTCGACGACGCCGTCCAATGGCAGCGACCCGGCGTGGATCACCGAGGCGCTGCAGGCTCAGTTCCTCGCCTACGACTGCGCGAATCCGGCGAACGACCCCGCGGACGCACCGGCCGATCAGCCGCTCGTCACCTGCGACCGCACCGGGACCGCGAAGTACATCCTCGGCCCGGTCGAGCTCGACGGCTCGTCCATCGACAACGCCACGAACGGTCTCGAGCAGAGCACCGGTCGCTGGGCCGTGAACATCACGTTCGATCAGCAGGGCACCGAGACGTTCGGCAAGATCAGCCAGCGACTCTACGGGCAGCAGTCGCCGCTCAACCAGTTCGCCTTCGTGCTCGACGGCGCTGTGCTGTCGGCGCCCTCCATGGATGCCGTCATCCTCACCGGCAAGCCGTCCATCACGGGCACGTTCGACCAGGACAGCTCGAAGGTGCTCGCCGACCAGCTGAAGTTCGGTGCTCTGCCGCTGAGCTTCGAGGTGCAGAGCACCAACACGATCTCCGCGACGCTCGGCTCCCAGCAGCTGCAGATCGGTCTCATCGCCGGCCTCATCGGCCTCGCGCTCGTCGCGGTGTACTCGCTCGTCGTATACCGGGCGCTCGGAACCGTCATCATCGCGTCACTGGTGGTCATGGCCGTGCTCACCTACGCGGCGCTCACGATCCTCGCCTGGCGCATGGGCTTCCGGCTCTCGCTGGCCGGTGTCGCGGGCCTCATCGTGACCATCGGTTTCACCGCAGACTCCTTCATCGTCTACTTCGAACGCATCAGAGACGAGCTGCGCGACGGCAAGTCGATCACGAGCGCGGTCGAGGACGGCTGGTCCCGTGCCAAGCGGACCATCTTCATCTCGAAGTCGATCAACATCCTCGCCGCGGTCGTGCTGTACATCCTGGCCGACTCGACGGTGAAGGGCTTCGCGTTCACCCTCGGGCTCACGACCGCGATCGACATCCTGATCTTCATCCTCTTCACGCATCCCGTGCTGCAGCTGCTCGTGCGCACGCGGTTCTTCGGGTCGGGGCACAAGCTGTCGGGTCTCGACCCGGACGCGCTGGGCGCCGTGTACCGCGGACGGGCGCAGTTCCGCGAGCCGGTCGCCGCGGCGGCGAAGACCTCTGCAGGACGCCGCGCAGCGAAGTCGCGTGGTGAGGCCGAACGGCGACAGACGATCGCGGAGCGCAAGCGTGCTGAACAGGCCGCAGGCGACCAGCGCGATGCGACGGGGGACAAGCACTGATGCGTTTCTTCAATCGGTTCGGCAACGACCTCTACACGGGGAAGCTCTCGTTCCCCTTCGTCGCCCGTCGCACGCTGTGGTTCATCATCGCCGCCGCCCTCGTGCTGGGCTCGGTGCTCGTCCTCGTGGTCAAGCCGCCGCAGTTCTCGATCGAGTTCACGGGCGGATCGCAGTTCACCGTCACGAACGTGTCGAACACCGATCAGCTGCTCGCGACCGACGCGGTGCAGGAGGTCGTGCCCGGCGCGACGACGAAGGTGACGACGATCGGCGAGGACGCTGTGCGCGTGCAGACCGACCAGATGTCCGACGCCGAGACCCGCGACGTCACGGCGCGACTGGCCGAGGCGTACGACGTCCCGGCCGCCGAGGTGAGCTCATCGTTCATCGGGCCGAGCTGGGGCCAGGACGTCACCCGACAGTCGCTGTGGGGCCTGGCGATCTTCCTCGCGCTGACGTTCCTGATCCTGGCGCTGTACTTCCGCACCTGGAAGATGTCCGTCGCCGCCATCATCGGCCTGGTCGACGTGCTCGTCGTGACCGTGGGCGTCTACTCGCTCTTCGGGTTCGAGATCTCTCCCGCGGCGGTCATCGGCTTCCTCACGATCCTGTCCTACTCGCTGTACGACACCACGGTCGTGTTCGACAAGGTCCGCGAGAACACGTTCGAAGACGGCGAGAAGTCGGGGCGGACGTTCGGCGAGTCGGTCAACCTGGCGGCCAACCAGACGCTCGTGCGCTCGATCAACACGACGATCGTTGCGGCCCTTCCGACCGGTGCGATCCTCTTCATCGGTGCGCTCTGGCTGGGTGCTCAGACCCTCACCGACATCTCGCTGTCGATCTTCGTCGGAACGCTCGTCGCCGCCTACTCGACGCTGTTCGTCGCGGTGCCGCTGTTCGCCCTGCTGCGCGAGAACGAGCCCGCCATCAAGGCGAACGACACCCGGGTTCTCGAGTCGCGCGAGCGTGCTTCGGTCGAGGCCTGAGCGCCGCGAGGGCGCGTAGAATCGATGTCTGCATGGCGGAGGTGAGGGTATGACCGAGATCACCCCGCCCCCTGCCCAGAGCTCGCTCCGGCGTCTCGTTCCTCGGATCTTCTCCCGCGCTGCGCCGCGGGAGGGGCTGGAGCAACTCGTCCGGACGGTGCGCGCACATCACCCCAAGGGCGACATCGCGATCATCGATCGCGCTTATCAGACGGCGTCACGGGCGCACGCGCAGCAGAAGCGTCAGAGCGGCGAGCCGTACATCACGCATCCGCTCGCCGTAGCCCAGATCCTCGCCGAGCTCGGCCTCGGCCCGAGGGCCATTGCAGCCGCGCTGCTCCACGACACCGTAGAGGACACCTCATACGGTCTGGACCAGCTGACGGCGGAGTTCGGCGACGAAGTCGCCATGCTCGTCGACGGCGTCACGAAGCTCGACAAGGTCAAGTACGGCGACGCCGCGCAGGCCGAGACCGTGCGCAAGATGATCGTCGCGATGTCGCGCGACATCCGGGTCCTGCTGATCAAACTGGCCGACCGGCTGCACAACGCGCGTACCTGGGGCTTCGTGCCGCCGGAGAAAGCGGCGAAGAAGGCGACCGAGACCCTCGAGATCTACGCGCCGCTCGCGCACCGGCTGGGTATCCAGGCCATCAAGAGCGAGCTCGAAGATCTCTCCTTCGCGGTCCTGCATCCGAAGCTGTACGCCGAGATCGACAGCCTCGTCACCCAGCGCACCCCGCAGCGCGAGCAGTACCTGCAGACCGTGATCGACGCCGTCGAGACGGATCTCCGTGAGCTCCGCATCCGCGGTCGCGTCATGGGGCGACCGAAGCAGCTCTACTCCGTCTACCAGAAGATGGTGGTGCGCGGGCGCGAGTTCGACGACATCTACGACCTCATCGGCATCCGTGTGCTGGTGACGACGGTCCGCGACTGCTACGCCGTGCTCGGCTCGATCCACGCGCGGTGGACGCCCTTGCCCGGGCGGTTCAAGGACTACATCGCGACCCCGAAGTTCAACCTGTATCAGTCTCTCCACACCACCGTGATCGGACCGGGTGGTCGCACGGTCGAGATCCAGATCCGCACCCACGAGATGCACCAGCAGGCCGAGTTCGGTGTCGCGGCGCACTGGAAGTACAAGGAGCGGATGGCGGGCGGCAAGGCCGACGCCAAGGCGATCGACAACGACATGGCGTGGCTCGCCCACATCTCCGACTGGCAGGCCGAGACGGCCGACCCGGGGGAGTTCCTCGACTCGCTCCGATTCGAGATCGGCGCGAAGGAGGTCTATGTCTTCACCCCGAAGGGGCGGGTCATCGGCCTGCCGGCGGGGGCCACCCCGGTCGACTTCGCCTACGCCGTGCACACCGAGATCGGCCACCGCACGATGGGTGCGAAGGTGAACGGGCGTCTCGTGCCGCTCGAGTCGACCCTTTCCAGCGGCGATGTCGTCGAGGTGTTCACCTCGAAGAACCCCGACGCCGGCCCGAGCCAGGACTGGCTGACATTCGTCAAGAGCACGCGGGCCCGCAACAAGATCCGCGGCTGGTTCACGAAGGAGCGGCGCGAAGAGGCCGTCGAGCAGGGCAAGGACGCGATCGCTCGGGCGATGCGACGTCAGAACCTGCCGCTCCAGCGCCTCATGGGGCAGGACGCGTTCACGGAAGTGGCGCACCAGCTGCGCTACGAGGACGTCACTGCGCTCTACGCGGCTGTGGGCGAGGGACACGTCTCGACGCAGTCGGTGATCGAGAAGGTCACCGCGCTCGTCCGGGCAGAGGAGGACACCTCCACCGGCCCGATCCAGCTGCCGGCTGTGGGACGGTCGCGCCAGAAGCGCGACAGCGACTCGGGTGTTCTCGTCCGCGGCGCGCCCGACATCCTCGTGAAGCTCGCGAAGTGCTGCACGCCGGTTCCGGGTGATGAGATCGTCGGCTTCGTCACCCGCGGGAGCGGCGTGTCGGTGCACCGCTCCGACTGCACGAACGTCGAGTCGCTCATGCGCGATCCGGAACGACTCATCGAGGTGTCGTGGGCGCCGACGACGAAGAGTCTCTTCCTGGTCCAGATCCAGGTGGAAGCGCTCGACCGTGCCGGGCTCCTCAGCGACGTCACGCGCGTGCTCAGCGAGCACCACGTCAACATCCTCTCCGCGTCGGTGCAGACCAACAACGATCGGCTCGCACTCAGCAGGTTCGTGTTCGAGATGGGCGACACCGTCCACCTCGACCGCGTGCTGAACGCGGTGCGGCGCATCGACGCGGTCTACGACGTGTACCGCGTCACGTCGTCCTGACCGGCGGGCGCTCCAGCCAGGCCAGGGCCTGCCGTTTGAACGGCAGGGGGCCGCTCGACGCCAACGACCGATGCGCCTCGTCGAGGATGCCGGGGAACGCGGCGATCATCGCGACGGCGCCCGCGCGTGGCGCGTCGCTGGCGGCGGCATCGGCGCGCAACAGGTCGCACAGGGTCCGGACGCGGCTCGACACGGGCATCCCGCCCAGATGCACGGTCTCTCGCGCCGGAAGCTGAAGGTCGCGGTAGTGCAGCCGATGATCGAGCACGTGGTTCCGGCGTCGCTCGGTGCAGCGCTGCACGCTGTGCCGCACCGGGGGGTCCGCGAGCGCGCCGTGGACCCAGGCAGCCGATTCGTGCGTCAGGGCCAGGCCCGGCGCGACGAGGGGGCGCAGCGATGCGGCCCGGATCTCGGGTCCTTCGACGACGTCCGCAGGCATGAATGCTTCGCCGACCTCGACGACGTCACCGTCGAGACGTGCAGCAGCCAGCTCGGCCAGGGAGAGCCGGGTACCCGGGGTGTAGACGAACGGCCAGATCATTCCGTCAGTCTGGCGGGTGCACCCGAACCGCGCGGAGAGAGCCGAACGGTCTGTGGACAGCATGGCCTCCACAGACCGTTCGCGTTCGCGGGGAGAGAGTCAGCCGCCGAGAGCGCTGAGCCAGGCCTTCCGGGCGCTGAGCGCCTCTTTGGCTTGTGCGATGGCGCGTTTGTCGCCCGACGCCTCCGCGTCGGCGACTTCGGCTTCGAGCTTCGCGATCGCGTCGTGCAGCTGCGACAGCATGTCGCCCTGGCGCGCCTTCGTCTCGGGGTTGTTGTTCTTCCAGTCGGCGTCCTCGCGCGCACGCACGGACTGCTCGATCTTGCGGAGCTCGTCGTCGAGGGCGCGCTCCTTGTCGCGGGGGAAGATGCGACCGATCTCGTCCCAACGGCGCTGGATGCCCGTGAGCAGCGCCCGGGCGGCAGCGGTGTCCTTCTCTGCGGTCACGGCGGCGGCCTCGTCGAGCAGAGCGCGCTTCGCGACGATCTTCTCCTGCGAGGCCTCGGCGTCGGCCTGCTCGCGCTCCGCGCGGGCACCGTAGAGCGCGTCGCCTGCGGCCTTGAACCGTGCCCAGAGCGCGTCGTCGGCCTTCTTGCCCGCGCGGCCCGACTGCTTCCACTGCTCGAGCAGATCGCGATAGGCGCCGATGCCGTCCTCGCCGCGGGGAGCGAGGGCCTCGGCCCGCTCGATGAGGCGCTGCTTCGCGTCGCGCGCGCTCTTGTGCGTCTCGTCGAGGCTGGCGTAGAACTCACGACGGTGCTTGTCGATGGCCGATCGGGCGTCGCGGAATCGCTTCCAGAGCTGCTGGCCGGTGCCGCGGGGGAGACGCGGGCCGTCGGCCTGATGGCGCTGCCAGCGGTCGAAGAGGTCGGTGACCTCTGCGGAGGTCTGCTTCCACTGGATCGACTTCGGATCGCGCGCGGCGATCGCCTCGATCGCCTCGACGAGCGCCGTACGCTCGCCGATCGCGGCGTCGAGCGCCTGCTTGGCCTCCGCCGCCTCGGACTCGGAGGCGGCGTCGAGCTCGCCCTCCAGCGCGACCAGACGCGCCTCCAGCGCGGCCAGGTTGCCGACGGCCGCAGCCCCCGCGATGCGGGAACGGAGCGTGCTCACGGTCGAGCGCAGGTCGGAGGCTGACGCTCCGCCGCGGCGGTGACGGACCTCGATGAGCGTCACTTCGCCGGCGAGGTCGGAGAACTTGCGCTGGAAGTAGGCGAGCGCCTCTTCGGGCGTGCCGTCGGGGTACTGGCCGACGACGCGCCATTCGGCCCCCTCGCGCACCGAGACGGTGCCGTCGTCATCGACGCGACCCCACGGGGCGTCGTCGGCGGGGGTGGTCGTGGAGTCAGGGGTGGAAGTCACGGAAGGCACCTCGTCGCGGCACGCGCCGCATGGGGGTCAGGTCGGGGGACAGCCTAGTACGCAGGGCGTCAGGGCGATGGGATCGTTGTCGGAGTGGAATCCGCCGGTGTCGGGGTCTGTGTCGGCGTCGGCGTGGGCGACAGGGTCTCCGTGGGAGAGGGCGCCGGGCTCTCGGCGGGCGCGGGCGCGCCGGGACCGGCGGTGAAGTATGCGACCTGAGCGCCGATTGCGGCGAGGATCAGCACACCGCCGGCGATGGCGGCGATGACGTTGTCGCGTGACCGGCGCCGCGCGAGGCCGTCGTGGTACTCGCGTCGGGCCGCGTAGAGACGGGCGCGTTCGTGCGCCGCGCGATCGTCCCGGTTCTTGCGGCGACCTGCCACGTTGCCTCCTTCGTGCCCGTTGCGGGCCGCTCAAGCCTATGGCGCGGGTCAGCACCGCGACAAAATCCCGGTGTCGGTGCGCGCGAGTAGCCTGAGAGGATGACCGATTCGAGCGCGCTCTTCTCCGGGCAGACGCCGCTCGCGGTGCGGATGCGCCCCACCTCGCTCGACGAGGTCGCGGGCCAGGGGCATCTGCTGCGGCCCGGCTCGCCCCTGGTCGCCCTCGCGTCGCGCGACGGCAACCGGGCGGGAGCGGTCTCCGTCATTTTGTGGGGGCCGCCCGGCACCGGCAAGACCACGCTCGCGCAGGCGATCGCCCGCTCGTCGGGCCGCCGCTTCGTCGAGCTGTCGGCGGTCACGGCCGGTGTGAAGGACGTGCGCGAGGTCATGCAAGAGGCGATGACGCAGCGCGACCTCTACGGCATCTCGACGATCCTGTTCCTCGACGAGATCCACCGCTTCACGAAGGCGCAGCAGGATGCTCTGCTGCCGGGCGTCGAGAACGGCTGGGTCCTGCTCATCGCCGCGACGACCGAGAACCCGTCGTTCTCCGTCGTCGCGCCCCTGCTGTCCCGCTCGCTGCTGCTCACCCTCCAGCCGCTCAGCGACGATGACCTCGGCGGGCTCATCGACCGCGCCGTCGCGGACGCCCGCGGACTCGCCGGCTTGGTCGTCCTGGCCGATGATGCGCGGACGGCGCTGATCCGGCTGGCCTCCGGCGATGCCCGACGCGCGCTGACGTCGCTCGAGGCCGCCGCGACGATGGCCGAGCCCGGCGATGACGACGAGGCGCCGGTCATCACCGCTGACCACGTGGCTCAGGCGGTCGACCGTGCATTGCTCCGGTACGACAGGCAGGGCGACGAGCACTACGACGTCATCAGCGCGTTCATCAAGTCGATCCGCGGATCGGATGTCGATGCCGCCATGCACTACCTGGCTCGGATGATCGAGGCGGGCGAAGATCCTCGGTTCATCGCGCGGCGCCTGGTCATCTCAGCCTCTGAAGACATCGGCCTGGCCGATCCGCAGGCTCTCACGATCGCCGTTGCCGCCGCCGACGCGGTCGCTTTCATCGGGATGCCGGAAGGCCGCATCCCGCTCGCCGAAGCCACGGCGTATCTCGCGACCACCGCCAAGTCGAACGCCGCCTACAACGCGATCAACGCGGCCATCTCCGATGTCCGCGCCGGCGGGTTCGGTCGCGTGCCCAAACATCTGCGCGATGCTCACTATGCCGGCGCGAAGCGGCTGGGGCACGGCAAGGGGTACGTCTATCCGCACGACCTCGAGGTCGGCGTCGCGACCCAGCAGTACCTCCCCGACGAATTGCGGGGCAAGCGGTACTACGAGCCGACGAATCGCGGTGTCGAGCGCGAGATCGGCGCGCGGGTCGAGAAGCTGCGGAAGATCCTGGGGGACTGAGCCGTGGACGATCCCGCACCCGCGTGGACGCTGCTGGGCTCGTCGCCCGCCTTCGACGGCTACGTGCGCGTGCGCCGCGACCGCTACCTGCTGCCCGACGGCAGTGAGAGCGACTGGGATGTCGTCGAGGTCGGCGACACCGTCACGGTGGTCGCGGTCACGCCCGACGACACCGTCGTGCTGTTCGATCAGTACCGCGTCGGCCCCCAGCGCGTGCTGGGCGAGCTGCCCGGCGGGCTGATCGATCCCGGTGAGGACGCTGTCGCGGCGGGCGTGCGAGAGCTGCTGGAGGAGACCGGGTATCGTGCCGGCGCCGTCTTCGACGCCGGCGGTGAGTGGGCCGCCGCGAACGCGCGGCGACGACGGCACGTGGTCATCGCCGCCGACTGTCTGCGCGTCGCCGCGCCGGAATGGGGCGAGCACGAGACGGGTCGGGTGCGGACGATCGCGGCATCCGACCTCATCGATCACCTGACTGCCGGCGAGACCAGCGACGGCGGGCCCGCCCTGCGGGGGCTCATCCGCTTCGCGGCGAGTCGGGGCGTCGACCCCGCACTCCGCGCTCTGCAGTCTCGCGTGCGGGAGCTTCTCGCGACGTTCCCCGCCGACGACGACACGACGGCCGGTGCCGATCCGTTCGACGCGTTCTGGGATGCCGCCGACGGGAAGAACGCCGCCGCCCTGTGGGCCGAGCTCGACCAGCTCGCCGGGCACTCGGCCGAGGCGGTGCGCAGCTACGAGCGCGCCTCGCTGCACGACTTCCTCGGTGAGGAAGCCGAGGCGATCCCGCTGTACCGGTCGGCGCTCGAGGCGGGCCTGGCCGGAAAGCGGCGCTCCGCGTGCGTCATCCAATTGGCGAGCTCGCTGCGCAACGTCGGCGATCCCTCGGGCGCTCTCGCACTGCTGCACCGCTTTCCCGACACCGATCCGCTCGTCGACGCCGCCCGGGCGTTCGAGGCGCTGGCGCTGTTCACCGATCAGAAGCCCGCGCCCGCACTCCGGACGGCGCTGCAGGCGCTCGCGCCACACCTCCCGGCCTACCGCCGTTCGGTGGAGGCGTACGCAGCCGACCTCACCTCGCCTCGCCGTATCCGGGTCATCTCGGTCGCCGTCATCGTCGCTGACGGGTACGTCCTCGCGGAGGAGTACGCCGGCGGGCCGGGCGCTGGGCCGTTCCTCCGAGCACCCGGCGGCGGCGTGGAGTTCGGTGAGACCGCGGCGGCCGCCATGCGCCGCGAGCTGCGCGAGGAGCTCGCCGCCGGCGTCGACGAACTCACGCTGCTCACCGTGAACGAGAACATCTTCGACGACGGTCGCAAGAGCGGGCACGAGATCGCGCATGTCTTCGCCGTCCGCAGCGCCACGCTCGAGGCGCTGCCCCTCGGGGAACGGCTCACGGTGCTCGACGGAGACACCTCCGTCGGCTGGTATCGCATCGACGACCTGCGACGCGATGCGACCCCGTTCTACCCGGTCGGCGTCCTCGACCTCGCCGCCGCGGTCGACGCGGACGCCGTCTGATAGACTCGACCGGCTCGAAGCCCAGTTTTCGGGCATCCCTCTCTTCTGATCAAGACCTCTCGGCGTGCCCCGGCGTGCAGTCCGAGACGGGCGAGGAGACGGAGATACGTCCGTGAGTCGTGAACGTCGCGACCACGTCATCGGAAGGAGAGCTTCGTGACCACGAAGTCTCAGGACCGCCGCAAGGTCCGTCTGTCGCGCGCCCTCGGCGTCGCGCTGACCCCGAAGGCCGCCCGCTACCTCGAGAAGCGTCCCTACGCTCCGGGTGAGCACGGCCGCACCAAGCGCAAGGCCGACAGCGACTACGCCGTCCGTCTGCGCGAGAAGCAGCGTCTGCGCGAGCAGTACGGCATCCGCGAGAAGCAGCTGCGCATCCAGTTCAACGAGGCCCGCCGCAAGGACGGTCTGACCGGTGAGAACCTGGTCGAGCAGCTCGAGATGCGTCTGGACGCGCTCGTCGTTCGTGCCGGTTTCGCCCGCACGACCGCACAGGCCCGCCAGCTGGTCGTGCACCGTCACATCCTCGTCGACGGCCAGCTCGTCGACCGCCCGTCGTTCCGCGTGAAGCCGGGTCAGCTCATCCACGTCAAGGAGAAGAGCGAGTCGCTCGAGCCCTTCCAGGTCGCAGCCGCCGGCGGTCACGCCGACGTCCTGCCCCCGGTCCCGGGCTACCTCGAGGTCGAGCTCGACAAGCTGCAGGCGCGCCTCGTGCGCCGCCCGAAGCGCGCCGAGGTGCCCGTCACGTGTGACGTGCAGCTCGTCGTCGAGTACTACGCCGCGCGCTGAGTCGTACGGCTCGCTGAGTCTCAGCACTGCCATGAAGGGCGTCGGGTTCTCCCGGCGCCCTTCATGCTTTGCACCTAACATGGATGCCATGAAGAACGCGCTGTGGTTCGTTTTGGGCGTCGCCGGCGGTTTCGTCGCCGCGCACGTGGTCAACAAGGATCCGCGCGGTCACGAGATGCTCGCCGAGGTCGACGCGCGGATCTCCGAATTCGCCGATCGGATCGGCGATGCCTACCGCGAGCAGGAAGCCCGCATCGAGGGTCTCGCAGCCGACGTGAAGGGCGTGGCCTCCGACGTCCTCGACTCGGCCGCGGACGCCGCCTCCGACGCCGCGGACGCAGCGCGCGACGCGGTCGCGAAGGCCAAGAACGCCGCCGACTCCTCACACTGACACCCGACCTGATCTTGACGTCGCGCCTCCGGGCGCGACGCCGATGCCTGCCTGCCGAAGGAACCCGATGAAGACCGCCGAGATCGCCCAGCGCTACCTGGACTACTTCGAGAAGAAGGGGCACACGATCGTGCCCTCCGCATCGCTCGTCACCGACGACCCCGCGCTGCTGTTCACCGTCGCAGGCATGGTCCCCTTCATCCCGTACCTCTCGGGCGACGTCCCTGCGCCGTACGCGCGAGCGGCCGATGTCCAGAAGTGCATCCGCACCAACGACATCGAAGAGGTGGGCAAGACGCCGCGCCACGGCACCTTCTTCCAGATGCTCGGCAACTGGTCCTTCGGCGACTACTTCAAAGAGGGCGCCATCTCGTTCGCATGGGAACTGCTGACCAGCCCCGAATCGGAGGGCGGCCTCGGGTTCGACCCGAAGGATCTCTGGGTCACGGTCTACGAAGAGGACGACGAGGCGCGCCAGCTGTGGCTGAAGCACTCGACGCTGCCCGACGAGCGCATCCAGCGTCTCGGCAAGGACACCAACTACTGGAGCACCGGCCTCCCGGGTCCTGCCGGCCCGTGCTCGGAGATCTTCTTCGACCGCGGTCCCGCGTACGGCATCGACGGCGGACCGGCGACCGACGACGACCGGTATGTCGAGATCTGGAACCTCGTGTTCATGCAGTACGAGATCGCAGACGTGCGCTCGAAGTACGACTTCACGATCGTCGGCGAGCTGCCGAATAAGAACATCGACACGGGCATGGGGCTCGAGCGCGTCGCCTTCATCAAGCAGGGCGTCGACAACATGTACGAGACCGACCAGGTGCGTCCCGTGCTCGACAAGGCCGTCGAGCTCTCGGGCAAGACCTACGGCGCGAACCACGAAGACGACGTGCGGTTCCGTGTCATCGCGGACCACGTCCGGTCGTCGCTCATGCTGCTCTCCGACGGCGTGACGCCCTCGAACGACGGGCGCGGCTACATCCTGCGTCGCCTGATGCGTCGCGCCATCCGCTCGATGCGCCTGCTGGGCGTCGAGGGACCGAGCTTCGCGGAGCTGTTCGCAGCGTCGCGCGACGCGATGAAGGAGGCGTACCCGATCGTCGAGACCGACTACGCGCGGCTCTCGCAGTACGCCCTCGCCGAGGAGGCGACATTCCTGCGCACCCTGGCCGCGGGATCCGAGCTGCTCGACGAGTCGGTCGAGCAGGCCAAGAAGGCGGGGGAGGGCAAGCTGAGCGGCGCGCAGGCGTTCCTCCTGCACGACACGTACGGGTTCCCCATCGACCTGACTCTCGAGATCGTCGAGGAGGCGGGGCTCAGCGTCGACCGCGGCGCCTTCGATTCGCTCATGCAGGAGCAGCGCGAGCGCGCCAAGGCCGACGCGCGGTCCCGCAAGGGGCAGCTCGCCGACACGAGCGTCTACCGTGACTTCCGCGCTCAGGGCGAGACGGTGTTCACGGGCTACACCGAGCTCGAGACGGGCTCGCGGGTACTCGGCCTTCTGGTCGGCGGCGTCTCCGTCGACCGCGCCAGCCAAGGTCAGATCGCCGAGGTGATCCTCGCCGAGACGGCGCTGTACGCCGAGTCGGGCGGCCAGGTCGCCGACAAGGGCGTCATCGTGGGCCCGGGCTACGAGCTCGAGGTCCTCGACGTGCAGAAGCCGGTGCCCGGTCTCGTCAGCCACACCGTCGAGGTGACGACGGGTGAAGTGGCCGTGGGCGAGGCCGCCACGACGGTGGTGGATGCCGCGAACCGCCGCGCTGCGCAGCAGGCCCACTCCGCGACGCACCTCGTGCACGCGGCACTGCGCGACACGCTGGGCAAGAGCGCGACCCAGGCCGGCTCGCTCAACCGCGCCGGCTACCTGCGCTTCGATTTCTCCTGGGGCCAGGCGCTCTCGCCCGAGACTCGTACCGAGATCGAGGAGATCGCCAACAACGCCGTCCGCGACAACCTCGAGGTCATGACCCGGATCATGTCGCTCGACGAGGCGAAAGCCGCCGGCGCGATGGCCCTGTTCGGCGAGAAGTACGGCGAGACCGTCCGCATGGTCGACATCGGCGGCCCCTGGTCGCGCGAGCTCTGCGCGGGGACCCACGTCTCGTCGAGCGCCGAGGTCGGTCTCATCAACCTCATCGGCGAATCGTCGGTGGGCGCGTCGAACCGGCGCGTGGAGGCGCTCGTCGGGCAGGACGCCTTCCGTGAGCTCGCCGCCGAGCGTGCCATCGTGTCGCAGCTGACGACCTCGCTGAAGACGCCGCGCGACCAGCTCGCCGCTCGCGTGGCCGAGCTCGCCGCGAGCCTGAAGGCCGCCGAGAAGCGGATCGCCCAGTTCGAGGCTCGCGCCCTCGCCGACCGGCTGCCGCAGCTGGTGGGCGCTGCGGCGGCCGCCGGCCCGTTCCAGATCGTCGCCGAATCGCTGGGCTCGGCGGGATCGGCGGACGATGTCCGCACCCTGGCACTGCAGGTGCGCGACCGTCTCGGAGTCGACGCCGCAGCGATCGTCGCCCTCGGGGCCGTCGTGGGGGACCGCCCCGTCGTGGTCGTCGCCACCAACGATGCCGCCCGCGCGGCAGGAGCCAAGGCCGGTGTGCTCGCGAAGGCCGCGGCATCCGCTCTCGGCGGCGGTGGCGGCGGGCGCGATGACGTGGCGCAGGGCGGCGGTACGGACGCCGCAGCGCTTCCCGTGGCCCTCCGCGCGGTGCGCGACGCGGCGAGCGGCCTGTGAGCGGATTCCGGCCGGGCGTGCGGCTCGGCGTCGATGTGGGTACGGCCCGCATTGGCGTCGCCCGATGCGACCGCGACGGCCTGCTCGCGGTTCCGGTCGAGACCGTGCCGCGCGCAGAGGGAGATCTCGCACGCATCGGCGCTCTGGCCGAGGAGTACGACGCCGTCGAGCTCGTGGTGGGCCTGCCGGTCGCGCTCAGCGGGCGGGAGACCGCGTCGACGGCAGACGCGCGCGGTTTCGCCGAGGCTCTCGCGGCCGCCGGACACCGTGTCCGTCTCGTCGACGAGCGGCTGAGCACCGTGAGCGCCCACAGTGCGTTGCGCGGTTCGGGCCGATCACAGCGATCGTCTCGTAGCATTGTTGACCAGGTCGCCGCCGTAGTGCTCCTCCAGCAGGCACTCGACGTCGAGAAGAGCACCGGTAACCCGCCCGGTGTTCCCGTCGCACCCTCGCAGGAGCACCCCTGACATGACTGACCGCCCGCCGCACGACAATGGCGTCCCGACGAGCCGACGCGCCGCGCGTGCGGCATCCCAGAGTCCGGCGTCCCAGGGTCCGGCATCCACGCCGGGAGGTGCAGCGCGTCCCGAGGACTCCTCGCGTGCGGAGCACACCCCGACCCCGGCCGCGGAGCACCGCGGATCGGTGCGCGCACCGGCGTCCCGCGAGCAGGCTCCGGGCGCACAGGCGTCGTACGAGCAGACGCCGCGGGCCGCTGCGCCTGCGGTCGGCACGCTCGACGCCCTGTTCACGGGTGAAGTGAGCACGCACGAGGTGGGTGCCGTTCCCAGCCGGCATGATCGCGACCGCAAGAAGAGCCGGATCGCGAAATGGGTCGTCCTCATCGTGATCCTGGCGATCCTCGGCAGCATCGTGGCCGCGGGCGCATGGGTGTGGAACACGTACGAGCCTCAGATCCGCTCCGTGATGGGGTGGGAGGAGCCGAAGGACTTCGAGCCCGGCGAGGCGACCGGCGAGGTGCTGGTGACCGTCGTGAGCGGCGACACCGGGTCGACGATCTCTCAGACGCTCTTCGATCAGGGCGTCACGAAGACACCGACGGCGTTCTACGATCACCTCATCGCGACGGCACAGGACCCGACGTTCCAGCCGGGGGTGTACGCGTTGCAGCAGCGCATGACATCCGAGGCGGCCCTGAGGCTCATCCTCGATCCCGCGAGCAAGCGACAGAACGCCGCGCAGCTGCGAGAGGGCCTGACCGTCGACCAGACCGTCGAGGTGCTCGCACAGGGTACGGGCATGCCGGTCGAGGACTTCACCGCCGCTGTCGCCGACCCATCCGCGTACGGCGTCGCGGCCGACACGCTGGAGGGCTGGCTGTTCCCGGCGACCTATCAGTTCGACCCCGGGCTCTCGGCCACGGACATCGTGCGCACGATGGTCGACCGCACGCTCGAGTCGCTCGACGCCGCGGGCGTTCCTCAGGAGCGCCGCGAGGAGATCCTCACGACGGCATCGATCATTCAGCGCGAGGCGCGTCTGTCCGACGACTTCTACAAGGTCTCTCGCGTCATCGCCAACCGCCTCGCAGACGGCATGCCCCTGCAGATGGACTCGACGGCCCAGTACGGGTACAACGAGATGCACGACGGTACGGTCAGCTCGTCGGCGGAGGCGCTCGAGGACGACAATCCCTGGAACACGTACGTCCGAGCGGGGCTGCCGGCGGGTCCGATCGCGAATCCCGGCGATGAGGCGATCGACGCGGCGATGAATCCCGCAGACGGGCCGTGGCTGTACTTCGTCACCTGGAACATGGACACCGGCGAGACGATCTTCTCCGCGACCTACGAGGAGCACCAGGCCGGCATCGAGCAGTGGCACGCGTGGTGCGACGCGAATGACAACCGCGGCTGCTGACCTGTCTGCGGGAGACCCGCGCCGCTTCGAAGTGTGGGGCTCGCCGATCGGCCACAGCCTGTCGCCGGTCCTCCACACCGCGGCGTACGACCGGCTCGGTCTGCCGTGGCGGTACGGGCGGCGGCACGTCGACGAGGCGTCGTTCGCGAGCGAGCTGACAGCCCTCGGGACGGAGTTCCACGGGCTGTCGCTCACCATGCCGCTCAAGACACTCGCGCACGACGCGGCTCGGATGCGGGATGCCGCGGCGACCGCAACCGGCGCAGCGAACACGCTCCTCCGGACGGGCGATGGGTGGGCGGCGTTCAACACCGACGTCGGCGGACTCGCGGCTGCGCTCGCGGAGATCGGGTCCGCGGCTGCGCCTCGTGCCCGCATCGTCGGCGCAGGCGCGACGGCGACGTCGGCGCTCCTCGCGCTCGAGCGCGTCGGCGTCGGCCGGATCGATATCGCGGCACGACGGCCCGCCGCAGCCGAGCCGTTGCGGACGCTCGCGGCGAGCCGAGGCATCGCGGCGACGGTGTCGCCCCTCGACGCGCCGGCGGGGGAGGTCGAGCTGACCGTGTCGACCCTGCCGGGCGACGCGCCGGTCGCTGACGCCGTCTCCGCGGGTCTCGCCGCGAGCGGGGGTACCCTCTACGACGTCGTCTACGGCACGTGGCCGACAGCGCTCGGACACGCCTGGCTCGCCGCGGGACAGCCGGCCCACCCGGGCGCGACCATGCTGCTGCATCAGGCGGTGCTCCAGATCCGCATCTTCGCGACCGGTTCGCCCGACGACCCGCTGCCCGGCGAGGAGGACGTCGTCGCCGTCATGCGCCGGGCGCTCATGGGAGGATAGACGAATGCTCCGCGTGCTCACGGCCGGCGAATCGCACGGCCCCGAACTCGTCGCCCTCATGGAGGGCCTCCCCGCCGGCGTGCCGGTCTCACGTGCCGCGATCCAGGCCGACCTCGCTCGGCGCAAGCTGGGCTACGGCCGCGGCTCGCGCATGAAGTTCGAGGAGGACGAACTCACCATCTCGACGGGCGTCCGACACGGCTTCAGCCTCGGCAGCCCCATCGCTCTGCGCATCGGCAACACCGAGTGGCCGAAGTGGGTCGAGGTGATGAGCCCGGAGCCGATCGAGCTCACCGAGCGCTCCCGCGGGCGCGGTGCCGCCCTGACTCGGCCTCGCCCCGGCCACGCCGACCTCGTCGGCATGCAGAAGTACGGATTCGACGAGGCCCGGCCGATCCTCGAGCGCGCGAGCGCCCGTGAGACGGCCGCGCGCGTGGCTCTCGGCGCGGTGGCCCGGTCGTTCCTGAACGAGCTCGGCATCCGGCTGGTCAGCCACACCCTCTCGATCGGCCCCGTGCGGGTGCCCGACGGCTCGGCGCTGCCGACGCCCGACGATGTCGACGTGCTGGATGCCGATCCGCTGCGGTGCTTCCACGCCGAGACCTCTGCCGCGATGGTCGCCGAGGTGGACGCTGCGAAGAAGGACGGCGACACGCTGGGCGGCATCGTCGAGGTCCTCGCGTACGGGCTCCCGCCCGGGCTCGGATCCCACGTGCAGTGGGACCGCCGTCTCGACGCGAAGCTCGCGCAGGCGCTCATGGGTATCCAGGCGATCAAGGGCGTCGAGGTCGGCGACGGCTTCGAGACCACGCGTCGTCGCGGCTCCGCAGCACACGACGAGCTCTTCGCGACCGACGCCGGCATCGCGCGCTCGAGCGACAAGGCGGGTGGCACGGAGGGCGGGATGTCGACGGGCACCGTCCTCCGGGTCCGAGCGGGCATGAAGCCGATCGCGACGGTGCCGAAGGCGCTGCGCACGGTGGACGTCGCGTCGGGCGACGCGGCGACGGCTCACCACCAGCGGTCCGACGTCTGCGCCGTGCCGGCAGCCGGTGTCGTCGCCGAAGCGATGGTCGCGATCGTGCTCGCGGAGTCCGTGCTCGAGAAGTTCGGGGGCGACAACGTCGCCGAGACCCGCCGCAACCTCGAGGGATACCTCGCGGCGATCCCCGAGACGCTGCGCTCGGCGGCGCTGAGCGACGACGCGATCGGATGACCGCCCCGGCGATCGTCCTGATCGGACCGATGGGCGCGGGCAAGTCGAGCATCGGCAAGAAGCTCGCGCGCGTTCTCGGCGCGACGTTCACCGACAGCGACGGCCTCGTCGTCCGCGACCACGGCCCCATCGAACGGCTCTTCGCGGAGCGTGGCGAGGAGCGCTTCCGCGAGATCGAGAGGCTCGCGGTCGCCGAGGCCCTCGGGCGCGGCGGCGTCGTCGCCCTCGGTGGCGGCGCGGTGCTGCATCCCGATACCCGGAGCGACCTCGCCGCGCACCGTGTGGTGCTGCTCACCGTTTCGGAGCAGACGATCGCCTCCCGCCTCGCCGGCACCACGCGCCCGCTGCTCCAGGGCGACGACCCGGTGGGGCGCTGGCGCGAGGTCGCCGAGAGCCGACGCGAGCTCTACGATCAGCTCGCCGACGCACGCTTTGACACATCCACCGGCCGGATCCAGGACATCGTCGACGCCATCGCGGCGTGGGCTCAGGAGGAGACGTCATGACAGACACCACCGTCATCACCGTCGGGGGCACCGCGCCTTACGACGTGACCATCGGGCGCGGCATTCTTCCGCTCGTCGGCTCGGCGCTGCCCGAGGCCGCCCGCAAGGTGCTCATCGTGCACCCCCCGACGCTGTCCGCACAGGCCGAGCGTCTCCGCGAGATCCTGGGGTCGGACCGCCAGGTGCTGCTGGCGGAGATCCCCGACGCCGAGCAGGGCAAGCGCGTCGAGGTCGCGGCGTTCTGCTGGCAGGTCATGGGCCAGGCGGACTTCACGCGCACGGATGCCGTCGTCGGGTTCGGTGGCGGCGCCGTGACCGACCTCGCCGGCTTCGTCGCCGCGACGTGGCTGCGCGGCATCGCGGTCGTGCAGGTCCCCACGACGGTGCTCGGCATGGTGGATGCCGCGGTCGGCGGGAAGACGGGCATCAACACCGCCGAGGGGAAGAACCTCGTGGGGGCGTTCTGGCCGCCGGTCGCCGTCGTCTGCGACCTCGACCTGCTCGACGGGCTCTCGCGCAACGAGCGCGTCGCCGGCTTCGCGGAGGTGGTGAAGGCCGGATTCATCTGGCACCCCGAGATCCTCGACCTCATCGAGGCCGATCCCGAGGCGGCCGTCGACCCGCACAGCGACGCGTTCCGGCGGAGCATCGAGCTCGCGATCGACATGAAGGCGAAGGTCGTGGGGGAGGACCTGCGCGAGGCCGGACTGCGCGAGGTGCTCAACTACGGCCACACCCTCGGCCACGCCATCGAGCATGCCGAGCGGTACCAGTGGCGCCACGGCGCCGCGATCTCGGTGGGGATGATGTTCGCGGCCGAGCTGTCGCGTCTGGCGGGACGACTCCCGGATGCCGCAGCCCAGCGTCACCGCGACATCCTCGAGACCCTCGGGCTGCCCACCTCGTACCGTGCGGGTGCGTGGCGCCAGCTGCTGGCGACGATGCAGCGCGACAAGAAGACCCGCGGCTCGATGCTGCGGTTCATCGTGCTCGACGACATCGCCAAGCCGACCGTTCTGCAGGCCCCCGATGAGTCGCTGCTCTTCGCCGCCTACCAGGAGGTGGGGGCCTGAGCCGGCGCGTCATCGGTAGGGTGGGCGCGTGAGCACCCCTCGACGCCTGCTGCTGGTCAACGGGCCGAACCTCAATCTGCTCGGCACCCGCGAGCCCGAGATCTACGGACGCGAGACCCTCGCCGACGTCGAGGCCCTCGTCATCGCGGCGGCCGGGGAACGCGGCGTCGAGGTGCGCTGCGTGCAGAGCAACCATGAGGGCGTCCTCATCGACGCCATCCACGAGGCCCGTGCGGACTGCGTCGGCATCGTCATCAACCCCGGCGGGCTCACGCACACCTCCGTCGTCCTCCGTGATGCGCTCGCGGGAGTGTCCCTGCCGGTGGCCGAAGTCCACATCTCCGACGTCTACGAGCGCGAGAGCTTCCGCCACCACTCCTACGTCGCCGACGTCGCCTCGGTCCATGTCATCGGCGAAGGTGTCGCCGGATACGCGCGCGCGACGCGACAGCTGCTCGACATCCTCGCGTAGAATCGATCCTCGGCCCGTCGGCCGCCCGACCACACGAACGGAACTCCACACTCATGGCATCGACCGCAGACATCAAGAACGGCGTCGTCCTCAGCATCGACGGTCAGCTTTGGAACGTCATCGAGTTCCAGCACGTCAAGCCCGGCAAGGGTGGCGCGTTCGTGCGCACGAAGCTGAAGAACGTCGTGTCGGGCAAGACCGTCGACCGCACCTACAACGCCGGCGCGAAGATCGAGATCGAGAACGTCGACCGCCGCGACTTCACCTACCTGTACAACGACGGCGACAACTTCGTCTTCATGGACGTCGACGACTACGACCAGATCACGGTCCCCGCCGCCACCGTCGGCGACGCGAAGAACTACCTGCTCGAGAACCAGCAGGTGCAGATCGCGCTGAACAACGGCAACCCGCTCTACATCGAGCTGCCCGCTTCGGTCGTCCTCGAGATCACGTACACCGAGCCGGGCCTGCAGGGCGACCGCTCGTCGGCGGGCACGAAGTCCGCGACGGTCGAGACCGGCTACGAGATCCAGGTTCCGCTGTTCGTCGAGCAGGGCACGAAGGTCAAGGTCGACACCCGCACGGGTGACTACCTCGGCCGCGTGAACTGACGCCGGCCCTCGTCCGATGAGCGCTCGCTCCAAGGCGCGCAAGCGCGCCCTCGACATCCTCTACCAGTCCGACATCCGCGGCGACGACCTCGGGGTGACCCTCGCCGCCGAGGCGAAGCGCGCGGCGCTCGAGCCCGCCCGCGAGGCGTCGTGGCTGTACGCGCGCGAGATCATCGACGGCATCATCGACAACCGCGACGACATCGACGAGCAGATCACGACGTTCGCGAAGGACTGGTCGCTCGCGCGGATGCCCGCCGTCGACCGGGCGATCCTCCGACTCGGCGTCTGGGAGATCGTGTACAACGACGCGGTTCCCGCCGCAGTCGCCATCGACGAGGCCGTCGAGCTCGCGAAGGAGTTTTCGACCGACGGGTCGAGCGCTTTCGTCCACGGCGTCCTCGGTCGGGTCGCCCGACTGGGCTGACCGACGTCGGAGGCACCCTCGAGAATCCTCGTATGAGGTCGAACCCGTGATCGAGAGGGCAGCGCCGTCGTGGCGCGCCGTCCTGGCGCCGGCGGCGTCGGGTGAGAACGCGGTCGCCCTGGGCGTGCAGCTGCGCCAGCGAGAAAGCGCCGCCGCCGCTCATTGGGGGCCGCGTCGGGTGCTTCCGGCGACCCCGCGGAGCGTCGCCACCTCCGACGGCGAGCTCCGGCTCGCGGTGCGTCCGCTCTCTCGCAGCGGAACCAGTGGCCGATGGGTGCAGGGCGACGAGAGCTGGGAATCGCTGCGACGTGGTGCGTGGCGGGTCGATCCGGTGCGCGCGCGCTGGTTCTCGACGCTGTACGGCATCGCGCATGACGCTCGGCTGCTCGGCGGCTACGGCGACTCGGAGTGGTTGACGCTCGACGGCGCCGACTCCGAGCTCCTCTGGCCCCACCTTCGCGCCGCGGCCGGTCTCGGCATCCCGATCGTACCGACCCGACCCGATCAGCAGGTGCTCCTGGCCGACGGCGCGTCGATCGAGGTGCGGGTGGACAGCGTCGACGGTGACCTGCAGCTCACGCCCGTCGTTCGGTTCGCCGGCGGTGAGGAAACCGCTGCGCATGCGCGTCCGCTCGGACATGTCGGCGTCTACGGCGCCAGCCAGGTCGCGGATGGCCTGCGGGTGGTGTTCGCGCCGGTGGGCTTCGGCTCGGGTGTCCGATCTCTCCTGGCGGCCGGCGACTCGATCCGCGTTCCCGCGGCGGATCGCGAAGAGTTCCTCCGCGAGGCATACCCCAGATTGGCCCGCGAGACGGTCGTCGTGCCCGCACCGGGAGTCCGACTGCCCCCGCCCGAACGCACGACGGTCGTCGTCACCGTCGATCACGGCCCGCGCGATGAGCTCGCGTACGCGTTCGCCTGGCAGGTGCCCGGCGCGGGCCGCGTCGCGTGGGACGCCGCCGCGGGATCGGCGTCCGCCGACCACGAGCTCCGAGTGGCCCTCGAGGCGGCGTGGGCGAGCGCTACGGACGACCCGTTCGTGCCCGAAGGAACCCGCAGCGGCGTCGAGGCGGCGGAGTTCACGACCGAGGTGCTGCCGGTGCTGCAGGCGCTCGACGGGGTCCGCGTCGAGGTGTCGGGCGTGACGCGGTCGTATCGGGAGCTTTCGGGCGACCCGCGCATCACCGTGAAGACGGTCGAGACCACCGACGCGGACTGGTTCGACCTCGGCGTGCACGTCGAGGTCGAGGGACGCCGCGTTCCGTTCCGTCCCCTGTTCACCGCCCTCGCGCAGCGTCGGAAGAAGATGCTGCTGTCCGATGGTGCGTACTTCTCCCTCTCGCATCCGGCACTCGACCGTCTGCGCGAGCTCATCGAGGATTCGCGCGACCTGGTCGAATGGGAGACCGGCAGCGCCCGCGTCAGCCGCTATCAGGTGGAGCTCTGGACGGCGTTCGAGGACGTCGCCGACGAGGCGGAGCCGGCCGTGCGGTGGCGTGCGGCCGTCGACGACTTCCGCGATGCGGCAGCCGAGAGGGTGCCGGTCGCCGCCGAGGAGGCGCCGGTCGGCGTCGTCACCGCCCTGCGGCCCTACCAGCACGAGGGTTTCGTATGGCTCGCGACACTGCGCGATGCGCGCCTGGGGGGCATCCTGGCCGATGACATGGGGCTCGGCAAGACTCTGCAGCTCCTCGCGCTGCTCGAGCGCGAGCGCGAGCGCGGTTCGAGTCGGCCCGCGCTCGTCGTCGCGCCGGCCTCGGTGGTGTCGGCATGGCGCGACGAAGCTGCACGTCATGCCCCGGGCCTGCGCGCTGTCGTGGTCGACGGTGTGGGGGCCGCGCTCGAGCGGATCGAGGCGGATCTCGTCCTGACCTCCTATGCGCTGCTCCGCCTCGATGCCGCCGCGTACGCCGAGCGCGAGTGGTCGACGGTCGTGCTCGATGAGGCGCAGTACGTCAAGAACCCGCGGACGCGCGTGCACCGCGCCGTTCTCGGCCTGCGTGCCGATGTCGTCTTCGCTGCCACCGGCACACCGCTCGAGAACAGTCTGACCGACCTCTGGGCGATCCTGTCGCTGACGAGCCCCGGCCTCTTCCCCTCGGCCCGACGCTTCCGGGAGGAGTATGTACAGCCGATCGAGCGTGGCCGTGTCGACGAGAACCTCGAAGGGGGCCCCGCGCGCGAACGCCGGCTTGCGCGGCTGCGGCGGCGCATCCGGCCGTTCCTGCTCCGACGCACGAAGGATGTCGTGGCTCCCGAGTTGCCGCCTCGGCAGGAGCAGGACGTGCGCGTCGAGCTCTCGAGCGGTCACCGTGCCGTCTACGAGCGCGTGCTGCAGCGGGAGCGCCGGAAGGTGCTCGGGCTGCTGGACGATCTCGACAGCCAGCGGTTCATCGTCTTCCGATCCCTGACTCTTCTGCGCATGCTCGCGCTCGCGCCCGCTCTCGTGGACGCCGGTGGGCCGGGTCTCGTCCCGAGCAAGCTCGAGGCGCTCCGCGGGCGCTTGGACGAGGTGATCGCCGAGGGGCACCGAGCGCTCGTGTTCAGTCAGTTCACCTCGTTCCTCGACATCGTCGAAGCCGACCTCCGGGCGCGCGGCACCGGAGTGGTCCGCCTCGACGGTTCGACGAGCAACCGGGCGGCGGTGGTGGAAGCGTTTCGGAAGTGCGATGACCCGGTGTTCCTCATCAGCCTCAAAGCGGGCGGCGTGGGGCTGACCCTCACGGAGGCCGACTACGTCTTCCTGCTCGATCCCTGGTGGAATCCGGCGGCCGAGCAGCAGGCGATCGATCGCACGCACCGCATCGGCCAAGACCGGCCAGTGAGCGTGTACCGCCTGATCGCGGCGGGCACGATCGAGGAGAAGGTGGTGGAGCTGCAGCGGCGCAAGGCACGACTCGTCGGTGCGGTCCTCGACGCCGACGGCGCGTTCTCGAACGCCCTGACCGCCGACGACATCCGCCTCCTGCTGGCGTGAGCTTCCCCTCGCATCGACGTCGGGTGAACTGACACGGCCCACGGCGGGCGGGGGTCGCCGACGCCTCACGTAGACTCGACCAGTCGCAACAGGAGGTCATCGTCATGCGCATCACAGGCCTGGGACACGCCGGAATGTTCATCGAGACGGCAGGGGGCAGCATCCTCTGCGACCCGGTCGTCGGACCGAGCTTCTTCGGCTCGTGGTTCCCGTTCCCCGACAACCGGGGCCTCGACTGGGAGCGCTTCGGGCGCGCCGACTTCCTGTACATCTCGCACCGGCACCGCGATCACTTCGACCCCGCGCTGCTGCGCGCGCACGTCCCCACCGACATCCGCGTGCTTCTGCCGGACTACCCGACCGACGATCTCGAACGCGATCTCCGCGATCTCGGGTACGACAACATCATCTACACGCAGGCGGGTGTGCCCCTGGAGTTCGGCGACCTCAAGGTCATGGTCACGCCCCTGCGCGCCCCGAGCGACGGCCCGATCGGCGACTCGTCCCTGTCGGTCGACGACGGCACCGCCTCGGTGCTGAACCAGAACGACTCCCACCCGCTGGATCTCGAGAAGCTGATGTCGTTCGGCAAGCCCGAGGCCTACTTCACCCAGGTCTCCGGCGCGATCTGGTGGCCGATGGTCTACGACCTGCCGCAGGACGCGAAGCAGAACTTCGCTCAGCTCAAGCGCGATGCGCAGAACAAGCGCGCGATGTACTACATCGACAAGGTCGACGCGCCTCACGTCTTCCCGATGGCCGGACCGCCGATGTTCCTGCGCGAAGAGCTCTTCCGTTACAACGGCTGGGGCGAGCAGAACGACTCGATCTTCACCGATCAGGCGCAGTTCCTCGCGCATATGGCCGAAGAGCGTCCCGACCAGAAGGGCTACCTGTTCGTTCCGGGAACGCAGGTCGATCTCAACGACGGCGTGCTGGAGGTCACCCAGACGCTGTACACGGATGCCGAGATCGAGCGCATCTTCTCGGACAAGTGGGCCTACCTCGCCGAGCAGCGCGACAGTCGTCAGGCCGAGGTCCGCGCCGAGATCGAGCGTCGCGCCCCGATCCTGCCGCCGGATGAGATGCTGGCTGCGATCAAGCAGTGGTGGGAGCCGCTTCTGCGCCGCGCGCGGACGATCCGCAACGGTGTGGGCGGGATGGTGCGCTTCCGCATCGGCGAGCTCGACATGGTGGTCGACTTCCCGAAGGCGAAGGTCCGCGAGTACGCCGGTGAGGAGTGCGTCTACTGGTACACGATCCCCGCCGACCTGGTGTCGACGAACATCCGCGACCACGAGATCGACTGGTCGAACTCGATCTTCCTGTCGATGCAGTTCGAGGTCGGCCGCAGCGGCAAGTTCAACGAGTTCCTCACGACGTTCTTGAAGTGCCTGTCCCGTGATCGCATCGAGTACGTCGAGAACTGGTACGCCGAGCAGTCGGATCAGACCGAGGATGCCGAACTGGGCGACTGGACCGTGCAGCGCCGGTGCCCGCACCTGCGAGCAGACCTCACGAAGACGGGCAAGATCGAGGACGGTGTGCTCACCTGCTCGCTGCACGACTGGAAGTGGGACCTCGCGACCGGGCGATGCCTGACCACCCAGGGACACCCGATTCGCGCGAGCCGCATCATCGAGACCGCGAACGCGACCAACCCCGCCGCCTGATCTCGTCAGCGCCGAACGGGTGGTGGCCGATCACGACGTGATCAGCCACCACCAGACGAGCAGCAGGGTGACGAGGAAGCCGCCGAGCTGGTTGAGCCAGAGAAAGCGGTCCCAGCCCGCGGTGGCTCGTTCGCACGTCTCGTCGGTGATGTTCCGGAACGGCCACAGCGTGATGAGGTACGGGACCGCCACGAGAGCCGCAAGCGGGCCCGGCCAGCTGGTCGCGAGCATGAGAACGCCGGCGAGGGCGTAGCAGCCCAGCGCGAACCTCACGGTCCAGCGCGCGCCGCGCACGGTCGCGATGGACGCGATCCCCGCCTCGCGGTCGGCCTGGACGTCCTGTACGGCCCCGAACGCGTGCGAGGCGACGCCCCACGCGGCGAAGCCCAGCAGGATGAGGACGAGCTGCCACGTCCAGGTCGCGCCGGTGAGGACCAGCCCGTACACGGCGGGGGAGAAGAAGTGGATGCTGCTCGTGATCGAGTCGGCGAACGGTCGCTCTTTCAGCCGGAGCGGGGGAGCGCTGTAGAACACGACGAAGAACAGGCTCGCGGCGAGGACGAGCCAGGACAGCGGGGAGCCGACCGCGACGAGATAGGCCACGAACGGCAAGCACGACAGGGCGGCGGCCCAGAGCGTCGCAAGGTGCACCCGCCGGTCGAGGATGGCGCCGTGCGCGCCGCCCTTCCGCGGGTTCCGCAGGTCGGACTCGTAGTCGAAGACGTCGTTGATGCCGTACATCGCGAGGTTGTACGGGACGAGGAAGAACAGGGTGCCGATGAGCAGCGTCGCGTCGATCTGGCGAGTGGTGAGGAGGTACGCCGCGGCGAACGGGTAGGCGGTGTTGATCCAGCTCACCGGGCGGGAGGCGACGAGGAGCTGGCGCGCGAGCGCGGGGGCGGTCATCGTTTCGGCTTCTCCAAGAGGGTCGCGACGGCAGGCACCAGGAAGGCCGCGCACAGCGGGTAGGCGAAGTCTTCGAGCGGCGCGAGTCCGATTCGGATGCCGCTCAGGTGCTCTTCCGGATAGGTGAAGAGCCCGGCGGCGATCATCACGTTATCGAATACCGCCGTCAGCAGGAGGAGCACGACCGCGGCGACCGAGGACCAGGCCATGCGGGCGGCGAAGCGCGGGCGCCGAGCGGACATCGCTGTCACGACGACGGTCACGAGGACGAAGGGGATGACGATGAGGGGATAGGTCATGGCGCGACATCCCTCCAGCGGGGCTCGTGCGGCCGTCCCTCGTGCCGGCGCCGCGCGCCGCCGTAGGCGACCAGCGCGAGGTAGCTGAGGAAGAGGAGGAAGACCGGCTCTTCGAGCGGCAGGTGCGGGGCGAGATCGACACCGAGCAGCGCGGGGCTGTCGCCCTTGACGAACACGCCCGTTGCGATGCCGACAGCGTCCCACAGCAGGAAGAATGCCGTGCCGAGCACAGAGGCGATCACCGTGCGTCGACGGTCGCGCCAGAACGCCAGGCGGAACCGACGATCGAGCAGCCCGACACCGCAGAGCGATACGAGCAGGGCGAGCAGGTACAGGCCCGGCACCGCTCAGCCGGTGGGGGCAGCGGGCTCGGGCAGCGGGCCGGCGGTCGTGTCTCCGCGCAGGCGCTTGACGACGAGCTCTGCCGAGATCAGGCACATCGGCAGCCCGATGCCCGGGAGCACGGAGGCGCCGGCGTAGTAGAGACCGGCAACCTTCTTGGAGGCGTTCCCCGGGCGGAACAACGCGCTCTGTCCCAGCGTGTGCGCGAGTCCCAGGGAGTTTCCGCGCCACGCCCCGAGGTCGCGCGCGAAGTCCGCGGGTGCGATCGTGCGGCGGACGCGTACGCGAGAAGCGAGATCGTCCACCCCGGTCCACTGCGCGATCTGCTCGATCGCCCGGTCGGCGGCGGCTTCGATCGCGGCGTCGCCGGCCCCGTCGACACCTCCGCGGCCGAGTTCGGGGTCGGCCGGGATGGGAACCAGGACGAACAGGTTCTCCGATCCGGCGGGAGCGACGGTGTCGTCGGTCGCGCTGGGACGGCACACGTACAGGGACGCGGGATCGGGGATGTGGGTGTCCCGTCCCGAGATCGCATCGAAGTTCTCGCGCCAACCGCGGGTGAAGAGCAGGGTGTGGTGCGACAGCTCGGGCAGTTCGCCCTCGACGCCGAGGAGGATCAGCAGCGCGCCGAAGCTCGGCGTGCGCTTGCGCCACCAGCGCTCGGGGTACGTCTGCCGCTCGGGAGGGAGCAGGACCGTCTCGGTGTGGTGCAGATCGGCTGCGGACACCACGATGTCGGCGGCGACCTCGCTCGTGTCGGCCAGACGGACCCCGCGGGCGCTGCCGTCCGCGGCGGTGAGGATCTGCGCGACGGCGGTGCCGGTGCGCACCTCGACGCCGCGTTCGCGCGCCAAGCGCTCGATCGCCGCGATGATCTCGGTGAAGCCGCCGCGCGGGTACAGCACGGCGTCGTCGAGGTCGAGGTGGCTCATGAGGTGGTAGAGGCTCGGCACGTCATACGGCGACGAGCCGAGGAAGACCGCGGGGTAGCCGAGGACCTGGCGCAGCATCGGGTCCTCGAACCGGCTGTCGACGAACCGGTTCAGCGAGCGGGTGAGCAGCGGAGCGAGCGTCGGGATGCGCCGCAGGATGTCGGGGTCGCGGAGCCCCTCGGACGAGGCGTACGTGTCGTACAGGAACTTCGATACCGCGAGGTCGTAGGCGTCGGCAGCGGAATCGAGGTATTCGTCCAGTCGTGCGCCGGCACCGGGCTCACGGCTCTCGAACAGCGCTGTCGCCTCGGCTCGCCCCGACACGACGTCGATGTGATCTCCGATGCCGTCGCCCTCGGGCTCCGCGTAGACGCGATAGGCCGGGACCAGGGGGACCAGGTCGAGTTCAGCCGCCGCCGTCGTCCCGAGCAGGGCGAAGAAGTGCTCGAAGACCTCGGGCATGAGGTACCAGCTCGGCCCGGTGTCGAACCGGAAGCCGTCGCGCTCCCATGTGCCGGCCCGTCCGCCCGTCTCCTCCCGCGCCTCGATAACCGTCACGGCGTAACCCTCATCGGCCAGCAGCGCAGCCGTGGCGAGACCGGCGATGCCGCCGCCGATCACGACGACGCGCGAGCCGGGCGCGGGGCGCTGCGATCGTGCCCGGGTCATGCGCCGGCTCGCAGGGGAGCGGCGCCGACCGTCGCGCGAGCGGCCAGGCCGAGCTTCACGGTGTTCGGTACGCGGACTCGCTGGTCGGTGTCACCGGCCCGTCGCAGGCGGCGGGAGAGCGCCGTGAACAGATCGTGCGCTGCAGTGACGGCGCGTCGGCAGTCCGCCGGCAGGCGCGGGATGATGGCGCCGGCCGCGTCGAGGTCTGCGTCGATACGGTCGAGCACTTCCACGCGCGAGGCGGTGCCGTCGGCGCCGTCGACACCGAGGTAGTCGCGGCCGAGGGATCCGACGTCGTGGGGGAGATCACGCAAGAAGTTCACGTCCTGGAATGCGGCGCCGAGGCGACGTGCGCCGTCGACGAGATCGGGGTCGGCGGGGCGCGGGTGCGAGCCGCCGGCGTTGACGAAGGTCTGGAGGCACATCAGTCCGACGACTTCGGCCGAACCATAGACGTAGGAGGCGTGCGAGCCCGCGTCGTGGGACGACACCTCGAGATCGGTCCGCATCGAGGAGAAGAAGGGTCGCACGAGGTCTGCGCCGATACCGCACTCCCGCGCCGTCGACGCGAACGCGTGGACGATGAGGTTCGCGCTGAAGCCCTCCTCGACCGCCAGGAGCGTCTCCTCCTCGAGCGCGTCCAGGACGCGTCGTTGTGCCGTCAGGGGCATCCCGGCCTGCTCGGCGGATCCGTCGACGATCTCGTCGGCCACGCGAACCAGGGCGTAGATGTTCCGCACGTGCGGACGCACGCGCGGCCCCAGGAGCCGCGCAGCGAGCCCGAACGAGGTCGAGTAGGCCGAGATCACGACGGCTGCGGCGTCACGCGCGGTTCGGTCGTACAGGGCGATCGCGGAGTGGTCGGGAGTCACGGGATCCGTCCTTCGATGCCGTCGGCGAGCTGCTCGATGAGCGCACGCGCGGCGGGTGGCAGTTCGGCCGCCCGACGCCGCACCGAGGAGAGCGTCTGGCCGATGAGGGTCACCAGCTGCTCGCGGGCGCCGCTCGCGTCGAGCTCGCGCTGTGCCGCCTGGACGGCGATCGGACCCGTCGGCGCCATCGCCAGCGCGGACGACACCTGTGGCCAGGATGCCGAGTCGCGGGCGAAGGAGATGAGAGGCGTGCGCTTGGCCTCGCGGAGGTCCGCGCCGGCGCCCCGGCCGGCCTGCGCCTCGTCGCCGAAGGTGCCGATCAGATCGTCCACCAGCTGGAAGGCTAGGCCGAGGTCCGCTCCGACCGACATCAGCACGCCGCGATCACCGTCGTCCGCCCCGGCGAGCACGGCACCCGCCGCGAGCGGTGCGCAGAAGGAGTAGACCGCCGTCTTGTCGTGAGCCGTGCTGAGCAGTTGCGCGGTCTCCGGCTCGGCAGGGACGACGGCCTGCTCGACGTCGGCGAGCTCTCCGATGGCCGACACCAGCACCGCATCGTCGAGCAGATCGAACAGGGGTACCCGCTGATCCGACGCGACGTCGGCCGTGGCCACGAGACGCGCCGCCTCGTAGAGAAGGATGTCGCCGGCAAGGACGGCGGCGGCATCGCCCACCCGCTCGGCGTCGTCTGCGCTGACGCCCAGGGACCGGGCGTGCGATCGGAAGGTCCCGCCGACGTTGGGAACACCGCGCCGCTCGATGTCGCGGTCGATCAGATCGTCGTGGATCACGAACGCGCTGTGGAGCAGTTCGAACGCGGCTGCCACGTCCCACAGGCCGGGCGTGGCCAGGCGGTCGCCGCCGAACGCGTCGAACGACGCCACCACCAGAGCCGGGCGGAAGCGCTTGCCGCCGGATGTCGCCGCCGAGGCGGCGCGGATGAGGGCAAGAGCCGATGAGCCCCGAGGGATGGCCCGCTGTGTGAGCCTGGTGAGGACTTCCTCGAGCGCGCGATCGACAGCGGCTCTGCTGTCATCGGGCAAGGAGATCACGTTCACCGTCCTGGATATGCCATTCGCGAGGCGTTTTTGCTAGCTTAACTAGCGTTTGAGCCGATGATAACCAGGCTCGAGAGGTGGTGTCCACATGGCTGACCCGAATGCCGAGGTGGCGAGAAGTCGTGTAGAGCGCTCGGCTCTCGAAGCCGTGCGAGCGTTCAGCGACGCGATGGATCGCATGCATACCGGGCTCCGCTCGGACATGGACATGAACGCCACCGACCTCTCGGCGCTGCGCATGCTCAGCATTCGCGAGCAGCGCGGTGAGCTGGTGAAGCCGCACGACCTCGCGCGCCATCTGGGTATATCGAGCGCTTCCACGACGAAGATGCTCGATCGACTGGCGAAGGAGGGGTTCATCGAGCGCGCGCCGCACCCGAACGACCGACGTGCACTGGTCATCACGCTCACCGAATCGTCCCGGCAGGACTTCGGCCGGCATTTCGCCGCACGCCTGCGCCGCATGCGAGAGGCGATGGACCCGTTCAGTCCCGAGGAGCTCGCGACGGTCACACGCTTCCTCGACGGCATGAGCGAAGCGGTGCTGGCCGACTGACGAAGAGCCGCTGAGACTGGCTCCGCTGGCTTTCGGCGGGCGCGGCTACATGCAACGAAGGCCCCGTCTTTCGACGGGGCCTTCGTGTTTTTGTTGCGGGGACAGGATTTGAACCTGCGACCTCTGGGTTATGAGCCCAGCGAGCTACCGAGCTGCTCCACCCCGCGGCACAAGAGATAACACTAGCACGGGGTCCGAGGGACGTCCAATCGGGGTGGCATCCGGAGCGTCCCGGGCGTGTCGTGACGCTCCGGCATCCGGGTGTTGGCGTCCTCGGTCCGGGGCGAGGAAGATAGCGACATGAGTCCCGCCACCCCGGTCGCCGACCGAGGCGATGACGTCGCAGACGACGGTCGTGCCGAGTCGGCGGACGAGCGTGCCGACCGCAACTGGAACGAGCTGCTCCAGGAGTTGCGCGTCCTGCAGACGGGCACCCAGATCCTGACCGGTTTTCTGCTGGCTCTCGCCTTCCAACCGGCGTTCCGCGACCTGAGCGGGCCGCAGCGGGTGTTCTATCTGACCCTCGTCGTGCTGGCAGCACTCAGCGCGATCGTCGCCCTGTCGCCGGTGGCCCTCCATCGCGGCTTGTTCCGCCGCCGGGCCAAGCCCGCCGTCGTCGCGTTCGGTCACACGGCTCTGCTGTTCGCGCTGGTGACGGTATCGGTCCTGCTGGTGGGCGTGGTCGTCTTCGTCTTCGACGTCGTGGTCAGCACTGCGGCATCCTGGGTAGCGGGGGGCGCGCTGGCGTTCCTCATAGCTCTGCTCTGGGTGGTCTCACCGCTCATCTACCGCCACCGCCGTTCGGAGGACCGATGACAGCTCTCGCCGTGGCCCAGTTCGCGCCCGCGGCCGACGTCGACGACAACCTCCGCGCGATCGCCGGGTTCGTCGAACGCGCTCGGTCGCGCGGAGCCCAGATCGTCCTTTTCCCGGAGTACTCGAGCTACTTCGTCGACCCGTTCGACGAGACGCTCCGCGAGAACGCCCAGGACCTCCAGGGTCCGTTCGTCGAGGGGCTCGGCGACCTCGCACGTCATCACGGGGTGCACATTGTCGCCGGCCTTCTGGAGCGGGCTTCGGACGCCGAGCGCGTGCGCAACACGGTCGTGGCCGTGGGACCCGACGGGCTCGTCGCGTCGTACCGCAAACTGCACCTCTACGATGCCTTCGGGCAGCGCGAGTCCGACTGGGTCGAGCCCGGTGAGATCGCACCGCCGGAGACGTTCGAGATCGACGGCGTGCGCTTCGCGCTGATGACCTGTTACGACCTGCGGTTCCCGGAGATCGGCCGCGTACTCGCCGACACCGGCGCGCACGTCGTCCTCGTTCCCGCACAGTGGGTGCGCGGTCCGCTCAAGGAATTGCAGTGGAACACCCTGTTGCGGGCTCGCGCTATCGAGAACACCTTCTTCGTCGCGGCCGCGGACCATCCGCCGCCGCTGGGGGTCGGCAACTCCGGGGTGTTCGATCCGCAGGGTGTGGAGATCGCCGCGGTGGGAACGTCGAGCGACGTCGCCGTCGCCCACATCGACGTCCATGCGGTCGAGCGCGTCCGACGGGTCAACCCCGCGCTTCGGCTGCGCCGCTTCGAGGTCGTGCCCCGGTCAGAAGGCCCGCGCGAGTCGAGCTGACGCCTCGGCCAGGACGTCCGGGCGCTTGCAGGCGGCGAACCTCACCAGCGTGGCGTACTCGGTCCGGTGCGCGGGCGACGCGAAGGCCGTCAGCGGGATCGCCACGACACCCGCACGGTCCGGCAGCTCCCGGCAGAACGCGTCGCCGTCGGAAGCCCCGAGGGGCGCGGCATCCGCGACGGTGAAGTACGAACCGGCTGGGGTCGACACGGCGAAGCCGGCCTCGCGCAGCCCGGCGCCGAGGAGATCCCGACCCGCGCGCAGACGATCGGCGATACCCGAGAAGACGCCGTCGGGAAGCCGCAGTCCGGCGGCGACGGCAAGCTGGAACGGGCCGGCGTTGACGTACGTGAGCCATTGCTTGACCGCGAGGACTGCGCGGACGAGCTCGGCGGGGCCCGTGACCCACCCGACCTTCCAGCCCGTCACCGAGAACGTCTTGCCTGCGGACGAGATCGACAGCGTCCGACCAGCGGCGCCGGGCAGGGTCGCGATCGGGACGTGGGGCGCGTCGAAGGTCAGGTGTTCGTACACCTCGTCCGTGACGATCACGGCGTCGTGCCGATGCGCCAAGCGGACGATCTCGTCGATCGTCTCGCGTGAGAAGACCGTCCCGGTCGGATTGTGCGGGTCGTTGACCAGGATGATGCGGGTGCGATCGGTGATGGCTGCGGCGAGCTCGTCGAGGTCGGGCTGGAAGTCGGGCCACCGGAGCGGAACGCCCACGAGGCGGGCACCGGACAGCGCGACCAGGGCCGCATACGCGTCGTAGTAGGGCTCGAAGACGACGACTTCGTCATCCGGGCCGTCGACCAGCGCGAGCACCGTCGCGGCGAGAGCCTCGGTAGCGCCGGCGGTCACCAGCACCTGTGTGTCGGCGTCGAGCTCGATGCCGTACCAACGCGACTGGTGCTCGGCGATCGCGGCCAGCAGTTCCGGCTCTCCGCGACCGGGCGGGTACTGGTTACGGCCGCCGGCGATGGCCGCGCGTGCGGCCTCGAGGACCTCTTGCGGCCCGTCCTCGTCGGGGAAGCCCTGACCCAGGTTGATCGCGCCCGTGCGAGCGGCGAGCGCGGTCATCTCGGCGAAGATGGTGGGGACGGGCAGACCGTCATCGGTCAGGAGACCGGCGCCTCGTGCGGCGCGGCGCCACGCGCCGGGAACCTCGTGCATCCGGCTCAGGCTACACGCATAGGCGTGTCCCATCCTCGGCATAGGCAAACCACAGCATGGGGCGGCAACCTGTTCTTGCTTGGACAAAGGAGCAACCTCGATGAGCGATCAGAACTTCCCCGACGACCGGACTCCCGACGCGCGCAGCGACGCCGAGCAGCCTGCCGACCACGCCCGTACCTCGCCCGTGTCGGCACCTGACGCGGCAGCGACGCCGCGCGCCGACGCGACCATCCCGCCCCGCCCGCCGCTGCCCGGCGCGCCGGCGGACCCCGGCCCGGCCTTCCACACCCAGCCGACTCAGCCCTACGGCCAGCCCGCACCGCACAGTGGCGCTCCGGCCTTCGGTCAGCCCTTCGCGACGACCGCGGCCCCCGAGTCTCACGACCGAAGCAAGGTCGGAGGCGGGAAGATCGCGGCGATCCTCGTTGCGGCGGCCCTCGTCGGTGGTGCGGCCGGCGTCGGCGGCGCGGCGGCGGTGGGATCGTCCTTCGTCGCGGCTCCCGCTTCCCAGAGCTCGGGCCCGTCGTCGATCACCGTCAACAACCCCGACTCGGTCAACGCGACCACGGCCATCGCGACGAAGGTGCTGCCGAGTGTCGTGACCATCTCCGCCTCGTCCGGCACCTCCGGCGGGACGGGCTCCGGCGTGATCCTCAGCGAAGACGGCTACGTACTGACGAACACGCACGTGGTCACGCTCGACGGAGCCACCGGCGACCCGAAGCTCTCGGTCACCACCTCGGACGGCCGGGTGTACGCGGCCACGATCGTGGGCACCGACCCGACGTACGACCTCGCGGTCATCAAGCTGACCGACGCCTCGGGCCTCACCCCCATCGAGTTCGCCGACTCGAGCAAGCTCAACGTCGGCGACCAGACGGTCGCCGTGGGCGCGCCTCTGGGGCTGTCCAACACCGTGACGACGGGCATCGTGAGCGCGCTGAACCGCTCGATCCAGATCGCGTCGTCGGCGGCGCCCGAATCGGAAGGCGGATCGCAGCAGGAGACCCCGGGCGGGCGCACGCCGTTCGAGTTCGATTTCGGCCAGGGTCAGCAGACGCCGTCCCAGCCGAAGTCGTCGATCGCGATCTCGGTCATCCAGACCGACGCCGCCATCAACCCGGGCAACTCCGGCGGCGCCCTCGTCGATGGCAAGGGCCGACTGATCGGCATCAACGTCGCGATCGCGAGCGCGGGCGGGGCGTCCACCGAGGCCGGCTCCATCGGTGTCGGGTTCGCCATCCCCTCGACGGTCGCCGAACGCGTCGCGAACGAGATCATCGACAACGGCTCGGCTACCCACGGCCTCCTCGGCGCGACGGTCGGAGATGCCGCTGCGGCACCCGGCGCGACGCGTGCCGGCGCTCTCATCAATGAGGTGAGCTCGGGTGGGGCCGCCGCGTCGGCGGGCCTGCGCAACGGCGACATCGTGACGGAGTTCAACGGGATCGCCATCACCGATCAGGTCGACTTGACCGCACAGGTGCGCGCACTGGCCGCAGGCAGCGAAGCCGAGCTCACGTATGTGCGCGACGGCCGTGAGCAGACCGCGACCGTGACCCTCGGCCAGTTGCAGCAGTAAGCGCGGTACCGGCCCGGACGCCACCCCGCGATAGGCTCGCGGGGTGGCGTCCTTCTCGTTCGGCGCGGGCAATGTGCGCAAGGTCCTGCGCATCCCCGCCTATCTCGCGGGACGGCTCGCCACCCTCGTGATCCCGCGTGATCGATCCGCTTGGGTGTTCGGGTGCGCCGTCGGCACCGCCGATGGGGCGCTCGCCCTCTGGCAGGCGGCGCCCCGTCGCCGGGCCGTGTGGCTGGTGTCGTCGCAGCGGCAGGCCGACGATGCGAAGCGCCTCGGCATCCCGACCGTGCAGCGGGACTCGCTTGCGGGCTTCTGGCACACGGCCCGGGCGGGGGTCGTCGTGGTCACGCACGGTCTGGGCGACGTCAATCGCTACGGCGTCGGCGGTGCGTTCCTCGTGCAGCTGTGGCACGGCATCCCCCTGAAGCGGATCGGCCTCGACGCGCCGGTCACGACGGACCCCGGTCGGCTGGGCGGTGTTCCCGGCATCCGGCGACTCTTGGCTCTGGCGTATCGGCGCACGCAGGCTCAGATCGACCTCCTGCCGGCAGCGTCCCACCGCGTGCGCGGCCGCCTGGAGAGCGCCTTCGGGCTCGACGACAGCCGTGTGCCCGTGCTCGGTGAGCCGCGGGTCGACGTGCTCTCGCCCGCCGACCGCCGACAGGGGCGACAGGACGCGCGTCGGCGCCTCGAGACCGCGGTCCCCGGCCTCGCGGATGCTCATGCCGTGCTGTACGCGCCGACCTGGCGCGACGGGGACCCCGATCCGGCGACGCCCGACGCAGCCGACTGGCAACGCATCCTCACCGTTCTCGAGGCGCACGACGCCGTTCTCCTGGTCCGCTCTCACCCCCTGGGCGGCGGTGACTACACCCCGCCGTCGCCGACGCCGCGCGTCCGCATGCTCGGGAGCGACCTCGTCCCGGACGTGACGCCCCTGCTCCCGGCCATGGACGCGCTCGTCACGGATTACTCCTCTCTCGCCTACGACGCCGGGCTCGTGCCGCTGCCGACGCTCTTCCTGGCCCCCGATGTCGAGCGCTATGCCCGCACTCGCGGCTTCTACGGCACCTACGAGGAGGTCGCGGGCGACGACGCCGCCCGATCGTGGCCCGAGCTGTGCTCGCAGCTCGACGAGCTCCTCGCGGGAGGACCGGAAACGGACCGTCGTCGCCGCCGATCGGCTGAGCTGAGCCTGCGCATGCACGCGTGGCGAGACGGCGGGAACGCGCGTCGAGTACACGAGGCGATCGTCGCTGCGGTGCCGGAAGCTGCAGGGGAGCGGTCATGATGATCATCGGGTTCGATGTCGAGGGCTCACCCGTCCTCACCGTGAGTGGTGCCGGCCCCACGCCCAGCGAGGTTCAGGTCGTCGGCCCGCGGGCGCGATCTCGCGCCGAGGTGACGACTGGGGACGGCGGCTGGACGGCGCGTGTCCCTCTGCACGCGTCCCGCTGGGGCGGCGCCTCCCTCCCGCTGCCCGGGGGAAGCTACGACCTCGTCATCGACGGCGTCCGAATGCAGGGCGACGGCGGCCAGGCCACCGAGATGCCGGCGCCCTTCCACGGGAGCACGCTTCGCGCGAGCTGGGACGGAGCGCTGCTGCGCATCGGGCCGCCCGTCGATCCGGCGCTCGCGTCGGGGGAGGGGAGCCGGGCGCTCGAGCAGCGCTATGCCGCTCACCGCGGACCCCTCGAGAACGCCGTCTTCTTCGAGAGTTTCTACGGCCGGAGCGCGAGCGACAATCCGCTCGCGATCGACCGCGAGCTGGCGCGCGTGGCTCCCGCAGTCACCCGCTATTGGAGCGTTGTCGATCTTTCGGTCGCGGTGCCCGAGGGAGCGATCGCCGTGGTCGACGGAAGCCCCGAATGGTGGCGAGCCCGGGGCGCCGCCCGACTGCTCGTGGTCAACGACTGGCTGCGCCGGCGGTTCGTCCGGAAACCGGGTCAGGTCGTCCTCCAGACCTGGCACGGTACGCCTCTCAAACGACTGGCTCTCCACCGGCCGGGCTTCGACCCGCGACGGGCCCTCGCCGTGTTCCGAGAGAGCAGGCGCTGGGACATCCTCCTCGCCCAGAACCCCTACAGCGCACGCGTGCTCCGCGCGGCGTACGCGTTCCGGCGCAAACCGGTGTGGGTCGAAGGGTATCCGCGGACGGATGAACTGCACACCGGCGACCGGGAAGGCGTGCGCGCGTCCCTCGGGATCGACGCCGGAGAGCAGGTGCTGCTGTACGCGCCCACGTGGCGCGACGACCGTCAGACGATCGTCGACTTCCTCGATCTGCCAGCGCTCGCCGAGGCGACGGGCGCCGTGGTGCTGGTCCGCGGGCACTCGCGCACGCTGGCGCCCGGCACCGACGAGCGCGCCGCCCGAGTGATCGATGTGACGTCGTACCCCGATCCGGCCGCGCTTCAGCTCGCCTCGGACGCACTCATCACCGACTACTCATCGGTCATGTTCGACTACTCCGTCACGGGTCGGCCGATGTACTTCTTCGTTCCCGATCTCGAGCACTACCGGGGCGAGCTGCGGGGCTTCTACTTCGATCTCGCGGATTCGGCCCCCGGTCCGGTTGTGCGGACGCAGGAGGAACTGGTCCGCGCCATCACGTCCGGCGATCCGGGGGACCCCGAGCGGTACGCCCGCTGGCGCGCCCGCTTCAACAGTCGTGATGATGGTCGGGCCGCAGAGCGCGTGGTCGCGCGGATCCTCGACCAGGGGTTGGTCTCGCGCGACTGACCTAGGGAAGCGGCGTATTCCGCTCGAGGCGCGACGTGTCGACCGTGCCCCGCGCCCCGCGCGCGGCGCCCTGCAGAAAGCCCACGCCCCATGACAGGTGCATGGAGGGCAGGACCGCGAGGGTCCAGAGGCGGTCTCGCAGTCCGCGACCGCCGCCGCGCCCAGCTGCGACGACGGCGATGAGGGCCGCGTAGGCCGCGACAGGCGCATGGACGATCGACAGCAGGATGCCGGCGCGCCCCGGCGCCGCTCCGAGGAGCTGGGCCGCGCCGACGACGAGCGATGCGGCGGTCGCCACGACGAGTGCCGGGGGAGCGAAGAAGCGCAGACCGTTCCGTCTGCCGAAACGTCGTACGAGCTCCCCCCGCCATGAGCCGGTCGCCCGGAACTGCCGTACGAGGCGGGACCAGCTGTCGCGAGGCCAATAGGTGACGTGCAGGTCGGGGTCGAACCACACCCGGTACCCGGCTCGCCGGATGCGGAGGTTGAGCTCCCAATCCTCGCCGCGGCGGATTCCTTCGTCAAACAATCCGACCTCGTCGAGGACGCTGCGCCGCATCACGCCGAGGTAGGCGGATTCGGCGGGGCCTTCGGTGGTACCGCCGTGGTATGCGCCGCCGCCGAGCCCGATGCGCGAGTTGTAGGCGCGGGCCACCGCTCGCTGGAAAGCGCTTCGGCCCTCGGCGCGCATCACACCGCCGACGTTCGCCGCCTGCACCCGAGCGAGCGTGTCGAGCGCGGCGCGAGTGTACCCGGGCTCGAGCTCCGAATGCGCGTCCACCCGCACGATCGTCGGGTAGCGAGCCGCCCGGATCGCGATGTTCAAGCCGACGGGGATGTGAGCCGCGGGGTTTCGGACGAGGCGGATCCTCGGCTCCTCGTCGGCGAGGCGGCGGGCGACCGCGTCCGTTCCATCGGAGGACGGGCCGAGCGCGAGGATCACCTCGATCGGCGCGTCGAGGTCCTGGGCGAGCACGCTGCGCACGGCGTGTTCGAGGTAGTCGCGCTCATTGAGCACGGGGATGACGAAGGACACGCCCGCGCCTCGGTCCGGTACGGGCGCCGGACGCCATCCGTGCGCGTCGTCATGCATCCGTCGATCATGTCACGCGTCCCAGCTCCGGCTGACCCGCTCGGTACCCTGGAAGGGTGGGAATCATCTCGGACGTCCGAAAAGCCGTCGCACTGGTTCGGCGTGCCGTCTCGAACCGGGCCGCGTACGTCGACGTGCGACGCTCCCTCTCCAGGGCGCCGCAGCCACCCGCCGGTCACTTCCGCATCGCCGTGTACTTCGCCGACGGTGACGTGAACATGTACCAGATACGGCAGTGGTACAAGCCGCTCCAACTCCTCGCGAAGACCTGGCCGGTCGTCGTCATCAGCCGCAGCGCCACCGGCGCCCAGGCGATCCTCGCCGATGGCGCGCTGCCCGTCCTGTTCGCCCCGACCGTCCGGGCCCTCGAATCGGTGGTCGCCGCGCAGGACATCCGGGTCGTCCTGTACGTCAATCAGAACACCCGCAACTTCCAGATGTTCCGCTACGGGCACCGGTGGCACGTGTTCATCAACCACGGCGAGTCCGACAAGATGTACATGACCACGAACCAGTTCAAGGCATACGACTATGCCCTGATCGCCGGTGACGCCGCTCGAGAGCGTCTCGGGCGCGTTCTCTGGGACTACGACCTCGACGCGCGCACGATCGCGATCGGTCGGCCGCAGGCGGACCACTTCTCGGGATCGCTCCCGTACCCCGAGGACGGCCGCCGCGTCATCCTCTATGCGCCCACCTGGGAAGGCGACCGCCCCGCCGCGCACTACGGCTCGATCGCCTCGCACGGCGAGGCTCTGGCGGCCGCGGTCCTCGCGTCGCCGCAGCACCGGCTGATCTATCGCCCGCATCCGAGGTCCGGGGTCGTCGACGCGGCGTACGGTGACGCGCATCGCCGCATCGTCGCGGCTATCGCCGCCGCCAACAGCGCTGACCCGCTCGCTCATCACGTGTACGACGATGGTCCCGAGCTGGGGTGGCAGCTCGCCGCCGCCGATCTCGCCGTCGTCGACATCTCCGCGATGATCTACGACCGGCTGGCGGTCGCGAAGCCGCTGCTCGTCACCCGGCCGGCGGATCCGGCAGCGCTCGTCGATACGGGCGGCTACCTCGCGGATGCCGCCTGGCTCGACGCGGCGTCGGCAGCATCGATCGTCGAGATGGCAGACCGCATCGCCGACGACCCCGACGCGTCCGGGCACCTGCGCGGGTGGTCGCGTCACTACTTCGGCGACACATCGCCGGGGGCCGCGACAGCGCGCTTCCACGCCGCGATCGAACTGCTCATGCAGCGATGGACGGAGTGGGACGCACGCACGGTCACGGTCGCCGACGAACGCGACGAGGCGGAGTTCGACGACGCCTGACCGGGGCCAGTGCCGGCTCAGACCCCGGCGAACCCGATCATCGCCGCGCCGGCGAGGAAGAGTACCGCGAGCGCGATGGCGATCACGACGAGCACCAGATGCACGGTGAAGAACCGGGTACGCCGCCCGTCGGCACCCCGCGCGCGCGGGTCACGTGCGACACGTCGCAGGAAGGTCGGCCACGTGACGATGTTGAAGACGGCGCCCACGAGGAGGACCGTCACGACGAAAGCGATCATGATTCTCTCCGATCGACGGAAGCGTCGTTCGCATCGTTTTCTCGAGCGCTGCGACGCTCGACACGCCGGAACGGTCGAGAGGCGAGCGAGCCGATCTGACGGCCGCCCTCGGCGAACGCGCCGCTGATCCGACGCGCTACGAGCGCCGGACCTCGTCCGTTCGGTTGATTTTCGTCTCCGGGATCCAGCGTCGCCGGGAACACGCTCGGGACAACGCCGAAGGCCCGGTGTGCGCCCGAGATGACGCGGCGCCCGAGGATGTGGTTGCCCGTGCCGCCGATCGCTGCTCCGATGCCGAACGGAAGCGCCTTGCCGACGACCGACGCGCCTCCCGCCGCGGCGAAGCGGCGCAGAAATGCGTGCTTCAACCGGTCGAGGACAGGACCGACGGCCGTACGGGGGAGGGATGACGTCACGAGCTCGCCCCAGTAGGAGCTGCGCGGTGCGCCCTTGCCGCTGGCCTGCCGTGCGAACTGACCGACCAGATCCGCGCCCTCGCGGCCCAGCATGAGCGCGAGGACCAGGGCTCGAGCGCGATCGGGGTTGTCGACCGGGATGCCGTGCAGTTCTGCGAGAGATTGCGCGAACAGAGCCGTCGCTTCGAGGAATCCCGCCGTTTCGACGCCGCTGAGGGCGAGCGTCGTGGCCGTGCCGATCCCGGGGATCACCGCCGTGGCACCGACCGCCGCGCCGCCCGTGGTGACCGCCGTGAGGTATCGACGTTCGAGCATCTGCACGACCTGGGCGGTCGTGGCACCGGGGTGCCGCTGCCGGATGCCGCGCAGATGTGCCAGGACGACCGGGCGCTGCACCGCGAGGAGCCGATCGAGGGTGCGGACGGTCAGCGGATGCTGCGCTCCCTCAGGGTCGCCCGCGTCGCGGCGCGGGGCGTCGTCAGGGAGAGAGTCGATGCGATGCACCTTTCGGGCCATGACACCCATCCTCTCGCGCCGCGGGCGCGGCGGGGTCAGACGTAGAGGTTCGCGCGTTCGAGATCTTCGGCGAAGTCGACCTCGACGGCATAGAGGTCGGAGATGTCCATCGGCTCGAGCAGCAGGCCGTTCTCGGCGATCGCGAGCTCGAGTCCGCGCTCGAAGTAGTCCTGGTCGTCGACACGACCGAGCTGGGCGATGAGAGCCTTCTTGTCGCGCCCGGAGATGTAGTTGATGCCGACCGCTTCGCCGATGCCGCCCCGGACGGTCTTGGAGAGCTCCTTGATGAAGCCCTCGCCGCTGACGGTGTACTTGACCTCTTCGTCGCTCACCTTCGCGGTGTTGACCGTGACGAACGACTGATCCCGCTCGATGAGCGAGACGGCGCGTCCGAGCACGCGGGGGTCGAACACGACGTCGCCGTTCATCCAGAGCACGCCACCGCGGCCCGAGGCCTTGAGTGCGCGCAGCAGGCTCTGCGAGGTGTTCGTCTCGTCGTAGCGGGCGTTGTACACGTAGTCGACATCCGGGAATGCGTCGACGATCGTCTCGGCGCGGTAGCCGACGACGGTCGTGATGCGCGCGTCGTCGCCGAAAGCGGCGCGAATGTTGTCATGCTGCTGCTGCATGATGCTCCGGCCGTCGTTCAGCTCGGTCAGCGGCTTGGGGAGGGAACGGCCCAGACGGGAACCCATCCCTGCGGCGAGGATCACGATCTGAAGGCCCACGAGCATCTCCTGAAGTTACGAGTTAGATCAGTATTCACCGAGGTGAAACCCCGGCAGAGCTTTTTTCATGGTAGCGACCGCTTCTGGGAGCTCGCCGGAACACTCGGAGCCGTTGCGCTTTCGTGACCTTCCTGGTAGCGCGATTCTCGGTGTTTGCTGATGACGACGAGCCGTGGCGCGGACCACCCGCTTGATAGGTTTGGGGGGTGACAGACGACACCTCCGCCCCCCAGATCGAGAAGCGTGTCGAGTCGCCTGTCGATGCCTCTGTGCCGCCTCTGCCGGACATCCCCGCAGAGGTCGCTGCGGCCGGACTCGCCGTCACCGCGACGTCGGCCGCCGCCTCGTCCGCAGAAGCGTCGACGGACCGCAAGAAGTCCCCTGCCAAGACGGCGAAGCCGCGCAAGCCGCGCGCGTCGGGGGCTTCCGCGGCGAAGAAATCCCCGCGGAAGCCGCGCTCCGCGAGCGCTCCGACCGCGGCGGGTACGACGCCGCCCAAGCCTGAGATTCCCGCAGCCGTCGCTGCGGCCGCGTTCGTGGCGCCGGCGGAGGACGCCGCGCGTGAGAACGCGGAGTCGGATGGCATGGCATCGAGCGATGCGATCCTGGACGACGCAGCATCCGCGCCCGCTGAGCCGCGCGACGAGGCGGCGACGGACGCGGCTGAACCGGGGAGCGGCCCGGCGACCGAGCCTGAGCCGGAGCCGGAGCCGGAGCCGGAGCCTCTGCCGGAACCTGAGCCCGAGCCCCTGCCGGAGCCGGAGCCGGAGCCGGAACCGGAGCCCCTGCCGGAGCCCCTGCCGGAGGCGCAGCCCGAGCCTGAGCCGGAGCCAGAACCGCAGCCGGAACCGGAACCGGAACCTGAGCCCGAGCCGGTGCCGGAACCTGAGCCGGAGCCGGAGGCGGAGCTCGAGCCCGTCGTCACCGCGCCGGCGGCCGATGCTGTGGCTGATGTGGAGATGGAAGCCGCGCCCCCGGCGCTGCGTCTGAGCGGCGTCACCAAGGCCTACGGCGAGGCGCGTGCAGTCGACCGCATCGACCTCGAGATCCCCGCGGGGTCGTTCTACGGGCTGGTGGGTCCGAACGGTGCCGGCAAGACGACCACGCTGTCAATGATCGCCGGGCTCCTCCGTCCCGACGAAGGGGCTGTCGAGATCGCGGGCATCGACATCCGTCGAGACCCGGCCAGGGCGAAGCGGCAGATGGGCGTCCTGCCCGACCGCCTGCGGACCTTCGACCGGCTGTCCGGCCGCCAGCTCCTGTACTACTACGGCGTCCTGCGGGGACTGAAGCCCGCGGTCGTCGAGAATCGCATCAACGACCTCGCTGCGGCCTTCGATCTGACCGACGCGCTCGGACGCAGCGTCTCGGATTACTCGGCCGGCATGACGAAGAAGGTCATGCTCGCGGGTGCCATGATCCACGCGCCGCGCCTTCTCGTGCTCGACGAGCCCTTCGAGTCGGTGGACCCCGTATCGAGCGCCGCCATCCTCGACATCCTGCAGAAGTACGTCGCCCACGGCGGCACCGTCATCCTGTCGAGTCACGGCATGGAACTCGTCCAGCGCGCCTGCTCCGGCGTCGCCGTTCTCGTCGGCGGCCGCATCCTGGCAGCCGGGACGGTCGACGAGGTGCGGGACGGGCGCACGCTGGAACAGCGGTTCCTCGAACTTGCCGGCGGGACCAGCGCGGTGGAGGGCCTCGAATGGTTGCACACGTTCTCCGACTGAGGTTCGACGTCCTGGTCGGGGCGCTGCGATTCCACCGTGCCCGCGCTCTGACAGCGCTGGCCGCGGCCGTCGTGCTGGTCGGTGCGATCGTCCTCGCGCTCCTGCGCCTGCAAGACGCGCCCCTCGCGAGCGCACTGGTGGTGCTCGCGGTCGGTGGGGCGGCCGTGTCGGCCTGCTTCGCGGTGGTGCCGTTGGTCACTCCCGTTCGCGACCCTCTCGATCCGCGCGCCTTCATCGTGACCGGCCGTGACTGGCGGCTCGTCGCGGCCGCGACCGCCGCGGCCAGTCCGCTGAGTCTGCCTTCGGCGGCGGTGATCGTGGTCGCGGTGGTCGTCGCCCTGACCTGGGTCGCCCATCGCGTCGACCCGGTGGCCGCGGGTTTCGGCGCCGCGCTGATCGTCGTCACCCAGCTCCTGCTCGCGCGAGTAGCCCTCGGGGTCGCCGCTCTCGTGCTCGCCGACCGCCGGTCGCGCGAGCTGACGACGCTGCTGCTGCTCGGCATCGCGGTGGTCGCGATCCCGGTCGCGGTCTTCCTCGCATCGCTGAACTGGGACGACGGCGTTCCGGGCCCCCTACTCGCTGCGGTGAGGACCCTCGCGGTCACCCCTGTCGGGGCGGCGTGGGTCCTGCCCCTCGATCCGCGTCCGGCCGTCGTCATCGTCGCGGTCCTGTCTGTCGCGGCGCTGACCGCAGCGTGGATCCTGATCGTGCGACGGATGCTCACCCACACCGAGCGACCCGTATCCGTCCGTGAGCGCCGCGGACTCGGCTGGTTCACCGTCACCCCGGGCACGCCCGGAGGCGCGGTGGCGGCGCGCTCTCTCGTGTATTGGCTGCGTGATCCGCGGTACCTCGTCGACATCGCGATCATCCCGGTCGCGGCCGTCGTCGCGGTCGTGCCTCTCATCATCGTCGGCGTGCCGCACGAGATCGCGGCGCTGATCCCCGCTCCGCTCATCGCGCTCCTGCTCGGTTGGGTCGTCCACAATGACCTCGCGTACGACGGTTCGGCGGTGTGGCTGCACATCTCGAGCGCTGTGCGCGGTGCGTCTGACCGCGTCGGGCGACTCGTGCCGCTGCTCCTGGTCGCACTGCCGCTGCTCGCAATCGCGATCCCGGTGGGAATCGGCATCCACGGTGACTGGAACGTTCTGCCGGTGATGGTCGGGGTGTGCTCCGCGCTGCTCTTCGGTGGCCTCGGCCTCTCGTCGGTGTCGTCCGTCCTCGCTCCCTACGCCGTCGCCCGGCACGGAGACAGTCCGTTCCAGCAGCCCCAGCGCACGGGCGGCGGGGTCGCTCAGGGCGCGGTGCTGCTCGGCGCGCTTCTCGCCGCATCGCCGGCGTTGTGGTGGTCCTGGCAGTTCCTGCAGGGGGAGGCGCACGCGCAGTGGTGGGCTCTCGGAACCGGACTCGGGGTCGGGCTGCCTGTGCTCGCAGTCGGCATCCTCATCGGGGGTCTGCTGTTCGACCGCCGCGGGGACCGGCTGATGGCATTCGCCGAGACGACCTGATCGTTCGCCGATAGAATTCCCGCATGAGCACTCCTCTCGATTCTCCCGACCAGGGCGGTCTCGCGACCCTCGACCGCGAGCTCGAAGAGCTGATCCGCGAGGAGACGATCGAGCCGGGCGACCATGAGCGGTTCTCGCACTACGTCAAGAAGGACAAGATCCTCGAGTCGGCGATCACCGGCAAGCCGGTGCGCGCATTGTGCGGCAAGAAGTGGACGCCGGGTCGTGATCCGGAGAAGTTCCCCGTCTGCCCGACATGCAAGGAGATCTACGAGTCGATGACGCGCTGACGCGCCACCGACATCGCGAAAACGCACCGTCCCGTCGAGGACGCACCGGCGAAGGTGCGCTCTGAGCGAGAGGGTGCGTTTTCGGCGTTGTGGCCCCAGTCGACGCGGCGACCTCAATCGGCGTCGCGGTAAACCGTGGGGATCGCGGGCTCGGATCGGCTGAGCGCCAGAGCGCGCACCGGCATCTCCTCGATCACGCTGGCGTGGTGGGCGCGGGCGGCGCGAACCCCCGCGGCCCCGATCCATTCGGTCACAGCACGCCCATCCGAGAAGAGCGTCGTCTGCAGTGCGCGCGCGTCGGGGTGCTCGGCAGGGGTGTCGAGCGGCTCGAAGCCGTCGGAGACGACGACGACCTCCTCTTTGGCCGTACCGCCGTCGAGCGCACGGAACGCCGTCTTGCGACCGCCGTGGGAGGCCTTGTCCGCTGACGCCTTCGCGACAGAGAGCCACGATCCGTCGTCGTTCTGCCGCGCGACGAGCTTGTACACCATGCCCGCTGTAGGGGTGCCCGAGCCGGTGACGAGTGACGTCCCCACGCCGTATGCGTCGACGGGGGATGCCGCCAGGGCCGCGATCGCGTACTCGTCGAGATCGCTTGTGACCGTGATGCGTGTGTCGGGCGCGCCGAGTGCATCGAGCTGCGCGCGGACGTCGGCTGCGACGGTCGGGAGATCGCCCGAGTCGATCCGAACGCCGCCGAGGCCGGTCCCGGCCACTCGGATCGCCGTCGCGACGCCCTCGGTGATGTCGTAGGTGTCGATCAGCAGCGTGGTGTCGACGCCGAGAGCGTCGATCTGGCTGCGGAACGCCGCCTCCTCGGTGTCGTGGAGCAGCGTCCAGGCGTGTGCGGCGGTGCCCATGGTCGGGATGCCCCACGTGCGACCCGCCTCGAGGTTGCTGGTCGCGCCGAAGCCCGCGATGTGAGCGGCCCGGGCCGCTGCCACCGCGCTGCGCTCGTGCGCACGACGCGAGCCCATCTCGGCGAGCGGGCGGTCACCGGCGGCGATTGCCATACGCGCCGCCGCCGTGGCGACGGCGGAGTCGTAGTTCAGGATGCTGAGCACGAGGGTCTCGAGCACGACCGCCTCGGCGAAGGTGCCCTCGACGGTCAGGACCGGCGAGCCGGGGAAGTAGAGCTCGCCCTCGCGGTATCCGGTGATCGTGCCCGTGAAACGGTAGTCGGCGAGCCACGCGAGAGTCTGCTCGTCGAGCGCCCCGTGCTCACGCAGGAACTCCAGCTCCTCGTCGCCGAAGCGGAAGTTCTCGACCTCCTCGAGCAATCGCCCGGTGCCCGCGACGACGCCGAACCGCCGCCCGCCCGGGAGCCGACGCGCGAAGACCTCGAACACGCAGTGCCGATCGGCGGTGCCGTCGCGCAGCGCAGCCTGCAGCATCGTGATCTCGTACCGGTCGGTGAGCAGAGCGCTGGAGGCCATGTGTGCCACTGTAGCGACGCCGCATCCCGCCGCAGCGCCTCGGGATGGCATGGCGCGACGCCAGGTAGGCTCGATGATCGTGAATGACGCGCCCATCGGAATCTTCGACTCGGGCGTGGGCGGGCTCACGGTGGCGCGGGCGATCTCGCAGCTGCTGCCGCGAGAGTCGTTGCTCTATATCGGCGACACGGCTCATTCGCCCTACGGCCCGAAGCCCATCGCCGACGTCCGGCGCTACGGGCTCGAGGTCCTCGACACTCTGGTCGACGAGGGCGTGAAGATGCTCGTGATCGCGTGCAACACCGCCTCATCGGCCCTGTTGCGCGACGCGCGGGAGCGCTACGACGTTCCGGTCGTCGAGGTCATCAACCCTGCCGTGCGCGCGGCGATCTCCACCACCCGGAACGGCCGCATCGGCGTCATCGGCACGATCGGCACGATCGCATCTCGCGCGTATCAGGACATGCTCGAGGTCAACGAGCGCCTCGAGGTGTTCGCGGCATCCTGCCCGCGGTTCGTCGAGTTCGTCGAGGCGGGCATCACGCAGTCTCCCGAAGTGCTCGCCGTGGCCGAGGACTACCTGGCGCCGCTCCGGGACGCCGGGGTCGACACGCTCGTCCTGGGCTGCACCCACTATCCCTTCCTCGAAGGCGCGATCAGCTACGTCATGGGCCCCGACGTCGCGCTCGTGTCGAGCGACTCCGAGACGGCGAAGGACGTCTACCGCCAGCTCGTCTCCCGCGGCCTGCTCGCGAACGACGACGCGGTTCCCCGTCACGTCTACGAGGCCACGGGCGACTCCGGCGACGACTTCCTGAACCTGGCCGACCGGCTCATGGGTCGTGGCGTGCCGTCGGTCCGCATGGTCCAGACCGGAGCGATCGTGCTGCCCAAGCTCGCCCCACCCGCATCCTGACCCTCATCCGCCGTCCGATCGGAGACCTCTCATGACCGATTCCCTGCGCGCCGACGGGCGCACCGCCGACCAGCTCCGCACCGTGACGATCGAGCGCGGCTGGAGCGCCCATGCCGAAGGATCGGCTCTTGTGAGCTTCGGCGGCACGAAGGTTCTCTGCACGGCGTCGTTCACCAACGGCGTCCCGCGCTGGCTGACGGGCAAGGGCAAGGGCTGGGTCACGGCCGAGTACGCCATGCTGCCGCGCGCGACGAACAGCCGGAACGACCGTGAGTCGATCAAGGGCAAGGTGGGCGGCCGGACGCACGAGATCTCACGTCTCATCGGTCGTGCCCTGCGCGCCGTCGTCGACACCAAGGCGCTGGGCGAGAACACGATCGTCATCGACTGCGACGTGCTGCAGGCCGACGGCGGCACCCGCACCGCCGCGATCACCGGAGCCTACGTGGCCCTGGCCGACGCGATCGAGTGGGGACGCTCGCAGAAGTTCATCGCACAGCGCTCCGCACCGCTGGTCGACTCGGTGTCGGCGGTGTCGGTCGGGATCATCGACGGAACGCCGATGCTCGACCTCGCCTACGTCGAGGACGTACGGGCCGAGACCGACATGAATGTGGTCGTCACCGGCCGCGGGCTCTTCGTCGAGGTGCAGGGCACCGCCGAAGGCGCGCCCTTCGACAAGCGCGAGCTCGACGCGCTGCTCGAGCTCGGTGTCAACGGATGCGCGCAGCTGCGCGACATCCAGGCGGCGACGCTGGCATGACCGGCCGCATCGTCCTGGCCACCCACAACCCCCACAAGGTCGAGGAGTTCCACGCGATCGTCGCGGCGGTCCGCCCCGACCTTGAGGTCATCGGGTACGACGGGCCGGAACCGGTCGAGGACGGCGTCACCTTCACCGAGAACGCGCTGATCAAGGCCCGGGCCGCAGCAGCGCACACGGGACTGCCGGCGCTCGCCGACGACTCGGGGATCTGCGTCGACGCCCTCGGGGGAGCCCCGGGTGCCTTCTCGGCCTACTGGGCCGGCCACAAGAAGGATGCCGCCGCCAACACGGCTCTGCTGCTCGATCAGCTCTCGGATATCGCCGACCCGCGCCGCACCGCACAGTTCGTGTCGGTCATCGCCCTCGTCGACGGTGACACCGAGCACGTCGTCGAAGGCGTCTGGCCGGGCCGGCTGGCGACCGAGGCGGCTGGCGAGGGCGGTTTCGGATACGACCCCGTTTTCGTTCCGGACGGGCAGTCCGGGCCCGCTCGCACCGTCGCGGAGTGGTCCGCCGCGGAGAAGAACGCCGCGTCGCACCGGGCGCGAGCCTTCGTAGCGCTCACCGAGTTGCTGCGCTCGCTCTGATCCCGCGGGCCACGCGCGCACCAGCGGCCGACGGCCGGGGCTATGCCGACGGGCGAGCCTAGCCGTCGTCGCGGCGGACGTCGCCGGGCGCTCGATCCGGCCGCAGGCCGCGCCACCGGGCATGGCGCAGGATGCCGCCGGGGGTGAACTCGGCGAATTCGACCTCGCCGACGAGCTCGGGTCGCACCCACAGCGCATCGGATGCGTCGGCCGCTGGGACACCCACGAACGGATTCCGATCGGTGCGGAGCGGGTCGAGGGCCGCGGTGAGCCGTGTCAGCTCGGCATCCGAGAACCCTGACCCCACGCGGCCGGCGTACCGGAGCGCCCCGTCGTCGTCGGGGATGCCCAGCAGCAGCGACCCGATGCCGCCCCGTCGGGCGCCCTTGCCCGGCCGGATGGCACCGACGACGACGTCCTGCGTTCGCGTCAGCTTGACCTTGCGCCACTCATCGGAACGGACGCCGATGCGATAGCGGGACGACGGGTCTTTGACGACCGCGCCCTCGAGATCGAGCTGGCGGGCCACGGTGAGCGCAGCGTCGAGGTCATCCGTCACCGGCGGCACGGCCAGCGGAGGCCGTGCTCGCGCCGACGCGGACTCGAGCAGGCGACGACGTTCCCGCAGCGGGAGATCAGTGACATCACGGTCGCCGTGCCGCAGCAGGTCGAAGACGAAGAAGTCGGCCGGAGTCCGAGCCCGTTCTCGGGCGATCTCGCGGGCCTTGGTGAGGTGCATCCGGTTCTGCAGGAGCGGGAAGCTCGGCCGGCCCCCCTCGTCGAGCGCGACGATCTCACCGTCGAGGACGAGGGCCATGTCGCCCAGGCCGAGATCGGCATCTGCGTCGGTGAGCTCGGGGTAGCGTGCGGTGATGTCGGTACCGCTTCGCGCGTACAACCGCATCCGCTTGCCGTCCCAGAAGGCGATCGCCCGGACTCCGTCCCACTTGAACTCGACCCAGGGACCCCACCGTTCCGCGGCCGCGCGGGCAGGCCCGGTCGACGAGGAGACGGCCAGCATGGGCGGCACCGGACCCGCCGCGCCCAGCGACGACGCCGCTGTCTCGGATGCTGGAGAACCGGGGCTCGCCGCGCCTGCCGCATCCGCGACGTCGGTTTTCATCCGGTGCAGCAACCACTGCGACTTCTCACCCGACCCGGCGGTGCGGATGAGTACGAGGCGCGCATCGGCGCCCCCTCCGCCGTTCGTGCTTCGAAGCGTGAAGATGATCTCGTCGTCGCGCCACTTCTCGAGGTCGTAGAGACCGGTGTCCCAGATGGTCATCGTTCCCGCGCCGTATTCGCCGGCCGGGATCTCGCCGTGGAAAGTCAGGTACTCCATCGGGTGCGGCTCGGTCATCACGGCGAGATGGTTGCGGTCCGGTATCTCGGGGATGCCGCGCGGCACGGCCCAGCTGACGAGCACGCCATCCCGCTCCAGTCGCAGGTCGTAGTGGAGGCGGCGCGCATGATGTTCCTGGACGACGAACCGGGGTTTGCCGGCGGAGCCGGTACCCGGAACCCCCGACGCACCCACCGACACCGCCTCGGGCATCGGCTCGGGAGTCCGGTCCGCGGAGCGCTTGGCGAGGTACGGCGCGAGCGGTGCCGTCCGCCGGGGCGCGAGGGGCGCCAGCAGGTCGCCGAGGTCACGGGCGCGCTCGAGCATCTCGTCGAAGCGCAGATGGCGCAGGTCGGGGTCGTCCAGCTCGTCCCACGTCCGTGGCGCGGCCACTGTCGGCTCGTCGCGGCCACGCAGCGAGTAGGGAGCGATGGTGGTCTTCGAGCCGTTGTTCTGGCTCCAGTCGAGGAAGATCTTGCCCGCCCGGGCGCTGCGGGTCATCTGGCTGATGACGAGGTCGGGGTGGTCGGCCTCGAGCGCCCGGGCGAGCTCCTTGGCGAACGCGGAGGCCTGGTCGCTCGTCTGCGCGCCGGCGAGCGGAGCGTACAGATGGATGCCCTTGCTGCCGCTCGTGACGGGGAACAGCTCCATGCCCATGTCCGACAGGATGCTGCGTACCCACCGCGCCACCTCGGCGCACTCGGCCAGGCCGACGCCGGGACCGGGATCGAGGTCGAGGACGAGCCGGTCGGGGGCGCCGCGTTCGCCGGCGTCGGTGAAGCGCCACTGCGGGACGTGCAGCTCGAGGCTCGCCACCTGTGCGAGGTAAACGAGCGAGGCGACCTCTTCGACGAAAGGGTAGTCCTTCGACCCGCTGGAGTGGTCGATCGGAAGGCGGGGGAGCCATGACGGGGCCCCGGGCTCGAGGGCCTTGGCGAAGAAGTCCGGCTGCTCGACGCCCTCGGGCCAGCGTTTGCGTGTCACCGGGCGCCGGTCGAGATGCGGCAGCATCAGCGGCGCGATGCGCGAGAAGTAGTCGATCACCTCGCCCTTCGTGGTGCCCGTTCTCGGATACAGCACCTTGTCGAGGTTCGACAGGCGCAGCCGGCGGCCGTCGACCTGGACCGTCTGCTCTCCTGCCATGCCGACAGGCTATTGCGCCACCCGCTGGCGTCGGTGAGGGGTTGCGGTGTGTACTTCGTGCATGAGATCGATCTGGAAAGGCGCCCTCACCTTCGGGCTCGTCAACGTGCCGGTGAAGGTCTACTCGGCGACCGAGGACCACGACGTGCCGCTGCACCAGGTGCACAACGCCGATGGCGGGCGTATCCGCTACCAGCGCATCTGCGAGATCGACGGCGAAGTCGTGCCCTATGCCGACATCGATCGCGCCTACGACGACGGCGAGCAGACCGTGGTCCTGACGAAGGAGGACCTGGCGTCGTTGCCCTCCGAGCGGAGCCGCGAGATCGACGTCGTCGAGTTCGTGCCGAGCGATCAGATCGACCTGCTCACGCTCGACAAGGCGTATTACCTCGAGCCCGACTCCTCCTCGCCGAAGTCGTACGTCCTGCTCCGCAAGACGCTCGAGCAGACCGACCGGACCGCGATCGTGCGGTTCTCCCTGCGGCAGAAGACGCGGCTCGCCGCGCTGCGCGTGCGGGGTGATGTGCTCGTGCTGCAGACGCTGCTGTGGGCCGACGAAGTTCGGGAGGCGGCGTTCCCCGCCCTCGACGAGTCGGTGCGCATCTCGGCGAAGGAGCTCGAGATGTCGGCATCCCTCGTTGAAAGCTTCTCGAGCGACTTCGATCCCGAGGCATTCACGGACGAGTACCAGGAGGAGTTGCGGACGCTCATCGACGCGAAGCTGGAGAAGGGCGACGCCCTCGACACCTCGGAGACCTTCGGTGAGAAGGCTGAGAAGGAGGGCGGCGAGGTCATCGATCTGATGGAGGCGCTGCGGGCGAGTGTCGAGCGCAGTCGCGCCGCCCGGGGCGGCGGGTCGAAGACGTCGGACGACGGCGACGCGGGGCGCTCCGGCACGAAGACGGACACGAAGAAGAGCACGGCGAAGAGCACGGCGAAGAAGGAGACGGACCAGAAGGCGCCCGCGAAGAAGGCTCCCGCCAAGAAGACGGCCGAGAAGAAGGCTCCGGCGAAGAAGAGCGCGAAAGCCTCCTGATCAGCTCCGCGGGTCGGTGCGCCGGTCGGTGTCGGTCGTGGATGCGTCGGGGCGGTGCGCATGCGGGCCGCCGTGGCCGTGCTCGCGGAAGACCTCGGGGTCGAGCACGAGCTCGCGCGCCTCGTCGGCGTCGGTGTATTCGTCGGGCCCCGCGGCCATCTCCTTCTTCGCCTTGCGCTTCTCGGCGAAGTAGTGCCACACGATGAAGAAGACGGTGCCGACGACGGCCGCGAGCAGGATGACGTCGATGTACTTCGCGACGAACTCGCCGACGCCGGGAATGAGGCTCACGAGATAGCCGATTACGGTCAGGCCGAAGCCCCAGATGACGGCCCCGATGAGGTTGTAGAGCGAGTACCGATGCCACGGCATCTTGCCGACACCGGCGGCGACGGGCGCGAACGTGCGGACGATGGGCACGAAGCGGGCGAGGATGACGGTGACGCCGCCGTATCGCTCGAAGAACGCGTTCGTGCGCTCGACGTTGCGGCGACTGAACAGGCCCGATTCCTTGCGCTCGAAGACGGCGGGACCGCCCTTGCGACCGATCACGTAGCCCACCTCACCGCCGAGGAAGGCCGAGAATCCGATCAGGAGACCGACGATCCAGACGTTGATCCCGAAGACTCCGTGGGGTGCGTGCGTGGCCGGGTTCGACAGCAGGCCGGCCATGATCAGCAGCGTGTCGCCGGGGAGCAGGAAGCCGACGAGCAGTCCCGTCTCGGCGAAGATGATGAAGCACACCACGAGCAGAGCCCACGGACCCGCCGCGCTGATGATGGTGGCGGGGTCGAGCCAGGGGATGAGGGCGATCTGATGCACGAGTTTCCCGTCGGGAGAGGATGACGCGAGGGCGGGCGAACGCCCGATCCGTGCGGAAGGTGGGACTTGAACCCACACGCCGTGAGGCACAGGAACCTAAATCCTGCGTGTCTGCCAATTCCACCACTCCCGCGGACGGGTTCAGTCTAGGCGTCAGCGATAAGCGAATCCGTCCGGATAACCCCCGAATTCGCCGAGACGATGGGGCGGTCGCGGCGCGCATGGCCGCTCGGGCCCACCTATCGCGCGATGGAGCTCCTGAGTCCGGAGTTCGGGACGTTCGCTGACGCGTCAGCGAGTCGCGGGGAGCCGCCGACGAACCAGTACCCGGCGCCGACGACGAGCCCGCCGCCGACGAGGTTCCCGGCGCCGACGAGCAGCAGGTTGAGGGCGAAGCCGCCCACGGTCGCCGACGGGTCGCCGGAGAGCAGACCGATCGTGAACGTGGTCATGTTCGCCACGACGTGCTCGAAGCCGGAGGTGATGAACGCGAGGATCGCGGCGAACACGACCAGGATGCGGGCGGTCTCGCTGCGCAGCCGCACCGTCATCCAGATCGCGACGCAGACGAGGACGTTGCACAGGATGCCGCGGACGAACAGCTCGATCGGCGACTCGTGTGCCTTCGCGGCGAGCATGTCGGAGATCATCGTGCCGGCCGCGGCGTTGCTGTGCAGCACCCCCGACGCGACGATCAGCGCTCCGAACACGACCGATCCGACGAGGTTGGCGCCGAACGTCCACAGGACCGCCGCGGCGGCGCGCCCCGCCGACACGGCCCTCATGAGCGCCGCCTGGGGGACCGTCATCATCGAGGAGGTCACGAGCTCGCCGCCCGCGATGACGACGATCGTCAGGGCGACCCCGAACACCAGTCCCGACACGAGCTTGCCCCAGCCCGAGCCCGCCGCGAAGAGGGGCCCGGCTGCCGTGACCATGAGCACGACCCCGACGCCGATGTAAGCGCCGGCGAGCATGCCCGACACCGTGAAGCGAGCGGGCGAGCGCAGCCCGTCCGCCTTGTGTCGGCCGTTCTCGGCTTGTGCGGCGAGCGCCTCGGGGATCGTGAGCACGGGATCACCGTCCTTCCGCCGCCAGTGTGCGCTCGATGCGCGGTCCGAAAGGGGGCGGCGGGCCGGGGATAACCCCGATCAGCGCACGGCGAGCGCGCTCGGCTCGGAGACCTCGGCTCGGACGATGGCGGCCCCGGCCACCAGAGCGCTGATCTTGTCGTTCGCCACGGCGCGGGGCAGCGGTGCCATGCCGCAGTTGGTGCTCGGGATCAGCTTGTCGGCGTCGACGAACTCGAGGGCGCGACGGAGGGTCTCGGCGACCTCGTGCGGCGTCTCGACCTCGTGGCTGGCGACGTCGATGGCGCCGAGCATCACATTCTTGCCTCGGATGAGTTCGATCAGCTCCACCGGAACGTGCGAGTGGTGGCTCTCGAGCGAGATGACGTCGATGCTCGAGCGCTGGAGAAGCGGGAACGACTCCTCGTACTGCCGCCACTCCGGGCCGAGCGTCGCCTTCCACTCGTTGTTCGCCGCGATGCCGTAGCCGTAGCAGATGTGCACCACCGTCTCGGCGCGCAGGCCCTCGGCCGCACGCTCGAGCGCGGCGATACCCCAGTCCTTCATCTCCTCGAAGAACACGTTGAACGCGGGCTCGTCGAACTGGATGATGTCGACGCCGGCGGCCTCGAGCTCTCGGGCCTCCTGGTTGAGGATCGTCGCGAACTCCCACGCGAGCTTCTCGCGGCTGCGGTAGTGACGATCGGCCAGGGTGTCGATCATGGTCATCGGGCCCGGGAGCGCCCACTTGATGGGGCGGTCGGTCTGCTGCCGGAGGAAGGCCGCGTTATCGACGAAGACCGGCCGCCGGCGACTGACGGCACCGACCACCGTCGGCACGCTCGCGTCGTAGCGGTCGCGGATGCGGACGGTCTCGCGCCGTTCGAAGTCGACCCCGTCGAGGTGCTCGATGAAGGTCGTGACGAAGTGCTGGCGCGTCTGCTCCCCGTCGCTGATGATGTCGAGCCCGCGGCGCTCCTGCTCATGAACCGCAGCGCGGAGAGCATCGCGCTTTCCCTCGACGAGCACATCGCCGGTCAGCTCCCACGGCGACCACAGAACTTCGGGTTTGGCGAGCCAGGACGGCTTGGGCAGGCTGCCGACGGTCGAGGTGGGAAGGAGGGAGTGCGACACGGATCGTCCTTCGGTTCAGCGGGTCGGCGCGGTCGAGGCGGCGTAGCGGGCCGCCCAGCGGCTGAGCACCTGCCGGTGGGGGGTCACGAAGTGCTCCTCGGCGTACCTGCCCTGCGTTGTGGCGAGCTGGCTGCGCTCGACCCGGTCGTAGGTGATGTCCGTCCGCACGAAGTCGTCACTCTCGAGGGTGGGCCGGTAGACCTCGCCGGCGGGCTCGGTCGCGTTGTAGATCTCGGGCCGGTAGATCTTCTGGAACGTCTCCATCGTGCTGATCGTGCCGATCAGCTGCAGATCGGTGTAGTCGGCGAGCAGGTCGCCGCGGTGGTAGAACGCCAGCGGCGCGACGCTTCCGCGCGGCATGAAGTACCGCACCTGCAGCCCCATCTTCGCGAAGTACTCGTCCGTCAGCGAGAACGAGTCCTGCTCGTACTCGACGCCGAGGACCGGATGCCGATTGCCGTTGCGCCGGTAGGTCCGGCTCGTCGACACGCTGATGCACACGACGGGCGACTGGGGGAACCGCTCGCGGTAGGCATCGGACTCGAGGAAGTGCTGGAAGAGCTTCCCGTGGAGGTCGCCGAACCCATCCGGCACCGTGAACTCGCCCGGAGTATGCTGCGCGGACGGCAACAGGATGCTGAAGTCGTAGTCCCGCAGGTACGACGAGAAGTTGTTGCCGACGATGCCGTGGTGGCGCTCGCCGGTCTGCCGGTCGAGGATGTGGATGTCCAGCACCTCGAGGAGCGGAAACTCGCTGTCGTCCGAAGCATCCGCTGCAGCATCCTCGGTGTCGGTGTCGAACCGCAGGTTGGCCGAGACGATGTCGAGCTCGGCGGTGTACGGGTCACCGTCCGGGTTGCCGGTGCGAGCGAGGTCGTTGAGGCGGGCGTCGATCATCGCGAGCGCGCCGCGGAGATTCTCCCGGCGGCGCTCGCCGCGGGCGAGGTTGGCGAAGTTCGTGGTGATGCGCGACGAGTCAGAGGGGGTGTAGTCCTCGTCGAAGCGCGTCGTCGAGATGCGGAACGCGAAGTCGTTCGCCATGATCAGCCAATCGAGCGGAGCTCCGGGGAGCCGTGGGGAAGATGATGGCTCCATCGTGCGCGCCGGCCGTGGTCATCGGGTAATTCCCTCTCGCTATCCGGTGCCATAGTCTGGGGCTATGGCCGTGCGTCGAAGCGGGATCACCCTGCAGCAACTGCAGTACTTCATCGAGGTCGCCGCCGAGGGCTCGATCTCGGCGGCATCCGATCTGCTCTATGTTGCGCAGCCCACGATGTCGGCGGCGATGAAGGACCTCGAGGCGCGGGTCGGCCGCGATCTGCTGGTGCGGTCGGCCCGAGGCGTGACTCTCACCACCGACGGCGTTGAGTTCCTCGGGTACGCCCGCCAGGTCGTCGAGCAGGCCGAGCTGCTCGAGCAGCGCTACCTCGGGCGGCCGCCGTCGCGCCGGCTGCTCGGCGTCTCGACGCAGCACTACTCGTTCGCCGTCGACGCGTTCGTTCGGATGGTCAGGAGCACCGGGGCGCCCGAGTACGAGTTCTCGCTGCGCGAGACCCGGACGTGGGACATCATCGAAGACGTCCGGACGCTGCGCAGCGAGCTCGGCATCCTGTTCCGCAACGACTTCAACCGGAACGTCATCGACAAGCTGCTGCGCGATTCCGGGCTCGCGTTCCACCCGCTGTTCGTCGCCCAGCCGCACATCTTCGTCGCGCGCCGGAACCCGCTCGCCTCGCGGGCCCGCGCGACGCTCGACGACCTCGCCGACCTGCCCCGCCTGACGTTCGACCAGGGTGCGAACAACTCGTTCTACTTCGCCGAGGAGATCCTCTCGACGCTCTCGAGCAAGCAGGAGATCCGGGTGTCGGACCGTGCGACGATCTTCAACCTCATGATCGGCCTCGACGGCTACACGATCTCGACGGGCATCATCAGCGACGACCTCGACCCCGAGATCGTCGCCGTGCCCCTCGACGTCGACGAGCGCATCGAGATCGGCTGGATCGGCCGCACGGCTGTTCCGCTCACCGAGCAGGCGCAGCGCTATCTCGACGAGGTGCGGGCCGTCGTGGGAGGATTCGGAATCGAGCTACTCGGGTGAGGCTGGGGCGTCGCCGCAGGGAGCAATCACCGGCTGCTGGTCCGACCCTGTGGATAGTCGTCACCGCCTGACCGAATAGCGACCACGATGCTGCGGGTGAGCATTTCTCTCTCTGCCGCATCCGGGTCCGAGCCGCCCGACCTGCCGCCCGAGACGCGGATCGCGTGCCGTCTGCGCGATCGGCTGCGGTCGGAGGGCATCGATCCTGCCGAGCGCCCGGACGAGGTCGAGCGCGTCGCGGTCGCGGAGGTGCAGCGACACAACGACTTCGCTCTGGCACGCGGGCTTGAAGCGGTCGACGACGAGTCCGCTGCGGTGCGCCGCGTGCTGGCATCCGTGGCGGGTTACGGCCCCTTGCAGGCGCTGCTCGATGATCCGAGTGTCGAGGAGCTGTGGATCAACGCTCCCGACCGCATCTTCGTAGCTCGAGGCGGACGGAGCGAGAGGGTCGCGTTGACCCTGACCGAGGAGCAGGTGCGCGACCTGGTCGAGCGGATGCTGCACGCCAGCGGTCGCCGCGTCGACTTGAGTCAGCCCTTCGCCGACGCGTCGCTTCCCGACGGTTCCCGGCTCCACGTCGTCATCCCCGACATCACGCGGCATTGGGCCGTCAACGTCCGCAAGTTCCTCCGCACGTTCCGCACGCTCGACGACCTGGTGGCGGTCGGGTCGGTGACCGTGGAGGCGGCGGACATCCTGCGCACCGCGATCGCGAGCGGACGGAACATCATCGTGTCCGGGGCCACCCACGCGGGTAAGACCACCATGCTCAGCGCTTTGATGGCGGCAAGCCCCGCCGAGCAGCGCGTCGTCACGGTGGAGGAGACGTTCGAGCTCGCCGCGGATCTGCCTGACGTGGTCGCCCTGCAGGCCCGGCAGCCAAGCCTGGAGGGCGGGGGAGAGGTGACGCTGCGGCGCCTCGTGAAGGAGGCGCTCCGTATGCGACCCGACCGCCTCGTCGTGGGGGAGGTGCGCGATGCCGAAGCTCTCGACCTGCTTCTTGCTCTCAACACCGGCGTCCCCGCCGCCGCAACGGTGCACGCGAACTCCGCCGCGGACGCGCTGCGGAAGCTCTCGGCCCTCCCGCTACTAGCCGGGCGGAACATCGACGTCGAGTTCGTGCGTGACGCTCTCGCGGCATCCGTCGACATCGTGGTGCACTGCGAGCTCCTGGACTCGGGGCGCCGACGCGTCGCCGAGATCGTGTCGCCCACCGGCGCCGTGACCGACGGTGTGATCGCGACCCGGTCGGTGTATCGGAGCCACGGGTGACCCTTTTCTGGGGCGCGACCCTCGGCGCCGGGCTCGTGCTCATCGTCGCGCCGTGGCTGTCGCCTCGTGAGGCGACGACGCCGGCGACACCCGGTCGCGCTCGCGGAGTCGGCCGCGGCCTCCTCGAATCCGCCGGGTTCGCACATGCGCCGGCGAGCGGGCTCGGCGCCATATCGGTCGGGTCAGCAGCGCTCGCCGCCGCGGCTGCCTGGCTGGTGACCTCCCTCCCCGTCGTCGCCGCCGTCGCTGCCGGGGCAGGAGCGCTGCTGCCGACAGCCTGGCTGCGCTCGCGCGCCCGCCGACTTCGAAGAGCGCGCCGGGGGCTCTGGCCCGACGTCTGCGATCTGCTCGTCGCATCGGTTCGGGCCGGGATGCCGCTCGGTGACGCGGTCTCGTCGATCGCCGAGACCGGGCCACCCGCCCTGCGACCCGCCTTCCGAGGCTTCGCGCGAGATCTCGCCGCGTCCGGCCATTTCGACACCAGTGCCGCCCGTCTGCAGGCGGTGCTCGCAGACCCGGTGGCCGACCGCATCGTCGAGACCCTCCGGATGGCCCGGCAGGTGGGAGGGACTGAGCTGGTCCCGGTGCTCAGGGCGCTGTCGACATCCGTCCGCGCCGATGCGGCTCTCCGCGCTGAGGTGGAGGCGCGCCAGTCGTGGATCCGAGGCGCAGCCGTGCTCGGATTGATCGCTCCCTGGGTGGTGCTCACGCTCCTGGCACTTCGACCTGAAGGGGCCCGCGCGTATGCCTCGGCGGAGGGAGCGATCCTCATCATCGTGGGCGCGGCGGTGTCGTTCCTCGCATACCGGGTCATGCTGCGGATCGGCAGGCTTCCCGAACCGCGGCGGTGGGTGCGGTGACCGGAGTGTCGGAGCTCGCCATTGCCGTCGTGCTGGGCACGGCGCTCGCCGCCGGTCTGCTTCTCACGATCTCCGGGATGCCGCGATGGGTCGCGCCGCCTCTCGAGCGCAGGATCGCGCCTTATCTGCGCGACATCGCCGATCCGATCGGTCTGACCCCGCTCCATCCGGGCTCGTCGTGGCTCGCGGGCTGGCGAGAGCGCAGCACGCGGATGGGGGCGAAGCTGGGCGACTCGGTAGCCCTCCGCCGGCGACTCCTCCGAGCCGGCTGGACGCTGACACCCGAGGGGTTCCGTCTCCGGCAGCTGTTCGCGGGCGTCGGGGGACTCGCGCTGGGCACCGTGCTGACCGTCGCCGTTGCGCTCCGCGGAGATGCGAACGGCGCCACGCTGCTGCTTCCGGTCGTCCTCGCTGTCGCCGGGATGCTCGGTCCCCACATGGTTCTCACCCAGGCCGCGGAGAAGAGGATGCGGCAGGTGCGAGAAGAGGTGCCGACGGTGCTGGAGTTCCTCGCGCTCTGCCTCTCCGCGGGGGAGAGCCTCAACGATGCGTTGCGTCGTGTCAGCGAGGTGGGTGCCGGTGAACTGACCGCACATCTGCGCGCCGCAGTCCTGGCCGCCGGGACTGGGTCGACCCTCACCGATGCCCTGCGTGACATGGCGCGTTCCCTCGAGGTGGCCAGCATCGACCGAGCGGTCGATCAGCTCGTCGGAGCGGTCGAACGCGGTGCTCCTTTGGCCCAGGTCCTGCAGACCCAGGCTGCCGATGCGCGGGAGGACGCGAAGCGGGTTCTGATCGAGCAGGCCGGGCGCAAGGAGATCCTCATGCTGCTTCCCTTGGTCTTCCTCGTGCTGCCGCTCTCGGTCCTGTTCGCGGTGTTCCCCGGCATCGTGATGCTGCGCCTGGGACTGTGAGCCATGTCCGATACGAAGAAAGGAAACACCATGAGACGAACGGTCGCGATGGCCCGCGGCGCCGCACGAGACCTCCGGCATGACGAGCGAGGCGATGTTCCCGGCTGGGTGCTCGTCACCCTGATGACGGCCGGGCTGGTCGTCGTCATCTGGGCGCTCGCCGGGCCCGCGCTGTCGAACCTGTTCGAGCAAGCCATCGCACGCGTCTCCGGACTCTGACATGGCGTTCGCTCTCGACGACCGAGGGTCGAGTCCGGCGGAGTTCGTGATGGTCGGAGCGCTGCTCACCCTGCTGACCCTGGGGGTCATGCAGCTCGCTCTCGCCGTCTACGTCCGAGGGGTCGCTCACGACGCGGCGGTCGAAGGCGCATATGACGCCGCACTCGCCGATGTGACCGACGCGGACGGAGCTGCGCGCGCCCGGGAGATCGTCGACCGGACGCTCGGGCCGGGGTTCGTGCAGGCCGTTCGGACGCAGCGCACTGTGGTCGACGACGCGGCGATGGTGCAGGTGACGATGCGGCTCACCCTGCCGCTCGTCGGATTGATGGGCATCCCGGCAGCGTGGGAGGTGACCGCGCATGCGCCTGCGAACGACGGGTAGTGAGCAGCAGCGTGCTGACGACGGGTCGGCGTCGCTCGAGTTCCTGACCGCGGGACTCATCCTGCTCGTCCCCGTCGTATACCTGATCGTCTCCCTCGGCGTCGTTCAGTCGCACACGTTCGCGGCCCAGGCAGCGGCGCGTCACGTGGCTCGCGCGATCGCGACAGCAACCGACGTCGCTCAGGCCGACGCGCGCGCCGATGACATCACGCGGGCGATCGCCGCCGAGTACGGGATGGCGGCGGACGATCTCGCGCTCGCCGTCTCGTGCGACGGGGCTGGTGCGTGTCCGCGTCCCGGGGAGATGTTCCGCGTCACCGCGGAGACCGAGGCGACGCTTCCGCTCGTGCCTCCCGTGCTCGGCCTCGACCGGCTCGCCCGTGTTCCGATCGAGGCGACCGCGGTGCAACGGATGCCGCGCCTGTGGGGCGCGCTATGAGGCGTCACCACCGGCTGGGGGACGAGGGGAGCGTGCTGCCCCTCACGCTCGGATACGCCCTGCTCGCCATCGTGCTCGTCCTCGTCAGCGCCGACGCGATGAGCCTGTATCTCGCCCACAAGCGGGCAGACACCGTCGCGGATGCCGCGGCCCTGGCGGCATCCGACGGATTCGCTTTCGTCGTCGAAGGCGGCTCACCGCGCGCGCTCCTCGACCCGGCTCATGTCCACGACCAGGCCGCCGAGGTCATCGCGGCAACCGGCGACGTGACGCTGGTCGAAGCCGGCACGCCCGATGGTGTGTCCGCGCGAGTCACCGTGGCGACGGTGTGGCATCCTCCGGTGTCGTCGATGTTCGTGCCCGACGGAGTACGGGTCGAGGCGACCGCGACGAGCCGGACCGTGCTGCGCTGAGTCCGCGAGGCGCAGCAATCGCGCAACCTCCTTCCCGGAGGAATCGGCGCTGGCTAGGGTCGGATGACCGGCTATGCGTGGAGGGGGAGCCCGCTCATGACCCCGCAACTCGATGTCAACGACGACGCGGTGACCCGTCTCGGTCTGATGGACACCGCCCCGGAGGAGCGCTTCGACCGCATCACGCGGCTCGCCCGCGAGATGTTCGACGTCGACTACGCCGTGGTCAACGTCGTGAACTCAGAGACGGTGTTCACGAAGTCGCAGCCGGCGGAATCCGACTTCCGGCACACCCCGATCGAGGACTCGTTCTGCGGCGAGGCGGTCAAACAGCCAGCGGTGCTCGAGGTGCGCGACGGCCGCGCCGATCCGAGGTTCGCCGACCGCGCGATCGTGGCCGAGCACGGCATCCGCTTCTACGCGGGATTCCCGATCCACACCGACGCGGGAGAGACCGTCGGCACACTCTGCCTGCTCGACACCTCGCCCCGTGATCTCAGCGACGCCGACCGCGACGCGTTCGAGCGCTTCGGCCTATGGGCGCAGGCGGAGATGCGCATGGACGATCCCGGTGCCTCCGGTGCCGGGCCCGGGCCCGTGCCCGCTGCGTCGGTCGCCCCGGCCGTACGCGATGACCGTCTCGCGGCAGGGGAGGTCCGCCTGGCCGCCCTGGCGATCCCGTACGGGCAGGTCAGCGGCGACCGGAGCAGCTGGCAGCAGGTCGGAGACCGCATCATCGTCACCCTCGCCGACGTCATGGGCAAGGGTGAAGAGGCCGGCGGGTTCGCCGAGGAGCTGATCGGCGCACTCCAGCAGCGCGCCCACCTCGACCCCGTCGAGGCGATGCTCTCGGTCGAGGACTACGCCCGGCACGACAAGCGCTACCGCGAGACCTTCGCCACCCTGTTCCACGCGGTCATCGAGACCCGGAGCGGCCGCGTGGCATATGTCGATGCGGGACACGGGCTCACGCTGCTTCTCCGTGCCGACGGCACGAGCGAGCGCCTGAGCTCCCGCAACCTCCCGCTCGGCCTGCGCCCATCCGACGCCGAGTGGGAGGCAGGCGAGACCGTGGTCGGGCACGGCGACCTCATCATCTCCGTCTCGGACGGGGCCCTCGATGCCTACGACTCCACGCTCGACAGTCTGCGTCTCATCGGCGAAGACCTCCGCCGCGCCACGGAGCCTGACGCCTTCTTCGACGAGCTGTCCATTCGCGTCTCCGAGCACGTCGTCGACGATGACGTGACGGCGGTGGTCATCTCGGTGCGCTGACGCACGGCGCGGGCGCGCTGACCGCGCGTCAGCGGGGGATCACCGAGAACAGGAACCGCCGCCGCACCATCAGGTAGATGAGCGCGATGACCGCGGTATGGATCAGCGTGCCCTGCCAGAAGCTCTGCCGGTCGAGGCCGGGGATGTTCGCAACGGCGAGCACGAAGAACACGTGCACGATGAACACGTAGAGGCTCGCCTGCCCGAGCGGGATCCAGAGCCATCCCATGACCGCGTTGATCGGCTTCCAGGCCACCGTGAGCACGGCGTAGCTGCAGGTGATCACGAGAACGAGGTCGAGCAGGCGTCCCCAGTGCAGATCGATCCGCGGGTAGCCCGAGTCGTACAGCATCCCGTAGAGGCCGGCAGGGAATGGGGCCGGCTCGAACCCGAAGCTGTCGCCCGCCCAGAGATAGACGAGGAACCCGGCGTAGCCGACGACGAAGAGCCCGACGAGGATCTTCCCCGGTGTCGAGGTGAGCGCCCGGATGATCTGGCGCCGGTAGTACCCGATGACGAGTCCGTGTGTGAAGAGCACCTGCCAGGCCAGCAGCGGGAAGACCGCATTGAACTGCGACGGCAGCGGCGACAGCTCCGGCATCGTGATGTGAAGGGCGTACAGGCCCCAGCTGCCCGCCAGCACGAGCCACCACAGGCGCCGACGGATGAGCCACATGAGTGCGGGGTAGGCCAGGCTCAGCACGACGAACAGCCCCATGATGTTGAAGGGCCACGGCCCCATCTCGAGCAGGAGGAACTGTCTCACCGCGTACCAGGGCGGCGGGTAGTCGAGCAGGCGGTCGGCGTTCGGATAGAGGTCGTACACGCGGCCGGTCGTCGCTTGTCCGTCCTCGCCGGTGCCGCGGTCGGTGAACGTCATGATCGCCGATGCGTCGATGAACGGCACGAAGCTGACGATGAAGATCAGCAGGATGACGGCGAGGGCGACCAGGTACTGCTTTCGCGCGCGTGCCCAGGCCGCGAGCGCAGCAGCCCATTCCCCGCCGCGTGTGACGGCCGCCGGGAAGACCATGCCCAGCACGATCCCGCTGAGGAGGACGAAGAGCTCGGCGCCCGTGATGGCGCCGACGATGTTCAGCGACGCGAACGAGTAGGGGCTCAGGACCTCGATGTGCGTCACGACGACCACGATGATGACGAAGCCCCGCATCATGTCGATGCGCAGGTCGCGAGTCGCGGAATCGTCGGGGTAGCGCCACGACGGCAGCATCCGTCCCACGATCCCCGAGACGAGGAACGCGATGGCGAGCACGGCGGCGGCGCCGGTGATCCAGTTCATCTCGTCGTTGCCCTGGCGCACCTGCACGGTGCTGGCCGAGGCCTGCTCGGGGGTGATCACCTCGGTGATCGGACTCCACTGCACCTGCCCGGATGCCGCGAGGTCGGCGCGGAACGCGCTCGCCAGCTCCCCCGAGGCGGTCAGACGCCAGTCGACCTCCTGAGCGCCGGCCTCGGCTTCCTCGCGCACGGCCTCGAGCCAGGTGACCGCGGTGATCCGCGGGTGGTCGGGCAGCTCGGCGAGCACCTGGCGCCACCAGCCCTGCTTGACGGCGAGCTCGGTGTCTCCATCGAGTGAGAAGTCGTAGAGCGCGCCGGTGTCGAGCAGAAGGTCTCGGCTCTCGCCCGCTGCGAACCTGTCGTAGAAGGTCTCCGGCTGCGGCACGGTGTAGCCCCACTGCTCGTCCAGGCGCGCGGCCACCTCACCCCCGTCAGGAGCGCTGTTCGACACGAGCGGCACGTCGCGACCCGCGGCAGCACCCGACTCGCCCTTGCCGAAGTAGAACATCGTCAGGCCTACCCGGTCGACGGCATCCGCGTCGGGAAAATAGGGGCCGTACGGGTCGTCGGCCTCGGTCAGCAGTCCGTCCGCGTCGGTGTCGAGCGCACGAAGGTCCGCGGGGGAGAGGTCGTCGAGGCGCCCGTCGGCGCGCTCGAAGGGGTACCCCGCGCCGTATGACGGTGCCCAGACCATCTCGGCTCCCGATACCCCGTCGTGGACGACGTCGGCCACGGCCTCGAACGCGCGCACGAACTCGCGCGGCTGCTGTCCCCACGAGGTCCACGAACCGTTCATCTCGGGGGCGAAACGCACGAGATGGTGCGTGTCGTAGTCGCCCTGCATCTTCTCGAGCATCGCGTTGAACGCCGCGGCATCGTCGCGCGTCAGGTCCGCGAGAGGAACCCGCGGTTCCATGCTCAGGACGAGGACGGCGCCCTGGGCGGAGGCCGCCGTGGCTGCGCGAGACCAGTCCTGGCGGGCTTTGTCGTCGAGCGGGTACGACAAGCGGATGGCGTAGGTCGCGGGCGTCTCGCCGAGCCGGTCGGCGTATCCGTCGGGGCCGTCCGAGCCCCAGTCGAGCTCCGGCCCGAACCAGAGTCCGTCCTGCGCGACGGGGGCAGGCTCGCCGGTGTCGGCGATGGCCGCGGGCGCCGTCAGGAGAGCGGCGGCCGTCGCTAGAGCGAGGGCCGCCAGCGCGCGCCGCAGGTACCGCGTCACTCGCGGCGGCACTCGAGAGTCCAGACGTTGCGCCCGTTCTCGTAGCGGTGCTCGACGGAGTCGACGCTCGCGAGGGCGAGGGCGAGGCCGCGGCCGTCCTCGGAGTCGGCGTCGGCCATGGTCACAGCACTGAGGTCGAGTTCGGCGGGCTGAGCGTCGTCCTCGAAGGTCGCTGTCAATGCCTCGGGTGTGGCCCGCAGATCGAGGGTGAAGTGCCGTCCTTCGGCGCCGTGCGCGGCTACGGAGTGCTCGACGATGTTGCCCGCGATCTCGACGACGGCGATCTCGAATGCGAAGCGCGTACGGGGCTCGACGTCGCCGGCTTCCTCCCACCACGATGCGAGCAGATCATGGACGGCCTCGACGCTCTCGAGCGAGACATCGGCGACGAGCGACCGGTGGACGACCTCAGCCATCGAGGGCGTCCTGCACGGTGGCGCGCGGCCGGAGCACGCGGTCGAGGTTCGTCAGGCCGAGCACCATCGTCACCTGTTCGCTCGGCGCGGCGAGCCGCAGGTCGCCGCCGCCTTGACGTGCGGTCTTGAGGCACGCGACGAGGGCGCCGAGGCCTGACGAGTCGATGAAGGCGACATCCGACAGATCCACGATCACGGGCGATTCGCCCGCTGCGGCGATCTCCTCGGTCACCCGCTCGCGGAAAGGACGGGCCGAGACCATGGTGAGCCGCCCGTGGGGGCGGACGACCCGACCGTTCTCGCGTACGTCGATATCGAGGTCCAGCATGGGTCAGGTCTCCTTCAGTTCCAGGTGTGCCGGTGGCCGGTACAGCACGGCGCGGATGATGATGCTGAAGACCATGAGGTCGTACAGCACCCAGACGATGTTGATGAGGGGCGCGATGCCCTGGGCCTGCCCGACGGCGTACCGGATGGCGACGGCGACGAGCGACAGGACGAGCGCAGCCATCGCGATCAGTTGCGGTTTCACGAGGTCCCACCGCGGGCTGTCCTCGGCGGCGCGCGTCTTCGGGGTGACGGCGAACCCCAAGGCTCGACCGCGGTAGACGTTGGCGAACGCTGTCGTCACGGAGCGGATCCAGACGGGGAAGAGCGCGAGCGAGTACTGCGCGCCGCGCCAGGTCGGGCGTCCGTTGGCGACGACGAGGAAGAGCAGCTGGTTCAGGAGGAAGAAGGGGATGAAGCGCGCGAAGAAGTCGACGCTCCACGCCTGCACGGGCATGACGCCGAACGTCAGGTAGAGCACGGGCGCGGCGATGTAGACGATGCCGGCGAAGCCGGCCAGGTAGCTCCACATCGTGCCGAAGTACATGATCCGCTGGCCCCAGCTGAGGCTGCGCTGCACGAGGGGGTTCTCGCGGAACATCACCTGCATGGTGCCCTGAGCCCATCGCAGCCGCTGCGTCAGCATCGTCGGCAGATCCTCGGGGGCGAGCCCCTCGGCGAGCACCTCGTCGTGGTACACCGACTTCCACCCCAGGCCGTGCAGCCGCATCGAGGTCGCCATGTCCTCCGTGACCGAGATGGTCGCGAGGGGCATGATCGCCTGAGCCTCTTCATCGCGCCCGACGTCGAACGCCGAGACGAGCATGCTGATCGACTCGAGCGCAGCCAACGGAGAGAGGCTCCGATCGCCCAGAGCGTCGAGGGTGACCTCATCGATGACGGCGAGGGCCTCGGTGTCGGCGGTCAGCTCGGCGAGAGCGCGCAACTCCTCGCGGACGTCGGAGACGTCCTGATCGCTCAGCTCGCGCCGCACCCGATCGATGCGGCTCTGGAAGGCATAGGTCACATCCGCGAGGGCATCGCCGCGCGCGATCTCGACCTTCACCTGATCGAGGGCGTCCGCGACGGTGTCGAGGGCGGCCGCGATGCGCGGGTCCGACCCGTGATCCCGGCGGGCGCGTGCGAGAACGCGACGGGAGGATCGCACGCCGCGGTTGACGGCGAGCGTGACCTCGTCGACGTAGCGTGAGACCCCGAGCTGCATCAGTGCCTCGCGGCGAAGGATCGCGTTCGATCCGCAGAAGAACGCCGCGTTCCACCCGTCCTTCGACTGCTGGATCGGGCCGTAGAACAACGGCGCCTGGCTGCCGAGCGGGTCACTGGGTGGAACGTTGACGAACCACTGCGGCGTCTGGACCAGGGCGACCTTGTCGTCCATGAACCAGCCGAGCGTGCGATCGAGGATCTTCGGCGAGGGCACCTGGTCGGCGTCGAGGATGAGCAGGAACTCGCCCTCCGTGACCATGAGGGCGTTGTTGATGTTCCCGGCCTTCGCGTGGCGCGGCCGGTCACGCCAGGCCTGCGACCGGGTGACGACGCCGATGCCCTCCGCCTCGGCGAGACGGCGAAGCTCGGGCCGGTCGCCGTCGTCGAGGATCCAGGTCTCGTGCGGGTAGCTGATCGCCTGCGCGGCGCGCGCCGTGCGCATGACGAGGTCGAGCGGTTCGTTGTACGTGGTGACGAGGACGTCGACCGTGACGTCGCGCGTCAGCGGTGGCGCATCGTGGCGTTCCCGCAGCCGCCAGGCGCCGACGGCGAAGATGAGCGAGTCGATCAGGCTGTACGTCTCGGCGAGCACGAGGGGCACGGCGATCCACCACGCCTCCCAGTTCACCGAGGCGAGCCAGCGCCAGACGATGTAGTTCACACCGGAGATCGCTGCGAGCAGAACCACCAGGCGGATCAGTGCGAGACGTCTCGACGACTTCTTCGACTGGCGCGCCGCATCCCGCCGCGTCCCCTCGCGGCCCAACGTCGTCTCGAAGACCATCGATCTCCCTCGGTCGAGAGCAACGCTGTCAGCCCCCGGTCGCAACTTGAAACGGGTTGCGCCAGGAACGACGTTCAGACCAAGATTCGCCTCAGCAATGCGTCGCTACATGCTCAGGGTAGCCTTCCACCGTCAGGCCCCGATCGCGCAGCACGACGGACGCCGGGGTCTCCGGATCGGCGCACATCTCGTCCCAGGTGCGCGGAAGATTGTCGGTGTACTCGATGTCCACGACCGCCTCGCCATAGACCTCGGTGTAGCGGGAGCACTCGAGATACGCGGCGCATTCCTCGACGACGGCGAAGTCGAAGCCTGCCTCGTCGCGGAGCTGGTGAGCGAAGTCCGCCGCGTTCTTCTGACCCGCGGCGAGACCCGCATCGTGGGCGACGTCGACGTAGGCGGCGGCGAGAGCGAGATTGCCGTCGATGTCGAGCATGCCCTCGGAGCGTGTGAACGAATCGAGGTTGTCGAACTCGATCGCGTCGAACCCGGATTCGGCGCAGCCGCGGATCCAGGGGGCGACCAGGGCGAGGATGCGTTCGCGTTTGTCGGCCGTCGATGAATCGATCAGCACCTCGTCGGGCCAGTCCGGATCGATGAGGGGCTCGCCGTCGACCGTCACGAGCAGATCGTCATCCCACAGGTCGCGTTCTGCCGGCTGCGTCTGGAACCCGTTCACGTAGCAGATCGAGTAACGGTCCGGCGCAGGCTCGGCTGTGCGGTCGCGGCCGACGATCTCCACGGCCTCGCTGGGCGGGTACGCTCCGCCCAGCTGGTAGTCCGGCTTTCCGCCGACCGGCGGCAGTATGACGTCGACGGCATGCGCGGACTCGGCGACATCCCCCTTCGCATCCCCGTGCCCGGGGCTGCCGACGGCGCAGCCGGAGAGAAGGGCGGCGATCAGGACGGCCGAGCCGGCGGCCGCGAATCTGTGCACGACGAGCATGCTACGCGGGGTCGTCACGGTCGTCGGGGCCGCCGTCCGGGCCGTCGGGATCACGGCTGATCCGGGTGCGCGGGACGAAACGGGGAACCCACCGGATGAACCCCAACGCGCCGACGAGACCGAATACGCCCATGACACCGGCTGCCACCGGCAGCGAGGCGACAGCAGTGATCCCGGAGACCAGCAGCGGGGCGGCGGCACCGCCCGCGTCGGTGAGCGTGCGCCAGGAACCGAGGAACGGGGCCGGGTTCGCCGTCGGCGCGACATCCGCTCCGAGCGTGAGGAGGATGCCGCTCGAAAGTCCGTTGCCGACACCGAGCACGGCGGCGAAGAGCGCGAACCAGAGCTCGGGCTGCGCGCTGGCCGACGTGAGTGCCAGCGCGATGAGGCCCGCGCTCATGAGCAGCATGGCGGGGAGGGCCGCCCACAGGCGGCCGAAGCGGTCCATGACCTGACCGCTGGCGTAGAAGAGCGCGAAGTCGATGGCTCCCGAGACGCCCACGACGAGTGCGATCGTCGAGCCGTCCAATCCGATCGCGACGCCCCACAGGGGGAGCAGCACCTGGCGCGTGGATCGCAGCGCCGACAGCGACGCGGCGGCGACGCCGAGCCGAGCGAGCACGTCGCGATTGCGCCAGGCGGTGCGGACGACGCCGGTGCCGGGGACGCGGCGCGTCCGGACAGGCGCCGTCGTGATCGCTTCGCCCTCGACGGTCCGTGCGATGGCGGGCGGCGGTCCCAGCCGCTTCTCGGGTTCGGGCCCGAAGGCGACCAGTGCGATCATCGCGACGAGGCAGACGCCGAAGAACCAGATCGTGGCGTGCTCGTCGCCGAACGCCCACAGCAGCGCAGCGGCGATGAAGGGTCCGACGAACATGCCGAGGCGGAAGCTGCCGCCGAGCAGCGACAGGGCCCGAGCGCGGAATGTGAGCGGCACGCGGGTGGTCATGAACGCGTGACGGGCGACTCCGAAGGCGGCCGCGCAGATGCCGATGAGGAAGACGGATGCCGCGAACACCCCCAGCACCGGGGCGAAGGCCATAGCCCCGACACCGACGAGGGCGAGCAGCCCGGCGATGATCATGGTGGCCCGCTCGCCGATGCGGGCGACGGCCCACCCAGCGGGCAGATTGCCGCACAGCTGTCCCACCACGAGTGCGGCGGCGACGAGCGCCGAGGTGGCGACGTCGGCGCCCAGCTCGGCGGCGATGACCGGGATGAGGGGTATGACGGCGCCCTCGCCGAGACCGAACAGGGTCGTCGGGCCGTAGATCATCGGGGCGAGGCGCCAGAGAACGCGGCGGATCGGTTCGTTCTCGTCGCTGGCTCCCATTGCTTCCACGATACTCTGGAGTGCCATGCTCGAATTCGATATCTCCGCCGACATCCAGGCCCTGCGCTCCACGTTCGCCGACATCCAGGCGGTGGTCGACGTCGAGGCTCTCCGGGCCGAGATCGCCCGCCTCTCCGAGGAGGCCGGCGCGCCCGATCTCTGGGACGACGTCGAGAAGGCTCAGAAGGTCACCAGCGCCCTCAGCCACCGCCAGGCCGAGCTCAAGCGCGTCACCGAGGTCGAGCGCCGACTCGACGACCTCGATGTCCTCGTCGAGCTCGCGATCGAGATGGACGATGAGGAATCGGCTGAGGAGGCGCGCAAGGAGCTCAAGCAGCTCGAAGAGGTCATCGGCCAGCTCGAGGTGCAGACCCTGCTTGACGGCGAGTACGACGACCGTGCGGCGGTTGTGACGATCCGTTCGGGCGCGGGAGGTGACGACGCCACTGATTTCGCCGACATGCTGCTGCGCATGTACCTGCGCTGGGCCGAGCGCCACAAGTACCCCGTGAAGGTCATGGACACCTCGTACGCCGAGGGTGCGGGGATCAAGTCGGCCACGTTCGAGGTCGACGCGCCCTACGCGTACGGCACGCTGTCGGTCGAAGCCGGTACGCACCGTCTCGCGCGCATCAGCCCATTCGGGTCGGCGGACAAGCGCCAGACGAGCTTCGCCGCCGTCGAGGTCATCCCGGTGATGGAGGAGGCCGTCGAGGTCGACGTCCCCGAGAACGACATCCGCGTCGACGTCTTCCGCTCGTCCGGCCCCGGTGGGCAGTCGGTCAACACCACCGACTCGGCCGTGCGCATCACCCACATCCCCACCGGCATCGTCGTGTCGATGCAGAACGAGAAGTCGCAGATCCAGAACCGCGCAGCGGCCATGCGTGTTCTGCAGACCCGACTCATGCTGCTGCAGCGCGAAGAAGAGGCGGCGAAGAAGAAGGAGCTCGCGGGCACCATCACCGCGAGCTGGGGCGACCAGATGCGCTCCTACTTCCTCTACGGCCAGCAGCTCGTGAAGGACCTGCGCACCGGCCACGAGGTCGGCAACCCGTCGACCGTCTTCGATGGCGACCTCGACGGGTTCATCGCCGCGGGCATCCGGTGGCGCAAGCGCAAGGATGACGACGCCTGATCGAGTGCTGAGGCGCGGATGCCGCGGCGCGCGGGTGTCGCGGCGTGGTTGTACGGGGGAGCCGCTTAGGCTCATCGAGTCATGATCCGGTTCGAACACGTCAGCAAGCGGTATCGCGGCACCTCGAAGCCCGCGCTCAGCGACGTCGACTTCGAGATCCAGCGCGGCGAGTTCGTCTTCCTCGTCGGCGCTTCCGGATCCGGCAAGTCGTCGTGCCTGCGGATGATCCTGCGCGAGGATGTCGCCTCCGAGGGGCGCGTGGTCGTGCTCGGCCGCGACCTGCGCGGTCTGTCGACGCGCAAGGTGCCCTACTTCCGTCGCCACATCGGCGCGGTCTTCCAAGACTTCCGGCTGCTGCCCAACAAGACCGTCTTCCAGAACGTGGCCTTCACCCTCCAGGTGATCGGCTCGTCTCGCGCTTTCATCTCGCAGGCCGTTCCGGAGGCGCTCGCGCTCGTCGGCCTCGCGGGCAAGGAGAAGCGGCTGCCGCACGAGCTCTCGGGCGGTGAGCAGCAGCGCGTCGCCATCGCGCGCGCGATCGTCAACCGGCCGCAGGTGCTCCTGGCCGACGAGCCCACCGGAAACCTCGACCCCGCGACATCCGTCGACATCATGCAGCTGCTCGCCCGGATCAACGCCAACGGCACGACGGTCGTGATGGCCACGCACGAGGCCGGCTTCGTCGACCAGATGCAGCGCCGCGTGATCGAGCTGAGCGGTGGCGTCATGGTCCGCGACGAGGTCGGCGGCGGGTACGGCGACACCTCGGCACTCCCGAGCCTGGCCCCCGAGCCGGTGCGCGGCGCTGCCGCGGTCGCTGCTCTCACGGCGGTTCTGGAGCTGCAGCGTGAGATCGCCGAGACCCCGTCCACCGCGCACGTCCCGGTGCCCGACGAGCCCGAGGCGCCGGCGGAGCCGCCGCCGCCGGTCGGGGAGACGCGGGCCATCCCGATCGTCGCCCCCGACATCGATCTTGCCGGCCTCGGACTGCCCGACGTCGCGAAGAAGCTCGGACTCGGCGATCGCGACGATCGCAGCGACGAAGTGGGGCCCACGTCATGAGAGTCGGTCTGATCCTCGGTGAGGCTCTGACGGGTCTGCGCCGCAACGCGTCGATGGTGATCTCCGTCGTCCTCGTGACCTTCGTCTCGCTCACCTTCGTGGGTGCGGCGATGCTCATGCAGATGCAGATCAGCAAGACGAAGGACTACTGGTCCGAGCGTGCGCAGGTCGCCGTCTACATGTGCCGTGAGGAAGCGACGGTGCAGAACTGCGCCGACGGTCCCGCGACCGACGAGCAGATCGCGGCGGTAGCCGAGAGGCTGGCCTCGCCCGCGTTGCAGAGCGTCGTGCGCGATGTGCGGTTCGAGACGAGTCAGGAGGCGTACGACAACGTCCTCTCGCTCATGGGGGAGGACTACGCCGAGTTCGTCAGCCCCGAGCAGCTGAACAACACCTACTGGGTCAACCTCGCCGACCCGTCGCAGAGCGACGTCATCAGCGAGGCGTTCAAAGACTTCGACGGAGTCGAGGAGGTCGCGAACCAGCTGCAGTATCTCGACCCCTTGTTCTCGGCGCTCACCGTCGCCACATACATCGCGGTCGGCATCGCCGGTCTGATGCTGATCGCTGCGGTGCTCCTCATCGCGACGACCATCCGGCTGTCGGCTTACGCGCGGCGGCGGGAGCTCGGCATCATGCGGCTCGTGGGAGCCTCCAACCGGTTCATCCAGACGCCCTTCATCCTCGAGGGGGTGTTCGCGGCGCTGATCGGATCGGCTCTCGCGAGCGTCGCGATCATCGCGATGGTGCAGGTCGGAGTCGGCGACTACCTGTCGTCGCAGATCGACTTCGTCACGACCTGGGTGAACCTGGGCGACGTCGCGCTGGTGGTTCCGGCTGTCATCGTGATCGGCGTCGTGCTGGCCGCCGTCTCGGCCGGGTTCGCGATCAGACGGTGGCTGCGCGCCTGAGGTCGAACCCCGCCGCGTCGCCCGCGCGTCGCCGTACCCCTAGACTGTAGGGCTGCGCCAGTGCACCAGGAAGGAGGCGCGTCATGCCGAAGGAACAGGGCGAGAAGCTCGTGGCGAGCAATAAGCGCGCCCGACACGACTACGCGATCGAGAAGACGTACGAGGCGGGTCTCGTGCTCACCGGCACCGAGGTGAAGTCGCTGCGGCAGGGCCGCGCGAACCTCACCGACGGCTACGCCTACATCGACAACGGTCAGGCCTACCTCGATGCCGTGCACATTCCGGAGTACTCGCAGGGTCACTGGACGAATCACGCGACCAAGCGCACGCGAAAGCTGCTGCTCCACAAAGAGGAGATCATCAAGCTCTCGCACGCGGTCAGCGCCGGGGGGTACACCCTCGTACCGCTACGGCTGTACTTCTCGGACGGCCGGGCGAAGGTCGAGATCGCGGTCGCGAAGGGTAAGCGCGAATTCGAGAAGCGACAGACCATCCGCGAGCGCGAGGACAAGCGCGAGGCGGAGCGGGCGATGCGCACCCGCAACCGACTCGGCGAATAGCGGTATCCCGCTTCGCCGTCCGGTCGTCAACGGGCGCGGAAGCGCGCCTCGACCGCGGCGGTCACGACGATCTCAGCGGGCCGGAGCTCGATGCCCCCGGACGGCGCGTCGGCTGACATCGTCGCCGCTCGCGCGAACATCGGCGCGGCAGGCGGAGCATCGGCGCCGCTGAGGAGCCCGACATCGGCGATCTCGACAGGCTCGACTGTGCCGTGACCGAGCGCGGTCGCGTACGCCGAGGCGCGTGCCACAGCGACGCCGACGGCGGAGGTCGCGACCTCGCGTTCGATCGTCGCCCGTGTCGCGGGGGAGAGCTGCCACTCGACGTTCGAGACGCGCATCCCTTCGTCGTCGGAGAGCAGAGACACCCATTCCGCGAGCGCGACGAAGTCGTCGAATGTGGCCACGAGGTCGATCGTCGCGTGGTGCACGGGCGCGAGCTGGTTCCCCTCGGGGTTCCACGGCCGGTCGGACCAGGTCGAGACGGACCCGCTCGACCAGCTCGAGACGACGCCCGCTCGTGTGAGCTCCTCGAGGCGCGTGCGCAGGGGTGCGACCGTCGCGGTCGCCCGGGAGACGACGGCGGTCCGTTCACGACCGTCGGCGGAGGCGGCGGCGGAGACGATCGCGACCTCGGGCGAGACGCGTCGCTCGGCCTCGCCGCGGACGGAGATGAGGATGTCTGCCATGCTCCGACTCTAGGCGCGAAGGGTGGGAATGGCGTGGGGCGCCGATCGGTTGTAGTCTGTAGTGCTCGGGTGCTGCGGCATCCGGTTTGGTAAATCCACAGTGTGACAGCGGCCCTTCGACCGAAGGCTCATGGGGATGATCGGTTTCGACATCGCCTGTGTGTCGGCGAGAAGCGGGCCGAGGATGCAGGGTTATCTCGTTAACGATCTCTGCAAAACTATAAGTGCCGAATCCAAGCGCACTGACTTCGCCCTCGCTGCGTAAGCGAGCCCGATAGTCCGTCAGACCGTGTGTGATCCCGCCACGGACCCTGGCGTCATCTAGGGATCTTGCTGCGTGACGGCGTCCGGACGTCACGCGGGACTCTTCCCGGACTGGGCCCGTCGACTTATGTGTCTGTACTGAAAGTCGGGGCCGAGCAGAACGCCTCTACAGACTGCGCCCGGAGAAGACGCCGTATCTCAGCGATGGACGGGGGTTCGATTCCCCCCATCTCCACCAATGCCGCTGTCACACTGTGAAGCCCCCGATCCCCTGGAAACAGGGGGATCGGGGGCTTCCGCTATGTCGAGCCGACACCGTCGTGCGCTACATACGCGAGGTGTCTGTCGGCGCAAGCGAAAGCCCCCGACCTCGGTTGAGGCGCAGGGGCTTTCGCTGATACGTGCGGTCTCAGGTCTTGTTGCGAATCGAACGCATGAGCCAGGCGATGATCGCGATGATGATCAGCGCGATGCCGATGAAGAGCAGGAACTTCACCGCTTCGACGAAGATTCCCGTGAACAGCAACGCGATGCCGATGATGATGAGGATGATCGCAAGTGCAGGCATGCCTCGATTGTGCACGTGGGTGCCCCCTCAACGCAGGTGCTTGACCTCGCGGGCCGCAGACTCTATGCGCGAGGCTACGGACGTGCGTCGGCAGCCGACTGTTCGGTGCCCTGGTGGAAGCGCAGCGCGAGGGCGTCACCCGAGGTGGCCCAGACCGACGAATGCCGGCTGATCCGGGTACCGGCGATGAGCCGGTATGTCACGAGCACCGTGTCCACGTCGAGGCGCTGGATGACCCACTCGTCCGTATGCGGAGTGTCGCGGGTCGCCTCCTCCAGGAGCTCGACGAGAAGGTCGGAGCGCGTCCATAGGCGGCCGGACCGGCCGATCTCGGTGAAGTCCGGGTGGATGAGCTCGCGGAGGCGGCGCGCGTCCTGCCGGACGGCACTGGTGAGCAGGTCGCGTTCGGCATCGCGGATACGGCCCGCCAGATCGTCGGCGACACCGACGGCGTGAAGCTCTCCCATCAACGTCGCTCGATGACGACGAGGCCCTGCTTCACATCGGCGACCTGGGCATAGCCTTCGCCGAAGAAGTATGTGACGCCGTATCCGTCGCCGTCGATGTTCAGCGCGAACGCCGGATCTTCGGTGATGTAGACCCCGCCGTCGCCCTCTTCGCGGATCCAGCCTTCCGAAACGAGGGCGCGCTCGGCGTCTGAGGTCTCGGCGGCTGTCAGCGGTGCCCAGCCGAACTGGAGGATGTTCCCGCCGGGTTCGGCCGCGTTCGTCCAGGTGCAGGAGACGCCCGCGTCGATCTGCATCTCGCCGATCATGAACGGGCCCTGCTGGTACTCCCAGCCCTGCGACTGCAGCTCCTCGAGGCTGGCCTCTCGGATGATGTTCTCGCAGGTCGGGTCCGGGAGCGCCGGCTCCGAGGCGGTGGCCTCTGGCGTCGCGACGGGAGAGGAGGGGACGGCTTCCGGCGGCGCGGTCTCCGTCGGTTCGGGTGCGGAGCAGCCGGTCAGGAACGTCAGAGCCAGGGCCGAGCCGGTCGCCAGGACGAGGGATGCGTGCCGCCGGGTCATGCGCGACCGCCCTCGTGAGCGAGCATCTCGAGGAAGGTGTCGTGCAGGATGCCGTTGGTGGCGAGGGATGAGCGCGTCGACAGGGTCTCAGCGCCGTCGATGTCGGTGAAGCGTCCCCCTGCCTCGGTGACGATGGGCACGTGGGCGGCCAGGTCGTACTCCTTGACACCGAACTCGGCGACGAACTCGAGCCGTCCTTCGGCGAGGAGCATGTAGGGCCACGCGTCGCCGTAGCCACGATCGCGCCAGACTCGGCGCGAGAGTGCGAGGAGCTGTTCGCCCCGGCCGACTTCATCCCACTGGTGGATGCTCTGGAAGCTGATGCTCGCCTGCGCGAGGTCGTCGATCGACGAGACCGAGAGTGACCGCGGCGTCGTCTCGCCCGGGACGTTCGTCCACGCCCCGTGCCCTGTCGCGGCCCACCAGCGACGACCGATGGCCGGCTGACTGACGACGCCGACGCGAGGCGTCCCGTCGACGGACAGCGCGATCAGGGTCGCCCACATCGGGATGCCCTTGAGGTAGTTCGCGGTGCCGTCGATCGGGTCGATGATCCACTGGCGTCGTGCGTCGCCGGTGGCGCCGTACTCCTCGCCGAGCACGCCGTCGTCCGGGCGCTCGGCGGCCAGCATGTCGCGGATGGCGCGTTCTGTGGCGAGATCTGCCTCGGTGACGTGCGACGCGTCCGCTTTCAGGCGCACGTCGAGGTCGGCCGCGTCGAAGCGGGCCATGCTCACCGCGTCGGCGGCGTCTGCCAACCGGAGTGCGAATGCCAGGTCGTCGGCCAGGGCGTCTGCAGAAGGCGCTGTCAGATCCGGTGTGGTTGGGGTCACGGCTCCAGGATACGACGCGCCGGGGGCGTCGATTGGCGCGATGACGCGAAGTGGGGTAACGTTTCTCCTCGGTTCGCTTCACTGCGAACAGCCTGCACCTCTAGCTCAATCGGCAGAGCAACTGACTCTTAATCAGTGGGTTCTGGGTTCGAGTCCCAGGGGGTGCACCAGCACGAAGGCCCCGCAACTCTCGCCAGTTGCGGGGCCTTCGTGTGTTGCCGTCCGGGCGCGGTTGAGCGCTTCAGAACGGCGGAGCGCTGTGAGCGGGCCGCGCGACAGCGACCGACCCGGTCAGCGATGCGTTCAGGGCGGAGTGCCGCCTGTTGCCTCCGGGCGGTTCGGTGACGGTGAAGGCGACGAGGGGTGGTGGTGCGTCTTCGCGGTAGATCCGTCCGGTGGGTGATGTCCAGATCAGCCTTCCGCCCGGGAGTTGTCGGACATGCCATCGGGTGTGGTGTTTGACGTCGTGGTGTCTCTTGCAGAGGTTCGCGAGGTTGCACACGTGCGTCGCCCCGCCGTCGGATGCGGCGATGGTGTGGTCGAGTTCGCAGCGGATGGCGGGTTGTCGGCATCCGGGGAACCGGCAGTGCCGGTCTCGGGCTCGGAGCAGCCTGACCATGGCGGCGGTGGGCCGGTAGCTGTCGCATTCGAGGACGGTTCCGGTGACCGGGTGGGTGAGCAGCCGGTCCCAGGAGGGGGTGTTGCCGGCGAGTTCGCGTGCGGCGGCGGCGTCGATGGGGGAGCGCCCCGCGAGGTCGGCCGGCCCGTCGTCCTGACCCATCAATGTCAGTGCCGACACCGCGACCTGCACGTGCGCGCGAATCGCTCCGAGGGTTCCGTTGCCGTCACCGGCTGCGGTGGGGTCGAGCGCGGGTGTCCCCGCGAGGAGGAGGTCACTGAACACGTCGGCGCGGACCTGGTCGATGGTGCGGGCATCGTCGACGAACGACGACCCGTCGCAGATCGTCGTGTCGGCATGGGGCGCGCCACCGTTCGCGTCGGTTCGCGCGTCAGGGGCGTCGGCTCGTGCTTCGGGGGCGCCCGCGGCATCCGCGGCACCCGCGACGTCCGCCTGGGCTCGCGCGGTGATGATCTCGCGCGCCTGCCGCGTGAGCCGGTCCACGATCCCGTCCGCGATCACGGTCGGCAGGGTCGCGATCAGGTCCGACATCCCGTCGGCCCCGGCCTGCACCCGCACACACCGCCCCGCCGCGGCCTCCTCGTGCCGCTCGGTGAACGGCCGCGGGTGCATCCGCTCCGCCAGCATCCGCAGCGCGTCCCGCACCCGATTCGGCGTCTCACCCTCGCACCGCTCGACCGCGACGCGTTCGAACTCGGCGCGATCCTCCGCGGGCACGAGGCATCCGACCTCCTGGATCACCCGCACATGCCCACGGACGATGCGTCCGGCTTCCCAGGCCGCCATCGTCACCGGGTAGTTCTCGACCAGGTCCCGGGCTTCGTCGATGCGGCGTTGCAGTGTCCGGTCGGTCGCGACGAACACCCCGGCGAGTTCGGCGGCGATGCCCCGCAGCGCCATCTCGCGCGCCTTGACCTTCTCCGACGCGCCTACGGCCTGCTTCTCGGCCAGCACCCCCGCCGCGGCGAGCACCCGAACCTCACGGATCTGCGCCGCCCGCGCAGCATCCGCCGCGCCCTCGGCATCCGCGACCAGCACCGCCAGGGCATCGACGTCACCGTCGCTGCCCATCCCGCTGCCAGGCCGGCCGCCGAGTTCGTCATTCGAATGCATGTTCGAATACTGTCACGAACCCCCGACATCGGCCCACCACTCTCCACAGGGGCCGGAATCTCGTCCCCGCGGCGGTGACCTGCACGGGCCATCGACGTCGGGGACGCTCGTAGGCTTGAGAACATGACCACGCCCGAGATTGTCATCGTCGCCGCCGCCCGCACGCCGCAGGGGCGCTTGCAGGGGAGTCTGTCGTCCGTTCCGGCCCCCGAGCTCGGTGGCGCCGCTATCGCCGGTGCTCTCGCGGCATCAGGCGTCGCCGCCACTGCGGTCGACGCCGTCATCATGGGGCAGGTCCTCCCCGCGGGCAATGGACAGAATCCGGCTCGGCAGGCCGCGCTCGCGGGCGGCATCGGCTGGGACGTCCCGGCCTCGAGCGTCAACAAGGTCTGCCTCTCCGGCCTCACGGCGATCATCGACGCCGCGCGCATGATCGCGCTCGGCGACGCCGAGGTCGTGGTAGCCGGCGGCATGGAATCGATGAGCCGGGCGCCCCACCTCCTCCCGGGCTCGCGTTCGGGCTGGTCCTATGGATCGATCGAGGTGCTCGACCACACCGCCTTCGACGGGCTCACCGATGCGTACGACCGCGAGAGCATGGGCGCGTCGACCGAGCGCCTCAACCCTCGGTTCGCTGTGTCCAGGCAGGACCAGGATGCCGCTGCCGCGCGCTCTCATCAGCGTGCTGCGGCAGCCCGCGACGCAGGCCGCTTCGCGGCTGAGATCGCCCCGGTGGCGGTGCCGCAGCGCCGGGGCGAGCCTCTCATCGTCGATACCGACGAGGGCATCCGTGCCGATACGACCGTCGACACCCTCGGTGGGCTGCGTCCCGCCTTCGCGAAGGACGGCTCGATCACCGCCGGCAATGCCTCTCAGATCTCAGATGGCGCAGCGGCGGTCGTGTTGACGACGCGCGAGCGCGCCGAGCGGGAGGGATGGTCGGTGATGGCCGTCGTCGGCGCCAACAGCCAGGTCGCCGGTCCCGACAACTCGCTCCACGAGCAGCCGGCCGCCGCGATCGAGCGGGCGCTGGCCAAGCAGGGTATGACGGTCTCCGAGCTCGATCTCGTCGAGATCAACGAGGCGTTCGGCGCCGTCGTGGCAGCCTCGGTGCGCCGGCTCGGTGTCTCTGCTGACATCGTCAACATCGACGGCGGCGGCATCGCGCTCGGGCACCCCATCGGCGCTTCCGGAGCACGGCTCGTCGTCCATCTCGCCCATGAGCTCGCGCGCCGCGGAGCCGGCGCAGCGGCCGCGGGTCTGTGCGGCGGCGGCGGTCAGGGCGAAGCGCTCATCCTGACGCGCTGAGCCCGCCTCGACCCGGGGTCAGCGCCGGCCGCGCTTGACCCGCTCCGCGAAGAGCTTGTCGCGGTCGACGTTCGAGTCGTCCGCCACGAGCCGCCCACGAGCACCGCGGTAGCTGTCGACGACAGCGCCGATCGCCAGCGCCATCGTGATGCCCCAGCTGAGCCATGCCAGGGCGGTGCGCCACGTGAACGGCTCGTCGCTGCGGGCCGAGCGGAGGAGCGTCACGCCACCGGTGATCGCGGAGAGGAGGCCGGTGCCGAAAAGGTACTTGCGCATACCACAAACGTAGCCGCCCGCAGGGGGCGCTGGGCGCGCGGGTAGGCTGGGATCACCGCCGATCGCAGCCTGGAGGCATGCATGAGCACCGCTGATTTCGTCGTCGTCGCCAACCGGCTTCCGGTTGACCGGAACACGGACGGTGGTGGGGACGGAGAATGGCGCCGTTCGCCGGGAGGGCTCGTCACCGCCCTCGAGCCCGTCATGCGCCGCACCGAGGGCGCGTGGGTCGGCTGGCCCGGAAAGCCCGACCTCGAGTTCGATCCGTTCGACTTCGACGGCATGCACCTCGTTCCCGTCGCCCTCAGCGCCGCCGACGTCGAGGACTACTACGAGGGCTTCTCCAACGACACGATCTGGCCCCTCTACCACGACGTCATCGCCGCCCCGCGATACCGGCGCAACTGGTGGGAGGCATACCAGCGCGTGAACCGGCGCTTCGCCGAGGCTGCGGCTGCGGTGGCAGCGGGCGGCGGAACCGTGTGGGTGCAGGACTACCAGCTGCAGCTCGTGCCGAAGATGCTGCGCGACATGCGTCCCGACCTCACGATCGGGTACTTCCACCACATCCCGTTCCCCGCTTACGGGCTGTACTCGCAGCTCCCGTGGCGGAAGCAGGTGCTGGAGGGCCTCCTGGGCGCTGACGTGATCGGTTTCCAGCGCGTGGCCGACGCCGGCAATTTCGCGCGCGCTGTGCGGCGTCAACTGCGGTACGAAACCAAGGCCAGCGGCATCCGCGTCCCCGCCCCGGGCGGAGGGCACCGCACGGCACTCGCCAAGGCGTTCCCGATCTCGATCTCGACCGACGACTACATCGAGCTCGCACAGCGTCCTGACATCCAGGCGCGGGCCGCGGAGATCCGCGAGGATCTCGGCAACCCCAAGACGGTCCTGCTCGGCGTCGACCGGCTGGACTACACGAAGGGCATCCGGCACCGCCTCAAGGCCTTCGGCGAGCTCATCGAGGACGGACGGGTCTCCGTCGAGGACGCCACTCTCGTGCAGGTCGCCAGCCCCAGCCGGGAGCGCGTCGAGTCGTACGTGCAGCTGCGCGACGAGATCGAGCTGACCGTCGCGCGCATCAACGGCGACCACGACACCTGGGGTCACAGCGCGATCCGCTACATGCACCAGGCGTTCCCGCGCGAAGAGATGGTGGCCCTCTTCCTCGCCGCCGACATCATGCTCGTCACCGCGCTCCGTGACGGCATGAACCTCGTCGCGAAGGAGTACGTCGCCAGTCGCATCGACAACCGCGGGGTACTCGTCCTGAGCGAGTTCGCCGGTGCTGCCGACGAACTCGCGAGCGCAGTGCGCATCAACCCGCACGACATCGACGGAATGAAGGATGCCATCGTGCGGGCGATCGAGATGCCTGCAGCCGAGCAGGGGAGGCGCATGCGGGCTCTCCGCAAGCGCGTCCGCGAACACGACGTCGACGACTGGTCGCGATCGTTCCTGGACGCGCTCGCGACCGCCGCTCAGTCCAATAGCCCGGCGGAGTCGGCTGCCACCGCGCGCGCCGTCTCGACCGCCGCCACCGAAGCGGAGCACAGCGCATGAGCGCCGTCGCGTACACATCGCCCGAGGGTCTCGCAGAAGCCGTCGCGCGCGCAGCGAGCGCACGGCACCTCCTCATCGCGCTCGACTTCGACGGCACGCTCGCCCCGCTCGTCGATGAGCCGATGTCGGCCAGAATGCTGCCCGCCGCGCGCGACGCGCTCGAGCGGCTCGCTCACGCATCCGCGACGACGGTCGCGCTCGTGTCGGGTCGTACGCTCGAACACCTGGCCGAGATCTCCGAGCGCGAGCCGGATTCGCGGATACATCTCGCCGGCTCGCACGGCGCCGAGTTCTGGCATCCGGGCGCGGAATCCACCCAGGACAGCGACAGCGACGTCTCACTCCGCGACGAGCTCACGGCGCGCGCGGAGCAGATCATCGGAGGCCTCGACGGCGCATGGATCGAGCACAAGCGGTTCGGGTTCGCCCTCCACACGCGGTTGGCCGATCGGGAGCAGGCCGCCGAGGCAGCCACCCGGATCGATGATCTCGTCCGGACCGAGGCGCCCGCGTGGCGCCGCCGCACCGGCCAGGACATCCTCGAGTTCGCCTCGCGGCACGAGGGCAAGGACTCGGCCGTCCGCAGCCTCCGTGATCGGGTCGGGGCCGACGTCGTCCTCTTCGCCGGCGACGACGTGACCGACGAGGACGCGCTCGCCTCGCTCGAGCCGGGCGACGTGGGGATCCGCGTGGGTGGGGGAAAGACGGTCGCTCAATACCGGGTGGCGGATGCCGCCGCCCTCGCGGTCCTGCTGGGACGGCTCGCCGAGGCCCGGGCGGGAGAATGAGCCCCGCCGCACGGGCATAGAATTCGAGAATGTCCGACAGCTCCGAGACCATCGACATCAAGCCCCGCAGTCGTGCCGTCACCGACGGCATCGAAGCCACGACCTCCCGAGGCATGCTCCGTGCCGTCGGAATGGGCGACGAGGACTGGGACAAGCCCCAGATCGGCATCGCCTCGAGCTGGAACGAGATCACCCCCTGCAACCTGAGCCTCGACCGGCTCGCGCAGGGTGCCAAGGAAGGCGTCCACTCGGGCGGCGGCTACCCGCTGCAGTTCGGCACCATCTCGGTCTCGGACGGCATCTCGATGGGCCACGAGGGCATGCACTTCTCCCTCGTGTCGCGCGAGGTCATCGCCGACTCGGTCGAGGCCGTCATCATGGCCGAACGCCTCGACGGCACGGTCCTGCTCGCCGGCTGCGACAAGTCGATCCCCGGCATGATGATGGCGAGCGCGCGCCTCGGCCTGTCGAGCGTCTTCCTGTACGCCGGCTCGACGATGCCGGGCTGGGTCAAGCTGAGCGACGGCACCGAGAAGGACGTGACGATCATCGACTCGTTCGAGGGTGTCGGCGCGTGCCGTGCCGGAAAGATGAGCGAGGCGGACCTCAAGCGCATCGAGTGCGCGATCGTCCCGGGGGAGGGTGCCTGCGGCGGGATGTACACCGCCAACACGATGGCCTCCGTCGGCGAGGCCCTCGGCCTCAGCCTGCCGGGCTCCGCCGCGCCGCCGTCGGCCGACCGCCGTCGCGACTACTACGCCCACCGCTCGGGCGAGGCCGTCGTCAACCTCCTGCGTCAGGGCATCACGACGAAGGACATCCTGACGAAGGAGGCGTTCGAGAACGCGATCGCCCTCGTCATGGCCCTCGGCGGCTCGACCAACGCCGTCCTCCACCTCCTCGCGATCGCCCGCGAGGCGGAGGTCGACCTGAGCCTGCACGACTTCAACCGCATCGGCGACAAGACGCCGCACGTCGCGGACATGAAGCCCTTCGGCCAGTACGTCATGAACGACGTCGACCGGCACGGCGGCATCCCCGTCGTCATGAAGGCCATGCTCGACGAGGGGCTGCTGCACGGCGACGCTCTGACCGTGACCGGAAAGACTCTCGCCGAGAACCTCCGCGACCTCGACCCGGAGCCGATCGACGGCAAGGTCATCCACACGTTCGACAACCCGATCCACGCCAGCGGCGGCATCACGATCCTGCACGGGTCGCTCGCCCCCGAGGGCGCCGTCGTCAAGACCGCAGGCTTCGACGCCGCGGTGTTCGAGGGGCCCGCGCGTGTGTTCGAGCGCGAGCGCGCGGCGATGGATGCCGTGGCGAACGGTGAGATCGAGCCGGGCTCGGTCATCGTCATCCGCTACGAAGGCCCGAAGGGTGGACCGGGCATGCGCGAGATGCTCGCCATCACCGCCGCCATCAAGGGCGCCGGGCTCGGAAAAGATGTACTACTCTTGACGGACGGACGATTCTCAGGCGGCACAACCGGCCTGTGCATCGGCCACATAGCACCCGAAGCGGTGGACGCAGGTCCCATCGCATTCGTGCGCGATGGTGATCTGATACGGGTCGATATCGCGGCTCGCTCCCTCGACCTACTCGTCGACGAGGCTGAGCTGAACGCCCGCCGTGACGGCTGGGCCCCTCTTCCCCCGCGCTATACCCGTGGCGTTCTGGCCAAGTACTCCAAGCTCGTGCGCTCCGCCGCGGAGGGCGCGACCACCGGCTGACTTCGGCTCCGACATCGTCTCCTCTTCTCCAGCGAGGTTCATCACCATGTCCACCGACATCTCCGCGGCCATTCCCCGGCCGCCGTCCCGCACACCCTCGGCACCCGTGATCACGGGAGCAGAGGCCGTTGTCCGATCGCTCGACAATCTCGGCGTCACCGAGGTTTTCGGGCTCCCGGGCGGCGCGATCATGCCCGTCTACGACCCGCTCATGGACGACGAGGCGGTGCGCCACATCCTCGTCCGTCACGAGCAGGGTGCAGGGCACGCGGCCGAGGGCTACGCCGCGGCATCCGGCCGGGTCGGCGTCGCGATCGCCACCTCGGGCCCGGGCGCGACCAACCTCGTGACGGCGATCGCCGACGCCTACATGGACTCCGTCCCGCTCGTCTGCATCACCGGGCAGGTGTTCTCGACCCTCATGGGCACGGATGCCTTCCAGGAAGCCGACATCGTCGGCATCACGATGCCGATCACGAAGCACTCGTTCCTCGTGAAGACCGCCGAGGAGATCCCCGGCGCGATCGCCGCGGCGTTCGAGATCGCCGGCACCGGCCGCCCCGGCCCGGTTCTCGTGGACATCACGAAGGACGCTCAGCAGAACAGCGCGCCGTTCGTCTGGCCGCCGAAGATCGACCTTCCGGGATATCGTCCGGTGACCAAGGCGCACGGCAAGCAGATCCAGGCGGCTGCGCAGCTTCTCGCCGAGTCGCACAAGCCCGTGCTGTACGTGGGGGGCGGTGTCATCCGCGGCGGCGCATCCGACGAGCTGCTGACGCTCGCGGAGGCGACCGGCGCACCCGTGGTCACGACGCTCATGGCACGCGGCGCCTTTCCCGACTCGCACCCGCAGCACCTCGGCATGCCGGGCATGCACGGCACGGTGCCCGCGGTGCTCGCGCTGCAGGAGTCCGATCTGATCGTCGCCCTCGGTGCGCGCTTCGACGACCGTGTGACCGGCAAGGCGTCGTTGTTCGCGCCGCACGCCAAGGTCGTGCACGTCGACATCGATCCGGCCGAGATCTCGAAGATCCGCTTTGCCGACGTCCCGATCGTGGGCGATGTGCGCGACGTGCTGGTCGACCTCGAGTCGGCCTTCCGCGGCGTCATCGGCGACGGCAAGCCCGACACGACCGAGTGGTGGGCCTACCTCGACGGGCTGCGCGAGGAGTTCCCGCTCGGTTACGCCCCGACGACCGACGGGCTGCTGTCGCCGCAGCACGTGATCCAGCGGATCGGCGAGCTCACAGGCCCCGAGGGCGTCTACGCCTCGGGCGTCGGCCAGCACCAGATGTGGGCCGCACAGTTCATCAAGTACGAGCGCCCCAACTCATGGCTCAACTCCGGCGGCGCCGGCACGATGGGCTACGCGGTGCCCGCTGCCATGGGTGCGAAGGTCGCTCAGCCGGAGCGCGTCGTCTGGGCGATCGACGGCGACGGCTGCTTCCAGATGACGAACCAGGAACTCGCGACCTGCGTCATCAACCAGATCCCGATCAAGGTCGCGATCATCAACAACTCGTCGCTGGGCATGGTGCGGCAGTGGCAGACGCTGTTCTTCGACGGCCGTCACTCGAACACCGACCTGAACACCGGCCACGGAACGGCGCGCGTCCCCGATTTCGTCAAGCTCGGCGAAGCGTACGGCTGCCTCGCCATCCGGGTCGAGACCGAGGACCAGATCGACGATGCCATCAAGCTCGCCCTCGAGACGAACGATCGCCCCGTCGTGATCGACTTCGTCGTGAGCGCAGACGCGATGGTGTGGCCGATGGTCCCGCAGGGTGTGAGCAACAGCTACATCCAGTACGCCCGCGAGCACGCGCCCGCATTCGACGAGGAGGCCTGAGATGTCGCGCCACGTGCTGAGCCTCCTGGTGGAGGACAAGCCGGGTCTGCTGACCCGTGTCGCCGGGCTGTTCGCCCGACGCGGCTTCAACATCGAGTCGCTCGCCGTCGGCGTCACCGAGGTGCCGGGGCTCTCGCGCATCACGGTCGTCGTCGATGTCGAGGAGTTGCCGCTCGAGCAGGTGACCAAGCAGCTGAACAAGCTCGTGAACGTCATCAAGATCGTCGAGCTCGACTTCTCGTCGTCGGTGCAGCGCGAGCACATCCTCATCAAGGTGCGGGCCGACAACCAGACCCGCTCGAACGTGATCGAGGTCGCGAACCTGTTCCGCGCCGCGATCGTCGACTACGCCCCCGACGCGCTGGTGGTCGAGGTGACCGGAGACCGCGGCAAGATCGACGCGATCCTCCGCGCCTTCGAGCCCTTCGGCATCAAGGAGCTGGCCCAGTCCGGCCTGCTCGCCATCGGGCGCGGCGGCAAGAGCATCACCGAGCGCGTTCTGCGCGGCTGACCTTCCGAACCACGAATCAAGGAGAAACACACGAACATGGCCGAGATCTTCTACGACGACCACGCCGACCTGTCCATCATCCAGGGCAAGAAGGTCGCGATCGTCGGCTACGGCTCGCAGGGACACGCCCACGCCCAGAACCTCCGCGACTCCGGTGTCGAGGTCGTCATCGCGCTCAAGGACGGCTCGAAGTCGGCCGCGAAGGCGCAGGACGAGGGCTTCGAGGTCAAGAACGTCGCGGATGCTGCTGAGTGGGCCGACCTCATCATGATCCTGGCTCCCGATCAGCACCAGCGCTCGATCTACGCCGACTCCATCAAGGACAAGCTCACGGCGGGTAAGACCCTCGCGTTCGCGCACGGCTTCAACATCCGCTTCGGCTACATCGACGCTCCCGAGGGCGTCGACGTCATCCTCGTCGCCCCGAAGGCCCCGGGCCACACGGTGCGCCGCGAGTTCGTCGCGGGTCGCGGCATCCCCGACATCATCGCAGTCGAGCGCGACGCGTCCGGCTCGGCCTGGGACACCGCGCTTTCGTACGCGAAGGCCATCGGCGGCACCCGCGCGGGGGTCATCAAGACCACGTTCACCGAAGAGACCGAGACCGATCTCTTCGGCGAGCAGGCCGTGCTCTGCGGTGGCATGAGCCACCTCGTCCAGTACGGCTTCGAGACGCTGATCGAGGCCGGCTACCAGCCCCAGATCGCGTACTTCGAGGTGCTGCACGAGCTCAAGCTGATCGTCGACCTCATGTGGGAGGGCGGCATCGCCAAGCAGCGCTGGTCGATCTCCGACACCGCCGAGTACGGCGACTACGTCTCCGGCCCGCGGGTGATCTCGCCGGAGGTCAAGGAGAACATGAAGGCCGTGCTCGCCGACATCCAGTCGGGCGCGTTCGCGCAGCGCTTCATCGCCGACCAGGACAACGGCGCCACCGAGTTCCTCGGCCTCCGCGAGAAGGAGCAGGGTCACCCCATCGAGGCGACCGGCAAGGAGCTGCGCGGCCTCTTCGCCTGGAAGCAGCAGGACAGCGACTACATCGAGGGCAGCGCCGCGCGCTGACCCGTCACGAGCGGCACCGTCCGCTCCGCGACCCTCGGCGGCACCCCGTCGAGCCCGGCCTCGTGCCACGGAAGCCCGGTCCCCATCAGGGGCCGGGCTTTCGGCGTGCCCCCACAGTCGTGACCTTTTACGATGGATGCATGCCCGTCCGTAAGAAGCAGTTCGCTCGCGCGCGCCTGGGGGCGGTGTGCGTCGCAGCTTCTGTGATCGCGGGGGCGATCACCGCACCGTCCGCCTGGTCGGTCACCGCCGATGAGATCGAGGTCGTCCCGCGATCGGACGCCCCGGTTGCGCCCGTGATCCCGGATGAGGAATCGGACGAGGGCGTCCCGACGCCCGCGCCGGGTGAGACCGAGACGCCGTCGCCGGCGCCGACCAGCGAACCGTCGCCGACGGATGGCGAGCCGACTCCGGCGCCGACCACGAGTCCGGCACCGAGCCCGTCCTCTCCGGTGGACCCCTCGCCGACGGTACCCGTCGAGCAGCCGCCCGCGCCGACGCCGCCGCGCATCGAGACCGACGCCCAGGTCGAGCTGCGCGCTTCTACTGCTATCCGACTCGGCGCCTTGCTGCGGCTCGCGCCGCGTGGCACCGACATGGCAACGCCCACCCCCGAACCGAGCGACGCGGTCCACATCGACGGCGGTCCTGACGTGGGCGGGTCGGCGCAGCTCGGCGCTTCCGTTCCCGCTGAAGACCCGACGGGGCGGACCGACGCGGTCCGAGTCGGATCGTTGCACGACGGGTCGGGCGAGGAACTCACGCGACCCGTCGTCTGGGCGCCGTGGGCCGGAGCGCTCGCTCTGGCCGGCGCCGGTGTCGCGATTCTGGTACTGCGCGGCGGTCGTCAGATCGGTCGCTGATCGGCGCGGCACGGCGCCGCGCCCGTGCCGGCCGTGGTCGCGCGGTACTCTGAGCAGGTGACGAGCCGCGATGACGACGCCCTGAGCTGGGCGGGGGACGACGATCCGACACTCGTGTCCGCGGCCACGGGTCAGCCCACGCCGGAGGCGTCCGGCCCTAGGGAGAACGATTCCACGGAGACGGTGTCCGACCTGCCTGACGAGTCGGCGGAGCACCCCTCGTCCGAGGGCCTGAGCAGCGCTGCTCTCATCTCGCTCGGTGTGCTCGGCGGAATCTACCTGCTGTACTCGGTCGGCTGGTTCGTCGGCGGCATGCGCGTCCACAACCTGAGCGGACTGCTCGGGATCGAGACGGCCGTCACCATCCCGGTGCTCGTGCTCGCCGTCGCCGCGCCGGCGATCTGGTTCACGGCCGCCTACGTCCTCACTCGGAGTTCGCGCGCGTGGGTTCGATTCGCCTGGCTCGGCGCGGGAGCGCTGCTTCTCGTTCCGTGGCCCTTCGCGACGCTCGGGGCGGTGAGCTGATGGTGTCGAACGAAGCGCAGCCGTTACGGAAGGCGCCCCCGGTCTGGCGGGTGGCGACTGTCGCGGGCGCGTTCGGTCTGTTCTACGCGTATGCGGTCTGGGCGGCGGTCCCGCTCCTCTTCGCGCCCTCTCCGGCACGCACCGCTGTCGGGTGGGTGGCCGTCGTCGCCGCGGTCGTGATGCCGATCGTGATCTTCGCCGGGGCTTTCGCGCTCGGTTGGCGCCGGCCGTCCTGGGCGTTCGCGCTCATTCTGCTGGGCGGCCTCGGGCTTGCATCCGTGTTCTTCCTCAACGTCATCTCGTTCGCGCTCACCTCCGGTGCGGTCTGACCCGGCGGAACGTCACACGGTCCTGGGTGTCGCCGACGCCGCGCTAGGCTGAGACGACCCGCCGCACCGCCGTCGGCTGTCGTGGCGACCACCCGTTCCGCGCTTCTGCGCATGCTCCAGAGGATCGTCCGTGCCCCAGCCCGTCGTGCTCATCGCCGAAGAACTCTCGCCCGCCACGATCGATGCCCTCGGTCCTGATTTCGAGATCCGATCCGTCGACGGCGCCGACCGTGCCGCGCTGCTGCCGGCTCTCGCCGACGCGCATGCTGTGCTGATCCGATCGGCGACCAAGATGGATGCCGAGGCGATCGCTGCCGCGCCCTCGCTGAAGGTCATCGCTCGCGCGGGCGTCGGACTCGACAACGTCGACATCAAGGCCGCAACTGCTGCCGGTGTGATGGTGGTCAACGCTCCGACATCCAACATCATCTCCGCGGCCGAGCTCACCGTCGGCCACATCCTCAGCCTTGCGCGCCACATTCCCGCGGCTCACGCGTCGCTCGCGACCGGTGCGTGGAAGCGCTCGTCCTTCACCGGAACCGAGCTGTTCGAGAAGACCGTGGGCATCATCGGCCTCGGCCGTATCGGTGCGCTGATCGCTGCGCGACTGCAGGCATTCGACGTCAACGTCGTGGCATACGACCCCTACGTCACTCCCACCCGTGCACAGCAGCTCGGCGTGACGCTGTTGAGCCTCGACGACCTGCTCGCGCAGAGCGATTTCGTCACGATCCACATGCCCAAGACGCCTGAGACGACCGGCATGATCGGCGCCGAGCAGTTCGCGCGCATGAAGAAGTCCGCCTACGTCGTCAACGTCGCTCGCGGCGGCCTGATCGACGAGGAGGCCCTCTACACCGCTCTCACGACCGGCGAGATCGCCGGGGCGGGGCTCGACGTGTTCACGAGCGAGCCGCCGAAGGAGGACGGCACGGCGTACCCGCTGCTCTCTCTGCCGAACGTCGTCGTCACGCCGCACCTCGGCGCGTCGACCGATGAGGCTCAGGAGAAGGCGGGCGTCTCGGTCGCGAAGTCGGTCAAGCTCGCTCTCGAGGGCGACCTCGTGCCCGATGCCGTCAACGTCGCCGGGGGTGTCATCGACCCCTTCGTCCGCCCCGGCATCGCGCTCGTCGAGCAGCTCGGCCAGATCTTCACGGGTCTTGCGCCCAGCGCACTGACGAGCCTCGACATCGAGGTCCGCGGCGAGCTGGCCGCCTACGACGTGAGCGTGTACCGTCTCGCCGCACTGAAGGGCATCTTCACCAATATCGTCAGCGAGAACGTCTCGTACGTGAACGCACCGCTCTTCGCCGAGCAGCGCGGCATCGAGACTCGTCTCATCGTCGAGGCCGACAGCCCGCTCTACCGCAACATCACCATTCTCCGGGGCACCCTCTCCGACGGGTCGGTCCTGACGGTCGAGGGCACTCTCGCCGGAACGCGGATGGTTCCGAAGGTGGTCGGTATCAACGGTTACGAGGTCGAGGTGCCGATCGAGCGTCACCACGTCGTCATGCGCTACGCCGACCGGCCCGGCATCGTCGCGATCTACGGCCAGAAGCTGGGGGAGGCGGGCATCAACATCGCCGGTCTGCAGGTCGCGCGGCCGGACGCCTCGGGCCGCGCGCTCTCGGTACTCACGGTCGATTCGCCGGTGCCCGACCACCTTCTCGACGAGATGCGCGAGGCCGTGGCCGCAGACCTGTTCCGCCAGATCGAGCTGACCGAGGTCTGAGTGCTCGATTCGATGCCCGGGGCGAATTCGTCCCGGGCATCGGTCATGGTCGAGCGACGCTGAGCACCAGCCGGATGAGTGCGTCGAAGTCTTCGCCCTGGGGGAGGGGACCCACGACAGCGCCCGCCCCCAGCGCGTTGTTGAAGTAGAGGCCGTCGCCGACCAGAAGCACGAGCTGCAGCGCCGTCTCGTCGCGCGTGTGCTCGCGGAGCGCCTCTTCCCACAGGGTGCGGACGTCGCGCAGCGCGGCGCTCGCAGCGGGGTGACCGCTCTGAGCCAGACGGGAACCGGCCAAGAGCGCGCGATCGAGCGCGCTGTCCTCCATCACCGAAGTGCGGAGATAGGCCGCGACGATCCCCTCGGGATGCTGCGCCATGTCGTCGACGTCGAGACGCGCGAGCTCCATCATCCGCTCCAGGAGGGCCGTCTCGAGCGCCTCCTTCGAGGCGTAGTGGTACAGCAGTCCTCCCTTCGAGACCCCGGCTGCGGCGGCGACGGCGTCCATCGTGGCGCCCCGGGCTCCGTCGGAGATCAGCAGATTCTCGTACGCGTCGAGCACGCTCTCGCGTGCGCGTGGGGGACGACTCATGTCCTCAATCCTCTCGCGTCTCGGCGTTCGGTCCTGTTACTATACCGGCTGGACGGTGAACTAATGACGTTGACAGAAGAGATCGCAATCGCAGACGGCCAGGGCCGACGGGTCGGCTGGCGGGGGTGGGCCGCGCTCGGCGTGCTGATGCTGCCGGTGCTGCTCGTATCGGTGGATAACACGGTGCTGAGCTTCGCGCTGCCCGAGATCGCACGAGCCCTGAGCCCCACCAGCGCGCAACAGCTCTGGATCATCGACGTGTATCCGCTCATCCTCGCGGGACTCCTCGTGACGATGGGGTCGCTCGGCGATCGCTTCGGTCGGCGCCGGATGCTGCTGGTCGGCGCGACCGGGTTCGCAACGGTCTCCGCCCTGGCGGCTTTCGCGCCCAACGCCGAGATGCTGATCGCGGCGAGGGCGGCGATGGGCGTGTTCGGCGCCATGCTGATGCCGTCGACGCTGTCGCTGCTGCGAAGCATCTTCACCGACCGGGACCAGCGCCGGCTCGCCATCGCGGTCTGGGCCTCGATGTTCTCGGCGGGCGCCGCGCTCGGTCCGATCGTCGGCGGCGTGCTGCTCGAGCACTTCAGCTGGGGGTCGGTGTTCCTCATGGCGGTACCGGTACTCGTGCCGCTGCTCCTGCTCGCGCCCTTCCTCGTTCCCGAGAGCCGCGATCCGCGGCCGGGGCGCATCGATCCGATCAGCATCGCCCTGTCGATGCTGACGATGGTGCCGATCGTCTACGCCATCAAGGACTTCGCGGTGAAGGGGTGGGGCATCACCCCGCCGGTGCTGTTCGCGCTCGGACTGGTGTTCGGCTGGCTGTTCGTGCGGCGCCAGCTTCGCGTGAACGAGCCGATGCTCGATATGCGGCTGTTCTCCCGCGGCACCTTCAGCGGTGCGCTGCTGGTCAACCTCCTGAGCGTCGTGGCCCTCGTCGGGTTCCTGTACTTCGTGACGCAGCATCTGCAGCTGATCGTCGGTCTCTCGCCGCTGCAGGCCGGGCTGGCCCTGGTTCCGGGGCTCGTCATGATGATCGTCGCCGGGTTGGGAGTCGTGCCCATCTCGCGCCGGGTCTCACCGCGGATCGTCGTGCCCGCGGCTCTCGCGCTGTCGGCCGCCGGGTACGTCATGATCGCGCTCCTGACCGACGCCGAGAGCATGATCGAGCTCGTGCTCGCGTTCGCCCTGCTGGGTATGGGCATCGGCGCGGCGGAGACGGTGTCGAACGAACTCGTGCTCGCGAGCGCCCCGCCGGCGAAGGCAGGAGCGGCCAGTGCAGTGTCCGAGACTGCGTACGAGGTGGGCGCCGTGCTGGGAACAGCCGTGCTCGGCGGCATCCTCACGGCGATGTATCGCGTCGGCATGACGGTCCCGCAAGGGGTGCCAGCCGAGGCCGCCGATGCAGCGCGCGAGACTCTCGCGGGAGCCGTCAACGTCGCGCAGGGTCTGCCCGAGCCGATCGGACGTCAGCTGATGGATGCAGCCGCGCACGCGTTCGACTCCGGCGTCGGCGTGACCGCGGCCATCGGCGCTGTGCTCGTCGTCTGCGCGGGCATCATCGCGGCCACTACGCTGAAGGGATCCCACTCGCGGCCCGCCGAGCATTGAGCGCTCGGCGCGCCGCTTCGCCGAGAACGAGGAGAGCGATGTCGCGCGTCGTGAAGCTGGCCGTGATTCCGGGCGACGGAATCGGTCCCGAGGTCGTCGCCGAGGCCGAGAAGGTGCTCGACGCGGCGGTGGCGGGAACGGATGTCGTCATCGACAAGACGCGGTTCTCGCTCGGTGCGGCGCGTTACCTCGAGACCGGTGACACGCTCACGGACGACGACCTGGCGGCCATCGCTGGGCACGACGCGATCCTCCTCGGCGCGGTCGGGGGAGTGCCCGGCGACCCGCGGCTGCGCGACGCGAACATCGAGCGGGGACTCCTGCTCAAGCTTCGCTTCGAGCTCGACCACTACGTCAACCTCCGGCCGTCGAAGCTGTATCCGAGCGTTCCGGGTCCACTCGCCGACCCCGGGGAGATCGACTTCGTCGTGGTCCGCGAGGGCACCGAGGGGCCGTACGTCGGCAACGGCGGCAGCATCCGCCGCGGCACCCCGCACGAGGTCGCGAACGAGACCTCGGTGAACACCGCTTTCGGTGTCGAGCGTGTCGTGCGCTACGCGTTCGATCTGGCTGAGCGCCGGCGGCAGAAGCTGACGCTGGTGCACAAGACGAACGTCCTCGTGCACGCGGGCGGGATCTGGAAGCGCATCGTGGACGAGGTGGCGGCTGAGCACCCCGACGTCGCCGTAGACTATCTCCACGTCGACGCGGCGACGATCTTCCTGGTCACGAACCCGGGCCGTTTCGATGTGATCGTCACCGACAACCTCTTCGGCGACATCCTGACCGACTTGGCCGGCGCCGTCACCGGAGGCATCGGCCTCGCCGCATCGGGGAACATCAACCCCGACGGCGCGTTCCCTTCGATGTTCGAGCCCGTCCACGGATCGGCGCCCGACATCGCGGGCCAGCAGAAGGCCGATCCCACGGCCGCGATCCTCTCCGTCTCGTTGCTGCTCGATCACCTCGGGCTCACGGAGGCCGCTCGACGCGTGACACGCGCGGTCGAGGCTGACATCGCGGACCGCAGCTCGGACCCGCGCACCACGACACAGATCGGCGACGCGATCACGGCTCGACTCCAGGCGTAGCCTGGAAGCCGCCCGCCGCCCGCCGCCCGACATTCTCTGGGAAGACAGATGACGCTCCTCGAAAACGACCCCGACGCCGGACTCGAAGCCCTCGAGTTCGCCGTCACTCGAAACCTCACCGCAGCCTCGGCTGCCCGTCGCGAGGAGATCCTCGCGAATCCCGGGTTCGGCACGCACTTCACCGATCACATGGTGGACATCTGCTGGTCGGTCCGGGGCGGCTGGCACCGCCCGCGCGTCCAGCCGTACGGTCCGATCACCCTCGATCCGGCTGCGGCGGTGCTGCACTACGGCCAGGAGATCTTCGAGGGCATCAAGGCCTATCGTCACGCCGACGGCTCGGTCCATACCTTCCGACCCGACCAGAACGGTCGGCGGCTCCAGCGCTCCGCGCGCCGCCTCGCGCTGCCCGAGCTGCCGGTCGAATGGTTCATCCAGTCGCTCCGCGAGCTCATCGCCGTCGATGGGGATTGGGTGCCTTCCGGCGCCGATCAGTCGCTCTATCTGCGGCCGTTCATGTTCGCGAAGGAGGCGTTCCTCGGCGTGCGCCCCGCGAACAAGGTCGCGTACTACCTGATCGCGAGCCCGGCGGGTGCTTACTTCACCGGGGGTGTGAAGCCTGTCTCGATCTGGCTCAGCGAGGACTACGCCCGCGCGGGCAAGGGCGGCACGGGCGCCGCCAAGACCGGCGGCAACTACGCGTCGAGCCTGCTCCCGCAGGCCGAGGCGTACGAGAACGAGTGCGACCAGGTCGTCTTCCTCGATCAGGACCGCAACGTGGAGGAGCTCGGCGGCATGAACGTCGTGTTCGTCTACAAGGACGGCACGATCGTCACGCCGCAGTCCGACTCGATCCTCGAAGGGATCACCCGCGACTCGATCCTGCAGCTCGCGCGCGACCGCGGGCATAAGGTCGAGGGACGCGCCGTCTCGCTCGACGAGTGGCGCCAGGGCGTGGCATCCGGTGACATCGTCGAGGTCTTCGCCTGCGGTACCGCTGCCGTCGTGACGCCGATCGGGATTCTCAAGGGCCACGACTTCTTCGACGAGCAGCCGGTCGGCGAGCTCGCCCTGTCACTGCGCGAAGAGCTCACCGACATCCAGTACGGACGACGCGAAGACAAGCACGGCTGGCTCGTGCGATTGGACGGCTGAGATGAAGATCGTACGGTTCTCCCACAACGAGGCCATCCGCTACGGCATCCTCGACGGCACCGACCTGGTGACCCTGGCAGGCGACCCGATGTACGCGGGCTACGACACGACGGGCGAGCGCGTTGCGCTCAGTGACGCCGTGCTGCTGGCTCCCGTCATCCCGCGATCCAAGATCATCGCCGTCGGCCGGAACTACCGCGAGCACGCCGCGGAGTTCGGCAATGAGGTGCCCGCGGAACCCTTGCTGTTCTTCAAGCCGAACACCTCGGTGATCGGTCCCGGCGACGCCATCGTCCGCCCGACCCAGTCGCAGCAGGTGGACTTCGAGGGCGAGCTCGCCGTCGTCATCGGCAAGGTCACCCGCAACGTCTCCGCCGACGACGCGCTCAGCCATGTGTTCGGCTACTCGATCGCGAACGATGTCACGGCACGCGACCTGCAGCGCAGCGACGGCCAGTGGACGCGGGCCAAGGGCTTCGACACGTTCTGCCCGCTCGGGCCGGCCATCGAGACCGAGTTCGACCCGTCACAGGCCGAGCTCGTCGCCCGGGTGAACGGCGACGAGAAGCAGCGTGCACCGCTGACCGATATGGTTCACGGCATCGCCGATCTCATTGCCTATGCGTCCGCCGCGTTCACGCTGCTGCCGGGCGACGTCATCCTGACGGGGACTCCTGCGGGCGTCGGGCCACTCAGCGCGGGCGATGTCGTGGAGGTCGAGATCGACGGTCTCGGCATCCTGCGCAACATCGTCCGGGATGCCTGACGGGGAGAGCATCCCGGTTCCGACCACGGCCGCTGCGGTCGGCGCGCGTGACGCCGTCCGCCGGCGTTCCCTGGTCGTGCTCTCGCTCGGTCAGGTGCTCGGCGGCATCGGTTTCGGCTCGACGATCTCGCTCGGTGCGGTCATCACCGAGCGGCTCACGGGCGACGAAGCGCTCGCGGGTCTTCCGACCGCAGCGGTGACCCTCGGTGCCGCGCTGCTCGCGATGCCGTTGGCCTCCTTCGCGTCGCGATCGGGGCGCCGACCGGCACTGACACTCGGGATGCTGCTGGCGCTCGTCGGCGTGGTCCTCGTCGTCTTCGGCACAGCTTCCGGGCTGTTCCCCGTGCTGCTCATTGCCTTCGCGATGATCGGCGCCGGTCAGGCCGCCAACCTGCAGTCCCGGTTCGCCGCGACCGATCTCGCGACCGACCGCACACGCGGGCGCGACCTCTCGATCGTCGTGTGGGCGACCACCATCGGAGCTGTGCTGGGGCCGAACCTGATCGGTGCCGGCGAGGCGCTCGGCGACGCGGTGGGGATGCCTCCTCTGACCGGGCCGTACCTCTTCACGGCGGTCGCGCAGCTGCTGGCCATCGCCCTGTACCTCGTCGCTCTGCGGCCCGACCCGCTGTTGCTCGCGCGCACGTCGAGCGCCGAGGCACCCCAGGCGCCGGCGACGCGCCGGGCGCAGGCCGACCGACCCGGTGCCGCCCGTTACGCCGTGCTCGCGATCGCCGGATCGCACGGGGTCATGGTGTCGGTCATGGCGATGACGCCTCTGCATCTCGTCCACCACGGTGCGGAACTCTCGGTCGTCGGGCTCACCATCAGCCTGCACATCGCCGGCATGTATGCGCTGTCACCCCTCTTCGGCATCCTCGCCGACCGTCTCGGGCGCGTGGCGACGATCCTGCTCGGTCAGGCTCTGCTCGCCGCCTCGCTCGTCGTCGCCGCGATGGGAGCCGACTCGGCCCTCACTGTCACTGCCTCACTGATCCTGCTCGGGCTCGGCTGGAGCGGAGCCACCGTGGCGGGCTCGGCGCTGCTCACCGAGGCATCGTCGCCGGAGCGGCGGACCGCGCGTCAGGGACGCAGCGACGCGATCATGAACCTCGTCGGGGCCGCGGGTGCTGCCTCGGCCGGGGGAGTGCTGGGCGTCCTCGGCTACGCTGGCCTGTCGATGTGCGCTCTCGCCATCGTCGCGATCGTCGTCATCTGCGGACTTCTCGCGGGCCGCTCTACGCGTTCGCCCGACCGTTCGAACCACCCCGTCGGCACCTAGACCCTGGGCCGCTCAGCGGCAAGCATTTTGCTCCGGGGCGGAAGGCTGGCACCGTGGAGTCATGAGCCACCGCGCACAGTTGATCATCGCCCTCGTCTCGAGCGCGATCCTCTTCCTCTCGATCGCGCTGATGTTCGCGCTGGTGATCATCAGCTTCTTCACCGATGGCATCGACTTCGCGGGCGATCCCCACATCGCCGATGCGCTCGCGTCGACCGGCTGGGCACTGACGGCGTGACGCCGCCCACCGCCGTGCTCCGCTGATCAGCCGAGGAGGGCGGTCGCGGCCAGCTCGACGTCGGCCTCGTCGTTGAAGACGTGGAACGCGATGCGCGCATTGCCGCGACGACCGGATGCCGCCACCCCGGCGGACGTCAGCCGTGCGAGATCTGCGCCGGCGGGATCGGGCCACGTGACGATCGGGGTCGCCCGCAGAGGCTCGGGAAGTCCGAGCCGCTCGCGAAAGGCTGAGGCGAGACCGGTCACCCGCGCGTGAAGCGCGGTGGCGTCGGCATCCGCGAACATCGCCAGTGCTGGTTCGGCGCCGACCATCGCCTGCCACGCTGGCGACACATCGAAGCGCCGCGCCGAGCGCGCGAGTGACGCGTCGACGCCGTAGCACGCGGCCCACGGGTCCTCGCCGGCGTACCATCCGGCGTGGAGGGGTGCGAGCGTCGCTGCGAAGTCGTCGGCGAGCACGAGGAACGCCACGCCGCGAGGCGCGCACAGCCACTTGTACGTGTGGCAGACGAGGGCGTCGAACTGCCCGGCGTCGAGGGGGAGCCAGCCCGCGGCCTGTGTCGCGTCGCAGAGCGTGCGGGCTCGGGCCCGCTGCGCGGCCTCGGCGATCGCGGCCGCGTCGGCGACCTCTCCCGTGGCCGACTGCACGATCGAGAATGCGACCAGGTCGACATCCGGAGTGATCGCGTCGGCGAGGTCGGCGAGCGGGACGGCGCGGACTCGGATGCCGCGCCCGGCGTGCGCGAACGGGAGAACGAGCGAGGAGAACTCGCCCTCGGGGCACAGCACGGTCGCGCCATCGGGGAGGGAAGCCGCGATCATGCCGACCAGGACCGACGTCTGCGACCCGATGGCCACGTGCCCGGGGTCGGTCGACACCAATCGGGCGAAGTGGGCGCGGCAGCGCTCGGCCACGTCCGCGTAATGAACGAGATCGGGCCGGGCATCGAGGTCGGCGACGACCGCCGCCCGCGTCGCGACCGTCGGCAGGCCCGTGCTGCAGGCGGCGAGATAGCCCCGAGCCCCCGGGAACGCGGCGTGAAGCTCCTCCGGTGTGAGAGTCGTCGTCTGCATGCATCCAGGCTGCGCGATCGTGATCTATTGGTCTACGGCAGGATTTGCATACAAAGCATCACGCCTAGTTATCTATCCGGATGGATACCCCGGACTATCGTCTCGACGTCACCGAGTTGCGCGTCGTGCGGGCCGTCGCCGACGGTGGCTCCATCACAGCGGCGGCGACGGCCTTGGGCTACAGTCAGCCGGCCGTGAGCCAGCAGATCAAGCGGCTGGAACAGCGCCTCGGCGTGCCGGTCGTCGAGCGGGTCGGGCGACGGATGCGGCTCACCGAAGCAGGCCGCGTGATCGCCCGGCACGCGGCGGCGGTCGCGACGGTCATCGAGGCGGCCTCCGGTGAACTGGCCGAGCTCGCCGGATTGCGGTCGGGGACCGTGCGCATGGTCGGCTTCCCCTCCGCTTCGCCGACGGTGCTGCCGCGGCTGATGGACCGGCTCGCCCTCGCGGAGCCGGGGCTGACCCTGACATACGTCGAGGCGGAGCCGCCCGAGGCGATCGCCGATGTGCGCGCAGACCGGGCCGACATCGCTCTGACGTTCGGTTACCCGGGTGATCGGAGCGACCTGCACGGTGAGAACGTCCGAGGACTCGACACCGAGGTCATCGGGTACGACGACCTGCTGGCGGTGCTGCCGGCCGACCACCCTGCCGCCCGCGGGTCGGGGGCCATCGAGATCGCGCCACTTGCGCACGAGGCTTGGATCGCCGGATGCCCCCGCTGCCGTGGTCATCTGCTCGAGGTGTGCGGCCGAGCCGGGTTCGAGCCCGCGATCCGCTTCGAGACCGACAATTTCGTCGCGGTCGAGCAGCTCGTGGCTCAGGGAATCGGTGTCGCCACTCTTCCCGGGCTCGCGGTCGCGTCATTCCCTCTCCTCCCCGGTGTGGTGACGCGACCGCTTCCCGCGAGCGAACGCCGCGCCATCCACGCGGTCTCCGCGGGCGGAGCGGGCCGGGTTCCCGCGGTGGCATCGGTCCTCGGCCACCTGCGAGCCGTCGTCGCGGAGCTCACCGGCGGCGACGCTCACGAGAACTAAGCTGGAGGGGATGTCCACCGCACCGCACCCCGCCACCACTACCGCCGCCGGAACCGATGTCCGCGTGCGGTTCTGCCCGTCGCCGACCGGTCTGCCGCACGTCGGCCTCATCCGCACGGCCCTGTTCAACTGGGCCTACGCGCGCCACAACGGCGGCAAGATGGTCTTCCGCATCGAAGACACCGACGCCGCGCGCGACAGCGAGGAGAGCTACCAGCAGCTGCTCGAAGCGCTGCGGTGGCTCGAGATCGACTGGGATGAGGGCGTCGAGAAGGGCGGCCCGAACGCGCCGTACCGCCAGTCGCAGCGCCACGAGATCTACCGCCAGGTGCTCGACAAGCTCATCGCCGCCGGGGTCGTCTACGAGTCGTACTCGACCGCCGAGGAGATCGACGCCCGCAACGAGGCGAACGGCCGCGCGAAGCAGCTCGGCTACGACAACTTCGACCGTGACCTCACCGACGAGCAGAAGGCCGCCTTCCGTGCCGAGGGTCGCGAGCCCGCATGGCGCCTGCGCGTGCCCGACCACGACCTCACCTTCGTCGATCTCATCCGCGGCGAGGTGACCTTCCCCGCCGGGTCGTTCCCCGACTTCGTCATCGTTCGCGCCGGCGGCGTTCCGCTCTACACGTTCGTGAACCCCGTCGACGACGCGCTCATGGGCATCACCCACGTTCTGCGCGGCGAGGACCTCATGCCGTCGACGGCGCGTCAGCTCGCGCTGTACGCGGCGCTCATCGAGGCCGGGGTCACTGATTTCGTCCCGCGGTTCGGTCACATGCCGCTCGTCCTCGGCGAGACCGGCAACAAGAAGCTGTCGAAGCGCGACCCGAAGGCCGATCTCTTCCTGCAGCGCGAGAAGGGCTTCATTCACGAGGGGCTCCTGAACTACCTGTCGCTCCTCGGCTGGTCGATCGCGCCCGATCGCGACGTCTTCACGCGCGACGAGCTGATCGCCGCGTTCGACATCGCCGACGTGAACCCGAACCCGGCCCGCTTCGACCAGAAGAAGGCCGAGTCGATCAACGGCGACCACGTGCGGATGCTCGCGCCCGACGACTTCGCCGAGCGCCTCGTGCCCTACCTCGCCGGCGCCGGGCTGATCGAGAACCCTCCCACGGCGGCGCAGCGCGAGATCCTCGAGGCCGCGGCGCCCCTCGTCCAGGAGCGAATGCAGCTGCTCGGCGATGCACCGGGTCTGCTCGGCTTCCTGTTCCGCTCCGAGGTCGCCTACGACGACGATGCGCTCTCGGGTCTTCCGGCGAACGCGGGGGAGGTGCTCGTCGCGTCGGTCGGCGCCCTCGAGCTCGTTCCCGAGCAGGGCTTCACCGCAGCCGCGGTGCAGGATGCCCTCGCGCCCGCCCTCATCGAGGGGCTCGGGCTCAAGCCGCGTGTCGCCTACGGCCCGCTGCGCGTCGCCCTCAGCGGACGTCGCGTGTCGCCGCCGCTGTTCGAGTCGATGGAGCTGCTCGGCAAGGCCGAGACCATCCGCCGGCTCGACGCGCTCGTCCAGCGCGTCGGCTGACGCGCCCGGGCGGCGCTCGGTTAGGCCCCACCGCATCCGTCGGGTATAGTTGATCCTCGGTGCGACTGAGGTCAAACCGACCATGGGGTATGGTGTAATTGGCAACACGGCTGATTCTGGTTCAGTTGTTCTTGGTTCGAGTCCAGGTACCCCAGCTTCGAGAAAGGCCCCGCTTCGGCGGGGCTTTTCCGTTTCGTGTTCGATGCGGCGGCGGTCAGTGAGGCCGGGCAGACGGTGCCAGCCGCGGTGCCACGACCGCCGCCACGATCAGCGGTGCGGCCAAGAAGAGCCAGGCGGCAGCCGAGGCCCCCGGCATCGCGAGCAGGACGCCGACGATGAGGTTGCCGATGAGCACCGCGATGCCCCCGCAGGTGGCGAGCAGGCCGAAGAACGACCCTGTCGGACGATCCTCCGCGAAGCGGGGCGCCAGCGACAGGGCTGTCGGGTTGGTCGTCATGTGGCCCGCCACGACGAGGGATGCCGCGACGACGACGATCGTGACGCGTGCGGCATCCGCCACCGGCGTCAGCGCGCCGACCGCGACGACGGCGAAGCCGGCGGCGGACAGCAGGTAGCCGGTGCGAAGGGCGACCGGCGCGCCGACGCGCGCCGACCAGCGGGCGACGGGGATTTGCAGCGTCAGCGTCAGGACCGACACCCACGCGAACATCCCGGCCGTCGCGGTGGCCGGGTGGTCCGTGGTGGCGAGCTGCAACGGCAACGCGAGGTAGAGCTGGTTGTACGCCAGCAGATCGGCGGCGTGCGCGGCCGAGAAGCCGACGAAGCGCCGGTCACGCAACGACCACCAGCGTCTCGTCGGGCCCGCCGCGACCTTCGACGTGTGTTCGCGGCTCGCGGCGGGCAGCCAGAATGCGAGGAACAGTCCGATCAGAACGAAGAAGCCGGCCCCGCAGAGGGCGACCGTTTCGAAGCCCCAGCCGAGGAGAGCGGCACCGATGACGGGGCCGGTCACAGCTCCCAGCTCGCCGGTGATGCTGAGCCAGGCGAAAAGCGAGGCACGTGGTCCGGTTCCCGCGGCCGGTCGCCGGCGCTCGGCGTCCGCGAGGAGCACGTTGAGCCCCGGTGAGAACAACGCTCCGCCGAGGCCCGTGAGGGCGGTCCCGGCGACGAAGAGAGCGAGCTGGGGCGGTGCCAGCAGTAGGGATGCCGCGAGCGTCGTGAACCCGGCCACGCGAACGGCGCAGCCGAGGAGAATGACGCGGCGCGCGCCGATTCTGTCGGCGAGCACCCCGCCGACGAGGAACATTCCCTGCTGGGCGAACGTGCGGATCCCGAGAATCAGTCCGACGGTGGTGGCCGCGACGCCGAAGTCCTCGGTGAGGACGAGCGCGAGGAAGGGCACAACGGCGTAAAAGCCCGTGTTGAAGAGGAACTGCGTCGCCAGCAGCACCGGGGTGCGCGCGGCGCGCGGTGCTGCGGCACCGGGAGATGGTTCGGGCACGTCGGTCTCTCTCGGGCTTCGGATGGCGTCGGCGGACCGCGTCGGGGCCCGCGGAGGGGGTGGGTCGTGCAACGCACCGAAACGATCATCGCAAGACGACGGCCGTGCGGCCGCGAACGGCGTGCCGTGGAGTCACAATGGTCGTATGGGACTCTTCACGCAGCGACCCGAAGAACCGAGCGAATGGGCGGGTCTGCCCTCCGAGCCCGTTCGTCGGAAGTCGAACGCCGAGCTGCTGCCCGACGAGCCGCCGGCCGCCGACCCTGCGGGCGACCTGCTCGGCGGGGGCGGTATCGCGTCGATCTCGATTCCGCTGGCGGTTCCGACCGCGACGGAGGCTGAAAACGCCGACGCCGACGGCGAGCCGGAATCACGCAGCGAGCCGCCCACTGTCTGACAGGTGTCGGATAGGCTGATCACATGGACCCGCGGTCGATGCGCAGCCGAGAGGCACTGCGCCGGGCCGCGCTCGATCTGGCCGCTGTTCGTCCGCTTGCGGATCTGTCGGTCTCCGAGATCTGCCGCACGGCCGGCGTGACACGCGATACGTTCTACCGTCACGCGGATTCGCCCGTCGCGCTCGTCGCCGACGCGCTGAGCGTCGAGTTGGCGGAGGCTCTCTCCGACGTCGGCGAGCTCGACTCGCTCTCGACAGCCGAGGCGCTGCTGCTCTCGCACGTCAAGAAGCGAGCCGACGTGTACCGCGGGGCGCTGCATCCTTCGCTCGCCGCACCTATTCGTGGCGTGCTCGAGCGGGTCGTCGCCGGCGGCCTCGAGGAATGGCTCGCGCGGCATCCCGAGATCGAGCCGCCCGCGATGGACGACCAGCCGACGCGAGAGATCGCCGTCGCGTACGCGGCGGGCGGGACGGTCGCGGCGATCGAGGTCTGGCTGCGCTCCGGCGCGGACGACGCGGCGTGGGCGACGAGGGCGATCCTCGCCGCATCACCGGAATGGTGGCTGCGGTAACGCGGCCGAACGAGAGGAGATCACGATGAAGGCAGCAGTGTTCCACGCGAAGGAAGACCTCCGTGTGGAGAACGTCGACGAACCGACGGTGAACGCGGGCCAGGTGAAGCTGAAGAACGCTTTCGCGGGCATCTGCGGGTCGGATCTGCACGTCTACTACGCTCCGGAGGCCGCGGGCCTCACACTCGACGAGCCGCACCCCGTGACGGGCGCGCAGCTTCCGCAGATCCTCGGTCACGAGTTCGCGGGGACCGTCGTCGAGGTCGGCGAGGGCGTCGAGGGGGTCTCGGTCGGCGACCGCGCCGCGGTCTGGCCCGTTTACTACTGCGGCGAGTGCCCCGCGTGCGGGAAGGGAATGTTCAACGCCTGCCAGAAGATCGGCTTCCACGGCCTCAGCTCGCACGGCGGTGGCATGGCGGAATACACGACGGTTCCGGCGTCGATGCTGCACAAGCTCCCCGAGAACGTCGATCTGCGGATGGGTGCCCTCGTCGAGCCCATGGCCGTCGCGTGGCACGCGGTCGAGCGCTCCTTCGTGAAGGCGGGGCAGACCGCGATCGTCGCGGGTGCCGGTCCTATCGGCATCGGCGTCTGGTTCGCTCTCAAGGCTCGCGGTATCGAGAAGGTCCTCGTCTCAGAGCCGAGCGCCTCGCGGCGTGAGACGATCGCCGCGCTCGGTGCCACGGTCGTCGACCCCGTCTCGGGCGACCTCGCCGCCGCGGTGGCCGAGCTGACCGAAGGACGCGGTGCCGACGTCGCGTTCGACGCAGCAGGCGCCGGCCCCGCCATCACGTCGGGACTCGCGAGCCTGGTGCCCGGCGGCCGCCTCGTCGTCGTGGCGATCCACGAGCGCGCGATGGAGTTCTCGCCGACGCAGCTCGTGATGGCCGAGACCGAGATCGCCGGGGCGCTGGCGTACCTGCCGGCCGACTTCGACGCGGTCATCGACGCGATGTCGCGCGGCGTCTACGACACGACGGGATGGGTCGAGGAGGTCCCGATCGACGGTGTCGTCGGCGCCATCGAGAAGCTCCGTGGTGGGGCCGGGGCGAAGATCCTCGTGCGTTCCGACGCCTGACGCCTGACGCCCGACGCCTCGAAGCGAAAGCCCGCGAGTCCGAGTCATCGGTTCGCGGGCTTTCGTGTTCTTGCTGAGCAGGAGCGGAGGTCAGGTGCGGCGCGGCCGCGGCGCCGGCGGCGGCGGGACGGGTTTGGCCGCGACGATGTCCGAGCGACGGATACGTTCGACCCCGCGCTTGCCGTCCACCACGACCAGCTCGTCGTCCGCGCTCAGCAGCTCGCCGAGCGCATCCGTCGCCTGTCCCGTCGGCAGCAGGTAGCGGACGACGACACGGTTGCCGGGGGCGGGCAGCCTCACCATGCGCCGGGGGAGTAGTCCTTGAGGAAGACTCCGAACAGATCTTCGCCGGCCTCGCCACGGACGATCGGGTCGTAGACGCGCGCGGCGCCGTCGACGAGGTCGAGCGGGGCGTGGAAGCCTTCCTCGGCCAAACGGACCTTGGTCGGGTGGGGACGCTCGTCGGTGATCCATCCGGTGTCGACGCTCGTCATCAGGATGCCGTCGGTCTCGAACATCTCGCGCGCGCTCGTGCGCGTGAGCATGTTCACGGCGGCCTTGGCCATGTTCGTGTGCGGGTGGCCGGGGCCCTTGTAACCGCGGTTGAAGACGCCCTCCATCGCGCTGACGTTGACGACGTAGGTGCGGCGGGCCGGGCTCGCGGCCAACGAGGCGCGCAGCTTCGACACGAGCAGGAAGGGCGCGGTGGTGTTGGCGAGCTGCACCTCGAGCATCTCGAGCGGGTCGACGTCGCCGACGCGCTGCGTCCACGAGTTGACGCTGTCGAGGTCGGGGATGAGTCCGCCGGCGTCGATCGCCGTACCGGCGGCGAGGCGTTCGAGCGAGCTCGAGCCCGCGGCCATCGCCTGCTCGGTGAGCTCGTCTGCGCGCGAGGCTGCGGCGGCGAGGATCGGGTGAGCGTTCACCGAGCGCTCGAGAGCTCGGGGGTGCATGTCGTTGGTGTGGCCGAAGGTGACGAGCTCGGGCAGCGGCCCGTCCGGCAGCGGCGAGAGCTCGGCGTCGACGAGGGGCTGGTAGGCGCCGGGGGAGCGCCGCACTGTCTGCGTCGCGTTGTTGATGAGGATGTCGAGCGGACCGGCCGCGGCGACGTCATCCGCGAGTCCGACGACCTGGGCGGGATCGCGCAGGTCGATGCCGACGACCTTGAGCCGGTCGATCCACTCCGGCGAGTCGGGCAGGCTCGTGAACCGGCGAACCGCGTCGCGGGGGAAACGCGTCGTGATGGTGGTGTGCGCGCCATCGCGCAGCAGCCGCAGGGCGATGTACATCCCGATCTTGGCGCGCCCGCCGGTGAGCAGCGCTCGGCGACCCGTGAGGTCGGTGCGGGCGTCGCGCTTCGCGTGGCTGAGGGCCGCGCAGTCGGGGCAGAGCTGGTGGTAGAAGGCGTCGACGAGCGTGTACGGCTGCTTGCAGATGTAGCAGGCGCGCGCCTTGATGAGGGTGCCGGCGATCGGAGCGGTCGTCGACGACGAGATCGGGATGCCGCGGGTCTCGTCGTCGATGCGGTCGGGGGCGCCGGTCGCGGTGGCGTGCACCACGGCGCGGTCGGCGGAGGCGACCGCATCCCGGATCTCACGGCGCCGCACCTTCTTCGCCGCCTTGAACATCGCCGCCGTCGCGCGTCGCACCGAGACGTAGTCCGGGTGGGCGTGGTCGATGTCGGCGAGCTGCTCCAGAACGCGGAGCGTCGCGGCGAGGTCGGCCGGATCGATGCCGCTGGGCGCTACGGAAGCGGGGGAGATCGTGTCGGGAAGCACACGGAATTCTACGACACCCGGTCTGAACGACTCCGGAGGAGGGGACGACCCCGCCGGAGATGAGATCTCACGGCGGGGCCGTCAGTGAGCCCTGGGAGAAAGTGACCCGAACACCGTCTCTACCGAGCCGCTCACGTACAACAGTGAAGCTACGCGGTCGAGAACCGGATCGCGGGGTCGTTGACGCCGCGCTTCCGACTCTGCTACGCGATCAGCGCATCGCCTCGCCGATGTACGAGTACTTCAGGAAGACCTCCGACGCCCAGCCGGCCTCTTCGAGCACACCCTGAACGGCCGTGAGCATGTAGCGGGAGTCCCAGCCCATGTAGAGATAGCTGCCCTCGCCGAGCTCGTCCCACTGGCCGTTCCATGCCATCGCCGGGTACACCGGGCCGCCGCGACGAGCGCTGAAGTCGACGACGCTCTGACGGGAGTCCACCCAGAGGCGCTTGAAGACGCGGTTGAACAGGTACCGGACGTCGGGCACCTCCCAGTGCTCACCGCGGAACTCGACGTAGTCGAACTCGCGCTGCCAGCCACGCGGCCAGCCCCGTCGCAGCTTGGCATCCAGGATCGGCGTGAGGTTGTCGTCGTCGATCCCTGTCAGCGCGGGACGGCGCCAGACCTCGACGAAGCGCGCCGCGAGCTCCTCGGTACGCGCCCCGATGGCTGCGGTGTCCCAGCTCGGGCGCTTGGCCACGTCGCGCGACATCTGCACCGAGCTGCCCGCGAGGAGAGGACGCAGCTGCGGGAAGGTCGCGTCTAGCGCGCGCTCTGCGCGGTCCCGCTCGAGCAGCGTGAGGTTGCCGATCGTGTGCGCCAGGGCGCGGTGGCTGTTCTGCTCGTCCTCGCTGTACTCGGCGAAGCGTCGCGTGCCGTCTCCCGACCAGTCGTCGCCGGCGCCGGCGGGGAAGACCGGCGAAACGTCGAGGAGGTATGCGGGATCCACGTCGGCGAGGCGGCCGAGAACGTAGCGCGGGTGGGGGAGGTCGCTGTACTTGAGTCCGACGCGCACGCGCTCGTCCGAGGGCGTGATTCGCGCGATGGCGCGGGTCAGCGCGTCCGGCCCCTCGGCGTACGCACGGCACAGCCGTGCGACGAGTCGCTCGGTCGCGATGCCGACGACGACGCGGCGCAGAAGGAGTGACTGGATGTCTTCGAGACGGGCGATCAGCTCGTCGCGGGGCAGGATGCCGGCGCGCTGGTCGTGAACGAGCCGCATCGCGAGCGGGAACATCTGACGTCCCAGCACCGCGAGGTAGCCGAGCTGCCGGCCGACCTCGGGGTCGTCGCTCGTGGCCGGGTCGAGGAGCTCGCGGTAGATCTCCGAGAACGTCCGCCAGCTCGTCGCGTGCTCCCGCAGGCTGCCGATGTCGAGCCGGGGGAACTGCTGTCGGAAGACGTCGTAGACGCCGCGTCCACCGGTGATGAGCACCTCGCGCCCCGTGAGCATGACGAGGTAGTGGTTCCAGAATGACCCGATCGCGTCGCCGGTGTTCTGCTCGATCGGGAGCCAGTACTCCTGCTCGATCTCGTTCTGCTCGCCGTGCGTGAGCCCCATCAGCACGTAGTTGTGAATGAGCTCGTGGTCGCGCAGCGGCTCGCCCGTGGAGTTCAGGCTCTCGAAGATCTGCTGAGCGTTGGCCTGCGCCCCCAGAGTGATGGCGACGTGCTCGAGCTTCTGCAGGCCGCGCCACAGCGCGGCGGCCTCGCCGGGCCGGATCTGGCTGCGGAAGAACGCGTAGTTGTCGTCGAAGCGCGAGGCGCGCTGCTCGTCTTCGGGGGAGCGCCGGTCGAGGACGACGCTCTCGAAGACGTCGGCCCAGGCCCGGTGGGGACGGAGCTTGGTGCGCGTCGGGTCGTCGGCGCGGACGAGCACCGCCTCCAGCTCCCGCGCGAGGTCGGGATCGTCGTCGCGCAGCGTGTGGTGGAGTGCCGCGACGAGCAGCATCAGGGTCGTGATTCGCTGCTGACCATCGATGAGCACGAGCTGCGCGTCGTCGTCGGACGAGGTGCTCGCGGTGGAGAGGATCGATCCGATGAAGTGGGTATGAGTGTCGTCGGAGGCCGACACCGACCGGATGTCGCCGAGCAGCTGCTCGCACCCGCCGATGTCCCAGCGGTACTGCCGCTGATAGACCGGGACGACGATGGTGGTCTCGGATGCCGAGAGCCAGCCGATCGTGTTGACGGCGGTCGCTTCGACATTCGTGGCAGTGCTCATGTTCTCCGAAATCGCTCCTCGAAAACCCCGGACGAGTCTACCGGCGCGTTCAGGAGCCCTAGGTAGGCTGACCTAAGTCGGGCCTGTAAAAACTTCGCTTGTCCGACAGAAAGGTCATGATCCGTCATGGGTTACATCAAGTCCGCTGCCCTCGAGGAGACCGGCTACGTCGTCCTCGACCGCTACAACAAGGAGATCGATCCGAAGGAGTGGCTCGACGTCGAGTACGTCGACTGGAAGTCCTCCGGCGACACCCGTTTCGCTCCGCTGGCCTCGGCCAAGGGCGAGATCGAGTGCAACGGTTTCTGGAACCACAAGCCGCCGCGCACAGACAAGGACGGCGTGTGGATCGACTCGCAGACCGCGATCGCTCCGACGCTGACCGCGCGTGCGCAGGAGCCCGGCGCCAACGTCGGCCGCTGCCGCATCATCGAGCTGCAGCCGAACACGTACGCCGACTGCCTCTACAACCTGCACCAGGACGACAACAACCGCCTCAACCCCGACGGCACGGGCTGGGTCGTCCGCGGCTTCTTCAACCTGACGGATGACAAGACGAGCTACTTCGTGCTCCGTGAGAACCGCACCGACCCCAGCGAGGAGACCCGCATCGCGCTGCCCGCCGGTGCGCAGCTCATCGTCGACACCCAGCGCCTGTGGCACGCGGCAGCTCACTACGGTGACGAGCCGCGCTACTGCCTCATCACCTCGTGGGAGTCGGGCCCCGAGCTCGATGCCTACATCGCCAAGTACAACGGCGTGAACAAGGTGGAGAGCTACCCGGTCGACCAGGAGACCCTCGACGCCGGCCAGATCGAGCAGGAGCGCCGCATCGCCGCTCGTGCCGCCGCGCTCGCAGCACGCGGTCAGCAGGAGGTCATCGCGATGAGCGAGGCCTGAGCCTCGGACTCGCCTGAAGGGAGGTGTCGGCTGCGGCCGGCACCTCCCTTCTTCGTCCTTCGCGGTGGGACCAAATACCGTGTTGCTTTCTGTTGCTTTGCGTGTGAATGCGTTGTAACGTGTGGGCATCCGAAGGAGGATGTCGTGTACGCAATGGAGCGCCAGCAGCTCATCGAACGAATGCTCGCCGCCCACGGTCGCGTGGCCGTCGTCGACCTCGCTTCGCGTTTCGATGTCACGACCGAGACGGTCCGGCGCGACCTCGCGGCCCTGGAGGAGACCGGCGTTCTGCGCCGCGTTCACGGCGGCGCGGTGTCGGCGGAGCGCGTCAGCACCGCCGAGCCATCCGTCGCCGAACGCTCCCAGCGCCACTCGGCGGCCAAGGAGCGGATCGCCCGGCGCGCTCTGACAGCGCTCCCGGCCGGGACCGGATCGATCTACGTGGATGCCGGCACGACCACCGGCGCCTTCGCGGAAGCACTGATCGAGCGCAGCGCGCCGAACGGGCTCGAGGTCGTCACCCATTCGATGACGATCGCTCACTCGCTCGCCGGAGCGGCCGGGATCGGCCTGACTGCGATCGGCGGACGCGTCCGGGGCCTCACCGCGGCGGCCGTTGGATCGGATACCGTCGGCGCCATCACGCGGCTGCGGCCCGACGTCGCCTTCCTCGGCACGAACGGCATCGCCCGAGAGGCCGGACTCACGACGCCCGACCCCGACGAGGCCGCCGTGAAGCGCGCCATCGTCGCCGGAGCCCGGCGCGTGATCCTCCTCGTCGATGCCGACAAGTTCGACGCCGAACTGCTCGTGTCGTTCGCCGACCTCTCGGACCTCGACGTCGTCGTGACCGACCGGGAGCCGGATTCGGAGCTCGCCCGCGCCCTGCGCGAGGCCGACGTGGAGGTATGGATCGCATGATCGTGACCCTGACGGTGCACCCGTCGCTCGACCGGACCATCTCGATCGATGCGTCGTTGCGCGTCGGCGAGGTGCAGACGGCGTCCGCCGTCCGCGAGGATGCCGGCGGCAAGGGCATCAACGTCGCGCGCGTGCTGCACGCGTCGGGGGTCGACAGTCTCGCCGTGCTTCCCCTGGACCCCGCCGACCCGTTCGCTGCGGTGCTGGCGGACGGGGATGTCGACGTGCGCACGGTCGCGGTGCACGGCCGCACTCGCGCGAACATCGCGGTCACAGACCCGACCGGCGAGACGACGAAGATCAATCTCCCCGGTGTGGCTCTGAGCGCGGCCGACCTCGACGACGTGATCGATGTCGTCGCGCAGTGCGCGCGCGGCGCCCAGTGGCTCGTGCTCGCCGGCTCGCTCGCGCCCGGCCTGCCGGATGACGCCTACGTCCGCGTCATCCGCGCGGTCCGCGACCGGTTGGGGGAGGAAGCCCCACGGATCGCTGTCGACACGTCGGGAGCCGCGCTGCGCGCCGTCGTCGCGGACGGACGTCCCGACCTCATCAAGCCCAACGACGAGGAGCTCGCCGATCTCTTGGGCGCGCCGCTGCCGGCGGCCGACACCCTCGCCGACGCCGTCCACCTCGCGTCTCGCGAGCTGGTCCCCGCGGCGGTCGGCGCGGCGCTGGTCACCCTCGGTGGCGACGGTGCGGTCATCGTCTCCGACCGCGGCGCGTGGGCAGCGACTCCGCCCCCCACCCGCGTCCGCAGCACGGTCGGCGCCGGTGACAGTTCGCTCGCGGGCTTCCTCCTCGCCGACTCCCGCGGCGCGGACCCCGCAGCCGCGCTCGTCTCCGCCATCCGGTACGGTTCGGCCGCCGCGGCGCTCGAGGGAACGCAAGCCCCGAAACCGACCGATCTCCCCACCGCGGACATCCCCGTCCGCGCGCTCCATCACTGATCCGAACGACCCGCAACACTCGAACCAGGAGGACACCGTGTCCGACACCATCACCCCGGAGCTCGTCAGCCTCGACGCGCCCCTCGGGACCGACAAGAAAGACGTCATCCGCGCCCTCGCTCGCCTCGTCGCAGCGCAGGGCCGCGCCACGGACGCCGACGCCCTCGCGAAAGACGCCATCGCGCGCGAAGAGAAGGACGAGACCGGGCTTCCCGGCGGCATCGCGATCCCGCACGCGAAGAGCGCTGCGGTGACCCAGGCCTCGCTCGCGTTCGCTCGACTGAAGCCGGGCGTGGCATTCGGAGCCCCCGACGGCCCGGCCGACCTCGTCTTCCTCATCGCCGCGCCCGAGAACGCCGCTGAAGAGCACCTCGCGGTGCTGTCGCGTCTCGCCCGCAGCCTGATGCAGGACTCGTTCACGAGCGACCTCCGCGCCGCGGCATCCGCCGACGACGTCGTGCGTACGGTTCGCGCGGCGATCGGCGAGGGCGATGCCGCCCCAGCACCCGCTGCCGCCGCGCCGACGGCCACCTCGGCCGCGCCGGCTGAGGCCACCGCCGGCGACCTGACGATCGACGGCCGTCCCGCCCGCATCGTCGCTGTGACCTCCTGCGCGACGGGCATCGCCCACACCTTCATGGCTGCCGACGCGCTGACCGCCGCAGGTAAGGAAGCCGGGATCGACCTCGTCGTCGAACCCCAGGGCTCCAGCGGATACCAGGCGCTGCCGGCATCCGTCATCGACAACGCCGACGCCGTGATTTTCGCCACCGACGTCGACGTCCGCGAGATCTCGCGATTCGCCGGCAAGCCGGTCATCCGCTCGGGCGTCAAGCGCGGCATCGAGCAGCCCGCGCAGATGATCCGCGAGGCCGTCGCCGCGGCATCGAACCCGAACGCCGCCCGTGTCAGCGGGGCCGCAGCGGATGCCGGTTCCGGTGCGGGCACCGCGTCGCAGAATCTGTCGTGGGGGGCGAAGATCCAGCGCATCCTGCTCACGGGCGTGAGCTACATGATCCCCTTCGTCGCCGGCGGTGGGCTGCTGATCGCCCTCGGTTTCGCCCTCGGCGGCTACGAGGTCACGGCCAACGCGTCGAAGGTCATCATCGACAACGCGCTGTGGAACCTGCCCACGACCGACATCACGTCGCCGTTCGGGCCGCTCGGCCAGTACCTCGGGTCGGTGGCGTTCATGATCGGCTCGACGTCCATGGGCTTCCTGGTGGCCGCTCTCGCGGGATACATCGCCTACGCGATCGCCGACCGTCCGGGCATCGCTCCCGGATTCGTCGCCGGTGCGATCGCCGTCACGATGAGCGCCGGCTTCATCGGCGGCATCATCGGCGGTTTCCTCGCCGGCTTCGTGGCCTGGTGGCTCGGACGCCTTCCCGCGCCGCGCTGGCTGCGCGGCCTGATGCCTGTCGTCATCATCCCGCTGCTCGGTTCGATCGTCGCCTCGGGTCTCATGATCCTGTTCCTCGGCCGCCCCATCGCGGCCCTGATGGCGCTCCTCACCGATGGCCTCACGTCGCTCACCCAGAGCGGTGCGGGCCTCATCGTCGTCGGCGTGATCCTGGGCCTGATGATGTGCTTCGACCTCGGCGGTCCGATCAACAAGGTCGCCTACGTCTTCGCGACGACCGGACTCGCGGCCGCGTCCACCGAGAACACCGCGCCGTACCTCATCATGGCTGCCGTCATGACTGCCGGCATGGTGCCGCCGCTGGCTCTTGCGCTCGCGTCGACCGTGCTCGCGCGTCCGCTCTTCACGCCGGTCGAGCGCGAGAACGGCAAGGCGGCATGGCTGCTGGGCGCCTCGTTCATCAGTGAGGGGGCGATCCCGTTCGCCGCGGCCGACCCGCTGCGCGTCATCCCGGCTTCGCTCGTCGGTGGGGCGATCACCGGTGCGCTGAGCATGTGGTTCGGCGTCCAGAGCTTCGCTCCGCACGGCGGCGTGTTCGTGCTGTTCGCCATCTCGCCGGTGTGGGGTTTCTTCGTCGCGCTTCTGGCGGGTACCGTCGTTTCTGCGCTGTTGCTCGTCGTGCTCAAGAAGTACGTCCGCAAGAGCTCCACCGCCCCGGCCCCGGCCGCGGCGACCGCGACAGTCTGAGGAGACACCACCATGGCAGAACGCACCGCCACCATCGCGAGCAGCTCCGGACTGCACGCCCGCCCCGCGAAGCTCTTCGTGCAGGAGGTGCAGTCGAAGGGCGTTCCCGTCACGATCGCCGTCGAGGGCGGCCCCGACCTGAACGCCGGCAGCATCCTGAGCATCATGGGCCTGGGCGCCTCGCAGGGCTCGGTCGTGACGCTCAAGGCCGAGGGTGAGGGTGCCGAGAAGGCTCTCGACGAGCTCGTCGCCTTCCTCGAGATCGACCACGACGCGGCCTGATCCGCTCCGAACATACGGATGCCGTGGACCTTCGGGTCCACGGCATCCGTCGTTTCCGCGCGGCTCAGATGTCGGTGGAGTCGCCCGGGTCCAGGGCGACGAAGTCGCCGCCGTTCTGCTGGGCCGCCCACGTCAGCCGCTCGCGCCCCATCGCGAGGCCCGCCGGTGAGAGAGTCATGTCGTGGGTCGCGAAGACCCGCTGCGGCTTGACCTCGAGCACGAAGTCCATCGCGTCGCCGATCTTCAGCCAGGGGGCGCCGACGGGCGCCGCCAGAAGCTCCACTTTCGCTCCCTTGGGCACGGCGTACGAGTCACCGGGGTAGTAGAACGCGTCGTCGACGAGGACGCCGACGTTGTCGATCACGGGGATCGACTCGTGGATCACCGCGTGGCGTCCGCCGAAGAACTCGAGGCTGAACGGGCCCGCTTCGAGCTTGTCGCCGGGGGAGACCTCGCGGATGTCGAACCCTGCGGCCGCGCGCACGACACCCTCCGGGCCGTAGACGGGGATGTTCGGGAACTGCTCGAGGATCGTCGACAGGTGCTGCGACGTCCAGTGGTCGGGGTGCTCGTGCGTGACGACGACAGCCACGACGTCATGCAGATCCTCGAGCGGCGAGGTGAACGTGCCGGGGTCGATGATCAGGGTCTTGCCGTCGCGCTCGAGGCGCAGGCAGGCGTGTTCGTGCTTGGTGACATGCATGCCCTCAGTCAACGCCCGACACGCCCGAGAGGGCAATGGGGGCCTCGATTTTGCCGGATGCGCGAGCCCGTGGCATACTTTAACGGTTGCCTCCGGAGCCCCGGGGAAGACAAAAAAGTACGGCCCCATCGTATAGCGGCCTAGTACGCCGCCCTCTCACGGCGGTAACGCGGGTTCGAATCCCGCTGGGGTCACCATTGCGAAACGCCCATCCGATCGGATGGGCGTTTCGCGTTTGTCGGAAACCGGTCACCGGTTACCGGCCCCGCGAGGTCAGTCGCCGGTAGAGCTCCGTCGCGCTCGGCGCCGGCGCGTCGACGAGACGACGAGCCAGATCAGCGCGGCGGTGAGACCGATCACGACGAGCCAGGGCAGCAGGAACCCGAGCGCCACGACGATCCCGTTGAACGTGGCGATGAGCCCGTTCCACCCCGTCGCCAGTCCGTCGCCGAAGCCTGCCGGATCGGCGTCCACCTTCTCGGCCGGCGCCTGCAGGTGCACCGTGAGCGACGACAGGGTGACCTGCGACTCGAGCGCGGTGAGCTGCTGCTGCAGCGAGTCGAGCTCGGCCTGCCGGTCGGCGAGAGCGGACTCCGCTGCGATGAGGTCGGCGACCGACCCGGCTTCGCCCATGAGCTCCGTCAGCCGTTCGACCGATGCCTGCCCGGCGGCCACCCGGGCGCGGAGGTCGGTCGTCTGCGTTGTCACGTCGTCGCGTGAGACCTGCGAGCTCTCGACTTCGCCGACGTCCGCGAGCGCAGCGATGGCCTCCTCGAGGCTCGCTGCGGGAACCCGGACGGACACCCAGGCCGAGCCGGCGGAGGCAGGCCAGACCGCGCGGTCATCCGCGTACGGCAGCGCGCCCGCCGCCGTGCCCCCGAGACTCATCGACTCGACATAGCCGCCCGCGGCGACGGCGGCCTCGGCGATCGATTCCGCCGCGTCACGGGGATCGTCGGCGATCACTGTGGCGGACGCTGTGGCGATGACGTCGCGCCCGGCGGGGGAGTCAGACACCGCGCCGGAGGCCGACCCCTCTTCGGTCGACCCGTCCAACGCGAACGGCTCGGGCTGCGCCGCCGAGTCGCCGGCGTCTCGCGACACTTCGCCGTTCTCCATCGTGCCGAAGAACCCCTCCGGGGCGGTGGCGGGCGCGACGGAGGAGGCCCCGCCGCTGCTGCTCGTCAGCTGCGGCGCGATGGCCGCGGCCACGACGATCACGGCTGCCGCGGCGCCGGACGCGCCCCACCAGGCCCGCCGCCGTCGCGTCCGCTGCGCGGCGGCCCGGTCAGCCGAGGCGCGGTGTTCGGCGCGGTCGCGCGCGATGTCCGCGAACAAAGCCTCTTCGATCGCATCGATACGGCTGTCATCCAGGGTGGGTAGATCGTTCATGACTGCTCCGGTTCAACGCTCGAGCGGACGAATGTGCGGATGCGGGAGAGCCGGTTCCGGACCGTCCCGTGGCTGACGCCGAGCTGGTCGGCGGCTGCTTGATACGCGAACCCTTCGGCGGCGCAGAGCCGGAAGATGTCCTGGTCGAGGGGGCTCAGCGAGCCGACGGCGGCGAGGATGCGTTCGACGAGATCGCTCTGCACCACCTGCCGCTCGACGTCCACCGTGTCGGCGACCTCGGCGGCGTCCTCATCCGTCGTGTGGCGTCGTTCCCGTTGCCGTCGGCGGATGCGGTTCGCGCTCTGGAACCGGCAGATGGTGACGAGCCACGGCAGCAGCGACTCGCCCGCCAGCTCGAAGTCGGAGAGTTTGCGCCAGGCCACCAGGAACGTCTCCTGCGTGACGTCCTCGGCTTCGAGGCGATCGCCCAGCAGGCCATGCGCGAGCCAGTACACCGGCCGCACGTAGGCGCGATAGAGCGTACGGAAGGCGTGCTCACTTCCGGATGCCGCCGCTTCGACGAGCTCGGCATCACCGCGTGTGATCGTGTCGACCATGCGTCTGAGTTCCTTCCCTCATCCCATCAGTGTCGCGTCGTCGCGAACCGTCTCACACCCGGGCCGCGGGGGAGCCGGGGTGTAGTCTCGGGAGGCTTCCTCCCCGAAAGGCTCGCATGGACCTCCCCGTGCCGTTCCAGATCGTCGCGCTCGTCGTCCTGGTGCTCGTGCTCGTCGCCGATCTGCTCATCATCGTCAAGCGGCCCCACATCCCGTCGCCGAAGGAGTCGACGCTGTGGGTGCTGTTCTACGTGTCCCTGGCGCTGGTGTTCGCCGGCATCCTCTGGGCCGTCGCAGACGTCGAGCACGCCGGGCAGTTCGTCGCCGGATGGCTGACCGAATACAGCCTCTCCATCGACAACCTCTTCGTGTTCGTCCTGATCATGAGCCAGTTCTCGGTTCCGCGCCGGTATCAGCAGAAGGTGCTGATGGTGGGCATCATCATCGCGCTGGTGCTTCGAGGTCTCTTCATCCTCGCGGGGGCGGCAATCATCGAGCAGTTCAGCTGGGTGTTCTACATCTTCGGTGCCTTCCTCATCTACACGGCGATCAAGCAAGCGCTGCCCGAGGGCGACCACGACGATGACGTGAAGAAGGAGAACTTCCTCGTGCGCATCATCCGTCGCACGGTGGACATCTCCGACGAGTACGACGGCCCCAAGGTCCGGACCGTCGTCAACGGCAAGCGGATGTTCACCCCGATGATCATCGTCTTCGTGGCGATCGGCGTCACCGATCTGCTGTTCGCCCTCGACTCGATCCCGGCCATCTTCGGCATCACGCAGGACCCGTTCCTGGTTTTCACCGCGAACATCTTCGCGCTGATGGGTCTGCGCCAGCTCTACTTCCTGCTGGGCGATCTGCTCGACCGGCTCAAGTACCTGCACTACGGGATCGCGTTCATCCTCGCGTTCATCGGCGTGAAGCTGATCCTTCACGCGATGCACGAGAACGAGCTCGCGTTCATCAACGGCGGCGACGGGATCGCCTGGGCGCCCGAGATCTCGACATGGGTGTCGCTCGGCGTCATCATCGGCGCCATGCTCGTCGCGACCGTAGCCAGCCTGATCGCCGCGCGGCACGACCGCGACGCGGCCGGCCCGACCCAGGCTGCGGCCGCCGTCGCCGACGAGCAGGGCACGCCCCCCACGGTCGAGCAGCCGCACCCGCGCGACGACGAGCGCTCATGACCGGACGCCGCCGCGGCGCCCGGTGGTATTCTGACCGCATGCGGATCGCTCGCCTTCTCCTTAGCGGCCGCGGCGAGGTCTCGTTCTGAGCCCCTCCTCGCCGCGGAGTCCGTCGTGGGCTTGATCCCGGTTCGCAAGGAGAACGAAACCCATGAGCATTCCCACCCCTCCCGAGCGCCCGCGCACCCTCGCCGAAAAGGTCTGGGACGACCACCTCGTCGTCAAGGGTGAAGACGGTCAGCCCGACCTGATCTACATCGACCTGCACCTCGTGCACGAGGTCACGAGCCCGCAGGCCTTCGACGGTCTGCGTGCCGAGGGGCGTCCGCTGCGGCGCCTCGACCTGACGATCGCGACCGAGGACCACAACACCCCGACGCTCGACATCGACAAGCCGATCGCCGACCTCACCAGCCGAACGCAGATCGAGACCCTTCGGCGCAACGCAGAGGAGTTCGGCGTCCGCCTCCACTCGCTCGGCGACGCGGAGCAGGGCATCGTCCATGTCGTCGGACCCCAGCTCGGCCTCACGATGCCGGGCATCACGGTCGTGTGCGGCGACAGCCACACCTCGACGCACGGCGCGTTCGGCGCGATGGCGTTCGGCATCGGCACGAGCGAGGTCGAGCACGTCATGGCGACGCAGACCCTTCCGCTGAAGCCGTTCAAGACGATGGCGATCACCGTCGAGGGCGAGCTGAAGGAAGGCGTGACGGCGAAGGACATCATCCTCGCCGTGATCGCGAAGATCGGCACCAACGGCGGCCAGGGCTACGTGCTCGAGTACCGCGGCAGCGCGATCCGCGCCCTCTCCATGGAGGGGCGCATGACCATGTGCAACATGTCAATCGAGGCGGGTGCCCGCGCAGGCATGGTGGCCCCCGATGAGATCACCTTCGAATACGTGAAGGGCCGCCCGCACGCGCCGACCGGGCAGGACTGGGATGACGCCGTCGCCTACTGGCGCACGCTCCCCAGCGACGAGGGCGCCGTCTACGACGCCGAGATCTTCATCGATGCGGCCGAGCTCGAGCCGTTCGTCACGTGGGGAACCAACCCCGGCCAGGGCGTCTCGCTCAGTGCGACGGTTCCCTCGCCCGACGACTTCAGCGACCCGAACGAGAAGGCGGCGGCTGAACGCGCGCTCGATTACATGGACCTGCAGCCGGGTACTCCGCTCAAGGAGATCCCGGTCGACGCCGTCTTCATGGGTTCGTGCACCAACAGCCGCATCGAAGACCTGCGCGCGTTCGCGTCGATCATCGAGGGGCGCACGAAGGCTGACGGAGTTCGCGTGATGGTCGTTCCGGGCTCCGCCCGCGTTCGGCTCGAGGCTGAGGCCGAGGGGCTCGACCGGGTCTTCACCGAGTTCGGCGCCGAGTGGCGCTTCGCCGGCTGCTCGATGTGCCTGGGCATGAATCCCGACCAGCTCGCTCCGGGCGAGCGCTGCGCGTCGACCAGCAACCGCAACTTCGAGGGACGCCAGGGCAAGGGCGGCCGTACGCACCTGGTGTCGCCGCTCGTGGCCGCCGCCACCGCTGTGCTCGGGCGCCTCGCATCGCCGAGCGATCTGCCCGCACGCGAGAAGGTCGAGGCCTGAACATGGAGAAGTTCGAGACCCACACCGGTGTCGTCGCACCGCTCAAGCGCTCCGCCGTCGACACCGACCAGATCATCCCGGCCGTCTACCTGAAGCGCGTCACCAAGACCGGCTTCGAGGACGCGCTCTTCGCCAACTGGCGTCAGGACCCCGAGTTCGTGCTGAACCAGCCCGCTTTCGCGGGGGCGTCGATCCTCGTCGCCGGGCCCGACTTCGGTACCGGATCGAGCCGTGAGCATGCGGTGTGGGCGCTGCGCGACTTCGGATTCCGCGTCGTGCTGGCACCCAAGTTCGCCGACATCTTCCGCGGCAACGCGGGCAAGCAGGGCCTCCTCGCCGGTGTCATCTCGGAGTCGGATCGCGAGGCGATCTGGGCTGCCGTGGATGCGCAGCCGGGTGTGCGGATGACGGTCGATCTCGAGGCACGCGTCGCTGCTCTCGGCGACCTCCGAGTCCCGTTCGAGATCGACGATTACACTCGTTGGAGGCTCCTCGAAGGACTCGACGACATCGGGCTCACGCTGCGCAATGAAGAGGCGATCGCGCAGTTCGAGGCGCGCCGTGAGGCGTGGCGACCCCGGACACTCCCCGTCGCGTAGCCCCGGATCACGCCCTGAACCGTGGGGCGAAGATCCGCCCCGCCCTCGATCACCAAGTGAGGAAGTCCTGCATGAGCACTCCGCCGAGTGAGCCGTCCGCATCGGAGAACGGCAACCGTCGCGAAGACGGCGAGATCCTCGAGATCCGGGGCGGGCGGCCCCTCGTCGGACGTGTCGACGTCAAGGGAGCGAAGAACTTCGCGACGAAGGCCATGGTCGCCTCGCTGCTCGGCGAGACCGAGAGCGTCCTGCGCGACGTTCCTGACATCAGCGATGTGGCCGTGGTCCGGTCCCTTCTCGAGGTCCACGGCGTGACGGTCGCCGACGACGGCGAGGGCACGTACCGGCTCGACCCGAGCGGGGCCGAATCGGCCGGCTTCGAGGAGATCGACGCGCACGCCGGTGCCTCGCGCATCCCGATCCTCTTCTGCGGGCCGCTCCTGCACCTGCTCGGCCAGGCGTTCATCCCCGACCTCGGCGGATGCCGAATCGGGGACCGCCCCATCGACTTCCATCTCGACGCGCTCCGCAAGTTCGGCGCGATCGTCGACAAGCAGCCCAACGGCATCCGTCTCTCGGCGCCCGAGGGACTTCACGGTGCGGACATCGAGCTGCCCTACCCGAGCGTCGGCGCCACCGAGCAGGTGCTGCTGACTGCGGTGCGAGCCAAGGGCACGACGGAGCTGCGCAACGCCGCCATCGAACCCGAGATCATGGACCTGATCGCCGTGCTGCAGAAGATGGGCGCGATCATCTCCTACGAGCCGAATCGCGTGATCTTCATCGAGGGCGTCGACAAGCTCCGCGGGTACGACCACCGGTCGATCTTCGATCGCAACGAAGCAGCCTCATGGGCGTGCGCCGCCCTGGCGACCGACGGCGACATCTTCGTCGGCGGTGCGAAGCAGCAGGAGATGCTCACCTTCCTCAACGTCTTCCGCAAGGCCGGAGGCGACTTCGACATCCAGGAGGACGGCATCCGCTTCCGTCGCGACGGCGCGCTGCGTCCCGTCTCGGTCGAGACCGATGTCCACCCCGGATTCATGACCGACTGGCAGCAGCCGCTCATTGTCGCCCTGACGCAAGCCGAAGGCGTCTCGACCGTGCATGAGACGGTCTACGAGAACCGTCTCGGCTTCACTCAGGCGCTGAACAAGATGGGCGCGCAGATCGTGGTGCACCCCGAGGGCATCGCGAGCCCGGACCGTCGCGTCCCGCGTCGCGCCCTCGAGCAGGCCGCGGTCATCACGGGCCCGACGCCGCTGCACGGTGCGGATGTCGTCGTGCCCGACCTGCGCGGCGGATACAGCTACGTCATCGCGGCTCTCGCGGCCGAGGGAACGTCGGTCGTCCGCAACGTCGGGATCATCCGCCGGGGCTACGAGAAGTTCTTCGACAAGCTCGAGGCGCTCGGCGCCGACTTCGACATCATCGGCTGACGCGTGTCGCACAACCGCCGTCGCGCGTCCGCGGAGAAGACGAAGCCGACCCCGTTCTGGTTGGCCGCGGCCCTCGTCGTGCCCGCGGTCGGTCTGCTGGCCCGGATCGAGATCGAGGGCGGGGAGCATCTCCCGGAGGAGGGCCCGTACGTCCTCGCGCCCAATCATTACAGCGAGTTCGACCCGATCGTCATCGCCGTGGCGACCTGGCGCCTGGGCCGGGCGCCGCGATTCATGGCGAAGGAGAGCCTCTTCCGCGTGCCCGTCGTGGGTGCGGTGCTGAAGGGCCTCGGCATGATCCCCGTCTCGCGGACGACGTCGGCCTCGGCGGCGGGCCAGGCGATCTCGCAGGCCGCCGAGCTCGTGGCCGACGGTCGCGGCGTGATCGTGTATCCCGAGGGTTCGCTGACGCGCGAGCCCGACCTGTGGCCGATGCGAGGGAAGTCGGGTGCCGTCCGGGTCGCGGCGGCCGGCGACATCCCGATCATCCCGGTCGCCACGTGGGGCGTTCAGTCGATCCTCCCGCGTTACGGGAAGTTCAGCGCCTGGCCGCTGCGCAAGCGCATCCGCGTGCGCTTCGGTCCGCGCGTCGAGCTTCCCTTCGAACCGGGCGTGACTCCGTCGCCGACGCAGCTGGTGGCGGGAACGGACGCTGTGATGGCCCGCATCTCTGGGCTGCTCGGCGAGCTTCGCGGCGAGACCCCGCCCGCCGAGCGCTGGAACCCGGGACAGCACGGCCAGAAGGAGACGGGTCGCCTTGAGCCGTAAGACCGAGACCTCCGGACCCCGGGTCACCGTCATCGGTTCGGGTAGCTGGGGAACCACGTTCGGCAAGGTGCTCGCCGACGGCGGCGCCCAGGTCACGATGTGGGCGCGCCGTGCCGAGCTCGCGCATGAGATTCGCGAAGGCAAGCGCAACAGCCGGTATCTGCCGGGCATCAACCTCCCGCGTTCGATGACGGCCACCCACCATCTCTCGGAGGCGCTGCAGGGCGCCGAGCAGGTGTACCTCGCCGTATCGAGTCAGGCGCTGCGTGAGAACCTCACGGCCATCCGGCCCCTCATCGCCGGCGGAACGATGCCCGTCGTCTCCCTCATGAAGGGCGTCGAGAAGCGCACTGGCCTGCGAATGAGCCAGGTGATCGAGCAGGGGCTCGACTGCGACCCGAACCGCATCGCGATCGCATCCGGACCGAATCTCGCCCTCGAGATCGCACGCGAACAGCCGACGGCCGCCGTGATCGCGTCTGCGAGCCAGGAGACGGCTGAGGCGGTCGCGCTGCGCGCACGCAATTCCTACTTCCGCACGTTCGTGAACACCGACGTGATCGGCACCGAGTTCGGGGGTGTGCTGAAGAACCTGATCGCCGTCGCGATCGGCATCGTCGACGGCGTCGGCTACGGCGAGAACACGAAGGCGTCTATCATCACGCGCGGTCTCGTCGAGATGACGGACTTCGCCGTGGCACAGGGGGCTCACCCCGAAACCCTTCAGGGACTCGCGGGCCTCGGCGACCTCATCGCGACGTGCCAGTCGCCCCTGAGCCGCAACAACACGGCCGGGCGTCTGCTGGGGCAGGGCTACTCATTCCAGGACGTCGTGAAGCAGATGGACCAGACCGCCGAAGGCCTGGCCTCGGTCGCGCCCGTCCTGACACTGGCCCGCGCGGCGGGAGTGCAGATGCCGATCGTCGAGCAGGTCAAGATGGTCCTCGACGGCACCATGAACCCGCGCGACATCGCGCCCCACCTGACCACCGACGACGACAAGCCGACCGGCGAGAGGACCCCCCATGGCGACGACAACAGTAGCGGTGCTCTTCGGCGGGCGTTCCAGCGAGCACTCGATCAGTTCCGCAACGGCGGCCGGGGTCCTGCGCGCGATCGATCGTGAGCGCTACCGCGTGATCCCCGTCGGGATCACGCGCGAGGGTGCGTTCGTCCTGGAGGACGACGACGCCGATAAGTTCGCGCTGAACCCGGAACGGATGCCGGAGGTCGTCGACAACGGCACGCGCATCCTGTGGCCCGAGCCCGGCGGCCGGCGAGAGCTCCGGGTGCGCCGCGACGACGGCTCCGTCGAGGCGCTCGGCGAGATCGACGTCGTGCTGCCGATCCTGCATGGTCCGCACGGCGAGGACGGCACGATCCAGGGGTTCTTCGACACGCTGCAGCTGCCCTACGCCGGCGGCGGGGTCTTCGACTCCGCCCTGTGCATGGACAAGCACTTCATGAAGATCGTGCTGCAGGCTGCCGGCATCCCCGTCGCTCCCTGGGTCACCGTCGAAGAGACCCGGTGGCGTCGAGACCCCGACGGTGTTCGTGTGGATGCCGCAGGCCTCGGCTTTCCGAGCTTCGTCAAGCCGGCGCGCGCCGGATCGAGCGTCGGGGTGTCGAAGGTCCACGAGGCGGCCGAGCTCGACGCGGCCCTCGAGCTGGCGTTCGCGGAAGACGGCAAGGTGCTGATCGAGCCGGCGATCGTCGGCCGCGAGGTCGAGGTCGCGGTTCTGGAGGGGCGCGGCGAAGACTCCGCCCGAGCGTCACTGCCGGGGGAGATCGTGCTCACAACGCGCGAATTCTACGACTTCGAGGGCAAGTACCTCGGCGGTGACGGCGCGGAGGTCGTCTGCCCGGCCGATGTGACGGCTGACGAGATCGAGGCGCTCCAGAACATGGCGGTCGCCGCATTCACCGCCGTCGACGGCCGCGGGCTCGCGCGCGTCGACTTCTTCCAGACGGCCGATGGCCTGTATGTCAACGAGCTCAACACGATGCCGGGCTTCACGCCGATCTCGATGTTCCCGAAGTGCTGGATCGCCTCCGGCCTCAGCTACAGCGACCTCATCGCCGAGCTGATCGAGGTCGCGCTCTCCCGGCCCGTCGGGAGCGCCGTCAGGGACTGACGGGCGAGGGGACGGGGGTCGCCTCCGCACGGTCGACGCATGCACCGCCGTCGCTGGGCAGCCGCGACACGACCCGTGACAGTTCGTCGAGGACCTCTCGACTCGACACGCCCTGCACCTCGGCCGAGGTCTCGGTGTTGAAGTAGAGCTCGACCGCAGGCTTTCGCCCGTAGGTGACGACACGGAAGCGCGGCGCTTCCGATTCGTCGATGACCCAGTCGACGCCGGCGACCGATTCGCAGCGAAGCGTCGTGGGCCCGGGAGAGGCGACACCGCACGAGAAGATGATGGTCGCCGGATCGCCCCACGCGGCCGTTGCCTGGCTGTCCGTCCAGCGGCGCTCTGCGCCGGCGACCTGCTGCGGAAGCCGAACCATCAGGTCTGCGCATTCGGGAGCATTCGCCTCCGGGGCCGCGGGGACGTTGACGGTCCCGGCGCAGCCGGCGAGGGCGAGAGTCACCGAGGCCAGGACGAGTGCGGGAATCGTACGGCGGAGCGGCATCCCTCCAGGGTACTGGGCCGTGAGGGGCCACGACCGCCGGGGTAGCGTTGGACCATGCCCGACGTCGATCCCGCCACCCCCGTCGGCTCCCTGTCGGAAGAGGCTGTGCTCGCGCACATCCTCCAGCGCTTAGGCCCGGGCCAGGCGCTCGTCGGGCCGGGCGACGATGCCGCGGTGCTGCGGCTCGCCGATGCACGCGTCGTGGTGACCACCGACACGTTGATCCACGGTCCGGATTTCCGGCTGGCCTGGTCGTCCGGGCGAGACCTCGGCGCGAAGGCTGCGGCCGTCAACCTCGCGGACGTCGCCGCGATGGGTGCCCGACCCGTCGCCCTGTTCGTCGCCCTCGCCATGCCGCCCGAGACGAGCATCGGGTTCGTCGGCGAACTTGCCTCCGGGCTTCGAGAGGCGTGCGACGATCTCGCTCCGGGATGCCGGGTCGAGGGAGGCGATCTCACGAGCTCCGATACGCTCACGATCGCCGTCACCGCGGTCGGCGAGCTCGACCCGGGCCGGGCTCCGGTGCTGCGCTCCGGGGCACGCCCCGGTGACATCGTGGCGATCTGCGGCGATGTCGGTCTCGCTGCCGCGGGTCTCGACATCCTGTTCGATCGGTTCCGAGATGAGCGGGGTGCGGCGATCGCCGTCGATGACGCTGTGCTGAGCCCGTCCGAGCGCGTCGCGGTGCGGGGGCAGCTCCGCCCGCGTCCACCGATCGGGTCCGGCACAGCTGCGGCGCGAGCAGGGGCAACCGCGATGATGGACGTGTCCGACGGCCTGGTGCGTGATGCTCGTCGTCTCGGCCGGGCCTCCGGCGTCACGGTCGATCTCGAGCGGAGCACGCTCGGCCCGGACAGCGATCGCGCGCTTCGCGGCGGCGAGGATCACGCGCTCCTCGCGACCTTCGCCGCCGGGACGGTGCTTCCCGCGGGCTTCCGTCGCATCGGCTCGGTGAAGCAGGCCGGCCTCGACCCGCTCACCGTGGACGGTAGGCCGGAACGTTCGGCCGGCGGATGGGACCCTTACCGCGACTGGGACGGCGCGGGCGGCTGACCACCGTTGTCCGCGCGTTCGTACCACCACAGTGCGGTGTCGCCGTAACGCTTGCTGCGCAGCGGTTCGAGCTGCGCCGGAACGCGCGGCTCGGGGGAGCGGCTCGCGCGTTCCACGATGACGACCGCCCCTCGCGCGGTGACGTCGGCCAGCAGTGCGAGAGTGATCGCGAGGGCCTCGTCATCGAGGTCGTAAGGCGGGTCGATGAACACGAGGTCGAAGGGCCCGGATGCCGACTGCAGAAACGCGTCGGCGCTGCTGCGATGGACCCGGACCGCCGACGAGCCGACGGCCCGAGCGACGGTTCGCGCGTTGCGGTCGGTCACCGCGGCCGCCGACGCCGACTTCTCGACGAGGTCGACGGACGCCGCGCCCCGACTGACGGCCTCGAGACCGAGGGCACCCGAACCCGCGTAGAGGTCGAGCACGCGCGCGCCGTCGAGGACGCCCGAGGCATCGAGCCCCCCGAAGAGCGACTCGCGGACCCGGTCGCTCGTCGGTCGGGTGCCGCGGTCGGGAACCCGCAGCACGAGCGATCCGGCGGCGCCGGCGATGATGCGTGTCATGCCGGGCCCGCCGTATGTTCCGCGGCCTCGTCGCCGGCGCTGCCGCCGTTCTCGTCGCGGAGGCGCGGCTCGCTACGCAGCTCGGGGCGGAACCCCGCCTTGTCGGCGTAGAACTCGCGGATGACGGCCATGTCGGCGGCGACGTCGCCCGTGAGCTCCATGGTCGGCCCGAGGCCGGTGGTCATGGTGGTGCGGTCGACGTACCCGAGCGTCACCGGCAGGCCCGAGGCGCGGGCGATGCGGTAGAACCCCGACTTCCAGCCGGTACGGGAGGTGCGGGTCCCGTCCGGGGTGATGACCAGACCGAACACCTCGCCCGCCGCGATCTGCGCGAGGACATCGTCGACGACGCGCGAGGGGTCGTCCCGGTCGACGGGGATGCCGCCGAGCTGGCGCATCGGACCGCTCCGCCAGCCGCGGAACAGACTCTTCTTGCCCAGCCACCGGACCGGGATCTGCAGACGCCACGCGATCGCGAGCATGAGCACGAAATCCCAGTTGGAGGTGTGCGGCGCACCGATGAGGATGGTGGGCCGTGTGGGTGCGGGCGTGCTGACGAGGCGCCAGCGGCTGAACGTCCAGAAGAGGTGGGCGATCGCGCGTCGGAGCATGCTCTTACCGTAAAGCCTGGCGGCGGCGTGTCCGACCTCCTGCCTAGACTCGACTCCATGCCGCAGGTCGACCTGGATACCCCGCTGCCGCAGGCCGTGGGCGAGAAGGTCGCCGCGACGCTCTCGCGTGCGTTCACGATGACGACGGTCGGTGACCTCCTCGCGCACTACCCGCGTCGCTACGCCCGCCGCGGCGAGCTGACCCCGATCTCGTCCCTGCCCGTGGGCGAGATGGCGACGATCGTCGCCGAGGTGAAATCGGTTTCGGAGCGTCCGATGCGTCAGCGTCGAGGGTCGCTCATCGAAGTCGTGATCAGCGATGGCGTCGGCGAAGCGACGCTGACGTTCTTCGGACAGAAGTGGCGTCTCCAAGAGCTCCGGGTCGGGCGACAGGGCATCTTCTCGGGCAAGGTCGGGGTGTTCAAGGGAAAGCAGCAGTTCGCCCACCCCGACTACGAGCTCTTCGACGACGAGGTCGAGGCGCGCGTGACGGCGGTCGCGCGAAGCCTCGAACCGATCCCCATCTACTCCGCCACGAGCACCATCACGAGCTGGCAGCTGCGCAAGATCATCGCCGACGTCATCGCGCGGCTCGGTGACGTGCCCGATCCGCTGCCTGACGAGCTGCGTGAGCGGCGTCAGCTCCTCGATGCCCGGACGGCGCTCGTCCAGGTGCACACCCCGACCGTCCCCGAGCAGGTGCGTCCGGGTTTCGAGACCCTCCGCATGCACGAGGCATTCGTCCTCCAGGCCGCCCTCCTGCAGCACCGCATCCAGGTGCGGCGGCTCGCCGCCACCGCCCGACCCGCGGGAGACCTGCTCGAGCAGTTCGACGCCGCCTTGCCCTTCGAGCGCACCCCCGATCAGATCGCTGTCGGCGACGTGATCGCCGATGATCTCGTGAACGAGTGGCCGATGAACCGGCTGGTGCAGGGCGAGGTGGGGTCGGGCAAGACGCTCGTGGCTCTGCGCGCCATGCTGCAGGTCGCGCAGTCCGGGGGGCAGGCGGCACTCATCGCGCCGACGGAGGTCCTCGCCGCGCAGCACGTGCGATCCATCGCGAAGATGCTGGGGCCGCGGCTCGCCCCCGAGCTGATGCCCACTCTGCTCACGGGGGCGCAGCCGGCCGCTGAGCGGCGCAAGGCTGCCCTGCGGGCAGCATCCGGCCAGGCGCGGATCGTGGTGGGCACCCACGCGCTGCTGAGTGCGTCGACGACGTTCGCCGACCTCGGCCTGGTCGTCGTCGACGAGCAGCACCGATTCGGCGTCGAGCAGCGCGAGGCGCTCCGCGCGAAGGGCACCTCGCCCCACGTGCTCGTGCTGACGGCGACGCCGATCCCGCGCACCGTGGCGATGACCGTTTTCGGAGACCTCGACGTGTCGACGATCCGCACGATGCCGACCGGGCGCGCGGGCATCTCCACCTTCGTCGCGCCTCTGGCCGAGAAGCCGGGCTGGTTCGGCCGGGTGTGGGAGCGCGTGGCCGAAGAGGTCGCTCAGGGACGACAGGCCTTCGTCGTGTGTGCGGCGATCGACGCCGAGAAGGCCGTGGTCGACGACACCGACGACGCTGGCATGCTCGAAGACGGCACGCGGACGCGGACTCGCTGGGGAGTCGTTCAGGCCACCGCGATGCTCGCACAGCATCCGTCGTTCGCCGACCTCACCGTCGCGACGCTGCACGGCAAGATGCCCGCAGACGAGAAGGATGCCGTCATGCAGGCGTTCGCCCGCGGTGAGATCGACGTGCTCGTGGCCACGACAGTCGTCGAGGTCGGCGTCGATGTGCCGAACGCCTCGACCATGGTGATCCTCGAGGCTGAGCGATTCGGAGTGTCGCAGCTTCATCAGCTGCGCGGCCGCGTCGGCCGGGGCAGCGTGCCCGGGCTGTGTCTGCTGGTCACCGAGGCAGACCCCGATACGGCGGCGCGGTCACGGGTCGAGGCCGTCGCGGCCACGACCGACGGCTTCTCCCTCGCAGAGGTCGACCTCGAGCTGCGGGGCGAGGGAGACGTCCTCGGCGATGCTCAGTCAGGTGCGCGGTCATCGCTTCGTCTGCTGCGAGTCGTCGCGGATGCCGACCTGATCGCGCAGGCGCGCGACGAAGCCGCATCCGTGCTGCAGAACGACCCCGATCTGTCGGAGCATCCCGGGCTCGCCGCAGCCATCGCGCGGCGCCTGGGCGAGGACGAGCGCGGCGCGCTCCACAGGAACTAGGCTCAGACCATGAGCAACCGGATCGCGGTCGTGCCCGGCTCCTTCGATCCGCCGACCCTCGGCCATCTCGACGTCATCCGTCGGGCCGCTGCCTTGTACGACCAGCTCCACGTCCTGGTCGTCCACAACCCCGGCAAAGAGGCGATGCTCCCCATCGCGCAGCGTCAGGCGCTTCTCGAGCAGTCGATCGACGAGGCCGGGATCGAGGGTGAGATCGTCGTTGCGGCGTGGAGCATGGGACTGCTCGTCGACTACGCGACCGACGTCGGCGCCGGGATCCTCGTCAAGGGGATCCGGTCGCAGGTCGACGTGGCCTACGAGACGCCGATGGCGATCGTCAACCGGCACCTCGCTCAGATCGAGACCGTGTTCCTGCTTCCCGACCCCGCGCACGCGCTGGTGTCGAGCTCTCTCGTGCGGCAGGTCGCCTCGCTCGGCGGCGACGTGTCGCCCTTCGTGCCGGGCCCCGTCGCGCGGTTCCTCGACACGGGATCCCGCGGCATCTGAGTCCGCTCGACGCCACGGCGACTACCATGGTCGATCGTGGGTAGAAAGCACGTCACCGGACCATTCGTCATCCCCGTGCGCGACATCGTGCGCCAGCCGGGGGAGATGCGGGAGTTCGCGTTCAGCGTGCCCGCGCCCGACAAGTGGGGCGAGGGTCTCGTCTCGGTCGCCGCGGGCCGGCCGATCGATCTCGAGGTGCGCCTCGAGTCGGTGCACGAGGGCATCCTGGCCACCGCTGAGGCCGACACCGTGTATGACGGCGTCTGCGGTCGGTGCCTGACGGAACTGACACGCCCCCTCCGAATCGAGTTTCAGGAGCTCTTCGGGTATTCTGGGGACGAAGCGTCCGACTTCGAGGTTCAAGACGACCACGTGGATCTTGAAACTCCGGTCAGGGATTCGATCGTCCTGGCGCTTCCGTTCCAACCGGTGTGTCAGCCGGATTGCCCCGGGCTCGACCCGGTCACGGGTGAGAAGCTGACGCCGGGAGCGGAACCTGCGGAGCAGGTGCAGATCGACCCGCGCTGGGCCGCGCTGACGGCCTACACCCCAGACCACGACGACGCAGACCACCGCGTCGCGCCCGACACAGAGAAGAGCTAGCCATGGCAGGTAACCCCCCGAAGCGGAAGGTCTCCCGCTCCAACACGCGTTCGCGTCGCGCGCAGTGGAAGGCCGAGGCTCCCACGCTCGTCAAGACCATCGAGAACGGCAAGGTCGTCTACAGCCGCCCCCACCAGGCGAAGGTCGTCACCGACTCGCAGGGCACCGAGCTGTTCCTCGAGTACAAGGGTCGCAAGGTCGCTGACGTCTGACGACGCGCGGCGTGACTGAGAACACCACCGAGCGCTCCGCGCTCACCGACAAGCTCGGGGTCGACATCGACCCCGAGCTTCTGTCGCTTGCCCTCACCCACCGTTCGTACGCGTACGAGAACGGCGGGACGCCTCACAACGAGCGTCTCGAGTTCCTCGGCGACTCGATCCTGGGCCAAGCCGTGACCGTGCATCTTTTCCGCACGCATCCCGATCTCGACGAGGGTGCGCTGGCCAAGCGTCGCGCGAGCGTCGTGTCGACGATCGCCTTGGCCGAGGTCGCTCGGACGATCGGGCTCGGCGACCACATCAAGCTGGGCCGCGGCGAGACGCAGACCGGCGGGCGCGATAAAGACTCGATCCTCGCCGACGCCATGGAGGCCGTGATCGGAGCGGCCTTCCTCTCGGCCGGTCCCGAGCGGGCGCAGGAACTCGTCCTCCGTCTCGTCGCGCCACTTCTGGCGGACCCCGCGCGTTACGGCGCGGCGATGGACCCGAAGACCTCCCTGCAAGAGCTCGCCGCTCACCTGGGCGTTGCGCCGCCGGTCTACGGCATCGAGGCCTCGGGACCCGACCACCACCGGGTCTTCACCGCGACCGTCACCGTCGGGGACGTGTCACGCGAGGGCGTGGGAAGCAGCAAGAAGCAGGCCGAGATGGCGGCCGCCCTTGCTGTGTGGCACGTGCTGTCTGCCCGTGCCTGAGCTGCCCGAAGTCGAGGTCGTGCGCGCCGGTCTCGAGCCGGCCGTCGTCGGCGCACGGATCGAGGCGTGCACGGTGCTCGACGCTCGCGCGCTCACGCGCCACGTCGGAACGCCGGCGTCGTTCGAGCAGGAGTTGACCGGACGCTCCGTCACCGCCGTCGCGCGACGCGGCAAGTTCCTCTGGTTTCCCGTGGAGGGCACCCAGCGTGCGGTCATCGCCCACCTCGGAATGAGCGGGCAGATGCTGCTGCGCGAGCCCGGTGCGCCGACCGAGCGCCACGAACGCATCCGCTGGGACATCGTGCACCCGGAGCACGGCGAGCTCTCCGTCCTGTTCGTCGACCAGCGGACCTTCGGCTCTCTCGCGGTGGACGACCTCGAACCCACAGTGGACGGCGCACCAGCCGGGCGCGGAACGGATGCGGCACTGATCCCGGGGCAGGTGCGGCACATCGCCCGCGACCCCCTCGACCCGGCGTTCGACGCTCCGCGGCTTCATCGGGAGCTCGCCCGGCGGTCGTCCGGCATCAAGCGCGTTCTGCTCGACCAGGGCGTGGTCAGCGGCATCGGCAACATCTACGCCGACGAGGCGCTGTGGGCTGCCCGCATCCATCCCGGGACCGCCGCGTCCCTCCTTTCGCGCCCAGCGCGGGAGCGCCTGCTCGAGGCCGTCGTCGCGGTGATGACGAAGGCTCTCGCCGAAGGCGGCACGAGCTTCGACGCCCAGTACGTCAACGTCAACGGCCAGGCCGGCTACTTCGCGCACTCGCTCGAGGCCTATGGCCGCACCGGAGCGGAGTGCTCGCGGTGCGGCTCGGCCATCGTCCGGGTCGCGTTCACGAATCGCTCATCGCACTACTGCCCGCGCTGCCAGCGTCGTCGCCACTGAGCCGCTTCTTCCAAGCGCCCTCGTATGACAGCGGGCGGAACCCGAGGGCCTCGTTGATGTCGAGCATCGGGCGATTCTCTTCGGCGTTGTAGGTGATGACGCGGGGTGATTCGGGGGCGATGTCGCGCCACGCGACGAGGCCCGCGCACTTCACGAGCATTCCCAGCCGGTGGCCCCGGTGGCTCGCCGACACGAGCGTGTCGTGCTGATGGGTCGCGCCGGTGCGGTCGGAGCCGATCATGAGTTCGTTGAAGGCCGCGAGCTCGCCGGTCTTGATGTGCTGCGCCGCGGTCACGAGCAGTGTCTGGTCCGCTTCGACGTAGCGCGCATCGTGGCGGGCCAGGCGCGCGGCATCCCACTCTTCCTCGTCCACCTCGAGGCCGGCGGCAGGGGCGTCGGTCGACATGCGCGACTTGAGCCAGGCGTACCCTTCGACGAACTCCGGCGGCGTCGGCGCGGTCCATCGCACCACGCGGTACCCGGCGGCCGCCACCGTGGCTCTCGCCAGGTGATCATCGACGACGGTGGCGGAGTCGGTCAGATCGAGCACGCTCTTCCGATTGATCTGCTCGAGCGTGTAGCCGTGACGCAGCAGGAAGCGCGCGGCATGGTCGCGCGGAATGTCGCCGTACCCCGTCGGAGCGGCCAGCCTGTCGCCCGGCTCATCGGGATGCTCGGCGTACGTCTGCAGAACGTGGCGGCCATGGTCGCGGGCGGTCCGCTCGACGAGCGCGTGGGCCTGCGAACCGATGCCTAGTCCGCGGACCTCGCGCAGGAGTTCGATGAGCCAGTACGCGCTGTCGGATCCGGCTTCGTGGGGGATGTCGAGCCCCACGCGCCCGACGACTCTGCCGTCCCATACCGCGAGCCAGCTGAATCTCGTCTCGTCCGGGCTCGGGCGATAGTGGGGGAGCAGCTCGTCGGGGCGGGCGGTATCGTCATCGCCGCCGGTGATCTCGCGATACACGAGATTGCGCACGCGCACCATCTCGCAGAAATCCGCGGCGTCCGGTGCATCGATCCTCTCAGGGATGCGGAGGGGGCGCAGCTCGAGCCGCGCAGTGATGTCGTTCATGATTCTCTTTCGGCGGCGTGGGGTCTCGTCACCGAGACCCCACGCGGATCAACGGTAGGGAGTGAGCAGGTACGCGCGTTCCCAGTGCCGCTCGCGCGCCTCGCGGGCGGCGAGCTGTTCGCGGCGGTACGCGACCTCGGGCGCAGAGCTGGCGCCGCGGTTCGCGCTCCACACGATGAGGCGCAGTGCGATGCGCAGCGCAAGGCGCTGGGCGAGGGTCGGACGGCCGAGAGCCGTCTGCTCGGAAATGGCGGGCCGCGCAGGCGCGACCTCGGGACGTCGTTGTACGACGGTGTTCATGGTGTCCTCGTTCGAAGAGGGCGGACGTGCGATGGCGACGATGTGCGTCGCAGGTGCAGCCGTCGGCTGCGGCCCGGCGCGAGTTGTCGCGCGGGCGGAGAGGCGGAACGGGGCGAGGGACTCGCGGACTCAGACGTTCAGCGGAGCACCCATGACGGCGGCTCCACCGATCACGCAGGAGAAACGGTCGCGGTGCTCGGAACGAACAGCAACAGCGTTAAACGCGGTGACAGAAATCAACATCGGGGAACCTCCTTTCGTCAGGGATGCGGGAAGTGACGCTAGCGGTCCGCCCGGTGCGGCGTCAAGTCCGGCTCGTCATCCTCCGGTAGCGTGTGGGCATCCACCGAGCGCCGGGAGGGCCCGACATGCACCTGAAGAGCGTCACGCTCAAGGGCTTCAAGTCGTTCGCCCAACCGACCACTTTCGTGCTCGAGCCGGGCGTCACCTGCATCGTCGGGCCCAACGGCTCGGGCAAGTCGAACGTCGTCGACGCGCTCGCCTGGGTCATGGGCGAGCAGGGGGCCAAGACCCTCCGCGGCGGGAAGATGGAAGACGTCATCTTCGCAGGCACTGCCACGCGCGGTCCGCTCGGTCGCGCCGAGGTCCAGCTGACGATCGACAACCACGACGGCGTGCTTCCGATCGAGTACGCCGAGGTGACGATCAGCCGCACGCTGTTCCGCAACGGATCGAGCGAGTACGCGATCAACGGCGAGACGTGCCGACTGCTCGACGTGCAGGAGCTCCTGAGCGACTCCGGTCTCGGTCGCGAAATGCACGTGATCGTCGGGCAGGGCCGGCTCGACACCGTGCTGCAGGCGAGCGCGGAGGACCGGCGCGGTTTCATCGAGGAAGCGGCGGGCATTCTGAAGCACCGCCGCCGCAAAGAGAAGACGGTTCGCAAGCTCGAGGCGATGGAGGCCAATCTCACGCGGTTGAGCGACCTGGCGGGCGAACTGCGGCGGCAGCTGAAGCCCCTCGGCAAGCAGGCCGAGATCGCACGTGAAGCCGCGACGATCGCCGCCGTCGTCCGCGACGCGAAGGCGAGGCTGTACGCCGACGACCTCGTCGCGCTGCGCTCCCAGCTCGCCGACCACGCACGCGACGAGCACGAGCGGCACGCCGAACGCCTCGTGCTGCAGGACCGGCTCGACGGCGTCAAACGACGCATCGACGAGCTCGAGGCCGAGCAGCGATCCGAGGCCGTCGACAGGGCACGCGCCACCGCGTTCGCGCTCGAGCAGGTCCAGGAGCGGGCGCGCGGACTGCACACGCTCGCGGCGCAGCGCCGCGCTCTTCTCGAGGACGACGGCCAGCTCTCGATCGAGGTCGCCACGGTGGGACAGGCGGCGATCGACGAGGCCCGCCAGGAGGTGGACGAGATCGCTTCGGGCGTCGGCGACGCGCAGGATGCCGCCGCCGCGGCATCCCGGGATGTGATTCGAGCGCGTGCCGAGTTGGATGCTCTCGACTCCGACATCGCCGCGCAGAGCGCTCTCGTCTCCGAGCACGACATGCGGCTGACCAAGCTCCGCGGCCGAGCAGACGCCGCCGCGTCGCGCTTGGAAGCTCTGCGCGCGACGGTCGAACGGCAGCAGCGGGGGCTGGACGCCGCACGGACGCGGCGCGCGGAGGCTGAGGCGGCCCTCGAGCAGGTCCAGTCCGAAGCGGCTCCCGAGGCGAGCTCCGCCGAGCACACGGCTGCGTACGAGCGCGCTCAGCGCGAGGCGACGGAGGCGGAGACGACGCTCGCGGGCATCCGTGAGCGGCTGCACGCGGCCGAGCGCGAGGTCGAGTCGCTGACGGCGCAGACGGCTGCGCTCGGGCGGGCGCTCGAGGTCCGCAACGCGGCCGCCGATCTGCTGTCGCGCGGCGACGATGGGCTGCGGTCACTCGTCGCCGACGCCCTGAAGGTGGAACCGGGATACGAAGCGCCTGTCGCTGCGGCGCTGGGGGCGCTGGCCGAGGGCGTGCTCGCCGCCGATGTGCCCGCAGCGCTGCGGGCGGCAGCCACCGCTGCCGAAGACGACCTCGGTGTCGTCGACATCGTCCTCGCGCATGCCGACCGGGGAGAGGCTGTCAACGCCGTGCCGGGCGCTGTGCGTGCGATCGACGTCGTCAGCGGGCCCGACGGCGTCGTCGGCCAGCTCGAGCAGGTGCTCGTCGCTGATGACCTCGAGACAGCAGTCCGTATCCGCGATGCATGGTCGGCGAGCGAACGCGGACGCGCCGTCGTCGTGACCAAGCAGGGCGAGCTGGTCTCGTGGCGCACGGTCCGAGCCGGATCCGGCGAGGGCCGGTCACGTCTCGAACTCGCCGCGGAGCGAGACGCGGCGGCTGACCGGCTGAGCGAGATGACCGTCGTCGCCGACGCGCTCCGGGAGTCGCTGACCGATGCGCAGGCAGCCTGGACCGAGGCTCGCGCCCGGACGAGGACAGCGCTCGAGACGCTGCGTGCCCACGATGCGGCGCTCGCGGCCGACGCGGAAAAGCTCAACCGAGCCACCGTGCGGTACGAAGCGGCCATCGCAGAATGCGACCGGCTCGAGGCAGGCATCGCGCCGGCTGTCTCGGCCGCGACCGAGGCCGAGTCAGCGGCCCGCGATGCCGAGGAAGCGCTCGCGGCGGCGGCTGCGGCGCCGCGCCCGATCCTCGACGCATCGGCGCGTGACGGTCTCCTCGAAGCCCTCGAACAGGCTCGCGAACGCGAGATGCGCGCACGCCTCGACGTCGAGACCCTGCGAGAGCGCGTGCGAGCCGGCGAGGCCCGCGTGGTTCAGCTCGAACGCCAGCGCGAGCGAGAGCGCGCCGCCGCCGCCGAGGCCGCCCGACGCGCCGTCATCCGGCGGCAGCAGCGTGCGATCGCGGATGCCGTCGCCGCACAACTGCCGCCGCTGCTCGAATCGATCGACAGGTCCGTCGCCGCCGCCCGCGTGGAACTGGGGAGGGCTGAGCAGGCGCGGAGCGAGATCACGAGCGAGCTCGCCGAGCTGCGCCGCCAGGATCAGTCGGCGCGCAGCCGGCTCTCGGCCCTGACCGAGTCGGTGCACGGACTCGAGATGCAGATGCACGAGAAGAAGCTGCACGTGACGAGTCTGCTCGAACGCGTCGGGTCGGAACTGGGCTTCGACGAGGACATTCTCGTTTCGGAATATGGGCCGGACCACCCCGCCCTCGACGATTCCGGCGAGCCGGTGCCCTTCGATCGCGCCGCTCAGCGCCGTCGCCTCGCGGAGGCGGAGCGGAAGCTCGCGCAGCTCGGGCGCGTGAACCCTCTGGCGCTGGAAGAGTACGCCGCGCTCGAGCAGCGGCACGCGTTTCTCACGGAACAGCTCGCGGATCTGACCCAGACCCGCTCGGACCTGCTGACGATCATCGGCGAGCTGGACGAGCGGATGCAGACGATCTTCCTGGCCGCCTTCGAGGACACGAAGGTCGCATTCGGCGAGGTATTCCCGATCCTGTTCCCCGGGGGCACCGGCAGCATCTCGCTGACCGATCCCGACAACCCGCTCACGACCGGCATCGAGGTCGCGGTGCGACCTGTGGGTAAGAAGATCGAGAGGTTGTCGCTCCTCTCGGGCGGCGAGCGTTCCCTCGCCGCTGTCGCTCTTCTGACGGCCATCTTCAAGGCGCGGCCGAGCCCGTTCTACATCCTCGACGAGGTGGAGGCAGCGCTCGACGACGCGAATCTCGGACGCCTGCTCGGCGTGTTCGAACAGCTCCGCGAATCGAGCCAGCTCATCGTCATCACGCACCAGAAGCGCACGATGGAGATCGCGGACGCGCTCTACGGCGTCTCGATGCGCCAGGACGGAGTGTCGGCGGTCGTCGGTCAGCGCGTTCGGGAGCGCGCGGGCGCCGTAGGCTGAGGGTATGGCCGACAATCCCTGGTCGCTCTCGCGCGCGCTGCGCGGGCTCTTCGTCAAGCCGACCATCGACGAGAACACGTGGGACGATCTCGAGACGGCGCTGCTGACCGCCGACTTCGGGCCCGACATCACGGAGCGTCTCGTCGATGACCTGCGCGACAAGGTGGAGCGGTACCGCACGACCGACCCCCGCGACCTCCAGCGCATGCTCAAGGAGACCCTGGAGGAGCGGTTCGCCGCGTTCGACTCGACCCTGCGTCTGACGGAGCGTCCCGCCGTCGTCCTGGTCGTCGGGGTGAACGGCGTGGGGAAGACCACGACGATCGGCAAGTTCGCGAAGTTCCTCCAGCGTTACGGCCGGTCGGTCGTCGTCGGAGCCGCCGACACCTTCCGTGCGGCCGCGGTCGACCAGCTCGCGACGTGGGCCGAGCGCGGAGGCGCGCAGATCGTCCGTCCGCAACAGGAAGGCCAGGACCCGGCCTCGGTTGCGTTCCAGACGATCGACTACGCCAAGCGGGCCGGCACGGAGATCGTGCTCGTCGACACGGCCGGCCGTCTGCACACCAAGGGTGGGCTGATGGACGAGCTCACCAAGATCCGGCGCGTCATAGAGAAGCAGGCGCCGATCAGCGAGGTGCTGCTCGTTCTCGACGCGACGACCGGGCAGAACGGCGTGATGCAGGCCGAGGCGTTCCTCGAGCACGCGGGAGTGACCGGCCTGGTCCTGACGAAGCTCGACGGCTCCGCACGTGGCGGATTCGTCCTCGCCGTGCAGGAGCGCACCGGCATCCCCGTGAAACTTCTCGGCCAGGGCGAGGGAATCAACGACCTCACGGGCTTCACCCCGCACGTCTTCGCGTCGGCGCTCGTCGAGTGAGTCGCGCGCCGCGCCGCATCACCACTTCCCCCGCACCCTCACGGCTGGTTTCATAAACACATGGCGATCGAGCACGACTACTTCGGACTCCTCGAGTCGGGGCCGGACGGATCGATCTTCTGGTCGGATCACGTCGAGATCGGCGATCAGACGGTCACCGTCGATCTGACGGCTCCGGATCAGGACGACGTCTCGGCTGCCGCGCTGGATGTCGCCGCCGCCATGATCTCGGCGATCGAATCGATCGATCTCTCCGCCCGCAACGCGATGGTCTCCGAGCTGAACGACCGCACCAGCGAGGTGACGGAGTTCATCCTCCAGCAGCAGGAGGAGCTCGGAGAGGACATCGAGTCGTACCTCGTGGACATCTCGGGCGACGTCCACATGGACGTCATCCGGTCGTTGCAGCTGATCAGCATGACGATCCTGGCCGATGAGCACGGGGGATCGGACCCATTCGCGGTGCTCGAGTACGCGCTCGACCCCGATTCGACCGAAGAGGTGCTCCTGGTGAATCTCACGAGCGACGGCAGCATCCAGTCGGTCACCAGCGCCGACTGACGTGCAGACCTTTCTGCCGTATCCCTCGTTCGCCCAGTCGGCGGCGGCCCTCGACACGGCGCGGCTCGGCAAGCAGCGCGTGGAGACGCTGCAGCTGCTCCGGGCCAACACGGTCCCGGGATACGGATGGCGCAACCATCCGGCCGCCAAGATGTGGCGCGGCTATCTGCCGGCCCTCACGGCGTACGGCCTTGCGATGACGGACGCGTGGATCGCCGCCGGTCGCCCGGACACGGTCCGGCCGCAACTGCTGCAGTTCGCTCCCGATGTCGATGGGATGCCCGAGAGCGAACTCGAGATGCCGCCGTGGCTGGGCGATGAGGCGTTCCACCTGTCTCACCGCTCGAACCTCGTGCGCAAGGATGCCGCGTTCTACCGGCCGCGCTTCGGTGACGTTCCCGACGACCTGCCGTATGTCTGGCCGCCGGACCCGACCGCGTCCTGAGACCTCGCGGCCGGGCCGGCACGGCGTCAGACGGCCTGCGCGAATCCGGACTGGGCCGAGTCGGCGAGGTGCGCGAGATGGGGCGGGATCTCCCGGCCCTTGGCAGTCATGGACTGCGCCCACAGGCGCCCGGCCCGGTAGGACGACCGCACGAGCGGTCCGGCGAGCACGCCGAGGAAGCCGATGCGTTCCGCTTCCTCACGGAAGCCGACGAACTCCTCCGGCTTGACCCAGCGGTCGACCGGCAGGTGACGAGGCGTGGGACGCAGGTACTGCGTGATCGTGATGATGTCGGTGCCCGCGTCATGGAGGTCCTGGAGGGCCTGGACGATCTCCTCGGGCGTCTCGCCCATCCCGAGGATGAGGTTCGACTTGGTGATGAGTCCCGCGTCACGGGCGCGCGTGATCACGCCCAGGGAGCGCTCGTAACGGAAGGCTGGCCGGATCCGCTTGAAGATGCGGGGGACCGTCTCGACGTTGTGTGCGAAGACCTCGGGTCGTGACGCGAACACCTCGTCGAGCTGCGCCGCGTCGCCGTTGAAGTCCGTCGCGAGAATCTCCACGCCCGTGCCCGGGTTCTCCGCGTGGATCCGTCGCACCGTCTCCGCGTGGAGCCAGGCTCCGCCATCGGCGAGGTCGTCGCGCGCCACCCCGGTGACCGTCGCGTAGCGCAGCTGCATCCGGCTGACGCTCTCGGCGACGCGGCGCGGCTCGTCGGTGTCGTATTCGGCCGGCTTGCCCGTGTCGATCTGGCAGAAGTCGCACCGACGCGTGCACTGCGAGCCGCCGATGAGGAAGGTCGCCTCCCGGTCCTCCCAGCATTCGTAGATGTTCGGGCATCCCGCTTCCTGGCAGACCGTGTGGAGTCCCTCTTCTTTGACCAGATCATGCAGAGCGCGATACTCCTCGCCCATCCGCGCCTTCGTCTTGATCCACTCCGGCTTGCGCTCGATCGGCGTCTGCGCGTTGCGCACTTCCAGGCGCAGGAGCTTGCGCCCTTCCGGACCACCCGCGGCGGGAGCGGCGGGCACGGCGCAGCCGCCGCTCATGCTGCGGCCGCCGTCTCGAACTCGGCGCGGAACCGACACGCGACGGTGTCCACCACATCCGCGGGGGAGACGCTTCTGCCCAGCACTGTCGAGAGGGAAGCGACGCCGGCATCGGCGATGCCGCACGGGATGATCTGCTCGAACGGGGCGAGGTCGTTGTCGCAGTTGAGGGCGAAGCCGTGCATCGTCACGCCGCGCTGAACCCGCACACCGATGGCCGCGATCTTCGCGTCTCGGCCGTCCTGACTCACCCAGACGCCGCTTCGGCCCGTCACCTGACAGGCCGCGACGCCCAGGTCGGCGACGACGTCGATCAGCATCCGCTCGAGCCGCCGCACGTGCGAGACCACGTCCACCGGCTCGGGGAGCCGCAGAATCGGATACCCCACCAGCTGGCCCGGCCCGTGCCAGGTGATCTTCCCACCGCGGTCGACCTCGACGACGGCGGTGCCGTCTGTCGGTCGCTCGCCGGGCTCGGTTCGCGCTCCGGCGGTGAACACCGGCTCGTGCTCGAGCAGGAGCAGCGTGTCGGGGCCACCGGCGACGACCGCGTCGTGGACACGGCGCTGCAGCTCCCAGCCTTCTGCGTAGGGGACGACGGCGGGGGCGAGCCCCACGACGCGGACATCGAGCACGGTTCCTCCTCGAATACTGGACCGCGTCCAACAATACGACACGCCTAGGCTGTCCTGGTGACGTCCTCCACCCGCGCCGGCCGGCCTCGCGTATCGTCCCGCGAGACCCTCGCGGAGGCCGCCTGCGAGCTCTTCCTCGAGCGCGGTTATGAGGCGACGACGGTCGCCGACATCACCCGACGCGCCGGTGTCAGCCGTTCGAGCTTCTTCAACTACTTCTCGTCGAAGTCGGCCGTCCTGTGGTCCGGACTCGATGAGCGGATCGGCGAGCTCGAGCTCGGTCTGCGACGCGCCGGCGGTGTCGACGACGTCGCGTCCGCGGTGGCGGAGCTCGCCCGCGGCTTCGCCCCCGACGCGTTGGCGCTCGCGATCGTCAACGATGTCGCGATGGGGCTGTCCGACGAGCTCGCGCGAGATGGCGCACTGCGGGCCGCCCGCATCGCGAGAGCCGTCGCCGCGGCCCTGCACGGGTCTGGGACGGAACGACTCGAAGCCGACATCCTCGGCGCCGCCTGGGGCGGTGCTGTGCTCGGAGCCGTCCGCTCCTGGGCGCGCGGGGGAGCGGGTCGGACGGATCTGGCGCACGAGATGGTCCGAGCGATCGCGATCGTCCGGGGGCGCTGACCGGGTCAGCTGCTCGCATAGAATCGAGGGATCATGGCAACTTTCGGCACGCTCTCCGACCGTCTTACCGAGACCTTCCGGAATCTCCGCACCAAGGGAAAGCTCTCGGCGGCTGACGTCGACCAGACCGTCCGTGAGATCCGCCGCGCGCTTCTCGACGCCGACGTCGCCCTCGCGGTGGTCAAGGAGTTCACCGCCAAGGTGCGTGAGCGCGCGCTCGGCGATGAGGTGAACCGTGCGCTGAACCCTGCCCAGCAGGTCGTTCAGATCGTCAACGAGGAGCTCGTGGGCATCCTCGGCGGCGAGCAGCGACGACTGCAGTTCGCGAAGAACCCGCCCACCGTCATCATGCTCGCGGGCCTCCAGGGCTCGGGTAAGACCACGTTCGCCGGCAAGCTCGCGAAGCAGCTCGAGAAGGACGGTCACACGCCTCTTCTCGTCGCGTGCGACCTCCAGCGGCCGAACGCCGTGAACCAGCTTCAGGTCGTGGCCGAGCGTGCCGGCGCCGCCATCTACGCGCCCGAGCCCGGCAACGGAGTCGGCGACCCCGTGCGAGTCGCCCGTGACGGTGTCGAGCACGCACGCCGCCAGCAGCACGATGTCGTCATCATCGACACCGCGGGACGCCTCGGCGTCGATGCGGAGCTCATGAAGCAGGCCGCCTCGATCCGCAAGGCCACCGATCCCGACGAGGTGCTCTTCGTCATCGACGCGATGATCGGTCAGGACGCGGTGAACACCGCGAAGGCGTTCCAGGAAGGCGTCGACTTCACCGGCGTCGTCCTGTCCAAGCTCGACGGCGACGCACGCGGTGGTGCTGCGCTCTCGGTCGCCTCGGTCACCCAGCGGCCGATCATCTTCGCGTCCACGGGTGAGGGCCTCGACGACCTCGAGCCCTTCCACCCGGACCGCATGGCCAGCCGCATCCTCGACCTCGGCGACATCCTCACTCTGATCGAGCAGGCACAGCAGGCGTTCGACGAGCAGGAGGCCCTCGCGGTCGCCGAGAAGCTCGCGAAGGAGCAGTTCACGCTCGAGGACTTCCTCGACCAGCTTCAGCAGATGAAGAAGATGGGGTCGATGAAGAAGATGCTCGGCATGCTGCCGGGCATGGGGCAGATGAAGCAGCAGCTCGAGCAGTTCGACGAGCGCGAGATCGACCGCACCGAGGCGATCATCCGGTCGATGACGCCGGCGGAGCGTCGCAACCCGAAGGTCCTCAACGGCTCGCGCCGCCTGCGCATCGCCCGCGGTTCGGGGATGACGGTGACCGACGTCAACCAGCTCGTGCAGCGCTTCGAGCAGGCGGCGAAGATGATGAAGACGGTCGCTCGCGGTGGCGTTCCCAACATCCCCGGAATGGGGCCGATGGGCGGCAAGCCCGGCGCCTCGAGCAAGCGCGGCAAGCAGGCCAAGAACAAGGGCGGTTCGCGTTCGGGCAACCCGGCGAAGCGGGCCGCAGAGAATGCCGGCCTCGCGACCGCGACGGCGCCGACCGGTTCGGGCTTCGGTCTCGGAGCCGGCGGTCAGGCTCAGCCGAGCGAGGCCGACCTCGCCGAGATCCAGAAGCTCTTCGGCAAGGGCTGAGTCAGCCGGTCCGAATCAGCGGCCGACGTCCGGCTGCGCCAGGTGCTGGCGCAGCGTGGGGCCGTCGCGGAACTCGCGGATCAGGTGCTGGACGACCTCGCGCAGGTCGCCGTCGGCCGCATCCGCGACGCGCGTCTGCCGGAGGTAGCTCGCCCCTTGATCGAGGATCGTGTTCAGCCCGCGGAACTCGCGTGCGCAGTGCAGCTCCTCGGCGATCGGCTCCAGCTCGGCCATCGTGTCGCGGAGGTGATCGGCGACGTGGCGCTGCGTGCCATCGGCGTCGACGATCAGACGCGCGTCCAACCCGTACCGGGCGGCGCGCCACTTGTTCTCCCGCACGAACCACGGCGGGATCGTCGGGAGCTCGCGCCCCTCGTCGAGCTGTCGCGAGAGGTGCTCGGTGAGCACCTGGACGAGGGATGCCACGGCCGCGAGCTCGGGAAGCGTCGACATCCCGTCGCACGCGCGGATCTCGATCGTTCCCCACTTCGGCGCGGGGCGGATGTCCCAGCGCACCTCCGACGCGTCCTCCATGACGCCCGTGCGGACCATGCCGTCGAGGTAGTTCTCGAAGTCGCTCCACTGCGTGAAACTCCAGGGCAGGCCGGCGGTGGGCAGCTGCTGGAAGACGAGGGCGCGATTGGATGCGTACCCGGTGCGGTCGCCGGCCCAGAACGGGCTCGACGCCGACAGGGCTTGCAGGTGGGGGAGGTAGAGCGACAGCGCGTTGATGAGCGGGAACACCTTGTTCACGTCCTCGACACCCACATGGATGTGGATGCCCCAGATCATCATGTTCCGGCCCCACCACTGGGTGCGTTCGATGAGCTTGTGATAGCGGGTCTTGTCGGTGATCTGCTGCTCGTACCACCGGGCGAAGGGGTGGCTGCCGGCGCAGAGCATCTCGAGACCGCGCGGTGCGGCGAACTCGCGCACCCGCTGGATCGCGTCGTCGATGTCGTCGACCGCCGCGGCGACGGTGTCGCCGACACCGCTGGTGACCTCGATGGTGTTCGTCAGCAGCTCGCCCGTGATCGTGTAGCGCTCGAGCGCGGAGGATTCCTCGACTTCGGCGAGCACTTCCGGCGCTCGGGGCGCGAGATCCCCTGTGTCGCGGTCGGCGAGCATCAACTCCCACTCGAGCCCCACGGAGGAGCGGGCAGACGTGGCGAAGGGGACCGTCATGCGCTCAGTCTGACACGCGGTGCGGTGCGGTTCGCGACGACCGTCATCATCTGGCAAAATAGACGGTTGGACCGCTCGCTCGACCCTCTATCCGGCGGGAAGGTCCACCCTCAGAGCTCCCGCCGGGTGTGCACCCCACGCTCCAGGCGACGTTCACTTCACATCACACCACTCAGGAGAATTGTGGCTGTCAAGATCCGTCTCAAGCGCCTCGGTAAGATCCGCGCGCCCTACTACCGCATCGTCGTCGCCGACTCGCGCACCAAGCGCGACGGCCGCGTGATCGAGGAGATCGGTCAGTACCACCCGACCGAGGAGCCCTCGATCATCAAGGTCGACTCCGACCGCGCCCAGTACTGGCTGTCCGTCGGCGCTCAGCCGACCGAGCAGGTCACCGCGCTGCTGAAGCTCACGGGCGACTGGGGCAAGTTCAAGGGCGACAAGAACGCCGTCTCGACCGTTCGCACGGCCGAGGCCAAGGGCGAGTTCGTCGCAGACGCGTCGAAGAAGTCTGTCATCAAGCCGCAGGCCGCCAAGAAGGCCGAGGAGCCCGCCGCTGAGGCTCCCGCCGACGAGGCTCCCGCCGCCGACGCGACCGACGCGGAGTAATCCGTTGCTGTCCGCCGCGCTCGAGCACGTCGTCAAGGGGATCGTCGATCACCCCGACGACGTCGTCATCCGTTCCTCCTCGTCGCCCCGCGGCGAGGTCCTCGAGGTGCGCGTGCACCCCGACGACCGGGGACGGGTGATCGGGCGCGGCGGACGCACCGCCAAGGCGCTGCGCGCGCTGATCTCCGCGCTTGCCGACGGCACGCGCGTTCGCGTCGACGTCGCGGACGACTGACATGGCCGCCGACCCCGCTCGCACTCAGCTGCGCGTCGGGCGCCTCGTCAAGGCGCACGGCCTCAAGGGCGCACTCAAGCTCGAGCTCTACACCGATGATCCCGACGGCCGCTTCGTGCCGGGCGCGACGTTCACGTTGCAGGTCCCCGAGGCGTCTCCCTGGCACGGCAAGTCCGTGACCGTCCGCGAGTTCCGGTGGATGAACTCGCACCCCGTCCTCTTCCTCGAGGACGTCAACGACCGCGATGCCGCCGAGAGCCTGGTCAAGGCCATCCTCTGGGTCGACCAGGACGGCGACGCCACGGTCGAGGACGACGCCTGGTTCGATCACCAGCTCGTCGGCCTCGACGTCGTGCGTGACGGCGAGCGGGTCGGACGCATCGCACGAGTCGATCATCTCCCCGCGCAGGACCTGCTCATCGTCCAACGCGACGGTGACGACACCGAGATCCTCGTACCGTTCGTCAAGGCGATCGTGCCCGAGGTGGATGTCGCAGGGGGTCGTGTCATCGTGACTCCGCCGGCGGGACTGTTCGAAGATCTGCCCGCTGATGAGTCCGACGACCCCGCGGCAGCCGCTTCCGTGGAAGACGGCGACAGCGCCTCCTCCGAGGACTGACGTGCGCGTCGACGTCGTCACGATCTTCCCCGCGTTCTTCGACGTCCTCGAGGTCTCGCTTCTCGGCAAGGCGCGAGGCGCCGGCCTCCTCGATGTCCGCGTCCACGATCTGCGGGACTACACCACCGATCGGCACCGCACCGTCGACGACACCCCGTACGGCGGCGGCGCCGGCATGGTGATGAAGCCCGAGCCGTGGGGGCTCGCGCTGGATGCGATCGTCGCGGACGCGGACGCGGGCGACCGGCCGACGTTCATCTTTCCTTCGCCTGCTGGCGAGCGGTTCTCGCAGGGCACCGCTCGCGAGCTGAGCGAAGCGTCGCACCTCGTCTTCGGCTGCGGCCGCTACGAGGGGATCGACGAGCGCGTCTTCGCATACGCGGCGACGCTCGGCGACGTCCGGCTCATGAGCCTCGGCGACTACGTCCTCAACGGGGGAGAGGTCGCCTCGATGGCGATGATCGAAGCGATCGGCCGCCTCATTCCCGGCGTCGTCGGCAACCCCGAGAGCCTCGTCGAGGAGTCGCACGAAGACGGGCTGCTTGAGTACCCCTCCTACACCAAGCCCGCATCCTGGCGTGGCCACGAAGTGCCGGACGTCCTGCTCAGCGGGCACCACGGCCGCGTCGCGGAGTGGCGGCACGCTCAGCGGGTCGAGCGGACGCGCGAGCGCCGTCCGGACCTGTTGCCCGGAGACCTCGAGGCCTGAGCCGGCCGCCGCGACGACGGACCGGCCCAGGGCACACGTCAGTCGACGCCGAGGAACGACCGGTCGGTGAGGATGACCGGACCGTCCGCGGTGATGGCCACGGTGTGCTCGGAGTGCGCACCGCGGGACCCGTCGGCGCTGCGGAGGGTCCATCCGTCGGCATCCGTGACCAGCTTGTCGGTGCTCTGCAGGAACCAGGGCTCGAGCGCGACCACGAGGCCGGCGCGCAGCGGGTAGCCGCGGCCGGGCTTGCCGTCGTTGGGGACGTGCGGGTCGCCGTGCATCTCCCGGCCGACGCCGTGGCCGCCGAAGTCGGTGTTGATCGACAGCCCGTCGGCGCGGGCGACCGTCGCGACGGCGTGCGAGATGTCGCCGATCTTGTTGCCGACCACGGCGGCTCCGATTGCTGCATCGAGAGCGCGCTCGGTGGTGTCGATGAGGGCGAGATCCTCGTCTCGCGGCGTCCCCACGACGAACGACACGGCCGAGTCGGCCACCCAGCCGTCGACCGAGACCGCGAAGTCGAGCGTGACGAGATCGCCGTCGCGCAAGGCGTAGTCGTGGGGGAGCCCGTGCAGGACCGCGTCGTTGATCGACGTGCAGATCACTTTGCCGAACGGGCTGGCTCCGAACGACGGGTGGTAGTCGATGTAGCAGGATTCAGCGCCGGCGCGGCGGATGAGCTCGTGCGCGCGCCGATCGATCGCGAGGAGGTTCGTGCCGACCTTCGTCTCGTCTCGAAGGGTCGCCAGCGTCTCGGCCACGAAGCGTCCCGCGGGACGCATCGCTTCGATCTCGGCAGGGGTGCGCAGCTCGATCATCGTGATCCTCTCTTCAGCTTCTATCCTGCCGGACCGGCGTAGCATCGGGAGCATGTGGCTGCGACGCGCGCTCTTCCATTGGCTCCTTCCCGCGGCCCTGGCGCTGCCGCTGTGGCTCGTCGTGGGCTGGGCGATCTCGGGTGCGAGCGGCTGGGTGTTCCTCTGGGTCCTGTTCATCGCGGTCCCGGCGGTGCTGATCGGTCAGCTCGTGACGACACTGCTGGTGCGGGCACGCGGCACCGTTCGGCACTCGCGGATGCTGTCGTGGTGGGACGTCCTCGTGTTCACGGTGTGGCACGCGCTCATCATCGCCATCGGGTTCTACCCCGAGGGTGCCTTCTGGCCGCTGCTCACCGCCGCGGTCGCTGCGTTCCTCGCGGTCTTCTGGGTGTCGCTCTGGCAGCTCTTCCGCGAAGCGCGGCCCGTCTCGCTGTTCTCCGTCGCCACAGATCCGGCGTACCTGCGCGAAGCGATGCGACCGACGTCCGAACGACGTGCCGACGAGAAGGTCGTGATCATCGAAGAGGTCCGGCGCAGCGACGGCTGACGTTTTGGTCAGCGGGGCCCGGCATGGCAGAATGAACGCTTGTGCCCTGACAGATCTCTGCCTCAGGGGAGCGGCGCCCGGCGGGCGCCCGGGGCACCGCATCCTTATTCAACTCTCTCGTGGTCGACCTGAGGCGGTCGCAGGAAGAACAGATCATGCAGATCCTCGACTCCGTCGACGCAGCATCGCTGCGCAGCGACATCCCCGCATTCGCCCCCGGAGACACCGTCAAGGTGCACGTCAACATCACCGAGGGCAACCGCTCGCGTATCCAGGTCTTCCAGGGCGTCGTCATCGGCCGCTCGGGCGACGGCGTGCGCGAGACCTTCACCGTCCGGAAGATCAGCTTCCAGGTCGGCGTCGAGCGTACGTTCCCCGTCCACAGCCCCGTGATCGACCACATCGAGGTCGTCACGCGCGGTGACGTCCGTCGCGCGAAGCTGTACTACCTGCGCAACCTGCGCGGCAAGAAGGCGAAGATCAAGGAGAAGCGCGACCGCTGATCGCAGCGACGCATTCTCTGGATGCCCCGGGCTCAGGCTCGGGGCATCCGTCGTCTCCGCTGCGCGGTGACCGGCGATGGTCGCGGAATGTGCGACCCTGGGTAGGGCTCCCCGGCGGGCGAGTCGGATGAGAGGCGATGAATGACCACCGATGACCTTGCCGCGCAGGCGCCGAAGCCCGCGCGTTCACGATCACGTCGCCTCGGCCTGCTTCTTCGGGACGTCCTCGTGATCGTCGCCATCGCTCTCGCGGTGTCGTTTCTGGTCAAGACTTTCCTCGTTCGTTCGTTCTACATCCCGTCCGGATCCATGGAGCGGACGCTGCTGAAGGACGACCGGATCCTCGTCGACCAGCTCACGCCCCGGTTCGGCGGGTACGCGCGGGGTGACGTCGTCGTCTTCCGCGATCCCGGAGGGTGGCTGCCTCCCACCGTCGAGCAGGCCCGTCCGCCGCTCGTGGAGGGCATGGACTGGGTGCTGTCCGTCGTCGGGCTGTCGGCTCCCGACAGCAAGGACCACCTCATCAAGCGGATCATCGGGATGCCGGGTGACCACGTCGTGTGCTGCAACGCGGTCGGCCAGATCACGGTGAACGACGTTCCCATCGACGAGTCCTCGTACGTCTCGCTCGCGGACGGCCAGTCGGCCCCGCAAGAGGTTCCGTTCGACGTGACGGTGCCCGAGAACTCGCTCTGGGTGCTCGGCGACAACCGGGATCACTCCCGGGACTCGCGCTACAACCGCGATCAGCCCTCGCAGGGATTCGTCCCGCTCGACAACGTCGTGGGACGAGCCTTCCTGATCACCTGGCCTCTCGACCGCTTCGGCCTCATCGACTTCCACCACGACGTCTTCGCGGGGGTCCCCGCGCCCGAAGGACGATGACCGTCGTCGCGCCCCGGCTGACCGTCGAACGGCGGCTGCTGCGCGAGTACGAGTTCGTCATCGCTCTCGACGAGGTGGGGCGGGGCGCGTTGGCGGGCCCGGTGTCGGTAGGTGCCGCCGTGCTCGACGCACGCTGCGCGCGTCGTCGCGTTCCCGAGGGGCTTCGTGACTCGAAGCTCGTGACCGAGCTTCGCCGACCAGAGCTGGCGCTGCGAGCAGCCGACTGGGTCGTGGCCTCGGCGGTGGGGTCGGCCACGCCGGGCGAGATCGACGAGATGGGGATCATGCGGGCGCTCGGCCTGGCCGCTGTTCGCGCGATCCAGGGTCTCGGCGTCGCGGATCCCTTCGCTGCTGAGACCGTCGTCATCCTGGACGGCAATCACGACTATGTCAGTCCGATGGCCGGACCGGGCATGACGGTGCGGACGATCATCAAGGCGGACCGCGACTGCGCCAGTGCCGCGGCGGCGTCGGTCATCGCAAAGGTGGCGCGCGATGCCCACATGACCGAGCTGCACGACGAGACGCCGATGTACGAGTGGGCACGGAACAAGGGTTACGCCAGCGCTCTCCACCGGGCCGCGATCCGGGAGCACGGGCTGTCGCGCCATCACCGGGCGTCCTGGGCGATCGCCGACGCGCCCACTCTGTTCTGACTTCGGTGCCCGGGGTCGCGGGGACGAGAACGTCGTGCTGCCGCCGCCTAGGATGGAGTCACCATGGATGACGAAGTCTTCGAAGACTATGACCGCGAGCTGGAGCTGGCGCTCTACAAGGAGTACCGCGACGTCGTGTCGCAGTTCCAGTACGTGATCGAGACCGAGCGTCGCTTCTACCTCGCGAATGACGTCAACGTCGTTCGGCGCGACACCGAGCACGACTTCTACTTCGAGCTGACGATGAACGACGTGTGGGTCTGGGACATCTATCGCGCCGACCGTTTCGTGAAGTCCGTGCGTGTACTGACGTTCAAGGACGTCAACGTCGAGGAGCTCCAGCGCCGCGACTTCGAGCTCCCCGACGAGCTCTCGCTCGACAGCTGACGCTCCTCCCCAGGACCGTCGTCGGGCCGGTTCTGCACGGCCGCGCAGCCGTGACCCCGGGGCCGTCGGCTGGCGCGCGAGAGTGCTTGTATGGCAGCGAAAGACGACCGGGGCCGCGCCGGTGAAGAGCGGGCCGCGCGGCACCTGACCCGCCTCGGGTACGACATCCTGGACCGGAACTGGCGCGATCGGCAGGGCGAGATCGACATCGTCGCCGTATCGCGCGACGAACTCGTCATCGTCGAGGTCAAGACCCGGCGGACCGCGGCGTACGGGCATCCGTTCGAGGCGGTCGACGAACGCAAGAAGGACCGGTTGTGGCGGCTCGCCTGCGCCTGGATCGCCGCGCACCCGGGGGAGGTGCGCGGTCGCCGGCTCCGTCTCGACGTCATCGGCATCACCGGCGACGACGTCGATACGGCGGCGCTCGAGCACGTCGAGGACCTCCGGTGAGCCTCGGGCGTACCTGGGCGGTCTCACTCACCGGGCTCGCCGGTGACCTCGTGGAGGTCGAGGCCGACCTGTCGAACCAGACGCCCGCGTTCCGCATCGTCGGACTCGCCGACCGAGCCCTCGCCGAGGCACAGCAGCGGGTGCACAACGCCTGTCAGAACAGCGGGCTGCCGCTGTCGCGCCGCCGAGTGACGGTCAACCTCTCACCGGCGAGCCTTCCGAAGCAGGGTTCGGGGTTCGATGTCGCCATCGCCGTCGCGGCGCTCGCGACGGAGCTGCCGATGGACCCCACGTCGCTCGCCGACACCGTCCACATCGGCGAGTTGGGCCTCGACGGGCGGCTCCGCCCGGTACCGGGAGTGCTCCCCGCAGTCATCGCCGCAGCGCGCGCGGGGAAGCGGGCGGTCATCGTCCCCGAGGCCTGCCGAGCAGAAGCCGCTCTCGTCGACGGGGTCCGCGTCGTCGGATGCCGCACCCTCGCGGGCGTCGCGCGCTGGCACGGGCTCGAGATCGACAGTGATGACGAGGCGGTACCCGAGGTGCCGGTTCCCGCCGATGACGGAGAGCATGACGGCGACGGGCTGCCTGTCGACGATCTCTCGGACATCCGAGGTCAGGAGGAGGCGATCGATGCGCTCGTCGTCGCGGCGGCCGGCGGCCACCATCTGCGCATGAGCGGTCCGCCCGGTGCTGGGAAGACCATGCTTGCCCGTCGCCTGCCGGGGATCCTGCCCCCGCTCGACGACGAGACCGCGCTGCAAGTCGCATCGATACGCTCGCTGTCGGGCACCGTCGTCGACAGCCTGAGCAGAGTTCCTCCGTTCGAGGCGCCGCATCACAGCGTGAGCGTCGCGGCGCTGGTGGGCGGTGGCAGCAGGTCGCTGCGACCGGGGGCGATCGCTCGGGCGAGCGGGGGCGTCCTGTTTCTCGACGAGGCCGGTGAGTACAGCGCCCACGCGCTGGACTCTCTTCGTCAGCCACTCGAGGCGGGGTCGATCGACATCCACCGGGCGGGATTCCGGGCAACTCTGCCGGCGAGGTTCCAGCTGGTGCTGGCCACGAACCCCTGCCCGTGCGGACAATACGGCGTCCGTGGCGGCAATTGCTCGTGCCCATCCCTCGCGATCCGCCGCTATCTCGGCCGACTCTCGGGCCCGCTGCTGGATCGCATCGACATCGAGCTCTCGCTTTCGCGGGTGTCGCTCGCCGACCTGACGGCGCGCGGTCCTGCGCAGATGACCACTGCCAACGCGCGGGAGCAGGTCGCAGCCGCGCGGTCGCGTGCCGCTCTGCGATTGGCGGAGACCCCGTGGCGAACGAACGCCGCTGTCTCGGGCGCGTGGCTGCGGGATGGACCGCTCGCTCCCGAACCGCGCGTTCGCGCTCCGCTCGACGCGGCGCTCCAGCGCGGAGCGCTCACCCTGCGTGGCTACGACCGGGTTTTGCGGGTAACAAGATACATCTAGGACATACTTCGTGTATGACCCGCGCAGCGCTTTATCTCCGTCAGTCGATGGATCGCGACGGACGATCCGAAGGTATCGACCGTCAGCGCGCCCGATGCCGCTCGCTCGCCGAATCGCGCGGATGGGACATCGCGGACGAATACGTCGACAATGACGTCTCGGCCTCGAAGCCGCGCGGCGCCGGCACGGCGTGGCACCGCCTCATCGTCGACGCGAAGGCGCAGCGTGTCGACGTCGTCGTTGCCGTCGATCAAGACCGCATCCTCCGTGGGATCGGCGACCTCGTGACCATTCTCGACACGGGCGTCCGCATCGCGACCGTCGACGGCGAGCTCGACCTCACGACGGCTGACGGCGAGTTCCGCGCGACACTGGCGGCGGGACTGGCGCGCTTCGAGGTCCGGCGCAAGAGCGAGCGCCAGAAGCGCGCGAACGCCCATCGTCGCGAGAGACTTCTCCCCGCGGGCGGCCGTCGAGCGTTCGGGTACACGAAGCTCCGCGCGGGCGCGGCCGTCGACTGGCCGAAGCGCGTCTCGAGCGACGGCACGGAGTGGCCGGACTACGGGCACGAGCCGCTCGAGCCGGAGGCGTCCGCCGTGCGCCAGGGGTACGCGATGCTCCTCGCCGGGGCGACGCTACGCTCGATCGCACGGGCATGGAACGCCGACGGACTCACGACGACAGTCGGCCAGCGCTTCGAGGCGTACAGCGTCCGGAACGTGCTCGCGAACCCCCGTAACGCCGGGCTCGTCGCTCCGCCCCGGTCAGCGGCGGACGGAGGCCAGAGCGGGGCGCAGAATCTGCGTCTCTCCGACCTCCCTGTCGGGTCGTGGGAGCCGCTCGTGTCGCCCGAGACGTGGGCGGCCGCGCGCGATCTACTCGCCGACCCCGCGCGCCGATCGAACCCCGGGGCGATGCCGAAGACCCTCCTCTCCGGGATCGCGACGTGCGGCGTGTGCGGGGCGCCGATGAAGGCGGGCGTCATCCGTGACATTCGCTCATACCGGTGCAGCGCGTCCCCGCATCTCAGCCGGAAGCGCGACGACGCCGATCACTTCATCACGCACGTCGTGCTCGATCGGCTGGCGCGGCCGGATGCCGCCGAGATCCTCCGTCGCCCCGACGCACCCGACGCCGACCGCCTCCGCGCGGAGTTGCTCGAGGCGAAGGCGGGGGAGGCAAACGTACTCGCCCTCGTCGGGCAGGGCTTGACGACGATCGACGCGGCTACGGCGACGCTCCGGGACGTGCGCGAGCGCATCGCGAAGCTCGAGGCCTCGCTCACGGACGCCGGGCGGGTGAACGTGCTCGGAGCGCTCGTCGACAGCGCAGAGGCGGCGGGCGACGACTATGAAGCGCGCTGGGCCGCCGTCGCGGAGGCCTGGGCGGGGCTCGACGAGGATCGACAGCGCGCGATCGTGCGGAAGCTTGTCGGCATCGTCATGCGGTCGCCGGGGAAGGGCTCACGCCCTCCGCGGGATGCGGCGGGGCGACTGGCACACACGGAGGCGACGCTCGCGCTCACGTGGCACTAGCCGGTACGTTTACGCGGTGACTGTGGGGGACTGGGCCCGACTTCTGTACATCATCGGCGGCGCTTTTGCGATCGCGGGACCGGCAATCGCCGCGGTTCGCACCGCAAGGGCCTACGGACGCGCGAAGGAGTTTCAGGGCACCTGGGACGACTTCGACGCTGCGTGGAGCGCCGAGACTGTTCATTCGACCGCTAGAGCGGACGCCTGGTGGGGCGTGATCGAGTTCGCGCTCGTCGGCGTCGGCGTCGCGCTGGCATCCGTTGCGAGCTTGCTTCTGATCCCGTCTTAGTCGCCCGGCTCGCTCGGCTCGAGGCCGAGGCGACGGAACTCATTCGCGTTCGTCGCGATCTGCGCCTCGAGGTTCGCGTTCTCGATCTCGAGGGCCCGCATCGACCGGAGCGCCATACCGGCCCGGTTCGTCTGCCCGGCCATGCGCGTGGCTTCGTACTCGGCGCTCACGTTGAACAGCCGAGAGGCGACGTCGGCCTTCACGACGAGGAGACGGTGCCGCTCGATGCGCAGCTGGTCGACGTCGACGTCCGCGTTCGTCTTGATCTTCCGGTTCTCCCGGATCTGGCTCGGGATCGCCGTACCGACGAGGACGAGGCCGAGGATCGCGAAGGCGAACCCGCCGATCATGAAGCCGTCGCCGATCGCCCGGTTCTCGATGAGCGACGGGATGCCGGCGAGCGCGGCGACAGCGAGGCCAATCGTCAGGACTGAGATAGCGACGGTCATGCGGGGCGTCATGGCGCTGAGCTTATCCAGCGGGCGACGTACGCCTAAGGCTGAGCGCACCGGCTCGCGTGTGTCGAGAGGGCGTAACTCGCTCGAGAAGATGCGGATAGCGACGGATGCCAGGCTCGAGGCGCACGTTATCCGCTCGCGCCAAGACACTTAGCGACGAGCGGGCCAGCTAGCGACGGTCATCTAACGACCGTGTGCCACGTCCCAAGTCCCGAGGTATACGCCCCGATACGTCTCTCAGCCCTCGAGGTAATGGTCCGGGACGGTCCTCAGCGGTCCTCGGGACCAGGGCCCCGAAACGGTCCTCCTGGTCCCCGGGTCTTTAGACCGGGACCGAGGACCGCGGGGGAGGAGGCCTAGGCGGAGAGGGTGAGTCTTCTCGACCAATAGGTCAGAGGATCGGGGCTTTTCTGCTTGCGTAGTCCACGGGTATACGTCATGATCGTTTCAAGGAGTAGCGGGATAGCAACCCCTCCGCTGATCCGGTAGGCCGACAGGAACCGCCGGGCGAAGCTGCCAGCAGAGCGCTAGAAGCGCGGCGGTCACTCAGAGCAAACCGCGGTACCGAGCTATATCGGCCAGACCTCGACTCGAGGACTTGCCGCTCATGCGCTCTGCCGCCCCTCTCGCCCCGCTCTCTCCGGATGAGCGCGCGATCGTCGCCCGCGTCGTCGACGCCGCCCCTCCGCTCCGTCCCGCCCTCATCGCCGAGATCGCCGCCCTCTTCGGGGGTGCCGCGTGAGCGCCGACAAGCCCTCCGTCATCCCGCCGAAAGGCTCCCCGGAGCGCTCGGCGTACTTCCGCGACCTCATCGCGAAGCGCTGGGAGAAGCCGCGCCCCGTGCCGAAGGAGACGCGCGGACCCCGCACGCTCCCGGCCGGAAGCCCTGACGAGACGATGTGGGACGAGCGCGCCCGCACTCTGGGCCTGTCCGATGAGGGGATGAGCCGCACGTCATGGCGCCGCATCCTCAAGCGCCTGGCCGCCGCTGAGCTCGAGCGGCTGCGCACTCAGGGAGTCGACTCGAGCCGCCCGGCGGACGCGAACGACGATCTCCTCCTCGTCTACCTCGAGCGCGAGGCGACGCGCCTCCGCGAGCGCGCCGTCCGGGATCGCGCGTTCGCTGAAATGCACGACAAGGAGGCGAACGACGCGGAGACGCGCCTCATCGCTCACATGCGCCGGCTGGGCCTCGCATGACCGTCATCGACGGCGTCGACTTCATCGCCACGAGCCGCGAGAGCATCGTCGCCCACGTCGCCGGGCTCGGGAAGCTCGTCGAGCACGACCCGGCCGAGATCCCGACCGCCGCACGCGACATGGGAGCGAGCGTCCCGCTCGAGGTCTACACGAAGAGCGCCGCGCTCGACTTCCTCTTCGACTCCGCGCCGAAGCTCGCGAAGGAGGAGCGGAAGGCGCTCCGCAAGAAGGCCGCCCGCGCGTACGACAAGGGCCGCCGGGGTCCGCGTCGCGCGTTCCTCTGGGCGCCGGATGCCGCGAGCCGTCGCGCCGACCTGGACGCCGAGAAGGAGAAGCAGCGCATCCGCCGCGACGCCCGTCGCGAGCTCGACGAGGAGGAGCTCGAGGTCGACGACCTCGCCGACGACTACGCCGACGTCGCCGCGCTCATCGAGCAGGGCGTCGAGCGCCGTACGCCGGACGCTGGGGGCCTCCGCGCCGATGGTGTGCGTCTCGCCTACAGCGGGGCCGTAAACGGCCTCGTCGGCCCTCCTGAGAGCGGGAAGACGCTCGTCGCGATCGCTCAGGCGTGCGACGCCCTCAAGGACGGGGCGCGCGTGCTACACGTCGACGCCGACCACAACGGAGCCGAGGCGACGCTCTCGCACTACCTCGCCGCCGACGGCATCGAAGAGAGCGTCCTCGCCGACCGCAACCGCTTCCGCTACGTCGACGTGCGCTCCGCCGACCATCTCCGACGCATCGTCGCCGCCGCGGACGAATGGCGCCCGACGTTCGTCGTCGTCGACTCCGTCGGCGAGATGGTGCCGCTCATGGGCGGAGAGTCCAACTCGAACGACGACTATCGCCGCATCCATCGCGAGATCCTCTCGCCCCTCGCGAACCTCGGCGCCGCCGTCCTCGTCATCGACCACGTCACGAAGGAAGAGGGCCGCGGCGGGTACGCGATCGGCGCCGGCGCGAAGAAGGCCGCGATCGACGGCTCGTATCTCGCCGTGGCGACCATGGAGCCCTTCGCACCCGGCCAGGGAGGCGTGGCCGCACTGACCATCCTCAAGGACCGGCACGGCGGCCTCCGCGCCGTCTCGCCCGCGGCGAAGAGCCCGACCGCCGCCGTCTTCCGGCTTGACTCCCGCAGCGGCGTCTCGACGTGGGAGTTCTACGCGCCGCGCTCGCACGAAGAGCGCCTCTCCGAGCAACTCGCCGCCGACGTCGCCGCCCTGAACGACCTCGAGCCCGCGCCGACGTCGAAGACCGACGTCAAGGCGCGCATGAAGTGGGGAAGCGACCGTGCGTTCGCCGCTCTCACCGCCTGGCGAGCCGCCCAGCAGACCACATTCCCTGTCGATTGATAACGAAAGGCAAACAACCGTGATCTCCGAATCATTCAGCAGCATCACCGCCGCCGGAACCCTCAACGCCCGGTACAGCGTCGACCTCCCCGACCCGGGGAAGATCAAGGTCGCCGAAGTCGCGGCGCTCGTGAAGAGCCTCCCCGGCACTGTGAAAGCGCTCCGCGAGGCGAACAAAGTCGCGACGGAGGCTCGCGAGCGTCCTCGTCGCCTCTCCGAGCAGCACCGCGCGGACGCCGCGCGTGCTGGCAAGGAGGGGACGAAGTTCTCGGCGAAGGCCGCCCGGAAGGCGCAGCGCGACGCCGAGGATGACCTCGAGATCGCCGAGCTCGAGCAGCAGGTCGCCTCGGCCCGTGCGGTGAGCCATTATGAGGCGATCGTCGACGCGGTCATCGCCCACAGCGACCCGCTTCTCCGACAGGCCCTGGCGGACGCTGAGGCGGCGCTCCTGGGGCTCACGACGGCCCGAACGATGCTCGCCCAGCACGGCGCCGCGTTCGGCTCGACAACGGCCTTCGCCGCGATGGTCGCGGACATGCCGCACAAGCGCGACCTCCGCGGCCGCCCGCTCAAGTCCGCGAAGCACGGGGCGCCGGAGGTTCACGTCGCCGTCACCCTCGAGAAGCTCGACGAGGCGATCGTCTCGGCTTCGGCGACGGTCGACGAGTTCAAGGCCGAGCTCAAGAAGCGCGACGCCCAGGCCGACGCCGACGCGCAGTTCGACGCGATCGACGTCGCGGACCCCGACGAGGACGGCGACGATGACTGACCCCATCGACCGCGACTTCGCCGGCATCGACATGGAACGGAAGTGGACGCTCGCCGAGACGCTCGACGAGATCACGAACCGGACGCTCGAGGCCCTCGGCGACGGAGAGTCGCCGGCGCCGCTTCTGGCGGTCCTCGTCGACGTCGCTCGCCTCCGAGTCACCCAGACCCCCCGCAACACAGAAGGAGAAGGCACGTGCCCATCAACCGAGTAGAGATCACCGTCGACGTCCCCGTCGGCTTCGCCAGCACCTACGACGCCCGCCTCGCGGCGAAGAAGACGCTCATCCCCGCCGCGACCGACGTCCACGGGACGCGCTTCCGCGAGAAGAACGCGCTCCCGGGCGACGCGAGCAAGACGCGCTTCGTCGTCGACGTCATCACGCCCGACCCCGCCCCCGAGCCGGACCCCGAACCGCAGCCCTGACAACACGACGCCGCGGCTCCTGAGCGTCGAATCACGGGAGCCGCGGCGGAAAGGCCATGGAGATGACCAACACCGAGCGTAAGGCGTTCGACGCCGCATTGACCGAACTCGAGCAGACCGTCGCGCAGATGGTCGCCGCCACGAAGGAGAACACCGCATCATGACCGACCGCATCGCAAAGCTCCGCCGCCGCGAGGCCGCGCTCGAAGCCGAACTCGAGAGCCGACAGGAGAACCTCAGCGCCAGCGAGCGACAGGCCCGCTACCTCCGCGGTTCCTCGTCGTCGACCGACCTCCGAAGCTCCGCCAGCGCCGCCCAGGCGAACCGTCTCCGCGGGGGCGACGATGACTGAGCGCACCGCTGCGGACGAGAACGTCGACACGATCCTCCGTCGCGCCGACCGTGCCGCCACGCGCTCGGTCCAGCGTCGCGGCGCCGACGCTCAGAAGGCCGTCCGCGAGGCCCTCGAGTGCGCTACGGCGCTCGAGATCACCGACCGCGACGAGGACGCCGCGCTCGCCTTCGCCGCCGCATCCGTCCTGTGGGCGATTGGCCGGAAGTGGACGGGGCCTGTCGACGAGCACGGCGTGCTCGAGTCGTCCGTCGTCGCGCTGCGCCGCGTGCTCGAGGGGTACGGCGATGACTGAGGGAGAGAAGCTCGGCGAGGCGCTCGTCGAGCTCGAGGAGGCGCTCGTGAAGCTGCATGACAGGCTCGTCGTCCTGAACGGAGAGCGGGCCGATGCGTAGCCGGCGACAGGGGTCGATCCCCTCCGATATCGGGGATCTCATCGACGAGCTCGACGACCTCGGGGAGCGGGTCCGCGCGCTTGAGGCGCCGACAGGTGAGGCCTTGTCGTCGACCGTTGCGAAGCTTCAAGGCCTGGTCGCAAACATCACGGAGACGCTCAACAACTACATGGCGGGGCGACGCACGGACGCGCAGATCGACGCGGCGATCGACGCGAAGATCGCGGCCGCGATCGCAGCGGCCTTCGCCGGTAACGTCTCGATCACGGGCTCGCTCACCGTGAACGGAGCCCTCGCGGCCGCATCACTCTCGACGGGCGGCTCCCTGACGGCCGGCGGAACCGTGACGCTCACCGGGGCGCGCGGGACATCCCTCGTCTCGGCCCCGAACCGCGTCAACGCCTGGCTCGCGGGCGATGGACGGCTCGGGCACACGGCATGAGCGCCTCGGCCTGTCGCGTCGACCGCTCACCCGACACGGGCTCGCTCGTCGTCTGCACGTGCGGGCTCTCGCTCGGGCCGTTCATGGATCACGCGCGAGCGATCAGCGTCGCGCGGGACCATCGCGACGTGCACAAGCGCGAGAAGGCCCGCGCGCGGCTCAGCGGCCCGGCCGCAACATAGCGAGCAACTCGGGGATGCTCCGTCGGACCTTCGGGCTCGGCGGGGCATCTTCGTTTTCGCGGTCCTCGCTCGGGAGGCGACGCTCAATCTCGCGAAGCTGTCGGTTCGTCGCCCGTAGCTCGTCGGCGATCTTCTTCGCGGACTCCGCAAGCGTCTTCATGCGCCCGGGCATCGATGTGCTCGAGACGCTCGTCGTCGTGAGCTTGATCGCGTCGACGTGCAGCGTGAACGTGTCGGAGTAGCGGCGCCAGCGATTGCCCTTGTACGAGACGGAGACGGTGACCTCGTCGGGCGTCTTCATGTGATTGACGAGCTCATTGTGCGACGTCGTGGTGACTCCGCCGGCCCACCACACGTTCGTCAACTCGCTCCCGGGCGGGAGGATAGGCGTCGCGCGATCGTAGCGCTTCGCGAGTGTGTCGGTGAGTCCGTCCTGGCGTTGCTCCTCGGAGAACGGCGGGTCGAAGGTGACGGTCAGATCCCGAGCGGCCGACGTCCCGTAGTTGCGGACGACGAACTCGAAGGATGAGTCGCTGTGCTCCGCCTCGCGGAAGAGCGCCATGACGAGCGGCCGACTGCGCTCCCGGCTGTCGCGCGCCGTGCTCGCCAGGGCGACGACGGCGATCACGGCCGTGATGATCGCCGCGAACGCCGAGATGACGTCGGTATAGGGCGCGAGGGCGTCGACGAGGGGCGCGAGCGGCGCGACGGGCGTCGGAGTCGGGGAAGGCGTCACGGCGCCGAGCATATCGGCGGAGAATGCCGCCGCGCGGGTCAGTCGCGCGCGGTCACCGGCTCCCGGCCGAGCGCGACGAGGGCCGCGTTCATGTCCTCGAGCACGCCGTCGCGCGTTGTGACCTCCGCCTCGACGCGCTGGGGCGCATCCGTGCCGAAGATCTTCGCCTCGCGCTCCTGGTAGCGGAGGAGGCGCATCTCGGCCTCGGCGGACGCCTTCACGTCGCCAGCGGCACGGGCGGCGGCGATGTCGCTCACGGCTAGCCGGATGAGTTCGTCGATCTCTGCCTCCTGTCGTGCCCGCCGCTCATCTACGCCGGTCTGAATCGAATCGCGGATGCGCGCGAAGTAGGCGTCCACGCGGGCGCGGAGTACCTTCTCGGAGAGCGGGTAGCCGAGGCCGCCGCGCTCGACCGGCAACGCGACCAGCTGCGCCATTTGCCTGAGGCTGAACCGCTCTTGCTTGCGGTCGTACGCCCAGCGCTCTTCGTTCTCCACCTTCGCGGCGACGATCTCACGTTCGTGTTGCCCCACGGCTCCTCCTAGTTACGTTCTGAACCGATGTATTGAGTGGCATGGTCGGTCGCCGACCTCGCGGGTCGCGAGCGGCTGACCGCGGGTGACGTCGGGCGCGCACTATTCCTGAAGAAGGGCCTCCAGCAGTGAGCAACGACGAGGTGCGCAGCGCGTTGGCGGGGCTCGTGCCCGCGGGCGACCTGGCAGATCCCGACAGCGTCCGCGAGCGCTGGGCGCGAGCACGATGGTCGGTGCTGGCCGAGCCCGGAGACGGTATCGCCGGGCTCGCAATCCAGCGGCTGGGAGCGTTCCGCGCCTTCCAGTGCGCTCTGCGAGACGACACACCTCCGGCGGAGCTCGATCTCGAGGTGCGGGACTGGCGCCGCGCCTGTGCCCGGTGGCGTCCGCGGCAGGGCGACCACTCCTACGCGATCGAGCGGGCGAAGCGGGTCGGGGTTCGGCTCATCGTGCCGGGTGATCCGGCCTGGCCGGAGAGGGTCGAGGAACTCGGCATCCATGCCCCGGTCGCGCTGTGGGCCAGAGGACGGGCAGATGCTCTCGCGGCGCCAGCGGCGGCGGTTGCGCTCGTCGGAGCGCGCGCGGCGACTGCGTACGGTGTGCAGGTCGCGGGGGAGATCGCGGGAGAACTGGGCGTCGCGGGGGTGACGATCGTGTCCGGGGCTGCCGTCGGGATCGACGCTGCGGCGCATCGAGCCTGCCTCGCGGTCGGCGGCAGCACGATCGCCGTGCTCGCGGGAGGCGTCGACAAGGCGTACCCGTCGGGCCATGCCGGCTTGTTGACGGAGGTGTCGCGCCGTGGTGTGGTCGTGAGCGAGGTGCCCTGCGGCACGGCACCGACGAAGTGGCGTTTTTTGCAACAGAAACTCAGTCATGTCAACGGCGTGGCCGCCCCATGCCCCACGGTGTGGCACCACGACACTCCGCGACACGCCGAGGGAGCGCGATCCGTCCGAATCTGATGTCGGTGGAGGGGTCTACCGTACGATCTGTGGACGGAGGGAAGCGGAGATCGACTCAGCCGCATAATTCCGGGCCTGCGACGATGCGGCCCGCGCATCTTACCTGTGGATGAAACGGTGGAGAACACAGCCTAGTGCTGTGGAGAAACTACAGGCTTGTAACTACTACCCATTGTGGTGCCCCCCGATGTCGGCACCCATATGTAGTATTGAGCCCGAAGGACAGCAAGGAGCCCCGAAGTCCGGGGTAGACCGGAGCGGTTCGGGGCTCTACACCTATCTTGCCGGATGGGGTGTGTAGAGACTCTAACACCGCACGAGGGTGGGAGTCGTCGTGACTCTCCTCTCACCGGACCATTCCGTTGTTGTTCGGATTGGACAAGGAGATGGCTACGACGCCGGATCTGAACCCCGGGACTCCGACCCCTCGGTCGGGGCAGTACGAGATCGTCGGACCCCGTGGTGGGCGTACCGGGATCGAGCGTACGTCCACGCGCGGCAACCCGCTGCCCCCGCCCCTCAAGGCTGGGCAGAACTACCGTCTGGTCGACGCGACGAAGCACGGGAAGCGCTGATGGTGCGCGGCTACGGGCAGTGCACTGCCCCCGTGCGAGGCCATACCGGAGGAGGGGCGGCGAGCTGCCCCGTACATGGAGGACGCGGTGGATATGGCTACAGCTACCCGTCCTACTCGCGGCCCTACTCTCCGCCGCGGGTCGAGACGCCGCCGCCGCCGAAGCGTTACCCGAGCTACGCGAGCCGGTCTTCGGGCGGCTCCGGGGCTCGGAGCGCTTCCAGTCGCGCTCGGCGCTCGTCGGTGACCTACTCGGTGCAGGAGTACCGGCTGCTGAATCCCGTTCGCGAAGAGGTCGCTCGCATCGCGAAGAGCGAGGTCGTGGACCGTCGCGATCTGTTCCTCTGCCACGCATGGGGTGATCGGGAAGGCGCGGCACTCGACTTCTACAACCTGCTGACCGGACTCGACGTGAAGGTCTGGTTTAGCGAGAAGGACGTGCCGCTCGGTACTCCGCTGATGCGGCAGATCGACAAGGGCCTTCGTGCCTCCCGGGCGGGCATCGTTCTCGTGACTCCGGAACTGCTCAAGAGCCTCGATGCGGAGGGCGTCGCCGATCGTGAGCTTTCGGCACTCCTGCAGACGGGTCGCGTGATCCCGATCGCTCACGGCACGACCTTCGAGCAGCTGCGCGATGTGAGCCCGCTTCTGGCGTCACACTCGGGCCTCACCACCTCGGAGTACGACTCGCTGAACACCGTGGCAGCGAAGATCGCTGACACTGTGCTTCTCGACTGATCCAGCACCTCACAACACAGCGAGAGGCCCCCAGCGTCATGCTGGGGGCCTCTGTCGTTGTGTCACTGTGTCAACCCGGGAAGAACGGTCCCCGGGGGGCTATGCGGCCTCGTTGGGCACGACATCGAGGGTGACGATCCAGCGCGATCCGTCCGCCTCATCTCGACGCCCGACGATCCGATAGTCGGTGACCTCGACGCCTCGGCGAAGGATCGTGATCCGGTCTTGAATCTCAAGCTGCGCGGCGAGGTCGGGGCTCTCCTGCGCGTTCCATCGAATCGATGTCACTCGGTAGTCGGTGTACGCGTGATCCACGAACACCTCGCCCATTCGACGCCAGAGAAGCGAGACATCGTTGGCAACCGTTACGCCGGTATCGCCGAGGTACCGATACCACTCCTCGCGAGTGGACAGTGTGTCGCCATCGACGTACGGCATCGGCTGATCCGCCTCGACTACGAGCGGCTTTCGCACCCGGACCTCCGCGCCCGCGGGTACGGATGCGCCGCCGAACGCGACAGAGAGCATGAGGTCACTCGCGCCCGCGGGGGCCACAAGGGGGCCGACCTCGTACGTCTGCGGGGCGAGGCCCACCGTGTAGCTGTTCTCCACCGTGGCCGATACCTGCCGGAGAGTCCGGTCAACCCACGTGATCTTGATCTGACCCGATTCGATGAGGTTCGACCCCTCGACCTCGACCGATGCGAAGTAGGACGATCCCGGCTTGACCGGCGCAGAGAACACGGCCCTTACGGCGGTGTCCGCGGGCACCTCGGGGATACTGTGACCAATCTCGATCCGAGTGTTGCCGCCATCGATTGCGCGGAGGACCGTCGCGTCTTCTCCGGCCTTCAACGACCATGAGTTGCGGCCATCCAGCTTCGCCCAATGCTTCACGCGCTCGGTCGGGAAGCGGATGAGGTTAGCTATGCGGAGCGGCGTCGAGATGTTCGTCTCAAGCGCTCCCTTCCGAACACCCAGAAGTTCGGTCTCCTCTCGGAGATAGAAGGTGCTGTTACGGGTGAAGTCATCGCCGGTCAGCGGGTCGATTCCGCGGTTGGCGGACTCAAGGCGAGTGATGGTGTTCTTCGTGTCCCATGCCTGTTGTGCGTCGACGTACTCGAAATGGCCCGGTGCGCGGGTGTCCGAGAAGACGGCGCGAACGGGGGAGTCCTTCGGGAACTGGCGGAACTGAGCGCGGTCGTGGGCATCCACGAACCACACCGCCCCGACTGAGTTGCAGGCGAGGGAGAAGTGGTTCGCGAGCGTGGACTCGTAGACGGTGCTCTGAAGCCGGTAGGGCGAGGCGGAGCGGTCCTCGGTGATTTCGACTCCATAGAAGCCGGTCGCTTCAACGAAGCCCTCGATCTGCCCCCACACCGGTTCGGACGCGATGACGATGACGTGCGTCTCTGCGGTGGCGACGAATTCGAACTCGGGCAGCGGGGTTGTCTCACCGGGGAGTTCGAGGTCACCGTAGGGCGCGAACCCCACACCCTCGACGCCGATCGCGTAGTTGTCCACCGCGGCAGGGGCGAGGGCTACGGCGGTGGCGCGGACGGTGTACGTCCGGCCCGGGGTGAGCCCGTCCACAGTGCGGCGGATACCGATCCCGTACTGGGCAACGTTCACCTCGGTGGATGGCGTCTTGGCCTGAGTCTCACGGATCAGGCCGACCGGGGCGGGGTCAACGGTGTAGAGCGAGCCGCGCCGCACACCGTCCGCCTCTAGCTGAATGAGCCCGCTCGGCTCGGGGATGAAGCCGGTCCAGGGGGCGTGATCCAGGTTCTCGCGCATGACGACGCGCACCGGGTCCGAGACGAAGTCGGGGCCTTCGGTGCTCGCGACATTGGATCGGTGCACAGTGGATCGTCTCCGGCCCCGAGCGCACCTTTACACTCGATCTTCTTGCGGCGCCCGGCCTCGATCGTCAGCGCCTCAAGGGTCGTGTTAAGCACCGGGATGCTCGAACGCTCGATGGCCTGACGCGAAAGCTCGGTGTAACCACCGAAGGTCTTCACGGGGGCCGACTTGTTCTCGAACTCAAGCTTGCCGAACGGTAGGGTGTCGCCCTCGTTGACCTGCTGCTCGACCTTCAGAGTGTTGCTCTTGAGCTGCGTGTACTCGACGTTCATGCCGGTAGCGGGCAGCGTGCCACGCGAGAAGACGCGCGACTGAACACCCGAAGAGGCGTCGAACAGACGGGTCAGGTTGCCGACATAGGCGTCCTGCACCGGGGCGTCGGCGACAACGGCACCGCTGAAGTCACGCTGCTGAAGCTCGTCGTGACGGTGTTCCTGAGCGCGGTTGTAGGCATCGATGGTGGCGGAGTCGCCCTCAACGATGGCCTTCAGGACTGCACCGGCAGAGCGGTTGTCCACGGCGGGAGCCGCGGGGGCGGAAGTGGTGAAGGTCTCGAAGCGGCGCTCGATGTCCTCGACCTGGCCGCGGAGCTCGTTCACGTCCGCGGGAGAGACTGAATCAGTCATTGTGTGTTCTCCATTGATGGGGGTTGATTCCTCGCGAACGCTGAGGATGGATGCCCCGCTGTATGCGGGACGTTCGACTACGGAGATTTCGCGTAGAAGGGCCTTGGTGCGCACGACGACACCGGCGTCTGAGGTGCGCTGAGAGAGGGGGACGAAGCCCACCGAGAAGCGGTTCAGTGCGCCCGAACGAAGGAGGGCGAGGGTGTCGCGCCCGAGGTCGGAGAGGGCGACCTTCGCGCGGACCCATAGACCGCCGTCGCGGTCCTCGGTTTCAAGGACGTGCCCGATGATCGTCTTGTGATCGCGGTACAGCTTGATGTCCTGCGAGCCGTCGAACGCGCCGCGCTCGAAGCTCTCGCGGTACTGTCCGCCGATGTCGGCGATCTCGCCGTAGGGGACGGCGTAGCCCTCGATCACGCCTTCATCGGCGCTCTCATCGGCGCGGAACTCTAGGGTCGCTTCGCGGGTTTCGAGGTCAGACATTGACGGCCTCCTCGGTCTCGGGGGCCTCGGGCTCGACTACCTCAGGGGCGGGAGCGGGGGCCGGTTCGGGCTTGGGGAGTGGGGGAAGGTTCTCGATGGCGCGCACCTCATCCGGGGTCATCCATCCGGCGCGAAGTGCGGACTCGTGAGCGGCGTAGCGCTCGGCGGTGTCACCGCGGAGAAGGGCCTCGAAGTTGAAGCGGACGCGCTGACCGCGGGGGAGGGCGCGAGATAGCGCCTCCTCGATTTCGGTCGTGTACTGCGCGAGGCCGAACTTGACCCACCCGGTGAGTTCCTGAGAGACGTTCTGGTAGCTCTGCGCGTTGCCGTCGAGGACCGCGAGCATGAGGGACGCGGGTACACCGAAGAGACGGGCGATATCGGTCGTGTTGTACTTCCGAGATTCGAGCCACTGCGCATCCTCGGGGGACAGCGTGAAGGGCACGAGCTTGAAGCCGTCACCAACCATGGGAGCGCCCTCGCGGTCACGCGTGGCACGTGTCAGCGCCTCCCGGTTGAGTTCCGCTTGCGCGGGCACCAGAGCCTTATCGGTGGACCAGTAGCCGCCTGCGGGTAGGCCGGAGTCGTGGAACCAGTTCGAGGCGTAGTCACGGACATCGAGCGCTCCGCGGAGCGTGCCCTGCGCCGCCTGAATAGGCCCGAGGCCCTTCGCGCGACCGGGCATCCGGTTGAGCTTCAGATGCTCCATGTCACGCGAAGGGACGGGCGTCGTACGTCCTGCGACTCTGTAGTGCGTCACTGTGCCGAAGGCGTTCATGTCCGGCTCGACCGTCCTCGGGTCAAGCGGGGTGAAGTTCACGACGCGGCCCGATGAGTCGCGGTCGATGAGGAGGTAGGCGTTGCCCTGCGCGGTGAGGGAGTTCGTGACGAGTTCGAGGAATTCGCCGACGCTCATATCGACGTTCGGGGCGCGAACGATCGCGGGCTTTGGGTCTAGTCGCTCATCGCCGCGGTAAACGTCTAGTGAGAGCTGCTTGATCGCGGTCGAGATGAGCGAGAAGGCGCGGTAGACCTCGGGAAGAGTTAGGGCGTCCTCGGAGGAGACGGCGCGGCTTGAGACTTCGCGCGAGGGGATGACGAAAGCGCCGCCGTCCGCGATGACCTCAGCGGCCCGCGTTACGGTCTTCCATGTGTCCCAAATTGCCAAAGCGACGTACTCCAAATACTGATAGGAATTCGTCGCTGTTGTCTCCTAACATTTTACCATCGAATTCGAGGGTGATATTTAGAAGAAGCTCGCGGTCTGCTGCGGCGTGACCTCCGCGGCGTGCACGGCCATAACAGTTGCCATCACTGCATCGATTTCGGTCGAGGAATCGGACGCGGAGATGATGAAGGAGTCCCCGTGAGGCTTCGAGACGGTGCGGGGGAGTTGTACCGTGAGCAGCGGGTCACCCGCGTGGCGGAGCGTCTTCCGAGCTACGCGCGCGTAGAAGCTGTTCGAGGCGCGCACAATGTCGGCGGGGGAGTACAGCGACACCGGATATCCGCGCCGCTTGAGTTCGTTCCCGAGTTCGCGAAGGCGGTAGCTGTACATCACGAAGGCCGTGGGATACCGGAACGACAGTTCCTCGCAGAGTGCCGTAAGTCCTTCGAGGGTCGGGTTGACGATGGTCGCGACAAGCTGCGTGTGCGCGTTCCCGGACTCATCGAGCGCGGCGGCGGCGATGGTCGCGTACTGCTGACCCGTAGACCAGTCGAGAGCGATGACCGGCTGAGTGCCGGTAGGCCACTCGGAATCCCACGGGCGTTGACACTCACCCCACTTCGCGAGGTCGATGAAAGCCTCTGTGCCCGAGGTGAAGCGGTTGAGGCGGTAGCGCAGAATCTCGGCGGTCGAGAGGGCGCGCACGTCCGCGAGGATCGTCTCGGGGTCGAGGCGACCGCCCGAGAGCGCCGGGTTCGCGGCCTTGAGATAGTCGAGAAGCTTCGCGTCATCGGTCGGGACGATCGACTCGGGAGCCTCCCAGCAGAAGAAGCCGAAGCGCTCAAGCGTCGGGTCGCCCGCTACCGCCTTGTCCCCGGTCTCATAGAGGTTCTTCAGTAGCTCGGACTCATCACCGCCCGCGGTCGTGATGCCGATGACGAGCGTGTTCGGGCGTCCGCCCATACCGTTCACCACGTCCGCCCATAGCTCGCGCGGGAGGATGTGAAGCTCATCGACGAGCGCGGTCGTGATCGGGATACCTTGCAGACCCGCCGACGTTGCCGGGGCTACGCGGTAGATCGCGCCGTCATGAGTCTCAAGGCCGCGGGTGCCGGTAGAGCGGCGGAACCGCTTCGCGAGCGTCGGGTTGCCGGTGATCGCCTTCCGGGCGCGCGCATAAATGAGGTCGGCCTGTTCCTTGCTGGACGCGAGGCCAACCGTGAACGCGTTCGACTGGCGGAGGAGCCCCCAGAGTCCGAGGATCGCGCCGAGTTCGGTCTTGCCGTTCTGACGCCCCATCGAGACGACGACGGAGCGGTAGCGAAGCTGACCCGCGCGGGCGTGGCCTGGGGGATACGTTTCGAGGATGGCGCGCAGAAGCGCACGTTGCCAGGGGTCCAGTTCGATCCCGAAGGCCTCGCGCCAGACGATGAGAACGATCGGCTCGAACCGATCCCAGTCGCTTGTGAAGTTGTCCGATAGTGGGGCGGTGTATCGAGCCGCCCCGAACTCACGAATCGTTCATGGCGTCGTTTGTCGTAGGGGCAGGGGCGTTCAGAGCGTCCAGGGCGGCGGCGAGCGGATCGACCGCGGGCATGTTGGCGCGGGCCTTCTGGAAGCGAGCGAGTTCGCGGGTGTAAGTCGCGAGGAGGGACGCAACCGCGCCCTCGTCAGCGATCTGCGCGTCAAGCTGCGTTGCCATCGCGCGTAGGGCGGCGATCATGGGGGACTCCGCAGGGGTCATCGATGAACCTAGGGTCGCTAGGTAGGTTTCCAGAGTTTCTGAGAGTGTTTCGACGGTCATCGGGTCAAACCTCGGGATTATTGGGCCGGTTGTGCGCGAAAAAGGTGGGGCGGGGTGAACTGGCATACGCCACGGAAAAGACGGCCCGGCTCATCGGCGGAACCACGACTCATCGCGCCAGAAGCGGCGAAGGATCGGCCGATCCGACTTCCGGGCGTTGCACGGCTGACAAGCGGCGACCAGGTTCCATAGCTCGGACGGCCCGCCCTTGCTGATGGGGATCACGTGATCGGCTGTGGTGGCATGGCCCCCGCAGTACTGGCACACAGATAGGTCCCGCTCTAGGCAGGCGAGGCGGACCCTGTTCCACGCTGCACCGCGTGCACTATGGACGCTCATGAGTTCGTCCATTGATCGCGCTTACCCGAGTAGGTCCGCTTACCAACGCGTGCGGCCCAGTACTCAACCCGGGCCTGCCATCTCTGCCCGGGGGGTAGGTCGTTGAGGAAGCTCATATCGGGCTTCTCGGCCACGGCCTTCTCCCGCCGCGCGGCACCCTCGGGCAGGGGAGTCCCGGTGTCAGCGGCGACCTTGATCGCGGCGAGGAGGGCGGTGTTCTTCGCCTTGGTCGCGGGCGCGGCTGAGGTCTTCCGCATACGGGAGATGATCCGCTTCGCCGCATCGCAGTACTCGCAGGAGCACAACGGCTCCCCGTTCTCGACCGGCTGCAAGATCGCGTGCTCAAGCGTCATGACGGCACCCCTCACAGCGGCACTGCTCGCCTCTCGCGGCGAGGTAGGGGTTGTGCGGTAGCGGCCCCGTGTACGGGCGTCCGTAGTGGTCGAGCGGCGTCTCGTCGGCGTCCTCCTTGACGTACCGCAGAGACAGCTTGTAAGACGCGGTGCAACGCTTGCAGCGGCACCCGTCGAAGTAGGTCCACTTGGTGAAGAGAGCGCCCTCAGGGTGCCCTGTTCCCTCCGTATCAGCCGCGGAGGGTCGGCCCTCTAGCTCACTCACCGGCGATGGGACGAATGCTGTACGACACGGCATCCGCGCTCTCTTCAACGTCGGATGCGATGAACGGAACCTCGTTACCATCCAACGTCAACACACCGCCGTGTTCGACGTAGTAGGCCAAAGCGGCGAGAGCATCTTCTCGTGCGGTTCGCTCTGTCTTCGGGATGGTGACGCGTACCTCGGTAGCGTTCTTGATCAGGTCCCACATGGGTGGCTCGACTTTCGCCTCGATTCGCGAGGCATTCTTTCAATGTGATACCTCCATTTTACCACCTCTGAAAGAGACGATATAATGAGTGTGTGCATTCGTCACGGGTTGTGCTTCTTTCAAGTGTTGGCCCCTCGGTATGCTTCCTCCTTCGCTGCCGAGGGGCCTTCTGTATTCCTATACAATGGAAGGGTGGCAATCCCGCCACACTTACCATATGTCGTTTGTACTAGCGCAACCCCCGGGCAATCCCGCTCGGGGGTTTTCGTTTGCCGGTGTGTAGGGTGTGAGTGGCACTTCGGATGAAGCCCTAGGGTGGTGTGCATAGGGCCTTAATCAACACCCCCCTCACACCCTGCACACCTGAGAGTTTCCTGTGAGACAACTCTTGTAATTCGCCCGAACTGTGGTGTAAGCAATCGACTATCGATATGAAACCGGCCTTCCTACCCCATTCCGAACGCGGATGCAAAAACACCCCCCATTCGATTTCTGCTATTCTGTCATTGTGCCGCTGAGACGGGATCGAGTATCCGGCTGTCGAGTCCGCACAGTTTCCCGTCCAGGATGCGAACATGTGCTAGAATGTACTTGAGCATTTGAACTCTTTTTTGTGAGCGAATCCCCTCGGTTCTCTGGACGGGCCCGAGGGGATTCGTGTTTCCACTCACAAAAGGAATCCTCAAATGTCCACTGGACTACCCGAGCGCGGGGGAGCCGCGCCTACCGATCCCGAGTACACCAACCGTCATCCGATCTACGGTCTACCCCCTCGCCTTCTCCTGGACGGCGACCTGTTCACGTACAACGCCTACCTCGATGCGTGGACGAACGCCGAGGGCGTCGAATGGACCGGCTGGACGATCCTCCACGGGATGAGCACGACGCTCCGTGTGGAGGTGGCACCGTGAGCGCCGGACGCGAGGCCGTGGCGGCGCATGAGGCCACGCTGAAAGCTCGTGCCGCTGAGCCGCTGGCCCGCCTGTCTGCCCGTCACCTCGATGACTCGGTTCTCGCCGAGATTCTGGCCCGCGGTGGCATCCTCCACGAGGAGCGCACCGAGGACGGCAGGACTGTCCACGGGTGGACGCCGCAGAGCGGGCGTCAGGGCCTCGCGGCCCGTCTTTGCTACTCAGAGGGCGTGTGGCGCATGTGGGACGGCACCGTGTGGCTGAGCAAGGGCGAGGCGGATGCGGTGGAGGTGGTGCGCCGTGAGCTACGCGCCCGCTTCACCGAGCTAACCGCCTCACCTGACCTCAAGCCGGATGACGTGAAGGCGTACGCCGTGCTCTTGCAGAAGACGAAGGCGGCGAACGTCCTGTACTTCCTCCGCGGCCTGCTCGCGGTCGATGCCGCGAAGTTCGATGCCGACCCCTACGTGCTGAACTGCCGGAACGGGCTCGTCGATCTTCGGGACGCCTCGATCCGCGCCCCGCACCCGGAGGACTACCTCACGAAGGTGACCGGGTGCGACTACGATCCCGAGGCGACTCATCCCGATTGGGAGATGGCTCTTGAGGCGTTGCCGTCCGACGTGCGCGAGTGGATGCAGGTCCGTTACGGGCAGGCGATCACCGGCTTCGCTGTAGACGACGACGTGATTCCCATCCAGACCGGCGACGGCTCGAACGGTAAGAGCGCTCAGGTGACCGCCATGGTGAAGGCCCTCGGCGGGTATGGCGTGTTCGTCCCGGATCGGGTGCTGCTCGCATCGCCGGGGGAGCACCCCGCGGACCTGATGACTCTTCGCGGTGCGCGCTTCGCGGTGCTCGAAGAGACACCCGAGGGGAAGTTCCTGCCCACCAAAAGGTTGAAAGACCTCGCCGGTACTGCGGTGATGACCGCACGTGCGATGCGTCAGGACTGGGTGAGTTGGGATGCTACGCACACGCTGTTCGTCAACACGAACTTCGTCCCGCAGATCGCGGAGACGGACGGCGGCACCTGGCGGCGTCTCGCGCTCGTGAGATACCCGTACAAGTTCATTCACCCGGACGATCCGATCATGGCCCCGAACGAACGCCACGGCGACCCCGGGCTTCGGGAGCGCCTTCGGGACAACCCTGGTGGACAGTGGGACGCGGTTCTCGCGTGGCTCGTGGCCGGTGCGGTCGAGTGGTTCGGGAACGGTCGCCGTCAGCTTCCGGTTCCGCTCACTGTCCGGCTGGATACTCAGCGCTGGCGGGAGGATACCGATGTAGTCATGGCCTACTGCATGGAACGAATCGAGTTCGATCCATCCTCGAAGGTGCTCACCTCGGACCTCTACGAGGACTTCCTCGACTGGATGCAGGGTGTCGGCAAGACGAAGGTCGCCGAGAACACCCTCGCCGCGCGCCTTGAGTCGCACGAGCTGTTCAAGAAGAACAACGTGGCGAAGCTGTCGAGGTCGCGGGATCACTCGGGACTGACCCGACTCCCCGTCTCGTGGCGCGAAGACCAGAAGCCAACCCCGGCGCAGGCGACCATGTGGGCGGGCGTTCGGTTCAAGCCCCGTGAGTCTGTCACCGAGGGAGGTTGGGCGTGACGCGCCGTTACCAGCACCCCGCCCCGAGCCTCGAAGAGCGCATCGCGCGCCTTGAGGATCAGGTGCGGTGGATGGATGCATGGATCACCGCCCACAACATCCGCGAAGTGATGGAGGGCGAAGAGTGAGCGCCCTCGAACTGCGAGCGATGGAGGTCCGTACTCGATTCATCGAGATACGGGTCACCCTCCACTGCCTGCGGACGCTCCGCACCCTGCGGCTGATGGAGTTCTAGACACTGTGGAGTTGTAGGGCGACTCTGGCACACGGCGGAAGCCCCGACCAGACCCAAACTTAAACCGGGTCTGATCGGGGCTTTCCCGTCATTTGAGTGGGAACTATCGCGGGGTGACGGTCACCCGCCCGAGTCCGCGGCCCTTGCTGACGACGACGGTCAGGCGCGAGTCCACGAGGTCACGCCGCGAGTCGAGCGGCAGGGCGTCGAAGTACGTTTCCCACGCGTCGAGGTCGAGGTCTACGTCCGTCGAGCCGTCCGGCAACTGCTCCACGGCGTTCGGGTCTTCGAGGGCGTCGGCGAGCACTGTCAGGGCCTCCACGGTGAGGCGCTGGGTTGCGGACTCCACGCGGCTCCGCCCCAGCCGCTCGGCGACCTCCTCAGCCTCGCGGGCGATCCGCACGAGTTCCCGCTCGACCTCCGCAAAGTCCACGCCGGGAAGCGCGCCCATGCGGGTCCACCGGGTGCGCTCATCCTCTAGCTCACTCAGGCGGCGTGCGAGTGGGGCGGGAGCGCCGACCGTTGCAGCCCCGGCGTTCCGGATGAGCGCGGCGGCGAGGTGTGACTTCACGTGCGGTTCGAGGTCGCGACGGTAGATGGTCGCGTGCGCAGTGTCCGCACTGCACTTGTAGTAGACGCTGATCGCTCGCATGAGCGCCCCGCACTCGCACCGGGCGATACCGCTCAGGAAGTGCTTCCGACCCGGGCCGGGGCTCGTGCGACGGGCATCATCTGCGAGGAGGTCTTGAACCGCCTCCCACACGTCCCGGTCCACGACTCGGGCGACGGTTGCGTGCGCCTCGAATCGCTGCCCCTTCCGGACGACCCAACCGGCATAAGAGGGGTTCGTCAGAATCTCCCGGACGCGCACCGGGGGCTTCCCGAACCGGGTCGCGATCGAGCGGAGGGAGTGGCCCGCGAGTATGTCGGCGTACGCCTGCCGAACCTGCTCCGCCTCCTCGGGGCGTTCGATGACGTTCCCCGGCTCGAAGCCGAACCGCCGCTTACCCGGAACCGGGAGCCCGTTCGCCACGCGCGACTCATTGCCCCGCACCTGGCGCTCGCCCTTCCGCCGCGCCTCGAAGCTCGCGAGCGAGGTCAGCAGCTCGGCGCGGAAGCGACCCTCGGCGGTGGTGAGGTCGAGGTCGCCCTCAACGGTCGCGACTGTCTTTCCGGCGTCGATGAGCGCGAGAAGGTCAGCCTGCCCGCGAAGCAGTCGGTCCATGTTGACGGCGATCACCACCTCGGCGGGGGAGTCGAGGAGCCGTTGCCATGCGGTGCCCTGCCCGCGAGACTTGAACGCGCTCACGGCGTTGTCCTCGAACTCGGCGACCACGGTCCAGCCTCGGGACTCCGCGAGGGCGCGGCACCGTGCAAGCTGACGGCTGATGCCCTCGGCCTTGTCGATGGACTGCCGGACATAGATCGCGCACGTTGTCACATCTGTGATTCTGCCAGCGCAATCGGCTGATCGCTGCGCTCTCCGATGCCACCGTCGTGGTCGAGGCGGGGTGGAGGTCGGGTTCGTTGAACACTGCGGGACATGCAGCGGCGCTCGGGCGGGCCCTCGGCGCGGTACCGGGGCCGGTGACCTCGGCGGCGTCGGCAGGATGCCACCGGATTCTTCGCGAGTACGACGGCCGGTGCATCACGAGCGCGGACGACGTCCGGGAGATGCTCGGATGGACCGACGAACCCGGCGATGCCGCGGTCCTCGGCGAAGGCGGTCGCACGGATGATGCCACGCGGGTGCTCGACGCGCTGAGTACCCGCGTGCCGCGGGACGTCGCGGAGATCGCGCGGCGCTCCGGCGTGGCCGGCGAGGATGTGAGCGCCTGCTTGGGGCTCCTGGAGCTCGATGGTCGAGTCGTGTCCGACGAGCGCGGGTGGCGGCGGGCGGGAAGGTGACCTCCGGCGCACCGCGAGCCTGGCCCGGCGGCGCCTGCGGATCGGTCATGCTGGCTGCATGCTCATCTCGGAGGCGGCGGACGCGTACGCTGACCACCTGCTGCGCGTCCGCAGACTCTCTGAGAACACCGTCCGCGCCTACCGCAATGACCTCGCCGATCTGGCTGCGGCGTCGGGCGACATCGAGCTCGAAGAGGTGGACATCGAGGTGCTCCGCGATTGGGTCTGGCGCGCGAGTGAGCGGGGCGACGCGCGCTCCACCCTCGCTCGCCGTACCGCGACCGCCCGGGGCTTCTTCGCGTGGGCGACCGAGCGCGGCGCGATCGCCAGCGACCCCGCCCTCCGCCTGGCGTCACCGAAGCGGGCGCGGACCCTGCCCAAAGTCGCGACCGCTCAGACGATGGCATCCGTCCTCGACGATCTGCGGGCGCGGGCGGCCGACGGGGATCCGGTTCTCCTCCGCGACCACGCGATCCTCGAAACGCTGTACGCGACCGGCATCCGCGTGTCCGAACTATGCGGACTGGACCTCGACGACATCGACAGCGAACGCCGCACGGCACGTGTCACGGGCAAGGGCGATAAGGACCGGGTCGTTCCCGTAGGCGGTCCGGCATTCGACGCCGTGCAGGCTTACCTGGTCCGCGGGCGTCCGGTGCTCGCGGCACGCGCCGCAGGCCGAGCAGAGGCCGCGCGTGCAGTGTTCCTCGGGTCGCGCGGTGGTCGGCTGACGGCGCGCGCCGTATATGCGACGGTCTCGGAGAAGCTCGGCCCCGCACTCGGGGTGGATGCCGTCGGGCCGCACACTCTGCGGCATTCCGCCGCGACCCATCTGTTGGATGGCGGTGCCGACCTGCGGGCCGTTCAGGAGATCCTCGGGCACGCGAGCCTCGGCACGACGCAGATCTACACGCACGTGTCGGGGGAACGGCTCGCCGCCGCCTATCGACAAGCGCATCCGCGCGCATGATGGTGCGCTGGCCCTCCGCCGTCGTAGCGTTGGGAGAGCACACGGAGGAGCACGAAGAGGGGGCACGCATGAGAAGAGCTGCTGCAGCGATCGGCGCGACTGTGCTCGTCGGGATGCTCGCTTCGTGCGCGCCGGTGGCGTCGAACGAGCCCGACCGGATCGTCCGGCCTACGGCGCCGCAGACCTCGGCGTCTCCCTCGGCTTCGCCCGCCGCGACGCCGGAAGCATCATCCGACGCGACGGTTCCTGCGGTGCCGGGGCCGAACGACCCCGCGTGCATCGACGGCGTCGTCGCGATCCGCGGAACCGACCTCGACCTCGCCTTCGCCGGCGAGTGCGACGTGGTCCGCATCGAGGGCGCTTCGCTCGACGTCGACCTCGAGCGAGCGCGCGTCGGAAACGTCCTCGCGAGTGGTGATCGCATCGAGATCGACCTCGGCTCGGTCGACTCGCTCGAGATCACGGGGCAATCCGCCGATGTGGATGCCGCCAGGGTCGGCGCCCTCACCATCGCGGGAGACCGCAACTCCGTCGACGCCGACGAGGTCGGCACCGTATCGGTATCGGGCAACGACAACCACGTCGACGCGGATCGCCTGGGAACGGTCACCCAGAGCGGTGACCGCAACATGATCGGGAACGACTGACGCTCAGCAGCACGGCAACAGGATCGGCCTGGTGAGGCCGCCCATCATCAGGAGCGGGTTGATGTACTCACCGTTGCGCCGCACTCCGAAGTGGATCGTGCCGTCGCCCGTATGGCCGCCGGACGCCACGGTTCCCACGGGCTCCCCTTGGCCGACCGCCGTCCCCGTCTGCAGGGCCGTGTCGACCGGCTCGAGACTGGTCACCACCCCGTCGCCGTGGTCGATCGTCACGACGGGGCGGCCGGCGACGGGCCCCGCGAACGCGATGACACCGTTCGCCGGCGCGACGACCTCGCTCTCGCCCCCGCCGGCGAGGTCGACGCCTCGATGCCCGGGAGCGTACTCATGTGCCGGAGCTTCGAAGCCTCGCGCGACGGCGGCTCCGCGCAGCGGCATGACCCAGCCGGGCGAGGGACGCGGCTCACCACCTGGCGCGACGGCGTCGGGATGAAACGTGCTCACGATGAGGAGCGCTGCTGCGAGCAGGGCGGCCGGGGAACGGGTCACGAGTCGAGTCTTGAGACTCGTTCGTTCGCCGCAGCGACGTCAGCCGCGACACGCGGGCAACCCGTTCGCACGCAGCGTGGGGGAGGAGCGGCTCACTGCTACACTGATCACCGCGCCTCGCTCGTCGAGGTGACTACGCGTGCCCTGAGCGATCGGTTCCCGATCGTGGCGCATCTTCCCCAGGTCTCCCGCTCCGGCGGCGAGCGGAAGTGTGTCGGGCGCCAGGAGTACCGGGCCGTCGGCCCGGCGAATCAACCGAAACAGAAGGAGAACGGCCATGGCCGTCGTAACCATTCGCCAGCTGCTCGACAGCGGCGTCCACTTCGGGCACCAGACCCGCCGCTGGAACCCGAAAGTCAAGCGCTTCATCCTCACCGAGCGCTCGGGCATCCACATCATCGACCTGCAGCAGTCGCTGTCGTACATCGACCGCGCCTACGAGTACGTCAAGGAGACGGTCGCGCACGGCGGCACCATCCTCTTCGTCGGCACCAAGAAGCAGGCGCAGGAGGTCATCGCCGAGCAGGCGACCCGCGTGGGTCAGCCCTACGTGAACCAGCGCTGGCTCGGTGGTCTGCTGACCAACTTCCAGACGGTCTCGAAGCGCCTCGCCCGCATGAAGGAGCTCGAGGAGCTCGACTTCGAGAACCCCGCAGCCAGCGGCTTCACGAAGAAGGAGCTGCTGCTCAAGAAGCGCGAGCTCGACAAGCTGCACAAGTCGCTCGGCGGTATCCGCAACCTGCAGAAGACCCCGTCGGCCATCTGGGTCGTCGACGCCAAGCGCGAGCACCTCGCGATCGATGAGGCCAAGAAGCTCGGCATCCCCGTGATCGGCATCCTCGACACGAACGCCGACCCCGACGAGTTCCAGTACCCCATCCCCGGCAACGACGACGCGATCCGTTCGGTGAGCCTGCTCACGCGCATCGTCGCCGACGCTGCTGCCGAGGGCCTCATCCAGCGCCACCAGCCGTCCGACGAGTCGGCCGAGGCCGAGCCCCTCGCCGACTGGGAGCGCGAGCTGCTCGAGAGCGCTCCTGCAGAGACCGCTGCCGCCGAGAACGCCCCGGTCGAGGGCGCTGCCGCCGAGGTCGCCGCGACCGAGACGCCCGCCGACGAGGCCGGCGCCGAGGCGCAGGCCGAGACCGTCGCCGCCGAGGCCACCGAGAAGTAATCAGCGCGTCTTCCTGACCCGCTACGATCGGCGCGGCCGCGGCTGAGCCCGGCCGCGCCGATCGGCATCCACGAGATTTCATACAGACAGAAGGAGCCGCCACTCATGGCAAACTTCACCATCGCCGACATCAAGGCTCTGCGCGAGCAGCTCGGCACCGGAATGGTCGACACCAAGAAGGCCCTCGAAGAGGCCGACGGCGACGTCGAGAAGGCCGTCGAGATCCTCCGCCTCAAGGGTGTGAAGGGCAACGCGAAGCGTGCCGACCGCTCCACGAGCGAGGGCCTCGTCGTCGCGCGTGAGCAGGACGGGAAGGTCACCCTCGTCGAGCTCGCATGCGAGACCGACTTCGTCGCGAAGAACGACCGTTTCATCGCTCTGGCCGACAAGGTCGCAGACGCGGCCGCCGCGGCATCCGCCGACTCGGTCGAGGCTGCCCTCGCCGCAGACGCGTCGGGCCAGACGATCGAGCAGCTCATCAACGATGAGGCCGCCATCATCGGCGAGAAGGTCGAGCTGCGTCGCGTGCGCACGCTGACCGGCGACGCGTTCGAGATCTACCTGCACAAGACGAGCAAGGACCTGCCCCCGCAGATCGGCGTCGTCGTGGCGTACTCGGGCTCGGACGCGGAGACCGCCCGCTCGATCGCGCAGCACATCTCGTTCGCGAACCCCAGCTACCTGTCGCGCGAGGACGTTCCCGAGGCCGACGTCGAGAAGGAGCGCGAGATCGTCACCGAGATCTCCCGCAACGAGGGCAAGCCCGAGGCCGCCCTTCCCAAGATCGTCGAGGGCCGCGTGGGTGCGTTCTTCAAGCAGGTCGCCCTCCTCGACCAGGACTACGCGAAGGACAACAAGCTGTCCGTCGCGCAGGTCGCGAAGGACGCCGGCATCACCATCACCGACTTCGCTCGGTTCAAGGTCGGCGCGTAACAGCCCGAAAGGCCCGCATCTTCGGATGCGGGCCTTTTCCATGCCCATCCGGGCGATACTCTGCAACACAGCGATGAGAGGGACACGATGAACGATGAGAAGACCGGGCGCCGTCGCGTCCTGCTGAAGCTGTCGGGCGAGGCATTCGGTGGCGGCCAGCTGGGCGTGAACCCGGATGTCGTCGGGCAGATCGCCCGCGAGATCGCTGAGGCCGCCGACCGGGTGGAGGTCGCCATCGTCGTCGGCGGCGGGAACTTCTTCCGAGGCGCAGAGCTGAGCCAGCGCGGGATGGACCGCGGTCGCGCCGACTACATGGGCATGCTCGGCACCGTGATGAACGCCCTCGCATTGCAGGACTTCCTCGAGCAGGCCGGCGCCGCAACGCGCGTGCAGTCGGCCATCTCGATGACGCAGGTCGCTGAGCCGTACATTCCCCGTCGCGCGGAGCGCCACATGGAGAAGGGTCGCGTCGTCATCTTCGGCGCCGGGGCCGGTCTGCCCTACTTCTCCACCGACACGGTGGCGGCGCAGCGCGCCCTCGAGATCAAGGCCGATGAGGTCCTGGTCGCCAAGAACGGTGTCGACGCGGTCTACACGGCCGACCCGAAGAAGGACCCCACGGCGGAGAGGATCGAGCAGATCACCTACGGCGAGGCGCTGCAGCAGGGGCTCAAGGTCGTGGACTCCACCGCATTCAGCCTGTGCATGGACAACGGTATCGACATGCGCGTCTTCGGCATGGAGCCGGCGGGGAACATCACGCGCGCACTGCTGGGCGAGCGCATCGGCACGCTCGTCACCGTCTGAGCCCCGCCCGCCTGCAGACTAGACTTGACCGGACGTACCGACGAATGGAGTGACGTGATCCCCGAGATCCTCGCTGACACGAAAGCCCGCATGGAACGCGCCGTCGAGGCGGCCAAGGAGGACTTCTCCACCGTGCGCACGGGACGCGCCAACACGGCGCTGTTCCAGAAGATCCTCGTCGACTACTACGGGTCGCCGACTCCGCTCGCGCAGCTCGCGTCGCTCAACAACCCCGAGGCCCGCACGATCATCGTCACGCCGTACGACAAGTCGGCGCTCAAGGCGATCGAGCAGGCGATCCGCGACACCCCCAACCTCGGCGTGAACCCGACGAACGACGGCAACATCGTGCGTGTCACCATGCCTGAGCTTACGGAGGAGCGCCGCAAGGAGTACGTCAAGCTCGTCCGTTCGAAGGGCGAGGACCACAAGGTTCACCTGCGCGGCATCCGGCGGAAGTCCAAGGACGAGCTCGATGGTCTCAAGAGCGAGGTCGGCGAGGACGAGCTGGTGCGTGCGGAGAAGGAACTCGACGGACTCACGCGTGCACACGTCGACCTCATCGACGACGCGCTCAAGCGCAAAGAGGCCGAGCTTCTCGAGGTCTGAGACCGATGAGCGCACCCGGCGACGACGCCCCGTCTCGATCCGAGCGGGAGCGCTCCCGTTCGCGCGAGCACGGTGATTCGGTGTTTCAGAATCAGGTGCGTGCCGCGCGAACGGAGTTCGAACAGCACATCGGCCGAGCTCGGGCCGACTTCGAGCAGGCGAACGAGCGCATCAACGCGCGGACCGGACGCAATCTCTTCGTCGCGATCCTGATCGGGGTCGCCATCGGCGTCGTCGTGATCGGGTCGCTCATCTTCGTGAAGTGGGTGTTCGTCCTCTTCGCGATTCCCGTCGCGCTGCTCGGCGTCTTCGAGTTCGTCCGAGCCCTGCAGGCCGCGGGACGACGCGTGGACGTCGCACCACAGCTGGTCGCCGGCGCCGCGGTGCTGGCGGCGGGCTTCCTCCTCGACGCCGGCACGCACTGGGTCGTTGTCTTCGCCGCCGTGGTCACGGTGATCGTCTGGCGGTTGATGGCGCAGATGGTGAGCGGCGAGAGCCGTCGCTACGGCCAGGTGCTCAGCGACGTGCTCATCAGCGGCTTCGTTCAGCTCTACGTCCCGTTCCTCGGAAGCCTGCTGCTCATCCTCCTGCGCGAGGACGGCGGAGAGTTCTGGGTCCTCGCGATGATCGCCGTCGTGGTGGGCGCGGACACCGGCGCGTATGCCGCGGGGCTCGCCTTCGGCAAGCATCCGATGGCCCCGCGAATCAGCCCGAAGAAGACCTGGGAGGGTTTCGCAGGCGCGGGCGTGGTCGCGATGCTCGTCGCTGTCGGGTTCGCCTGGCTGCTTCTCGGACTCCCGGCGTGGACCGGCGTCATCATCGGTATCGTCATCCTCGGTTCCGCGACGGTCGGCGATCTGGCTGAGTCGATGATCAAGCGTGATCTCGGCATCAAAGACATGAGCTCGTGGCTGCCGGGCCACGGGGGAGTGCTCGACCGACTCGACTCGATCCTGCCGTCCACCGTCGTGGCGCTCGTCCTCTTCCACGCTCTGTCCCCTCTGGTGATGTCATGACCTCGACCGATACCTCCCTGTCCACGAGCCCGTTCCCCGAGGTGCAGGGACGAGCCAAGGGATACGACCGAGCCGCTGTGGATGCCTTCCTGCGGCGCGCTCGCGAAGCGTTCGAGGCGTCCGAGGAGGACGACCTCGACTCCGCCGCGATTCGCGCGACCGCCTTCCCGCTCGTGCGCGGCGGGTATGCCGTCGCCCCCGTCGACGCCGCGATCGGACGGATCGAGGACGCATTCGCGGCGCGCGAGCGGGAACGTGCCCTGTCACGTGCGGGCGCCCGCGCCTGGGTCGGCCGCTCACGCAATCTCGCCCAGGAGATCCTCGACCGGCTGTCGCGTCCCGAGCGGCGGAGGTTCGATCGTGTGGGTGTGCTGTCGTACGGCTATCGCATGGACGAGGTCGACCTCGTGGCGGACCGCATCGCCCGCTACCTCGAATCGGGTGAACCGCTCACCGTCGAGCAGGTGCGATCGGTCGCGTTCCGCATGCAGCGCGGAGGCTACCGCGAAGCGCAGGTCGATGCGGTTCTCGACGGCGTGGTGTCGGTGATTCTCGCCATCGGGTGAGTCTGATGGAGAGAAGCTGCACGCCTCGCTAAACTCGAGGGCATTGTGACTTCCCGCTCGACTGTCTCCCGGCGCACGACGCGCGTCCCGGCTCGTCGCGGGGGCACGCCGGTCTCCGCCCGCTGGTCGCGACGTCGCGGTGCGTCCTCCGTCTTCGCCGCGGTCGCTGCGCTCGGTATGGCGGGCGGCGCTCTGGCACCGCTCGGCACCGCACTCGCGGTCGCCCAGGAGAAGCCCGTCGAAGTCGTCTCGCTGTGGGCCGAGTCGCGCGGCGACGCGCAGGCGCTGTCCGGTGACGGAACGGCGACGGCGCCCGCTCAGCTCGATCGCAGCGGCTTCACCGTGTACGTCGCTCCCAAGCCGACGCCGACCCCCACCCCGACCCCCACCCCCGTGGAAGGCGAGAGCACCGGGACGTCGCGCGCAGCGCCGGTCATGTACTCCGGCGGGGGATCTTCCGCCGACTGGCTGAGCGCCGCCGGCATCCCGGAGAGCGACTGGGGCTACGTCGACTACATCGTGTCGCGCGAGAGCAGCTGGAACCCGAACGCTACTAACGCTTCGTCGGGGGCCTGCGGTCTCGTCCAGGCGTATCCCTGCAGCAAGGTGCCGGGTAGCGGGTACGACCCCGTCGACAACCTCACGTGGGCGAACGGCTACGCCGTCGGACGTTACGGCAGCTGGAGCGAGGCGTATGCCTTCTGGTCCAGCAACCACTGGTGGTGAGTGCGCGCGTCATGCCCCGTTCCAACAGGCGACGGCCGGAACCGCGCGACGACTCGCTCGAGCGGCTGCTGAGCGGCTGGAAGCGCTCCGAGACGCGACGTGGCGTCGAATGGACCGTGCAGCCGGTGTCAGCGGCGCAAGCGCAGAAGACGTATTCGTGCCCGGGCTGCGGGCGTGACATCGCGCCCGCCACGGCGCATGTGGTCGCGTGGCGGGCGGACGGTGTCCTGGGCGACGCCGCGGACCTCGCCGCGCGTCGGCATTGGCATTCGGCATGTTGGAGGATCGCATGAGCTTCGAAATCCGCGGACCCGTTCAGCTCCCCGCACGTCGTGAGGACATCGAGCTCCGCACGCTCGACGAGCTGACCCTGGTCGGCGAGCTCGCGCTGCCACAGGATCGCGAACCGGTCGCGACGCTCGTCACCCTGCATCCGCTTCCGACGGCGGGCGGATTCATGGACTCGCACATCCTGCGCAAGGCGGCCGGGCGCCTCCCCGCCCTCGCCGACCTCGCCGTGCTGCGTTTCAACACCCGAGGAACGACGTCGCCTCGGGGGACCAGCGAGGGGACGTTCGAGGGCGGTGTCGGCGAGGTGTTCGACGTCGCGGCGGCGATGGCGTTCGTGCGCGATCGGGGCCTGCCGCGTCCTTGGCTGGTCGGTTGGTCCTTCGGGACCGAGCTCGCCCTCAAATACGGGCGCGACCACGACATCGAGGGCGTCGTTCTCCTCTCGCCGCCGTTGCACCGGGCCACAGCCGACGAGGTCGCTGCCTGGGCAGGCGACGATCGGCGAGTCGTCATCGTGGTGCCCGAGTTCGACGACTACCTCCGCCCGGACGAGGCGCGTCAGCGCTTCGCCTCGATCCCGCATGCGACGCTCATCGCCGTGGAAGGCGGCAAGCACCTGTGGGTGGGGGAGAACCAGACTCGTCGGGTGCTCACCGAGATCGTCGCGGCCGTCAACCCCGACGCGCTGCCGCTCGCCGAAGAGTGGGACGACGATCAGGCCTCGGACGACGCCTCCTGAGCGTCAGCGCTCGTTCTGCCGCGGGATCACGACCTGGCGGTAGATGATCAGGATGCTGGCTGCCACCGGGATCGCCACGAGCGCTCCGAGGAGCTGCCCCAGCGCCGCTCCCGCGAGGGCTGCGATGACCACGACCGCGCCGGGGATCGATACGGCGCGGTTCATGATGCGCGGCGAGATGAGGTAGGCCTCTACCTGCATGTACACGAGGTACCAGATCGCCGCCCACAGCGCGGTCTGGGGTTCCGCGAGTCCGGGTATCAGGCAGGTGAGCACGATGATCGCCGACCCGGTGAGGGTTCCCACCAGGGGGATGAGCGAGAAGAAGAAGGCGATGACCGCGAGCACCGCGGGGAAGGGGGCGCCGATCACGCTCAGGAAGATGGCACTGAGCACACCGTTGATGACGCCCAGGGACACCTGGCCCATGACGTAGAAGCCGACGGATGCCGTGATCTGCTCGGCCAGGTCGATGAAGCGCGGCCGTCGCGACGCGGGCACGAGCTGATAGACCGCAGCCTTCAGGTTCGGGGTCGACGCCGTGAAGTAGATCGTCAGGATGAGCACGATGACCGCGCCGGTGAACCCGCTGATGATGCCACCGCCGATCAGGATGATCGAGCCCGTGATCGACCCGCCGATCGCCCCGATGTCGAGCGAGTTGTACCAGTCGGAGAGGTACTGGAACAGCTCGTCGACGTTCAGCTGCGGGAAGGTGACGGTCAGCCAGTCCTTGACGGCGTTGACCGGGTCCCAGTCGCCGTTGGTGACGAGGCCCTGGATGGCGGCCACGAGCTGCGAGATCTGCGAGACGATGATCGGCACGACCATGAGGATGATGCCGGCGAAGGCCGCGAGCAGCGCTGCGAAGGTGATCAGGAGCGCTGCCCACCGTGGTAGGCGTCGCCGCTCGAGCCACGAGACCACCGGGTCGAGCCCGAGAGCGAGGAAGAGCGCGGTGCCGACATAGAGAAGGATGGTCGAGAGGGTCTGGATGCCCCCGATGATCACGATGCCGACGCCGACGCCGAGCGTGGCGATCAGCGCAGTGCGAAACGGGTTCTGGATCTTCACGAACGCCTCCGGGGTCGAATCACTTCACTTTACGAGCCGCGCGAACTTTCGTTGGGAGGCGCCCCTTTCACGACCCTTTCAGGTCGTTTTGGATACTCTGGAACGTCGATCAAGCGTTCGGTGGTCCCGTTCCGAATGTGGAGAGGTGTTTCTTCGTGCGTTTCGTGTGGGCTGTAGTCGCCTTCGTCCTGGCCACCGTCATGATCGGGGCGGGTATCGCGCAGCGCACGATCCTGCGTGGGCCCGAGACCGTCACCGAGTCGGTGACGGTGACGGGAGACGCCCCCTTCACCCTCATCGACGGCGCCGTGCTCACCTCGCGCCCCGGCGCGCAGGCGTTGAGCGTCCAGGGGACCGGGACCGTCTTCGCCGCATACGGCCGCACGTCCGACGTGACCGCGTGGCTCGGGCGCACCGACTACACCCGCCTCGGCGTCGACGCCGACGGGGCGATCACGACTTCCGAGGTCGCGGCCGCGTCCGCGCCGACGCCGGATGCCGACGGCAACATCCCGGCGATGCCGTCACCGGTCGGGTCGGATCTCTGGCTCGAAGAGTTCCAGCGCGATGACGCGCTGACCACATCCCTGCAGCTGCCGCAGGACATGAGCGTCCTGATCGCATCGGACGGCACCGCGCCCGCGCCCGCCGACATCCAGGTGACATGGCCGATCGAGTCGAACACGCCCTGGGCCGGCCCGCTGATCGTGGCCGGTGGGATCCTCCTCGCGTTCGGAATCGTCATGTACGCGCTCGGCTGGCGCCATCTGCGTCGCTCGCGCGGTCCGCGACGGAAGGGGCTTCCGATGAGCGCCACTCAGCCCATCGATCTCGCGACGGATGCGGAAGCGAAGGGCGTCATCTCGTCCACGCCGCCGCGACGCCGCCTGACACGCGGGCGTCAGGCTCTACTCGCGCTCCCGCTGGTCTCCCTCGTGGCCCTGACGGGGTGCTCGGCGGACGCCTGGCCCCAGTTGGCCCCGAGCCCGACTCCCTCGCCGACAACGACGGTCGTCGCCGACCCCGATCAGGCGCCGCCGGCGGTGACCCAGCAGCAGGCCGAGCGCATCCTCACGCGTATCGCGGAAGACGTCTCGACCGCCGACGTGAGCGCTGACGCCGCCCTCGCCGGCACGCGGCTCGCGGGGCCGGCGCTCGCGGAGCGCGAGACCAACTACACCCTCCGCTCCAAGATCACCGATCGTGCCCCGCTGCCGCCCATCCCGGCCGAACCCCTCGAGATCCTCCTGCCGGAGACGTTCGAGAAGTGGCCGCGTACCTTCCTCGCGGTCGTCGAAGGCGGCGAGGGCGCAGCTGACACGATCATGACGGTCAGTCAGCAGGATCCCTGGTCCAACTACAAGCTCGGCTACATCGCCGAGCTGGCGACCGATTCGTTCCCGGAACTCGCACCGGCATACCTGGGTGCCGCGCAGGTGGCGCCGGACTCGCCGTTCCTCGTCCTGCCGCCGAAGGACCTCGCGGCCGCATACGCCGACCTGCTGACCAACGGCGACGCGAGTCCTTATGCGGGCTTGTTCGAAGCGGACGGCGACGCCTTCCGTGCGGGCGTCACCTCCAACCGCGAGCAGATCGTCAACGACTTCAACCAGACAGGTGCGGAGACGGGCACGGTCTCGTTCACGACCCAGGCCGGGACGCAGCCGCCGATCGCCCTCCAGACGCTCGAGAGCGGCGCCGTCGTGGCGGTGACCATCACAGAGGACCACACGTTCAAGCCGAGCAATCCGGATGCCGTGATCAACGTGCCCGACACCAACCCGGTCGCGAGCGCGCTGACAGGAGTGTCGCAGTCGTCCACCGGCTTCACCACCACGTACGCGGACCAGCTGTTCTTCTTCGTGCCCGGCGCCGGTTCATCCGAGCCGATCCAGTTCCTCGGCTACCGTTCCAATGTCCTCTCAGCAAAGGTCGTATGAATGAGTGATCCTTCCTCCAACGCCGTGCTCCGTGGCGCGCTCGATCTGTCGTCGCTGCGTAACCGCCCCACGGCTCCGACGCCCGCGTCGGCACCCGCCGGGCAGCCGTCCGAGAGCGCATCGCGCCTGATCTTCGACGTAACCGATCAGACTTTCGGCGAGGTCCTCGAGCTCTCGCGAACGGTACCGGTCGTCGTGGATCTCTGGGCGGAATGGTGCGGCCCGTGCAAGCAGCTGAGCCCCGTGCTCGAGAAGGTCGTCACCGAGCTGGCCGGTCGCGTCGTCCTCGCGAAGGTCGATGTCGACGCCAACCCGCAGCTCGCGCAAGGGTTCCGCGCGCAGTCGATCCCGATGGTGGTCGCGCTGGTGGCAGGGCAGCCCGTGCCGCTGTTCACCGGAGCGGTGCCCGAGCAGCAGGTGCGCGAGGTCTTCGCGCAGCTGCTTCAACTCGCGTCTCAGCACGGTGTCACCGGCACCGTTCCCCTGGAAGGGGAGACGGACGCACCGGAAGAGGCCGCCGAGCCGCCGCTGCCCCCGTTGCATGCGGAAGCCTTCGCTGCGATCGAAGCGGGCGACTACCCGCGTGCGATCAGCGCTTACGAGCGGGCGCTCGCGGAGAACCCGCGCGACGCCGACGCTCAGGCGGGTCTCGGACAGGTCAAGCTCCTCGACCGCGTGCAGGGCGTCGACCTCGGTGAGGCCCGCGCCGCAGCCGCAGCCGCGCCGCACGATGTCGATGCGCAGCTGCGCGTCGCCGACCTCGATGTCGCCGGTGGTCACGTCGACGACGCGTTCGGCCGACTCCTGGATCTGTTCGCCGCGGTCGACGGAGATGCTCGATCGACGGTGCGCGACCGGCTCCTCGAGCTGTTCGGCCTCGTGGGAGACGCCGACCCGCGAGTCGTCAGCGCGCGCCGGCGGCTCACCTCTCTGATGTTCTGAGGCGAACGCCGCGGGCCCGGGGTGTCACCGTTGGTGACACCCCGGGCCCGCGGCGTTCGTTCAGTCTTCCGGGACCCCAGGTGCGGCGTCGGGAGCGTGGTGCAGCCACAACACGCCGAGCGGAGGGATCACCATGGTCGCTCGTCCGTCGGTCGCGTGCACGGTGCCGAAGTTTCCCACGCCGGAACCCCCGTATGCCTCGGCGTCGCTGTTGAGGACCTCGCGCCACGCGCCATCCGCCGGCAGTTCGAGCGTGTAGTCGTGCAGCGGTACTCCCGAGAAGTTGCAGATCACCGCGACGGTGTTCCCGTGGTTGTCGCGGCGCGCGAACGCCATGACGTTCGGGTTCCAGTTGGGGGCGCCGAGACGGCTGAAGGCGTCGCCGTCCGAATCGCGGGACCAGAGGGCGGACTGGTCTCGGTACGTGCGATTCATGTCCGCAACGAACGCGTGCAGCCCACGGTGCGCCGGCTGGTCGAGCATCCACCAGTCGAGCTCGCGTGATTCGGACCATTCCGACATCTGCCCGAACTCCTGCCCCATGAACAGCAGCTGCTTGCCCGGATGTCCCCACATGTACGCGAGGTAGGCGCGCATGTTGGCGAGCTTCTGCCAGTGGTCACCGGGCATCCGGGTGAACAGGCTTCCCTTGCCGTGCACGACCTCGTCGTGGCTGATGGGCAGGACGAAGTTCTCGCTGAACGCGTAGACGAATGAGAACGACAGCTCACCCTCGTGGTGGCCCCGGTACATCGGGTCTCGCTTGATGTACTGCAGCGAGTCGTTCATCCACCCCATGTTCCACTTGAACCCGAAGCCGAGGCCGCCCCACTCCGTCGGTGCGGTCACGCCCGGGAAGCTCGTGGATTCCTCCGCGATCATGGCGATGCCGGGGTAGCGCTTGTACGAGGTCGCGTTGACCTCCTGGAGGAACGAGACGGCCTCGAGGTTCTCACGCCCGCCGTGCACGTTGGGCTCCCACTGGCCCTCCTCGCGGGAGTAGTCGAGGTAGAGCATGGAGGCGACAGCATCGACCCGGAGGCCGTCGACGTGGAACTCCTCGAACCAGTACAGGGCGTTCGCGACGAGGAAGTTGCGCACCTCGTTGCGTCCGTAGTCGAAGATCAGCGTTCCCCAGTCGCGGTGCTCGCCGCGGCGGGGGTCCGGGTGCTCGTACAGCGGCTGCCCGTCGAATCGCGCCAGCGCGAACGAGTCCTTCGGGAAATGCCCGGGGACCCAGTCCATGATGACGCCGATGTCCGCCTGGTGAAGCCGGTCGATGAGGTAGCGCAGATCATCGGGTGAGCCGAAGCGGCTGGTCGGGGAGTAGTACCCCGACACCTGGTAACCCCACGAGCCGCCGAACGGGTGCTCGGCCAGCGGCAGGAACTCGACATGGGTGAAGCCCTGTTCGCGAACGTAGTCGATGAGCTGGTCGGCGGCGTCTCGGTAACCGAGTCCGGAACGCCACGACCCGAGGTGCACCTCATAGACAGACATCGGCTGGGAGACGGGCGTCGACGTGCTGCGCCGATCGAGCCACGCGGCATCCTCCCACTCGTAGGAGCTCGCGGCGACGATCGACGCGGTCGCGGGCGGCACCTCGGACTGGCGGGCCATCGGGTCGGCCTTATCGATCCATGCACCGTCGGCCGTGAGGATCTGGAACTTGTAGACAGCGCCGGCGTTCAGCCCCGGAACGAAGAGCTCCCAGACCCCGGAATCGCCCATCGAACGCAGCGCGTGGCCCTGGCCGTCCCAGCCGTTGAAATCTCCGATCACCCGGACCGCGCGCGCGTTGGGCGCCCAGACGGCGAACGACACCCCCGGGACGCCGTTGTGCAGGCGGACATGAGCGCCGAGGACGCGCCAGAGCTCTTCATGGCGACCTTCGCGGATGAGGTGCAGGTCGAGCTCGCCGATCGTCGGAAGGTGACGGTACGGGTCATCGGACACCCAGGCTGGCGCTTCATCGTATGTGGCCACCACCCGGTAAGCCTCGGGGCGTTCGTCGAGAGCGGCTTCCCACACGCCGGCGCGGAGGTGGCGGAACGAAGCCTCGGGCTGGTTCGCGAAAACGGCGGTGACCGTGCGAGCCAGCGGGCGGCGCACGCGGATCACCCAGCCGTCCTCGGTCTGGTGCGAGCCGAGCACGTCGTGCGGGGCGTGGTACGAGCCGGTGGCGACCGAGTCGAGGACGTGGTCTGCGGGGGCGTTCATCGGCGTTCCTTCACGTGCAGGATGTGCATGGGCTCGGCGAAAGCGTCGAGCCGCACATAGTTGTGGTCGTTCCAGGTCCAGACGGCGCCGGTGAGCAGATCCTCGACCTCGTACTCGTCGCCGGGGGCGACGCCCCAGACCGACGTGTCGAGGTGGACCGTCGTCTCGCGTGCCGAATGCGGGTCGACGTTGACGACGACGAGGATCGTGTCGTCCCGGCCGTCGGCCGTCAGTGCGCCGGGGAGATGCTTGGAGAAGACCACGATCGCCTCGTCGTCGGACCAGTGGAACGAGAGGTTCCGGAGCTGACGGAGCGCGGGGTGGGTGCGCCGGATCTCGTTGAGGCGCGTGAGGTAGGGAGCGAGCGACTCGCCGCGTGCCTCGGCGCCCGCCCAATCGCGGAACTTGTACTCGTACTTCTCGTTGTCGATGTTCTCTTCCGACCCCGGGCGTGCGACGTTCTCGATGAGCTCGTACCCCGCATACACGCCGTAGGACGCCCCGGCGGTGGCGGCGATCCCGGCGCGGATCTTGTAGGCGGGGCGGCCGCCGTATTGCAGGTACTCGGTGAGGATGTCGGGGGTGTTCACGAAGAGGTTCGGACGCATGAAGTCGGCCGTGTCGTGGGCGACCGAGGTCAGGAACTCCTCGAGCTCCTCCTTGGTGTTCCGCCACGTGAAGTACGAGTAGCTCTGCTGGAACCCAGCCATCGCGAGGCCCTGCATCGGGGCGGGGCGGGTGAACGCCTCCGCCAGAAAGACGACGCCGGGCGTCTCGTCGGCAACGGTCGCGATCAGCCACTCCCAGAACTGCAGAGGCTTGGTGTGCGGGTTGTCGACGCGGAAGATCCGCACGCCCTGCGCGATCCAGTGGCGCACGACCCGCAGCACCTCGGCGCGGATGCCCGCGGGGTCGTTGTCGAAATTGACCGGGTAGATGTCCTGGTACTTCTTCGGCGGGTTCTCGGCGTACGCGATCGAGCCGTCGGGCAGCGTGGTGAACCACTCGGGATGCTCCGCGACCCAGGGGTGGTCGGGGGATGCCTGCAGCGCGAGGTCGAGCGCGACCTCGAGGCCCGCGCCGGAGGCCGCGGCGAGAAAGCCGCGGAAGTCCTCGAGCGTCCCGAGGTCGGGGTGCACCGCGTCGTGACCGCCCTCGGGGCCGCCGATCGCCCAGGGCGAGCCCGGATCATCCGGGCCGGCGGTCAGGGTGTTGTTCGGCCCCTTGCGGTGAGTGCGCCCGATCGGGTGGATGGGTGGCAGGTAGAGGACGTCGAACCCCATGGCGGCGACGGCGGGCAAGCGGTCTCGCGCGGTGACGAACGTGCCGCTGCGGACGGAGCCGTCGGAGAGACGTTCGGCGCCCTCGGAGCGGGGGAAGAACTCGTACCAGGCGCCGACGCCCGCGCGCTCGCGTTCGACGAGCAGCTCGTGCTCGTCGCCGACCGTCACGAGCGACTGGAGCGGGCGATCGGCGAAGACGCGCGCGAGATCGGCGTCGCGGACGACCGCGAGCGCATCGACCGCGTCGACCGCGGCATCCCGAAGTCTCGCGGCGGCCTTCTCGAGGATCTTGCGCTCGGCAGCGGGGCGGGACTTCTCTGCGGCAGCGCGCATGAGCAGAAGGGCGCCAGCCTCGCGCATCAGAGGAACGTCGACTCCGGCAGCGATCTTGATTGCGGCGGCGTGCTGCCAGGTGGCGAAGTCGTCACCGAAAGCCTCGTAGCGGAAGCGCCACACGCCCTCGGCGAGCGGGGCGACGAGGACGGACCACCGGTCGAATCCGTCGTTGAGGGGCGTCAGCCGGTGCAACGACTCACGTCCATCGGGCGAGAACAGCCGCAGATGCACACCGATCGCGTCGTGCCCTTCGCGGAACGCCGTGACTCGGAACGGCACGGCTTCGCCGGCGAAGGCGGAGGGACGGAACCGGCCACCCGGAACCGAGGGGGCGGGGCGCTGGAGCGGGATGCGTCCCGTGACCGTGTCGCCGGCCGACGGAAGCGGCGCGGCGGGGCGGCCGGGGATCTCGGCGGTGCTGCGGAACGGGGCGGGTGAGGTCGTGCGCGTCGTTGATGCCACGGCTCGAACCTATCGCGGTGGACGAGTTCGAAAAACGGGCTTGCGCCTCACTCCGCTCTGAGCAAATGCAACGTCGGCCCCGAGAGGGGGAGGCGGTCGCCCGGGGCGAATCGCGCGCCGTTCTCTCGGGGACGCTCGTCGGCGCTCGACCAGAGGGACACCAGAGATGACGCCGCGCCGACGGGTGGCAGCACGACCTCGGCGTCGTCCTCGCGGCCGTGGATGATGAGGAGCACGCAGTTGGCGGGTTCGTGCGCCGGCGTCGACGTCGCGACGTATTGGAGGGTGCGCTGCTCCGGATCGGTCCATGTCGCCTGCGTCATGGGCTGGCCCTGCGCGTCGAACCACTGGATGACGGATGCCTCGGGCACCTCGTCGTCGGGGGCGGCGTACCGCACGGGGCGCAGGGCCGGGTTCTCGGCGCGCAGCCGCGTGAGTTCCCGCACGTGCGCGAGCAGGTCGACCTGCCAGTCCGCGAGCTGCCAATCGACCCAGGTCAGGGCGCTGTCGTGACAGTAGGCGTTGTTGTTACCGAGTTGCGTGCGGCCCATCTCGTCTCCGGCGGTCAGCATCGGCACTCCGGCAGACAGTAGGAGGGTCCCGACCAGGTTTCGGATCGCGCGATGCCGCGCGGACAGGATGTGCTCGAGCGCAGTGTCGCCCTCGGCGCCGTGGTTGAAGGACCGGTTCGTGTCTGCGCCGTCGCGGCCCTGCTCGCCGTTGGCGTCGTTGTGCTTGACGTCGTAAGAGACCAGGTCGCGCAGGGTGAAGCCGTCGTGCGCGGTGATGAAGTTCACCCCCGCCAGCGGACCGCGCTTCGCGCCGAACAGCGGCGCAGAGCCCGCGAGGTGCGTGGCGAGTCCGCCGACGCCGGCCGGTGAGGTTCCGGCTCGGCGCAGGTAGTCGATGTCGCTGAGCCAGAAGTTGCGGACCCCGTCGCGGTAGCGATCGTTCCACTCCTGCCACCCGTCGCCGAACCCGCCGGTGTGCCAGCCGCCCAGCCCGACGTCCCACGGCTCCGCGATGATCTTGTCGTCGCGCAGGATGGGGTCGTCGGCGATCGCCCGCAGCAACGGGTGGTCCGGATCGAACACGTGCTCGGCGTCACGACCGAGGGTCACAGCCAGGTCGAAGCGGAACCCGTCGATCTGCACCTCCTCGCTCCAATAGCGCAGAGAGTCGAGGATCAGTCGTGCGGCGGCGTGGGTCGACGTGTCGACGGAGTTGCCGCAGCCGGTCACGTCGATGTAGGCGCCGTCGTCCTGCTGGCGGTAGTAGCCGCGGTTGTCGATGCCTCGGAAGCTCGACCGCGGTCCGCCCAGCTCGAGTTCGGCGGTGTGGTTGTAGACGACGTCCAGGATGACCTCGATGCCGGCGGCGTGAAGAGCGCGCACTGTGCGCTTGAGCTCTTTCAGGACGGCGGTGGGGCCGCTGCGGCGCGCGTCCTGCGTGGCGTAGGCCGCGTGGGGCGCGAAGAACCCGAGCGTGTTGTAGCCCCAGTAGTTGGCCAGCCCCAGAGCGAGCAGCCGCGGCTCGCTCTCGAAGGCGTGGATCGGTAAAAGTTCGACGCTCGTGACGCCGAGCGAGCGGAAATGGTCGATCATCGCCGGGTGACCGAGTCCGGCGTATGTGCCGTGCAACGCCGGGGGGATGTCGGGATGCCGCTTGGTGAGGCCTTTGACGTGCGCTTCGTAGATGACCGTGCGGTCCCGGGGGACCCGCGGTTTACGGATGCCGCCCCAGTCGAAGCCCGAGTCGATCACGACCGAGCGGTGATCGCCCGAAGCGCCCGAGACGACGCCGCGAGCGTACGGGTCGAGCAGAAGGGTCTGGGGGTTGAAGACGTTGCCCGCCCCGTGCGGTCCATCCACGCGCAGCGCGTACCGGACTCCGGGCCGCAGCGTCTCGATGTCGGCTGCCCAGATCCCGTCGCCGATGGGCTCGAGCGGTCGCTCGTCGACGGCCCAGTCGAGGTCGTCGTCATCGAACAGCACCACGTCGATCGATGTCGCCCGCTCGGACCAGACCCGAAGGGTGCCGCCGTTCTCGCGGAGCGTGACGCCGAGGTCGGTGAATCGGGGATCGTGCAGTCCGGCTGGGCTGGTGCTGTCGGGCATGCGATCTACAGTAATGAGCGTCGGTGAACGCCCGGGGAGGTCGGATGGTCGTCTATCTCGATCATGCTGCGACGACCGCGCTCCGCCCGGAAGCGCGCGACGCGTGGCTGTCGGCCCACGAGACGCTCGGCAACGCCTCGTCGGTGCACGGCGCGGGACAGGCGGCGCGCCGGCTCCTCGAGGATGCGCGCGATGCGGTCGCGTCTGCGCTCGGCTGCGAGCCCATCGAGGTGGTCTTCACGTCCGGGGGGACCGAGGCGATCAACCTGGCCGTCAAGGGGCTCTGGCTCGCCGCCGACGCCGGCGCCTCCGCGACCGGGCCGATCGTGCTTCCTGACGGCGAACACCACGCCACGATCGATGCGGTCGCGTGGCTCGCGTCGCGCTGGGGTGCCGCCGTGCGCCCCGTCGGTCTCGACTCCGTCGGCCGGATCGATCCCGCTCTGTTCGCCGACGCGCTGCCCGGCGCTGCTCTCGCGACCGCGCTCGTCGCCAACAACGAGGTCGGAACGCGCAACGATGCGGCGGCGCTCGCCCGGGCGGCGCGCGACGCGGGGGTGCCGCTGCACCTCGACGCGGTCGCGGCGCTCGGCACCGTCGCCCTCGACTTCGCGGCGTGGCGGGGCGGGGGCGCGACGCCCGACGGCCTCGTGGCCATGTCCGTCTCCGGCCACAAGGTCGGCGCCCCGGTGGGCACGGGCGCGCTCGTCGTATCGCGCCACGCGCAGCTGACACCCCTCGCGCACGGCGGTGGCCAGCAGCGGGGGCTTCGCGCGGGTACCCAGGATGTCGCCGGGGCGGCGGCGTTCGCGGCGGCGCTCGACATCGCCGAGGCCGAGCGCCCCTACGAGGCAGTCCGGGTCGAGCGCCTTCGCGGTCGCCTGATCGAGGGCATCCGATCGCTCGTGCCGTCGGCGGTCATCCTGGGCGATCTTCGCGACCGGCTGCCCGGCAACGTCCACGTGCTCTTCCCCGGCACGATCGGCGAGACTCTCCTGTTCCTCTTCGACACGGTCGGGATCGCGGTGTCGACCGGTTCGGCTTGCCAGGCCGGGGTCACGGAGCCCTCGCACGTCGTGCTCGCCCTGGGACGTGACGCGGACGACGCCCGCGCGGTGCTGCGTCTGACCCTCGGGCGCACGAGCACCGACGCCGACGTCGACGCGTTCCTCGCGGCCCTTCCCGAGGCGCACCGGCGTGCGGTCGCCGCCCGCGCCGGGCGTGCAGCCCGCACGTAGACTGGAGCGATGCGAGTACTGGCTGCGATGAGCGGCGGCGTCGACTCGGCGGTCGCCGCGGCCCGAGCCGTCGACGCCGGGCACGACGTCGTCGGCGTACACCTCGCGCTCTCCCGCGCGGGCGGCACGCTGCGGGCCGGCAGCCGCGGCTGCTGCACGATCGAGGATGCGATGGACGCGCGCCGCGCCGCCGACCTCCTCGGCATCCCCTTCTACGTCTGGGACTTCTCCGAGCGCTTCCGCGATGACGTCATCGACGACTTCGTCGCGGAGTACCGCGCCGGCCGGACACCGAACCCGTGCATGCGGTGCAACGAGAAGATCAAGTTCGCGGCGCTCCTCGAGCGCGCCATCGAACTCGGATTCGACGCTGTGTGCACCGGTCACTACGCCCTCCTGGTCGACGGCCCCGAGGGACGCGAGCTGCACCGCGCGTCGGATGCCGCGAAGGACCAGTCGTACGTCCTCGGCGTGCTCACGGCGGAGCAGCTCGCCCACACCTACTTCCCGCTCGGGTCGACGCCCTCGAAGGCCGAGGTGCGCGCGGAGGCGGCCGAGCGTGGTCTGACGGTCGCGCAGAAGCCCGACAGCCACGACATCTGCTTCATCTCCGACGGCGACACCCGAGGGTGGCTCGCCGAGAAGGTCGGCGCCGAGGCGGGCGAGATCGTCGACCGCACGGGAGCGGTGGTCGGACGTCACGAGGGGGCGCACGCGTTCACCGTGGGTCAGCGCCGAGGGCTCCAGCTGGGCGTTCCTGCGCCGGACGGCAAGCCTCGCTTCGTGCTCGAGGTGCGCCCGGTGGACAACCGTGTCGTGGTGGGTCCGAAGGAGGCACTGGCGACCGCTGAGATCGCGGGCGGCCGCTTCACGTGGGCCGGGCGGGCGCCGTCCGAGCGCGTCTTCGCCTGCGAAGCGCAGATCCGGGCGCACGCCGATCCTGTCCCGGCCCGAGCCGAGATCACCGAGAACGAGATCGTCGTGACCCCTGACACTGCCTTCGACGGCGTGGCTCCGGGTCAGACGGCCGTGATCTACGACGGCTCGCGCGTTCTCGGACAGTTCACGATCGACCGGACCGTCTCGGCCGTCCCGGTCGACGCCTGATCGAGCCGGCGGCGGCGCGCAGCGCGTCGGCCAGCTCCGTGTAGCGGAACCGGTACCCCGCTTCGACGAGGCGCTCGGGGACGACCCAACGGCTCTTCAGCACGAGTTCCGGTTCGGTGCGCAGGAGCCACATCGCGGGTTCGAGCATCCACCGCCAGGAGGGAACGCCGAACGGCATCCCGACGGTGGAGCGCAGCTCTCGCATGAGGGTGCGGTTATCCGATGCGTGCGGACTCACGACGTTGACGATTCCCGCCATGTCCTCGTGCGCATCGACCCAGCGCAGCGCGCCCACGACGTCGTCGATGTGCACCCAGCTGAACCGCTGCCGCCCGCGCGTGCGATACCAGGGTGCGGTGCTCCCGGTCGGGTGATCGCCGATGCCGCGATAGCGCCGGTGCGGGATGATCGGACCATCGATCTGCGGGCCGCCGAGGCCGACGCGGGCCAGCGTCAGCAGCATGGCGGTGGCAGGCCCCGGGCCCAGGACGATGGCCATCCGCAGGGCGACGCGGCGCGTCCGCGGGAGCTCGCCGCCGAAGAACGCCGCCTCCCACGCGCGTGCCACGTCGACGGAGAAGCCGCTCCCGAGCTCTCCGTCTGATTCGGAGTTCGGCCGGTCGGTCGCGTGACGGTAGATCGTGGCGGTCGACGCGTTGACCCAGAGTCGCGGCGGTTGTGCGGCCCGGCGGACGGCAGCGGAGAGGTCGCGCGTCGTCGCGACCCGCGAGCGCAGGATCTCGTCGCGATTGCGATCGGTGTAGCGGCAGTCCACCGATTTGCCTGCCAGGTTGACGAGGAGATCCGCGCCGTCGATGAGGCGGGCCACGGCGGCCGCATCGTCCCACGTCGTGCCGGACGCGCGCCCGATCGTGTCGACGGTATAACCGTCGGTCGTGAGCGCGTCGACGATTGCGGTGCCGATAAATCCGGAGGCGCCGGCCACGACGGCGCGGGGGCGGGTGTTGCTCATACGGTCATCGTAGTAGTTTCTGAACATGTTCAGTACCGGAGGAAATGGTCCGCGCGATCGGTCAATATACGAACGCGCGCTCGGGGCGGACCTCTCGCGCATGCCGCCCGTGCTCCGCGTCTACTTCGGCTCGATACCCGCGGGGTGCGTCGGGATCGGAGAGGGCATCTACGACGAGGCGGGCTACTGCGGCCCCCGCTGGCTGCGGCCCATCGTTCGCTTGTTCGCGGGGCGCGGGGTGATGTTCCCCGAACGGGGTACCGACGTACCGTTCGTGGTCGTGAACACGCCCCGGCGGGACGGTTCTCTCCACGCGGAGCGCGACTTCCTCTTCGCGGGCGCCCCGCGGCGCATGGTCGACGCGATGAGCTGCGCTGGAACCGGCGAGATCGTCGACCGTCTCGGTCGTCGCGGCGGGCTGGAAGTGCGCCTTCGCGCCGAAGCCGACCTCCGAGGGATGCGGATGCGGTCCGTGGGGCTCGCCGTCCGTTTGGGTGCGGCGCGGCTGCCGCTTCCTCCGGTGGCGGGAGTGGCCGTGACCGAAACAGCGGACCACGCGGATGCCGTGGCGCAGCGCGTCGAGGTGAGCGTGCGGGGGTGGCTGGTCGGGGAGCTCTTCCGCTATCACGGCTCGTTCACGTACCGCATCCAGCCGGCCGACGGGAACCCCGTCCGCGGCGTCGTACCCCCTGCCTAGACTGACGAGGTGGCAGACGGAGAACTCCCCGAGATCACCCTCGACGAGGCGCGCGCGGAATCCCGTGACCTGATCGAGCGGATCACCGCGGCGCGCGACGCGTATTACGGTCGCGATGCCGAGGTCGTCGACGATGCGACGTACGACGCGTGGATGCGTCGACTCGACGAGCTCGAGCGAGTGCATCCCGAGCTGCAGTCGCAGGACTCGCCCACGCAGACGGTCGGCGCCGCCGAGTCGACGCTGTTCGCGCCGGTCACGCACGCCGAACGGATGCTGAGCCTCGACAACGTCTTCTCGCCCGAAGAGCTGACCGATTGGTGCGTCAAGGCAGCGGCGTCCGCCGGCCGTCCTGTCCGTTGGCTCTCCGAACTCAAGATCGACGGACTCGCGATCAGCCTGCGCTACGAGAACGGCGTCCTGACATCTGCGGCGACACGCGGCGACGGCCGCGTCGGTGAGGACGTCACCGTGAACGCCCTGCGCGTCAGCGGCATCCCCGAGCGCCTCGCGGGAGACGGGCACCCGGCGATCGTCGAGGTGCGCGGCGAGATCTTCATCCCCGTCGCTGAGTTCGCTCAGCTCAACGCGCTCCAGGCCGAGATGCGCGATCGTGTGGTCGAAGATGCGCGGTCCCGTTCCCGCGCGTTCGACGAGGAACGCGCGCGCATCAGCGCCGAGCGCCGATTCCCGGCCTTCGCGAACCCTCGCAACGCCGCGAGCGGGGGGCTGCGCCAGCAGCTCGACAAGAAGTCGGGTCTCGAGCTCGAAGCCTCCGAGGCCCGCGTCCGCTCACTCCGGCTCTACGTGCACGGGATCGGAGCCTGGCAGAATCCGCCGGTGTCGTCGCAGAGCGAGATCTATGCGCTCTTGGCCGAATGGGGTCTGCCCATCAGCCCGCACTCGCAGACCCACGAGAGCATCGACGGCGTGCTCGGCTACGTCGCGCACTTCGGCGAGAACCGTCACAGCGTCGAGCACGAGCTCGACGGTGTGGTCGTGAAGATCGACGAGCTGGCGCTGCACGACGAGCTGGGTGCGACCAGTCGCGCACCTCGCTGGGCGATCGCCTACAAGTACCCGCCGGAACAGGTCAACACCAAGCTGCTCGACATCGTCGTGTCGGTCGGTCGCACCGGCCGGGCGACGCCCTTCGCCGTGATGGCGCCCGCCCGCGTCGCGGGCAGCGTCGTGCGGCAGGCGACGCTGCACAACCAGGACGTCGTCCGCGCCAAGGGCGTCCTCATCGGCGACACCGTGGTGCTGCGGAAGGCGGGCGACGTCATCCCCGAAGTACTGGGACCCGTGGTCGAGTTGCGCGACGGCACGGAACGCGCGTTCGTCATGCCCACGAACTGCCCCGAGTGCGGGTCGCCGTTGCGCCCCGCCAAGGAGGGCGACATCGACCTCCGCTGCCCCAATGCGCGCTCCTGCCCGGCGCAGGTGCGTGGTCGCGTCGAGCACGTCGGGTCCCGCGGCGCCCTCGACATCGAGGCGCTCGGAGAGGTCACGGCAGCCGCCCTCACGCAGCCGCTGGGCGACGCCACCCCGCCGCTGGTGACCGAGGCCGCTCTCTTCGAGCTCACCCTCGATCAGCTCGTGCCGATCGAGGTCATCGTCCGCGACTCCGAGACGGGCGAGCCCCGTGTGGACGAGAAGACGGGCGAACCCGTGCGGCGTGCTCCCTTCCGGCGCAACCCCTCGGCTGCGGAGAAGAAGGATGGGCTGACCGGACCGCAACCGTCGGCGCAGGCACTGAAGCTGCTCGACGAGCTCGAGAAGGCGAAGACGAAGGAGCTGTGGCGGTTCCTCGTCGCGCTCAGCATCCGCCACGTCGGTCCGGTCGCGGCGCGTGCCCTCGCGCAGTGGTTCGGCTCGATCGCCGCGATCCGTGCGGCGACGCGGGACGAACTGGCGGCCGTCGAGGGCGTGGGCGGCATCATCGCGGATTCTCTGATCGACTGGTTCGAGGTCGACTGGCACAGCGAGATCGTCGAGCGATGGGAAGCGGCCGGGGCGCGGCTCGAGGTACCGGGTCACCCCGGACCGGGCGCAGCCGTGGTCGAGGGCGGAGTTCTCGAGGGCATCACCGTCGTGGCGACGGGATCGCTCGAGGGCTACACCCGCGAAGGCGCCCAGGAGGCGATCCTCGCCGCCGGTGGAAAGGCCGGCTCGTCCGTTTCGAAGAAGACCGACTTCGTCGCGGCGGGGCCGGGCGCAGGATCCAAGCTGGCCAAGGCAGAACAGCTCGGTGTGCGGATCATCGATGCCGCCCAGTTCCGCCTCCTCGTCGAGCAGGGGCCGGCGGCCCTCGATTCCTGAACAGGGGCGTGACTTCCCATCCGGAGCCGGCCTCCGGGCCCGAGCGTAGTCGGGGTCAGCCCGCGAGGAGCCGATCGCGGACTTGGCGACGCAAGACCTTGCCGATCATCGACTTCGGCAGCTCGTCGACGACGACCACCCGACGCGGCACCTTGTAGGGCGTCAGGATGCCGCGGCAGAAGTCCCGCACGTCGGCCTCGTCGATGGTCGCCCCGGGGGCGGCGACCACGGCGGCCACGACATCCTCGCCGGAATGCTCGCTGGGCAGCCCGACGACGGCGGCGTCGGCGATCTGCGGGTGCTGACGCAGCGCGATCTCGACCTCGGTTGGTGCGACGTTGAAGCCGCCGGTGATGATGAGTTCCTTGATCCGGTCGACGATCCGCACGAATCCCGCCTCGTCGATCGTCACGATGTCGCCCGTGCGGAACCAGCCGTCGACGAAGACCTTCTCGGTCTCCTCGGGCTTGCCGTAGTAACTGGTGAACACCTGGGGGCCGCGGACCAGCAGCTCGCCCCGCCCGCCGGGCTCGACGTCCCGTGTCGGTTCGTCCGGGTCCACGACGCGGCACTCGGTACCGGGAAGCGGCAGACCGACGGTGCCGGGGACACGGTTCTCGGCCACGGGATTGGCCATCAGGACGGGGGAGCATTCTGACAGCCCGTATCCCTCGACGAGGTATCCGCCCGTCGACGCCTCGAACGGCACGACGAGCTCGTGGGGGAGCGCCATCGCGCCGGAGATCGCGACTCGCGTGCCCGCGAGCGACACGCCCGCCGCATCGGCGGCCGCAAGCAATCGCTCGGCGATCGGCGGAACCAGGGGCAGGAGAGTGGCCGGATGACGCTTGTGCACCGCGAGCACCAGGGCCGGATCGAACTTCGGGAAGAGGACGAGCCGCGCACCCATCGACATCGCGAAAGTGAGGCAGAGGGTCAGGCCGTACGCGTGGAACATCGGCAGCACCGCGTAGACGACGCAACCCGCGCCGCGCTCGATCGTCGGGGTCCACGCCTGCGCCTGGGCCGCGTTCGCTAGGAGGTTGCGATGCGTGAGCGCCGCTCCCTTGGGGTTGCCGGTCGTGCCGCTGGTGTACTGGATGAGCGCGAGATCGCCCGTGGTCGGACCCACGTGGCTCGCCGGCAGGGGGTCGTGCCGTTCGGCATCCGACCAGAATCCGTGCACGCGATTGCGGGCCACGGGAGAGGTGAGCGCCTCGCGCGACTCCCGCGCCTTGGCGATGGGCAGGCGGAGCGCCGCCCGCATGTGGAACGGCATGGCCGTGGTGATGTCGACGGCGATCACGGCATTGAGCGCCAGATCGTCGGGGAAGTCGAGCAGCACCGAGACGAGCTTGCTCCAGACGATGGCGACCTTCGCGCCGTGGTCCTCGAACTGCTTGCGCATCTCACGCGGCGTGTAGAGCGGGTTGTGCTCGATGACGACCGCCCCCAGGCGCAGAACGGCGTAGAAGGCCACGATGTGCTGCGGGCAGTTGGGCAGCACGATAGCCACCCGGTCGCCGCGCCGCACACCGGCATCCCGCAGGTACGCGGCGGCTCGTTCGATCCGGTCCTGCAGCTGCTGGTACGAGACCGTGCGGCCGAAGAACTCCAGCGCCGGGGCGTCCGGATGCTCGCGCGCGGAGGTCGCGACGATGTCGACGAGTGAGCCCGTGATGGGCGGGAGGTCCTCCGGCACCCCGTCGGCGTAGCTGGCGATCCAGGGACGTGGCGGGTCGTAGGTCGTCACGCTGACACCCTACGGGTCTCGCGGGCGATCGGGCCCCAACTAGAATCGTCGGGTGTCTGAAATCACCCCCGATCTCGTGCGCCACCTCGGCGTGCTCGCCCGGATCCAGCTGAACGACGAGGAGGTCGAGCGTCTCACGGGACAGCTCGACGCGATCGTCGACAACATCGCGAAGGTGTCGGAGGTGGCGACGCCGGATGTTCCGGCCACGAGCCACCCGATCGCCCTCGAGAACGTCTTCCGCGAGGACGTCCCCGGCGACATGCTCACGCTCGACCAGGTGCTCCAGAACGCACCCGAACGAGCGGACGACCGTTTCCGCGTGACCGCGATCCTGGGGGAGGAGCAGTGAGCGACATCATCCGGTCGAGCGCCGCCGAGCTCGCCGCGCGTCTGGCCGACCGCAGCATCAGCAGCGTCGAGGTGACTCAGGCTCACCTCGACCGCATCGCCGCCGTCGATGGTGACGTGCACGCGTTCCTGCACGTCTCCGAGCACGCCCTCGAGGTGGCGGGCGAGATCGACGCGCGCCGCGCCGCGGGCGAGGAGCTCGGCGAGCTGGCTGGTGTGCCCCTCGCGATCAAGGACGTGCTCGTCACCACGGACATGCCGTCGACGAGTGGGTCGAAGATCCTCGAGGGCTTCATGTCGCCGTACGACGCGACGGTCGTGGCGCGCGCTCGTGCTGCGGGACTCGTCCCGCTCGGCAAGACGAACATGGACGAGTTCGCGATGGGCTCCTCGACGGAGCACTCCGCGTACGGGCCGACCCGCAATCCGTGGGACCTCGATCGCATCCCCGGCGGCTCCGGGGGCGGTTCCGCCGCCGCCGTCGCCGCGTTCGAGGCGCCGCTCGCCCTCGGATCCGACACCGGCGGCTCGATCCGTCAGCCCGCACACGTCACGGGCACGGTCGGAGTGAAGCCGACGTACGGTGGCGTCAGCCGCTACGGCTCCATCGCGCTCGCCTCGAGTCTCGACCAGGTCGGTCCCGTCTCGCGCACCGTTCTCGACTCGGCTCTGCTGCACGACGTCATCGGCGGCCACGACCCGCACGACTCGACGTCGCTGGCGGACCAGTGGCCGTCCTTCGCCGCGGCAGCGCGCGAGGGTGCCCGGGGCGATGTGCTGCGCGGGCTCAAGGTCGGCGTCATCCGCGAGCTCGCGGATGTCGGCTTCCAGCCCGGCGTCAGCGCGTCGTTCCGCGCGTCGCTGGCAGCGATGGAGGCCCAGGGTGCCGAGATCGTCGAGATCAGCGCACCGCACTTCGAGTACGGGGTCGCGGCGTACTACCTGATCCTCCCGGCCGAGGCGTCGAGCAACCTCGCGAAGTTCGACTCGGTCCGCTTCGGACTGCGCGTCGATGTGCCGGGCGGCACCGTCGAGGACGTCATGTCGGCGACCCGCGAAGCCGGTTTCGGCGACGAGGTCAAGCGCCGCATCATCCTGGGCACCTACGCCCTGTCGGCCGGCTACTACGACGCCTACTACGGCAGCGCTCAGAAGGTGCGGACGCTCATCCAGCGCGATTTCGACGAAGCGTTCGCGCAGGTCGATGTCATCGCGACTCCGTCCGCACCCACGACCGCGTTCCGTCTCGGCGAGCAGATCGACGATCCGCTGCAGATGTACCTGAACGACGTGACCACCATCCCGGTCAATCTCGCCGGCGTTCCGGGGATCTCCATTCCGTCGGGGCTGTCGGATGATGATGGTCTGCCGGTCGGTATCCAGTTCATCGCTCCGGCGCGCCAGGACGCACAGCTGTATCGGGTGGGCGCCGCGCTCGAGTCTCTGCTCGTCGACAGCTGGGGCGGCCCGCTGCTCGACCGCGCACCGATCCTGGGAGGGGCACGCTGATGGCTGCCAAGGTCGCACTGATGGACTTCGACAAGGCGCTGGAGCTGTTCGAGCCCGTGCTCGGCTTCGAGGTGCACGTCGAGCTGAACACGCGCACGAAGATGTTCTCGCCGGCTGCGAACCCGGCTCACCCCGACAACCACGGCGCAGCTCCGAACACCCTCGTCGCGCCCGTCGACATGGGTCTGCCCGGGGCGCTCCCTGTCGTGAACGAGACGGCGATCCGGTCGTCGATCAGCCTGGGTCTCGCGCTCGGCTGCTCGATCGCACCCTCGAGCCGCTTCGCGCGGAAGAACTACTTCTACCCGGACCTCGGCAAGAACTATCAGATCTCGCAGTACGACGAGCCGATCGCGTTCGAGGGCGCGGTCGAGGTGGAGCTGTCCGACGGCACCACCGTCACCGTCGACATCGAGCGGGCCCACATGGAGGAGGATGCCGGCAAGCTCACGCACATGGGCGGCGCCGCGGGTCGTATCCAGGGCGCCGAGTTCTCGCTCGTCGACTACAACCGAGCCGGAGTGCCGCTCGTCGAGATCGTGACCAAGCCGATCTTCGGTGCCGAGCACCGTGCGCCGGAGATCGCGAAGGCCTACGTCCGCACGATCCGCGACATCGTCATCGGCCTGGGCATCTCGGAGGCGCGCCTCGAGCGGGGGAACCTGCGGTGCGACGCGAACGTGTCGCTGCGTCCCCGGGGCCAGGAGAAGCTCGGCACGCGTACCGAGACGAAGAACGTCAACTCGATGCGCTCCGTCGAGCGTGCGGTGCGCTACGAGATCCAGCGTCAGGCCGCCATCCTCGCCGAGGGCGGCACCATCACGCAGGAGACTCGGCACTGGCATGAGGACACCGGCACGACCTCGCCGGGGCGTCCGAAGTCGGATGCCGACGACTACCGGTACTTCCCGGAGCCCGATCTGCTGCCGGTCGCACCGTCGCCGCAGCTGATCGACGAGCTCCGCGCGGCCCTTCCCGAGCCGCCGGCTGCCCGACGCCGCCGGCTGCAGGGCGAATGGGGCTTCACCGACCTCGAGTTCCAGGACGTCGTCAACGGCGGCCTGCTCGCCGAGGTCGACGCGACGGTCGCGGCGGGAGCGTCGCCCGCTTCGGCCCGCAAGTGGTGGACCGGCGAGATCACGCGCGTCGCGAACGCGCGTGGGGCCGAGCCGCAGGCGCTCGTCTCGCCGGCTGACGTGGCGGCGCTGCAGAAGCTGGTGGATGCCGGAACCCTGACCGACAAGCTGGCGCGCCAGGTGCTCGAGGGCGTCATCGATGGCGAAGGCTCGCCCCAGAAGGTCGTGGATGCCCGCGGCCTGGCCGTCGTGTCGGACGACGGCGCCCTGATCGCTGCGATCGACGACGCCCTCGCCGCGCAACCGGACGTCCTGGCGAAGATCAAGGACGGCAAGGTTCAGGCCGCGGGAGCCGTGATCGGCGCGGTCATGAAGGCCATGAAGGGCCAGGCCGACGCAGCCCGCGTGCGCGAGCTGATCCTCGAGCGCGCGGCCCAGTAGGCGCAGCTTCGTCGCACGGCCGCGTCGTCCGACGGCGCGGCCGTTGTCGGCGGTACCCGCGACAATAGAAGCATGGGACGCGGCGACGGCACGGGGCGCATCGTGTCGCCGCCGGATGCGGACGACACCGGCACCCGCATCCTCCACGTCGACATGGACGCCTTCTACGCGGCCGTCGCGGTGCTGGACGACCCGTCTCTCGCGGGCAAGCCCATCATCGTCGGCGGCGTGGAGCGCCGCGGCGTCGTCTCGAGCGCCTCGTACGAAGCGCGGCGCTTCGGCGTCCGGTCGGCGATGCCGGTCGCGCGCGCCCTGCAGCTGTGCCCGCAGGCCATCGTGGTCCCGACGACGTTCGAGCGCTACACGGAGCTCTCTCGACGCGTGATGGAGATCTTCCGGTCGATCACGCCACTGGTCGAGCCGCTCTCGATCGACGAGGCGTTCCTCGACGTGAGCGGCGCCCGTCGGCTCTGGGGGAGCCCGCGCGAAATCGCGCAGCTCATTCGACGGCGCGTGCTGAGCGAGACCGGCCTCACCTGCAGCGTTGGGGTCGCGGCGACGAAGCACGTCGCCAAGATGGCGTCGACGATCTCGAAGCCTGACGGGCTCCTCGTCGTCGCCGAGCACCAGACGCTCCGCTTCCTCGCAGGTCGCCCGGTCGGTGCCCTGTGGGGCGTGGGCCCCAAAGCCGCCGAGGCCCTCCTCACGCGCGGCATCCGGACGGTGGCCGACGTGTGGGACACCCCGCGCTCCGTCCTCGACCGTGCGCTCGGTCCGGCGATGGGCGAGCGCGTGTGGCATCTCTCGCGCGGTCACGACGCTCGTCAGGTGCAGACCGAGCGGGCCGAGAAGAGCATCTCGCACGAGGAGACGTTCTCCCACGACGTCACCGACCTCACGGTGCTCCGTTCCGAGCTCAGGCGTCTGGCCGACCGGGTGGGCGCGCGACTGCGCGCTGGCGGCTGGGAGGCCGGGACGGTGTCGATCAAGGTGCGACTGAGCGACTTCTCGACGTACTCCCGCTCGCAGACTCTGCCCCTGGCGACGAACGTCGGGCAGCGCATCGGCTCAGCGGCGATCGAGTTGCTTTCGTCGGTGGAGCTCTCGCAACCGGTGCGACTCATCGGCGTCCGAGCCGAGAAGCTGCGTCCGGACGGCACGGGAGGCCTCACGCTCTGGGACGACGATGAGGAATGGCGCCGCGTCGACGACGCCCTCGACGGGGCCCGCGCCCGCTTCGGCCGGGGTGCGGTCACTCGGGCGAGCGTGCTCGGACCTCGTCGCGACGTCGGCGCCATGCCGACCAACCCGCGCCCCGACCACGAACATTGACACCTGTACCGCGGCACCCGGGGGAGGGTACGGTGGGTCCATGCCCAACCTCGCACTCGAACTCGGCAAGCAGACCGCGAATCTCGGCGTCACCAGCGTCTACGGTGAACAGCAGGATGTCGACGGCATCACGCTCATTCCGGTCGCGCTGACGTGGAGCGGCTTCGGGGCCGGCGAGGACAATGAGGGGAACAGCGGCGGTGGGGGCGGCGGCTACGCCATCCCCGTCGGGGCGTACGTGCGCAAGGGCGATGATCTGCGTTTCGAGCCGAACCTCGTGTCGCTGGTCGCCGTCGGCATTCCCTTCGTCTGGGTCGTGGGCCGCGCTCTCAGCCGTGTCATCCGCGCCCTCAAGAAGTAGGGCCGTCGCGCGCCTGACCTCGGCGGCGCTCGTCCGCACCGTCCTCGGCGAGGTCTCGCCGGGCGACGTCGTGATCATCGATGGGCGCAGCGGCGCGGGAAAGTCCACGCTGGCGCGCGAGCTCCAGCGACAGTGGGACGGCGCGCAGCCGCCGCAGTTGATCGCGCTCGATGAGCTGTATCCCGGATGGGACGGCCTCGCTGCGGGTGCCGAGTACGCCGTCGCGCGCGTGCTCGCCCCTCGACGCACAGGCGCGCCCGCGCGCTGGCAGCAGTGGGATTGGGCGGCGGACCGCTATGGCCAGGATCGCGCGCTGAAGGGCGACGAGTCGATCATCCTGGAGGGCAGCGGTGCGCTGACCGCCGCAGCCGCAGCCTTCGCGACCGTACGGATCTGGTTGGACGCGCCGAGCGATGTGCGCAAACGGCGTGCCCTGGACCGCGACGGTGACACCTATCGGCCGCACTGGGAGCGTTGGGCGGCGCAGGAGCAGGACCACATCGCTCGGAACGATCCCCGCCGCCTCGCGACGCACGTCGTCGAACTGGTCTGATCACCCGTCGAGTGCTTGCAGCAGCATCTCCTGCCGGTACCCGAGCCACTCGTAGACGTCGAAGCGGGGATCCCCCACCGGCATGATGCTCTCGTCGGTGATGCCGATGCGCTCCGCAAGCACCAGACGGAGCCCAGCGAGCGTCCTCAGCCACGCCGTCTGCTCGTGCGGATCGAGCGTGAGTCCCCCGCCGGATGCCGTATCGGTCGAGCGATCGCGGGAACCTCTTGCGAGGGTGGCCAGCACCAGGCGCGCATCCGCGGCGCGTGTCGCAGCGACATCGTCTCGTGTGAGGGCGCGGAACTCCGTCGCGGCAGCCGGGTCGTCCGGGTATGCGTCGGGGGAGAGCCGGCGGGCTGCCGGATCCCGGGGATCGTCGGGGGTTTCGACGAGCTCGAGGTACTGATCGACGAGTTCGCGGAGATAGTCCGCCTCGGCCGCGGGCAGCGCGAAAACGATGGTCGTGGTCATTCGTTCGCCCGTCTGACCGTCGCCCAGAGGCCGAATTCGTGCATCGCGCGCGTGTGCGCTTCCATCGCTTCGCGCGGACCCTCGGCGACGATCGCGTGCCCCTCGTGATGGACGGAGAGCATGAGCTGCGTCGCGCGGTCGCGCGAGTACCCGAAGTAGGTCCGGAAGACGTGGACCACATACGACATGAGGTTCACCGGGTCGTTCCACACGACGGTCTGCCATGGTTCGTCGGGCGCAGCACGGAGGTCGGTCTCGATGTCGAGGTCGGGGAGAGCGGTGCTCATCAGGCCCATCCGAGCTCGTGCAAGCGGTCGTCGTCGATACCGTAGAAGTGGGCGATCTCGTGGACCAGCGTGGTGTGGACCTCCTCGCGAAGGCCGGCGACGTCGTCGCACGCGTGAAGATGCGGTTCGCGGTAGACGATGATGCGGTCGGGGAGCTCGCCCTGCCCGTAGCGCTCGCGCTCTGTGAGGGCGTAACCGTCGTAGAGGCCGAGCAGGTCGAGGCTGCCGTCTTCCGGGCGGTCTTCGACGACGAAGATGACGTTGTCGAGTCCGTCGACCATGTCGTCGGGGAGGCGATCCAGCTCGTCGGTGACGAGGAGCTCGAACTCCTCGACATCCATCTCGATCATCTGCACTCCCGGACCGGGGTGTTTACGTGGGGTGGCTAACGGGACTTGAACCCGCGACCCCCGCGACCACAACGCGGTGCTCTACCAACTGAGCTATAGCCACCATGTCTCCCGGTGAAACCGGGCAACCAGACGATTGTATTACACGGATGGGGCATACGACGACACGGCGGCCTCAGCGGCTGCCCGTGCCTCGTCGCTCGTGGGTCCGGGCGCCGGCACGAACACGGCGGAACGGTAGTAGGCGAGCTCGCGGATCGACTCTCGGATGTCGGCCAGCGCCCGGTGTCCGCCGTCCTTGGCCGGTGCCTGGAAGTAGGCGCGGGGGAACCAGCGCCGCGAGAGCTCTTTGATGCTCGAGACGTCGACGTTGCGGTAGTGCAGCCAGGAGTCGACCCGAGGCATGTACTTCGCGAGGAACATCCGGTCGGTGCCGATCGTGTTACCGGCGAGAGCTGCCTTGCCTTCGGGTACGAAGCGCTGGATGTACTCGAGCACCGCCGCTTCAGCGTCGACGAGGGGCACGCCTGAGTCGAGCTCGGAAAGCAGGCCCGACGTCTCGTGCATCGCGGTGACGAAGTCGCCCATGTTCGCTCGCGCCGCCTCGCTCGGACGGATCACGAGCTGGAAGCCCGGGTCGAGCTGCCGCAGCTCGTAGTCGGTGACGATGACCGCCACCTCGACGAGCTCGTCGACGCTGAGATCCAGCCCCGTCATCTCGCAATCGATCCATACGAGACGGTCGTTCTCGGCTGTTCCCACCATGTCGCCCATCCTAGTGACCGGCCGCGACACGGTCGTTTTAGAAAACTGTTGACCGCGCGCGGCAGATGCGACCATCATGACTACTACGTCGTAGTAGTACGTAGTAGAAGTGCGAGGAAGCATGTTCAGAATCGGCATCATCGGCACGGGCGGCATAGCGAGTGCCCACATCGGCGGGTACCTCGCGTTCCCTGGGGAGTGCGAGATCGTCGCCCTTGCCGACGTCATGCCGGGAAAGGCAGCGCAGAAGGCCGAGGAGTTCGGCCTGAGGGATGCCGCCGGCTACGACGACCCGCTCCGGATGATCGCGGAGGCCGATCTGGACCTCGTCAGCATCGCGACTCCGCCGTCGACGCACGCGGCCCTCTCGATCGCGGCGTTGGACGGCGGTGTGAATGTGCTGGTCGAGAAGCCGATGGCGCCGTCCCTCGAAGAGTGCGACGCGATGCTGGCCGCCCAGGAGCGCTCAGGCAAGGTGCTCTCGGTCGTCGCACAGAACCGGTTCCGCGATGACCTGGCGACGCTCAAAACCGTCGTCGACTCGGGGCTTCTCGGTCCGATCTCCTCCGTGCGGGTGGATTCGGCATGGTGGCGCGGGCTGCCGTACTACGACCTCTGGTGGCGTGGCACCTGGGAGAAGGAGGGCGGCGGTTGCACCCTCAACCACGCGATTCACCACATCGACCTGCTGCTGTGGCTCCTCGGCCGCCCGATGGAGGTGACCGCGATGCTCGCCAACGCGCAGCACGACAACAGCGAGGTCGAGGATCTCTCCGTCGCGGTCCTCCGCTACGAACGCGGGCTCGCCCAGCTCACCAGTTCCGTGGTCCATCACGGGGAAGAGCAGGAGATCGTCATCCAGGGGGCGAACGCCCGCGTGTCGCAGCCGTGGCGGGTGATCGCCGAGCGCGCCGATGGCGGCGGATTCCCCGCGCAGGGCGGTGATCCCGAGCTGGTGGCAGCGATCGAGGCGGTCGTGGCTGCCCGGGAACCTCTCGCGCACACCGGGCACGCGGGGCAGATCGGAGACCTGCTCGCCGCCATCCGGGAGGGGCGCGCTCCGGTCGCGGACGGGCGGGACGGCCGCAACGCGATCGAGGTCGTCTCGGCCATCTACAAGGCGGGCATCGAGCGCACCTTCGTCGACCTCCCGATCCCCGCCGACGACCCCTACTACCGCGCCGGCCAGCTCGTCGAGCGCGCACCCCGCTTCTACGAGAAGCAGCGCTCACTCATCGAGGCGGCATCGTGACCGGCCCCTCGTTCCCCGGAGGCACCTCGCTGTCGCACCTCGACATCTACCACGACGCCGCCCCGGACGGCATCTGCGGCGGCAGTCCGCACATCCACCTCGTCTCGACGGAGGCTTACCTCGTCGTCGAGGGTCGTGGCGCCCTTCAGACGATCGACGGCGAGGGGTTCCGGGAGACCGACCTGGAGGCCGGATCGGTCGTCTGGTTCACGCCGGGCACGATCCACCGTGCGGTCAACCGCGGCGGGCTGAAGGTGCTGGTGCTGATGAGCAACGTGGGACTGCCGGAGGCCGGCGATGCCGTGATGACCTTCCCCCCGCATATCGTCGGCGACCCGGCGGCGTACGCCGAGGCGGAAGCACTGGGCGAGGGGGAGGAGCGGGCCGCGCGCGCCGCTCGCCGTCGGGACCTGGCCGTGACGGGGTTCCAGGCCTTGCGCGATGCGGTCGTCGCCGGCGATCGGGCTCCGCTCGACGACTTCTACGCAAGCGCCGGCGCGCTCGTCCGCGACCGGGCGGCCGCCTGGAGCGAGCTCGTCCGCGCCGGCGCGCTTGCTCAGGCGCAGACCTCGCTCACGCTCACCGAGGCCGCCGCGCGTGGCGACGTCGCCCATCTGCGCGATGCCCGAGCCCGTGTGGCTCCCGCGCCTCCCGGGGAACGCGCCTTCGGCATGTGCGGACGGATCCGTGCCTACGACCTGACAGACCAGGAGAACACCCGATGACCGATTCATACACTTTCGACCCCCTCCCGCGCCCCGTCGTCGCTCCGGGCGAGTTCGCCTTCGCGGCGGTCGGTCTCGACCACGGCCACATCTTCGGCATGACCGACGGTCTGATCGGCGCCGGGGCGACGGTGACCTGGGTGTTCGACGAGGATCCCGCACGCGCCGCCGCGTTCGCGAAGCAGTATCCGACGGCACGCATCGCCTCGAGCGAGCAGGAGGTCCTGAACGACCCCGCGGTTCGGCTGGTCGCGACCGCCGCGATTCCGTCGCAGCGTGCGCCCATCGGACTGCGGGCGATCGAGGCAGGGAAGCACGCTTTCGTCGACAAGGCGCCCCTGACGACCTTCGCGCAACTCGATGCCGTCCGGGAGGCGACCGCACGGACGGGTCTGCTCTATGCGGTGTACTACGGCGAGCGCGTGCACTCGGAGGCGGCGATCCTCGCAGATCAGCTCGTTCAGCGGGGCGCGATCGGCAGGGTCGTGCAGGTCGTGTGCTTCGGTCCGCATCGCATCGGCGGGGGACGCCCCGATTGGTTCTACGACCCCGCGCAGTACGGCGGCATCCTCTGTGACATCGGCAGCCACAACTTCGACCAGATCCTCCATTACACGGGTGCGACGACCGGTCGGGTGTCGACCTCGACCATCGCGAACTACGCGCATCCGGAGACTCCCGGCCTGCAGGACTTCGGCGACGCGCACGTCGTCCTCGACAACGGTGCGACGGGATACGTCCGCGTCGACTGGTTCACCCCCGACGGCTTGGGAGTGTTCGGTGACGGGCGCACGCTTCTGCTGGGCACCGATGGGTACATCGAGCTGCGCAAGTACATCGACATCACGACCGACAACGGTGGTGGCCAGGTGCTCCTCGTGAATCAGGAGGCGCAGCACCGGTTCAACGCGAACGGCATGACAGGGTTCCCGTACTTCGGGCAGCTCATCCGCGACTGCATCGATGGCACCGAAACCGCGATGAGCCAGGACCACGCCTTGATGGCGGCGGAGCTCAGCCTGCACGCGCAGATGGGCGCGACGGTGGTCGGCTCTCCGTCGCCGGCGCCCGTCCTGACACCCTGACGGCGACCCGCTCACGAAGACCACGAGGATGTGGAGTTCCGAATGACGCAATCCGTTCACGCGCCGGTTCGGCTCGGGGAGGGCCCACGGCAGGGCACCGCCACGCGCGCGATCACCACGGCGCCCGCGAAGCGGCGACTGTTCCGCCGCGATCGCACCCCCCGAGCCAAGCAGACCTGGCGCCGCGCCCTCGTCCGCGACTGGCGGCTGTACACCTTCCTTCTCGTGCCGGTCGTCTTCCTGCTCGTGTTCCGGTACATCCCGATGCTCGGGAACGTCATCGCCTTCCGGCGGTTTCGCCCCGGTGGGTCAATCTTCGGCGACGAGTGGGTGGGCTTCTACTACTTCGAGGCGTTCATCTCGAACCAGCAGTTCTGGACGGTGTTCTGGAACACGGTGGTGCTCGGAGGCCTCACCCTTCTGATCACGTTCCCGCTGCCGATCATCCTGGCGCTCATGCTCAACGAGCTGCGCTCGCGTCGCTTCAAGCGCATCGTGCAGACGATCTCGTACCTTCCGCACTTCATGTCGGTCGTCATCGTCGCCGGTCTCGTGCTGCAGCTGACCGCTCTCAACGGGACGGTCAACCAGGTCGTCGAGGCGATGGGGGGCGACCCCGTGCCGTTCATGCAGCGCCCCGAGTGGTTCCGCTCCATCTACGTGTCGTCCGAGGTGTGGCAGACGGTCGGCTGGGGAACGATTCTGTACCTCGCCGCGCTCACCACCATCGACGATCAGCTCTACGAGGCCGCCCGCATCGACGGGGCCAATCGCTGGCAGCAGACCTGGCACATCACGCTGCCGGGGATCCGCCCGACGATGATGGTGCTCCTCATCCTGAACATCGGCTCCTTCATGGCCGTCGGGTTCGAGAAGGTCCTGCTGTTGCAGAATCCACTCATCTACTCGACGGCGGACGTCATCTCGACGTACCTCTACCGCGTCGGCATCCAGTCGGCCCAGTTCTCGTACGGAACGGCCATCGGTCTGTTCGAGGCCGTTATCGGCCTCGTGCTCGTCCTCGGCGCAAACGCCCTCTCCCGTCGATTGGTTGGTACCTCGCTGTGGTGACCGAAGCCCTTCCCCCGAAGCCAGACAGTGCCCGCGTGCGCCAGGAGACCGGCATCATCAAGGAGTCAGCGGGTTACCGCACCTTCCGTGTGGTGAACGCCGTCGCCCTCGTGCTCGTCTGCGTCGTGACTCTCTATCCGTTCATCAACCTCGTCGCCAAGGCGTTCTCGTCGGAGGGGTACATCGCCGCCGGCGAAGTGAACCTCATCCCGCGCGGATTCAACATCGACACGTTCCGCGTTGTCATGAACGATGGCACGTTCTGGACGAACTACGGGAACACGTTCCTGTACACGATCGTCGGAACCGTCATCGCGATGGCGATCACCACGACGTACGCCTACGCGCTCAGCAAGCCGTATCTGAAGGGACGGACCTTCTTCGTCGGCATCGCGGTGTTCACGATGTTCTTCGGCGGCGGGCTCATCCCCAACTACATCCTCATCGCTAACTACCTCGGCTGGCGCAACAGCATCTGGGCCGTCGTGGTACCCGGAGCGCTGAGCGTCTTCAATCTGCTCGTCATGAAGTCCTTCTTCGAGAACTTCCCGGAGGAACTCGAAGAAGCCGCAGCGATCGACGGGCTCACGACCTACGGCATCTTCTTCCGGATCGTGCTGCCGCTGTCGAAGGCCGTGCTCGCGACGATGACGCTGTTCTACGCCGTGAGCATCTGGAACTCGTGGTTCAACGCCTTCTTGTTCCTGGACGACAAATCACTGTTCCCGGTGACCGTCTACCTGCGGAACCTCATCGCGGCGGCGACGGGGGTCCAGGAAGCGATCGGCGGCGAGTCCGCTCAGGTCGCTTCGAACATCCAGGCCGTCACGATGCTGCTCACCGTGCTCCCCATCATCTGCCTGTACCCCTTCATCCAGCGCTACTTCGTCTCGGGCGTGATGCTCGGGTCGGTGAAGGGCTGAATCCCCTACGTCGAACGACGACGTTCACACAGAGGAGAAACACCATGAAAATCACTCGCCACACCCTCGCCGGTGCCGCGGGCCTGGCTGCGGTCGCGGTCGCGCTGTCCGCCTGCTCCGGGCCCGCGACCGAGGATGCCGCCGGCGACGGCGGTGCCACGATCGGAGAGGCCCAGTCCGTCGGCGCAATGGAGGACTTCGAGGCCGGGGTCTCCTTCGCCGCGACCGAGCCCGTCCAGTTCTCGATCATGTATCGGGACCACCCCAACTATCCGGTGAAGGACGACTGGTCGTTCTTCGAGCATCTCGAGAAGGACCACAACGTCACGTTCTCCCGTACGGACATCCCCATGGCGGATTTCGATCAGAAGAAGTCTCTTCTCATCGGCAGCGGCGAGGCCACCGACATCATCTCGTCGACGTACGCGGGATCCGAGACGCAGTTCGTCTCGGGCGGTGCGATTCTGCCGGTCTCGGACTACTTCGACTACATGCCGAACTTCCAGCAGAAGATCGCTGATTGGGACCTCGAGGACGATCTCCGGAATCGTCGCCAGGAGGACGGGAAGATCTACCACCTTCCCGGCCTGCGCGAGGTGCCCGATGTCCAGTACTCGGTGGCCATCCGCGAGGATCTGTGGAAGAAGGCCGGCATCACCGAGGATCCGGCAACCTGGGACGAGTACCTCGAGCAGCTCGAGAGGGTGAAGCAGGCGAATACCGAGCTGGACTACGCGATGTCGGATCGCTGGACGGATGCGACACCGCTCGGCTCCCTGCTCAGCATCATGGCGCCGAACTACCCCACGGCCGCCGGCTGGGGCTACGCGAACACGTGGTACGCCCAGGATGCCGGCGAGTACGTGTTCACGGGAGCATCGGACGGATACAAGCAGGTCGTGTCCGATGCTGCTGCTCTCGTCGAGGCGGGCGTCCTGGACCCGGAGATTACCCAGAGCGATGACCAGGCTGTGCAGAAGTTCATCTCGGGCAAGTCTGCCGCGATCTCCGGGAACACCCAGACGATCGCGGAATACCGGCAGAAGTTCGCCGACTCGGGGCAGGGCGACGTCCCGATCCGCCTGATCTCGCTCCCGGGCGGGCCGGCGGGCGACAAACTTCCGAGTGGTCGCTTCACCTCGGGCATCCTCATCTCGAGCGATGCGGCCGAGAAGCCCTACTTCAAGGCACTGCTGCAGTTCGTCGACTGGCTGTACTACTCAGACGAGGGCCTCGAGTTCGCTCAGTGGGGTGTCGAGGGAGAGACGTTCACCCGCGAGGCCGACGGTAGTCGCAAGCTGATGGACGACATCGCGTGGAGCTCGATCAACGCCGGCGCCCCACAGCTTCTCAACGCCGACTACGGCTACAGCAACGGGGTCTTCCTCCTCGCGAACGGCTCTTCTCAGGAGCTGGTGCTCTCGATGATGACCGACGAGATCGCCGAGTGGACCGCTGAGCAGCTCGAGAAGAAGGAGCAGCTGCCCACCGCCCCGGCTCCCTTGCTCAACGAGATCGAGCTCGAGCAGACCTCTTTGCTGCAGACGCAGCTGACGGATGCCGTCCACGCGGCGACCGCGTCGTTCATCACAGGCCAGCGGTCCATCGAGGACGACTGGGACGCTTACGTGGCCGAGCTCGAGGGCTTGGGGTCGCGCCAGCTCATCGACACGTTCAACACGGCGCTCGAGCGCACGCAGAATCAGGGATGACCGAGAGCGGCCGGCCTTCTGACCGGGGCCGGCCGCCTCGTCTCGTCGAGCGAAGGGGCCGAAGAAATGGATGCGGAAACCACCACGATTCGTCGCGGCGACCCGGCAGATGAGGTCGGCCGCGGCCCCCTCTCACGCGGTGCCGCCTTCATCTACCGGCAGATGGTCTTGGAGGCGCAGCTGCTGCTCGCGTCGCTGCCCTCCGTCGTGGCGGTGCTGCTGCTGGACCGCGACCCGTCGAACGTCCCCCTCTTCGTCCTCGCGCTGCTGCCGGTCGCCCCCGCCCTCGTGGCGGGCGTGGCCGCAGCGATGGTTCCGCGCACCGACCTGTCGCCGGGTCGGCACTTCTTCCGTGCGTATCGCCGCGAGCTCGCGCCGACCCTCCGCTGGGCGGCCCCGGCGGCGGTGGCTCTCGCTCTGCTCGCCTTCAACCTCATCCACCTGGACGGCGTCGACGGCGGGGCGACGCTGCGCCCGCTCTACAGCGTCCTCGGGCTGCTGATCCTCGTCTGGGCCGGGCACATGGTCGTCCTGACGGCCGGGTTCCACTGTCGCGCGCGCGATGCAACGCGTGTCGCGGCGGCGCAGCTCGCTTCCCAGTGGCGGTTCTCGCTGGGGGTGCTGTCCCTGCTGATCGTGACGGTGTTTCTCGTGATCGTGGTGAGCGAGACCGTCGTGCTGCTCCTCCTGTGGGCGTTCGCGGGTCTGCTCGCGCTCATGGCTCGACCGCTGCTGGCGGACACCGCGCGGAGATTCACGCCGCAGGCCTGAGCGGCGCCTGGAGTGCCCCCGACAGGATTCGAACCTGTGACCAACGGATTAGAAGGCCGCTGCTCTATCCACTGAGCTACGGAGGCGGATGCTTCTACGCTATCGCGCGGAGACGCCGGTTTCGGGCCGGATGTCGCGGAACACTGGTTCCGGGGCGGTCGGGGGCGTACCCTGCGGGTGTCGGAAGGGGTTCGATGATGAACGCGCAGACACGATCGACCGCACTGTGGGTGGCGTACGGCGCCGGGGGAGTCGCGGGAATGATCCGCCACCGCGGCGACGAGTACATCGTGACGATGGCGGGTGCGGACGCCGAACTCGGCGCGTACCCCACGATGGAGATCGCCAAGAACGCGCTGCACGCGCACATGGCGCCGGGAGCGGACTGGCCTACGTTCCGGGAGCACTGAGGCCGCCCACCGCCGCGGCTGGTGTTGTGTGACGTCGGCGGCGTGCCCGGCCGTCGAAGACCGGCAGGCTCACGTGCACCATGGGCCCGATGAGCACGGCGAAGAGCACTGTGCCCAGGCCCACCGTGCCGCCCAGGAGCCAGCCCGTGACGAGCACCGTCGCCTCGACCCCGAGCCGCCCCGCCCAGATGGGCCAGCCCCACCGCTGATGGATTCCGGTCATCAAGCCGTCGCGGGGGCCCGGACCCAATCGCGCCCCGATGTAGATGCCCGAGGCGACACCGACGAGCGCCGTGCCCGCGATGAACATCGCCACCCGCGCGATCCAGTGATCGGGCGTGCTCACGAGCGGGAGGGTGAACTGCATCGCGGCCCCGACCACGAGGATGTTCGCGACGGTGCCGACACCGGGCTTCTGACGGAGTGGGATCCACAGGAGCAGGACCAGGAACCCGGTGATGCTGACGACCCAGCCGATCCCGATGCCGGTGTTCTTGCTGATTCCTTCGGCCAGGACGGTCCAGGGGTCGAGACCGATTCCCGCGTCGACCATCACCGCGCACCCCGCTCCGAACAGGATGAGGCCGACGATGAGCTGCGAGAAGCGGAGTATCACTCGTCTATTGCACTGCAGGATTGGCCGTAGCGAAAGATGCCAATTACCGTATCGTGGCCGTATGCACTCCCGGATCTCCGCCAGGTCGCTGGAAGCGTCGCTCGGAGGCTGGCGTACCCGCGAGCCGGCCTATGAAGCGCTCGCGGACGGCATCCGGCTGCTGTGTCTGGACAACCGCATCGCGGCGCGCACCCTACTCCCTGCCGAGCGCGCCCTGGCGCAGACGCTGGGGCTGAGCCGCACGACGGTGGCGAGCGCCTATGCGAGCCTGCGCGCGAGCGGGCACATCGAGAGCGTGCGGGGCTCGGGCAGCGTCACCACTGCTCAGCCGTTGCGCGGGGGTGGGACAGTGTTCGCCGAACCGGGGTCGATCGACCTGCAGCAGGCGAGCCCGAGCGCCTGGCCGGGCTTGGCCGGCGTGATGGCGGAGATGGCGTCGGATGCGGCCCGACTCGTCTCGCGGACCGGATACGACACCCTCGGGTCGACCGGCCTGCGCGACGTCATCGCCGAACGCTACACCGCGCGTGGCATTCCCACGTCGCGCGATCAGATTCTCGTGACCGCGGGTGCGCAGAGCGCCATCCACCTCATCGCCGAGGTGCTCGTGGCGCGGGGCGATCGCGTGCTCGTCGAGACGCCGACCTATCCGCATGCGGCGGAGGCTCTCCGGGCCGCGGGAGCGCGGCTCGTAGCCGTATCCGTGACGACCGCGCACGGCTGGGACCTCGACCGCCTGGACGAAGCCGCGCGACGGACGCGACCGACGCTCGCCTACCTGATGCCCACGCTGCAGAACCCGACCGGTCGCTCCATGACGGCGACGGAGCAGAATGCACTGCGCGAGGTGGCTCAGCGGGGGTGCACGCTCGTCGTCGACGAGACGACGGCCGAACTGTCGTTCGGCGCACCGGCACCCGCAGCCCTTCCGGACGACGACGTCGTGCGGATCGGTTCGCTCGGCAAGACGGTGTGGGGCGGCCTGCGCGTCGGATGGGTTCGCGCCCAGCCGGAGGTCATCCGGCGGCTGCATGCGGCGCGGCCGGCGCGCGACCTCGGCACGCCCGAGTTCGAGCAGGAGGTGGCGGCGAGGCTGATTCCGCGGATGCCGGAGATCCTGCCGCAACGCGCCGAGTTGCTCGCCACGGGATATCGCGCGGTCCGAGCCGCGCTGCGCGACAGGCTGCCGGACTGGGACGTCCCCGAGGTCTGCGGTGGCGTGGCGCTCTGGGTCGGTCTTCCGGCGCCGCTCAGCGGGCCGCTCGTCCTGGGTGCCCGTGCCGAGTACGTGTATCTCAGCGGCGGACAGCGCTTCGCGGTCGACGGCGGGCACGAGAATCGTCTGCGGATTCCGTTCACCGCGTCGCCTGCAGAACTGGAGCGCGCCGTCGAAGTGCTGGCCACGGTGTGGCCGCGCGTGGCGAGCGGAGCTCGGACGGCCGGCCCCACGCCTCTCGACGCCCTGGTCTGAGCTGTGCGAGCCGGGCAGAGCAGGCGAAGGTCAGCGAGAGAGCCGGAGGGTGTCGGACGCCTCATTGATGCGCCAGAATTCGCCGATCGCCCGGAAGGAACGTGACGGCGGGTGGAACCGGAGCGCGCGGAAGCGGTCTCCGGTGGGCGTCTGGACGCGCTCGACGAGGCCCCGGACGTGTCCATCACCCTCGACGACTCGCCAGCGGTCGGTCCCGAGAGCGATGAGCTCGCCGCCCGGCCGCTGTTCCCGGGCCTGTGGGGTGTGGGCCTGCACCAACGTCATGATCTCCTCCTCGCGAACGAGGCTAGAACGGGCCTCGGACATCCGCGGGAACACGCGGGCGGCGCCCGTGGTTGGCTAGGGTGAGACCTCGCGCAAGCGGGAGAACGGAGCTTTCCATGACCACCACCTTCATCCTCGCCGGCGGCTGCTTCTGGTGCCTCGATGCCGCTTATCGTGCGCTCGACGGTGTGTCCGAGGTCGTGTCGGGCTACATCGGCGGGCACGTTCCGCACCCGAGCTACGAGGCGGTGTGCACCGGCACGACCGGTCATGCCGAGGCGGTGTCGGTGACGTTCGACCCCGATGTCATCCCGGCCGACGTCATCCTCGATGCGTTCTTCACGATGCACGACCCGCGTCAGCTCAACCGCCAGGGTGCCGATGTCGGCACTCAGTACCGCTCGGCCATGTTCCCGCTCGACGAAGACCAGCGCGAGCTCTTCGCGGCGGCCCGCGACCGCGCCGACGAGATGTGGGGTGGCGGGGTCGTGACGACGATGGAACCCGCCGACACGTTCTACCCGGCCGAGGACTACCACCAGGACTTCTTCGCGAAGAACCCGGGGCAGGGATACTGCCTCGCGGTGGCCGTTCCCAAGGTGAACAAGGTGCGCGCGCGCTTCGCGGAGTACGCCCGCAGCTGACTCCTCCCCAGCTCGATTCGAGGGCGGTTCTGCACCGATGTGCGGAACCGCCCTCGGTGTTCCGGCGCCGGGGCCGAGGCTGGAAGCGCTCCGGCACCCGACGGGCACTCGGGTGCTGGAGCGTCCCACCTTCCGTGCCCTGCTGAGGAGCAGACATGTCAGATCGCATCACCGTCATCGGCAACATCGCCACCGAGCCCGAGCAGCGCCGGACGGGTACCGGCATCCCGGTCACGAGCTTCCGTCTCGCGAGCAGCCAGCGCTACCGAGACGCCCAGTCCGGCGAGTGGATCGACGGCACCACCAACTGGTACCGGATCAGCGTGTTCCGTGGGCTCGGAGAGAATGCGTTCGCCTCCCTGCGGAAGGGGCAGCGGGTCATCGTCGACGGGCGGCTGCGGCTGAAGGAGTGGGAAGCCGGCGAGAAGCGCGGCATCGAGATCGAGATCGACGCCGACGCGATCGGTCCCGACCTCAAGTGGGGGACCGCGTCGTTCCAACGGAACCCCCGCACGGATGCGGCCGGTCCCGCACGTCCCGGCGGGGCGGCCGATGGCACCGAGGCCGCCGGCGAGAACGCGGCCCACCCCGTGACCACCGACGGCGATTGGGCCGTCGCTGCGGTGCCCGAGAGGGACCCCGTCGAGCCGACGCCGTTCTGACGCCGCGAGTCGGAGACCGGGGCCGCCTAGAATTCAGACATGCGCTCGCCTCGTCCCCGGTTCACTCGCTCGCTCGTGGGAACGGCCGGCGCTCTCGTCCTCGCCGCATCCCTCGCCGGGTGCTCGATGCTCTTCCCCGAGGAGCCCCCGGCGACATCCACAGCGCCCACGCCGGCACCGACCACCACGGAAGGTCCGGCGCCCCTGTCGCCCGAGAGCACCGCGGCTGACAACCTGCCGCTGTTCTCCGAGGTGATGAACCAGGTGGCGGCGTCGCCCGACAGCGTCGCGGGGCGGGCGTACATCGATGCGCTCGTGGCAGCCGGTTTCGACAAGTCGACGATGCAGGTGACGGCCGACCGCACCTCCGTCGACGACCCGGTCGACAGCTTGCAGTTCTCGGTCCTGTGGGCGGGGGAGTGCCTGGTCGGACAGGTGGGTCCATCGACTCCCGCCCCCACGGCGACGGTGTTGCCCGAACTGCCGAGCGGTGGCTGCCTTATCGGCCGGACGCGCCCCATCGACTGGTGAATCGCGGGGTCCGGGCGGGCGAACGCGGCGCCCTCCCGGACTAGACTCGAGACGTTATGGCCGAATACATCTACTCCATGGTCCGCGCCCGCAAGGCCGTCGGCGAGAAGCTCATCCTCGACGACGTCACGATGGCATTCCTTCCCGGTGCCAAGATCGGAATGGTCGGCCCCAACGGTGCCGGTAAGTCGACGATCCTGAAGATCATGGCGGGGCTCGATCAGCCGTCCAACGGTGAGGCGAGGCTCGCGCCGGGCTTCTCGGTGGGCATCCTGATGCAGGAGCCGGAGCTCGACGACACGAAGACCGTGCTCGAGAACATCGAGGCCGGGGTCGCGATCAAGCCGAAGCTCGATCGCTTCAATGAGATCTCCGCGCTCATGGCCGACCCCGACGCCGACTTCGACTCGCTCCTGGCCGAGATGGGCACGCTGCAGGAGGAGATCGACGCGGCCGACGGGTGGGACCTCGACTCTCAGCTGCACCAGGCGATGGAAGCACTTCGCACGCCGCCGGCCGACGCCTCGGTGGCGCCGCTGTCGGGTGGGGAGCGCCGCCGCGTGGCCCTCGCGCGTCTGCTCCTGCAGAAGCCCGACCTGCTCCTCCTCGACGAGCCCACGAACCACCTCGACGCCGAGAGCGTGCTCTGGCTCGAGCAGCACCTTCAGGCTTACAAGGGTGCTGTCATCGCCATCACCCACGATCGATACTTCCTCGACAACGTCGCCGAGTGGATCGCTGAGGTCGACCGCGGTCGCCTCATCGGCTATGAGGGCAACTATTCGACGTACCTCCAGAAGAAGGCCGAGCGCCTCGACATCCAGGGCAAGAAGGACGCGAAGCTCGCGAAGCGTCTGAAGGACGAGCTCGATTGGGTGCGGAGCTCTGCCAAGGGGCGTCAGACCAAGTCGAAGGCCCGTCTGGCCCGCTACGAGGAGATGGCGGCAGAGGCCGAGCGCACGCGCAAGCTCGACTTCGAAGAGATCCAGATCCCCGCGGGCCCGCGTCTGGGCAGCGTCGTCATCGACGCGAAGAAGCTTCACAAGGCGTTCGGCGATCGCGTGCTGATCGACGGCCTGAGCTTCAACCTCCCGCCCAACGGCATCGTGGGTGTCATCGGCCCCAACGGCGTCGGAAAGACCACGCTGTTCAAGACCATCGTGGGTCTCGAGCCGCTCGACGGCGGAGAGCTGAAGATCGGCGAGACCGTCAAGATCAGCTACGTCGACCAGTCACGCGGCAACATCGATCCGGAGAAGACCCTCTGGGAGGTCGTCTCCGATGGACTGGACATCATCACCGTGGGCAAGACCGAGATCCCCTCGCGGGCCTACGTGTCGAAGTTCGGATTCAAGGGACCCGACCAGCAGAAGAAGGCGGGCGTGCTCTCCGGTGGTGAGCGGAACCGTCTGAACCTCGCCCTCACCCTGAAGGAGGGCGGCAACCTCCTCCTCCTCGACGAGCCGACCAACGACCTCGACGTCGAGACCCTCAGTTCGCTCGAGAACGCGCTGCTGGAGTTCCCCGGCTGCGCGGTCGTCATCACCCACGACCGGTGGTTCCTCGACCGCATCGCGACGCACATCCTCGCGTACGAGGGCACCGAGGAGAACCCGTCGCAGTGGTACTGGTTCGAGGGCAACTTCGAGGCGTACGAGGCGAACAAGATCGAGCGGTTGGGCGCGGATGCCGCGAACCCCGCCAAGTCGACCTACCGCAAGCTCACGCGTGACTGAGCACACGCCGCACACGGTGGCCTCGGTGGTGACAACTGCCGGGGCCACCCGTGTCCGTATCCCCATCCATCTCCGCTGGGGCGACCTCGACGCTCTGGGGCACGTCAACAACACCTCGATGCTCAAGCTGCTGGAAGAAGCGCGCCTGCGCGCCTTCTGGAAGCCCGAGGCAGGGATGTCGGGGCCGACCACGGCCATCCTCGACGCGCTGAGCCTGTCGGCGGAGACGATGACGCTGATCGCGCGGCAGGAGATCGAGTACCTCGCTCCGGTGCCGTACGGCCAGCGCCCGCTCGACGTTCAGCTCTGGATCGGCCGTATCGGCGGTTCGAGCATCGACGTCTGCTACGAGGTCTACAGCCCCCATGAGGACGACCCGCAGACCTGTTACGCCCGCTCGACTGCCGTCGTGGTGATGGTGTCGACCGAGACCGGCCGGCCCGTCCGGCTGACGGATGAGATGCGCCGCGCATGGTCGCCCATCCTCGGGGAGCCGATCACCTACGCTCATCGGCGTTAGAGTCACCAGCATCCGTGGTCGCGGGAACGCGGACCATGATCTCCTGGGCGACGCTGGCGACGAGTGTGCCCGCCCGATCGTAGATCCGCCCGGTCGACAGCCCGCGCCCGCCGCGTGCGCTGGGTGATTCCTGCACGTAAAGCAGCCAGTCATCGACCCGCGCGAAGCGGTGCCACCACATGGCGTGGTCGAGGCTCGCCACCTTGAGGCCGGGCGTCGCCCACGCCAGCCCATGCGCTCGCAGCACAGGCTCCTGGATCGTGAGGTCGCTGAGGAACGCGAGGGCTGCCCGGTGCACCGCGGGGTCGTCGGGCAGAGCTGAGCGGGTGCGAGCCCACACCGCCTGCCGAGGCGTCGCGTCGTCGTCGGGCTGCAGGTAGATCGGCGCCGTGACGTGGCGCAGCTCGATGGGGCTGGCGGAGAAGATCCGCCGGCTGAGCGGGTGCATACCGCTCAGCTGTTCCTCCAGAGCGGGGAGGTCTTCGGGCTGCGGCAGACCGTCGGGCATGGGCTCCGCGTGCTCGACGCCGGGATCCTCATCCTCGAACGAAGCGATCATCGAGAAGATCGGCATCCCGTTCTGGAAAGCCTGGGTTCGCCGTGTCGAGAACGACCGACCATCGTGGATGCGATCGACGGAGAACGTGATGTTCCTCGACGAGTCGCCGGGGCGCAGGAAGTAGCCGTGCATCGAGTGCGGCACGCGTTCGCGCGGCACCGTCCGCATCGCCGCCATCGTCGCCTGTGCGAGCACCTGGCCGCCGAAGACGCGACCCTGGGGCATCACCTGCGACCTGCCGGTGAAGATGTCCTCCGTGGTCCGCGCCTCGCTGGAGGAGAGATCGAGCACGCTGAGCATCGCGGCGACGGGATCCGTCTCTTCCGTGAGGCTGTCGGGCATGGGCTCTGAGCTGTGTGCGGGCATCGGTCGGTAGTCTAGGACGGATGTCCGAGCGCCTCCTGTTCCCGCAGCCCGAGGTGGCCCGTGACGTCCTGACATTCGCGGGCCGTGCAGCCCGCCACGGCGACGGCATCCTTCGGCTGCGCGCTCGTGCCGGCGTCCTAGCGCTCTCGTGCGCGCCCCTGGCGCCGCGTTCACTGACCGACGCGACTCCGTTCGTGCTTGCGCTCCGGACGGCTCGCGTCGACCCGGAGCTGGAATGCGACCTGACGATCGACGCGGCTGCGCTCGCACCCGATGGCGATGACGACCGTGCCGTGCGACTTCCCGACAGCGGGGTCGCTGCTTCCTGGGCCGGCGTGTCGCCTCCGCGCTCCGGATGGCGCGAGGCCGGCAGCCTCGACTCCGCTCAGGTGTCGCTTCGGGCGCAGTGGGGGATCGCGGCGGTCGCTCGTCAACTCCCCGCCGGCGCCGGCGATGACGTCGTCCATCTCGTCCGCTCGTCGATCTGGGGAACACCCGACGAGGATCTGGGCGGCCTTCCTCTGGGAGTCGCGTTCGCCGCGGTCGGCCTGGGGTTCATCGCGGGCGCCGAGCACCCGACCATCCGCCGTACCGACGTCTGGACGCGGGTGTCGTTCGCACGGGGCCACGTCCTGACACGGGGGCCGGTCGCGATGGGTCTCACTCCCGTTCGCGCCACGGGAACGCCGCGCTGATTCAGTCCGACGCCGGGGCGTCGGCGGCGGATGCGGGGTGCACGCCCAGCATCGGCCGCCGTGCCGAGCCCTGTGGACCGATGCCGGCCGGCTCGAACGTGTTGACCATGGCGTACGCAGCGCGCTCGAGGTAGTCCCACAGGGTCGCGTCATGGAGCGGGGGCAGCGCGAGCTCGTCGAGTGCCGTGCGCATGTGGCGCAGCCACCGGTCGCGAGCGTCGGGGTCCACGTGGAACGGGCGGTGGCGCATCCGCAGCCGAGGATGACCGCGCTCCTCGCCGTAGGCGGTCGGGCCACCCCAGTACTGCTCGAGGAACATCGTGAGCCGGTGCGCCGCCGGCCCCAGGTCGGCCTCGGGATACATCGGGCGCAGCACCTCGTCGGCGGCGACCTCTCGGTAGAAGACATCGACGAGGCGGACGAAGGTCTCGTGACCGCCGACCTCGTCGTAGAAGCTGACCTGGTCGCTCACGGGGTGTCCTTCTGCTGATCCGTTGCGTCGCCGTCACCGGCGGGCGCCTCCTGGGCGTCGGGCGACTGCGTCGACGCCGAGGCCCCCTTGCTGCGCTTCGGCCGCCACTGGGGGCGCGCCTTCACCTGCGGCGGCGCCACCGGCTGGGGCTTGGTTCGCGGCGGGTTCGCGCCTCGGATGCTCTGGGCACCCTCGAAACCGGTGAGGACGGTGGAGTTGAGCTGGGGGAGCGCGACGCCGAGCTCGTCCACGGCATCCTTGAGTCGCGCGCGGAGGGCTCGCGCGACATCGTCCTTGGCGTTGGGCCGCGTCTTGACGACGAGACGGATCACCAACGCGTCGCCGCTGATCGATTCGAGCCCCCACAGTTCGGGCTTCTCGATGATGCGGCTGCGCCACTTCGGTTCGCGCGCGAGATCCTTCGCGGCTTCGATCACGGTCTTCTCGACGACATCGACGTCGGCGTCGGTCGGCACGCCGAGATCGATGATCACGCGCGACCAGCCCTGCGACATGTTCCCGATGCGAGTGATCTCACCGTTGCGAACGAACCACAGCGTCCCATTGACGTCTCGGACATGCGTGACACGGACGCTGACGTACTCGACGATGCCCGTGGCGAGTCCGAGGTCGACGACGTCGCCGATGCCGATCTGGTCCTCGGCCACGATGAACATCCCGTTCAGGACGTCTTTGACGATGTTCTGAGCACCGAAACCGAGACCGGCGCCGATCGCGGCCGACAGCAGGGTGAACGACCCGAGGATGTCGGGGCTGAGAACGCCCACGATCATCAGCAGGGCAACGATGACGATCGTCACGTTGACGATGTTGGTCAGGATCGACCCGAGTGTGCGGGTCCGCTGGACGATACGCACCTGTGCGAGCGGCGACATGTCGATCGCTCGCGTGTCTTCGGCCTCGGCCCGCGTCTTCGCACCGCGCACGATCCGGTCGACGATGCGGGCGATCAGGCGGCGCATCAACCAGGAGAGCGCGAAGGCGCCGAGGATGATGCCCGCGACCGCGACGATGTTCCATCCCGCTTCGGTGAGGAACTTCCAGAACTCCTCGGCGGGGAACTCCCAGGCGAGCGGGACGGCAGTGGTCACGGTGGTCATCGATCCGATTTTACCGAGCGGCACCACGACATTTCCGAGAGAGCCATCAGGCATCGAGGCCGGGCTCGGCGAGTCCGTGCGCGATCAGCACGGCGTGCACGCGATCTCGCGCGGGCAGCTTCGTCAGGATGCGGCCGACGTGCGTCTTGACCGTGGACTCGCTGAGGAAGAGCTCACCGGCGATCTCCAGATTCGTCAGTCCTCGCGCCATGGCAGCCAGCACATCCGCCTCCCGCGCCGTCAGAACGGCCGGGGTGACGGGCTGCGGAGCGGGCAGCCCGGTCGCGGTCACGAGCTCGATCATGCGACGGGTGATCCGCGGAGCGAGCGTCGCCTCGCCTGCCGCGACAGCGCGGACGGCAGCGACGAGCTCATCGCGTCGCGCATCCTTCAGGAGAAAGCCGCCGGCGCCGGCGCGAAGCGCCCCGAACGCATACTCGTCGAGGTCGAACGTCGTGAGCACCAGCACAGCGACGGTCGGATGCTCGCTCCGGATGCGAGCGGTGGCTTCGATGCCGTCGACCACCGGCATGCGCACATCCATCAATACGACGTCGGGCGACGACTCGGAGACGGCGCGGAGGGCGGCCGCGCCATCGGCTGCCTCACCGACGACCTCGATGCCGTCAGCGGCGTCCAGCACCATCCGGAAGCCGAGGCGGATGAGCTGCTGGTCGTCGACGATCAGCACGCGGATCGGCGAAGCGGGATCAGCGGTCATGATTCTCCTGTTCGAGGGGGATGACGGCGTGCACGCGCCACCCACGGGCCGATCCCGGTCCCGCGGTCACCGCTCCGCCCGCCAGGACCACGCGCTCTCGGAGGCCACGCAGGCCGTACCCCGATGGCGACGTCGTCGAGGAAGCGACCGGCTCGCCGTCGTCGACGATATCGACCTCGACTGCGTGAGGACGGTAACCCACCCGCACGTCGATCCGTTCGGCACCGCGTGCGTGGCGCATCGCGTTCGTGACGCCTTCCTGCACGATGCGCGAGATCGCGAGTTGCACGGCGCTGCTGAGCTCCGGTCTGTCGCCCGAGATGGTCAGAGTCGCGTCGAACCCGGCGGCGCGCGCGGAATCGACCGTGTCCGCGGTCGTGTCGCGTGCCAGCGGGGCGAGCGGAGCGGCGTCGTCCTCGCGGAGGATGCCGAGGGTCGCGCGCATGTCGCTGAGGGCTTCGCGCCCCGTCGATGCGATGGCGGTGGCGCCGGGACGGGCGCGGTCGATGTCGCTCGATGCGGCGACGCCCTCGGCCAGGGCCACCATCACCGTCAGCGAGTGAGCGACGATGTCGTGCAGCTCCCGGGCGATCCGGTCGCGTTCCGATGCCGCGGCGAGGCGCGCCTGCTGATCGCGTTCGACGACGAGCTGGCGCGACCGGTCGATGAGAGCGGCGACGTAACGGTGCCGGTTGCCGACATTCGTGCCGATGAGGGCCCCGATGAGCGCGCTCAGGCCCTCGCCGACCAGCGCGTTCCAGGCGATCATCGGGCCGATCATTCCCGTGAACGCGAGGCCGGCCACCAACGCGGCGATGGTGCCGAACGCGACGGCCACACCGATCAGGCAGGCCCGAGCACTCCGATGGACGGCGAGGGTGTACGCCGCGATGCCGAGCATCGGCCCACCGGTCGGCGCAGGGGCAAGAAGGTAAGCCAGCGCGACCGCCACGGCTCCGACGAACACGAGCGTCGGGTAGCGCCTGCGCACGAGGAGCGAGGCGCACCCGAGCACGACAACGACCATGACGATAGGAGCCGTGGTGGCCCAGAGCCGGCCGACACCGACCGCGTCGTCGATGCGATCGGTGAAGCTCGTCGCCGGGACGAGCGAGAAGGTCAGGCAGATGAGCGCGGTGAGGATGTCGGCGAAGACCGGGTGCCGCCCCCAGAACCGCCGGAGGAATCCGGGCGGACGCGGAAGCCGCAGCTCATCGTCGGGCGACGATGAGCCACGGCTTCCGGGAGACACTCCTCGTACCCTACGCGTCGGTCGCGCGGAGGATCGCCCAGCCGCCGAGCAGCGTCGCGGTCGGCCACGCGAGCAGCGTGATGAGGCCCGTGACGAAGTCGTCGGAACCGGGCGAGGTCACCGTCTGCGCTGCGCTCGCGGGCAGGTACTGGCCCAGGTCGACGATCCACGCCCACGATTCCCCACCGAAGGCGAACAGGCTCAGGACGATCGGCATGACGAACAGGATGCCGACGGTCGCGGCGATGGCACCTGCGCCGTTGCGGATGATGAAGCCCCATCCGAGTCCGAGCAGGGCGAACGTGGCCATCGCCAGAACACCGAGGACGAGGGGGAGCACCGAGGATTCCGCGTCCGCCCAGTCGATGGCACGGTCGCCGAAGATCGGCGCGGAGGCGACGACCGAAACGATCGTGGTGACGACCGTCGTGGCGGCGAGCAGCAGTGCGACCACGACCGCCTTCGCGACGAGCACGGCACCGCGTCGTGGCTCGGCGGTCAGGGTCGATCGGATCATGCCGGTCGAGTATTCGCCGGTGATCGCCATGGCACCGAGGATGCCCGCCACCAGCATCGTGAACTGCATCGGAGCGACGATCGCACCGACCGGGTTGAAGTCGCCGCCGAAATCCTGCGAAGCCCACGCCATGAGCAGCGAGATGCCGATCGCCAGGACGGCCGTGACTCCCAGCGACCACCAGGTGGAGCGCAACGAGAGCAGCTTGATGGTCTCGCTGCGGACAAGGCGACCGAACGACAGTCGCGCGTTCGACGGCGTGGCGCGCGCCGGCGCGGGGGTCTGCACGGTGGTGGTGGCGGTCATCGCACCGCTCCCTTCGTCTGGTATTCGACCGACCCCTCGGTGAGAGCGAGGTAGGCGTCTTCGAGCGATCCCACGCGCGGTGTGAGCTCGTGAAGCGGGATGCCGTGCGCGGCTGCGGTGTCGCCGATCGCGGCGGCGCTCAGGCCGGCGACCTGCAGGAGTCCCGGCTCGCCCGTCGTCACCGCGACGTCGGGGCCGGCGATGAGGCGGGTGAGCTCGTCGGCCCGCGGGGTGCGGACGACGACAGTGTTGCTCGTCCACGAGCGGACCAGATCGTCGATGCCGGCATCAGCCAGCACGCGGCCTCGGCCGAGCACGATCACGTGGTCGGCGGTGAGTGCCATCTCGCTCATGAGGTGGCTCGAGAGCAGTACCGTCCGCCCTTGCGCCGCCTGACCGCGGACGAACTGCCGGACCCAGCGAACGCCCTCGGGGTCGAGACCGTTCACCGGCTCATCGAGGATCAGGGTCTGCGGATCGCCGAGGAGCGCGGCTGCGATGCCCAGGCGCTGCCCCATGCCGAGCGAGAACTTGCCGGCGCGCTTGCCCGCTACCGAGCCGAGGCCGGTGATCTCGATCACCTCATCGACGCGGGAGCGGGGGATGCCGTGGGTCGCCGCCATCGCGCGCAGGTGGTTGCGCGCGCTGCGGCCGGTGTGGACGGCCTTCGCGTCGAGGAGGATGCCGACCTCGGTGAGCGGTGACCGCAGCGAGCGGTAGTCGCGGCCGTCGATGGTGACGCGCCCGGACGACGGCCGGTCGAGGCCGACGATCATCCGCATCGTGGTGGATTTGCCGGCGCCGTTGGGACCCAGGAAGCCGGTCACCTTGCCCGACTGCACGGTGAAGCTCACCCCGTCGACTGCCGTCTTGTCTCCGTACCTCTTCGTGAGGCCTTCTGCAACGATCATGCGCCCCACGCTATCGACGGGCGCATCCCGCTGTCGTCCGCCGGGAGTGCCGAGATCGCTGATGGGCGTCGTACCGGAGTACGACGCCCATCAGCATTGCGGATGACGTCAGTCCTGCGCGTCGCGCTCCTGCACAGCGAGCGCCCGCTCGACGCCCGCGAGGTTCTCGGCGACAAGTCGGCGGAGTGCAGCCGGAGCCTCTGTGTTCTCCGAGAGCCACGCGCGGGTCGCATCGCGCAGCTCGGCGTTGGCGAGAGCAGCCGGGTACAGGCCGACGATGAGGTACTGGGCAATCTGGTAGGTGCGCGACTCCCAGATCGGCAGCAGCATCCGGAAGTACTCGTCGACGAAGGCGCCGAGGTGCGCCACGCCCGCCGGGTGGGTGAAGCCGGCAGCCGCCGAACGTACGACGGTGTTGGGCAGATCGTCGTTCTCGATGAGCGATGCCCACGCGGCCTTCTTCGCGTCGGCCGTCGGGAGCGCCGCCCGGGCCTGCGCCGCGAATTCGCCGCCCTTCGCGGTGTTGTCGGCTGCCAGCGCGGCGTCGATGTCCGCCGCCGACACGGCGCCCGACGCAGCGAGGGAGACGAGGAGCGCCCAGGAGAGGTCGGCGTCGATCTCCAGCCCCGGGAGGACGGTGTCGCCCGATCGCAGGGCGCGGACGACGTCGGCGTGGGCGTCGGTCGATGCGGCCGACGCGAAGGCGGTCACGAACTGCAGCTGGCTGTCGCTGCCCGCCTCGGCCTGCTGAGCGAGTTCCCACAGCCCGTCGGCGACGCGGGCACGCGCGGCATCCCGGGTCTGCGGATCGACGTACGAGTTCGCTGCGAGCTGGAGCTGTCCGAGCGTCGTGCGCACCGTGGTGGACTCGGTCTCGGTGCCGATGTTGCGGAGCACCAGGTCGATGTAATCGGTCGCTGATGCCTCGGCGTCGCGGGTCTGGTCCCACGCGGCGCCCCAGACGAGGGACCGCGCGAGCGGGTCGCTGATCTTCGCGAGGTGCTCGACCGCCGTACGGAGCGAGCGCTCGTCGAGGCGGATCTTGGCGTACGCGAGGTCGTCGTCGTTCAGGAGGACCAGGTCGGGCTGCGCGCGACCCTTCAGCTCCGGCACCTCCGTCAGATCGCCGTCCACGTCGAGCTCGACGTGGTGCGTGCGCACGAGCGTGCCGCCCTGAAGGGAGTAGAAGCCGACGCCGAGGCGGTGCGGACGGATGGTCGGGTAGTCGGCGGGTGCCGTCTGGACGATGGCGAAGCGGGTGATGATCCCGTCGGCATCCGTGACGATCTCCGGTTCGAGCGTGTTCACGCCGGCCGTCTCGAGCCACTTCTTCGACCAGGTCTCGAGCTCGCGACCGCTCGTGGCCTCGAGCTCGACGAGAAGATCGGACAGCTCCGTGTTGCCCCACGCGTGCTTCTGGAAGTACGCCGAGACGCCGGCGAAGAACGCTTCGACGCCGACCCACGCGGCGAGCTGCTTGAGCACCGAGCCGCCCTTGGCGTACGTGATGCCGTCGAAGTTGACCTGGACATCCTCGAGGTCGTTGATGCGGGCGACGACCGGGTGCGTCGACGGAAGCTGATCCTGGCGGTAGGCCCAGGTCTTCTCCATCGCATTGAAGGTCGTCCAGGCCTCGGTCCACTCGGTCGCCTCGGCCGTCGCGATCGTCGACGCCCATTCGGCGAACGACTCGTTGAGCCAGAGGTCGTTCCACCACTTCATCGTGACGAGGTCGCCGAACCACATGTGGGCGAGCTCGTGAAGGATGGTCACGACCCGACGTTCCTTCACCGCGTCGGTGACCTTGGAACGGAAGACGTAGGTCTCGGTGAAGGTCACGGCGCCCGCGTTCTCCATGGCGCCGGCGTTGAACTCCGGCACGAAGAGCTGGTCGTACTTCGCGAAGGGGTAGGGGACGCCGAACTTCTCCTCGAAGTAGGCGAAGCCCTGACGTGTCTTCTCGAAGACGTAGTCGGCGTCGAGGTACTGCCACAGGCTCTTGCGCGCGTAGACGCCGAGGGGGATCACGCGCCCGTCGGCGCTCGTGAGCTCGGAGAAGACCTGCTCATACGGGCCCGCGACGAGAGCGGTGATGTACGAGGAGATCCGGGGAGTCGGCTCGAAGGCCCACGTGGACGTCCCGCCGTCGCCGGGCACGGGCTCGGGTGTGGGGGAGTTGGAGACGACCTTCCACTCGGCGGGGGCCGTGATCGTGAAGCGGAACTCTGCCTTGAGGTCGGGCTGCTCGAACACCGCGAAGACACGACGCGAATCGGGAACCTCGAACTGCGAGTACAGGTAGACCTCGCCGTCGACGGGGTCGACGAAGCGGTGCAGGCCCTCGCCGGTGTTCGTGTAGAGGCAGTCCGCATCGACGATGAGCTCGTTCTGCGCCGCGAGACCGTCGAGTGCGATGCGGGAATCGCTGAATGCCGAGGGGTCGATCGCCCGGCCGTTGAGGGTGATCTCCCGGACATCGCGGGCGATCAGATCGACGAAGGTCGAGGCGCCCTCGGCGGCGGCGAAACGGATGACCGTGCGCGAGCGGAAGATCTCCGCGCCGACGGTCAGATCGAGGGCGATGTCGTAGCTCTGCGTGTCGACGATCGCGCGGCGCTCCTGCGCCTCGATGCGGGTGAGGTTCTCTCCAGGCACGTGCGTTCTGCTCCCAGGGTCGGGGTGAGGATTCGGGGCCGCGCGCTGCTGGCGCCGACGGCAACCGTGCCAGCCTACGCTTTCGGGGCTCGCACGTTCATAGGATGGTGCCATGCGCATCCATATCGCGACCGACCACGCCGGTCTCGAGTTCTCTACTCAGCTCCAGCACCACCTCGCCGAAGCGGGTCACGATGTCGTCGACCACGGCCCGATCGAGTACGACCCGGTAGACGACTACCCCGCGTTCTGCATCCGTGCGGCGGAGGCCGTCGTCCGGGATCAGCAGGCGGGCGTCGAGGCGCTCGGCGTCGTCTTCGGCGGGTCCGGCAACGGCGAGCAGATGGCGGCGAACAAGGTGCATGGTGCACGCGCAGCGCTCGTCTGGAACATCCCGACGGCCGAGCTCGCGCGGGAGCACAACGACGCCAATGTCATCGCCATCGGCGCGCGCCAGCACACGTTCGACGAGGCGGTCACCTTCATCGACCGCTTCATCGCGACGCCCTTCAGCGGGGAGGAGCGCCACGCGCGACGTATCGCCCAGCTCGCCGCCTACGAAGCCGACGGCAGCCTGCTGCCCGACCCGCGCGCGGTCGACGGCGGCACCACGTCGCCGCTGCCCGCAACCGACTCGTTCGATCCGGAAGCGGGCTGATGCCCGAGGGCCATTCCGTCCACCGGATCGCCCGCCAGTTCGAGCGCAACGTCGTCGGCCGCGTCGTCGCCGCGTCGAGCCCGCAAGGGCGGTTCGTCGAGGGCGCGGCGGTGCTCGACGGTCGCGAGGCGATCGAGGCGCGGGCGGTCGGCAAGCAGATGTTCCTCGCGTTCGAGGACGACGTCTGGTTGCGCGTCCACCTCGGGATGTATGGCGCGTGGGATTTCGCCGGCGAGATCGTCGTCGACCCCACGATCGCGTCCGCGAACGGGCGGATGGGCCACACGAATCAGCGCGGCACCGAGATCGCGCCGATCTACGACGCCGCCGGAGAGAACTCCCTCAGCTCGATCGGTGCGCCGCGACGAGCCCGCGGACGAGTCCGCATGAGCGAACAGACCACGGGGCTCGGTGACGACGGTGCTGCCGAGGACGGGGGATGGCCGCCGCCCGTCGTCGGTCAGGTGCGCCTGCGCCTGCTCACCGACGTGACCTGTGCCGACCTTCGCGGACCGACGGCCTGTCAGCTGCGGACACCGGAAGAGGTTCAGGCGACGATCGCGAAGCTCGGGCCCGATCCGCTCGTGGATGACGTGACGGAGGGCGAGGAGCGATTCGCCGCGACCGTCCGCCGCAAGCCGACGGCGATCGGTCTGCTTCTCATGGACCAGAGCGTGGTCAGCGGAATCGGCAACGTCTTTCGCGCGGAGATGCTGTTCCGCGCACGCCTGAACCCGCACACGCCGGGCCGCGACGTGCCGGAGGAGACCGTCCGAGAGCTCTGGCGCGACTGGGTACGTCTCCTCGCGATCGGCGTCGAGACGGGGCAGATGATGACGATGGACGATCTCGATCCCGAGGCATGGCGCCGGGCGATGGCCCATCGTGACGACCGGCACTGGGTGTATCACCGGGCGGGCCTGCCCTGCCGCGTGTGCGGAACGTCGATCGTCCTCGAGGAGATGGCGTCACGCAAGTTGTACTGGTGCCCGAACTGCCAGAGGTGAGCGCGTGAGAAAGAACCCCAGCTTCGCGATGACGGATGTCGTCGAGCTGCGCCGTGTGATTGACGAGAACCCGTGGGTCACGATCGTCAGTGCAGGCACCGACGGACTCGTCGCGTCGCACTACGCCGTGCTCCTCGACGACGAACGCGACGACCTCACGATCGTCGGGCACGTCGGGCGCCCGGATGACGCGATCCACGGCCTCGGTAGCGGCGAGATGCTCGTCGTGGTCCAGGGGCCGCACGGGTACGTGTCGCCTCAGTGGTACGGCGACGTGCCCGCCGTCCCCACATGGAACTACGTCTCGGTTCATCTCTCCGGCGTGCCCGAGATCCTCGCGCCGGAAGAGAACCTGCGTGTGCTCGAGCGCCTCGTCGACCGGTTCGAGTCGGGCCTGGGTGCGGCACGGGGCATGTGGGCCGCGCCGAACGATGAGGACTTCGTCCGGCGTCTCGAGCGGGGGACCGTCGGATTCCGTCTCTCACCGGCCCGAGTCGAGGCTAAACGCAAGCTCAGCCAGAATCGGCCGGATGCCGTGGTCGACACCATCATCGCCGAGCTCGAGCAGACCGCCACACCGTATGCCGACCCCCGGCTGGCGACGGAGATGCGCCGGGCTCACGAGGCGATGCGCGCCGCCCGCGAGGATCGGTCGTGAACCTCGCAGCGCCGGGCGAGACAGTGGACATCATCGCGGACGTCCGACTGACCGGCCCGGGGCGCACGGATCCGTTCGGTGCCGATCTGGTCGACGTGCACGTCGCGGGTGATGTCGTGGTCGACATCGCGCCTGCGGGCGCCCTCCCGCGACGCGGGGTCGTTCTCGACGGTGGTGGGGGCTGGCTGATCCCCGGACTCTGGGACCACCACGTTCACACCGTGCAGTGGGCCTTGGCGGCGCGCCGCGTCGACCTCGAGGGCATCGTGAGCGCTGCCGAGGCGGCGGCGGTCATGGGTCGAGCGGGACTGGATCTCGACGGTCGCCGCGTCGGCTCGGGTTTCCGCGACGCGCTCTGGCCTGATCGGCCCTCGCTCGCACTGCTCGACGCGACCACGGGCGACGCGCCCACCTATCTGATCAACTCCGATGTCCACAGCGTCTGGCTCAACAGCGCCGCGCTCCGGCGTGAGGGGATGTCGGCGGCCGACGGGGTGCTGCGCGAGGAGCCCGCGTTCGAGATCTCCCGCCGCCTGAACGCCCTCGACACGGCGGTCGCGGATGCCGCGGTGATCGAGGCGATGTCTGCGGCATCCGCCCGCGGCGTGGTCGGCATCGTCGACCTGGACATGGCATGGAACGCGGAGGCCTGGGATCGCAGGCTGGCTCGCGGATACGACGCGGTGCGCGTGTCGTTCGGTGTCTACGCCAGCATGCTGGATCGAGCGATTTCAGCGGGACTGCAGACCGGCGACGCGATAGATCCGGCGGGGCTCGTGCGGATGGGGCCATTCAAGGTCATCACCGACGGCTCACTCGGCACCCGGACGGCGGCGTGCTCGCACCACTATCCGAACGCCGAGCACGACTTCGGAGTCATGACCGTGCCGCCTGCCGAGCTCGTCGAGCTGATGCGGCGCGCGGCGGGGGCCGGCATCTCCTGCGCGGTGCACGCGATCGGCGACGTCGCGAACTCGCACGCCCTCGACGCCTTCGCGATGACGGGAGCCACCGGGACCATCGAGCACGCTCAGCTCGTCGCTCACGCCGACATCCCGCGGTTCGCCCGCCTCGGCATCGGCGCGAGTGTGCAGCCCTCGCATGCCGTCGATGATCGCGACATGGCGGAGGAGTTCTGGGCGGGGCAGACGGCCGTCGGCTACCCGATGCGGGAGCTCGTCGACGCCGGAGCCAACCTGCTGCTCGGTTCGGACGCGCCGGTGGCCCGTCTCGATCCCTGGACCACGATGTCGGATGCGGTGTTCCGTACGCGTGACGAGCGCGAGCCCTGGCGTCCGCATCAGCGAATCCCGGCTGCGGTCGCCCTCGCAGCCTCAACGGCGGGTGGGTCGCAGACCGGCTCGGCGATCGCGCCGGGGGACATCGCGGATCTGGCCATCGTCGACCGTGACCCTCTCGCCGCCGACACGCCCGGCGCTCTGCGCGGAACCGGCGTGACGGCGACCCTCCTCGGCGGCCGGATCACGCACATCGGTTGAATTGCGTCTTCCGGGGCACACGTCCCGGGAAGGCGAAACGGGACGGTGATCGGTGGGGAAGCGTCCAGCTGCCCTCATCGCGATCACCGCCCCGTTCGGCGCTGAGGATTACTCGGCGAGGTGTGCGAGGAGGAACCAGCGATCCTTGTCGACGCCGCGCTTGATCTCGATCGCGACGTCCTGGCTCGTGAGGTCGACCTCGTCGAGACCGTCGATGGCGTTCTGAAGGTCGACGAGCGCCCCGTCGATATCGGAGACGATGGCCTTGATCTCGTCCTGCCACTGCGCGAACCCGGCGGGCACGGCGGTGCTGGTCTTCTCGGCCATGGTCGAGACGCGCGAGTCGACGGGCAGGCCGAGGGCGACGATGCGCTCAGCGGCGGTGTCGGCGTAGTCCTGGGCGTGGGCGACCACCGTGTCGAGCAACTCGTGGATCGCGATGAAATTCGAGCCGCGGACGTTCCAGTGCGCCTGCTTGCCGTTGACGACGAGCGCCTGCATCTTGTGCACGACCGGGGTGAGGAACTGCGCGGCAGCGGCGGCGACCTCGGGGTCGGCGGTGAGGGCGGGAGTGGTGATGTTGGTGTCGGTCATGTCTGCGCTCCTTCTGGCAGGTCGTGGCCTGCATCTGCCCAAACGCTACTCACGCCGGAACATTCCGCAAGCAAGAGAAGGCTGGGCTCACCAGGGGTAACGTGAGGCCATGCCCGTCGCCTCGTCCGCATCCCTCGTGTCTCTCGGAGAGTCTCGGCCCCGCCTGCATCCGACGGTGTTCGTCGCGGACGGGGCGCGACTGGTCGGTGACGTGGTCATCGGCGAGATGTCGAGCGTCTGGTACAACGCGGTGATCCGCGGTGATCGGTCGCGCATCGTGATCGGAGATCGCAGCAACGTCCAGGACGGCGTCGTGATCCACGTCGACGCGGGGTCGCCCGCGAAGATCGGCGACGACGTCTCGATCGGCCACAACGCCGTCGTCCACGGGTGCACGGTGGAGGACGGCTGCCTCATCGGGATGAACAGCACGATCCTCAGCGGTGCGGTGATCGGGGCCGGATCTCTCGTCGCCGGGGGAGCGGTCGTGCTCGAGGGAACCGTGGTCCCCGCCGGTTCCCTCGTCGCCGGGGTGCCGGCGAAGGTCCGCCGGGCGCTCACGGAGGACGAACGGGGCGGGCTTCACGGGAACGCCGCGACATACCTGCAGCTGGCCACCGATCACGGCGCCCGTTGCGCTGAATGAAGAGCTCCTCCGCGTACGAAGACGAGGAGGAGCATTGGAGGGGCTGACGAGAATCGAACTCGCATCATCTGTTTGGAAGACAGAGGCTTTACCACTAAGCTACAGCCCCGCATCCGACCTGGATCGGATGTGGATCGCCGTCACGCTGAGAACCATGTCCAGCGCTGGCAACTCGAACAGTCTAGCGGACTCCGTCGGCTAGACTGACCACGGCCGTTTTCCGACGCACGTGTGCTGCGCGCCCGGGGCGTAGCTCAGCTTGGTAGAGCGCCCGCTTTGGGAGCGGGAGGCCGCAGGTTCAAATCCTGTCGCCCCGACAACGGCCCCACGAACCCAGACCACCGAACGGACGCGCATGTGCGCGGCCGGATAAAGGAGAACGACAGGCATGGTCACCAGCACCGTCGAGACGCTCAGCCCCACGCGGGTGAAGCTCCACATCACGGTCAGCCCGGACGAGCTGAAGCCGAGCATCACCCACGCGTACGAGCACATCGCTCAGGACGTGCAGATTCCCGGCTTCCGCAAGGGTAAGGTGCCCGCTCCCATCATCGACCAGCGTGTCGGCCGCGGTGCGGTCATCGAGCACGCGGTCAGCGAGGGCCTCGACGGCTTCTACCGCGAAGCCGTCACCGCGAACGAGCTGCGCGTCCTCGGGCGTCCGTCGGCCGAGGTCGTCGATTGGCCCAGTGACAAGGACTTCTCGGGCGACCTGAAGGTCGAGGTCGAGGTCGACGTGCGTCCCGAGTTCGAGCTTCCCGCCTACGAGGACATCACCATCGAGGTCGAGCCCGTCGCCACCGACGACGCCGCCATCGACGAGGAGCTCGACCGCCTGCGCGGCCGTTTCGGCACGCTCGTCACCGTCGACCGTCCTGCCGTGAAGGGCGACTTCGTCGAGCTGGACCTCGTCGCGACGATCGACGGCAACGAGATCGACCGCGCCGAGGGTGTGTCGTACGAGGTGGGCTCGGGCGAGCTCCTCGAGGGCATCGACGAGGCCATCGAGTCGCTCACTGCTGGTGAGGACACCACGTTCCGTTCCAAGCTCGTCGGCGGCGACCACGCCGGCGAAGAGGCCGAGGTCGCCGTCACGGTCAAGGCTGTCAAGGAGCGCGAGCTCCCCGAGGCCGACGACGACTTCGCGCAGATGGCGAGCGAGTTCGACACCATCGCCGAGCTGCGCGAGAGCCTTGTCGAGCGCGTCTCGCAGCAGAGCCTGTTCACGCAGGGCGCTGCCGCGCGCGAGAAGCTCGTCGACGCGCTCCTCGAGAAGGTCGAGATCCCGGTTCCGGCCGGACTGGTCGAGGACGAGGTTCACGCGCACCTCGAGGGCGAGGGTCGTCTGGAGGATGACGCGCACCGTGCCGAGGTCACCGAGGCGAGCGAGAAGCAGTTCCGCACGCAGATGGTGCTCGACAAGATCGCCGAGACGCACGAGGTCCAGGTCTCGCAGGACGAGCTGACCCAGTACCTGATCCAGGCCTCTGCGCAGTACGGCATGGCCCCGCAGGACTTCGTCAACGCGCTCCAGCAGAACGGCCAGCTTCCGGTGATGGTCGGCGAGGTCGCCCGTAACAAGGCCCTCGCGATCGCCCTGGGCAAGGTCACGGTCGTCGACACCGACGGGAAGTCGGTCGACCTGACCGGCTTCACCACCGTCGAGGGCGAGGAGTCCGCCGCCGACGAGGTCGTCGAGGAGGCGCAGGAGATCGCCGACGAGGCCGCCGACGCCGATGCCGACGCCGCCGAGGCGGAGGAGAAGCCGGCCAAGAAGACGCCGGCCAAGAAGGCGCCCGCTAAGAAGAAGGCGGATGCCGCCGACGACGCTCCCGCCGCCGACGAGAAGGCTCCCGCCAAGAAGGCGCCGGCCAAGAAGGCCCCCGCCAAGAAGAAGGCCGCCGACGAGGCTGCCGCCGAGTGATCTCCTGATCGCGACGGTCGCCCGACCGGCAGAAGGGGCGGATGCTGCGGCATCCGCCCCTTCTGCTCTGCCCGGCAGATGCTCCGCATCAGGGACGGCGGTGACACGGGCTATGCCCACGGCGAACACGGTCAGGCGCATGCGGCGGCGTCGGTAGATTCGACACGTCACGAAACTTCGGATCAGGAGCACACATGGCTGACCCCCTCATCGCAACAAGCGTCTTCGACAGACTGCTCAAGGACCGCATCATCTGGCTCGGGTCGGAGGTGCGCGACGAGAACGCGAACGAGATCTGCGCGAAGATCCTCCTGCTCGCCGCCGAGGACTCCGAGAAGGACATCTACCTCTACATCAACTCGCCGGGCGGCTCGATCACGGCCGGAATGGCGATCTACGACACGATGCAGTTCGTTCCGAACGACATCGTCACCGTCGGCATCGGCATGGCCGCGTCCATGGGGCAGCTGCTCCTGACCGCCGGCACGAAGGGCAAGCGTTACATCACGCCCAACGCCCGGGTTCTGCTGCACCAGCCGCACGGCGGGTTCGGCGGCACGGCCAGCGACATCCAGACGCAGGCGCAGCTGATCCTCGACATGAAGCGTCGTCTCGCCGAGATCACCGCGGCCCAGACCGGCAAGTCCGTCGAGCAGATCAACGCCGATGGCGACCGCGACCGGTGGTTCACCGCTCAGGAGGCGCTCGAGTACGGCTTCGTGGACCACATCCGCGAGTCGGCCACCGACGTCGTCGGCGGCGGCGGCACCGAGAACTGATCGACCGAAGGAGAAAGACAACGATGAACACACCCGCCTTCGGCCTTCCCCACGGTGCGGCGATGCCCTCGAGCCGGTACATCCTGCCGCAGTTCGAGGAGCGCACCGCCTACGGCTACAAGCGCCAGGACCCGTACAACAAGCTGTTCGAGGACCGCGTCATCTTCCTCGGCGTCCAGGTCGACGACGCATCGGCTGATGACGTGATGGCCCAGCTGCTCGTGCTCGAGTCGCAGGACCCGGACCGCGACATCATCATGTACATCAACTCGCCCGGTGGATCGTTCACCGCCATGACCGCGATCTACGACACCATGCAGTACGTGTCGCCCCAGATCCAGACGGTGGTGCTCGGTCAGGCGGCTTCGGCGGCGTCCGTCCTGCTCGCCGCCGGCGCCCCGGGCAAGCGTCTCGCGCTTCCGAACGCCCGCATCCTCATCCACCAGCCCGCCGTCGGCGAGGCCGGTCACGGTCAGGCGTCGGACATCGAGATCCAGGCGGCCGAGATCCTGCGCATGCGCACGTGGCTCGAGGAGACCATGGCGCGCCACACCAACCGCACGCAGGAGCAGGTCAACAAGGACATCGACCGCGACAAGATCCTCTCGGCACACGAGGCGATGGAGTACGGCATCGTCGACCAGGTGCTGACGTCGCGCAAGCGGACGCCTGCCGCGATCACCTCCTGAGCGAGGCGAGTTCACAGCGTATGGCCCCGGCGACGAGCCGGGGCCATACGCGTCATGGGGGCGGTTCGACTCGAAGGGCTCGCAAATCCGCGGGGATGTCTGCGGGAGAGGTTAGGCTCGGAGCACCACGTTCTCAGGTGAGCGATGGTTTCCGGCATCCAGGAGGGGTACATGGCTCGCATCGGTGAGAGTGCCGACCTGTTCAAGTGCTCGTTCTGCGGAAAGAGTCAGAAGCAGGTCCAGCAGCTGATCGCAGGACCCGGCGTCTACATCTGCGACGAGTGCGTCGAGCTGTGCAACGAGATCATCGAAGAGCGCATGGCCGAGTCGGGCGACGAGTCGGTCGCCGAGTTCGACCTCCCCAAGCCGCGCGAGATCTTCTCCTTCCTCGAGGAGTACGTCGTCGGGCAGGACCCGGCGAAGCGTGCGCTCTCGGTCGCGGTCTACAACCACTACAAGCGCGTGCGGGCACACTCGACCCTCCAGCCCGCCGAACAGCGCGCCGACGACGTCGAGATCGCCAAGAGCAACATCCTGCTGCTCGGTCCCACCGGCTGTGGCAAGACGTACCTGGCGCAGACGCTCGCGAAACGCCTCAACGTGCCTTTCGCCGTCGCCGATGCGACCGCGCTCACCGAGGCGGGCTATGTCGGTGAGGATGTCGAGAACATCCTGCTCAAGCTTCTGCAGGCGGCGGACTTCGACGTCAAGCGTGCGGAGACCGGCATCATCTACATCGACGAGGTCGACAAGATCGCACGCAAGGCGGAGAACCCGTCGATCACGCGCGATGTGTCGGGCGAGGGCGTGCAGCAGGCTCTGCTGAAGATCCTCGAGGGGACGGTGGCGTCCGTTCCCCCGCAGGGCGGACGCAAGCACCCGCACCAGGAGTTCATCCAAATCGACACGACCAACGTGCTGTTCATCGTCGCGGGCGCGTTCGCAGGCCTCGAGGAGATCATCTCGTCCCGTGTCGGCAAGCACGGCGTCGGCTTCGGCGCCCCGTTGCAGGAGAAGGACAAGGAGCTCGACCTCTTCCGCGAGGTCGAGCCGGAAGACCTGCACAAGTTCGGTCTCATCCCCGAGTTCATCGGCCGTCTCCCCGTCGTGACGTCGGTCGCACCGCTCGACCAGAAGGCGCTCATCGAGATCCTCACCGGTCCGAAGAACGCCTTCGTCAAGCAGTACCAGCGCATGTTCGAGCTCGACGGCGTAGAGCTCGAGTTCGAGGACGACGCGCTGCGCGCGATCGCCGATCTCGCCGTGGCGCGCAAGACCGGTGCCCGCGGCCTGCGCGCCATCCTCGAAGACGTTCTCGGTCCCATCATGTTCGAGATCCCGTCGGCCGACGATGTCGACAAGGTCATCGTGACGCGGGCCGCCGTCGATGACGGCGCTCCGCCCACGCTCGTCCTGCGGCAGAAGCGCAAGAGCGCCTGACGACCGAGCCGCGACGCCTGCGGCGGTGTCGGAGGTCCCGGTTAACCTGCCGGTATGGGACGCATCATCTTCGACACGGCGAGCTCGCTCGATGGCTTCATCGCCGACGGCGCGAACTCGCTCTCCTGGCTGTTCGCGGTCGACGGCGGCGACGAGCCCGACGCGAGTCTGCTCCCGGAGAACGCGGGCGTGCTCGTCGAGGGGTCCACGACTTACGAGTGGATACTCGCCGAGTCGGACATCCTCGCGCACCCCGAGCGATGGCAGGAGTTCCACGGCGATCGGCCGACCTTCGTGTTCACGACCCGCGAGCTTCCGCGTCCGGCGGGCGCGGACGTCAGGTTCGTGTCCGGGCCCGTGTCCGACGTGCTCGCGCGTATCCGAGAGGCCGCTGCGGGGCACGATGTGTGGGTCGTCGGCGGTGGCGACCTGGCCGGTCAGTTCTTCGACGCCGGTGCGCTCGACCAGATCGCAGTCTCTGTTGCGCCCGTGACGTTGGGTGGGGGAGCGCCCCTGCTTCCGCGCCGCATCGAGTCGGACCGGCTCTCGTTGCGCTCAGCAGAGCGGGTGGGAGCGTTCGCGCGCCTGGTCTACGACGTGATCCCCGGCGGTGGGCGCGACGCGCGAAGCGCTCCCACCGACGGACTCCTCGCCGCAGACGCGACCTAGGCGCTCAGCCCGCGGCGTGCGAGCAACGGCTCGATGCGGGCGTCACGGCCCCGGAAGTCACGGTATGCCTCGAGCGGATCCTTCGAACCGCCGACGCCGAGGAGGCGCTGACGGAAGCGATCCCCGTTCGAGCGGGTCAGCCCACCGTTCTCCTCGAACCATTCAACGGTGTCGGCGTCGAGAACCTCGCTCCAGATGTAGGAGTAGTACCCGGCGCTGTAGCCACCTGAGAAGATGTGCGCGAAGTAAGCGGACGAGTAGCGTGTCGGCACAGCGGAGTCATCGAGTCCGATGTCGGCGAGGGCCGCGGCTTCGAAGGCTGCCACGTCGGTGACAGCTGCTGCATCCTCCGCGCTGAGCGAGTGCCATGCGAGGTCCAGCCATGCGGCGGCGAGATACTCGCTCGTGGCGAATCCCTGGTTGAAGGTCCCCGAGGCTTCGAGGCGCTCGACGACGTCCGAGGCGAGCGGCTCACCGCTGTCGACGTGTCGGGCGTAGTTCGCCAGCACCTCGGGTCGGTAGATCCACATCTCGTTGACCTGGCTGGGAAACTCGACGAAGTCGCGGAAAACGCTGGTTCCGGCGAAGGTCGGGTAGGTGACCGTGGCGAACAAGCCGTGCAGCGCGTGCCCGAACTCATGGAAGAGCGTCGTCACCTCGTCGAGCGTCAGCAACGTCGGGGTGCCGGGGGAGGGCTTCGGGACATTCAGGTTGTTGAGGACGATCGGACTCGTCCCTCGTAGCGCCGACTGGGAGGCGATGGAGTTCATCCATGCACCGCCGCGCTTGGTGTCGCGCGTGTAGAGGTCGAGCACGAACAGTCCGAGGTGGGAGCCGTCCTCGTTCGAGACCTCGAACACACGCGCGTCCTCGTGGTACGCAGGCAGGTCATCGCGCTCACGGAACGTGATCCCGTAGAGACGTGTCGCGGCGAAGAAGACGCCGTCGCGCAGCACTCGTTCGGCCTCGAACCACGGGCGCAGCGCTGTCGTGTCGATGTCGAGCGTGCTCGCGCGCACGCGCTCCGTTGCGAATGCCCAATCCTCCGGCCCGACCTCGGCGCCGTCCAGGACCTCCTGCAGGGCCAGCTTCTCGCGCTGTGCGTTGCGTGCAGCAGGAGCGGCGAGCCGGCGCAGCAGCGCGGACACCGCTTCCGGGGAGCCCGCCGTCTGGTCGGAGGTGACGTAGGCCGCGTGCGAGGGGAAGCCGAGCAGCTCCGCGCGCTCGGCGCGGAGGCGGACGATTTCAAGCAGCACGGGGCGGTTGTCGTGGCGGCCGGGCCGAGAGCCGCGAGCGCGCGAGGCCTCGAGGATGCGGTGGCGGGACCGCGGGTTCGTGAGCGAGGCGAGCGCCGGGTGGCCCGTGAACAGCGTCAAGGTGATGACGTAGGCCTCCGGTCGCCCGCGATCGGCAGCCGCGCGCGCGGCGGCGGAGATCTCACCCTCGCTCAGCCCGTCGAGCTCCTCCCGCGACTCGAACACCACGGCCAGATCGTTCGTATCGGCGAGGAGATTCTTCTCGAAGGTCGTCGTGAGAACGGACAGTCGGCTGTTGAGCTCGGTCAGTCGCTGCTTAGCGCTGCTGTCGAGCCCGGCGCCCGCGTGGGTCATCTGCACGAACCGCCGCTCCAGCAGGTAGCGCTGCTCGGCCGTGAGTCCGAGATCATCCCGGCTCGCGTGCAGGCGCTCGATCCGGTCGTACAGGCGGGGATCGAGGAGGATCGCGTCGGAGTGCGCAGACATCAGCGGGGCGAGCTCCTCGTCGACGGCCTGCACCGCGGGAGTGGCGTCCGCAGAGCTGACCGTGTAAAAGACGCGCGCTACGTCGCCCAGAAGCCGGCCGCTCTCTTCCCATGCCACGACCGTGTTCTCGAACGTCGGAGGCTCGGTGCTGCCGGCGATCGCGTCGATCTCGCTCCGTTGCTGAGCGAAGGCCTCGCGGAAGGCGGGCAGGTAGTCATCGACGTCGATCTCTCGGTAGTCGGGGAGGCCCCACGCGAGTGACGAGGCGGTGAGAAGGGAATTCGAGGATGCCGACATGGCACAAGCCTACGATGTGTTCCAAAAATCATGTTGCAAAGAGGTGCTTGCAAAGATATCTTTGGACCCATGACCGAAGACAACGCCGAGAAGCGGACGCCTCGCGACATCCGCACGCTCGACTCGGGCGCGCTCCGTGCCCTCGCTCACCCCGTGCGCGTGCGTCTCTACGACATCCTGAGTCAGCAAGGCCCTCAGACGGCCAGCTCGCTCGCGGCGATGACGGGGGAGTCGTCCGGCTCGACGAGCTACCACCTGCGCGCTCTCGCGAAGCACGACCTCATTCGCGAGATCCCCGATCGGGGCACGGCGCGCGAGCGATGGTGGGAGCGGCCCACCGGCGGCGTGTCGTTCCCGGGTGCGGAGACGATGCGGACGCCGGCGGGCCGCGCCGCGACCCAGGTCGTCATGGGCGAGTTCCTTGATCGTCGACACGAGCAGCTCATGCGCTTCGTGGAGAGCACGTTGCGCGACGAACTCGACCCATGGGCCGATAACGCGCTCATCACCTCGGCCACCGTCTCGCTGACGGTCGAGCAGCTCCGCGAGGTGAACGCGCGCATTCAACGGGTCATCGACGACGTCGTCGACGAGTACCGCGTGGACCCGAACCCCGGCCCGGGTTCGTCCTCCGGACGCCGCATCGTCTCGCTGCGCGCCGAGGCGTTTCCGATCACGACAGAGAGCGACTGACGATGACCAGCGTGACTGCCTCCCGCACCCGCTCAGCCGACTCCGGGCGCCCCCGTCCGCTCGGGCGCAACTTCTCGCGACTGTGGACCGCCGCCGCGTTCAGCAACCTCGCGGACGGACTGGGCCGCACGGCGGTGCCCCTGATCGCCACGACACTCACGCGCGACCCGTTGCTGATCTCGTTGCTCGGCGCGTCCGCCTTCGTCCCGTGGCTCGTTTTCGGGGTGCCGGCCGGCGTCATCGTCGATCGGTTCGACCGGCGCCGTGTCATGGCGTTGGCGAACAGCGTGCGCGGCGCGGCCGCGGTCGGTCTGGCCGTGCTCACGGTCACGGGCAGTCTCGACATCGTGTGGCTGCTCGTGGGCACGCTCGTCTTCGGCTTCGGCGAGACCCTGTTCGACAACGCGACCAACGCGGTGATTCCGAGCGTCGTCGAGCGGGATCAGCTCGATCGGGCCAACGGGCGCATCCAGGCCGCGCAGATCACCATCGACAGCTTCGTGGCGCAGCCCGTCGCCGGCATTCTCTTCGCCGTCTCGCTCGCACTACCGCTGTGGCTCGGCGCCGCGGGTTACCTGGTGCCGATCGCGCTGGCGCTCCTTCTCCCGCTGGCCGCGGCGCGATCACGGGCTTCGGACGTCATCGGCGCGGTTCAGGGCGACGTCGTCGCCGGCGCCGTCCCCGAGCCCCTGCCGGCAGCACCGGACGTCGCCGTTCCCGCCGGGGAAGCGTTGCGCTACCTCTGGCGCCATCGGTTCCTGCGTGCCCTGGTCGTGTTCACGTCGGTCGTCGGCTGCGCCTTCGCTTTCGCGCAGGCTCCGACGCTGCTCTACTTCCTCGATGTCCACGGGGTACCCGAGTTCGCCATCGGGTTCGTCACGGCAGGTGTCGGGGTCGGTGCGCTCGCGGGCTCACTCCTCGCTGCGCGCATGGTCGCCCGCTGGGGCCGCGGCAACGTCATGTGGGGCGCGAACCTCGCCGCCGCAGCGTGCATGGTCGCCGTCGGGTTCGCCCCCGGAATCGTCGTCGCGGTCATCGCCTACGCGGGCATGGCGTTCGCGGTGTCGGTGTGGAATGTCCCGTGGGGTGCGCTGCGGCAGCAGATCATCCCGCCGGCGCTGTTCGGGCGCACTCTGGGCATCATCCGGACGCTCACCTGGGGACTCTTCCCCGTGGCGACGATCCTGGGCGGCCTGGTCGCGTCGATCGACCTGCGGCTGCCGTTCATCGCTGCGGGCGCTGTCTGCCTCACCGCGACGGCCGTGTGCACGCGCCTCATCCGCTCCGCGTCCGCGCAAAGCTCTCCCGCCGCGTCGGAGTGAGCGGCGGGAGAGCGGGGCGTCAGAACTCGTCGTCGTCGATCTGACCGACGACCGGTTCACCGGCGGCGTCGAGAGAGACCACGACACCGGTCTCGAGCTCGGCCACGGGGCGTCCCTCGAGCCAGGTCAGAGTCCACTTCGGACGCGGATCTGCGTCGAGCCCGCCGTCGACCGCGCGAACCCGGTCGCGGAAGGCGGCCGGCAGCGAGACGGGCGGCTCATCGCCGCTGGTCCACCGCGTTCCCAAACGCATCTCACGCCTCCTGAGGCGCGAGCTCGACGCGCTCCACGACCAGGTCGCCGTCACTGTCGAGGAGCTCGAGCTCGGCGATGCGTCCGACCGCCTTCAGGTCGCCCTCCGCGCGGCGCAGTCGCTCGATCGTCGCGGCATCCGCGCGCAGCGTCAGTACCGAGACGGGGGTCTTCTGCGAGGCCTTGGCTTCCGTCTTCGCCCGGCGGATGCCGATGAGCGCGGCGCTGGCCGCGGTGAGAACGGCCGGGTCGCCGTCGATGCCGCTCGCTTCCGGCCACGGTGCGGTGTGCACGGAGCCCTCCTCGAACCACGACCATGCCTCCTCTGCGGCGAAGGCGAGCACCGGGGCGAGCAGACGCAGCAGCGACGACAGCGCGAGTCGCAGTGCCAGCGCCGCCGACGCCTGACCCGCGTCGGAGCGGTCGTACGCGCGCTCCTTGACGAGCTCGAGGTAGTCGTCGCAGAAGGTCCAGAAGAACGCTTCCGTGATCTCGAGCGCGCGAGCGTGGTCGTAGGCCTCGAACGCCCGCGTGGCATCGACGATCACACGGTCGAGCGTTGCGAGCATGGCGGCGTCGAGGTCGTGGGTCACCGCCGCGCCCTCGGGCACGGGGAACGACAGCACGAACTTCGCGGCGTTCAGCACCTTGATGGCGAGACGGCGGCCGATCTTCACCTGCGTGGGGTTCTGCGGATCGAACGCGGCGTCGGAACCGAGGCGACTCGACGCGGCCCAGTAGCGGACCGCATCCGTGCCGTGCTGGGCGAGGATGTCGGCGGGGGTGACGACGTTTCCCTTCGACTTCGACATCTTCTTGCGGTCGGGGTCGACGATGAAACCGGAGATCGCGGCATCCGACCACGGTGCGCGGCCGTCTTCGAGAGCGCTGCGGAGCATCGTGGAGAACAGCCAGGTGCGGATGATGTCCTGCCCCTGCGGCCGCAGATCGAACGGCGCGACGAGCTGCCACAGCTCCTCGTCGCGCTGCCACCCGCCCGCGAGCTGCGGGGTCAGCGACGACGTCGCCCAGGTGTCGAAGATGTCGCGCTCGGCGTCGAACCCGCCCGGCACGCCGCGCTGCTCGGCGGTGTAGCCCGAGGGGACATCCGTGGTCGGGTCGATCGGGAGCTGGGCAGCATCGGGGGTGATGACGCGCTCGTAATCGCGTTCGCCGTTCTCATCGAGGCTGTACCAGATCGGGATCGGTACGCCGAAGAATCGCTGACGGGAGACGAGCCAGTCGCCGGTGAGACCGTTGGTCCAGTTCTCGTAGCGCACCCGCATGAAGTCGGGGTGCCACGACATCTCCTGACCGAGCGAGATGAGGCGCGCCCGGAGCTCTTCGTCGCGGGCGCCGTTGCGCAGGTACCACTGTCGGGTCGAGACGATCTCGAGCGGGCGATCGCCCTTCTCGAAGAACTTCACCGGGTGGCTGAAGGGCTTCGACACCTCGAGCAGCTCGCCCGATTCCTGCAGCAACTCCACCACGCGCTTCTTGGCGCTGAAGACGGTCTTCCCCGCCAGCTCGGCGTAGGCCGCGCGTGCGCCATCCGTGACGATGACGTCAGGCGCCTCGGCCACGATGCGACCGTCGTGGCCGAGGATCGTGCGGTTGGGCAGGTCGAGCTCGCGCCACCAGATGATGTCGGTGACGTCGCCGAACGTGCAGATCATCGCGATTCCCGAGCCCTTGTCGGGCTGAGCGAGGTGATGGGCGAGGACCGGCACCTCGACGTCGAAGAGCGGCGTGCGGACGGTCTTGCCGAAGTAGGGCTGGTAGCGCTCGTCATCGGGGTTCGCCACGAGGGCGACACACGCCGGAAGCAGTTCGGGCCGCGTCGTCTCGATGTGGATGTCGCCGCTGCCGTCGGTCTTGTGGAACGCGATGCGGTGATACGACGCCTGCTGCTCGCGATCCTCGAGTTCGGCCTGCGCGATGGCGGAGCGGAAGTCGATGTCCCACAGCGTGGGGGCCAGCGCCTGGTAGGCCTCGCCGCGCTCGAGGTTGCGCAGGAACGCGAGCTGGCTGGTGCGGATGGTCTCGTCCGAGATCGTCCGGTACGTCTGGGTCCAGTCGACGGAGAGCCCGAGCTGACGGAAGAGCGACTCGAACTGCTTCTCGTCCTCGATCGTCAGCTTCTCGCACAGCTCGATGAAGTTGCGACGGCTGATGGGCACCTGGTCGGCGGCACGGCTCGACTTGTTGTCGCCGCCCTCGAACGGCGGGACGAACGACTCGTCGTAGGGGAGAGTCGGGTCGCAGCGCACGCCGTAGTAGTTCTGGACGCGGCGCTCGGTGGGCAGGCCGTTGTCGTCCCAGCCCATCGGGTAGAAGACGCTCTTCCCGCGCATGCGCTCGAATCGCACCTTGAGGTCGGTGTGGGTGAACGAGAAGACGTGGCCGATGTGCAGCGACCCGGATGCCGTCGGGGGAGGCGTGTCGACGGAGAAGACGCCGCCGCGGCCGGTCTTCGCGGCACGCGCGCGGTCGAACAGGTAGGTGCCCTGCTCGGCCCACGCGGCGCCCCACTTCTGCTCGAGGCCTTCCAGAGCGGGCTTCTCGGGAATGTGCGCTGTCATGGGAACTCCTCGACGATATGTGCGGCACTGTGTGAGCGTGCCTGAGTGTGCGTCGTCCGAGTCTACCGGGGGTCAGAAGGCGGCTTCGATGGTCTCGTTGCCGTCGATGACCTTTCGCACCTCGTCGCTCGTGAAGGCTTCGATGAGTGCCTTCGTGGCAGGGGAGTCCGCCTCAGCCGAGGGGACCACGAGCTGAAGCGCGAAGCGGTCGTCGAGTTCGGTGAGCAGGCCGTCGTCCTGCGGCGTGAGGCCGAGCGCGGCGATGTGCGACGGCCACTGGAAGATCAGGTCGGCCTCGTCGTACGCCGTGTTCAACTGGTTGATCTCCAGCGACAGGAACTGGAGGTTCTTCGGGTTCTCCGCGACGTCGTCGAGGGTCGCTGTGTACGGGTCGATGCCCGGGGCGAGGTCGATGATGTCGGCGTCGGCCAGCAGCTTGAGCGCACGCGCGGTGTTCGACGAGTCGTTCGGGATGGCGACCGTGGCACCGTCGGGGAGCTGGCCGATGTCGGTCAGCGTCTTCGAGTAGAAGGCGATGACGAAGTTGTAGACGGGTTGGACCGCCTCGAGCGATGCCCCGTTCTTCTCGTTGAACTCCGTCATATACGGCGCGTGCTGCGAGAAGTTCGCGTCGATGTCGCCGGCAGCGAGCATGTTGTTGATCGTGACGTAGTCCGACACCGGAACGAGCTCGATCTCGTACCCGTCGGCGATCGCGGCTCCGGCAGCCTCGACGATGTCCGTCGCGGGGGCGGTCACCGCGCCCACGCGGAGCGTCGTGACCCCGGAATCCGTGTCTCCGGGCGAGCCGGCGCAGCCGGCGAGGAGTCCGGCGACCGCGAAGGTGGCGATGGCCGCCGAGGCGATGCGGGTGCGAAGGGTGCGAAGGGGCATGGGTTCTCCTTGTGAGAGCGGGTGGACGAGGGTCAACGGTGGTCGAGTCTGGTCGACAGGCGGTGACCGGCCGACTGGATGATCAGCACGACGACGAGGATGACCGCGATCGTGAAGTACATCAGCGGATAGTCGTACTCCTGATAGCCGTAGCGCAGCGCGAAGTCGCCGATGCCGCCACCGCCGACCACACCGAGCACGGTGGAATACGACAGCAGACTGATGGTTGCCGAGGTCAGCGCGTAGACGAGGCCGGGAACGGCCTCGGGAAGCAGGAAGCGCCGGACCGTCTGAGGCAGGGTCGCTCCCATCGTGCGCGCGACCCGGGGGATTCCGGGGCTGATCTCGCGCAGGATCTGCTCGACCAGACGTGCGTAGATCGCGACCGCGACGAAGCAGAGCGAGAACGTCGCCGCAGGAGTGCCGAACGTCGTCCCGTAGACGAGACGCGTCACCGGTACGAGGAACACGACCAGGAGGAGAAACGGGAAGGAGCGCACGACGTTGATGAAGAGGTTCCCAATCCACCACACGAACCGGTTCGGCGCAGCGCCGTCCCGTCGCGTCAGGTACACGAGCATCCCGAGGGGGAGTCCGAGGAGCACCGCCGCGGCCAGCGAGACGAGGAGCATGTACCCGGTCTCGCCGAGCGCCTCGAGCAGATCTCCGCCGCGGCGCTCGAGTGATTCGACCAGGCCGGTCATGCGCCCAACTCCCGCCGGGCGCGGTCGAGATAGCTCTCCCGGCCCTGATCCGATGCGGGCTCGACGTGCAGGATGTCGCGAAGCCGCCCGTGCTCGAACAGCGCGACGCGGTCGCAGACCCGCCGCACGACGGCCAGATCGTGCGTCACGACGACCACTGTCGTTCCGAACCGGTCCCGGGCCTCGCGGAGGAGCGCGAGCACGCCGTCGGTTGTGCTGGCGTCGAGCGAGGAGGTCGGCTCGTCGCAGAGCAGCACCTCGGGCCGGCCCACGAGCGCTCGGGCGATCCCGACGCGCTGACGCTGACCGCCGCTGAGCTCAGCCGGGTAGGCATCCTCACGACCGCCGAGACCGACGAAACGCAGCGTCTCGTCGACCGCGGCGCGTCGCTCATTCACACTCAGGCGGTCCCGGCGGTCGCGCAGTTCGAGGGCGAGCAGGACGTTCTGACGGACGGTGCGATTCGCCAGCAGGTGCACACCCTGGAAGACCACGCCGATCCGCCGGCGCAGATCCCGCAGCGCCGTCCGGCTGAGACCGGTCGGGTCCTGATCGAGCACCCTCACGGTTCCTGCGGTCGCGCTGATCTCGCCGGTGAGCAGAGCCAGGAGAGTGCTCTTGCCGGCACCGCTCTCGCCGATGACTCCGAAGATCTCGCGCGGAGATACAGCGAGATCGACGTCGGTGAGAGCGCGGGTTCCGCCGGGGTAGGTGACGCTCACGCCGCTGAGGGCGATCGGCGCGTCGGTCGGTGGCACGGGGCATCCCCTAATAGTTGGACGACGTTCAACTATAGTCGAAGCATGGTCACCCGGTACCGCACCTCTGCTTTCAACGACGACGGCGGCACGGGGGTCAGCCGCGTTCCGGACGGCCTGGAGGTCGCCGTGTCGAATCCATTGCAGCCGGGCCATGACACCGCCGCGAGCAATCCGGAGCAGCTGCTCGCGCTGGCCTGGTCGACGTGCCTCAACGCCACCGCGCAGGCGATCGTGGCGGGCCGCCACCGCACGAAGGCGCGGGTCGAGGTCGAGCTGCGCGACGCCGAGGGGCGCGCGGGGTACGAGTTCCTCGTGACGGCCTTCATCTCCGGCGAGGGGCTGGATGCCTCCGAGGCGGCGGAACTCGCCGCCGCAGCGCACGATCGCTGCCCGATCTCGCGCCTGTTGCGGGAATCGCCGCTCGCCGAGGTACGCGGCGAGGCCTGGTCGGCGTCCTGAGGAAGCGCCGTCAGCGATCGACGGCGAATCCGAGGTGGGGCATGTCCACGCCTCGGTAGTGCACCATGAACCGGCGGCGAACGGTCATGCCGAGGCGGATGGCGACGTTCATGGATGCGATGTTGGTGTCGCGGACCTTGGCCCAGATGGCCGGAGCACCGAGCTCGCGGAATCCCCAGTCCCGCGCCGCGACCGCGGCCTCGGTCGCGTAACCGCGGTGCCAGTGCGCCCGCTGGAAGAGGTAGCCGACCTCGAGCACCTCTTCGTCGCCGACGAACTGCCGCGTGATGCCGCACTGCCCGATCATGCCGGCCCCAGGGAGGTCGACGGCCCAGAGGCCGAACCCGTCCTCCTCGTAGCGACGAAGATTGCGCGCGAGCCACCGCGCGCTCTCGTCGTCGTCGAACGCCCCCTCGTAGGCGGTCATCGCGATGGGGTCGGTCAGTATCTCGCGGAGCGGGTCCAGATCGTCCTCGGTCATCAGCCGGAGGACCAGACGTTCGGTGCGGGCGATCATCGGCTCGGCTCCTCGGCGGACGCCTCATCGCGCACGTCCCATCCGAGCGCAGCGGCGAACGCGGGGGCATGCGCTTCGATCTGCCGACGCGATGCAGTGGCGCCCGTCAGCGCCCGGATGTCCGTGAAGGCGAGTGCTTCCAGGCCGCGGAGGTCGAGATCCGTGCTCGAGAGCGCACGGGAGTCGAACTCGTCGACCGTCGTGTCGACGAAACGGACCCGCTCGAGCATCGCGCCCGGGGCGTCGAGCGTTCCGATGCGGCAGTCGACGATGAGCACGTCGCGCAACGTCGCGGCGGGCACCGAGAGGTAGTCGATCCGGATGCCGCGGAGGATGACGCCGTCCCAGCGGGCACGCTGGGCGTCGAGTGTGCCGATCCGCCCACCGCTGAGGGTCACGGTGCGCCAGCTGCCGTCGCCCGAGCGGAATTCGGCCGTCGCGAGGTCGCGGATGGCCACGTCGGCGAGCACCGCGCCGGTGAGATCGAGCCGGTCGGGGGACCCGGCCTCGACGGCGCTCTCGCTCAGCCGTGCGTGGGCTCCGTCGACCGCCTCGCTGCCGAGTGCTATCGACGTCTCGACGAGATCGCCGTGTCTGGTGAGGACTCCGGGCTCGAGGTGACGCGGCAGGTCGGGTTCGCTCACCCGAGGGGGCGTGGGACGGGTACGAGGGCGGGCCATACGTTCAGCGTATGCCGACGGTATGATGGGCTCATCAGCACCGATCCGGCCATCACCGGGGAGCTCTCGGAAGAACGGCGGTCATCCGCCCAGTAGAACCGAGCGGGGCAGGCCCGTCACAGCCGCTGGGAGAGTGGCCCTCCGGGGCAAGCGGGGTGGTACCGCGGTCGCACGATCGTCCTCGCAGGAAGTCCGACCCTGCGAGAGAAGCCATGACCTATCCGAAGTCCTCCGCTTTCGGCCCCGCCGCCGACAGCGTCGTGCCGAGCCCCCGCTTCCCCGACGTCGAGCGCGACGTGCTCGCGTTCTGGGAGCGCGACGACACCTTCCGCAGCTCCATCGCGCGGCGCGAGGGGGCGCCCGAGTGGGTCTTCTACGACGGCCCACCGTTCGCGAACGGGCTCCCGCATTACGGCCATCTGCTCACGGGGTACGCGAAGGATGTCTTCCCTCGCTTCCAGACCATGCGCGGCAAGAAGGTCGACCGCGTCTTCGGCTGGGACACCCACGGGCTGCCCGCCGAACTTGAAGCGATGAAGCAGCTCGGGATCACCGAGAAGAGCGAGATCGAAGCGATGGGCATCGCCGCCTTCAACGACAAGGCGCGCTCATCCGTCCTCGAGTACACGCGCGAGTGGGAGGACTACGTCACCCGGCAGGCGCGGTGGGTCGACTTCGAACGCGGCTACAAGACGCTCGACACGGGCTTCATGGAGTCGGTGCTCTGGGCGTTCAAGGAGCTGTGGGACAAGGACCTCGCCTACGAGGGGCATCGCGTGCTGCCCTACTGCTGGCGCGACGAGACGCCCCTGTCGAACCACGAGCTGCGCATGGACGACGACGTCTACAAGATGCGCCAGGATCCGTCGGTGACCGTCACCTTCCCGTTCGTCGGGGCGAAGGCCGAGTCCCTCGGCCTCACCGGTGTGCGGGCTCTCGCGTGGACGACGACTCCGTGGACGCTGCCCACGAACCTCGCTCTCGCCGTCGGCCCCGACATCCGCTATGTCGTGCTGCCCGGCGGGCCGGCCGGCGCCGCCGACGTTCATGAGGACCGTGTCGAGGCCGACGCCCACCGCTACCTCCTCGCCGAAGACCTCCTCGCGGGCTACGCGAAGGACCTCGGGTACGGCGACGTCGACGAGGCGCGCGCCGCGATCGAGCGGACCGTTCTCGGCAGCGAGCTCGCCGACGTGCAGTACGACCGGCTCTTCGACTACTACGCGGACACCGACACCTGGGGAACGGGTTCCGCGTGGCGGGTGCTCGTCGACGACTACGTCACCACCACCGACGGCACCGGCATCGTCCACCAGGCCCCGGCCTACGGTGAGGACGACCAGCGCGTGACCGGCGCAGCCGGCATCCCGCTCATCATGAGCCTCGACGACGGCGGGCGCTTCCTCCCGCAGGTCACCGACGTCGCGGGGGAGTTGTGGATGGACGCCAACCGCCCGCTCATCCGCCTCCTGAAGGCCGAGGGCCGTCTCCTTCGCGAGGCAAGCTACGAGCACTCCTACCCGCACTGCTGGCGCTGCCGCAATCCGCTCATCTACAAGGCGGTGTCGAGCTGGTTCGTGCGCGTCACGGCGATCAAGGACCGCCTGCTCGAGCTCAACGAGCAGATCACGTGGGCACCCGAGAACGTCAAGCACGGGCAGTTCGGCAAGTGGCTCGAGGGCGCGCGCGACTGGTCCATCAGCCGCAACCGCTTCTGGGGCTCGCCGATCCCGGTCTGGAAGAGCGACGACCCCGAGTACCCGCGAACCGACGTGTACGGCTCGCTCGCCGACATCGAACGCGACTTCGGTCGCCTGCCGCGCAATGAGGCGGGCGAGGTCGACCTGCACCGGCCGTTCATCGATGACCTCACGCGTCCGAACCCCGACGACCCCACGGGCCGCTCGACGATGCGCCGCATCGAGGACGTCTTCGACGTATGGTTCGACTCCGGGTCGATGCCGTACGCGCAGGTGCACTACCCCTTCGAGAACCGGGAGTGGTTCGACGAGCACGCGCCGGCCGACTTCATCGTGGAGTACATCGGACAGACCCGCGGCTGGTTCTACGTCATGCATGTGCTCTCGGGTGCGCTGTTCGACCGGCCGGCGTTCTCGGGCGTCGCCTGCCACGGCATCGTGCTGGGCAGCGACGGTCAGAAGATGTCGAAGTCGCTGCGAAACTACCCGGACGTGTCCGAGGTCTTCGACCGCGACGGTTCCGACGCGATGCGGTGGTTCCTGATGGGCTCGTCGGTGCTCCGCGGCGGCAACCTCGTCGTCACCGAAGAGGGCATCCGGGCGGGCGTGCGGGAGTTCCTGCTTCCGCTGTGGAACACCTGGTACTTCTTCGCCACCTATGCCAACGCGGCCGGCGGTGAGGGCGGGGCCGGGTACGAGGCGCGGCGGCGGACCGACTCCACGAACGTGCTCGACCGCTACATCCTGGCGCTGACCGGCGACCTGGTGCGCGATGTCGCAGCCGACCTGGAGGCCCTCGACTCCACGATGGCCGCCGCCAAGCTGCGCGACTTCGCCGAAGCGCTCACGAACTGGTACATCCGCCGCTCCCGCGATCGCTTCTGGGTGGGCGTCGTGCCCGACGACGATTCCTCGACGGAGGCGTTCGACACCCTCTACACGGTGCTCGAGACGCTGACCCGGGTCGCGGCGCCGCTTCTGCCCCTCGTGAGCGAGCGTGTCTGGCAGGGCCTCACCGGCGGACGGAGCGTTCACCTGGAGGACTGGCCGGACGCGGACGAGTTCGCGCCCGCAGCCGACATCCGTTCGGCTATGGACGCCGTCCGCGAGGTCTCATCGGTGGCCAACGCTTTGCGCAAGAAGGAGGGCAAGCGCGTGCGCCTGCCGCTGCCTCAGCTCACGGTTGCGATGACTGACGCGGCGTCGCTGGAGCAGTTCGCCGACATCCTCCGCGACGAGCTCAACGTGAAGGATGTCGCTGTGGCCGAGCTTTCGGACGACCTCGCGGCCTCGTATGGCATCAGCCAGCGTCTCTCGGTCAATGCGCGCGCGGCCGGTCCACGACTGGGCAAGCAGGTGCAGCACGTCATCGCGGGTGCCCGGGCGGGCCTGTGGCGCGAGCAAGACGGTGTCGTGACCGTCGACGGCGTCGCGCTCGAGCCCGGCGAGTACGACCTGACCCTCGAAGCGGGAGGGGTGGCGGAAGGCACCGCGATCGCACTGCTGTCGGGGGGCGGGTTCGTCCTGCTCGACACCACCACGACCCCGGAGCTCGAGGCCGAGGGCCTGGCGCGCGACGTGATCCGCGCGGTGCAGGACACCCGGAAGGCCGCCGGCTTCGAAGTCAGCGACCGCATCCGGCTGATGCTGACGTTCGATTCCGACGAGGATGCCGCTGCTGTCGCATCGGCATTCGACGCCGCCGATGTGGCGGGCGAGACGCTGGCCCGCGAATGGGCGGTGCGCTCACGCACCTCGACCGTTGCCGAGTCTGCGGAGTCCGTCGCCGCGACCGAGCCCGACTTCGAGGCCGTGGTCGCGGCCAAGACCTACGCGAACAGGGGAGACCTCGCCGTGAGCGTCACCCGGCTGACAGGAGAGACCGCATGACCGATCAGGCCCGCGCCGACGCCGTATACACGGCGCTGCTGCAGCGTCAGGGGGAGCAGTGGGTGCAGCCCCGCGTCGAGCGGACACGACGCGTTCTCGAACTGCTGGACGACCCGCAGCGCACCTACCGCGTCGTGCACGTGACGGGAACGAACGGCAAGACGTCGACGAGCCGGATGATCGAGAGCCTCGTGCGCGCGCACGGGCTGCGCACCGGGCTCTTCACCAGCCCGCACCTCGAGCGCTTCACCGAGCGCATCCTGATCGACGGCGAGCCGATCGCCGACGCCGCGGTCGCCGACGCGTGGGACGAGATCGCTCCCTTCGTCGACCTCGTGGACGCTGAGCTGGATGCGGCGGGTGACGCTCCTCTGACGTTCTTCGAGCTGCTCACCGTCCTCGCCTTCGTCGCGTTCTCCGACGCGCCCGTCGATGTCGCGGTCATCGAGGTGGGCATGGGCGGATCGTGGGACTCGACCAACACCGCCGACGGGGACGTCGCCGTCATCGGCCCCGTCGCGCTCGACCACGCCGACCGCCTCGGCGAGACCATCGCCGAGATCGCCGCGGTCAAGGCGGGCATCATCAAGCCCGGCGCGGCGGTCGTCTCGGCCGTGCAGACACCCGAGGCGGCCGAGCAGATCCGAGCGCGCGCCGCGGAGGCGGCCGCCACCGTCGGGTTCGCCGGTGAAGAGTTCGGTCTGACCGCGCACAGCCTCGCCGTCGGCGGACAGCAGATCAGTGTTCGGGGGCGCGCGGGGGAGTACCCCGAGCTCTACCTGCCGCTTTACGGCTCTCACCAAGCCGAGAACGCCGCCCTCGCGGTCGCCGCGGTCGAAGCTCTCATCGGCGCCGAGGACCAGGCACTCCACGCGGAGGTCGTCGCGGACGGACTGGGCGCTGTCACCTCCCCGGGTCGCCTGCAGCTGCTCGGGATCAGTCCGACCGTGCTCGTCGACAGTGCGCACAATCCCCACGGCGCAGCGGCACTCGCGGCGGCGCTGCGCGAGTCGTTCGACTTCGACGAGTGGGGCATCGTGCTCGGTGTTCTGGGAGACAAGGACGCCGCGGGGATCGTCGAGGCCCTCGCACCGGTCGCCGCGCACGTGTTCGCGACCTCACCGGACTCGGAGCGCGCGTCGGAGCCGACCCTCGTCGCCGATCTTGCCGAGGAGCGCGGACTCGGGGTCACCGAGCACCGCGACCTCGTCGAAGCGGCCGAGGCCGCGCGCGAGTGGGCCGCGGCTGCGGAACGGCGCGCGGTGATCATCGCCGGTTCGGTCGTGCTCGCGGGCGAAGCGATCGCCCTCGCCGCCGCAGAGGACTGGAAGTCGGGATGGCAGGCGTGAGACGGCCTCGCGAGCGCCGACGTCGCGGTGCCGCGGAGTCGCTCGGATCGGTCGTCCTCGGTTTCGAATCCATCGTGGTCTTCCTCGGCGGACTGACCGTCTACGGACTCGGTGCGCTGCCGGAGGACGTCGCCGACTGGTGGGGAGTGGTCGCCGGGGCGGTCCTCGCCGTGGCGATGATCGTCACCTCAGGGCTGCTGCGGCACCGGTGGGGCATCCTCCTGGGCTGGCTGCTGCAGGTGGTCCTGGCTCTCGGGGTGTTCCTCGTGCCGGCGCTCGGGATCGTCGCGCTGGTTTTCGGCGGCATGTACGCGTATGCGACCATCAAGGGGGCTGCTCTCGACCGGCGGAACGCCGCCCTCGCAGCCGACGAATCGAACGGAGACTGACATGCCCACCGAAGAGACCCTCGTCCTCGTCAAGCCTGACGGTGTGGCCCGCGGCCTCACCGGCGCGATCCTCGCCCGCATCGAGGCGAAGGGCTACGCGCTCGTCGACATCCGGCTCGTCGAACCCGACCGGGAGGTGCTCGAGAAGCATTACGAGGAGCACGCCGGCAAGCCGTTCTACGAACCGCTGCTCGAGTTCATGCAGAGCGGCCCCTCGGTCGCCATCCGCTTGGCCGGCAATCGCGTCATCGAGGGCTTCCGCTCGCTCGCCGGAACCACCGACCCCACGACGGCCGCACCCGGTACGATCCGGGGCGACTTCGGACGCGACTGGGGCCTGGCCGTTCAGCAGAACCTCGTCCACGGCTCCGACAGCGCCGAGTCCGCCGCGCGCGAGCTCGAGATCTGGTTCGGCTGACCGACTCTGCGAAACGACGCCCGCCGGCCGACGTCACGACGTCGATCGGCGGGCGTCGTCGTCTCAGAGGAAGCCGATCCAGTCGAGCCGGATCTGTGCGATCACGGCGATGGCGACGTAGCTGAGCACGGCGAGAAGCGGCACCCAGCCGGTCAGAGTGGCGGCGATCCCTCGGCCTCGACGCGGCAGCGGCACGACGCCCGACCTGAGCAGGTGCAGGGTGACGGCGTAGAAGCTCGGGATGGTCACGAACCAAGTGACCATGCACCAGGGGCAGAGCGTTCCGAGAACGAAGATGCTCTGCGAGATCAGCCACACCACGAAGCCGAACGCGAACGCCATGCCGGCCCAGAAGAGCAGCCAGAACCACCGGGCGAAGCGTGCGCCCGCGAGGATCGCGGCGCCCACGACGATCGGCGCGACCCAGCCGGTGAGCCCCAGCAGCGGGTTGGGGAAGCCGAAGACCGAACCCTGGGCAGAGGTCAGGTTCGCCCCGCACTGCACGACGAGGTTAAAGTCGCATGATGCCGTGGCCGTGGCGTCTTCGAGCAGGTGGAGCCGCTCTGTCGTCAGCGCGAACGCTGCGATCCATCCGATGACGCCCGCGATCATCAGCCAGACGGCGAGTGCGACAGGGCGGGCGTGGCTACGGGGTGCGGACATGACCGCGATTATCCCATCGGCATCGATGACCCCGCCGTGAGCATCGGCCCCGTGTCCCACGAAGCGACGCGCGTAGTGCGATAATGGATGCCGATGCTCGTCTGCAGCCGCGCTGCGACAGGACATCACGAGAGACTTCGGGCAATGGCTGCCCACGCAGGCCGCGCCGAGAGCCGGCTGCACACCGAGTGAGTTCGCGGCTCGTCCTTCCGGGAGCGACGCCGCCAGAGATGTACCGGGTGGCGCGCGGTGCCGCCCGAAGAGGAGTACGCCAGTGATGGCCGATGATCGCAACGACAGCCCGACCCCCGATGAGCCCGCGAACGCGGTAGACCCCGCCGCAGCCGAGCTCGCTGACGCGGTGACGTCGATCGACGCCACCGAGGAGCACATCGACAGCGGGCGTGCCGCAGAGGATGCCGCGCCGGAACCCGGTTCCGGAATGACCGCGGAGACCGGCACCGAGGGGACGCCTGCCGCGCCCGAGTCCGCGTCCGTCGAGGAGGCCGCCCCCTCGGAGGAACCCGTCGTCCCCGCTGGCCAGCCGGCGCCCGCCGAAGAAGCTGAGGAGCCGGCCCCCGCTGAGGAGCCGGCGCCGACGGACGAGCCGGCGCCCACGGACGAGCCGGCCGCTTCCGGCCCGCCCACCGCGGTCTCGCTCGGCCTGTTGCCGGCGGAGTTCGTATCGGCGGTGTCCACCGCGCTGCACTTCTACGCGCCCGAGATCGCGCCTCTTCCCGCGCTGCCGGACGACACCGATGACGACGACAACGGATCCTCGTCGAGCTCGAGCAGCTCGCGCCGCCGTGGCCGTCGCCGCGGCGGGTCGAACGGCGACGAGGGCAATGAGCCCGCTCCGCGCCAGCGCGCCGTCGAGTTGATCACCGAGCCCCAGCGCATCAAGGGCTCCACTCGCCTGGAGGCGAAGAAGCAGCGTCGCCGGGACGGGCGGGAAGCCGGTCGTCGACGCACCGTCGTCACCGAGGCGGAGTTCCTCGCGCGGCGCGAAGCGGTCGACCGCGTCATGGTCGTGCGCTCGAAGAGCGGCCGCATCCAGATCGCCGTGCTCGAGGACAACGTGCTCGTCGAGCACTACGTCGCGCGCAACCAGGACGCTTCCCTCATCGGCAACGTCTACCTCGGCCGCGTGCAGAACGTCCTGCCGAGCATGGAAGCCGCGTTCGTCGACATCGGGCGTGGCCGCAACGCCGTGCTGTACTCGGGCGAGGTCGACTGGGATGCCGTCGAGACGGGCAACCAGCCCCGTCGCATCGAGCTCGCCTTGAAGTCGGGCGACCGCGTCCTCGTGCAGGTCACGAAGGACCCCGTCGGCCACAAGGGCGCGCGCCTCACCAGCCAGATCTCGTTGCCCGGCCGCTACCTCGTGTACGTCCCCGGCGGTGCGATGAACGGCATCTCTCGCAAGCTGCCCGACACCGAGCGGGCGCGTCTCAAGCGCATCCTCAAAGAGGTGCTCCCGGAGTCCTCGGGTGTGATCGTGCGCACCGCCGCCGAGGGCGCGACCGAGGATCAGCTGACGCGCGACGTTCAGCGCCTCACCTCGCAGTGGGAGCACATCAGCTCGCAGCTCGAGAAGATCCAGGCGCCGGCCCTCCTGCACTCCGAGCCCGATCTGCTGGTAAAGATCGTGCGCGACGTCTTCAACGAGGACTTCTCGCGAATGCTCATCCAGGGTGACGAGGCGTACTCGACGATCACCTCCTACCTCACCGGCGTCGCTCCCGATCTCCTCGAGCGCGTCGAGAAGTACGAGGACGAACAGGACCCGTTCGACGCGTTCCGCGTGACCGAACAGATCGAGAAGGCCCTCGACCGCAAGGTGTGGCTGCCTTCCGGAGGTTCGCTCGTGATCGACCGCACCGAAGCGATGACCGTGGTCGATGTCAACACCGGCAAGTTCGTCGGTTCCGGGGGCAACCTCGAAGAGACCGTCACGAAGAACAACCTGGAGGCTGCGGAAGAGATCGTCCGCCAGCTTCGTCTACGCGACATCGGCGGCATCATCGTCGTCGACTTCATCGACATGGTGCTCGAATCGAACCGCGATCTCGTGCTGCGGCGCCTCATCGAATGCCTGAGCCGCGACCGCACCAAGCATCAGGTCGCGGAGGTCACCTCTCTCGGTCTCGTCCAGATGACGCGCAAGAAGCTGGGCCTCGGGTTGCTGGAGACATTCAGCGAGGCGTGCGACGTATGTGCTGGCCGCGGGGTCATCGTTCACCACGACCCGGTCGTCAAGCACCGCGGTGGCGGAGTTCAGGGCGGCAACGGCAACGGCTCGGCGCGGCGCGGTCGCGGCGGCGGCAACGCGGCACCGGCTCCCGCGAACGGTGGCACCCACGTCATCACCGAGGGCGCGAAGTCGGCCCTGGCGCAGATCGCTGCCTCGACGATCCAGGCGACCGCGGCCGATGAGGATGCCGAGATCATCGCGGCTCCCGTCGAGGCCGAGCCCGCGCCCGTCGAGCGCCCGAAGAAGCCCCGTCGCAAGAAGGCCGAGCCCAAGGCGCCGCGGACCGAGAAGGATCTTCTCCTCGATTCGGTCCTCAACGCGCTTCCCGAGCCCAAGGCGCCCGGTCAGGGACGAGGACGTCGTCGCGTGACCACGGCCGCCCTCAGCGGCACCCCGGTGTCGGCTGCGCCGGCTTCGGACGACTGACGCCCATCGTCGAGACGAACGCCGCGGGATCGCTTCAGATCCCGCGGCGTTCGCGCGCTGTGACCCTCAGCCCGGAGGCGATGAGCCGGCGTACGAGCTCGTGGCCCGAGACGTGCTGGGCGCCGCCGGCGATGAGGCGCTCGAATGCCGAATCGGGGACGTCGTAGTGGTCGAGATCGAATGCCCGCGCGGGCAGATCATGGCGTCGCGCGAAGGCATGGAGCTCATCGAGGTCCGTATCGCTGACCAGGTGCGACCACAGGCGGCCGTGGGCCGGCCAGCGCGGATCGTCGATGAGGATCGCCATCCTCCGATCCTAGGGAGCGCCTCGCTCGGCGGCTCCGAAGCGACACACCCGGCCGTCCTTTTGCCGGATCTCCCGGCATCCGGTAAAGTGGACCCTTGGTGCAGCGAGTCCGTCGACGTCCCGTCACGATTGCGGCTCAGCCACAGGATCCTCTGTGGCACGCGCACCAAGACTTTCCAGTCTCGCAAAGACAATCGGAGCCGTGCGCTCCACAGAAGAAACAGGTGTGAAGTGGTTTACGCAGTTGTGCGCGCCGGCGGCCGTCAGGAGAAGGTCGAGGTCGGCACGATCGTCGTCCTCGATCGTCAGGCGGCTCAGATCGGTGACAAGCTCGAGCTTCCCGCCGTTCTCCTCGTCGACGGCGACGCCGTGACCACCGACGCTGACAAGCTCGCGAAGGTCACGGTCACCGCCGAGGTTCTCGGTGAGGAGCGCGGCCCGAAGATCGTGATCCAGAAGTTCAAGAACAAGACCGGCTACAAGAAGCGCCAGGGCCACCGTCAGGACCTCACGCGCGTCAAGATCACCGGCATCAAGTAAGCCAGGGAGACGCAGAGATGGCACACAAAAAGGGCGCAAGCTCCACCCGTAACGGTCGTGACTCCAACGCACAGCGCCTCGGCGTGAAGCGCTTCGGCGGCCAGGCCGTCAACGCCGGCGAGATCCTCGTCCGCCAGCGCGGCACGCACTTCCACCCCGGCGCCAACGTCGGCCGTGGCGGCGACGACACCCTGTTCGCACTCGCGGCCGGTGCCGTCGAGTTCGGCACGAAGGGTGGCCGCAAGGTCGTCAACATCGTGGCGGCTGCCGAGTAATTCGGACCAGACCACTTCGCGGCGAGGGGCGGGCTTCGGCTCGCCCCTCGCCCTGTTTTCCAGGAGGCACCGCATGGTGACGTTCGTCGACCGGGTCACGCTGCATCTGCGTGCCGGCAAGGGCGGCAACGGCTGCGTGTCGGTGCGCCGCGAGAAGTTCAAGCCGCTCGCCGGCCCCGACGGAGGCAACGGCGGTGACGGCGGCGACGTCGTCCTCGTCGCTGATCCCCAGGTGACGACGCTTCTGTCGTATCACCACTCGCCCCACCGGTCGGGCGGCAACGGCGGCTTCGGCATGGGCGACAACCGCTCGGGCGCGGCGGGGGAGCACCTCGAGCTCCCCGTCCCTGTCGGCACGGTCGTCAAGTCTCCCGAGGGCGAGACGCTCGTCGACATGGTGACCCCGGGCATGCGTTTCGTCGTGGCTCCGGGTGGACAGGGCGGCCTCGGCAACGCGGCACTGGCGTCTCCCAAGCGAAAGGCTCCCGGCTTCGCGCTGCTGGGAACCCCGGGCTGGGAAGGCGATGTCCAGCTCGAGCTGAAGACGGTCGCCGACATCGCACTGGTCGGGTTCCCCTCCGCAGGCAAGTCGAGCCTCATTGCGGCGATGTCCGCCGCCCGCCCGAAAATCGCCGACTACCCGTTCACGACGCTGCATCCCAACCTCGGCGTCGTCCAGGCCGGCGACATCCGCTACACGATCGCAGACGTGCCGGGCCTCATCGAGGGCGCGAGCGAGGGACGCGGACTCGGTCTCGAGTTCCTGCGCCATGTGGAGCGCTGCTCGGCCCTGGTGCACGTGCTCGATTGCGCGACGCTGGAGCCGGGACGCGATCCCCTCACCGACCTCGAGGTCATCCTCGCCGAGCTCGGCGCTTACCCGGTTCCCGAGGGCCAGGTGCCGCTGCTGGAGCGCCCGCAGCTCATCGCTCTCAACAAGACCGACGTCCCCGAGGCTCGCGATCTCGCTGACCTCGTGCGTCCCGACCTCGAAGCCCGCGGCTACCGCGTGTTCGAGATCTCGACCGTGAGCCGTCAGGGTCTGCGCGAGCTCTCGTTCGCCATGGCCGAGCTCGTCGCCGAACACCGTGTCGCCGCCGCTGCCGAGGTTCCCGCAGAGCGGATCGTCATCCGCCCCAAGGGCGCCGAACGCGACTTCACGATCCGCGTCGAAGGCGGCACCTACGGCAACGTCTACCGCATCCTCGGCGCCAAGCCGGTGCGCTGGGTGCAGCAGACCGACTTCCAGAACGAGGAAGCGGTGGGCTTCCTCGCCGATCGTCTCGACAAGCTCGGCATCGAGGACGAGCTGTTCCGGCTCGGTGCGACCCCGGGCTCGACGGTCGTGATCGGCGAGGGCGACGGCATCGTCTTCGACTGGCATCCGTCGCTGTCGTCGGCCGCTGAGCTCATGACCGCTCCGCGCGGCACCGATCCGCGTCTCGACCTCAATCCGCGCCGGACGTCGAATGAGCGTCGCGAGCGGTACCGCGAGCGGATGGATGCCAAGGCTGAGGCTCGGGCGGAACTCGAGGCAGAGCGCCGCGCTGAGAAGTCGCGAGGTGTCGCAGAGGACGACGCGTGAGCCTGCTCGCGCGCCGGGAGCTCAACGGCGCCCGACGCGTGGTCGTGAAGGTCGGCTCCTCCTCGATCAGCGGGGACAACGCGGGCAAGATCGACTCCCTTGTCGACGCGCTGGCAGAGGCGCACGCCCGCGGCACCGAGGTCGTGCTCGTCTCGTCGGGCGCGATCGCGACCGGCATGCCGTACCTTCGTCTCGACGAGCGCCCGACCGACCTCGCCACCCAGCAGGCAGCAGCGGCCGTCGGGCAGAACGTCCTGGTCTATCGCTACCTGGACGCCCTGCGACAGTACGGCATCGTCGCGGGCCAGGTGCTGTTGACCGCGGGGGACTTCGACGACCCGACGCACCGATCGAACGCACGCCGCGCGATGGAGCGGTTGCTGGGGCTCCGCATCCTTCCCATCGTCAACGAGAATGACACCGTCGCGACACACGAGATCCGTTTCGGTGACAACGACCGGCTCGCGGCTCTCGTCTCGCGCCTCGTCGGGGCGGACGCCCTCGTGCTGCTCAGCGATATCGCCTGCCTCTACACCCGGCCGCCGAGCGAGCCGGGCGCGCGCCCCATCGAGACCGTCTCCTTCGATGACGACCTCAGCGGGTACGAATTCGGCGCGACGGTCGTCAACAGCGTCGGCACCGGCGGTGCCGCAACGAAGGCTTCGGCCGCGCGGCTGGCCGCCGAGGGCGGGGTCGCGGCGCTCGTGACGAGCATCGACCTCGCCAGCGAAGCCCTCGCGGGCGCGGATGTCGGCACGTGGTTCGAGGCGAATCCCGCGCCCGCGCTGATCACCGGTACCGGGGCGATCGGCGTCGGTCAGGGCTGAGGCCGCCGTCGCTAGACTGGCGTGATGACCACAGCCGTCGCATCCGACGTCGCCGAGCGCCTGGGCGCCGCGAAACGGGCGAGCCGCTCGATCGGCCTTCTGGACGATGCCGCCAAGACCCTGCTCCTCGACGGTATCGCCGACGCGTTGAGCGCCGACACCGCCCGCATCGTCACGGCGAACCGCGATGACCTGGAGCGCGGCGAGGCGGACGGGATCTCTGCCGGTCTGCGCGACCGCCTCATGCTCGACGAGGCACGCGTCGCGTCCCTCGCGCGTGCTGTGCGCGATGTGGCACGCCTCCCGGATCCTGTCGGGCGTGTGCTCGATGAGCGCGAGCTGCCGGGCGGCGTGCGACTCCAGAAGGTGTCCGTGCCGTTCGGCGTCGTCGCCTCCATCTACGAAGCCCGGCCGAACGTCACGGTGGACATCACGGCGCTCGCGCTCCGCTCAGGAAACGCCGTCGTCCTGCGCGGCGGCTCCGCAGCGCAGTCGACCAACGCCGCGCTGATCGAGGCGATGCGGGGTGCGCTGCAGCGAGCCGGGGTCGACCCCGACGGCATCCAGACCGTCGATGACTTCGGCCGCGACGGCGCGCGGGCGCTCATGCGGGCCCGGGGCCTCGTCGACGTCCTGGTTCCTCGCGGCAGTGCCCAGCTCATCGAGACCGTCGTGACCGAGTCGACGGTGCCGGTCATCGAGACCGGAGCCGGGGTCGTCCACATCGTCCTCGACGAGTCCGCTCCGCTCGAGTGGGCGCGCGAGATCGTCGTGAACGCGAAAGCGCAGCGGCCGAGCGTCTGCAATGCGGTCGAGACCGTGCTCGTCGTGCGGTCGGCGGCCGACCGCCTGGTCCCGCCCGTGTCCGCGGCGCTCATCGGCGCAGGAGTCACGATCCACGGCGACGATGACGTGCGCCGCCTCGTGCCCGCCGCCGTTCCCGCAACGGACGACGACTGGGCGACCGAGCACATGAGCCTCGACCTCGCCATGCGCGTGGTCGACGATCTCGACGAGGCTCTCGAACATATCCGTCGCTACTCGACGATGCACACCGAGGCCATCGTGACCGCCGACGATGCGAATGCCGAGCGCTTCCTCGCTGAAGTGGACGCCGCTGTCGTCATGGCGAACGCGTCGACGCGGTTCACCGACGGGGGCGAGTTCGGCTTCGGTGCCGAGGTCGGCATCTCGACTCAGAAGCTGCATGCCCGCGGCCCGATGGGACTTCCCGAGCTGACCAGCACGAAGTGGCTCGCGCGCGGCGCCGGGCAGACGCGCGCCTGACCACCTAAACTTGATACGCGCCGCCGCGCGAAACGAACGGAGCCACGATGACCCTCGCCACGATCACCGCATTCGCCGCCGAGCAGACCGAGCACCACGGCAATGTGCAGGCGGAGACGATGATCTTCGGCGTCATCGCCCTGGTCATCTTCCTCGCTCTCGGGCTCGTGACGCTGTCGTACCGCAACGTCGCCAACCGCCACGACGGCAAGGCCGAGGCCTACGCCGCCGCTCACGGCAAGCAACTGACGCAGTCGGAGAACGGCCACCACTGAGGCCGCACCGATGACGGGAACGCGTGCGCCGCGTATCGGCGTGATGGGCGGCACGTTCGACCCGATTCATCATGGGCACCTGGTGGCCGCGAGCGAGGTCGCGCAGTCGTTCGATCTGGACGAAGTCATCTTCGTGCCGACGGGAACGCCGTGGCAGAAGTCGTTCGTGTCGCCGGGGGAGCATCGGTACCTCATGACGGTCATCGCGACGGCTTCGAACCCGATGTTCACGGTGAGTCGCGTCGACATCGACCGCGACGGTCCGACGTACACGATCGACACACTGCGCGATCTGAAGGCACAACGTCCCGACGCCGACTTCTTCTTCATCACGGGAGCTGACGCCATCGCGCAGATTCTCAGCTGGAGGAACCATGATGAACTGTGGGAGCTCGCGCATTTCGTCGCCGTCTCGCGTCCCGGCCACACGCTTTCGAGTGCCGGACTGCCCAGCGATGACGTGAGCCTGCTCGAGATCCCCGCGCTGGCCATCTCGTCGACCGACTGCCGGGCACGAGTCGGACGCGGACATCCGGTGTGGTACCTCGTTCCAGACGGGGTCGTCCAATACATTGCGAAGCATCATCTCTATCGGAGCAAGGCATGAGCGACAACGAGCAACAGCCACCGACTCCGCAGCTGACGCGCCGACAACTGCGTGAGCTGCGCAACACGGCTTCCAATCCGATCATCGTCGACCCTGACGCCACCGACGACGCGTCGGCGACCGGAGCGGAGCCGAAGCCCGCCCCAGCGCCGCTTCCGCGTGCTGCGGAGCCGGTGGAGGTTCCCCCGGCGCCCGTCCCGCAGACGTCTGTCGATCTCGGCTCGCCCGCGCTGACCCGCCGCCAGGCTCGCCTGCAGGAGAAGATCCGCACGGCATCCATCCCTGTCGTGACAGCGACCGGCGAGCACCCGACCGTGGCGGCCGAATCCGACGACTCCGACGCGTCTGGTCCACGCGACGCCGATGACGCGGCTCGGACAGTCGAATCGGATGCCGCCGACGAGGATGCCCAGGACGGCGCCGAGCTCGACGCCCCCCGGGCTGACGGTGAGGCCGAGGCGGCCGATGGTGCGGATGCCGAAACGGAAGCCGCCTCCCCGGACGTCACTGACGCTGTGGTCGAGACCGAGTCTGAGTCCGAGGCAGCGGGTTCCGAGGCTGTCGAGGCGGAGAAGGCCGTCCCCGAAGAGACCGGCGCCGAGGACGACATCGCCCAAGACGACGTCGCCACGGAGGACGTTGTCGCTGACGACGAGCGCGCGATCGACGAGACCGCGGACGAAGCGGAGCCCGAGCGCCACGTCGTCTCGAACGACCTCGGCGCCGATCTGCTCGCGGGGGAGTCCGCCGCCAGCGACGTGCCCGCATCGTTCGATCAGCTGCTGTCGCGCAGTGCCGCGGCGACGGGCGCGTTCACGACGCCGAACGCATTGATTCTCGCCGAGAACCCCGACGGCGGCCCGCTGGTCGCACCCGTGACCGCGACCGGCGAGGTTCTGATCACCGGGACGTTCACTCTGCCCGAGAACTTCGGTTCGACCGGTGTCGTCCCGGGCGTTGCGGACGGCAAGGAGGTCGATGCGGTTCTCGTGGACGGCGAGCTGCCGGCGTCGTCCTCGCCGACACCCATCGCCGCGAGCGCGGCCATCTCGACCATCAAGAGCGCCGAGGACGTCATTCGTCCGCCGGCGCCGGAGAAGGGCAGCCGCTGGACGGTCGCCCTCGCCATCACCGCGGGGGCCCTCGCCCTCGCCCTGGCGGGCGTTCTGCTCGTCTCGCTTTTCACAGGAGTCTTCGGATGAGTTCACAAGCAGTCATCGACATGGTCGCCGTCGCCGCGACGGCCGCAGAGTCGAAGGGCGGCGAAGACCTCGTCGCCCTCGACGTGTCGCAGCCCCTCCCGCTCGTCGATGCGTTCCTGCTCGTCAGTGGGAACAGTGAGCGCAATGTCGCCGCGATCGCCGATGCGGTCGAGGAGAGCATGCTCGAGGCCGGCCACAAGCGACTGCGCCGGGAGGGCCGCACCGAGTCGCGCTGGGTGCTGCTCGATTTCGGCGACCTCGTCGTTCACGTGTTCCACGAGCAGGAGCGCGTCTACTACGGGCTCGAGCGCCTGTGGAAGGACTGCCCGGTCATCCCGATCGAGGCCGCCGTGGTCACGAGCACCCCTGGAGATGTTGTAAGCTAAATGAGTTGCCGCGAGAGCGGAAACCACGGGCCTGTGGCGCAGCTGGTAGCGCACCTGCATGGCATGCAGGGGGTCAGGGGTTCGAGTCCCCTCAGGTCCACCAAGTCCCCGCTTCGGCGGGGATTTCGTGTTTTTACGGCGGTGGTGTCGCCCGAGTCGCGGAGTGCCGCGGCTCGGGTGACACGCCCGGCGTGACTCGAATGCTCAGACGGCCGCTGCGGCGTCGACCACGTCGAGCACCGCGGCGCGCAACGCTTGACCGCGGGCGCTCAGCAGCCGCTGCTGGCGCACGTACTCCGCCTTGCCCTCGGCGGTCTCGATCGCAACGGGGGAGTAGCCCCAGTCACGCAGATCGTAGGGCGAGGCGCGCATATCGAGTTCGCGGATGTCGCGAGCGAGAACGAAGGCGTCCAGGAGCAGATGCCCGGGAACGAGGGGCCCGAGCTTCAGCATCCATTTGTAGACGTCCATGCCGGCGTGCAGGCAACCCGGCTGCTCGCGTGCGATGGCCCCTTCTCGGTCGAGCGGTTCGCGATTGAGCGGCACGGCCTCGGGCGTGAAGAAGCGGAACGCGTCGAAGTGCGTGCAGCGCAGGTCGTGGGCCTCGACGACGGCATCCGTTCCCGCCGCGCTCAGCCGGAGCGGGATCTCGTGGCGCGTGGCATCGGTCCGGTAGACCATCGCCCACTCGTGAAGGCCGAAGCAGCCGAAGACCCCCGCGCGGTCGCGAGTGGCGCGGAGGAGTCCCGTCACTCCGCGGTACAGGGACGCGCGCTCCTCGCGGAACTTCTCGTCTGCGACACGCACGTTGCGACCGCCGACGATCTCATACCAGCGCCAGTCGCCGCGCTGGTCCGCGCCGCCGTTCAGGACGACACCGGGGCCTGGATGCCAGCGCCGGAGAATGGCCGGCTTGTAGGAGTAATACGTGAACAGGAAGTCCTCGACCGGGTGCTTCTCAGCGCGCGAAGCGCGCCGCCGGTGCGCCTCGGTGAGCGCGTCAGCGCGCTCCGCGTGCGCGTCGGCGAGCTGACGCCATGTCTCAGGCGCCAACTGCACGGGGGCGGAGAGGCGGAGCGTCACCTCTCGAGGATAGACACCCCTGCGCTGGGAGACCGCGTCACGCCGGCTCGATGAGCGACGGATCGTCGTTGCGCACGTTTCCCACAGTGGCGCCGACGGCGAACCAGGTGAGCGTGTCGACGACGGCCGGAGCCGCCTCGGACACCGCGTCGAGCAGGTCGGCCGGGTACTCGGTGGTGGGATCGAGCCAGACATCGGCATACTCGGCGTCGATCATCAGCGGCATGCGGTCGTGGATCTCCGCCAGACCGCCGACCGCTGAGCGTGTCAGGATGGTGAAGCTCAGCAGCCACCGGCCCGGGTCGTCGACGGGGCGCGATGGGTCTTTCCACCATTCGTAGAGCCCGGCGAAGAAGAGCGGCTCACCGTTCTCAGGCCGGATGAAGTGAGGCGTTTTCGCACCGGCCTGCTGTTGCCACTCGTAGTAGCCCGATGCCGGGATGACGGCCCGGCGCGAGACCAGCGCATCGCGGAACGTCGGCTTCTCCGCCGCTTCTTCGGACCGGGCGTTGAACGCCCGCGATCCGACCGACGGATCTTTGGCCCAGCCCGGCACGAGGCCCCAGCGGGCGGAGGCGAGGCGACGCGTCGGAGGCTCGGTCTTGACCGAGTCGAGCACGATCGTCGCCTGTGCTGTGGGCGCGATGTTGAACGACGGAGAGGGCAGATCGTCGGGAACGATCTCGGCGTGCAGAACGCTCGCGAGCTCGGAACCGACGCGGGCTACGACGAAACGACCGCACATGTCTTCAGCGTAGGGCGCACGTGCGACATCCGGGCGGTGCCGGCCTCAGTCGCGCGCGATCACGCCGACATCGGCGAGCCGGTCGAGCAGCGCCGCTCCGTCCGAGCCGGAGACCCACGGCACCTGCGCCGCGGAGTGATCGTTCACCGCGGTGCGGCCACCGGCGAGAACCGCCTCCGCCGGTGACAGTCGACGGATCGCAACAGCACGCACCCGATCGGGGTACTCACTGGCGAACGCCGTGTAGAGGGCGTCGTCGTGCTGGCCGTCGTCGCCGACCAGGAGCCAACGGACATGCGGGAACTCCTTCGCGAGGCGGCGCAGGTTCTCGGCCTTGTGGTCACGTCCGCTGCGGAACCAGCGGTCGTGGGTCGGCCCCCAGTCGGTGAGAAGCATCGGTCCCGAGGGGAAGACGTGGCGTCGCAGGAATCGGATGAGGGTCGGCGCGACGTTCCACGCGCCGGTGGACAGATAGATGACCGGGCTGCCCGGACGGTCGCGCGTCAGCCGCTCGAGCATGACGGCCATCCCGGGCACCGGTTGGCGCGCGTGCTCGTCGAGGACGAACGAGTTCCATGCCGCCACGAAGGGACGCGGTAGGGCGGTCACCATGACCGTGTCGTCGATGTCGGAGATGATGCCGAAATCGGTGTCGCCGGAGATCACGAAGACGCGGGTCTCGATGACCTCGCTGCCTTCGACGGTCATCGAAATCGTCTGCCAGCCCGGCTCGAGGGCTCCGGGCAGCTCGACGTCGATGACGCCGCCGCGATCGGCCACAATCTCATGCGTCGTGCCCGCGACGGTGACCCTCACCTGCGCGAACGCCACCGGGACCGACGCGAAGCTGCGCCACCCACGGACCGAGGCGTACTCGCCACCCTTCGCGGGGCGCTTCTTCGGTGCGATCAGCACGCGTCCGAGGACACGGACCCAGCCGTCGCCGCCATAGCCGGGGTACGCGGCGACGGTCGGTCGTTGACCGCGCGCGCGGGCGCGTCGTTCGCGCCACGAGTGGAAGCGGCGCTCGAGGCGCGCCAACCACAGGATCTTCTTCCGTGGTGCGGGTGAGGAAGCCATCGCCTCAGTCTTTCACGTCCCCGTCCGCGCGTCGGATCTTCTCCTCTTCGAGCCGCAGATGACGTGCCTCGCGGCGGCTGATCAGTCGCTTCACGAGGTAGGCGAGGAGCAGGAAGGCCACGATGACGCCGACGAAGAGATATCCCGCGTACTGGATGTTGTCGGAGACCTCGCGATAGGTCTTCGCCGCGGCCGCGACCACTCCGACGTAGAGAGAGGTCCAGATCACGCAGGCCGGCGCCGTCCACGCGATGAAGCGCCGATACGAGAAGCCGCTCATGCCGACCGTCAAAGGCACGAGCGAATGCAGGACGGGCAGGAATCGCGAGAGGAAGATCGCGGGACCGCCGCGGCGTCTCAGATAGAGCTCCGAACGCGCCCAGTTGTCCTCGCCGATGCGGCGCCCGAGGCGAGAGAAGCGGATGCGAGGGCCGAGCCAGCGCCCGAGCGCGAACCCGATCGACTCTCCCGCGAGCGAGCCGGCGACGACCGCAGCACCCAGGATGAAGCCTTCGCCGACGCTCCCGACCGCGGTCGCGGCCACGATCACCACGGTGTCACCCGGCACCACGAGCCCGATGAGCACACTGGTCTCGAGCATGATCGCGATACCCGCCACGACCGTGCGCAACACCGGGTCGATACTCTGCACGGTGTTCAGAATCCAGTCGAGGATCTCGTTCACGCTCCGAGCCTAGGGGCGTGACCTAAGACATAACCTGTGATCGTGCCCGAGACGACGAGCTTCCGCTGCCTCGACGGCTGGACCGATCCCGCGAACCTCATCGGCGAGGTGCCCGGCGAGCATGTCTTCTGGCTCGACGCCGGCGTCGACGCCGCCTCGGGCTGGAGCTGGATCGGCTCGGGCGAGCCCGCCGATCCGCCGGACCCGGTCGTCGACGGATCCTCCCGGCAGAGGATCGGCCGCGAGGCACGCACGGGCCCCTTCGTCGGCGGCTGGGTCGGCTGGGCGGGGTACGACGCGGCGGCATCCCGAGCAGGCGCGCCGGCGAAGCGGGATGCCGCGGAACCGGAGGCTCTTTGGCTTCGAGTGGAGAGGTTCGTCGCGTTCGACCACGCCGCGCGGCGCGTTTGGGCGGCGGCGCCGGCCGACGCCGTCGACGACTTCGCGGCGCAGGTCGACACCTGGCGCACAGGGGCTTTCGCCCGCGCACGCGCGGACGCGGCGACCGGTGATCTCTTCGCTCAGGCCCGCGTCGACCCTGACCAGTACGCCGCGCTCGTCGGGGACTGCCGGAACGCGATCCGCCGGGGTGACGCGTACCAGCTCTGCCTCACGACGCGTTTCACCGTTCGCGATGATCACCCGTTCGACGCGCTCGCGGTGTTCCGGAGGCTTCGTGCCGCGTCGTCGTCGCATCACGGCGGGCTGATCCGATCGGGGGAGCGCGCGCTGATCAGCGCGAGCCCCGAGCGCTTCCTCGGGCTCACCGGCGGAACCGTGCTGACCAGTCCGATCAAGGGCACGCGGCGGCGCGGCGATGACGCGGCATCCGATGATCAGCTGGTGCGGGACCTCGTGACGAGCCCGAAAGAGCGCGCGGAGAACGTCATGATCGTCGACCTCATGCGCAACGACCTCCAGCGCGTGAGCGAGCCCGGCTCCGTCGTGGTCGAGCGGCTGCTCGAGGTCGAGACCTATCCGACCGTGCACCAGCTCGTCAGCAGCGTGTCGGGATCGATCCGGCCGGGTACGCGGCTGTCGGAAGTGCTCGCCACCGCGTTTCCGGCCGGCAGCATGACGGGTGCACCGAAGCTCTCGGCGATGACGATCCTGCACGACCTCGAGGGCGCTCCGCGGGGGACGTACGCGGGCTGTTTCGGCTGGGTCGGCCGCGACGGCGACGCCGATCTCGCGATGATTATCCGATCGATCGTCGTGAATGGCGAGCAGGCCTACGTCGGCGCGGGCGGGGGCATCACGTGGGGATCCGAGCCGGAAGCCGAGGTCGACGAGGTCGCGTTGAAGGCGCGGGCGCCGCTGGCCGCGCTCGGAGCGGACCTGCCGCCCCGTTGGCGGGAACGGGTCCGGTAGCCTGGGAGCGGTGCTCTCGCGCCCTTTTCGCATTCCCAGATTGGTTCACCCGTGACCGACAGCTCCACTGATCGCGCCAACACGCCCGATTCCGCCGCTTACGACGCCCACGCCGTGCAGGCGAAGTGGCAGCGCGCCTGGGCAGACGCCGATCCCTTCCGGGCCGGCGGCGATGACGACAAGCGTCCCCGCAAGTACGTCCTCGCGATGTTCCCGTACCCCTCGGGCGACCTTCACATGGGGCACGCCGAGAACTACCTCTACTCCGACATCGTGGCCCGCTTCTGGCGGCACCGCGGTTACAACGTGCTGCACCCGATCGGCTGGGACAGCTTCGGCCTGCCCGCTGAGAACGCCGCCATCAAGCGCGGTGCCGACCCCCGCGCATGGACGTACGACAACATCGCCCAGCAGAAGCAGAGCCTGCACGAGTACGGCGTCTCGTTCGACTGGAGCCGCGTGCTCCATACGAGCGACCCCGAGTACTACACCTGGAACCAGTGGCTGTTCCAGAAGCTGTACGAGAAGGGGCTGGCTTACCGCAAGGAGAGTCCGGTCAACTGGTGCCCGAACGACCAGACGGTGCTCGCCAACGAGCAGGTCGTCGACGGGCATTGCGAGCGCTGCGGCGCCGAGGTGGTCAAGAAGAAGCTGACGCAGTGGTACTTCAAGATCACCGAGTACGCCGACCGCCTGCTCGACGATCTGAATCAGCTCGAGGGCTTCTGGCCGCAGAAGGTCATCCAGATGCAGCGCAACTGGATCGGGCGGTCGGTCGGCGCCGACATCGACTTCGAGATCGAGGGCCGTGACGAGAAGATCACGGTCTTCTCGACCCGACCGGACACGCTGCACGGTGCGACTTTCATGGTCGTCGCGCCCGACTCCGACCTTGCCGCCGAGCTGGCAGCGGGTTCGTCCGAGGAGGTGCAGCAGCGTTTCCGTGAGTACCTGCAGACGGTCCAGAAGACGAGCGAGATCGACCGTCAGACCGCCGATCGACCGAAGACCGGCGTCTTCCTCGACCGTTTCGCGATCAACCCCATCAATGGCGAGCGACTGCCGATCTGGGCGGCGGACTACGTCCTGGCCGACTACGGCCACGGCGCGGTGATGGCTGTTCCGGCGCATGACCAGCGTGACCTCGACTTCGCACGCGCATTCGACCTGCCGGTGCGCGTCGTCGTCGACACCACCGCGCCGGTGACCGGCGCGATGCCGGTCATCGAGCTCGACGATGAGGGCGTGCCGATCGACCCGACGACCGCGATCGACGACATCGACCCCGCCCGCACGGGTGTTGCACTGACGGGCGACGGCCGGATGATCAACTCGGGTGCGTTGGACGGGCTCAGCAAGCGCAACGCCATCGCCCGTGCCATCGAGCAGCTGACCGCGAGCGGAAACGGGCGCGCAGCCAAGACCTACCGCTTGCGGGACTGGCTGATCTCGCGTCAGCGTTTCTGGGGAACGCCGATCCCGATGATCCACACCGACGACGGCCGTATCGTCCCGGTGCCCTCCGAGGAGCTGCCGGTCCGCCTCCCGTCCGTCGAGGGGCTCGACCTCACGCCGAAGGGCTCCTCGCCGCTCGGGGCGGCGACCGATTGGGTCACCACGACCGATCCCGAGACGGGGGAGCCGGCCCTTCGCGACCCCGACACGATGGACACCTTCGTCGACAGCTCGTGGTACTTCCTGCGCTTCCTGTCGCCGAACGACGCAGGCCAGCCCTTCGCGCCTCGCGAGGCCGACAAGTGGGGCCCGGTCGACTTCTACATCGGCGGGGTCGAGCACGCGATCCTGCACCTGCTGTACGCACGGTTCATCACCAAGGCTCTCTTCGACATGGGGCAGGTGGAGTTCACCGAGCCGTTCTCGAGCCTCATCAACCAGGGCATGGTTATCCTCGACGGCGCGAAGATGTCAAAGAGCAAGGGCAACCTCGTGCTCTTCCAGGAGGAGCTCGAGCAGCACGGCGCCGACGTCCTGCGTGTGGCACTGGCCTTCGCCGGACCCGTCGAGGACGATAAGGACTGGGCAGACGTCTCGACGACGGGAGCGGCGAAGTTCCTCGCCCGTGCGCTGCGCGTGGCCGCGGACGTCGACAGCGAGATCGACGTCGTCTGGGCCGAGGGGGATGCCGCGCTCCGTCGCGTCACCCACCGCCTCTGGGCCGACGCTCCGGGGCTCGTCGAGCAGACGAAGTTCAACGTCGTCGTCGCTCGACTCATGGAGCTCGTGAACGCCACCCGCAAGGTCATCGACAGCGGCGCCGGCGCCGGCGACCCGGCGGTTCGCGAGGCAGCGGAAGCGATCACCGTCATCCTCGACCTGTTCGCCCCGCACACCGCCGAGGAGATGTGGGAGACGCTGGGCCACCGGCCGTTCGTGGGCCTCGCCGTCTGGCGTCAGCCCGACCCGACCCTCCTCGTCGAGGAGTCCGTCACCGCGGTCGTCCAGATCGACGGAAAGGTCCGCGGCACGCTCAGCGTGTCGGCGAAGATCTCCTCCGACGAGCTCGAATCGCTCGCCCGCAGCGACGACAAGATCGTCCGCGCGCTCAACGGTCGTGAGATCGCCCGCGCCGTGGTGCGAGCGCCTAAGGTGGTCAGCTTCACCACCGCTCGCTGACGAGGGCGGGGGAGTCGTCACGCGATGACACACTTCCCCGCCGCTGTCGCCGGCGGTCTACGGTGGCGATCGTGCAGCCGCTTCCCGCCGTCATCCTCACCGTCGTGCTCGTCGCATTCGTCGCGGCGGTCGGTCTGGTCTCGCGGCGTTCGCGGGGTCGCTCCCGCGATGTCGCAGACGGCGAGCTCGTGACGCCCGCGATGGTCGGCGTGAGCGCCTTCGGTGGCTCCGCCACGCTGCTGCAGTTCAGCACCGAGCTGTGCTCTCGGTGCCCCGCGGCGCGACGCGTTCTCTCGTCGCTCGCCGCGGAGCATGACGGCGTCCGCCACGTCGAGGTGGACCTCACGCATCGCCCGGACCTGACTCGTCGGTTCGAAGTGATGCAGACACCCACGGTTCTCGTGCTCGACGGTACCGGGAGGGTTCGTCAGCGCACCGGTGGTCTTCCGGATCGGTCCGCGCTCGCGACCGAGATCAGCCGTCTGCTGCGGGAGGTCTGAGGTGACCGCGATCGAGCGCATCGATGTCCGAGCACCGCGGTTCGCCGCGTCCATCACCGCGGGACTGCTGCTCGTGGCCTTCCTCGCATCGCTGCTCGGAATCGCAACGGCGTCGGTGGGAGCCGAATGGCGCCTGCCTGCAGCGCCACTTGCCGATCGAGTCGTCGACGCGGGCTTCGTGCTCGTACTGATCGCCGCGCTGCTGTTCCTCTGGGGTGTCTCGTCACCGCGGAGCGCGCCCTGGGGTGTGCTCTTCCGCCGCGTCGTGCGGCCGCGCCTGTCGCCCCCGCGGGAATTCGAGGACGCTCGTCCACCGCGTTTCGCGCAAGGAGTCGGCCTCGCCGTAACCGCGATCGGGCTGATTCTGCATCTCGCGGGAGTGCCGTGGGCCCTTCCGAGCGCTACCGCTCTCGCATTCGCGGCAGCCTTCCTGAATGCCGCGTTCGGATTCTGTCTGGGCTGCGAGATGTACCTGCTCCTGCAGCGCACGGGCATCGTCGGGCGCGCCCGGACATAGCTCGCACCTGACGGTGCATCCTCCGATTCCTGAGCTCAGTCTCGGGGCCGATTCGCGCTGTCGTCGACCCCCCTTGAACCCATTCGGAAGGCCGCCTATCTTGAGGGGCATTCACGGGGGCGGCGTCGACCGCGGGGACACGGTCGACCCCTTGTCGCCTTTATTCGGCGTGCAATGAGGAGACGAAATGAACGACGAGACGATCAGCCCGGCAGCCCCTCTGTTCACCCGGCCGACGGAGGCGAAGGGCGCGCCACGGCACGTGATTCCCCAGCGCGAATCCCTTCCCGCGACCGCGAAGCAAATCGTCGAGGACGAGACGATCCTCGACGGAAATGCGCGTTTGAACCTGGCCACGTTTGTGAGCACGTGGATGGACGACGAGGCGAAGGACGTCTACACCTCGTCCTTCGACAAGAACATGATCGATAAGGACGAGTACCCGCAGACCGCGGCTATCGAGGACAATTGCTGGCGAATGCTCGCCAATCTGTGGAACTCACCGGATGCCGGGCACAGCATCGGCACCTCGACGATCGGTTCTTCGGAGGCGTGCATGCTCGGCGGGCTCGCGTTCAAGCGGCGTTGGCAGCAGCTTCGCGGGGCCCAGGGCAAGGACGCGTCCGCTCCGAACCTCGTCATGTCGAGCGCCGTGCAGGTGTGCTGGGAGAAGTTCTGCAACTACTTCGACGTCGAGGCCAGATTCGTTCCGATCACCGAGGAACACAAGACGCTCGACGGACACGACCTGGAGAAATACGTCGACGAGAACACGATCGGTGTCGTCGCCATCATGGGCGTGACGTATACCGGGATGTACGAGCCCGTCGCGCAGATCGCTGCGGCACTCGACGCGATCCAGGAGCGCACCGGGCTCGACATCCCCATTCACGTCGACGGGGCATCGGGTGGAATGATCGCACCCTTCCTGCAGCCCGACCTCGTCTGGGACTTCCGTCTCGAGCGGGTCCATTCGATCAGCACCTCCGGCCACAAGTACGGCCTCGTCTATCCGGGCCTCGGCTGGGTCGTATGGCGCGAAGCACGGTGGCTGCCCGAGGACCTGATCTTCAAGGTGAGCTATCTCGGCGGCGAGATGCCCACCTTCGCCCTGAACTTCTCGCGGCCGGGCGCTCAGGTGCTGCTGCAGTACTACCTCTTCCTCCGGCTCGGCTTCGAGGGTTATCGTGCCGTGCAGCAGGAGTCGCAGGACGTCGCGAAGTATCTCGCGGCCGGGATCGGCGCTCTCGACGCGTTCGACCTCTGGAACGACGGCAGCGACATCCCGGTGTTCGCGTGGCGTCTGAAGAAGGGGCACACCGACAACTGGACGCTCTACGACCTGCAGGATCGTCTGCGGATGCGCGGCTGGCTGGTACCGGCCTATCCGATGCCGGACGATCTCACCGACATCACGGTCCAGCGCATCGTCGTGCGCAATGGGCTGAGCATGGATCTCGCCCAGTCATTGCTCGCCGACATCCAGCGCGAGGTGGCGTACCTCGACGGCCTGCAGTCGCCCATGCCCACGGCCGCCGCGACTTCGGCGTTCCACCACTGAGGCGCGTCGCCATGTCCACGCGTCAACCATCCCCCCGCACGACGCCGAACCATCCCCTCGCGCCGCGGTCGAGCGTCACGGCGTACCTGGGCGTCGGCCAACTCGCGCTCCTGACGCTCGTCGTCGTCGCGAGCCTGCGCTCGCTCCCGGCGATGGCTGTTTTCGGTCTCGGCAGCGTAACCCTGTACATCCTCCCGGCGATCTTCTTCCTGATCCCGACGGCGCTGGTGGCGGCAGAGCTCGCGACGGGCTGGAAAGGCGGCATCTACGTCTGGATCCGCGAAGCCATGGGCAACCGCTGGGGCTTCACCGCCGTCTGGCTCCAATGGATCCAGAACGTCGTCTGGTACCCCACGCAGCTCGCGTTCATCGCCGCAGCGCTCGCGTTCGTCTTCCTCGATCCGTCGCTGTCGAGCTCGGGCTTCTTCACGGCTGTGGTGATCCTCGTGCTGTACTGGGGCTCGACGCTCGTGACGCTCCGCGGCGGGAACCTCTTCGCAAAACTGGGCTCCTGGGGCGGCATCCTCGGAACGCTGCTCCCGGCGGCCTTCCTGATCGTCTTCGGGGCGATCTGGGTGTTCGGCGGCGAGCAGAGCCAGGTGCCGCTCACCCCGGATGCGGTCATCCCGCCGTTCACCGGCATCGCATCGATCGTGCTGATCGTGTCGAACTTCCTCGCCTATGCGGGCATGGAGGTCAATGCAGTGCACGTGAATCAGATGAAGGACCCCGGCCGCGGATTCCCGCGCTCCATCCTGATCTCCTCGATCCTGATCCTGCTCGTTTTCATCCTGCCGACCATCGCCATCTCGGTCGCGGTCCCGCAGGAGAAGCTCGGACTGACGAACGGGATCATGCTCGCGTTCCAGGAGTACTTCCAGCACTGGGGCGTGGGTGAGTGGGCGACGGCCACGATGTCGGCGCTCATCGCCGCGGGCGCGCTCGCCTCGGTGATCACCTGGATCGCCGGTCCGTCCAAGGGCGTGCTCGCGGCAGCGGAGACCGGGCTCCTCCCGCCTCTGCTGCAGAAGAAGAACAAGGCCGGCGTGCAGTCGGGCATCCTCATGCTGCAGGGCACGATCGTCACGATCCTGGCGGCGATCTTCATCGTCGTTCCCAATGTGAGTGCCGCTTTCGTGGCACTGATCGACATGGCCGCGGCGCTCTACCTCATCATGTACATGATGATGTTCGCGGCTGCGCTCGTGCTCCGGCGCACTCAGCCCGGCGTCAAGCGGACCTACCGCGTCCCGGCCATGGGGCTGGTCGCGGGTGTCGGGTTGCTCGCGAGCCTTGCCGCGTTCGTGTTCTCGTTCATCCCGCCGTCGGGCTTCACCGCGTTCTCACCCGCCTTGTATCCCTGGATCGTCGGGCTGGTGATCATCGTCCTCGGTGCACCGCCGCTGATCTTCTACGCCGTGCGCAAGCCGTCGTGGGACATGCGCACCGCGGAGGACAAGAGCGTCCCGGTCACCCATGAGGCGGATCCACCCGCAGGTGCGGATCCGGGATCAGCGCCGGCTACTCGACGACGGCCGGATGCCGCGTCGGGCCCTCCCCAGACAGGGTGATGCCCACGATCTCCCGAAGCGACGACCCGCGGCCGAGCGGTCGGGAGCGTCCCGCCTAGCCTGACGGGGTGACTGCTCCCGACCCCGCTCCGGCCCGGCGCCGCCTGGGTGTCGGGGCACTGGTCGTCCTCGTTCTCGCCGCAGCGGCGGTGACTGTCGCGATCGGCATGATCCGATCGCTCGCGGCGCCGGTGGCGGTGGTGACCCCCGTCGTGACGCCGACGGCGGGGCCCGACAGCGACACCGGCGCCGCCGCTGTGTACGTCCACGTCCATGGCGCCGTCGTGAGTCCCGGCCTGTATCGCCTCGACGCCGACGCGCGCGTGGTCGACGCGGTGGCCGCGGCCGGCGGGTTCAGCGACACGGCCGATCCGGCGGGAGTGAACCTCGCGCGCACCGTCACCGACGGCGAGCAGCTCTTCGTCCCCGAGCCCGGTCAAGCGCCGCCTGAATCGGCAGGCGGTGGAGCGCCCGGCGGGGCCGGTGCGGACGGCCTCGTCGATCTGAACACCGCGGATGCCGCTGCGCTCGACACCCTCCCGCGCGTCGGTCCTGCGCTGGCCGAGCGGATCATCGCCTGGCGCGAGGAGAACGGACGCTTCACGAGCGTCGAAGACCTGCTGGCGGTGTCCGGGATCGGCGAGAAGATGCTGGAGGCACTGCGGGATCGGGTTCGCGTGTGAGCGCCCGCATCCGCCGTCGCGACCTCCGATTGCTCCCCGTCGCGATCGGTGTCTGGGTCGTCGCACTCGTGGTGACGCACCATCCCGAGGTCGCGGTCATCGTGGCGGCGGTCCTCTGGACGGTCGCGACGGCATTGCTGGTGGCCGTGGCGATCTCCCTTCGCAGATCCCGCGACGGCGCACGCCCGCGACGTACGCCGATCACGATCTTCGCCGTCGCTCTCGCTTTCGCCGCCGCGGCCGTCTCACACATCGCGATGAGCGCGCCGGACCGCGATCGGGTCCTCGCATTGCCCCTCTCCGGCGGGCGGTTGGTGACGATCGAGGCCGATGTCACGGGAAAGATCCTGAGCTCTGCGACCGGCTGGCGTTTCGACGCTGTCGCCACCCGTGTGCGGGTCGGCGGCGACGTCACCGCGACCCGGGTGCCTGTCGTCGTCCGTACGGCCGAGCGCCCCGTCGGGCTCGACCTCGGTGCCACCGTCTCGCTCACCGGCTCCGCCGCGCCCGCCCGGCCGGGGGAGCGGCCGGTCCTCGTCATCACGGCGGCCGGCCCGCCGGAGGTGGTGTCCCGGCCGCGGGGTCCCCTCGCCCTGGCTTCACGCCTCCGCACAGCGCTGCTCGCGCAGGCCGCTTCGCTGCCGCAGCCGGGCGCAGGCCTGGTCGCAGGGCTCGCAGTCGGCGACACATCCGCGGTCACTGTCGAGCTCGATGCGCAGATGAAGACCGCTTCGCTCTCGCATCTGACCGCGGTCTCCGGGGCGAACTGCGCGCTCGTCGTCGGCATCGCGTTCGTCGGCGCCGGGACGCTGGGGCTGCGCCGCCCGTGGCGCGTCACGATCGGGCTTGCGGCGCTCTCGGGCTTCGTGATCCTCGTCTCACCCGAGCCGAGCGTCGTGCGCGCGGCTGCCATGGCCGGGATCGCGATGCTCGCAGCACTGCTCGGGCGCGCGGGTGCGGGAACATCCGTTCTGTGCCTGGCGATCGTCGCGTGTCTGATCGCCGACCCCTGGCTCGCCGGCAGCATCGGGTTCGCTCTGTCGTCGGCGGCGACCGGAGCCCTGATCCTGTTCGCCGGACCTGTGAGCGACTCGCTTCGGCGCTTCATGCCGCGCCCGCTCGCGCTCGCTATCGCAGTACCGGCCGCTGCCCAGCTCGCGTGCACCCCGATCCTGGTGATGATCGATCCGCGACTGCCCGTGTACGCCGTGCTCGCCAACGCGCTGACCGCGCCCGCGGCGCCGCTGGCGACCATCGCCGGCCTCGCGGCATGCCTGAGCGCCGGGGTGCCGCTGTTGGCGAGCGGTCTCGCCGCGATCGCCTGGGTGCCCTGTGCCTGGATCGCCGCCACCGCGGAAGCGGTCGACGCCGTCCCGGGTAACTCGATCGCATGGATCCCGGGTGCGCCGGGCGTCATGCTGGCGACGGTCCTCTGCACCGCGCTGCTGCTGGCTATGCTGCCCGGCACCCCTCGCCGGATTCGTCGCATTTCGACGGGGCTCGTCGCCCTCGCAGTGGGCGGGGCGGTCGGCGCGGGCCTCGTAACGGGGCCGCTCGACCGGGCGCGAACACCCGAGGACTGGGCGATCGCGCTGTGTGACGTGGGCCAGGGCGACGCGGTCCTCGTGCGCTCGAATGACGCCGTCGCGCTCGTCGACACCGGTCCCGATCCCGAAGCCCTCCGCGCGTGCCTGGACCGCTTCGGGGTCCGTCGTATCGATCTCCTCGTTCTCACCCACTTCGACCTCGACCATGTCGGCGGCAGCGATGCGGTCATGGGGCGCGTCGGTGCGGTTCTTCACGGTCCGGTCGCGGAGCCGCAGGAGGAGCAGCTGCTCGCGCGGCTCGCCGCAGCCGGGGCAGAGGTTCGCACGGCTTCCGCCGGGCTGGCGGGGGTGCTGGGCGCCGCCGAGTGGGAGGTCCTGTGGCCGCGCAGTCGCGAGAGCGGGTTCGCGCCCGGCAACGATTCGAGCGTGGTGATCGATGTCCGCGGAGGCGGGGTTCCCGCCGTGCTGCTCCTCGGCGATCTCTCGGAGACGCCCCAGCTGGCCCTCGGGGCCGCGCTGCGGTCGACATACGACGTCGTGAAGGTGTCGCACCACGGCAGCGCCGACCAAGCCGCGTCGCTGTACCGCCGACTCGGCGCGCGCGTTGCGCTGATCGGGGTGGGGGACAACTCCTACGGCCATCCCCGCGAAGAAACCCTCGCCCTCCTGCGCTCGCTCGGGCACGAGATCGTCCGCACCGACGAGACCGGGGCGGCAGCGCTCACCATGACGGATGACGGCATCCGGGTGTGGCGCGAGCGCCTCACGGCGTCGGGATGAACCCGAGGTTCAGTCCGCGTTCTCCGGGCCGTGAGCCGGTTGCTCCGGGTGGGAGACATGTTCGGCCAGCCGTGCATAGGAGTCGGTGATGATCGAGGCCAGTGTCGCGTCGGAGTCCTCAGCGGTCCACAGCTCGAGCGCGGTGTCGAAGAGCCCCACGACCGTCTGGGATACGAGCAGAGCGTCGATGTGATCGGCGCCGCGTCGCCGGAGCCCGTCGCGGATCGCTTGCGCCAGCACCGCTGACTTCGACCGCTCGCGCTCGATGAGATGCGCATCGGTCGAGATGATCGATCGGCGCTCGCGGATCCCGTCGCGCCAGGCCTCCAGCTCGGGCGTGACGGCGAGCAATCCATGCATGGCCAGTGCCATCGGGTCGAGCCCGTCGGGCGCGGCGGCGAGCAGGTCGGCGACGACATCCGGAAACTCGCGCTCTCGCAGGAAGAGCACGTCGCGCTTGTCGGGGAAGTGACGGAAGAACGTCCGCGTCGTCAGACCCGCCCGCTCGGCAATCTGCGGCACCGTGGTGGCCGCATACCCCTGCGACCGGAACAGCTCGACGGCTGCTTGTTCCAGGCGCAGTGCGGCATCGGGAGCCCAACGTGGCATGGGGCGAGCCTACCTGATGACATCATGTGCCATCATGGATACGACGCAGTGATGACAGATCGTGTCATCGCCCTTCGAAACGGAGCCCACTCATGTCATCGAACGCCGCCGCTTGGCTCCCGTCCGCGCGCGCCGATCTCGTCGTCGGGCCCGCTGCGATGCATGAGCCCGGCCCGGGGGAGATCCTCGTCCGCAGCCGGGCGGTCGCGGTGAACCCGCTCGATGACGTCAAGCAATGGACAGGCGACCTGATGTACCGCTGGCTGGGCTATCCCGCGGTGCTCGGGGAGGATGTCGCCGGCGAGGTCGCCGCCGTCGGACCGGGGGTGACGCGCTTCGCGGTGGGCGACCGCGTTGCCGCGTACGCCGTCGGGATGGAGCGCGGCCGACGCCATGAGGCGGAAGGCGCGTTCCAGCTCTACGTCGTCGTACGAGAAGACCTCGCGACCCCGTTGCCCGACGGTCTTCCGTACGAGCAGGCCGCGGTGCTGCCGCTCGCCATCTCGACGGCGGCCACGGCTCTCTTCCAGGATGATCAGCTCGCACTCCGCAGCCCGAGCGCCGACGAACCACCGACGGGGGAGACCGTGGTCGTGTGGGGCGGCTCGACGAGTGTGGGGAGCAACGCGACCCAGCTGGCGGTGGCGGCGGGCTATCGCGTCATCACCACCGCGTCACCGCACAACGAGGCGCGAATGCGCGAGCTCGGCGCGGAGCTCGTGGTCGACTACCGCGACCCCGCAGCCGTCGCCGCCATCGTCTCGGGCGTCGAAGGCAGCCCCCTCGCCGGTGTGGTCGCGATCGGGGCGGGCTCGGGCGATGCCGCGGTGAGGATCGCCGCCGCGGCCGGCGCGCGTCGCGTCGCTCTGCTGAGCCCGCCGGTCGCCTTCACGACGCTTCCGCGCCGCAGTGGCCCGAGCATCGCGTTCCTGCGCACGATGACGACGATCGGGCTGGCTCAGCTCGCGACGCAGGCTCGGGCTCGCCGCTACGGCATCGCGGCCCGGTTCGTCTGGGGGAGCTCTCTCATGACCAACAGCGTCGGACCCATGCTGTGGGAGCAGTACTTGCCCGGGGCTCTCGCCGAGGGCCGGCATGTCTGTGCCCCCGAGTTCGAAATCGTCGGGGAAGGTCTGGAGAGCATGCAACACGCGCTGAACCTGCTTCACACAGGCGTCTCCGCCCGAAAGCTCGTCGTCCGCCTGTAGCGCCACCGATCGGGGTCGGTGGTCGCGATTAGGCTGGGAGCATGCCGCCGAGTCCCCGACGTCCTGCCGCCCGCGGCGCCGCGAAGTCGGCCATCCGGCAGCTCTCCTGGCGTGCGCCGGAGCCGGCACCCATCGTGCTCGTCGCAGGCCCCGAAGAGGTGTGCGCCGAGCGCGCCATCGCCGGACTCCGCGACTATCTGAAGGCCGAGGACCCGAGCCTCGAGGTCTCCGACATCCGCGCCGACGACTACGCCGCGGGCACCCTTCTCGGGATGGCGTCACCTTCGCTCTTCGGCGAACCTCGGCTCGTGCGAGTGGCGGGCGTCGAGAAGTGCTCGGATGCCTTCCTCACGGAGGCCCTCGCGTATCTCGAGAATCCGCAGGAGGGCGCCACGATCGTCCTGCGGCACACGGGTGCGAGTGTCCGGGGCAAGAAGCTGCTCGAGGCCATCCGTTCGGGCATCGGGGGCGGGGTCGAGATCTCAGTTCCCGCGATCAAGCGCGACTCCGACCGTTTCGACTTCGCGGCGGGGGAGTTCAAGGCTGCGGGCAAGCGGATCGCTCCGTCGGCGCTGCGCAGCCTCGTCTCCGCTTTCGCCGACGACCTGACCGAGCTCGCGGCCGCCTGTCAGCAGCTCATCTCGGACGTGCCCGGTGACATCGGCGACCAGGTCGTCGAGCGGTATTACGGGGGTCGGGTCGAGACGACCGCCTTCGCCGTCGCCGACACCGCGATCGCCGGCCGCTACGGCGAGGCCCTCATCACGCTGCGGCACGCTCTGGCCAGTGGGGCCGATCCCGTGCCGCTCGTCGCTGCGATCGCCTCGAAGCTACGCACCATGGCCCGCGTCGTCGGTACGCGCGAGCCGTCCGCCGCGCTCGCTGCCCGGCTCGGCATGAAGGACTGGCAGGTCGACCGAGCCAAGCGCGATCTCGTCGGCTGGACGGAATCCGCCCTCGCGACCGCGATCCAGGCGGCCGCCCGCGCGGATGCCGAGGTGAAGGGCGCCTCGCGCGACCCCGTCTTCGCGGTCGAGCGGCTTGTCACCGTCATCGCGACGCGGTCACCCTACGGGTCCTGATCGCTCAGCGGCAAAGCGAAAGGCCCGCCCCACATGGGGACGGGCCTTCGACAGCGGCGGCTCAGAGAGCGGCGACCTGCTTCGCGATAGCCGACTTGCGGTTCGCAGCCTGGTTCTCGTGGATGACGCCCTTGCTCACGGCCTTGTCGAGCTTCTTCGTGGCCTTGGCCAGCGCCTTCTCGGCAGCGGCCTTGTCGCCGGCGGCGATGGCCTCGCGGGTGCGACGCACCTCGGTCTTCAGCGCGCTCTTGACGGCCTTGTTGCGCTCGCGCGCCTTCTCGTTGGTCTTGTTGCGCTTGATCTGCGACTTGATGTTCGCCACGTTCGACGTATCTTTCGTTCGGAGTTTTCGGTGGATGTGCCGGGCGACAGTAGAGGGATGCCGCACGGCGGTCGTGTGAGGGAGGAACCCACACGGCAAGCCGACTTCAGAGTCTATCAGGTCGCGTCGCGAGAGCCGGTATTCGCGAGGGTCGCGAGGGCGAGGTCGATGACCGCGTTGAACACGCGCGGACGCATGGCCGTGACGAGGTGGCTGGTGCGGGGGACGACGATCAGTTCCGCCTCGGGGGCGAGCTTCGCGAACAGCCGTTCATTGACGCGCAGCTGGTCGTACTGACCGTTCACGAACCAGGTCGGCACATCGATCCGCCGGATCGCCGCGAGCAGGTCGAGCACCGACAGGCTCGCCAGCGCAACGTCCTGCGCGTCGTAGGCGTATCCGCCGGCGCCGAAGTCGGGCCGGGTCTCGACGGGAAGCGTGCGGTCGAGGACCCAGTCGGTGATCCGCTGGCCACGGCCGGGCAAGCGGTCGAACCCGAGGGCGAGCGCTCGGTACACCGCGAGGCCGAAGCCACGGGGGATCGCGGTGCAGGACGCGGCGATGAACGCCGACACCGGCGGGCGTTCCTCGCGGCCGACGTAAGCGGTGCTCAGCAGCCCGCCCATCGAGTGGCCCACCAGCAACACGGGGCCGCGCTCAGCGGCATCCCGAACCGCATCGTCGATCGTCGCGAACGCACCATCGAGGGTGAAGGTCTCGGCCATGCGAGTGCCGTGGCCGGGCAGGTCGAGCGCCGTGACGGGGATGCCGCGATCCTGGAGGTGGGCCACCTGAGCGCGCCACATCGTGGCCGAGGTTCGGATCCCGTGCACGAGCACCACCTGCGCGGTCATGCTTCCACCCTACGGACCCGAACCCTGCGCGGGGGAGCAGCTCGGCGAGCACATGAACGAGTGAGGGCGACCGGTGATCCCGGCCGCCCTCACGTCGCATCAGCGTGCCCGCGAAATCATCGCTCCGAGACGGCACCTCGTCGCCGCGTCACCGCGATGACGCCGCCCGCGACGAGGAGCATCGCTCCCGCGAGCAGAACGCCGAGCGGCGTCTCCGCGCCGGTCACCGCGAGCTGCCCCGAGCGCACGACGGTGATCGCGAACTCCAGCGGCTCCTCGCCGGCCGTCGAGATCCGCAGCGTGTGGGCTCCCACCGCGAAGTCTGCGGGAATCGCCACCCGGAATGACGTGACGCCGGAGCCGTCAGCGGCCGGGATGCCGCGTACCTCGACCGGCTCGCTGAAGAGGGTCGCACCGATCTGCTGGCCGGGCTCGAGGCCCGAGACCCGCACATCGATGAACCCGCCCTGCTCGACGCGGGTGGTGGAGAGCTCGACCTGCGCCCACGCCGCCGTGCCCGGGTCGGTACCCGGCTCGCCGATCTGAACAGGGATGGTGACCGTCGTCTCCGTGGCATCCGTCGTCAGGACGAGCTCCGCGGCGCCGTCAGGGAGGCCAGTCGGAAGCGGGACGGACACGACCGCGCTTCCGCCCGCGACCGGTGCGGACGCGATGACCTCGCCGCCGAGGGACACATCCACCGAACCGTTCTGGGGCGCTCCGAGGCTCGTCATGTCGAGGTTCGACACGGTGAGCTGGAGCGTCGAGCTCGCAGCTGCGGTCTCGGGCGCCCCCTGGACCCGGACGGCGTGCTTCGTGAACGACGGCGCGACGGGCTGCTGCGCGCCGAGGTACTCGATCCAGGCCTCGTGGTCGAGGAAGCCGGTATCGACGTAGTCGGTGCCCGCGGCGAAGGCGCGGAAGTTGTCTCCCGACCCGGATGCGAGGAACGAGAGCGTGCCGATGCGGTACTCGGCGTCGAGGTCGAGCGGCTGCCCGTCGACCGTGACCGAGGTGATCCGGCTGCCCTCCGGGCGGGTGTCGTCGAACGTGTAGGTCACATTGTCGGACAGGCCCAGCTGCAGGTACGGACGCGACGGCACGTTGCCGTCCTTATCGCGCTGCCACTGCTGCTCGAGGACGCGCACGAAGTCGGCGCCCGTGAGGGTCACGAGGGCCATCGTGTTGTTGAACGGCAGCACGGCGTACGCCTGACCCCAGGTGATCGTGCCGTCCGGCACGCCCGCGACCGCGTTGGCCCCGAACTCGGCCTGCGTGTCGAACAGGTCGGCCCGAAGGCCGCCGGAGTTCGTCACGCCGATCTGCGCGCCGTTCGGCAAGTTCGCCAGGTTGGAGCGGATCGACTCCGCGACGAGGTTTCCGAGCGAGGACTCCGACGCCCGGTCGTCGCGCTTGCCGCCAGCATAGGCGCCGTCGACATACGAGCCGCCCGAGTACGCGCTGGTGATATCGGCGGAGATCGTCGCGACCGGCGTGTTGCCGATCTCAGCGAAGTCCGCGAGCGCCTGCCGGACGATCTCGTCGACCTCGGCGACGCGCGGGTAGGTCGCGATCAGGTCCGCGGCGGGCGTCTCGGTCTGCCCGACGTTCTCCTGCGTGTGCGAGACGACCTCGCCGCTCGTGGGATCGACCGAAAGGACGATCTTGCCGACGAACTCGCCGTACGAGCCGGTCTGGACGATCGGTCGCGTCCGGTCCGTTCCCGGGATCGGCGCCGACCACGCGTACAGCTTGTGCGTGTGACCGGTGTAGATGGCGTCGACCTCGGGGGAGGTCTCCTTGACGATGCGGGCGAAGACCGCACTGTCGGCGACGGCCTCGTCGAGGCTCGCGTCCGAGGCGCTGTCGGCCGCACCCTCGTGGTAGAGCGCGACGATGACATCGGCCTGGTCGCCGGAGCCGTCGGTGAGGTCGGCTGCGACGCGGTTGACCGCTTCGACGGGGTCTCCGAACTCGAGACCGGCGATGCCCGCGCCGCTCACCAGCGACGCGGTCTCCTCCGTCACGACGCCGATGACGCCGATCGTGAGGCCCTGAGACTCGATGAGCTCGTACTCGTCGAACTGGGGATCGGTCGTGCCCGCGGCGTAGACGTTCGCCCCGAGGTGCGAGAAGTCGGCACGCGGGATGACGCGGTCGCGCAGGTCGGCGAAGCCGCGGTCGAACTCGTGGTTGCCCACCGCGCTCGCCCGCAGATCGAGGGCGTTCAGCACGTCGATCGTCGGCTCGTCCTGAGCGAGTGACGACGCCGGGAGAGACGCCCCGATGTTGTCACCGGCCGACAGCAGCACAGCGTCGGGTGCAGCGGCGCGCAGCTCCTCGATCGTTCCGGCGAACCCGACGGTCCCCGGAACCTCGGGCTGGGCCTCCACCTTGCCCTCGGCGGGCTTGGCAGGCGTGACGCCGGTGATGCGGCCGTGGAAGTCGTTGATCCCGAGCAGCGTCAGATCAATGGGCTCGACCGGGGCCGTTGCCTCCGCCGAGAGGCCGACCTTGACCGGGTCGTGGTCGGAGGAACGGTAGGGGCCGTCATCGTGGAAGTCCACCGGGAAGTAGTTGTACCGGCTGTACTCCAAGAAGATCGACTCGGCGGCGTTGATGTTCCAGATGTCGGCACCGGTGGAGCGCTCGAACGCGGCCTCGTTCATGAGGATGTGGTCGAGTGAGCCGGCGAGCTCCCTGTACTGGTAGGTCGGCTGGGCCAGGTCGTAGGCGATACCGGCATCGACGTAGCCCGCCTCGTACAGGACCTCGAGCGGGTCCTCTCGTGAGTACGAGTTGAAGTCACCGGCGAGAACCACGGCGTCGACATCGCCGCGCGCCTGCTCGACCCAGGCGTCGAGCGCCTCCGCCTGCCGCACGCGAGAGGCGTTCCACGCTCCCTGGCCGTCGTTCGCGTCGACGTCTCCGTCCGTGGCGGAATCGCCCGACCCCTTCGACTTGAAGTGGTTGACGACGAAGAAGAACTCCTCGCCGCCCCCGGCCGGAGCGAAGCTCTGCCCGATCGGCTCGCGGGCGTTCTGGAACGCCTGGCCGTTGCCGGACTGGTCGCCAAGGGCACGGGCGGCACCGATCGGAGTGACCTCCGCCGGCTGGTAGACGATCGCGTTGGAGATCGCGTCGCGGGTCGAGGCTGCGGGCAGCTCCGAGGACGACGGGACGTATGCCCAGCGCTCCGACCCCGCGGCAGCGTTGAGAGCCCGCACCAGCGCAGCGACAGCGGCGTCGGGTTCATCGCCGAGGCGCGCCGAGTCCTCGATCTCCATGAGACCCACCACGGATGCATCGAGTGCCGTGATGGCCGAGACGATCTTGGCCTGCTGGCGCACGAAGGATGCGGAATCCCAGGCACCGCGCTGCGTGCAGCCGCCGCTGACGTTCGTGCCGTTGCCCTCGCGGTCGGTGTAGCTCTCGCAGCGGGTGTCTTCGACGCCGAGCGTCGTGAAGTAGTTGAGGACGTTGAACGAGGCGACGGAGACGTCCCCGCCGACCGCGGCGGGTGCTGCCGTGCGGGTGTTCTCGACGGTGATGCCGTCGTCACGGGTGCCGTCCCCGACGATGTGACGGATCGGGTTGAACTTCCACGTGTTGTTGCGGTAGTCGAGGACGACGGGCTCATCGAACGTGACGCTCGCCCCGACGCGGACCGGATCGGTGGTCGAGACGTACGGCGGCGTGAGCTTCGCGGTGCCGAGGTTCGTCCGCGAGCCGTCGTCCAATACAACGCGACGCGCATCCCGATCGCTGACGGCCGCGGCCGCCTCGGGCGAGCCCGGCCGGCCCACGTCGGTCGGCTGCCGGAACGGCTCCGTGCCGGTGGCCAGAACGAGTTCGCCGAACTTGTTGAGGTCGTAGTTGTCCGCCACGACGAAGTCTCCCTGCGGAGCGATCACCATCGACTGGAGCGCCTCGCGATGCGCAGGATCCGTGAGCCAGCCCACGGTCGCCGGCTCCACGGGCGCGGCCGGATCGATCCGGGACGCCGCGCCGGCGGGCACGTTCACCTGCGTCAGGCCGAAGTAGTCGCCGACGACACCGGTGACGCGCACGGTGTCTCCCAGCGAGACCTCGCCGACGCCCTGCGGCGAGTAGACGAATACGGCATCCGACGCCGTGTGCGTCTGGAAGTCGATCGCCCCGCCCGTGCCGCCGGTCTGAATGACGTAGCCGTCGAACCCGCCGGTGGGGTAGTGGGCGGTCACGATGCCCTCGGTCGTCACCGTCTGGCCGTCGAGCGGCGAACGACCGCCCGTGCCCTGGATCTCGGCGATCGTCACCGTCGTGGGGTCGCCGGGCTGCTCGGGCTCACCCGGCTGCTCCGGCTCACCCGGCTGCTCCGGCTCACCCGGCTGCTCGGGGATCGTCCCGGCTGCGCCCTGGGGCGTCGGTGCACCGGCCGTGAAGTCGGCCCCGTTGTCGGCGGTGTTCGCGCCCTGGTCGTCCCGAGCGATGCTCGTCGCGTTGGTCGTCGCCGGTGCCGCGCCGGAGCCTGCGAAGTCGGTCGCGTTGCCCCACCCGACGTAGTCGACGACAGCGTCGTTCTGCGCGAGGCCCGATCCACCGCTGAGCGCGGCCGTCGAGTTCACGAGCGCGACCTTGCCCTGCGTGCCGCTCATCGGGATGGAGCCCTCGATGTCGGCCGTGAAACCGGGCAGCGCGGCGTTACCGCCGATGGCCTGGCCGATCAGCAGGTGCCCGCCGGGTTCGATGGTGGCACCCGCGAGAGCAGTCACCTGCCAGTTGGCTCCCGTGCTCGACGCGTACTGGACGCTCCAGCCGTCGAGCGAGACAGCGGCATCCGAGGTGTTGCGAAGCTCGATGAAGTCGCGGTTCAGGGGTGCGCCGCTGTTTCCACCGCCGCCGTAGATCTCGTTGATCACGACGGGCGCGTCAGCGCCGACCGCGGCACTCGCGGGCATCGCGGCCCACCCCACACCTCCCGCCACGATCGCGACGGCGGCGCTGGAGGCCACCCATCTGTGCCAGGGGCGTCGCGCGGGCGCGACAGGTTCTGCTGTGATCACGGTGCTCTCCCGGAGGCGGACCGGGCGCGGGGGATATCGCGCAACCACCGGCCGCCGCACTGAGCATTCGACGTCATCGACGTGTTCGGCAAGTAGCGGAATGGTTAATTGTTTATCACCCAGCTGAGTGCTGGCGTGTCCGGCCTTCGGCCTCGTAGCATCGCGCGCGCGAGGGTTCGCGGCAGTGCCGTCGCGCGGCCCCGGGTAGACTCTCCGGGACATGTCTCCGCGCGCACTCCAGCCGCTCGCGCCTGCCGCAACGCCGCCCGAGCTCATCCGCAACTTCTGCATCATCGCCCATATCGACCACGGCAAGTCGACGCTGGCCGACCGGATGCTGCAGATCACCGGTGTCGTCGCCGACCGCGACATGCGCGCCCAGTACCTCGACCGCATGGACATCGAGCGCGAGCGCGGCATCACGATCAAGAGCCAGGCGGTCCGGATGCCGTGGTCGAAGGACTCCGGCACGTTCGCGCTGAACATGATCGACACGCCCGGTCACGTCGACTTCACGTACGAGGTCAGCCGCTCTCTCGCCGCGTGCGAAGGAGCCATCCTGCTCGTCGACGCCGCGCAGGGCATCGAGGCGCAGACCCTCGCCAACCTCTATCTCGCGCTCGAGAACGACCTGCAGATCATCCCGGTCCTCAACAAGATCGACCTCCCGGCGGCCGACCCCGAGAAGTACGCCGCGGAGCTCGCTAACCTCATCGGCGGTGACCCCGAAGACGTCCTCCGCGTCAGCGGCAAGACCGGCATGGGCGTCGAGGATCTGCTCGATCGCATCGTCGACCGCATTCCCGCCCCCGTCGGCGACCCCGAGGCACCGGCGCGCGCGATGATCTTCGACTCGGTCTACGACGCCTACCGCGGCGTCGTCACCTACGTCCGCATGGTCGACGGCAAGCTCGAACCGCGCGAGCGCATCCAGATGATGTCGACGCGCGCGACGCACGAGCTGCTCGAGATCGGCGTCTCGAGCCCCGAGCCGATCCCCACGAAGGGACTCGGCGTCGGCGAGGTCGGCTACCTGATCACGGGTGTGAAGGACGTCCGCCAGTCCAAGGTGGGCGACACGATCACCAACCACCGCAAGCCGGCGTCCGAGGCACTGCCCGGATACACCGACCCCAAGCCGATGGTGTTCTCCGGCATCTACCCGATCGACGGCAGCGACTACGGCGACCTGCGCGAGGCTCTCGACAAGCTCAAGCTGTCGGACGCGTCGCTCCAGTACGAGCCGGAGACCTCGGTCGCGCTCGGATTCGGATTCCGCTGCGGCTTCCTCGGGCTGCTCCACCTCGAGATCATCACCGAGCGCCTGTCGCGCGAGTTCGGCCTCGACCTCATCACGACGGCACCGTCGGTGACCTATGAGGTCGCGACCGACACCGGCGAGACCGTCGTGGTGACCAACCCCAGCGAGTACCCCGACGGCCGCGTCGCCGAGGTGTCCGAGCCGGTCGTGAAGGTCGGCATCCTCGCCCCGAAGGACTACGTGGGCACGGTCATGGAGCTCTGCCAGTCGCGCCGCGGCACCCTCCTCGGCATGGACTACCTGAGCGAGGATCGCGTCGAGCTGCGCTACAACATGCCGCTCGGCGAGATCGTCTTCGACTTCTTCGACCACCTCAAGTCGCGCACGCAGGGATACGCGAGCCTCGACTACGAGCCGGCCGGGTCGCAGACCGCCGACCTGGTGAAGGTCGACATCCTCCTGCAGGGTGAGAAGGTCGACGCGTTCAGCTCGATCGTCCACCGCGAGAAGGCCTACGCCTACGGCACGATGATGACCGAGCGCCTGCGCAAGCTCATCCCGCGCCAGCAGTTCGAAGTGCCGATCCAGGCCGCCATCGGCGCGCGCATCATCGCCCGCGAGAACATCCGCGCGATTCGCAAGGACGTCCTCGCCAAGTGCTACGGCGGTGACATCACGCGTAAGCGCAAGCTCCTCGAGAAGCAGAAAGAGGGCAAGAAGCGCATGAAGATGGTGGGTCGCGTCGAGGTGCCGCAGGAGGCGTTCATCGCCGCGCTGTCGGGCGACGTCGAAGGCAAGGACAAGAAGTAGCCCCACGGGGAGCAACGAGGAGACCCATGCATCAGCGACGCGGGACCTTCCGGGACGAGACCGTCGACTACGCGGCGGTCGGCGCGACACGCGCGCACGACCTCATGGCGTATCCGCCCGAACACAGCATCCCCGCGGAGGACGCATGGCGGATCGGCAGCGGGCAGGCTCGCTTCGACACCGCCGCCGACCTCCTCATGTCGTGGGCAGCGCTCCGTGGGGCGGGTTTGCGAGTCGCGGATGTTCGGCCCGCATCGGGACCGATGTACACCGGCGTCGCGTTCGACGACCAGGGAAACGCCGTCGCGCCCAGCAGCATGGAACACGAGCAGCGCTTCGCGGCGGACGGCACCCCCTACGTCGGAGCCGGCACCACGCTTCAGGTGCATGGGCGTGTGTCGGGGCTGAATGCGGATGCGGAGCTCCGCGTAATCTTCGTCGACGAGGAGCCCCGCCGGGTCGCGTTCGCTCTCGGGACCGTCGGCGGTTCCGTCGTGAGCGGCGAGGAGTCCTTCCTCCTCGAATGGCGCGATAACGATGAGGTCTGGTTCGTCGTGCGGGCGTTCGATCGGCCGACGGCATTGGCTTACCGCATGCTCAAGAGTCTCGTCCGCCGCCGCCGCCGGATGCTGTTCCAGGGATACCTCCGCGCGATCTCGCCGCTGTACGCGACGCCTGAGGCCTGATGGGCGCGGCACTGCCGATCGGTGATCCGGTGCCGGTCGGCGGGACGCTGCCGGACGACCTCGTCATCGACCCCGACGTCCCGTTCGGGGTGTACCTGCACGTTCCGTTCTGCCGGGTGCGGTGCGGCTACTGCGACTTCAACACCTACACCGCCACAGAGCTACGTGGCGCGCGGCAAGATGCCTACGCCGACGAGGTGCTGCGCGAGATCGCCCTCTCGGCCGATGTGATGGACGAGCGCGGCCCCCGGCGTTCGGCGCAGACGGTGTTCTTCGGCGGCGGCACTCCCACGTTGCTTCCGGCCGGAGACCTCGCTCGGATGCTGAGCGGAGTGCGGGACACGTTCGGCATCGCCGCCGGCGCGGAGGTCACCGTCGAGGCGAACCCCGACACGATGAACCCTCGGGTCGCCGACGAGCTGGCGGCTGCCGGTGTGACGCGGCTGTCGATCGGCATGCAGTCCGCGGTTCCGCACGTGCTCGCAGCGCTCGATCGAACGCACGATCCCGCCAACGTCGCCACCGCCGTCGCCGCCGCGCGCGGGGCCGGACTCGATGTCTCCGTCGACCTGATCTACGGCGCACCGGGGGAGAGCCTCGACGATTGGCGGCGCTCCGTCGAGACCGCGGTCGCGCTCGAGCCCGATCACGTCTCCGCCTACGCGCTCATCATCGAGGAGGGCACGCGCCTCGAGCGCCAGATCCGCCGCGGTGAGGTGCCCGCTCCCGACGACGACCTCCAGGCCGACATGTATGAGCTGGCCGACGAGCGTCTCGCGGCCGCCGGTTTCTCCTGGTACGAGGTATCGAACTGGGCCCGGTCGACCGACCAGCGCTCGCGTCACAACCTGGCCTACTGGCGCGGAACCGACTGGTGGGGTTACGGGCCGGGCGCGCACAGTCACATCGCGGGCCTCCGCTGGTGGAACGTGAAACACCCGGCGGCATATGCTCAGCGGCTCTCCGCGGGCGAGTCTCCCGCCGCAGGCCGCGAGCGCCCGGATGCCGAGGCCCGACGGCTCGAGTCCGTCCTGCTGCGATCGCGCATCGTGGACGGACTCGCCGTCGATGAGCTCGCGATCGACTCGCGCCGTGCCGTCGCATCGCTCATCGCCGACGGGCTCATCGAAGGCGCCGACGCCGTCCGCGGTCGGGTCGTCCTGACTCGCCGCGGGCGCCTCATGGCCGATGCCGTCGTACGGGCGCTCACCGAGTGATCCCGGGCGGCGACCCGGCTCGCCCACGCGGTAGAATTGGCACTCGCAGACATCGAGTGCCAAACAGGAGGTGACGGACATGGTCTCAGAGCGCGGACTGCAGGTGCTGCGGGCGATCGTGCAGGACTATGTCGACACCCGCGAGCCCGTGGGAAGCAAGTCGATCGTCGAGCGCCACGCCTTCGGCGTCTCGGCTGCCACGATCCGCAACGACATGGCGCTCCTCGAGGACGAGGAGCTCATCGCCGCGCCCCACACGTCATCCGGACGCGTGCCGACGGACAAGGGCTACCGCGTCTTCGTCGACCATCTGGCAGGCCTTCGCCCCCTGAGCGCCGCCCAGCGCTCGGCCATCACGACCTTCCTCGACGGCCCCACCGACCTCGACGACCTGCTCGTTCGGACGGTTCGTGCGCTCACCCAGCTGACGGGCCAGGTCGCGATGGTGCAGTACCCGTCCTTCGCGCGCGCGCAGGTCTCGCACCTCGAATTGGTCGACCTCGGCGGCGGACGACTCGTCGTCATCGTCGTCACCGACACCGGCCGCGTCTCTCAGCGGGTGGGTGTGGTACGCACGCTCCTCGACGAAGCGCAATTCGCCGTAGCCAAGGCGACGCTGCGCGCCGCTGTCACCGGCGTCGCCGTGCGAGACGCGGTCACCGCGGTGTCGGCGCTCGCGGAGAGCGAGTCGGTCGGCGACCCGATCGGCGATGCGGTGCGCGAGATCGCGCGCATCCTGGTCGAAGAGCTCGAGACGTTCCGGCAGGACCGCCTCGTCATGGCCGGCACCGCCACGCTCGCGCGGCGAGAGGCGGATTTCCGCGGCAGTATCTATCCGCTGCTCGAAGCCATCGAGGAGCAGGTGACGCTGCTTCGGCTCATGGGCGAGATGGTCGCTGACGACCGCGGCGTCGCAGCGCGGATCGGCCGCGAGAACGAGGCGTACGGGCTCTCCGAAGCTTCGGTCGTCACGAGCGACTACGACGTCCCGGGTTCGCACGCACGCGTCGGCCTCATGGGTCCGACGCGCATGGACTACCCGACGAACCTCGCGACGGTCCGCGCCGTCGCGCACTACCTCAGCCGGCTTCTCGACGAAGACGAGAAGTCCCGCTGACCCACCCCACCCACGCCCGAACGGGCGGAAAGGCGATCCGTGGCTGACCACTACGAGGTCCTGGGCGTTGCGCGCGACGCGTCGCCCGACGAGATCAAGAAGGCGTACCGACGCCTGGCACGAGAACTGCACCCCGACGTCAACCCGGGAGAGGATGCGTCCGAACGATTCAAGCTCGTCACGCATGCTTACGACGTCCTCAGCGATCCGGAGCAGCGTCAGCGCTACGACATGGGCGGCGACTCCGCCGGCGGCTTCGGCGGCGCCGCGGGCTTCGGCGGATTCAGCGACATCTTCGAGACCTTCTTCGGCGGCGGCGCCGGAGGCGGCGGTCGCGCCGGGCGTCCGCGCTCCCGGCGCGAACGCGGACAGGATGCGCTCGTCCGGGTCACCCTCGAGCTCGGCGACGTCGTCTTCGGCGTGCATCGCGACATCGAGGTCGACACCGCGGTGCTCTGCGACACCTGCCAGGGCTCGTGCTGCCAGCCGGGAACGCAGCCGGTCACCTGCGACGTCTGCCACGGGGCGGGCAACGTGCAGCGCACCGTCCGCAGCCTGCTGGGCAACGTCGTGACGTCGCAGCCCTGCAACGTCTGCCAGGGTTACGGCACGACGATCCCGTACCCGTGCACGACCTGCCAGGGGCAGGGACGCGTCCGGGCTCGCCGCACCGTCTCGCTCGACATCCCCGCAGGCGTCGAGACCGGGTTGCGCCTGCAGCTCCCCGGATCCGGCGAGGTCGGTCCCGCCGGCGGCCCCAACGGCGATCTGTACCTCGAGGTCACGGTCGCTCCGCACGACGTGTTCAGCCGCGAGGGTGACGATCTGCTCGCCACGCTCGAGGTGTCGATGCCCGACGCCGTCCTGGGCACCAGCACCACGATCGAGTCGCTCGACGGTCCGGTCGAGCTCGAGTTGCGTCCGGGCGTCCAGTCCGGCGACGTCCTCACCGTCAAGGGTCGCGGCATCACGCCGCTTCGCGGTTCGACGCGCGGGGACCTGCGTGTCGGCGTTCATGTCGTCACCCCGACGCGTCTGGATGCCAAGGAGCGGGCCCTCATCGAGGAGCTGAAGAAGCGCACGAAGTCGCCCGCACCACAGCTCGCGGAGTTCCACCAGGGCCTTTTCGCCAAGCTCCGCGATCGGTTCCGGAACAGCTGAGCGCATGGCCCTGCACTTCCTCGTCGACCCGCCGCTCATCACTCGGCCGGGCGAGTCCGTCGACCTCACCGGCGCCGAGGCTCATCACGCCGCCGGCGTCCGTCGCGTGCGTGTCGGTGAGACGGTGACGGTGGGCGACGGCGCGGGGGCGTGGCTCGAGGGCACCGTCACCGCAGCCGATCCGAAGCTCGTCCGCATCGAGGCGCTCTCGCGAGTCGAGCATTCCGCGCCCGCACGGCGCGTGACGTTGATCCAAGCGCTCGCGAAGGGCGATCGCGACGAGCTCGCGGTGCAGGCCTGCACCGAGCTCGGCGTCGATGCGATCGTGCCCTGGCAGGCTGCGCGAAGCGTCTCGCGGTGGAGCGGACCGAAGGTCGAGCGCGGTGTGCAGCGGTGGGCGACCATCGCGCGCGAAGCGGCGAAGCAGGCGCATCGCGCGTGGCTGCCCGCCGTCGACGCGCCCGTGTCGACGACGGAGCTCGCGGCGCGATGCGGCTCCGAGCGAGTGCTGGTGCTCGAGCCGACGGCGACGCGGCGACTGAGCGAGGTCGAACTGGGCGAGGGCGACGTGTCGCTCGTGGTCGGTCCCGAGGGCGGGATCGCAGCCGAGGAGCTGGACGCGCTCGTCGCGGCCGGCGCGGTCGCCGTGCGTCTGGGGGACACGGTCCTGCGGACGTCGACGGCCGGCCCCGCTGCGCTCGGCGTCGTCAACGTCGCCCTCGGTCGCTGGTGACGCCGCCCGTCCCGCCACCGCACCCCGTCGATAGACTGAACGCATGAGCGAACCGTCTGTCTTCACGCGCATCCTCCGCGGCGAGATCCCCTCCGAGATCATCGCGGAGACCGAGAACGCGTTCGCGATCCGCGACATCGCTCCGCAGGCTCCGGTGCATCTCCTCGTGATCCCCAAGACCGAGCGCTACCGCACCGTGGTCGAGCTCGCCGCGGGCGACCCCGCTCTCCTCAGCGAGCTCGTCGGGCTCGCGAACTCCGTCGCTGCCGAGCATTCGGACGGCGACTTCCGTTTGATCTTCAACACCGGCCCCGGCGCAGGACAGACCGTGTTCCACGTTCACGCGCACGTGCTCGCCGGTGGCCTCTCCGAAGGGAGCCTCGGTGGCTGATGCTTCCGAACCCGCCGTCGCGACGATCCTCGCCGACGGTGTCGCCATGGTCCAGCTGCTCGGGCCCCAAGACCGCCTCCTGCGCGTCGTCGAGCGGGAGCACCCCGACGTCGACGTCCTCGTCCGCGGCAACGAAATCACCCTGACGGGCTCGAACGATGACGTCGCCGCCGCGAAGTCGCTCGTCGACGAGCTGATCGCCATGGCACGGGCCGGGCAAGGCCTCGATCCGAGCGACGTGTCGACATCCAGTCGCATCCTGCAGCGGCGAAAGGGCGATGAAGGCCCGCGCCCGTCCGAGGTGCTGGGGGAGGCGATCCTCTCCTCGCGCGGCAAGGTGATCCGGCCGAAGACGCTGGGGCAGAAGGCCTACGTCGACGCGATCGACGAGAACACGATCGTCTTCGGCATCGGCCCCGCGGGAACCGGCAAGACCTACCTCGCGATGGCGAAGGCGGTGCAGGCCTTGCAGCGCAAGGAAGTCAATCGCATCATCCTGACGCGCCCCGCCGTGGAAGCGGGAGAGCGCCTCGGCTTCCTGCCCGGCACCCTCACCGACAAGATCGACCCGTACCTCCGGCCGCTGTACGACGCTCTCAACGAGATGCTCGACCCCGAGCTCGTCCCCAAGCTCATGGCCACCGGCACGATCGAGGTCGCGCCGCTGGCGTACATGCGCGGACGCACCCTGAACGATTCGTTCGTCGTGCTCGATGAGGCGCAGAACACTACGCCCGAGCAGATGAAGATGTTCCTCACGCGTCTCGGATTCGGTACGCGCATGGTCGTCACCGGCGACATCACACAGGTCGACCTTCCCCAGGGGACGTCCGGCCTGCGCACCGTGACACGCGTTCTGAAGAGCATCGACGACATTCATTTCGCCACCCTCACCAGCGAGGACGTCGTGCGGCACACTCTCGTCGGCCGGATCGTCGACGCGTACAGCGAGTACGACGAGCAGCGGCTGGCCGCGCGTCGTGAGCGCGACGAGGCCAGCGAGTTCGCCAACCGGGCCGAGCGGCGCACCGCGACACGGCCCGTCGGTCCGCGCGACCGACTCCCGAAACGAGGACGTTCATGACCATCGAGATCACCAACGAATCCGGCGTGTCCGTCGACGAGACCGTGCTGTTGCGCCTGACCGAGCACAACCTCGCGCAGCTGAACGTGAGCCCGGACGCCGACCTCGCCATCCTCCTCGTCGACGAAGGCGCCATGGAGTCTCTCCACGTGCAGTGGATGGACGAGCCCGGCCCTACCGACGTGCTCAGCTTCCCGATGGACGAGCTCCGCCCGGGCACCGAAGACGCCCCGACCCCGCCGGGACTTCTCGGCGATATCGTGCTGTGCCCGCAGGTGGCCGAGGCACAGGCGCAGGCCGCGCGCCACACGACGCTCGACGAGCTCATCCTCCTCACGACGCACGGGCTGCTGCACCTGCTCGGGTTCGATCACGCCGAGCCGGAGGAGGAGCGCGAGATGTTCGGCCTCCAGCGCGAGTTGATCTCGGCTTTCCACGCAAGCGAGCGCCGCCGCGCGTGACCGTCTTCCTCCTCGTCCTCGGCGCGGTGTTCCTCGTCGCGCTCGGGGGTCTGATGGCCGCTCTCGATGCCGCTCTCGGTGTCACATCGCGCGCTGACCTCGCCGACTGGGCGGAGTCCAGTCGGCGCCAGCAGGCGCTCCGCCGCATCGCCGATGACACGACGGCCCACGCGAACGCCGTCGTCTTCATCCGCATCCTCGCGGAGTCGACGGCTGCGGTGTTCGTCACGGCGGCGCTGACCCTCGCGCTCGAGAATCTGTGGTGGGCGATCCTCGTCGCCGCCCTGCTCATGACGGCGGTGTCCTTCGTTCTGGTCGGCGCGAGCCCGCGATCGGTCGGGCGCCAGCACGCCCGTGGCCTGCTCATCGCGTGTGCTCCGATCGTGCGCGGTGCCCGCATCGTGCTGGGACCTCTCGCCCACCTCCTGGTGATCGTGGGCAATCGCGTCACGCCGGGCGTCTCGCGCGGCACCTCCTTCGCCTCCGAAGAGCAACTCCTGAGCATGGTCGACGAGGCGGTTTCGCAGGACCTCATCGAAGCCGACGATCGCGACCTCATCCATTCGGTCTTCGATTTCACCGACACGCTCGTCCGTGCGGTGATGGTGCCCCGGACCGACATGGTCACGGTGCCGCAGACGGCCACGACGCACGAAGCGCTCGCGCTGTTCCTCGAGCGCGGTGTGTCGCGGGTGCCGGTCACGGACGACGAGCGCGACGACATCGTCGGCGTCGTATACCTCAAGGACCTCGTGCAGTTCTCGTACGGCGAGGCGAAGGGGTGGCGCGACGTACCCGTGGGCCGCGTGGCGCGCCCGGCCGTGTTCGTCCCGGAGTCGATGCGCGCCGAATCGCTGCTGCAGCAGATGAAACGGGATGCCGTCCACGTGTGCCTCGTCGTTGACGAGTACGGCGGGGTCGCCGGCCTGATCACCCTCGAGGACCTCATCGAGGAGCTCGTCGGTGAGATCGCCGACGAGTACGACCGCGGCGCGGCGGAGGTCGTCGAGCTCGAACCCGGCCGTTACCGCGTGAGTGCCCGGCTCGGCCTCGACGAAGTCGGCGAGCTGTTCGGCATCGAGCTGGACGATGACGACGTCGACTCCATCGGCGGGCTGCTCGGCAAGACGCTCGGCCGGGTCCCGATGCCGGGGGCGACCGTGACCGTCGACGGGATCACGATCACCGGCGGCGTCTCGCGTGGCCGCGGGCGGGGACTCGCGACCGTCTTCGTCGAACGCGCCCCCGCCGACGAGACGGACGACACGACGCACCCGCGGACCGGAGAGGTCCGCGTGGCACGAAGAGGAGAAGACAGCAGATGACCGCAGCAGAGAGCCGATCGGGGTTCGTGACCTTCGTCGGACGTCCCAACGTCGGGAAATCCACGCTGACGAACGCCCTGGTGGGGGAGAAGGTCGCGATCACGAGCGACAAGCCGCAGACGACGCGGCGCGCGATCCGCGGCATCCTGAATCGGCCCGGCGGACAGCTGGTCATCGTCGACACGCCCGGCATCCACAAGCCGCGCACCCTGCTTGGCCAGCGCCTGAACGACCTCGTCGAGCAGGTGCTGGGTGACGTCGACGTCATCGGCTTCCTCGTGCCCGCCGTCGACAAGGTCGGGCCCGGTGACCGCCGCATCGCCGCGTCGCTCGACGGCTACACCCGCGCGAAGAAGGTCGCCATCGTGACCAAGACCGACCTGGCGACCCGCGATGAGATCATGGAGCGCCTCATGGAGGTCGACAGCCTTCGCGAGGACTGGGCAGCTGTGATCCCGTTGTCCGCCGTCACCGAGGATCAGCTCGATGTGCTGGCCGACGAGCTGCTCGCGCTGATGCCCGAAGGGCCGGCGCTGTACCCCGACGACGTGGTGACGGACGAGTCGACCGAGGACCGCATCGCCGAGATCATCCGAGAAGCGGCTCTCGAGGGCGTGCGCGACGAACTGCCCCACTCGATCGCCGTCACGGTGGAGGATGTCGCGCCCCGTGAGGGCTCCGACCTCACGGACGTGTACGCCAACATCGTCGTCGAGCGCGACAGCCAGAAGGCCATCATCATCGGCCGCAAGGGCTCGCGGCTCGCCGATGTCGGTGCTCGTGCCCGGGCACAGCTCGAGCCGCTTCTCGGGACCCGGGTGTTCCTCTCGCTGCGGGTGCGGGTCGCGAAGGAATGGCAGCGCGACCCCAAGCAGCTGGGACGCCTCGGGTTCTAGCCGACCTCGCGCATCGCCGACTGGACGACGACGACATCCGCGCCGAACTCGGCGTCGGCGGCATCCTGAAGCGTTCCGTCGTCCCAGACGACCGTGACCCAGAGCCGGCCGTCGTACGCACCGGAGGCGAGCACGGTGTCGCCGAGGGTGTCGTGCACCCGTTGTTCGACGTCTCGCAGCGTCGCGTCGTCCGCCGTGCCGGGCACGCCGCCCGTCGGGTCGGGGATCGGCATCGGGTCGTAGAGCGCCAGCGGAACCGCCGGCGCGGTGACCGTCAGGGCAGAGCCGTCGTACCGTCCCTGGACGGCATAGGTACCCCACGTCGAGCCCGACATCGTGGTCGCATCGGAAAGCGAGGACCAGTCCCAATCCTTCACAGGGATGCCGTCGCACTGGGGCGGCGCCGACTCCGCAACAGCGCCGAGACAGAGCTCGGCACCAGAGCCGTCGTCGAGGACCGTCCCCTGCGCGACGACCTCGCCGCTCGGGGGCGCCGGGTCGAGGGATGTCGGGCCGGCGGCGGGCGTCGAGGCGCAGCCCGCCGTCAGGGCGATCGCACACATCAGGAGGGCGGACGAGCCCGCGCGCGCAGTTCTCATATCCCCACAGTGTCGCGCACGACGCCTTCGTCTCAGGTGAGGCACGCCCGTGTGCGTCCCGGCGGCGAGCGGGGTGTAGCCTGGGCGCATGCGCTTCGGCCGACTGCTTCTCCTTAGTCGCCGCGACGAGTCCTCGTTCTAGGGCCTCTCTCGTCGCGGAGCTTCGCGTTGGCCCGTCACACCCGATGAGGAAGAGCGAGACGACCATGGAGAACAACCAGAAGCCTTCGGGCATGCCGATCCACAAGTATCGGCCGTTCCACGAGCAGATCCGCGTCGATCTGCCCGACCGCACCTGGCCCGCGAAGCGCATCGAGACGGCGCCCCGCTGGTGTGCCGTCGACCTGCGGGACGGCAACCAGGCGCTCATCGATCCGATGAGTCCCGAGCGCAAGCGCGTGATGTTCGAGCTGCTCGTCAAGATGGGGTACAAGGAGATCGAGGTCGGGTTCCCGAGCGCGAGCCAGACCGACTTCGACTTCGTGCGCCAGCTGATCGAGGACGGCTTGATCCCCGACGACGTGACGATCCAGGTGCTGACGCAGGCTCGCGAGCACCTCATCAAGCGCACGTACGAAGCGATCGCCGGCGCGAAGCAGGCGATCGTCCACCTGTACAACTCGACGAGCATCCTGCAGCGTGAGGTGGTCTTCCGCACCGACCGCCAGGGCATCATCGACATCGCACTCGAGGGCGCGCGCCTGTGCCGCCAGTACGAGCAGACCATCCCCGAGACGGCCGTCTACTACGAGTACTCGCCCGAAAGCTACACCGGCACCGAGCTCGAGTTCGCCGTCGACGTCTGCAACCAGGTCATCGAGATCTTCGAGCCGACGCCCGACCGCAAGGTCATCATCAACCTGCCGGCAACCGTCGAGATGGCCACGCCAAACGTGTACGCCGACTCGATCGAGTGGATGAGCCGTCACCTCGCGCATCGCGAGAACGTCGTGCTGTCGCTGCATCCCCACAACGACCGTGGCACCGCGATCGCTGCCGCGGAGCTCGGCTACATGGCCGGCGCCGACCGCATCGAGGGCTGCCTGTTCGGAAACGGGGAGCGCACCGGCAACGTCGACCTCGTCGCGCTCGGCATCAACCTGTTCACGCAGGGCATCGACCCGCAGATCGACTTCAGCGACGTCGACGGCATCAAGCGCACGGTCGAATACTGCAACCAGCTGCCCGTGCCCGAGCGGAGCCCCTGGGCCGGAGACCTCGTGTTCACCGCGTTCAGCGGCTCGCACCAGGACGCCATCAAGAAGGGCTTCGAGGCGATGTCCGCACGTGCGGCTGCCGACGGCGTCTCGATCGACGAGATCGAGTGGGCGGTGCCCTACCTGCCCGTCGACCCCAAGGACCTCGGTCGTTCGTACGAAGCCGTGATCCGGGTCAACTCGCAGTCGGGCAAGGGCGGCGTCGCCTACCTGCTGAAGACCGACCACGCCCTGGATCTGCCGCGCAAGCTGCAGATCGAGTTCTCGGGAGTCGTGCAGGAGAAGACGGATGCCGAGGGCGGCGAGGTCACGAGCGAGCAGATCTGGTCGATCTTCACCGACGAGTACCTGCCCGCACCGGCCGACGACGACAAGTGGGGCCGGTTCGAGCTGCTCGGCACCCGCACGCAGAGCGACATGTCGGGTGACGTCCGGCTCGACGTCACCCTGCGCGACGGTGACGAGCACGACGATGTGTCCGGTGTCGGCAACGGCCCGATCGCGGCGTTCCTCGCGGTGCTGCGCGACCGCGGCTTCGACATCTCGCTCTACGACTACGTCGAGCACACGCTGAGCTCGGGTGGCGACGCTCAGGCGGCGGCCTACGTCGAGCTGCAGGTCGATGACCAGCGCCTCTGGGGCGTCGGCATCGACGGCGACATCTCGACCGCGAGCCTGAAGGCCGTGGTGTCGTGCGTCAACCGCGCGATCCGCACGCGTGAGCGCTCGTTCGAGCTGACCGCGGTCTGAGATCCTCGCTCACCGAGGAGAGCGGCCCCGCCGGACGGGGCCGCTTTTCCTTTACCCCGCTCGGCCGCGGGGGCGGGCATCGTCCGAGCGCGCATGCTGGCTGTTGCCAGTAGCACGCAAGGTTCCATGGGTCACCGCTGGCATCTATGCGCGCCATACCGAGGTGAATTCGACGCGGCTAGGGCCGCTTCGGGCTGCGCCCCACCAAAGAAGTCCTGTCGCTCCTGCTCCGAAATCAATTCCGCCAGAGTCCTGGTTTGCTGTGGCGGTTGCGCGTGGGCCGGCGCGAATCGATCGGCACTGCTTTCGTGTGCCTTTACGATGTGTTCCATCTCCATGTCCCAGAACTGCGTCAGGTGGACTTATGCGTGCTGCGGCTGAAGACCACAACCTCGGAACGTCAGCACCGGCTGCGGTCAGACCTGTGCGGTCGCGGCGATGGGTTCTCCTGACCTTGACGCTCGTGTTCAACGCATTCGTGACGTACTACTACCTCGCAATCAGGAACCCAGCGGACCTCACCGTCACGCTCGCAGTCATCACCGTCTTGTGGGTCATGTGGATGGCGACGTTGACGGTCACACTCATAGCTCCGCCGGCATCCCGCATGGACAGGGTGGTCGCTGCCCTGGCGCCCGGATGTGTAGTTCTCGCGGCAACGCTTTACTTCATCGCGTGACCGCTGTTCTGCGAAATGCTTGGCGCGAGACCGGAATCACGAGCGGCGCGGTCTCCTCGGCAGTCGCGTACCCTCTGAAGGTTCAGCGGATGGGCCACGAGCCGTCGACGTCGGCGTCGATCCGTCCGATGCTCACGAAGTACTCGGTGAGACTCTCCGCCTGGGCCCGCGCCCAGCCGACCTGGCGGGTGTGAAGCTCGGCGGCGGTCGACGGCAGCCCATCGGCGAACCGCTCAGCGAGAATCTGCGCGACGCGCCCCGCTGCGATCGCATCTGCGGATGCCTCGTGCGCCCCGGTGAGCGTGACGGCGTAGTGCTCGGCGACGACCGACAGCGTGCGCTTCCCGCGGCGGTAGCGGTCGTACCGTTTGTCGATGACGAGCGGATCGATGACGGGGGAGGGCGAGTGGATCGCATCGATCCTGTGCCGGAGCGCTTCGTACTTGAGCATCGAGAAATCGAACGGAGCGTTGTACGCCACGACCGGGATGCCGGCGTCGAACAGGCCGCGCAGGGCTGCGACGACTTCCGCGACCACGTCGGCCGCGGGCCGTCCGTGCCGACGGGCATGCTCGGTCGTGATGCCGTGGATCGCCGCCGCGCCATCGGGGATGTCGATTCCCGGGTCGGCCAGCCAGCTGTCAGCCCGCACCGGTGTTCCGTCGGCGTCGAGGACGCCGACGTGCGCCGTCACGATGCGATCCAGGGTGACGTCGACGCCCGTTGTCTCCAGATCGAAGACCCCGACCACCTGGCACCATTCGGGTGCCGAGCAGGGCCACAGGTCGAGTTCGGGCGTTGCGACGACGAGAGGGCGATCCGGCTCCACGCAATCGAGGCTACGGCTCGGGTCGGACACGCCGGATCCGACGCGCCGCCTCCGTAGACTCGACGGGTGCCGACCGTCTCTCCGTACGACTCCCTGCTCGCGCGCATCCCGGTGCGCCGCCTCGAGACCGACATCCTCGGCGGAACGACCGCGTACTGGGTCTACGGGCGCGACGATGCACCTCAGACGCTCCTGGCGGTACACGGGTTCCGGGGAGAGCACCACGGTCTCGAGCCCGTCGTCGCTCACCTCGGCGACGTGCGCGTCATCATGCCCGACTTGCCGGGTTTCGGCGAGACCCCCGCGATACCGGGACGCGAACACGACCTCGAGACATACGCCGACTGGCTCACCGCATTCGCGGCCGTGGTCGCTCCCGGCGCGGTGGTCGTCGGCCACTCATTCGGCTCGATCGTCTCCGCCGCCGCGGTGGCGGGCGGGCTTCCTACCCCTCGGCTGATCCTCATCAACCCCATCGGGGCACCCGCGCTCGAGGGACCGCGCGGGGTCTTCACGCGCCTCGCCGTCTGGTACTACGACGTCGGGGCGCGCCTCCCGCGGCGGGTGGGCGAAGCACTGCTGCGCAACCGGCTCATCGTCCGGGTGATGAGCCTCGCGATGGTCAAGACTCGAGACCGGACCCTGCGCCGGTTCGTCCACGAGCAGCACGACACCTACTTCTCGAGCTTCGCCGATCGCGACGTGCTCCGCGACGCGTTCGTGACGTCCGTCTCGAACGACGTCCGCGCGTTCGCTCCGCGCGTCCCGCAGCCGACGTTGCTCATCGCCGCCGTTCAGGACGACATCACCCCGATCGAGGCCGAGCGCCGGCTGCGCGAGCTGTTCACCGAGGCCGAGCTGGTCGAGATCGACGGGGTGGGGCACCTCATCCATTACGAGAGGCCTCGCGAGGCCGCCACCGCGATCAGGCGATTTCTCGCGCTTTCCGACGACGGTACGCGTTGACGTTCATGCGGTTGCCGCAGTTGCCGGTGTCACAGTAGCGCTTCGAACCGTTCTTGGAGAAATCGACGTAGACCGCCGCGCAATCGTCGGCGGAGCAGATCCGCACGCGGTCGTACGCGTCCGCGCGGATGACGTCGACGAACGCCATGCCGGCCTCCACGAGCACGCGCGTGGCCAGAGGCGCGTCGTCGGGAGTCGCATGGATATGCCAGTCGTATCCGTCGTGGATGACCAGCTGGGGCTGCGCGCGACCGTCGCGCAGCATCGCGTTCACGTGGGGCACGGCGGAGTCCCGGTCGAGCTCCCAGAGCTCGCGGAGGCGCGGCCGGATGCCGCGCATCGCCTGCAGCTCGGCGTCGTCGCGCACGATCGCGCCGGTGAAGGCGAACTCGGTGAGGAAAGCATCCAGATCGTCCCCGTCGACGAGCGTGTCGGCGGCGTCCGCGCTCGTGAGCGGGAGCGTGTTGACCAGCGCAGCCGTCGCGCGCAACGACAATTCCGTGTCATGGATGAAGACCACGTTGACTCCTGACGATCGCGAGCGTTACTGTCACGAGTGTAGATAACTTTCACCCCTGACCATCGAGGCTGCCGATGACGAACCCCACCGCGCCCCTGCCCATCATCGCAGGCGCACCGGAGACCGCGCCCACCGGGGTCCCGGGCAGGCGGACCGCGGGCATGGCCATGGCCGTCGCCTCCGCGCTGGCGTTCTCATCGAGCGGGCCCCTGGTGAAGCCGCTGCTCGAGAACGGCTGGTCGCTCGGCGCCGCGCTGTTCATCCGGATCGGCGTCGCAGCCCTCGTGCTGTCGCCGTTCCTGATTCGCGCGATCGCTCGAGAACGGCACTTCTTGCGTCGGCACGGCCTCGCGTTGATCGCTTTCGGTGCGATGCCCGTCGTCGGCTGCCAGCTGTTCTACTTCTCGGCCATGCAGCGGATGCCGGTCGCCGTCGCCCTCCTCATCCAATACCTGGCGCCCGTCCTCCTGGTGATCTGGGTGTGGCTGACCACCCGCCGCCGACCGTCACCGACGGTGATCGCCGGTTCCGTCGTCGCCATGGCGGGTTTGGTGCTGGTCGTCGACATCGCCGGAGCCCGTTTCGACTTCTGGGGCACGCTCCTCGCCCTCGGTGCCGCCCTCTGCACGTGCGTGTACTTCGTCATGGCCGAGCGCACCGGCGACACGCTACCGCCCCTCGTCCTGGCCGCCGGAGGCATGGTCGTCGCGAGCGCGATCATCGGCACCCTCCTTCTCACGGGCTTCCTGCCGTTCGCGACGAGCACCGTGCTCGCAGACGTGGTCGGGATGCAGCTGCCGCCCATCGTCGTCCTGCTTTGGGTGGGCGCCGCGACCGGGACCGCCTACGCCCTGGGAGTCTCCGCGGTTCCGCGCACGGGGTCACGTCTGGCATCGTTCATCGGTCTGTCGGAGGTTCTGTTCGCACTCGGCTTCGCGTGGCTGCTCCTGGCCGAGGCGCCCGCGCCGGTCCAGTTCGTCGGCGGGGCGCTCATCCTCGTCGGTGTGGTCCTCGTGCGGCTCGACGCCGAACGCGCACCGGCAGCCGTCAGCCCGCGCGCCCCTCAGCGAGCATCGGCTTTACGCGGTGCGGAATCACGTCGTCCATGATGAGCGAGGTCTCCGTGCGTTCGACCCCATCGATGGCGAGGATGCGCGCGTCGACGGCGAACAGGTGCTGCGTGTCGCGCGCGACCACGCGGACCATCAGGTCGACCTGACCGCTCAGCCCCTGAGCCTGCAGCACCTCGGGGACGGTTGCGAGCTCCTGCGCGATACGGGGCAGGTCGGGCTGGCGGAGCACGACGCTGATGAGCGCCTCGATCGGGAAGCCGAGAGCGCGCATCGAGATCGACCGCTCGTACGAGAGGAAGACACCCGACTGCTCCAGCCGTGCCATCCTCGCCTGGACCGTGTTGCGTGACATGCGCAGGCGCTCGGCGAGCGCGACCACCGTCGCGCGGGGGTCATCGGCGAGAGCTTCGAGCAACGCGAGGTCGACGCGGTCGTGCATGGTCATGATGCTTGGACGATACACCGCTCGGAGCCCCACCTCGGAGCATCGCCTCTCGCGGCGAGCGACGGGGCGGCGGCAGGGTCAGATCGTCGCGAGCGCGGGGGAGTCGATGAGGCGCAGACGCTCGCGCTCCATGACGAAGGTGTGCGCCGATCCGTTGGCGAGGCGGACTCCCTGCAACGGGAACTCCTCTGCGGTCGCATGCCGGATGACCTCACGGATGAGGGCGCCGTGCGCGACGACGATCAGCGGCACCGCGATCGGTGCCGTGGTGGCACGCGCGTCGCGGACGGCCCGCTCGAGCCCGCGCAGCGCCCGCTCGCGGACCACCGGCCACGGCTCCGCGTTCGGCACGTCGGCCACGGCCCATTCGCCCCAGCGAGCGTGGAACTCCTCGACCCCGACGCCCTCGGCATCCCCGTAGCCGCGCTCCCGCAGCTCCGGATAGGTGCGCGGCGCAGCGGCCCCCAGCCCGTCTGCGATGATCCGAGCCGTCTCGGCTGCGCGCGAGAGATCGCTCGAGGCGACGACTGCATCCCCGTCGAGCGACTCCCGCAGGGCGGCGGCGACAGCGCGAGCCTGCTCACGTCCGGTGTTGTTGAGGGGAATGTCGGTGGAGCCCTGGATCCGCCGTTCACGATTCCAGTCGGTCTCACCATGGCGCACGAGGGTCAGGATGGTCACCTCTCGACCCTACGCTGACGGTCGTCCGACCTCGACCTCACCGCCGGGACGGCAGCGCGTCGGCGAAGACACGGAGGACATGACTCGTGCCGTCATCGATCTTGACGGTTGCCTTCGGGTCGGAGCGCGTCGCGCCTCGGTTGATGATGACCACCGGGAGCTTGCGGCGGCGTGCGCGCTCGACGAGCCGGACGCCCGAGTTGACCACCAGCGACGACCCGGCGACGATGAGCGCGTCGCTCGTGCGCACCAGCTGCTCGGCCTCCGCGAACTTCTCACGCGGCACGAACTCGCCGAAGAAGACGACATCCGGTTTCAGCATGCCGCCGCAGACCGTGCACGTGGGCACGATGAAGCCGTCGCTCGTCGCGGGCAGGACGTCGCCGTCGGGGCCCAGCTCGACGTTCTCGGGGACCGTGATCCACGGATTGTCCCGTTCCACGCGCTCGGCGAGATCGCGCCGGTCGAAGACCTGACCGCAGTGCAGGCAGAACACGCGTCGCATCGTTCCGTGCAGCTCGACCACCCGGCTGCTTCCGGCCCGCAGATGCAGACCGTCGACGTTCTGCGTGATGACGCCCGTGACGACGCCGGATCGCTCGAGATCCGCGAGCGCCGCGTGGCCGTCGTTCGGTCGCGCCGCCGCGAAAGCCTGCCAGCCGAGATGGCTGCCGACCCAGTACCGCCGACGCGCGTCAGCGCTCGCGAGGAACTGCTGCGCCGTCATGGGCGTCCGCACCGGCGCTCCGGCGCCGCGGTAGTCCGGGATGCCCGAGTCGGTCGACACGCCGGCTCCGGTGAGCACCGCGATGCGACGGCCCGCGAGTACCTGCAGGGCGTTGTCGATCTCGTCGCCCGCGGGCGTCTCGAGGTCGGGGTTCGTCACAGTCCCACTCTACGAGCGTCAGCGCATCGCCCGGGCGACGTGACAGGCTGAGACAGTGCCCGTGATCCGCATCGACGACGCCACCGACCCCCGCCTCTCGGACTACCGCGACCTGACCGATGTCGCGCTGCGCCGGGTGCTCGAGCCCGCAGGCGGCCTCTACATCGCCGAGTCGGCGAAGGTCATCTCTCGCGCTCACGCAGCAGGGCACCGCGCGCGCTCGTTCCTCGTGCAGGAGAAATGGCTTCCCGATGTGGCCGACCTCGCAGGCGACGCGCCGGTCTTCGTCGTCTCGGACGAGGTCGCCGAGCAGGTGACCGGTTACGCCGTGCACCGCGGAGCCCTCGCCGCCATGCACCGGCCCGTCACAGCACCGGTCAGTGAGATCGTCGCGGACGCCCGGCTCGTGCTGGTGCTCGAGGACATTGTCGACCACACGAACGTCGGCGCCGCCTTCCGAGCCGCCGCCGGTCTGGGGGCCGATGCGGTGCTCGTGAGCGAGCGCTGCGCCGACCCCCTCTACCGCCGCAGCGTCCGCGTCAGCATGGGCACGGTCTTCCAGGTGCCGTGGACGCGTCTGCCGGCCTGGCCGGAGGCGGCGCCGCTGCTCCACGAGGCCGGTCTCCACCTCGCCGCCCTCGCCCTCGCGGACGGCGCCGTCCCGCTCGATGAGTTCGCCGCAGCGCGGCCCGATCGGGTGGCACTGCTCATGGGGACCGAGGGCGACGGGCTCAGCCGGCGCGCCCTCGCGGTCGCCGACACCGTCGTCACCATCCCGATGGCCGGCGGAGTGGACTCCCTCAACGTCGCCGCGGCCGCCGCGGTGTCGCTCTGGGCCCTGCGCTGATCAGTCGGGGTCGTCGGCGCGCCGCAGGACGGGCAGCGGCTCGGGCCGCTTGGCGGTGATGTGGTCGCCCGAGGACTGATGCCGGAGCCGGCGCAGCACCCACGGCATGAGGTACTCGCGAGCCCAGACGAGGTCGTTCGCGCGGGCCGCCCGCCAGGTCAGCACCGGTGTCGTGTCGGGCTGCATCGGTTGCAGGTCGTTGGGCACGTTGAGCGCCCGCAGCACCATGCGCGCAACCTCGTGGTGGCCGAGCGAGTTGTAGTGCAGCCGGTCGTCGTCGAAGAAGCGCATGTCCTGCACCTCTTTCAGCGCCCACTGATCGGCGACGATCGCGTCGTAACGGTCGGCGATCGCCCGGATGTTCTCGTTGTAGATCGCCACCCGGCCGCGGATGCCGCGGAAGACCGGGGTGAAGTTGGTGTCGATGCCGGTGAAGAGCACGAGCGTCGCGCCCGTCGACGACAGGCGTACGACGGCATCTTCGAACTGCTGCGCGACGGCGTCGGGGTCGGACCCCGGTCGGATGACGTCGTTGCCGCCCGCCGAGAAGGTGACCAGGTCGGGCTTGAGCGCGAGTGCGGGCTCGATCTGATCCGCCACGATCTGGCCGATGAGCTTGCCCCGGACGGCGAGATTCGCGTACGCGAAGTCGGGCACCTGTGAGCTGAGCACCTCGGCCACGCGGTCGGCCCAGCCGCGGTGCCCGCCGGGACTGCCGGGCTCGGGGTCGCCGATTCCCTCGGTGAACGAGTCGCCGATCGCGACCATGCGACGCCACGGGTGAGCGGTCTCGTTCGGCACATAGGGTGTGCGCCGCGCGTCCTCGGATGGCTCGTTGTTTCTCATGACCCTCCTCGAAGCTCCGTACCTGCCACGCTATCTCGTGCCGGGCGATCGTGTGGGTGGGGTCGTTTAAGGTGGTCCATCGTGACAGAGGACCCCCAGGAGCATTTCGGAAGCTTCGCCGCCGAGCACCTGTCACCCTCGTTCCCGCAGCGTGCGCCGTGGGGTACCGCTCAGCGCCTGCGTGCGTGGCAGGCAGAGGCGCTGGACCAGTACTTCGGCGCCGACGGCCCGGAGGGTGTCGGACGCGGACCGCGCGACTTCCTTGCCGCTGCGACCCCCGGCGCCGGTAAGACGACGTTCGCTCTCCGCCTGGCGTCGGAGCTGCTGCGCCGTGACGTCGTCGATCGCATCATCGTGGTCGCCCCCACCGAGCACCTCAAGACGCAGTGGGCGGATGCCGCCGGCCGAGTCGGCATCCGTCTCGATCCGCGTTTCAGCAACCGCCACGGGATGCCGTCGCGGCAGTACCACGGCGTCGCGGTGACCTACGCGCAGGTCGCGGTGAAGGCATCCGTCCACCAGCGGCTGACGATGGATGCCCGCACGCTGGTCATCCTCGACGAGGTCCATCACGGCGGCGACGCGCTGAGCTGGGGCGATGCGCTGCGCGAGGCCTACGGCAGGGCGACGCGACGTCTGCTTCTCTCGGGAACACCGTTCCGAAGCGACACCGCTCCGATCCCGTTCGTGGAGTATCACCCGAACGAGAAGGGCATCCGCCTCTCCAAGACGGACTTCAACTACGGCTACGGACGCGCCCTCGCCGACGGTGTCGTGCGCCCCGTGCTGTTCCTCGTCTACGCCGGCCACATGAAGTGGCGGACGAAGACCGGCGACGAGTTCGAGGCCCACCTCGGCCAGGACAACACGAAGGACATCACCTCGCAGGCGTGGCGCACCGCGCTGAACCCCGAGGGCGACTGGATCCCCGCCGTGCTGAGGTCTGCAGACCGTCGCCTGAGCGAGGTGCGCCAGGACGTGCCCGACGCCGGCGGCCTCGTCATCGCGACGGACCAGACGGCGGCGCGGGCGTATGCGGAGATCCTTCATCAGATCACTGGCGAGGCTCCGACCGTCGTGCTGTCGGACGACAAGTCCGCGTCGGGCAACATCGAGATCTTCGCGCAGTCGACCACCCGGTGGATGGTCGCGGTGCGCATGGTGTCCGAGGGCGTCGACGTTCCGCGGCTCGCGGTGGGCGTCTACGCCACGTCCTCCTCGACCCCGCTGTTCTTCGCGCAGGCGATCGGGCGTTTCGTCCGGGCTCGTCGTCGCGGCGAGACGGCGAGCGTCTTCCTCCCGAACGTGCCCGTCCTGCTCAACCTCGCCGCCGAGATGGAGCGTCAGCGCGACCACGCGCTCGACCGAGAGGCAGGCGACGACGACGGCCTCGAAGACACCCTCCTCGCGGAGGCGGAGAGCGAGGACAAGGCCTCCGATGAGCTCACCCAGGAGTTCAGCTACCAGGCGCTCGGCTCCGTCGCCCACTTCGACCGCGTCCTCTTCGACGGCGCCGAGTTCGGCCAGCTCGCGGTGCCCGGCACGCCCGAGGAGGAGGAGTTCCTGGGCATCCCCGGACTTCTCGAGCCCGAGCACGTGCACGAGCTGCTCATGCAGCGCCAGTCGCGGCAGACCAAGCACCGGCACAGCCGCGAGGCACGCGAGAGCGCAACGGGTGCCGCATCCGGCGGGGATGCTCCCAGCGCCGAGTCGACACTGCCCGAGCCGTTGCACCGGTCGCTGAAGGAGCAGCGACAGCTCCTGAACAGCCTCGTCGGCCTGTACGCCCGCCAGAGCGGTGAGCCGCACGGCCAGATCCACGCCGAGCTTCGTCGCGTGTGCGGCGGACCGGCTGTGTCGCATGCGACCGTGGCCCAGCTCCAGGCGCGCATCGCGGTCCTGCGATCACGCGTGAGATCGTGACGTCGTCGGCGCGCCACGCCCGGCGTGCCGACGATTCTTCGCCCCGCCGGTGACGTGTTAGTGTTGTTCCTCGGTTGGGAACAACTGAAAAACACTGCGCGGGTGGCGGAATAGGTAGACGCGCTAGCTTGAGGTGCTAGTGCCCGTATAGGGCGTGGGGGTTCAAGTCCCCCCTCGCGCACAGTGAGAGAAGGGCTCCGGAAACGGAGCCCTTCGTCATTTCCCGGAACGGTTCACGACTACCGTGGAGAGCATGTCCGAGTACGACGATCTGCCCGAGGTCGCCCGCGTCGCGCGGGATCTGATCCGCTTCGACACGACCAACTTCGGCGAGGGGCGCTCGCGCGGCGAACGCGAAGCGGCCGAGTACGTGGGGGCCTATCTCGAGGCGCTCGGACTCCGACCCGAGTACTACGAGCCGATCCCGCGGCGCACGAACGTCTCTGTGCGCATCCCGGGTCGCGACAGCTCGAAGCCGGCTCTCGTCCTGCACGGTCACCTCGACGTCGTGCCGGCCGTGGCGGAGGACTGGAGCGTCGACCCGTTCGAGGGCGTCGTTCGCGACGGGATGCTGTGGGGTCGCGGCGCCGTGGACATGAAGGACATGGACGCGATGATCCTCACGTCCGTGGCAGAGCTCCTGCGCGCGGGGGAGCAGCCCGAGCGCGATCTCGTCGTCACGTTCTTCGCCGACGAGGAGAACGGCGGGGTCGAGGGATCGCAGCTCGTCGTGCGCGATCGGCCCGAGTGGTTCGCCGGAGCGACCGAGGCCATCAGCGAGGTCGGCGGATACTCGATCGGCGTCGACGGGCACCGGGCATACCTGCTGCAGGTCGGCGAGAAAGCCCTCGTCTGGCTGCGGCTCCACGCCACCGGACGAGCGGGCCACGGCAGCCGGCTGCATCCGGAGAACGCCATCACGCGTCTGTCCGAGGCCGTCGCGAAGCTCGGTCGCGCGCACTGGCCCATCGAGCTCACGCGCACGACCCGACGACTCGTCGACGACCTCGCGGCGCTCAGCGGCCGGGACGCGTCGGATCCGGATGCCGTCGCCGACGCGACCGGGCCGACGTCCGCGTTCCTCGCGTCGACCTTCCGGACCACGACGAATCCGACGGGTCTGACCGCGGGATACAAGCACAACGTCATCCCCGATGCCGCGTCCGCTGCGATCGACGTGCGCACGCTCCCGGGACAGGAGGATGCGGTGCTGGCGGAGATCCAGCGAATCGTCGGCGACGACATCCGCATCGAGATCGTGCATCGCGACATCGGCCTCGAGGTCCCCTTCGCGGGGTCGCTCGTCGACACCATGGTCGGTGCGCTCGGCCGACACGATCCCGGCGTGCCCGTGCTGCCGTACCTCATGGGCGGCGGCACCGACAACAAGGCGCTGTCCGAGCTCGGCATCGCAGGATTCGGCTTCGCGCCGTTGCGCCTCCCGGCCGACATGGACTTCACGGGTATGTTCCACGGTGTCGACGAACGCGTCCCGATCGACGCGCTCGTCTTCGGGCAGCGCGTGCTCACCGATCTCATCCGCACGTACTGAAAGGCCGCCCATGCAGCTCCTCGAGGCCATCATCCTGGGCATCGTCCAGGGTCTGACCGAGTTCCTGCCGATCTCCTCGAGCGCCCACCTGCGCATCGTGGGGGAGTTCCTGCCGTCCGCGCAGGACCCCGGCGCCACCTTCACCGCGATCACTCAGATCGGGACCGAACTGGCCGTGCTGGTGTACTTCTGGAAGAAGATCACCCGCATCATCGGTCGCTGGTTCCGCTCGTTCAACGGTTCGGTCCCGCGTGACGATGCCGACGTTCGTCTCGGCTGGATCGTCATCATCGGTACCCTGCCGATCGGCGTTCTCGGGTTCCTGTTCCAGGACGTCATCCGCGACACCTTCCGCAATCTCTGGCTCGTCGCGATCGTGCTCATCGTCTTCGGCCTCATCCTCGGGGCGGCCGACGCGCTCGGGCGACGCGTCCGGACCGAGAAGGACCTGACGTACGGTCACGGTCTGGCCCTCGGGTTCGCGCAGGCGCTCGCGCTCATCCCGGGCGTATCGCGCTCGGGCGCCACCACGACGATGGGGCTCGCGCTGGGGTACACCCGGCCCGCGGCCGCAGAGGTCGCGTTCCTCCTCGCCGTGCCGGCCGTGTTCGGCAGCGGTCTCTACGAGCTGCTGCAGGCGATCCGTGAGCCGGGAGCGTCGGTGTTCTCGCTCGTCGACACCGCCGTGGCCACCGTCGTCGCCTTCGGCGTGGGACTCGCCGTGATCGCCTTCCTGATGCAGTACCTCAAGCGCGGCAGCTTCCTGCCGTTCGTGCTCTATCGTGTCGGGCTCGGAGCGGTGCTGATCGTCCTGCTCTCGCTCGGAGTCCTGCAGGCGTACTGAGCCGGCCGGACGGTCGCGGCGCGCGTCTCAGCGATGCGGGCCGCGACCGAGGCCACGGCCGTCGCCGCCGTCGCCGCGGTGCCGGAGGTACTTCTCGAACTCCTGCGCGATGGCGTCCCCCGAAGCTTCGGGGGAGTCCCACGTGTCGCGGGTCTGCTCGAGTTGACGGATGTACTCCGTCATCTCCTCGTCGTCAGCCGCCGCGGCGTCGATGGTCGCCTCCCAGGCGAGCGCATCACCCGGCAGCGAGCCGCGCGCGACCTTGGCGCCCGTGATGCCCTCGAGCTTGTCGAGAAGCGCCAGGGTCGCTTTCGGCGACGGCGAGTGGCCGGCAACGTAGTGCGGCACGCTCGCCCACAGCGCCGCCGTGGGGATCCCGGCCTCCTCCGCCGCAGCGGCGATGACCGACAGGATGCCGACGGGGCCTTCGTAGGTCGAGCGCTCGAGACCGAGCGCCGTGCGCAGTTCTTCGTTGTCGCTGCCGCTGAAGACGGTGATGGGACGGGTGTGGGGAACGTCGCTCATCATCGAGCCGAGCGCGACCACACCGGTGATGTCCTCGCTCAGCGCTGCATCCACCAGCTCGGCCGCGAACGACTTCCAGGCACGCGCCGGTTCGGCGCCGCTGAGGACCCAGAGACGCGTGCCGCGTGCAGTCGCGCGCGGTCGCCAGATCGTCGCATCCGGCCATTTCAGCGAGCGGCGGCCGTCAGCGTCGGCCTGGATGTGCGGCCGCGTGTACATGTAGTCGAAGTACAGTTCAGGATCGACCGAGTAGACGGCGTCGTAGGGACGGGATTCGCGGAGCTGTGTCGCGGCGGCGGTCGCGGCTTCGCCGGCGTCGTTCCACCCGTCGAACGCGACCACGAGGACGCGGCGTCCCAGACTGTTCAACCCGTCCTCCGTTCCGAGCCGGCTCGCTCTGCGCGAGCGGGTCTGCTCCACGATACGCCGAGGCCAGCGCATGCGGGTCGGGCCACGCGGCGTCTCACCCCTGCATCGGTAACATGGTGCGGATGACTTCTCGTTCCCCTGCCGCGGTCCTCTGGGACATGGACGGCACGCTCGTCGACACCGAACCGTACTGGATGGCGGCCGAGGGTCCGCTCGTCGAGAGCTTCGGAGGAGTGTGGACGCCCGAGCAGGCGCTCAGCCTCGTCGGACTCGGGCTCGAGGACTCCGCGCGCATCCTGCAGAATGCCGGTGTCCGGATGCAGACGCGCGAGATCATCGACCACCTCACCGAGACGGTCTCGGGTCAGTTGCGCCGCGGCGGCACTCCGTTCCGCCCGGGTGCGCGCGAGATGCTCTCCGGGCTCCGCGAAGCCGGGATCAAGACGGCGCTCGTGACCATGTCGATGCGCAGCATGGCCGACACCGTCGTGTCGTCTATCCCGTTCGAGGCGTTCGACGTCGTCATCGCCGGCGACGAGGCGGCCCGCCCCAAGCCGTTCCCCGACCCCTACCTCCAGGCGTGCGCCGCGCTCGGGGTCGATGTCGCCGACACCGTCGCCATCGAGGACTCACCCAACGGCCTGCGTTCGGCGGTCGCCTCCGGCGCCGTCGCACTCGGAGTACCGCTGATGGTCCCACTGCACGGCCTCGGTGCTCACGCTCTCTGGGACTCCCTCGCGGGGCGATCGGTGGCAGACCTGGCCGATCTCTTCGCCCTCCACCGACTCGGAGCTTCCGCATGACCGACGACCTCCAGCCCCGCGGCCCCTTCCGTTACGGCGACCGCGTCCAGCTGACCGGCCCCAAGGGACGGATGCACACGATCACCCTCCGAGAGGGCGGCGAGTTGCACACCCACCACGGCGTGCTGCGCCACGAGGTCCTCGTCGGCCAGCCCGACGGGTCGGTGGCGACCAACAGCGGTGGGCACGAGTACCTGGCACTCCGCCCCCTGCTGCGCGACTTCGTGATGTCGATGCCCCGTGGTGCCGCGATCGTGTACCCGAAGGATGCGGCTCAGATTCTGGCCGCGGCCGACATCTTCCCCGGCGCCACCGTCGTCGAGGCCGGTGTCGGCTCGGGCGCGCTGTCGCTCTGGCTGCTTCGGGCGATCGGCGACCACGGACGGCTCGTGTCATTCGAGCGACGCGCCGAGTTCGCAGAGGTCGCCGAGGCGAACGTCGCCACGTTCACAGGCGGTACCCCCGCGAACTGGTCGGTCATCGTCGGCGATCTCGTCGAGAGCCTGCCCGACGCCGTCGAGCCGGGGACGGTCGACCGGGTGGTCCTCGACATGCTCGCGCCGTGGGAGTGCATCGACGCCGTCGCCGACGCGCTCGCCCCCGGGGGCGTCGTGCTCTGCTACGTCGCCACGGCGACCCAGCTCAGCCGTGTCGCCGAGTATCTCCGCGGCACGGGCCTGTTCACCGATCCCGACGCGTCCGAGACGATGATCCGCGGCTGGCACGTCGAGGGTCTGGCCGTGCGCCCGGACCACCGGATGGTGGCTCACACCGGATTCCTCATCACCGCCCGCCGCCTCGCTCCGGGGGCCATCCCGCCCGATGTCCGGAAGCGTGCGCTGAAGAAGCCGTCGTACGACGATGCGGACGTCGAGATCTGGACGCCGGGAGCCGTCGGCGACCGCGAGATCACGGACAAGAACCTCCGCAAGCGCGTCCGCGAAGCGCAGCGGGCCGCGCGGAGCTCGCTCTCCGTTCCGGACGGGCACGACGACGACTCCGCGTAGACTGCTGCGGTGCGTAGGATCATCGCCGCCGCCGGCGCTCTCTCTCTGACCGTGCTCGCCCTGACGGCCTGTGCCACGCCGTCCTCGGGCTCGGCGTCGTGCACGCGCGACGTGTCCGAGTCCTCGGCCCTCGATCTCGTCGACGTCAGCGACAGCCCCGTCGGCACGAAGCCCACCGTCGCCCTCTCGGCACCGGTCCACGTCGACGGTCTCGCAGCACGCGACACCGTGACGGGAGACGGTCGTGCGGTGACGAGCGACGCACAAGACGTCGTCTTCGACCTCACGGTCCTCGACGGGTCATCGGGTGCGCCGATCGCGGCATCCGGATACACCGGCGAGCTGTCGGAGGTTTACCCGCTCGACAGCTGGGATGCCACATTCCCGGGCCTCGTCGACGCCCTGCACTGCGCGACCGAAGGCTCGCGCGTCGTGATGGCGCTCGGCCCGGACGAGGTGACGGCCGACACTCGTGCACGGTTCGGCATGGCGGAAGATGCCACGACGGTCGTCGTCCTCGATCTGCAGAAGGTGTATCTCGCCGCCGCTGACGGTGCCGAGCAGTTCAACGATCGGGCCGGCATGCCCTCGGTCGTGGTCGCTCCTGACGGACGCCCCGGCATCGTCATCCCCGACAACGACCCGCCCAGCGACCTCGCGATCGAGGTGCTGAAGAAGGGCGACGGTGAAGAGGTCACCGGCGATGTGCCCGTGCGCGTGCACTACACCGGCGTGACGTGGGCCGACAAGAAGGTCTTCGACAGCACGTGGGGTCAGGGCGCGCAGCCGATGGAGCTCGACAAGACGATCCCCGGGTTCGCCGAAGCGCTCCGAGGCCAGACCGTCGGCTCGCAGATCCTCGTGGTGATCCCGCCCGACCAGGGTTACGGCGACACGGCCCAGGGCGGCATCCCCGCCGATTCGACGCTCGTGTTCGTCGTCGACATCCTCGGCCTCGACGCCGCGTCCTGAGTCGGGGGACGACGGCCACGCCTAGAATCGAAGGCGTGTCCGTCTCGCCCACTCGCGTTCCGCCCGAGGAACGCCTGGTCAATCTCGTCGTCGCCCTCATGGCGACCGAGCAGGGCGTGACGAAAGACACCATCCTGGGTTCGGTCTCCGGTTATCGAGAGCAGGCAGAAGCGGGCGCCCGACGCGAAGCGCTCGAGAAGATGTTCGAACGCGACAAGGAGAACCTGCGCGGTTTGGGCGTCCCGATCGAGACGATCGGCGACTATGCCGAACCCGACGACCTACGCGAAGCGCGCTACCGGATTCCGCCGACGGAGTACGAGCTGCCCGCAGACATCAGCTTCACCCCAGCCGAGCTCGCTGTGCTGACGCTGGCCGGGGGAGTGTGGGGCGAGCAGACGCTCTCGGCGGGCGCTCGGTCGGGACTGCGGAAGATCCGCTCCCTCGGGATCGAGGTCGATGAGCCGATCATCGGCTTCGCCCCGCGACTCGATCTTCACGACTCGTCTTTCCTGCCGTTGCAGCGCGCCATCGAGCAGGCTCGCGAGGTAGAGTTCGACTATCTGCGCCCGGGGTCGGATCGGCCGCGACGACGACGTGTGCGGCCTCTCGCGCTCGTCGAGTTCGAGGCACGCTGGCACCTGTTCGGGTGGGATGCCGGTGTTGATGCCGAGCGGACGTTCCTGCTGTCGCGCATCGTCGCGGACGTCGTCATGACTCGGCAGAGTTTCGACGCCGCGCTTCGTGCCGGCGCCGGAGAACGCGCCTTGTCGGGACTGCGCGACGTCGCCCGCCGTCAGAGCGCCGACGTCACCGTCGTCCCCGGCACGGAGGCTGAGCTGCGGCTGCGCCGACGCTCTCTCGCCGAGGCCTCGAGCGGACGACGGCTACGCATCCCCTTTGTGGATCTCGAGGTGCTCGCCGACGAGCTCGCCTCCTACGGACCGGAGGTGATGGTGCACGCGCCGGCCGATCTGCGCGACGCGGTCGTGCAGCGCCTCCGCGGTGCCCTTGACCGATCGGCGGTGACGTCGTGAGTGCCCAGCCCATCGTCGCAACCGACCGCGCGGCCCTGATCATGCAGCTCGTTCCGTACCTCATCGCCCAAGGAGAGGTGACGGTGGCCGACGCAGCGCGCGATTTCGACGTCGAGCCGCAGCAGATGCGCTCGATGGTCGAGAAGCTCACCGTGATCGGGCTTCCCGGCGAGGGCGGCTTCTGGCAGATGGCCAACGACCTCTTCGACATCGACTGGGACCTCCTCGACCGCGAGGACCGCATCGTCATCACCAACACCGTGGGGTTGCAGCGATCGCCGCGGCTCACCGCACGCGAGGCCGCAGCGCTGCTCGCGGGTCTGCAGCTGGCGGCATCCGTCCCGGGTGTCGGCGACAGCGGTATCGTCCAGGGGCTCCTCGCCAAGCTCGCGCGCGGGGCGGGCCAGACTCCCGCCGACGTCATCGTCGCCCCGGCGCCGGTCGATGACGTTCGCGAGACGGTGGCGCGAGCGCTGCGCGAGCGCGTCGCCCTGGCGTTCACCTACACAGCACCGGACGGCGCGCCGACGACGCGCACCGTCGACCCGGTGAAGGTGACGATCTCCGCCGGCCGCTGGTACCTGCAGGGATGGTGCCACACACGTCGCGCGATGCGCACTTTCCACCTCGATCGCGTGACCGACCCGGCGCTCACCGAGATCCCCGCCCTTCACTCGACGGAGCCGGTGCCCGAGCTGTTCGAGCCGGGCGACGACGAGATCCTCGCCGAGATCCGCTACCCGCATCATGCGGCGACGATCGTGGGCGAATTCCTGACGAACGCAGAGGTGCGCGACGAGGGCGGATCCCAGACGGCGATGATCCGCGTCGCCGACCCCCGTTCGCTCAAACGACTGGTCGCCCGCAGCGGGGGGAGCATCGAGGTCCTCGCACCGGCCGAGGCCCGCCGCGCCGCCCGCGATTGGGCCCGAGCCGGTCTCGATCAGTACGCCTGAGACGGGCTTCCCGCCGGGTGCGCGGGTTAGACTGTGCGAAACGATCGATGGGGAGACTCAATGAGCAATCTGTTCGCAGGCCCGCACCTGTGGATCCTACTCATCGTCATTCTGCTGCTTTTCGGCGCTGCGAAGCTGCCGGCGCTGGCGAAGAGCATGGGACAGTCCGCCCGCATCTTCAAGGGCGAGATGAAGGCCATGAAGGAAGACGATGCCACGGCCGGCACCGCCGCCTCGACGACCGCTGACGTCGCGCCCGTCGAGAAGCCTGCGGACCCGAAGAGCGGTCCCGCAGCTCCCACACCGTAGCGCCGCGTGGTGACGGCTGAGCGCACGCGCTCAGGGGCGGACGGTGCGCCCCGGCGCGACAAGCGCATGTCCCTCGGGCAGCACCTCGTCGAGCTGCGGCGACGCCTGATCATCTCGGCGCTCGCCCTGGTGGTCTCGATGGTGGTGTCGTTCTTCCTCACCGACTGGATCATCTGGGCGATGACCGAGCCGATCCGTGTCGTCGCGGAGCAGCGAGGCGACACCGAAGCGGTGAAGCTCATGTATTCGACGATCACCGGACCGTTCGACATGCGCCTGCGCATCTCGTTCTCGGTCGGCATCATCCTCTCCGCTCCCATCTGGCTCTGGCAGATCTGGGCATTCCTCATGCCCGGACTGACCCGGAAAGAGATCCGCTACACGGTCGGATTCGTCTCGGCCGCGGTTCCCCTCTTCTTCGCCGGTGTCTACACCGGCTGGCTCGTCATGCCGCACATCGTCGAGATCATGGCGACGTTCTCGCCGGAGGCGTCGGCGAACTTCTACGAGGGCAAGTACTACTACGACTTCGTCTTCAAGCTCCTGCTCGTCGTCGGGGTCGCGTTCATCATCCCCGTGTTCCTCGTCGCGCTGAACTTCGCCGGCATCATGAGCGGGAAGGCGATCCTCAAGGGATGGCGCGTCGCCATCCTCATCGCCGTCGTCTTCTCGGGCCTGGCAACCCCCGCCGCCGACATCGTGAGCATGCTGATGCTGGCGGCGATCCTGACGGTGCTCTATTTCGCGGCCGCGGCGCTCTCACTCCTCCTCGACCTGCGCCGGTCGCGTCGCGCGCCCGAGCTCACTGTCCCCGGCCCGCCCCCGATGACTGATCCCCTTCCGTGAGCGCGTCCAGCCCCGCGGAGCGGTTCCTCGCCGCGCAGTCGGCCCGGGCCCACCCGCTGACCGCGGCGTTCGCCGACATGCAGCGATTCGATCTCGACCCGTTCCAGATCGCCGGATGTCACGCCCTCGAGGACGGGCGGAGCGTCCTCGTCGCCGCGCCCACGGGAGCCGGCAAGACGATCGTGGGCGAGTTCGCGATGCACCTGGCCATGCTCGAGCCCGACACGAAGGCGTTCTACACGACGCCCATGAAGGCCCTGTCGAACCAGAAGTTCCGCGAGCTGGTCGACGTGTACGGCGAGGAAGAGGTCGGCCTGCTCACCGGCGACACGAACATCAACGGCAACGCACGCATCGTGGTCATGACCACCGAGGTGCTGCGGAACATGCTCTACGCCGACTCGCCGGCCTTGCGTGGCCTCCGCTACGTCGTGATGGACGAGGTCCACTACCTGGCCGATCGGTTCCGAGGCGCCGTGTGGGAGGAGGTCATCATCCATCTCCACCGCTCAGTGCGGATGGTGGCGCTCTCGGCGACGGTCTCGAACGCGGAGGAGTTCGGCGACTGGCTCGACACCGTGCGAGGCGATACCGCCGTCGTGGTCTCCGAGATCCGTCCCGTGCCTCTCGAACAGCACGTTCTGGTCCGCGGCGATCTGCTGCCGCTGTTCGACGACCGGGCGGGTGTGGCGACTGCGCAGGTCAACCAGGAGCTGACCCGCCTGCGCTCGCCCCAGGGCCAGCGATACGACGGCAACCGGCGCTCGCACGGTTACCGCGGTGCGGGGGGCCGCGAGGCTCATCGCAAGCACCGTGGCGGACAGGGGTCGGGACGCCCCGCGGCCGCGCAGCGCCTCGAACGCCTCGACCGACCGGCTGTCGTCGAACTCCTGGGCCGGGCCAATCTACTGCCCGCGATCTTCTTCATCTTCAGCCGCGCAGGGTGCGACGGAGCGGTCCAACAGGTGCGCAGGTCGGGTATCCGGCTCACGACACCCGAGGAACGGGATGAGATCCGCGCCATCGTGGATCGCCGCACCCGCGCGCTCGCGCAGGAAGACCTGGCGGTGCTGGGGTTCTGGGAGTGGCGCGACAACCTCGAGCGCGGCGTCGCGGCCCACCACGCCGGACTGCTGCCGGCGTTCAAGGAGGTCGTCGAGGAGCTCTTCCAGCGCAAGCTCGTCAAGGCGGTCTTCGCGACGGAGACGCTGGCGCTGGGCATCAACATGCCCGCACGCACCGTCGTCCTCGAGAAGCTCGAGAAGTTCAACGGCGAAGCACGCGTGGCGATCACTTCGGGGGAGTACACCCAGCTGACCGGGCGCGCCGGTCGCCGGGGCATCGATGTCGAAGGGCACGCCGTCATCCAATGGAGCGACGGTCTCGACCCGCAGTCGGTCGCCGCGCTGGCGTCGCGGCGCACGTATCCGCTGAACTCCAGCTTCCGCCCCACGTACAACATGGCCGTGAACCTCATCGACCGCTTCGGTCGCGACCGCGCACGTGAGATCCTCGAGTCGTCGTTCGCCCAGTTCCAGGCCGACCGGTCTGTCGTCGGCCTCGCGCGCCAGGTCAAGGAGAAGGAGCAGACGCTCGACGGCTACGCCCGCTCCATGACGTGCGAGCGGGGAGATTTCGCGGAGTACTCCGGCATCCGTCGCGAGCTGAGCGACCTCGAGAAACTCAATCGCAACGACCGCACGGCACCGGCACGCATCCGTCAGCGCCGTCAGGACGAGCTGGCCGGCCTTCGCAAGCGGATGCAGCGGCACCCCTGCCACGACTGCCCGGACCGGGAGCACCATGCCCGGTGGGCCGAGCGCTACTGGCGGCTGCGCCGCGACGTGCAGAAGCTGCGGCAGCAGATCGACACGCGCACCGGTACCGTGGCGCGGGTGTTCGATCGAGTCGTCGACGTCCTGACCGCCCTCGACTACGTCTCGGTCGACAGCGACGGCACCACCGCGCTGACAGAGGCGGGCGCCACGATGCGTCGGATCTACGGTGAACGCGACCTCCTCGTGGCCGAGGCGCTCCGCCGGGGCCTGTGGCGCGAGCTCGATCCCGCCGGTCTGGCGGCCCTCGCATGCAGTCTCGTCTACGAGCCGCGCCGCGAGAGCGACGGTCCGGGCGAGTACGGGCTTCCGCGAGGCGCCTTCCGAACGGCACTGGCCGAGACGCAAGAGCTGTGGGCGGTCCTCGACGACCTCGAACAGGACCACCGCCTGCCCGGCACCGAGCCGGTGGCCACGGGCCTCGCGAAGGCCATGCATTCGTGGGCACGCGGCATGATGCTCGATCGCGTGCTGCTCGAGGCCGACATGGCCGCCGGCGACTTCGTGCGCTGGGCGAAGCAGACGATCGATCTCCTCGATCAGCTCTCGCTCGTCGCCGACGCCGATCTGGCGCGGACAGCGCGTGCCGCGCTGGATGCCGTCCGGCGCGGCATCGTCGCATACTCCGGCGTCTAGGCTCGAACACGTGCCCGACTCGTCTCCGGCCGCGGTGCGGCCTCTGATACCGCTGTGGCTGGCACTGGTCGGCGCCGTCGTCGGCGGAGCGGTTCTGGACGCCGCATTCCCCGACATCGGGTGGTGGCCGCTGGCGTTCGCCGGTGTCGCGTTCGCTCTCGTCGGTCTGATCGGGCGCTCGGCGTGGGGTGCGCTCGCGGTCGGGGCCGTCTTCGGAGCGTCCTTCTACTTCATCCATATCTCGTGGATCACCCGTTATCTCGGGCCCATCCCGTGGTTCGGACTCGCCGGCATCGAGACGCTCTTCTTCGCGGTCGGCTCGATCCCCATCGCTCTTGCGTACCGCTGGGTCCCGCGTCTGCTGCCGGGCCAGGGAGCACGACTGATCGCCCTCCCCGCCCTGGTCGCGGGGCTGTGGACAGCGCGCGAGCTCTTCATGGGGTCATGGCCCTACACCGGCTTCCCCTGGGGCCGCGTCGGCATGAGTCAGTCCGAGAGCCCGCTCGCGCACGTCGCGTCCTGGACCGGGGTGGCGGGCCTGACATTCCTCATGGTGTTCGTCACAGCGGCGGTCATCGAGTGGCTGCGCCTGGGCAGGCTGCGCGACCTCCGCACGGCGCTCCCGGCGGCCGTCGTCGCCGTCGCGCTTGTGGCGCTGCCCGCTTTCCCGACGACGGATGCCGGGACGTACCGCGTCGGTTCCGTCCAGGGCGACGGCCCCACGGGATACTTCGATTCTCGCGAGCCCTACGACGTCCTGCGCTCGCAGCTCGCGGCCACACAGCCGATCATCGACGAGCCCATGGATCTTCTCGTCTGGCCGGAGGGCGGCATCGATGCGGACCCGCTGTCGAATGCGTCCGTCGCCGACACGCTCGATCGGCTGTCGGAGCGCATCGACGCGCCGTTGCTGGTCAACGCAGCCACGCAGCGCGGCGACGACATCTACAACACGTCGATGCTCTGGCGGGCTGGCGCCGACAATCCCGTCGCGATCCACGACAAGTCACGCCCGGTTCCCATGGGCGAGTACGTCCCCGACCGGTGGTTCTTCGAGCTGATCGTCCCAGACCTCATCGGTCTCATCCAGCGCGAGTACACACCGGGAACGAACCCGCCCTTCATGGACGTCTCCGGCATCGGCGTCGGGCTCGCGATCTGCTTCGACGTGCTCTACGACGACGTGATCTGGACGGGTGCACGTGACGGTGCGCAGCTCTATGTCTTCCAGACCAACAACGCCGACTTCCGCGACACGGACGAGAATCTCCAGCAGCTCGCGTTCGCGCGCATGCGCGCCATCGAGACCGGCCGAGCGGTCGTGAACATCTCGACCGTCGGCACGAGCCAGGTCATCGCGCCCGACGGCACGGAGATCGACGGCCTGCCGGCGGCGGAGGCCGGTGCGATGATCACCGAGGTGCCGCTGCGCACCGGACTCACGCCCGCCGTCATCGTCGGCGGCGCTGTGCAGGTCATCCTCGGCTGGGGAAGCCTCCTGGCTCTCCTTGCTTGCGGCGTCTCCGTCGCGGTCGCGCGACGACGCTCACGCAGCACGTCCGCGACATGAGAATGCCGCCGGTCCCGAAGGACCGACGGCATTCGCGCGGAGCTGGAGGCTCAGGCGCTCAAGCGGGAGCCGCGGCGCTCGCGGAGCATGGCCAGACGCTCCTCGAGCAGTTCCTCGAGCTCGGGGATCGTGCGGCGTTCGAGCAGCATGTCCCAGTGGGTTCGGGCGGCCTTATCGCCCGAGTGATCGACCTCGACGACGCCCTCGCCTACGCGCAGGAGAGCCTCGGCGCCGCACGCGCGGCACTCCCAGGTCTCGGGCGCCTCCGCGTCGGCGGCGAACGTCATGACGGTCTCGTGCGCACAGCGCGAACACACGTACGTGTGGTTGACCCGGTCGTGGAAGACGACGCCCTCTTCGCTCTGTAGGCTCGAGGCGCCGAGTCGGATGCCGCGCAAGCTGCGGTCTGCCATTGTGTGGTCCTCTCGTCGGCTATCAGTTGTAACGTGCGCGGCTGTGTGCATCATCCGAAGAAGGGATGGTCTTCGGGGTTTCACAGCCGATGTTCAGCGTGTCGGGGTATTCAGCGCTCTTCCGCCACGATGGTCATCGCGCGGTCGGCTCGGTCCGTGACGATACCGTCGACGCCGGCCGCGAGCAGGCGTCTCATGCCGTCCGCGTCGTTGACCGTCCAGACGTGCATCTCGACACCCGCACGGTGGACCGCGCGGATCATTCGGGGGGAGACGATGCGGATGGGCCCCCGACGCTCGGGAACCTGCACCGCGTCGATGCCGCGCAACGCACGACCTATCAACCATGGCACACCTGACGCGACGGCTGCGACGAGAGCCGCGATCCGGATCGTGCCTGCCGACGTCGCGGGGCGTCCCCCGGCAGCGTGGGCGGCGCGGAGTGCGCGTTCGCGTGTGCGGTCGGAGAAGCTGGTGAGCAGCACCCGATCCGCATGCGGCGCCACTAGGCGCCCGACCGTCTCTGCAGCCGATTCGGCTTTGACGTCGAGGTTGAAGAACAGCGTGGGAAACGCGTCGAGGGCTTGTGCGAGCGTCACCAGCCCGCCGCGGTCGGCCATGAGATTCTCGAGCTCGCGGTCTCCGACATCCGCGATCGGGCGCGGATCTCCGGCGACCCGCGAGAGATCGGAGTCGTGGAACAGGATCACCGTCCCGTCCGCGCTCAGATGGCAGTCCGACTCGACGTACCGCACGCCGAGCGCGTGTGCCGCAGCGAAGGCCGCGAAGGTGTTCTCGACGATGCCCTCAGAATCCGCCGGCACGAAACCGCGGTGCGCGAGAACCCGAGGACGCTCCGAGCCGAAGTACGGGTGCGTCACGGCGCGGGAGGCGCAGGACGGTCCGCCGGTGCCGCCGGGCGGTCGTCCCGACGACCCGCGAATCCGGCGCTCATGCTCTTGAGAGCCTCCGTGAATTCGCTCGGGATGATCCAGAGCTTGCTCGACGCGCTGTCGCTGATCTTCGGAAGGGTCTGCAGGTACTGATAGGCCAGCAGCTTGTCGTCGGGGTTGCCGTCGTGGATGGCCTGGAACACCGACTGGATCGCAGCCGACTCGCCCTCGGCCCGCAGGATCTGTGCCTGCTTGTCTCCCTCGGCCTTCAGGATCTCCGCTTGACGGCGGCCCTCCGCCTCCAGGATCTGCGATTGCTTCGACCCTTCGGCGGTGAGGATGGCGGCTCGACGATCGCGCTCGGCGCGCATCTGCTTCTCCATCGAGTCCTGGATCGAGGTGGGCGGGTCGATCGCCTTGAGCTCGACGCGCGAGACGCGGATGCCCCACTTGCCGGTCGCCTCGTCGAGCACGATGCGCAGCTGACCGTTGATGTTGTCGCGGCTCGTCAGCGCTTCTTCCAGATTGAGACCGCCGACGACGTTTCGAAGCGTCGTGGTCGTGAGCTGCTCCACGGCACCCAGATAGTTGTTGATCTCGTAGGTGGCGGCCCGCGCGTCGGTCACCTGGAAGTAGACGACGGTGTCGATCGAGACGACGAGGTTGTCTTCGGTGATCACGGGTTGCGGCGGAAACGACACCACCTGCTCGCGCATGTCGACGAGCGGCAGCACCCGGTCGATGAACGGCACGAGCAGGTTGAGCCCGGGGGAGAGGGTGCGCTGGTATCGGCCCAGCCGTTCCACGACTCCCGCATAGGCCTGCGGGATGATGCGGATGGCTCGGAAGAGCACGACGATCACGAAGATCGCCAGAACCACGAGAAGCACGATCACGAAGATCTGACCGACGAAAGCGCCGAAATCAACCATGGGTGTTCTCCTTCGGGTCGGGGGATTGGGAGGGGGAACCGACCTCCACGGTGGCGCCCCGCACGGCGCGGACGACGAGACGGGAACCGACGGGGGCCTCGCGAGGCTCGCCCACGAGACGAGCGGTCCACGTCTCACCGTTGTCGAGCTTGACCGAACCGGCGCCGTCGACGAACGGGACGAGGACGCGCGCCCCGAGGCCTGCGAGAGCGTCGACATTGGTCGGTATGTGCTGACTGCTGCGGTGGAGAGCGCGCAGGAGGAGCGGTCGGATCGTGAAAAGGAGCAGGGCCGAGACGGCAGCGGCCGCCGCGACCTGCAGCCACCAAGGGGCGCCGAGAAGATTCGTTCCCAGTCCGCCGACGAGCGTGCCGCCCGCGAGCATGAGGAAGGTGAACTCGAGGGTGAGCAGTTCGACGATCACGAAGAGCAGGGCCAGCACGAGCCACGCTATCCACAGGTATTGCGTGAGATCGGGCAACATCGGCGCTCCTTCGTCCCTCATCCGAACCTATCAGTCGGGGGTTCGATCCGAGCCGGTTGATAGGCTCGTGCGGTGCCGGCGGTCCGCCGTGCCGAGAGCCTTTCTTCCCCGCAGGAGCGCCACATGACTCAGCCCCTTCCCGCCGGAACCCTCACGGGTCGCACGGCACTGGTGACCGGATCGTCGCGCGGAATCGGCGCGGACACCGCGCGCTACCTGGCACAGGCGGGCGCGAACGTCGTCATCAACTTCCGCAACAAGGCTCCCCGCGCCGAGAAGCTGGCCGCGGAGCTGCGCGAGCTCGGCGTCGAGGTCCTCGTGGTCGGCGCTGATCTGACCGACCGCGCCTCCGTCGACGAGATGTTCGCCGCCGTCCGCGAGACCTTCGGCCGCCTCGACATCCTCGTGCTCAATGCATCAGGCGGCATGGAGGGCGGCATGGCCGAGGACTACGCCCTCACCTTGAACCGTGACGCGCAGCTCGGCACCCTCGATGCGGCGCTGCCGCTGCTCGAAGACGGGTCGCGTGTCGTGTTCGTGACGAGCCACCAGGCGCACTTCATCCGCACGACGCCGACGATGCCCGAGTACGAGGCGGTCGCCCTGTCGAAGCGGGCGGGCGAGGACGCTCTCCGCGAGCGCGTGGGCGAGCTGACCGAACGGGGCATCGGATTCGTCGTCGTGTCGGGAGACATGATCGAGGGCACCATCACCGCGACGCTGCTGGAGCGGGCGAACCCGGGCGCCATCGAGACGCGCCGCGAGTCGGCCGGAAAGCTCTACAACGTCTCGGAGTTCGCCGCCGAGATCGCCCTCGCCGCCGTCGAACCGATTCCCGCTGACAACACGCGCCTCGTCGGAGACATCTCGTCCTTCGGCGGCGAGTGACCATGCGCCCCACCGACATCGAGGCGCTGATCGCTGTCGGGCGTCCGACGGTCGCTGCCGACGGTTCCTTCGCCGTGTTCGCGACATCTCGCCCCGACATCGCCGCCGATCGGAACGTGGGGCAGCTCTGGCGCGTCGACCTGCCGTCGGGCCAGCCGCACCGACTCACGCGCGGTGTCGCGGACGCCTCTCCGAGGCTCTCGCCCGACAGCCGACACGTCGCCTTCCTCCGCGGAGACGCTGACGGCAAGCCGCAGATCAACGTGATCGCGGCATCCGGCTCGGAAGCGATTCAGGTGACGGACGCACCCCTCGGTGTCGGGTCCTTCGCCTGGTCGCCCACGGGCGAGCTCCTCGCCTTCACCGCACGCATACCTGAACGCGGGCGTTACGGCACCGTCGACGGGCTGTCTCCCGACGCGGAATCCGCTCGGCGGATCACCGGCATCCGTTGGCATGCGAACGGTCTCGGGTACATCGCGGACCGCCCCGCTCAGGTCTTCGTCGTCGCCGCACCAGACCTCCATTCCGAGCCGACGTACACTCCCGCCCCGGCACCGGATTCCGGCTCCTCGGACGCCCCGCGGAAGGTTCCGGAGCACGCACGTCAGCTCACCTCCGGTGCGCTCTCGCACGACGGAGTCGTGTTCACCGCCGACGGCTCGGAGATCCTCACGACGACGGACGGGATCGAGCACGAGCGTCGGGACCTTCGCTCGCCGCTGATCGCGATCGATATCGACGGAACGGGGGAGCGGGTCGTCGTTCCCGCGACCCTGTCGATCGTCGACGTCACCGTCGCCTCCGACGGCACCATCGCGTTCCTGGCCTCCGACCCGGGCCCGGACGGCACCGACTTCGTCGCGCCCGGCGTCGCGCTCTGGGTGCTCGAGGGTGACGAGCCCCGTCGGCTCACCGATCCCGAGACGATCGACCTCGGCGAAGTGGGCTCGCACATCACGCCGATCGGCGATGACTTCCTGGTGCAGAACCGTACGCGCGGCGAAGTGCACCTGCTGCGGGTCTCGCGCGACGGCGCGGCCACGCGCCTCCGTCGCGGCATGGAGGTCGTCGGCCACGCCGCCGATGCCGCAGGCGAGCGCATCGTCTGCGCCGTAGCCACCAATCGGTCGGCCGGCGAGCTTCTCCTCCTCGACGGCGAAGGCATCGAGGCGCGGTTGCTGACGTCATTCGGAGATGCCGCCAGCCGCGCCGGATTCGTCCTCCCGCGCGAGCTCGAGGTGAACGCACCCGACGGCTACCCCGTACACGGTTGGGTCGCGACACCCAAGGGCGAGGGACCCTTCCCCGTCCTGCTGCAGATTCATGGCGGTCCGTACGCGTCCTACGGCGTGCACCTCTTCGACGAGACGCAGGTCCTGGTCGGGGCGGGCTACGCCGTCGTCTACTGCAATCCGCGGGGCAGCGCTGGATACGGGCGCGCCCACGGCCGCAGCATCCGGGGCCGTATGGGAACCGACGATCTGAGTGACGTCCTCGCCTTCCTCGACGGAGCCGTGGCGTCGGATGCGCGACTCGACGGCGGCCGCGTCGGCATCCTGGGCGGGTCGTACGGCGGCTACCTGACGGCGTGGACGATCGCGCACGACCACCGGTTCGCGGCCGCTGTCGTCGAGCGCGGCTTCCTCGATCCCGAGACGTTCCAGGGAACGAGTGACATCGGCTCGTTCTTCGGTGACGAGTACGTCGGCACCGAGGCGGCCGCGATCCGAGCGCAGAGCCCGATGGCCGTCGTGAAGGACGTCACGACGCCGACCCTGGTGATCCATTCGGAGCTCGATTTCCGGTGCCCCCTGGAACAGGCCACCCGCTACTACACCGCATTGCGCCGCCAGGGCACGGAGGCGGAGCTCCTCGTGTTCCCCGGCGAGGACCACGAGCTCACCCGTTCGGGGCGGCCCCGTCACCGCGTGGAACGGTTCGAGGCCCTCCTCGAGTGGTGGGGACGCCACCTCCCGGCGTGACGACCGTCCCGGTCAGGGCCGGAACGAGAGCCCCCGGATGATGTTGACGATGCCGAGGGCCACGGCCGAGATGCCGAGCAGCCACCAGAGCACGAACACGCCCCACAGCGGTGTGAACAGCAGCATGACGCCGGCAATGATCGAGAGGATCGCGAACGCGATCGTCCACCCGCGCGACGACGACTCGCTCACGACCGACAGCGAGACGGCGCCCTCGACGATCCACATGATGCCCACCAGCACGCCGAGGAACACGGCGAACGACGCGGTGAAGGCTGCGAGGTTGGCGAATGCCACGATGCCGACGATCACGAAGAAGAGGCCGAGCGCGACGTGCCCGACGCGCGCCCAGCCGCGCTTCGTCCGCGAGATGATCCCGAGGGCGGCGTAGACGATACCCGCGATGATCGCGTAGGCGGCGATGATGCCGGTCAGGACCTGCGCCGTGCGACCGGGCCAGATGAGAATGAGCAGGCCGAGGATCAGCGTCAGGATACCGCCGACGATGAACGACGTCCGCAGCGATCTGACGAATCTTCCGGCGATGTTCTCTGCAGTTGCCATGACGGAACCTCCTTCGCGGGAGCGGAGCACCCCCGACACGCCACACGCTAGTGCACCGGGAGGGCGGGCGTCAGAGCCCCGGATGCGGCCCCGCGCGGTGCCGGGCTGATCAGCCGAGGATGAGAGTGGCACCCAGCAGGACGGGGACGCACCCGAGGGTCGTCAAGAAGACCGTGTCGCGCGAGATGGTCTCGCCGATGTCGTAGCGCTGCGCGAAATTGAAGACGTTCTGCGCGGTCGGAAGTGCTGCGAGCACGGTGACCGCCAGGATGTCGGCGGGGGAGAGGTCGAAGACGAGAGCGGCCACGGCCCACGCCACGAGCGGCATGGCGATCAGCTTCAGACCTGCCGCCAGCAGGATGTCTCGCCGACGGCCGGAGGCGGACAGCACGCGCTGTCCGTGCAGCGACATCCCATAGGCGATGAGGAGAACCGGCACGCATGCGTCGGCGATGAGCTGGAGCGGGTCGAGCACGAGAGGGGGCAGTTCCAGCCCCGAGACCGACACGATGACGCCCGCGACCGAGGCGATGACGATCGGGTTGCCGACGGTCCGTTTGAGGATCGGGAGCGGCCGCCGCTGTCCCGTCGTGACGGCCTCGAGGATCGCCATCGTGACCGGGGTGAACACGATGAGCTGCATCAGGATGACCGGCGCCGGCAGCGCGGCTGAACCCAGGAGGTAGAGCGAGAGCGGGATCCCGATGTTGTTGGAGTTCACCTGCCCGGCCGACAGCATTCCGATGAGCGTCTCACCGACCGAACGACGCCACGCGAGTCGAGCGATCAGCGCGTAGACGACGAACATCGACACCGCGGCGATGGCGGAGACGGGCAGCAGTGCCGAGAACAGCGTCGAGACGTCGGCCTGCGAGAGCACGACGAACATGAGGAAGGGCGACAGGACGAAGAAGATCAGTCGCGCGAGCACCGGGCGGCCGTGCGGCCCGAGCAGATCGATGCGGCCGATGACGTATCCGACGATGATCGCGACCCCGACGACGACGAATCCGGTCACGACCTGCACCCTCCGAGCCTAGGGGAGTGGGCGCGTTGACCCGGCTCACAGCCGCCACTTCGTACGGTGGAACGACGGCGAGAGCGAGGTGATCGGATGAGGCGCAACGTGCGTTACCTGCAGCTGGCGGGCGTTCAGCTGGCGGCGATAGCGGTGACGATCCTGGTGTGCGTGTTCACGGCGTCCGGCCAGTACGCGGATCAGGCCGCCATGGTCGCCACGACGGCGTCCGGAAATCCCGTCCTTCGCGCGGCTCAGCACGTCAGCGCGAACTACATCATCGTGGTCGCCGCCGTGACGATGCTCGTCGGCATCACCGCCGCCCTCGTGCGGCGGCGCTTCGCCGAGGCTGCGGCGGCATCCGTGATCTTCGTCGGGTCGAGTGTCGTGACACAGGTGCTGAAGCACGAGGTCATCGCACGCCCGGATCTGGCGAGCGGCTGGGGCGCATATGGCAACTCACTGCCGTCCGGCCATGCCACCATCGCGATCGCCGCGGCGTGCGCCGCATTGTTCGCGGCACCGAACCGGATGAAGTTCGTCCTCGCACCGGTTCTGGTCACCTGGGCCGCCGTCGCTGGCATGGGTGTGATCGCCGCCGGATGGCATCGACCGAGCGATGTCGTCACGGCGAGCCTCGTCGTGGGCTTCTGGTACACGATTGCCGCGCTGATCGTCACGGCGGCGCGTCACCGTCATGGGCAGGCCGCGGCCGTCCTGACCCGTCCGCAGCGCCGGCTGCGCGGTCTCGCACCCGTCCTGGTCGTGGGCGGCGCGATCACGGCGGTCGCGCTCAGTGCGTTCTACGCGTCTGGTTCCGGACGCACGCTCGTCACGGCTGTCTTGACGGTGGTCACGATCATTGCGACGGTTCTCGGTGCACTTGCCGTCAGTGGCGGGATGCCGTCGGCCCGTTCCCGCAGGGCCTCAGTCGCCTCTGCCGTTTGATCCGATAATGCACATTATGTCAGTTCCGCATTGTCGGCCAGCCCCTGGAGCCGAATCGGTCCTCCCCTGAGGTCTGCGCACGGAGGCACGCCTGTCAAGCAACGCTCGAAGCATTCCGCTCGAGGCCGCCACCTGATTGACTGACCCCGCAGTCGATCGTCGATCAGGCGACGGCGTCCGCTTCGGCCGAGGAGCCCCCATGTCGATCGCCGCCACTCGGACCGGACGACGCGTCGGCGCAGCAGCCGTCGTGAGCGCGTCGTTGATCGTCTCGGCCCTTGTTGCACCGCCACTGGAGCCCGCCCACGCTGCGTATCCGGACATGTTCAATCCCTTCGCCATCGCCGGCGGCTACACGGTGTACGCCCGCGAAGACGCCGTTCTGGGCAATGATGAAACCGAAGGCGCCATCGCCGTCGGTGGCACCGCGACGAAGCCCGGTGACGGCCAGTACACGCTCGTGCACGTCGTCGCGGGTACGGCCGACTACACGCTCCCCACTGTGGATGGCGATCCGACCCGATTGCTGGTCGGGGCCTTCGATCCCGGAAGCGGCGGGATCACCGCGATAACGAGCGCGGGCACGTCCGATCCTTCCCTCCTGGGCGACCTGAAGATGGTCGAACGCGACGGGCCGTGGCAAGCGGCGACGCGAGCGGACTGGCTGCGCCTCAACCTGGACGCGTCGCAGCCGGACCGCGCGCCGATCATCGACGCGACGCACCAGCAATATCCCGCCGACGCGGAGCCGCCGACGGGCTCGGTCGGTCGCGGGAGCATCTATACCGCGGACCAGTCGTCGACGGCAGTCGCGGGATATGTCGAGGCTTCCGCCGACGCATCCTACGAGCAGGCCACTGCGTGCCTCGATGCGCTCGGGGATCCCGCGATCGGAGCCGGTCACCCCGTAGCCGTCGTCGAAGACGTCGGAGACCGCATCGTGCTCGGTCCGCTCAGCGCGACACGCCCGAACATCGTCGACTACGACGACATTTCCGGTGCGGCCTTGCTGCAGTTCGCCCCGGGTCCCGAGCCAGGAGCGCGAAACCCGCTCATCATCCGAGTGGCAGCCGGAACATCTGAGGTCATCGGCGCCCGCGTCGACCCGCAGGGCGCCTACTCCCCCTACATCATGTGGGATCTGTCCGCCGTGACCGGGAACGTGTCCGTGACGGCCGCGCAGGCCCGCATCGACGGCTCCATCTACGCTCCGGAAGCCGACATCACCGTCACGGCCTCTCCCCTGGATGGGCAGATCGTCGGCCGTAACGTCACGACGGGCGGCGGCGAGGTCCACTCCTTCTTCTTCGCCGGCGCGATCTCGTGTGACGCTCAGGACGGAACCTTCCGCATCCGCAAGACCCTGGAGGGCATCGATCCCTCCGCGCTCGAGGGCTCGACCTTCGCGGTGAACTACACGGCGACCACGCCGGACGGCGAGGAGCTCGAGGGCAGTTACGAGCTGCCCGCGGGCGGGAGCTGGGTGCCCGCGGGAGAGCAGTTCCCGACCGGGACAGTCGTCGACTTCGAGGAGATCCCGCCGGCTTCTGTGCCGGGTTACGAGTGGGCCGCACCCGTGATAGCCCCAGACCCGCTCGTGATCGCGGCGGGGGCCACGGCGGAGGTCGTCGTGACCAACCGTGCGCTCCCCCTCGTCGGGACGTTCTCGGTGAGCAAGCGCATAACGTCCACGTCCGGCGTCGCGCCCGAGGTGCCGGACAGCTCTGTCGAGGTGGGATGGATCGCTGTGCGGGGCGGAGGCGCGGTCGCTTCCGGCACACTGGACGTGCCGCTGGACGGACGCCCGGTCTCCCCTGACCAGCAGTTCCCGCTCGGCACCCGTATCGCCCTTTCAGAGAACCTCGCGAGCCTGCCAGCCCCCGCGGGGTACCGCTGGACGAGCGCCAGCTGGGACCCGGGCCGCGTGATCACGATCACCGAGGCGGCCACAACGGCTGTCACTCTGACGAACACCGCCGCGCCCGAGGCGGAGCCCCGCACCGTCTCGGTGGTGAAGCACGTCGTCGGCGCGGCGGCAGACCCCCGCTTCGACTACTTCGTGAGCTACAACACCGATCCCGGCGCTGCCGGGGCGGAAGCTCGTCGCACACGTCCGGTCGAGGTGGGCGAAGCGGTCGTCCTGGACGACCTCGAAACCGGCGCTCGGTTCCTGCGCCTCGCGGAGCCGGTCCCGCTCCTCGACAACCAGCCCGTCGACGTCTCCGACTGGGAGCCCCCCGTGTTCCGCGTCGTCGCCGACGGCGTGACGCAGACCTTCACCGCGGCAGGTTACGAGGGGCAGGTGCCCCTCGCGGATGCCGTCGTCGAGATCCCCCTTCCGGAGTCGGGCGACGTCACAGTCGAGGTCACCAACGAGCTTCGCGAGGGAACGTTCGCCGTTCAGAAGCGCTTCGAGGGCATCGTCCCGGACGATCTGCCGGCAGGGACTCTGTTCACGGCGCGGTGGACGGCGACGAGCCCGACCGGCGATGTGACGACCGGGCACATCCGGGTTCCCGCCGACGGATCGCCGGTGTCGCCGAAGGATGCCGCAGGCGACGCTCGCCAGTTCCCTTACGGCACCGTCGTGGAGTTCGCCGAGGCGCCGGCGCCGCGACAGCGCTCGGTGAGCTGGATCTCGGCATCGTTCACACCCGACGCCCTGACGATCGGCGAGGAAGGGGCCGACGTCGCGATTGCGACCCTGACCAACACCGCTGCGTTCGACCGCGGCACCTTCCGGGTCGCGAAGGGCCTCGCGGGAATCACAGCAGACCAGCTGGCAACGGATTCGTTCCTCGTCGGTTATCTGGCACTTCTGCCGACCGGAGCCATCGACACGGGAACCATCGTGCTGCCCGCGAACGGCACCGCGGTGACCCCGCTCGACGACGTCGGGGAGGCGCGCACATTCCCGGTCGGCACCCGGATCGTGCTCGGCGAAGCACCCCCTGACGAAGCGGCTCTGCCCGGCGACTACGACTGGGCGCGCCCGACGTGGTCGCCTTCGCGGTCCGTGACGATCGGTGCGATGCAGTCCACCCCCACGATCACGGTGACGAACTCCGCGGTGCAGTACGCCACTGTCTCGTTGACCAAGGCCCTCGACGATGCCGCAGCCCTGTCGCCGACAGAGGCGCGGTTCGACATCGCGTGGTGGCTCGACGGGCGGCGCCAGCCGGATCTGACCCTCAGGGCCGGCGAGACCATCGTCTCGGACCGGTTCCCGGTCGGGTCGATCATCGAGGCCGAGGAGCCGCGTCCGACTGCCGTGCCCGGCGGCACCTGGCAGGAACCCGTCTGGACCATCGATGGCGCGGTGCTTCCGGTGCAAGCGAACGGCCGGGTGGTCGTGCCGGTCTCCGCAGCCGGGGAACCCGTGATCACGATCGCGCTGGAGAACGTCCTGAGACCTGACCAGCCCGAGCTACCTGGGGAATCGGATCCGGAACGGGACGACACCGGCTCCGGGAATCCTGCCGGCTCGTTGCCCTCTACCGGCGCGAGCTTCAGTCCCGTTCTGCCCGTCGGCGGCATGCTGCTCCTACTTCTCGGAATCACGTTCGTCGCCCGCCGCAGACGCCCGTAGCTGCGTTGCGGGGTCGGACCGCCCGCAGGGACCTCCGCCCGTGCCGATACCGTGGTGCGATGAACACTCCGACCCACCCCCGCGCGGGGCACGCGTGACCGGCGACGCCGCAGCGAAGGGACGACGCGTCACGCTGGATCTCCGCCGACCCGTGCTCCACCTGATTCCCGGCGTGCGCCCGACCATCGTGATCGACGGCCGCGGACAGCCCGCGCAATGGGGCGTCGGCACCTGGCTCGTGCCCGCCGACGAGGCCGTGGAGATCACCGTCTTCCTCTTCAATCGCTTGTGGCGGTTCGGCGAGGCTCGAGTGGTGCTGCATCCCGCGGACACCGGCCTCGCCTACCGCGCTCCCCTTGTCCCCATAGGCCCAGGTCGCATCCTGGCCACCTCCGGATGAACCTCGTCGCGCCGACCTGCATTCGTACCGTCCAACTGGTACAGTAATCGGTCATCCTCGCTCGAATGGAGCGCGACGAAGGGAGACGGCCATGCACATCGCTGGCTTGGATGCCGACATCATCGACGCACTGACGCAGGTCGCGACGCCCGATCACCGGCCCGATGCACTCGCGATCGGCGTGTCGCTCCCCACGTCGTCCGACGCGCTCCCGGCGTGCATCGCAGAGGTCGACGCGCTGCTCGAGCACGAGTTGAGCCGCGTGTCGCCCCGCGTCCTCGTCGCGGTGGTGCACGCGGCCGGGCGGTTGAACGAGGGCCGCGTCTTCGCGAGCGAGCTCATCGATCGTGCGAGCGTCCACTCGAGCAACTCATTGGGCCGTGACCTCACAGCCATCGGCGTCGTGCTCGATGACGAGCAGGACCGCCGCATCGCGGCGCGCCGTGTCGCGGAGCACCTCAGCGGCCGCAGCAACCTCGGTGACGGCACCGTCGTCACCGCGCACGATCTGCGCCGCAGCACGCTGCGCGACCTCATCCTCGAGGACGTCCTGTGATGGTTTGACCCGTTCAGCGTCGGCGCACGCGCAACCAGACGAATCCGTGCGCGGGCAGGACGACGCCACGACCGAGCTCGACCGGCACCCCCCTCACGAGATCCATCGCAGAATCCTCGAGCCCGCTCGTGGTCTCAGGGCGGATGGCCGCCGTCGCATCGCCGACATTGGCGAGGACGAGGACCGCTCCCCCGCCGCCATCCGCCGCCGGACGCATGAACCCCACGACCGCGTCGTGAGGCGTGTGGAACGGGACGAGCGCGTTGCCGGCGAACTCCGGCGTCGCTGCGCGCACCTCGATCAGACCCCGGAGCCTCGTGAACACCCGACCGGCGACGGTCGACTTATCGAAGCGCTGCGCGTATCGCGCGGTCGATCGCAGGGGCCGGTGCGCCCACCGGCTGTCTCCCCGGCGTTCGGGGTCGTCCTGGAACGTGTCGTCGTTGAGCTGGGCGACCTCGTCACCGAGATAGAGCAGCGGGATGCCGCCCGTCGACATCGCCAGCGCATGCGCGAGCACGACCCGGTCTTCGCCCCCGGCATCGCCCGCGGCGATCCCGGCCAGCGAGGCCGTGGTGCCCGCGATCCGGGCGTCACCGGTGCGTGGATTCTCCTGGAACGGGTAGCCGCGCGAGAACGAACCGTCGAAGCGACCGATGTAGAAGTCGTTGAGGAACCGACGGTGCGGACCGCCGTCGATGCCGAAGCGCGCGGCATCCTCGTCGGCGAACGTCCAGCCGATGTCGTCGTGACTGCGGACGTAGTTGACCCACGCCGTCCCGGGCGGCAACGCGTGACGCTCGTCCAGCGCGAGCTGAAGCATGCGCGCGTCACGGGTCGCCAGCGCCTCCCAGGTCAGGGCCATCTGCAGCGGGTTGTAGGAGAGCTGGCACTCATCGGGCGAGATGTAGTCCTGCACTTCGTCGGGATGCACGATCGCCTCGGACTTGAACAGCACCGCCGGCGCCGCGATGCGCAGCACGGCGTTGAACGCCTGGAGCAGCAGGTGCGCCTCGGGCAGCGACTCGCAGGCCGTTCCGAGGCGTTTCCAGATGAAGGCGACGGCATCCATCCGCAGAATCTCGACACCCTGGTTCGCGAGGAACAGCATCTCCCCCGCCATGGCTGTGAACACGTCGGGGTTGGCGTAGTTGAGATCCCACTGGAACCGGTAGAAGGTGGCCCAGATCCACCGGCCATCGGGAAGCGGCACGAACGAGCCCGGGTGGTCGTCCGGGAAGATCTCGCGCGTCGTCCGCTCGTACGCATCCGGGAGCTCGCGGTCCGGGAAGATCAGGTAGAAGTTCTCGTACACCGGGTCGCCGGCGAGGGCGCGCTTTGCCCACTCATGCTCGTTCGAGGTGTGGTTGAAGATGAAGTCGAGGACCAGCGAGATGCCCGCCTCACGCAACTCGCTCGCGAGCGCACGTAGATCGGCCATCGTCCCGAGGGCCGGATCGACCGTGCGGTAGTCCGAGACCGCGTAGCCGCCGTCGTTGTCGCCGTCGGGTCTGTCGAAGAGGGGCATCAGGTGCAGGTAGGTCAGTCCGAGCTCGCGGAAGTACGGAATCATCCGGCGGACGCCGTCGAGGTCACCCGCGAAGCGATCGACGTAGCAGACGCCGCCCAGCATCCTCTCGGACTCGAACCACGCGGGGTCCGCGGCGCGCACGCGGTCGAGCTGCTTGAGCTCGGCGGTGCGCTCTCCCCGGGCATCCAGCGCCACGTCGACGAGGTGCAGGAGCGACTCGAGCCCGTCGGGACGCTCGCCGTAGAGAGCTCGGAACAGACGGTGCAACCGCGGGAACTCGCGGCGAAGGCGCGCGATCGTCTCGCCATCGACCGGCCGTTCGCGACGCGCGACGTGCTCGACGACGATCGCCGCATCGGTCTCGAGCGCGGTCAGCGCGGTCATCGCGGGGCCACCGGAGCACTCATGCACCGCATCATCTCAGAGGACGGAGACGGCGGACACCAAGGCGCGCGCAGCTGGCGTCCGACAGCGGAGTAGCGTAGAGGGGTGACCTCTCCGACGCCCTGCCCGCTCGGACGGGTCACCCGATGAGCGTCGCGGCTCGGATGAGCGGTCCGGGGCTCCGGGCATGGCTCGTCTGGGGAACCGGCGTCGCCGCGTACGTCCTGTCCATCACGAATCGGACGTCGCTCGCGGCCGTGGGCGTGGACGCAGCCGAACGCTTCCAGGCGGACGCCGCGACGCTGTCGATGTTCGCTGTCGTCCAGCTCGCGGTGTACGGCGGGATGCAGATACCCATCGGCGTCCTGCTCGACCGTTACGGCTCCCGGCCCATCATGACGATCGGCATGATCCTCATGGCGGTGGGCCAGCTGACGATGGCCCTCTCCCCCAGCGTCGGCGTCGCCATCGTCGCGCGCATGCTTCTCGGAGCCGGCGACGCCGCCATCTTCCCGGCGGTCCTCCGACTCGTCGCGACCTGGTTCCCGGCGCAGCGCGGGCCGCTCATGGTTCAGATGACCGGCATCCTCGGTCAGGCCGGCCAGCTCGTCGCCGTCATCCCCCTCTCAGCACTCCTGCACGCCACCAGCTGGTCGGTCGCCTTCGGCAGCGTGGCCGGCCTCGGCGTCCTCTTCGCGGTCCTCGTCTTCCTGCTGGTGCGCAACCACCCGCCGGAGGTCGATCGTGACGTCAGCGTCAACACCGACACGGGCGCCATCCGGGTGGTCACCTCGAGCGTCGACACCGGCGTCGGCATCCGTGCCGCGTGGGCGCACCCCGGCACCCGGCTGGCGTTCTGGTCTCACTTCACGACGCCGTTCGCCGGCACGGCGTTCATCCTGCTGTGGGGCATCCCGTTCCTCACGGCAGGAGAGGGCCGGACTCAGGCCGAAGCGACTCTCATCACGACGCTCTACGTCTTCGCGGGGATGGCGCTCGGACCCATCATGGGTGAGCTCTCCCGCCGCATCCCCAACCTCCGCTCACGCGCCCTCGTCCTGCCGGCGGTCGCCGTGCAGCTCATCGCATGGACAGCGGTGATCCTCTGGCCGGGCACCGCGCCGGGGTGGCTCCTCGTTGCTCTCGCCGTCGCCCTCGCGACCGGGGGTCCTGCGTCGATGATCGCGTTCGATCACGCCCGGACGCACAACCCCTCGCATCGCCTCAGCACGGCGACGGGACTGACGAACGCCGGCGGCTTCCTCGCCGCCCTGATCGCCGTGTTCAGCATCGGCTTGGCGCTCGACCTGCAGGGTGCGGGAACGCCGGCGACGTACTCGCTCGAAGCCTTCCGCATCGCCTTCCTCACCCAGGTGCCGCTATGGCTCATCGGCGGTGCGTTCATCGCGATCGAACGCAAGCGCACCCGCATCCACATCGGGATGGACATGCCGAAACGGCCGCGACGGGCGTGAACCCACCGCGGCCGTTCACAGCAGCTGCGTCAGAGGATGGGGTCGCCCGAGGTGCTCGTGCTGTTGCGGGTGACTCGCTGGCCGCTGGCGGGGTCGACGGCGGTACGACTGACCGTCTCGGTCTGACGGCGGCGCACCATCAGGACCAGGCCGATGAGGAAGATGAGGGCTCCCGCACCCATCAGGATGTAGCCGATGAGGTCGAGATTCACCCACTCGACCTCGACGTTCACGGCGAACGCGAGGATCGCGCCGATGACGAACAATGCGATTCCGGCACCAATGCTCATGTCAGTTCCCTTCGGGTGTGCGGACCCGTCGATACTGGCGCGCGCGCGTGGTTCCACGCACCGGCTTGACACGCGTTCTCGCGGCGTATCAGGCGCGCGGCGCGACCTCGATCCACGAGCCGAACTTGGGCTGCCGGTTATCACCCGATGAACGCCCCGTGAGTCGGCGACGCACCCAGGGAGCGAGGTGCTCTCGGAAGTACTCGCCTCGGGCGAGCACCGGCGGCTGGTCGTCGACGGGAAGCGACCACCACTCCCCCGGCACCTCGAGGCCGAGGGAACCGAGCACCCGAGCGGCGACCCGATGGTGACCGCGGGCGTTCATGTGGAGTCGGTCGGCCGACCAGTAGGACGGATGGGTCAATGCGCGGTCGTACCAGTTCAAGGCGCGGACGACGTCGTCGCGACCTGAGATGCGCTCGACGACGGCGTCCGAGAGCGCGTCGCCCCGCCGGTTGATCAGGCCGCCCAGCGGCAGCTGCGCGGACGGGTTCGCACCCGACAGCAGAATGAGGCGGACGCCTTCCTCATCGCACCGCCGCAGCACCTGCACGAAAGCGTCGACGATGTGCGCGATCGACGTGCGCGGGCGCAGCATGTCGTTGCCACCGCCATTGAACGACAGGTGGGTCGGGCGCAGGGCGAGGGCGGCTTCGAGCTGTTCGTCGATGATCGGGCGGACGAGTTTGCCGCGGATTGCGAGGTTGGCGTACTGCACGGGTCGCCCCGTCGCATCGGCCCAGCCGGCGGCGACGAGGTCGGCCCAGCCGCGCACGGCGCCGTCGGGCAGCTCGTCCCCCACGCCCTCGGTGAACGAATCGCCGATCGCGACGTAACGAACCTCTGTCTCAGCGGTCATCGAGCGACTCTCCTCTGCGGTCGACGAGTCCCCACGCACCGGCGGCGGCGAGGACGAAGAACACGGCGAACACGACGAACAGCACCGGAGCGCCGCCCCACAGCAGGAGCGGCGGCACCGACAGGGGCGCGAGGATCGATGCGATGCGGCCGACACCGGCCGCCCAGCCGGCCCCGGTGCCGCGCAGCGACGTCGGGTACATCTCCGGCGTCACCGCGTACAACGCACCCCAGGCGCCCAGGTTGAAGAACGACAGCGCCATGCCCGCGGCGATGATGACCGTCTCGGTGCCGGCCGTCCCGAACACCACGGCGGATGCCGCCGAGCCGATGAGGAACACCGACAGGGTCAGGCGTCTGCCCCAGACCTCGATCAGCCAGGCCGACACGGCGTAGCCCGGCAGCTGAGCGAGAGTGATGATCAGGGTGAACCCGAACGATCGGACGAGGTCGTAGCCCTGCGTGTACAGGATCGTCGGGATCCAGATGAAGGCGCCGTAGTACGAGAAATTGACGCAGAACCAGACCAGCCACAGGCTCGCGGTGCGGCCGCGGAACTCGGACGACCAGAGCGCGCGGAGCCGGCCGGTCGACGACACGGCGGCGGGCGCCGCGATCGATTCCGCTCCGACGGCAGCGCCGACGTCGCGCGGCGTGGTCGCACTGTCCGTCTCGAAGCTCCGGACGACCGCCTCGGCCTCGGCGTGCCGGCCGCGGCGTTCGAGCCATCGGGCCGACTCGGGCAGCCCCCAGCGCACGATCAGCGCGTACACCGCGGGGATCGCGCCGACGACGAACGCCCAGCGCCAGCCCTCGTCGACCTGTGGGATCACGAAGTAGCCGATCAGAGCGGCTGCGGTCCAGCCGACGGCCCAGAAGGCCTCGAGGATGACGATGACCCGGCCACGGATGCGGGCGGGCGCGAACTCGCTCACGTACGTGCTCGCGACGGGCAGCTCGGCGCCGAGACCGAGTCCCACGACGAAGCGCAGGACGAGCAGCATCGCGAGTCCGCCGACCAGAGCGCTCGCCCCGGTCGCGACTCCGTAGACGAGGAGTGTGACCGCGAACACCGAGCGGCGTCCGAACCGGTCTGCCAGCAGCCCGCCGAGGCTCGCACCGATCGCCATGCCGGCGAAGCCGGCCGACGCGATCCACGACGCCTGCGAGGTGTCGAGCGACCACTGCGCGATGAGCGCCGTGATGATGAACGAGATCAGCCCGACATCCATCGCGTCGAGGGCCCATCCCAGCCCGGACCCGGTGAGGATTCTCAGGTGCCGACGCCCGAAGGGCAGATCGTCGAGGCGGCGCGCCACCGAGGGCGTCGCGGTATCGGTCATTCGACCATGCTATTGACCCGCGACACCCTCGGACACCACTCACTCAGTCGTCGGCGAGCATGTCCCGCACGAGAGGCGCGACCTTCGTGCCGTAGAGCTCGATCGAGCGCATCATGCTCTCGTGGGCGAGCGTCCCGTGCGAGAACTTCAGATCGAACCGGTCGAGCTCCAGCGTTCGGATCGTCTGCGCGAGCTTGCGCGCGACGGTCTCGGGCGACCCGGCGTACACGGCACCATCCGGTCCGAGATCGTGCTGGAACTGCAGGCGCGAGTAGGGCGGCCACCCGCGCTCCGCGCCGATCGCGTCGCGGTTGACCTTCATCGCCGGGAAGAGCTCCTCCCACGCTTGCTCGTCGGTGTCGGCGACATGGCCGGGCGAGTGCACCCCGACCGGCAAGCGGTCGGCACCCATTGCATCGCGGGTGCGGTGGAAGAGATCGACATAGGGGCGGAACCGTGCCGCACCGCCGCCGATGATCGCCAGCATCAGGCCGTAACCGTTGTGGGCCGTTCGCAGCACCGACTCGGGCGAGCCGCCGACGCCCACCCAGGCGCGGAGCCCGTTCTCGGTCTTCGGGAAGACATCCGCGTCCGTCAGCGCCGGCCGGGTCCGGCCCTGCCAGCTGACCGGCTGCTCGGACCGCAGCCGGCCGAACAGGTCGAGGCGTTCCTCGAACAGGATCTCGTAGTCGGCGAGATCGAACCCGAACAGCGGGAACGACTCGGTGAACGAGCCCCGTCCGAGGATGATCTCGGCCCGGCCGTTCGAGACGGCGTCGAGTGTTGCGAAGCGCTCGTAGACCCGCACAGGGTCATCACTGGAGAGGACCGTGACCGCGGTGCCCAGGCGGATGTCCTTCGTGCGGGCAGCGGCAGCCGCCAGCACGATCTCGGGGCTCGACACGGCGAACTCGCGACGGTGGTGCTCCCCGACCCCGAAGAAGCTCAGGCCGACCTCATCGGCGAGCACCGCCTGGTCGACGACATTGCGGATCGTCTGCGCGTCGGACAACAGCTCGCCGTCGGCGCCGCGGGTGACGTCGCCGAACGTGTCGAGGGCGAACTGGACGGATGTCGCGGTCATGGGGCCACCTTTCATTCATCCGCATACAACGGCGGAACGGGAAGAGTATTCCCGTCCCGCCGTCGTCGTGTTCAGCCCTGTGCGAGCGCCATGCGGAGCGTGTCGAGTCCGACACCGCCCAGGCGCAGCGCCTTCATGTGAAAGGCCTTCACGTCGAATTGCTCGCCCGCGCGCGCGGCGTAGTCATCGCGGATCTCCTCCCAGATCCGCTGACCCACCTTGTACGACGGCGCCTGGCCCGGCCAGCCGAGGTAGCGGTTGACCTCGAAGCGGATGAACTCCTCGGGCATGTTGACGTTGCGCTTCATGAACTCGAGCGCGTACTCCGCGTCCCACACGCCCTCTCCGTCGGGGCGCTCCTTCCCCAGATGCACGCCGATGTCGAGCACGACGCGAGCGGCACGCATGCGCTGTCCGTCGAGCATGCCCAGCCGGTCCGCCGGGTCATCGAGGTAGCCCAGCTGCTCCATGAGGCGCTCCGCGTACAGCGCCCAGCCCTCGGCGTGTCCGCTCGACCCGGCGAGCAGCCGCCGCCAGGAGTTCAGCTCGAACCGGTTGTACACCGCCTGGGCGATCTGCAGGTGATGGCCCGGAACGCCCTCGTGATACACCGTCGTCAGCTCACGCCAGGTGTCGAACGAGTCGACCCCCTCCGGCACCGACCACCACATGCGACCGGGGCGCGAGAAGTCGTCGGTCGGACCGGTGTAATAGATCCCGCCCTCGTTGGTGGGGGCGATCATGCACTCGAGCGTGCGAATGGGCTCGGGGATGTCGAAGTGGGTGCGACCCAGCTCGTCGACAGCGCGGTCGCTCGTCTCCTGCATCCACTTCTGCAGGGCCTCGGTGCCGTGGAGCTTCCGGGACTCGTCCTTCTCGAGGTGCGCCACCGCCTCTTCCACCGTGGCGCCGGGGAGGATCTCGTTCGCGATCGATTCCTGCTCCGCGACCATCCGGGCCAGTTCCTGGAGGCCCCACTCGTAGGTCTCGTCGAGGTCGATCGTGGCGCCGAGGAATCGGCGGGAGTGCAGCGCGTACAGCTCGCGCCCGACCGCGTCGGTCTCGCCCGCCTCGGGGAGGAGCTCACCGGTGAAGAAGGAGGCGAGAGCGTCGTACGCGACGCGGGCAGCGTTCGCGTTGTCCGCCAGCTCACGAGCCAACGATGCGGGGAGGCTGCCCTCGGTCGGCGCGGCATCTGCCGCGAACGTCGCGAAGAAACCCGTGTCCGCCGTGTAGCGACCGATCTGCGTGGCGACCTCGGAGACCTGACGGCGCGCCGGGACGACGCCGCGGGCGATGCCCTCGCGGAGCGTCTCGATGTACCCGTCGATCGCGGCCGGAACCGCACCGAGACGTTCGGCGATGACGCTCCAGTCGTCGACTGTAGCCGTGGGCATGAGGTCGAAGGTGTTGCGGATCTCCTGCGCGGGCGACGCGATCACGTTCACGTCGCGCAGGTGAGCGCCCGCCTCGGCCAGCTCGATGTTCAGCCGCAGGTCACCGGCGAGGTCCGCCTTCGTGACGACATCGACGTCGTCCGTGGGCTCGGCCGCCTCGAGGGCGGCGAGGGTGCTGCGTGCGGCCTCGAGTGCGCGAGCCGTGCCCGCAGGCGAGTAGTCGTCGAGTCGTGCGTTGTGCTCGAAACGGCCGATGTACGTCGCGAGCCCGGGTGAGAGCTCGGCCAGGGTGTCGACCCACGCATCGGCGATCTGGTCGATCGGCGTGGGGGTGCGCTGTGCTTCGGTCATCCTCCGAGCCTACTGCGGCACCCCCGCGCGACGAGGTCAGTGACCGGCGACGTCCCAGTCGCCGCCGCGCCCGATCTGAACGTCGAGGGGCACCGTGAGCTGAGCGGCGTCGCCCATGCGATCGCGCACGATGCGCTCGGCGGCATCCCACTCACCCGCAGCGACCTCGACCACGAGCTCGTCGTGGATCTGCAGCAGCACACGAGAGCGGAGGCCCTCGGCGCGGAACTCGCGGTCGATCCGGAAGAGCGCGATCTTCATGATGTCGGCTGCGCTGCCCTGAATGGGTGCGTTCAGGGCGGCGCGCTCGGCATTCTCGCGGAGCACTCGGTTCGGACTCGCGAGGTCGGGGAACGGACGGCGCCGGCCGAAGATCGTCTCCGTGTAGCCGTCGATGCGGGCCTGCTCGACGCTCGAGCGCAGGTAGTCGCGCACCGCCCCGAAACGGGCGAAGTACTCGAGCATGAGCTGCTTGGCCTCCGACTGCTCGATGCGCAGCTGCTTCGACAGGCCGAACGCCGACAGGCCGTAGACGAGTCCGTACGACATGGCCTTGACCTTCGTGCGCATCGCCGGCGTGACATCGGCCGGATCGACGCCGAACACGCGCGCCCCGACGAAGCGGTGCAGGTCTTCGCCCGAGACGAACGCCTCGATGAGCCCGGGGTCTTCGGAGAGGTGCGCCATGATGCGCATCTCGATCTGCGAGTAGTCGGCGGTCAACAGGGTCTCGTACCCCTCGCCCACCTCGAAGGCGGCCCGGATGCGGCGGCTCTCCTCATTGCGGATGGGGATGTTCTGGAGGTTCGGGTCGGTGCTCGAGAGCCGGCCGGTCTGACTTCCCGTCTGCACGTAGGTCGTGTGGATGCGGTCGTCGGCGGCGATCGCGGTATCGAGCGACTCGATGATCTGACGCAGCTTGGTGGCTTCACGGTGCTGGAGCAGCAGCTCGAGGAACGGGTGCGGGTTCGACTCCTGCAGATCGGCGAGCACCGCCGCGTCCGTGGAGTACCCCGTCTTCGTCTTGCGGGTCTTCGGCAGCTGGAGCTGCTCGAACAGCACCTCCTGCAGCTGCTTGGGCGAACCGAGATTCACCTCGCGGTCGATCGTGGCGTACGCGCGCTGTGCGATGTCGTCCGCTCGTGCCGCGAGTTCTGCCGAGAACGTCGAGAGCTTCTCGTGCGACACGGCAACACCCGCGAGTTCCATGTCAGCGAGGGTGTCGAGCGTCGGAAGCTCGATATCGGAGAGCACGGAGAGGACGGGCGCGGGCATCTCGGCGCGAACCGCCGCTGCCGTGCGCAACGCGAACCAGGAGAGCTGTCCCGGCGTGGCACCCTCCGTCTCGGGAACGAGCTGAGTCGGATCGGCCTCCGGCAGCTTCTCGTCGAGGTAGCGGTGGACGAGGTCGGCGAGCGTCTTGTCGGGGAAGCTGGGGCGCAGGAGCCACCCGGCCAGGATCGGGTCGAAGACGAGCCCGCCCAAGCGGACACCGCCGCGCCGCAGCGCCTTGACCTGGAGCTTGGCGTCGGAGATCACCTTGGGCGCGTCGGACTCGAGCCACGGGCGCAGGGCCTCGGCGACGTCGTCGCCCCAGGTGCCCTCGACCGCTTCGGCGGCGTCGGCCAGACCGATGCGCTGCGGAAAACCTCCCGCGACCATGACGGTCACGCCGACCTCGCCGTCGCGGGCCGCCGCCCACGCGGCGAGGTCGGCGGCGGAGAGCTCCGCGGCCGTCGGGGCCGGAACGGCGGGCGCGGCGGTCTCGACGGCCATCGCGGGATCTGCCCCCGCTGCCTCGAAGACGCGCGGCAGCAGCGTCCGGAACTCGAGCCGGGCGAAGATGTCGCGCACCGCTTCGGCGTCGATCGGGCCCACCGCGAGGTCTGCGGGCGTGACCCCGAGCTCGACGTCGCGGAGCAGCCGGTTCAGCGAACGATTGCGCCGCACATCGTCGAGGTGCTCCCGGAGGTTCCCTCCGACCACTCCCCCGATCTTGTCGGCGTTCTCGAGCAGGGCGTCGAGCGACCCCCACTGCGTGAGCCACTTGACCGCGGTCTTCTCGCCGACTTTGGGCACTCCAGGCAGGTTGTCGCTCGTCTCGCCGACGAGGGCGGCGATGTCGGGATAGTTCTGCGGCGGCAGACCATACTTCTCGACGACGGTCTCGGGCGTGTATCGCTTGAGCTGAGAAACACCCTGGACGCTCGGGTAGAGCAACGTCACGTCGTCGGTCACGAGCTGGATCGTGTCGCGATCGCCCGAGCAGACGAGGACCTCGAACCCGTCCGCTTCGCCCTGGGTCGCGAGCGTCGCCAGGATGTCGTCGGCCTCGTAGTCCTCTTTCGTCAGCACCGTCACGTTCATCGCGGCGAGGCACTCCTGCAGAAGCGGGATCTGGCCCTTGAACTCGGCCGGCGACTCCGAGCGATTGGCCTTGTACTCCGTGTACTCGCGCGTACGGAACGACTGTCGCGACGTATCGAAGGCGACCGCGAGATGGGTCGGCTTCTCGGCCTTGATCAGGTTCACGAACATCGACAGGAACCCGTAGATGCCGTTGGTGTGCTGGCCGTCCTTCGTCGTGAAGTTGTCGACCGGCAACGCGAAGAACGCCCGGTAGGCCAGCGAGTGGCCGTCGACGACGAGAAGGGTAGGCTTTGCGGAGTCTGTCACCCGTCCAGCCTAACGACGACCGCGGACACCACGACCCGCTGCGACCGAGGGGTGAAGCATGCCCGAGAAGACCGACACCGACACCGGCCTGGCCTGGGCACAGGGCCGCGGCAAGGGAGCTCTCGCCGAGCGCATGGGCATCGAGTTCACGGAGTTCACCACCGAGCGCTGCGTCGCGACAATGCCCGTCGAGGGCAACACCCAGCCCGTGGGCCTGCTCCACGGCGGCGCGTACGTCGTGCTCGGCGAGTCTCTCGGCTCCATGGCGGCGAACATGCACGCCGGCCCGGGACGCCTCGCCGTCGGCGTCGACATCAACGCCACGCACACGCGATCCGCGACGAGCGGTGTCGTGACGGGCGTGTGCACTCCCCTGCATCTCGGGCGCTCGATGACAGTGCACGAGATCGTCGTATCCGACGAGCAGGGGCGCCGGTGCTCCACCATCCGCATCACGAACCTCATCAAGGACGCCCCCGCGGCATCCTGACGCGACGACGAAGCCCCCTCCCGAACCGGGAGGGGGCTTTCTCGTCGCCGCGGCGCCGCGGACTACTTCTTGGGGGCGAGCTGCTCGATGATCGCCTTGGCCACGTCCTGCATCGTGAGGCGGCGGTCCATCGACGCCTTCTGGATCCAGCGGAACGCCTCGGGCTCGCTGAGACCCATTTTCTCGTTGAGCAGACCCTTCGCCCGGTCGACGAGCTTGCGGGTCTCGAAGCGCTCGACCATGTCGGCGACCTCGGCCTCGAGGGTGATGATCTGCTCGTAGCGGGCGAGCGCGATCTCGATGGCGGGGAGCAGATCGTTCGGGGTGAAGGGCTTGACGACGTAGGCGAGAGCACCGGCCTCGGTCGCCCGCTCGACGAGTTCCTTCTGGCTGAACGCCGTCAGCAGGACGACGGGCGCGATGTGCGCCTTGCCGAGCCGTTCGGCGGCCGAGATCCCGTCGAGGACGGGCATCTTGACGTCCATGATCACGAGATCGGGACGCAGCTCGGTCGCAAGCTGCACCGCGGTCTCGCCGTCGCCCGCCTCGCCGACGACGTCGTATCCGTTGTCGCGCAGGATCTCGACGATGTCGAGTCGAATGAGCGACTCGTCTTCGGCCACGACGACTCGGCGCGGTGCGGGAGCGGCCGACGTGGGGACCTCTTCTTGCTCTGTCACCTTTCGATCCTACGGTATGGGCGTTCCGGACACGGTTCCGTCGGGTGACGCCGCGTGAGGCGGTATTGTCGATGTGCGTGCGCCGGTGTGGCGGAATGGCAGACGCGACCGACTCAAACTCGGTTGTCTTCGGACGTGTGGGTTCGACTCCCACCACCGGCACGACGAAAGGGCGGGCATCTCGTGGAGAGGTGCCCGCCCTTCGGCATTCATGTGGCGCTTACTGGATCGCCTGGTAGATCGGCGCGCGGCCGTTGACGGCGTCGCCGATCTTGTGGATGCGGATGTCGTTGGTCGATCCCTGGATTCCGGGAGGGGACCCGGAGATGACGACCACCTTGTCGCCGACCTCGGCGAGGCCGTTCGAAAGGAAGTAGTCGTCGACCTGGTGGAACATCAGGTCGGTGTGCGCGACCTCCTCCACGAGGCTCGAACGGATGCCCCACGTCAGGGCCATGCGACGACGGATCGCCGGGTCCGGGGTGAACGCGATCATGGGGATCTCGGGACGCAGACGCGACATGCGGCGCGCGGTGTCGCCGGACTCGGTGAACATGCAGAGGAACTTCGCCTCGATGAACTGCGCGACTTCCATGGCGGCGAGCGTGATCGCGCCGCCCTGCGTGCGCGGCTTCGCCGTCAGCGGTGCGATGCGCTCGAGACCGTGGGTCTCGGTCGAGTCGACGATGCGCGCCATGGTCTCGACGACGACGACGGGGTACTTGCCCACGCTGGTCTCGCCCGAGAGCATCACGGCGTCGGCGCCGTCGAGGACGGCGTTGGCGACGTCGCTGGTCTCGGCGCGCGTCGGCACCGGGTTCTCGATCATCGACTCCAGCATCTGGGTCGCGACGATCACGGGCTTGGCCATACGGCGGCACAGCGCCACGGCCTTCTTCTGCACGATCGGCACGGCCTCGAGCGGAAGCTCCACGCCGAGGTCACCGCGCGCGACCATGATGCCGTCGAAGGCGTCGATGATCTCCTCGAGGTTCTCGACCGCCTGCGGCTTCTCGATCTTCGCGATGACGGGGACCTTGCGGCCCTCCTCCGCCATGATCTCGTGCACACGCGTGACGTCGGCGGCATCCCGCACGAACGACAGTGCGATGATGTCGGCTCCCTGCTGCAGCCCCCAGCGCAGGTCGGCCTCGTCCTTGTCCGACAGCGCCGGAACGCTCACGGCGACACCGGGCAGGTTGATGCCCTTGTTGTTCGAGACGGGGCCGGCGACGATGACCTTCGTCGTGACGACCGAGCCCTCGACCGAGACGACCTCGACGCGAACCTTGCCGTCGTCGATGAGCAGGAAGTCGCCGGGCTTGACGTCGCCGGGCAGGCCCTTGAACGTCGTCGAGACGATCTCCTTGGTGCCGAGGATGTCGTCGGTCGTGATCTTGAAGACGTCGCCGACCGCGAGCTGGTGCGGCCCGTTCTCGAACTTGCCGAGACGGATCTTCGGCCCCTGCAGGTCGACCAGGATCGCGACGGGGCGACCTGCGTCGTCGGCGGCCTTCCGCACGTTGGCCCAGCGGGCCTCGTGCTCCGAATAGTCTCCGTGGCTGAGGTTGAATCGGGTCACGTCCACACCGGCGTCGATGATGGCTCGCACCATCTCGTAGCTGGCTGTGGCCGGTCCCAGGGTGGCGACGATCTTGGCGCGTCTCACTGATACTCCGGTGGTTTCGGGTCGGGAGGGGGGTTGGGTCCAGCCTATGCCCGCTGGAGCCCGATCGCGACGTCGGTCGGACGCACCGGCGCCGGAAGGTCGGTGTCGCCCATCAGATAGCGGTCGACAGCGGATGCCGCGGCGCGGCCCTCCGCGATCGCCCACACGATGAGCGACTGTCCGCGCCCGGCGTCGCCGGCCACGAACACCCCCGGCGTGGTGGTCTGGTAGTCGTCGGCACGTTCCACGTTGCCGCGATCGGTGAACAACGTACCCAGCTGCGCCTCGAGCTCGGAGCGCTCGGGACCGGTGAAACCCATCGCGATCAGGACGAGGTCGGCGGGGATCTCGCGCTCGGTCCCGCTCTTGGGCACGCGGCGACCGTCGACGAACTCGGTCTCGGCGACGCGCAGCGCGCGCACCTCTCCCGCCTCGTTGCCGAGGAACTCGACCGTGGACGCCAGGTAGCTGCGCTCACCGCCTTCTTCGTGCGCGGAGGCGACCTCGAAGATGGTCGGCATCATCGGCCACGGCTGGGTGTCGGGGCGGTCCGACGGCGGCTGCTTGCCGATCGCGAGGTTCGTCACGCTGAGCGCGCCCTGACGGTGCGCCGTGCCGATGCAGTCCGCGCCGGTGTCACCACCGCCGATCACGACGACGTGCTTGCCCTCCGCGTGGATCTGGTTCGCGACCTGGTCTCCCGCGACGGCCTTGTTCGACTCGACGAGGTACTCCATCGCGAAGTGCACGCCGGCGAGGTCGCGGCCCGGGATCGCGAGGTCGCGGGGCAGGGTCGAGCCGGTCGCCACCACGACCGCGTCGTAGCGGGCGCGCAGCGCGTCCCACGAGATGTCCTTGCCGATCTCGACGCCGGCACGGAAACGCGTGCCCTCGTCCTGCATCTGACGCAGGCGCGCCTCGATGTGGCGCTTCTCCATCTTGAAGTCGGGGATGCCGTACCGCAGCAGGCCGCCGATGCGGTCGTCGCGCTCGTAGACGGCGACGGTGTGACCGGCGCGGGTCAGCTGCTGCGCGGCGGCGAGTCCGGCGGGGCCGGAGCCGACGACGGCAACCGTCTTGCCCGTCAGACGCCCCGGGGGCTCGGCCTCGACCCATCCGTTGGCGAACGCCTCGTCGATCGTCGAGACCTCGATCTGCTTGATCGTGACCGGCGGCTGGTTGATGCCGAGAACGCACGAGCTCTCGCACGGTGCAGGGCACAGGCGCCCGGTGAACTCCGGGAAGTTGTTCGTGGCGTGCAGACGCTCGATGGCCGAGCGCCCCTCGCCACGCCACATGAGGTCGTTCCACTCGGGGATGAGGTTGCCCAGCGGGCACCCCTGATGACAGAACGGCACGCCGCAGTCCATGCAGCGCCCCGCCTGACGGCGGAGAACGGCGCTGTCACCGGGCTCGTAGACCTCGCGCCAGTCCATGATGCGGACGGGAACGGGACGGCGCTTGGGGAGCTCGCGCTCCGTGATCTTCAGGAAGCCCTTGGGGTCAGCCACGGGTCACCTCCAGGATGCGGCTCCAGACCTCGTCGCCGTCGGGGTCGAGCCCCTCGGCGGCCGCCGTCTGTCGGGTTTCGAGCACCGCGGCGTAGTCGCGCGGCACCACACGGACGAAGTTGGCGACCTCGTTCTCGAAGTCCTCCAGCAGCCGGGCTGCCAGCTCGGACCCCGTCTCGGCGACGTGGCGCTCGAGCAGGTCGCGGAGGATCTCGGCGTCGCCGGACCCCATCTCCCCGAGCACGAGCTCGCCGCTGGCCATGGCCTCGCGGTTCACGTTCGCGGTCTCGAGGCGGTAGACGTAGGCGTTACCACCCGACATCCCGGCGCCGAGGTTGCGCCCGGTGGCGCCGAGGATCACGGCGAGGCCGCCGGTCATGTACTCCAGTGCGTGGTCGCCCACGCCCTCGACCACGGCCGTGGCCCCGGAGTTGCGCACGAGGAACCGCTCCCCCACGACGCCGCGCAGGAACATCGTGCCCTGCGTCGCACCGTAGCCGATGACGTTGCCCGCGATGACGTTCTCCGACGCGTCGAAGGCCGCTCCGCGCGGCGGGCGCACGACGATCTGTCCACCCGAGAGCCCCTTGCCGACGTAGTCGTTCGAATCCCCCTCGAGACGCAGCGTGATGCCGGCGGGGAGGAAGGCTCCGAAGGACTGTCCGGCCGAACCCGTCAGGTTCACCACGATCGAGTCGGCAGGAAGGCCGTTCTCGCCGTGCGCGAGCGTGACCCGGTTGCCCAGCATCGTGCCCACGGCGCGCTCGGTGTTGCGGATGGGCAGATCGATCTCGATGTGACCGCCGTGCGCGACGACATCCTGCGCTCGTTCGATGAGCTGCACATCGAAGTGCGCGTCGAGCTCGTGATCCTGGTCGCGCCGGTGACGACGCGGCGCGTCGTCGGCGAACGCGGGTCCGGTGAGGATGGGTCCGAGGTCGAGGCCGTTGGCCTTCCAGTGCTCGATCGCGCCGTCGACGTCGAGGACGTCGTTGCGCCCGATCGCCTCGTCGAGCGAGCGGAAACCGAGCTCGGCCAGGTACTCGCGGACCTCCTGCGCGACGAACTCCATGAAGTTCACCACGAACTCGGGCTTGCCGGTGAAACGCTCGCGGAGCACGGGGTTCTGCGTCGCGACGCCCACAGGACACGTGTCGAGGTGGCAGACGCGCATCATGATGCAGCCCTCGACGACCAGGGCGGTCGTGGCGAAACCGAACTCCTCGGCGCCGAGCAGCGCGGCGATCACGACATCTCGACCGGTCTTCAGCTGGCCGTCGGCCTGCACGACCACGCGGTCGCGCATGTCGTTGAGCATGAGCGTCTGCTGCGTCTCGGCGAGACCGAGCTCCCAGGGCGTACCGGCGTGCTTGAGCGAGTTGAGCGGGCTCGCGCCCGTTCCGCCGTCGTGCCCGGAGACGAGGATGACGTCGGCGAGGGCCTTCGCCGTTCCCGCCGCGACGGCGCCGATGCCCGACTGGCTCACGAGCTTGACGTGGACCCGGGCGGCCGGGTTCGCGCGCTTGACGTCGAAGATCAGCTGCTTGAGGTCCTCGATCGAGTAGATGTCGTGGTGCGGCGGCGGCGAGATGAGGCCGACGCCCGGGGTGCCACCGCGGGTGCGGGCGATCCACGGATACACCTTGCCGGGCGGCAGCTGACCGCCCTCGCCGGGCTTGGCGCCCTGGGCGAGCTTGATCTGGATGTCGTCGGCATGCGTGAGGTACATGCTCGTGACGCCGAATCGGCCCGAGGCGACCTGCTTGATCGCGCTGCGGCGTTCGGGGTCGAGCAGACGCTCGACGTCCTCGCCGCCCTCGCCCGTGTTCGACTTCGCGCCGAGCCGGTTCATCGCGATCGCGAGCGTCTCGTGCGCCTCCTTCGAGATCGAGCCGTAGCTCATCGCGCCCGTCGAGAATCGCTTCACGATCGACGCGACCGACTCGACCTCGTCGATCGGCACCGGGGGCCGGACGCCGGTGCGCAGCTTGAACATGCCGCGCAGCGTCTTCAGCTCGGCCGCCTGATCGTCGACGAGCTTCGTGTACTCGCGGAAGATGTCGTAACGACGGGTGCGGGTCGCGTGCTGGAGTCGGAAGACCGTGTCCGGGTTGAACAGGTGCGGGGCACCGTCGCGGCGCCACTGGTACTCACCACCGGTCCACAGTCGCTCGTGGGCGCGGACCGCGGCGTCTTCCGGGTACGCGTAGGCGTGACGCGCGGCGTTCTCTGCCGCGATGACCTCGATGCCGATACCGCCGAGCTTGGTCTCGGTGCCGGTGAAGTAGTTCGACACGAACTCGTCGGAGAGCCCGACGGCTTCGAACACCTGGGCGCCGGCGTAGGACGAGACGGTCGAGATGCCCATCTTGGACATGATCTTCAGCACGCCCTTGCCGAGCGCGTAGATCAGGTTCTTGACGGCCTTCTCGGGAGTGACGCCGGTGATGTACCCGGCACGCACGAGGTACTCGACGGTCTCCATCGCGAGGTACGGGTTGACCGCCGACGCGCCGTAGCCGAGGAGCGTCGCGACGTGGTGCACCTCGCGGACATCGCCGGCCTCGACCACGAGACCGACCCGCATACGGGTCTGCTGCCGGATGAGGTGGTGGTGCACCGCGGCGAGCATGAGCAGGGACGGGATGGGGGCGAGGTCCTTGTTCGAGTCGCGGTCGCTGAGCACGAGGAACTCCGCGCCGTCCTCGATGGCCTGGTCGGCCTCGGCGCACATCTGCGCGAGGCGCTTCTGCATGCCCTTGTGACCGGCCTCGACGCGGTAGAGACCGCGGATCGTCACCGACGAGCGGCCCTTGAGGGCGGTGTCGATGTGCTGGATCTTGGCGAGCTCGTCGTTGTCGATCACGGGGAAGTCGAGCGTCACCGTGCGGGTGTGCTGCGGCCCCCAGGCCAGCAGGTTCGCCTCGGGACCGAGCCCGAGGGACAGGGAGGTGACGACCTCTTCGCGGATCGAGTCCAGCGGCGGGTTCGTCACCTGCGCGAACTGCTGCGTGAAGTAGTCGAACAGCAGGCGCGGGCGCTCGCTGAGCACCGCGACGGGGGTGTCGCTGCCCATGGCACCGAGAGGCTCGGCTCCCACCTGCCCCATGGGGGTGAGGAGGATGCGCACCTCCTCCTCGGTGTAGCCGAAGGTGCGCTGGCGGCGCGTGATCGACGCGATGGGGTGCACGATGTGCTCGCGCTCGGGCAGGTCCTTGAGCCGCACGCGACCGGCGTCGAGCCATTCCTGCCACGGGTGGAGCGTCGCAAGCTCGCGCTTGATCTCCTCATCCTCGACGATGCGGCCCGCGGCCGTGTCGACGACGAACATCCGCCCGGGCTGCAGGCGACCGCGGCGCTTGATCCGCTCGGGGGCGAAATCGAGCACGCCGGTCTCGCTGCCGATGACGACCAGTCCGTCGGTGGTCTCGGTCCATCGTCCCGGGCGCAGGCCGTTCCGGTCGAGAGTGGCGCCCACGAGCGTGCCGTCGGTGAAGATGAGGGCAGCCGGGCCGTCCCAGGGCTCCATCTGGATGGAGTGGTAGTCGTAGAACGCCCGGAGATCGGGATCGATGTCGGTCTGCTTCTCGTACGCCTCGGGCACCATCATCATGACGGCGTGCGGCAGGCTACGCCCGGTGAGCGTGAGCAGTTCGAGGACCTCGTCGAACGAGGCCGAGTCGCTCGCTCCGTCCGTGCAGATCGGCAGCAGCGGCTGCACATCGCCGAGCAGCTCGGACTCGAGCTGCGACTGGCGCGCGCGCATCCAGTTGCGGTTGCCCTTGACGGTGTTGATCTCACCGTTGTGCGCGAGCATGCGCAGTGGCTGCGCGAGCGGCCACGACGGGAAGGTGTTGGTCGAGTAGCGCGAGTGCACCACCGCGAGCTCCGACGCGAAGCGCTCGTCCTGCAGGTCGGGGTAGAACGGCTCGAGCTGGAGCGTCGTGACCATGCCCTTGTAGCCGAGCGTGCGGCTCGACAGCGACACGAAGTAGGCGTCGTGCTCATGGCGGGCGCGCTTGCGCAGGCGATAGACCCGGCGGTCGAGCTCGATTCCGGCGAGGGCGGGCGCGTCGCCAACGGCAGGACGCGACACGAAGAGCTGCTCGAAAGCGGGGCGTGCGGCGAAGGCGAGCTTGCCGAGGTTCTCGTCCTCGGTCGGCACGTCGCGCCAGCCCAGGACCGTCAGACCCTCGGATGCCGCGAGCGCCTCGATGTCGGCCTTCAGAGCGTGGCGTTCGTCGGCGTCGCGCGGCAGGAACGCCATACCCGCGGCGTACTCGCCGGCGGGCGGCAGGTCGAAGTCGACGACCTCGCGGAGGAACGCATCGGGCATCTGCGTCAGGATCCCGGCTCCGTCTCCGGTTCCTGCGTCGGAGCCGATGGCGCCGCGGTGCTCGAGGTTGCGCAGAGCCGTCAAGGCGAGCTCGACGATGTCGTGACCGGCTTCGCCGCGCAGCGTGGCGACCATCGCCAGACCACACGCGTCCTTCTCGAACGCAGGGTTGTACATGCCCTGCTTAGGAGGGAATGAACCGAATCCGGACTTTTGGGGTCGAGGGCTCGAGGCCATACTGACCGTCCTCACATTGGTGCTGAAACCGGGACGACGTCGGCCCTGGGGAACTACTGCTTCGAGGTGACTGCGCTTGTGGCGCTGTCTGCGTGAGCTTCGGGCGTCGGGGGTGCGCTCAGATCCACGAAGTCTTCGGTGCTCTGCGATTGTAGCGCGCTCGGAGCGACCCATTCGCGACCCGCCTGATAAGGCGACGGCTCGTCGCCCGGGTGACGTCGCGTCTGCACCACGATGATCGCGATTCCGACCACGACGGCGAAGATCGCCGCCCAGACGTTGGTGCGGATGCCGAGGATGATCTCACTCGGATCGATCCGGATCGACTCCCACACGATGCGGCCGGCGCCGTACCAGACGAGGTAGAGACCGAAGAGCTTGCCCCACTGCGCCCAGGCCTTGCGACCGACCCACAGCAGCACGAGCACGCCGAGACCGTTCCAGATCACCTCGTAGAGGAACGTCGGGTGGAAGAGCGTGTCAGGAGCCAGTCCCGCGGGGAACGCGGGGTTGCTGGGATTGATCTCCAGCCCCCAGGGCAGGTCGGTGGGGAGTCCGAAGAGCTCCTGGTTGAACCAGTTCCCGAACCGCCCCATCGCCTGAGCGAGGAGGATTCCCGGAGCCAGCGCGTCCGCGAAGCTCCAGAACCGGATGCCGGTCCACTTGCAGCCGAGGTAGGCGCCCACGGCACCGCCGATCAGCGCACCGAAGATCGCGATGCCGCCTTCCCAGATGAAGAGCACCGCCCACGGGTTCTTGTCGGGTCCGAAGTAGAACCCCGGGTGCGTCAGGACGTGGAATGCGCGCGCACCCACCAGGGCCAACGGCACAGCCAGCAGTGCGATGTCGATGACGACCCACGGCTCCGCACCGCGCCTCGTGAGGCGGTGGTTGGTCATCAGCGTCGCGACGATGATCCCGGCGATGATGCACAGCGCGTAGAAGTGGATGCGCAGCGGGCCCAGGTCGATGTAGCTCACCGACGGGCTCGGGATGCTCGCGACGAGCGTGTGTGCAGCGTGGATCATCGGATCGTCCCTCGGAAATCGGTGGTCGTGCGACCGGAAAAGTCTAGACGCGCTCGCGGGCGGTGCCCGCCGCGAGTTCACGCGCGGTGTCGGTGAGTCCGGCCACTCCCCCGTCTCGCAGCGCACGCACGAGTGCGGTCCCGACGATGGCGCCGTCGGCATAGTCGACGACGCCCGCGACCTGCTCGGGCGTCGAGATGCCGATGCCGACGCAGGCGTGGGCTGCGCCGAGCGCACGGATACGGCCGACGAGAGTGCGGGCGGCCGCGTCGAGCTCCGTCCGCTCCCCCGTGATTCCCATGGTCGAAACGGTGTACACGAAGCCCGTGGAGGCCTCGACGATCATCCGCAGTCGCTCCTCGGTCGACGTCGGTGCGGCGAGGAAGACGCGGTCGAGCCCCGTGCGCTCCGACGCGGCGAGCCACTCTGGCGCTGCATCCGGAGTGATGTCCGGCGTGATCAGACCTGCACCGCCGGCCGAGACCAGGTCGTCGGCGAAACGGTCGACGCCGTACTGCAGCACGGGGTTCCAGTAGGTCATGACGAGGATCGGGATGTCGACGCGCTCTGCGATCGCCCGGACTGCCGTGAAGGTGTCGCGCAGTCGAAAACCCGCGGCCAGGGCCACCTGGGTCGCCTCCTGGATGACGACGCCGTCCATCACGGGGTCGGAGTACGGGGGGCCGAGCTCGAGGACGTCGGCGCCGGCCTCTGCCAGCGCGACGGCGGCCTCGATGCTCGTCTCGAGATCGGGGAAGCCGAGTGGAAGGTAACCGACGAACGCGCCGCGCCCCTCGGCGTGTGCGGCCTCGATCGCCGCGGCCACGCGGGAGGTCACAGTTCCACTCCTTCGCCCGACGCTGCCTCGTCGTGTTCGGGCTCGACCACCGGCTCCGCACCGTCGTCGTACAGCTCGAACCAGCGCGCCGCGGTGTCCATGTCCTTGTCGCCGCGCCCCGACAGGTTGACGGCGATGATGGCGTCGGGGCCGAGTTCACGTCCGATGCGCAGCGCACCGGCCAGCGCATGGGCCGACTCGATAGCGGGAATGATGCCCTCGGTGCGACTCAGCAGCCGCAGCGCCTCCATCGCCTCGGTGTCGGTGGCCGGGATGTAGGACGCACGACCGATGGACGCCAACCAGGCGTGCTCGGGGCCGACGCCCGGATAGTCGAGTCCCGCGGAGATCGAGTGCGACTCGACCGTCTGACCGTCCTCGTCCTGCAGCACGAAAGTCTTCGCCCCGTGCAGGACGCCCGGGCGGCCCCGCCCGATCGACGCGGCGTGACGCTCGGTGTCGACTCCCTCACCCGCGGCCTCGACGCCGTACAGTGCGACGCCCTCGTCATCGAGGAAGGCGTCGAACATGCCGATCGCATTCGATCCGCCGCCGACGCAGGCGACGACGGCATCCGGAAGCCGCCCGGTCTCGGCGAGGAGCTGCTCGCGTGCCTCTTCCGAGATGATTTTCTGGAAATCGCGCACCATGGCGGGGAACGGATGCGGCCCCGCCGCGGTGCCGAAGATGTAGTTGGTGGTCTCGACCGAGGCGACCCAGTCGCGGTACGCCTCGTTGATCGCATCCTTGAGGGTGCGCGACCCCGTCGTGACCGGCACGACCTCGGCGCCGAGCAAGCGCATCCGCGCGACGTTGAGCGCCTGCCGCTCCGTGTCGACCTCGCCCATGTAGATCGTGCAGTCGAAGCCGAACAGGGCTGCGGCCGTCGCCGTCGCGACGCCGTGCTGACCGGCTCCGGTCTCGGCGATGACGCGCGTCTTGCCGAGACGCTTGGTCAGCATCGCCTGACCGATCACGTTGTTGATCTTGTGCGAGCCGGTGTGGTTGAGATCCTCGCGCTTGAGGAACACGCGCGCGCCACCGGCGTGCTCGGCGAAACGCGGCACCTCCGTCAACGCGGACGGACGTCCGGCGTAGGTCGCGAGGGTCCGCGTCAGTTCGGCCGCGAACTCGGGGTCGGCCATGGCCGACTCGTATACCGCTGTCAGCTCGTCGATCGCCGCGATGAGGGATTCGGGCATGAATCGCCCGCCGAACTCACCGAAGAAGGGACCGTGCTGTTCTCGCAGGCTCACGCGCCGGCCTCCAGGAATGCGTGCAGGGTGGTCACGGGGTCGTTGGTCACGAGCGCCTCGCCGATCAGGACGGCATCGGCACCCGCGCGACGGTAGTGGGACACGTCGTCGGGGGTGAGGACGGCGGACTCCGCGATCTTCACAGCGTCAGCCGGAAGGTGCTCCACGAGCCGGCCGAAGAGATCGCGATCGAGCTCGAACGTCGAAAGGTTGCGCGCGTTGACGCCGACCAGACGCGCTCCGATGTCGGCGGCACGATGCACCTCGTCGAGCGAGTGGGTCTCGACGAGCGGCGTCATGCCGAGTTCGAGCACGAGCTCGTGGAGCTCGGCCAGCACCGGCTGTTCAAGCGCAGCGACGATCAGCAGCACCAGGTCGGCGCCTGCTGCCCGTGCCTCGAAGACCTGGTAGGCGTTGGCGATGAAGTCCTTGCGGAGAACGGGGATCGACACCTCGGCGCGAACGGCCTCGAGGTCGGCCAGGCTCCCCTTGAAACGTCGACCCTCGGTCAGCACGGAGATGACGGATGCGCCGCCCTCCTGATACCGCGCGGCCTGCAGCGCCGGGTCGGGAATAGCGGCGAGATCGCCCCGCGAGGGGCTCGCGCGCTTGACCTCGGCGATGATCTTGACCCGCTCGGCCGGCGCGAGCGCCGCGAGGGCGTCCCGGGCCGGGGCCTGAGCGAGCGCGTCGCGCTCGACGACGGCGAGGGGCCGCTCGGCCGCACGGGCCTCGGCATCCTCGACGGCGCCGGCCGTGAGACCGGCCAGCACGTCAGTGCGCTTTCGGGGTGTACTTGTCGCCGTATGCGCCGTAGCCGGCCTTCGCCATGGCCCAGCCGACGATCAGGCCGACGACCAGGAGACCCGCGGACGCCCAGACCAGCACCGGCATGTCGAGCCAGAAGAACAGGGTGCCGAGCGCGAACGCCAGAAGCATGATCACCACAGCGGTCCACGCCGCCGGGGAGTGTCCGTGGCCGGGGTCGCCGATGTTGCTCATTGTTCTCCTTCGCGGGATTTCTCGGGCTGAGGTCAGTCTACCGGGGCTCAGGCGGTCGGATCGGACCCGCGGCTGAGGTCGTCCCAGGAATCGATCGGATCGTGCGAATCATGCGGACGCGATCCGCCGGGACGGCGGGCCTCGACCGCGGGGTCGGTGCGATAGCGGCGCGCGGTGCTGCGCCACGAGCGCGCCGTGACGAGAGTGAGCACGCCGCCCAGGAACACCGCCAGCGCGCCGATCGCCGTGATCCAGGGCCAAGCGGTGACGGTGATGGCCGACACGAGGGTCCCGACCGCCTCGACCCCCGCGAGGCCGGTCGTGTCGGCGACGACGCCGACCACGGCCTCCGGCGGTGCCGTGAGGGCGATGCGCAGCGACTCGGCGAGGAGAGCCGCGCCGATGAGCACGCCGATGACGCCGAAGACGTAGCGGAGCACCGTGCCGACGATCGACAGCGCCAGACCGAGCGCCAGCGCCGCCAGGCCGAGCGGGGTGACGAGCGGGAGCGCTTCGGTGCCCGGCACCGGGAGGACCGCCTGGGCGCCGTCGCGCAGCGTCGCCTCGAGCCAGGGCTGGGTCGCGCCGATGACCGCGAGGCCGCCGCCGACGACGGCCGCGAGGACGGCGAGCATGCGGGACCGGCGGGTCATGGCACCGCGACGACGGGGTCGAGGTCGTCCGCGTCGAAGCATGTGCGGGTGCCGGTGTGGCACGCAGCACCAACCTGCTCGACGAGCAGGAGCACGGCGTCGCCGTCGCAGTCGAGCCGCGCCCCGCGGACGAGCTGGACGTGGCCGGACGTGTCACCCTTGCGCCAGTACTCCTGGCGCGAGCGCGACCAGAAGGTCACGCGTCCGCTCGTGAGCGTGCGGCGCAGCGCCTCGGCATCCATCCACGCCAGCATGAGCACCTCGCGCGTGTCGTGCTGCTGGACGATCGCGGCGACGAGCCCGTTCGCGTCGAACGAGACCCGGGCGATGCGCTCGTCGATGCTCTCGGTCATCGCCGCACCTCGATGCCCTGAGCGGTCAGCGCGTCCTTGACGTCGCCGATCGTGAGCTGGCCTGAGTGGAACACGGATGCCGCCAGGACGGCATCCGCTCCTGCCTCGATGGCGGGGACGAAATGCTCCGTCGCACCCGCGCCGCCCGAGGCGATCACCGGGACGGACGAGATCTCGCGCATCAGCGAGATGAGCTCCAGATCGAAGCCGTCCTTGGTGCCGTCGGCATCGATCGAGTTGACGAGCAACTCCCCCGCACCCCGTTCGATGGCCTCGCGCGCCCAGGCGAGCGCGTCGATCGAGGTCGCCGTTCGCCCGCCGTGCGTCGTCACGACGAAACCCGATTCGGTGCCCTCGGCGCGCTTGACATCGAGCGAGAGAACGAGGACCTGCGCGCCGAAGCGGTCGGCGATCTCACCGAGCAGCTCGGGGCGAGCGATCGCGGCCGAGTTGACGCCGACCTTGTCGGCACCGACCGAGAGGAGCCGCGCCACATCGTCGACCGAGCGGACGCCGCCTCCCACGGTGAGCGGGATGAAGACCTGCTCCGCGGTGCGACGAACGACGTCGTAGGTCGTGGCGCGTCCGTCGACGGTCGCGGTGACGTCGAGGAAGGTCAGCTCGTCGGCGCCCTGCTCGAAGTACAGTCGCGCGAGCTCGACCGGGTCGCCCATGTCGCGCAGATTCTCGAAGTTGACGCCCTTGACGACGCGACCGGCGGCGACGTCCAGGCACGGGATGACGCGGCGTGCCAACGTCATGTCAGAGCCTCGCGTTGTGGATCGCGGTGACGAGGATCGCGCGCGCGCCGATGGCGTACAGCTCGTCCATCGTCGTGTTCACGCTCGCGCGCGGCACCATCACCCGGACCGCCACCCACTCGGGGTCGCGCAGCGGCGAGATCGTCGGCGACTCGATGCCACCCGCGATCGCGACGGCCTCATCCACCAGCGCGGCCGGCAGGTCGTAGTCCACCAGCACGTAGCGGCGCGCGACGAGCACGCCGCGAAGCCGGCGCAGCAGCCGCTCGGTGCCGTCCGCATCGTGGGGACCCGCGATCAGCACGGCCTCCGAACGCAGGATCTCGGGACCGAAGACCTCGAGTCCGGCCTGACGGAGGGTCGTGCCCGTCTCGACGACGTCGGCGACGGCATCTGCGACGCCCAGGCGGACCGCGGACTCGACGGCACCGTCGAGCGGCACGAGGTCGACGGCGATCCCGCGCTCGTCGAGGAACGCGTCGACGAGCCCGGGGTACGACGTCGCGATGCGCTTGCCGGCGAGCTCGGCCACGTCGGTGAACGTGCCGGTCGGGGCCGCGAAGCGGAAGGTCGAACCCGCGAAGCCGAGCCGTTCGATCTCGCGCGCGCCCGGCATGCGGGCGTCGAGCAGCAGGTCGCGGCCGGTGATGCCGACGTCGAGGGCGCCCGAGCCGACGTAGGTGGCGATGTCCTTCGGACGCAGGTAGAAGAACTCGACCTCGTTGACGGGGTCGATGACGTGGAGGTCCTTCGAGTCGCGGCGTCCGGTGTATCCGGCCTCGGCCAGCATCTCGGCGGCGGTCTCGGCGAGCGATCCCTTGTTTGGGACGGCGATGCGCAGCATGGGGGTCTTTCTGTCTCGGAGCGGGAGGGCGGGGCGTCGCTCAGAGATGTCGGTAGACGTCTTCGGGGCTCAGACCCTTGCTGATCATGAGCACCTGCAGGTGGTAGAGCAGCTGCGAGATCTCCTCGGCCGTCTCGGCATCGGACTGGTACTCGGCCGCCATCCAGACCTCGGCCGCCTCCTCGACGATCTTCTTGCCGATGGCGTGCACACCGCGGTCGAGCTGCGCGACCGTGCCCGAGCCCTCGGGCCGGGTCTCGGCGATAGAGGTGAGCTCTGCGAACAGCGCGTCGAACGTCTTCACCTAGCCAGGGTACCGGCCCGCGACGGGCGTTCCGACCGCGGCGGGCGACGGATCAGTGCCGGTGCGCCCGCAGCGCCCGATCGCGGAGGCTCGCGACCGCGGCATCCGGATCGTCGGCGCCGAACACCGCCGAGCCGGCCACGAACGTGTCGGCTCCGGCCTCGGCCGCCTGCGCGATCGTCGACTCGGAGATCCCGCCGTCGACCTGCAGCCAGACGGAAGAACCGCCACGGCGCGCCTCGTCGGCGAGCCGGCGGAGCTTGGGCATCTGGTCGGCCATGAAGCTCTGGCCGCCGAAGCCCGGTTCGACCGTCATGACGAGGATCTGATCGAACTCGTCCAGGACGTCGAAGAGGCCCTCGACGGGCGTTGCGGGCTTGACGGCGACACCGGCGCGTGAGCCGATCGAGCGCAGCCGGCGAGCGAGCGCGACGGGGTCGGTGGCGGCCTCGAGATGGAAGGTGACGCTCGCGGCACCGAGCTCGGCGTAGCCGGGACCCCAGCGATCGACGTCCGAGATCATCAGGTGGACGTCGAGCGGAATCGGACTCGTGGCCTGGATCCGCTCGACCATCTGCGGCCCGAACGTCAGGTTCGGGACGAAGTGGTTGTCCATCACATCGACGTGGACGAAGTCGGCCGATCGGATGCGGCCGAGCTCGGCCTGCATGTTCACGAAATCCGCGGCCAGGATGCTGGGGTTGATGCGCAGGGCGTCGGCGTCGCTCACTCCCCCATTATCGCCGTTCACGGCTTCTGCAGCAGGGTGATGGACATGGCGTCGGTGCCGTGGCGGTGGGGCCACAGCTGCGCGCGGCCCGACCCGTCCTGCGGCTCGGGCAGATCGATCTCTCCCCGACTGACCGCCCGGACGACCTCGCGGGCATCGAGCTCCCGGAGATCGGGGTGAGCTGCTCGCACGTCGGCGACGACCACGGCGGTCTCGGCGAGGTGGGGAGAACAGGTCACGTAGGCGACGACCCCGCCCGGGGCGAGCGCATCGACGGCGGCGGAGAGCAGTTCGCGCTGGAGGGCGCTGAGGTCGGGGACATCCGCGGGGCTCTTGCGCCAGCGCGCCTCCGGCCGGCGACGGAGCGCGCCGAGCCCCGTGCAGGGCGCATCGACGAGGATGCGGTCGTAACGACCTCGGCCGGCACGCTCGCGCCCGTCCTCCTCCGACACCGGCACCTCGAGCGGAACGCCGGCGACCGAGGATCGAACGAGACGTGCGCGCGCAGGCGAGATCTCGTTGGCCTCGACCACGGCCCCTCCCGCCAGGGCCTCGGCGGCCAGGACAGCGGTCTTGCCGCCCGGCGCGGCGCACAGATCGAGCCAGCGCTCACCGGCGCGGACCGGGAGCGCGCGCGACAGCGCGAGCGCCGCGAGCTGGGAACCCTCGTCCTGGACGCGGATGCGGCCTTCCGCGCGACGCACCATGGGCTCGGGATCACCGCCGTCGAGGCGGAAACCGAGCGGCGAGTACGGGGTCCGTGCCCGGTCGGCGGGGATGTCGGCGAGGCCCGGCAGTGCGGTCATCGTGACGCTCGGCGAGACGTTGTCGGCGGCCAGCAGCTCGTCGAGTTCGTCCGCGCGCCCCTCGGCCGCGAGTGCCCGACGGAACGCACGGATGACCCATACCGGGTGGGAGTAGCGCAGCCCGAGCCGCTCGTCGTCCGAGCGTGCTGCGGCATCCACCCGCTGCAGCCAATCGCCCGGGTTGTCCCGCGCGATGCGTCGCAGGACCGCGTTGGCGAAACCGGCCGCGTTGGGCGCGCCCGCGCGCCGCACCAGCTCGACGCTCTCGTTCACCGCGGCATGAGACGCGACCCGCGTCGACAGCAGCTGATGGACACCGAGGCGCAGCGCGTCGCGCACCGGCGGATCGATCGTGTCGACGGAACGCCCCGACGCCTGCTCGATGATCGCATCGTAGGTGCCCTGGCGGCGCAGCGTGCCGTATGTCAGCTCGGTCGCGAGCCCGGCGTCGGCAGGGCTCAGTCCCGCCCGCCGGAGCTCCTGCGGCAGAAGGAGGTTCGCATACGCGTCGGAGTCGGCCACCGCGCGCAGCACGTCGAAGGCGACACGGCGTGCGGGGTTCACGATCCCGCCTCGAGGCTGTCGACGCGCAGTCCGCGCCACCAGTCGGGAGCCGGCATCGCGCCGCGCCCCGCGGGCTGCACCGACAGGAGCGAGATCGTGCCGTCGGCGGTTCCGACGAGGACCTCCTTACCGACGAGGCGGACCTCGCGCGGTGCGAGGGCAGGGGCATCCGGCCCGCGCCTCGCAGACAGCACCTTGAGCCGCTGCCCGGCCACCGTGGTGTGCGCGCCGGGCTCGGGCGTCGTGCCGCGGAAGCGGTCGAGCACCGTGTCGGCGGGCAGTGCGAAATCGAGGAGCCCGTCGGCGAGCGTGAGCTTGGGAGCGAGGGTCGGCTCGCCCGTCTGCGCGACGGCGGTCGCGGTGCCGTCGGCGATCGCGTCGACGACATCCGAGACGGTGTCCGCACCCAGATCCGCGAGTTCGGCGAGAAGTCGCCCCGCGGTGGCGCCCCGGTCCACCGGGTGGCGCGTCTGCGCGAAGACATCGCCCGCGTCGAGCTCAGGAACGAGCTGGAACACGCTTACGCCGCTGACCCGGTCCCCGGCCATGAGCGAATGCTGCACCGGCGCCGCCCCGCGCCAGGCCGGCAGCAGCGAGAAATGCAGGTTGATCCACCCGTGCCGCGGTGCCGACAGGAGCGGCTCGCGCACCAGCCCTCCGTACGCGACGATGACGCCGAGGTCGGCGCCCCACGACGTGATCGTCTCCGTCGCCGCCGCATCGAGGCGGTCGGTCTTCAGCACCGGCAGTCCGAGCTCAACCGCGAGCGCGGCGACCGGCGAGGGCGTCAGCACGCGCTTGCGACCGAGCGGCGCGTCGCGGCGCGTCACGACTCCGACGACCTCGTGGCGAGAGGCGGCGAGTCGCCGGAGCGAGGGCAGGGCGGGTTCCGGTGTCCCGGCGAAGACGATGCGCATGGCGCTCCTCACAGATCGAGATCGGGCACGTCGAGACGTACTCTGAGTGTATTGCGCGGTCCTGGCGGCGCCCCGCGCCGACGACGCCCGCGCAGCGCCGCAGCGACGACCGACGCCCGAAGCGACTCGGCCACCGCGCGCCCCAGCGCGTACTCGAACCGCACGAGCGCACGGACGGCGTCTTCGCGCGGCACGGGGCCGAGAATCGACGTCTCGGTCAGAGCGGGCACATCGGCCCGCAGCTGCGCGATCGCCTCCGATACGGCTGACGCGGTCCCTTCCACGGCCGCGACGCGGACCGTCGGCGGCATGTGGAGCGGGGCCCTCTCGGCGAGCTCCGCCCGGGCGTACGCCGGTTGCGTCCATGTCGCGAGCGCGCGGGCGGCGGGACCCGCGACACCGACGAGGTGCACCGGCGCACCGGGCGCCGCGAGAGCCGCAGCATCCGACCACCACCGCAGACACGCCTCGGCGATCCGCAGCTGCTCGGTCATCAGCATCCGATCGCCGTCGAGCAGGATGACGGCGTGGTACCCGCCGGCGGCGAAGGGCTCCGCGCCGCGCGTCGCGATCACGAGGGCGGGTCTCGCATCGACGTGGGTGACCTGGTGCTCGCCGTCGGAAACGATGACACGGGTGTTCGGGAAGGCGCGTCCGAGCTCGTCGGCCGTGCGCTCGCTCCCCGACGACGCCATGCGCAAGCGCTGGGAGGAGCACGACGCGCATCCCCACGCCGGCGCACCCCGCCCGCACCACGCGCACTCGGGAACGGCACCCGGCCGACGGGCGCGCAGCGGACCGGCGCAATGCGCGCAGCGCGCCGGCGTGCGGCAGTCGGCGCACACCAGCACCGGGGCGTACCCGGGTCGTGCCACCTGCACCAGAACGGGTCCGTGCGTCAGCGCCTCGCGCGCCGCGGCGAACGCCGCCGACGGGACCCGCGTGCCCCGCGACTCGCCCTCGCGCGTCGCCGACAGCACGACCCGGGGGCTCTCACGACGGCGGGCCGCGATCTCGCGCACCCAGCCGAGTGCTACGAGACGCTCGACGTCGGTCGTCCGTGTCAGACCGACGAAGACCAGCGCGCAGGCCTGGAGCTCCTGCCGGACGAGGGCGGCGTCTCGCGCGTGCACACCCGGGCTCAGCGGCTCGGCGAGCAGCGGATCGCCGTCGTCCCAGAGGAGGACGGCGCCGACGTCATGGGCCGGGGCGTACACGCTCGACCGATTCCCCACCACGATGCACGGCACCGGGGCCAGCAGCCGAAGGTACCCCGCGTAGCGCTCGGGGCCCGAGCGGCGCGCATCGTCCCTGACGACCGCTCCCTCGTCGACCCGACGCGCCAGGACGGAGAGGACATGCGCCTCGTCTCGGTGGTCGGGCACGACGACGACCGTGCTCCTGCCCCGCGCGAGCGTGAGCACGGCCAGCGCGGCGAGCAGTTCGGACCAGGCAGGGACGTCCTCGGCGGGGCGGGGCGGGGCGTCGACCGCGAGGCGCTCGCCGTTCTCGACCGCACCCTCCAGATCGGGGTACGCCGCCGTCGTCTCGCGGGCCCAGGCGAGGGACTCCGCGCTCACGACCGGTACGTCAAGCGGACCGGAGGCCGACCAGGCCTTCTCGGCCCGCACCATCCGTTTCGGGATCACCAGCCGCAGGACATCGCTCGCCGACCCCGCGGCCCGATCGGCCACCCGGCGCGCGTGGGCGTAGAGCCGCTCCGGCAGCACCTCGACGGGCGAAACGACATCCTCGAGCTCGGACAGGGGACGGTCGCCGTCGGTCTCGTCGCCGAGCTCGACGAGGTAGCCCTCGACGGTGCGCCCGACCGTGCGGAGCGGCACCTTGACCCGCACACCGGGCAACGCGGCCTCGCGGAGGACGTCGGGTACGACGTAGTCGAAGAGGCGATCGAGCTGCGGCAGGGGCGAATCGATCAATACTCGGGCGACCCGCCGAGGCGCGTCGCTCACAGGCCCGCGGCGGCGCGCAACTCCTCGACACGGTCGGTGCGCTCCCAGGTGAACTCGGGCAGCTCGCGGCCGAAGTGACCGTACGCGGCGGTCTTCGCATAAATGGGCCGCAGGAGGTCGAGGCGGTCGATGATCGCCTGCGGCCGGAGATCGAACACGTCGCGGATGGCCGCCGAGATGACCTCGTCGGCGACGTGGCCCGTACCGAACGACTCGACGTAGAGCCCCACGGGTGCGGCGCGCCCGATCGCATAGGCGACCTGCACCTCGAGACGGTCGGCCAGGCCCGCGGCGACGGCGTTCTTCGCGACCCACCGCATCGCATAGGCCGCGGAGCGGTCGACCTTCGACGGGTCCTTGCCGCTGAAGGCTCCGCCGCCATGCCGTGCGGCGCCCCCGTAGGTGTCGATGATGATCTTGCGGCCGGTCAGTCCGGCATCCCCCTTCGGGCCGCCGACGACGAACGGCCCCGCGGGGTTGATGACGTACTCGACGTCGGAGATGTCGAGACCGGTTTCGGCAAGCACCGGCTCGATGACCTCGGCCTGCACGGCCGCCCGCAGCGCCGGCAGCGAGATGTCGGGCTGGTGCTGCGTCGAGAGCACCACGGTCTCGACCGTGCGGGGCACCGCGCCCTCGTAGCCGAGGGTCACCTGTGTCTTGCCGTCGGGCCGCAGGAACGGCAGGGCCCCGGTGCGGCGGGCCGATGTCAGACGCTCGGCGATGCGGTGGGCAGTCCAGATGGCCATCGGCATGAGCTGCGGCGTCTCGTTGGTCGCGTAGCCGAACATGATGCCCTGGTCGCCGGCGCCGAGCGCATCGGTCGGGTCGATCGAACCCTGCTCGCGGTGCTCCAGGGCGTTGTCGACGCCGGCGGCGATATCGGACGACTGCTCGCCGATCGACACCGTCACACCGCACGAGTCGCCGTCGAAGCCCGTCTCGCTCGAGGTGTACCCGATTCCGTTGACGACGCCGCGGACGATGCCGGGGATGTCGGCGTAACCGTCGGTGCGCACTTCGCCCGCGACGTGCACCAGACCCGTCGTCACGAGGGTCTCGACAGCGACACGGGAGCCGGGGTCGACCGTGAGCAGCGCGTCGAGGATGCTGTCGGAGATCTGGTCGCAGATCTTGTCGGGGTGCCCCTCGGTGACGGACTCGGACGTGAACAGGCGCAGCTGGCTCATCGGGGCTCCCTGTGGGACGGAACGGGGCGGGATCGGGACGGAGACGATTCTGCCCGCGGCGGCCGACATCCGGCTGCCGCGGGCAGAAATGTGACGGGTCTACCGCCGGATCAGTCGAGCGAACGCAGGCGGAGCTTGTCCTCGTGGATCTCGTGCATCGCGATCGTCAGCGGCTTGTCCTCGACCGACGAGTCGACGAGCGGGCCGACGTTGTCGAACAGGTTGCCCTCGTGGAGGTCGGAGTAGTAGTCGTTGATCTGGCGCGCACGCTTGGACGCGTAGATGACCAGCTGGTACTTCGAGTCGACCTTGTCGAGCAGGGCGTCGATGGGCGGGTCGATGATGCCTTCGTTGCTTCCGGCCATGGCGGATCCTTCCGGGATCGATGTCGGTGGAGAGTCTGCTGCCGCGCCGCAGGCGCAGGCATCCCCCCAGTCTACGCGATCAGTCGGCCAGCGCGGCGACCTCGTCGGCCGCGCGCGCGACGGTGTCATTGACGACGCGGTAGTCGAACTCGCCCTGCGAGGCGAGCTCGACACGCGCCGTACGGAGGCGACGGGCGCGTTCCTCGGCGTCCTCGGTTCCCCGCCCGACCAGCCGGTCGACCAGTTCGTCCCAGCTCGGCGGCAGGAGGAAGACAAGGGTCGCATCCGGCGCGGCCGCGCGCACCTGACGGGCTCCCTGCAGGTCGATCTCCAACAGCACCGTGCGCCCCGCCGCGAGTGCCGCCTCGATGGGCGCCTTCGGCGTGCCGTACCGGTGACGGTTGTGCACGGTGGCCCACTCGAGCAGCTCGCCCTCGGCGATGAGACGGTCGAACTCGGCGTCGTCGACGAAGTAGTAGTGCTCGCCGTCGACCTCTCCCGGCCGCGGGGCGCGGGTGGTCGCCGACACCGACAGCATGATCTCGGGATGGTTGTCGCGGATGTGCGCGGCGACCGTTCCCTTGCCGACGGCAGTGGGGCCGGCCAGCACAAGCAGCCGCGATCGGCCGGCACGCGGCTGGGGCTCGGGCAGGCGGGCATCCAAGAACTGCTGAAGCGCGAGCCGCTGACGCGACCCCAGACCACCGAGGCGCTTGACGGGCGAGATGTCGAGATCCGCGAGGATCCGGTCGCGCTTGTTCTCACCGATCGCCGGGATCGCCGTGAGGAAGTCGGTCACCCGCATGGCGCCGGCCGCCGACTCGGGATCGGCGAGAGCGCGCCGCAGGAGCTCCTGAGGTGAGATGACGCGCATCGCGACATCCTTCTTCAGCGCCGCCCGCTCGCGTCGCGCTTCGACGGCACGGCGTGACGCCGCGGCGCGGTCGACCTCGGGTGGGTGGGGACGATCAGCCACGGGCTTCCTCCTCTGCCTCGGCGAGCTCCCGCCGATGCGCGTCGATGGCGTCGATGATTCCGTCGGGACCGGCGGCGAGCACGCTGCGGCTGGCGCTCGCGACCACCTGGCCCGCGAGCGGTCCGAACACCGAACGCACCGCGCCGAGCGCCACGCCCTGCGCGCCGAATCCGGGAGCGAGGATCGGTGCGCCGCGAAGCGATTCGTGCGTGAGGCCGAGCTCGTCGCGGTCGACGGTCGCACCCACGACGAGCCCGACGTGACCGAGACCTCCCGCGTCCGCCGCCGCACGGTTCGCCCATCCGACGCCGGCGGCGACCCAGTCCGCGACCGTCTGGCCGCGCTGCGCCTCGACGACGGTGACCTCCGCCGACTGCAGTCCGAACGCCTCGGGGTTGCTGGTGGCGGCGAGGACGAAGACGCCCTTGCCGGCGCGCGCCGCGGCGGTGATCGTGCCGCGGAGCGACCCCGGGCCGAGGTACGGGCTCACGGTGACGGCGTCCGCCTCCAGCGGGGCGCCCGGCTCGAGCCACGCCGCGGCATAGCCGTCCATCGTGCTGCCGATGTCGCCGCGCTTGGCGTCCGCGATGACGATGAGGCCCGCGTCGCGTGCGGCGCGCTGCACCTCTTCGAGCGCGGCGAAGCCCGCTGACCCGTAGCGTTCGAAGAAGGCGACCTGCGGCTTGACGATGCCCACCCGCTCGCGCGCTGCCTCGACCACGCGCAGACCGAACTCGCGCACGCCAGCGGCCGAGGCCGGAAGGCCCCAGTCCGCGAGCAGTGCGGCGTGCGGGTCGATGCCGACGCAGAGCGACCCATACGTGTCGAGCGCGCCGGACAGGCGCTCCCCGAATGCGGTCACCTGCGCCCCGCCCGCTCGAGGGCGTAGTCCTGCAGGCTCTTGACCTCGAACCCTTCCCGGAGCACGGGCAGCGCGCTCACGGCGGCACCGAGGACGGCCATCGTGGTGAACAGGGCACGGTCGCCCGCCACGGCCGCGGCCCGGATCTCGTAGCCGTCTGCGCGAGCGACGCCGCCCGAGGGCGTGTTCACGACCATGTCGATCTCGCCGGCGTTGATGAGATCGACGACGTTTCGCTCCCCCGAGCCCTGGGTCTCGGAGTACTTGCCGACGACCTCCACGCGGATGCCGTTGCGAGCGAGGATCTCGGCGGTCCCCTCGGTCGCGATCAGGCGGAAGCCGAGCTCCTGCAGCCGGTGGGCGGGCAGGATGACGGCGCGCTTGTCGTCGTCGGCGACCGACAGGAACACGGTGCCCGAGGTGGGCATGCCGCCGTAGGCGGCCGCCTGGCTCTTCGCGAAGGCGGTCGGGAAGTCGCGGTCGATGCCCATGACCTCACCGGTCGAGCGCATCTCCGGGCCGAGGACCGAGTCGACCGTCCGGCCGTCAGCGGTGCGGAAGCGCTTGAAGGGGAGCACGGCCTCCTTGACGGCGACCGGCGCATCGAGCGGGACCCGCGAGCCGTCCTCGGCGGGCAGCAGCCCCTCGGCCTTCAGCTCGGCGATCGACGACCCGGCCATGATCCGCGACGCGGCCTTGGCCAGCGGGATGCCGAGCGCCTTCGACACGAAGGGCACGGTGCGGCTCGCGCGGGGGTTCGCCTCGATGACGTAGAGCACACCCGCCGACACGGCGAACTGCACGTTCAGCAGACCCCGCACGCCGACACCGCGAGCGATGGCGAGAGTCGCCTCGCGCACCCGGTCGATCTCGGTGCGGCCGAGCGACATCGGCGGCAGCGTGCAGCTCGAGTCACCGGAGTGGATGCCGGCTTCCTCGAGGTGCTCCATCACGCCGCCGATGTACAGCTCTTCGCCGTCGAACAGCGCGTCGACGTCGAGCTCCACGGCGTCATCGAGGAAGCGATCGACGAGCAGCGGGAGGCCCGGGCCGATGATCGCCTGGTCGGCGACGCGCACGAAGTAGTCGCGCAGGCTCTCGGTGTCGTAGACGATCTCCATGCCACGGCCACCGAGGACGAAGCTAGGGCGGACCAGGACGGGGTAGCCGATCGACTCGGCGACCTCGACGGCCCCCTCGACGTCGATGGCGGTGCCGTTGCGCGGGGCGACGAGACCGGCGTCGTCGAGCAGACGCGAGAAGAGCTCGCGCTCCTCCGCCAGATCGATCGCCGCGGGCTGGGTGCCGAGGATGCTGTATCCGGCCGCCTCGATGCCCTTTGCGAGCCCGAGCGGCGTCTGACCGCCGAGCTGGCAGATGACGCCGAGGATCGTGCCGGACTGCGACTCGGCGTGCAGCACCTCGAGGACGTCCTCGAGCGTCAGCGGCTCGAAGTAGAGCCGGTCGCTCGTGTCGTAGTCGGTCGATACCGTTTCGGGGTTGCAGTTGACCATGATCGTCTCGTAGCCGGCGTCCGCCAGCGCGAAGCTGGCGTGGACGCACGAGTAGTCGAACTCGACGCCCTGCCCGATGCGGTTGGGGCCCGAGCCGATGATGACGACCTTCGTGCGCTCGGAGGGCGTGACCTCGGTCTCGGTGTCGTACGACGAGTAGTGGTACGGCGTGAGCGCGGGGAACTCACCGGCGCAGGTGTCGACCGTCTTGAAGACCGGCCGCAGGCCGAGGCCGTGGCGGACGCCACGCACCTCTTCTTCGGTGATGCCGCGCAGCTGCGCGATCTGCGCGTCGCTGAACCCGTGGTCCTTCGCCGTCCGAATGACGTGCTCGTCGAGCTCGCCCGCGTCGGCCACGAACGCCGCGACCTCGTTGATCAGCTCGATCTGGTCGAGGAACCACGGGTCGATCGCGGTGGCCTCGAAAGCCTGCTCGACCGTCGCGCCCTTGCGCATCGCCTGCTGCAGGACCACGATCCGGCCGTCGGTCGGGGTCTTCGCGATCTCGAGCAGCTCGTCCACCGAGCGCTCCTCGTCGCCCCAGTGGAAGCTCGATCCGCGCTTCTCGAGCGAGCGCAGCGCCTTCTGGAGAGCCGTGGCGTAGTTGCGCCCGATCGCCATCGCCTCGCCCACCGACTTCATGGTCGTCGTGAGGGTGGTGTCGGCGGCCGGGAACTTCTCGAAGTTGAAGCGCGGCACCTTGACCACGACGTAGTCGAGCGTCGGCTCGAAGCTCGCCGGGGTGACCTTCGTGATGTCGTTCGGGATCTCGTCGAGGCGGTAGCCGATCGCGAGCTTCGCGGCGATCTTCGCGATCGGGAACCCGGTCGCCTTCGACGCCAGCGCGGACGAACGCGACACGCGCGGGTTCATCTCGATGACGATGATGCGCCCCGTCTGCGGATCGACCGCGAACTGGATGTTGCAGCCACCGGTGTCGACGCCGACGGCGCGGATGATGTCGATGCCGATGTCGCGCATCTTCTGGTACTCGCGGTCGGTGAGCGTCAGTGCCGGCGCGACCGTGATGGAGTCGCCGGTGTGGACGCCGACCGGGTCGACGTTCTCGATCGAGCAGACGACCACGGTGTTGTCGGCCGAGTCGCGCATGAGCTCGAGCTCGTATTCCTTCCACCCGAGGATCGACTCCTCCAGCAGGACCTCGGTCGTGGGCGAGTCGCGCAGGCCCGCTCCGGCGATACGGCGCAGGTCCTCCTCGTTGTACGCGAAGCCCGAGCCGAGCCCGCCCATCGTGAAGGAGGGGCGCACGACGAGCGGGTAGCCGAGCTCGGCGGCGCCCGCGAGCACCTCGTCCATCGTGTGGCAGATGCGGCTGTCGGCCACATCCGCTCCCGAGTCGATGACGAGCTGCTTGAAGATCTGCCGATCCTCGCCCTTGTTGATCGCCTCGAAGTTCGCGCCGATCAGCTCGATGTCGTACTTCTCGAGGATGCCGTGCTTGTGCAGGTCGATCGCCGCGTTGAGAGCGGTCTGACCGCCCAGGGTCGGCAGGATCGCGTCGGGGCGCTCCTTGGCGATGATCGTCTCGATGACCTGCCACGTGATGGGCTCGATGTACGTGGCGTCGGCGAAGTCGGGATCGGTCATGATCGTCGCCGGGTTGGAGTTGACGAGGATGACGCGGACGCCCTCCTCGCGGAGCACGCGGCACGCCTGGGTGCCGGAGTAGTCGAATTCACAGGCCTGGCCGATGACGATCGGCCCCGACCCGATGACGAGGACGCTCTGGATATCGTCGCGCTTGGGCATCAGTTCTTGTTCTCCTGGGTCGCGACCACGAGGTCGCGGAAGCGGTCGAAGAGGTAGTTGGCGTCGTGCGGGCCGGCGGCGGCCTCGGGGTGGTACTGCACCGAGAATGCCGGCAGGTCGAGGGCCCGCAGGCCCTCCACCACGTTGTCGTTGAGGCCGACGTGGCTCACCTCGACGCGGCCGAAGCCGGCCGGGCTGTCGACGACGCCCTCGATCGGCGCGTCGACGGCGAAGCCGTGGTTGTGCGCGGTGATCTCCACGCGCCCGGTCTGCTTGTCGAGCACGGGCTGGTTGATGCCGCGGTGGCCGAAGGGCAGCTTGTAGGTGCCGAAGCCGAGGGCGCGGCCGAGGAGCTGGTTGCCGAAGCAGATCCCGAAGAACGGCAGCTTCTCGGCGAGGACGCCCCGCAGAAGCTCGACGTGGTGGTCGCTCGCGGCCGGGTCGCCCGGGCCGTTGGAGTAGAACACCGCGATCGGGTCGATCGCACGGAGCTGCTCGAACGTGACGTCCTGCGGGAGGACGTGGACGTCGAATCCGCGGGCGGCGAGGTTGTTCACCGTGGCCTGCTTCACGCCGAGGTCGAGCACCGCGAGGTTTCCGAGCCGCTCCCCCGTCGCCGGGGTCACCTCGGCGGCGGGCACCGACACCTCGGCGGACAGGTTGCGACCGGTCATCTCCGGCGCCTCGCGGACGATGCGCAGCTGCTCCTCGGGATCGATGTCGGCGGCGTCGCCGCTGAAGACGCCGCCGCGCATCGAGCCCGCCGAGCGCAGGACGCGCGTGACGGCGCGCGTGTCGATGCCGCTGATGCCGACGATGCCGTCGCGCTCGAGCGACTCGTCGAGCGAGTTCTCCGAGCGCCAGTTCGACACGACGCGCGAGGGGTCGCGCACGATGTAGCCGGCGACCCAGATGCGGCGCGACTCGACGTCCTCGCCGTTCATGCCGGTGTTTCCGATGTGGGGTGCGGTCTGCAGCACGATCTGGCCCGCGTAGGACGGGTCGGTGAGGGTCTCCTGGTAGCCGGTCATGCCGGTCGCGAAGACGACTTCTCCGAGGGTGGTGCCGCGCGCGCCGTAGGCGCGGCCGATGTGGCGGGATCCGTCCTCGAGCACGAGCACGGCGGGGTCACGGGTGAACAGTGTCACGCGTCGCCTCCTGGGGTCTGGGTGGGGGTCACGATGGTCTGGATGGCATCGGCCAGCGCACGGGCCGACGCGGTCTGGGGCCGGAAGTAGCTGTCGACGATCGTCTCGTCATCGATCAGCCAGCTCAGGCGTGTCAGGCCCTGCTTCTCGACGACACGGTCGATGGCGACGGTGGCCTGATCGACGGAGACGATGCGCTCGGCGGGGATGTACAGGCGCGGCTGACCGGTCAGGTCGATGGCCACGCCGTCACCCGCGCCTCCCGCGCCGACGATGACGTCGACGCGGGAGCGGAATCCGAGCCCGCGGATGGCGAGGCGCTCGAGCGGCTCGTCGTGGCGGGTCGTCGCGACGTAGAGTCCCGAGATCGCCGCCGTCTGCACGGCGCCCGCGGGCAACTCGCCCACCGGTGCCGTGAGGCCGCTGTCGCGCCTCGTTCGTCGTCGCCAGGCCCAGACCCCGAGTGCGAGCAGCACCAGGGCGACCGCGACCATGACGAGCAGAGCTCCTTCGCGGGTCACGCGCGGGCTCCCGGGCGTTCGAGCAGGTCGCCGTCGGCGACCGTCGGCGTGCCGCGGAAGAACGTCCAGCGCACCTCGCCCGGAAGTTCGCGATCGAGGTAGGGCGAGTTCACGCTGCGACCCCTCAGGTCGGCATCCGTGAAGGTGCGGACCGGGCGCGGGTCGTACAGCATGAACGAGGCGGGGCGGCCCGCCTCGAGCGGCGTGCCGGCATCGGCCAGGCGGCCGATCCGAGCGGGAGCCGTCGAGAGCACGCGGGCGACGTCGTCCCAATCGAGCAGTCCGGTGTCGACGACCGCTTGCTGCACGACCCGCAGCGCGGACTCGAGACCGACCATGCCGTTCGCCGCGGCGGCCCATTCGCACGTCTTCGCCTCGGCGGGGTGCGGGGCGTGGTCGGTCGCGACGATGTCGATCGTGCCGTCGGCGAGGCCCTCGCGGACTGCCCGCACGTCCTCGTCACGGCGAAGCGGCGGGTTGACCTTGAAACGCGCGTCGTAGCCGCGGACGAGTTCCTCCGACAGCAGCAGGTGGTGCGGGGTCACCTCGGCGGTCACGTTCACGCCGCGCTTCTTCGCCCACCGGATGATGTCGACCGAGCCCGCCGTCGAGAGGTGGCAGACGTGCAGTCGAGAGCCGACGTGCTCGGCGAGTAGGACGTCGCGCGCGATGATCGACTCCTCGGCGACCGCCGGCCAGCCGGTCAGTCCCAGCTCTGCCGACACGGTGCCCTCGTTCATCTGGGCGCCCTCGGTCAGCCGCGGATCCTGAGCATGCTGGGCGACGACGCCGTCGAACGACTTCACGTATTCGAGGGCGCGGCGCATGATGAGCGGATCGAAGACGCAGAAGCCGTCGTCGCTGAACACGCGGACGCGCGCCCGCGAGGCGGCCATCGCGCCCAGCTCGGCCAGGCGCTCGCCCTTCTGCCCGATCGTGACGGCGCCGATCGGCTGGACGTGCACGTACCCGGCGGCCTCGCCCAGGGCGAGCTCCTGCTCGACGACACCCGCGGTGTCGGCGACGGGCGAGGTGTTGGGCATCGCGAAAACGGTGGTGAACCCGCCCGCCGCTGCAGCGCGCGACCCGGTGAGGATCGTCTCGGACGCCTCGAACCCCGGCTCGCGCAAGTGGGTGTGCAGGTCGACGAGCCCCGGCAGGGCGATGAGCCCGTCGGCGTCGACGACGGTGGTACCTCTGGCGCTCAGGCCGGTGCCGACCTCGGCGATCGTCCCGTCGATGACCAGCATGTCCGTCGCGTCGCCGCCGGCCAGGCGCGCTCCGCGGATGAGGAAGCTCTCGCTCATCGTCCGTCCTCCTCAGCTTCGGTGCGCTCGCCCGCGAGCAGCAGGTAGAGCACGGCCATCCGCACCGAGACACCGTTCGCCACCTGCTCGAGCACGGTCGAGCGCGGCGAATCGGCGGCGGCGGCGGAGATCTCCATCCCCCGGTTCATCGGGCCGGGGTGCAGGACAATGCTATCGGCCGGGAGCGCGCCGAGCCGCGCGGCATCCAGGCCCCACGTCCGCGAATACTCCCGTTCAGTCGGGAAATAGGCGGCGTTCATGCGCTCGAGCTGGATGCGGAGCATCATGAGCGCATCCGGACCCGCGGCGATGGCCTCATCGAGGTCGTAGATCACGCGGACCGGCCAGGCCGACACATCCTGCGGCACGAGGGTCGGCGGTGCGACGAGGGTCACCTCGGCACCCAGGGTCGTCAGCAGCCAGACGTTCGACCGCGCGACGCGCGAGTGCAGGATGTCGCCGACGATCGTCACCCGGAGACCGGCGAGGTCGCGGCCCCGGCTGGCCTCGCCGAAGAATCGCTTGCGGATGGTGAATGCGTCGAGCAGGGCCTGCGTCGGATGCGCGTGCGTGCCGTCACCGGCGTTGACCACACCGGCGCTGATCCATCCGCTGCCGGCCAGGGTCTGCGGTGCGCCCGAGGCGCCATGGCGGATCACGACGGCGTCGGCCCCCATCGCCTGCAGCGTCTGTGCCGTGTCCTGGAGCGACTCGCCCTTGGAGACCGACGACCCCTTGGCCGAGAAGTTGATGACGTCGGCCGAGAGGCGCTTGGCTGCGGCCTCGAACGAGATCCGGGTGCGCGTGGAATCCTCGAAGAAGAGGTTCACGACGGTCTTGCCTCGGAGCGTGGGGAGCTTGCGGACCTCGCGCTGCTGCGTAGCCGCCATGTCCTCCGCGACGTCGAGGATGCGCAGGGCGTCGCGCCGATCCAGGTCCTTGGTGTCGAGCAGGTGCCTCATGCTCCGATCGTCACCTCCTCGACGCCGTCGACCTCGCGCAGGCGCACATTGACCCGCTCGTCGCGGGCGCTGGGCAGGTTCTTGCCGACGAAGTCGGGTCGGATGGGCAGTTCACGGTGGCCGCGGTCGACGAGAGTCGCGAGTCTGACGGCCGCGGGGCGACCGATGTCCTGCAGCGCGTCGAGGGCCGCGCGGATCGATCGTCCGGAGAACAACACGTCGTCGACGAGGACGACGACCTTGCCGTCGATGCCGCCCTCCGGAATCTCGGTCGGCTGCGGTGCCCTCGTCGGGTTGCGGTGCAGATCGTCGCGGTACATCGTCACATCGAGTGCTCCGACCGGGACGACCGTCCCGGAGATCTCCGCGAGGAGAGAGCCGATGCGTGCAGCGAGGGGAACGCCCCGCCGCGGGATGCCGAGGATGACGAGGTCGGCGGGTCCCCTGTTCGACTCGAGGATCTCGTGGGAGATCCTCGTCAGGGCCCGCGCGATGTCGGCTTCATGCAGCACGGTGCGCGTGCTCATCCGCCGCTCCCTTCTCCGCCTCACAGGACGGGGTTAAAGGTTGCTGGGTGCGGCGCCCATGATAGCGCTCGGAGGCCTCCGGAGCACATCCATGGCCACTGAGGCCTCGCCCGGGGGCGGACTGTTACGCTCGACGAAATTCCATGACTGCACCGACCGACGTCCCCATCGCACCGGACGCCCGTCTGCACGTGGCAACGCACGGCTCGGCCGCGGAGCCCGGAGCGACGGGCCGCGCCGGTGCGAAGGCTATCCTCCTCGGGGAGCACGCCGTCGTATACGGCCGCCCCGCGATCGCGATCCCCGTTCGCGCTCTCGGCGTCGAGGCGCACGCGCAGCCGACCGAAGGCCGCGGTCACCTCGCCAGCACGCTCTACCACGGCCCCATCGCCCAGGCACCGGAGCGACTGCACGTCACGCTGACGGCCATGCGCGCCGCACTCGCGGCGGCGGGCAGGCCGGGCGCCGCGCTCGACATCTCGATCGACAGCAGCATCCCCGCCGAGCGCGGGCTCGGCTCGAGCGCCGCCGTGTCCGCCGCGGTGATCGAAGCAGTGCTGGGCGCCTGCGGCTTCGCGGCCGACGACGAGACGATGCACGAGCTCATCCAGACGGCCGAGCGCGCCGCCCACGGCGCACCGAGCGGACTGGACGCGCGCACCGTGCGCGCTCGGGCGGCCGTGTGGTTCGACCAGGGCCGCATCGAGCCCGTCTCCGTCGGGGGCGATCTCGTGTTCGTCATCGCGGACACCGGAGTCCGGGGGCGCACCCGTGAAGCCGTCGCCGCCGTCGCGCAGCGGCGGGAGAGCGATCCGCGCGCGGTCGAAGCCGCCTTGGACGAGCTGGGCGCGCTGGCGACCGCCCTCCGCAGCGACGTCTCGACGGGTGACCGCGAGGCGATCGGAAGCGCGATGAGCCGCGCCCACGTCCTCTTGACGCGCCTGGGCGTCGGCGATCCGGCGCTGGACCACCTCGTGCAGGCCGCGACCGCCGGCGGCGCCCTGGGCGCCAAGCTGACCGGCGGCGGCCGGGGCGGCTGCGTCCTCGCGCTCGCTCGAGACGCGGCATCCGCCGCCGAGCTCGGCGACCGACTCACCCGCGCCGGCGCCGCCGCGGTCTGGACCACCACCGTCGAAGGAGCGGCATGAGCACCGCGACAGCCATCGCGCACCCGAACATCGCGCTCGTGAAGTACTGGGGCAAGCGCGACAGCGCACTGAACCTCCCCGCAACGGGCAGCCTGTCGATGACGCTGGACATCTTCCCCACCACGACGACCGTCAGCCTCGACGAGGGAGCGTCCGGCGACGTCCTCGTCTTCAACGGCGAGCAGCGCGTCGATGGACCCGCCGAGCGGGTCACCCGATTCCTCGACATCGTTCGCGAGATGGCGGGCAGCACGCTCTCCGCTCGCGTCGAGACGGTCAACACCGTGCCGTCGGCCGCCGGTCTCGCGTCGTCCGCTTCGGGCTTCGCCGCGCTGGCCGTCGCCGCTTCCGCGGCTTACGGGCTGGACCTCGATACCCGCTCCCTGAGCCGACTCGCCCGCCGCGGCTCGGGATCGGCGTCGCGCTCGGTCATCCCGGGATTCGCCATCTGGCACGCCGGCGACAGCGATGAGACCTCTTTCGCCGAGCCCGTGGCAGCGCCGGATCTCGCGATGGTCGTGGCGATGGTGGAGAAGCGCGAGAAGCCGGTGTCCAGCCGTGAGGCGATGCGCCGCACGGTGCTCACCTCGCCCTTCTACCCCGCATGGGTCTCATCGACGGCCGAGAGCCTCGAAGCAGCCGCGGAAGCATGCCGAGACGGCGATGTCGAGCGCCTCGGCCGCATCACGGAGGTCAACGCCCTGCGGATGCACGCCCTGATCCAGTCGTGCGACCCGCCCATCCGCTATCTGAGCCCCGTGAGCGTCGAGATCTTCGACCGCATCTCGGCCCTGCGCGAGTCCGGCGTCGAAGCCTGGGCGACCGCCGATGCCGGACCGAACGTCGTGATCCTGACGCGGCCCGCGTCCGTCGATGCGGTCACTGCCGCGCTCGACGGTCTCGCCGAGCTCGCTGTCGCCCACCCCGGACCCGCCGCAGCTCTCGTCTCGCGAGCGGGCGAATGACCACCGTCGACTCGACCCGCCCGATCGTCGCGCGTGCGCCCGGCAAGCTGTTCGTGGCCGGTGAGTATGCGGTGGTCTCACCGGGTGAGCCATCCGTGCTCATCGCCGTCGACCGCTACCTGACGGTGTCGCTGTCCGAGAGCGTCGACGCCGGCAGCATCCACTCGCCGGAGTACAGCCGGATGCCGGTGCGCTGGACCCGGGGGCAGGACGGGCTGACGCTCGATCGCGAGCACCACCCCTACGACTACGTCATCGCCGCGATCGAGGTCTCCGAGCGTCTGCGCGCCGAGCGGGGCTTGCGTCCCCGCTTCTTCGACCTCTTCATCGAGAGCGGGCTCGACGACCCCAGCGGACGCAAGTTCGGCCTCGGTTCGTCGGCTGCCGTCACCGTCGCGACGATCGCCGCGATCGACCGGTTCTACGGATTCGACCTGGGCACACGCGGCCGGTACGAGCTCGCCATGCTCGCCACGATCGCCGTCGCCCCCCATGCTTCCGGCGGTGACGTCGCCGCGAGCACCTACGGCGGTTGGATCGGTTACCGCTCCCCCGACCGCGACCGCCTGCGCGCGGCACGCGCGGAGCACGGCGTCGCCCCTGTCCTGGGTTCGGACGCGTGGCGAGGAACGGAGATCACACGTCTGGCGCCTCCCGCGGGACTCGACCTGCTCGTCGGCTGGACGGGGCACCCCGCGTCGACCGAGCGCCTGGTCAGCGGTGTCTCGCGCGGCACCGACGTCGCGGACGGCGCGCATACGGGCTTCCTGGATGCCTCTCGCGCCTGCGTGGAGGATCTGTGGCGCGCGCTCGCGGCTTCGCCGCCCGGAACGACACCGCCACGCGCTGCCTCCGACGACGCGCTCGCGCTCGACGCGATCCGGCGCAACCGTCGCCTGCTGCAGGCGCTCGGAGCACGGACGGGTGTGACGATCGAGACCGACCGCTTGAGGATCCTCTGCGACGCGGCCGAGGCGATCGGCGCGGCAGCCAAGCCGTCCGGGGCGGGCGGTGGCGACTGCGGCATCGTGCTCGCGCCCGCGGGGGCTGACGTCGCCGGCATGCTCCGGGTCTGGGAGACCAACGACATCCGACACCTCACGATCGGCGTGCACCCGCCGGAAGGAGAGCATCATGCCGGCTGAACTGGCTTCCGAGCGCAAGGACGACCACGTCCGTCTCGCCGCCGCACAGCAGAAGGAGCCGCCGCGGCCGAACGGCTGGGACGACGTCCGCTTCGTCCACCATGCCCTCGCCGGTGTCGACGCCGAGCGCGTCGATCTCGGCGTCGAGGTCGCCGGTGCCCGCTGGGCGCTGCCGTTCTACGTCAACGCCATGACCGGCGGCAGCGCTTCGACCGGTGCGATCAACCGCGACCTCGCCATCGCCGCGCGTGAGACCGGCGTCGCGATCGCATCGGGCTCGTTGAGCATCGCGCTGGACAACCCCGACCTCATGGGGACGTTCCGCGTGATCCGCGACGAGAACCCCGATGGCTTCGTCATGGCCAATGTCGGGATCGAACGGTCTCCCGAAGACGCCCGGCGCGCCGTCGACGCCCTCGAGGCGAACGCTCTCCAGGTGCACGTGAACGCCATGCAGGAGACCGTGATGCCCGAGGGCAGCCGCTCGTTCTCGAGCTGGCCGGCCTCGCTCGAGGCCATCGTCGCCGCCGTCGAGGTGCCCGTCGTGGTGAAGGAGGTGGGGTTCGGTCTGAGCGCCGCCACGCTGTCCCGTCTGGGGAACCTGGGCGTGCGCTTCGCCGATGTGTCCGGCGTCGGCGGCACCGACTTCATGCGCATCGAGAACGACCGGCGATCGGGCCGCGACTACGCGTACCTGGCCGGGTGGGGACAGTCCGCGGTGGAGTGCTTGCTCGAGGCCCCGGCCGACGCACCCGTGCTGTTGGCGTCCGGCGGCGTCCGCACGCCCCTCGACGTCGCGCGCGGCCTCGCGCTCGGCGCGCGTGCGGTCGGCGCCTCCGGATCGTTCCTCTCGGTCGTGCTCGACGGCGGCGCGGAGGCGCTGATCTCCCGTATCCGGGAATGGTCTGACCACCTCACGGCGTTGCACTCCCTGGTGGGGGCGACCCGTCCGGACGATCTCCGCCGTACCGACCTGATCATCCACGGACGCGCGGCGGAGTTCGCGCGAGCCCGCGGTATCGATATCGACAGCCTGGCGCGTCGCGCCGGCGGGAAGGACGCGCGATGAGCGCCGAGTTCACCCCGATCCCCCTGCGGTGGGTGGGACCGCTTCGGCTCACCGGAGACGTCGAGACCGAGCAGGAAGTCCCGCTCGCGACCTACGAGTCGCCGCTGTGGCCCTCGGTCGGCCGCGGCGCGCGCATCTCGCGGCTCGTCGAGGACGGCATCCGCGTGACGGTCGTCGACGAACGGATGACGCGCTCGTCACTGTTCGTCGCCCAGTCGGCGGCGGCCGCCGTCGCTGCGTCGCGCGCCATCGTCGCCCGTTTCGACGAGCTCGCTGCCGCCGTCTCGGAGCGCAGCCGCCACGCCCAGCTCATCGACCTCGACACCGAGGTCGTCGGCAACCTGCTCTACCTCCGCTTCGCGCTGACGACCGGCGACGCCTCGGGCCACAACATGGTGACCTTCGCCGCGGAGACGCTCATGGAACGCGTGCTCTCGTGGCACCCCGAGCTCTCGTACGGCTCGATCTCCGGCAACTACTGCACCGACAAGAAGGCCACCGCCGTCAACGGCATCCTCGGCCGCGGGCGCAACGTCATCGCCGAGATCGTGATCCCCGCAGACCTCGTCGAGAAGCAGCTGCGGTCGACCGCGCAGCGGATCGTCGATCTGAACGTCCAGAAGAACCTGGTCGGATCGACGATCGCCGGAGCGCTGCGCTCCGCCAACGCGCACTACGCCAACATGCTGTTGGCCTTCTACCTGGCTACGGGTCAGGACGCCGCGAACATCGTCGAGGGCTCGCAGGGCTTCACCTGGGCCGAGGTCCGCGGCGACGGCGACCTGTACTTCTCGTGCACGCTGCCTCACCTCATCGTCGGCACCGTCGGCAACGGCAAGGACCTGCCGGCCGTCGACGACGCCCTCGCGCGCCTGGGTTGCCGTGAGGAGCGTCCCTCCGGCGAGAACGCCCGACGCCTCGCCGGGCTGATCGCCGCCACCGTCCTCTGCGGCGAGCTCTCGCTGCTCGCCGCCCAGACCAATCCCGGGGAGCTCATGCAGTCGCACCTGCTCCTCGAGCGCCGGAAGGATTCCACGAAGTGACCACCATCGGCATCCACGACCTCGCTGTCGCCACGGCCTCGCACGTGGTCGAGCTCGACGACCTCGCCGCACGCGCGGACATCGACCCCGCGAAGTTCCGCATCGGGCTCGGCCAGGAGCAGATGAGCATCCCCGGCCTCGACGAGGACATCGTCACGATGGGCGCCGCGGCCGCGCAGCGCATCATCGACCGGCACGGTGTCGACGGCATCCGGACCCTGTTCTTCGCCACCGAGACCGGCATCGACCAGTCGCGCGCCGCCGGGGTGCACGTCCACGAGCTGCTCGGCCTCCCGCGCTCGGTCCGCGTCGTCGAGCTGAAGCAGGCCTGCTACTCCGCGACGGCCGCCCTTCAGGCTGCGGCCGGTCTCATCGCGCGCAACCCCGACGAGCGCGTCCTGGTCATCGCCAGTGATGTCGCCCGGTACGAGCTCGACACCGCGGCTGAGCCGACGCAGGGTGCAGGGGCGGTCGCCTTCCTCGTGTCGGCTGAGCCGGCGCTCGCCGTCCTCGAGACCGCCGCCGGCGTCTACACTGCGGAGGTCGACGACTTCTGGCGTCCCAACGACAGCGTCACCGCGGTCGTCGACGGCAAGCTCTCCGTCAGCGCTTACCTCGACGGTGTCGCAGGCGCTTGGGACGACTACCGGTCGCGCGGCGGCGTCGACATCGATCAGATCGACTGGTTCTGCCACCACCAGCCGTTCACCAAGATGGCCGTGAAGGCGCATCGCGCGCTCGGTCAGCACGTCGGCGTCGAACTCGACCCCGAGCTCGTGACCGCGACCACCGGCTACAACCGCCGGATCGGAAACTCCTACACGGCGTCGCTCTACATCGCTCTCGCAGCGCTCCTGGACGGCGAGAACGACCTCACTGGTTCGCGCATCGGGCTCTTCAGCTACGGCTCGGGGTCGGTCAGCGAGTTCTTCACCCTCGTCGTCCAGCCCGGCTACCGCGAGGCGACCCGCGGCGCGGAGACCGAGGCCATCCTCGCCGCACGGACCGCGGTCGATGTCCCCACCTACCGTGAGCTCCACGACGCGACGCACCGCGACAGCACCGTCGACGTCGAGATCGCGGCCGCGTCCCCCGGCCCGTTCCACTTCGCCGGCCTCGCAGGGCGCGCCCGCCGCTACACCCGCGACTGACGCCCCGCGCTTCGCGAGAGCGCACGAACGCACGGTCCCAGCCCCTTGGCACCGTGCGTTCGTGCATTCTCGGCGGTGAGAGGAAGCAGGAGACGACGAAGAGAGGGCCCCGACCGAGGTCGGGGCCCTCTCTTCGTTGCAGGTGGGGTCAGTTCTGGCCCTGCTCACCGAGCTCGAGCAGACGCGAGATCGCCTCCGTGAGCTTGGCATCTGCGGCACCGTACGCCGCCCAGTCGGCGTTCTGCATCGCCGTGTTGCGCTCGGCGAGAGCATCGCGCGCCTGGTCGAGCGCCGCCTGGTAGTCCGCGGCGGGAGTCGTCGGCGCCGTTCCGCCGTCGCCGGTGCCCGGAGTCGCCTCGTCGCCGGGGCTGGGCTCGGGAACGACATCCGTGTCTCCGGTGCTCGCGCCCGAGTCGCCGCCGAACAGCTTGTCGAGCGCCTCCTGCAGGGTGTCCTCGAAGGCGACCTGGTCGCCGAAGCCGACGAGCACCTTCTGGAGCGTCGGCAGCTTGGTAGCTCCGGACGACTGCACGAAGACGGGCTGGACGTAGAGCAGACCGCCACCCACGGGCAGTGTCAGCAGGTTGCCGTTGATGACCTCCGACTGACCCTGACGCAGGATGTTCGAGAACGACGACACGACGGGATCGGCGTTGAACGTGTTCTGCACCTGGCCGGGACCTGGAACCGGCGTCTCGGCATTGACCTCGAGCATCCGGAGCTTGCCGTACTCACCACTGACGACACCAGCTTCGGAACCGGCGTCGGAGTCGACGGACAGGTAGCCCATCAGGACGTTACGAGTGTCCTGACCGCCGGGGATGAACGATGAGAACATCGAGTACGACGGGGCGTCCTGGCCGGGCATCTTCATCGTCAGGTAGTACGGCGGCTGCAGCTGCGTGTCCTGCTGCGGGTCGTTCGGCGTCTTCCAGGCGTTGTCGCGCGAGTAGAACGACTGCGCTGTGTCGACGTGGTAGGTGCCGAGCATGGCGCGCTGCACCTTGAACAGGTCGGTCGGGTACCGCACGTGGCTCATCAGGTCGCCGCTCATGTCGCTGATCGGCTTGAGCGTGTTGGGGTAGACCTTCTGCCAGGCCTGCAGCAGCGGGTCGGTCTCGTCCCACGCGTACAGCGTCACCTCGCCCGAATACGCGTCGACTGTCGCCTTGACCGAGTTGCGGATGTAGTTGATGTTGTCGAGCGCGACACGGGGCTGCGGGTTCGACGAGTCGGAGATCGCGTCGCTGAGGCTGACGATCGACGAGTACGGGTAGTTCGCACTCAGCGTGTAGCCGTCGACGATCCAGACGATGCGTCCGTCGACGACGGACGGGTACGGGTCGTTGTCGAGCTCGAGGTAGGGCGCCACCTTCTGCACGCGCGTCGCCGGGTCGCGGTCGTAGAGGATCTGCGAGTCCTCGTTGATGGCGTCCGAGAACAGGATGTCGGTGGACTGGAACTTCAGCGAGTAGATCAGGCGGTGGAAGACGTCGCCGATGGACGGACCACCGTCTCCCTCGAACGTCGTCTTCGTCTGGCTCTCGCCCTCCTGCCCGCGCGGATAGTCGAGCTCGATGGGAGACGACCCCTCGGGCGCCCCGACGATCGAGTACGTGGGCGAGAACTCGCCGAAGTACACGCGCGGCTCGTACTCCTGGCCGTTCGTCAGCTCACCGGATGCCGGGATGCCTCGCTCCACGAAGACCGGGTTGCCGTCGGCCGTGCGCTCGTTGCCCTTCGCGGCGACCATGCCGTAACCGTGGGTGTAGACGAGCGTCGTGTTGTACCAGGACGCCGCGTCGCCGAGCTGGTTCACGTTGAGCTCGCGGACCGAGACCACGGTGTCCTGCGACTGCCCGTCGATCTCGTAGCGGTCGACGTCGAGCGGCTCGGCGAACTGGTAGTACGAGCGGTACTGCTCGATCTGCCGCACCGTCGGTCCGATGATCGCGGGGTCCATGATGCGGATCGAAGCGGTCGTGTCGGCATCGGCCCGCAGCTGACCCGGCTCGACGTCGGTCACGGCCTGGAAGTCGGTCTTCTCGAGGCCGGAGATGCCGTAGGCCGCCTTCGTTCCCTCGATGTTGCGCTCGTAGTACTGCGACTCGAGGGTCAGCTGGTTCGGCCGCACCTGCACGTTGTTGACGAACCACGGGTAGGCGACGCCGACGACGAGCGAGGTGACGACCAGGAGGCCGGTTCCGATGAGCGGGAAGCGCCAGCGGCCGATGATCGCAGTGACGAAGAACAGCACCGCCACGATCGCGGCGGCGATCGCGAGGATCGTCTGCCCCGGGATGACGGCGTTGACGTCCACGTACCCGGCCCCGGTGATGCGGTCATTCGGGGTGACCAGCGTGCGATAACGGTCGATCCAGATGCTCACGCCCTGCACCAGAAGGTAGATGCCGGCGATGACGGCGAGCTGGATGCGCGCCGACTTCGAGATCCGCAGCTCGCGCTGGCCGACCCGGACCGAGCCGTAGAGGTACGACACGAGGGCGGTGACCAGGAGGCACACGATGACGATCGCCGAGACGAAGCCCACGGCCGCCGAGAGGAACGGCAGCGTGAAGAGGTAGAAGCCGGTGTCGAGCCCGAACTGCGGATCGGCGGTGCCGGTGGTGCCGCCGTTGAGCCAGAGGGCCACCGTCTCCCACTGCGCCGAAGCGGCGAAGCCGGCGAAGAAGCCGAAGAAGGTCGGGATGCCCCACATGCCCAGACGACGCAGCGGCTCGACGACCTCCTGATAGCGGTCGAGCTGCGAGCTCAGGCGGGCATAGACGGGCCGCAACCGGTAGGCGAGCTGGATCGAGAGCCAGACGGGCACCGCCATCGCGACGAAGCCGACGACGAACATGATCGCGCGGGCGGTCCACTGAGTCACCAGGACACCGTCGAAGCCGAGCTGACGGAACCACAGCCAATCGGCGTAGAGGCTCGCGAAGATGAAGAAGGCCACCACCACGGCCGCGATGACGGCGAGGGTGATGCCGACGGCGCGGCGGGATCTGCTGGGTGTGGCCGGGTTCGGCGCTGAGGTCGTGGTCACCCCTCCATCCTAGGCGCCGCCCGCTGGGGGGACGCCGAGCCTCAGCCCGCGGTGCAGGTCGGAAGAGCGTCGAGATCGCCGCCCGTGCTGACGGTCTCGACCACCGAAAGGGCGTCGTCGAGGTCCGCGACGGAGAACACGCGGAGGCCATCAGGGATGTGACCCACGACCTCGTTGCAGTTGCGCTCCGGGGCGAGGAACCACTCGGCTCCGGCATCCTTGGCGCCGTACAGCTTCTGCCGGATACCGCCGATCGGGCCCACGGTGCCCGTCGCATCGATCGTGCCGGTCCCGGCGAAACGCTCCCCGCCGGTCAGCTCTCCGGGGGTGAGCGTGTCGATGATGCCGAGGGCGAACATCATGCCCGCACTCGGGCCGCCGACGTTGTCGAGCTGAAGCGTCACGTCGATCGGGAAGTCGAAATCCTGCGCGATCGTGACGCCGATGACCCACCGGGTCTCGCCGTCGACCGTCATCTGCTTCGGGGTGACCTCGACCGACAGCCGCTCTCCCGCGCGATCGACCTCGAGCGTGAGGGGGCGTCCGCCCGCGGCGTTCACGGCGTCTCGCAGAGCCGCCGTGGTCGCGACGGACTCCCCGTCGACCGAGCGGATGACGTCGTCGGGCTCGAGGAGACCGGCCGCCGGCGAGTCGTCGGCGAGCTGGAAGACACGGACGAGCGACGTGACGTCGTACCCGAGTTCGGAGAGGGCGGCGGCGGTGGCCTCCTTCTGGGAGTCCACCATCAGCGCGGCGTTCTCGTCGTTGCGCTGCTCGGTCGTCACGCCCGCGGGGAAGATTTCGTCGATGGGCACGACCGCGCGGGCCGGATCGAACCAGGCGGCCGCCAGCTCCAGCCACGACGGCGTACGCTCGCGGTTTCCCAGAACCTCGACCGTGAGCAGGTCGAGCGAGCCCGACGTCGGGAACGTCTCCGCACCCGACACGCTGATGAGAGGGCGCTGCTCGCCGTCGCCGGCGGCCACGGAACCGAGCGTGTCGTAGACCGGCCCGGGGCGCTGGATCACGAAGGACGTCGGCACGACGGTGAGGATGAGCAGCGCGATGAGGGAGAAGGACACCGCCCACAGACCCGCGAGTGAGGCGCGGCTCATGCGGCGGCGCCGGGGCGCGGGGGCGGGTGCGTTCTCGTCGAAAAGTGACACGTGCTGCTTTCTGGTCCCGGTCGTTCGCGACCGGCGAAAGCGAACGAGGTCCGTTCGCGCCGTGCGACGAGGTCGTGCGGCTAGCGTAGAACGCGAGCTGACCGCCCTGCTGAAAGGCGCCTGACATGGCTGATGACGACCGCTCTCCCGAGGACGAGTTCCAGGAGCTGCTCCGCAGCCTGCTGGGCCAGGGCGGCACGCTCGGGCCCGAGCAGCTCGAACGCCTGTCGGCAATGGGCGTCGACCCCGCGATGCTGCAGCAGATGGTGCAGCATCTCCAGGGCGCTTTCGCCGCGGGCGGCGACGGCGGCGTCGACTGGAGCGCGACGCGGACGCAGGCGCTGCACCTGGCCAATAAGGACGGTCACGGCATCAGCGCAGGCGACAAGCAGGACTTCTCCGAGGCGTTCGCGCTGGCCACGCTGTGGCTGAGCGAGGCGACCACGATCTCGGATCTGGCCACGCCGCCGCGAGCCCTCACCCGCGGGGCCTGGGTCGAAGCGACCCTCCCGGTCTGGCAGGAGCTCGCCGAGCCGGTCGCAACCTCGGTCGCCGACGCGCTGACCGCGGCCCTGGAATCGCAGGCTCCGGAAGACATGCAGGGCATGATCGCCGGCGCTGGTCGCCTGATGCGGACGGTCGGCGGCTCCCTGTTCGCCGCGCAGCTGGGCGCGGTGGTCGGAAAGCTGTCACTCGAAGTCGTCTCCGGCGGCGATGTCGGCATCCCCGTCATGCCGGACGGCGAAGCCGCGATCCTGCCCCAGAACTTCGCCGACTTCGGTCGCGACCTGGGCATCGACGACGAGCAGCTCGCTCTCTCCCTCGCCACCCGCGAGCTCGCCCACGCTCGGCTCTTCCGACACGCCCGCTGGCTGCGCCTGCACGTGATCTCGCAGGTGACGGACTTCGCACGCGGCATCCACGTCGACACCGACGCCCTCGAGGAGTTGGCCTCGCGCTTCGATCCTTCTCAGCCCGAGGAACTCCGCCAGGCGCTCGAGAGCGGCGTGCTGCTCCCCCAGCGATCCGAGGCCCAGTCCGCCGCGCTCACGCGCCTCGAGCACCTGCTCGCCACGATCGAGGGCTGGGTCGACGTCGTGTCCGCGGACGCGACGACGCGTCTTCCCGCCGCGGACCGCATCGCTGAGGCTGTGCGTCGTCGCCGTGCCGTCGGCGGGCCCGCCGAACAGGCGATGGCGTCGCTGGTCGGCCTCGAGCTGCGGCCGCGTCGCCTGCGCGAGGCGGCGGCGATGTGGCGCGCGATCACGGATGCCGTCGGGCGCGACGCCCGCGACAGCCTGTGGGACTACCCGGACCTCATGCCGGCACCCGCCGATGTCGACGATCCGTCGGCTCTCATCGCGCGTCTGCAGGCGCGGGCACGCGGCGAGGCACCCGAACGCGACGAGATGGACGACGCGCTGGACGCGCTGCTGGCCTCCGCGGCCGAGGGCGACGATTCGACGCACGAAGCCCCGGAAGAGGATCGGACGCGGCGGGACGACGACGGACCCGGCGGGCCTTCGCCCGTCTGAGCGGCCGCGTCTCCTCCCCACTGCTTCTTCGTCAGTCCGACGCGACGCTTCCTGTGGAGACCGCCCTCCGGGACCAGGGCCCGAGCCGAGAATCGAGGCATGATCCGTCTCGCGCCCTCCGCTGCGCCGCTGTGGCGCTCCCCCACCGCCGTGCAGCTCGGCCACGAGCCGGGAAGCATCGTGCTGGAGCCGGTCGAATCGTGGCACGAGCGCCTGCTGCACGCGCTGGTGGCCGGCATCCCCGACGAGCTCTTCGACACGATCGCTCGAGAAGGCGGCGCGAACCCGGCTCAGATCGAACTCCTGCGCGAGTCGCTGGGTCCCGTGCTGGTTCGGCCCCGGCCCCCCGTGTCCGTCACCGTGTCCTTCGGCGACGAGGTCGCGGCCGCAGATCGGGCCGCGGTGGACCAAGCGTTCGCGGCGGCCGGTGCACGGCTGCGGGCGTCAGCGAACCCGGACTCCACCGGTGTCGTCATCCTCGTCGCCTCCCGGCTGGTCGAGCCACGCCGGGCCGCATCCCTCGTGGCCCGCGACATCCCGCATCTCGCCCTCGAGCTCGCCGGCGACCAGGTCACCGTGGGGCCGCTCGTCGTTCCCGGTCGCACCGGATGTCTGGCGTGCCTTCACGAACACCGTCGCGCTCAGGATGCCGCGTGGCCGGTGCTTGCCGCGCAACTGCTCGCCCGGCCCTGTTCTCCGACCGAGCCCGCCGCCATCGCCGCGGCATGCGCCACGGCGATGCGTCTGATCAGCGCGCCGGTGACGGAGCGGACCCGCTCGCTGACCGTCCTGGCGTCGACCGCCGAGGCGGCGTGGAGCGACCACGAACCTCATCCAGCGTGCTGGTGCCGATCTCCCGGACGAAGCGCGACACCTGGCGTTCATACCGTCCCGACGCCCGGGCCCACGACATCGTCAGCGTGCGCGCTGCCCGCGTGACCCCCACGTAGGTCAGGCGCCGTTCCTCGTCGATCTGCTCGAAGGTCGTGGCGTAAGCGATGGGCAGCAGTCCCTCCGCGAGGCCGACGAGGTGAACGTGGTCCCACTCCAGCCCCTTTGCGGCGTGCAGCGTCGACAGCGTCACCGTGCGGGTCGGGATCTCGTGCTGGTCCTTCGCACGCACCTGGAGCTCGTCGGTGAAGGCCCGCATCGTGGTGCCCGCCGGCGCTTCTTCGGCGAGACGGAGCAGCGCCGCGCGCGCCTCCCAGGCATCACGGAGCGGCCCGCCCGCCGGCGGCGGCTCGTCTGTCAGCCCGAGCGAACGCAGGATCGAGCGGACGTCGGCGACGAGGTCGCCCGACGACGGGGCGACCGACGCACCCCGCAGCGCCATGACGGCCTGACGCACCTCGGGGATGTCGAAGAAGCGCTTCCCTCCGAGCACCGCCGCGGCGATGCCACGCCTAGCCAGGGCCGCCAGGAGTGGTGCGGATTGCGCGTTGACGCGGTACAGGACGGCGACGTCGCGCGGATCGATGCCCCGAGCGATCTGGTCGGCGACTGCTTCCGCCACGCCGTCGGCTTCCGCGCTGTCGTCGGCGAACGCACGGATCGTCGGGCGGGGATGGTCGGGTGTCGCCCGATTCGCGGTGAGCTCGAGCGCGCCGGGACGACCCCGCATGAGCGAGTTCGCCACGGCGACGACGCCGGCCTCTGATCGATAGTTCCGCTCGAGTCGCAGCACGCGCGCATCGGGATGGCGCACCCCGAAGTCCAGCAGATACGACGGGTCGGCGCCGGCGAAGGAGTAGATCGTCTGGCTCGCGTCGCCCACGACACAGAGATCGCGGCGCTCACCGAGCCAGAGCTCGAGCAGCCGGTGCTGGACGGGTGAGACGTCCTGGAACTCATCGACCGTGAAATGCCGGTACTGTTCGCGAACCTCAGCGGCGACACGCGGCTCGGCTTCGAGCATTCCCGCGCAGGCGAGGAGGACGTCTTCGAAGTCGAGCTGCCGGCGCTCGTCCTTGAGCTGCTCGTAAGCGCGCTGCAGCGCGACGACGGCGTCCAGCGAGAGAGACCCCACCGGCTCGGGACGATCGAGCGCATAGCGTTCGATAGAGCGCATCGTGATCTTCCGCCACTCGATGCGTGTCGCGACATCGCGAAGCACCGCCGGGTCCGGATCGACGCCGATGGTGTCGGCAGCCTGAGCGAGCAGCCGTACCTTGCTGCCGAGGATCGTGGGGGCCGCGTCACCGGCGAGCTGCGGCCAGAAGTAGTTCAGCTGCGCGAGGGCGGCGGCGTGGAAGGTTCGGGCGGCCACGCCTCCGACGCCGAGCGCCCGGAGGCGGCCCCGCATCTCGCCCGCGGCCTTGGCGGTGAACGTCACCGCCATCACCCGGCTCGGCGAGTACGCCCCGGTCTCGACGCCATGGGCTATCCGGTGCGTGATGACCCGGGTCTTGCCCGACCCGGCGCCCGCGAGGACGCAGACGGGGCCGCGCAACGCCGAGGCGGCCTCGCGCTGCTGTTCGTCGAGGCCGGCGAGCGAGTCGCTCACGCCGGGTCCCCGCACCAGTCCGCGATGAGCCGACGGGCGATCGAGGCGGTGCCGGGAAGATTCACCGGCCCGGCGCCGGCGAGCGAACTGCGGATCTCCTCGCGGTCGAACCATCGCACGGCGACGATCTCCTCGCCGTCCGGCCGGGCCGCCGGCGCATCTGCTGCTACGGCGTGGAACCCGAGCATCAGCGAGCGCGGATAAGGCCACGCCTGCGAGCCTCGATAGACGAGATCGTCGACGACCACGCCCGCTTCTTCGGCCACCTCGCGGCGGATGGCGGTCTCGAGTGACTCACCCGCTTCAACGAACCCTGCGAAGGTGGAGAACCGGTTGTCCACGGCCCAGGCCGCGTTCTGCCCGAGCAGCAGTCGCTCGTCGCGAACGTCGCGAACCGCGACGATCACCGCGGGATCCGTCCGTGGGAACTGTTCACGACCGCACCCGCTGCACGCGCGGGACCACCCCGCCGACCGCAGCCGTGCGGGGGAACCGCAGCGCGGGCAGAACCGGAAATCCGAGAACCAGCGTCCGAGGGCCACAGCAGTCACGAACGCACCCGCGTCCTCGTCGACCAGGTCGCCCCCCGACATCCGCAGCGACGCCCACGCGCCCGCGTCATCGCCGTCGACCGGCGACGCGACAGCCGCGACGAGCCGCGCCGAACCGTCGACGGCACGTCCGAGGAAGCCCCATTCGATGGCGTCCCCGGCCTCTTCGACGGCCGCGGGCTCGTCCCAGACGAGTCGGTTCCCCCGAACACGGGCACGGTCACCGTGTATCTGCACGACGCGGGTCGCCGGGTCGGCACGAAGACGATCGATGAGCGCCTCATCGGAGCGTTCTTCCGGTGACGGTTCGAAGACGGACCGGGCCAGCGCCGGCGGCTGCATTCGCATCTCGGGGACCTCTCTCGCGGGCGTGGCGCGTCGGCCTGCGCGGCCGCCCGACCTACCCTGATGGCATGGCTCGCTCTCCCTTCACTCTAGCCGCGTCCGTCAGTTCGGCTCTCCCCGGGGCTGCCGTCGTGAATGCCGCGGAGCTCACCGAGCGCGCCGAGGGCCGATACGACAGCGCCCTGGTGACCCTCGAGGACGGCCGGAGAGTCGTCGTGCGCGTGCCGGTCGACGTCGACGCCGACCTCGAACTCGTCGCCGACACCCGCGCGCTGCGCGCCCTGACGCCGGGTGTGCGCGGCCTGCTTCCCTTCGAAGCCCCCGCGGTTCTCGGCACAGCCCGGATGGGCGGGTTCACCGCGGTCGTGCAGGATTACGTCCCCGGCTACCGTGTCGAAGCGGGCCACATTCCGCCGGGCCGCGGCGCGGCCTGGTCGCTCGGCTCGGCCATAGCGCGCGTCCACGCCCTCCCCCACGCGGTCGCGCGCGACGCCGGCCTGCGTATCCGCACGAGCGCCGACGTGCGCCAAGACGCCGAACGTCTGCTCGACCGCGCCGAGGCCACCGGCTCGCTGCCTTTCGGTCTCCTCCGACGCTGGAGCACGGCACTCGGCGAGGACCGTCTCTGGCGCTTCGAGGCGACGGTCACGCTGGGCGGGGTCGACCCGGGCCGCTTCGTCCTGAGTGACACCGCCGCCGGCCCCACTGTCACGGGTCTTCTCGCCTGGCACGGTCTCGGCGTCGGCGACCCTGCCGAGGACCTCCGCTGGCTCGCTTCGGCTCCGGATGCCCGCGACGACGTGCTCGCCGCCTACGCCGAAGCCGCGCACCACACGCCCGACGCCGCTCTCGCCGCGCGCTCGCGTCTGTACGCGGAGCTCGAGTTCGCGCGGTGGCTCGCACACGGCCACGAGACCGGTGCCGCCCGGGTCGTGGAGGATGCCGTCGCGCTGCTGAACGCGCTCGACGAGGGCGTGCGCGACGAGCCTCTCCTGCCGGAGGACTACAGCACCGTCGACGACGCGCTCGAGCTGCTCGGCCGCACGCCGGCTGCGGTGGCTGCCGGCGACACCTCCATGCAGACCGACACCTACGACCCGGCACTTCTGGCGGCGTACCTTGCCGACCAGGACACCGCTGAGCAGGCCGACATCGAAACGGTTCCGATCGACCTGTCCGACTGGACGCCCGACGGCGCCTCGAGCGACCGGCGCGGGGACACCGGCGCCGCACCGGCCGTCACGCCGACCTCTGCGAGAGGACAGCAGGAGGACGGCGACGATCCCGACCACGCGGAAGCCGCGCGCAACGCGTTGCGGCGCTGGTCCACCGCCGACTGACGAGTCGCGCTCAGCCCCGCAGGACGAGGTCGTCGGCCACGTAGAACAGCGCGACATCGATCTCGGATTCGGGGATGCCGTGGCGGATCGAGTACGCCCGGCGATAGAGCTCGAGCTGAAGCATCCGCTCGGACCGCTCCGCCGGTGTTCGCGGCGGTCGCCCCGTCTTCCAGTCGACGATCTCGATGCGCCCATCTCGGTCGCCACGGCGGTAGACCGCGTCGAGCTTGCAGATGATGACGTGCGGGCGGCCGTCACCCAGCATCCGGTCGTCGGCGAAGTCGATCTCGGTCTCGACCTCGATCGGCTGCAGCTCGGCCCATTCGGAGCGCAGGAAGTTCTCCTGCAGACGGCTCAGATCGTCGTCCGCGCCACCGCCCGAGTCATCGGCGGGGTCATCGACCTCCCACAGCGGCGCATCGGGTTGCGGCCCCCGTGCGGTGAGACCGGACCGCTGCTCGACCCAAGCGTGGAAGCGGGTACCCAGCCGCGTCTCACGGTATGGACGCTCCGGCATCGGCCGCAGAGTCGCCTCCACGGCGGAGTCGTAATCGGCGGCGAAGTCTTTGAAGCGCGACGCGGGGATGCGGGTGGGGGCGACCCGTCGGACGCCTCCGGCCCTCTCCTCACGTTCCGCCAGCAAGAGGGCGAGGTCGCGCTCGGGCTGATCCCGCCCGCCCGCGTCGCAGGCGTCGCGCACACGCTGCGCAGCCGCTTCGACCCGCGCGCGCCGCGCGCCCAGGGGATCCAGCGGCCACTGCATCGTCTGACGACGATCGAGGTAGGGGTTCTCCCCCGGTTCGGCATCGGCGAGGTCGTGTTCGAGCGCGGTCGCGATCTCGCGCAGGAACGGGCTCGGACCGCGGGGGTTGCGAGTGCCCGACCACGGTGACCCACTGAGCAGAAGCGCGTCGCGAGCGCGGGTCACGGCGACATATGCCAGACGACGCTCCTCTTCGCGCTGACGATCGGCGTTGTCTTCGGCGAATCTCGCGAGCGCCGCCTTGAGGTCCTGCTGGCTCGGCGCCACGTGCGCCTCCCACCCGAGGTCGGGCAGCCAGCGCGCATCACCCCGGAAGGCGTACGGCAAGACCCCGAATCCGAGCCACCCTTGCTTGTCGCGCGGCCGAGCGGGGAGTTCGTCGGCGACGACCCGGCCGACGGCGACAGCATCCCACTCCAAACCCTTCGATCCGTGGATCGTGAGGATCTGCACGACGTCATCCTCAGGGGGCTCTGTGCGGGGGGCGAACTCGTCCTGCCGCTCGGCGTGGTCGAGCCAGGCGAGCAGGCTCGGCAGCGATCCCGACTCATCGGTCGCGAGGAAACCCTGCAGCTCGTCGACGAAGGCACGCAGCTGATCGGAGGCGACCCGAGCGGGGCCCCGGCTCTCGTTAGCGGCGAGTTCGACGTCGAGGCGCAGTTCCGCCTCGATCAGTCGCACGAGTTCCGGGATGGGCATCGACGACGCGCGCCGCAGCCCGGCGAACGTGGCCGCCGCCTCGCGGAGACGCTCACGGCCGGGTGCGCTGAAGTCAGCCAGCCAACCGTGATCGGGGCCGACGCGCACGAAGAAGTCGAGCGCGTCGATCAGCGACGCGTTCTCTTCCGTCGTGTGCTCAGTAGCCAGCGGCTGCAACCCGACGTCGGAACGCGCGAGTCGGCGCCCGAGCTCAGCGAGCGAACGCAGGTCGCGAAGACCGATCGACCAGCGCGGCCCGCCGAGCAGTCGGAGCAATGCCGACCCTGCCGTCGGATCGCTGATGACACGCAGGGCCGAGACGACGTCGACGACCTCGGGGGTGCTCAGCAGCCCGCCCAGTCCCAGGATGCGGTGCGGGATGCCGCGCCGCGCGAGGGCGTCGGCGAAGCGCACCATGTGCTTCTTGCTGCGCAGCAGGATCGCCGCGCTCGTGGGAAGACCGCGCCGCTGCCGGTCCGCTCTCACTTCCTCGAACCATGCCGCGACGCGCTCGGTCTCGGCGTCGAGATCGGTCTCGAAGACGATGTCGACCCCGCCTGCGGGAGCATTCGGCCGCGGCCGCAGCCGGTCGACCGGCACCGGCGATCGCTGGGCGAGGGGGGCGAGCACGGCGTTGGCGGCATCCAGGATGCGCTCGCTGTTCCGCCAGCTCGTCGCGAGCGAGTACCTGCCCGAGCCGCCGTCGGGCGCGAAGGCGGCCGCGAAGTCGCCCAGGTTCCCGGCGCTCGCGCCACGCCAGCCGTAGATCGACTGGTGCGGGTCGCCGACCGCCATCACCGACGTACCGGCGAACACGGCGCTCAACAGCTCGGTCTGGACGACGGAAGTGTCCTGATACTCGTCGAGGAGGACGACGGGATACCGCGCGCGGAGGTCTGCGGAGACCGTGGCGTGGGCGCGGACGATCGTCAGCGCCCCGGCCACCTGGTCGGAGAAGTCGATGACACCCGAGCGGAGCTTGCGACGCTGGTACTCCACCGCGAGGTCGGCGAGCAGCGGCAGGCCCGACACCTGCTCCGCCGCCCGCGCGACATCGGCGTAGACGGTCGTGCCGCTGCGGGTCGACGGGCGTTCCAGGACATCCTGGAACGCCGCCCCGAAACGCGCGAGCTCGTCGAAGTCGACGAGGTTGTCGACGCCGTCGCGCGCGATGCGGAGAGCCCCGTCGATGATGCTGCGAAGCGCGTTCTCCCGCGTCTCGAGACGCTCGTCATCCGACTCGAGCACGACGCGCCGCATCAGCAGCCACGCGGCGGATTCACTGAGCACAGCCGCCTCGGGGTCGCGCCCGATGCGCACCGCGTTCTCGCGCACGATGCCGTCGGCGAAGCTGTTGTAGGTCGACACCGTCGGGCGCTCGAGCAGCGAGTCCGTCGCGGGTCCGAGCGTGCGCGCACCGGTGTCGTCGACGAGGCGGCGCTGCGCGGCGTGACGTCGCGCGCCGCCCGGGTCGCCCGCTCGCTCGAGTTCGCCGAAGACGTCCAGTGCTCCTCGTCGGTGCAGTGCGTCGAGATGCGGCAGCAGGCCCGCGTCCTCGAACTCCGCGAGGCGATCGAGTCGCCGCCGGATGCGTTCGCTCAGCTCGCCTGCCGCCTTACGGGTGAAGGTGAGGCCGAGGATGCCGGAGCGCGGGACGTGTCCGTTCGCGACGAGCCACACGACGCGGCCCGCCATCGTCTCGGTCTTGCCGCTGCCGGCGCCGGCGACGACGAGCGCCGGCGCGAGCGGCGCGGCGATCACCGCGCTCTGCTCCGGGGTCGGTGGGAACTGACCGAGGGCGGACGCCAGGGCTGCAGGCGAGACGATCATGTCGCACTCACCGCCGCGATCGTGTGGATGCGGCAGAGCCCGAACGAATGATCGTCCCGGCAATGCTCCTCGAACGGAGCCTCGAAGCTGCTCCCGGCCATGACGCGTGCGGCGCCGCGCACGCGGCCGAGAAAGGCGACGCGCTCGTCGTCGCCGAAGGGCGGCTGGCGAGGCGCGGCGTAGTCCTTCGTCGCGGCCGTCGGTCGCAGCACGAGCAGCATCGCACCCCCGGGCGGCAGGCCCGCGGCCGCGGGGATCGCACCGTGCTCGTGTGCGAGCTGGTACGCCGCGAGCTGCGCGTGATGGGTCACGGCACGGTCGGTCTGCGGCTCGCGCTTCCCGGTCTTGAGATCGACGATGACGACGCTGCCGTCGGCACGCAGCTCCACGCGATCGACCACGCCGCTGAGGACGATGCGCCCGTCGGCGTCGTCATGGGCGAGCTCCACCTCGAAACGCGGCTCGGCCCCCAGCAGACGGCCGCCGTCGCGTTCGAAATCCCGGAGATAGCGGGCGAGCCGTCGCACGAGATCACGGGCGCGCATCCGTTCCGCGCGCTCGCGCCAGGCGGACTCGAACTCCAGCTCGCTCCACCGCGCCGACACGGCCCGCCAGAGCGACTCCTCGTCGGGAGACGCGATCTCGAGGGCGCTGTGCACGATCGTGCCGATACCGGCTGTGGCGCTCGACGCGTCACCGCCGAGGTCGGCGATCACCCAGTTCAGCTGACACTCCTCGAGGGTCTCGAGGCGTGAGGGCGAGACGCGGATCGCCTCGACCTCGCGGTCGCGCAGCGGCGCCGTCGTGGTCGGCGGACGGATGCCGAACCACTCGTCGGGATCGGCGCCCGCGACACCCGCATCGGCCAGGAGCGCGAGCTGCCCGGCCGCGCGTCGGCGGTCGTTCTCCGCGGTGCGCGGATCCGTGAGGGCACGTCGGTGCCGTGCGACGAGACCGCGCAGGGTCAGCGGGTGCGCCGCCTCCGGCGGGGCCCCTTCCGCCTCGGGCAGCAACTCGAAGAACGGACTCGGTCCCGTGTCGTCGTCATCGACGGCCGTGACCACGACGAGCTCGCGTGCTCGCGAGACCGCACGCGCGAAAAGCCGCAGCTCGTCGTGCAGGACACCGCGACGGCGATCGAGCGCGTCCGCGACCGCGGGGTCGTCGAAGGGCAGTCGCCAGGTGTCGAGCAGGCCGCCGCGCACGCGAAGGTTCGGCCAGATGCCCTCCTGAACCCCGGCCACCACGACGGTGTCGAACTCGGTGCCCAGAGCCGCGGCCGGTGTCAGCACCCGCACCGCTCCGCTCACCGGCGGCGGAACGAACCGGTCGTCGCCGACGTCTGCGTCGAGGATGCCCCGCAGGAAGACGACGGGGGTCGTGCCGTCCTCGCGCTCGCCGTGGCGTTTGGCGGCTTGGAACAGGGCGACGACCGCGTCGAGATCTCGATCCGCCTGCGCGGCCAGCGGCCCGTGGCCGCGAGCGGCTTCGCGCAGGGCTCGTTCCCGGCCTGACCCCTCCCACGACGCCCAGAGCAGCTCGTGTGCCGTCGCACCGTCGGCGATGAGGTCGGCGACGGTCCTCAGAGTGTCCGCAACACGCGCCGCCCGACGCGCCTCACGCAGATCGAGCAGTGCGAGCTCGGCGGGGTGGAGCATCGCTGAGCGCAGCAGCTCCCACGCCGACACCGGCTCGCCCTCGCGCGGCGGGAACGCCTGACGGAGCGCAGACCGGAGCCGGCGCTGGTCGACGGCGTCGAGCCCGGCGCCGGAGAGTGCGGCGATGACCTCGTCGCGCTCCCAGGTCTCACCCGGACGTGCCGCCAGATCGACGAGCCGCAGCAGGTCGCGGACGACGGGCGATTCCCCGAGCGAGGTACCGGTGCCGGAGGTCGCCGTCGGGACGTCGCGCGCAGCCAGTTCGGCCTCGAGCGCGGTGACCTGACGACTGTCGTGGGCGATGACCGCGCACTCCTCCCACGGCACTCCGTGGTGCACGTGCCGCTCGCGAAGCAGCCGCGCCACGGCGTCGAATTCCTCCGAGCGCGATCGCAGCGCCAGCGCCCGGACACCGACCATGGGAGCATCCGGTTCTGGAGCCCGTCGATGCGCCACCAGCCCGACCGCGCCGATGCGGGCGGTGATGGCGGAGACGAGCGGGGCGTGGCGGGCCTCGGCCCGGTGGACCGTGTCGAGCACGACGACGTCGCGGCCCGCGGCGAGACGGGCGAAGTTCTCGGGCGTCGCGCCTCGGAACGCACCGGAGCCCACATCGGGGTCACCGAACGCGACGACGGCGATGTCGCGAGCGCGACAAGCCTGGAGGAGGTCGACGCCGCCGGCGGTCAGCTCCTGCGCGTCGTCGACGAGCACGACCCGCAGCTGCGGGATCCCCCGATGGGAGACGATCTCGACCGCCTCACGGATGAGCCCGGCTGCGTCGCGGTGGGCGCCGCGCATGGCGTCGCGGACCGCGAAGTACTCGGACATGAAGGACGCCGCGGCCCGCCAGGCCGGTCGCCCCTCGCGAACGGCGCGGGCGGCGAGAGTGCTCGGGTCGATGCCCGAGGCCGTGCACTCCGCGATGAAAGCGCGCAGTTCGGCGCGGAAGCCGCGCGAGTCGCGCACGTGCGCGGGAAGCTCGTCCGGCCACCGCGACCGCCCGTCGCGCTCGTCCTCCGCGTCGCCGTCGAGAAGGTCGCGGATGATCGCGTCCTCGTCGCCGCCCGTCAGCAGACGCGGCGGTTCGACGCCGCGTCTGACCGCTTCGGCACGCACGATCTGGAAGGCGAAGGCCGGAACCGACCGGGCCAGGGGGCCGGCCGTCGCCACGCCGACGGCGACGCCGAGGTCGTCGCGCAGGTCCGTGGCCGCCTGGCGCGTGGCCGTCAGGACGACGAGCGCGTCGGGGTCGAGTCCGTCGATGACCAGCCGTCGCACCCGTTCGACGATGGTCCGCGTCTTACCTGTGCCCGGCGCGCCGACGACGACGGCGCTCGCCTCGGCCGGGAGCTCGAGCGCGCGCGACTGCGCGGCGTCGGGCACGACGCCGACGGAGACCTGACCCATGTCTTCCACGCTAACCGGCACCGCCGACACCGGTTCGCCGTCGGCGTTCGCCCAGGGCGTGACCCGGCCGGCATCCCGGTCCGACCGGTGTCGTAGAGTCGAAGAGCGCCCGACGCACGGGCGCGGAGGAGGATGTATCCGTGGAGATCCGTATCGGCATCGCGAACACCGGCCGCGAGCTCAGCCTCGAATCCAACGAGTCGGCGGACGCCGTTCGGGCGACCGTTTCCGAGGCTCTCACCTCCGGCGCTCCCTTCGTCGAGCTCAGCGACGCGAAGGGCAGCTCCTACATCGTGCCGACCGCGGGCATCGCATTCGTCGAGGTCGGCACCGACCAGACCCGCCGCGTGGGCTTCGTGGCCTGACCGTGCAGATCGTCCTGGCGCTGATCATGGGCGCCGCGATCGGCCTCGCCGCCGAGTTCGCGATTCGCGGGAGCGAGGCCCGTGGTGCCGCGCTCGCGCCTGTTCTCGGCGCCGTCATCGGCGGCGTCGCGTGGGCAGTGATGACCTGGGCCGGTCTCGCGGTCGACAACCCCGTCATCTGGGTCGTCGCCATCGTGACTCCGGCTGTGCTGGTGCCCGCTGTCCTCCTGCTGCTGACGCGCTCGCGGGCCCGGACGGATGCCGCTGAGCGTCGTCGCCTCCGGATCGGCTGATTGCCCGAGGCGTCAGGCCTCGAGGCCCATCGCGGCCATGCGGCGCGAATGCGCGGCCATCACGTCGGCGTAGGTGGGCTCGACCCTCTTCTCGTCCGCGGGCTGCAGCGATGTCGACCGCAGCGCCGCCCGGGCGATCAGCAGCGTGTCCCCGACGAGGCGGCGGCCCCAGAGCGACAGCAGTCCCCGCCATTGCTCGTCCGCGGCGATCGCATCGGTGATGATGCGCACCAGAGCACTGCGGTCGTCGTGCGCCCGCAGGATGACGGCGACCTGCCGTCCGGTGTCGCCGTAGCTCGCCGACAGGGCGAGGTAGAAGTCGTCGAGCATGCCGGCCGTCAGGTGCACCGAGAGCATCGTCTCGAGTGGCCGTGCGCCGTGCGTCGCGCGGCGGAAGGCATCGAGCGGCTCACGGAAGGGCAGCATCAGCTCGAGCGGATCGGCGCCGCGATCGCGGATCACGCCGACAAGCTCGCGGTGCTTGAGCAGGGCTGTGCCCGCCGCCAACGACAGCGACTCTTTCTGCGACAGCTCGGGGGTCGAGGCGATCAGGTCGCTCAGCGTCTCGAAGTAGCCGAGCTGCAGATACGCGGCCTGACCGAGGAAGGTGTCGACATCGGGAGCGAGCTCCTCGAAATCGACGCGACGGACATCCCCGTAGTCGCCTCGGGATCGCAGCCGCAGGGTGCGACCGACAGGACGCTTGCGCTTGAAGAACCAGCTCACCACGGGTCCAGCCTAGGGTCGCGGTAGGCTGGATGCGCCCCGGCATCGGACCGGGGCCCCGCGCCTGTGGCTGAGTGAAGGGCGTGGACCCACATCACCGGCGGCTTCTCACCGCCAGACAGGCACGTCACCCATGACCACATTCGCTGACCTCGGCGTCGACCAGGACATCGTCGACGCACTCGCCGACAAGGGCATCGTCGACGCCTTCCCCATCCAGGAGCAGACGATCCCGCTGGGCCTGCCCGGCCAGGACATCATCGGCCAGGCCAAGACCGGCACCGGCAAGACCTTCGGTTTCGGCATCCCCGTCGTGCAGCGCCTGGGACTCGACCCCGCGCCCGGCGTGAAGGCCCTCATCGTCGTCCCCACCCGCGAGCTCGCCGTCCAGGTGTTCGAGGACATGGACATGCTCACCCGCAACCGGTCCACGAGTGTCGTGGCCATCTACGGCGGAAAGGCCTACGAGGGCCAGATCGACCAGCTGAAGGCCGGAGCGCAGATCGTCGTCGGCACCCCGGGCCGCCTGATCGACCTCGCGGGCCAGCGTCTGCTCGACCTGTCCAACGCGACGGAGGTCGTGCTGGACGAGGCCGACAAGATGCTCGACCTCGGCTTCCTCCCCGACATCGAGAAGATCTTCCAGAAGGTCGCTCCCGTCCGTCACACGATGCTCTACTCGGCGACGATGCCGGGACCGATCGTCGCGCTGGCGCGCCGGTTCATGTCGAACCCGATCCACATCCGCGCGACCGACCCCGACGAGGGCCTGACCCAGGCGAACATCAAGCACCTCGTCTACCGCGCGCACTCGCTCGACAAGGACGAGGTCATAGCCCGCATCCTCCAGGCCGAAGGCCGCGGCAAGACCGTCATCTTCACGCGCACCAAGCGCGCGGCCCAGAAGCTCGTCGACGAGCTGAACGACCGCGGCTTCAACGCCGGCGCGGTCCACGGCGACATGAGCCAGGAAGCGCGGGAGCGCTCGATGGCCGGGTTCAAGGCCGGCAAGAAGGACGTCCTGATCGCGACCGACGTCGCCGCGCGCGGCATCGACGTCGACGACGTCACCCACGTCATCAACCACACCATCCCCGACGACGAGAAGACATATCTGCACCGCGCGGGCCGCACCGGTCGCGCCGGCCGCACCGGCATCGCGGTCACCTTCGTCGATTGGGAAGACCTGCACAAGTGGGCCCTCATCAACCGAGCGCTCGAATTCGGTCAGCCCGAGCCCGTCGAGACCTACTCGTCGAGCCCGCACCTCTTCGAGGACCTGAACATCCCCGCGGGAACCAAGGGACGCCTCCGCAAGCTGCCCACGACGCAGAGCGTCAAGACGGTCTCGACGGAATCGTCCGAGGGCGATGCGAAGCGTCCCCGTCGCCGCCGCTCGCGCGGCTCGGGCGACGGTGCGGCGGCCGCTGAGGGCTCGGCGGCCGCGTCGACGGATGCCGGGACGGGCACGCACGATGGTGGCGGATCCGAGCACCGCGATGGCAAGACCTCCCCCCGCCGGCGTCGCCGTCGTCGTGGCGGATCGGGATCCGGCGCGGCAGGCTCGACCGCTCCCGCCGCGGGCTGATACGGCCATCTCACGCGCAACGGCGCCCGACTACGCGTAGACGGGCGCCGTTCCGCTTGCCCGGGCGATGATGCGCGCGACCATGTCATCGTCGGTCGTGTTCTCACCGGGCTGATTCGGCTTGCCGAGACCGTGGTAGTCGCTCGATCCCGTCACGATGAGGTCGAGCTCTGCGGCGAGAGCACGCAGGACGCGCTTGCCGTCCGCTGTGTTCTCGCGGTGCCCGACCTCGAAGCCCGCGAGGCCGTGGGCCACGAGCTCGCGGAGCACCGCGGGCGGCATCATCCGCTCGCGTCCGCTCGGCGACGGATGCGCGAGGATCGGCACTCCCCCGGCGGCGACGACGAGCTCCACTGCGGTGACCGGGTCGGGAGCGTAGTGCGGCGTGAAATGCCCCTGACTGGGGTGCAGGATGCCGGCGAACGCCGCCGCGCGATCGACGGCGAGGCCGCGCGCGACGAGAGCGTCGGCGATGTGGGGCCGTCCCACCGTGGCGCCGGCACCGGTCTGCGCGAGCACGTCGTCCCACGTCAGGTCGTGCGAACGGGCGATGCTGCGGACGATCCGTTCGGCCCGGCCGATGCGGTCCTCGCGGATGCGCTCCATCTCTGCGCGCAACCGCGGATGGTCGGGATCGAAGAGGTACGCGAGCAGGTGCACGGTTCGCCACTCGTGGCGGGCGCTGAGTTCCATACCCGGGAGGAAGGTCATGTCGAGCGACGCCGTCGCCTCGGCCGCTTCGGCCCAGCCGGCCGTCGTGTCGTGGTCGGTGAGCGCCATCGTTCGCACACCCGCACGGTGGGCGGCTTGCACGACTCCGGCAGGAGGCTCCGTCCCGTCGGAGCGGACCGAGTGCAGGTGCAGATCGCTGGGGCCGTGGAAGCCGTGCGCGCGCTCTGCCGTACCCATCCTCCACAGCGTAGCCGTGCCCGGCGATCGTCCAGGCTCGCTCTCTTAGAGTCGAGGCGTGAAGCGCGTGTTCGGAGCCCTCGTGGTGGCCCTGTTCGCAGCGGGGGCCATCGTGGCCACCTGGCCGGAGCTTCTCCGCCTCGAACGCGAGTTCCCGTTCGCGCAGGCGGTCGCGCTGCGTCCGTTCCTGATCGGCGCCTTCGGTGCGATCGCCCTGATCTTCCTCGTCCTCTCGCTCGGCCGCCGCATCCGTGCCTTCTGCCTGTGGGTCGTGCTCGTCTCCGTGGTCGTCGCCATCGGCGGCGCGGGAATCCTGGCGGTGAGGGGGCTCGGCGCGGAGACGCTGCCGCCGAAGACGGAGGACAGCATCCGCGTCATGACCTGGAACACCGCCGGTCCCGCGACCGATGCGCAGACCATCGCCGAGACCGCCGTGGCGATGCAGGCCGACATCGTGGCGCTGCCCGAGACGACGATGGACACCGGACGCGCGGTCGCGGTGGCGATGCGCGAGCGCGGGCGCCCGATGTGGGCGCACGTCGACAGCTACGAGGGGCCGGACAGCTGGGACGCGAACTCGACGGCCCTGCTGATCTCACCCGAGCTCGGCGACTACGCGGTCATCGAGTCCGAGGCAGCCGGTACGTCCAACACCACCATCGTCCCGAGCGCCGTCGCCATGCCCGTCGACGGCGACGGCCCCGTGGTGGTGGCGGTGCACGCGGTCGCCCCGCGGCCGGAGGAGATGGCGAGCTGGCGCAGCGACCTCCAGTGGCTGGCCGACCAGTGCGCCACGGACGATGTCATCATGGCCGGCGACTTCAACGCGACGCTCGACCACATGGCGCGTCTCGGAGTCGACGACGCCGATCTGGGTCGATGCCACGACGCCGCCCGGTCCACCGGCAACGGCGGTATCGGGACCTGGCCGACCGACCTTCCGGCTCCGCTCGGAGCGCCGATCGACCACGTCATGGCAACCGCGTCCTGGAAGCCCGAAGGCTCGGTCGTCATCTCGTCGCTCGATCATTCCGGCAGCGACCATCGCCCGCTCGTCGTGCAGTACACGCGGCGCTGAACCGTCGCGGCGGCCGCCTCCGGGTGCGAGACTGGAGGCATGACCACGAGCGAGACCGAGCCGACCGCAACCGACACGACCGGAACCGCGACCGCCGAGACCCAAGCGCCCGCCGAGAACACCAACCGGCGTCAGCCGTTCCCGCAGGGCTTCCTCGACACGATCTCCGAGGGCTGGGGATCGCGGCCCGAGACGACGACGCCGCCCCGCGACGCGGCGCGCTTCGCCGCCGCTCGCCGCGAACGGCTCTCACGCGAGTTCCGCGGTCGGCGCCTCGTCATCCCCGCGGGCTCTCTCAAGCAGCGCTCGAACGATACCGACTACCCCTTCCGCGCACACTCCGCGTTCTCGCATCTGACGGGCTGGGGCAGCGACGCCGTACCCGACTCGGTGCTCGTCTTCGAGCCCACCGCCGAGGGACACGATGTCACCCTGTACCTCCGCGACCGAGCCGATCGCACCACGGCCGAGTTCTACGCCGACGCCTCGGTCGGCGAGTTCTGGATCGGACCGCGCCCGGCGCTCGCCGACGTCGCCGCCGATCTCGGTGTTGCGACCGCGCATCTCGCGGATGTCGAGCTACGCGCCGATGACCTGGTCCTCGAAGCAGATCCCGACCTGACGCGGGCCGTGTCCGAGCTGCGGCTGACGAAGGACGAGTACGAGATCGAGCAGATGCGTCTCGCTGTCGCGGCGACCGCACGTGGTTTCGACGACATCGTGGCCGACCTCCCCCGCATCATCGCCACCCCCCGGGGCGAGCGAGTCGTCGAGGGCGTGTTCCACCTGCGCGCGCGCACGGACGGCAACGGCGAGGGCTACGACACGATCGCCGCCTCCGGACCTCACGCCTGCTACCTGCACTGGACGCGCAACGACGGGCCCGTGGTGCCCGGCGACCTCATCCTCGTCGATGCCGGCGTCGAGGTCGACAGCCTCTATACCGCCGACATCACGCGCACGCTGCCCGTGTCGGGACGCTTCACCGAGATCCAGCGCCGCATCTACGAGACCGTTCGCGAGGCGGCCGACACCGCGTTCGCCGCTGCCCGGCCCGGTGTGACGTTCCGCTCGGTCCACGAGGCCGCCATGACGGTCATCGCTGCCCGCGTCGCGGAGTGGGGTCTGCTCCCCGTCACGGCGGACGAGGCGCTCGACGCCGATCGGGGCGGCCAGCACCGGCGCTATATGGTCCACGGCACGAGCCACCACCTCGGGATCGACGTGCACGACTGCGCGCAGGCGCGCCGCGAGATGTACTACGACGGCATCCTCGAGCCCGGCATGGTGTTCACGATCGAGCCCGGTCTGTACTTCCAGATCGACGATCTCACCGTGCCCGAGGAGTACCGCGGTATCGGGGTCCGGATCGAGGACGACATCCTCATGACCGAGAGCGGACCCGTCAACCTCTCTGCGGACATCCCGCGCACAGCTGACGAGCTCGAAGCCTGGATCGCACGCGCGACCTCGTGACCGATCGGTTCTCGCCGCCGCCCGCTCAGACGACGCGCCCGCTGCTGACGGGCACATTCGGGATGGCGGCGGCGACCCACTGGCTCGCCACGGCCACGGCCCAGGCTGTGCTCGAACGCGGGGGCAACGCCTTCGACGCCGCCGCGGCGGGCGGCTTCGTCCTGCAGGTCGTCGAGCCTCACCTCAACGGGCCCGGGGGCGATCTCGTCGGCCTCTTCCACGCGGCCGACGATGCGCGGCCCCGCGTGCTCATGGGCCAGGGGCCGGCGCCTCGCGGTGCGACGATCGAGCACTATCGCGCGGAGGGGCTCGAGACCGTGCCGGGCGCCGGCGCCCTCGCGGCCGCGGTGCCGGGAGCAGTCGACGCCTGGCTCGTCCTGCTGCGCGACTACGGCACGTGGGAGCTCGCCGACGTCCTCGCTTTCGCGATCGGCTACGCCCGCGACGGGCACCCTCTGCTCGCGTCCGCGTCAGCGGCCATCGCGCGCGTCGCGCAGCTCTTCCGCGACGAATGGCCGTCCTCGGCCGATCTGTGGCTGCCCGGAGGCACCGTGCCGCGGGCCGGCGATGTGTTCCGGAACCCCGCGCTCGCCGCGGTGTTCGAGGGTCTCGTGGCGGCGGGACGAGACGCCGCAGACCGGGCCGCGCGCATCGAGGCTGCTCGCACCGAGTGGCGGACGGGCACGGTCGCGCACGCGACGGCCGCGTTCGCGGCCCGACCCCATCGACACTCGACCGGAGGCCACCACGCCGGGGTGATCACGGAGGCCGATTTCGCCGACTTCTCCGCGGGGTACGAGGAGCCTCTCACGACGACCTTCCGCGGACGGACCGTGGTCAAGGCCGGCGCGTGGACGCAGGGTCCCGCACTGCTCGAGGCGCTCGCCCTGCTCGATCCGCTGCCCGATGAGCGCCTCGACCCCGCGACTGCGGAGGGCGCGCACACGATCGTCGAGGCCTTCAAGCTGGCCCTCGCGGACCGCGACGCGCACTTCGGCCACGACAGCGTGGTCAGCGAGCTCCTCGACCCCGCCTTCCTCGCCGCGCGTCGTGCGCAGCTGCTCCCGGATGCCTCGCACGAATGGCGCCCGGGTACCGTGGCGGGGCGCGCACCGCATCGTCCCCCGCTCGTGCGTCCCGACGGGACGAGCGTCGCCGGCACGGGCGAACCGACGGTCGGGCGAGCGGGCGAGACGCGCGGCGACACCTGTCACATCGACGTCGTCGACGAGTGGGGCAACATCATCTCGGTGACGCCGTCCGGCGGCTGGCTGCAGTCGTCCCCCGCGATCCCGGAACTCGGTTTCGCGCTGGGCACCCGCCTGCAGATGACCTGGCTCGACGAGACGTCGCCCGCCGCACTCCGCCCGGGCGCCCGCCCGCGCACGACCCTCTCCCCGACCCTCGTCATGACCGGCGACCGGGCCGACATCGCGATGGGGACGCCCGGAGGCGACCAGCAGGACCAGTGGCAGCTGCCGATGCTGCTGCGCATGCTGGTCGGGGGCTGGGACGCGCAATCGGCGATCGATGCGCCGACGCTTCACACGACCGCGATGATCGACTCGTTCTGGCCGCGCACCTGGACACCCGCAGGAGTGGTGATGGAAGACCGGCTCGGCGACGAGGTCGCCTCGGGCCTGCGCGCGCGGGGGCACGACGTCACCGTGGTCGGGCCGTGGAGCCTCGGACGTCTCTCGGCCGTCGGCATCGACCGCTCGCGGGGACTGCTCTGGGCGGCGTCGAACCCGCGCGGGATGCAAGGCTACGCGGCCGGTCGCTGAAGCGGAGCGCCCGCCCTCATTGCGACAACCGGCGGTGGCACCACGGCGCGACCAGCTCGGCCACGGCGCCGCCGACCTCTTCGGCATCCCGTTTGCGTCCCGCGACCTCGAAGGAGTGGCGGCCGCCCTCGACCCAGAGCAACTCCGCGTCGGCGCATCCGGCGACGACGCTCTCGAGGTCGGTCACCGGGTCGACGAACGGATCGCGGGTCCCGGACACGAACAGCTGAGGCGACGTGACCTCCGGCAGATGAGCCGCACGCGGGCGATCGGGCCGACCGGGCGCATGCAGCGGGTACCCGAGGTAGACGAGCAGTTCCGGGTCGATCGCTCCGGAAGCGGCCGCCATCGATGCCATCCGGCCGCCGTACGACTTCCCCGCCGCGACGATGGGCACCCCGGCATGCGCGTCGGCGATGGCGCGGAAGACCGCCGCCCACGACGCGATGGCGTCACCGGCGGCGCCGGGCAGTCGGCGGCCCGCCACCACATAGGGGAACGGAAAGCGCACGACATCGATCCCGGCCGCCGCGCCGGCATGCGCGAAACCGCCGAGGAACGGATGCTCGGGTCCGGCGCCCGCGCCATGAGCGAGGATCATCACGACGTCCGCACGCTCAGCGCGGTCGTACGTCAGCGGCAGGTCGACGGTCCCGGCCGCGATGTCGACCGGCACCGCGTCGATCATCGCTGCGGATCCGTCGCCGGGGGCTCGAGCGTACCCGGAGTCTGCGGGCCGGGAGCCTCGCCGCCGGGCACCGGGCCCACGGCCGGCGGCAGCGGGGCGTCGGCGGGGCCGGGGTCGGGCGATCCCGACGGCGGCGCGACCGGGTTGCCCGCGGGTGCCGCCGGACCGGGGGCGGGCCGATCGCCCGACGGAGCGGGCACGGGGTCGATGCGCTCGCCGTACCGGGGCGGCCCGTCCGGCACCGGCGTGGCCGGCGCCGCGGGCCGGGCCGGCGCGACGTTCAGCGCGCCACGGGCGCGATGGATGCTGCTCGCCTGCACGGTCACCTCGTAGTGGTCGGCGACGACCTGCGTCACCGATGCGAAGTCACGACGACGGCGCACGAGAGCGAACATGACGAGGCTCATCATCATGCCGATCGCGACGCCGACCAGCATCACACCGAGGAAGAGCTGAATGGCGGCGTCAGGAGTGCCGAAGACGAAGATCAGCGAGAAGATCAGCCCCAGGAGGATGCCGTTGATCGCCCCCGTCCGCGCCGCCGTCGCATATCCGAGCCGGCCGGTGACCGTCTCGACCGACCGCAGTCCGTAGCCGACGATGGCGATCTCACGGGCCGGGATGTCGGCCGAGATGAGAGTCGACACCGCCTTCTGCGCGGCCTCGTACGTTGCGTACTCGGCGACCTTCTCACCCGTGACCGCGGGCGTCCCGCCCATCATGCTCATTCCGTCATTGTGTCACGGCCACCTTCGCGGTCGCCGACTACGCTGGAGCGGTGAGTACGCAGAGGGTTTTCGTCGCGCGCCTGGTCGGGTGCGTCGTGTTCGATCCCGCAGGCGACCGTCTCGGCAAGGTCCGCGACGTGGTCGTGATCTTCCGTAAATCGGACCCTCCGCGAGTCATCGGCCTCGTCGTCGAGATCCCGGGCAGACGCAACGTCTTCCTCTCCATCGGCCGTGTCACCTCGATCGCGACCGGCCAGGTGATCACCACCGGTCTCATCAACGTGCGGCGCTTCCAGCAACGCGGCGGTGAGGTGCGGGTCATGGCCGAGCTCCTGGGTCGGAAGGTCTACCTGCGCGACGGGTCGGGCGGCGCGGTGATCGAGGATGTCGCGATCGAGCGCAACCGGCTCGGCGAATGGGACATCGGCCAGCTCTTCCTCCGCCGTCCCAAGACGAGTGCGTCGCCGTTCGCCAAGGGGCCGACGACCTTCGCGGCCTGGAAAGACGTGCGCGAGGACCAGTCCTCGGGCGCCGCCCAGTCCGCCGAGCAGCTGGTCGCGACCTATTCGGAGCTCAAGCCCGCAGACCTCGCCAACACGCTGCTCGACCTTCCGGAGGAGCGCCTGCTTGAAGTGGCCGAGGAACTCCCCGACGAGCGCCTCGCCGACGCGCTCGAGGAGATGCCCGAGGATGAGCAGGTCCACATCCTCGAGCGGCTCGGCGACGAGCGCGCCGCCGACATCCTCGACGCCATGGAGCCCGACGACGCGGCGGACCTGCTCGGTCAGCTCCCCGAAGGCCGCATCGAGCAGCTGCTCGACCTCATGGAGCCGGAGGAGGCCGAGGACGTCCGCGCCCTCCTCGAGTACGGTCCCGACACCGCGGGCGGCCTCATGACGAGCGACCCGATCGTGCTGTCGGCGGAGGCGACGGTGGCTGAGGCGCTCGCGCTCATCCGCCGACACGAGCTGCATCCGGCCCTCGCCGCATCCGTCTTCGTGACGCTCCCCCCGTACGAGACGCCGACGGGGCGACTTCTGGGCACCGTGCACTTCCAGCGGATGCTGCGCTACCCGCCTCACGAGCGACTCGGCGCGATCATCGACGACACCGTCGACCCGGTCGCGGCGTCATCGTCCGCGGCCGAGGTCGCACGCATGCTGGCCAGCTACAACCTGGTCTCGGTTCCCGTCGTCGACCAGGCCCGCCGGCTCGTCGGCGTCGTGAGCGTCGACGATGTGCTCGATCATCTGCTTCCGGACGACTGGCGGTCGCAAGACGTCGAGCCCCAGGATGCCGCTGCGATGCGGGGGCGCCGCTGATGGCCCGCTCGTCGAAGACCCCCTCGCTCGAGGCGCCCCGTGGACGGCGCAGCGGTGTCAGCGGTGTGCTCGGTCAGCGGACGTCGCAGCCGTCCCGCGACCGGTTCGGTCGGTTCACCGAGTGGATCGCCCGGGCGATGGGCACGCCCGGCTTCCTCGTCGCGCTCTCGCTGTTCTGTGCGGCGTGGCTCGCCTGGAACACGCTCATGCCCGTCGAGCTCCGGTTCGACTCCGCGGCCAACGGCTTCACGGCGTTGACGCTCATGCTCTCGCTGCAGGCGTCGTACGCCGCGCCCCTGATCCTGCTGGCGCAGAACCGGCAGGACGACCGCGACCGCGTGCAGATCGAGCAGGACCGTCAGCGTGCCGAGCGGAACCTGGCCGACACGGAGTACCTGGCACGCGAGGTCGTCGCCCTGCGCATGGCGATCTCCGACCTGACCGACGGACTCGTCACCAAAGAGACGCTGCGCGCCGAGCTGCGTACCGCGCTCGACCGCCTCGACTCCGACGAGCGCCCGGACACGCGATGAGCACGGACGCCGTCCGCGCGGCCGTCGCGGCGGTGCGCGATCCCGAGTTGCGCAAGCCCCTGGGCGAGCTCGACATGGTGCGCGACATCGCCGTGGATGGCGCCCACGCTCGTGTCGGCATCGCGCTGACCATCGTCGGCTGCCCTGCAGCCGATCGGATCGAGCGCGACGTCCGGGATGCCGCGCTGTCCGCCCCGGGCATCGAGACGGTCTCGGTCGAGGTCGGGGTGATGACCCCGGCGGAGCGCGCCGCACTCACCGAGCGGCTGCGCGGTGGGAAGGCCGCACGCGAGAACCCGTTCGGTCCGGACTCGCTCACACGCGTCATCGCGATCACGAGCGGCAAGGGGGGCGTCGGCAAGTCGACCCTCACCGCGAACCTCGCTGTCGCCCTCGCGCAGCGCGGCCTCGCCGTCGGGCTGATCGACGCCGATGTGCACGGTTTCTCGATTCCCGCGCTGCTCGGTCTCGTCGATGCCGACGGCCTGCCACCGCAGCCGACGCGTATCGACGGGCTCATGATCCCGCCCATCGCGCACGAGGTGCGGACGATCTCGATCGGCATGTTCCTGCCGCGCGATCAGAGGAGCCCCGGCGCAGTCGCCTGGCGTGGGCCGATGCTGCATCGCACGGTCTCGCAGTTCCTGACCGACGTGTTCTTCGGCGACATCGACGTCCTCCTGATCGACATGCCCCCCGGCACCGGCGACGTGGCCATCAGCGTGGGTCAGCTGCTCCCGCACGCCGACGTCGTGGTCGTCACGACTCCGCAGACGGCCGCCGCCGACATCGCGGTGCGCAGCGGCCTCGTCGCCCGGCAGACCGGCCAGCGCGTGATCGGGGTCATCGAGAACATGTCGGCGATGACGCTTCCCGACGGGACATCGCTCGACCTCTTCGGCAGCGGCGGCGGGATGCGGGTCGCCGAGGCCCTGTCGACCGACCAGCCGGTGCCGATGCTCGGCTCCGTGCCACTCAGCCCGGCTCTGCGCAGCGACGCCGACAGCGGAGTCCCGGTCGTCGTCGCGCATCCCGACGACGACGCCGCCGAGGCGATCGCGCGCATCGCCGACACCATCGCAGGCACCGGACGCGATCTCCGCGGCCGCCCGCTGCCTCTGCGTGTGGGCTGATCAGGTCGCTTCGTCGTCGAACGGAACGTCGGCACCGCGCTCGAATCGCTTCGCCGCCTCGCCCGCAGCATCCATCCCGACGGCGGTCGCCGTGCTGATCGCCGCACCCGCGGCGGCCGCGCGCACCGTCGGTACGGGGGCGTCCTCGAGGAGAGCGTCGCGGATGATGCGACGCGGGTCGTACTGCCGAGGGTCGAGCTTGCGCCATTCGACGTCGGAGAAGTCCTCTCCCATCTCGTCCTTGACGCGGTCCTTCGCGCCGTTGACCCAATCACGTGCCCGGACCGTGAAACGCGCGAGCATCTCGGCGAGCTGCGGAAGGCGCTCGGGTCCGAGGAGCAGGACAGCGGCGACCCCGATGAGGATGAGCTTGTCCCCGTCTAGGCCGAAGAACATGACCCCAGATTACCCGTGCGCCTCAGCGGCCGGAGCCACCCGCGCGCCTACGCTGGAACAAGGAGGAATGCATGGGTGATCAGGAAGCGATCCGCAGGTTCGCGATGGAGGCGACGGTGGAACCGGAGCACATCTCTCGCGCGCGTGCACACGCCCTCGAGATCGGAGCCGCGCCGATCAGTGCGCCGGTGGGTGCGCAATGCGCTGTGCTCGCCGCCGCGACGGGCGCACTCAACATCGTCGAGATCGGTACCGGCGGCGGCGTCTCCGCGCTCTGGCTGCTCCATGGGGCGCCACGCGCCACGCTGACCACGATCGACATCGAGCCCGAGCATCTGGCCGTCGCCCGGCAGTCCTTCACCGAAGCGAGGATCCCTCCCGCTCGTGCCCGCTTCATCACCGGCCGCGCGGCTGATGTGCTCCCCCGCATGAACGAGGCCTCGTACGACATCGTGCTGGTGGACGCCGACCCCGACGGTGTCATCGAGTACGTCGAGCACGGGCTTCGGCTCGTACGCCCGGGCGGGATGGTCCTCGTGCCCCGTGTGCTGGCAGGTGGGGCCGTCGCCGACCCCGTCCGCCGCGACGACATCACCCGCGCCTACCGCTCGCTCATCCACGAGACGCAGTCGTCGCCGGCGGTGCTCGGCGCGCTGTCGATCGTCGGAGAGGGACTGTTGCAACTCACGACGGCAGCCACCGCCTGACGGCGGCTCAGCTGCAGAGACGAAACGGCCGGCCCCAGAGGGACCGGCCGTTTCCGTGCAGCATCGTCAGGCTGCGCCGACGACTCCGCTCAGCACGCTGTGGAGTTCCTTGGCCTCTTCATCATTGACCGAGACGACCAGACGCCCTCCGCCTTCGAGGGGGACACGCACGATGATCAGGCGCCCCTCCTTCACGGCCTCCATCGGTCCGTCTCCGGTTCGCGGCTTCATGGCTGCCATCGCGGCTCCCTTTCGTCATGAGGACTACCTGAAGAGTTTATCGTGCAGCGCAGGCACAGCGCGGACACGTCCCTCAGGGAATCTGAGCGAAGGAGCTTCCGAGCGCATACATCGTGTGGATCCACCACCACTGCGCGGCTATACCGAGCACCAGCACGCTGATGCGCCACCAGAGCGCGCGGGGCAGCGCGACGGCGCCCCAGAGCGGTGACAGCGGGACGAGCAGTCGGAACGTGCTCGACTGGGGGAAGAAGACCGCCAGCAGGTAGAGGACGTACGCGGCCGACCACAGACGTATCGGAACACCGAGGCGACGCACGCGGCGATCAGCGACGAGCAGGAGCGTGGCGAGAACCACGATCGCCGCAAGCCCCGCGAGACACACCCACGCCGGAATTCCCCAGATTCCAGACCACAGCACGGCGGCCTGCATTGTGCCGTCGAAGGGCACGAACCCCCCGTGATCCCCGATCCAGGATCGTCGCCACGCGAGTTCCGTCTGCAGGTAGGCCCCGGGATCACCCGTCACGATGCCGGTGATGACGGGCCAAGCGAATCCGCAGGCGGCCGCGAGCAGCCCGCTCGCGACGACGTGGGCGATCTCCCGCGGTTGCAGGTCGTCGTGCTGACGCCGCAACCACCGCCAGATCCCGTACAGCGCGAGCATCAGCGAGAAGGCGAGGACACCGGGCCGCGTGAAAGCCATGAGCGGGATCCACAGGTACAGCCACCACCACCGGCGGCGCTCCACGGCGAGGAGCGCGAGGAGCAGCCAGAGCTGGAAAAGCGATTCTGCGTAGCCGAGCTGGAACAGGGCGGCCATCGGGCCCGCGAAGCTGAAGAAGGCGACCGCCCACATCGCTGCCGCGCGGCCGATGCGGCGGCCCAGCAGAGCGAAGAGGACGAGACACGCGAGATAGCCGGCCGTTGCCGACACCAGGGGCGCAGCGACCGGGAATCCGCCGACGACCCACCCCACGGCGCCGGTGATGACGGGGTAGACCGGCATGAACGCCCACGCGTTCTGGGCGACGTGGCCCGCCGCGTCGAGCGGCAGCTCGGCGGGATATCCGCTGAACGCGATGAGCCAGTACCACTGCGCGTCCCACCCCATCGTCAGAGTGCCCAGAGTCGCGTCGGCGCCGAAGCGGGACCGGGGTCCGCTCAGCTCGGCCGCTCCGAGCAGGAAGCCCGTCGTGACAGCGCGCGAGAGCAGGTACATCAGCGCGATCGCAACCGCGGGCGGCAGCGCGATCGCGGCGCGACGCAGCGACCTCATGCGCGCCGGGTCACCGGTTCGAGAGCCAGGTGCGCAGGCCGCGCTCGACGGCGTCGATCTGCTCGACCGGCACTCGCTCCTGGTCGTGGTGCGCGAGCGAGGGGTCGCCCGGGCCGTAGTTGACGGCGGGCACTCCCAACGCCGAGAACCGGGCGACATCCGTCCAGCCGTACTTGGGGCGAGGCTCGGCTCCCACCGCGGCGACGAACTCCTGGGCGAGCGGCGCATCCAGGCCCGGTCGTGCACCTCCGGCGAGGTCGACCACCTCCACCTCGAAGCCGTCGAAGAACTCGCGGACGATCGCGACGGCCTCTTCGGGCGAACGGCTCGGCGCGAAGCGGTAGTTGACCTCGACCTCGCAGAGGTCGGGGATGACGTTCCCGGCGATCCCGCCCGAGATACGGACGGCGTTGAGCCCCTCGCGATAGACGAGTCCTTCCACCTCGACGTCGGCGGGCGTGTGCTCCGACAGTCGCTGGAGGATCGGGGCCGCGTGGTGGATGGCGTTGTCGCCGATCCACGCGCGGGCGCTGTGGGAACGCACCCCGTGCGTCCGCACGATCGCGCGCAGATTGCCGTTGCAGCCGCCCTCGACCTGACCGTTGGAGGGCTCGCCGAGGATCGCGAAGTCGCCCGCGAACAGGTCGGGACGGTTCGCCGCGAGCCGCGTCAGACCGTTGAGCTCGGCGGCGACCTCCTCGTGGTCGTACCACATCCACGTGATGTCGACGCGTGGGTCGACGAGCTCCGCCGCGAGCTTCAGCTGCACCGCGACGCCCGCCTTCATGTCGACGGTCCCTCTCCCCCACAGGAACTCCTGGCCGTCCTCGACCATCTCTCGAACGGGCAGGTTCGCGTTGATGGGAACGGTGTCGATGTGACCGGCGATGACGACGCGCTGCGCGCGACCGAGCTGCGTGCGCGCGACGATCGTGTCGCCGTCGCGGATGACCTCGAGGTGCGCCAACGGCGATACGGCGGCGAAGATGGCGTCGGCGAGGGCCGTCTCGTCGTCCGACACGCTGGGGATGTCGCACACCGCCCGAGTCAGATCGGCGCTGGACACGGTCAGATCGAGCTCGGGCATGCGGCGATTCTATCGGCGGCGACCGCACCGATAACCTGGAGCCATGAGCGAACGGTGGGCATGGGGCGTGGGACTCGCGACCTCGAGCAGCGATGGCACGACACTCGACACCTGGTTCCCGGAGCCCGCGCTCGGGACACCGGCGGCCGCCGAGTCCGCCGCCGCGATGGTGACCTGGGCGCCGCTCGCAGCGGACGACGAGCGCCGGGGCGTGACGGTCGAGGCCGTCACCATCTCGATCGACCTCGATGCCGCGCCGGCGTCGACCCCGGATGCGTACCTCCGCCTGCACGTGCTCTCACACCGCCTCGCCGCACCGAACACCGTCAATCTCGACGGGATCTTCGGGCACCTCCCGATCGTCGCCTGGACGACCGCGGGCCCGATGCACCCGGATGACGCGACGCGCCGTCGGCCGTTGCTCCAGCGCGACGGCATCCAGGTGCACAGCCTCGACAAGTTCCCCCGTCTGCTCGACTACGTCACTCCCCCCGGAGTGCGCATCGCCGACGCCTCCCGCGTCCGCCTGGGCGCGCACCTCGCACCGGGCACCACCGTGATGCACGAGGGCTTCGTGAACTTCAACGCCGGCACGCTCGGCGCCTCCATGGTGGAGGGTCGCATCTCGCAGGGCGTCGTGGTCGGTGACGGGAGCGACATCGGGGGCGGCGCCTCGATCATGGGCACGCTGTCCGGCGGCGGCAGCCACCGGGTGTCGATCGGCCGTCGCACGCTGCTCGGCGCCAACGCCGGCATCGGCATCTCGCTCGGCAACGACTGCGTGGTCGAGGCCGGGCTCTACGTCACGGCAGGGTCGAAGATCGTCCTCGCCGACGAGCCCGCCACGGCCTCGGGTGCGCGTCCGAGCGTCAAGGGCGCAGAGCTGTCCGGGCGCGACGGCATCCTGTTCCGCCGGAATTCGCTGACCGGCGCGATCGAGGCTGTTCGCCGCGCGGGGGTCGGAGTCACGCTCAACGAGGCTCTGCACGCCTGATCGCGTCGCGTGATCCGGGCGGCGCTCAGAGCAGGAGCGCCGAGAGCAGACCGCCCCACAGGCACACCACGGCGAGCATGCCGAGGCTGTACCAGAGCGACGCCCGGAGGATCTCCGACTCGCGTCCGGCGAGTCCGACCGCGCCGGCCGCGATCGCGATCGACTGAGGCGAGATGACCTTGGCGGCTGTGCCGCCTGCCGTGTTCGCAGCGACGAGCAACCCGGGGTCGACGGAGATCTGCTCGGCGGTGGCGACCTGGAGGGGCGCGAACAGCGTGTTGTTGTTGACGACCGACCCCGTCAGGAAGACGCCGATCCAGCCGATGATCGGTGCGAGCAACGGGAAGAGCGGCCCGACCGCCGCCAGAGCCGTGCCCATCGAGGCCGAGCCGCCCGAGTAGTTCGCGACGTTGGCCAGGACGAGAATGATCGCGATGAGCAGCAACGCGCGCCAGAGGCCGCGCACCGTCTCCACCAGTGTCCACACCAGGTCGGCCGCGCGCAGGCGCGGCGTCGTCCAGAACGACACGATCACCGCCAGCAGGATCGCCGTGCCCGTCGCGTTGATGGGAGTGAAGCCCCACGTCGCCGTGACGACATCACCGCCGGGGGTCTGCACGCTGCCGGTGAGCCCGGGCATCGGAACCGCGAACACCAGCGCGGCCAAGGGCCCGCCCGCGGCGAACAGATTCTTGAACACCGGCAGGCTCCAGACCAGGATGACCGCCGTGAGGATGTAGAACGGGCTCCATGCCGCGATCACCTCACGTACATTGGCGCTGTGCGGCTCCGGCTCGGGCGCGCCGACTTCACGATGGACCCGCCGAGGCTGCCAGACCCGGCCGAGGAGGAAGAGCGCGACCATCGCAGCCAGGCCTGCACCGAGGTCGGCGAGCTCGGGGCCGAGGAACCACAGCACGCCCGCCTGCACGCCGCTGAAGACGATGGTGACCAGCAGCGTGGCCGGCCACGTCTCACGCAGCCCGCGGAAACCGTCCAGGATGACCACGAGCAAGAACGGGATGAGCAGCGTCAGGGGCTGCAGCACCAGCACCATTGCACGCGACAGCTCCTGCACCTCGAGGCCGCTGACCTGCGCACCCACGATCACGGGGATGCCGATGGCGCCGTATGCCCCCGCCGCCGCGTTGGCGACGAGCGAGATCATGGCCGCCCGCAGCGGGCGGAACCCGAGCTGCACCAGGAGCGCGGCGCAGATGGCGATGGGCACGCCGAACCCGGCGGCGCCCTCCAGAAAGGCGCCGAAGGAGAAGCTGATGAGGAGCACCTGGATCCGCTGATCTTTCGAGATGCCCCCGATCGATGAACGAATGACGTCGAAGCGACCGCTCGCGACAGCGAGCTTGTAGAGCCACACCGCCATCACGATGATGTAGGCGATCGGCCAGACCGCCGTGAGCAGGCCCAGCAGGCCCGCACCCCCGACTGCCGTGAGCGGCATCCCGAATCCGAGTGCGGCCACCAGCAGCTGCGCGACGAGCGCGATGAGACCGGCGAGGATGCCGCTGAGGCGAAGCCCGACGAGCGCGACGAGGAAGACGATGATCGGAATGGCGGCGACGAGGGCCGACAGCGCCAGCGAGCCGAGCGGATCGGTCGTCTGCATCCACATGCTTCGCTCCCCTGCTCGTGCGTGCGGCCCACCCTAGACCGGGCCGCACACCCGCGCGAGGGGGGCGTATGCTCGCGTCAGGAGGTGGCTCGATGGCCGATCGCTTGCCGAAGAAGGTGTACGAAGCCGAGTTGCGGCGGCTGCAGGCGCAGCTCGTCGACATGCAGGCCTGGGTGCAGGCCACCGGCGCCCGCATCGTGGTGATCTTCGAGGGGCGCGACGCCGCGGGCAAGGGATCCACCATCAAGCGCGTCGCCGAGTATCTCAATCCTCGGGTCGCGCGCATCGTCGCGCTTCCCGCGCCGACCGAGCGCGAACGCTCGCAGTGGTACTTCCGGCGATACGTCGCGCATCTGCCGGCCGCCGGCGAGATCGTCCTCATGGACCGGTCCTGGTACAACCGCGCCGGCGTCGAGCGGGTCATGGGCTACTGCACCAACGAGGAGTACCACCGGTTCCTGCACCAGGCGCCGATCTTCGAGCGGATGCTCGTCGAGGACGGCATCCTGCTGCTGAAGTACTGGTTCAGTGTCTCGGATGTCGAGCAGGAGAAGAGGTTCCGGTCGCGCAACGAGGATCCGATGCGGCGGTGGAAGCTCTCCCCCAACGACGTGCTCTCGATCACCAAGTGGGAGGACTACTCGCGCGCGAAGGACACGATGTTCGTGCACACCGACATCCCGGAGGCACGCTGGCACGAGGTCGACAACGAGGACAAGCGCCGAGGCCGGATCAACATGATCCACCATCTGCTCGGACAGATCCCCTACGAAGTGGTCGAGCGGCCCGAGATCGAGATCCCACCGCGCCCGCCATCCGGTGGTTACGACCGCCCGCCGCAGCAGCTCGACGGATACGTCCCCGACTACGCGGCGACACTGATCGACAAGTGACACACGGGGTGCCCCGGTCCAGCGGCACCCCGCGGACGTCGAGGTAATGTGGCGCGATCCGCGACCGCATGGCAGAGGCCGGCACATCGCTGTGATGTGCCGGCCTCTCGTGATCGTCGAGCCCTGTTCAGGAGGTGGGGTAGTCCCGCTCCGCCGAGCCGATGTACAGCTGCTGCGGACGCCCGATCTTCGTCTGCGGGTCGTTCTGCATCTCGCGCCAGTGCGCGAGCCAGCCGGGCAGCCGACCGATCGCGAACAGCGGCGTGAACATGCGCGTGGGGAAGCCCATCGCCTTGTAGATGACGCCCGTGTAGAAGTCGACGTTCGGGTACAGGCGACGCTCGCGGAAGTAGTCGTCACTCAGGGCGATCTCCTCGAGCTCCTTCGCAAGATCCAGCAACGGGTCGACGACGCCGAGCTCGTTGAGGACCTCGTCCGCGGACTCCTTGACGAGCTTCGCGCGCGGGTCGTAGTTCTTGTAGACCCGGTGCCCGAAGCCCATGAGCTTCACGCCGTCTTCCTTGTTCTTCACGCGGGCGACGAAGCGCTCGACGCTCTCGCCGGAGTCCCGGATGCGGGCCAGCATGTCGAGGACGGCCTCGTTCGCGCCGCCGTGCAACGGTCCGTAGAGCGCGTTGATACCGGCCGAGATCGAGGAGAACTGATTCGCACCGGTCGACCCGACCAGGCGCACGGTCGAGGTCGAGGCATTCTGCTCGTGGTCCTCGTGCAGGATGAGCAGACGCTCGAGCGCGCGCGAGACGACCGGGTTGACCTCGTAGTTCTCGGCGAGGACGCCGAAGTTCAGGCGCAGGAAGTTGTCGACGAAGCTCAGCGAGTTGTCGGGGTAGAGGAAGGCCTGCCCGACGCTCTTCTTGTGCGCGTACGCGGCGATCACGGGCAGCTTCGCGAGGAGCCGGATCGTGTTGAGCTCGACGTGCTCGGGGTTGTTCGGGTCGGACTGGTCCTCGTAATACGTCGACAGGGCCGCTGTGGCGGCGGACAGCACCGACATCGGGTGCGCGGTGTGCGGCAGGGACGAGAAGAAGCGCTTGAGGTCTTCGTGCAGCAGTGTGTGACGACGGATGCGGTCGTCGAAGTCCGCCAGCTCGTCAGCCGTGGGCAGGTCGCCGTAGAGCAGGAGCCAGGCCACTTCGAGGTACGTCGAGTGCTTGGCGATCTGCTCGATCGGGTAGCCGCGGTAACGCAGGATGCCCTGGTCACCGTCGATGTAGGTGATGGCGGACCGCGTGGCCGCGGTGTTGACGAAGCCGTAGTCGAGGCTCGTGTGGCCCGTCTGCTTGGTGAACGTCGAGAAATCGACGCTCGGAACTCCGTCGGTTCCGTGCAGCACCGGCAATTCGGCGGTGCGGTCACCGATGGTGACGGTGGCCTTCTGCGGGGTGCCCGTGTCGTTCACGAAGCCTCCTTGCGATCGTCCGGTGCGGTCATTACAGCCTATCGGGCGCACGGGCCTACTCCGTACGGCGCCAAAGGATCAGCGGATCGGTAGGAGAGAACCTACGAACCCGTCAGGCGTGCGGCAGCGGCGTCGATCCGCTCCTGCGACGCGGTCAGCGAGAAGCGAACGTGCTGCGGGAATTGCGTTCCGTAGAAGTGGCCGGGGCCCGCGAGGATGCCGAGTTCGGCGAGCCGGCCGAGCGTCTCCCACGCGTCCTCTTGCGCCGTCGCCCACAGATAGAGTCCCGCTTCGCTGTGATCGATACGGAAGCCCGCGCGCTCGAGCGCCGGTCGGAGCACATCGCGACGGCGGCGGTACAGGTCCTTCTGTCGGGCGACGTGATCGTCGTCGCCCAGGGCTGCGACCATCGCCTGCTGCACGGGCAGGGGCTGCATCAGTCCCAGGTGCTTCCGCGCGGTGAGAAGCCGGGCCACGATGGTCGGGTCGCCTGCCAGGAACGCCGCCCGATAACCCGCGAGGTTCGACTGCTTGCTGAGCGAGTACACCGACAGCAGACCGCTGACGTCGCCTTCGCTCACCCGCGGGTCGAGCACGCTCGGCACCGTCTCGCTCGCCCAGGGCCCGTCCCAGCCGAGCTCGGCGTAGCATTCGTCCGAGACGACGACGGCGCCGAGCTCGCGTGCGCGGGCGACGATCCGCCGCAGCTCCGCGACGTCCAGCACGCGTCCGTCGGGGTTTCCGGGCGAGTTGACCCAGACGAGTCGGGTGCCCTCCGGGTAGTCGGCCGGGTCGTCTGCGGCTGCCGGCGTCGCACCGACCAGGCGGGCGCCGACCTCGTACGTCGGGTAGGCGGCGCGGGGATGCACGACGACATCGCCGGCACCGAGGCCGAGCAGCAGCGGGAGGAGCGCGACGAGCTCCTTCGACCCGATCGTCGGCAGCACGCTGTCGGGGGCCAGACCGGTGACACCGCGGCGACGCTCGTACCACCGCACGATGGCCTCCCGAAGCGCTGGGGTGCCGACGGTCTGCGGGTACGCATGCGCGTCGGTCGCTTCGCGCAGGGCGCGGGCGACGACCTCAGGCGTCGGGTCGACCGGCGACCCGATGGACAGGTCGACGATGCCGCCCGGGTGGCGGCGGGCCTTCTCGGCGTAGGGCGCTACGGCGTCCCAGGGGTAGTCGGCGAGGTCGCGGACGCTCAATGCCCCTCCCCCTGCGGCGGCAGCGCGGCCACGAGGGGGTGGTCCTTCGCGATGACGCCGACCTTCGCGGCACCTCCGGGAGATCCCAGGTCGTCGAAGAACTCGACGTTCGCGGTGTAGTAGTCCTGCCACTCGTCCGGCAGGTCGTCTTCGTAGTAGATCGCCTCGACCGGGCACACCGGCTCGCATGCGCCGCAGTCGACGCATTCATCCGGGTGGATGTAGAGCGAGCGCTCACCCTCGTAGATGCAGTCCACGGGGCATTCGTCGATGCAGGCGCGGTCCTTCACGTCCACGCACGGGAGGGCGATCACATAAGTCACATGACGAGTCTAGTTCGTGCGATCGGACGCGGCCGCCCGGCGTGCTCCCGCGAACGAGGGCCAACCGACTACGACGGCCACCATGACCGGCACAGCGAACGTCCAGATCAGCCCGGTGCTCAGCTGCCCGTCCGGCGGGGCAGGCACGACGACCGAGCCGCCGGGCCCGCGTCCGGAGAAGACGACGGTCGAGACGAGAGCGCCCAGCCCGCAGGCCAGCGCCGTCCACCGGTCGTCGGTGAGCAGCCGCAGCCCCGCGACGAGGGCGGTCACGCCGGCGACAGCGACGATGAGCCCCACCGGCAGCACACCCCAGGAGTACGCCTGGGTGATCGTCCCCGCGACACCGTAGACGGCTCCCGCGATCGCGGCGACGAGCCACCCGGCGAAGCGGGTCCAGGTCTGATTCACCGAGCCAGTCTAAGCGGCCCATCCGCCCGCCCGAAGCACCGCCGCCATCAGCGCCGCCCCCGCCACGACCACGAGGAATGGGGCGCGCGCGGCGAGCAGGACGGCGGCCATCGCCACGGCAGGCAGGCGCGCGTCCACCACGATCGCGGCGCCCGCGCCGAGCGTCTGCACGACGACCAGCGCGGAGAGCAAAGCGATCGTCAGCTGGTCGATGATGCGCTGCGCGCGTTCCCCGTCGAACCATCGCGGCGGAAGGAGGTACCCCAGGGCCTTCAGCGCCACGCAGATGATCGAGGCGACGAGGATGCCGGTCCACGGGCTCATCGGGCCTCCCCCGTCGTCTTCGCGTCATCGCCCCGCGACGAACGCCGGCCCGGCATGGCCGCGGCGACCACGATGGCCACGACGCCGGCGATGAGGACGGGGATCCCGGGCATCGTGAGGGGCGTCGCGACACCGGCGACGACTCCGGCGGCCACTCCGACGACGACCGCGTCCAGCCGGCGGAGCCGCGGCCACAGCAGCGCGAGGAAGGCTGCCGCGGCGGCCGCGTCGAGTCCATAAGCCCGGGGGTCGCCGAGGACGTCACCGAGCAGCGCACCGAGGAGTGTGAAGAGGTTCCATCCGATATAGATGCCCACTCCGGTCACCCAGAAGCCGATGCGGCGTGCGCGGGGGCCCGACTGCGCGAGGGCGACTGCCGTCGACTCGTCGATCGTGAACGGGAAGGCGCTCAGCCGCCGCGCGATGCTCCCGCCGACCACCGGCGCCATGCGAAGACCGTATGCCACATTGCGAACGCCCAGGAGCGCTGCGGAGGCGATGGCCGCGGGCAGCGCCGCCCAGCCACCCGTCGCGACGACACCGACGAAGGCGAACTGCGAGCCGCCCGTGAACATCAGGAGACTGAGCACGCAGGTCTGCCAGACATCGAGCCCCGCGGCGACCCCGAGCGCGCCGAACGATACGCCGTAGGCGCTCGTCGCGACGGATACGCCGATCCCATCGCGCCACGCGCGCCGCGTCGCGGCATCCTGCTCCATCGCTCCGATGCTATCGACCCGTGCTCGCGACGCCGGATACGCTGACGGCATGAGTCGCGTGTTCACGATGAGCGTCGCCTCGGTCTACGTCCACTATGTGGCCAAGGCGGAGCGGAAAGGCCGGACGCGCGCCGACGTCGATGAGGTCACCCGATGGCTCACCGGTTTCAGCCAGACGGAGCTCGATGCCCATCTCGCCGCCGGGACGACGTTCGAGGACTTCTTCGCCGATGCCCGGGTGAATCCCGAGGCCACGAAGATCACCGGTGTCATCTGCGGCATTCGCGTCGAGGAGATCGACGATCCCCTGATGCAGCGCATCCGATATCTCGACAAGCTCGTCGACGAAGTCGCCCGCGGCAAGCAGATGTCGCGCATCCTCCGCCGCTGACCGCCCGACGCACCGCGAATGTCACGACCCCGGAGGCCGAGGATCGGCGCTCCGGGGTCGTGGGCAGGCGTCGGGGAGCCGGATCAGGCGTTGGCGTCCTGGCGCTTCGCGCGCGACGCGGCGCGGCCGCGCTCGGTCGCATCCAGCACGACCTTGCGGATGCGCACCTTCTCGGGGGTGACCTCGACGCATTCGTCGTCGCGCGCGAACTCGAGCGACTCCTCCAGAGTCAGCACGCGCGGGGGCGTCATCGACTCGAAGGAGTCCGAGGTCGACGAACGCATGTTCGTGAGCTTCTTCTCCTTCGTGATGTTGACGTCCATGTCGTCGGCGCGCGAATTCTCGCCGATGACCATGCCCTCGTAGACCTCTTCGGTGGGCTGGACGAAGAAGCTCATGCGCTCCTGGAGGGCGATCATCGCGAAGGGAGTGACGACGCCGGAGCGGTCGGCGACGATCGAGCCGTTCTGACGGGTCGAGATCGCGCCCGCCCACTCGTCATAGCCGTGCGAGATCGCATTCGCGATACCGGTGCCGCGCGTGATCGTGAGGAACTCGCTGCGGAACCCGATCAGACCACGCGACGGAACGACGAACTCCATGCGGACCCAGCCGGTGCCGTGGTTCGTCATCGTGTCCATCCGACCCTTGCGAGCTGCCATCAGCTGCGTGATCGCGCCGAGGTGCTCCTCGGGGGCGTCGATGGTCAGGTGCTCGAACGGCTCGGTGAGCTTGCCGTTCTCGTCGCGGCGCGTTACGACCTGCGGCTTGCCGACGGTCAGTTCGAAGCCTTCGCGGCGCATGTTCTCGACGAGGATCGCCAGCGCGAGCTCGCCTCGACCCTGCACCTCCCATGCGTCGGGGCGTCCGATGTCGACGACCTTGAGCGAGACGTTGCCGATGAGCTCGCGGTCGAGCCGATCCTTGACCATGCGCGCGGTGAGCTTGTGACCCTTGACCTTGCCCATCAGCGGCGAGGTGTTCGTGCCGATCGTCATCGAGATGGCCGGGTCGTCGACGGTGATCGCCGGGAGCGGCCGGACGTCCTCGGGATCGGCGATGGTCTCACCGATCGTGATGTCCTCGATACCCGCGATCGCGACGATGTCGCCCGGGCCGGCGGACTCGGCCGGGAAACGATCCAGGGCCTTCGTCTTGAGGAGCTCGGTGATACGCGCGTTCGAGTGAGAACCGTCGTGGCGGACCCACGCGACGGTCTGGCCCTTCTTGAGGGTGCCGTTGAAGACGCGGAGCAGGGCGAGGCGTCCGAGGAACGGGCTCGAGTCGAGGTTGGTCACCCAGGCCTGCAGCGGCGCCTCGTCGTCGTAGGACGGCGCCGGCACGTGCTCGAGGATCGCCTCGAAGAGCGGCTCGAGGTCTTCGTTGTCGGGGAGCTCGCCGTTGTCGGGACGGTTGCGCGACGCCGCGCCCGCGCGGCCCGAGGCGTACACGACGGGCACGTCGAGCAGCGCGTCGACGTCGAGGTCGGGCACGTCGTCGACGAGGTCGCCGGCGAGACCCAGCAGCAGGTCGTGGGCCTCCTCCTCGACCTCCGCGATGCGGGCGTCGGGGCGGTCGGTCTTGTTGACGAGCAGGATGACGGGGAGCTTGGCCTCGAGCGCCTTGCGCAGCACGAAGCGAGTCTGCGGCAGCGGACCCTCCGACGCGTCGACGAGCAGCACGACACCATCGACCATCGACAGGCCGCGCTCGACCTCTCCGCCGAAGTCGGCGTGACCCGGGGTGTCGATGACGTTGATCGTCACGGGCACGTCGGTGTGGACGCCGTTGTAGGTGATCGCCGTGTTCTTGGCGAGGATCGTGATGCCCTTCTCGCGCTCGAGATCGTTCGAGTCCATGGCACGTTCCTCGACGTGCGCGTGGTCGCCGAACGAGCCGGTCTGGCGGAGCATGGCATCGACGAGCGTCGTCTTGCCGTGGTCGACGTGCGCGACGATCGCGACGTTGCGGAGGTCAGGACGAAGGGCATGCGCCATGAAGGGGGTCCTCAGGATGAAGGGAAAACGCCGGGATGCCGACGGGACAGTTTAACGCAGGCGCCCTGCGAGTTCGCGGGGCGCCTGCGAGAAGGTCGGAGTCCGGCCCTCAGGACGCGTCGAGAGCGGCCCGGCGTTCCTCGCGGCGCCGGCGCTGCTCGATGGGATCCGGGACCGGCGAGGCTGCCAGCAGTTCCCGGGTGTACGACTCGCGGGGCTGCAGCAGCACCTGCGACGTCGGCCCCTGCTCGACCGTTCGCCCCGACTTGAGCACGAGGATCTGGTCCGACAGCTGGTCGACCACGGCGAGGTCGTGGCTGACGAGGATGCAGGCGAACGAGTACGTCTCCTGCAGTTCCTTCAGCATGTCGAGCACCGCGGCCTGGACCGACACGTCCAGCGCCGACGTCGGCTCGTCGGCGACGAAGAGCTTCGGCCGCAGCGTGAGAGCCCGCGCGATCGAGACGCGCTGACGCTGACCGCCGGACAGCTCGTGCGGGTAGCGCTCGAGCACGTCGCGCGGCAGCCGCACGGCGTCGAGCAGCTCGCGGGCCCGGTCGAGCCGCTCCGCCTTGGTGCCGACACGGTGGATGGCCATCGGCTCGATGATGCAGTCGCCGATCGGGAACCGCGGGTCGAGGGATGCCGCGGGGTCCTGGAAGACGACGCCGATGTCGCGCCGTACGTTCTTCGCCTTGCGCCCGCGCAGTTTCGCGAGGTCCCGTCCGCCGAGACTCAGCGTCCCGTCCGCGACCGGCATCAGCCCGAGCACGGCGCGCGCAATCGTCGACTTGCCCGAACCGGACTCGCCGACGATGCCGAGCACCTCGCCGGCGGCGAGGTCGAACGAGACGTCCTCGACGGCGCGGAACGTCTTGCCGCGCCCGGCGTACTCGAGGACGAGTCCGTTCGCCTCCAGCACCACGTCGCGCGTGGCGCCGCCTGCAGCTCGTGAGGTGAGCTCGGGGTCGAGGCGGGGAACGGCGGCGAGCAGCTTCTTCGTGTAGGGATGCTGGGGCCGGGTGAGCACGTCCTCCACGTCGCCCACCTCGACCAGGTCACCGCGGTACATCACAGCGACGCGATCGGCGATGTCGGCGACGACGCCCATGTTGTGCGTGATCAGAAGGATGCCCGCATCACGGTGGTCCTTCAGGCGCCGCAGCAGATCGAGGATCTCCGCCTGGACCGTAACGTCGAGGGCGGTGGTCGGCTCGTCCGCGATGATGACCTTCGGATCCAGCGCGATCGCCATCGCGATGACGATGCGCTGACGCTGACCACCCGAGAACTGATGCGGGTACTGCTTGATGCGCCGCTCCGGCTCGGGGATGCCGACGTCACGCAACAGGCCGATCGATCGGTCCCGCGCGTCTTCGCCGTAGGCGACGTCGTGAAGCTCGAAGATCTCGGTGAGCTGACGCTCGATCGTGAGCACCGGGTTGAGCGCCGTCATCGGCTCCTGGAAGATCATCGCGATCTCGCTGGCGCGGAGCTTGCGCATGCGCTCGTTCGGAAGCCCGATCACCTCGGTCTCGCCGACGGTGATGGATCCGCGGGTGATGGCGTTCTCGGCGAGGAGGCCCATCGCGGCGAGAGAGGTCACCGACTTGCCGGAGCCCGACTCGCCGACTACCGCGACGACCTCGCCCGGGCGCACCTCGAGCGAGATGCCCTTGACGGCGTTGACGTCGCCCGAGCCGGTGAGGAACGTGACGGAAAGGTCGGTGAACTTCAGTGCGGTACGCGTGGCTGTGACGCTCATGCGCGGTTCCTCCTCTTGATCTCCCGACGCACGCTGCGCGACTGGCGCGGGTCGTACGCGTCGCGGATGCCGTCGCCCAGGAAATTGATGGACAGGGCGATCGCGAGGATCATCATGCCCGGCCACCAGAACAGCCAGGGCCTGCTGGTGAAGCTGCCCTGATACTGGTTGATCAGCAGGCCCAAGGAAGTCTCGGGCGGTTGGACGCCGAAGTTCAGGTACGAGAGCGAACTCTCCAGGAGGATCGCCCCCGCGATCGCGAACGTCGCGTTCACGGCGATGACACCGATGACGTTGGGGATGAGGTGACGGAAGATGATGCGCGCCCCCCCGGCGCCGGACGCCCGCGCCGCGAGGACGAAGTCCCGCTCACGGAGCGACAGCACCTCACCGCGCACGAGGCGCGCAAGGCCGGTCCACGTCAGGAGCGACAGCATGAACGCCAGAATGATCGGGTTCTTGCCGAGGTTGCCGGCGATCTGACCCACGACGGCCGCGAGGGCCAGGAGGGGGATCACGATGAACAGATCGGTGATGCGCATCAGCACCGAGTCGACCCAGCCGCGGTAGTAGCCCGCCACGGCGCCGATGATGGTGCCGATCACCGTCGACGAGATACCGAGCACGAGACCCAGCAGGATGGAACGCTGCGTGCCCATCATCGTCAGGGCGAAGAAGTCCTTGCCGGTGTTCTCCTGGCCGAACGGGTGCTCGCCGAAGCGGATGCCGTCGCCCCCGAGCCATTCAGGGATGAGGCTCAGCGTCGGCACGCCGCCGTTGACGACGTCACCCGCTGCGCGATAATCGTGCGGCCACCACCCCGGTATGCCTGCGAAACCGACGGACGTGAAGCTCAGCAGGGTGAGGAAGATGAGCACGACCGCCGAGATCGTCGCTGCACGGTGGCGCAGAAAGCGCCCCCACACGATCCGGGCCTGCGAGCGAGGCGCCGCGGTGCTCTTGGCGAGGGCTGCGTCCTCGGCCTCGGCGACCGAGAGCACCGACGTCGTGGTCGGGACGTTGTCGTTCGGGTTCGTCATACTCGGATCCTCGGGTCGATGACGGCGTAGAAGATGTCCGCCAGCATGTTGAAGACGATCGCGGCCAGGCCGGTCACGAGGAAGAAGGCCATGACCGGGTTCGGGTCCACCTGTGCAAGACCGGTCGAGAACAGATCGCCCATTCCCTTCCATCCGAAGACGCGCTCGGTGATGACCGCGCCGCCGATGAGGCCCGCGAAGTCGAAGGCCGCGATGGTGGCGATCGGGATGAGGGCGTTGCGGAAGGCATGGCGGAAGATGACCAGCCGCTCGGGAACGCCCTTCGCCCGCGCCGTGCGGATGAAGTCCTGGTTGCCCACCTCGAGCATCGACGTCCGCGTATAGCGGCTGTACGACGCCAACGAGATCACGGTCAGCAGCAGCGTCGGCAGCAGCATCTGCGTGCCGATGTCGAGGAAGGTCTGCCAGAACGTCCCGTCGAAGTTCGGCGTCTGCGCGCCGATCGTGGAGATGGGACGCGGCTTGCGCTGCAGGAAGGACGGCCACACGCGGAAGAGCGAGTCCACGACCGTCAGAAGGGCACCGCCGAAGATCGTCACGAACGCCACGACCGTCGCCGGCCCGCGGAAGCGTCCGCCGAAGAACCGCCCGATGAGGAACGGCACGATCATCGCCAGCAGCGCACCGCCGGCGAGCACGCCCCAGTTCATGTAGTAGATGAACACGTTCGTCAGCGCCAGGTGCATGACGACCACGAGTCCCGCACTGGCCAGACCGATGACGAGCACCCGCCGGTTGTGCAGCCCCACGGACGCCACTGTCGCGCTGAGCGCGAGGAGGACCGTGAGCACGGCCACGCCGACGATGGTGAGTCGCGGCTCGCGGAACGCGTTCGTCGCGAGCATGAGGGGCAGCGCTGCCCCCAGGACCGCGGCGGTGACGGCGAAGGTGACCGCCCGTCGCTTCAGCGAGCCGCCGCCGAGCACCTGCACGACGAACCCGATGACGACGGCGATCACGATGATCTGTATCGGCGTCAGCTCCGGATCGCGGATCCAATCGTTGTACCCGATCGCGAGGTACTCCTTGAAGAGCACCGCGGCCCAGAAGACCGGCAGCGAGAAGAACAGGAACGTGAGGAACGTCACGGCGTAGTCCAGGCCCGAATACTGCCGGATGGCGGTGATGATGCCGATCGCGATACCGATGATCAGTGCCAGGACCGTGGCGAGCAGGACGAGCCTCAGCGTCGAGGCCGCCGCTTGCCCGACGAGCGTCGACACTTCGACGCCCTGTCGGGTGAGGCCGAGATCGCACTGGCCGATCAGACACTTGCTCGCACCCAAGAGCCAGGTGAGGTAGCGCTGGAACCAGGGCTGGTCGAGGTTCATGTATTCGATACGCCGAGCGATCAACTGCTCGCGGTTGTCCGCGTTACTCTCTCGCAGGTCGGCGAGCGGATCGCCGGAGTTGATCGTCAGGACGTACATCAAGAGGGATGCGGCGAGCATGATGCCCACCGCTGCCGCCAGACGGCGGATGATGAATTTCAGCACGGAAGTCGAGGTCCCTTGGTCGTACGCGGGGCACACATGTGCCCCTCACGGGAGTGTGGGCCGTCACCGCAGCGACGGCCCACACTCTGGTCGTGTCAGAGACAGAATACGTTTATTCTGCGCGCGACCACTTCTCGGCGTTCCACATGATGCCGCTCTGGCCCACCGAGTGCTGAGCGTTCTCGATGTCGGCAGCAGCGGCGTCGACACCGGGGTGAGCGAACACCGGGATGCCGAAGAGGTCGTCCCACAGCTGCTTCTCGATGATCTTCGTCTGCTCGAGGTGAACCGACTCGTCGAGGCTCGTCGCGAGCGTCTCCCATGCCTGGTCGACGACCGGGCTCGAGTATCCGCCGTAGTTCTGCGGCTTATCGGTGGCGTAGATGTTCTGGCCCGAGGTGATCTGGCCGGAACCGGCCCAGGCGAACAGGGCCACGTCGTAGTCACCGCGCTCCTGGGTGCCACCGGGCTGGAAGAAGTCGGCGTTGCCGACGTCCTGGATCTCGAAGCCGGCCTGGTCGCAGGACGACTTGATGAGGGCGACCTCGTCGGCACGGCGCGGGTTCGGAGCGGAGTAGCCGATGCGGACGACGGTGCCGGCAGCGCCGGCGGCGTCGACGAGGGCCTTGGCCTCTTCGAGGTTGGGCTCGTCGTAGCGGCCGTCGTACGCGGCCGAGACGACCTCGTCGTAGTTCTCCTGGAAGGGGAACACCTCGCGGGCGTTCATGACCTCGGCGTCCGAGCTGACGGGCTTGATGAGGTTGTCGACGATCTGCTGGCGCGGCACGCACATCGCGAACGCCTGACGCAGCTCGAGGCTGTTAGCGAGCGACGCGTTGCCCTTGAAGTTGAAGTCGAGGTGCTCCCAGGTGAGCGTCTGGCCGGTGAGCAGCTGAGCGGCGTCGCCGAGCTCCTCGATCTGCGAGACGGTGTCGACCGTGGGCTGGGGGGCGATGACGTCGAGGTCACCGTTCTGCAGCGCCTGGACCATCGCGTCCTGCTCGACGAAGCGGATGACGAGCTCGTCATTGGCTGCCGGCGTGCCGTAGTAGTTCTCGTTGCGCTTGAGGGTCACCGACTGGCCGGCCTCCCACGACGAGAGGACGTAGGGGCCGGAGCTGGGGATGAGCGCCTCGTCGGGCAGCGTGCCGGGGGCGGTGTTCCATCCGGTGTTCCAGAAATCGGCCGCGTCGGCGAGGGCAGCGGCGTCGCCGCCGCGGATCGCCTCGACGAGCTCCTCCGTGGAGAGGCCGCCCTGCTCGGCCACGACGTGCGCCGGGCTGAGCATCCAGGTCTGGATCTGCCAGTCGGGGTCCGGCGCGGCGAACTCGACCGTGAACGACTTCGCGTCGGCGTCACCCTGCGGGCCGGCGGGAACGGTGTCACCGAGGTCCTGCGAGACCGAGTTGAACAGCGGGCCCTCGGCTCCGGCGAGGTTGGGGTTCTGCACACCCCACGCGAGAACGGCGTCGGCGACCGTGATGGGCGTGCCATCGGACCACTCGGCGTCATCGGCGATGGTGTACTCGACGACCATCGGGTCTTCCGAGATCAGCTCGTACGAGCCCAGATCGGTGTTCGGCTGGATGGCGCCGACCTCGTCGAAGTAGCTGAAGCCCGCGAGGAGCCGGTCCACGATCGCCGAGTTGTACGTCGAGTACGTCTCGGGCGTGAAGCCGTTGTAGCTGATGAAGTCGTTCGGACCGACTGAAACGGCGATGGACTGGCTCGCCGTCGTCGTCTCCTGTTCGCCGCCGTCTGCCGGCGCACAGCCGGCGACGACGAGCGCCAGGGCAGCGGCGCTCGCGCCCGCCATGGAGATACGCGTGAAACGCATTCCCACTCCTGTTCTCTTGATGATCCGGGCGACGGAAGACCTTTCCGCTCCCCGCTCGGCGACACCGCCGCCGAGTTCAGATGACCACTACCCTTGCGTGCGTTCGTTTCCAACGTGTTGCGCGAAACGAGTTCGTTAGCAAAATGTGTCCTACGCATGCCGCCGTCGGCGCACGCCTTGCTCATCGCGGCGCGCGGCGGCTGAGCACATAGCCAGGAGCGGCCCCCGGTCGACCTCAGCCGCCGAAAGCGAGGGCGAGAGCCGCCCAGAGCACGATGACGGCGAGGGGCAACAAAACCGCGCGGTTCCATGTGACGGCGATCGCCTCATCCGGCGCTTCGGGCTCGTGCTCTTCCCACGCCGAGCGGATCTCCTCGAGCTCGCGGACGGCGGCCGGCATCCGCTCCGCCTCTTCGCGGACGCTGGACCACGCACCACGGCCGACCCGGGACGGCCGGCTCGGCGACGGACCGCCGAAGGCGGCGATGGAGCGGCCGTCGGCCGTGTCGACGGTGACCTGCCAGCGCAATCGGATGTCGGTGACGGACGGCCAGGGCACACGCGTCACCCGGAGCGGGTTCGCTATGACGATCGCGTTCTCGTCGGTCGCGATGAACGGCGCGTAGAGCAGCGTGTAGATGATCCACACCGCCAGGAAGACCCAGGGCGCCAGCAGCAGACCCTGCACGACACCACCCCGGACGAAGGCGTCACCGAGGAGGAAGGCACCGAGCAGACCGGCGCCGACGACCGCGATGGTCGCCGACGCCGGCCGGTAGGTCTTGCGCATACTGCGGGGACTCAGACGCCGAACTGGAATCCGGCGCCGGGAATGGCCGCGAGCAGTTCGCGCGTGTATTCCTCGGTGGAGTGGTCGAAGACCTCGTCGGTCGTCGCCGATTCCACCAGGCGACCCCGTCGCATGACCGAGACGTTGTCGGCCACGAGACGCACGACCGCGAGGTCGTGGGTGATGAACAGATAGGTCAGGTCGAGCTCCGTCTGCAACTCCGTCAGCAGATTCAGGATCTGGCCCTGCACGAGCACATCGAGCGCAGAGACGGCCTCGTCGAGGACGAGCACGTCCGGCTTCAGCGCGAGCGCGCGCGCGATCGCGACGCGCTGACGCTGACCGCCCGAGAGCTCGCTCGGATAGCGATCCTTCGCCGCTGCCGGCAGCGACACCTGGTCGAGCAGCTCGCGTACCCGCGCCGATCGCTCCTTCTGGGTGCCGAACTTGTGCACCCGCATGGGCTCGGCGATCGTGTCGCCGACGCTGTACTGCGGGTCGAGGGTGCCGTACGGGTCCTGGAAGACCGGCTGGACCCGGCGGCGGAAAGCGAGCTCCTCGGCGCGGCTGAGCCCGCCGAGCTTCTTGCCGTCGAAGTGGATCTCACCCGAGGTCAGCTGCTCCAGCTGCAGGAAGAGCTTGGCGAGCGTGGACTTGCCCGACCCCGACTCGCCGACGATCGCGGTCGTCGTTCCCTTCGCCACCTGGATGCTGACGTCGTCGACGGCGACGATCTGCTTCGACGAGAGGCCGCCGGTGCGCACCTTGTAGACACGCCGCGCGTTGCGGATGTCGATGAAGTCACTGCGCGCAGCGACCGCCTCTGCCTCGGCCTCGCGTTCCTCGGCGCGTGCGAGGAACTGCTCCCCCGCGCCGAAGACGTCGACGTCCTCGTGGTGGCGCACCGCCTGGATGCGACGTGAGGCGAGGCTCGGGGCCGCGGACACGAGTCGCTTCGTGTAGGGATGCTTCGGATCGGCGAGGATCTCCTGCGACGGGCCCGACTCGACCACGCGACCGCGGTACATCACGACGAGGTGCTCGGCGCGCTCGGCCGCCAGGCCGAGGTCGTGGGTGATGAACAGCACCGACGTGCCGAAGTCCGTCGTGAGCGTGCCGAGGTGGTCGAGGATCTGGCGCTGCACGGTGACGTCCAGAGCCGACGTCGGCTCATCGGCGATGAGGAGCTTCGGACGCGCCGACAGACCGATCCCGATGAGCGCACGCTGACGCATACCACCGGAGAACTGGTGCGGGTACTGCCGCATCCGGTCGGCAGCGTCGGGCAGCCCTGCCTCGGTGAGGACCTCGACGGCACGATCGCGGACTGCGGCGCGACCGGTCGCGCTGCGGTTCGAGCGGACAGCCTCGCGCACCTGGAACCCGACGGTCAGCACCGGGTTGAGGTTCGACATGGGATCCTGCGGGACGTAGCCGATCTGCGCCCCGCGCACGGCCTGCAGCTCGCGGTTCGACAGCGCCGCGAGGTCGCGGCCCTCGAACATGATCTGGCCGTCCGTGATCCGCCCGGTGCCCGGGAGCAGCCGGATGATCGCCTGAGCCGTCGTGGACTTACCGGAACCGGACTCGCCGACGATCGCGACCGACTGGCGCGGGTAGATCGTCAGGTCGACGCCGCGGACGGCCGGGACGAGTCCGGCCTTCGTCTGGAACCCGACGTGGAGGTTGCGGATGTCCAGCAGCGGCGTGGCATCCGAGGACGTGGTGTCGCTCATCGGCGCGCACGCTCCTTCGGGTCGAGGGCATCGCGCACGACGTCACCCAGCATGAGGAAGGACAGGACCGTCACCGACAGGGCGGCGGCGGGGTAGATCAGCACCATGGGGCTCGTGGTGAGCGACTGGCGCGCGGAGTTGATGTCGTTGCCCCAGCTCATCACCGTCCCGGGCAGGCCGATGCCGAGGAACGACAGGGTCGCCTCGGCGACGATGAAGGTTCCGAGCGACACCGTGGCCACGGCGATGACGGGCGCGATCGCGTTCGGCAGCACGTGACGCAGCAGCACGCGCCAGCGCGAGACGCCGAGCGCGATGGACGCCACGACGTAGTCGGCCTGCTTGGCCGTCAGGACCGCGCCGCGCATGATGCGGGCGATCTGGGGCCACGCGAAGACCGCGATCACGAGGGCGACGACGAGCGGCGTCCGGTCGGGCACGACCGACATGAAGACGATGGCGCCGAGCACGGTCGGGATGGCGAAGAAGATGTCTGCCACGCGCGACAGGATCGCGTCGAGGATGCCGCCGTAGTATCCGGCGAGGGCGCCGACGATCGAGCCGAAGATCGTCACCATGAGCGTCGCGATGAAGCCGACCATGACCGACGACTGCGTGCCGTAGATCACGCGGGCGTAGACGTCGCAGCCCTGGCGGGTGAATCCGAAGATGTGTCCGGCACGCGGACCGGCGTTGCTGTCGGCCAGCTGACAGTTCGCGGTCGGCGACACGGGCGAGAAGAGCCCGGGGAACATCGCGACGACGAGGATCAGCACGATGAGCACGGCGGAGACCCAGAACATGGGCCGGCGGCGCATCGACTGCCACGCGTCGCTCCAGACGGTGCGCGGCTTGTCGTCGGTCGAGACGGCGTCGATCGCCTGGAGCGGCGTCTCCTCCTCGGGAGCGACGAAGTGTTCCTGATTCCGGCGGAGATTACTTGGCATAGCGGATCCTCGGGTCGAGCCAGGCGTACAGGAGATCGACGAGCAGGTTCGCCAGCATGATGATGATGACCATGATGGCGACGAAGGACACGACCGTGGGTCCCTCACCGATCGTGATGGCGCGATAGATCGTGCCGCCGACGCCGTTGATGTTGAAGATGCTCTCGGTCACGATCGCGCCAACCATCAGCGATCCGAGATCCACGCCCAGGTAGGTCACCACGGGGACGAGCGAGTTGCGCAGGACGTGCACCGTGACGACGCGACGGCGGCTGAGGCCCTTGGCCGTCGCCGTGCGGACGAAGTCGGCGGAGAGGTTCTCCGCGACGGAGGAACGGGTGAGCCGGACGATGTACGCGAACGAGACCGTCGCGAGCACGATCGCCGGCAGGAGGAGCTCGTTCCAGGGCGCACCCGCACTGACGGTGGTGCGGAACCAGCCGAGCTGGATGCCGAGGATGTACTGCAGGACGAAACCGATGACGAAGGTCGGCACGGAGATGAGGAGCAGGCTGACGACCAGAGCGGTGGCGTCGAAGAGCTTGCCCTTGCGCAGGCCCGCGATGAGACCGACGACGATGCCGAAGAACGCTTCGATCGCGAGGGCGAGGACCGCCAGTCGCAGCGTGATGGGGAACGCCTGAGCCATGACGTCGATGACGGGGCGGCCCGAGAACGTCGTGCCCCAGTCACCCTGCAGCAGCGCACCGATGTACAGGAAGTACTGCACGATGAACGGCTTGTCGAGGTTGTACTGCGCCCTCACCGCCTCGATGACGGCGGGAGACGGCTGACGCTCGCCGTACAGGGCGGCGATCGGGTCTCCCGGCAAGAGGAAGACGAGGGCGTAGATGAGAAGGGTCGCCCCGAAGAAGACGGGGATCAGCTGCAGCAGCCGTCGACCGATGAACCAGAGCATCGACGAATAGTTCCTAAATGGGTTCGGGTAGTGAGGGCGAGAGGGCCCCGGTCAGCACGGTGTCCGGGACGCGAATGCGCCCCGGACACCGTACTCGATGATCGCCTGGAGCCGAACTCAGCCCTTGGTGACCTGGTTGTAGAGCGGCACCGAGTCCCAGCCGAAGACGACGTTGTCGACGCCCTCGCCCCAGACACCGACGGCGTTCTGGTACCACAGCGGAACGCTGGGCAGATCGCGCATCAGGATCTCCTGAGCCTGCTCGTACAGGCCGGCAGCGTCCTCGATGGACGGAGCCGATGCGGCCTGCGTCAGCAGCTGGTCGAACTCGGGGTTGGTGTAGCCCTCGTAGTTCGAGCTGGCGCCGGTGCTGTACTGCGCCGACAGGAAGTTACCCTGCGACGGGTAGTCCGCCTGCCATCCGGCGCGGGTGGCGCCGGTCAGGGTGCCGCTCGTGCGCAGGTCGAGCGCAGCGGCGAACGTCGGCTGCGGCGAGCCGACCGCCTCGATGCCGAGCGTGTTGGCGATGCTGTTCGCGACAGCATCCACCCAGGCCTGGTGGCCACCGTCGGAGTTGTACGTGATGGTGAACGGTCCGGCGTACGGGCTGATCGCCTCGGCCTCGGCCCACTTCGCCTTCGCCTCTTCGGGGTTGTACTCGAGGACCTCGGAGCCGGGCAGGTCGTCGCTCCAGCCCTCGACGACCGGCGACGTGAAGTCGGTGGCCGGCGTGCGGGTGCCCTGGAAGATCGTGTCGGTGATCTCCTCGCGGTTGATCGCCATCGAGATCGCCGCGCGACGCAGCTGACCCTCTTCGTCGTTGCCGAAGTTCGGCAGGTAGAAGGGGATGTTGAAGCCCTGGTAGATCGCCGCGGGCTGGTTGACCGAACGCTCCGGGAAGTCCGTCTCGTAGGTCGCGAAAGCCGTGTCGGGAACGGTGTCGAGCACGTCGAGGTTGCCGCCCTGCGCGTCGGCGTAGGCCGACTCGAGGGAGGTGTAGAAGACGATGTTCAGACCGTCGTTCTTGACCTCGCGCACACCCTTGTAGTCGGGGTTCGGAACGAGGTCGATGCCCTCGTTGTGGCGCCATGCGCCCTCGCCGTCGAGCATGTACGGGCCGTTGCCGACAGGGTTCTCGCCGAACGCCTCGAGGTCGTCGAAGGCGACGGACGGCAGCGGCATGTAAGCCGTGTAGCCGAGGCGCAGCGGGAAGTCCGCGTCGGGCGCCTTGAGCGTGACCGTGAAGGTCATGTCGTCGACGACCGCGAGGCCGGTGGGTGCGGTGCTGCCGTCGTCGGACGCGCCCTCGATCGTGTAGAACCAGTACGCGCCGTTCTCATCCTGAGCACCGGCGGTCCAGGTGTCGACGAACGTCTGAGCGGTGATCTCCTCACCGTTGGTGAACTTCCAGCCGTCGGCGACGGTGATCGTCCAGACGACGTTGTCATCGCTCTCGATCGAGGAAGCGACCTCGTTCTCGATCGTGCCGTCGGCCTTGTAGCTGACCAGGCCCGCGTAGATCGAGGTGAGGATGCGGCCGCCGCCGGTCTCGGTGGTGCCGAAGGTCAGCAGCGGGTTCTGCGGCTCGGTGCCGTTCGTGGTGATGATCGCGGAGGCGTTGGAGCCCCCGCCCGTGTTGCTGTCGCCGCCGGCCGAGCAACCGGCCAGCGTGAGCGTGACGGCGGACACCAGCGCGATCGCGCCGACTCCCCAACGTCGTCTCGACATGTTTCCTCCTGGGTGACGGGTACGCGCTCACGGTCGACGGCGGCAAGGACACACCGGTGTCCGGAGCACGGGATATACCCCCGACGATAAGCGCGCTCCCGCCCTGTGACCGCATCCAGGCCCAAACCGTTACATGTCGGCAACAATCGCGCCCGCGGGGTTGCCATCGTGCACCGGGTGAGCCTCCCCCTCTGCGCGGTGCGTCAACCGGGACGCCGGGGGGCCGGTCGCAACCATCCGCCGACACCTTCAACTCCACTCGCGTGCGCCCACGTACGCTTTCGATAGAAAGGTGAACCGGCGCAAGCACCTCTCTGATGTAAGGTCGAGTCGTTCCGGATCCCACCGGAACCCACGACCGAAGGAGAGCCGCTGTGGTGGACGACGCCATCCTCATCTACGCGAGCACGCTGGCCGCCGACATGCGTCACGTCATCCCCCACGACGTGCACGACCCCTTCCTCTACATCGAGGTCGATGGGGCGCCGCACGTGGCCATCAAGTCGCTCGAGGCGGCGCGCATGCGCGATGTGCCGGGTATGACCGTGTTCCCCCTCGATGAGCTCGGCTTCGACGACTTCCGCGCCGCCGGCCAGGACCCCGACCTCGCGGAGCTCTCCACTCTCGTCGCCGCCTGCCGCAGGCTCGGCGTGACACGCGCCGCCGTGCCGCCCACCTTCCCGCTCGAGGTGGCGGATCACCTGCGCGCCAACGGGGTGGAGGTCCGCGTGGACCGCGACCTGTTCGTGCAGCGCCGTCGCGTGAAGACTCCGCACGAGCTGGCGGGCATCCGCCGGGCGCAGGTCGCCGCTGAGGCGGGCGTCTCGCTCGTCGCCGATGCCATGGACCGCGCCACCGTCGACGCAGACGGCGGCCTTCTGCTCGACGGCACGCCGCTGACCTGCGAGGACCTCAAGGACCGCATCCGGTCGGTCTTCCTCCGCAACGGCTGCGAAGACGCGGGCATGATCGTCGCCCACGGAGCGCAGACGTGCATCGGGCATCACGCCGGAGCCGGTCAGATCTTCGAAGGCGAGCCCGTCACGGTCGACATCTGCCCGCGCGACATCGCCTCGGGCGGGAACTCTGACATGACCCGGACCTTCGTCAAGGGCGACATCGACGACGAGCTCGCCTTCTACTACGACATCGTCAAGAAGTCGTTCGACGCGACGCTCGCGGCGATCCGTCCGGGGCTGCCCGTGGCGGAGCTGCACCGCATCTCGTGCGAGCCCATCGAGGCCGCCGGCCAGCCCACCCAGCTGACGAAGAAGCCGGGCGAGGTGCTCGACGAGGGGTACTTCCACTCGCTCGGACACGGCGTGGGCCTTGAGGTGCACGAACCCCCGAGCCTCAACCAGAACGACGCCGTCCTCGTCGCCGGTGACGTCATCGCCATCGAGCCGGGCTGCTACCGTCAGGGCTTCGGCGGCGTTCGCCTCGAGGACATCGTGCTGGTGACCGAGGACGGCTACGAGCTCATCTCGGACTACCCCTACGACCTCGTCCCCGTCTCGCTGCCCCGGGGCAAGTGAGGATGGCGCGCGACCCCCGGATCGACGACCGCGCCGACGAGATCGTCGCGAGCTGGCGGGAACTCTGCCGGTTCCCGACAGTCGCCGGTCGACTCGACGCGATCGCAGCGGCCGCCGACTGGATCGAGCAGCGCCTCGTGCCGCTGATGGATCGCGTCGTGCGCTACGACATCCCCGGTTATGGACCCGTCGTCGTCGGTTTCCGAGCCGGGGCGAGCGATGCGTCGCTGCTGCTGTACAACCACTACGACGTCCAGCCCGAGGGCGATCCGTCGCGCTGGACCTCGCCGCCGTACGCCGCGGAGATCCGGGACGGTGCCATGTACGCGCGCGGCGCGTGCGACGACAAGGCCGACGTGGCTGGCCGTCTCGCCTCGCTTCGCCTCTGGATCGAGGACCACGACGGGCAGACTCCGTTCGGCGTCATCTACCTCGCGGACCCATGCGAGGAGATCGGCAGCCCGGGCCTGGACGCGGTCCTCGCCGCGCACGCGGCCGAGCTGCGCGCCGACGCGTGCTTGTGGGAGAGCTACCTCCGCGAGGAGGACGGGCGCCCCGCCGTCGGGTTCGGATGCCGAGGGTCGCTCGAGATCGAGCTGTCGCTCGACATCCTCGCCGCGGCGCAGCATCCGTCGTACTCCTCGATCCTCCGCTCCGCACCGCTCGAGCTGATGGCGGCGATCTCGTCGATGCGCACCGACGACGGGCGGATCGCGGTCGCCGGCGTGCGGGATGAGGCGATCGTCCCGGACGAACGCGCGCGTCGCCGCACGGCGGACATCACCCTGCCCGGAGTGTCCATCGCCCGCGACGGCGTGACACCCTATCTGCCGGGAACCGACTCGGAGCTCTCGACGCGGTTCGTCTTCGAGCCGTCGATGAGCCTCTCCGGGTTCGACCTCGACGACGGCGTGCGGCAGAGCATTCCGGCGTCGGCGTCTGCACGCGTGCGCTTCGGGCTCGTCCCCGGGATGCAGCCGGAGCGCGTGGTGGATGCTATCCGCGCCCACCTCTCCGCACGGCATCCGGACGTCTCGGTATCCGTCATCCGCGCCCTCGCGCCCGCGTACTCACCGGTCGAGTCCGCCTTCGGCGAAGCCGTCGTGCGCGCTGCCGGGCATGCCTTCGGCGCCGACGCGGTCGTCTACGACGTGATGACGGGAGCGGGTCCCGGCGCCCTGTTCCTCGAGCACCTCGGAGCCCCCATCATCTCCCCCACTGGCACCCTGCGACCGGCCGGGAACATGCACGGCTACGATGAGCACGGCTACGTCGAAGACTTCCTCGACCACGTCCAGTTCACCCTCGACGTCCTCCGGGAGCTCGAACGCAGCGGCTTCGCCGACACACCCCGGGGAGGGGCATGACGACCGATCCAGCGCACCTGCGCTCGCTGCTCGAACCCGAGCGCGAGGTCCTCGAGATCGACGACGTCGACCGGCGGATCCTGCATCGCCTGCACGAGGACGCCCGCGCGTCGATGCGCAGCATCGCGGCGGACGTCGGGATGTCGGCTCCGGCGGTCGCGGAACGCATCGCGCGGATGGAACGCGGGCACGTCATCCGCCGGCACACGATCGAGCTCGACTGGGCGGCGCTGGGCTATCCGATGCTCGTCGTGATGCCGTTACGGCTGACCGGGAACGCCGACGCTGCCGCAGTGCTGACCGCGCTCAAGGCGATCGACGCCATGACCGAGGTCATCGTCCTGGCGGCCGGGTACGACCTGATGGCGCGGTTCCGCGTACGCGACCACGCCGATCTGCAGCGACTGCTCGTCGAGCAGGTCTGGCCGATCCCGGGCATCGACCGCGTCGAGACCATGCTCGCCATCGGCCGCCTCGCCGATCCCGAGCCGTTGCAGCACGTCCTGGCGACCGAGACCCCCGCGCGCAAACGCCGCCGCCCGTGACCCGCCATCCCCCGGCTTAACATCGACCCGGGAGGAAGAATGACGCACGTGTCACGGACCCGACTGTGGTGGGAGATCGCCCTCGTTCTGGCGCTCTCGGTCGGCCGGTCGGCGTTCTTCTCAGTGCTGTCGTTCCTCGAGGCGGTGACGAGCCCGGTGAGCCTCGGCGACCAGTCGACCTCGCTCAATCCCGGTGCAGCGACCGTCGACCCGTGGCAGGTGGTGTCGCAGGTCTTCTCGAACCTCTTCAACCTCGCGCCCGTCGCGTTGGCGATCTACTTCCTCTGGGAGCCCGGCCGCTCGGCGCTGCGCCGGATCGGTCTGGACTTCCGGGTGTTCGGAAAGGATGCCGGCGCCGGCATCCTGCTCGTCGTTCTCATCGGCGGGCCGGGCCTCGGGCTCTACGCGCTCGGACGGGCGCTCGGGATCACCGTCCAGGTGGGGGCCGCACCGCTCGACGGCGGCTGGACCGCCGTCATGCTCCTCGCGCTGGCCGCCCTGCGGGCGGGACTCACCGAGGAGGTCATCTTCATCGGTTACCTGTTCGACCGGCTTCGCCGTCTCGGCTGGAGCACGTGGACGATCATCCTGTCGACCGCCGCGCTCCGCGGGATGTACCACGCGTACCAGGGCGTCGGTCCGATCTTCGGGAACATCGCGATGGGCGTGGTCTTCGGGTGGGTCTACCACCGTTGGGGCCGGGTCATGCCGCTCGTCGTCGCGCACGTCGTGATCGACCTCATCGCGTTCATCGGCTACCCGCTGGCCGCATCGTGGTGGCCCGGGCTCTTCTGACACGTCGCGCTTGCCGAGCACGCACCCCCGCGTCGAGCACGCGCGCTGAACGGTGCGTGCTCGACGGGACGGTGCGTGCTCGCGACGCCGGGGGCGTCAGGCGAAGGCCTCCGGCGGCGGGCATGCGCACACGAGGTTGCGGTCGCCGTAGGCCTGGTCGATACGACGCACCGGTGGCCAGTACTTGCCGCGGACGAGGGACCGCACGGGATAGACGGCCTCTTCGCGCGAGTAAGCGTGCGACCAGGCCGACGCGGCCGCCGCTTCAGCCGTGTGCGGCGCGCCGACGAGCGGGTTGTCATCGGCCGGCCACTCCCCCGCGGCGACCCGGTCGGCTTCGGCGCGGATGGCGATCATCGCCTCGACGAAACGGTCGATCTCGGCGAGGTCCTCCGACTCCGTCGGCTCGACCATGAGCGTCCCCGCCACCGGGAACGACATCGTCGGCGCGTGGAAGCCGTAGTCGATCAGCCGCTTCGCGACGTCGTCCACGGTGATGCCGGTGCGCTCCCGCAGAGGACGCAGATCCAGGATGCACTCGTGCGCGACGAGTCCGCCTTCGCCGGCGTAGAGCACCGGATAGTGCTCGCCCAGCCGCGCCGCGATGTAGTTCGCCGCGAGCACCGCAGCTCCCGTGGCCGCCCGCAGCCCGGCTGCCCCCAGCATGCGCACGTACGCCCACGAGATCGGAAGGATGGATGCCGAGCCGTAGGGCGCGGCCGAGACCGGACCGCCCTCGAAGACGAACCCGCCGGCGTGCTCGGCCTGCTGGGCGCGCGGGTGAGACGGCAGGAACGGCGCGAGGTGCGCCTTGGCCGCCACGGGGCCCACACCCGGTCCGCCGCCTCCGTGCGGGATGGCGAACGTCTTGTGCAGGTTGAGATGCGAGACGTCGCCGCCGAGGTCGCCGAAGCGCGCGAAACCGAGGAGGGCGTTGAGGTTGGCGCCGTCGACGTAGACCTGACCGCCCGCCGCGTGCACCGCATCGGTGATCGCGAGCACCTCGTGCTCGTACACCCCGTGAGTCGAGGGGTAGGTGATCATGAGAGCGGAGAGCGCCGCAGCATGCTCGTCGATCTTGGCGCGGAGATCGTCGAGGTCGACGTTTCCCGCTTCGTCGCAGGCCACGACCACGACGCGCATACCGGCGAGCACGGCCGACGCGGCGTTGGTGCCGTGCGCCGACGACGGGATGAGGCAGACGGTCCGGTCGTCGTCGCCTCGCGACCGGTGATAGCCGCGGATCGCGAGCAGCCCCGCGAGCTCGCCCTGCGAGCCGGCATTGGGCTGCAGCGAGACGGCGTCGTAACCGGTCACCTCGGCGAGCCACCCCTCGAGCTGCTCGATGAGCTCGAGATACCCGCGCACGTCGTCGGCGGGTGCGAACGGGTGCACGCGGGCGAACTCCGGCCAGGTCACGGCGGCCATCTCGGTCGCGGCGTTCAACTTCATCGTGCACGACCCGAGCGGGATCATGCCACGGTCGAGCGCGTAATCGCGGTCGGCGAGGCGCTTGAGGTAGCGCATCATCGCCGTCTCGGAGTGGTGGCTGTTGAACACCGGATGGGTGAGGTACTCGTCCTCGCGCCGAAGCGACGCCGCTGCGTGCCGGTCAGCCCACGTCGATCCGCCGATGAATGCGAATGCGCGCTGCTCGGGACCGCCGAATGCTCGGACGATCGCGTGCAGATCGCTGACGGTCGTCGTCTCGTCGACGGCGACTCCGACCGTGTCGTCGTCGCGGTGCCACAGCTGGTAACCGGATTCGCGGGCCGCCGCGACGACGCCTGCTGCCCGGCCCGGCGCGCGCACCACGAGCGTGTCGAAGAACGCATCATGCTCGACCTCGACCCCCGCATCGGCCAGCCACTCGGCGAGAAGGGCCGCGTGACCGGCGACGGACTCGGCGATGCGCCGGAGCCCATCCGGGCCGTGGTACACGGCGTACATCGACGCCATGACCGCCAGCAGGACCTGTGCGGTGCAGATGTTCGACGTCGCCTTCTCGCGACGGATGTGCTGCTCGCGCGTCTGGAGCGAGAGCCGGTAGGCGAGATCGCCCGCCGCGTCGACCGAGACGCCGACGAGCCGTCCGGGCAGCTGGCGCTCGAGGCCGGCACGCACCGCCATGTACCCGGCGTGGGGTCCGCCGAAGCCCATCGGCACGCCGAACCGCTGGGTGGTGCCGACGGCCACATCCGCCCCGAGCGAGCCGGGCGATCGCAGCAGGGTCAGCGCGAGGAGATCCGCCGCCACGACGACGAGACCGCCCGCAGCCTGCACCTCCGCGATGACCGTGCTCGGATCCCACACACGGCCGGACGCACCGGGATACTGCACGAATGCACCGAAGACCGGCTCGTCGGACGGGGTCGTGCCCGCGGCGCCGGCGAAGTCGATCTCGCGCAGTTCGATGCCGAGCGCCTCCGCTCGATGGCCGAGCAGCGCCTTCGTCTGCGGCAGCGCATCCGCGTCGACGAGGAACACGTTGCTGCGCGACTTCGAGGCCCGCCGTGCGACGAGCATGCCCTCGACGACGGTGGTGGCCTCGTCGAGCATCGACGCATTCGCCGTCGCGAGCCCGGTCAGGTCGGTGACCATCGTCTGGAAGTTGATGAGCGCTTCGAGGCGGCCCTGCGAGATCTCCGGCTGATACGGCGTGTACGCGGTGTACCAGGACGGGTTCTCGAGGACGTTGCGCTGGATGACGGCAGGGGTGAGCGTGTCGTAGTACCCCAGGCCGATCATCGCCCGTGCCGGACGGTTGCGCGATGCCAGCTCGCGCAGCTCCGCGAGCGCCTCGTGCTCGGCGGCCGGGACCGGGATGACGCTGTCGGGCACCGCATCGACCTGGATGGCCGCGGGCACGGCTCGGGCGAGCAGAGCGTCGACGTCCGGATAACCGAGGACCTCGAGCATGCGCTGCTGCGCGGCGCCGTCGGTGCCGATGTGACGGGCGGCGAAAGCGGAGGTCATCGGTCTCCGCCGGTGAGCTCGACGTAGGCGGCGCGGTCGAGCAGACCGTCCGCGTCGGAGGGATCGATCTCGATGCGAACGAGCCAGCCGTCGCCGAACGGCCCGGCGTTCACGAGCGACGGGTCGTCGACGACGGCCTCGTTGATCTCGACGACGGTTCCGCTCAGCGGTGCGTAGAGCTCGCCGACCGACTTGGTCGACTCGATCTCGCCGCAGACGGCATCGGCGGTCACCGCGGTTCCGACGGCAGGGAGATCGACGAACACCACGTCACCCAGCTTCTCGGCGGCGTAGTCGGTGATGCCGACCGTCGCGGTGGTGCCCGACAGGGCGACCCACTCGTGCTCGGCGGTGTACTTCAGGTCGTCGAGATCGGTCATTTCTTCCTCCGGTAGAACGGCAGCGTGGTGACGGTGGCGGGAATGCGGGTACCGCGGACATCGAGCGCCAGCTCGGTGCCGAGTGCCGCGTGTTCGAGTGCGACGTAGGCCATGGCGATGGGATGCCCGAGGGTCGGGCTCAGGGCACCGCTCGTGATCTCACCGACGCGCTCGCCGTCGGGGCCGAGTACGGCGTAGCCGGCGCGGCCGGCGCGGCGGCCCTCCGAGACGAGACCGACGAGCACCGGCCCGCCGGAGGAGTCACGGGACTGGAGGCCCTCGCGGCCCACGAAGGCGCCCTTGTCCGTGGCGACGACGCGGCCGAGGCCCGCCTGCGCGGGAGCGACGTCGCGCGAGAGCTCATGTCCGTACAGCGGCATCCCGGCTTCGAGCCGCAAGGTGTCGCGCGAGGCGAGGCCCGCCGGCGCCAGCCCGAGCGGCGACCCGGCCGCCAGCACGGCGTCCCAGAGCGATTCGGCCGCGCGGGCCGGGATCATGAGCTCGAACCCGTCTTCGCCGGTGTACCCGGTGCGTGCGAGAAGCAGCGACTCACCCGCGAACTCGCCGGCGGCCCACGCGTAGTACCGCGTGTCCGCGAGTGCGACGTCGGGAGTCGACAGGCCCGGGGTGGACTCGAGCACCGCCAGCGCCGCCGGGCCCTGAACCGCCAGGAGCGCGTAGTCATCGGTGAGGTCTCGTACCTCGACGTCCCAGCCTTCGGCCCGTTCCTGGAGCGCCGTCCAGACGGGCTCGCGGTTGCCCGCGTTCGCGATGATGAGGAAGCGGTCGTCGCCGAGGCGGTAGACGATGACATCGTCGATGATTCCGCCGTCGTCGGCGAGGACGAGCGAGTACTTCGCCTTTCCGACGGTCATCGTCGAGATCCTGCCGGCGAGGGCGGCGTCGAGGCAGTCGCCGGCGACGGAGCCGCTCACCTCGAACTCCGCCATGTGCGAGATGTCGAACAAACCGGCGGCAGAGCGCACCGCGTGGTGCTCGGCGAGGTCGGACGTATAGCGGACGGGCATGAGCCAGCCGCCGAAGTCGGTGAACGATGCGCCGAGCGCAGCGTGACGATGGTGCAGGACGGTGGAGCGGGGATCTGACATGAGTTCTCCCGTTGCGGGCGGGCGGCTGCCACGGCTGCGGCATCCGGAACTCCCCCTCTGTCTTGGGCCTGAGAGTTTCACCGGGCGAACCCGGCTTTCACCGTCGGCGGATCCCCGAAGGGATCGCTTTCCAGAGCGGCCGGACGCGCGCGGTACGCGGACCTGAGAGATTGGCGGGGAGGCTTGCTCCTTCGGTGCCCGGGTTGCCCCGGGGCTCTCCCGCGTGCGTCATGCGGCCTGTCTTCAGTTGCGCGATCAGCATAGCGTCACCGCGCGAGACCGCGCAGGCGCCGCTGTACTGGGCCGCTCAGCGCGTGCAGCTCCCCGCCGTCACGGCCGGAGCGTCCGCAGAGGCGCCCGCGAGCACCGGCAGCAGCTCCGTCGTCGTCATCGCGTAGCCCCGCCGCTCGTCCTCGGCGCCGCGCGCGAACACGACGCCGGCGACCTCACCGGCGTCGGTCAGCAGCGGCCCGCCGGAGTTGCCCGGGCGGACGTCGGCATCGAGCGCGTAGATCTCACGCGGAGCGCTGGACTCGTCGTAGATGTCGGGGACGGGGGCCGAGCCCACCGAGAGGACGAAGGCGGCTCCGCTCGTGAAGGGCCCGCCGAGCGGGTATCCCTGGACCGCGACCGCTGCTCCCGCGGCGACCGGCGGAACGACCGGCAGGGGCGCCACGCCCAGGTCCGAGACCGCGATGACGGCGAGGTCGTCGATCGGGTCGAAGTACACCACGCGCCCTTCACGCGCGTCGCGGCCCGGCAGCTCGACGACGGGGGTGTCGACGCCCGCCACGACGTGGGCGTTGGTCACGATGAGGTCGTCGGCGGCGACGAATCCGGACCCGGTCATCGACACGCCGCAGGCGTAGGCCGTGCCGCTGATGCGGGCGACGGATGCCGCCGCGCGCTGCAGCTCGGGATCATCGAGCGCGACGGCGGGCGCGGTCGGCGCGACCTCGGGCCGGAGAAGCTCGCCGATGCGGGGGATCCCCTCGTCGACGACGAATCCGCGCACCTCGGCGAGCGCGCTGTCGACGGGGTCGGGGGTGAGACCGTCGATGAACGAGAGCACGCGCGAGGAGGCCACGGCGGTGGACACGAGCGGCATGCCGCTCGCGGTGACCGCGCCGGCGCCGAGGAGGAGGACGAGTCCACCGGCGATCGTCGCCCCGCCGGCACCCAGGATGCGGTCGAGGATGCGCAGCTTGGCTCGGTCGACGCCGCGGCGCAGCGCCGCACCGACAGCGGTGCCGAGCGCGGTGCACAGGACGATGATCGCGATGGCGCAGATGGCGAGCACGAGCGACCGGTACTCCCAGTCGGCGACGCCGGGCGCGATGAGGGGCACAGCCCATACGGCGAGGAGCGAGCCGATGACGAGCCCGGCGAGCGAGCCCGCGATCGCGACGAGGCCTCGTGTCACGCCGATGGCGAAGAAGCCGACGAGGAGGATCACGACGATGACGTCGACCAGCAGCACAGGACCTCCTCGGGAACGGAGGCCAGCGTACGGCGTCCCGCTGTGAGTCGCCCGTTTTGCGCTTCGTGTCGCGATGACTATAAGATCGGTGCGACAGTTAGGGTCACAATGACACGAACCACCGCGGATGGCCCGCAGGACGATATCCGGGTCGCCGTCTCGACGGTCATCTTCAGCCTGCGCCACGACGGCGGCGAGCTTCCCTCCGTCGTGCTCCCCCTGGTGCGTCGCACACGCGATCCCCACGCCGGACAGTGGGCGCTCCCTGGCGGATGGCTCGACGTGTCCGAGAACCTCGAGGCTGCGGCATCCCGGACCCTGGCCGAGACGACCGCGCTGGCTCCGAGCTATCTCGAGCAGCTCTACGTCTTCGGCGACGTCGGCCGCTCTCCCTCGCGAGTGGTGTCGATCGTCTACTGGGCGCTGGTGCGCGAGGACGTCGCATCGACACCGCTGCCCGAGGACGAGAACGTCGCGTGGTTCGACACCGCCGATCTGCCGGAGCTGGCGTTCGACCACCGGAGCATCATCGAGTACGCGCTCTGGCGGCTGCGCAACAAGGTCGGCTACAGCCGTATCGCGCATGGGCTTCTGCCTGACCTGTTCACCCTCGCCGAGCTTCGCGAGGTGTACGAGGCCATCGGCGGAAAGCGCCTCGATCCGGCGAACTTCCGCCGCCAGGTCGAGGGGTCGGGCACCCTCATCCCGACACGCGAGTTCCGCACCGGCAGCCACCGCCCCGCCCGGCTCTACCGCTACAACCACGACGTCGAGCTCGCCGACCGCGGGCCGCTCCCCCGATGAAGGAACGCGCATGATCACTTCTCCGCTCACGCTGTCGCCGCGACCGATCGACCCGAGCGTCGATCACGGGATCCAGGCGATCGTCGCCGGCGCGTCGAACGCCGAGACATGCAACACCGATCTCGCCGCGGGACCGTGGAGCTTCGACGCACGGCCGGGGTACGGCCCGGGCTCGTCGATGGGCGACGTCATCCCGACCGGGGCGCCCCGCCAGGGCGAGCTCCCCGAGTACTACCGGACCGCCCGCGAGGACGAGCTGCACGACCGCATCTCCGCCGCCAAGGCCGCCCTCGGCGACCGGGTCGTCGTCCTGGGGCACTTCTACCAGCGCGAAGAGGTCGTGCGTCACGCCGACTACGTGGGCGACTCGTTCCAGCTCGCGGAAGCGGCGAAGGCTCACCCCGAGGCCGAGGCCATCGTCTTCTGCGGCGTCCACTTCATGGCCGAGACCGCCGACCTGCTGTCGCGGCCCGAGCAGTCCGTCATCCTGCCCAACCTCGCCGCCGGATGCTCGATGGCCGACATGGCGTCGATCGACGAGGTCGAGGAGTGCTGGGAGCAGCTCGGCGAGATCTACGGCGACCTCGGCAGCCCCGACGCCGAAGGACTTCTCCCCGTCATCCCCGTCACGTACATGAACTCTTCCGCCGCCATCAAGGGTTTCGTCGGCCGGCACGGCGGAATCGTGTGCACCTCCTCGAACGCCCGCACCGTGCTCGAGTGGGCCTTCGCACGCGGCCGCCGGGTGCTGTTCTTCCCCGACCAGCACCTCGGACGCAACACCGCCAAGGCGATGGGGGTCACGCTCGACCGCATGCCGATGTGGAACCCCCGACGCCCGCTCGGCGGCAACGACGAGGCGTCCCTGCGGGATGCTCGGGTCATCCTCTGGCACGGCTTCTGCTCGGTGCACCGCCGCTTCACCGTCGAGCAGATCGCGCAGGCGCGTGCGGAGAACCCGGGCGTCCGCGTCATCGTCCACCCCGAGTGCCCGATGCCGGTCGTGGACGCCGCGGACGAGGCGGGATCGACAGAGTACATCCGCCGCGCGATCGACGGCGCGACCGAGCCCACAGTCTTCGCGGTCGGCACAGAGATCAACCTCGTCCAGCGGCTCGCCGCGCAATACCCGCAGCACCGCATCTTCTGCCTCGATCCCGTCGTCTGCCCGTGCTCGACGATGTACCGCATCCACCCGGGCTACCTGGCGTGGGTCCTCGACGAGCTCTGCGCGGGACGGACCCCGAACCGCATCCGGGTCTCCGACGACGTCGCCGTGCCGGCACGGGCCGCCCTCGAACGGATGCTGGCGGCGCGGCCATGACCCGGCGTGTCGTGGTCGTGGGCTCCGGTCTTGCCGGCGGCATGTGCGCCCTGCGCGCCGCCGACGCCGGCTGCGAGGTCGTCCTGGTCACGAAGGGAGCGCTCGGCGACGGCAACACCGCCTACGCGCAGGGCGGCATCGCCGCCGTGACGGCCACGGGCGACTCGGTCCTCGCCCACGTCGACGACACTCTGCGCGCCGGGGCGGGCCTCGGCGAGCGCGACGCCGTGCACACGCTCGCATCGGCGGGGCCGGACGCCGTCGCGACGCTCGAGGCGATCGGGGTCGCGTTCGACCGCGACGACAGCGGCGCGCTGCGACTCGGCCTCGAAGGTGCGCACCGGGTTCCGCGAATCCTGCACGCCGGCGGCGATGCGACCGGCGCCGCGATCCAGCGCGCTCTGAACCGCGCGCTGACTCTCGCGCCCGTCCAGATCCGCTCCGACGCTCTCGTCACCGACGTCGTGGTCTCCGACGGGGAGGCGCGGGGTGTGCGGGTGCTCTCGGAGGGCCGCACCGAGATGCTGGCCGCGGATGACGTGGTCCTCGCGACCGGTGGTGCGGGACAGCTGTACGCCCACACGACGAATCCCGCGGTGGCGACCGCCGACGGGATCGCGCTCGCCCTGCGCGCCGGCGCGACCGTCGCCGACCTGGAGTTCATGCAGTTCCACCCCACCGCCCTGACCGATGGGACGCTCGTGTCGGAGGCCGTGCGCGGCGAGGGTGCGGTGTTGATCGACGAGCGCGGGCACCGCTTCTGCGTCGATGCGCATCCCGATGCGGAACTCGCTCCACGAGACGTCGTGGCCCGCGCGATCGCGGCGGCGATGGCGCGTCAGGGCGGGCGGCCGGTGCTGCTCGACGCGACCGGTCTGCGCGAGACTCCGTCGGCGACGGCTGCCTTCCTCGCCCACCGGTTCCCGACGATCGACGAGTCCGTGCGGGCGCGCGGATGGGATTGGTCGCGGCATCCGGTTCCCGTCACTCCCGCCGCGCACTACCTCATGGGCGGCGTCGTGACCGATCTCGACGGTCGGACCGACGTCGACGGGCTGTTCGCGGTCGGCGAGGTCGCGCGCACGGGCGTGCACGGTGCCAATCGGCTGGCCTCCAACTCGCTGCTCGAAGCCGTCGTGTTCGGCCTGCGCACCGCGGATGCCGTCGTCGACGGCGACCCGCGGGTCGCAACGGCGTCTCCGAGCGTCTCGTCGTCACCTCGCGCCGTGGCGGGCCGGTCCCGTGCGCCGCGACGGATACCGGCGAACGGACCGTTCAGCCGGGCGGCCCTGCAGTCGCTCATGTGGCGGCACGTCGGACTCGAGCGGGACGCCTCCGGGCTCGCTCTCGCGCTCGACATCCTCGATGAGTGGTCGCGCGCCGCAGTCGCACCCCGCTCCCGGCGCGAACACGAGGACGCCAACCTGCTCCTTGTCGCGAGCTCGATGACCACCGCCGCGCTCGCTCGCACCCGATCGATCGGCGCACACCACCGCAGCGACGACACCACCGCTCGTCCGCTGACCGCCGACGAAGCCGTCCGTCCCGCCGCCGCTCCCGAGAAGGTCGCATGATGCTCACACCCCGACAGATCGCTGCCCTCGTCGGCCCCGCACTCGAAGAGGACGCCCCATGGGGCGATCTCACCAGCACCGCCTTCATCCCCGGGGCGGCGCGCGCCACGGCCGCGCTCGTCTCGCGCGTCGACGGCATCCTCAGCGGCGGGGCAGTTTTCGCCGCGGCTTTCGCGCTCACCGATCCGAGCTGCGACGTCGTGATCGACGTGCCCGACGGCTCGCGCATCCGCCCCGGTGACACGCTGGCTACCGTCCGCGGTCCGGCGCGCGCCGTGCTGACCGCCGAACGCGTCGGACTGAACCTCACCCAGCGGATGTCGGGGATCGCGACGCTGACCCGTCGCTACGTCGACGAAGTCGCGGGGACCGGCGCCCGGATCGTCGACACCCGCAAGACGACACCGGGGCTGCGTCTGATCGAACGGCAAGCGGTCCGGGACGGCGGCGGCCACAACCACCGGTTCTCCCTCTCGGATGCGGTCATGCTCAAGGACAACCACCTCGGTGTCATCACCGCCGATGGGACGGGGCTGACCGAAGCGCTGCGACGCGCGATCGATGACCTTCCCCACACGACCCACGTCGAGGTGGAAGTCGATCGCATCGATCAGATCGAGCCCGTGCTCGCCGCCGGCGTGGACACGATCATGCTCGACAACTTCTCGCTGGACGATCTGCGCCGTGGGGTCGCCATCGTCGGCGGTCGCGCGGTCGTCGAGGCGTCGGGCGGAGTGTCGCTCGAGAGCGTGCGTGCGATCGCCGAGACCGGTGTCGACGTGATCTCCGTCGGAGCGCTCACGCACTCCGCGCCCTCGCTCGACCTCGGGCTCGACCTCGTCGTCGACGCGCGCTGATGCTGTACCTCGACCACGCCGCGGGCGGTCCGGTGCGTCGCGAGGTGCTCGAGGCGATGGCACCGTTCCTCACCGGGCGATTCGGCAACCCGTCGAGCATCCACACGGTGGGTGAAGACGTCGCCGGCGCCCTCGACGACGCGCGGCGGCGGGTGGCGGCGGTGCTCGGCATGCGCGCCGGCGACATCGTCTTCACGTCCGGAGGAACCGAGGCGAACAACCTCGCGATCGCGGGCATCGCCCTCGGGGCCCGCGGACGCGCTCCCGGCCAGATCGTCACGACGGCGGTGGAGCACGATTCGGTATTGGCGGTCTGTCGTTACCTCCAGCGCATGCATCGATACGACGTCGACGTCCTGCCCGTGGACTCGCTCGGACGCGTCGACCCCGACGCCGTCGCCCGAGCCGTGCGCGATGACACCGCCGTCGTGAGCATCGGCTACGCCAACAACGAGGTCGGAACCGTTCAGGATGTCGCGGCGATCGCGCGAGCAGCGGGTTCGGTCCCGGTGCACACCGATGCCGTGCAAGCGGCCGGGTGGCTTCCCCTCACCGGCACGGGCGCCTCGGCTCTGTCGGTCGCGGGCCACAAGATCGGCGCGCCGCAGGGCATCGGTGTGCTGGCGGTCCGCGGCCGGCTCCCCCTCGAGCCCGTGATCCACGGCGGCGGCCAGGAGCGCGGCCGGCGCTCGGGCACGCAGAACGTCGCGGGGGCGGTGGGCCTCGCGCTCGCGCTCGAGCTGGCCGAGCGCGAGCGCTCCGAGGCCGCTGCGCGGGCCGCGGCGGCGCGCGACGCATTCACGAGCCGCGTGCTCGGCACCGTCCCCGGGTCGCGCGCGACCGGCGACCCCGATCGGAGGCTTCCGGGCCTCGCCTCGTTCACGTTCGCCGCGACCTCGGGCGAGGCCGTGCTCCTCGAACTGGAACGGCGTGGAATAGTCACGAGCAGCGGGTCGGCATGCGCCGCGGGCAGCGACGAGCCGTCGCACGTCTTGACGGCGATGGGTCTCGACGCCGATGACGCCCGCACCGCGGTGCGGTTCAGCTTCGATCGCGCGACGGTGCCGGATGCGGGAGCGCTCGCGGGCGCGGTGGCCGACGCCGTCTCGGCAGTACGATCGGGGTCGTGAGCTCGCCCGTCGTCACCGTCATCGTCCCCGGCCGCGACGTCGCCCCCTACGCCGAGGAAGCGCTGGCTTCCCTGAAGGCCCAGACCCTCGGCGAGTGGACCGCGATCCTCATCGACGACGGATCGCGCGACACGACCGGACGCATCTTCGCGGAAGCGGCCGCGTCGGACGAGCGGTTCCGCGTGATCGCACACGACCGCGCCGTCGGGCTGGGTGCCGCACGGAACGCGGGGCTCGATCGGGTCGACACCCCGTTCGTCGCCTTCCTCGACGCGGACGACGTCCTCACCCCGTCGGCCCTGGAGCGCTGGATCGGAACGCTCGACGCTTCGGGCTCCGACTTCGTCGCCGGGGCCTACGTGCGACTGCGTCCGACCGGTGAGGGTTATGTCCCGGGCCCCGTGCAACCCTGGGTCGCGGCATCCACTCGGCCTGCCCGCATCGGGACCACCCTCGCCGACCATCCCGAGGCATCGGGGAACATCGTCGCGTGGTCGAAAGCGAGCCGCATCGAGTTCTGGCGACGTCACCGACTGCGCTTCCCCGAGAACCGGCTGTACGAGGACCAGCTGGTCGCACAGCAGATGTACACCCGCGCCCGAGCGTTCGACGTGATTCCGGACGTCGTCGTGCACTGGCGTGAGCGGGCGGACGGGTCGTCGATCACGCAGCACCGTGCCCAGCTGCCCGTGCTCATCGACTATCTCGACGCGCTGCGGTCGGGCCTGGCGGTGCTCGACGCCGCCGATGCCCGTGCCGCGGCCACGGCCCGGGTCCGGCTCGTGCTCGACATGGACGTTCCCCCGCTCGTGCGCATCGCCGCGACCCATCCCGATCCCGAGTACCGTCGGCGGATCGGCGGGCTGGTCCGCGACTTCCGGGAACGAGCACCGGGTCACCGGGCCGCCGACCCGGCAGCCGCGGAGTTGTGGGACATCGCCCGCCTCTGGTGATCCGCCGCGCGCATCCGCGTCGGCCGACCGGAAGCTGATGCTGGCGCTGTGTCGTCGGCCCCGGGAATAATCGATCCGTCGGGGCGTTGGCCCTGCGGAGTCCGCCCTCGGGTGACGACCGATCTTCCGACCGAGGAGTTGCCCATGGCCGTCGCGCCGTCGTCCACGAACGCCCCCGCATCCGCCGCATCGCCCGCCGTGCCCACCGTCGTGACCGCCGAGGCGAACCGGGTGATCTGGCTCCTGCTCGTCGCCGCCTTCGTCGCGATCCTGAACGAGACGACCATGGGCGTCGCGATCCCGCACCTGATCACCGACTTCCGCATCACGGCGGTGGCGGCGCAGTGGCTCACGACCGCGTTCATGCTCACGATGGCGGTGGTGATCCCGATCACCGGCTTCCTGCTGCAACGTCTGACGACGCGGGCTGTCTTCACCGCTGCGATGAGCCTGTTCTCGACGGGAACGCTCATCGCCGTCCTGGCGCAGAGCTTCGGTTTCCTCCTCGTCGCGCGTGTCGTGCAGGCTTCGGGAACCGCGATCATGATGCCGCTGCTGATGACGACGCTGATGACGGTCGTCCCGCCCCACGCTCGGGGCCGCATGATGGGCCGGGTCAGCATCGTGATGTCGCTCGCTCCCGCGATCGGGCCGACGCTGTCCGGGTTCCTCCTCGACACCCTCAGCTGGCGCTGGATCTTCGGCGTCGTCCTCCCGATCGCCCTGGTCTCGCTCGCGATCGGCGTCCGCTGGATCCACAACCTCGGCGAGACCCGGCGCGCGCCACTCGACGTCTTCTCCGTCGTGCTCTCGGCCTTCGGTTTCGGAGGCCTCGTGTTCGGTCTCAGCCAGATCGGCGCCGGGGGCCACGGCGGCGGGGATGCCGCGGCCGCGGCGCCCGCGTCGAACCTGCCGCTCATCATCTCCCTGTCGGTCGGGATCGTGGCGCTCGGCGCGTTCGTGTGGCGTCAGCTCGTGCTGCAGCGCGACGACGAGGCGCTGCTCGACCTGCGCGTGTTCCGCTCGGCCAACTTCTCGCTCTCGGTGGCCCAGCTGGGCGTCATGTCCATGGCGTTCTTCGGCGCGATCACCCTGCTGCCGCTGTACATGCAGAACGTCCTCGGGCTCTCCGCGCTCGAATCCGGACTCATCGTCCTGCCGGGTTCCCTCGCGATGGGCATCGCCGGCCCGTTCATCGGGCGCATCTACGACCGCTGGGGCACGCGCGTGCTCCTCGTCCCCGGAGCCGTCATCGTCACCGGCATCCTGTGGAGCTTCACCACCCTGACCGAGAACACGTCGGTATGGCTGTTGCTCACGCTGCAGACGTGTCTCTCGCTCGGCCTGGCGATGTCGTTCACGCCGCTGTTCACGGCATCCCTCGGCTCTTTGCAGCCGCGGTTCTACTCGTACGGCAGCGCGATCGTCTCGACCATCCAGCAGGTCGCGGGCGCCGCGGGCATCGCTCTGCTCATCACGGTGATGGCCGCTGCCGAGGCCGGCGCCGCCGATCCGGGGACGACGGCGGCCGGCGCCGCGGGCGCGCGGGCGGCCTTCTTCGTGGCCGCGATCATCGCGTCGCCGCTGATCATCGGGGCGCTGCTCATCCGCAAGCCGGCCGACAGCCCCGAAGGCGTGCCCGCGGCGCACTGAGCCGGCCTCGCCGCCATCGCGCGAGAACGACGAAGCCGCCGGGTGCGTCATGCACCGGCGGCTTCGTCGTACGCCTCGAGGCGAGGTTCAGGAGGTCGAGCAGCATCCTCCGCCGCAGCAGGAACCTGCGTCGTCGTTCGCGGTGACCAGCAGGTTCTTCTCATCGGGAACCGGCTGCAGTGTCTGAGGCTGGGGCGTGGATGCTGTGGACATATCGCCATCGTAACCCCGCAGCGGACCATGCGTCGCGGAGCGTGTCAAGCGCGTCGCAGCGGCCGTCGGCCGCGCGTAGCGTCGGCGACATGAGCACTCTCGATGGCAAGAAGATCGCATTCCTGGCAACCGACGGCTTCGAGGACAGCGAGCTGACCTCGCCCTGGCAGGCCGTCTCCGACGCGGGCGCGACCGTCGTCATGATCGCCCCCGAATCGGGCGAGATCACCGGCAAGAACGGCCACACCCAGAAGGTCGACGTCGTCACGGCGGACGCCGAGGCCGACGAGTACGACGCGCTCGTGCTTCCGGGCGGCGTCGTCAACGCCGACAACCTGCGACTCGACGCGAACGCGGTCGACTTCGCGCGCGCGTTCTTCGAACAGCACAAGCCCGTTGGCGCGATCTGCCACGCGGCGTGGATCCTGACCGAGGCCGACGTCCTCTCGGGTCGCACCCTGACGAGCTTCCCGAGCCTGCGCACCGATCTGATGAACGCCGGTGCGACCTGGGTCGACGAGGAGGTCGTCGTGGACCAGGGCCTCGTCTCGAGCCGAACGCCCGATGACCTCCCGGCCTTCAACGCGAAGGTCATCGAGGAGATCGAGGAAGGCGAGCACGCCGGCCAGACCGCGTGACCCGTCTGGCCTGAACGCCGCCGACACGACGTCCGATCGCCCCCGCGAGCTCAGGCTCCGGGGGCGATCGCCACGCGCAGGTGGCGACCCGACCGAGCGAGCTCGATCGCATCGTCGAGGCGGTCGAGCGGCAAGGGCGTCGAAACGAGGTCGGCGAACGGGTAGCGGCGGGTGCCCGGGGCGCGCATGAAGGCGACGGCAGCCTCGAGGTCGGCGGATGTCGGCACGCCGACCCGCAGGGTCGTTTCCGATGAGGCTTCGCTCACGGTACGGAAGCGCGCGCTCAGATCCGTCTCCGGCACGTGCTCGGGCGCCAGCGCAGCGCCGAAGCGCTCGGCCCGCGCGCGCACCCGCGGATCGGCTGAGGCCAGCCGCGCTCGTCCGCCCCGCTCGGCGATCATGGCGGACAGCACGAGCGGATCGGCGCCCGTGCCGGCGATGGTCACGAGGAGGTCCTCCGGATCGGCGACCTCCTCCAGCCGTCGCACGAGCCCGGCCGCTCGCGCGACCGCGCCCGACACGGGGGCCAGGATGCAGGCCGGGAGTGCCTCGCCCACGCGGACGATCGGCGTGCCCGTGACCAGATGCACGTGCGTCGCGAAGCCGCCCACGAGTTCGCGATGGGCTCCGATGCGCTCATGCGGTCCCACGGCGCTCACGACGCGCTCCCCGAGCTCGAGCGGAATGCCGTCCGCCGCCGCGACCGCGCCGCCGAGCGCCGCGACCCTGCCGACGAACTCACGGCCGAGGACCGTCGGCACCGGGCATTGCTCCTCACCGTCCGTGATCGCGATGTCGTCCTCGGTGATCGTGACGAGCTCGACACGGACGAGCACTTCGCCCGGCCCGAGCACGACGCCGGGCACGGCGATCGTCTCCTGGTCGCGGCCCGGCCCCATCCATGCGCGCGCCAGTGCAGCAGGACGCAGCAGCACGTCCATCGGTGCTGGGGTCGCCAGTTCCATTCGCGCCCTCTCGCCCGTGGTGACCCCCTCACTGTCGCAAAGGCCGCCGGGCCCGCGGCGCGGCGGCGCACGCCGTTTCGCGAATGTTCACCGGATGGTGGGCGGGCCGCCTCCCCGGCGCCGCGGGTACGCTGGAATCCGGCGCGCGAGTGCCGGAGAGGACCACCATGAGAATCGTCGACTCGGCCGACTGGCGCGATCGCCTCACCTACGAGACGCCCTACCGCGTCGCCGACGTCATGCCGGGTGATCCCGCGCGATGCGCCGCCTGCCCCGCCGACGCCGGTGCTCATGATCGCGACCACCTGTGGGCGGTCAAGCACCGCCACCCGACCAACCACGGCGGCTTCGTCCGGTTCTACTGCGAGTCGCACGTTCCAGAGCGCAAGCAACCCGTCGCGGTCGCGACACGTCCGGCACCCGCGCGACGCGCCGCGCCCCGCGCTGCAGCGCCGCGCACTCCGAAGGCGCCCGCACCCTCGGATGTCGTCCGCGCGATGTGCCCGGACTGCTTCGTCGAGGTGTCCGCCGCGGGCGAGTGCGGCGTCTGCGGCATCCGGATCTGACGGCGTGAGCGAACCGGCCGCCGCGAACTATCCGACCGCGCTGTGGTGCCGGTCCCGCCGCGGATCGGCATTGTGCACCCGCCCGAGGGGACACGCGGGGCTGCATAACCGGCTCGGAACGTCGCAGATGTGGTCAGACGCGCAGGCCGATCCGCCACGATGCGCGGGCAGCGGTGAGCCTGGGCAGCCGTCGCCGACACTGCCCGGCGGGTTTCCCTTCGGACGGGGACTGTGCCCCGTGTGCACGGCCTTCGTCGAATTGAGCGAGGGTCGCATCGACCGCCACGACGCCTTCCGCGGCACGACGGATGCCGCCGAGGCCGAGGCCCGGGCACAGTGGTTCAACACCGTCGGGTGGAATTGACCGCCCGCCCCAACAGACGGTGGAGTGTCAGGCGCCCGCTTCGTCGTCGCGCCACGGCAGATTGAGGTCTTCGGCGGGCACATCGACGTCGCCGACATCGTCGGGACCGCCGGTTCCCGGACGCGCACGCACGAGATCGTCGTCGACGTCCTCGTCGGGGCTGGTCGGGGCCTCGTCCTGCTTCTCACGGGTCTCGGTGTCGCTGGCCGGGCTGTAGCGCATGTCCTTGCGGACCGCCTCAGGCTCGGAGAGCGGTTCCTGGTCGGTCGCCGGGTCCTGCTGGCTCATCACGTCTCCCTCGCTGTCGGCGCGCCGATTCCGACGCTCGCGACCACGCTAGGCAGCGCCGCCGATCGCGTCAGGCGCGTTGACCAGCCGGGAGCCTCGTGCAATGATCCTCGGCCGATGCGAGCCGTATCCGATGACGATCGTCAGCGCAAGTGCGAGGTGCCCGGCGGCGCTAGCCGACACAGTGTTGTCATGAGACGAATCACGTACGCGGGCGACACGGTGATCACGACGGATGACGTTGCGGAGGCACTGGTGGAGCTCACGGCGGCGGTCGCCAATTACGGCCGCGCCGAAGCCGTGCGGATTCCGATCGTGCTCGAACCGAGCGGGCGTGTCGATGAGGCCGAACTCGTCATCGGGGTCGGCAACGACGTGCTGTCCGCCCCCATCGACTGGGACGCCGATGAACCGGACTTCTCCGAGGGGGCGGAAGACCTTCGAGCGCACGAGAGCTACCCTCAGCGCCGTTCCGAGGGCGCTCACCTCTATGCCCTCGACGACGAGGCACCCGCACAGTGGGACCCCGACCTCGAGGGCTTCCGCGACGCCTGACCTTTCGCGTCACACTGCCGTCGACCGTGCGGCGCTGACTCGCTCGATGGCGTAGCGTGGCCGAACGTGCGAGCGATGGTCATGGACAGCATCCGCGGGCCGGTGACGGTTCGCGAGGTGGCCGATCCGAGCGTCCCCGCCGACGGGGTGGTGGTGTCGGTGCGCGCCACCGGCCTCTGTCGAAGCGACTGGCACGCCTGGGCCGGCCACGACGACATCGCACTCCCCCACACCCCCGGGCATGAGTTCTCAGGTGTCATCTCCGAGGTCGGTGCGGAAGTCGCGGGCTGGCAGGTGGGTGATCGTGTCACGACGCCGTTCGTCATCGGCTGCGGTCGATGCGAGTGGTGCGCACGCGGCGATGCTCAGGTCTGCCCGCACCAGCAGCAGCCCGGCTTCACCTACGCCGGCTCGTTCGCCGAGCGGGTCGTCGTGCCGGCGGCCGACGTCAACCTCGTCGGCATCCCCGACGGTGTCTCGTTCGAAGCCGCGGCGGCGCTCGGATGCCGCTTCGCCACGGCGTACCGCGCGCTGATCGCCCGGGCGACCCTGAGCGGCGGCGAGTGGATCACGATCGTCGGCGCAGGCGGTGTCGGCCTCAGCGCCGTGATGATCGCACGGGCTCTGGGAGCGCGGGTCATCGCGGTCGACCGGTCGCCTGCCGCTTTGCAGACCGCCTCGGAGCTCGGCGCCGAACACGTCGTCGCCGCTGACGGGCAGGACGTCCCCGCCGTCGTTCACGAGCTGACGGGTGGGGGCAGCCACGTCTCGGTCGATGCGGTGGGCAGCGAGCAGACCGCATCCGATGCGATTCTGAGCCTTCGTCGTCGAGGACGTCATGTGCAGATCGGGCTGCTGCCCTCGGCATCCGGTCGTAGCGCCGCTCCTCTGGCCCGCGTCATCGCGTGGGAGCTCGACCTGCTCGGCAGCCACGGTATGGCCGCGGTGGACTACCCCGGAATGATGGCGCTGATCGGCGACGGCAGCCTGCGCCCGCAGGACCTCGTGCAGCGGGTCGTCGGACTGGAGGAAGGTGCGCGACTGTTGCCGGCCATGGACACCGCGGCAGCGGCGGGCATGACGATGATCGATCCGCGGCTGGTCTGACACACGCGATACGCGAAGACCCCGCCCGGACGCGGTGGTCACGAGCGGGGTCTTCGTCGCCGGGACTACCCGGCCGGGACTTGGTCAGCCCTGGGGCATATCAGCCCTGGGGCTTGCGGTTCTCGGCGCTGACCATCCAGGCGAGCTGCTCGAGGCGCTCGAGGATCGAGTGCAGGATGTCGGCGGTCGTCGGGTCTTCCTCGTCGACCTCGTCGTGCACGTCACGGCACGTGCCGATCGTCGCCTCGAGGCGCTCGGTGATCAGGTCGATGACCTCGGCGGTGTCGATCTCGCCCTGCGGGAACTCGGGCAGCGTCGTGGTCTCGGCGACGGTGTCGCTGCGGCCATCCGGGAGGGCGTGAAGCGCACGCATGCGCTCGGCGACGGTGTCGGCGAACTCGCGGGCGGCGTCGATGATCTCGTCGAGCTGGAGGTGGGTGTCGCGGAAGTTGCGTCCGACGACGTTCCAGTGCGCCTGCTTGCCCTGGAGCGACAGCTCGATGAGGTCGACGAGCACCTTCTGGGTGTTCTCGCTGAGCTTCTGCGAGGCGCGGAAGCCGCTCTCGGCGTTCTGCTCGTTGGTCAGACCGGCGCCGGAAGCGCGGCGCTTGTTGCGCGTGGTGGTGGTGTTCGTGGCCATAGTGTTGCCTCCTCGAGTCGAGATGACATCCACGCTAGGCAGGGCGAGGGCGCGGCGCCCACCGGTTGATGGAACGTGCGGGGGCTGGTAACGGGTGTTCAGAAGTCTTCGTCACGAAGACCGAGTTCGAGCCAACGACGAGCGGCGACGTCTCCCTCGAGCCATCGCACGCCGAACGTCTGCGACGCACCCCACCTCGCCGAGAGCCAGTGGCGGCCCAACAGACGCCGCTCGTGCACCGTGCTTTGCAGGTGGTAAGCAAGGTACCCGGCCTCGAGCTCACGAACCGTGTGCCATCCAGGACCGTAGTCCTCGAAGGGGAGCTCACGCGATCCATCGGGCCACACGACGGTGAACCACAACCAGCGCTGCCTCGACGGAAATCGCATCTCGCGGACGACGCTCGCCACATGACCGACGACCTGGTCTTCGATCACGAGCGCTCCGATTCGTCGGTCGTACGCCCGCAGAGTGTCATCTGTGGGCGTGTGGACACCGGGCGACCCGTCGTACTGCGGATCTCCGGCGCGCTCGCGTGGCATGCCTCGATTGTGCCAGCCGTGGGCGGTGGGCTTCACCGATAGCGGCAGGGCGTCAGACGTTGAAGCGGAACTCCACGACGTCGCCGTCCTGCATGACGTAGTCCTTACCCTCCAGGCGCGCCTTGCCCTTCGCGCGGGCCTCGGCGACCGAGCCGGTCGCGACCAGGTCCTCGAACGAGATGACCTCGGCCTTGATGAAGCCCTTCTCGAAATCGGTGTGGATGACGCCAGCAGCCTGCGGAGCCTTCCAGCCCTTGCCGATCGTCCAGGCGCGCGCTTCCTTCGGGCCCGCGGTGAGGTAGGTCTGCAGGCCCAGCGTGTCGAATCCGATGCGCGCGAGCTGGTCGAGGCCCGACTCGTCCTGACCGGTCGAGGCGAGCAGCTCGGCGGCTTCCTCGGGGTCGAGGTCGATGAGCTCCGACTCGATCTTCGCGTCGAGGAACACCGCCTGGGCAGGAGCGACGAGCGCGGCGAGTTCCGCCTTGCGCGCCTCATCCGTAAGCACGGCCTCGTCGACGTTGAAGACGAAGATGAAGGGCTTCGCGGTCAGCAGCCCGAGCTCCTTGATGGGCGCGAGGTCGATCTTGGAGTCGGCTCCCGACAGCAGTTCCCCGCGCTGAAGCGCATCCTGCGCAGCCTTGGCAGCCTCGAGAACGGAGGGATCGAGCTTCTTGCCGCGAACCTCCTTCTCGTAGCGCGTGATCGCCTTCTCGAGGGTCTGGAGATCGGCGAGCTGCAGCTCGGCGTTGATGGTCTCCATGTCGTTCTGCGGGTTCACCGCACCCTCGACGTGCACGACGTCGTCGTCGGAGAAACCGCGGACGACCTGCGCGATGGCGTCGGCCTCGCGGATGTTCGCGAGGAACTGGTTGCCCAGCCCCTCACCCTCCGACGCGCCGCGCACGATGCCGGCGATGTCGACGAACGACACCGCGGCGGGGAGGATGCGCTCGGAGTGGAAGATCTCGGCCAGCACCTTCAGGCGCGGGTCGGGGAGGTTCACCACGCCGACGTTCGGCTCGATCGTCGCGAACGGGTAGTTCGCCGCGAGAACCTGGTTCTTGGTCAGGGCGTTGAAGAGGGTCGACTTGCCGACGTTGGGCAGTCCTACGATTCCGATGGTGAGAGCCACGGGCATCCAGTCTACGTGGCCCACCGACATCGCCTCCGACCGGTCCGGATCGCCCGGCTCGGCGGCGCGCCTCCCTTCTCGTCCTCCGGACACGGGTGACGCTTGTCCCGTGGCACTGGACTTCACCGCGATCGACTTCGAGACGGCGAACTCCTCCAGTGCATCCGCATGCTCTGTCGGCCTGGTGCGCGTCCGCGACGGCGAGGTCGTCGCATCCGACGGCTGGCTGATCCGCCCGCCCTCCGGACACGACCGCTTCTTCGACATCAATGTCTCCATCCACGGCATCACCGCCGATGCGGTGGCGCATGCCCCCAGCTGGGTCGCGCAACTCCCCCGCCTTCTCGACTTCATCGGTGACGACCTACTCGTGGCACACAACGCCGGATTCGACATGGCCGTGCTGCGCCGCGCGTGCGAGGCGACGGATGCCGCGCTCCCCGCGATCCGCTCGGTGTGCAGCGTGCAGCTGGCACGGAAGACGTATCAGCTCGATTCCTACCGGCTGCCGCTCGTTGCTGCTGCCGTCGGGTTCCTCGACTTCGCGCATCACGATGCCCTCGCGGACGCGCTCGCGTGCGCACACATCACCATCGACGCGGCTCGCCGGGCCGGTGCGCACGACCTTGTCGAGCTCGCGATGCTGCTGGGGGTGCGCGTGCCCGAGCACGAGCCGATCAGGGCTTCACTGCTCAGCCCGGCCTGACGGAGTCGCTGGTCGTTCGCGGGCCTGTGGAAGGTTCCGGCACGATGTCGGAGGTCCATGCGATGATTCGAACATGCATTCGAATGGTGGACTCGGCAGTGGGATGGGCAGCGACGGTGACGTCGATGCCCTCGCTCAGCTGGTCGCGGATGCCGAGGGCATAGCGGATGCCGCACGCGCGGCACAGGTCCGGGAGGTGCGTCTCCTCGCTGCCGCCGGCCAGCTGGCCGAATCTCAGACCGCAGGCGCGTCGGAGAAGGTCAAGGCGAGGGAGATGGCGTTGCGCGGGATCGCGGCCGAGCTCGCCGGGGTATTCGTCGCGACCGACCGGACGTTGCAGCGGCGGATCGACGAGGCCCGAGACCTGGTCGAGAACTACCCAGTGACGATGGCGGCCTGGGAAGCCGGTCGCATCGTCCGGGGGCACGTGCGGGTCATCCAGGAGATCGGATGCCTCGTGCCCGTGGCGGATCGGGCTGAGTTCGAACGCGTCGCGATCGAGCGGTGCCAGGGCGAGACACCTAACCGGGTGCGGGACGCGTTGCGGATGATCGCCGAGCGCATTCACCCGCGGACGTTCACCGAGCGGCACGAGGAAGCCGCCGCGGGGCGGTGCGTGCGGGTGCAGCCCGGGGCGGATGGGATGTCTGACCTGATCGCGACGCTGCCGACGGTGATCGCGGACGGGATCGTGG
>NZ_QMBN01000002.1:0-54230 GCF_003289625.1 Microbacterium sp. SMR1
CGCGGGGCGCTCCCCCATCGACGCGAACACCGCACGCGAACTCGCGGGCAACGCCACCTCGTGGGATCGGTTGCTTACCCACCCGGTCACGGGAACCGTGCTCGAATGCGACAGCTACCGGCCCACGGCGGCGATGGTGCGGCTGCTGCGGGCACGGGACCGGCACTGCCGGTTCCCCGGATGCCGACAACCCGCCATCCGCTGCGAACTCGACCACACCATCGCCGCATCCGACGCCGGCGCGACGCACGTGTGCAACCTCGCCAACCTCTGCAAACGCCATCACGACGTCAAACACCACACCCGATGGCATGTCCGACAACTCCCGGGCGGAAGGCTGATCTGGACCTCACCGACCGGGCGGATCTACCGCGAAGACGCACCACCACCCCTCGTCGCCTTCACGGTCGCCTTCACCGCCGCGAGTCCACCCGATGGACGGGACGATCAACAACCGCCCGGCGCGCCCTCCCCACCACCGCGATCACCGGGTCGCCTCGATACGCCTCCGGGATCTGCGCCGCCGTTCTGACGGGGTGCGCCCCTCACCCCGTGCTGCAGCGACGCACCCCTCGAGGTCACGCCTCGACCGCGAGCCGCGTTCCCACGTTGCCCTTACGTCTGCGGTCGTCAGTGGTCCGCGATCAATCGCGAGCGCGCCACGAGCGCCGCAAGCGCCACGAGGGCCACGAGAGCGCGGCGATCAGCGGGCGGACGAACCGGCCTCTGCGGCTGCTTCGGCGGCACCGCGCCCCCAGCGGAACGGCGAGACCGTCGGGTCACCGGCGATCCAGAATCGCCACGGGAACGCCTCCGTTCCCGCGACACCGGCCACCCCGACGCGCGGGCCCGTCAGAACGTCGCGCTCCGGCTCGTCCCGAAGCAGCAGCCGGGCGACTGCGCCGGCGCGCTCGAGCCCGGAAACAGCGTCGATGCCGTCGTGCGCAGGATGCCGCAGACCGACCGCCTCGCCGAGCCTCCCGGGCCCCCGAGCCAGATCCCGGTGGGTCCGGGCCGCAGCCCGCCGCAGCTGGGCGACATCCGCGCCCTCCACGATCTCCGCGGCGCGCAGCAGCACACCGCCGGCAACCCCGGCCGGCCCGCAGACGACGTTGACGCACGAATGGATGCCGTGACTGAGATAGACGTACAGGTGGCCGGGTTCGCCCCACATCGTGGCGTTGCGCGCGGTTTGACCCATGCGCGCGTGCGACCCGGGGTCGGGCAGGTCTCCCGTATCGCGACCGTGATACGCCTCGACCTCCGTCAGCCGCGCGACGACGCGCGCACCGTCGACCGCGACCTCGAGCAGCCCGCCGAGCAGGCGCGGCGCGACCTGCACGGGCAGCGCTGCGAGCTCCTCACGGGTCGCGGGATGGAACCCGGCGCTCACGGCCGCGGCGCGCTCTGGCACCACGAGATGTCGAAACCGGTGAGCGCCGACACCTCCTCCCCGGTGCCGAGGTCGACGATGTGCGTCTGCACGCGTTCAGGCAGCGGTAGCGCATACGCGTCATACGAGTTCGAGACCGCATCGGGCGCGATGAGGAACGCGGCGTACCGGCTGCTCGGCGACACGCACGTGTGCAGCAGCAGGTCATCCGGCGCGACCGTGAACACGTCGCGGGTCGCACCGTCGGCTCCGACGACGGCAGCCGTCGTCGACAGCACCGTGAACCCGTCGAGCCGCGAGAGCACGCGCAGCGTCTCATCCGCGTTGCCGGGCAACGCCGTGACCGACTGGGTCTCGCCGGCTGCCGCATCCGCGGCGCTCAACGGCCGCTCCTCCGCCGTCGCGAGATCGATCGCGACGAGGCCGGTCGCCCGCTGCACGATGGCTTCCGTCGAACCGCGGGCGATGCCGTCGATCGTGATCGCATTGCCGAGCGAGACAGGCTCGCCTCCGGCAGCTGAAACGAGCGTCAGGGCCCCGTCGAATCCGAGCAGGAGCACGGCATCCGTCCCCGGCACGAAGCGCCAGTCGTCGACGCGCGCGTCACCGCCGGCGAACTGCAGCTGCGTGGGCTCATCGTCGGCGCTGCCGTCGGCGAGAGACGCGGTGAACAGGGCGCTCTCGAGACCGCCCGCCGACCCGATGCCCGCGTCGGTGTAGGTGTAACCGATGAGGTCGCCGCGGTCGGCGGTCTGCAGGTTGGTCACGAACCCGCGACCCGGCAGGCCGAGCTCGCGCGCGCCCTCGCCGTCGCGGTCCGTGACGATCAGCGTCGAGACGCCCTCGTCATCGGCGGTCACGATCGCGAGATGCGTCGACGTGGCGCGGAAGTCCTCGATGTGCGGATCCGCGAACACCGGCACCGCGTTCTCACCGTCGATCCCGGTGCGGAAGATGGTGTCTTCGTCGCCGCCGCGCTGCAGGATGTAGGTCTCGAGCGCCGGCGTCGAGAACGACTCCTCGATCGTCGCCGCCGGCCCTCCGCCGAGGCCCTGCACGCCGTCGATCCGCACGGTGTAGTCGGTCTCGTCCCGCAGCGGCAGGGTGAATCGGATGCCGATCTGCCGCCCCGATGTGTCGACGGTGAAGTCCGCGGCCGGCTCGATGTGCACCTGCGCCGGATCGATCTCCTCGAGCGACTGAGTCGTCGTGACGATCAGCCGCGACCCCGCCGATTCGATCCCGGCCCGGGGGTCGACGCTCGTCGCCGTCGCCCGCGGCCCCTGAACGGTCGTCAGCACGCCGCTCGCTCCGCCGACGAGCGCGAGCGCGCCGATCACCGCAGCCATCGCGACGACGAAGCGCCGCGATCGGCGCTCCTGCGTGCGCGCCCGGCGCGAGGCCCCGGCCCGTCGATCAGTACTCATAGGGGTCCTCGGGCTCGCCGACGGACTGCACGCCCGTGGCCTCGACGACGAGCGCGCCGTCCCGGTCGCGGATCACGCCGGTGACGGTGACCCACTCCCCCGTCGCGGGGATGTCGGCTGTCTCGCCGACGGGGATGCTGGCGGGCTGCGCGTCGATGACGCAGTGGGTGATCACGAGCCGCGTCAGCCCGAAGCCTCCCGCGCTCGACGGAGTCACGAAGCCCGTCAGGCTGATCTCGTCGCCTTCGAAGGCCTCCGGATTCGTCGCCGTCGCGAAGACGCTCGCCCACTCGCCGACGCCGAACGACGAGGTGTCACCGGTCGTTGCGAGCGCGACCGTGTCGGCGCCCTGGAACAGCGGCGGCGTCCCGGTGTCGCGCGATATCGCGAGCTCGGCCGACAGGGTCGCCGGCGGCGTCACGAGGACGACCGCGACGATGCCGGTCGCGAGCAGCCCACCGGTTCCCGCAGCCGCGGACCCCAGCACGAGGCGCCAGTCGGGGCGCGGACGCACCGGTGCGACCGCGGCGCCGGGCGCGCTGGTGTCACCGGCGAGAGCAGCGGCATCGGCGAGCGACGCGGCGCGGGCGGCGCGACGGGAGGTCGGCACCGCATCCGCCGGCATGTGTTCGTGCTCGTGCGAGTGCTCGTATTCGTGCGAGTGCTCGCGTCCGTGCCCGTGCAGCTCGCCGTGGTCGTGCCCGTGATCGGCCTCGGCGCCGAGCGGCAGCGCGAAGCTCACGACGGCTCCGATGAGGCCGAGCACCGACATGCCGACGGCGAACCAGGCCGACTCGGGGTTGATGTAGAGCCCGATACGGCCCGTGGCGGCGAGAGCGACGGTGATCGCGGCGAGCGCGGCGGCGAGCCCGACGCCGAAGAGCCGGGTCAGTAGGGCCGATGACTTAGGCAAGGAGGTTCACCATCCCTCCGACGGCGATCGCGAAGAGGACGACGATCACGACGAGCGCGACGAGCACCCGCGAGCGGAACGTCGTGCGCATCAGCGCGAGCATCTTCACGTCGACGAGCGGGCCGACGAGGAGGAACGCCACGATCGAGCCGGGCGTGAAGGTCGAGGCGAACGACAGGGCGAAGAACGAGTCGACGTTCGAGCAGATCGACACGATCATCGCGAGCAGGATCATCGCGAGGATCGACAGGGCCGGGTTCGACCCGATCGCGAGCAGCGTGTCGCGCGGCACCAGCACCTGGACGGCGCCCGCGATCGCCGAGCCGAGGATCAGCGCCGGCATCACGGCCCGCAGTTCGACCACGAACTGGGCGAGGCTCCGGCGGCCCTTCCCGCCCGGGTCCTCAGCCGCGAGCTCGCAGGCCGCGAGGAACCGATCGGTCAGCAGGCCGTCGGGATCGGGATGCCGCGAGTACAGCCACCCGATGAGGTTCGCGACGGCGTACCCGCCGAGAAGCCGGGCGATGAGGATGCCGTCGTCGAATCCGAACGCCTGGTGGGTCGTGATGATGACGATGGGGTTCACGATCGGCGCCGCGATGAGGAAGGTCATCGTCTCGGGCACCGAGAAACCGCGGATCATGAGGCCGCGCGCGAACGGCAGGTTGCCGCACTCGCAGACGGGGATGAGCATTCCCAGCAGCGAGAGCACGGCGCGGCGAGCCCACGCCCGGCGCGGCATCCAGCGCTCGATGACTCCCGGCGGCACCCACACCTGCACGATGATCGACAGCGCGACACCGAGCAGGACGAACGGCAGCGACTCGATGAGCACGCTGAGCCCGAGGGTGACCCCGTCTTGCGCACGCGTGGGCAGCGCGGGCCCGGGGGTGAGCGCGGCCAGGGCGACGAGGGCGACGACGACGGCCGCACCGATCCCGAGCGCGACGGCGGAACGCGTCGCGGGAGAGGGCGCGAGCCGTGCGGTCTTAGGCCCCGCCACGCTTCTCATCGGCTCGGGCCGCGGAGCACGCGGCGCAGACGCCGAAGATGTCGACGATGTGCTCGGCCTGCGTGAAACCGTTGGCGGCGGCGGTGCGGTGCGCCCACTCCTCGACATCCGTCGCCTGGATCTCGACGGTCAGACCGCAGGACCGGCAGATGAGGTGGTGGTGGTGACCGTCGCTCGAGCAGGCGCGGTAGATGGCCTCGCCGTCGGGGCTCTGGAGCTGATCGGCCTCACCCGAGGCGGCCAGGGTCGCGAGGGCACGGTAGACCGTCGCCAACCCGATGCCGGTGTTGTCGTCGCGCAGCGACGCGTGGAGATCCTGGGCCGAGACGAACCCGCGGGCGTCGGACAGCGCCGTGCGCACGCGCTCGCGCTGCCAGGTGTTCCGCTGAGCCATGGCGGCGAGTCTACTCGGCGCGCCTCAGGGTCGGCTGGGTGCGCAGCACCCGCCCGCGGCGCGCGCCGACGATGCGGCACACCACGTAGATCGTGAACGAGATGGTCGTGATGTAGGGGCTGACCGGCAGCGTTCCCGCGACCGCCAGCAGGATGCCGCCGACGGCGGAGACGACGCCGAACAGGGCGGCAAGCAGCGGAACGGCGAGGGACCCCGTCGCGACCCGCACGGCCGCGGCGGCGGGCGTGACGAGCAGCGCCATCACGAGGAGTGCGCCGATGATGTGAACCGCGACGGCGACGATGAGGCCGAGCAGCAGCATGAACCCGAGCGAGACGGCGACCGTCGGAACACCGCGCGCCGCGGCCGACTGCGGGTCGAGCGAGTCGAAGCGCAGCGGACGCCAGATCAGCAGCAGGGCGATGAGCACGAACGCGCCGATGCCGATGAGCCACCCCAGCTGACCGGACTGCACCGACACGATCTGTCCGGTCAGCAGACTGAACCGGTTGGCGCTGCGGCCGTCGTAGAGCGAGAGGAACAGGATGCCGAGCCCCAGACCGAACGGCATGAGCACGCCGATGATCGAGTTGCGATCGCGGGCGCGCGACCCGAGCCACCCGATGAGGGCGGCGGCGATCATCGACCCGACGATCGATCCCGTCACCACATCGACGCCGATGAGGAGCGCGGCGGCGGCTCCCGCGAAAGAGAGCTCGCTGATGCCGTGGACGGCGAAGGCCATGTCGCGCTGCAGCACGAAGACCCCGATGAGCCCGCCGACGAGCCCGAGGACGGCTCCGGCCCACACCGAGTTCTGCACGAGCGCGAGGATGTCGCCGTAGACGGGGAGGCCGCCGAACATCGCGTCCCAGACGTCGGCCCAGTTCATGCGTGGTCTCCGTGGTCGTGGTGGTGGTGCGACGCGTCGGCGTCAGGGGCCCCGACGACGACCAGCCGGTCGCCCGCCCGCAGCACGAAGACCGGCGCGCCGTACAGGTCGGTGAGCACGGGCGAGGTCAGCACCTCCTTCGGGGTGCCGAGCGTGAAGCGGCCGTTCGCGATGTAGAGGATGCGGTCGACCTTGCCGAGCACCGGGTTGATGTCGTGGGTAACGAGCAGCACGCCGGCGCCCGAGCGCCGATGCTGGTCGATGAGCCCGACGACGGCCTGCTGGTTCGCCAGGTCGAGGCTCGTCAGCGGCTCGTCGCACAGCAGGAGCTGCGGGTCGTCGGCGAGAGCCTGGCCGACGCGCAGGCGCTGCTGCTCGCCGCCCGACAGCACCCCCACCGGGCGATCGGCGAAGGACGCCGCTCCGACGCCGTCGAGCAGGCGATCGACGCGCTCGCGGTCGCGCTTCCGCGGGAGCGGCAGACCGAAGCGGTGACCGTCGACGCCGAGGGCGACGAGGTCGCGGGCGCGCAGCGCGGTGTCGCGCGGCAGGGGCCGCGCCTGCGGCAGGTAGCCGATCGATCGGTTGCCCTTGTGCTTGACGGGCCGGCCGAGCGCCGTGATCGACCCCTCGCTCAGACGCTCGAGACCGAGGATCGCGCGCAGCAGCGTCGTCTTGCCCGAACCGCTCGGACCGAGGACCGCGATGAGCTCGCCCGGCTCGACGGTGAGGTCGAGACCGCTCCACAGCTCGCGGCCCGAACGCCGCAGCGCAACACCACGGATATCGAGCAGGCTCACCGGGTCAGCGTACCCGCCTAACCGATGACGATGAGCGGTCGATAGAGGCATCCAGGAGTCCACGGACGGACTCCGGGAGCCCAGGACGGGCTCCCGCTCATCCCAATCACGGAGGAATGAACCATGGGAATGCAGATCGCCACCAACGTGGGCGCGCTCAACGCCTACCGCAACCTGTCCAACACGCAGAACGATGTGTCGAAGTCGCTCGAGAAGCTCTCGAGCGGTCTGCGCATCAACCGCGCCGCGGACGACGCCGCCGGCCTCGCGATCTCGGAGGGCCTGAAGTCTCAGGTCAACGGGCTCAACGTGGCCGCGCGCAACGCTCAGGACGGCATCTCGGTCATCCAGACCGCGGAAGGCGCCCTGACGGAGGTCCACTCGATCCTCCAGCGCATGCGCGACCTGGCTGTCCAGGGCGGCAACGGCTCGAACAACGACAACTCGCGCGCCGCCATCACCAAGGAGGCCGGTGAGCTCAGCCTCGAGCTGCGTCGCATCGCCGAGTCGACCAACTTCAACGGCATCAACCTGCTCAAGGGCGGCGACCTGACGTTCCAGGTCGGCGCCGGCGGCACGGACAACGACGCGATCACGATCAACCTGGCGAACGTCTCGACCGCGGTCGGCACGCTCGCCTCTGCTGACGGCACCGCCGTCGGCGAAGGCTTCGTGATCACCGACAACGAGGCCGCGCGCGGCACCGTCGACGACATCGACGCGGCGATCAACGCGATCTCGACCGCCCGGTCGAGCCTCGGTGCGTCGCAGAACCGCTTCGAGTCGGCCATCAACAGCCTGAACGTGTCGGCGGAGAACCTGTCGGCGGCCAACAGCCGCATCCGCGACACCGACATGGCGGCCGAGATGGTCAAGTACACCGCGGCGAACATCCTGTCGCAGGCGGGCACCGCCATGCTCGCGCAGGCGAACCAGGCCAACCAGGGCGTGCTCCAGCTGCTCCGGTAAGCCTCGCGACGGTGGGTCCTGCGCCGCCCGACGCAGGACCCATCGCCGTCGCGGGCGCACCGCGGGAACGCGCCTGAGAACCACACGAGGAACCCGATGACATCCCCCCGAACCCTGACGCCCGGTCTCCCCTTCCTGTGGGAGCGGGCTCGACGCGTCAACCCGAGCAGCCTCGTCGCCCGCGCGCGGCGGGCCGGACAGCGGCACGGCCGCAGCACGCTCGGCGTCGTCGTCGACATGCTCTGGCAGGCCGGGGCGCGGGGCGTCGGGTTCCAGGACTACATCGACTACGACTTCGCCATGCTCACCCGTGCTGAGCGCGCGACCTACATGACGAGCCCCGTCTCGCACCGCCTCGCAGTGCGGTTCGACGATCCGGCCTACCGGCACCTCTTCCACGACAAGATCGCCTTCAACGACACCTTCGCCCCGCACCTGCAGCGCGAGTGGCTGGTCGTGACTGCCGACAACGCCGACGACGTGCGCGCCTTCGCACTGCGGCACGGCACGATCGTCACGAAGGAGCCGATGGGACGCGCAGGCCTCGGCGTGCATCGCTACGTCGCCCACGACGTCACCGACTGGACGCGGTTCCACCGCGGACTGCTGGAGCGGGGCGAGACACTCGTCGAAGAGGTCATCCGCCAGCACGACGAGCTCGCGGCCCTCTGCCGCGGCACCGTCAACACGACGCGCGTGACGACCTACTTCGACGGCGAGCGGACGCACGTGCTCGCGATGGCCCAGAAGTTCGGCCGCGGCGCGGTGAGCGACCAGAACGCCTTCGGCGGCTTCTACGCAATGCTCGACGAGACCGGCCGCGCCACGGGAGACGGCTACGACTCGAACGACCGCGTGTACCCGACACATCCCGACAGCGGCATCCGCATCGCCGACTTCCGCCTGCCGATGTTCGACGAGGTGCTCGATTTCGTCGACCGACTCGCGCGCGTCGTGCCGCAGGTGCGCTACGTCGGCTGGGACATCGCGGTCTCCCCGACCGGCCCCGTGCTCGTCGAGGGCAACTGGGCGGCGGGCGTCTACGAGAACAAGCCGAGCGCGACCGGGATCCGCACGGGACACAAGCCGCGCTACCTCGCGGCGATCGATGCGGATGCCGCCGGGTCGGGGTCATCGCTTCCGCGGACGGCCGCGGCGCGCGCCGCGGCCTGAGACGGGCCGGGCCGGGGTCAGGCCAACAGGGCACGGACGGGCAGGTCCTGCCCCTCGAGGATGACCTGCGCCGCGACGCCGGTGCGCCGGTTGATCACGACGGGGGCGAGGAGATTCACGCCGATGCCCTCGTCCGTCATCCGCGCCACCACGAGCACCCGGGCATCCGCCGGCTCGGACAGTCCCAGGTCGGCGACGTTCGCGTCGGAGAGCGTCGGCGCGTAGTCGTCGATGACGGCCCCCGGATCGACGGCGAACAGCCGCACCCCCGGGTCGTCGGCGGCCGTCAGCGCGTAGAGGCCTCCGGCGCTGTCGACCTCGTCGAGGGAGAACGACGTGTGCGGCGACAGCCCGGGGGGCGGCGTCACGAACTGGAGCGCGGTCATCGGAGGAAGTCCATCAGCGTCGGCTGCATCACCCGCGCGGTGACCGCGAGGGCTGACTGGTAGACGAGCTCCTGCGACTTCAGGGCGACGAGCACCTCGACGGTGTCGATGTCCTCGACCGCCGCGCGCTGCGCCTCGAGGGACACCGTCGCGTCGGCCGCCGCGTCTTTGGCTCGCATGATCTGATTCTGCCTCGCCCCCACCGTGCCCTGCACCCCCAGCATCGCGTTCATGCGGTCGTCGATCTGGTCGATGCGGCCGCGCATGTCGGCTCCGCCGCGCAGATCGGCGACGATCGATCCGATCAGGGCGAAGACCGAGTCCTCGCCCGAGCCGAACACCTCCGCGCCGCTCGCGTCGACGCGCACCGTCTCGCCGTCGGCGACGCGTCGGCGCACCTCGCTGCCCGGCACGCCCGCGAACGTGAAGTCGGCTGCGAAGGCGCTGCCCTCGGTGGTGCCGGCGAAGACGGAGCGTCCGAGCAGCGTCGTGTTCGCCTGGGCGAAGAGCTCATCGGCGATGGTCTCGAGCTCGAGCGCGATCGCCTCGCGCGCGTTGGCGTCGAGTGCCCCCGAGTTCGCGCCGCGCAGGGTGAGGTCGCGCGCACGCCCGAGCAGTGACGTCGAGGCCGAGATGGCGTTGTCGACGGTCGTCACCCAAGTGAGGCCGTCGCCGATGTTGCGCGCGTACTGGGCGTTCCGGTGCTGGGCCGCGTGGAGGTCGAGAGCGGCCGACGCGGCGGCGGGGTCGTCGGACGGGGCGGCGAACGCCCGCTGCGAGGTCGCCTGGTTCTGGAGGCGGGACAGGTCGTTCAGGCCCGACTGCAGGTTCCGCAGGGCGGACTGCGCGAGCGTCTGCGATGTGACTCGGCTGATCATGGCGCTCCGGATGTCAGCGGCCGACGAGGCCGGTGCGGTTGATGAGGATGTCGAGGGCTTCGTCGACGGCGGTGAGCACACGCGCCGCTGCCTGGTAGGCGGTCTGGTACGTCAGCAGACTCATGGTCTCCTCGTCGTTGTCGACGCCGGCGACCGACTGCTGCGCGGCCGCCGCGGCGACCGCCGTCGTCTCGGCGCGCGCGGCCCGTCCCGATTCGGCGGCGGTGGCGACCGCGAGACGCGAGACGACATCGCTCCACAGCGCGTCGGGTCCGTCAGACCGCTTCCCGATGCCCGACAGGGCGTCGGCGTTCCCGCCGTCGAGAGCGCCCGCACCGGGAGCGGCGATCGCCAAGTCGTCGCGGCCGCGGGGTACGACGCTGAGCGCGAGCGCAGCGGGCGTGTCCGCCGCGACGGCGAAGAAGTCTCCTCCCGCGGCGCCCGACGCGGTCGACCCGAGCCGGTGCTGCGCGTTCACCGTCGTGGCGAGGGATGCCGCGAGGTCGTTGTACGACGCCGCGAGCCCCGCCAGCACTCCGCCGGACTCGGCGGGGGCGAGCACCGACAGGGTGCCGGCCAGCTCACCGCTGGAGACCCCGACGGGCGGAGCACCGGGCTCGCGCCAGGCGAGCACGACCGGCTCATCCGCGCCGATGGAGCGGGGACCGATGACCTCGAGCTCGCGGGCTCGCGTGCCCGAGACGAGGGCGTTCCCGTCGACCCTCAGGGTGAGGGTGCCGTCGGACTCCACCGTGCCGACGGCGCCCGAGAGCCGCGAGACGGTCTGCGCGAGCAGGTTCCGCCGGTCGATGAGCTCGTTCGCGGAGCCGCCCGCGACGCCGACCTCGCGGATCCCGGCGTTGAGCTCGGCGATCTCGGCCGCGGCGGCGTTGATCTGATCGACCGTCAGCTCGGCGGCGTCGCGCGCCGACGACCACTGCTCGGCGACGGAGCGGTATCCGTCGGCGATCCGTGCGACGAGGGTCTCACCCCGGGTCACGACGGCGGCGGCAGCCGCCGTGGAGTCGGGAGCGTTCGACAGGTCCTGCCATGCGGTCCACAGCTGCGAGAGCTGGTCGGCGAGGCCGTTCTTGCCCGGCTCGGCGAGCGAGGCCTCGGCGCGCACCGCGGCCTGTGCACGGGCGGACCAGTAGCCGGATGCCGCGAGGGTGTCGCGGACCCGCGCATCGAGCACCGCATCGCCCAGCCGCGCGATCCCGTCGACGGAGACGCCCTGGCCGGCGACCGGTCCGAAGCGCGTCGCGCCCGCCGGCGGCGCGACCGCGGACGTCTCCAGCCGCTGCCGCGTGTATCCGGGCGTCAGCTGGTTGGCGACGTTCTGTCCCGCGAGGTCCATGCCGCGCCGCGCCGCGGCGAGCGCACTCGCGGCCGTCCCCAACCCGCTGAATGTCGACATCTGCGTCCTCACATCTCCCGGTCGACGATGCGCGCGGTGTCCTCGCGGACTCGCCCACCGCCCGTGGTGTACTCGCCCGTGCCGGACTCGAGTCCGGCGAGCGTCTCGTCCACTGCGCGACTGGCTGCGCGCAGGTGCGTCTCGTTCGCCTCTTTCAGCTGCGAGACCTCGGCCATGCGTTCGGTGAGCGCGGCGCGGTGCTCGGCGAAGACATCCCGCCACGTGCCGGTCGGGGCCGAATCGAGCAGCTCCGACAGCGTGGCGGCTTCGGGCACGCCCCACTCGCGCGCGACGGCGGCCACCTCGACGTCGCGGCCGAGGCCCGACTCGCGCAGCTCCTCCAGGACGCGCTCGATCTCGCGCGACGCGAGATGGATCCAGCGCGTGTTCCCGGCCTCGAGCAGCAGGCGCTGCTCCTCGAGTTTGAAGATCAGCATCTCGAGCAGCTCGCGTTCGCGCCACAGCTGCATCGACAGTTCATTAGCTCCCAAGGTGTCCCCCTTACCTGAGCAGCCCCCCATGGACCGCATCGAACGACTCGCTCTTCCGACGAACCGTTCTGAAGCGATCATCCTCGTCTATCGGCCGATGAGTCGATCCCGTTACATCTGCTCAGGATTCCGTATGAGATGTTTCTCATTTTGCTTATGATGGCCTCAGCCGGCGTGACGGCTTCCGCGAATTCGGGCCGCGGAAGCGGGTGCACGCCACGAAAGAGGCCCCCCTTGCACATCCTCGGTCACGCGGAACGCAATCGACTCATCGAAGAGAACCTGCCCCTCGTGGGCTATCTGGCGCGGGATCTGCACTCGCGGGCCACGCACGTGCCGCTGGATGAGCTGGCGTCGGTCGGCGCCCTCGCCCTCGTGACGGCCGCCGACGCGTTCGACCCCGCCCTCGGTGTTCCCTTCGGCGCGTACGCACGGCGCCGCATCCTCGGCGCGTTCGCCGATGAGATGCGATCGATGGACTGGGCCTCGCGCGGCATCCGCAAGCGCATCAAGGAGACCACGGCCGTCCGCGACACCCTGACCGCTCGCCTCGGCCGTGTCGCCGGTGTCGACGAGATCGCGGCCACGATGGGCCTGCCGCGTGCGGCGGTCGTCGAAGCCCTCGACGACGCGGCGCGCACGGTGACGAGCATCGACGACGCGACGGCGCTCGAGGTGCCGAGCCCGATGGTCCTGCCCGACGAGGCCGCCGTGCTCCGCGAACGGCGCGACGTGCTCGAGCGCGCCGTGGCGGCTCTCCCCGACCGCATGAGGGCCATCGTCCAGGCTGTCTACATCGACGAGCGCCCCGTCAAGGAGATCGCGGCCGAGCTGGGCGTCTCGCACTCCGCCGTCTCGCAGCAGCGTGCCGAAGCCATCCGGCTGCTCCGCGACGCCCTGGAGCGGTTCGCGGCCGAGGAGCAGGCCGAACCCATCTCACGGGTCTCGGTCGAGACGCGCGAGGCGTACTTCGCCCGCATCACCGCGATGGTGCCCCGCAGCGGCCGCGGCGTGGCGCCGGCGGCATCCGTCGCGCTCTGACGCGTCGCGCCGGCTAACGATCCCGCCCGCACGGTCGATAGAGCGAACGGACGGCGCGCACGCGGCCGCACCGACGAACGACAGGACGGGCACATGGCGATCTCGATCGACGGCCTCGCCTCGAAACTCGACACCAAGGCGATCATCGACGCGCTCATGAACGTCGAGCGCCTGCCGCGGACGATCCTCAGCGCCAAGTCCGACGACCGCAAAGCCGTCATCGCCCAGCTGCAGGCGCTCAACGCGTCGCTGCAGTCGTTGGCGACGAAGGCGAAGGATGCCGCCGGCCCGACGGCGCTCCTGCAACGGACGGCGACGAGCTCCGACGACAGCCTCACGGTGACGGCATCCGCGGGGGCCCCGGTCCTGCGCGCCGACGTCGTCGTCGACCGTGTCGCCACCGCCCACAGCGTCGTCACGGGGGCCTTCGGCTCGGCAACGGACGATCCGCTCGTCTTCACGGTGCTCGGCGCCGACGGCGAGCCCGTCGAGGTCCGACCGACCTCGGGCGCCGCAGCCGACATCGCGCACGCGCTGAGCGCGACCGGCACCGGCATCACCGCGTCGGCGGTGTCGGCGGGCGTCGATGCGGACGGTCAGGCCCTGTGGCGCCTGCAGATCACCGCGACCGAGACGGGCGCCGAGAACGCGTTCCAGGTGTTCCGCGGCGACGCGGCAGCGGTCGCGGCAGGCACGGCGAGCGACCTCGCCACGGAACCCGGATCGGCGATCGTGACGGTGGGCGCGGATGCGCAGGTGCGTCTGTGGGCGGGAACCGCCGCCGAGCAGACCGTGACCTCGGCGAGCAGCACCTTCACGTCCCTGTTCGCCGGCGTCGACGTGACGGTGACCCGGGCGGCGGCCACGCCGGTCTCAGTCACCGTGGCCGCGGACGCCGATGGCAGCGCGGCCGCCGCGAAGGCGTTCGTCACCCAGATCGGCACGCTGCTGGCGGGCATCGCCCGCGGGTCCACCGCCACGGCCGCCACGAACCCGGGCCAGCAGACGACCCTCGGCGTGTTCACGGGCGACAGCACCGTGCGCGCGCTCCACCAGGCGCTCACCGGCGCCGTGCAGCTGCCGCTCGACGGGGTCGCCCCCTCGACGATGGGCCTGAGCGTCGACCGGTGGGGCGCGCTGACCTTCGACCAGGAGGCGTTCGCGAAAGCCCTCGCCGACGACCCCGCCGGCGTGCAGCAGGTCTTCGCGGGGGTCGCGGCGCGGGTCCAGGATGTCGCCGAGCGCTACTCCGACAAGTACGAGGGCCTGCTCACGGCCCGCATCACGGGGCAGGAGTCCGAGGTGAAGATGCTCGGCGAGCAGCTGGCGCGCTGGGACCTGCGGCTCGAGCAGCGCCGAGAGACCCTCGAACGCACGTACGCCGCAATGGAGACGATGCTCTCGCGGCTGCAGACCCAGTCGTCGTACCTCGAGTCGCAGCTGTCGGCCCTGTCGGGAACGGCGAAGAAGTGAACGCCGCCCTCCGCGCGCAGCAGCGCTATCGCGAAGAGACGATCCTCTCGGCGAGCCCGTCGCGCCTCGTCACGCTCCTGTTCGACCGGCTGCTCCTCGACGTCGAACGCGGAGAGGCGGCGCAGCGGTCGGGGGACTGGCAGACGGCCAACGAGCAGCTGCAGCACGCGCAGCGGATCCTCGTCGAGCTGACCGGCTCGCTCGACGACAGCTGGAGCGGATCGGCGGCGCTCCGGGCCGTCTACGACTACATCACCCGCACGCTCATCGGGGCGAACATCGGGCGCGATCCCGAGCGCACCCGCGAATGCCGCGATCTCATCGCCCCCCTGCGCGAGGCGTGGCACGGCGCGGCGGAAGCGGCGCCCGCGTGACCTGGTCCGACCTGCTCGACGGGCTCGAGGCGGAGCTCGCTGCAGACACCTCCCCGGCTCAGCCGTGGCACGCGCCCGCGAATCTCGGCCCGATCCCGGCGCACCTCGAAGACCGGGCCCGGGCGATCCTGCGCGCGCAGGCCGATCGCGCGCGGGCGTTGCACGCCGAACAGGACGCCCTGCGCGGACACCTCGACGCGCTCGATCGCATCCCGCAGTCACAGCCGGACGCCGTCTACCTCGACGTCGACGGCTGACCGGGCGCGCGGATCGCCGGATGCCCGTCTAACGGCGTCGCTGCGGCGGCCGATAGGGGATGCTGAGCACGGATCGCTCATCCATCGGCCAGGGATCGGCCACATCGTTCGACGGAAGACGCCTTCGTGCTCGAATCTGTGACCACCACCGCGCTCACGAGCGCCCTCTCGGGCCTCGCCGAGCGCCAGCGCGCCATCGCGGACAACATCGCGAACGTCAACACCTCCGGCTACCGGGCCAAGGTCGTCAGCTTCGAGAGCGCTCTGGCTCGCTCGGTCGAGCGCGGCGACGGCGCCGTGACGGCGACCGTCCGCGAGTCGACCGCCCCCACCCGACTGAACGGCAACAACGTCAACCTCGACACCGAGACGCTCGCCAACATCGAGGCGGTGCTGCGGTACCAGTTCGCAGCGCAGGCCGTGGGCGGCACCTTCAGCTCGCTCCAGACCGCGATGAGGACCTCATGACCTTCGACGCCATCGGCATCGCCGGGTCGGGCCTGACGGCCCACCGCACCTGGCTCGACGCCCTCAGCGACAACATCGCCAACATCAACACCGCCGTCGCGCCCGGCGACGACGCGTTCCGCCAGCGCTACATCGCGGTCGAGTCGGCCGGCGATCCCGGCGGCGTGCGCGTCGCGGGCGCCGTCTGGGGCGGCACGGAGGGCCGGCTCGTGCACGAGCCCAACAATCCGCTCGCCGACGCCGACGGCTACGTGCGCTACCCCGACATCGATCTCGGCGAGCAGATGAGCCACCTGATCCTCGCGCAGCGCGGCTACCAGGCCAACGCGGCGGTCGTCGACCGCGCGAAGACCACCTACGAGGCCGCGCTGCAGATCGGACGCCGCTGATGCCGCCGCTGTCGGGCATCGACGCCCTGGGCGCGGCCGCATCCGCCCTCACGTCGAGCACCCGCCCGCCCCAGCAGACCGACGGCGCCGAGTTCGGCGCGAGCATCACCGGCGCCGTCGACGAGCTCCGCGCGATGCAGTCGACGTCGAACGAGCTGGCCGTCGCGGCCGTCACCGGTGACCTCGACGACATCCACTCCGCGATGATCGCGTCGTCGCGCGCGTCGGTGACCCTCGAGCTCGTCGCCGCCGTGCGCAACAAGGGCATCGAGGCGTTCAACGACATCATGCGGATGCAGGCCTGATGCCCGCCGCCGTCACGTCGCTCTGGACGCGCCTGCGCACGACCATCGCCGGGTTCACCCTGGCTCAGCGCACGATCGCGATCATCGGCATCGCGGTGCTCGCGATGGGCGTGTTCGCCCTGGCGAGCTGGATGTCGCGTCCGACCCTCACCCCGCTGTTCTCGGGTCTGTCGGCCTCGGACGCCAGCGCCGTGGTCGAGCAGCTGCGCTCGGGCTCGATCCCCTACGAGCTGACCGACGGCGGCTCGACCGTGCTCGTGCCCGAGACCGCGGTGTACGAGCAGCGCCTCGCCGCGGCCGCGGCCGGACTTCCCAGCGCCGAGTCGTCGGGGTACTCGCTCTTCGACAAGATGGGCGTGACCAGCTCGGAGTTCCAGCAGTCGGTCACCTACAAGCGCGCGATCGAGGGCGAGCTCGCCCGCACGATCGGCGCCCTCGAGAACGTGACGACGGCCTCGGTGCAGCTCGCGCTGCCCGAGGAGAGCGTGTTCGTCTCGCAGAAGGTCGAGCCCACGGCATCCGTCTTCATCGAGACCTCCCGCGGAGTCGCGCTGCCGCCCGAGCAGGTCGAGGCGATCGTGCACCTCACCTCGGCGGCCGTCAGCGGGATGAAGCCCGAGAACGTCGCGGTCGTGGATGCCGCGGGGCGCACCCTTTCGGCGATCGGCGGCGATGGCACGCGCAACGCCGACCAGCAGGCGGGGGCCTACGAGACCCGCATGGCCGCCAGCGTGCAGCAGATGCTCGACACCGTGCTCGGCACCGGCAATGCGACCGTGTCGGTCGCCGCCGAGATGCAGCAGGCCGCGACCGAGCGCGTCGACGAGACCTACACGCCGGTCGAAGGTGCCCTGCCGGCCACCGAGGAGTCGAGCACCGAGACCTACACGGGCACCGGCGGACAGACCGGCGTGCTGGGCACCGAGCTTCCGGCTGGCGTCGGCGGTGCGGGCACCTACGAATCGACCCAGACCAACCGCTCGAACGTCGTCAACAAGACCGTCGAGAGCACCTCGACGCCGGCGGGGGCCGTCGCGCGGCAGACCGTCGCCGTCGCGGTCAACGCCGACGGCACCGATGTCGTCGACGTCGCGCAGCTCGAGGCCCTCGTGACCTCGGCCGCCGGCATCGACCGGGCCCGCGGCGACCAGGTGACCGTCGAGCTCGTCGCCTTCAGCGATCAGGGCGCCGCGGCCGCCCAGGCGGCACTCGACGCCGCGCGCGAGGCGGAGGAGGCCGAGCGCGCCGCCGAGACGCTCCGCACCGCGATCATCGCCGTCGTGGTGGTGCTCGGGCTCATCGGAGCGACGATCGCGGGCGTCGTGATCGTCCGCCGCAGACGCGCCGCCGCGGCGGAAGAGCCGGTCATGACGCTCACGCCGGTCGACGAGCCGCTCGACCGGTTCGACGCGCTCACCCGGGGCCTCGCGACCCCGCTCCTCGACGAGGCGCCGACGGTCCCCCTGCCCGCGATGTCGGTCGATCCCGAGCCGGAGCCCGACCCGGAGCCCGTGCAGGTCGCCCTCGACCGCCGTCGCGCCGAGATCGGCGACTTCGCCCGCCGCGACCCCGCCCGCACCGCCGACCTGCTGCGCCGGCTCGTCCGGGACTCGACCGACGCATGAGCGAGCTCACCGGAACCCAGACGGCTGCCGTCGTCATCATGAACCTCGACCGGGCGCAGGCCGTCGAAGTCCTCAAGCACCTCTCCGACGACGAGGCCGAGGCGATCGCGGCGGAGATCATCCGGCTGCGCGACCTCGACCTCGAGACCACGCGCGATGCCCTGACCGACTTCCAGCGGGTCGTGCGGGGACACCTGCCGCCCGTCCGCGGCGGGCGAGACCTCGCAACGGGACTGCTGGAGGCTTCGCTCGGCCCCGAGCGCGCCGCCGGTGTGCTGACGAAGGTGTCGTCGTCGATGACGAGCTCGTCGTTCGAGTTCCTCACCGCCGTCGAGCCGGCCCAGGTGGCGAGCATCCTCGACGGCGAGCTGCCCCAGACCGTCGCGCTCGTCATCGCGCACCTGCCGGTGGAGCGTGCCGCGGCCGTCCTGGCCGAGATCACCGACCCCGCCCGCACCGATGTCGCGCAGGCGATCGCGACGATGGGAACCGCGACACAGGATGCCGTCGCCGTCGTCGCCACGGCGCTGCGCGCTCGCTCGGGGGCGCTGACCACTCGCGACGCCCGCGAGACCCTCGGCGGCGTGCAGCCCCTCGTCGACATCATCAACCGGTCGGATGCGACCGTCGAGAAGGCCCTGCTCGCGAGCATCGAGGCCCGCGACAGCGCCCTGGCCGAAGACATCCGCTCGCGCATGTTCACCTTCGCCGACATCGTCGTGCTCGACGATCGCGACGCCCAGCGCGTGCTGCGCGGCATCGACGTCCGCGTGCTCGCTCTGGCACTGAAGGGCTCGTCGGGCCCGGTGGCCGACGTGATCCTCCGCAATATGACCGAGCGCAACCGCGAGGCGCTGCAGGAGGAGTCGCGTCTGCTCGGCACCGTGCGCGTCTCGCAGGTCGAGGAGGCGCGCGCGGCGATCGTCCGGACGATCCGCGAGCTCGAGGCCGCCGGCGACATCCGAGTGCAACGGGTCGAGGAGGAGTATGTCGTCTGACGCCTTCACCCGCCTCGAGATCCCCCGACTGTCGGGCCCGGCTCTCACCGAGGAACGCGATCGGGCCCGCGCCCGCGGTCACGCCGCCGGGTACGCCGAGGGGATGCGGCAGGCCGCGGCCCACGCCGAACGCGAGGCAGCGGAACGTGCCGAACGGGAGCAGGAGGCGGACGCAGCCGCCCGGGCGCGCGTGTCTGCCGCCCTCGCGGCGCTCGAGCGCGCGTCCGCCCGGTTCGACGCGCGCGCGACCGAACTGACGGCGCCCGTCGTCGCCGAGCTTCACGCGATGGCGATCGAGCTGGCGCAGGCGATCGTCGAGCGCGAGCTGTCCGACCCCGTGCGCGCGGCGCTCACGACCGCGGCCCGCGTGGGGAACGCCGTTTCGGACCTCGAGGCTGCGGAGGCGCCCGTGGTCCGGCTCTCCCCCGCGGACGCGGCGATCCTCACCGGCGCCGCGAATGCCGCCGAGAGCGGGACCGCCACGCTGCCGCGATCGGTCGAGGTCGAGGTCGACCCGGGACTCGCCCCCGGCGACGCGACGGTCCGTCTCGCCGATGGCGCGATCGACCTGCGGATCGCCGCCGCGTTCGCGCGGGCCCGCCGGGCTCTCGAGGAGAGCGCGTGAGCGGGGGCTGGCCGGCGGTCATCGAGGCGGCGCGTCCGCTGCGGACCGGCACGGTCTCGCGCATCGTCGGGCTCGGTGTCGACATCCGCGGCGTGCACGGGGCCGTCGGCGACCTGGTCGAACTCGGCGGGACGACCGATCGCGGGGCCGCCGGCATCCCCGCGGAAGTCGTCGCCGCGGACCGCGGCATCCTGCGCTGCATGCCGCTCGGCGTCACCGACGGACTGCGCGTCGGCGACACGGCCCGCGCTCTTTCCGGCCGCGCCCGCGTGCCGGTCGGCGCCGCCGTGCTCGGGCGCGTGCTCGACGGGCTCGGCCGACCCATCGACGGTCGCGGCCCTCTCGTCGCGCCTCGCGTCGACCTCGACCATGCGCCTCCCTCGGCGATGGGACGCGAGCGCATCACCGAGCCGCTCGTCACAGGCGTGCGCGCGATCGACACCCTCACGCCGCTCGGCCGCGGCCAGCGCGTGGGGCTGTTCGCCGGATCTGGCGTCGGCAAGTCCTCCCTGCTGTCGATGATCGCGCGGGGGTCGTCGGCCTCGGCCAACGTCATCGCGCTCGTCGGCGAGCGCGGCCGCGAGGTGCGCGAGTTCCTCGAGGACGATCTCGGGCCGGAGGGGCTCGCACGCTCGGTCGTCGTCGTCTCGACTTCCGATCAGCCCGCCATGGCGCGCCTGCGGGCGGCCTCGACCGCGACGCGCATCGCCGAGTCGTTCCGCGACGACGGTCAGCACGTCGTGCTCATGATGGACTCGCTGACCCGCGTTGCCATGGCGCAGCGCGAGATCGGACTGGCCGTCGGCGAACCACCCGCGACCCGCGGCTACCCGCCCTCGACCTTCCCGGTGCTCGCGCGGCTGCTCGAGCGCGCCGGCACCGACCGGCACGGCTCGATCACGGGCATTTACACGGTGCTCGTCGAGGGAGACGACCACAACGAGCCCGTCGCCGACACCGCGCGCTCGATCCTCGACGGACACCTCGTGCTCGACCGGACGCTCGCCGTCACCGGGCACCACCCCGCGATCGACGTACTCGGATCGGTGTCCCGGCTCGCGGGCAAGGTCGCGACCGGTGATCAGCGACGCCTCGCGACGACGCTGCGGGCCGTGCTCGCGGCACGCCAGGAGGCGCAGGACCTCATCGGCGTCGGCGCCTACCAGGCGGGATCGAACCCGCGGGTCGACGCCGCGGTCGCCTCCGCTCGGGCGATCGACGCCTTCCTCCGGCAGGACCTCGACGACCGCTCCCCCGCAGCCGAGTCGTGGCGCCGCCTCGGGGAGCTCGTCGCATCGTTCGGGGACGTCTCATGAAGCGGGGCTTCCCCCTGGCCGGGCTGCTGCGCATCCGCGGCATCCAGCAGCGTGCCGCGGCAGCGCACCTCTCGCGCGCCGCGATGGAGGAGCAGCGCACCGAGGCGCGCGATCGGCAGCTGCGCGCGGCCCTGACGACGTCGGCCGAGACGCCCGGCGACATCCGCACGCTCGCGGCCCTCGCCGCCAGCCGTGTGGCCGCGCGCAGCCTGCTGACCGACCTCGACACGCTCCGGCGAGCGCAGCGCGCGGAAGTCGACGCGGCTCGCGCGGGGCTCGACGACGCCCGCCGGGCCGAGCGAGGCATCGAGCGGCTGGCCGATGCCTTCCACGAACGGGAACGCGCGAGACGGGATGCCGCCGAGCAGGCCGTTCTCGACGAAATCGCGCTGCGCCCGGCGAGCGGGACGTCGGGCGCACCGGACGCGCCGGACCGGACCGAGGGGGCGTCATGAGTCTGTGGGGCCTGGCACTCGGAACGACGAGCGCTGCGGTGCGTCCGCGGGGCGGCGGAGCCTCGAACGAGGGGGGCGACGGCGCGACGGCATCGGATGCCTTCGCGCTCGTCCTCGCCGGGCAGGCCGCGGTCGCGGTGCCCGTGGGCGGAGTGGAAGCTGCCGGGGCCGGCGTCGGAGCGGGCGGCGGGGCATTCGGCGGGGCGCTCGGCATCGACTCGTCAGACGCGGCGGAGGCGGCAGCTCCCGACGACGACGCGGACGCGGCAACGGGCGATGCGGCAGCGCTGCTCGCCGTCATGGGTGCGGGCACGGGCGCCGGGCCCACTGGCGGAATGTCGGGCATCGGAATCTCGGATGATGCGGGTCCGCTTGCGGGGATGACGAGCAGAGAACTCGGCACCGAGACGCTGACGTCGACCGGGACTGTGCCGGTCGGCGCCGATCGCGCGACACCGATGGCCGGAGGAGCGCTGGCAGGGACGACGGGCGCGCCAGCGGCAGGGGCGACGGCAGAGGCGCCGAAAGCGCCGGAGACGGCAGCGACGGCGGAGACGTCAACCGCGACGGCGACAGCAGCGACGGCAGCCGCGACGGAGACAGCAGCCGCGACGGCGACGGCGACGGCGACCGACGCAGCCCCGACGACGGCACCCGAGAGAACACCAGCACGAGAGACGACGTCCGCCGGGGCGACACCCGCGGCGATGAGCGCGTCACCGCCGGACGCAGCGAGCACGATCCCCGCCGTGGCCGCGCCGACCGCGCGGACCGCACCGGAGCCCGTGCCGGGATCCGCGGAGGTGTCCGCAGCGGCATCCGTGACGCCGACGCCCGGTTCGCAGCCCGCGCCCGCTCAGCCCGGCCCGGCTCAGTCCGCGCCGGCGCAAGCGCCCACGCCCGCGCCCACGCCCACGCAAGGCGCTCATGCGCAATCCGCGCCGGCCCTCGCGCCTCAGCTGCGCGGCCCCGTCCTCTCCCTCGTCGCGGCCGAGCCGGGCCGGCACACCATGGTGCTGCGCGTCTCGCCCGAGAGCCTCGGGCCGATCACCGTCACGGCGCACATCTCCGGGTCGTCGATCACCGTCGAGCTGGCCTCCGGTACGGCGGCGGCGCACGATGCGATCCGGGCGGTCCTCGGTGACCTGCGCCGCGATCTCGCCGTGCTCGCGCCCTTCTCGTCCGTGAGCCTGACCGCAGGTGACGATCCGTCACGGGTGTCGTCGTCGCTCCCGGCCCTGGCGCAGCACGCCGCAACGGGCGGAGCAGGCGGGTCGGCCGGCCAGCCCTCGGACGGCGGAGCGTCCGACGGAACGCCGCAGCACACCCCCGACGACCCGGGTCGCGGCGGGCGCTCCGGTCACGCACCCGCTGCTCCCGCGGACCGCCCGCACGACCCCGCCCAGCCCGTGCCTCTCGAGGCCGGTCGCATCGACCTCTACGCCTGAATCGGAGAATCACCATGAGCAGCATTCCGCCCGTCGGCGTCGTGGGTGCCACGCCCACGGCATCCGCCCCTCCCGCACCGAAGCAGACCCTCGATTCCGAGGTCTTCCTGCAGCTGCTCGTCGCGCAGATGAAGAACCAGGACCCGAGCTCGCCGCTCGACACCAACGAGATGATGGCGCAGACGACGCAGCTCGCCATGATGGAGCAGCTCGTCGCGCTCACCACCACCTCGTCGGAGCACTTCGCCCTCACGATGCGCCAGACCGCCGCCGCGCTCGTCGGCCAGCAGGCCTCGTACGTCGACGCCGACGGCACGACCCGCAGCGGTCGCGTGACCCAGGTGTCGTTCGAGAAGGGCGTGCCGCTCGTGACGATCGGCGGCACCGCGGTCCCCCTCGACGTCGTCTCGGGCATCGCGGTGTCGGATGCCGCGACGGCGCCGCCCGCGGCATCCGCATCCTGAGCCACGGCCACTCCGGCTACCCCACGACCACGTCAGCCCCTCACCGAAGGACACCCCATGCTCCGCTCGCTCTACGCCGGAATCTCCGGTCTCCGCTCGCACCAGACCATGCTCGACGTCACGGGCAACAACATCGCCAACGTCAACACCGTCGGGTTCAAGGCGGGCTCGGTGCAGTTCCAGGACACGCTCTCGCAGATCGTCCAGAACTCCCGCGCCGCTCAGGCGGACGCCGGAGGCACGAACGCCGCGCAGGTCGGCCTCGGTACCCAGGTCGCCGCGGTCCGCACGAACTTCACGCAGGGATCGCAGCAGGCCACCGGCGTGCCCACCGACCTCATGATCGCGGGCGACGGCTTCTTCGTCGTCCGCAACGGCGCCGAGACGCTCTACACGCGCAACGGCTCGTTCGGCTTCGACTCCGCGGGGCGCCTGACCACCAAGGACGGCGCGCTCGTGCAGGGCTGGACCGCCGTCGACGGTGTCGTGCCGACGGGCGGGCCGGTCGGCAACATCGCGCTCCCGGTGGGCGCGACCTCGCCCGGGCGCGCGACGACGTCCGCCGCGGTGACCGGCAACCTGCCCTCGGGCGCCGCGGTCGGCGAGAAGCTCGTCCGCGACGTCACCGTCTACGACGCGCAGGGCGAGTCCCGCCAGCTCGCACTCACCTTCACCCGCACCGCGGGCGGCTGGGACGTCACCGACGGCGCCACGACGACGCAGCTCGCCTTCGCCGACGGACGCCTGACGACGACGCCCGCGACGATCGTCTCGGGCGGTGTCGCGGTCGACCTTTCGGCCATCACCGGCTACGCCGACCTCAGCACCGTCAAGCTCGGCGGTCAGGACGGCCGCGCGCCCGGAAGCCTCGTGTCGTACACACTGTCGGCCGACGGCAGCCTCGTCGGCGCGTTCAGCAACGGAGCGACATCGGTGCTCGCGCAGATCGCCCTCGCCTCGTTCGACAACCCCGAAGGGCTCGAGAAGGCCGGGTCGTCGCAGTACCGCGCCGGTGCCAACTCGGGCGCGGCCGCCGTCGGCACCGCGGGCACCGACGACCGCGGCGGGCTCGTCAGCGGGGCTCTGGAGATGTCGAACGTCGACCTCTCGCAGGAGTTCACGAACCTGATCGTCGCTCAGCGGGGCTTCCAGGCGAACGCCCGCATCATCACCACGAGCGACGAGGTGCTGCAAGAGCTGACCAACCTCAAGCGCTGATCGCGGCGGCCCGCAACTCCTCAGAATCCGTCCTGGTTCGGCCTCGCGGCCCGCGCGCGGTGCCGAGCGCGCCGGTTTCTGAGGAGTTGTGCACGCGGCCGCGACGCTAACCGACCGCCGCCCTCTGCCGACAGTCTCCTCGGAGCCGCCGTACCCGCGACGACCCGTTCCCCCGCGCGCTGACCGACGAGAAGGGCGACATGATCGTTCTCACACGATTGAACCGTCACCGGTTCGCCGTGAACCCCGACCTCGTCGAACGCATCCAGGCGAGTCCCGACACGACGCTCACCCTGGTCGACGGGGCGACGTTCGTCGTCGCCGAGACGATGGATGCCGTCATCCAGAGCATCGTCGAGTTCCGCGCCCGCGTGCTCGCGACGGCCCTCGGCCATGCCGCGGCATCCGGGCCCGCATCCCAGTCGGCCTCCACGGCCGCCGCCGCACCGGGGGGTGAGCGCTGATGGATCCGTCACTCCTCATCGGCATCCTGCTGGCCTTCGGCGGCCTGTGGGCGATGATCCAGCTCGAGGGGGCGAGCCTCAACGCCCTGCTCCTTCCTGCGCCGATGGTGCTGGTCTTCGGCGCGACCATCGCGATCGGCATCGCGGGAGGCACGCTCCGGGATGCCGCGGGGGCGGTGCGCGCCCTGCCGCGAGCCTTCGTCGGCATCAAGGGATCGACCGAGGCGCTCATCGACACCGTCGTGGGATACGCCGAGAAGGCTCGCGCCGAGGGGCTGCTCGCGCTCGAGAGCGCCGTGGCAGACGAGAAGGACCCGCTGCTGCGCCATGCCCTGCAGAGCATCGCCGACGGAACGGATGCCGAAGACCTGCGCGTCGTCCTCGAAGACCGCGTCGCCACCGTCGCCGCGGAGCGCCGCACGGCCTCGCGCTTCTACTCGGCCCTCGGCGGGTACGCCCCGACGGTCGGCATCGTCGGCACGGTCGTCTCGCTCACCCACGTGCTCGAGTACCTCGACAAGCCCGACCAGCTCGGGCCCCTCATCGCCGCCGCCTTCGTCGCGACCCTGTGGGGCCTCCTGTCGGCGAACTTCATCTGGCTGCCGATCGGCACGCGGCTGCAGCGCCTCGCCGAGATCGAGGTCGACCGCATGACGCTCGTGACCGAGGGGATGCTCGCCGTCCAGGCGGGGAACCCGCCGATGCTGGTCGCCGAGCGCCTGCGGGCCCTCGCGCCCGAGACCAAGCCCGGCCGCGGCCGCGCGAAGGCGGCGGCCGACGAGCCAGCGGACGCCGGAGTATGAGCGCGCCGCGTCGCCGCCGGGTCATGGAGTCCTCGCACGAGGGTCCCGACGAGCGCTGGATGGCGTCGTACCTCGACATGATCACCGTGATGATGTGCATGTTCATCGTCATGTTCGCGATGTCCAACGTCGACCAGGAGAAGTTCGAGCAGCTGCGCGCTTCGCTCGCGACCGGGTTCGGTTCGGAGATCTCCGAGACCCGCGACGTCTCGGAAGGCGTCGTCGTGCCGCCCGAGCTGGTCGAGGAGGAGGGCGAGGGATTCGTCGAGACCCCGACCGCCCCGACCCCGGCCGAGCAGGAGTACAGCTCGCTCGACGACCTGCGCTCACGCCTCGAGGGCGCTCTCGCCGAGCACGGCCTGGGCGACGCCGCGACCTTCACCATCGACGACCGGGGCCTCACCATCGGTCTCGTCAGCGCCGAGACGTTCTTCGACACCAACAGCACCGACCTGAGCGACCGGGCCCGGGCCGTGCTCGACGCCGCCGGGTCCGTCCTCGCCGCCGACGCGCACCTCATCTCGGTCGAGGGCCACGCCGACGCCCGCCCCGCCATCGCACCGTTCGCCGACAACTGGGAGCTCTCGACCGCGCGGGCCAACGGTGTGCTCGGCTACCTCGTCGAGGCACGCGGGGTCGCGAGAGAGCGCATCAGCTCCGTCGGGTTCGGGTCGTCGCGACCGCTCGCGGAGGGCTCGAGCGCCGAGGCCCTCGCGCAGAACCGTCGCGTCGACATCGTCGTGCTCTCGGACGCCGACGCCCAGGTGCGCGGCGAGCTCCCCGCTCTCGCCGCCGCCGACGGCTGACTCCGGGCTCGGCCTTCACCTGGCAGCCCCCGCCCCATCCCGTGCGCTGAGTGGGCTCAGCCTGCCAACCCAGCCTGAGCCCGCGCCCACCCGCGAGGCCCGGGCCTAACCGCGGGCGACACGCGACCGATAGTCCGTGGCGTGCAGACCGTGCCGACCGCCCCGAGCGTGCGAACCGAGGATGCCGCGACCGCGGCCCCGGAACGCTACGACTTCGGCCGACCCGCGGCGCTGTCCCGTGAGCACACGCGCGCTCTGGCGGGGGCCTTCGACGCGTTCGCGCGCCAGTGGGCGATGCTCCTCGCCGCGAAGGCCCGCGTGCGCGCGCACATCGCCCTCGAACGGGTGAGCCTCGAGACCTACGACGAGTACGTCGCGACGATCCCGCCGACCACGACGCTCGTGCTGTGCTCGGATGCGACCTCGGACGATCGTGCGGTCATCGAGTTCCCGCTGCCGTCGGCCCTGTCGTGGATCGTGAAGATGCTCGGCGGCGACGGCTCGCAGCGCCCCGAGGCCCGCGCCCTCACGGCGATCGAGCAGGCGCTCATCCGGTCGCTGATGGACGAGACCCTCGGCCACCTGCGCACAGCCCTCGGCTCCCTCCTGCCTCGCGAGCTGAGCGTCGGCGCGGTGCAGTACAACGCGGCCTTCGCTCAGGTCGTCGGCGGTCAGGACCTCGTGGTCGTGGCCCGCTTCTCGATGCGTCTGGCCGACCGCACCGAGACCGCGACGATCGCCCTCCCCGCCGCGACACTGCTCGAGCGCCTGTCCGACAGCGCCTCGGCGCCGCGGGCGACGAACGACCCGGGCCTCGTCCGCCGGCACGTCGAGCAGACGCCCGTCGAGGTGACGCTGCGGCTCGCGCCGCGTGCCGTCCGCCCCGCCGAGGTGCTCGACCTCGCCGTCGGCGATGTCATCTCGCTCGCGCACGCCGCCGACCGCCCCCTCGATCTCACCGTCGACGAGCAGGTCGTCGCTTCCGCCGCCGTGGGATCTCATGGCGCGCGGCTCGCGTGCGTCGTGACGGCATCCGATCTCTCCCCCGCACTGTCCGAGGAGTCGCCATGACCAGCACCACCACCCACGAGGCAGCAGCCGCAGCCGCGTTCGCCGACCGGCTGCCCACCGCCTCGCGCATCACCGCCCGCCCCGGGACGAGCGCGGGCGAGACCGGCGACGCGGTCATCGTCTCGTCGGTCGGCGACACGAGCGCCGCGCTCGCGGTCGTGGTCCTCGATGAGTCGGCGCTCCTCGGCGCGGACGCCGCCCTGCCGCTGCCCGAACGACTCCGCGACGCGCTCGACGCCGCGGCGACCGCCTTCGGCCCGAGCGTGCTCGGCGAGGCGACGCTCGGAGACGCCTCGGCGCTCTTCGCGCACCCCGCCGCGCAGGTGTTCGACCTCGTCGACGAGGACGCCCGCGTGATCGGACGCCTCGCCGTGCGGGTGTCGCACCCCGCGGCGGCCTCGCCGCGCCGCCTGCAGCGCATCGCCGGCGTCGAGATGGAGCTGACCGTCGAGGTCGGTCGCACCCGCATGACCGTCCGCGACGTGCTCGATCTCGAGCCCGGGCGCATCATCGAGCTCGACCGCTCGGCCGGCGCCCCCGCCGACGTCAAGCTCAACGGGCGGCTGATCGCCCATGGCGAGATCGTCGTCGTCGACCAGGACTACGCGGTGCGCATCACGCGCATCATCGAGAACGCGGAGGCCTGAGATCGACGATCTGCTGCTCGCGCTGCGCGTCGTCGTCTCCCTCGGCGTCGTGCTCGCGATCGTGTGGGTGCTGCAGCGTCGCTTCTCTCGCGGCAGCGCTAACGGAGCACGCGCGAACCGCCCGCGAGGCCTCAAGTCGACACGTTCGGATGCCGTCGCCGACATCACCGTCGTCGCCAAGCGCGGCATCGGGCCGAAGGCCCAGGTCGCCGTGGTCGAGATCGATGGGGCCCGTTACGTGCTCGGCATCACCGAGGGCGGGGTGTCGATGCTCGACCGCATCGACCCGACGCCGGGCACCACGTCGGGGCCCCACGCGACAGCGGATGCCGCGCACGGCGACGACACGGCGCGCCCGGTCCTGCGGGATGTCGCGGACGACGCGCCCCTCGCACCGCCCGTGCCCCTGCTCCGTGCGCAGGCCCGCGCCGAACGCACTGCCCGCACCACCCGCCCGGCGACCATGACCGCGCGTGATGCCGCACAGGTGCTGCGCCGGGCCCTGGGCGCGTGATCTCCGGCGGCGCGCTCGGCGCGCTCGTGCTCGTCGCCGCCTCGACGCCCCCGCCGAACGGCGGCATCTCCGTCGACATCAACGGCATCGACGGCACACCCTCGTCGTCGGTCCTGACCCTCATCGGCATCACGCTGCTGTCGGTGGCCCCGGCACTGCTGCTCATGATGTCGTCGTTCACGAAGATCTTCGTGGTGCTGGCGATGACCCGGAACGCCCTCTCGCTGCCCACGATCCCGCCCAACCAGGTGCTCGCCGGCCTCGCCCTGTTCCTCACCCTCTTCGTGATGTGGCCGGTGCTGACCGAGATCAACACGGCCGCCGTCCAGCCCTACGTCGACGGCTCGATCACGTTCACCGATGCCGTGGGCGTCGGCGCCGACCCACTGCGCACCTGGATGCTGTCGTTCACGCGCGAGGAGGATCTCGCGCTCATGACCCGGTTCGCGGGCGCCGAGAACCCCGAGGACCCGGCGAGCGTCCCGATGATCACCCTCATCCCGGCGTTCATGATCTCGGAGCTGCGCGCGGCCTTCATCATCGGCTTCGTCATCTTCGTGCCGTTCCTCGTCATCGACCTCGTCGTCGCCGCAGCGCTGATGTCGATGGGCATGATGATGCTCCCGCCGGTGATGATCTCGCTTCCCTTCAAGATCCTGCTGTTCGTGCTCGTCGACGGGTGGGGACTCATCCTCCGCACCCTGATGGAGAGCTACGGAGCGGGCGGATGACCGGGGGTACGCGTGAACCCTGAGGCCGTCCTCGACATCGGCATGGAGGGCGTCGTGCTCGCCGCGAAGCTCGCCGCTCCGCTGCTCATCACGGCACTCGTGGTCGGCTTCGCCATCTCGCTCCTGCAGTCGATCACGCAGATCCAGGAGGTCACGCTCTCGTTCGTGCCGAAGGCCGTCGCCGTCGCGATCGCACTCGTCGTGTGCGGGCACTGGATGATCGCCGAGGCGATCGCCTTCACCCACACCATGTTCGACCGCATCCCGCACCTGCTCTCGGGCGGTTGAGATGCAGCTGCTGCTCGACTTCGCCTGGATCGAGGCCACCGGACTCGCCGCGGTCCGCACGACCGCCTTCGTCTTCACCGCCCCACCCTTCTCGTACGGCGCCTTCCCCGCGCGCATCAAGGCGATGGTCGCGATCGGCGTCGCCCTCGCTCTCAGCGGCACGGTGGCGCCGGGCTACCAGAGCCTCGGCACCGGCCCGTTCTTCCTGGCCCTGACCGCTCAGGTCGTCACGGGGGCGCTGCTCGGATTCCTCGTGATGACGTGCTTCGCCGTCGTGCAGTCGGCCGGCGGGCTGATCGACGTCTTCGGCGGCTTTCAGCTCGCGCAGGCCTTCGATCCGCAGATGAACGTCAACGGCGCCCAGTTCACGCGCCTGTTCCAGATGATCGCCCTCGCCCTGCTCTTCGCGAGCAACGGCTACCAGCTCATCCTCGCGGGGCTCGCCCGGAGCTTCACGGCGATCCCCGTCGATGGGGTCCTCGACCTCGCCCGCCCGGCCGAGCTGCTGGTCGACACCGCGTCGCAGCTGCTCGTCGCCGCGCTGCAGATCGCCGGTCCCCTGCTGCTCGTCCTCTTCCTCGCCGACATCGCGCTCGGGCTCGTCAGCCGCGTCGCCCCCGCCCTCAACGCGTTCGCGCTCGGCTTTCCCCTGAAGATCATCCTGACCTTCCTCCTCGCGGGAAGCGTCATCCTCGCCCTGCCCGCCGTCGTCGGGGCGCTCACCGACCAGGCGACCGGGCTGCTGATCGGCGGAACCCGATGAACGGCGGCGCGTCATGAGCAGCGACAGCGGGGAACGCACCGAGCAGGCCAGCCGCCGGCAGCTGCGCGAGGCACACCGCAAGGGCAAGCTGTCGCGCAGCCAGGACCTGTCGGCCTGGCTCGCGATCGGCACGGTCGCGCTGGTCCTCCCCGCCATGATCGGAGCGGGTGCGGATGCCGGGGCCGCGCAGTTCGTCGAGATCGCCGCAGTCATCCGCCACCCCGACCCCGAGCACGCCGTCGCCGTCCTGTCGTCGGCGCTCGGCAGCATCCCGGCCATCCTGGGCACGGCGCTGCTCGCCGTCGCGATCGTCGCGATCGTCGGGTCGGTCGCCCAGGGCGGCATCCATCTGCGCGGGGTGCCGACGCGCTTCGAGCAGTTCAACGTGCTGAACGGCGTCAAACGGCTGTTCGGCGTGCAGGCACTGTGGGAGGGCGCGAAAGCGCTGCTCAAGACCGCCGCGATCGGCCTCGCCCTGTGGTTCGTCGTCGCCGGGCTCATGCCCGTGCTGACGATGAGCGGCGCCCACCCGATCACCCGGCTGCTCGAGATCGCCTCGAACGTCGTGACCGCGCTGCTCATCACCGCGGTCGCCGTCGGCGTGCTGCTGGCCGCGATCGACGTCCTCGTCGTCATGCGGCGCAACCGCAAGCACACCCGCGTCACCAAGAAGGAAGCGCGCGACGAGCACAAGAACTCCGAGGGCGACCCGCTCATCCGCAGCCAGCGCCGCGCCCGGCAGATGGCGATGAGCCGCAACCGCATGATCGCCGCCGTCGGAGATGCGGATGTCGTGCTCGTGAACCCCGCGCACATCGCCGTCGCCCTGCGCTACGAGCCGGGCAAGTCGGCGCCGCGCGTCGTCGCGAAGGGGCAGGGCCTCATCGCCGAGCGCATCCGCGAGCGGGCGCACGAGGCCGGCGTCCCGCTCGTCCGCGACATCCCGCTCGCACGCGCCCTGCACGGCGCGTGCGAGCTCGGCCAGGAGATCCCCGGCGATCTCTACACCGCCGTCGCCCGCGTGCTCGTCTTCGTCGACGGGCTCAAGCGCCGCGGCGCGGCGCGCGGCGTCCACACCGTTCCCGAGAGGAAGGCACCCCGATGAACATCCTGAGAAGGTCGCTCGTGCCGATCGGGGTCGTCGGCATCATCATGCTGCTGATCGTGCCGGTGCCACCGCCGATCCTCGACGTCCTGATCATCACCAACATCCTGTTCGCCCTGCTCATCCTGCTGACGGCGATGTTCGTGAAGCGGCCGCTCGATTTCGCGGTCTTCCCCTCGCTGCTGCTGGTGGCGACGCTGTTCCGGCTCGGCCTGAACGTCGCCTCGACGAAGCTCGTGCTGGGCGAGGCGCACGCGGGGCAGGTCATCGACGCGTTCGCCGCGATCGCCGTGGGCGGATCGCTCGTCATCGGCATCGTGGTGTTCCTGATCCTCATCGTCATCCAGTTCGTCGTCGTGACGAAGGGCGCCGAGCGCGTCGCCGAGGTGGGCGCCCGGTTCACCCTCGACGCCATGCCCGGCAAGCAGATGGCGATCGACGCCGACCTCAACGCCGGCCTCATCAGCGACGCCGAAGCGCGGCGCCGGCGCGCCGAGATCGCGGCCGAGGCCGACTTCTACGGCGCGATGGACGGCGCCTCGAAGTTCGTCAAGGGCGACGCGATCGCCGGACTCGTCATCATCATCATCAACCTCGTCGGCGGCGTCGCGATCGGCATGCTCTCGAAGGGCATGGAGGCGGGCGAGGCCCTCAACACCTACGCCCTCCTGACGATCGGCGACGGCCTCGTCACGCAGATCCCCGCGCTGCTGATGGCGGTCGCGACGGGCATGATCGTCACCCGCTCGGGAGCGGAGTCCGACATGGGCACGGCCGCGGCGGCGCAGCTGACGCAGTCGCGCAACGCCCTGTCGATCGCGGGCGGCGCGGCGATCGTGATGTCGTTCATCCCCGGGATGCCGATGCTGCCGTTCCTCGTCATCGGCGCCACCCTGCTGCTCATCGCACAGCGGGTCGGCCGACGCGAGCAGACGCAGGCGGCCGAGGACGCCCCCGCCGTCGACCCGCGCGGCGCCGTCGACACCCCCGAGGAGCTGGCCGAGCGGATGCGGGTCCACGCGCTCGAGATCCTGCTCGCTCCCGACATCGTCGACCTCGTCACCGGCGGTCCCGACGACCTGCTCGGACGCGTGCGGTCGCTGCGGCGCAAGACCGCGCTCGAGCTCGGGCTCATCGTTCCGCCCGTGCGCACGCGCGACAGCATCGAGCTGCCGCCCTCGACCTACGTCATCCGGGTCGCGGGGATCGAGGCGGGTCGCGGCGTCGCGCCCCGCGCCTCGCTCCTCGCGCTCGGCTCGGGCCTCGAGACCCTGCCCGGGCGGGCGTCGCCCGACCCCGTGTTCGGCATCGACGGGAAGTGGGTTCCCCTCGAGATGCGGCACAGCGCCGAGCTCGCCGGAGCGACCGTCGTCGACCGCGCGAGCGTCATCATCACCCACCTGTCCGCGGTCATTCAGGCCCACGCCGCCCGGCTGCTCAGCCGAGAGGACGTGCGTCAGCTCACCGAGACGCTGCGCCAGTCCAGCCCGGCAGCGGTCGAGGAGCTCACGCCGGCGCTGCTCTCGCTGGCGGAGGTGCAGCGCGTGCTGCAGGGCCTGCTCGCCGAGCGCATCCCGATCAACGACCTCACGCGGATCTACGAGGCGCTCGCGCTGCGCGCCAAGACGACGACCGACCCCGACGCCCTGATCGAGGCGGCACGTCTCGCGCTCGGTCCCGCCGTGGCGACGCGCTTCGCCGAACAGGGGCGGCTGCGCATCGTCATGATCGACCCGCTGCTGGAGCAGTCGATGCTCGAGGCGATGCGACCGAGCGAGGACGGTCCGCACATCGCCCTGGACCCGCACCGGCTCGAGGCGGTCGTGGCCTCGGCTCGCGCCGCCCTCGAGGCGGCCGGCCCAGGCCCCGAGCCCGTGCTCGTGTGTGCGCCGTCGCTGCGTTCCGCCGTGCGGCGCCTCATCTCGTCGCAGACCGACGGGCTGCCGGTGCTCTCGTACACGGAAGCGACGGCCGGGGGTCTCGCGATCGACACGGTGGGCGTCGTCCGAGACACGATCGGCGACGCGCATGCCATCACGCCCGCGTGAGACTCGCGTCGAGCGCGCGGGGCGGTCACGGCTTCCGGAAAGTAGGGTGATCGAGTGCTGGTGTTGACGAGACGAGTCGGTGAGAAGGTGCTCATCGGCGACGACATCGAGCTCACGGTGCTCGAGGTCAAGGGCGACAGCATCCGGCTCGGCATCGAAGCGCCGCGGTCGACCCGCATCCAGCGCGCCGAGATCGTGGCGGCCGTCGAGACCGAGAACGTCTCGGCCGCCCGCACGTCCGCAGACGAGCAGGCGGCGCTCCTGAACGCACTCGTCCGCCGCCAGGGCGGGGCCCCGACGGCGGACTGAGAGGGATGACGGCGGCGGGTCAGCCCGCGAGGGCGCCCGAGATCTCGTCGATGTTCTGCTGCATCCAGCCGACGTAGTCGACGCCGTCGGGCATCAGCTCGGTGAACTCCAGCACGGGGATGTTCAGCTCACCGGCGAGCTTCGTGATCTCCGTCGTCTCGGCGCCGCCCGTCTGGGCGTTGACGATCACGATCCGGACCTCACCCGAACGCAGGATCTGCTGCGCCTCGAGGAGGGTCGCGGGAGGCACGTCCTGCCCCTCTTCGACGGCTTCGCTGAACGCCTCCGGAGTCGCGTTCTCCAGACCCGCCGCCGCGGCGAGATACAGCGGCACCGGCTCGGTCACGAAGATCTTCTCGCCCTGGTGCGCCGCCGAGATGGTGTCGAGGGATGTCTCGAGGCCGTCGATCCGCTCGATGAGCGCCTTCGCGTTCGCCTCGAACGTGTCGGCCTGGGCCGCGTCGAGCTCACCGAGCTCGTGCGCGATGTCTTCGACGAGGTGAGCGATCGTGTGCGGGTCGTACCAGACGTGCTCGTTGAAGCCCTCGATGTGGTCGTGACCCTCGTGCTCGTGCTCGTGGTCGTGCTCGGCCTCGGCGCTCTCGTCCGAGGCATGGTCGTCGTGGCCCTCGGCGCCGGGGAAGTCGTGCGAGAACTCGACCGCCGTGAGCACCGGTGCCGTGCTGCCGCTCGACTCGACGAGCCCGTCGAGGAACGAGTCGTAGCCCCCGCCGTTCTCGATGACGAGATCGGCCTGCGACACCGTCAGCTGGTCGCGCGCCGACGCCTCGTACGAGTGCGGGTCCTGCGCGAGCGAGGTCACGATCGAGGTCACCTCGACGGCGTCGCCGCCGACCTCGGCGGCCAGCGAGCCATAGACATTGGTCGAGGCGACGACACTGAGCTTGCCGCCGTCCGAGCCGCTCGCGGCCGGCGACGAGGTGCCGGCGCAGCCGGCGAGTGCGAGGGATGCCGCTGCCACGAGCACGGCTGCGGGGAGGAGTCGACGGGTCATGCCCTCGATTGTACGTTACTGATAATCGTTCTCCGTACACGTCCGCTGGGAGACGACCTTTCGGCGGCCCGAAGGATTCGCTCGCCCGAAATGCTGTCAATCAGGGCTTTTCGTCATTTTCGACGGCCTGCGGCTGGCAAGCTCGAGAGCGGCCGATCTCCGTTCGACGGTGCCCGGGACGATCGCCCGCCATCCCGTCATCCCGCTTCGAGGAGGAGCCATGTCGCCCTGGGCGCTCTTCATCCTGGCCGTCGGCGTCTCGGCCGACGCCTTCGCCGTGGCTCTCGGGAAAGGCCTGCAGCTGCGGGCTCACGTCGTGCGCGGCGCACTCCTCATCGCCGGCGCCTTCGGCCTCGCGCAGGCCGTGATGCCGCTGATCGGCTGGCTGCTCGGCAGCACCTTCGCGGAGGCCATCGCCCCGTTCGACCACTGGATCGCCTTCGTCCTGCTCGCCGCCATCGGCGCGAAGATGCTGTGGGAGGCGTTCCGCCCCGACGATGACGACGCGGACGCGGCATCCGGCCTGTCGGCGCGCGAGATCATCCTGCTCGCTCTCGCGACGAGCATCGACGCCCTCGCCGTCGGGCTGTCCTTCGCCTTCCTCGACGTGCCGCTGTGGATCGCGGTCATCTCGATCGGCCTCGTCACGTTCGCCCTGTCGTTCGTCGCCGTGCTGATCGGCCACCGCATCGGCACGCGCTGGCGCAAGCCCGCCGAGATCATCGGCGGCATCGTGCTCATCGGCATCGGCACCCAGATCCTCATCGAGCACCTGGTCGCCGGCTAGCCCCCCGCGGCTCAGCCGGCGAGCTTCGCCTTCGCGTACGCGACGACGGCGTTCGCGTGTCCGTGGCCGAGTCCGTGCTCGGTCTTGAGCGACGTGACGACCTGCATGTGCGGCGTCCCCGCCGAGAGCTGGTCGGCCGCGATGTCGAGCCAGTGCTGAATCGGCAGTCCGTAGGTCTTCTCGATGCTCGGGAAGTACGACGCCGGCCCCTTCTCACTCATGCGCCGAGGCTACTCCCCCGCCCACCGCCGAGAACATACCGTTCTCGGGAGCATCCAGCTCAGTCGAGCAGCAGCGCGGGCTCCTCCAGGACGGATGCCACGTCGGCGATGAACCGGCTCATGCCGTCGCCGTCCACGACGCGGTGGTCGAACGAGCCCGAGACGGTCGTCACGTAGCGGGGACGCACCTCGCCGTCGACGACCCACGGCTTCTGCCGGATCGTGCCCATCGCGACGATGCCCGACTCGCCGGGGTTGATGATCGGGGTACCGGCATCCATGCCGAACACGCCGATGTTCGTGATCGTGATCGTGCCGCCCTGCTGCTCGGCGGGCGCGGTCTTGCCCTCGCGGGCAGTGAGGGTCAGCTTCTCGAGAGCGCGGGCCAGGCCGCGCATGTTGAGGTCCTGCGCGTCCTTGATGTTCGGCACGAGAAGGCCGCGCGGGGTCGCGGCGGCGATGCCGAGGTTGACGTAGTGGCGCACCCGGATCTCGGCGCCGTTCTCGGTCTCGACCCACGCGGCGTTCACCATCGGCGTCCGGCGCACCGCCCACACGACCGCGCGTGCCATGATCAGCAGCGGCGAGACCTTGATGTCGGCGAAGTCGGGCGACGCCTTCATCCGCTTGACGACCTCCATCGTGCGGGTCGCGTCGACGTCCGTCCACACCGACACGTGCGGTGCGGTGTGCGCGGAGTCGACCATGTGCTTGGCGGTGACCTTCCGGACACCCTTGACGGGGATCGTCTCCTCGCGGTCGTCGGCCGGCTCGGCCGAGATGACGGCCGGCGGGACGGGGATGGTCTGCTCGCGCACCTCGGGTCGGGCGGGCGTCTGGAGGTTCCGGAAGACGGATGCCTGCGACGCGTGGTTCACGACGTCCTCGCGCGTCACCTCGCCCGCGGCGCCCGACGGCGTGACCGAGGCGAGATCGACGCCGAGGTCGCGTGCCAGCTTGCGGATCGGGGGCTTCGCCACGACGCCCACGGCCGCGCGCACGGGGGGCTCGGCGGGCTTGCGGCGGCGCGACTGCACCTGTCCGGCTCCGCCGTATCCGACGAGCACCGACCCGTTCTCCTCCGAGGCGTCGCCGGCTGCCGCAGGCTTCTCGGCAGGGACGGCCGGGCTGCTCGCGGCATCCGCTCCTCCGGACCCACCCCCCGGGGCGATCGTGATGATCGCGGCCCCGACCTCGACGGTCGTCCCCTCGTCGACGAGCAGCTCGCCGACGGTTCCCGAGAACGGCGACGGCAGCTCGACGAGCGACTTCGCGGTCTCGATCTCGACGAGGACGTCGTTGACCGCGACCTCGTCGCCCGCGGCCACGCGCCACTGCACGATCTCGGCCTCGGTGAGGCCTTCGCCGACGTCCGGCAGGTGGAAGGTCTGGGTGCTCATGAGGGAATCCTCTCGCAGGCGCGTCGGATGGTCAGTAGGCGAGGGCGCGGTCGACGGCCTCGAGGATGCGGTCGGCGTCGGGCAGGTAGGCGCCCTCGAGCTTCGCCGCCGGGAACGGGACGTCGAAGCCCGACACCCGCAGCACGGGAGCCTCGAGCGAGAAGAACGCCTGCTCCGTGACGGTCGCGGCGATCTCGGACCCCAGCGAGGTGAAGCCGGGGGCCTCCTGCCCGTAGACCATCCGCCCCGTGCGGCGCACCGACTCGACGATCGGGCCGTAGTCGACCGGCGACAGCGACCGCAGGTCGACGACCTCGCACGACACGCCTTCGCTCTCGGCGAGCGCGGCGGCCTGCAGCAGCACGTTCACCATCGCGCCGTGCCCGACGAGCGTGACGTCGGTGCCCCGCCGGACCACGCGCGAGGCGTGCAGCGGCAGTGCGCGTGCGGTGAGGTCGACCTCGCCCTTGGACCAGTAGCGCGACTTGGGCTCGAGGAACACGATCGGGTCGTTCGAGGCGATGGCGTCCTGGATCATCCAGTAGGCATCGTTCGGCGTCGACGGCGACACGACCCGCAGGCCCGCGGTGTGCGTGAAGTACGCCTCCGGGCTCTCCTGATGGTGCTCGACGGCGCCGATGTGACCGCCGTAGGGAATGCGGATGACGACGGGGAACGACATCCGCCCGTCGTGCCGGTTGGTGAGCTTCGCGAGCTGCGTCGTGATCTGGTCGAAGGCGGGGAAGACGAACCCGTCGAACTGGATCTCGCACACCGGGCGGAAGCCGGCCATCGCGAGGCCGATCGCGGTGCCGACGATGCCCGACTCGGCGAGGGGCGTGTCGAGCACGCGGCGGTCGCCGAACTCGGCCTGCAGCCCCTCCGTGACGCGGAACACGCCGCCGAGGCGGCCGATGTCCTCGCCCATCATGAGGACGTGGTCGTCCTGCTGCATCGCGGCGCGCATGCCCGCGTTGAGCGCCTTGCTGAACGGCAGCGTCTCGACGCTCATGCGCGTCCCTCCTCGAAGGATGCCTCGTAGTCGGCGAGCCACTTCCGCTGCCGGTCGATGAGCGGATGCTGCTCGCTGTAGACGTGCGCGAACATGCTGTCGGCCTCGGGAGCGGTGAGCTGGTTCGTGCGGACCCGGACGTCGTCGGCGTAGGCCGCGGCCGCGGCATCCACGTCGTCGAAGAAGGATGCCGACGCGCCGCGGCCCTCGAGATAGACGCGCATGCGGGCGATCGGGTCGCGCTGCGCCCAGAAGGCCTCTTCGTCGCTCGTGCGGTACTTCGTCGGGTCGTCGCTCGTCGTGTGCGCGCCCATGCGGTAGGTCAGCGCTTCGATCGCGCGCGGCCCCTCGCCGGAGCGGGCCTCGTCGAGGGCGAGCTTGGTGACGGCGTAGCTGGCGAGCACGTCGTTGCCGTCGACGCGGATCGACGGCATCCCGTATCCGGCGCCGCGCCGCACGAGCGGGACCTTGGACTGCGTCGAGACGGGCACCGAGATCGCCCAGTGATTGTTCTGCAGGAAGAAGACCTGCGGGGTGTTGTAGCTCGTGGCGAAGACCATCGCCTCGTGCACGTCGCCCTGGCTCGACGCGCCGTCGCCGTAGTAGACGATGACCGCTTCGTCGCGCTCGGGGTCGCCCGTGCCGGTGCGTCCGTCGAAGACCATGCCCATGCCGTAGCCGGAGGCGTGCAGCGTCTGCGAGCCGAGCACCAGCGTGTAGATGTGGGTGTTGCCGTTCTTGGGGTCTGTCGGGTCCCACCCGCCGTGCGTGAGGCCGCGCATGAGCCGGATGATGTCGATCGGATCGACGCCGCGGATCGTGCACACGACGTGCTCGCGGTACGACGGGAAGAGGTGGTCCTGGGGTCGGGCCGCACGCGCGGAGCCGACCTGAGCGGCCTCCTGCCCGAAGGACGGCGGCCAGAGGGCGAGCTGCCCCTGGCGCTGCAGGTTCGTCGCCTGGCGGTCGAAGGCCCGCACCGTCACCATGTCGCGGTAGAACGTCTCGAGCTCGACCTCGGAGAGCGCCTCGATCACCGGCAGGTAGCGTTCGGCTTCGGGCGACGGGTCGAGTGAGCCGTCGGCCGCGAGGACGCGGACGAGAGCGGGATCGAGTTCTGCGTCGGTCACCCTCCCACGCTAACGCCCCCGGTATGGCCCCATCTGCATGCGGTCGACAACGGATGTCGAGATTCGCGGTGGGCGCGGCACAAGCCGGGCGGCCCATCAGGGACGTCGCGGCGCTTCCGGTCGGCTTCAGGCCCGCTTCAGCAGAGACGCGTCACACTGGGAGCGATGCGCGTGCTGGTGGTCGATGACGAAGTCCGCCTCGCCGACGGGATCCGTCGGGGTCTCGAGGCCGAGGGCTTCGCCGTCGACGTCGCCCATAACGGGGTCGATGGACTCTGGCGCGCGCGAGAGACGCGGTACGACGCGATCGTCCTCGACCTGATGATGCCGGGGATGAGCGGTTGGAAGGTGTGCGAGACGCTGCGGGCCGAGGAGAACTGGACGCCCGTGCTCATGCTCACCGCGAAGGACGGCGAGTGGGACCAGGTCGAGGCGCTCGAGGCCGGCGCCGACGACTACGTCACGAAGCCGTTCTCGTATCCCGTGCTGGTCGCCCGGCTGCGTGCCCTCATCCGTCGGGGCGGGGTAGCGCGGCCTGTGGCACTCGAGGCGGGCGACCTGCGCCTCGACCCCGCGTCGCGTCGCGTCTGGAGGGGAGAGACGGAGGTCGAGTTGACTTCTCGCGAGTTCGCCGTGCTGCATCACCTCATCCGGCACCGCGGCCAGGTGATCTCCAAGCGCGACCTGATCGCGGGGGTGTGGGATGACGACTTCGCGGGCGACCCCAACATCGTCGAGGTCTACGTCGCACACCTGCGGCGCAAACTCGACCAACCGTTCGGGCGCGAGGCGATCGAGACCATCCGCGGCGCCGGCTACCGACTCGCGGCGGACGGGGGCTGACGGTGTCCGACGCAGGGCGGCGCCGGCCTCGTGGACTGCGGGGACGCATCACACTGCTCGCGACGGCGACCGTCGCGCTCGTGATGGTGCTCGGCTCGATCGCCTTCCACGCCGTGCTGAACGCCAGCATCCACGCCGCCGCGGATCGTGCGGCGGAGGTGCGCGTCGAGGAGATTGCCGCACGTGTCGAGGCCGAGGGACCCGCAGCCGTCCGCTCCCTCGACGACGAGATCGTGCAGCTGCAGGATGCCGAGGGCGTCGTCGTCGTGGCCTCGAGCGACGCCGACGACGGGCCGCTCCCCGCCGCAGACCGCGACGGGGAGGAAGCGAGGTACGACGGCGACCGGGTGCTGATCGCGACCGAGGAGCTCGACGACGGACGCCGGCTCGTGTTGGCGGTTCCCGCGGATGACGCGGCCGAGACCCTCGCGACAGTCGCCGCGCTGCTGGCGGCATCGACCGTCCTCGTCACCGCCCTGGTCGCCGGCGTCACGTGGTGGGTCGTCGGTCGGGCGCTCCGCCCCGTCGCGCGCATCCGCGCCGAGGTCGACGAGATCACCGCCGACCGGCTCGACCGGCGCATCGCCGAGCCGGCATCGGGCGACGAGATCGCGGCCCTGGCGGGCACGATGAACCGGATGCTGGCGCGCCTCGACGACGCGGCTGCCGCACAGCGTCGCTTCGTCTCCGACGCCTCGCACGAGCTCCGATCACCACTCGCGACGATGCGCCAGCATGCCGAACTCGCGCGAGCGCACCCCGGGGCCACGTCACTCGACGATCTCGCGGAAGTCGTCTCGGCCGAAGGCCTCCGCATGCAGGATCTCGTCGACGGCCTGCTGCTGCTCGCGAGGTTGGACGAGCACGCACCGACCCGTCGCGAGGGCATCGACCTCGACGACCTCGCCCTGTCGGAGGCTGCGCGCCTCCGCGCGGCATCCGCGAGGGACCGGGCGGACGCGATCTCGGTCGACACGTCGGGGATCGGCGCAGCGCGCGCGATGGGCGACCCCCGCCTGCTGGCGCGCCTGGTGCGCAATCTCGCCGACAACGCCGTGCGACACGCACGCTCGCGGATCGCGCTGACCACGGTCGTCGATGTCGACGCCGGTCACGCCGTGCTGCACGTCGACGACGACGGCGCCGGTATCGCGCCGGAGGAGCGCGAGCGGGTGTTCGAACGCTTCGTCCGTCTGGACGAGGCCCGCGCGCGGGATGCCGGCGGCAGCGGCCTCGGGCTCGCGATCGTCCGCGGCATCGCGGACGCCTCGAGCGGTTCCGTATCGGTCTCCGCATCACCGCTCGGAGGCGCGCGGTTCACTGTGATCCTGCGCGCGGGCGACTGAGCGAGGAGCGCGGAGCGCGAGGTTCCCTGAACGCGGCTTCAGGTCGCTTCAGCCGTGCTTCAGCGGTCGGTCGACACCATCGTGGCATGAACGACAACGAGCGCACCCCCCAGGACCAGCCGATCCCCGCCGACGCACCGACCCTTCCCCTCTCGCCGTCCGACGCCGCGCCCGCTGACGCGCCGGCTGACGCGCCCTCCGCTGCGCCTGTCGCTGTGCCTGCCGCTGTGCCTGCCGCTGTGCCTGCCGAACCGCGTCGGCGCGGTCGCCGCACAGCGCTGCTCGCCGGCGGAGCCGTCGTCGCGGCAGCGCTGCTCGTCGGAGGCGGTGCGGCCGTGGGTGCGGCGCTCGCCGACGACGATGACGACGAGGACCGAGCGGCCAGCCTGTCATCGTCGGACGGCCTCGCCGGCGCTCGCGCAGACGATGGCCGCGACGACGCGCCGACCGGCGGCGAGGCCGGGTCCATCTCGACCGAGGCCTACGGTGCGGCATCCGCGGACGAGCTCACCGCCATCGCCGACGCGGCGCGCGCGGCCGCCGACGGCGACGTCGTGTCACTCGATGCGGACCGCGACGGCACGTGGGACGTGCAGCTCGTCGCAGCAGACGGCTCCGAAACGGACGTCCGCGTGGACGTCGACGGCACCGTGACGGTCACAGCGACCGAGGCAGCCGAGGCCGATGACACCGCGGCGGAGAACGTCCTCGACGTCGCGACGCTGCGCACCGTGATCGAAGCGGCACTGAGCGAGGCCGACGGCCGCATCATCGACGTCGACGCGGACGACGACCCCCGCTCACCCTTCGACGTCTCGGTGCTCACCGCCGACCGCGGCGTCGTCGACGTCACCGTCGGCACCGACGGCTCGGTCCTCCGCACCGAGCTCGACGACTGACCCGGACGCCCTCTCCGCTCGGTCCGACTGCCGTGCCGGGATGCAAGGGATCGTGAACGACACCCCGAGGCGGCGGCATCCGCACCGGGGTGTCGCGCCAGATTCAGAGCATCCGGGCACGGGTGGGAGGATCGGCGGATGACGTCGTCGTTCGAGATCGTGACGCGCGCCGCGGTGCCCGCGGAGGCGCTGTTCGACGCATCGCGTGACATCGGGGCCCACGTCGCCTCGATGCGCGGCACCGGCGAGCGCGCGGTCGATGGGGTGACGAGCGGCCTGATCGGCCTGGGCGAGACGGTGACGTGGCGGGCGTGGCACTTCGGCATCCCGTTCCGGATGACGTCGCGGGTCACCGAGCTCGAACGCCCCCACCGCTTCGTCGACGAGCAGACCACCGGGCCGTTCCGCCTCTTCCGGCACGAGCACCTCTACGTCGAGCGCGACGGGATGACGGTCATGACCGACCGGGTCACCCTCGCGTCGCCCGTCCTCGGCCGACTCGCCGAACGCCTCGTGCTGGTGCCCTATCTGCGCCGGCTCCTCACCCGGCGGGCCGAGCATCTCGCGACGACGCTGTCCGGCTGACCCGGGGCTCTGCGCACCCGCGTCGCGCGCGTGCCCCGTTGCAAGGGATCCTGACCGACACCCCGCCGCCACGGCATCCGGATCCGGGTGTCGCCGGCGGGGTCTTGCATCCGCGCACCGGCGCCGGGGGCGCGGGGTGGGATGCTGGTCGCATGAGCCTGTCGCACCGCGATGAGTGGAACGCCGGCCCGCGAGGCTTCCGTCGATTCGAGAGAACCGTGCGCGTGGGATCGGGGGATGCCGCGTGGCGGCAGGCCCGGGCCGACCTCCTGGCTTGGCGCGTCAAGACCCGCAGCGGATTCCGGGTGGTGCCCGACGTTCCTGCCGTGGTCGGCGGGCGGCACTGGCTCGAGGTCGGATACGGGCCTCTCACACTCCGCGAGCCGGTCGAGGTCGTCGCATTCGTCGACGAGCCGGATCGAGTCGGGTACGTCTACCTCGCGCTGCCCGGCCACCCGCTCGAAGGCGAGGAGACGTTCCTCATCACCCGGCGCGGCGACGAGGTGCTCTTCACGCTGCGATCACTCTCGCGGCCGGCGCCGACCTGGTTCTGGCGGCTCGCTTATCCGGCGGTCCGCGTCGTGCAGGTGATTGTGCGAACGCGCTACCTCAGCGCCTTGAGCCGAGGCGGCCGCACCGGGCGTTAGCGAGCCGCGGCCGCGCCGCGCCGTTCAGCCGACGACGGATGCCGCGGCCGCGACGATCCGCTCGATCGACTCCTCCTCGCCGATCGAGATGCGCACTCCGTCGCCGGCGAACGCTCGCACGATCAGTCCGGCCGCATCGAAAGCCTCGGCGATCTCGAGGGCTCGCTCGCCCGCGGGCAGCCACACGAAGTTGCCCTGCGCGACCGGGATGTCCCACCCCGCCTCGCGCAACCGGTCGGCGAGCGCATCGCGTCGCACGGCGATGTGGCGCACCCGCTCGAGCAGCTCGTCCTCGGCGTCGAGGCTCGCGAGCGCGGCTTCCTCAGCCTGGGCCGTGACCGAGAGCGGGATGCCGGTGCTGCGCGCCGCATCGAGGATGCGGTGGTCGCCGATGGCGTACCCGACGCGCAGTCCGGCAAGACCGTATGCCTTCGAGAACGTGCGCAGGACCACCACGTTGGCGTGGCCCGCGGCGAGCACGGCAGCGCCGGTCACGGCATCCGGATCGGTCACGAACTCGGCGTAGGCCTCGTCGAGGACGATGAGGACGTCGGAGCGGACGCGCGCCACGAACGCATCGAACGCCGCCTGGCTCACGACGGGACCGGTGGGGTTGTTGGGGCTGCAGACGATGATCATCCGCGTGCGGTCGGTGACGGCATCCGCCATCGCGTCGAGATCGTGCCCGGCGTCGGCGGTCAGCGGCACCGCGACGGCGGTCGCCCCGGCGACGGCGGCGAGCCCGGGATAGGCCTCGAACGATCGCCAGGCGAACATGATCTCGTCGCCCGGGCCGCTCGTCGCCGAAGCGAGCTGGTAGAGGATCGACACCGAACCGGCGGCGACGTGCACGCCGTCGGGCGCGACCGCGTAGCGATCCGCGAGCCGCGCGCGCAACCGGCCCGCCGAGGCGTCGGGGTAGCGGTTGAAGGTCGTCGCCGCGCGCACGGCCTCGACGACGCCGGGCAGCGGGTCGAACGGGTTCTCGTTGCTCGACAGCTTGAAGGCGTCGGCGGAGGCCTGACGGCCCTGGCGGTATGCGGGCAGCGCCGCGATCTCGGGTCGGATGCGCACGGGCAGGTCGGTCACGATGCGAGTCTACGGATGCCGCCACCTCCGCCGGATGACGGATCGGAGGCCCCGTGGGAGACTGTCGGCACTATGAGCCTCATCATCCGACTGATCGTCAACGCCTTCGCGGTCTGGATCGTGACGCTGATCCCGGCGCTGGAGGTGTCGGTCGTGGCGTTCCCGCCGGGCGGCGACCTGCAGCTCGTCCTCACGCTGCTGCTGATCGCGCTCATCTTCGGACTCGTCAACGCGATCGTCGGCACCGTGTTGAAGGTGCTGGCGTTCCCGCTGTACATCCTCACCCTCGGGTTGATCTCGTTCGTCATCAACGGCTTCCTGCTGTGGCTCACCGGCTGGGTCACCTCGGGCTGGGACTGGGGCCTGCGCATCGGCGGCTTCTGGCTCGCGGTGCTCGCGGCCATCGTCATCGCGCTGATCAACTGGGTCGCCGGCATCCTGTTCCGTCCTCGTCGCGACCGCGACCGCCGCTGACGCCCGCACGAGCACACGCACGCACCATCAGTCGGGCCTCCGCACGCGGTAGGTCGTGACCTCGCCGGGCTCGTCGCCCCCGAAGGCCGCGATGCGCTCCTGGACGTCATCGACGCGGGGATCGCCCGAGGCGTCGGCGAGGGCGGCGGTGTCGCCGTAGGCGTCGATCGAGTGAGCGCCGAGCGCGACGTCCGCCATGCCGGGCGGCGGATCGGCGACCCGTTCGACGACGATGCTGCCCGCCGCGCCGGCGCGATCGGGGTGGCCGCCCGACTGCAGGGCCGGGACGAGATCGTCGGTGTGCTGCACCGTGACCTGGAGCGTGGCGTCGCCGGGATCCGCCTGCACGGGAGAGCCGAAGGTCACGTTGCCGACGACGCGGAAAGGCCCGTCGACGGTGAGCCGTGACGTGATCGCGCCGCCCTGCGAGTACCCGACGGCGAGCACGGCGTCTCCCGGCCGTGCGCCGGCTGCGCGGAGGGCGCTGACCACCGATTCATACGACGCCGAGCTGCGGCCCGCGTAGAGCTGCACGTTCGATGACATGTCGAAGGGCTCGCGGCCGCCGAACCCGAGCGGCGATCGGGTCCCCGCGACGTAGACGGCGAAGCGGCGCTCACTTCCGTCACCTCCGTAGCGCTCGACACGGATCTGGTCGCCTTCTCGGGGGATGCGAGCAGCGAGAGCAGCGAGCGTGGTCGGAGCCGCCTCCGCCACGGGCGCCGCTGATCGCGGCACCTCGACGGCCGGCGGCGACGCGTTCCCGCCCCGGTCGGGCGTCGCACGCCCCAGGCCCAGGGCGCCGAGCGCCGTCAACGCGAGGCCGCTGCCCGCGACGGCGGCCCCGCCCAGCAGCCCGAGCGGCACGACAGCGCCGCCGATCTGACGCTGGAGCTCACCGTGCCGCAGCAGCGGCCACGTCGTCAGCAGCAGGTCGGCGCGTGCGGCCGCCTCGGACGAACGCTCGCGCGCCTCGTCGATGCGCCGGTCGAGCGAATCCGTCACGCGGCGGTCACCGCCGGCAGCGGCCCGACGCGCCGCCTCGAGCTCGACGATGTCGTAGACGTCTGCGGCATCCCGCAGTTTTCCGGCGAGGGCGGATGCCTCGGCCGAGAGCTCGTCGAGGAGTCGTGCGAGGTCGGCGCCGAGCGCCGCCGCCGGCCACGCGGTCGCCTCGTGCGCGGCGAGCTCGCGCGTCGTGGTCCCGAAGGCGCGGCCCAGTCCACCGCAGCCCGTCGACAGGCTCACGAGCACGGCGGCCGCCATCCGGAGCCGCTCCGTGTCGACCGCGATGACCCCGCCATCGCGGATGTCGAGGGAGTCATCGCTCACGGGCCACCCATCACGAGGCGAGCCTGCACGTGGCGCAGTTCGTCGTCGAGGCGTTCGATTCGAGCGGAGGCGTCATCCGTTCGCGCGCGCCAGTCGGCGAGGCGGTCACGGTAGCCGCGGGCCGCGCGGGCGCGCCAGGCGGTGTCGTGGTCGAGATCCGCCGCGCCGCGACGGATCACGTCGAGCTCGTCGCGCAGAGCGGGAAGCCGTGCCCGCAACGACGCGATCATCTCGAGGGTCCGCGCTGCGGCGGACTCGCGTCCGAGACCGGAGAAGAGGGGACCGGAGGAGAAGACGAGAGGCGAGGTCATCCCGCCACGATGCCCGCCCGCGCGGACGCGGCATCCTCATTCGACGCCACCGGGGACGAGCGCGTGCGCCGATACGTCTGTGCAGGAAAGGCTCCATCCTCCAGAATGGGACGGTGACCCGACGCGCCGAGCCCTTCCGCGTCATGTTCGTCTGCACGGGGAACATCTGCCGCTCCCCCATGGCCGACGTGGTCTTCCGCTGGTTCATCGACCAGTCCGGGCTCGGCGACCGCGTCGTGTCGGCGAGCTCGGGAACGGGCGACTGGCACGTCGGCGAGCCCGCCGACGGACGCACGCTCGAGGCGCTCGAACGCCGCGGCTACGACGGCCGGGGGCACCGGGCCCGTCGCTTCACGCTGACGGATTTCGATCGCTCCGACCTGATCGTCGCGCTCGACCGGTCGCACGAGCGCGTGCTGTCGAACTGGGCGCGCACGACGGCCGACACCGACAAGCTCGGGTTGCTGATGTCGTTCGACGCGCAAGCGGGAGGCGATCTGGACGTCCCCGACCCCTACTACGGCGACGCCGGAATGTTCGACGAGGTGCTCGCTATGATCGAGAGCGCGAGCCGGGCGCTCTTCCGGCAGCTCGAACCCGCGATCCGCACCACGTCCTGAGCGCCCGTTCACACTGAATGGAGCCTCGTGACCTCTCTGCCCCCGCAGCCCCTGAGCCCGCTCGACGGCCGGTATGCCGCCGCCGTCGGATCCCTCGCCGACTACCTCTCGGAAGCCGGTCTCAACCGCGCCCGCGTCGAGGTGGAGGTCGAGTGGATCATCGCCCTCACCGACCGGAGCCTGTTCGGCAGCTCACCGCTCTCTGATGAGCAGAAAACCCAGCTCCGTGGGCTCTACCGCGACTTCGGTCAGGCCGAGATCGACTGGCTCGCCGCGAAGGAAGCCGTCACTCGCCATGACGTGAAGGCCGTCGAGTACCTCGTCCGCGACCGGCTGTCGGCCCTCGGCCTCGACGCGATCGCCGAGCTGACGCACTTCGCGTGCACGAGCGAGGACATCAACTCGGCCTCCTACGCCCTCACCGTCAAGCGCGCCGTCGAGAACGTCTGGCTGCCGAAGCTGCATGCCGTCATCGACGCACTGGGCGACCTCGCCCGCGAGCACCGCGACGCCCCGATGCTCTCGCGTACGCACGGCCAGCCCGCGACGCCCTCGACGATGGGCAAGGAGATCGCCGTGTTCGCGTGGCGCCTCGCCCGCGTCGCGAAGCAGATCGAGGGCGGCGAGTACCTCGCGAAGTTCTCGGGCGCGACCGGCACCTGGTCCGCGCACCTCGCGGCCGAGCCCGACGTCGACTGGCCCGAGCTCTCGCGCTCGTTCATCGAGGGCCTGGGCATCGACTTCAACGTCCTGACCACCCAGATCGAGTCGCACGACTGGCAGGTCGAGCTCTACGACCGGGTGCGGCACGCCGGCGGCATCTTGCACAACCTCGCCACGGACGTCTGGACCTACATCTCGCTCGGCTTCTTCGCGCAGATCCCCGTCGCCGGCGCGACCGGATCGTCGACGATGCCGCACAAGATCAACCCCATCCGGTTCGAGAACGCCGAGGCGAACCTCGAGATCTCCGGCGGTCTGTTCTCGACGCTCGCGCAGACGCTCGTCACGAGCCGGATGCAGCGCGACCTGACCGACTCGACGACGCAGCGCAACATCGGCGTCGCCTTCGGCCACTCGCTGCTCGCCCTCGACAACCTGCAGCGCGGGCTCACCGAGATCTCGCTGTCGCGCGACGTGCTGCTCGCCGATCTCGACGCCAACTGGGAGGTGCTGGCCGAGGCGATCCAGACCGTCGTCCGCGCCGAGATCGCCGCCGGTCGTTCGCGGATCACCGACCCGTACGCGCTCCTCAAGGACCTGACCCGCGGTCGCCGCGTCGGCGGACCGGAGCTCGCCGAGTTCGTGCGCGGCCTCGACATCGGCGATGCCGCCAAGGAGCGCCTGCTCGCCCTGACCCCCGCCGGCTACGCCGGCCTCGCCGACGACCTGGTCTCACGCCTCGGTTGACGCCGAAAACGCACCGCCCCGCCGAGAACGCTCGGGGGGCGGTGCGTTTTCGTGTGAACGGTACGCGCTCGGCGGCTGAATCAGCGCCGGGGCGACGAGCCGGACGCCGAGTCGTCGGGGGTCTCCGACTCGTCGGGGTACAGCACGGGGCGGTCGACGCGCTTGCTCACCTGAGCAGGATCGACGGCGAGCATCAGCAGCGCGATGATCACGAGCGTTGCGATGAAGGCGATCCCCGCCACGATCAGGGCGACGACCACGGCACGCTCGACCGACTCGCGCGGGAGCGCCTGGAACGCGCCCATCGACACGAGGGTGATGACACCCGAGAAGATCGCCGCGACGAACGCGAGGCCCAGCAGCTGGACCGGACGCATGATCTCGCGGCGGGTGGGGTGTTCGCCGCTCACGATGCGACCTCCGGATCGGACGAGGGGGATGACGGGACGGATGCCGCGGGCGCGAGCTCCTCGCGCCGCGGCGAGAAGCCGGCGATTCCGAGGAAGACCGCCACGACCGCGGCGTAGCCGCCGAACAGCCCGACGCCGATGGTGATGCCGGTGAGCGTGAAGGCGCCGGCCTCCTCGATGACGTAATCGAGGCGGTAGGCCGGGTTGACCAGCAGCAGGCCGACCACCAGCAGGAGGGTGATCGCACCGATGAGCACCTCGTCGCGCGCGGCCGGAGCTCCTGAGCGGCGACCGCGGATGCCGCCGATCAGCTCTATGGCCCCCGTGATCGCGGCCCACGAGATGACGATGACGAAGAAGCCGGTCGTCGTCCGCAACGGCGGGATGCCGGCGAGGATCGCGGCGACGAGGGTGACCGCCCCGAGGGCGATCGGCAGCGCACGGCGGCCCGCGTGGCGCGTCAGCCACGCTCCGACGAAGAAGACGATCGCCGTCGCGGTGGCGAACCCGCCGAACACCGACATGCCCACGGCGGCGGAGTGATCGGGCGAGAACGTGATCATGACGGCGGCGACGGCCGCGAAAAGGGCGCGCGCGAGCTGGACATGCCGCACCTCGAAGGTGCGGGCGGCGGATGCTGCAGACACGGCGGACTCTCGCGTTTCAGAACGGGATGCCCCCGATTCTACGCGTCCGCCCCGAGAGAGCGCCCGTCAGCGGCATCCCGTCGGGAATCCTGCCGGCCGCCCCGGCGTTTGTCCTGCGCATGAAGGCACTGACGTACAACGAGTTCGGCGGCAACGACCGCTTCGAGATCACCGAGCGGGAGATGCCCCACATCGGACCCGACACCCTCGTGGTGCGCGTGGTGGCCGCGGGCCTGAACCCCGTCGACTACAAGGTGCGTGAGGGTTACCTCCAGGGCCTGCTCGACGTTCAGCTGCCGGCGGTGCCGGGCTGGGATGTCGCGGGCGTCGTGGAGAAGGTGGGACTGGACACTCCCGAGTTCCAGGTCGGCGACCCGGTGCTGGCCTACGCGCGCGCCGATGTCGTGAGCGGCGGATCGGTCGCCGAATACATGGCTGTTCCCGTGCGCACCGCCACGCGCAAGCCGGAGGGTCTCGAGTTCACCGCGGCCGCCGCGATCCCCCTCACCGGCCTGACCGCGCTGCAGGCGATCGAGCGGTCGGCCGTCGGCGAGGGGTCGACCGTGCTCATCCACGGCGCGGCCGGCGGCGTGGGCTCGTTCGGCGTGCAGCTCGCGCGCCTGCGCGGCGCGCGCGTGATCGGCACCGCGTCGGAGCGCAACCACGACTACCTCCGCGAGCTCGGCGCCGAGCCCGTGGTCTACGGCGACGGCCTCGCCGACCGGGTGCGCGAGATCGCTCCCGAGGGCGTCGACGTCGTGCTCGATTTCGCCGGCGGAAGCTCGCTCGACTCCACGAACGACCTGCTGCGCGAGGGCGGCGTCGTCACCTCGATCGCCGACCCGCGCGCGGCATCCGAGTTCGGCGGCAACTACATCTGGGTGCGCCCGGATGCCTCCCAGCTCGCCGAGCTCGCGCGTCTTGCGGCCGACGGCTCGCTGCGGGTCGAGGTCGCCGAGACCTTCCCGCTCGACGACGCCGCTGCGGCCTATGCCCGTCTGGAAGAGGGGCATACCCGCGGCAAGATCGTCGTCACGGTCTGACGGGCGTGGATGTCGGAGGCGGGCGCGATCCTGAAGACGTGCCCGCCTCCTCGATATCCGAGATGCCGTTCCCGTGCCGCGTCTGCGGCGGGCGCGTGGGCGAGGTCAGCACCGCGACGGAGCACTGGATCTGCGGGCGCTGCGGGTGGCGACTCGGCGACGCTGTCGACGCCGACCTCCCGCGCCCCGTCGTCGGCGTCGTCTACTACCTGCGATTCGGCGCCCGCGTGAAGATCGGTACGAGCGAGCGGCCACGGCAGCGGCTCGCCGCCATCCGGCATGACGAGCTCCTCGCATTCGAGCGCGGAGGGCGGTCGCTCGAGCAGCAGCGGCACCGCGAGTTCGCCACACTGCGCGAGGGCGGCGAGTGGTTCACCCTCGTGAGCCCGCTGACCGAGCACGTCGAAACGCTGCGGGCAGCGGCATCCGACCCGTGGCTGGCCTACGACCGCTGGCTCGGCGACGCCTACCGCCGGGCGTCGTCGTGACGCCGCGTCATCCCTCGGTGAGGAACTCGATCGCGGTCTGACGGAACACCCGCGACCCGGGCGCATTGAAGTGATGCCGATCGGGGATCTCGACGAAGCGTCCCTGCGGGGTCGCCTCGGCGAGGGCCTTCGATCCCTCGATGATCGCGTCGCGAGAACCCGTGGCGAACAGCACGGGCTGCTCCGGCGCGTTGGCGGGGTCGGGGTCCACCGTGCCCGAGGCGCGCATGCCGCCGGCGATCGCGAGCAGCGCGCGCAGGTCGTTGCCGGGGACGCGCTCGGTGAGCCGCACGTAGTTCTGCGTGACCGGGTCGGTCACTTCGGTGCCGTTCTCGACGAGCGCGCGCACCTGATCGATGTCGAGGCGCGCGAGCGGGATGCCGTCGGGCACGCCGCCCAGCACGCCGCGCGTGATGCGCGCGGAGAAGTCCTGCAGCACCTCCCAGCCCACGCGTGCTCCCAGGGAGTATCCGACGTACATCGCCGTGTCGACGAGGTAGGTGTCGAGCACCGCTTCGACGTCGGAGGCGAGCTGGTGCAGGTCGTAGTCGGCGGCACGATGCGGCTTGTCGCTCGCACCGTGTCCTCGCTGATCGAGGCCGAGGACGCGGAAGCCGGCGCGCTGCAGGTCGCGCACCCAACCGGTCGAGACCCAGTTGTCCTTCGTGTTCGACGCGAAGCCGTGCACGACGACCACCGTCGGAAGGTCGTCCTCTCCCCACGAGTAGGTGGCGATGCGGTGGCCGTCCTCGCCCACGAGGACGAATCGCGGTTCGGGCAGCTCGGTCAGACCGGAGGACGCGGGGATGCTCACGGTTCCATTCTCCCGCTCAGCGGAGGCCTGCTCGGCGGAGGCGGTCACTTCTTCGCGGGGTCGTGGCCCCAGTTCATGAGTGAGTAGCGCCAGGCGGTCTCGGTGATGTCGCCCGAGGGGCGCTGTGCGAGGTGCCGGTTGACGTAGCCGACGACCTTGCGCATGTGCTTCAGGTCCGATTCGGTGAGGTCGTCCTTTTTGGTGCGCAGGAGGTCGACGATGCGCCGGCCCGACTGGTGGCCCGTCGATTCACCGCCGCCGTCCTTCTGACCGACCTCCTTCGACTCGTCGGTCTCGAGCCATTTCTCGAGCTCGGCGGGGCTCATGTTCACAGCGTCGCGGAAGTCGTGCCGCGTCTGGTCGTCGTCGTCGCTCATGGTGCGATGGTGCCCGCGGCGGCGCCCCGGCCGCATCCTCTTGACAGCGCGATGGGTCAGCGCGGCGTGCCGCCTTTTCGTGGTTTCCGCCGTCGGCGGGTCAGGAGTTTCCTGCACAATTCGCGTCCTCAGCGCCTTATCCACCATCGAACATATGTTTGCCATGAATGTCGGAGGGTGCTGACATCATGGGAACATGACATCGAACAGCGGTAGCGGGCTCGGGGGTGACGGCGCCTCGGGTGGGTCGTCGCACGCCGCGGCTTTCGCGGGGTTCGCTGAGGCGCTCGACCTGGTCCACGCCGGGGATGTCGCGCGGGTTCGGGCGTTGGCGGAGCTGGGCCGGTCGGCGTTGCGTGAGGCGCGGCGTGACGGCGTGCAGGGGATGGCGTCGGACATGGAGCTGCGGTCGGTCGCGGCCGAGGCAGCGGGGATGGCGCGGCTGACGGATCGTCGCCTGCAGGGTGAAATCGACCACGCGATGACGGTCATCGACGACTATCCCGCGGTGTTCGATGCGTGGGTGCAGCGGCGGATCGAACGCGGCCACGTCGATGTGGTCGTGCGGGTCGGCGCGGGGGTGCCGGATGAGGTGCGGGAGTCGTTCGCGGAGGCCGCGATCGGGGTGTGCGAGCGGGATGTGCCTTCCCGGGTGCGCGGGACGCTGGAAGCTCTGGCGGCCCGGCTGCACCCGCAGACGTTTACCGAGCGACACAAGGCTGCCGCCGCCGAACGGTGCGTGCGGGTGTTCCACGGGACGGACGGGATGTCGAACCTCGTCGCGAACCTCCCGACGGTGATCGCCACAGGGATGCTCGACCGGCTCACGCAGATGGGGCAGTCGGTGAAGGATGCCCGGGTCACGACTGGTCCGGAGGGCGGGTCGGATGGTGCTGGTACCGGTGCCGGTGACCCGGCGGATGCTGGTGGGGCGGATGCCGCCGGCTTGGCCGCGGACCCCGACACGCGGACGATGGATCAGCTGCGGGCCGACATCCTCGGAGACCTCGTCCTCGGCGGAGCACCCGTCGTCGACCCCACTTATGGGACCGACCGGGCCGGTGGGCTCGGCGCCATCCGGGCACGCGTGCAAGTCGCCGTCACCGCAGAGACGCTGATGGGGCGTGACGAGAACCCCGCCGAAGCCGTCGGGGGTGCGCTGATCGATGCTGATACGGCG
>NZ_QMBN01000002.1:54240-270599 GCF_003289625.1 Microbacterium sp. SMR1
CCGCACACCGGTCGAGATCGACACCTACCGGCCGACCGCTTCCATGAAAAAACTCCTGATGGCCCGGGACCAGCACTGCCGGTTCCCCGGATGCCGACGGGCCGCGATCCGCTGCGAACTGGATCACACGATCGATTACGCCCTCGGCGGCCACACCCACATCTTCAACCTCGCCCACCTCTGCCAACGACACCACTCCATGAAGCAGTTCACCAAGTGGGAGGTCAGGCAGGTCGGCGGCGGGGTCCTCGAATGGACCTCACCCCTCGGCCGGGTGTATCGCGAAGACGTCCCCATACCCGCCGTCTGCTTCACCATCGACACGGGCGGACCACCGGAGAGACCACCCTTCTGACAGCGCGGCCGTCTCGCGTGGGTCTCATATCCGGCGCATAGGTCTATCCAACGATACGGATGGGCTGGCGGGCGATGCTCGGTGCACAACCGACCGAGGAGTCAGACGTGAGCCGCATCCCCGAACCCGATCACACGCCCGCGGGACCGGCCTACGAGGGCCGCCTGCTCGACCGCGCCGACGACGAGGTCGTCGATCAGGGCGCCCCGTTCGACATCCGCACGCTGATGACCCGGCGTTCCATGCTGAGCCTCGCCGGCCTCGGCTTGGGCGCCGCGGCTCTCGCGGCCTGCACCCCCACGGCGACGGCCTCGCCCGCCGCATCGCCCACGGCGACACCGACCGCGACACCCACCGCAACACCGTCCGCGACAGCCCTCGCGAACTCCGACCTGCCCGCCGGCGAGATCCCTGACGAGACCGCCGGCCCCTACCCCGGCGACGGCTCGAACGGGCCCGACATCCTCGAGCGCTCCGGCATCGTCCGCAGCGACATCCGATCGTCCCTGGAAAGCGGCGCGACCGCGGACGGCGTGCCGATGACCCTCCGGCTCACGATCCTCGACACCGCCCGAGGTGACGTGCCGTTCGCCGGGGCCGCCGTCTACGTGTGGCATTGCGACGCCGACGGCGGGTACTCGATGTACTCGAACGGGATCGAGAACGAGACCTATCTGCGAGGGGTGCAGGTCTCCGACGCATCCGGCGTCGTCACCTTCACCTCGATCATTCCCGCCTGCTACACGGGCCGGTGGCCGCACATCCACTTCGAGGTCTACCCGGACGCGGCGGCGATGACCGACGCCGCGAATGCCATCGCGACGTCACAGGTCGCCCTCCCCGAGGACATCTGCAGCACCGTCTACGCGCTCCCCGCCTACAGCGGTTCCGCGCGCAATCTTGCGCAGGTCTCGCTCGCCTCCGACAACGTGTTCGGCGACGATGCAGGCGCCCTCCAGCTGGCCGCCGTCACCGGCGACACGACATCCGGATACGTCGTCTCGCTCACCGCTCGCGTCGACACGACGACGACCCCCGCGGCGGGCGCCGCTCCGGGCGGGGTCTCACCCCGCCGACCCTGACCGTTGCGCGCCGCGGCCGCAGCCGCGGCCGCGCATGAGCCGGGGCGCGACCGCGACCAGCACGACCATCGCGACGAGCTCGACGAGCGTCTGCGTGACCACTACGAGCGGAGTCAACGCGAATGACGCCGGCAGGGCGAGTGCGAGCGGCAGGACGACGAGAGAGTTGCGCGTCACAGTGCTGAAGACCACCGCCCGCCGGCGCGAGACATCGAGTCCGGCCAGACGGCCCGCGACAATCCCCACCACCACTGCGCACGGCACGAACGCGACGAAGATCGGCACGACGGGCGCCAGCGACACCATCGCATCCCCGACCGCGGCCGTCTGCGAGGCGACCGCGACGAATAGCGTCAGCATCATCACCGGCACCATGGCACGCAGCAGCCCGGACGACACCGACCCAACGCGCGGCGAACGGCGCGTTGCCGCCTGCGCGACGGCGGCGAGCGCAAGCGGAACGACGATGAGCAGAACGAACGCTTCGGCGAACGGGCGCGGATCGATGACTGCGACAGCCTCGCCCCCGGCCATCGCCCACACGTACGCGGGCAGAAGCAGCAGCTGCGTGATCATGAGCAGCGGCGTCGCCGCCAGCAGCCGCTCACGCGATCCGCCAGCGAGGCCCGCGAAGACGACGACGTAGTCCACGCAGGGCGTCAACAGCACCAGCAGCACGCCCAGCAGAAGCGCCGCGTCATGGGCGACGAACCGCGACAGCAGCCACACGACCACCGGGACCGCGACGAAGTTCGCGACCATCACGGCCCGGATGAACCGCGCGTCACGGACGGCGTCCCGCAGCCCGACGAGCGGGATCGAGAGGAACGTGAGGAACAGCAGGACGCCCAGCACGGGGGTGAGCGCCGGTTCGATCGCCTCAGCGAAGCGCGGCATCGCGAGCCCCACGACCCCGCCCACGACCAGCGCCACCAGGAACATCGCCGCTTGGTGCCGTTCGATCACCGCGAGCGCCCGCATCATGCCAGCATGCCGCACCGGAGGCCAGAAGCACCCCGGCAGCCGTCGCATGAGGTGGAATGGGAGAACCGCTACGGAAGGACAGCCACCATGCGCGGAGTCATCATGCACGCCCCCGGCGACGTCCGCGTCGAGGAACGCGACGACCCGACGATCGAGAAGCCCACGGATGCCGTCATCCGGGTGGCCGCGGCCTGCATCTGCGGCTCCGACCTGTGGCCCTATCGCGGCGAGGACCCCATCAAGCGTCCGATCCCGATGGGACATGAGTACGTCGGCGTCGTCGAGCAGATCGGCGACGCCGTCAGCGGGCTCTCGGTCGGCGACTTCGTCGTCGGCTCGTTCATCGCCTCGGACAACACGTGCGAGATCTGCCGCGACGGCTACCAGTCGCACTGCGTCGACCGCGTTCCCATGGGCCGCCTCGGCTCGCAGGCCGAGCGGCTGCGCGTGCCCCTCGCCGACGGCACCCTCGTCGTCGTCCCGGGTGAGCCCACCGACGACCAGATCCGCGGCCTCCTGGCGGCATCCGACGTGCTCGGCACCGGCTGGTTCGCCGCCGTCGCCGCTCAGGCCGGCCCCGGCAAGACCGTCGCAGTCGTCGGCGATGGCGCCGTCGGGCTTCTCGGCATCCTGTCGGCCAAGCAGCTCGGGGCCGAGCGCGTCATCGCGATGTCCCGCCACGCCGACCGCCAGGCCCTCGCCCGCCGCTTCGGCGCCACCGACATCGTCGAAGAGCGGGGCGCCGACGGCGTCGCGCGAGTCAAAGAGCTCACCGACGGCCTCGGCGCGCACTCCGTCATCGAGGCGGTCGGCACCCAGGAATCGATGATGCAGGCGATCCGCTCCACCCGCGCCGGCGGTCACGTCGGCTACGTCGGCGTCTCGCACGACGTCGAGCTGCCCGGCGCCGAGCTCTTCGGATCGGGCGTACACCTCCACGGCGGCCCCGCCCCGGTGCGGCAGTACCTGCCCGAGCTGATCGACCTCATCATGTCGGGGGCGATCGACCCGGGTGCCGTGTTCGACCTGACCCTGCCCCTCGACGACGCCGCGGAAGGCTACCGGGCGATGGACGAGCGCCGCGCCACGAAGGTGCTGCTCACCCTCTGACCGGTACCGGGATGCACGGCGCGTCTGCCGCAATCCCTTGCATCCGGGATCGCGGCAGACCTGGCTCAGCGCCGCGTCGTGACCGCTCGCCGGCGCACCCGGGCGACGATGAGGAGCAGGCCGACGAGGCTCAGCCCTGCCGCGAGCGCCAGCGGCGCGGGCGAGACCTCAGCACCGGATGCCGCGAGCGAGCCGACCGCCCGGGCATCCGGGCCACCCGCCGGCGCCCCGGCCGGACCGGTGCCCGACGACCCTCCCGACGAGCCTCCCGGCGAACCCGTGCCGCCGGGGGTTCCCCCTCCTGGTTCTTCCGCGCCCGGCTCACCCTCGCCCGGCTCACCCTCGCCGGGAGCCGCCGTGACGTCGGCGAGTCCGCCGTGAGTGAGGCTCAGGTACGGCGCCGAGTGGATCGTCGTCATCGGGCCTTCCTCGGCGAGCAGCGCCGCGCGCTGATCCGTCGGGAAGTGGTTCTGCGCCAGCTCGAAGTAGCTCATGCTGTGCGCCATGACCCCCGCGTCGCGCAGGTAGTCGATCGTTCGCACGTTCGCGAGCTTCGCCGGGTCGCCCGAGTAATAGGGGAAGGATGCCGGATCTGCGACCCATCCCGTCGCGGCGTCCGCGGCGTCCGCGAGCCCGCGCCCGTTCGCGTTGACGTAATCGTGCACGTCGTACCCGTGCGCCGACAGCGTCTCGGCAACGAGGAAGAGCGGCAGCAGCGAGAAGTGGGTGTACCAGATGCCGTAATCGCCGACGCCGTTGTTCCGGTCGACCTCCTCCGGAAGGTGCCCGTTCTCGTCGATCTGGTGCTCGAGCAGCTCGACGGCGCGCGCGCTCGCAGCGTCGAGCCCCGCCTCGTCGTCGAGGTAGGCCGCGACGGCGGTCGTCGTGTCGAGGGCCCAGCTACCCCAGTTGTTCGTGCGATGCAGGATCGACGCCGCGACCGGCGTCGCCGTCTCACGCAGGAAGCCGGCGAACACGGCCTCGGATGCCGCGCTCCACACGGAAGTGCCGCGCAGCAGCTCCGCGGCGTGAACGAAGGCCGGGAAGTGGTAGCTGAAGGCGAGCGCGGAGTCCTCACGGGTGCGCACGCATTCGACCGTCGTGGTCCAGGCGTCGATGAACTGCGCGGCGTGCGCGCCGTAGCGGTCATCGCCCGACAGGCGATACGCCAAGGCGAGCTCGTAGGCGGTGTTCGCGTCGTTCTGCAGCCCGTCCCGCGCCGCACGGTGCGCGGTCGGATCGTTGTAGAAGAACGGCACGAAGAAGGTCGTCGGAGGAGCAGGTGCTCGCTCGAGACCCGCGTCGGCGGCCGTGAGCAGACGCGCGTACGCAGACGTCTGCGGCTGCTCCCCCGCCGCGATGCGCGCCGACACCGCCTCGATGCGCGCGTCGCTGACGAGCACCTCGCCGCGACCCGCATCCGTCGCCGGTGCACCCGACCAGCCGACGCAGTCGGTCGGCACTGGCTCAGCGCGGTCAATGACGCCCGACAGCTGCACGGAGTCGACCGACATCCGGACGTCGCGATGCGCCGCGAGCGCGAACCCGCTACCCGAGAAGGCGGCGTCAGAGACATCGATCAGCGTCGTCGCCTCGCCGACGTCGCCGAGGCCGACCCGCATCCGCTCGCCGTCGAGCGACGCCGTGACCGTGACCGGGCCGGACCCGGGGCGGGCATCGGTCTGCGCTGTGCCGAGCACGGCGACCTGCCCGTCGCCGGCGGCGCGGATGACAGCCAGCTCGCCGCTGTTGCGGACGAAAACGGTGTATCCGGACTGCGTGTAATCGTCGGCCGTGCCGGTGCGCCGCACCGTGAAGCCCGCCCACGCGCTGACTCCCCCGCCTGCAGCGGAGAAGGTCACCGTCGCCGTCGCCGCCCGATCGAGGCCGCGGCCGGTCAGCGCGAGGATCGACCCTCGTGACGACCCCGGCTGCACGACTCTCGCGACGCCGTCCGCTGCCTCCCACGTCCCGGCTGCGGGCAGCCATTCGGGAGTCAGCTCGTCGAATGCCTCCTCGATCGTCGCGGGCGGTGTCGGCGCGGCGGTCGCCGGCAGGGCGGCCATCGTCAGCGCGACGACGCCGATCAGACCGAGCGAGAATCTCCATCGATTCTTCATGTCTTACCTTTCGTCGGGGTGTTCGGTGTTCACATCACGCGCAGCGAGACGATCCGCGCCTGCGCGGCACCGTTCGTGGCCGTCACCCGCACTCGCAGGCCCGTCACCCCGTCGACCTCGACCTCGTGCACGCGCTGACGTCGGCGATTCGCCGTCACGCTGACCCGCCCGACCCAGACGCCGTCGGCGCCGCAGGTCTCCACGACGTAGTCGCGGATGAGCTCGGGGAACACGCGGTCGGGCGTGCGGTGGTGATGCAGCGTGTTGAGCTCGACGTCGGTGTCGTCGTCGAAGACCAGGCGCACGATGCTGATCGACTGCGCGTCATCCCACGCGAGGGCGAGGTGCGGTGCTGGGTCGTCGGGACGCGACATCCACAGGTTCGGACCGCCGAAGAACCGCTGGTAGCCGCCGACCGCCTGGGGGGCCGCGAACGCCGCGGTGTCGGGGTGCAGGCGTACGCGCGGCGTGCGTCCCCGCATCGGGATCGCCGGCCACGCGATGACGCTCTCGGACTCGTCGACGGCGACGTTCTGATCACCGTCGGCCTGAGGTCGATGCGGCAGGGTCAGCACTCCCGGCACCTGCGCCTCGGCGAGCACGACGCTCACATCGGGATCGGCACCCAGGACCACGACGACGTTCTCGGGCTCGTCCGGGGTCCACACGAGCGGCAACCGCACCCACTGAGGATCGGCGGCCGCCGCCACGTCGACCGAGACCCGCATTCGTTCGTCGATGGGGACCGCGTTCTGCCGACGCCCGGTGGTCCACAGGGCGGCAGTGAGGGTGGTACCGCGGGCTACCTTCAGCAGAACGTCGACGCCGTCGAGCCGCGGGTCAACCGGGACGAGCACCCCCAGGTCGGAGTCGAGCGGGTGCTCGGCGACAGCGGCATCCGGCACGAGTTCGACGGGGTCGAGCGTGGTCGCCACCGATGACGCCGATACGCGGGCCTGCCGCGCCAGGTCGGCCGGATCGGTGTTACGCACGCCGAACACCGAGGCATCCTGGCGCAGGAGCACCTGGCGCAGCTCGTCGGCGTGGTCGGCTGCCAGCGCGCGCGGACGCACCCCGAGGTCGAGCGCGAGCGCGGCTCCGGTTCCCGCCGCCTCGCCGCCCGCGCCGCATGTGGCCATGACACGGGTCGAGCCGAACGCGACATGGCTCGCCGAGATGTCGCGCCCCGCCATCAGCAGGTTCGCGACGTTGCGCGAGTAGTAGCTGCGGAACGGGATGCCGTAGATGCCGTTCGAGTACCGCTGGTGAGCCCCGGCCTCGGTGGCGTACATGCCCTCGACCGGGTGCAGGTCGATCGACCAGCCGCCGAACGCGACCGCGTCGTGGTGGTCGACCTGATCGAGGATGTCGTTCTGGGTCAGCACATGGTCCCCCAGGAATCGGCGGTACTCGCGCTTGCCCGGGATCGTGCCGACCCATTCGAGATCGAGGGTGTCGGCGTCGAAGCGGCCCGAGTTCTTGATGTAGTCCCAGATGCCGAAGATCACCGAGCGCAGCTCGTCGCGGATCGCCTCGTTGTCGTGGACGGTGTCGAGGTGCCCGCCCCACTCGATCCACCAGTAGTGCGCCCCCGAGTCGCCGGACCGAAGGATCCGCGACGTCGGGATCGGGGTTGTCGTGATGTCCTTCGCGGAGTCCGGCGCGACGAAGTCGACCGGTCTGCCCACATCCTTCGTGTAGAAGAGGATCGTCGAACCGAGGAGCTCGTCATCGGCCGTGTCGGGCGCCCACGCCTCGCCGAACTCGCCGCGAGCCTCGCGACCGATCCGGAAGTCGGCGCCGGCCAGGTACCCGATGAGGCCGTCGCCGGTGCAGTCGAGGACGTACGGGCTGCGGAAGGTCGTCGCGATCTCCGACCCCATCGTCCACCCGTGCACGGCCGTCACGACCCGCTCGCCGTCGACGTCGTCGGTGTCGATCTCGCGCACATCCGTGTTGAGGAACAACCGGATGTTGGGCTCGGCCCGCACCGCGTCGAGCACCACCTCGTCCCAGATGATGGGGTTCCCCTCCGGGTTGCGGTACTGGTTCTCGACGTAGAGCTCGCCGATCACGCCGCTCTCGCGGGCGAACCGCTGGATGCCGTGCGACGTCGCGCCGACGACCCAGACCCGCACCTCCGACGACGAGTTGCCCCCCAGCACCGGCCGGTTGCCGATGAGCGCCACCCGCTTCCCCAGTCGCGCGGCGCTGATCGCGGCGCAGACGCCGGCGAGGCCGCCGCCGACGACGGTGATGTCGGATTCGATGTTCTGAGTGCGCATGGTTCCTTCAGGGCAGGGGGGATCACCGGCGGGAGCGAGACGGCTCCCGCCGGTCGGACGGCGGTCTGGTCGAGCGGTGAGGCGAGCGGGCTCAGAGCAGGCGGGAGATCGCCTCCCCCGCGCTCTTCATGGCCGCGGCGGGCTGGGCCTGGCCGATGAGAACCGCCTGCACCTGTTCGGCGATCGCGGTCTCCATCTGCCCGTACGCGGGGTACTTCCACAGCGGGCTGGGCTTCGCCGTCGCGGTGATCGACGACGTGAACGCCTCGACGAACGCGTTCGAGGTCACCGCGTTCGACGACAGCGCGGCATCCGTCGTCGGCGGTAGGCCGAGCGCGGTGAAATACGTCTCGCTCTGCGCGGTGTCGCTGGTGAGCCACGACGCGAAGTCGGCGGCGGTCTGCGCTCCGTCGCCGTCGACGACGACGACCAGGTGACCCCAGAGGACGTGCTGCGGGGTCTGACCCGCCTTCAGCACCGGCCGCGCGATCGGGGTCATCTTGTCGCCGAGCGCAGCATCGGGCGACTGCGAGAGCACGGCCGACTTGCCCACAGGCGCGTCGTCGTAGAGCGCGGTCGCGCCCTGCGCGAAGAGGGTGCGGGCGGCGGCCCGGTCGACGTCGGGGGCGATGAGTCCCTCGTCGTAGAGCTTCTTGTACCACTCGACGGCCTTGATCGACGCCTCGTCTCCGATCGCAGACTCGTCGCCGTCGACGATCGGCGATCCGAAGGTCTGCATCCACACGACGATGTCCTTGAGCTGCGCGGCCTTCGTGCTCGCCGCGTAGGGGATCACCCCGATCCCCTTGAGCGCACGCAGGCCCTCCTCGAACTCCTCGATCGTGGCGGGGGTGAGCGAGGCCCCGGCACGGTCGAACAGCTCGGCGTTGCCGACGAGACCCACGGCACCGATCGTCCACGGCAGTCCGAGCTGCTTGCCGTCCGACTTGCCCGCCCCCAGTGCAGCGTCGGTGTACCCCTTGCCCTGCGTGAACGCGGACAGGTCGGTGAGCTTCCCGAGCGCGGCGAGCGCCGACAGCCAGGCGACGTCGAGCTGCGCGGCACCGGCGAACTGACCGCCTCGCACCTGCAGCGTCAGCTGATTGAGGTAGTCGTTGTACGGATAGGCGACCGTGTCGATCTCGATGCCCTCGGCCTGCCGGAAGCTCGACAGGGCGGATTCGATCGCCGGCTTCGCCGCTTCCTCCGACAGGCTCCACGACGAGAATGTGAAGTCGGTGGCGGTGCCGCCGCCGGGTGTCGCGGCAGGCGCACCGGAATCTCCCGGGGCGCAGCCGGCGAGCCCGAGCACGGCGGCGCCGCCGATGCCGAACACCGAGTACCGCAGCAGCGTGCGCCGCGAGATGTCCTGGACCATGAATTCTCCTTCGAATCGAGTGGGTGGATCAGCCCTTGACCGCGCCGGCGGTGATGCCGCCGACGAGGAAGCGCTGGAGCAGGATGAACGCGACGCACACGGGCACCGACACGACGAGGGATGCCGCCATGAGCGCGGGCCACGAGGTGCTGGCCTCGGAGATGAAGGTGTTCACGAGGCCGGGCGGCAGCGTCTGCCGATCGGGCCCGGCGAGGGTGAGCGCGAAGATGAAGTCGTTCCACCCGCGGACGAAGGCGAACAGGCCGGCCGCGACCAACCCCGGCGCCGCCAGCGGGAACACGACCGAGTGGAAGATGCGCCACGGACCGGCGCCGTCGATGCGCGCCGCCTCGATGAGGTCGTCGGGAAGCGCGTCGAAGAAGCCCTTCAGCATCCAGACGCACAGCGGCAGGGTGAAGGTCGTGAACGACAGGATGAGCGCGAGGTAGGTGTTCAGGAGACCGAACTGCGCGAAGACGAGGTAGAGCGTGACGAGCAGCAGCGCCTGCGGGAACATCTGACTCGACAGCACGAAGTACATCAGCGACTTGCGGCCCGCGAAGCGATACTTCGAGAAGGCGTATCCCATGTACATCGACACCACGACCGACAGCACGGCGGTCACGACCGACACGATCACGCTGTTGCGGAGGTAGCCGAAGATCTGCTCGTTGCCGAAGACCGTCGCGTAGTGCTCGAACGTCACCTGTGTGGGGAAGAGGGACGGCGGGAAGGCGAACACGCGGTCGCTCGGGGTGAGTGAAGTCACGAGGAGCCAGTACACGGGGGCGAAGCCGAAGAGGACGATCACCGCGAGCGCGATCCACATGCCCCAGCGGATGCGACCGCGTCGGCGGCGGGTCGGAGCCGGCTGTGCCGGGGCGGCCGAGTGAGATGCCGCGGGTGCGGGCGTGGGAACGGGGGTGATGGTGCTCATCGTGAGCCTTCCTTCTCGCCGCGCTCGGAGAGCCAGACGTACACCACCACGAGCACCGTCAGCAGTGCCATCCAGACGATGCCGAGCGCGCCGGCGTGACCCAGGTCGTAACCGCGGAAAGCGGTGTCGTACACCTCGGTGGCGAAAGTGCTGGTGGTGCCCGCGGGACCGCCGCCGGTCAGCACGAAGATCGTGTCGAAGTGCTGGAAGTTCCAGATGAACTCGAGCAGCACGACCAGAGCGGCGACGCCGCGGATGTGCGGCCACGTCACGGCGAAGAATCGGCGGACGACTCCGGCTCCGTCCATCGAGGCCGCCTCGTGCAGTTCGCCGGGGACCGTCTGCAGTGCGGCCAGCAGCATGACCATCACCCAGGGGAAGGTGTTCCACGTCTTCGCGATGATGAGCGCGCCGCGAGCAGTGTCGGTCTGGAAGAGCCAGGCGACCGGACTGTCGATGGCGCCGAGGCTCATGAGGATGCCGTTGAGCACACCGTAGTTGGCGTCGAAGATCCACATCCAGAGGAACGAGACGACGACCCCGGGAATCAGCCACGGGATGAGGAAGGCGCCCCGCAGGATGCGCTGGCCCGGGAAGCGCTGGTTCAGCACGAGCGCGAGCGCGAGCCCGATCAGGAACGGCGCGATGGTCGCGCCCACGGTGAAGATGAGGGTCTGCCAGACGAGCCGACCGAAGTCATCCGCAAGGACGGCGGACAGGTTCTCGAGCCCGACGAAATCCATGCCCGGATAGAGCAGATTCTCGTCGAAGAACGCCGAGACGAGCGACCGCAGCAGCGGGTAGAGCACGATCGCGCAGAGCAGCACGAACCCGGGCAGCAGCAGAAAGACCAGGAAGGTGCGCTCGCTCAGCCGCGAGCCGAGTCGGCCCCGCCCGGGGCTCTCGGGAGCGGTCACGCTCGAAGAGGTCATCGTCGTCCTTCGTTTCGTCGTCCGGGCCGTCGTCTGCGACTCCCGGGGTGGCGACTATCCGCGTCGCCGAACTCAGAGTGCACGACGTGCGCACACTGCGCAACTGTCATGCACTATGTGCATAATGGGGTGACGGACATCGGCGGCGAAAGCGAGGAAGCATGGCTGCGGAGAAGGGCGCCAATCAGAGCGTCGAGAAGGCGATCACGGTTCTCGAGACCTTCTCGGGGGGTGAACCCATGCGCGTGAGCGATGTCGCGCGCGAAGCCGGGATCGGTCAGTCGACCGCGTCCCGCCTGCTCGCGACTCTCGAGGCCGGCGGGCTGGTCGAGCGCGATCCGCAGACGTCGCTGTACTTCCTCGGCGCCGAGCTCATGACCCTCGCGGGCATCGCGATCAATCAGAACCGGGTGCACCGAGTCGGCCGTCAGATCGCGCAGAGCCTCGCCGGAGAGATCGGTCTCGGCGTCAACATCGCCCTCCTCCGCGGCGCGGAGCTGGTCTACCTCTGCAACTTCGAAGGGCCGCTGTCACCGAAGTCGCACACGCTGATGGGGCAGCGCGTGCCGCTGCATGCGACCAGCATCGGCAAGGCCACGCTCATCGGCACGAATCGCGAGAAGCGCCTGCGACTGCTGCCGGAGCTGCCCGGCTTCACCGAGGCGACCATCACGACGCACGAAGCGCTCGACCGCGAGGTCGCGTTGACCGCGAGACGCGGCTACGCGATCGAGGTCGAGGAGTTCGTGCTCGGACGGGCCTCGACCGCCGCGCCGATCCTCGACCGCAGCGGGAAGATCGTCGCGGCCGTATCCATCTCCGGTCCGCTCACGGCGATCGATCTCGAGGCCCGCGGCGCGGAGCTGGGCCGCACGGTCGTCGAGACCGCCGACCGCATCAGCTCGGGCCTCGGCTATCAGGGCCCGGCCTGAGCCTTGCGGTCCGAGCGGCGACGCCCCGCCCGCGCGATGAAGAACAGGATCGTCCCGACCACGATGTAACCGGCGGTGCCCAGCCACACCGGCCCCGTCTGCTGGGTGAGCAGAACGACGCTGGCGATGATCGCGAGCACGGGCACGACCCGGGGCACCGAGAAGTGCTTGTGCTCGACCTTGTCCTTCTTCAGCACCAGGACGCTGATGTTCGCCGACAGGAAGACCAGCAGGAGCAGCAGCACCGTCGTCTCGGCGAGCGTTCCGATGTCGCCGAGGACCGTGAGCAGCATCGTGGCACCGGCGACGACGAGGATCGAGACCCACGGCGTGCGGCGCTTCGACAGCACGCGGCCGAAGGCGTGCGGCAGCAGACCCGACTCGGCGAGACCGTAGCCCACGCGGCTGGCCATGACCATGAACAGGAGGGCACCGTTGGCGATGGCCACGAGAGCGATGAGGCTGAACAGCCACGGCGGGATGGCGACGCCGCTCGCGGTCACGACATCCAGCAACGGGCCGGTCGACTCGGCGAGCTCGGCCGGCGGCACGACGATGACGGCGCCGATCGCGATGAGCAGGTAGACGACCGCCGCGGTGATGATGGCGCCGAAGAGGGCCCGCGGGTACGACTTCGACGGGTTCTTCACCTCCTCGGCCATATTGGCCGCCGCCTCGAAGCCGAGGAACGAGAAGAAGGCGACGATGGATGCCGCGAACGCCCCCTGCAGCGGAGGCACATCCGGGGCGAACTCGAAGATGCGCGCCGGCTCGCCACCGCCCCCGGCGAAGACCATCGCCGCGACGAAGATGACGATGACCAGACCCGAGACCTCGATGATCGACGCCACGAAGTTCGTTGCGAGCGACTCGCGCACCCCCCGCAGGTTGATGAGGGTGAGCACGGCGATGAAGGCGATCGCCACCGGGATCGGCGGGATGTCGAACAGCGCGGCGAAGTAGTCGCCCGCGAACGCGTTCGCGAGCGCCGCCGCCGTCGTGATGCCCGACGCCATCATGAGGAAGCCCACGAGGAACGACAGGAACGGGATGCCGAACGCCTTGTCGACGTAACGGGCGGCGCCGCCCGCGTGCGGGTATTTCGTGATCAGCTCCGCGTAGGTGCCGGCGGTGAGCAGCGCGACGACAAGCGCGATCAGCAGCGGCAGCCAGATCACACCGCCGACGTCCGTCGCCATCGTTCCGACGAGCGTGTAGATGCCGGCGCCGAGTGTGTCGCCCACGATGAAGGCGAACAGGAGGGGGGTTCCGATGGCCCGCTTCAGTCCAGGCCGATCGTCGGCGATCGGCGCACTGGTGTCGTTGGTCATCGCATCACTTCAGCGCCTCACCCCGAATTCCGACAACCCCTGGCGTCGGCGCGTGATCTGTGATTGTGCACCTGCCAGGGGGCGGCGCCCGATACAGGCAGGATGTGAGACATGTCCGATGCCCCCGCTCGCTCGTTCCTCCGCGGCGCCGCCGACCTCGCGCGCGGCTTCGGCTTCTGGTCGCGCCGGCCGGGGGTCATGGCGCTCGGCCTGATCCCCGCCGCGATCGTCGGGCTCGTGCTGCTCGGCGGCCTCATCGCGCTCGGCGCCTTTCTGCCTCAGATCGTCGAGGCCCTCACCCCGTTCGCCGACGCATGGCCCGAGCTGTGGGCGACGCTCGTGCGCGTCGCCGCGGGCACCGCGGTGCTCGGCGGCGCGATCGTGCTCGTCGCGGTGTCGTTCACGGCGCTCACCCTCATGGTGGGTGAGCCGTTCTACGACCGCATCTGGCGAGCCGCCGAAGCCGACCTCGGCGGACCCGTTCCCGACAGCGAGAGCGGATTCTGGCGCTCGGTCGGCGACGCGGTCGGACTCATCGCCCGCGGTCTGCTCGCGGCGGTCATCGCGGCCCTCGTGGGCCTCATCCCCGTCGTCGGCGGCGTGCTGGGGTCGGTCACGGCGGTGTCGCTCACCGGCTGGCTGCTCGCGGATGAGCTGACCTCGCGCGCCCTGTCCGCACGCGGCATCCTGGCCGCCGACCGGCGCCGTCTCCGCCGTACGCACCGCGCCCGGTTCCTGGGCTTCGGCGTGGCTACGCAGCTGTGCTTCCTCGTTCCGCTCGGGGCCGTCGTCGCGATGCCGGCCGCCGTCGCCGGCTCGACCCGCCTGGCGCGGACGGTGCTGGACGCGCACGACTGAGGCCCCCACGCCCGACGTCAGTCGTGCCGCACCGAATCGGGCTCCTCGTCGCGGATGCGCTCGTTCTCGATCTGGAACGTCGAGTGCAGCACCGATACCTCGAAGTGCTCCGCGACGCACGAGCGCACCTCCTGCAGCACCTCGGCCGCATGGCTGTCGGTGAAGCACCGGTCCTCGACGACGACGTGCGCCGTGATGGTCGGAAGCCCCGACGCGACCGTGGACGCATGCAGATCATGAACATCGGTCACGTGGTCCAGGCGCAGGATGTGTGCGCGGACGTCGTCGAGATCGAGCCCCTGCGGCGTGAACTCCATCAGCACCGACGCCGTCTCGCGCATGAGCTTCACGGCGCGGGGCACGATGAGGGCGGCGATGAACAGCCCGGCGACCGCATCCGCCTGCGCGAATCCGGTCGTCGCGATGACGATCGCCGCGACGATGACGCCGACGGACCCGAGCGCGTCGTTGAGCACCTCGAGGAACGCCGCGCGCATGTTGAAGTTCGCGCCGCGACTCGAGGACAGCACCGCGATCGCGACGATGTTCGCGACGAGGCCGACGACGCCGAACACCAGCAGCTCCAGGGCGGGAACCTCGGGCGGCTCGAACAGGCGACGGATGCCTTCGATCGCGGCGTACACGCCCACCACGAGCAGCAGCGCTGCCTGGGCGAAAGCGGCGATCACCTCGATCCGGCGGAAGCCCCACGTCCGGCGGGCGTTGGCCGGCCGCATCATGAGGTTCGCGGCCACGAGCGCGACGAGCAGGCCCGAGGCATCGGTGAGGGCATGGGCGGTGTCGGTGAGCAGCGCGAGGCTGCCTGTGACGATCGAACCCACCGCCTGGGTCACGACGATCGCCGCCGTGATCCCGAAGGCGATCCAGAGCTTCACCCGGAAGTCGGCGGGCTGGCCCGCCTGCGCCGCGTTCACGGGGCCGTGGTCGTGTCCGGCGCCCATCAGCTGGCCTCGGCCTCGCCGGCGATGGCGCGGGGCCGTCGGAGGTGCCCGCACAGCGTCGCGCTCGTCCCCGTCGCGCCCAGCAACGCCTCGGCCGCATTGATGAGTCGCGCGGTCGCCTCCGGCTCGGCGAGGGCATACCAGGACGATCGCCCGTCGGGTCGCACCGAGACGAGCCCGCACTCGAGCAGGAAGGCGACATGCTTGCTCACGGTCGACTGCGCGAGACCCACATGATCGACGAGATCGCGAACACGGTGCTCGCCGTACGACAGATGCTGCAGCACGGCGAGCCGGGTCGGGTCGGCGAGCGCCTGGAAGAGGTGTGCGTAGACCTCGGTCGCGCGCGCGTCCAGCTCTACCGGGGCACCAGCATCGAGAGATCCATTCATCGCCACAGAGCGATGATATCGCGCAGACCCGATATGAGATAGCGGTTCGGCGCGACGGCGTCAGCGGGCGCGGCGGATGCGGATCGGCCCCTTCGCCGTCGACGGGTCGACGACGGCACCGCGCTGCGTGATCTCGACCTCGCCGTCGGCGACGAGCCGCCGCGCGGCACGGCGCGCGGGTTCCATCAGGTCGCGCCACTCCTCGCCGCCGACGGCGCGCGCCGCCTCGGAGGGGCAGATCGTCGCCCCCGCGGCGCGAGCGCTCAGCAGCTCGAGGATCTTCTCGCTCAGCTGCGCGTCGACGGGTCGGATGCCGCGACGGCGGCAGGCATCCGAGCAGTAGCGGACCTCGTCCCAGTTCTTCGCCCACTTCGCGCGCCACTGCATCTCGCGACCGCACGACGCGCAGGTCTTCGGCGGCGGGGTCGCGGCGGAGGCGGCTCGGGGCATGCGTCCAGTCTGCGCGCGCGTGGCTCCGCGAGCACCAGTATTGACTCGGACACGACAGGATGGGCCCATGCGCCTCGATATCCCCACGGACGCGATCTTCATCGGCGGACGATCCGGCGTCGGTAAGTCTTCCGTCGCCGCCGAGGCGTCGCGGATCCTGGCACGCGCCGACATCCGGCACGCCGTGATCGAGGGAGACAATCTCGACCAGGCGTACCCGCAACCCTGGCGGAGCGCACTCGACCTGGCCGAGCAGAACCTCGCAGCCATGTGGGCGAACTACCGGGCAGCTGGATATTCACGCGTTATCTTCACCAACACCGTGAGCGTGCTCCAGATTTCGGCGCTCAGCGCCGCGCTGGGCGGAGACGTCCGCTGCTCCGCGGTCCTCCTGACATCCTCCGACGAGACCGCCGCCCGACGGCTCGCCCGTCGCGAGATCGGGACCGCGCTCGACGAGCACGTTCGCCGCATCGCCACGGACGGCCGATCCGTCGCCGAGGTCGCGCTCGAGGTGCTCACCCGCGCCGGCTGGCTGCCGGCTGAGCCGGACTAGGTGAGCAGGCGCGTCTCGCAGCGAGTCTCGGTGACACCGTCGCCGTCGCGTTCGACGCCCCACACCGCGCCGTCCCGCGACTCGGTGAGCATCTCGACCGGCTCGCCGTCGACGTAGAGCACCGCCGCTCCCTCGTCGAGGCCGAACCCGTTCGGCAGCGTCCCATCGGCGATCGCGCGTTGCAGAGCGGGGCGCCGGGCGGGCTGCGAGTCGTAATGCACCCCGACCGATCGGTCGACGAAACCGAGCGCGTCGTCGATCACGGCGACCGGCCCGAACGTCGTGGTGGGGCCGCCGACGTGCCAGCAGATCGCGCCGGCCGAGGTGCCCGCCAGCACGGTTCCCCGATCCGCCGCCTCCGCGAGCACCTCGGGCAATCCGTGCACCCGCCACACGGCGAGGAGGTTCGCGACGCTGCCACCGGCGACCCAGACGAGATCGCTCGCCAGCACGGCCTCGCGGAGGTCCGGCTGGTTCCGCCCGAACAACCGGATGTGGACGGCGTCCACTCCGAGCTGCTGCGCGGCCGCCAGCTCGCGGCCCTCGTCGACGCGCTGGTCCCCCGCGGCGGTGTTCACGAACGCGACCCGGGGCCGCCGTCCCGTCACACCGGTCAGGTCGAGGGCGTACCGCTGCAGCGGGCTGAACTCGACATCGCCCCACTGCGCGGGGCTCCACCCGCCGCACGTGGCCAGGATCGTCCGACTCTTGCTCATGAGAGCATCACCTCCGGTGCGTTCCAGGCTCGCACGCGAACGCCGCCGAGCCCGTCGCGCTCCGACCCCCCGGGCAACGCGAAGCCCACGCGGCGCTCCTCGCCGACATCGAGCCCGAACGCGTTGTCGTCCAGCACCGCCCCCAGCCCGTGCGGGAACCCATCGATGAGCACGATCGGCGCCGGATGTTCGCCGACATTGCGAACGACGATGGCGTCATCCTCGACATGCGCCGACACGGCAGTCGGCGGCAGCTCCGACAGGGGCGAGGTCAGCTCCGCATACGGCTGCAGCAACTCGGCGACCAGCGTCGCGGCGGCCTCGTCGAGGGGCCGCGCCTCCAGCGCGCGCAATGCGGCATCCTTCCGCTGATGGTTGAACGGGTACCACTGCGACGAGATCCGCGCGCCCGCGGCATCCTGCAACGTCACAGCGAGGACCAGCGGCTCGAGCGGCCGTCCGGCGAGCGGCGCAACGATCTCGGTGACGTCCACACGACCATCGGCCTCGACGTCGACTCGCGATTCATGCTCGACGATGACCCGAAGATCGGCGTCGTGCAGGCGCACGCACAGCCGAGCCTCGGACAGCGGCGAGGGGGTGTCGTTCGACACGTGGATGCGGGCGCGGAACGTCTCGGTCGCCGACCAGTCGAACTTCTCGTACGTCGCATACGCCGATACCGGGGCGCCGAACTGCTTCGCGCGGTAGTACGAGAGCTTGGGCACTCCGTAGTAGTCGATGACCGCCCAGGACGCCCCCGGGAACGCTTCGCCGATCTTGTAGAACCAGTAGGCCGACGTCTTGTCGCCGCTGTGGGCGCGCATCCGCTCGGACGCGAACCGCAACGCATCCCCCTGCCCCAGCTGCGAGTACTCGACGAACGTGCGCCAGTCGCGAATCGGCCCGTACGCGGCGTACCGCGCCTGCTTGAACAGATCGAACAGCGAGAACTGCGACTGGTGCTGCATGATCGCCCCGTGCTCGGGCGGCGGCCACTGCTCGAGCAGGGCTGGGTCGAGGAAGCGCGCCATGCTCGAGACGTCGCACTGGCTCGAGAGGCCGTACTCGCCGAAGACCGCCGGTAGCAGACCGGTGTACGCCTCGACGGGCATGCCCTCGTGATACACGCCGTAGAAGTGCTCGCTGCCGCCCCACGGGTCGGTCCGGTGGAACGGCCGCTCGGGGTCGTACTGCGCGACCCGTCGCCCGATGACCGTCAGCAGATCGTCCGAGGTGATCGTCGCGGGGTTCTCGTTTCCCCCGCCCCACATGATGAGCGAGGGATGATTGCGCAGCCGGCGGACGATGCGCGACACCTGTTCGTCGATCGTCGCGAGGTCGGCGCCGGTCGAATCGAGCCCGAACGTCAGCGGAAACTCCTGCAGCACGAGGATGCCGCGACGATCGCATTCGTCGTAGAACTCGTCGCTCTCGATCGTCCCGCCACCCCACGCGCGGAGCATCTGCAGGTTTCCGCGCACGACGAGGTCGAGGATGTGCCGATCGACCTCGAAGCCGCGGCGGGCCATCGGGTCGGTCCAGCACCAGTTGGCGCCCTTGAGGAACAGCTCGCGCCCATTGACGACGAAGCGCCAGTCGTAGACGTCGGGCCCGTGGCTCCCCGCCAACGGCTCCATGCGCACCGAGCGGATGCCGAACCGGGTGGCGAGCGCCTGCCCCGCAGCCCGCACCTCGGCCGTGTACAGCGGCTGCTCGCCATACCCGAACGGCCACCAGAGCCGCGCATCCGGCACGTCGATCTCGACGCGGTGCCGCGTCAGGTCGGGGCCGGCGGCGGCCGACACCCCGAGCTCGGCGACCGCGACGCCCTCGGGATCGCGGATCGTCACCGACACCGCAAGCGACTCCGGCAACGATTCCGCGCGGCCGTGAGGCGCGACGACATCCCACTGAACGCGCACCCGTGCCGCGCCCTCGCGGGCGTCGGTCACCACGATCGCCAGATCGGCGAGCTCGACCGCGGGCACGCGCTCGAGCCGGACGCCGCGCCAGATGCCCATCGAGATGAGATGCCCGTAGTGCCAGCCCCATCCGGGAGACGGCTTCATCACGCCATGCCAGTCGCGCGGCGGCGGATCGATGCGCACGACGATTTCATTCTCGGCGTCGAGATCGAGCACCGTGGTCACGTCGACATCCGGTCCGCCGTACATGCCGACGTGCCGCGCGACCGGCCGACCGTTCACGAACACGGATGCCGCGTAGTCCAGGCCGTCGAACGAGAGACGGATGCGGTCGCCTCGCCAGTCCTCGGGCACCCGGAAGCGACGGGCGTACCACCACTCCTGCTGCTCGATCCGGGTGCGGCGGAAGTACCACGGCCATTCCTCGGGCACGCCGTGCTCGATGAGTTCGGCGTACGTGTTGTCGTCGACGAGCGGGTCGGCGATGACTCCCGCGGCGACGAGCGCCCCCTGCACCGTGCCCGGAACCGTCGCCGTCACCCACGTCGACCGGTCGGTGTCGGGCCGGTGCCAGCCGACGGGGCTGCGCCGCGCGGCATCCGATCGGTCGCCGAGCCAGCGCTCGATCGAGAACTCCCGCCCCGGCAGCGACCCCGCGAGCAACCACTCGCCATCGAGCGACACGACGTCGGCCTGAGAACCGGCGGGCGCCTCGGCGACCGCACCCTCCCGCGCGACCTGCGCCTCGCGCGACGGGACCGACGCGTGGTGCTCGATCCAGCGGTCTCCGAGCAGCGGGGAGCTCAGCCACCGCTCGCGTTCGATGCCGTCCAGCGACGCCGCCACCGCTTACTTCACCGCACCCGCGTACAGGCCGCTGACGAAGTAGCGCTGGGCGAAGACGAACAGCAGCAGGATGGGCAGGCTCATGATGAGCACGGCGGCCATGATGTTGCCCCAGTCGGCGAGGTACTGCGCCTTGAAGTACAGGACACCCGTCGTCAGCGTGCGCTTGCCGGGGTCGGTGAGCAGCAGTTGCGGCACGAGGTAGTCGTTCCAGACGCCGACGCCCTGCAGCACCCAGAAGGTCGCGACGGCCGGGCGTGCGAGCGGGAAGAAGATGCGCCAGAACAGCTGGAAGTAGCCGGCGCCATCGATGATCGCGGCCTCGACGATCTCGCGCGGCACCTGCCGCATGAACGCCGCCATGAGGAAGACGCCGAAGGGCAGGGCTCCCGCGATGTAGAGCAGGATGACACCGGCGTAGCTGTTGATCAGCCCGAGGTCGCGCACGACGCGGAACTGCGGCACGAGCGCGAGCTGCATCGGCAGGAAGATGCCGGCGGCGAGCAGCAGGTAGATACCCGAACCGATCTTCGTGGCCTGACGGACGATGGCGTACGAAGCGAGCGCGGCCACGAAGGTCGCGACGGTCATGCTGACGAGCGTCAGCAGGATCGAGTTCGCGAACAGGTTCGTGAAGTTCGCCTCGTTCCACGAGGTGACGAAGTTGTCGAAAGTCGGCGAGATCGGCAGACCCGTCGGGTTCGTCAGCACCTCGAGGTTGGGCTTGAACGCCGTGATCACGATGATCACGAGCGGGTAGATCATCAGGATGCTGAGGATGATCAGCAGGACGTTGACGGGGACGCGTCGCAGCAGACGCGTCGTGGTGCGGCTGTTCATCGACCCTCCTCCTCCGCGGCGATGCGGTTGTTCAGGCGGTTCTGCACCGCTGCGATGGCGATGAGCACGATGATGACCAGCACGGCCATGGCCGAGGCGTAGCCGAAGTTGTTGTTGACCATGCCCTCCTGGAAGACCTGGGTCATATACAGCTGTGTCGAGTTGCCCGGCCCGCCTCTCGTCATCAGATAGACGGTGTCGAACGCGCGCAGCGCGCCGTTGATCGACAGCACCAGCACCAGGCCGATCGAGGGGATCATCAGCGGCAGCGTGATGAAGCGCAGGGCCTTCCAGCCGCGCGCCCCGTCGACCTTCGCGGCCTCGAGGATCTCACCCGGGATCGTCGACAGTCCGGCGAGGAAGATGACGATGTTGAAGCCCAGGCCGCTCCACAGATCGACGAGGATGACGCTGTACAGGGCGAGGTCGTAGTTGCCGAGCCAGTCCTGCGCGAGGCCGCCGAGCCCGAGGCTGCGGAGGATGGTGTTGAACGTCCCCGTGGTGGGGTCGTACATGAAGCTCCACACGAACACGATCGCGACCGGCGAGATCACCATCGGCGCGAAGAAGATCGCGCGGTAGATATTGCCGAGCCGCAACTGACGGTGCAGCAGCACGGCGAACAGGAACGCCAGCACCGTCTGCACGACGATCTTGAAGAATCCGTAGATCGCGGTGTTGCCCACCGCCTCCATCAGCACCGGGTCGCCCGAGAAGATCCGCACGAAATTGTCGAGCCCCAGGAACTCCCACGCGCGGTTGAATCCGCGGGCGTCGGTGAAGCTCGCCACCACGACCTGACCCATCGGGTAGACCGTGAACACCAGGTACAGGATCAGGGCCGGCGAGATCGCCACCCAGAACTTCCCGGCCGAGCTCCGGCCCGTCCAGAGGCGTTCCTTCAGCGTCGTGCGCTTCCGGAGGGCGGTCACGTTCTCCGGGTCGTCCAAGGCGAGGACGCGAGGATCTTCGACGCGCGTGCTGCTCATGTCGTTCCAATCGGGTCTGTCGGGGGAACCACGACGGCGGCGTCGCGGGGGTCGATGGTGAGGATCGCGTCTGTCGCGTCGAGGCTCGTGTCGGCCGAGCCGTCGAGACGCACGATCAACGAGCCGGCCGGAAGACCGGCCATGCGCACCCGCACAGGCGCGTCACCGAAGTTCGCGACGACGACGACGCGCGAGGAGTCGTCCTGCGCCCGTCGCCAGACGGTGTGGCGAATCAGCGCGGCCGAGCCGGATGCGTCGGCCGCCGTCACCGTGACGGCGGCGTCGGCCACCAGCTCGCCGTTCCACAGCCATTCCGCATAGCGGCGGCGGACATCCTCGGCGCGGCGCGCGCGCTCCACGGTCGCCGGCATGTCGGCCGGGCGTCCCTTGAAGTTGAACGGCTCCAAGCTCATCGCATAGCCGTCGAGCAGGCTCTGGGCGATCATCCCGTGCTCGTCGAACCCGGTCAGCGCGGTGACGATGCGGGCGCCGGGGCGCAGCATCCTGCCGACGGGACGGTGGTGGGGAGATGCGCTGCGGAAGTACGACACGTCGTAGTCCTCGAACTGCGCGTCGTACGCGCCCTCGGCGGCGATGACGAAGGTGTCGGCCGCGTCGCCGAGGCGAGCGCGCATGTCGTCGATGTACGCCGCGTCCCACGTGAAGGCGCTCGCGCCGACGGGATGGCCGTGATCGTCGGCGAAGCACAGCAGAGCGCGTCCGTGGTAGAGCGACTCGTCCGCCAGGATGCCGTCGGCGCCCCAGGACGCCATCTCGGCGACCTCCCCGGCGATGCGGTCGCGCAGCTCGCGTACCCCGAAGCACAGCGGCACGTACCAGGGGGTGCTGATGCCGTAGCGCTTGCGCGAGGAGTGGTAGACCGGCCCGGGCTGAGCGTACGGCTGGCCGTTGGGGTCGCGCGACACGAAGGGTTCGAGCTCCTCCCAGTTCGGGCCGGGCTTCTCGACCCACACATATTTGACGTAGAGCACGGTGGCGACGTCGAGCTCGCGAGCGCGATCGAGCGCACGCTGCAGGCCGGCGGGTCCGCCGAGCTTCGCCGCCGGGCGGTGCCACGGGACGAGACCGTCCTGTCCGCCCTCGTTCCAGCCGACGATCTGGATCGCGCCGACCCCGGTCGACGCGCACTCCTCGATGATGTCGACGAGGTCGTCGAAGTCGTAGCGGGGCTCGCCCTCGGTCGACATGAGCTGCACCTGCAGCCAGAGCCGGGGCTCCGCGAGCCAGGCCGCGCGTGAACGCCGGGTGGGCGCCTGGTTGCGGCGGTACGGCTCGAGCGAACCGGTCCAGTCACCCGCGTACGGCGTGAGCGACATCGCGGGCAGCTCGATGCGGTTGCCGGTCGCGGCGGGGAAGTGGATGGCGTCGAGCGTGACGGCGGCATCGGGCCCGGCGGTGCGGGCGAGGCTGTCGGCGAATCCGGGCTCGAGCGACGCACGCCAGCCGATGAAGTCGAGCGTCGGTTCCGCCGGCATGACGGTGATGCCGCCGGCATCGGTCACGAGGGCGACGAACGGGGAGGTGGGGTTGCCGACGAGCTCGGGCCGCAGGTTGCCGCTGGCGTAGTCCGGGAACATCGTGCCCCAATAGGGGGCGTTGCTGTCGAACACGGGCAGCAGGCCCACGCGCGTGCCGGTGGAGTAGTCGACCCCGCGCAGCTCGAGCTCGGCCGTCGTCGGCCTCACGCCGCGCACGGACGGGAAACGCACGGCTTCGACGCCGCCTTCCTCGAGGTCGAGCGAGAGCGTGAGCCGGAGACCGGCCTGCTCGATCGCCGCGGTGACCGTGATGTCACCGCGAAGCCTCTCGCCCGCGGACGTGATGGGGTCGAGCCATCGCAGCGTCACAGCGTTGCCGCCGGCAGCGAGCTCGTGGTGGGACAGCGTCTGCTGCGCGGTCTGAACGACGACGGTGCGGTCGCCGCCGCGCGGGACCTCGACGACGAACAGCGAACCCGCGCTCGCCTCTTCCAGCCACGGGCCGACCCTGCCATCATCGAAACGCACGAGGCCGCCGGTGCGGGCATCGAAGGCGATCGACAGGTGCGGGCCCTCGAGGGTGAGGAGCTGGGTCACGGAACACTTCCTTGAGTTGCGTTGTGTAGCCAGACTACACGAATGACGAGAGAAGACCCCCGATATTGCTCCAAACGAGCAGATATCGGGGGTCCTGGGTAGCGAAGCTACCGTTTGGTCACCGAGATGCGCGGATCTCTTCGAGCGTTGCGTCGAGCTCCGCGATGACCGACGCCGAGTCGGTCCGGCCGGCGATGAGGTTCTGCATGCCCACCAGCAGCGTCTCCTGCAGCTGCGGGTGCGCGGGCAGCACCATCGGGCGGAACGTCTTGCCCTGCCAGGCGTCCGCCATGTCGCCGAACAGCGGGTCCACCGACGAGACGTCGACCCCCTCGGTCACCGGGAAGGCCTTCACCCCGGTCAAGAACTCGGCGTAGACGTCGTCCTGGAAGAAGAAGTCGATGAAGCGCTCGGCCGCGTCGACCTTGTCGTTCCCCGGGTTGATGCCCCACGCCACGAGGTAGCTTCCCCACATGTCGGCCACGTCGGCGTCGAGGGTGGGGAAGTTCATGTACCCCGGGTCGACGCCGGCAGCGCGGGCGTCGGAGAGGATCCAGGTCGCGGGGAACATCGCGGCCTTGCCCGAGAGGAATGCCGTCTTGGCGGCCGACTGGTTCGTGCCGACCGGGTCGGGCATGTAGTACGGCACCAGCTCCTCGACGACATCCAGAGCACTCTCGTAGCCGGGCGTCTCGGCGAACGTCGTCTCCCCCGCGAGCAGCTCGTCGATGATGTCGGGCTCGGCCGGGAACACGTGCTCCGCCATCGCGTAGTACGCGATGAACTGCGGCCACCAGCTGTCTTGAGCGGACATCGCGAACGGCACGATCCCTGCAGCCGACAACTTCTCGGCGGCATCCTTCAGCTCGGTGTACGTCTGCGGGATCTCGCCGATGCCGGCCTGCTCGAACAGCGCCGTGTTGTAGATGATCCCGTTGCCCGACTGCGAGATGGGCACGTAGTAGGCGCCGTCGCCGCCCGAATCGCGCGTCGCCTCGAGTGCCGCGGCAGCGTCGAGCCGTCCGAGGAAGTCCGTCGACGACAGGTCGGCGGCGAAGCCGTCCTGGATGAAGTCGGTGAGGTTCTTCGGGTCGAACCCGTAGACGTCCGGCCCCGCGCCTCCCGACAGCCGAGTCTTCAGCACGTTGTCGTAGTCGTTGGTGTTGACGAACTCGGCGTTGACGGTGACGTCGGGATTGGCCTCCTCGAAGGCGGCGATGACCTTCTCATACGCCTTCTGGTTGTCGCCGCCGTCGCCCCACATGAGAAAGCTGAGCTCGGTCCCGCCGTCGCCGGCGCTGCCGCATCCGGTGAGCGCCGCCGCCGCGAGCGCGGCCACGCCGGCCGCGCTCGCGAGACGGACACGGGGGCCGTGCGTCATCGGTTGTTCGCCACGTACTGGGCGAGAGCGGTGTCGAGATCGGCGAGCACCTGCTGGGTGTCACGCTGACCGCTGATGATGTTCTGCAGGCCGACCAGCAGCGCGTCCTGGATGCTGGGGTCGGTCGGCGAGAACGCCGCGACGAACTGCTTGCCCTCCCACGACGCCTGCATGTCGGGGAACAGCGGGTCGACGTCGGCGCCGATCTCGATGCCGGTCGTGGTCGGGAAGAGCTTCACCTTGCCGAGGAACTCGGTGTAGACGTCGTCCTGCATGAAGTAGTCCAGGAACTTCTGCCCGGCATCGAGCTTGGCGTCGCCGTTGTTCGGGTTGAGACCGAAGCGCACCTGGTAGGTGCCCCAGATGGTGTCGGCCCCGTCATCCGTCGTCGGGAAGTTCATGTACTCGACATCGAGGTCGGCGTCACGGGCGTCGGAGAGGATCCACGTAGCGGGGAACATCGCCGCCTGGCCGCTGAGGAACGCCGACTGCGCGGCGGTCTGGCTCGTGCCGACCGGGTTGGGCATGTAGTAAGGCGTGAGCTCGCGGACGATGTCGAGCGAGTCCGCCCACGCCTTGCTGTCCGAGAACGTCGTCTCGCCGGCAGCCATCTCGGCCCCCAGCTCCTCGTTGGCACCGTGCTCGGCCAGCGGGTAGTAGACGATGAACTGCGGCCACCAGTTGTCCTGCGCGCTCATCGCGAAGGGCGTGATGCCCGCGGCCTTGAGCTTCTCCGAGGCCGCCAGGAGCTCGGTGTAGGTCGTGGGCTCCTCGGTGATGCCGGCCTGGTCGAACAGCGCCTTGTTGTAGATGAGACCATTGCCCGAGAGCGAGATCGGCAGGTTGTAGGTGCCACCCGCGCGCTGCGAATCCTCCGCAGCTTCGGGGGTCAGCTTCGACAGGTAGCTCTCGCCGCCGTCGGAGAGATCGGCCGCGAAGCCGTCGGCGACGAACGTGTCGATGTTGCCGAGGTCGAAGCCGTAGACGTCCGGACCGGCCCCGCCCGAGAGGCGGGTCTTGAGGATGTTGTCGTAGTCGTTGGTGTTGAAGAACTCCGCGTTGACGGTGATGTCGGGGTTGGCTTCCTCGAACGACGCGATGACGTCCTCGTACGCCTTCTGCGTGTCACCGCCGTCGCCCCACATCAGGAAGCTGAGCTCCGTCTTCCCGCCGCCGGCGTCACCCGCGCACCCGGCCAGAGTGCCGACGGTCGCGAGCGCGACTCCGACGAATGCTGTCCCCTTGAGCCACTTCTTCATGGCTTCTCCCTGTCTTCATCGATGGTCGACGCCCGCTGGAGGCGCGACGTCCGGGTATTGGTAGCGAGACTACACGTTGGCGCCTCATTCGTCGCGTGTTTACCGAATTGAGAAGTTCTACCTGCCAATTTCGCTAGTGCCACTACTTTCTCGGCCGTGATCGTGGCTAGGGTGATGCCTCATGGAATCCTCGCAGCAGCCGCACGCCATCGGCCGACGCATCACCGTCAACACCGTGGTGCGACGCCACCAGATCGAGGCCACCCGCACGCGCTCGCTGTGGGAGGACGAATCCGAGCTCCACTCGGCGGAGCTCGTCGAGCGGTTCTCCGACACCGTGCGCGCGGCGATCCCGGATGCCCGGCTGACCTGGGCGATGTCATGGGGCGCCCTCACCGACGACTCGTCGCGCTACCGCGACGTGCGCACCGCCGTTCGCCGTGCGGCCGAGGCGCACGGCGACGACATCGCCTTCGTGCCCGGCGGGTTCTTCGCCAACCTGTACGGCTCACGCGAGGACGTCTCGCGCGACATCGCCGACGCAGCCGATCTCATCGCGCAGGAGTTCGGTCGCGACCCCCGGTCGCTGGTCGCCGGCTTCCTCTCGGCGCACAACATCGCCGATGCGCGCGGCCGGGGGATGCGGACGGTGCAGGGCAACATCTGGAGCCAGTTCGACATCGATCTGCAGGACGGTGACGGCTCGATCGCCTACCCCTACTACCCGTCGTCATCGCACTTCCTCGTACCCGGGCGGGGCGATCAGCGCATCGACGCCGTCCAGCTCGACGGCTGGACGGTCGACCTCGTCGCCGCGCGAACCGCCGGGATGTCGTCGGACTACAACTCGCGTCTGGGCCTCGGCCCCATCGAGACGCTGCATCGCCTGCCCCGCGCCGACGCGCTCCGCGAGCTGAACGCGACGAGCGAGGCGCACTTGAACGACAGCAACGTCGAGCGCAACGGTCTGGGCTGGCTGACGGTCAACTACGAGATCAGCGAGGTCGCCCGCGGGCTCGAGACCGATCCCTCGATGCTCGATGCCTGGGGCGGCTGGCTGGGAGGCCTGCGCGATCGCTGGCCGGATCTGAGGATGCCGACGATCGCCGAGTTCGGCGACGAGTGGCGCACGCGGCATCCCGACAACGAACGGCTCGCGTACCTGCTGCAGCAGAGCGGCAGCGGTGTGCAGGCGTCACGGCTGGGCGAGACGGTGACCTGGTTCATGACGGTCGGCTTCCGCCTGGGCGTGGTCTCGGATGCCGACGGCATCCGAGTGTTCGACTACACCGCCTACGACGGCGACGCGGTCGAACCGTCAGGTCTCGGCGACCGACGCTGGAGCCTGCTCGGCGAGATCAACCAGAAGCGCACCCGCCCGCAGGACGAGCCGGTGCCGCTGCGCCGATTCCTGGCAGCGCATCCCGAGGTCGATGCGGCATTGGATGCCGGCTACGGCCAGAGCGTCGAGCTCGCGGCATTGCGGGAAGAGGCATGACTCGGCTTCACCGCCTGACCGTCGACCACGACGTCGACCGCGTCGGCACCGGCCCCCGGCCGCTGTTCGGGTGGGAGATCGTCACAGACGAGCCGGGCAGCCGGCAGACCTCCTGGCGCCTCGAGGTCCGAGACGCCCGAGGCGTCGTGGTCTGGGACTCCGGCGTCGTCGCGGACGACCGCTCGGTCGACATCGCGTATGCGGGTCTGCCGCTCGCGGCTCTCGCACGTCACCGGTGGCGCGTCGAGGTCGAGACCACCGCCGGACCGGTCACGGGCGACGGAACGTTCGTCACGGGAGTCGTCGATGCGGACTGGCGAGGCGCCCGGTGGATCGGCGCCGCCGAGCCGTCCGCGGCGGCTCCGATCGTGCGCGGCGCCTTCACTCTCGACGCCGAACCGATCGAGGCCTACCTGGTCGTCGCCGCCGGAGGTCTGGCGCACGTCGAGCTCGACGGACGACCCGTGGACGACTCCGTGCTCGGGCCCGGGTTCACCGACTACGACGTCGTCGCCCAGTACACCGTGGTCGACCTCACCGATCGGCTGACTCGCGGCGCCCATGTGCTGACGGCGGAGCTCGGCCGCGGCTTCTACGGCATGCGAGGCCGCAACACCTGGAACTGGGAGACGGCCCCCTGGCACGACGACCCCTGCGTCCGCCTGTTGCTCGTCATCCGGGGGGCCGACGGTGAACAGACCGTCGTGACGGACGACACCTGGCGAGCGGTCGACGGAGCGACCATGAGCGACGACCTGTACGCCGGCGAGGATTTCGACGCACGGCGTCGTGTCGTCGGAGTGGGTTCCGCCGACACCGACGTCTCCGGCTGGCCGCGCGTGCGGATGGCGACCGGCCCTGCCGGAGCACCCGAGCCGCAGCGACAGCCGCCCATCGTCGTCGCGGGGCATCTCGAGCCGGAGTCCGTGGTCGAGCTCGGCGAGGGCCAGTGGGTCGTGGGCTTCGAACGGGTCATCGCGGGCTGGGTCGAGATCGAAGCCGAGGGCGCCGCCGGTGACGTGATCGAGCTCCGTTTCGGAGAGACCCTCGAGCCCGACGGGACGCCGAACTACGAGGACGAGAAGGGCTACTTCGACGGGCGGTTCCAGACGGACCGCATCATCCTCGACGACACGGGCGTAGACGGGCCGCTGCGGTGGCATCCGCGGTTCACCTGGCACGGGTTCCGCTACGTCGAGGTGCGCGCGCCCCGTCTTCCCCGATTGCGGGCGGCGATCGTGCACACCCGGGCCCCGCGAATCGGCCGCTTCTCGTGCTCCGATCCCCTGCTGAACACGATCCACGAGCTCACGGTGCGCACGATCGTGAGCAACCTGCACGGCATCCCGACCGACACCCCGAAGTACGAGAAGAACGGGTGGACGGGCGACGGGATGGTCGGCGCGCGGATGATGCTCCAGAACCTCGACACGCACGAGTTGCTCGCCAAGTGGACGGCCGACATCGCCCATTCCCGCCACGGTGCGGGTGCCCCCGAGGTGATCGCGCCCCACGGCGGATGGCGCATGGACTGGTCCCCCGCACCGACGTGGCACTCCGCGCTGCTCCTCGTGCCGTGGGAGGTGCACCTGCAGCGAGGCGACCGAGACGTGCTCGCGGCGGTGTGGCCCGATGCCCGCGACTACCTCCGCTTCGAGATCGACCGATCGCCCGGCGGCATCGCCGAGACGACGCTCGGCGACTGGGTCGCCCCCGACACGGATGCCGGCGGCGGCAACCCGCCCGAGGACGCCCGTGTCGCCGCGACCGCCTTCCTCATCGCCATGTGCGACACCGCCGCCCGGATCGCCGTCGAGCTCGGAGAACCCGCGGATGAATGGCTCGCGGCGGCGCAGCGCAGTCGCGAGGCGTTCGTCGCGACCTTCTGGGATGCCGATCGCGCCGAGGTCCGGGGCGTCGGCGACGACGGGTACCGGCAGGCCCATGCCGTCCTCGCCCTCGCATTCGACATCCTCCCCGAAGACGCCCGACAGCCGGCCGCCGATCGTCTCGCCGCCGACGTGCGTGACCGCGGCGACCATCTGTGGACCGGCGCGCTCGCGACGAAGCACATCCTGCCGGTGCTGACACAGTTCGGGCACGCGGATGCCGCTGTCGCGGTCGCGACGCAGACGACTTTCCCGAGCTGGGGCCACTGGGTCGAGCTCGGGGCCACGTCGCTCTGGGAGCACTGGAAGCCGGAGTCGCGCTCGCGCGGACACTACTTCCTCGGCACCATCGACGACTGGCTCTACGGCGATGTCGCCGGGCTGCGTCCGCTAGCCGCGGGCTGGCGTCGAGCCGGTATCGAACCGCGGGTGACCGCCACGTCGCTGACGTCGGCCGAAGGGTCGGTACGAACGCCCTACGGCGACCTCTCGGTGCGCTGGCGGCGTGGGGGCGAAGATCTCGCTCCGGACGAGGTGGAGCTCACCTGCGAGGTTCCCGTCGGGATCACCGCCGAGGTCGTGCTGCCGGGCGTCCGACGGGAGGTCGGCTCAGGCGTGCACACGCTCCGCGCGCACGTCTGAGCCGGCCGTCCGGTTCACCAGGCCGAGTAGCCCCCGTCGGCGAGGACGATCGATCCGGTCAGATACGACGCGGCGTCCGAGGCCAGGAAGGCCACGAGCGACGCGACCTCCTCCGGCGAACCGAGGCGCTGCATCGGGGTGCGGCGGACCCAGTCGTCCCACCACTCTCCGGGAACGCCGTCCTTCGTCAGATCGGTGCCGATGTAGCCCGGCGCCACGGCGTTGACCCTGATGCCCGCGTCGACGTACTCGACGGCGAGCGACTTCACCGCCAGGTGCACCGCGCCCTTCGACGCGTTGTAGGCGGCCTGCCGCTGCGGCGCGTTCGCGAGCTCTCCCGACATCGACCCGATCGCGACGATCGATGCGCCGCGGGTCATGTGACGAGCGGCCTCGCGGGCGCACCAGAATGTTCCGGTCGCGTTGACGGCGAGCACGGCGTCCCACGCCTCGCGCGAGATCTCGGACGACGGCTGGTGGTTGGCGATGCCCGCCGAGGTCACCAGGATGTCGAGCCGGCCGTGGCGCGCGGCGACGCCCGCGAACACCTCGGCGACCGCCGCCGCGTCGGTCACGTCGAGGTGGACGTACTCGACTCCCCCACCGAAAGACTCCGCCGCGGCGCGGCCGACGTCGTCGAGGAGGTCTGCGATGACGACGGTCGCTCCGAACTCGCGCAGCGCGGTGACGCAGGCGAGTCCGATGCCCCGGGATCCGCCGGTGATGACGGCCACTCTGCCGTCCAGTTCGAGCCGTTCGCGGTACATCTCTGTGCCCTTCCGAGGTGGTGGGGTAAGGTTTGTAGCGATACTACATGGAGGGGGGATCCGTGACCACGGACACCGCACCCGGCGCATCCGGCACCACCGCAGCGCCCACGGAGGACTCGAGCGACACGCTCCTGGAGCGCATCACACGGCAGCTTCCGAGCCTGCGACGATCCGAGCAGCGCGTCGCCGCCATCGTGCTCGACAATCCCGTCGGGGCGGTTCAGTTCACGATGGCGGGGCTGGCCGAAGCCGCCGAGGTGAGCGAGCCGACGGTCATGCGGTTCTGCGCCTCGGTCGGGTGCGAGGGGTTCCAGGACTTCCGCATCCAACTCGCCCAGACGCTCGCCCTCGGCTTGCCGGTTACCCATTCGTCGATCACACCCGACGACTCGAGCGCCGACCTGTCGGAGAAGATCTTCGACCACACTATCTCGAGCCTCGACCGGGCTCGCCGCACGCTCGACGCCGCGGCGGTCGAGGACGCCATCGCGCTGATCCTCGACGCATCCGACATCCTGTTCGTCGGCTTCGGCGCGAGCGGCATCATCGCGCAGGACGCGCAGCAGAAGTTCCCCCTGTTCGGGGTGCCGTGCCAGGCGCCGGAAGACTTCCACCAGCAGTTCATCGCCGCGACGATGAGCGGGCGGCGATCGGTCACCGTCGCGATCTCGAACACCGGCCACACCGAGCAGACGATGATCGTCGCCGAGGCGGCACGCAAGGCCGGCGCGTCCGTCATCTCCATCACCGGGCGCCCGAGCCCGCTGTCCGAGATCGCCACCGTTCCGCTCATCGCACGCACCTTCGAGGACACCGACGTCTACACGCCGTCGACCAGTCGTCTGGCCGGCCTCGTCGTCATCGACATCCTCGCCACGGGCGTCGCGCTCCGCCGCAGCCCCGAGCACACGGCCGCCATCCGCCGGATGAAGAGCGAGCTGGCCTCGATGCGCCACGGCGGCGCCGCCGACGAAGCCGTCGCCGACCAGCAGCCCTCGTCATGACGACTCGTCAGCGACGCGTGCTGGTCACGTCGCGGTCGTTCGGAGGCGGAGGCACCGACTTCGCCGCCGAGCTGGATGCCGCCGGCTACGAGGTCGTGCGCGCGAGTCCCGCGCACGATCTGGAGGAGCTCGCGTCGCTGCTGCCTGACGCCGACGGGTGGATCGCCGGCACGGGCCCGGTCACGGCGGCGCACCTCGAGCTCGCACCCGCACTGCGCGTCATCGCCCGCTACGGCGTCGGGGTCGACAAGGTCGACGTCGCGGCGGCCGCGGCGCGCGGCGTCGTGGTCACGAACACCCCCGGCGCGAACTCGAGCGCAGTAGCCGAGCACACCGTCACTCTTCTCCTCGCGGCCCTGCGCGGCGTGCCGGCGGCCGACCGCCGGGTCCGCTCCGGCGACTGGTCGGGCTGGCAGGCGCGCGAACTGTCGGCACTGACCGTGGGCGTGCTCGGCCTCGGGCGCATCGGACGCCTTGTCGTCGAACGGCTCGGCGGCTTCCGGCCGCGGGTGCTCGGCGCCGATCCCTGGGTACCGGCCGACGACTCGATCTTCGACGGAATCGAGCGAGCGTCCGCCGATGACCTCGCCCGATCGTGCGACGTCGTCACCCTGCACGCCCCCGGAGGCCAGACCGTCGTCGATGACGCCTGGCTCGCGGCATCCGATCGGCCGGTGCTGCTGGTGAACACCGCGCGCGCCGACCTCGTCGACGAGGATGCCGTCGCCGCCGCGCTGCGGTCGGGCCGGGTCTGGGCCTACGCCGCCGACACCCTCGCGACCGAGAATCACGGCGACGGCGCCTCGCCCCTGCTCGCCCCCGATCTCGCCGATCGCGTCATCGTCACGCCGCACCTCGCCGCCCAGACCCGCGAGGGCGTCGACGGCATGGGCAGCATGGCCACCGCCGACCTGCGCGCCGTGCTCGAGGGCCGTCAGCCGCGGCACCCGGTCGCGCCGTGACCGACGCGCGCGGGCGGGTCCGCACGGTGACGGGCGACGTGGGGCCCGACGCCCTCGGCACCGTGAACTATCACGAGCACCTGTTCCAGCGCTCCCCGCTGCTGCCCGGCGACGACCTCGACGACGAAGACGCATCGGGGCGCGAGGCCGTGGAGCTGCGGGAGTCGGGCTTCGCCACGCTCGTCGACGCGACCCCGCTCGGCCTCGGACGGCGACCCCACGCGATCCGTCGCATCTCGCGCGCGACCGGCCTCACCGTCGTCATGACCACGGGCGCTCACCGCCGCGAGCACTATGCCGAGGATCATCCGTTGCTCTCGGCATCCGAGGACGAGCTCGCGGCCGCGTTCCTCCGCGACCTGACCGTCGGTGCCGCCGAGGGGCTCGCTGCCGGTCAGGATGCCGCGCCGCGAGCCGGCGTGCTCAAGGTCGGTCTCGGCTACTGGCGCATCGACGAGGCGGCCCGCCGGGCCATCGCGGCGGTCGGCGCCGCACACCGCGAGACGGGCGCGCCGGTGATGGTGCACCTCGAGCACGGCACGGCTGCCCACGAGGCTCTCGACGCCCTCGCCGCCGTCGGCGTCGCCCCCGATCGTGTCGCGCTGGCCCACATCGACCGCAATCCCGACCCGGGGCTGCACGCCGAGCTCGCCGCGCGAGGCGCGTTCCTCGGTTACGACGGCGCTGCGCGGGCTCGCGACTGGCCCGACTCCGTGCTGATCGACTGCCTCACCGAGACCGCTCGGCGCGGCGGAGCCGACCGCGTGCTGCTCGGCGGCGACGTCGCCCGCGCGACGCGTTATCGCGCCTACGGCGGCATCCCGGGCCTGCGCTATCTCGGCGACCGCTTCGTGCCGCGCCTGCGCGACGCCGCCGGCGACGACGTCGTCGATCGCGTCCTGCGCCGCAACCCCGCCGCCTGGCTCGCCTGGCGCGTGTGACGCGGGCGAGCCGGCGACGAGCCCGCTCGTCAGGCGTCGACGCGAGCGGGGTTCAGGTCTCCGGCCGAACGGATGATGCCGGGCGCCGTGAAGGCCTGCGGATCGATCCCGGCAGGGGCCGTGATGGTGAAGGCCTCGCTCTCTCCGGGAAGCAGCGTCACGAGCCCGCGATCGACACGGGCCGCACGATCGACGCGGTCGACCTGCAGCACGAGGTCCTTCAGCAGCGAACGCGCCGTGATGCGCACCTCGTAGCCGGCGTCTGTCGACACCGCCATCGCCTCGAAGCCGTCCGGCTCGAGGGCGAGCCCGGGGTCCTCGGCGAAGTACCAGAGCGCGCGCTCCCCCGTCGACAGCTCGGCCAAGACGACCTCGGCGGAGGCATCCGCTGCCGTCGCGACCGCCTGGGGCAGCGGCAGCGTCACCGCTTTTCGGGGCTCGATGCTGACCGTCGCCGACTCGTCGGCGCGCACGGCCCCGTCGAACCCGATGCGCCGCAGCGACAGCGCGGCATCCCACGCCGCATCCGTGTCGTTGTGCAGCACGACGGCCAGACCGTCCTCGCGCGGCTGGATCGTCACGAACCGGTCGGCGTACACGGCGCGCAGCGCGTGCCACAGCGGCTTGCGGTGGCCGTGCCCGTCGACCGCGGCCCACGAGATGACCGGCCAGCAGTCGTTGAGCTGCCAGACGATCGCACCCTGGTTGAGGGGATGCAGCGACCGGAAGTGCTCGATGCCGAAACGCACCGCGCGTGCCTGGTTGAGCTGGGTCGCCCAGTGCCAGTCCTCGATCGTGCGGGGCGCGGCGATGTGGTCGCCGAGGCCGCGCTCAAGCTTGCCGTTTCCGTCCTGTGCCTTCTGGTGCACCAGCATGAGCGGTCCGTACGGGTCGGCCGGCTCGTCGTGGACGACCGAGAACAGCGTCGACCATGCGGGCGGACCCTGGAAGCCGAACTCCGATACGAACCGCGGGCGGTAGGTGCGGTACACGTCGTAGTCGACCTGGTTCCAGACGTCCCAGATGTGGGTCGTGCCGTGGGCGGGGTCGTTGGGGTGCACGTACGAGCTGAACCCGTAGGGGCTGCCGGGCGAGTACGGCGTCGTCGGCGCGAGCTCGGCCACGATCTCGGGGAAGAGCCGCTGGTAGTAGCCGTCGCCCCACGTCGCGCCGCGCAGCCGCGACCGCCAGTTCCAGTCGACCCAGCCCCAGATGTTCTCGTTGCCGCCGTTCCAGATGACGAGGCTCGCGCGGCCGGTCAACCGCGCGACGTTGTCACGGGCCTCCGCGGCGAACTCGTCCCACAGCTCGGCGTCCTCGCTGTAGGCGGCGCAAGCGAGCAGGAAGTCCTGCCAGACGAGGATGCCGCGCTCGTCGGCGAGGTCGTAGAAGTCCTCCGACTCGTAGATCCCGCCACCCCAGACGCGCAGCAGGTTCATGTTCGCGTCGACGGCGTCGTCGAAGCGCTCGGCGAGACGTTCGCGCGTCACCCGGGGGAAGAAGGTGTCTTCGGGGATCCAGTTCGCTCCCTTGACGTAGACGGGCTTTCCGTTGACGGCGAGCGCGAAGGGGCTGCCGTCCTCGTCGGCCTCGACGTCGAGCGTCACCGAGCGGAAGCCGATGCGACGACCGGTCTCGACCTCGCCGACCGCGACCCGCAGGTCGTAGAGCGGCTGGTCGCCGTACCCTCGAGGCCACCAGAGCTCGGCGTCCGCGGCGCGCAGCGACAGTGTCGCGCGGGCCTCACCGTGCGCGACGGATACGGCGGCACGCTCGCCCGCGACCTCGGCCACGATCTCGCGGCTCCCCGTTCCGGCGGCATCCGCGTCGAGCGCCTGCCACTCGAGCTCGACGTGCACGTCGACACGCCGCGGATCATCATCGACGCCGATGACGGGACGGACGGCGACGATGCGGACCTCGCTCCAGCTCTCGATGCCGATGTCGCGCCAGATGCCGGCCGTCACGACGGCGGGACCCCAGTCCCACCCGAAGTTGCACGCCGACTTGCGGATCGCGTTGAAGGGGTGGACGTACGAGTGCGGGCGTTCGCCGAGGACAGCCTCGCGCTCGCGGGCGTAGGCGATCGGCGACGAGAACTCGACGCGCAGGATGTTGTCGCCCTCGCGGAGCAGCTCGCCGAGCCGCCACCGGTAGGTGCGGTGCTGATTGACGGTGCGGCCCAGCTCTCGCCCGTTCAGAATCACGCGGGCCACGGTGTCGAGCCCGTGCGCGACGAGGTCGTGGACCGCCTCGTCGTCGTCCGACCAGGCGAAGGTCGTCTCGTACGCCCAGTCGGAGTGGCCGATCCAGGCGAGCGCCGACTCGTTGTCGTCGACATACGGGTCGGGGATCAGGCCGGCGGCCAGCAGGTCGGTGTGCACGACCCCGGGGACTGTCGCGGGGATGCTCGAACGGGCGGTCTCGGCGAAGGTCTCCGGCACATCTCCAGCGACGTGCGTGAGGTGCCAGCCGGAGTGCAGGGCATGGAAAGTCACCCTCTAGAAGTAGCACAACTACCGGAATACCGCGCCTCCCGGCGCGGCTAGCCGCGTTCGTTGCACCTCGCACGCCTATTCACGTAGTATCACTACCGATCCGAGACCCGGGTCGTGATGAATGGATGTGAGCATGTGCGCCGCTGCACGACCGGCTGAACCCGCCGCCCTCACCGTCGAGGCCCTCGCCGGTGCTCTTGCGGGCCCGACCGAACGGTACGAGAAGCACCTCGTCGACCTGCGAGGCCTCTACCGAGACGCCGATGCCTTCGAGGCCGCTCTCGCTACCGATGACGGGGCTCCCGTGTACTGGGTCGACAGCAGCACCCCCGACACGGGCCGCGGTGCGCTGACGATCGGCCTCAGTGTTCTGCGTCCCGGCCGGGTCGGCGACGAGTTCGCAATGACTCGAGGTCACCTGCACGCCCAGGCCGAGTTCGCGGAGCTGTACTACGGCATCGCTGGATCGGGCGTCATGCTCCTCGACAGCGTCGACGGAGAGTCTCGGGCCGTGCCGATCGCACCCGGCGTAGCCGTCCACGTGCCGGGCGGATGGGTGCACCGCAGCGTCAACGTCGGCGACGAGCTGCTCGTGACACTGTTCGCGTACGCCACCGAGGCGGGGCAGGACTACGGCATCATCGAACGCGCGGGTGGCATGAGCCAGCTCGTGGTCGCCGACGACGCCGGCGGCTGGACCGCTCGCCCCAATCCGGATCACGGAGGCTACCGTGCCTGACACCACGACCACGGCCGGCGCCGAGGCCGTCCTGAGCGACCTCGCCGCCCATATCGACATCAGCTGCGTCCAGGCGCAGCACGCGCGCGCCGACATCGAGGAGCTCGCGCGGCGCGCCGTTGCCGGATCCTTCGTCAGCGCACACGTCCTTCCGGGGTGGCTCCCCGTCATCCGCGAGGTGCTGACCGGGACCACCGTCCTCGCCGGATCGCCCGTCGGGTTCCCCAGCGGCGGCGCGACCACCGCGACGAAGGTCGCCGAGGCGCGCGAGCTGCTCGACCTCGGCGCGCAGGAGCTCGACGTCGTCGTGGCGATCGGCCGCCTGCGCTCGGGCGAGACCGGCTACGTGACCGACGAGCTCGCCGCGGTCGCGGACATCGTCGGCGGACGGGTGCCGCTGCGCGCGATCCTCGAGGTCGGTCACCTCGACGAGGCCGCGATCCGCCTCGGCGTGGATGCCGCCGTCGCTGCCGGCATCCCGTGGATCAAGACGGGCACCGGGTGGTCGGGCCGCCCCACGACGATCGACCACATCCGGATCATCGCCGACCAGGTCGACGGTCGCGCCGCGATCAAGGCGGCCGGCGGCATCCGCGACATCGAGACGGTCCGCGCCATGGCGGCCCTCGGGGTCACGCGGTTCGGCATGAACGCCGACTCGGCCGTCGCGGCGGTCGCGGCGGCGACAGGCGCACGGGGAGACGACGCATGAGCATCATCCAGACCATGAACGCGACCGAGCTGCGGCCGGCCCAGACCCCGACGCTCTACTTCATCGGGGTGACGACCGGTCGGTCGTCGATCCAGCAGGTGTTCCCGCGCTGGGCCGACGAGCTCGGGCTCGACGGTGCCGTGCTGCAGGGCATCGACCTGCCGCTCCACGCGCCGCGCGAAGACTATCGACGGGTCGTCGACTTCATCGCGAACGATCCGCTGAGCCTCGGCGCCCTCGTCACGACCCACAAGATCGACCTCTTCGCCGCCTGCGCCGACATGTTCGACGAGATCGACCCGTTCGCGCGCCTCATGGGCGAGACGAGCTGCATCTCCAAGCGCGACGGGCGCCTCATCTGCCATGCGAAGGACCCGATCTCGAGCGGCCTCGCCCTCGACGCGTTCCTGCCCCGCGGGTACTGGGAGGGCTCGGGCGCCGACGCCCTCTGCATGGGCGCCGGCGGCTCGACGATCGCCATCAGCTGGTACCTCTCGCGCCGAGACTCGGGCACCGACCGCCCCGAGCGCATCATCGTCACCAACCGGTCGGCCCAGCGCCTCGACCACATCCGCGCGATCCATGCCGAGCTCGACACCGACACCGCCTTCGAGTACGTCCTGACCCCGACCCCCGAGGACAACGACCGCGTTCTCGCGGGGCTCGCGCCGCGCTCTCTCGTGGTCAACGCGACCGGGCTCGGCAAGGACGCGCCGGGCTCGCCCCTCACCGGCGCCGGGGTCTTCCCCGAGCACGGCGTCGCGTGGGACCTCAACTACCGCGGCGACCTCGTCTTCCTCGATCAGGCTCGCGCGCAGGCGCAGTCGCGCGCGCTGCAGGTCGAGGACGGATGGATCTACTTCGTTCACGGCTGGACGCAGGTGATCGCCGAGGTCTTCGACGTCGACATCCCCACCTCGGGACCGTCGTTCGACCGGCTCGGCGAGCTCGCGGGCTCGACGCGCTGACGATGACAGACCTCGGCACGGCGCCCGACCTCGTCCTGGCCTACGACCTCGGCACCGGCGGCTGCAAGGCCTCGCTGTGGACGCCGGCGGCGACGATGCTCGCCGAGACGGTCGTGCCGTACCCCACGAGCCATCCCGCGCCCGGACGCAACGAGCAGAGACCGGACGACTGGTGGGATGCGGTGGCCGCGTCGACCCGGCACCTGCTCGAGCGCTCCCCCGGAGCACGTGCGCGCATCGCCGGCGTCGCCCTGTCCGGCCAGAGCCTCGGCGCGGTGCAGGTCGACGAGCGCGGCGAGCTCGTCGCCCCCACGACCCCGATCTGGTCGGACACCCGCGGACGCCCGGATGCCGTCTTCGGCGACATCCCCGAGGCAGAGTGGTACCGGCGTACCGGCAACGGATTCGGCGCCGCCCTCTATCCGTTGACGAAGGCAGCCGCGTTCCGCGCCGAAGACGCCGTCGCCTGGGCGCGCACGCGGCACCTCGTCGGATCGAAGGACTGGATCAACCTGCGTCTGACCGGCGAGCTGGCGACCGACCACTCGATGGCCTCGGGAAGCGGCGCCTACGACCTCGCGACGGGCGACTACGACGACGAGCTGCTCGCCGCCGCAGAGCTGCCGCGAGACGTGTTCCCGCGCATCGTGCCGTCATCGGCGCGGGTGGGCTCGCTCACCCGAGGAGCCGCCGAAGCGCTCGGCCTGCCGAGCGGCATCCCCGTCTTCGCGGGCGCAGTCGACAACGCGGCGATGGCACTCGGCTCGCGCGGCACCGCCGAGGGGCGCATCTACGCGGCGCTGGGCTCGTCGAGCTGGATCACCGTGACCTCGGCGCAGCCCGTCATCGACGAGCACGCGCGCCCGTACGTCTTCGCCCACGCGATCCCCGGGATGTTCGTCAGCGCCCTGTCGACCTTCAGCAGCGGCACGAGCCTCGAGTGGCTGCGCGCGACGCTCGCGCCGGGCGCCGGCACCGCGGACTTCATCGGCCTCGCAGCGGACAGCGCAGCCGGAGCCCGCGGTGTGAGTTTCGTCCCGACCCTCGCCGGCGGCACCCCGCTCGAGGGCGGCAGCGGCGCGCGGGGCGGTTTCACGGGCCTGCACCTCGGCGCCGGCCCGGCGGACCTCGTGCGCGCCTGTCTGGAGGGCATCGCCTTCTCGCTCGACCGCAGCCTCGCCCTGATGCGCGAGCTCAGCGGCTCGCGCGAGCCGCTGCTCATCACCGGCGGCGGCAGCCGTTCACCCCTGTGGAACGGCATCTATGCCGACATCCTGCGCTCGCCCCTGCAGCGCTCGACCGTGGATCAGCAGGCGGCGACGCTCGGTGCCGCCACGATCGCGCTCGTCGGTCTCGGCCTCTGGGACGACTACGCCCGAGCGGATGCCGCGCACGCCGGTCTCGACGAGATCGCACCGACCTCACCCGAGTCGTACGCCGGCGCGCGAGATCGATTCGACGCAGCCGTCTCGGCGCTCGGCTCCCTCACCCCGACACAGGAGAACCCCTCATGACCGACCTCCCCCTCGTCGTCATCACCGGCGCGAGCTCCGGTATCGGCGCCGCCACCGCGCGGGCATTCGCCGCCGCAGGCCACCCCCTGCTGCTCATCGCCCGCCGCCTCGAGCCCATGGTCGAGCTGGGCCTCGAGAACGCCGAGCTCGCGGCCGTCGACGTCACCGACACCGCCGCGGTGGCCGAGGCGCTCGCGCGCGCCGAGGAGCGATTCGGCGCCGCCGACCTGCTCGTGAACAACGCGGGGCTCATGGCCCTGTCGGCGGTCGCCGAGCAGGATCCCGCGCTCGTCCAGGAGCAGTTCGACGTCAACTGCGTCGCCCTCATGAAGAACAGCCAGCTCGTCCTGCCCGGGATGCAGACGCGTCGCCGCGGCACCATCGTCAACATCGGCTCGATCGCGGGCAAGCAGCTGTACACCGACCACACCGTGTACAACGGCACGAAGTACGCCGTCCACGCGATGACCGAGGGGCTGCGCCGCGAGAACGCCGCCCACGGCGTGCGGGTGCTGCTCGTCGCCCCGGGCATGGTCGACACCGGTCTGCTCGGCAACACCGGCGAGGGCGCCGTGCTCGACGGCTACCTCGACTACAAGAGCAGCATCGGCGGCGGCCTGCGTCCGGACGACATCGCGCAGGCGATCCTGACCGCCTACCAGCTGCCCCAGCACATCAGCTTCCGCGAGATCGTGGTCGCCCCGACGTCGCAAGACGCCTGATGAAGCGTCGCGGCATCCCCGGCGCCGGACCGCTGCGCGGCGAACCGATCGTGCCGGTCGTGGTGTTGCACGATGCGGCCGACGCGCACCCTCTCGCCGACGCGCTCGTGGCCGGCGGCATCCGGTGCGCTGAGATCACGCTGCGCACTCCCGCGGGCATCGAGGCCATCCGCGCGCTGCGCGATCGCGACGACATCCTCGTCGGCGCGGGCACCGTCGTCGACCCCGACCAGGTCGACGCGGTCGTCGAGGCGGGAGCCGCGTTCGCCGTCTCGCCGGGCTTCGACGCGGACGTCGTCGACCGCTGCGCCGAGCGCGGCCTTCCGATCGTTCCCGGCGTCGCAACGGCGAGCGACATCCAGGCGGCGCTGCGCCGCGGCCTCCGCTATCTGAAGCTCTTCCCCGCGGGACTCGTCGGCGGCCTCGCGGCGGTCCGCGCGTTCGCGGGCCCGTTCCCCGACGTTCGGTTCCTGCCGTCGGGCGGGGTCTCGGCCGCCAATGCCGCGGAGTACCTCGCCGACCCCGCCGTGTTCGCCGTCAGCGGCTCGTGGATGGTGCCGGTCGACGCGCTCCGCGCCGGCGATTGGGATGCCGTCGAGCGCCTCTCGCGCGCCGCTCAGACCTGAGCCCGCGGACCCGCCAGCGCCTCGCGAAGCACGATCGCGGCACCGCCGAGCGCGGCCGAGCGGCTCGGGTCGGCCGAGGCCACGACGCGCACGGGGTGAGACCGGCGCGCGAAGAAGGTGTCGGCCAGCACCGAGCCGATTCGTTCGGCGAACACCGGCCCGGCGCCCGCGAACCCGGCCCCCGTGAGCACGACGAGGTCGAGGTCCAGGAGGTTCACGAGGCTCGTCACCGCGACGGCGAGCGCATCCGCCGACCGGGCAACCGTGTCGACGGCGTGGGGGTCGTCGCCCGCACCCGCGCGCGCGGCGATGTCGATCCAATCACGGCGCTCGCCCGACACGGCGAAGTAGCGTTCCTCCGCCGCGGGCGGCGCGGCGAACAGCTCCAGGCAGCCGTGGTTGCCGCAGTGGCAGCGCGGCCCGTCGAGGTCGATCGACACATGGCCGATCTCTCCCGCATTGCCGCTGATGCCGCGGAGCAGCTCGCCCGCGATCATGATGCCGGCCCCGATGCCGATGCCCATGTGGATCGTGGCGAACGTCCCCTGCCCGTTCGTCGCGCGCGACCAGTACTCCCCCGCGGCAGCGGCGGTCGCATCGTTCTCCATGACGACCGGCAGGGCGAGAGCCTCGGCGAGCGCGTCGCGCACGCTGAAGTCCGACCAGGGCAGCGACGACGGCAGCTGCACAGCCGCTCCGCTCCTGACGTCGATGGGCCCCGGCACGACCATCCCCACGCCGGCCACGATCTCGCGCTCGATCCCGGCCTCGCCGATGATCGACTCGACCTCCTCGGCGATGCGGCGGACGACCTCGGCGGGCTCCAGCCGGTCGGCCCCCGCCGCCGAGCGCTCGGCGACGAGCTCACCCCAGACGTTCACCACCACGTACGAGGTCGCCGCGAACCCGAGAACGATGCCGATCGCGTAGCGCGAGTCGGGTCGGGCCTCGAGCAGCGTCCGCCGTTTGCCGCCGGTCGGCTCACCCACCCCCGTCTCGACGACGAGGCCGTCGGCGATGAGGTCGCGCACCACGGTGGTCATGGTCGCGGGTGTCAGCGCGGTCGCCTCGGCGAGCTCGGTGCGGCTGATCGGGCCGGCCACCCGGATCAGCTCGAGCACGACGGCTCGCGTCGGGCGCCGCACGGGTACGCCGTCGGGCTCAGGGGCGGGACGCATCGGCGTGCCTGCCGGGGGCCCGTCGCGGCAGCAGTGCGAGGGTCGTACCGAGCGGGTCGGGCATCACGAAGTGCCCGAAGGTGTCGTTGGCGAAGAACATGACGCCGTCCAGCATCGCACTCAGCTCGCTGTACACCGCGCGCTGGCGGTGCCAGAAGTGCGGCGAGTCGAGGTAGACCCGATACCAGTACCAGGGGTCGACGAAGTCGAGCGAGTAGATGATCTCGAGCTCACCCCCGAGGCGTGCGCGCAGCGCGATCTTGCTGCGGGCCGATTCGGCGATGTTCTCCTCGCGCGCGAGCACCGCGAAGTTCGAGACGACGATGCCGCTCAGCGCCGCGTAGGCATCATCGGTCATGCCCCACACGTCCTGCTCCACCTCGACGGGCCAGAACGAGTCCTGCCAGTAGATGCGTGCTCCCGCGGCTGTCCCGCGCGCGCCCGCGTCGAGCAGTTCGCGGAGCCGCGTGAAGAACCGCGTCACCGACGCGCGCCGTGCGGGAGTCGATTCCACAGCGTGCTCGGGATGCCAGATGCCGATGAGGCCGAACTGATTGCCGAGCGTGATGCCGTCGAGCCCGAAATCGGCGACGAACGCCGCGATCTGACGTGCGGCGAACCGCTCCACCGGCTCACCAGCCGGGATGCCGTCCGGATACGCCGCGTACGTCTCGGTGTCGGCATCGAGCACCCCGGCGACGTCGAGGAGACCTGGGGCGATGTTGCCGCCGGCATCCACCCAGCCGGATGCCGCCTCGGGATGCCGCTCCGTCTTCCACACGCACGCGCAGAACTCCGACCCCGGCTCGAGGTACTCGAGCAGCAGGAGGGGGATGCCGCGCCGCCGCGCCTCGTCGCGAAATGCCCGGTAGATCGCCGCGAGAGTGGCGTAGTCCATCGGCTGCTCGCTGAGTACGAACGCCGGCCCCGCGTGGTACGGGTTGCCCGCGATGACCCGGTCCTCCCGCGCGACGCGCAGCCAGTGGCCGTTGTGGTCCCGCGTCGAGACGGCGGTGCCGACGTAGGAGTTGTAGCGCCCCCAGTCGAAGCGCGTCGCCTCGTGTTCCGCACCCGGGTACGCGAGCACGTGATCGCCGTTGCCGGCGCAGAAGGTCACGACCACCTCATCGACGCGGGCGAACCAGTCGGCGTAGTGGTCGAAGAACGACGCGACCCCGGGCCGCGGGTCGGCGAGGTCGGCGAAGATCTTCGGAGTCACCCACGTGTGCGCCCGCTGCGCACGGCGCGCATCGCCGCTCACGAGGTCTCCGCGAAGCGGCGGTGCGGGTCGGGCGCCGCATCCGCGAGCCGCTGCGTATAGGGGTGCTGCGGATGCAGGATGACGTCGTCCGCCGGCCCGCGCTCGACGATCTCGCCGTGGTACATGACGAGGATCTCGTCGGAGAAGTGCCGCGCGGTCGCGAGGTCGTGGGTGATGTACAGCACCGCGAGGTCGTCCTGCCGCTGGATGTCGGCGAGCAGCCGCAGCACGCCGAGCCGGATCGACACGTCGAGCATCGACACCGGCTCGTCGGCGATCAGCACGCGCGGCGCCGGCGCAAGGGCGCGAGCGATCGCGACCCGCTGACGCTGGCCACCCGACAGCTCGTGCGGACGGCGGTGCAGGTACTCGTCGGGGTCGAGCTGCACGCGTTCGAGCAGCTCGGCGGCGGCCCGCTGCACCTGCATCCGCCCCCGCGCACGCCCCGACATCACGAGGGGACGGGCGATGTGGTGGTAGATCGAGTGGAACGGGTTCAGCGAGGCGAACGGATCCTGGAAGACCATCTGCACCGCGGTGCGGTACTGCCGTGCCCCGCGCCCCCGGGTCGGGGGCTTCTCGCCGTCGAGCGAGATCTCACCGCCGCTGGGCTGCTCGAGCAGCAGAAGCATCTTGGCGATCGTCGACTTGCCGCTGCCGCTCTCACCCACGAGCGCGACCGTCTGCCCGTAGTCGATCGAGAGGTCGACGCCTTTCACCGCCTCGACGGCGCCGCGCCCCGTGCCGTAGGTCTTGCGCAGGCCGATGGCCTCGATCGCGCTCATGCGCCCTCCTCCGTCGCCGCCGCCGCCGCGCCGGCATACCCCAGTCGCTCCCCCGTGAGGCTGGGGAACGCGGCGAGCAGCTCGCGCGTGTACGGGTCTCGCGGCCGGTGATAGATGTCTCGCGTCGAAGCGAGTTCGACGATCTCGCCGCGCCGCATGATCGCGATGCGGTCGCTGATCTCGAGCAGCAGCGGCAGGTCGTGCGTGATGAAGATGACGGCGAAGCCCAGTTCGTCGCGCAGTCGGGTGATCTCGGCGATGATCTCGCGCTGCACGACGACGTCGAGGGCGGTCGTCGGCTCGTCCATGATCATCACGGGCGGATCGAGCAGCAGCGCCATCGCGATCATGACGCGCTGGCGCATCCCGCCCGACAGCTCGTGCGCATAGGCGTCGAGCCGCTCGGCAGGCACACCTACGACACGCATGAGGTGCTCGCAGCGGTCACGGCGCTCCTGCTTCGTCATCGTCGGGCGGTGGGTGGTCAGCACGTCCTCGAGCTGGGCACGGACGCGCAGCACCGGGTTGAGCGCGTTCATCGCACCCTGGAAGACCATCGAGATGCGATCCCAGCGGAACGCCCGCAGCGCGGCACCCTCGAGCTCGTCGACGCGCACCGGCTGGTCACCGCCCAGGAAGCGGACACCCCCGCCGACGACCTCGGCCGGCGGCTTCAGCAGCTGTGTGATGCCGTAGGCGAGGGTGGTCTTGCCGCATCCCGATTCGCCCGCGATGCCGAGGATCTCGCCTCGCCGGAGGTCGAAGCTCACTCCCGCGACGGCGTGCACGACCGGGTCCGAGGCGTAGTCGATGCGCAGGTCCTCGACGCTCAGCACGATGTCGTTCATGAGAGAGCCTTCCGACGGGGACGCGCTGCGACGGGCAGACGCAGCTTGGGGTTCACTATCTCGTCGAGGGCGAAGTTGACGAGTGACAACGCCGCGCCGAGCGTCGCGATCAGCAGGCCCGGCGGCACGAACCACCACCACGCCCCGGCCCGCAGCGCCGAGTTCATCTGTGCGTCGTAGAGCATGCGCCCCCACGTGTAGTCGCCCGTCACGCCGAGGCCGAGGTACGACAGCCCCGCCTCGGCGAGGATCGCCGACACGACGCCGAAGATGAAAGACGACGCGAGGATGGGCAGCAGATTCGGCAGGATCTCGACCGTGATGATGCGGAACGTCCGTTCGCCCGCGACGCGCGCGGCCGCCACGTAGTCGCGGTTGCGCAGGCTCAGGGTGACCGCGCGCAGCACGCGCGCGCCGCCGGCCCAGCTCGTGAGCGCCAGGATCAGGGCGACGACCCCGAGACCACGGCTCTCGACGTAGCTCGACACGACGATGATGAGCGGCAGCCCCGGGATGACCAGGGCGATGTTCGTGATGAGCGAGAAACCCTCGTCGAACCAGCGCCCCAGGTAGGCGCCGACGATGCCGAAGAACGCCGAGAGCACGAGGCTGAGCACGCCGACGACTACACCGATGAGCAGCGAGTTCGTCGTCGACACGGCGAGCTGCGCGAAGATGTCCTGCCCCTTCTGCGTCGTGCCGAGCCAGAACTCGGCGCTCGGCGGGGTGATCCCGATCGGGCGGATGCGGAACGGGTCGCCGACGAAGAACGGGGCGACGAGGCCGAACAGCACGATGGCGAACGTGATCGACAGTCCGACCACCAGCTTCGTGCTGACGGGGCGACGACGGCGGCGCGGCGACAGCTGCGCGAGGGTGGCGGTGACCGATTGCGACGACATCCGTTACCTCCGGATCCGGGTACGGGGGTCGATGACTCCGTAGAAGAGGTCGACGATGAGGTTGGCGGCGAGCACGGCCAGCGTGATCACGAGGAAGAGTCCCTGCATGAGCGCGTAGTCGTTGTTGTTCACCGACTGCAGCAGGGCGTATCCGATGCCCGGATACGAGAAGACCTGCTCGGTGACGAGCGAGCCCGAGACGACGAAGCCGAGCGAGAGGGCGAAGCCGGCGACGGACGGGAGGATGGCGTTTCGCGCGGCATACCGCTGCCGCACGCGCACCGGCGAGAGGCCCTTCGCCTCGGCGGTGGTGATGTAGTCCTCGGACAGCGTCGCGACCATCATGTTGCGCATGCCCAGCATCCAGCCGCCGACCGAGCTGATGACGATCGTGAGCGCGGGCAGGAACGCGTAGTACACGGCGCTGCCCACGAAGTCGGCCGACCAACCCGGCATCGTGCTGTAGATGTCGTACCCGCCGAAGGCCGGGAAGATCGGCCAGATGACCGCCAGCAGGTACACCAGGATGATGGCCATCCAGAAGTACGGCACCGCCTGGAGCATCGTCGTGATGGGGATGAGGTTGTCGAGCCAGCCGCCGCGACGCCACCCGGCGATCGTGCCGAGGGTGATGCCGAGCACGAACGAGAGCACGGTCGACACCCCCACGAGCACGATCGTCCAGGGCAGCGCCTGCGAGATGACGTCGACGACCGGCGTCGGGTAGTACGTGATCGAAGGCCCGAAGTCGAACGTCACCACGTTGCGGAGGTACCCGAGGTACGCCTCCCACACGGGGACGTCGGTGCCAGTGCCCAGCAGCAGCTCGAGGCTCTGCCGCGCCGCCGGGCTGACCGGGCCCTTCTGCGCGAGCTTCGCGAGCATGATGTCGACCGGGTTGCCCGGCAGCAGGCGCGGGATGAAGAAGTTCAGGGTCACGGCGGCCCACAGCGCGATGGCGTAGAACGCGAGCTTTTTTGCGTAGTACTTCATCCCCGCCGGCTCACTCCCCGACCGGCTGCAGGTTCGCCGCCACGACGCCCAGGTTCCAGATCGACCAGGCGGCGGGGAACGCGTACAGGTCGTCCTCCGTCGGCCAGCCCGTGGCGTCGTCGGTGTTGTAGTACGTGACCGTCGGGACGACGAGCACGGGGATGTAGGGCATGGATGCCGCGATGATCCGCTGGATCTCGAAGTACAGCTCGCGGCGTCGCTCCGGGTCGACCTCGACGCGGGCTTGGTCCACGAGTGCGTCGACCTCGGGGTCGGTGTACCGCGAGTAGCTCGTGGGAGCCTGCTCCCCGACCGGTGCCGTGGCGGCGGTCGTGTAGTAGTTCGCGTAGATGTAGTACGGGTCGGCCGACGGACCCTGATAGACGCCGTCCATCGTGAACGAGAACTTGCCCGAGAACCGATTCTCGTTCCACTGCGCGCCGGGGAGCGCCTCGGGCTTCAGGTCGATGCCGATGTCGGCGAGCTGCTGCGAGGCGACCTCGACGGCGGTGACGTAGGAGGTCCACTCCTGCGGAACCTGCACCGTGACGCTCAGTCGCTCGCCGTCCTTCTCGTAGATGCCGTCGGCGCCCGGAGCCCACCCGGCCTCCTGGAGCACGGCCGCGGCAGCCGCCGGGTCGGCGGACGGTGACGTCGTGTCGCCGAGATCCGACGCGATGTACTCCGCGTCGCGCTCGGGCAGCAGCATGGCCGGTGAGACCGCGCCGCCGAGGCCCTCGAAGGCGATGTCGATGATCTCCTGCCGGTCGAGACCGAGGCTGATGGCGAGCCGCACGGCGGGGTCTGTCTGGGGTCCGGAACAGCCCAGCGAGGCGTCGGCGCACGAGATCCACGCGGTCTGGTTGATGGGCGTGTTGATCTGATTGAGAGTCGGGTGCGACTCGACCTCGTCGGAGAAGTCGGGGACCAGTCCGGTGTTCCAGTCGAGCTGGCCGTTGACCATCGCGGTGGTGGCCGCGTCACCGCTCGCGAAGGAGACGTAGCGCAGCGTCTCGAGCGCGGGCTTGCCCTCCTGCCAGTACGAGGTGTTCTTCTGCAGGACGTAGCTCTGGGGCGTGAAGGTCGAGAGCGTGAACGGTCCGGTGCCGACGGGCTCCTCGTTGACGAAGTTGGCGACGTCGTCGTACGTGGACCAGAGGTGTTCGGGCACGATCGCGGTGCGACCGATGAGCTCGGGGCCGATCGGCAGCGACGGCTCGTCGAAGGTGACGACGACGGTGTCGTCGTCGACCGCCTCGGCCGAGCCGGTGTAGCCGATGGTGTTGATCTCGGGGGTGTCGGCGATGAGGTCGAAGGTGAAGGCGACGTCATCCGCGGTCAGGGCCTCGCCATCCGACCAGGTGACCCCGTTGCGGACCTGGATCGTCAGCTCCGTCGCTTCGTCGTTCCACGAGTACTCGGTGCCGAGCATCGGCTTCGGCTCACCGACGGCGAGGTTGTTGTAGAAGAACAGCGGCTCGTAGATCGCCCCGAGCGTCGGCTGGAGCACGTTCGGCGAGAACGGATTGAAGTTCTTCGTGATGTCGCCGATCGCGCCCGTCGAGATCGAGATTCCGCGGTCGTCGCCGCTCTGCGGAGCGCAGCCGCTGACGAGCAGCAGCGCCACGGCTCCCGCGGCGAGTGGCATCGCGGCACGGGACCAGGGGGTACGGAGGATCATCGTCGTTCCTTTCCGACACGTCGATGTGCGGGCTCGGGGCCGGGTGGTCCGGCGAAAGTAAAGTATCTGAAATTAGCCGAAATGGGTAGCCCCACTACAGATCTGAGCCGGGTACTCGCTCTTGTGGGCTGTCGAAGCGCTGATATACCGTGCTCCACAACAGATGTTCGTAGTCGCACTACCTGGTGTCGCCATCGACGGTCCCGAACCCGTGCGCGACTGCGCTCCATCGACGCAGATAGGAGATCCCCCCGTGAAACGACGAATCGGCGCTGCAGTCGCAGCGACCGCCACAGTGATAGCCGGGTCCGTGGCCGCTGCCGCGCTCGGACCGGTCTCACCCGCCACCGCCGACGACACCACGCCCGCAGAGCAGCGGACGGTCACCGTCGCGCTCGATCAGACCGTGCAGGAGGACTACCTCGGCATCGGCGTGAACGTCATCCCGTGGAGCCTGCTCGAGGGCACCACCCGCCTCGGCTACGACGACGCCGACTGGGAGGTCGACGTCGAGCGCATCCTCACGTTGCAGCCGAAGGTCGCTCGCGTCTGGTTCCAGATCGACTGGATGGAGCTGGAGAAGGGACAGTACGACTTCGACAGCCCCGAGATGCGGGCCTTCTACCGTTACCTCGACGCGTTCGAGCAGGCGGGAACCGAGGTCCTGCTGAACTTCGGTTGGAAGGTCGGCGAGCGCGTCCACGACTGGTTCCTCTACCCCGGCGTGACCAAGCCCTACGAGAGCGCCCCCGGCGACCTCGACGCCTACGGCCGCTCGGCTTCGGCTCTCCTCGACGAGCTGATCAATGCACGTGGCTACGACAACATCGACTTCCTGACCTTCTACAACGAACCCAACGGGAGCTGGGACTTCGAGGGACCGGCCGACCAGAAGGCGTACTACGCCGAGATGGCACGCAAGGTCCACGACCAGCTGATCGCGGACGGCCTGCGCGACGAGGTGCAGATCTGGGGTCCGGAGGAGGTCAACGCCCCCGACTGGACCCAGTACATGGCTGAGAACGCGGGCGATGTCTTCGACCAGTACTCGTTCCACCTCTACGGCGAGTCGTACGAGTTCCTCGGCGACGCGATCGACCAGCGCCGGTCGACGATCGGCGACGCGCCGTTGAACCTCTCCGAGATGGGGTGGACCAACCCCGGCACGAGCGTCTGGGAGACCGGCTACGCCAACTACATCATCGGCAGCGCCAACAATGGCGTCCACTCGAACCTCGTGTGGCAGCTGAACGGCGTGATGACTCACGACCCGGCGGGTGACACGAACGGCTCCTACAACCTGTGGGACTCGCTCGTCCTCGGCCTCGAGCCGACGGCGGCCTTCTACGAGGCGGGCCTGCTCATGCGGTACATCCCCGAGCACAGCACGGTGCTGGGAACCGAGACCTCGCACGACGACGTCCGCGCCACTGCGTTCCGGGACCGCGACGGCGAGCTCACCGTGCTCGTCGAGACCCAGTCGGGCTCGCCGAAGGACGTTCGCGTGGAGTTCACCGGCGGTGACGTCAGCGAGCCGTTCACGCGCCTGGCGTACTCCGACTCGATCGTCGAGCGGGAGAAGAATGCGCTGCTGCCCGCGTCATCGGGAACGCTGACGCCGTCGAGCAACGCGTTCACCGACGACGCGATCGGCGACGAGAACACCTTCGCCATCTACACGACCTCGCCGGCGGCGACCCAGGTGGCCGTCGACCCGGTCGAGTCGACCATCGCCGGCGGGTCGCAGCTCGACCTCGACGCCCGCATCATCGATGGAGCCGGTGACCTGACCTGGTCGGTCGTCGGGGAGGATAACGGCTCGATCGACGCGAACGGCGTCTTCACGGCGCCGGATGTCGACACCGAGCGCACCGTCGCGATCCGCGCGACCCTGGCCGACGGCGTGTACGGCGTCGCTCAGGTGCTCGTGACTCCCGCGTCCGAGCCGGGGGTCGCGGACGCCCCGGTGTTCAGCCTCGAGCCCGGGCTCTACGAGTCGGTCGAGGCCGTGAGTATCACGACCGGGACGCCCGACGCCGAGATCCGGTACACGACGGACGGCAGCGTCCCGACGGCGGACTCGACGCTCTACACGGGGCAGATCGTGCTCGAGCCGCTCAAGACCACCTACCTCCGGGCGATCGCGGTCGGCGATGGGCTCGAGGACTCCGGGGTGACCTCGCGGCTGTACAAGGTGCGTGACGTGCAGAACGCCCCCGACGGGTACGCCTTCTGCCAGTACCAGGACCGCGGCGACTGCATCTTCGAGGGCGAGGCGAGCGTCGCGTTCGGCTCGGATGGCCTGTTCCGCTACGGCACCTTCACCGGCGGCGTCGACTGCACCGCCGCGAGCTTCGGCGGCGACCCGAACCCGGGCGGCGACAACCGGTGCTTCGTGAACCCCGACGTTCCCGAGGAACAGCCGATCGTCACCATCTACAACGCCGGCTTCGAGCGGCCCGCCACCGGCGGGACGTCGAACGGACCGATGGTCAACGGATGGACGTTCAGCGCGCGTGCCGGCATCCAGCACAACAACAGCGTCTTCCAGCCCGCTTTCCCCGCCCCGCAGGGCGAGCGCACGGCGTACCTGAAGAGCGACTCGGGGCTCGCGAGCCGCATCGACCAGACCGTGCGGTTCCCGGCCGGCACCTTCGCGATCACCTTCGCGGCGGCGAATCGCGTGGGGTTTGGCGGTCAGCAGGAGTTCGACGTTCTCGTGGACGACCAGAACCTCGGACACTTCGTGCCGACGCGGGATGGGAAGTACACCGCCTTCGAGTCCGAGCCGTTCACCGTCGAGGAGGGCGAGCACACGATCTCGTTCGTCGCGACGACGACCGAGGGCGACAACACCGGTTTCGTCGACGACGTGCAGGTGGTCGTGGCCTCGACGCCGGAGCCCGAGCCTGACACGGTCAAGCCGGTGGTGACACTCACCGCTCCGACGACGGCCGGTCCGCATCGGTCGCTCGATCTGAAGGTCGACGCAACCGACGACCGCGGGCTCGCGCGCATCGTGGCCAACGTCTACCGTGACGGCACGCTCGTCAAGAGCACGCAGACCGCCGTCGACGGCGCCGCAGCCGCGACGCACGCGGCTGCGGTGACGCTGCCCGACGGCACCTACACGGTCCGTTACAACGCGCACGATCTGGCCGGCAATGTCGCGCAGACGAAGACGTTCGACGTGACGATCGACGCCACCGCGCCGAGCGTCACGGTGAAGGACGGGGCGTCGTTCACAGCCCGCGACGGCGACGACTACTCGCTGGTGAGCTTCAAGCTGCACGACGCGGGCAAGATCGACAAGGCCGTGCTGAACGGCGTGACGAAGGACCTGACGAACAACGCGTGGTCTGACGTCAACTTCGTGAAGCCCGGGGTCTTCGGTGCCGTGTCGGGGACGAACACGCTCGTCGTGCACGACGTCGCCGGCAACACGACGACGGTCGAGTTCACCCTGCGGTGAGCTGAGCGACCGCACAGAGGCGGGTCCGGGTGCGCCCGGGCCCGCCTCTCCGGCTTAGCCTGGCGGGATGTCGTTGTCGCCGAAGGTGTACGTGATCCACGAGAACCCCGAGTGGTGGGCGCCCTTCGCGGCCGCGTTCGCCGCCGAGGACGTCCCCGCCGAGCAGTGGCTGCTCACCGACGGATCCATCGATCTGTCCGCCGAGCCGCCGCAGGGGGTCTTCTGGTCGCGGCTGTCGGCATCGGCGCACACGCGCGATCACGCGCAGTCGAAGGAGTACGGCCGCGCAGTGCTGCGCTGGCTCGAGTCGTGGGGCCGTACGGTGATCGGCGGCAGCCACGTCCTCGAGTTCGAGGTCAGCAAGGTCGCCCAGCATGCCGTCCTGCGGACGAGCGGCATCGACGTCCCGCACACCGTCGCCGTCTTCGGCACCGGTGACCTGAAGGAGCGCGCACGCGAGTTCCCGGTGCCGTTCATCAGCAAGCACAACCAGGGCGGCAAGGGTCTCGGCGTCCGCCGCTGGGACTCCCACGACGAGTTCGACGCCTGGGTCGACGGCCCCGAGTTCGAGGCATCCCCCGACGGCATCACACTCATCCAGGAGTTCCTGTTCGCCCGTGAGCCGTTCATCACCCGCGCCGAGTACGTCGGCGGTGAGTTCGTCTACGCCGTGCGCGTCGACACGAGCGCCGGCAGCTTCGAGCTCTGCCCCGCCGATGCGTGCGTCGTCGACCCCGCCGCGGGCACGGGCGCCACCCCGGCCTATCCGCCCTTCGCGCTGCGCGACGAGATCACCGCCGACCACCCCCTGGTCGTGCAGCACCGCGACTTCCTCCGCGCCGTCGACATCCGCATCGCCGGGATCGAGTTCGTCGAGACGATCGACGGGCGACTCGTCACCTACGACCTCAACACGAACACGAACTACAACCCCGACGTCGAGGCCTCGGCTCACGCATCCGGGCCGGGCGAGATCGCCCGGTTCCTCGGCGGACTGCTCTCGTCGTCCTCCTCCGCGGCCTGAGCCGCCGCGATCATCGCGTCGTAGCGCGCGCATCGACGCGCCCACGACACGGTCGCGTAGACCATCACTCCGCGCCCCCGGCGTTCAGACGCTCGTCGAGAACCGGATGAGGGCGCACGTCGCCGACCGACAGGGCACCAGGGCAGGGCAGGGCGATGACATCACCGCAGCCCGCATCGGCGGGCAGCACGACCGCGACTCCGGGCAGCCGCTCGCCGTCAGCCCCGCAGATGGCGAACCGGTGATCGTGGGCGCTCGAGACGCGGGCAAGCAGCCGGGCCTCGCTCCACACCGCGTGCGCCGCCGCAGCGAGGTCGGCGTCGACGACGAGCCCTGTCCCGCCGTCGCCGCCTCCAGCCGCCATCACGCGCAGAAGCAGCACAGTCGTCGTGGCTGTCGGTGACGACATCCCACCCGACACCGGAATGACCGCCGGCGCCGTCATGACCGCCGGCAGCCCGCAGAGCTCGACGAAGCGGTTCACGGAGACACCGCCGACGACGATGTCGTCACACGTGACGACGGTGCGCGCTGGCCACACATCCCGTGAGTGGGGCGACGGGATGCTGCGACGCAGGGTCGGGAGGATGGAGGTGAGAGTCATGGCTCAGGTCTACGCTCGACGCACCCTCCCGGCGATGTCCGCTCACGCCATCCATACGACGGACGGATGGATCCTCACGGCTCCGGCATCGCGTCGACGCACGCAACTAGCGCAGGCCCGCCTCACGCACAACCGATAGGCCGCATCCGAGGCCCTTCCTACGCTGACACCGTGCTCCGAAACCTCGTGATCGTCCTGGGCGACCAGCTCGACCCCGACGCGAGCGCCTTCGACGACTTCGACCCGGCGCAGGATGCCGTCTGGATGGCGGAGGTCGCCGAAGAGTCCACCCACGTCTGGAGCTCGAAGCCGCGCACCGCGGTGTTCCTCGCGGCGATGCGCCACTTCGCCGAGGACCAGCGCGACGCCGGACACACCCTGCACTACGCGGAGCTCGACGCACGGGGGAACTCGGGGACTTTCGCCGGCCAGCTCGCCGCCGACCTGGAGAAGCTGAAGCCCGAGGCGCTCGTGATGACCGAGCCCGGCGAGTGGCGCGTGCGCGAAGCGCTGCAGCAGACGGCGGATGCCGCCGGCATCCCGCTCGACATCCGCATCGACCGGCACTTCTTCTCGACCATCGCCGAGTTCGCCGAGCACGCCGAGGGCCGGGCGACCCTGCGGATGGAGTACTTCTACCGCGAGATGCGCAAGCGGCACGGCATCCTCATGACCGAGCGCGGGCAGCCCGTCGGCGGCGAATGGAACTACGACGCCGACAACCGCAAGGCGTTCCCGAAGCAGGGTCCCGGTCTCGTGCCGCCCCGCGCGACCTTCGCGCCCGATGAGATCACGCGCGAGGTGATCGCGCTCGTCGACACGGAGTTCGCCGAGCACCCCGGTTCGCTCGACACGTTCGCATGGCCGGTCACTCGCGCGCAGGCGCTCGAAGCGCTCGACTTCTTCATCGACGAGCGGCTGCCGGGCTTCGGCGATGCGCAGGACGCGATGTGGCCGGGCGAGCCCTGGCTCTGGCACGCGCACCTGTCATCGTCGATGAACCTGAAGCTGCTGCATCCGCGCGAGGTGGTCGCGGCCGCCGAGGAGGCGTACCGGTCGCAGCGTGCGCCTCTTGCGGCGGTCGAGGGATTCATCCGGCAGATCCTCGGGTGGCGCGAGTATGTGCGCGGGATCTACTGGACGCAGATGCCCGGCTACATCCAGCGGAACGCTTTCGAGGCGTTCGAACCGCTGCCCGACTGGTACTGGACGGGCGACACCCCCATGGCCTGCCTGAGGGATGCCATCGGCACGACGCTCGAGAACGGGTACGCGCACCATATCCAGCGCCTCATGGTCACCGGTCTCTACGCGATGCTGCTCGGCGTCGACCCGCGCGAGGTGCACGCCTGGTACCTCGCGGTGTACGTCGACGCGGTCGAGTGGGCCGAGCTTCCGAACACGCTCGGCATGAGCCAGTACGCCGACGGCGGGCTCATGGGCAGCAAGCCGTACGCCGCGACCGGCAAGTACATCGATCGCATGAGCCCGTACTGCAAGACGTGCCCGTTCGACCCCGCGAAGCGGATCGGCGAGGATGCCTGCCCCTTCACCACTCTCTACTGGGACTACCTCATCCGGCACGAGGCGCCCCTCGCCGAGAACCACCGCATGGCGCTGCAGGTGAAGAACCTGGGCCGCCTCGACGACGACGAGATCACCGCGATCCGCGCCCGCGCCGACGCCATCCGGCGCGGCGACGTGACCGCACCGGAAGGAACCCGATGACCGACGGCAACGCCGCACAGAACGACATCGCGCTCGTCACCGGTGCCCGGGGCGGGGTGGGCCGAGCGCTCGTCGCACGCCTGCGCGCTCGCGGCGTGCGTGTCGCCGCCGTCGGCCGGGACGCCGCATCGCTCGCGGACGTCGACGCCGACGCGCACATCGAAACCGACGTCACGACGCCCGACGGCGCAGCGACCGCGTTCGCGGAGTGCCGCACCGCGCTCGGCGGCCCGCCCGCGCTGCTCGCTCACGCAGTGGGCAGCACGCTCATCACGCCACTGCACCGCACGAAGACCGACGAGGCTCGCGACGTACTGCGCGTCAACCTCGAGAGCAGCCTCTGGATCCTGCACGCCTGGCTCGACGCGACGGGCAAGGCGCCGGGCGCCGCGGTCTTCGCGAGCTCGGTCGTCGCCCGTATCGGCGTCGCGAACCACGAGGTGATCGCCGCGGCGAAGGGCGGTGTCGAGGCTCTCGTGCGCAGCGCCGCCGCGACCTACGCCGCGCGCGGCATCCGGGTGAACGCGGTCGCTCCCGGCATGACCGACACACCTCTGACCGCGGGCATGCTCGCCGCACCCATGCTGCGCGAGAGTGCCGAGAAGCAGTATCCGCTCGGCGGTGTGCAGTCCGCCGACGAGGTCGCCGTGGTCATGGACTGGCTGCTCTCTCCCGACGCCTCCCGTATCACCGGCCAGGTGATCCCGGTCGACGGCGGATTCACGACCATCCGGCCGATGGTGAGATAGTGACGACACCCGAACCCAGGAGCGACGCCATCACCGGTCAGACATCGACGCTCGCGCGCCTCGTCCACATCTCACGGCCCGTTCTGTGGATCAACACGATCGGCACCGGCGCACTCGGCATGTGGCTGACCGGTCAGCTCATCGACGTCGCCGCGATCCCGCTGCTGATCTGGCTGACGCTGCCGTTCAACCTGCTGATCTACGGCGTGAACGACATCTTCGACCAGGACACGGATTCGCTCAACCCGCGCAAGGGTTCGATCGAGGGCGCGCGCATCGAGCCGCGCGAGGTGAAGCTCATCGCCTGGGCGGTGGCGATCACCAACATCCCGTTCCTGATCTATTTCGTCATCGCGCTTCCGCTCGCCGCCGTCGGGCTGATCCTGCTCTACGCGGGCGTGTTCGTCTTCTACTCCGCCCCACCGCTGCGGTTCAAGGCGCGACCGTTCCTCGATTCGCTGAGCAACGCCGCGTACGGCCTGCCGCTGCTGATCCTGCCGGTCGCCCTCGAGGCACCGCCGGTCTGGCCCGCGGTCGTCGGGCTGCTCGCCTGGAGCGTCGCGAAGCACGCCTACGACGCCGTGCAGGACATCGAGGAAGACCGCGAGGCGGGCATCACCACCACCGCGGTACTGCTCGGCCCGCGCGGCACCGCCCTGTGGAGTGGCGCCTGGTGGCTCATCTCGACCGTGCTCTTCGCGCTCGTCAGCGTGCCGGTCGCGCTCGTCAACCTCGCCCTCGCCGGGACCCTCGTCGCCTGGATGCTGCTGCGCCCGACACCCGCGACCGGCCGCAGGCTGTATCCGCTGTCCGTCGCCTTCCCGTACATCGCGGGATCGGTCGCGAGCGGGCTGCTGCTCGCCGCCATGTTCCTGGGGATCTATCCATGAGCCGCATCGTCGTCGTCGGCGCGGGCCTCGGCGGGCTCGCGGCATCCGCCCTGCTCGCCCACGCCGGCCACCGCGTGACGCTGCTCGAAGCGGCCGAGACCGTCGGCGGTAAGAGCCGGCGCATCGAGCTCGACGGCGAGCGCATCGACACGGGACCATCCCTCGTCACCTTCCCGTCCGTCTGGGATGAGCTGCTGCGCCGGTTGGGCGCGGGGTCGGGAACGAGCACGGATGCCGGTGGGCTCGACCTCGTCCGTCTCGATGAGGTCGGCCGCTACTACTACCGGGGTGAAGAGGTGTCGCTGCCCGTGCCGGAAGGGCACCCCTGGTACCCGGCGTGGAAGCGATTCAGCGACGAGCACGCACCCCTCGCGGGCGACGTCGCCGCGCTGCTCGTCGCCGACCCGCTCGACCGCGCGTCGCTGCCCGCGCTGCAGCGATTGCTCGCCGTGTACGGTCGACGCCTCAGCACCCGCGCCTACCTCGACAGCCTCACCTGGATGCCCGAGGGACTGCGCGAGATCATCGCGATCCACACCCTCAACGCGGGCGTCTCCCCTTCCCGCACCCCGGCGTTGTACGCGAGCATGCCCGCCGTCATGGCCGCCGACGGGGTCTGGGTGCCGCGCGGCGGGGTGTTCGAGATCGTCGTCGCCCTGCAGCGGCTGGCGGATGCCGCGGGCGTCGAGATCCGGACCGGCGAGCGCGTCACGCGCATCGAACGCGGGCGGGTCACGACCGAGCGCGATGTGCACGAGGCGGATGTCGTCGTCAGCGGTCTCGACGCGTCACGACTCGACGGGCTGCTGGGGCGGCGGCGCCTCATTCCCGCTTCGCCGTCGCTGTCGTGCTCGGCCGTCGCGATCTACGGTGTGCTCGAGAAGCCTCTCCCCGAGCGGATCGCCGCGCACAGCGTCATCCTGCCCACGAAGCCCGCTGCCCTGCACCGCAGTCTCGCCGCGGGCGACGAGCCCGCCGACACGATGGCGTTCGTCAACCACTATCGTGCCGGCGAGATCTACCCGAACGAGCGCAGCACCCTCGCCGTCCTGCTGACCAGCCCCGCCGATGGCCAAGGCTACTCGCTCGACCACCCGTTCGTGAGGCGCGAGATCGAGCGCATCTCGGGCGCCATGGGCCTCGACGGACTCCTCACCGACGCGATGACGGAGACGACCGTGCTCGACCCCCGCTACTTCGGCTCGTTCGGCGAGCCCCACGGCGCCCTCTACGGGGCGTCGCGACCGCTGTGGATGAGCGGCCCGCTGCACCAGCCCGCGCAGCACGACCTCCGCGCACCCTGGCTCTGGCGGGTCGGCGCCTCGGTTCACCCGGGCGGCGGCATCCCCGCCGTGCTCGGCGGGGCGATGATCGTCGCGGCGAAGCTGCTCAAGCGGCATCCGGCCTGAGCCGGCTTACAGCCGAGGAGATCTGCTGCGGTCACGACGGAAGCTGCCCGCGACCACGCGCCCAGCGGGCCACGAAGTACAGCCCGACGCCGACCACGATGAGGATGGCGCCGAAGATCCATACCCGGAGGGTCTGCTGGCTCAGCAGCAACAGGCACGACGCGACGCCAAGCACGGGAACGAACGTCCAGACGCGGAAGTGATCGTGATCGACGCGGTCGCGGCGCAGGACGAGCACCGAGATGTTCGCGCTCAGGAAGACGAAGAGCAGCAGCAGGACGACCGTCTCGGCGAGCAGCGCCAGGTCGCTCACGAGCGTCAGCAGCATCGCGACGAGCGTCGTGGCGAGGATCGCCACCCACGGCGTCTGCCGCCCGGGCAGCACCCGCGACAGAGCGCGCGGCAGCAGCCCCTGCTCTGCCATGCCGTACGTGAGACGGCTCGCCATGATCATCGTCAGCAGCGCACCGTTGGCGACGGCGATGAGCGCGATGAGGCTGAACAGCCACGAGGGGATGGCGACGCCGCTCGCTTCGACGACAGCGAGGAGGGGGCCGCTCGAGCTCGACAATTCTTCGGGCGGCAGAGCGATGCTGCTCGCGAGGCCGACCAGCACGTAGACCAGCCCGGCTGCTCCGAGGGCGGCGAACAGCGCGCGGGGGTACATCCTCGACGGTTCCTTGACCTCCTCGATCATGTTCGCCGACGTCTCGAAGCCCACGAAGGAGTAGTACGCGATGATCGCTCCGGCGAGAACGGCCGTCGCGACACCGGTGCCCTCGGGCACCTGGGTCACACGCGAGACATCCCCGCCGCCCCCGGCGAGGAGGACGCCGACCACGACCACGACGATCACCAGCCCCGACACCTCGATGACCGTCATGACGAAGTTCGCGCCCATCGACTCCCGGATGCCGCGGGCATTGAGTGCCGCGAGTACGGCGAGGAACACGATCGCGACCGGCACCACGGGAACCTCGACGAACGTCTGCAGGTACTGACCGGCGAAGGCGATCGACAGCCCCGCCGCACTCACGACACCCGCGGCCAGCATGCAGAAGCCGACGAGGAACGACACGAGCCTGTTCTTGAACGCGCGCTCGGCGAAGACGGCCGCGCCGCCGGCCCGCGGGTACTTCGTCACCAGCTCGGCGTACGACCCGGCGGTGAGCAGCGCGAGCACGAGGGCGGCGAGGAGGGGCGCCCACAGCATTCCGCCGACACGCTCGGCCAGCACCCCCATCAGCGCATAGACACCTGCGCCCAGAACGTCACCGAGGATGAAGGCGAACAGCAGCGGTCCGCCCATTCCTCGCCGGAGGCGGGTAGGTGCAGGGGTATCGGTCTTGCTCATTCCGCGAACGCTAGGTCGCGGCATCCCGAAACCCGTAGCGGCTTGACAAGCTTCTGCGGTGCGGCGACGCGAGCGGGATACTCGGGGCATGACCAACGAGCACCACGCCCCCGATCGTGTCAGCGACGAGGCGATCGCCGACCTGCATGCGCGTCTCAGCCGTCGGCGTCGGTTCGCCGCGCTCCTCGGCGGGCAACCCCCGGCCGGTGTCGATCTGGATTGGCTCGACACGCTCGTCGCGCGATGGACGGACGGGTTCGACTGGCGCACGCAGGAGGACCGGATCCTCGCCCTGCCGTGGGAGCTCGTCGACGCGCCACACCCGCTTCGCGTGATCCACCAGAAGGCGGAACCGGACGCCCCCGTGGTTCTCCTCCTCCATGGATGGCCCGATTCGGTGCTGCGGTTCGAGAAGGTGCTGCCACTGCTCCGGCATGTCACGGTGGTCGCGCCCGCGCTGCCCGGCTATCCGTTCAGCGTCGACGCCCCGGCCGAGGGGATGTCGGCGAACGAGATGGCCGACGTCGTCGCCGCCGGCATGCACCGACTCGGGTACACACGTTTCGTGGTCAGCGGCGGCGACATCGGATGCAACGTCGCCGAGGCGCTGATGCGCAATCACCCCTCGATGGTCGCGGCGGCACACCTGACCGACGTGTCGCAGAGACACCTCGCCGGCGGCATCCCCGATGACCTCAGTCCAACGGAGCGCGACTACGTCGACCGCTGGAACCGGTGGCAGACCACCGAGGCCGCATACAGCCTCGAACACGCGACGAAACCCGCCACCATCGCCGCCGCGCTCACCGACTCCCCCACCGGACTGCTCGCCTGGATCGGAGAGAAGCTCTGGACCTGGACCGACCACGGCGATGACATCACCAGCGTCTTCTCGCACGACGAGGTTCTCACCTGGGTATCGGCATACTGGTTCACCAGCGCGATCGGCTCGTCGTTCGGCCCCTATGCACTGCGGACCGTGCCGCCGAACACGAAGATACCCGGCGGCATCCCGGTCGTGCTCTCGATCTTCCCGGACGACCTCGTCAACGCCCCGCGCGACTTCGCCGAGCGCCTCTTCGACCTCGAGGCCTTCGAGGAGCACCCGGTGGGCGGTCATTTTCCCTCGTGGGAGCAACCCGAGGCATACGTCCGCGACCTCGACCGCGCCATCGCGGCCGCGCTCGACTGAGTCAGCTACGGAGCCGACGAGTGCGGGGGTGGCGGGCCCGCACCACGCCGAGCTGACGCAACCGCGCGGTGATGCCGACGAGGCCCGTACTCCCGGCCACGGCGACCGCCGCCGCTCCCGAGGTCGCCGCGATGACGCCCGCAGGCGACCCGCTCATGCCGGCCACGATGGCCCAGGCGATGAGAGCCAGCAGCGCGATGGCCGATCCGACCGGCAGCCAGGTCCTCGCCGTTTTCAGGCGGGACGCCTCTCGCGTCGCACGGTCGGCGGGCTGGTTGGCGAGGGCAGTGCTCATGGATACGACGCTATGCGGGCTGAGCGGGCCGCACCTCCGCCGTACGACGGAACCCACGCGCGCGAGCATCCGGCGCACGGGTGAGGCACAGCGTCAGCGGTAGCGCCGCGGCACTGTCCAGGGGCGGCCGAACTCGGTGTTGTACGACTCCGGATCGAACGGGCTGTCGCCGCCGGCGGGGAAGCTCGTGAGCTCGCCGAAGACCACGCGACCGTCGACGTCGTACAGATCGACGCGCACGAAGTCGGTGCCCTCGCCGAGCCGCTCGGCGATGCTGATCATCTCGTCGAGATGCGCCGGCCGCGGGCGCTCGGGATCAGCCCAGGGCGGGCCGCCACTCATCGTGATGCGGCTCCAGTCGGGTCGGAAGAAGTCCTGCGTGCGACCGCCGAAGCGACCGCCGTCGACCTGGATGAAGTGGCATCGCCCATGGAAGACGAAGAACTTGTAGTCGTCCGGGATGCCGCCGTCGGCACCGACCAGGAACTCCTCGACGATGACTCGGCGCGGCACCTGTCCGTAGACCCACTCGCGATTCGGGCCCTGACCGTAGAGCTTGGCGAGCCAGCCCGCGGCGATCGCCGCGAGGTCGTGCGGGTTCGCGAACTCCGGACGCACGTGCCGATAGACCCAGCCCCAGCGCGCTTCCGGAAGCCGGGCATCCGCGGAGGCGGCGGCGGACACGACGATCGCAGCGCCGCTCCCGTGCGTCGGCTTCACGACGTAGGCATCGGGCCAGTCGAGGTCCAGCAGGCTCTGCGGATCTTCGACGATCGCGTAGGCGCGGGGCAGGTACTGCTCGCCGATGACCGCGGCGACGTAGTCGCGCACAGCGGCCTTGTCCGCGAAGGTGACGATGAGGCTGCGGCGGTCGCGCAGCATCTTGTACCGCACCTTCTCGCGGAACGTCGTCGGATTGCGGGTGCGCCACAGTCGCAGCATCCGAACCAGCCGGCTGCGCTCGCGCCAACGGACGCCATCGTGCGCGGCCCGCGTTCGACCGTTCAGTCCATCCCCACGGCCATGTCGGTGAAGCGCGAGAAGTGGCCCTGGAACGCCACGGTCACTGTGTCGGTCGGACCGTTGCGGTGCTTCGCGACGATCAGGTCGGCCTCGCCGGCGCGAGGGCTGTCCTTCTCGTAGGCCGCCTCGCGGTGCAGCAGGATGACGATGTCGGCGTCCTGCTCGATCGAGCCCGACTCACGCAGGTCGCTGATCGCCGGCTTCTTGTCGGCACGCTGCTCGGCACCACGGTTCAGCTGCGACAGCGCGATGACGGGAACCTGGAGCTCCTTCGCGAGCAGCTTGAGCGCACGCGAGAACTCCGAGACCTCCTGCTGACGCGACTCGACGCGCTTACCGCTGGTCATCAGCTGCAGGTAGTCGATCACGACCATCTTGAGGCCCACGCGCTGCTTGAGGCGGCGGCACTTCGCGCGGATCTCGACGAGCGTCATATTGGGGCTGTCGTCGATGTAGAGCGGAGCGTCGTTGATGCGGCCACGCGTCGCGGCGACGGTGGTCCAGTCGCGTGAGTCGAGGGTTCCCTTGCGCATCGACTGCAGCGGCACGGCGCCCTCGGCGCTCATGAGGCGCATCGCGATCTCGCTGCGCCCCATCTCGAGCGAGAAGAAGATCGTGGGCGAGTTGTTCTTGATCGCGGCGGCGCGGGCGAAGTCGAGCGCGAGCGTCGACTTACCCATGGCGGGACGCGCCGCGACGACGATCATCTGACCGGGATGCAGGCCGTTGGTCAGCTGGTCGAGCCCGGAGAAGCCGGTCGGGATGCCGGTCATCTGGCCATCGCGACCACGTGCGGCTTCGATGTCGTCGATGGCAGCGGTGACGGCGACCTCGAGGGGGACGTAGTCCTCGGCCTTCTCGGCACCGGTGACCGAGTAGATCTCGGCCTGTGCGTTGTTGACGAGGTCGACCGCGTCGCCCTGGCCGTTGTAGCCCATCTGGACGATGCGGGTTCCGGCCTCGACGAGGCGGCGCAGCAGGGCGCGCTCGTTGACGATCGTCGCGTAGTAGCCGGCGTTCGCCGCGGTCGGGACGATGGAGGTCAGCGTGTGCAGATAGTCGGCCCCGCCAGCGCGCTGCAGCTCGCCGTTCTTGATGAGCTCGTCGGTGACGGCCACGACATCGGTCGGCTCACCATGGGAGTACAGCGAGAGCAGCGCCTCGTAGATGAGCTCGTGCTTGGGCACATAGAAGTCGGTGCCCCGGAGCGTCTCGATGACGTCGGCGACGGCATCCTTCGACAGCAGCATTCCGCCGAGCGTGCTCTGCTCGGCGAGCATGTCGTGCGGCGGGGTGCGATCGGGTTCGCGCCGTCCGCCGAGCCTGTCGTCAGAGATGTCCGCGATCGACATCCGCACCCCCGCATCCTGGCCTGTGACCGAGCCGGAGTACACGGTATGGAGGGCATCCGACACCCGCAAACCGGCCTGTGGATAACTCTGTGGAGAGGATGCGGGAAACGCCGCGACGGTTGTGAAGAAGTCCTGTGGAAAACGCCCGGGGATACGTGGAAAGTCTACGACTTAGTAGGCGTTGATCAGGGGTTTAAGTTTCCCCAACCTGTGGATGAAGATCGTGGTTGAAGTCTCACTTGAAGGTTGTTCATCTGGGGACTCACTTGTGTAAAACGCCCGCCTTGTCAAGTCGACTCGGCGCCCCCGGCGCGGCATCCTCAGGACGGGCTCATGACGAACTCAGCGGAACCCTAGACAGTCGCCCGAGACAGGAGTATCTTTCTTCGCCAAGCAGTACCCGACGGCACGGGGTCTCCCGTGCGAACGATGTCGACGCTCTCGGGGGAGGTGATCGCTCGTCATGGCCCAGCACCGCCGTGCGCCTCGCTGGGTGCCGATCCTCGGCACCGGCGTCGGTCTCGCCTTCGCCTGGACGGCGCTCTCCCTCGCACTCGCGCCCGCGAGCTACGCGGCCGACGAAGAGACTGGGCCCCTGCAGGGCATCGTCTCCGCCGTCACCGATCCGGTCGACCGTGCCGTCGAAGACGTCGTCGCTCCGGTGCTCGACACTGTCGTCCAGCCTGTGGCCCGCGTCGCAGACCCCGTCGTGCAGGCTGTCGCCCCCGTCGTGCAGTCGGCCCCTCCCGCCGTCGCGCCGGTCGTCGAACCGGTCGTCCGCGAGGTGGTCGAGCCCGTCGCGCAGAACGTCGTCGCACCGGCTGTGCAGCCGGTCGCAGACGTGGTCGAGCCGGTCGCCGACACCGTGGCTCCCGTCATCGAGCCCGTTTCGGATGTCGCGGAGCCCGTCACGGAGAACCTCGCGCCTGTCGTCACACCGCTCGTCGGCTCACTGTCGCCGGTGACCGATGCCGTCGGCGCCCCCGTGACTCCCGTGCTCGGCATCCTCGACGGCGCCCTGGCACCCGTCGTGGCGGTGCTCGCTCCGGTGACCGATGCCCTCGCGCCCGTCACGGACGTGCTCACTCCCGTCATCGTCCCGATCACGGATGCCGTTGTGCCCGGCGGCTCGCAGCCGCTCGTCCCCCTGCTTCCCGGCGAGACGCCGGAGCCCGGAATCGCCACCAGCTCGCCGCTGGACGCGCTTTCCGCCGTCGCCCTCGGTCTGGCACGCGACCTGGCTACGTCCACGTCGACCGACGGCCCATTCGGCATTCTCGGCGTCCTGGCGACGTCGGCCGAGGTTCTCGCGCCCTCATCTGAACTGTTCGCCGCGGCGGCCAGCGCGGCACCCGCCGTCGCGGGTCATGCGCTCGCTCTGGGCTCACCGGCGTCGGGTGGCCTCGCCGTCAGCGCTCCGGGCGCGGCCTCGGCCGGCGCCGCCGCTGCCGGAGGCGGTATCGCCGCAGCCCTGTTCGCATTCGCCGGAGCAGCGTTCCTGCTCCCCGGACGCCGCGGACGCCTCACGAACTCGACGGGCCCGATCTCGCCCGTCTACCCCACCGACGTCTCTCCTGACTGACGAACGGCCGGCCGCGCTCGAGCGGCACGACCATCGGCGCGCAGCGCCATCCATTCGTCATTCTCAAGGAGAGAACAATCATGAACACCATCGTCTCGCGTGCCATCTGGGGCACGCTCGTCGCCGGGGGGATCACAATCCTCGGCGCATCGGTCGCCCACGCGGCCGACACCACGGGAGAGGACGGGTTGCTTTCGGGCACCCAAGGCATCGTCTCCGTCGACGCTCCGATCACGGTCAGCGGGACGTCCGTCGCCGTCCTCGGCGACGCGGACAGCTCGACGTCAGGCTCGAGCGCACCGGAGTCGGCACCGGCGCCCAGCGGCTCGACGAGCGGCTCGGACGGCGTCGGCTCTGGGTCGCAGGCGCTCATCAGCGTCTCCGTGCCCGTGACCGTCGAGGGCACCTCCGTCGCCGTCGTCGGCGACAGCACCTCGTCGACGGACAGCGGCAGCGCACCCGCCGAGCCGGCCCCTGCTCCGGCGCAGCCCGCTCCCGCACCCGCTGCCGAGACGGATGGGTCGGATGGCGTCGCCTCGGGCACCCAGGTCGTCGCTCCGGTGACGGCGCCGATCGAGGTCAGCGGCACCGCCGTCTCGGTCATCGGAGACGCCACCAGCGACACCACCACCGGCGGCAACATCGCTGGCAACGGCGGCGGCACCACGGGCACCACGCCCGAGGCAACCACCGACGGCACCGACGGCATCCTCGGCGGCACCCAGGTCGTCGCACCGGTCACCGCACCGATCGACCTCACCGGCACCGCCATCTCCGTCATCGGAGACGCCACCACCGACACCACCACCGGCGGCAACACGGCCGGCAACGGCGGCACGACGGGCACCACGCCCGAGGCAACCACCGACGGCACCGACGGCATCCTCGGCGGCACCCAGGTCGTCGCACCGGTCACCGCACCGATCGACCTCACCGGCACCGCCGTCTCCGTCATCGGAGACGCCACCACCGACACCACCACCGGCGGCAACGGCGGCACGACGGGCACGACGCCCGGCGCGTCGACCAGCGGCTCGGACAGCATCCTCGGCGGCACGCAGCTGGTGCTCCCGATCACTGCCCCGATCTCGCTGACCGGCACGGCGATCTCTGTGATCGGCGACTCGACCACCGAGGTCGTCACCCCGGCAGGTCCCGGCACCGACCCCGGCACCAACCCCGGAACGGACCCCGGCACCGACCCCGGCACCGACCCGGGCACCGACCCGGGCACTGACCCCGGCACTGACTCGGGCAGCGATCCCGGAACCGACCCCGGCACCACGCCCGGCACGGGCGGCAACGGCGGAGCCCCCGCGGTTCCGACCGCGTCGAGCACGACGGACACGACTGTGGTCGGCACGCCGGCCTCGGCAGCGTCGGCTCGCCCGCTGATGCTCGCCAAGACAGGCGGGGAGGCTTCGGTGGCTCTGGGCATCGGCGCCCTCGCGCTGACGCTGATGGGGCTCGTCCTCCTCGCTCTGCGCCGCCGCGCGACGGTCTGATCCCGACAGGATCCCATCCGGAAACAGCGGATGCCGCGGGACTCGGCCTGCGGCATCCGCTCCGGCCCGCCCACGGGGCACACCACCGACGGGCACGCCACCGCACCGGGATGCAAGGGATCTGCACCGACACCCCGGGGCTCGGCATCCGCTCTCGGGGTGTCGGCCCGGAAACCTTGCATCCCGGCCCGCGGCACGCACCCGAAAACGACGGATGCCGCGAACCCGAAGGTCCGCGGCATCCGTACGGTGCGCCAGGGATTACTTGGCGGCGACCACCTGCAGGGTGATCACAGCGGTGAGGTCGTCGCGCAGGCGAATGGTCGCCTCGTGCTCGCCCACGGCCTTGATCGGCGAGGTGATGTGGATCTTGCGCTTGTCGAGGTCGCCCAGACCAGCGGTCTTGACGGCGTCAGCCACGTCGGCGGGCTTGACCGCACCGAACAGACGGCCTTCGGCGCCGGCCTTGACCGACAGCTTGACCTTGTTCGACTCGAGGTTGTTCTTGAGGGCCACGGCCTCTTCGTGGTCGTGAATCGCGCGGGCGTCGCGAGCGGCGCGGATGGACGCCACCTGCTTCTCGCCACCGCGGGTCCAGGCCACAGCGAAGCCCTGGGGGATGAGGTAGTTGCGGGCGTACCCGTTCTTGACCTCGATGACGTCACCGGCGCTTCCGAGCCCGGCGACCTCGTTCGTGAGAATCAGCTTTGCCATGTCGGTGCTCCTTACCGGCCAGCGCCGGCGTAAGGCAGGAGCGCCATTTCGCGCGCGTTCTTGATCGCCTTGGCGATCAGACGCTGCTCCTGCACCGAGACACCGGTGATACGACGGGCGCGGATCTTCCCACGCTCCGAGATGAACTTGCGGAGCGTCGAAACGTCCTTGTAGTCGATGACGCCGACGCGGATCGCCTTCGCGGGGGCCGCGTTCTTCGCGCCCTTCCGCGGCTTGCGGCGGTCGCCGGTTGCCTTTCCAGCCATTGTTTTTCCTTACGAGAGTGATGATCGGATGCCGCTGCACGCAGCACCCGGAATCCGATTCAGAACGGGGTGTCGTCGCCGTAGGAGGCGCCGCTGGTACCCGGTGCGCTCCACGCGTCGGGAGCCGAAGAACCCGGGGTCGCCCACGGCTCCTCCTGCACCTGCTGCTGCGGGCGCGACTGCTGACCGCCGCCGAAGCTTCCGCCACCACCACCACCGGAGCCGGATGCGGCGCGCGTGACCTGTGCGGTCGCGTAGCGCAGCGAGGGGCCGATCTCGTCGACCTCCAGCTCGATCGCGGTGCGGTTCTGGCCCTCACGGTCCTGGTAGGAGCGCTGACGCAGGCGGCCGGTCGCGACGACCCGCATGCCCTTGGTCAGCGAACCCGCCACGTGCTCGGCGAAGTCACGCCACACGGACGCGCGGAGGAACAGCGCTTCGCCGTCCTTCCACTCGTTCGCCTGACGGTCGAAGGTGCGAGGAGTCGAGGCGATCGTGAAGTTCGCCACCGGCAGGCCGTTCTGCGTGTAACGCAGCTCGGGGTCTGCCGTGAGGTTGCCCACGACGGTGATGACGGTCTCGCCGGCCATGAGCCTTACGCCTTCGCAGCCTTAGCGGGGGCGGCAGCCTTGCGAGCGGCCTTCGCCTCGGAGCGCGCCTTCTCGGCGGCGACCTGTGCGATGGCCTCCTCGGCGCGCAGGACCTTGGTGCGCATGATCGACTCGCTCAGCTTCAGCTGGCGGTCGAGCTCCTGCGTGGTCTCGCTCGTCGCGGTGAAGTTGACGACGGCGTAGATGCCCTCGTTCTTCTTCTGGATCTCGTACGCCAGGCGGCGACGGCCCCAGATGTCGATGTTCTCGATGGTTCCGCCGTCATTCGTGATGACCTTGAGGAACTTGTCAAGGTTGGGAGCAACCTGACGCTCATCGATCTCGGGCTGGAGAATCACCATGAGCTCGTACTGGTACGTGTGCGTCACTGACCCACCTCCTTCGGACTAGAACGGCTCCCGGGCGTTTCCCGGAAGCAGGAGGGTGTGTAGCACGTGCCCGACCGAGGTCGGACAACCACAACAGCTTACCTGATCGCGCGTGATCCCGCCGACCGGTCACCGGTAGCGTGGGCGCATGGAGTGGACCGCGGACGTCTCGACCGGCGAATGGCTGCGCAAACGCGTCGACGATCCGTGGCGGGGCACGTTCCACGACGTCGTGCCGCGGGGCTTCGAGGCGTACGCGCGCATCCTGCATCCGGCATCCGTCCAGTCACGCGAGAGCGGCGAACGCCTCCCCCCGTTCGACGCGTGGGTCGAGATGCCGTGGCAGCAGTCGCAGCAGGTGACGGCAGACCTCGTCACCGATCCCGCCACGTGGGCCGAGACCGCCGCCGCCTTCGGGACGACGCTGCATCCGCTGGCGCAGTGGGACTCGCTCGTGCGCTCGCCCGAGTTCGGGTCGAACCAGACGGCGTCCCCCGACGGCCGTTGGTTCGTCGCGCCCGCGCAGGGCGAGCTCGACCCGGACCGTATGGCGATTCTCGCGCGCGAGTTGATCGGGCACACGTCGACAGGGGATGACGTGACCGCGGGCCTCTGGGAGGGCCGGGGCGGCCTGCTCGGGCACCTCGGACGCGCGCCGTCGCGCACGGTCTTCCAGCCCGGCGACCCCGACGACGCGACCCTCGCCCGCCACAACCGCATGCTCGGGTCGTCGATCGGCGACCGCTTCAACAGCGTCTTCCGCAAACCCACCTGGCAGGAGGGCATCCTCTCGCGCGAGATCTCGGAAGGACCACGACTGAGGCTGCCGGAGCGGGCCTTCGTCCTGTTCCGCGGCGCTGTCGACGAGTTCGCCGACGACCACTGGGAGCTGCGGATGCCGTGGCGCGACCTCGCCGCCGAGGCGACGGGAGCCGTGCCGACGGCGCAGAGCCCGAGCCTGCTCTGGCCCGCAGACCGCGCGTGGGTGATGGTGTCGGAGGTCGACTTCGACTCCACCATCGTCGGCGGCTCGCGAGAGCTCGTCGACGCGATCTGCCGCTCGCCCGAGCTTGAAGCCCTGCCCCTGCCGGCCGACGCATCCCTGTCCTGGGGAGCAGACGAGGTCAATCGATGAGCGTTCCGTTCGATCCCCGACCCCTCCTCGATCCGGTGTCGCCCGCCACCGCGCGTGCATTCCGGAAACACCTGGCCGCCAGCGGCCGGCTCCCCGGCGGGTCGGGCACCGCCGGCGTGATCATCGCCATCGTCGTCATCGTCTTCGTGGTGCTCGTGTTCGGCGGCGTCCTGTCGGCCATCATCGGCGGCCTGGTGTTCGCCGTCGGGACGCAGTCGGGTTCCGGTGCGGTGGTCTCGCTGGCGCCCGTCATCCCCCTCGTCATCATCATCGCCCTCGCGGCGCTCATCCCTTTCTTCGTCCGCCGGCAGCGCGCTGCGCAAGCCGCGGTCTGGTACCGGCTCGACCGGTTCGCGCGGGCCAACGGCATGAGCTTCGAGCCGCAGCGGCCCCAGCCCCCGCTGCCGGGCATGATCTTCTCGCAGGGGTCGAGCCGGATGGCATCCAATCTCGTCCGCGGTGATCAGCCGCGCTTCGTCGAGTTCGCGAACTACCGCTATACGACCGGGTCGGGCAAGAACCAGCAGACGCACACGTGGGGCTACGTCGCGGTGCACCTGTCGACTCCCCTGCCGCACATCGTGCTCGACGCCCTCGGCAACAACGGGCTGTTCGGCTCGAACCTCCCCGTCGCGTTCGACCGCGACCAGCACTTGAGCCTCGAGGGCGACTTCGACCGGTACTTCCGCCTCTACTGCCCGCGGGGCTACGAGCGCGACGCGCTGTACCTGTTCACGCCCGACATCATGGCGCGCTTCGTCGACAACGCCGCGGCACTGGATGTCGAGATCGTCGACGACTGGCTCTTCTTCTACGGAAAGCGCGACTTCTCGACGCTCGATCCCGCGACCTGGTCGTGGCTGTTCGGTGCGGTCGGCGCCATGATCGACAAGTTCGCGCAATGGGAGCGCTGGCGCGACGACCGGCTCGCGCCGCCCGCGGCGTCCGGTGTGGGGGCGGTGCCGGCCGTACCGGCGCAACCCGGTCGCGCGGGGCCGGCTACGGCGGGACAGGGTGCGGCCGCCGGCGCAGCATCCGCGCTGCCCGTCACGCCGCCGCCGGGACTGCTGCGGCCGCCGCCCGGCGTCGCCGCACCGGGCCAGCGCCTGAAGAAGAGCGTCCCGTGGATGGCGGTGGTCGTAGTCCTGCTGATCGTCACGGTCGGCGCCATCGGTCCGGTCATCGCCTTCATCGGCGGACTCTTCGCCGCCATGCGCTGACCGGCCGTCGCGGCACCAGTGTCGCGCGTTCGGTCGGTCGAGGTTCCATCTGGGCCGGGAATCGCCTCCCGATACCCGGCCGAACTGGGACTTCGGCGAGCCCCGCCGGGCGCCGCCGGGCGAAACCGAGGTCAGAGGTAGGCGCGGTGGTAGCGAGGCTCGAGCGACGCCGCGCCTGTGAGAGCGAGCTCGGCGCGGCGGGCCCAGTGCGGGTCGCGGAGCATCTCGCGTCCCAGGAAGACGAGGTCGGCGTCGCCCTCGGCGACGATCCGGTCGGCGTGCAGCGGCTCGGTGATGAGACCGACGGCGGCGGTCGGAACCCCGGCGGCCCGAACCACGGCTGATCCCGGTACCTGATAGCCGGGCGCAGGGGAGTACTCGGCGCCGGCAACCAGTCCACCCGACGAGCAGTCGACGAGATCTACCCCGGCGGCGTGCAGGCGCCGCGCGAGCTCAGCGCTGTCGGCGGCCTGCGACCCGCCTGGCGCGACGTCGTCGACCGACAGGCGCACGATGAGCGGCATCCCCTCGGGCATCTCCGCCCGCACCGCGGCCACCGTCGCGAGGAGGAAGGCCGCCCGGTCGGCGCCCCACCGGTCCGCACGACGGTTCGTCACCGGCGAGAGGAACTCGTGCAGCAGGTACCCGTGCGCGCCATGGAGCTCGATCGCGTCAAACCCGGCGGCGACCGACCGGCGCGCCGCTGCGGCGAACTCCGCGACGACCGCGTCCACCTGGTCGGCGCCCATACGCGCGGGATCGTCGAAGCGCCCGAAGGGCTCACCAGAAGCGCCGAGGGTCTGCCATCCGCCGGCGCTCGCGGGAACCGATCCGCGGTGCTCCGGCGGATCGCCCGGCAACCCGGCGTACTTGCTGCCCTTGCGCCCGGCGTGGGCCAGCTGCACCGCGATGCGCCCGCCGGCGCGGTGCACCGCGTCGGTCACGCGTCGCCAGCCGGCGACGTGCCGGTCGTCCCACATGCCGGCGTCGTCGGGGGTCACCCGGCCCGAGGGTGACACCGCCGTCGCCTCGGTGATGATGAGACCCGCGCCCCCGAGAGCGAACTGGCCGTAGTGGACGACATGCCAATCGTCGACGACGCCGTCGGGCAGCGGAGCGGCGTACATGCACATCGGCGAGACCCCGATGCGGTTGCGCAACGTCAGGTCGCGCAACCGCATCGGTCGCAGCAGAGCCGGGCCATCCGCCTCGTCGGCGGCAACCTTCGCAGCGGGGGGCGGGGAGGTCAGGGTCACGATCCTGCTTCCTTTCGGCGGAGACGGATGACGGCGGCGATGGTCGCGAGCAGCAGGGCGAGCCCCAGCCCGGCGATCGTCAGGCCGACGTCGCGGATGCCGCCGGCGGCCGCGCCCGCGTCGAGCAGATGTGCCACGACGACGGCGGCCAGCGCGGCGCCGACATACTGCGCGGTGCGGTAGATCCCGGTGGAGGCACCGGCGGCGCCGGCGGGCACCGCGTGGTGGAGCAGCAGCTGGTTGCCCAGGTTGTTGAACCCGTTGGGCACGCCGAGCAGAGCGCAGACGATCGCAAGCACCCAGAGCGGCATGTCCGCCGCGCCCGTGAGTGCGAGGAGCGTGCCGGCCAGGACCATCGCCGAGGTGCCGACGGCGAGCAGAGCGCGCGGGTGCCAGGCGCGCCCGAGGCGCGTGGCGACGACGGTCGAGAGGGCCCCGACCCCGAACACCGGCAGCATGAGCAGTCCCGTCACGGCCGGTCCGAGGTCGCGGGTCGCCTGCATCCACTGCGGGAGTCCGTAGAAGATGACGTAGAACGAGATGAACGTCGCGATCGCCCGCAGGCAGGTGAGCCCGAACTGCGGGTACCTGCCGAGCAGGCGCACGTCGACGAAAGGCCGTTCCGCGCGCAGCTCTCGCCAGACGAACCCGGCAGCCAGAGGCGCGGTCGCCGCAGCGGAGACCACCGCGACCGTCGGCGCCGAGTCGATGCTGAGCAGCGCCACCATGAGCGCGACGAGCGCGCCGATCATGAGGACCATGCCGGCGGGGTCGAGCGCCCGCCAGGTCTGCGCTGCGCTCGCCCGAGGGCCGCGGGCGTCGGCGGGGACGAAGACCAGCACGAGTGTCGCGCAGAGGATCACCATCGGGATGTTGATCCAGAAGATGCCCGGCCACCCCCACACCACCACGACGAGACCGCCGACGGTGGGGCCGAGAGCTGCCGTCGTCTGCCCGCACAGCGCGATGATGCCGATCGCGCCGGTGGGTGCCGCGCGCGCGAGGTCGGCCTGGCGGCGGATGATCGCCATCGCCGCGGGGAACTGGGCGGCCGCACCCAGTCCGAGCACGACCCGGTCGACGATCATCCAGGCGCTGTCGGTGATGAAGGGGCCGGCCACCGAGGCCACCAGGATGAGCACCAGGCCCACGAGGTAGACGCGTCGCGGTCCGTACAGGTCGGCGAGGCGTCCTGCCGTGGGCGACCCGACCGCAGCAGCGATGTAGAGCGCGCTGATAATCCATGCGGTTGCGCTCGTGGCGACGGCCGCGTCTCCCCCGAACGACGCCACCATCGGAACGAGCGCGACCGCGATGATCGACGAGTTCAGCCCGAGGAGGATCGTGCCGCTGCCGAGCGACCACGGCAGCCGCAGCGGCAGCGAGCGGCGGCCGTCCGGGCCGCCCGCCGCCGCGGGTTCCGGCGTCACTCGGCGAGCTCCGCCACCCCGCCCGGTGTCGCGAGGAGCACATCGGGGTGGGCGGCGAGCATCCGGAAGGTGCGCTCGACGACGTCGGCGAAGCACGCCTGACCCGAGACCCAGCCGAAGAGGCTGAGTCCGAGGTGGCGGGCGCCGACGATGTCCGCGTCGGCGATCAGCTGGTCGACCGTCGCGGTGAGCAGCTCCTCGTAGTCGGCGGCGACGATCCCCCGGGCGTAGAGCTCGAACATGTCCTCCGTCTCGAGCGGATGCGGCACGGCGACGAGGCCGTCTGAGGCGCCGACCAGCGTCACGGGGCGCTCGTCGATCGGCCAGTCCCCAAACCAGCCGAACCCCGCCTCGCGCAGCAAGGCGGTGGTCCGCGAGGTGCCGGCGCGTTCGGGGCCGAACCATCCGGTGGCCTCGCGCCCGGTCAGGCGCTGGACGGTGTCGCGTGCGCTCTCGATGTACGAGCGCTCGATGGCAGCATCCATCTCGGGCGACAGGATGACGTTCGCGCCGGCACCTCGCACGACGATCTCATCAGCTCGTGCCGCGACGCCGCGGGCGAGCCCCGGAACAGTACGGGAACCGAACTCGTCGAGCGCGACGGCGACGGGAACGCCCGCACGGTCGGCGATGTCGAGCAGACGCCAGATGCCGGTCGTCAGGCCGAAGTCCCACTGCGACAGTCGGGCGACCTGTCCGTGCCGGGGCTCGGAGGTGTCGCGGCCCACACCGCCCTGCATCGACTTCGGCGAGAACGCTCCCGCGGGGAGGTCGTCCTGGTACGAGGGAGCGTGCAGCAGCACCGAGACCACGAGCTTCTTCGCGCCTGGCAGCGCCCACGCCGGGCGGTGCGCGTCATAGGCGCGCGGCAGGTCGGGGGCGAACACGGTCGCGTCTGCGGGGTGAGAGATGAGGCTCATGCGCCGACCTCCGTCAGAAGAGCCGCGTGTTCGTCGGCGAGCGCACGTGCGTAGTCGACCTGCGCGTCGTAGTGGTGGGCGAGGTAGTGGTCGCTGATCGCGCCGGCCGTCGTGGCCCAGATGCGCTCGTCGGCGCGAACGTGCGCGAACAGATCTCGGAGAGCCCCGGCGAACCACGGCTGCCCGGCGAGGAAGGGGTGCGTCGCGAGGCAGACCACCCGCCCCTGCCCGTCGCGTTCGCTGTCGGCCAGCGAGCGGTCGATCTGCGCTTTCGCCAGGGCGATGAAGTCGGATGCCGAGAGGCTCCGCACGTGCACCATGGGAACGTCGTTGAGCATGAAGCTGTACGGCATCGAGACGATCGGGGCGTCACCGACCGTTCGCAGCGGGCGGGGCTGCTCGTCGTGGATGAAGTCGGCGAAGTACTGCATGCCGTGTGCGGCCATGAGGTCGACGGTGTTGTCGGTTCCCGAGACCTTCGGGCCCAGCATCCCCTTGATGCGGCGGCCGCCGTAATAGGTCTCGCTCAGCCGTTGCGAGAGCGCGTAGAACGCGTCCTCCTGGTCGTAGGGCATGTCGTAGAGCGGCCGCAGGTTCGAGATGCCGTGGCTCATGATCTCCCACCCTCGCTCGAACATGGCGTCGCGCACCTCGGGCTGCTCCTCGAGCAGCGACAGGCTGAGCGACACGGTCGACGGCATCTCGAACTCGTCGACGATGCGCAGCATCCGCCACAGGCCGACACGGTTGCCGCTGTCACGGTGCATGTAGTGCTGTGCGTCGGGGAAGGCGATCCTGCCCTGCGGCGAACCGCCGCCCGGCGCGATCCAGTCGTAGTGCTCGACGTTCGGCGCGTGCCAGAACGCGAGCAGCTTGCCGCCCGGCCACTCCACGCGTGGCCGGGTCGCCATCGGGGCGTACCAGAGGCGCTCGTTGTTGCGGATCGTCATGCGAGCTCTGCGGCGGCTTCGGTCGGCACCTCGGCATCGGCACCGCGCATCGCCGCGAATCGGTCGAGGACCCACTGCTTGGTCACGACGTCGCCGAAGCGGTCCTGCATGTCCCACAGCGACACCTCGCCCGACACCGTGCGGAAGTCGTCGCAGCACTCCTCGACGATGCTGATGTGGAAGCTGCGGTAGGCGGCATCGACGACGCTCGCCCGGACGCATCCGCTGGTGGAGGTGCCCGTGAAGATCAGCTCGTCGACGCCGAGCTCGGCGAGCAGGTCGTCGAGGCGCGTGCGGTAGAACGCCGACGCCACCGTCTTCTCGACGATGTGGTCGGTCGGAGCCGGCGGAACGGCAGTGCTGATCTCGGTCCACGGGTTGCCGCGTTCGCAGCGCTCGGTCAGGCTCGAACGCACCCGCTGCGCCAGCATCCGGTCATCGAGCGAGTCGAGGATCATCACCGCGTAGATGACGGGAACGCCCGCGGCCCGCGCCGCCTCGAGCAGCTCGTTCGTGTGCGCGAGCGCCACCGCCGTCCCGGGGCCGATCTTCTCGTGCTCGGTGAACGCGCGCTGGAAGTCGATGACGATCACGGCGGGAGACGTGCCCGGTCCGACCTTCGTGCGCCGGGCGCGCAGGTCTCGGATCGTGTCGATCTCCACGTTCCAGTCGATCGTGTCGTTCATGCGAGGTCTCCTTCGGAGGGTGGGGCGAGTCGGCCGAGAGCGCGGGTGAGCGCTCCGGGGTCGGGGTCGGTGAAGTCATGGACGGCGAGATGGATGTCGGAGGCGCGCAGGCCCGTCGGGCGCAGGGCCTCGGTGAGCAGCTCGTCGACGCGCGCCTCAGAGAAGGGAGTGTCGACGGCGTCGCCCTGCGGGTGGCGAACGGATGCCGTGTGGGCGGTGCCGTCGGCGAGGTGCACGGTGACCCGCGCGGGACGCGAGGTCGCGGTGTCGGGCCGTAGGTCGGCCGTGGCATCCGTCACCGACACCACCGCGGCGATGCGCGCCAGTTGCGGGTGCGGAGGCACATCGGCCCGCTCAGCCGACACGTCTCCGAACCACAGTGCGCTGGCGACGGCGAAGGGAACCGAGAAGTACGCGCCGTGCCGGGAACTCCACGACACCGCAGGCAGGGATGCTGCCGAGGCGACCCCCTCGACGCGCACGGAGACGATGTCGGCGAGGTCGACATCGGCCGCGACCATGCGAGCGCGAACGAGAAGCGCCGCGTCGGCGGGACCGTGCGTGTAGGCGCACGCGGAGTGCTGCTTGAGGTAGCTGGTGGTGACGAGGCTCTCGTCGCCGAGGCCGCGGATCACGGCATCCGGGTCGATCGTCCCGAGACCGCCGAGATCGGCGGCGAGCCCGTCGGGGTCGACGGCGAGCCCGGCGGCTGAGAAGCGCGCCGCGGCGAGTCCAGCCAGGGCCCCCTGGCCGACCCACTGATCGCGCACCGCCGAACCGCGCAGCACGGGCTGCCACGACGTCGCGGGAGCCATCGCGGCGCCGGTGCCGACGGCGCGCGCGACGCCGTCGGCATCCGCACCCAGGAGCACCGCGCAGGCCGCCGCCGCACCGACGGCCCCGAGGGGTCCGTGCGTGTGCACGTCGGGCCGGAAGGTCGTCGCCCGCCCGATGCGCGCAGCGACCTCGTACGCGACGTAGAGGGCGTCCCACAGCCGCTCGCCCGCGATGTCCTGCGCCTCGGCGAGCGCGAGCACGGCCGGCACGGTCTGCGCCGCGGGGTGCCCCTTGCTGTACCGGTTGCCTTCGTCGCGCTCCGTCGACACACCGGCCACTCCGTTGAGCCAGACGGCTGCTTCGACGGCGACGCGATGCGGGGTGCCGAGGAGGGTCGCAGGTCCGGGGCTCGGAGTCCAGGCGCGCCGCAGCCGCCGCATCTCGGGCATCGCGGCGGCGCCGACGGTGACCGCGAGCAGGTTCTCGACGGCGCGGATGAGCGAACGTCTCGCCTCGTCGGAAGCCCGCGCAAACGGCGCCGACACCGCCCACTCGCCGAGAGCCCGACACGCCTCGCGGTGAGTCGTCATGGTCAGTGGCCCAGATAGGCGGCCTGGACGCGTGCGTCCGAGGCGAGCACCGAGGCGGTGCCGTCGAGCGCGACGCTGCCCGACTCGAGCACGTAGGCGCGGTCGGCGAGCTGCAGCACCTGGTGGGCGTTCTGCTCGACGATCAGCACGCCCACGCCGCGGTCGCGGATGGCGTTGACGGCGTGGAAGACGTCCCAGGTGAGCTTCGGTGAGAGCCCGGTCGAGGGTTCGTCGAGCATGAGCAGGCGCGGCGCTCCCATGAGAGCGCGGGCGATGGCGAGCATCTGCTGCTGACCGCCCGACATCGTCTCGGCCAGCTGCTGACGGCGCTCGCGCAGGATCGGGAACAGATCGAGGATCTCATCCTCCGAGAACCCGGTGCGCCCCTTCTTGCCCCAAGCCCCCATGCGCAGGTTGTCCTCGACGGTGAGCGAGCCGAAGAGCGCGCGGTGCTCGGGCACGAGCATCAGGCCGCGCTGTGCGACCAGGTGGCTGCGTCCGTAGCCGACGGCACCGCCGTCGAACCGGACCGACCCGCCGTGCTGCTTCACCTCGCCCGCGATGGTCTTCAGCGTCGTCGACTTGCCGGCGCCGTTCGCCCCGACGATCGCGACGACCTCTCCGGCGTCGACCGAGAGCGAGATCCCGTGAAGGATCTCCAGTCCGTGGTAACCCGCACGCAGGTCGTCGATCTCAAGCAGCATCGCCGTACTCCTTACCGAGGTAGGCCTCGATGACTCGAGGATCTTGCAGGACGTCGTCGACCGAGCCCCGCGCGATGACGGCTCCCTGGTCCATCATCACGACGCGGTCGCTGAGGCGGCGGACGGCCGTCATGATGTGCTCGATGAAGAGCATCGTCACGCCCTCCTCGCGCCGCAGCTCGTCGAGCAGGTCGAGCACCGGGGTCCGCTCCGACGGCACGAGACCGGCGAGGACCTCGTCGAGCAGCAGCACCCGCGGGCGCATCGCGAGGGCGCGGGTGAGTTCGAGCCGCTTCTGCACGGCCGTCGGCAGCGAGCCGGACTCGGCGTCCGCCCAGGCCCACAGGCCGGTGCGATCGAGGAGCGTGGCCGCCTCGTCGCGCGCCGCGCGCTCGGGACGGACACCGCGGCTCTGCACGGCGATCGTGACGTTCTCGAGAGTGGTCATCGTGTGGAAGGGCCGCATCAGCTGGAACGTCCGGACGAGACCGGAACGCGCGAGCGTGTGCATCCTCGCGCCGGTGATGTCGCGTCCGTCGAGGGTGACTCGACCCGAGTCGGGTGGGAAGGCGCCCGTCACGCAGTTGAAGAGCGTCGTCTTGCCGGCACCGTTCGCGCCGATGATCCCGACGATCTCGCCTTCGTCGACGGAGATGTCGACGTCGCGCAGCGCGTGGAGCCCGCGGAACGACTTGTTGACGCCCTGAATCTCGAGAAGAGTCACTTCTTCTTCACCACCCAGTTCTTGACGGTGCCGTACACGCCCTTGGGGAGGAGCAGGACGCAGGCGATGAGGATGACGGCGTAGATGAGGATGTCGAGACCGCCGTGCCCCTGAAGGAACGACAGCGCCTCCGGAGGATGACGGAGGAACGCGGCGACGGCATCCGAGAGCGGCGCCATGACGACCGCTCCGATGACGGGGCCCCAGATGGTCGCGACCCCGCCGACGACGGCCGTGATAATGGCGTTGTTCGAGACGTGGGCGCCGAACGCCAGCTCGGGATCGATGAACATGTAGTACTGCAGGTAGAGCGTGCCGGCCGCGGCCGTGATCGCGGCGGAGAGGGCCACCGTGGTCAGCTTGTACCGCAGCACGTTGACGCCGATGGCTGCCGCCGCCAGGTCGTCGTCACGCGATGCCAGGGTGAAACGACCCGCGCGGCGACGCAGGAACTCGATGACGACGACGAGTGCCAGCACGACCATGCCCACGCCGATCCACCAGTAGTTCGGCGAGCCGACGGGGAACTGGAACATCGCCCAGTCATCGCCGCGCAGCACGGGGACGGTGAAGCCGACCGTGCGGTTGAGCGCGTCGTTGCCGACGACGAACAGCCGGAGCATCTCGGCGAAGGCGAACGTCGACAGCGCGTAGTAGGCACCGGTCAGCTTGTAGCGCAGGGCGAGGAAGCTGATGCCCACGGCTGCTGCTGCTGCCAGGGCCATCCCGGCGATCAGCCCGATCCACGGGCTCACGCCGAAGTCGACCAGCAGCACGGCCGTGACGTACGAGCCGATGCCGAAGTAGGCGGCGTGACCGAAGCTGAACATTCCGCCGAAGCCGCTCATCAGGTTCCAGCCGATCCCCATGAGGGCGAAGATCAGCACGCGCATGGCGACGGCGAGCTCCGCGGCGGGAAGGACGAAGGGCAGGGCGACCCCGACGACCGCCAGCACCCCGAGGGCGACGTAGTGACGGAAGGTCGTACGACGGTGCAGAGGGATACGCGGTGCGAGCAGGTGAGCACCCGTGGTGAAGTCGGGCGCCGTCGGGCGCGCGGGGGTGGCGACGGTCATGCGGTCCTCCCGAAGATTCCGCGGGGCTTGGCGAAGAGCACGATGAGGAAGACGACGAACACGGCCAGCAGCGGTGACTGGCCGGGCAGGATCAGCCCGCCCAGCTGCTCGGTGAGGCCGACGATCAGCCCCCCGACGAGCGCACCGGGGACGTTGCCCATGCCGCCGAGGACCACGACGACGAACGCCGTCAGGTTGAACACCGACCCGGCTGTCGGTTCGATCGTGGTGAAGGGAGCCACCAGCGTGCCGGCGGCTCCGGCTGCGGCGGCGCCGAGCGCGAAGGTGAGGATGTAGATCCCCTTGATGTCGATGCCCACCAGGCGGGCGCCCTCGGGGTTCGCGGCGACCGATCGGACCGCCGTGCCGACCGGGGTGCGCTGCAGGATGAGCCACAGGGCCGCGACGAGGACCAGCGCACCGGCGAAGGCGTAGATGCGGCTCAGGTCGACCGTCGCGCCGAGGATCGGAACACCGGTGTTGCCGGGCAGCTGGACCGAGAGCGGGTTGGGGCCGAACACGAGCAGCAGGATGTTCTCGATCGCCAGCGCCAGGCCGATCGTGATGAGAAGCTGCGTGTGGATGGGAGCGCGCATGATCGGGTTCAGCAGACCCGCCTGCGTCACCGCGCCGAGCAGGAACATCGTCGGGACGGTGATCAGCAGCGTCGCGTAGGGGTGCATCCCGGTGAGGTTCACCAGCACGTACGTCAGGTACATCGCCAGGGCGACCATGGCCCCGTTGGCGAAGTTGATGATGTGGAGCACCCCGTAGACGAGGGTGAGCCCCATGGCGATCAGGCTGTAGATGCCTCCCGTCAGCAGCCCCGTCACGAGCGCCTGGGCCAGCACGGTCGGGCTGCCCGAGATGACCCCCGCGGCGACGGCTGCGAGGGTGAGCACCCCGAGCGTCACGAGCAGGGCACGCGGCGAGGGACCGTTGTACCCGCGGGTGCGGACGGACTTCTCAGCGGCCGGGGCGGTGGGCGGAGATGCCTGGATCGTCATGAGACTCACTCCTCGCTGTCAGCGGACGGGGGCCGGGTAGACGAGCGGCTGCTGAGCCAGGGCCGCCGGGTAGACCTGCGTGACTGCGCCTCCGAGCACCTGCATCGTGACGACCGAGGCGTTGACGTTCTGTCCCGTCTCGTCGAACGAGACCGGCCCGTCGTTGACGACGTGCGGTTCGTAGGTCGTCGCGGCGATCGCGTCGCGGATGTCGGCCGGGTCGGCGCTCGCGGCCGCGTCGATCGCCTCGGCGATGAGCGTCACGGCGTCGTAGGTGAGCATCGCGCTCGTGCGCATCGGCTCGCCGAACTCTGCCTCGAACGCCTCGGCGACGGCGACCGCCTCGTCGTTGGTGGCGTCCCAGCGGTAGTTCGCGTCGAAGTAGTTCTCGCCCCCGTTCGGAGCATCGGCGGTGAACTGCACCTGGTCGTACCCGCCGTTGGCGACACCGAACACGGCGTCGAGATCGGGGGCGATGGAGCTGACGGCGCGAGCGATCGCGAGGCTGTCGTTGTAGTAGCCCGAGACGGCGAGCACGTCGGCGTCGGCGGCGGCCACCTGCTGCACCTGGGTCGACAGGTCGCTCGAGGAGGGATCGTAGCTGATCGCGGGGTCGACGGTGATGCCGTACTCCTCGGCCTTGGCCGCGAACGCCTCGTAGGCCGAAGCGCCGAAGTTGCCCTGCTCGTACAAGTAGCCGACCTTGGTCACCGGGGTGCCCGCGGCCTCGGCGATCTCGGAGAGATAGGTGGCGCTCTGCTCGCCCATCATGCTCGCGGAGGGCTGGATGCGGAACGAGTTGGTGTATCCCTGCTCCAGGATCGAGTCGAGCGCCGAGACGTCCATGACGAACGGCACGCCGTTGCGCTCGGCCACCGAGGCGATGTTCGCGCTCGTCGCGCTCTGGTACGACCCGACGAGCGCTGCGGCGCCCTCCTGGATGAGGCGCGTCGCCTCGCTCTGTCCGGTCTCCGGCTCGCCGCGGGTGTCGGCTGCCTTGAGGACGAGCTTCGCGCCGCCGAGGGATTCGATGCCGCCGGCGTCGTTGATCGCGTCGACGGCCATCTGTGCGGCGTTGCTCATCTGCTGACCGTCGACCGCGTTCGATCCGCTGAGCGGGTGGAGGGCTCCGATGACGATCTCCTCGGGTGCCTCGCCCGAGGATGCTGCCTGGCTTGCTCCGACGGCGGATCCGGCGCAGGCCGCGAGCGTGACGCTGCCGACGGCGAGAGCGGTCACGGCGAGCGTGAAGCGACTCGTGGTTTTCAACTCGACTCCTTGGAGGGTGGTGTTCCGTCTGATGGAGCTGTTTCGGTGACCGGAACGTTCGGGTGAGTCCCTGACTGGGATGTATGCGACCGTATGCCCCGGATATACGGCGCCAGTTGCCCGCGTGTATCCGGAATGTTTCGTCTCGCCCGAATCGGGCATCTAGCGTTCCGTTCAGTGAAACGTGGCCGTACGCTTCTGCGCAGAGCGTGCCGGACGCTCACACGCGAGGAGAGTGCGCCATGGTCGATAACGCCCCGTCGACGACATCCCGGGTCGCCGAGGTGCTGCTGTCGTTCACCGACGCGACTGCGCCACTCGGGGTCTCGCAGATCGCGAGGTCATGCGACCTGAGCAAGGCTGTGGTGCACCGCATCCTGCAGTCGCTCGTCGCGGCGGGACTCGTCGACTACCTGCCCGACACCCGCCGCTACTGCCTCGGCCCGGCCGCGGTCGCTCTCGGCCAGACGGCGGCCGCCGGCAACCGGCTCTACGCGGCGGGGATGCCGGCGATCTCGCACCTGGCCAACCAGACCGGCGAGACCACGACCCTGACAGCCCGCCGCGGTCACGGGCGTCATTACATCGGGCTCGTCGAGAGCATCAACCCGATCCGCATCACCGTGCGCATGAAGGATGACGTCCCGCTGTGGTCGGGAGCGAGCGGGATCAGCATCCTGGCGTTCATGGACCCCGTCGACATCGACTACGTCCTGAGCCAGGAGCGGCGCGCGTACACCGACGCCACCGTGGTCGACGAGGCGATGCTCCGCGACCGCCTCGCCGAGACGCGCGAGCGCGGGTGGGCGCATACCGCGGGCGAGCGCGTGCGGATGTCGAGCAGCGTCGCGGCGCCCATCTTCGATCGCGACGGCAGCCCCGCGGGCTCGCTGTCGGTGGCCTACCTGGTCGACCGGCTCGGTGACACCCAGCACCACGACCTCGCGCAGCTCGTCCTCGCCGCCGCCCGCGACGCGACGGCGCGGTTGCAGGGGGTCTGACACCCCTCGAGGTTGCGCATCCGCACGGTCCGGAGCCCCCACACCGTGCAGATGCGCACCCTCGCCGGCTCAGGGCCGCACGACCGGGCTGATCACCAGCTCGTCGATGCGCACGTGCGGCGGCGCATCGAGGACGAAGCGCACCGCACGGCCGATGTCGGCGGGAGTCAGCATCCGCTCGCGCGCTTCGGCGTCCGGCACCTCGGGGCGCAGGCTCAGGAACTCCGTGTCGACGTCGCCCGGGCACAGGTGGCACACCCGGATGCCGGCGGCGGACTCCTGCGCGTTCAGGGTCTCGCAGACAGCCGCGAGCGCGCGCTTGCTAGCGCTGTACGCGACACCGGCGGCGGGCGAGAAGCGCCAGGCCGCGATCGACGACACCACGACCACACAGGCCGAGCCGGAGGCACGGAGCGCCGGCAAAGCTGCGTCGAGCACGTGGATGACCCCGTGGAGGTTCGTACCGATGACCTGGTCGACCTCGTCGACCGACTGCGTCGCCCACGTCCGCCGGGGCGAGTTCAGGCCCGCGGCAAGGACGAGCTCGTCGATACGCCCCCAGCGGCCGAGGAGTTCGTCGCGCGCCGCGCTCACCGCACCTGCGTCACGGGCGTCGAACGGCAGGACGATGGCCTCGCCGCCGGCGTCGGACACATCGCGCGCCGTCTGCGCGAGCACGTCCTGACGCCGTCCGCTGAGCGCGAGACGCCGGTCGGGGGCCAGGGCCAGCGCGGCCGCCCGGCCCATTCCGCTGCCGGCGCCGGTGACCCACGTGACGCGTGCCTCGGCCGCGGTCATTCTCGGCCGGCCATCTCGTACGCCCGCTGCGGGAACTGGGTCGCGAACTTGCCGCCGCTCACATCGAGCAACGTGCCCGTGACGTAGCGCGAGGCATCGCTCGCGAGGAAGCACACAGCGTCCGCCACTTCGCGCGGGTCACCCCACCGCCGAAGCGTGAGCGTGTCGAGCAGGCGACGCTGCTCATCGTGCGGCTTGTCGGCGAAGCCGTTCATGTCGGTGGGGATCATCCCCGGAGCGTACGCGTTCGCGGTGATCCCCCAGGGACCCAGTTCTCCCGCGAGTGTTCTGGTGAACTGGACGACAGCGGCCTTGGATGCCGCATAGGCCGCCCCGCCGACGCTGGGGATGATGGCCGCGAACGAGGCCGCGTTGACGATGCGGCCTCCACCCTGCCGCTTCATCGCGGGGATGACCGCCTGGCAGGTGCGGAAGGTGCCGGTGACGTTGACGTCGAAGACGCGATTCCAGGTCTCGGCATCGGCGTCCTCGATGAGCCTGTCGCCCAGGATGCCGGCGTTGTTGACAAGAACGTCGATGCGTCCGAACCGGCTCAGCGCGGCATCCACGGCCTGCTGCACCGAAGCGGACGAACGCACGTCGCACGCCAGCGAGGCGCCGTCGAGTTCCGCGTCGCGGCGTGCGTCGTCGGCCCAAGCCACCGCATCTTCGGCGATGTCCGTCGCGACGACGATGGCGCGCTCGCGCATGAACGTCTCGGCGATGGCGCGGCCGATGCCGCGGCCCGCGCCGGTGACGACGACGACCTTGCCGTCGAGATCCCACTGCATCGTGTTCTCCTCCGATCGGGGCCGCGCCTACGCGGCCCTCCTCGATGATGTCGCAGCGCGGCGGCGTTCGGCAGCGACGAGCGACACGACGACGAGCCCCGGCGCGATCACGATGAGCGGCGGCAGCATCCATACGACGGTCGCGCCCACCCCGAGGCCCACCAGCACCAGCGACGTTCCGATCGGATCGTCGATCACGACCGCGCGTCCCTCTCGCCAGAGGTCGATCCACCGTGCGCCCGGCGTCCAGAGCGCCGCGGTCCGCAGCATCGCGACGGCCACGACCACCGCCAGGCCGCCGCTGATGATCGCGAAGACCGCCCCGCCGGGAAGCACCCCCTGGGCCGCCCCGATCGCGTTCAGGACGAGGAGCGCGATGACCACGACGCTGGCCGTGCCGAACCACCAGCCCGAACGCACCGCCTGGAGCCCCCGGGTGGCGAGAAGACCGATCGAGTCGGGCTCGTCGTCGAGGTGAGCGCGGAAGTGCCGCACCCCCGCACCGAAGGCCGGAGCGAGCGTCACGAGCGGCAGCGAGAGGAGCGTCACCCCGATGCCGACCACGAACATCTCGCCGAACCCGGCGACGCCCGAGCCGCCGAAGACCGCGCGGCTCTCGGGCGATCCGTCTGCCTTGCGCGCCGAGGTCATCCCTTGAGCCCCTCCGTCGCGACGCCCGCCACCAGGTATCGCTGGAAGGCGAGGAAGAAGAGGACCACGGGCACCAGGGCGAGGATCGCCATGGCCATCTGCGCGCCGTAGTCGCTGGTCGACGTCTGATCGACGTAAAGGCGCAGAGCCAGCGGCATCGTGTACATGCCCGGATCCTTCAGGTACAGCAGCGGCCCGAAGAAGTCGTTCCACGACCAGATGAACGCGAAGATCGAGCTCGTGACGAGCGCGGGTCGCATGAGGGGCAGGATGACGGCGGTGAAGGTGCGCGCATGGCCGGCGCCGTCGATGCGGGCGGCCTCGTCGAGATCGCGGGGAAGACCGCGGATGAACTGGATCATGAGGAACACGAAGAAGGCGTCGGCCGCGAGGAACTTCCCCAGCAGCAGCGGCCAGTAGGTGTTGATCATGTCGAGCTGGTTGAACACGATGTACTGCGGAATGATCACGACGTGGAACGGCAGGAGCATCGTCGCGATCATGCACAGGAAGAAGACCTTGCTGCCGCGGAAACGGATGCGGGCGAACGCGTACGCCGTGACCGAGCACGAGAGCACGACCCCGACGACCGAGGCGACCGCGAGGATGAGGGAGTTCACGACGAACGTCCAGAACGAGACTCCCCCGATCCCGGCGAATGCCGTGGCGTAGTTGTCGAGCGAGAAGGTCTCCGGCACGAGACTCACCGAGCCGATGATCTCGTTGCCCGGCTTGAACGACGACATCACCATCCATGCCGCCGGGTAGAGGATGACGACGAGCACGGCGATCGCGAGCACGTGGAAGACGATTGCGCTCCCCCGCGTGCGCCAACCCCGCCCTCCCGCGTCGTCTCGACCGCGTCGCCGCGACGACGGGTCGGTCGTGATGAGCTCCGTCTGGGTGATCGTGTTGGTCATCGTTCGTCCCCCGCATAGTGAACCCACGCCCGCGATGTGCGGAACAGCATGAGCGTGACCAGGCCGACGGCGACCACCAGCACCCAGGCCATCGCCGAGGCGTAACCCATCTGGAAGTCTCGGAACCCGCGCAGATAGAGGTAGAGCGTGTAGAAAAGCGTCGAACCGGCGGGTCCGCCGCTGCCGTTGGAGATGATGTAGGCCGAGTTGAACACCTGAAAGGCGTGGATCGTCTCGAGCAGCAGGTTGAAGAACAGCACCGGCGACAGCATCGGGATCGTGATCGAGAGGAACCGTCGCACCGGACCCGCGCCGTCGACGGATGCCGCCTCGTACAGCTCCGGCGGCACCTGCTTCAGTCCCGCGAGGAAGATCACCATCGGTGCTCCGAACTGCCACACGGTCAACAGGATGAGCAGCGGCAGCGTTCGCGCCGGGTCTCCCACCCATCCGCCCTCCGAGGCCGGCGGCCCGCCGAAGAACGAGCCGATCTGCGCGACGATGCCGTTGTCGATGAACATCGCCTTCCACACGATCGCGATCGAGACGCTGCCACCGATCAGCGACGGCAGGTAGAACGCCGACCGGTAGAACCCCTGGCCCCGGCGTGGGGCGTTCAGCAGCAACGCCACCCCGAGCGCCGCAGCGAGCTTGAGCGGCGTGCCGACCAGCACGTAGATGCCGGTCACTTTCACCGCCTGCAGGAAGTTGGGGTCGGCGAACATGCGCGTGTAGTTGTCCACCCCGATGAACTCGGGATCGTTGAACAGGTTGTAGTCGGTGAACGACAGCACCAGCGAGGCGACCATCGGACCTGCGGTCAGGGCGAAGAACCCGATGAGCCACGGGCTCAGGAAGAGGTAGCCGGCACGCGTCTCCCGCCGGGTTCGCACGGTCGAGCGCGCACGAACCGGGACGACGGCTGCAGGAGCAGTCATGGGATGTTCCTTTCTCCTGCACTCCGGCGCCTCGGCCGTGCGGCAGGGTCGTGCAGAGCGGTCAGTAGCCCAGCACCAGGGAGATCTCGGAGAACAACTCCTGTGCGAACTGCTTCGTGGTCAGATCGCCGTACCGCAGCTGCTCGTGCAGCTCGCCCCATTTGGCCTCGATGGTGCCGTAGCCCGCGGGCAGGATCGGGTAGCTCGCCGTCAGCTCGTCGTCGATCGACGCGAGATAGTCGAGGTTGACGGTGTCGGCTGCGGTCTGATCGATCGCGTCGCGTCCGGCCTCCGTGGGCGGGGTGCCGAGCGAGGTGCCGAAGATCTTCGCGACCTCGGGCGAGGTGGTGAGGAAGTTCACGAAGGCGGCAGCGGCCTGCTGCTGGTCGGAGTTCTTCGCCACGCTCAGGAGCATGCTCGGCTTGGGTGCGAGCACGTGCTCGTCCTGGCCCTTCTCGAGCGGCGGCTGCACCATGCCGATGTTCTCGGTGCCGGCATCCGTCATGCCCTGCAGAACCGTCGTCGAGAAGTTGAACCAGATCGCCGTCTCACCGGCGAGGAAGCCCCCGCTGGGCGAAAGGGCGACGCTGCGCTCGACAGGGTAGAAGTCGCCGTCCTCGCGGAGATCGGCGGCACCGTCGAGGTACTCGATCACATCGTCTTCATCGAACGCGGGTGCACCGTTCTCCTCGAAGACCGGACTGCCGTCCTGCATGAGGTGGTAGATGAAGTTCGGAAGGCCGCCTGTGTAGTCCTCCGCCCCGTAGATCCGGGGTTCGGATGACGCCCCGGCCGCGTTGACCTCGAGGACGAAGTCGTTGAACTCGTCCCAGGTCATGTCGTCGGTCGGATAGTCGATACCGAACGAGTCGAGGATGTCCTTGTTGTACATCATCGACCAGGCGTTCGTGCCCAGCGGGACGCCGACGAGTTCGTCGTCGACGGTTCCGGATCCGAGCACCTGGTCGTTGACGCCGTCGAGCGGCAGCAGTGAGTCGCGGTAGGGCGAGAGATCGGCGAGCAGACCCTTGCTGGCGTACTCGCCGAGGTAGCCGGCATCCATCATCACCACGTCGGGAAGCGACTTGCCCGCTGCCTCGGTGTTGCGGGCGGTCCAGTAGTCGCCCCAGGCGTTGAAGTTCCGCACCACCTCGACGTTCGGGTACTGCTCGTTGAAGAGCGCCACGACCTCTTCGAAGCGAGCGGCGCGGTCTTCGTTTCCCCACCACGAGAAGCTGATCTTGGCCGATGTGTCCTCGTCGAACGTGATCTCCTCGGGAGCGGCATCGGATCCTCCGCCAGCGCCGCAACCCGCGAGCAGAAGTGCTGCGGCTCCGACGAGGGCGAGCGATGCGGGCAGTCTCTTCATCATGGTTTCTCCTCATTGAGCGGGCATGAGCCCGGGGTGTCGGTGTCGGTGTCGATGGCGGTGGCGGTGGCGGTGGCCGGCCGAGAACCGGCGGAGGTTCAGTCGGTGCCGGTTCCTCGGACGAAAGACCGGATGGTCTCGATGGGCAGCTTGGGTTCCCGGCCTTCGGTGAGCAGGCCGTTCCGCTCCTGCATGGTGTCGGTGAGCTGCGTCCAGCACCAGCCGGCGAGCCCGTCGGGTCGCCCGCGGAAGCCTCTCGTGCCCGACTGCACGGCCCGGAGGATCGCCTCGACCATCCGGGCGTACTCCTCTGCGCCGCCCGCTTCGGAGTAGCCCCACGAGTCGTCCGGGCTCGCGTCGACTGCCCACTTCACTCCGCCGAACTCGGTGAGCATGACCGGCTGTCCGCCGTCCGCCGTTCCGGGCAGACGCACGCGGCGACCGGCCGGGCCGATGCCGGAGACGAGCGTGCCCAGCTCGACCGCGTCGACGTCGTAGCGCCGGGCAAGTACGTCGCCGTCGGCCTCGTAGTCATGCAGGGTCCACAGGTCGGAGGTCCCGAGCTCCCATCCGTCATTGGAGATGACCGGCCTGGTGGGGTCGAGGGCTTTGGTCAGGTGGAACAACGCTTCCGCGAAGGCTCGCTGATCCGAGCGCGAGGCGATGTGCTGCACCCCCCAGCTCTCGTTGAGCGGCACCCACGTGATGATGCTGGGATGCGCCCGGTCGCGAAGCACGGCTTCCGTCCACTCCGCGGTCGTGCGCTGCACGGCTCGCTCGTCGAAGGTGTACGTCGCGGCCATCTCGCCCCACACCAGGAGCCCGAGCCGATCCGCCCAATACAGGAACCGGTCGTCCTCGACCTTCTGGTGCACGCGCACCGAGTTGAAGCCGAGTTCGGCGATCAATTCGGCCTCGCGTCGCAGCGCGTCGGGCGAGGGGGCCGCGAGGTGGGACTCGGGCCAGTACCCCTGGCTGAGAACCGACCGCAGCGTCACCGGCCGGTCGTTGAGCAGCAGCGCGCCGTCGCTCCATGAGACGCTGCGCAGACCGAGGTAGCTCGCAACGGCATCCGTTCGGCCATCGTCATCCGTCAGTTCGATCCAGGCGTCGAGCAGCGTGGGCCGGTCGGGGCTCCAGAGCAGACGTTCGTAGTTCTGACCGTTTCGCTGACCGTCCAGGGCGATCGTCAACGTCGCTCGCGTGCCGCTCGTCCGCATCGTCGCAGCGGCGAGCTCCCGCCCCTCGTGCGCGATCCGGATGCTCGCGCGTGCGCGGCCGGGCCGGCTCAGTCGGAGCTCGAGGGTCACCGTGCCGTCGGTGAGGTCGCTGGTCCAGTTGAGCGCGGTGATGTGCTGCGGCGCGATGGACTCGAGCCACACCGACTGCCAGATCCCCGTCGTGCGGTGGTACCAGATCGAGTGAGGCTGTTCCTCCCAGTCCTGCTTCCCCCGAGGCTGCGCGAGGTCGTGCGGGTCGTCCTCGGCGCGCACGACGATGACATGCTCGCGAGCTTCACCGTCGAGCGCGTCGGTGATGTCGACGGCGAAGGGGGTGTGGCCGCCCTCGTGACTGCCGACCATCTGCCCGTCCACCCAGACGGTGGCCCGGTAGTCGACGGCACCGAAGCGCACGATCGCGCGCTTCTCCGACCCATGTCCGGCGGCGGCGAGATCTGCGTCGGTCAGCGTCCGGCGGTACCAGACGATCGGGTGGAACCCCGTCTCGCCGATGCCCGAGGCCGGCGACTCCGGCGGGAACGGCACGAGGATGCTGCCGCCCAGCTCGCGACCGTCGAACCACCGCGCGGCGACACCGCGATCGTCGTCGTCGTAGGCGAACCCCCATTCGCCGTCGAGGAGAAGGAACGAGTCCCGCACGAGCTGCGGGCGCGGCCGCGCCGGTTCCAGCGCGCTCGCACGCATCGCGTCGGGCTCTCGACCGGCATCCTGCTCCACTGCAATGGCTCCCTCTGTCGGCTTCGATGCCGACCTCGTCGTCTGTCCCGCCCGCGGGCGAACATGGAAACCGCTTTCCGTTCCACGTTGAACTACACGATAGTTCCACGCTGAACTAGAGTCAACATCGAACCCGAGACCCGCTCGACAGGAGCCCCATGACCCGCGTCACACTCGCCGACGTCGCCGCCCGCGTCGGCGTGAGCGCGAAATCCGTCTCCAACGTCGTGAACGGGACGGGATGGGTCGGAGACGAGATGCGGCGACGCATCCTCGAGGCGATCGATGAGCTGGGGTACCGGCCCAATCTCGCTGCGCGACAGCTGCGCAACGGTCGCAGCGGACTGATCGCGCTCGTGCTCCCCGACCTGCGCGAGCCCTACTTCGCCGAATTCGCCTCGCAGTTCGTCACCAGCGCGCAGACCCGCGCGCTGACCGTTCTCATTGCGCAGACGGGCGGCGCCCGTCCCGCGGAACTGGCGATGATGGCCGGCGAGGGCTTCCCCGCGCTCGACGGGATCGTGATGAGCCCGCTCGCCCTTACTCTCGACGACGTACGGGACCGGCCGAACGGCCCGCCGCTCGTGCTGATCGGCGAGCAGGCCGAAGAGCTCCTCACTCCGTCCGTGCACCACGTCGGGATCGACAACATCTCAGCGGCTGCGGCCGCCACCACGCATCTCATCCAGCAGGGTCGTCGGCGCATCGCTGCGGTGGGGGTTCAGGAATCCGGGCCTACCGCCACCTCGCGACTGCGGTTCGACGGATACCGGCGAGCGCTAGCCGCGGCCGGGATCGCCGACGACCCCGCGCTCTACGCCTCGGTCGACCAGTTCAACCGCGCCGAAGGATCGACCGCCGTCGCGCGTCTGATCGCGAGCGGAACCGACTTCGATGCCCTGTTCTGCTTCAGCGACAGCCTCGCCCTCGGCGCGCTGTACACCCTCGGCACGCACGGCATCTCCGTGCCGGACCACGTGCAGGTCATGGGCTTCGACGACATCGAAGAGGGACGCTTCCACATCCCCGCGTTCTCGACCGTCGACCACGGTGTCGAGAAGGCGGCGGCGTCGATCCTCGACATCCTGAGCGACGCGACGAGGCAGACCGGCGTGCACCACCAGGTGCCGTACCGCCTCATCACCCGCTGATCCCCCACCGAGGTCCCACTTCGGCCGGGAATCCCGGCTCGATAACCGGCCCAACCGGGACCTCGCATGCGACGGATGCAGCGGGCCCGGCGGATGCAGCGGGGTCAGGGCGCGGCGGCGAGGATGCGCTCGGCGGCCTTGACCATCGCGATGTCGATGAAGGTGCCGTCATCGAGCACGAACGCGGCCGTCCCGTCCGCCGCCGCGGTGCGCACCCGCTCGACGATGCGCTGCGCTCGCTCGACCTCTTCCGGGCCGGGGGTGAAGGCCCGCCGGATCACCTCGATCTGCCGCGGATGAATGGCGGTGCGGCCTGCGTAGCCGAGCGCGCGCCCGGCCCGGCAGCTCTGCTCCAGGCCCTCGAGGTCGGCGACATCGGCCCAGACCGCCATGAGCGGAAGGGGCAGCCCGGCTGCAGCCGCCGCGTTCACGACCCGCGCGCGCGACCATGCGAGCCCGGGCTCTCCGGCACGCCCCGCGGGCACGCCGATCTCCGCGCGCAGGTCGGCCTCGCCCACCGCGATCGACGCGACCCCGGCCTGCGCGATCTCGAACGCGCGCTCGATCGCCAGCGCAGACTCGAGCAGGGCATGCACCTCGCGCCCGGGCGCGGCGGCGCTGACCGCCGCGACGTCATCCGCCGACTGCGTCTTGGGAAGCCGGATGCCGAAGGCGGCGGGCAGATCCGCGACAGCGGCGACATCCGCGTCGTGCGCGTCCGCCCCGCGCGCGTTCACCCGGACCTGCACCGCCGGTGCGGCAGCCCCTCGCGACGCCCGAACCGCGGCGAACTCGGCGAGCGCCGCCCGCGCCTGCGCCTTGCGCGAGAGTGCCACGGCGTCCTCGAGGTCGACGATGACGGCATCCGCTCCCGCATCCAGCGCCTTCTCGAAGCGCTCGGGGCGGTCGGCGGGCGCGTACAGCGCGACCAGGATCGGGCGGGTCATGCGACCGATCCCTCCGCACGCATGCGAGCGATGTCGTCGTCGGCGTAGCCGAGAGAGGCCAGCACCTCTGCGGTGTCGGCGCCGTGAGCCCGCCCGGTGAAGGCGATCGTCGACTCGTCGCGCGACATCCGGAACAGCGGTCCCTGCATCGCCATCTCGCCGAGATCGGGGTCGTGGATGCGGTGGACCGTGCCCAGCGCCTGGAACTGCGGGTCCGCGACGATGTCCGAGGGGTCGTACACCGGGGCGACCGCGGCCTGCGCGGCTTCGAACGCCTCGATCACCTCATCGCGCGTGCGCTGCGCGATCCAGCTGCCGACGGCCTCGTCGAGCTCGTCGGCGTGCTGCGCCCGGCTCGATCCGCTCGCGAACCACGGCTCGGCCGCGAGGTCGGGGCGGCCGACGAGGGCCATCACCCGCTCGGCGATCGACTGAGCGCTCGTCGACACGGCGACCCACGAACCCTCGGCCGTGCGATAGGTGTTGCGCGGCGCGTTGTTCGCCGATCGATTTCCGGTGCGGGGCTGCACGGTCGCGAGCTGATCCCAGCGCGTGATCTGCGGGCCGAGCATCGCGAGGATCGGCTCGATGATCGCGACATCCACCACCTGCCCGCGCCCGTCCCGCCCGCGGGCGTGCAGCGCAGTCATGACCGCGTAGGCGGTGGCGAGCGAGGCGATGCCATCGGCGAGGCCGAACGGGGGAAGGGTCGGTGGGCCGTCGGGCTCGCCCGTCGCGGCGGCGAACCCGCTCATCGCCTCGGCGAGCGTGCCGAAGCCGGGGCGACTGCGGTACGGACCGATCTGACCGAATCCGGTCACGCGGGCGAGAACGAGACCGGGGTTCTCCGCAGACAGCTCGTCGTACCCGAGTCCCCAGCGCTCGAGGGTTCCGGGGCGGAAGTTCTCGACGACGACATCCGCGGTACGGGCGAGGCGCAGGAACGCCTCGCGCCCGTCGGCGGTGTGCAGGTCGATCGCCACGGTCCGCTTGTTCCGGCCGAGCGTCTTCCACCACAGGTTCTGCCCGTCCTTGCTCGGACCGTGGCCGCGCGCGGGGTCGGGGCGGGTCGGGTGCTCGACCTTGACGACCTCGGCTCCCATGTCGCCGAGGTGCATCGCGGCCATGGGACCGGCGAACAGCGTCGAGGCGTCGATGACGCGCAGTCCGTCGAGCGGGGTCACGAGCGCTCCTCCCAGCAGACGCGGAATCCGGTCGAGGGCAACGCGTCCTGTCCGAGCCCCGGCAGCAGCAGTTTGGCCGCGAATTCCGGCGACCGTACACCGCCGTCGAAGTACCAGTCCGACCCCTCGCTGCGGTGGGCGCTGCCGCCCTTCAGCATCACGAACCGGGTGCGGCCGTCGGAGTGCTCCGACTCCGTCCAGTTCCACACCTCCGGCGCGCGTCGGCGGAACGACGGAAGGGATGCCGCGAGCTGCCACTCGTCTTCGGTGGGGAGCCGCCCGCCCACCCATGCGGCGTACTCCCGAGCCCGCGCGAAGGTCACATCGGTCGCCGGGCGCTCGGGGTCACGGGTATCCGCGTCTTCACCGATCGCGTCGAGGAACCGCGCGTATTCGGCCTCGGTCACCTCGGCCGCGCCGACGCGCACCGGATGCCGCACCTCGACGACGCGTTCGAGTGTGCGCTGGTCGTGCAGGCGAGGCGGCAGCGGCTTCCACTCGTCGACGTAGGGTGCGCCCTCGTACATCCCGGTCTCGCGGGCGCGGAAACGCACCGTCAGCGTGTGCGTTCCCGGTGCCACCGTGACGGTCGGTTCCTCCTCATCCGCCGCAGCGTCTCGCACGGGCCCGGTCCATGCCGGAGCGGTGAGGCGCCGCGCTCGGCGGTGCGGGAACGACACGTCCGTCACCGGCGGCTCATCGCGCAGCGCGGCTTTCACCTCGGCGACGACTGGCGGTACAGGGCTACCCGCGGCATCCCCGGTCAGCCGCACGACGGCGGCGACCCCACCGGCCGGCACCGTCACCGACGACACCTCATCGCCGGGCTCATGCAGCGGAACGTATCGACCGCCGGGCTCGAGCTCGAACTGGACATCGGACCCCGACGTGTTGACGAGGCACAGCAGGGTCACGCCGTCGAGTTCGAACGCCGACCCGAAGACCGGTGCATCGTGCACCGCGAGCGGCGTCCACTCCCCCTCGATGAGCCAGCGGTGCATGCCGCGCTGCACGGGCAGCATCCGCCGCAGGGTCGCGGCGTCGCGGTCGTTCCAGCCGACCCAGACGCCGAAGACGACCTCCCACACCATCACCCCGACGCCGTTGAGCCATGCCGAGCGCAGCTCTTCTGCGTGGTCGCGGTGCCACCGGCGGATGTGGTGCTGCATGTGTCGGCGCTCGAACCACCGGGCGCGCAGCACGCCGGGCACCTCCGAGTCGGCGAACCACTGGGCCCACGACAGGGTGTGGTCGGCGATGCGCTCGGTCGCGAGCTTCGACTCGCCCTCGAGTCCGATGCCCGGGCGTGCGGCATCCAGGGCCGCGACGAGATCGGGATCGGCCTTCCGCAGCGTGTCGAGGAAGACGCCGTCTGCCCCGAGGCGCCGCACCGTGGCGGCCAGCTCGGTGGCGTCGTCTGCCGAGCGTCGCGTGCCGACATCCCACGGGTTGTAGTCGACGAACACGGCGACACCGGCGGCGCGCAGAGCCTCGGCGGCTTCGACGAGCCCCGGAACCGCGTAGAAGTCCCACTGGTTGCGGCCGTCGATGCCGATGACGGGGTAGGCGTGCCACAGCACGATCCCGTCGAGACCGCCGAACCGGCGCTGCGCGTCGGCGAGGAAGCGTTCCGGCGTGAAGCGCTGCTCGTCGAAGTCGAAGAACAGCTCGTCCCAGAGCCATACCTGGGCGACGGTGAAGCACCGGCTCGCCCACGCGGACTCGGCCTGTTCGTAGCGGGTCGGCACGCCGTGCCGTTCGCGAGCGCCTTCGCGCCACACCGTCAGCTGGGCACGCCACGCACCGAGGTCGGCCGGATCCGTCGGCGCGACGAAGATCTTCGCGTCATCGAGCACCGTCGCTGCCTCGCCCGAGCGCACGTCGGCGTCGAGCGGCACCGGCGTCGGGCGATCGATCTCGCGCGGGACCAGGGGATCGAATCCACCGCTCACGGTCGGTTCTCCTTCCGGAAGGCGGCGACCTCATCGCTCGTGGGCACCGCGTCCTGCGCACCGGGGCGCGTGACGGCAAGAGCGGATGCCGCAGCACCGGCGCGCGCGGCATCCGCGAGCAGATCGAGACCGACGGCGTCGGGGCGGCGTCCGGAGGCGGCGAGCGCCGCGGCCAGCACACCGCAGAAGGTATCGCCAGCGCCCGTCGTGTCGACCGGCGTCACGACATGGGCGGGCACCGCGGTGCGCTCGTCACCGCAGACGACCAGGCATCCGCGAGACCCGAGTGTGACGACGAGTCCGCGCACCGTACGGGCGAGCTCGGCGACGGCCTCGTCGAGGTCTTCGACGCCCGCCGCTTCGAGTGCCTCGTGCTCGTTCACGATCAGCACGTCGGTCGCCGCGAGCAGCGCGTCGCGGGCGGAGGCGAAGGGTGCGGACGGCGCCGCGTTCAGCACGTGCCACGCGCCCTCACCCCGGGCCGCGGCGGCGTCGCGCACCAGGGCCACGGGGATCTCGAGCTGAGTGAGCAGAACCGACGCCGATGCGACCACCGCCCGCTGCGCGTCGGTGAGGGAGTCGCGCGCGGCATTGGCCCCGGCGGCGACGACGATCGCGTTCTCACCCGACGCGTCGACCGAGATGAGCGCTGTTCCGGTCACCTCGTCGACCTGCACCACACCCGAGACGTCGATGCCGTCGGCCTCGAGCGCCGCGCGCAACGCCGCGCCCGCGGCATCCGTTCCCACCGCGCCCACGAAGGCGACCTCCGCTCCCCCGGCACGCCGGGCGGCAACGGCCTGATTGGCCCCCTTCCCCCCGCCGGTGCGGACGAGCGACGACGCGAGCAGCGTCTCGCCGGGAGCGGGGATGCGGGCGACCCGGGCGACGACGTCCTGGTTGATGCTGCCGACGACGACGACGCTCACGAGCTTCCCTCCGCGAGGGCGACCGTCCGCTCGGCGAGCTCGCGGATCGACCGCTGCGGACCGCCGGGCATCGAGGTCGCGATGCTGTCGTTCAGGGGCGCGGTCCACGCGGGCCCGATGCCGTCGGCACCGACGAGGCCGCCGACCACCGAGCCGACCGTGGCACCGACCGAGTCGGTGTCCCAGCCACCGGCGACGGCGAGCGCGACGGCGGCGCCGTAGTCGCGACCGTGGGCCTGCAGCGCGCACGCGGTGAGCGCGGCGTTGTTCAGCGTGTGCACCCAGTGCATCCCGGCGAACTCAGCGTGCAGGGCGTCGAGCGCACCCGCCGTCGTGAGCTCGCCCGCGGCAAGCGCCCGACCGGTCTCACGGCCGAACCGCACGGCCGCGGCCAGGCGGGATGCGGGCGGCACGACGGTGTCGGCGGCATCCAGCACGGCATCCATCGAGTCGGCGACGAGGGATGCCGCGCAGAGGGCGGCCGCCCACATGGCGCCGTACAGGCCGTTGCGGGTGTGGCTGAGCCGCGCGTCGATCCACGCCGAGTGCGCCGCGGCCCGGACATCGCCGGGGTGCGCCCACCCGTGCACGTCGGCGCGGATGAGGGCACCGATCCACTCGCGGAACGGGTTGCGGTGGGTCGCGGTCTCGGGCACCGGCCGCGCGTCGAGGATGTTGCGGTACGCGGCGCGTTCCGCGGTGAACACCCGACCCGCCGGCAGGGCCGCGAGCCAGGCCTCGGCGACGTGGTCGGTCGTCAGATCGAAGCCGTGCTGTTCGAGCAGATCGAGGGCGAGGATCGGGAAGTTCAGGTCGTCGTCCTCCGGCATCCCCGCGATGTTCTCCACGAGCGAGGTCGGCGCGGACCGGCGGTTCCACGGCCAGCGCTCGGCCACGTCCGTGGGCAGACCGCGCGCGGTGAAGTAGCCGCGGATCGGCCAGTTTCCGGTGGCGCGGGCGATCTGCTCGATGCCTTCGCGCGGGATCTTCTCGACCGGCTTGCCGAGCAGGCACCCGGCCGACCGCCCCAGCCACGCGCCGTGCACGCGGTCGAACGCTGCGTCGCCGACGCTCGGCTCGGGCTGTGCGGGAAGCAGCGCCGCGATCGCATCCCACTCGTCGGGCTCGTCCGCGCTCGGGCGCTGCAGCCCCTGCAGCCGATCGAGCACGCGACGCGCCTCCGCGCGCAGTTCGGGCGAAGCCGGCGTCGCGCTGGCCCCGGAAGGCGCGAGGATGGTCGCTCCGCCTGCCTCGCCCCACGCCCGTTCGATCGCCGACAGTTCGTCGTCGGGCACCCCCTGCTCGCGCAGGGCGACGAGCTCGGCGGGGACGAGGTCTTCGGGCTGAGCCCAGGTCAGTCTCACGCCCCGGCCCCCACCGACAGCAGCGACGACAGCGATTCCGCGCGGGCGGCGGCGCGCTCGGCATCGGCGCGGGCGACGTCGCGCACGACCTCGACCATCGTCGTGACGACGCCATCGAGGTCGAGGCGGCTCGCGGTCACGACCTCGTGGAGCCACTCCTCGGGAACGGCGGCGCTGCCGCGGAGGCCACCGCAGATCGCGCCGGCCATCGTGGCGATCGAGTCGGCGTCGCGGCCGTAGTTCACCGCATCCAGGACGGCAGCACGCAGGTCGCCGTCGTGAGCGACGACGAAGCCGAGCGCGACGGGAAGCTCTTCGATGGCCTTCGTCCGCGAGGGAAGACGCGCGTCCATGGCCGGCGACCGGTATGCCTCGCCCACGGTGTCGAAGGGCCGCACCGCTTCGCGGACGACGCGACCGAGCTCGCGCGGATCGTCCGACCCGCCAGCGGCACGGAAGGCATCGACGGCCTCGAACACGGCGCGGATGGCGGCGGCGGTGCCGTCGTGCGCGACATCCAGCACCGCACGTCGAACGTCGTCGACCGTCGCTCCGGGAGTGGCGGATGCCGCGACCGCGGCGGCGAACACGCCGGCGGCCTCGCGACCGTACGACCACTGGTGGGCACCGGCGATGTCGATGGCTTCGGCATAGGCGCCGCGCGGGTCGCCGATGTGCACGAGGCCGACGGGCGCCATGTACATCGTCGCGCCGCAGTTGACGACGTTTCCGACGCCCGCCTCACGAGGGTCGGCGTGGCCGTAGTGCAGCTTCATGACGAGCCACTTCTCGGCGAGGAAGACGCGCTGCAGGATGAGCGCTTCGTCTTCGAGCTCGGGGATCCAGCGGCGCTCGCCCATCATGAGGGGCACGAGATCGCTCGCGACGTCGTAGGCGTCGAGGTGCCGGCGCTGCTTGGCGTACACCTCGATGAGCGCGTGGGTCATGAGGGTGTCGTCCGTGACGTGACCGTCGCCCTTGTGGTACGGCGCGATGGGGCGAGCCGTGCGCCAGTCGGGCAGGAAAGGACCGACGATCCCCTCGACACGTCCGCCGTGGCGCTCCTCGATCTGCTCGGGGGTCCAGCCCTCCGTCGCACCGCCGAGCGCATCGCCCACGGCGGCTCCCGCCAGTACTGCTGCCACCCGATCGTGCAACACGTCCATTACGTCCCTCTCTTCGTTCGAGCGTGTGAGGCGGGGGCGGATCGGATCGACCCGCCCCCGCGGATCGTCATCCGGCGACGTCGGCCCAGCCGTCGCTGAGCTGCGCGGCGAGCTGGTCGCGGTCGATCTGGTTCGCCAGGTACTGCTGGAACGCCGGCGTCGCGATCGTGTCCTTCCACTCGGTGTACTTCGACACCTTCAGGAACGGCGGACCTTCCAGGCCCTCGCCCGACGCGAGCACCTGCTTCCACGCGGCGTCGTCGCCGGCGAGCTCGGCAACCTGCGTGCGGGCGGCACCCGACGAGGGGATGAGCGCGTCGGCGTAGGCGATCTTCGCGAGGTTCTCGCCGTCCATGAAGAAGTTCAGGAACTCCGCCGACTCCTCCACGTGCTCCGAGTCGATGTTCACCGAGTACGTCTGCGGGTTCGCGGCCTGAATGGCGCCAGCCGATCCTTCGAGCGGCGGAAGCGCGACCCAGTTGAGGCCCTCGGGAGCATCCGCGGCGATGTTCGTCGCCTGGAACGAGCCCTGCACCGTCAGCGCGACCTTGCCGCCATAGAACGACGGGAGCACGTCCGAGCCCGACTGCGTGAGCGAGGTCGGGTCGATCGACCGGTCGGTGTAGGCCATCTCGTGGATGCGCTCGGGCACGGCGAGCTCGTCGTCGCCCACCTCGATCGTCACGTCGTCGCCCTCGCCGTCGAAGTAGCCGCCGTCGAAGCCCATCGACAGGCTCATCATCGTCGCGGTGGGCGAACCGAGACCCCAGCCGAGGCCGTAGTGGTCTGCCGTGGTCGTCGCTCTCGCGATCTCCTGGAGCTGATCCCACGTCATCGTGTCGCCCGTGGGCACCTCGACGCCGGCCTCGGCCAGCAGATCGGCGTTCGCGAACGCCATGTACGACTGCAGGGTCGAGGGGTACGCGACGATCTGCCCGTCGTGGGTCACCGACTCCCAGATGCCGTCGGAGATGTCCGACTTCAGCTCGGGGTCGATGAGGTCGGTCAGGTCGGCGAGGTAGCCGTCGGCCGCGAACGACACGATCGAGCTCGCCTCGAAGTGGATGATGTCGGGCGCGGTGCCGCCCGAGAACTGGGTGATCAGCTTGTCGTAGGTGCCATCCCACCCGGCCTGGATGATCTTGACCTGGACGTCGTCGTGCTCGGCGTTCCAAGCGTCGACGATCTCGCTGATGGCTGCCTGGGTCGCGGGCTGGTCCGACAGCGACTGGAACTGGAGGGTGACGACGTCGCCGTCTCCCCCGCTGCTGTTCGCGCTGCCCTGCTGACATCCTGCAAGCGTGATGGCTGCGATGCCCACGAATGCGACGGCGCCGATGCCGCGGATTCTTCTCATGGTGTGGCCTTTCTGGTTTTCGGGTTTCGTCGTCACGGGGAGGTCAGCCCTTGACGGCACCGGCGAGCATGCCGCCGGTGAGCTTCTTCTGCAGGATCCCGAAGATGATGAGCGACGGGATCGTGGCGAGGATGGCGCCGGCGGCCAGCGGCCCCAGCTGGGTCTGCCCCTCGGCGCCGAGGAACGAGCGCAACGCGATGGGCAGCGTGTACAGCTCCGGGCTCTGGATGAGCACGAGCGCGAGGAAGAACTCGTTCCAGGCCGAGACGAAGGTGAACATCGCCGTGGCGACCAGGCCCGGCACCAGCAGCGGCAGGATCACGGTGCGGAGGATGGTGAACCGGCCGGCACCGTCCATCTCGGCGGCTTCCTCGAGCTCCGGCGGGATCGCCGCGACGTAGCCCTGCAGCATCCAGAGCGTGAACGGCATCGTGAAGGTGACGTAGACGAGGATGAGGCCGAACAGGGTGTCGTTCAGCTGCAGGCTCCGCAGCACGAGGAACAGCGGGATGATGATGAGGATCGTCGGGAACACCTGGCTGACGAGAATCCACACCGTGCCGGCCGCGCGCAGCCGGCCCTTCAACCGGGCGAGGGCGTAGGCCATCGGCATCGACAGCAGCACCGCGACGATCATCGTGACGATCGAGACGAGCACCGAGTTGCCGGCCGCGGTGATCAGATTCTGCCGCTCGAGTGCGGCGATGTAGTTGCCGAAGTCCCACTGCTGCGGGATGAGGTTCACAGCGAGCGAGTTGAGCTCTCGGGTCGACTTGAACGACGCCGACAGCAGCCAGAGCAGCGGAAAGCCCAGGAAGATCAGGTATCCCGCGAGCGCCAGGTACATCAGGACGGTCGCGTACAGGGGGCGCTTGGTGGTCACTTGCGGGCCCCCTTGTTCTGCCGGAACTGGTTGATCAGGTACAGCGAAAGGATCACCAGGATCGCCACGACGAGGACGTTGCCCATCGCCGACGCGTACCCGATCTCGCGGTTGCGGAACGCCTCGAGGTAGGTGAACAGCGGCGGGATCATCGTGCGGCCGCCCGGGCCGCCCTCGGTCAGCACGTAGATGAGGCCGAACGAGTTGAACTGCCAGATGAAGTCGAGCGCGGTGACCGCGATGATCACGGGCCGCAGGGCGGGCAGCGTGACGTGCCAGAACCGGCGGGCGGCTCCCGCGCCATCGACGGCCGCGGCCTCGTGCTGCTCGGGGGCGATCGACTGCATGCCCGCGAGAAGCAGAACGGTCGTCTGCGGGATGCCGGCCCAGACGCCGACGACGATCACGGCCGGGAGGGCGGTCGAGAAGTCGCCGAGCCAGTTCACACCCGGGATGCCGAGCCAGCCGAGCACGCCGTTGAGCGGGCCCGAGTTGGGGTTGTAGATCATGCGCCAGACGATCGCGATGACCACCGGCGGCATCGCCCAGGGGATGAGTGCGAGAACGCGGGTCAGGCCCTTCAGCCGCAGGTTGCTGTTGAGCAGCAGAGCAAGGCCCATCGCGCTCACCAGGGTGAGGAGGGCGACCGACCCCGCCCAGACGATGCCGATCCCGAACGACTGCCAGAACCGGCGATCACCGGCGAGCTCGATGAAGTTGTCGAGCCCGATGAACGAGATCTCGGCGTTGCGCGCGAGGGTGGCATCCGTGAATCCGAGGAGCACTCCGCTGACGAGCGGGATGACCGAGAAGATGATGATCGGCAGGAGCGCGGGGGCGACGAGGGCGATCGCCTCTTTGCGCTGAGCGCGGGCGCGCGGCCCGATCTGCCGGACGCGGGGTGGGCGCGAGGACGTCTTCGTCTCTGCGAGCGTGGTCATCCGTGTGCCTTCTCTTCGTCGATGGGCTCGGGGCGGCGGAGGGCCGCGGGGACGGATGCCGACGTCGAGCCGCGCACGACCAGCGCGGGCGGAACCGTGACCGTACGGGCCGGCCGCGTGTCGTCGGCGATCCGTGCGAGGAGCATCTCGGCGGCGGCGCGACCGCGCTCCTTCGCTCCGAGGTCGACGCTCGTGAGCCCGGGGCGGACGACCTCGGCGAGCTCGGTGTTGTCGAGGCCGGTGACGGCGAGATCGGCCGGGACCCGCAGACCGAGGTCTTCGGCGGCACGCAAGACACCGACGCCGATCAGGTCGTTCGCCGCGACCACCGCCGCCGGCCGGTCGGACCGCTCGAGAAGCGGGAGCGCCGCGTCGTAGCCCGCGGCGATCGTGAAGTCGGCGGCGTCGACGTGCCGCGTCCGCAGGTCGTCGTACTGGCCCACCGCCGCGATGAAACCGTCGCGTCGCATGACACCGGGGGTGGTGTCGGTCGGGCCGTTGATGAACGCGATGTCGCGGCGCCCCTCGTCGACGAGGTGGTCGACGACGAGCCGCATCGCCGTCGGAGAGTCGGCGCGCACGGTGTCGAAGTCGGCCGAAGCGGGCAGCCGACCGAGGACGACGAACGGGATCGGAGCCGCGGCGAGCGCGGTGAGCAGCTCGTCGGTGACGCGCAGCGGCGACAGGATCAGCCCGTCGACGTAGCCCCGACCGAGGTCGCGGACGACATCCACCGAAGACGACGACGTACCGGTCGACGACAGCAGCAGGCGGTATCCGGAAGCCGAGACCACCTGTTCGACCGCGGCCATCATCTCGACGTAGACCGGGTTGCCGATGTCGGCGACGGCGAAGCCCAGCTGCAACGTGCGGCCCCGCTTGAGCGATTGCGCCGTGGCATCGGCCACGTAGCCGAGTTCACGTGCAGCATCCCGTACCTTCGCCGCCGTCTCCGGACTCGCGACGAGTCCGTTCAGAGCTCGCGACGCACTCGCGACGGAGACGCCGGCGCGGGCGGCGACCTGCGTGATCGTGACGCGGACCATGGCTCTCCCTCGAGCGGTTGTAAACGTTTCCAACGCTGGACGTTGTAAACGTTCTCACCCCGAACCCTCCCCTGTCAACCCCAGTTCCGCTTCGCCCGTTCACCTCGCGCCGCGACCGGAAGGCCGGGTCAGCGCAGAATGCGGGCCGTCAGCTTCTGAACCGTGCCGGTGAGGAACATCACGAACAGACCGAGGTAGCCGACGGCCGGGAAGACGAGCGCGATCGTGAGCGCAAGCAGGAACAGCACGATCATCGAGAGGTCGATCGACATCCCCAGGCGCAGATCATCCCGCGATGCGCGGTGCAGATCGGGATGCCGCGCCAGATAGACCCGCGTGACGAGCAGGATCGCGCTCGTGACGACGAGCGTGCCGATGTAGAGCACCTTCTGCAGCGCATCGTCGGCGACCTGGCCGGTGAGCGCGGTGACCACCGGCATCCAGACGATCGTGAGCATCCACGCGACCGTGATCCACATGAGCCCCGGGGTGATGCGCTGTACCGACACGAAGAGCCGGTGGTGCAGCATCCAGAACATCGCGATGAGCACGAAGCTGATGAGGAAGCTCTGCAGCTGATCTCGCTGATCGACGAGCCACTCCCACGTCGTGTGGTCGTGCCCCGCGCTCTCGCCGACGCTCTCCATGAGGGGCAGGATCAGCAACGTCATCGCGATCGCGACGACCGCATCGACGAACGCCTTCGTGCGCTCGGCGCTGAGTCCCCGGATGCCGGGCTCCGGCGCGACGTCATCGCTCATGCCGAGGATGCTAGCGCCCGGGTTCCGTGGTTCAGCGATCCCTGGTCGTCGAGAGCACCTACGGCCACGCGAAACAATGGGCGCATGGGAGCGGGAGACTTCGAACTGACGATGGGTGAGCTACGGGCGGTCGTCCGATTCGCCTCCGATTGCGCACAGGATCTGCTTCCCGAGTTCGAAGCGGTCAACCCCCAGGATTCACGGCCGCGCGAAGCGATCCGTGCGGCGCGCATGTTCACGGATGGCGCGCCACGGTCGAACCTGCAACGAACGGCCGCGTTCGCCTCGCATCGCGCAGCCAAGGACGCCTCCGAGGAGACCGCCCGACTTGCGGCGCTCGCATGCGGCGACGCTGCCGCGGCCGCCTACCTTCACCCGATCGCCAAGGCCTCGCAAGTCGGTCACATCCTCCGCGCGGCCGCATGCGTCGCGCTGGTCACCGAGTTGAGAACAGGAACTGCGGACGGCGCCACGGTTCGCGGTCTCGCCCATCGGGCGAATCCGCCCCTGCCCGAGATACTTCGTCGGTATCCGGTCGCGTCTCCGGGCACCTCCCGGATCTCGCAGCTCATGATTGATCTGGACTCGGCGATCCGAGCGCGGGACTAGTCCGGGGTGCCGCAACGATGTCATCAACTGCGGTGACCGGCACCAGCGCGAACGCGGCCAGCTCGGCGTCGTCGAGCATGCGCGACCGGATGATGAACCGCATCCCGGTCGGTCCTTCCACGCTGAAGCCGGCGCCGCGACCGGGCACGGCGTCGATCGTGATGTGGGTGTACTTCCAGTACTCGAACTGCGCGAGCGAGATGAATACCTCGATCGGGTCGTCGAGGCTGACGTGGAGATCCCCGAGCTTCACATCGGCGGGGCCGGTCAGGAACATCCCGACGGGGTAGCACATGGGGGCGGAGCCGTCGCAGCATCCGCCCGACTGGTGGAACATCAACGGCCCGTGCTGGGCGGTGAGGTCGCGCAGCAGGGCCGCGGCGGCGTCGGTCACCGCGACCCTGCTGTACGTGTCGTTCGACATGGTGATGAGTAGATGCGGCTCAGAAGAAGCCCATCGCGCCTTCCGCGTACGACACGAGGAGGTTCTTCGTCTGCTGGTAGTGGTCGAGCATCTTGAGGTGGTTCTCGCGACCGATGCCCGACTGCTTGTATCCGCCGAAAGCGGCGTGCGCGGGGTACTGGTGATACGTGTTCGTCCACACGCGCCCGGCCTCGATCGCACGGCCGGCACGGTAGGCGGTGTCACCCGAGCGGCTCCAGACGCCGGCACCGAGTCCGTACAGGGTGTCGTTCGCGATGCCGATGGCGTCGTCGAAGTCGTCGAAGCTCGTCACCGAGACGACCGGCCCGAAGATCTCCTCCTGGAAGATGCGCATGTCGTTCGTGCCCTCGAAGACCGTCGGGGCGACGTAGTATCCGCCGCTCAGCTCGCCGCCGAGGTCGACCCGCTCGCCGCCGGCGAGCAGCTTCGCTCCCCCGGCCTTGCCGATGTCGATGTACGACAGGATCTTCTCGAGCTGGTCGTTCGATGCCTGCGCACCGATCATCGTCGCCGGATCGAGCGGGTTGCCCTGGACGATCTTGCCGACGCGGTCGAGGCCGTCGCCGAGGAACGAGTCGTACACCGACCGCTGGATGAGCGCCCGCGACGGGCACGTGCACACCTCGCCCTGGTTGAGGGCGAAGAACGTGAAGCCCTCGAGGGCCTTGTCGTAGTAGTCGTCGCGCTCGCGCGCGACATCCTCGAAGAACACGTTGGCGCTCTTGCCACCCAGCTCGAGCGTGACGGGGATGAGGTTCTGCGAGGCGTACTGCATGATTAGGCGCCCCGTCGTCGTCTCGCCCGTGAACGCGACCTTGCGGATGCGGCGGTGCTGCGCGAGCGGCGCGCCCGCCTCGATACCGAATCCGTTGACGATGTTCACGACGCCGGCGGGCAGCAGGTCGCCGATCAGCTCGAACAGGAACAGGATCGACGCGGGTGTCTGCTCGGCGGGCTTCAGCACGACGCAGTTGCCGGCCGCGAGCGCGGGCGCGAGCTTCCACGTCGCCATGAGGATCGGGAAGTTCCACGGGATGATCTGCCCGACGACACCGAGCGGCTCGTGGAAGTGGTACGCGACGGTGTCTTCGTCGATCTGGCTGAGCGAGCCCTCTTGGGCGCGCAGGACGCCGGCGAAGTAGCGGAAGTGGTCGATCGCGAGCGGGATGTCCGCGGCGAGCGTCTCGCGCACGGGCTTGCCGTTCTCCCACGTCTCGGCCACCGCGATCTTCTCGAGGTGCTGTTCCATGCGGTCGGCGATTCTGTTGAGGATCACAGCGCGCTCGGCCGGCGTGGTCTTCTTCCACGACGCGAACGCCTGCCAGGCGACGTCGACGGCGCGGTCGATGTCTTCGACGGTGCCTCGACCCACCTCGCAGAACGGCTTTCCGGTGACGGGCGTGATGTTCTCGAAGTACTGCCCCTTGACGGGTTCGACGAACTCGCCGCCGATGTAGTGCCCGTAGCGGGCGCGGTACTCTGCAACGGCTCCGCGCTGACCGGGAGCGGCGTAGACGCTCGAGACGCCCTCTTCGACGATGGTCATGTCATCTCCTCGACTCCCCGCAGCGCCGATGCTGCGGTGGTGCCGGGCACGCTACGCCGCGCTACGTTGCAACGCGTTGCACGGCTCGGCGGGGAGGATGCCGCGCACTAGCGCTACGCGAATTGTGAGCGCTAACATTTGAGCGTCGTCAGTGCTGACGGCCATGCAACGTCGCATACGAGAGGTTCCCCCGTGCCCGCATCCGCTCGCCCGGCGCCCTGGCGCCGGCACCATCCCTGGACGCTCGCCGTCTCGATCGTCGCCGCACTCGTCGCCGCGCCGCTCATCGTCCCCGCCGCAGCTCAGGCAGCTGGCCCACTCCAGCATTCCGGGCAGGTCGCGCTCGTCGACACCCCCGACGATCAGGCCGCACAGGTGGCTCTCGACGCGCTCACCGTCACGAACATCGATGACGTGCGCGGCAACCTCACGCTGCCGACGACCTCGCAGGGACTCGACGTGTCGTGGTCGTCCGCCGACACCAGCGTCATCACCGCTGACGGCCTGGTCACCCGGCCGGCTGAAGACACCACCGTCGCGCTGACGGCATCCGTCACGAAGGGCGCGACGACGCTCACCCGCTCCTTCCCGGCCGTTGTGCGCAAGGCCGCGAACATCGGAGCCTTCGAGGGCTACACGTTCGCCTACTTCACGGGAAACTCCGTCGCGGGCGAGAACATCTACTTCGCCGCCAGCAACGGCAACGACGCGCTGTCGTGGACCGAGCTCAACGGCGGCCAGCCGACGCTCACCTCGACGCAGGGCGAGAGGGGTCTGCGCGACCCGTTCCTCATCCGCTCCCCCGAGGGCGACACGTTCTACCTCATCGCCACCGACCTCTCCATCGGCCGCAACGGCGACTGGGGTCGGGCGCAGACGCAGGGCTCGAAGTACCTCGAGGTGTGGGAGTCGCACGACCTCGTCACCTGGAGCGAGCAGCGCCACGTCCGCGTCGCCCCCGACAACGCGGGCAACACGTGGGCGCCCGAGGCGTACTACGACGAGGCGCTCGGCGAGTACGTGGTGTTCTGGGCGTCGTCGCTCTTCGGCGAGGACGACCCGAACCACACGGGCAGCTTCTACCAGACCATGATGTACGCGACGACGCGCGACTTCACGACGTTCAGCGAGCCGAAGGTCTGGCAGGACTTCGGAGCATCGCGCATCGATTCCACGGTCCTCAAGGACAACGGCACCTACTACCGATTCACGAAGGATGAAGCCAGCACGACCGGATGCCGCGACATCATCCAGGAGTCCTCGACCAGCCTGACCGCCGTCGACGACCGAAGCGTTCCCAGCTGGAACGCAGCCGACCCCGCCTGGAAGCTGATCGACAGCTGCATCGGTCGCGATGCCGGACTCGGCGCCGTCGAAGGACCCACCATCTTCGCGGCGAACCCCGGCGACACCTCCGGGTCGAACTACTACCTCTTCGTCGACGAATACGGCGGACGCGGCTACATCCCCCTGGGAACCGACGACCTCGACGCGCCGGACTGGCAGGTGCCCGCGAGCTACCGCCTGCCCGCGAGCCCGCGCCATGGCACAGTGATGCCGGTGACCGCGGCCGAACTCGAAGCGCTGCGCGCCAACCTGCCGCAGCCTCTCGCGGCGAACGAGAAGGGCGAGCTGCTGCGCTACGACTTCACGGATGCCGCGGGCGCGGTGCTTCACGACCGTTCCGGCGCCGGGCGTGACGCCCAGGTACGCGGCGGTGCGACGTTCACCGACGGCGCGCTCACCTTCGACGGCACCGACGACTACGTCGACCTGCCCGACAACGTCCTCGTCGGCGTCGACGACATCACGGTCGAGGCCGAGCTGCGGATCGACCCGGCCCAGCGCACCCCGTACTTCCTCTACGGTTTCGGCAACACCGGCGCTGACGGTGCCGGCAACGGCTACCTGTTCTCGACGGGCGACCAATACCGCGCGGCACTGACCACCGGCAACTGGAGCGGCGAGCAGAACGTCACCTCGGGTGCGGCGCTTCCCCGCGACCGCTGGGTGCACCTCACCTACACGCTGAGCGGAAACACCGCACGCCTGTACCTCGACGGTCAGCAGGTCGCCGAGAACACGAACGTGGCGGTGCGCCCCGGTGACATCGGCGGCGGCAGCACGCTGGCGAACTACCTGGGCAAGTCGGTCTACAACGCCGACAACCTGTTCCGCGGTCAGATGCGCGAGTTCGCGCTGTACAACCGCGCGTTGAGTCCCGGAGAGATCGTGCAGAACTCCGGCAACGCCGGCGCACTCGGGGCCGTCAGCCTGCAGGATGCCGATGCACTCAAAGTCGCGCCGATCGTCGACACCGACGCCCGCACGGTCCTGTTCCCGGTGATGCGCGGCACGGATCTGACGCAGTTGCGCCCGGTCTTCACGACGGCATCCGACACCACCGCCACGCCCGCGTCGGGCACGGTCCGCGACCTGAGCAAGCCCGCCACCGTCACCCTCACGACCCCCGGACAGCCCGACGCCGTCTGGACGCTCGAGGCTGTGGAGATGAAGAGCCCGGTGCTGCCGGGGCTGTACGCCGATCCGAACATCGCCGTGTTCGGTGACACCTATTACATCTACGCGACCACCGACGGCACCCCCGGCTGGGGCGGCAACACGTTCTACGTCTGGACGTCGAAGAACCTGATCGACTGGACGCGGTCGGACGAGCCCATCCTGACGCTGGACGGCGCGAACGGAAATGTTCCGTGGGCCACCGGCAACGCGTGGGCTCCGACGATCATCGAGAAGGGCGGGAAGTACTACTTCTACTTCAGCGGGCATGAGCCGAACGCGAACCGCAAGATGATCGGCGTCGCCGTCGCCGACAGTCCCGAAGGACCGTTCACCGCACAGGCGGAGCCGATGATCACCAACGACGAGGCCGTCAACAGCGGTCAGGCGATCGACCCGGCGGCGTTCACCGACCCCGAGACCGGGAAGTCGTACCTCTTCTGGGGCAACGGACGACCCGTCTACGGCGAGCTGTCCGACGACATGCTGAGCGTCGAGAACGGGACGATCACACCGATCGACGGACTGGTCGACTTCCGTGAGGGACTCTTCCTGAACTACCGCGACGGGACGTACCACCTGACGTACTCGATCGACGACACCGGTTCGGAGAACTACCGCGTCGGTTACGCGACGTCGACCAGCATCGACGGACCGTGGACCTACCGGGGCCTCCTGTTGCAGAAGGACCCGTCGCAGGGGATCCTCGGCACTGGTCACAGCTCGATCATCAACGTCCCCGGCACGGACGAGTGGTACATCGCGTACCACCGGTTCGCCATCCCCGGCGGCAACGGCACCAACCGCGAGACGACGATCGATCGGCTCGAGATCGGAGAGGACGGGCTGTTCCAGACCGTCACGCCGACGCTCGCGAGCGTCGACCCGCGCGAGGTGCCCGGCACGACCGAGCCCAACCCGACGGAGCCTAACCCGACCGAGCCGAACCCGACCGAGCCCGGCACCGCGGCCCCGGTCGTGTCGGTCTCGGCCACGGCGGTCGAGCGCGGACAGGCCGTGCGGGTGACGGTCACCGGTCTCGAGGCCCGCGAGCAGGTCATCGCCGAGCTGCGGAGCGACCCGATCCGGGTGTCGGGCATCCCGGCCGCCGATGCGAACGGGCGCGTCGCGTTCGACGTCCGCATCCCTGCCGATCTGGCCACGGGCGGGCACACGATCGTGGTCTTCGGTGCCGACGGTCAGGTGATCGGCAGTGCGGCGATCACCGTGGTCGCCTCCGGGCAGCTCGCCGTCACCGGCGCTCAGGCGCCGCTCGGTGGCGCGCTGCTGGCTGCGCTCCTGCTCGTCGCGGGAGGCGTGCTGTGGTCGGTTCGGCCCGCACGCCGGGCAAGCGCCGCCTGACACCGGCGCCCACCGACGCCAACGGGCGGCGGCCTTCTCCAGAAGGTCGCCGCCCGTTTCTATCGCGCTCAGTGCCGGTTGCGTCGCGTGACGAATCCCTCGGCCTGCTTCGATTCGTGGGCCACCCGGACGCCGTAGCGATAGGCGAGCTTGCCCCCGAGCCATCCCGACGCACTGAGGGTCAGCAGGCTCACGGCGCTGAAGATGACGCCCGCGATGGGGACGTCGTCGGTCGACGTCCGCAGGAAGAGCTGGAACAGGTACGCGCCGCACACCACGAAGTTCAGCCCCATGTGGATCGTGGCGGTGCTCGACGAGCGCGTCCGATCGGGGATGCGGAGGTAGTCGAAGATGCCCAGCACGATAGCCACGACGCTGCCGACCAGCCCGATCCCGATCAGGACGCGCGAACCCACGGCATACGGCGTCGGGTCGGCGACGATCAGGCCGATGATGTCGAAGACGAAACTCGCGATCCACGCCCCGATCGGGATCGTGACGGCGATCGGGTGGAACGGGTGTCCGTAGGGGCCGGCGAGGGGGTTCGCGGGCCGCTTGTCGGGACGGGTGTCCAGGTCGGTCATGATCTCTCCTCGGTCAGGGCAGCGGTTCCAGGCCCTCGGCCTGGGTCGTCTCGGTCGCGACGCGGACGCCGTAGGTGTGGGCGAGCTTCCCGCCCAGCCAGCCCGACACCGAAAGAAGGGCGAGTCCGCCGAAACTCGCGATCATCGCCAGGGTCGGCACGGTCTCCTCGTCGACGCGAAGCGCGAGGCTTCCTGCGAACACCGCCATCGCGATGAGGTTGAGGATCATGTGGGTCAGCCCCGTCGCCCGCGCAGGGGTGCCCTTCGGGATGCTGCTCCAGTCGATCAGCCCCAGCACCGACGCGACGACGGCGCCCAGAAGACCGATCGCGATGAGGATGCGGGCGCCGAGGGCGAAGACGGCGGCATCCGGACTCATGACGGCGATGACGTCGAAGACGGATGCCGACACCCAGGCGCCGATCGGCAGGATGATCGCGATCGCGTGGAATGGGTGCCCGTAGGGCCCCGCGATCAGCGACCGCGGATACTTCGCACGCGTCAGGGGTGCGGTGTCGACCATGGCGTCTCCTCTCGTCCGACGCCCCGACCGTACGGGTTCCCCGGGGTACGACACGTACCGGGTTGACAAGCCCGGCGCGCGACCTCTACGGGCGGCCGCGCAGGGCCCGCTCGACAGCATCCAGCAGCGAGCGGTACCTCGGTGACGAGGCGAGATCATCGAGCAGCACGGCTCTGCCGTCGGCATCCGCCAGCGGAACCTGCCAGTTCGGGTACTCGTCGTCGGTGCCGGGCTGATTCTGCACGCGCTTCTCGCCGACGGCATCGACGAGCGAGACGCCCAGCAAGCGCGATGGCGATGCGGCGAGGAAGACGTGCAGAGCCTCGACGACCTCCTGCTGGCTCGCGCCGTCGGAGATCAGCCCGCGAGAGCGCAGCTCCGCCAGCATCCGGTCGCGCTCGCGCTCGAAATCGGCGAGCTCGTCGTCGACCGACCTAGTCAGCAGGCCGAGCCGGGCGCGCAGGGCGACGTGCTCGCCGTCGAGGTAGCCGGCCGTCGGCGGCAGGTCGTGCGTGTTGACCGTCGCGAGCAGGTCGGTACGGTAACGCTCGGGAGGCAGCGGTCCCCCGTCGTCGTCGCTCTCGAACCACAGGACCGAGGTGCCGAGGATGCCGCGCTCGGCGAGATAATCGCGCACCCACGGCTCCACGAGGCCGAGGTCTTCGCCGATGATCACCGCACCGGCTCGCTGGGCTTCGAGAGCCAGCACGCCGATCATGGCCTCGTGGTCATAGCGAACGTACGTGCCTTCGCCCGGCCCGAGCCCCTCTGGAATCCACCACAAGCGGAAGAATCCGAGGATGTGATCGATCCGCAGGGCGCCCGCGTGCCGCAGCAGCGACCGGAGCATGTCACGCAGCGGCGCGTAGGCATGCTCGGCGAGGGCACGCGGCAGCCACGGTGGCTGATTCCAGTTCTGGCCCTGCTGGTTGTACATGTCGGGAGGTGCGCCCACTACGACGCCCGGCGCGTACAGATCACGGAGCGACCACGCGTCCGACCCGGTCGTCGAGACGCCGACAGCGAGGTCGTGCATGATGCCGATCCGCATTCCGGCTGCAGCGGCCGCAGCAGCCGCGTCGCCGAGTTGCTCGTCTACGACCCACTGCAGCCACACGTGGAACTCGACGCGCTCCGCCAGCCGTTCCCTCAGCGCACTCACCGAGGGGTCGTCGATTGCGATTCCGTCCGGGAGCCGGTCGCCCGTTTCCGCTTCGTGCTCGCGCAGCGCGCACCACAGGGCGAAGTCGGCGAGTGCCGACCCCTCCCGCCGCGCGAAGGCGTCACGCCGCGCGCGTCGGGCGGGAGAGAGCTCGACGTCATGAACGAGCGCGAGCGCCTCTCGTTTCGCGCTCCAGACCGCATCCCGATCGATGCGCTCCGCGTCCGTGTTGGCGGCGGCTGCGTCCCGCTGCAGCCGGTGGAAGCGATCGAGACCGGACTCGGAGAGGTATGCCGCTTCCGGAATGAGTTCCGGGCGGACGTACAGCGGCGCGAGGAATCGACGCGACGACGGCAGGTAGGGCGACGGCTCGACAGGCGTCGTGACCTCCGCGGCGTGCACCGGGTTGATCAGCAGATAGTCGGCGCCCGACTCCCCCGCGATCGCAGCGAGGTCGGCGAGATCGGCGAAATCGCCCATCCCCCACGATCGCCGCGATCGCACCGAGTACAGCTGCGCCATGAGTCCCCACGAGCGCTGGCCCGGTTCGGCGGGTGGCGGTGTGAGGCGTTCCGGCGTGACGATCAGCGCCCCACTGTCGTGCACATCGCCTTCCCCGCCGTACTGGCGCACCTGGACCGTGTGCCATCCCAGCGGGACATCGTCGGGCACCGGCACGCGCACCCGCCAGCGCGTCCGGCCGTCGACCGTGCGCGCGACCGGCTGCTGCGCGGGTATCGAAAGGGGACGCACCGAGCCGTCTTCCAGCACGATGGCCACCTCGACGTCATTGCCGTCGGCGACATGCAGCTCGATCGTCCCACCACCCCGGCGCACGACGGTCGAGGCGGGTACGAGCCGCAGCCAGGGTTCGGCTATCGACTCGGCGAGCGCCTGCTCGGCTGCCGCGTCGTCATCCGCGACCACACCCATGGCCGCCAGCACCGCACGGAGGGTGGTCGCGGGCACATCGACATGCTCGCCCGAGAAGGACGAGTATTCGGTGGCTATGCCGTATGCCCTGGCGAGCGAGACGAGAGCCGGCGTCGGGGCGTCGTCGGGGGTCGCATCGGTCATCGTCTTCTCCTCATCGCCACGTCGGTCACGATCCCGTCACCCGCTCGAAGACTCCCGGGTAGCTCAGGACGAAGCCGTCATCATCGACGGTGAGCGTGCGCCGGAAGTCGCGATCCCGCGACTCGAAGCAGTAAGCGCGCGGCCCGACGCGCGTGTAGCGCTGGCGCCCCAGAGCGACATCCAGCGACGGCACCTGCACCCACGCAACCTCGACGTCGGCTCGGCCGCCCACGGCGAGCCCCAGCCGTCGGATCGGAAGAGCGTTGGTGGCCGGCGTGGCCGTGATGTCGACGTCGGTCGCACCGGCGAGATCGGGGCGCTCCTCACCGTCGACCGACCACACGCCGTCCACGAGTTCGACGTGAAGCGTCCGCCCGCCCGACTCGATCGCCGCGTGATGGAACAGGCCGTGCTCGTCGATTCGCACCGCGTAACGACAGGGTCCGTCTCCGCCATCGACTTCTCCGACGATGCGGATGCCGTCATCGGAATACTCCGCGGTACACCGGTCGAGCGTCTCGACGGATCCGATGCTCGTCCATGAGATTCGTGTCGTCCTCATCGGTCGCCTCCTCCGATGTTTCACGTGCAACATCGTCCGGCCATCCTCCCAGCGGCCGCGCCACGACGAAACGGTCAGTCGGCGGGGTTGCCGAGGGAGGTCAGTCGTGCGACGATGCCCGCCCGTTTCGGCGACCGTGCCGGAAGCAGCTGCAGGCAGAGACGCAGGACATCGACGTCGTCCGCGCCATCGTCTGTGTCGGCGTACTCCAGCAGCACGTCCACCGACGCCTCCGCCAGAAGAGCCTCACGCAGTGAGGCGCGAAGCCGATCGCGAACCTCCTCCGTCCCGGGAGCGCTCGAGTCCGGCAGGACCGGGCCCGCGTACGCCGCGAGGGCGACGCGGTGAGCGCCGCGGTCGAGCAGGGACGCCACCTGTTGCGCGTCGGTCTCGAGCTCGGCCGGAAGACGGTAGGGCCGCGACAACGGCACGAGGTGCGGGGCGGCCTGCTCGAGCACCCGCCGCAGCCGAACCATCTCGGGTCGAAGAGTATCGGTCGCGTCGGGACCGTAGACGAGCTCGGCGAGTCGCTCCGCCGAAAGCCCCTGACGGTAGGTGGCGAGCATCAGCAGGATGTCGGCGTGCCGAGCCGACACCTCGACGATCCGCTCTCCGGAGGCATCAGTGGTCTCCAGGAGAGCGCGATCGCGACCGAGCACGCGTAGGGTCGAGGCGGTCGGTGCTGCGGCACCCCGTCGACGTTGCCGGGCGAAGCCGCGTGGCGCGTCGGCCCGGGAACGCAGTCGCGCCACCAGGAGTTCACTCTCGATCGCCCGCGCCGTCGCGTCGACGAGGAGTCGCGCCTGCGGCGTGGCCGCCTCCGCCCGACCGGTCACGTCGATGACGCCGATAAGTCGGCGGGTCTCGGGGTCGTGCACCGGTGCAGCCGTGCATGACCAGGGCTGCACGAGGCGGTTGAAGTGCTCCGCCCCGCGGATCTGCACCGATCGGTCGAGCTGAAGGGCCGTCCCGGGCGCCGAGGTGCCGACGGCGGATTCCGACCAGTTCGCCCCCGCCACGAAGCCCATGTCGCCGGTAAGGGTCCGCACGCTGGTGTCGCCTTCGACCCACAGCAGACGGCCGGCGGCATCCCCCACGGCGACGACCACTCCGGAATCAGTGCTCGGCACGAGCAGCGCACGGACCATGTCCATGACCCCGGCGAGCGGGTGGGCGCTACGGTATGCGGCCAGCGCTCGTTCGTCGAACTCGAGCGGTGGCAGTGCCTCCGCACGAACGAGGTTCGCCATCGAACGGCGCCACGATTCGCGGACGAGCGACCGGACGTCGTTCAGTCGACGCTCGGCGTCAGCCCCGGCCAGCAGCTCGTCGCGCGCGCGCTCGATCAGCAGACGGGACGACTCGGGAGCGACATCCCATTTCGCGGACCACGACGAGGACACGGACGACTCCGATCGGCGGTGAAGGAGCGCCCTCAGCCTAAGCCGGACGAACCCGTCGCGGTAGGGCTGACCGCGGTCTTCAGCCGTCCGAGCGTGCGGCCCACCACTCGCGCAGACGCTGCTCCGCGGCATCCTCGCCGATCATCCCCTCGTCGAGGCGGATGTCGAGGAGGAACCGGTACGCCTCACCCACCTCGCGCCCCGGACGGATCCCGAGGATCTCCTGGATGCGGTTGCCGTCGAGCTCCGGGCGCATGGCGCCGAGCTCCTCGGCCGCGGCCAGCTCGTCGATGCGGCGCTCGATGTCGTCGTACGCCGACTTCAGGCGGGCGGCCTTCCGCTTGTTCCGCGTCGTGACATCGGCGCGCGTGAGGATGTGGAGTCGCTCCAGCTCGTCGCCCGCGTCACGGACGTACCGCCGCACGGCTGAGTCGGTCCACGCGCCCTCGGAGTACCCGAAGAAGCGCAGGTGCAGTTCGACCAGACGGCTCACCGACGAGATCGTGTCGGAGTCGAAGCGGAGGGCCTGCAGGCGCTTGCGTGCCATGCGTGCGCCCTTGAGGTCGTGGTGGTGAAAGCTCACTCCCCCACCGGGCTCGAGCTTGCGCGTCGCGGGCTTGCCGATGTCGTGGAGGAGCGCCGCGAGGCGCAGCACCACGTCGGGCTCCGCGCCGGGATGCTGTTCATGCTCGAGCTCGATCGCCTGGCGCAGCACCGTCAGCGAGTGCTCGTAGACGTCCTTGTGGTGATGGTGCTCGTCGATCTCGAGGCGCAGCGCCGGCACCTCGGGCAGCACGAGCTGCATGAGGCCGGTGTCGACGAGCAGCCGGATGCCGCGCGCGGGGTCGTCGGTGCGGAGCAGCTTCACCAGCTCGCCCTGCACCCGCTCGGGGCTCACGATAGAGAGCGTCTCGCGCAGCTCGGTCATCGCCTGCTCGGTGGCGGGATCGAGCGAGAAGCCGAGCTGGGAGGCGAAGCGCGCGGCGCGCAGCATCCGGAGCGGGTCGTCGCCGAAGCTCACGGCGGGATCACTCGGCGTGCGCAGCGTCGTAGCGACGAGGTCCTCGACTCCGCCCGTCGGGTCGACCAGGGATGGTCCCGGAACGCGCAGGGCCATCGCATTGACGGTGAAATCGCGGCGCGCGAGATCTTGCTCGAGGGTGTCGCCGAACTCCACCGTGGGCTTCCGGGTCAGCCCGTCGTAGCTGTCGGCGCGGTAGGTCGTGATCTCGATCTGCTCACCGCGCACCTTCGCGCCGATCGTTCCGAAGGCGCGTCCGATGTCCCACGTCGCGGTGGCGAGAGGCTCGACGACCCGAAGGATGTCGTCGGGTCGGGCGTTCGTGGTGAAGTCGAGATCGTTGGTCGCGCGTCCCAGCAGCGCATCACGCACGGGCCCCCCGACGATGGCCAGCTCGAATCCCGCGCGCTCGAACGCGTCGGCGAGCGCCGAGACGACGGGAGACGCTGCCAGGGCACCCAGGCGCGCGACACCCTCGGCCATGTTCAGCATGCCTCCGAGCCTATCGGCCCTCCCCCGGAGCTCCCGAGTCCGCGATCAATCGGCGAAACGCAGGAAACCCGTGAACAGCAGCTCGCGAACGCGCGGCAGGAGGTCGGCACGCAGGGCGGCGGCATCCACCTCGAGCAGGTCGGCGATCGCCGCGACGAGCACACCGACCGGCAGATCACCGTCGCTGGCCCCGACGAGGGCGGCGAGCGCGGGATCGACGTCGAGCACCCGGCCGAAGCCCGCTCCCTGACGCAGTTCGATGACCTGAGGGTCCTCGGCTCCGGGAACGTGGTGGCGGGCCTCGGTCACATCGGGCGCGACCCGCAGCACCGCCGCATCCAGATCGGCGTCCGTCATGCTCGAGAGTCGCTGCCACGCGCCAAGCGACTCGCCGATGTGCGGGCCGAGAGCGCCGGGGATGCTGCCTGCGATGCGCTCGTATCGGGCGAGCGTGGGGATGACGGTCGGGCGGTGCAGCGTGATGTAGCCGAACCCCACCGCGGTGGCCCCCCGCGCCGCGAAATCATCGAGCCACGCCTGCACGAGCGGCGCATACGCCGGCGACCCCGGAGCGGTACCGCCGTCACGGACCCAGAGTTCGGCGTAGGCGAGCGGGTCGAGCTGTTCGCGCTCGACGACCCAGGCATCCAGGGCCACCGGCGACTCCGACACCCAGGAGCGCACGCGATCGAGGCCGTCCTCGCCGGCGCGGTACTCCCAGTTGCCGAGCAGCTGCGCGACACCGCCGGGAGCGAGCACCGGACCGACGCCGCGCACGAAAGCCGCCACGAGGTCGTCGCCCGACATCCCGCCATCGCGGTACTCGTACGCGGGGACGCCCTCCACGCGCGGCGTGATCACGAACGGCGGATTGGAGACGACCCGCTCGAACTGCTCGCCGGCGACCGGCTCGAACAGGCTGCCGGCCCGCGTCTCGATCCCGTCGACGTCGTTGAGGAGTGCGTTCACGCGCGTGAAGGCGAGAGCGCGCTCGGAGACGTCCGTGGCCACGACCCTGTCACCCGCGCGCCGCGCCCGGAGAGCCTGGATGCCGCACCCCGTGCCGATGTCCAGCACGCGCCCGACCCGTGACGTCAGCTGCAGGCCCGCGAGTGTCAATGACGCACCGCCGACGCCGAGAACATGACCCGTGGGCAGGGGGCCGCCCACTGCCGCCTCATCGAGATCACTCGCGATCCACCAGTGGCCCTCGCCCGCGGCATCCGCGATGTCCTGCGGGCGCACCAGGGCGTCGGGGACCACGAGATCATCTTCGAGGTGCGCGAGTCCGAGCTCTGCGAGCCCGGTGGCTCCCAGAGACGGCAGTGCGGCATCCACGGCAGCGCGCGATGCCGGCCCGCCCAGGAAGAGCAGCCCCGCCAGCACTGCCAGGGCATCGGAGCGCCCCGCGAGCACGCGACGGGCGGGCTCGACGAGTCCGTGACCCACCGCGGTGTCGACCATCCCTCCCCAGAGGGCTCGCACGGCGTCGGCGCGGTATCCCGCGGCATCCAGGTCGGTACGGAGAGCCGCGCAGCGGCCGGCCTCGGGGTACAGGGTCACTCGACCATTCAACCCTGCGACGCGCGAAAAGCCGCAGGCCCGGCCCGCCTCGGATGACGCACAGCAGGGCCGCCCTAGACTCTGTGCGACCCTGCGGTCGGGTATCGCAGCGGGTCGAGAGCCGCCATGACCGACATTTCCCCTGCCACCACACGCGCCCGTCGCGACCGTCGAGGTGCCCGCGTGCTCGGCTGGCTCGCCGCTGCCGCGATCGCGCTGGCCCCTCTCGCCTCTCCGGCAGCCGCTCTCGCCGATTCCCCGCCGAGCCCGGCCCCGACCCCGACGGCCAGTGCGACGCCCGGAGCCCCCGGCATCGCCTCGCTCATCGCCGCTCCCGCGAGCGGCGGCATCGTCGCAACCGGCGCGGACGCCGTCATCTCGATCGACCAGCGCAACGGATCGCCGCGCGCGCTGCCCGCCGGCACGCTGTCGGTGACCTTGTCACGCTCGGCCCTGACCTCTCCACAGGCGGTCGTCGACTGGCTGCGGCCCGACGCTGACGCTGACGAAGCCCTGCCGGCCTTTGAAGAGGTCGCGCGCGCCGACGTCGCCGAGCTCCCCGCGGGTGACGAGCGCGCCACTGACGTGTCGATCCCGGCGACCGAGAAGAACCTCGTCGGTCTCGCCCCCGGCGTGTACCCGATCGCCGTGTCGGGCCCCGGCGGCTCGGCGCGCACGGTCATCACCGTGCCCCGTCCCGACGCCCCGGCACGCACGGCGACCGTCATCGTCCCCGTCACCGCAGGGGCCCGCACCACAGGCCTGCTCACGGCGACCGAGCTCACGGAGCTCACCGCCGAAGGCGGGGCGCTCAGCGCGGTTCTCGACGCCGTCACCGGGACGACTGCGGTGCTCGCGATCGATCCCGCGATCGTGGCGTCGATCCGCGTTCTGGGCTCGGGCGCGCCGGCAGATGCCGTGGGCTGGCTCACGAGCCTCATGGCGCTTCCCAACGAGCGCTTCGCCCTGCAGTTCGGCGACGCCGACCTCGCGACCCAGGTGCACGCCGGCCTGACAGCCCCGCTCGAACCCACGACGCTCGAGCCGTACGCGGACCCGGCGAACTTCAGCGCCGCAGCGGGTTCCACCGCTCCCGCCAGCGTGCCCGACACGCGTCAGCTCCTCGCGGTCGGAACCGCGGCGAACACTGTTCGCGACGTCTTCTGGCCCGCCAGCGGCACAGCCGGCGCGAACGTCGTCACGACCGTCGACGCTCAGGCCGGAGCGGATGCCGACGCGCTGACTCTCGTGCCGTCCGACACCGTCTCCGGGGGCGATAGCAGGGTTCGCGCCGCGATCGGTGACGCCGACCTGCTCGTGTACGACCAGGTGGTCTCGGCCGAGCTGGCGCGCGTCGCCGCGGCATCCGACGACGCACCGGTTCGCAATGCCGAGCTCGCTGCGGCGAACGCGCAGGTCGCCCTGAGCGGCGACCGCCCGATCGTGGCGACGATCGACCGTCCCGCGACGAGCTCACGCGCCAGCGTCCGAGCGGCCATCACGGCGGTCACCGGCAGCCCGGGAGCGGCGCCGACCTCACTCCAGGATCTCCGCGCCGCCGACCGCGCCCAGGTCACCGTTGCCGATATCCCCGCCGATGACGATCGCGTCGCAGCCCTGCAGCGCTTCCTCGCCGACGAGGAACGGCTCGCGACCTTCGCCACGGCGTTGGTCGAACCCGCGCAGCTGACGGCGCGGGAACGCACCGCCATCCTCCAGCTGATCGGCGACGCCTGGCTGGCCGAGCCGATCGGCTGGGCAGCGGCCGTGGCGCAGCACGAGGAGAACACCGAGAGCACGCTGGACGCGGTCGGCATCGCCAACCCCGGCACGATCAACTTCCTCGCGACGAGTGCCCCGATCCCCGTTACCGTGCGTAACGACCTGCCCTGGCCGGTCTCGCTCGTGCTCTTCGCCGAGACCGGCGACCCCCGCCTGATCGTGCAGAAGACGACGGTCGTCGAAGCGGGCGCGCAGCAGAACACCCGCGTCGACGTGCCGGTCGAGGCGCGCGTCGGAAGCGGCGAGACCACCCTCAGCCTGCAGCTGCGGAGCACGGCAGCCGTGCCGATCGGCGCGTCGGAGCGCATCGGCCTCACCGTGCGCGCCGAGTGGGAGTCGGTCGGCATCACCGCCATCGTCATCATCGTCGTCGTCCTCACCGCAGGCGGCGTGATCCGGACGATTCTGAAGCTGCGACGTCGGCGGAGCGAGACCCCCTCCGGAAAGAACGACATCCCCGAACAGCAGGAGAACACCGAGTGAGCGGAATCGGCCGGGCAGGAGCGGTCGTCGCCGCGGGAACACTCGTCTCCCGGGTCACGGGCCTCGTGCGCAACATCGTGCTCGCGGCGGCGCTACCGGTGATCGCCACCAGCGCGACCGGCGGGGCAGCCAATGCGTTCGCGATCGCCAATCAGCTGCCGAACAACATCTACGCGATCATCTCGTCCGGCCTTCTGGCCGGCGTCATCGTCCCGCAGATCATCCAGGCGGCGAAGCATCGCGACGGCGGCAGCGCCTTCGTCTCCAAGCTCCTGACACTCGGAACCACCGCCCTGTTCATCACGACCGTCATCGCCGTCGTCGCGGCGCCGCTGCTGGTCGTGGCGTTCGGCTCCCGGCTGAGCCCCGAGGCCTCGGCGCTGACGCTGGCATTCGCCTACTGGTGCCTGCCGCAGCTGCTCTTCTACGGTATCTACGCCCTTCTCGGCGAAATCCTCAACGCGCGCGGAGTGTTCGGCCCCTTCGCCTGGTCGCCGATCGTGAACAACATCGTGTCGATCATCGGCTTCCTCGTCTTCATCTGGCTCTTCGGCGTCCAAGAGGACGTGGTCGGCTGGACTCCGACGATGGTGGCTGTCATCGCCGGCACCGCGACGGCGGGCATCGTCGCACAGGCGGGCGTGCTCCTGCTGTTCTGGCGCCGCGCTGGCCTGCACATCCGTCCCGACTTCCGGTGGCGAGGGATCGGGCTGCGGCACATCGGCCGCCTCGCGGGCTGGACATTCTTGATGGTCCTGGTCGGCCAGCTCGCCGGCCTCGTCCAGTCGACTCTCGTGAGCGCGGCATCCAACGCCGGTGCCTCGGTGGCGGCGATGTCCTACGCGTGGCTGGTGTTCATGCTGCCGTTCTCGGTCATCGTACTGTCGATCGGAACGCCCTACTTCACCCGTCTGAGCGCGCATGTCGCCACGGGGCGACCCGATGCGCTCCGCTCCGATCTGGACGCCGCCACCCGAACCATCGGGATCTTCATGGTCGGTGCGCTGGCCGCGATCGTGGCAGCGATTCTGCCCATCTCGCGCGTCTTCACGGACGGTCCGCAGACGGCGGCGACGTTCGCCTGGGTCCTCGCCGCGTATCTTGTCGCTCTGCTGCCCCTGTCGTTCCAGTTCGTGCTGCAGCGCACCTTCTACGCCCACCAGGACACGCGGACACCATTCGTGTTCACGTTGGTGCAGGCGATCCTCGTCGCCGCGACCGCCGTCGCGGCCTACCTCCTGCTGCCCGTCGAGTATCTCGCCGTCGGCATCGCGCTGGGGCAGTCGCTCGCCAACATCGTGCAGCTGGTGCTCGCGGTCATCCTCCTGCGCCGGAAGATCGGCCCGCTCGGCCTGGGCGGTGCGGTACGCGGCGTTCTGCGCTTCGTCGCCGCCGGCATCCCCGCCTGCGCCGCCGGCTGGGCCGTCTCGCTGCTCCTGGCACGTGTGTGGGGGTGGACGATCGAGACGTTCGCCGCAGCGCTCGTCGGCGGTGCCGTCATCGGCCTGGCGACCCTCGTCGTCTACGTCATCCTCCTCGCCCTTCTGCGCGCGCCGGAGCTGACCACGGCCGTTCGCACGGTGCGACGCATCCTCGGCCGCTGACACCCCTCCCCCCACGGCCGCCGGGGAATGCCTCGCGGCTACCATGGGTTGGACGTGTCGGGGTATCCGCGACGCGGATTCCAGACCCCAGAAAGGGATGTCGACGTGCGACAGGTCATCATCATCGGATCCGGCCCCGCCGGTTACACGGCCGCGATCTACGCGGCGCGCGCGAACCTGAAGCCGCTGCTGATCGCGAGCTCGGTCGAAGCGGGCGGCGAGCTGATGAACACCACCGAGGTCGAGAACTTCCCCGGCTTCCCCGAGGGCATCATGGGGCCCGACCTCATGACCAAGATGCAGGAGCAGGCCGAGAAGTTCGGCACCGAGGTCCTCTACGACGACGTCGTCGAGCTCGACATCGACGGACCGGTAAAGAAGGTCACCCTCGGCAGTGGCGCCACCCACGAGGCTGACAGCCTGGTCTTCGCGACCGGCTCGGCCCCGCGCAAGATCGGCATCGAGGGCGAGAGCCGCCTGTCGGGCCGTGGCGTGTCGTACTGCGCCACCTGCGACGGCTTCTTCTTCCGCGAGCGCACGATCGCCGTCGTCGGCGGCGGCGACTCGGCCATGGAAGAGGCGACGTTCCTGACGAAGTTCGCGTCGAAGGTCTACGTGATCCACCGTCGCGACGAGCTGCGCGCCTCGAAGATCATGCAGAACCGCGCGATGAGCAACGACAAGATCGAGTTCGTCTGGAACAGCGAGGTCGCCGACATCCTGGGCGAGGATGCCGTCACCGGCGTCGTCCTCCGCGACACGGTCAACGGCTCGACGCGTGAGCTCGCGCTCGACGGCATCTTCGTGGCGATCGGATACGACCCCCGCACGCACCTCGTGCACGGATCTCTCGACCTCACGGAGCACGGCACCGTCTGGGTCGACGGTCGCTCCTCGCGCACCTCCGTCCCCGGCGTCTTCGCGGCCGGCGACGTCATCGACCCGACGTACCGCCAGGCGGTCACCGCCGCGGGCAGCGGAACCGTCGCTGCACTCGATGTCGAGCACTACCTCGCCGCCCTGGGCGAAGCGTCCGAGCCCGCGGCCGACAGCTCCCCGCTCCGCGGTCGCCCCGACGAGGGCCTCGAGTCACTTGTCGCCGAGACCGAGACGAACGACGAGAGCGACGCGGCCTGACGGCCGCACCGCGGAACAATTCACCCGCCCACGTCGTTGACGTAGGCGACACCCTTTCGAAGGAGATCACCATGACCGCCAAGGCCACGACCGAGAGCACCTGGCAGCAGGACGTCCTCGACGCCGATGGACCCGTCCTCGTCGACTTCTGGGCCGCCTGGTGCGGTCCGTGCCGCATGGTCGGACCCATCCTCGACGAGATCGCCACCGAGCACCCCGAGAAGATCACGGTGCTCAAGCTGAACGTCGACGAGAACCCCAACCTCGCCATGCAGTACCAGATCACCTCCATCCCCGCGATGAAGGTCTTCAACAAGGGCGAGGTCGAGAAGACGATCATCGGCGCGAAGCCGAAGTTCGCACTCGAGCAGGACCTCGCCTCCTACATCGGCTGACCCCCAGACACAAAGAAGCCCCGGTCGGATCACTGATCTGACCGGGGCTTTTTCGTGTCGGCGCGCTGCTGTTGCGGTTCGTCAGGAGGCGTCGGCGCGCGTCGCTGCGTCCCACCGACGGTGGGGCTCACTGCCCAGCAGGCGCCATACGGCTCGGGTCAGTTCGGGGTGATCCATTGCGATCTGACGAAGGACGCGATAGTTGCGGGACGAGCTGGGGCGACCCCCGCCGTAAGCGGCGATGTTCTCGGCGCGCAGCATGAGAACGACGAGCTCGTCGACGGAGGGCAGCTCCTCCATGAACTCCCATGGGTCTTCGCCAGCGCGGAGCCGCTCTTCGACGAGGACGGAGAGTTCATCTGCTGCTTCAGCCCGCAGCAGCTCGACGCTCGCGCGCCTCGCGTTCCGCTCGTTTGTCACCGAACAAGCCTACGTCGCGCCACCGACATGAGGGTCAGCGTGCGCCGTACGCGTCCTCGCCCAGCTCGGCGAGGATACGGTTCAGATCCTGGATGGTCGCGAAGTCGACGACGATCTGCCCCTTGCGCGCGCCGAGCGAGATCTTCACCTTTGTGTCGAGGCGGTCGCCGAGACGTCCGGCGACCTCGTCCAGGTGCGCCCGGACTCCCCCGGCCTTCGGGGCGGGGCGCCGAGTTCCTGCGGCCTCGATCGTCTTCGCCGCTGCTTCCGCAGCACGCACCGAGAGATCTTCGTTCACGATCTTGTCGGCGAGGCGCTGCATGCCGTCCGCACCGTCGACAGAGAGGATCGCGCGCGCGTGGCCGGCACTGAGCACGCCGGCCGCAACACGCTGCTGGACCGGAACCGGCAGGCGCAGAAGGCGGATGGTGTTGCTGATCTGCGGGCGCGAGCGTCCGATACGGGTCGCGAGCTCCTCCTGGGTGATCCCGAAGTCCTCGAGCAGCTGCTGATAGGCGGATGCCTCCTCGAGCGGATTCAGCTGAGAGCGGTGCAGGTTCTCGAGGAGCGCGTCCCGGAGGAGATTCTCGTCCGACGTGTCGCGCAGGACGGCCGGGATCGCCGTCAGACCGGCCTCGCGAGCGGCGCGCGTGCGGCGCTCGCCCATGATCAGTTCGTACTTGCCATCCTCGTTCGTGCGGACCACGACCGGCTGGAGCACGCCGAACTCACGGACGCTGTGCACCAGTTCGGCGAGGTCTTCACTGTCGAAGTGGGTACGGGGCTGCCGCGGGTTGGGCACGATCTCGTTCGGATCGACCTGGATCAGTGCGGTACCGGGAATCGAGACGAGCTCGGGGCCCTCGTCCGCCTTCACTTCTGCGGGCGCCGGCGCCTCCGTGGCGGCTGCCGTCGTCTTGCCACCGGGGAAGAAGACATCGACAGGCCGAGCCTCGGTTGCCTCGGACGTGGGGATGAGTGCGCCGATTCCTCGGCCCAATCCGGTGCGCTTGGCCATCAGGCTTCTCCCTTGTTTCCTTGTGCCGCCGCAGATGCACGCTGCGCGATCTCGACGGCTGCCTCGCGGTAGGCCACCGCGCCAGCCGATTGCCCATCGTAGGCGATGACCGTCTGACCGAAGCTCGGCGCTTCCGAGACGCGAACCGAGCGCGGAATAACGGTGCGGAGGACCTCATTCGGGAAGTGCGACCGCACCTCCTCGGCCACCTGCTGCGCCAGACGGGTACGTCCGTCGTACATCGTCAACAAGATGGTCGACAGGTGAAGACGGCTGTTCAGGTGCTTCTGGATCATGGAGACGCTCCCGAGAAGCTGGCTGAGGCCCTCCAGCGCGTAGTACTCGCACTGAATGGGGATCAGCAGCTCGTGCGCGGCCGTGAAAGCGTTGATCGTCAGGAGCCCGAGGGACGGCGGGCAGTCGATCACGACGAAGTCGATGCGGTCATTCGTGGAAGCAAGGTAGTCCTCGACCGCCGTACGCAGCCGGTGCTCACGTGCGACCTGCGAGACCAGCTCGATCTCAGCGCCCGCGAGATGGATCGTGCTGGGCGCGCAGAGAAGATTGGGGGACTCGGGACTCGCCTGCACGATGTCCGAGAGGGGGAACTGGTCGATCAGCACGTCGTACACGCTGGGAACGTCAGCGCTGTGCGGCACGCCCAGGGCGGTCGAGGCGTTCCCTTGCGGGTCGAGGTCTATCACCAGCACGCGGGCGCCCAGCGAAGCCAATGCAGCGGCGAGGTTCACCGCGGTGGTGGTCTTCCCGACGCCACCCTTCTGATTAGAGACGGTGATGACGCGCGTATCCCCGGAAAAGTCGACCGAAACGGCGTCCAGGACCCGACGGCGCGATGTCAGATCCGCCAGCTCGCGTGCGAGGGGAGAATCGAACGTCAAGGACGCGCGGCCCGATTCGGGTTCTGCCATTCGTTCAACTCCTCGGTTCGTGGTCTCACTCTACGGACGGCCTCTGACGTTTCACGTGAAACGGCCGTCGGCGCTGTTTCACGTGAAACGTGAGGTGGCACCGTGCTGCATCCGCTGTTTCACGTGAAACATCACCGCACCGTCGCACGCAGAACGCGCGTCGGCTCAGCGAGGACAGACTCTCCCACCATTTCCACGCGCACATCACGCAGCTTGAAGCGCCGGATCACCTTGTCGGCAGCGGCGATCTCTGCTTCAGCATTCGCGCCCTTCAGCAGGAAGAGCTCTCCCCCATCCCGAACGAGCGGTGCGGTGATCGGGACGAGTGTCCGCAAGGCGCTGACAGCGCGAGCCGTGACGCCATCCAGCGTCCCAGCGCCGCTCCATTCTTCGGCGCGGGATCGAATGATCTCGACGTTGTCGAGCCCGAGATCCGCTACCTGCTCGGTAAGCCAGGTGACTCGTCGTTCCATCGTCTCGATGAGCACCCATTCGACGTCCGGTCGCGCGATCGCGAGCACGAGCCCGGGCAGGCCCGCGCCGGATCCAACATCTCCGACACGGCCCGTAAAAAGTGGCGCCGCGGCCGCGCAGTTGAGAACGTGTCGAGTCCACAGCCGCGGCAACTCGAGCGGGCCGATCAGGCCGCGCTCCTCACCGTGCGCTGCCAGTGCAGCGGTGTAGCGCCGGGCCAGGTCCACCCGAGGGCCGAACAGCGCCTCGACGGCACCCGTCGGCTCCGGTTCGATCACGGGTGTTTCACGTGAAACATCAGCCATGTCGGATGACGGTGTGGCGGTCTGTGCCTTCGCCGTACGACTCCGAGACGACACCACGCTCAGACGCGATGTCATGAACCAGCTTGCGCTCGTAGCTGGACATCGCCGGCAGGGATGCCTGCGATGCTCCGTCGTTGAGACGCTCGACGGCGCGGTCTACGAGACGCTCCAGCTCACGCCGGCGCGCGTCGCGCGATCCCCCGATGTCGAGGATGAGGCGCGAGAAGCGTCCGGTTTTCGTCTGAACAGCGATCCGCGTCAGCTCCTGCACCGCCTGCACGACGTCGGGGTCCGACAGCACACGCAACGCGCTCGCATCGTCCGCCTCTACCGATACGTATGCCCGTCCGGCGCGCACGTCGAGGTTGAGGTCGCCGTCGATGTCGGCGATGTCGAGCAGGCCCTCCAGGTAATCGGCGGCGATGTCGCCTTCGTGCTCGAGCTCTTCGACCGTCGCGTCAGCGCGCTCAGCCGCCGGGGACTCCGTGGGGTTCGTCATGATTCCTCGCGTGGTTCGATCTGTGCGATGAGGGATGCCGGCAGGGTCAGCCCTGCGAGCCGTCCTTGTTCGACTGCTTCTTCGCGCGCTGCTTGCTCATCGGCTGCTGGCGCTTCGGCTGAGCCGCGCGGGCACGCTCAGCCTCTTCGAGGAGTCGCTGCTGCTCGGCCTGGTACTTCTCCATGGACACGACGCGACCCTTGGCGTCGAGCGCCTTGCCCTTGCGCGCGAGGCGCTCCTCGCGGGCCTTCGCGGCCTCCGAGCCCGGGGTCGGCAGGTTACGGATGACGATGAACTGCTGCGCCATGGTCCAGATGTTCGATGTGAACCAGTACATGACGACGCCGAGCGGGAAGAAGACACCGGAGAAGATGAACGCCAGCGGCAGCACGTAGAGCATGATCTTCTGCATCTGGTACGCCTGGCCGGTCTTCGCCTCGGGCGACAGGTTCTTCGAGATGATCTGAAGCTGGGTGATGAACTGCGACGCGATCATCAGCACGACGAGGATCACGAGGATGGTGACGGTTGCCGTCTGACCGAGGTTGATCGCCTCGATCATGTTCGTGTGAAGCGGCGCCACGTCGAACAGCTGCGCGTCGTAGAACTGCTTCGTGAGGTCGACGTTGAGGAGGCCGACACCGCCCACGCCCCACTCGGCGTGCTTCTTGACGTCACTCAGCGTGTAGAACATGCCGAGCAGGATGGGCATCTGCACCAGCAGCGGAAGGCAGCTCGACACCGGCGTGGTGCCGTGCTTCTTGTACAAAGCCATCGTCTCGCGGCTCATGGCCTCGCGCGACAGCTGGTCGCGCTTACCGCGGTACTTCTCCTGGATCTTGCGCATCTCGGGCGCGAGCTCCATCATCTTGCGCTGACTCTTGATCTGCCGCACGAACAGCGGAATCAGGGCCGAACGCACGACGATGACCAGACCGATGATCGACATGACCCAGGTCGCGCCTGCGGCGGCCGGCATGCCGACAGCGGTGAGAACCCAGTGCCAGAAGACCAGGATCGCCTCGACCAGGAACTTGAACGGCCACATGATCGTGCTGAAGAAGTCAGCACCGCCGGGAGGAGGAGTCGTCGGGGTCGGCACGACGGGAGTCGGCGTGGCGAGGAAGAGATCCAGCACGGGATCAGTCCTTTCTCGGCGGCACGACGAAGCCGTGCCTGGTCAGGGTGTGGCGGAAGTCCCGATGGGCGGGGACGTCATCGACGCCCCCCTGCGCCCACGGGTGGCATCGGGCGAGCCGAGCGGCGGCGAGGGCGGAGCCCTTCACGAGCCCGTGCTGCTGCACGGCCCCCACCGCGTACGCGGAACAGCTCGGGTAGTACTTGCAGACGTCGCCGTACAGCGGCGAGACAACGGAACGGTAGGCGTGCAGCAGCGCGATCCCGGCATTGCGCGGAACGAGCGGCACCGCGCGGAGCACGGATGTCGCGGCCAGGTGTCCGTCGCCGACGGAGGCGGTGGGCAGCGTCGACCAGCTCATACCGCCGCTCGCCGTAGCAGACACCGTTCCACCTCGTCTCTCAGATCCGCGAAATCCGAGCGCGCCGCTGAGGGGAGCGCTCGGATCACGATGTCGGCGCCCTCACGGACGTCGGGAAGCGCTTGCGCGCAAACGGCCTTCAGCCGTCGGCGCACTGTATTGCGCACGACGGCTGATCCGACTTGCTTGCTGACGATGAAACCGAACCGGGGAGCTCTGCTCGCACCGGTGGACACCACGTAGGTCACGGTGTGCGCACCGGCACAGCGAGCACCCCCGCGGACGACGGCCTTGTAATCCGCCCCGCGCGTGATCCGGTTTCCGCGCGCCAGCACAGAAGAGGCTGTGTCAGGCCGACAGCTCGGTGCGGCCCTTGCCGCGGCGAGCCGACAGGATGGCGCGACCGGCGCGGGTGCGCATGCGGGCGCGGAAGCCGTGCTTCTTGGCGCGGCGGCGGTTGTTGGGCTGGAACGTGCGCTTGCTCATAGGGATCACTCCGGATCGGCGGTCACCGGAACGCTTCAGACCGGGGACACGGGGGTACAGGACTGCCCTCGCGGGCATAAGTCAACCGACTAAGGGTACGTCGCGATGCCCGGTAACTCAAACCGGAGCGACGGGAACCCGCAATTATCCACCGCTGTACACAGGCCCTGGCGGCGACACGCGGGCCGGAACTACAGTGGATTTGGCGCTCCCGACACCGCATGACTAGCGTGTCACGGGCAGTTATCCACAGCTATCCCCAGTTTGGCGCGTAGCTGTGTGGAAAAGCATCGATCATCCGCGGGGGAACTCTTGGCTCAGCACGATCTCCCGGACGTACCGGTGTGGAACGCGGTCCTCGACCTGCTCGCCGACGATGACCGGGTGACCCCGCAGATGCAGGGGTTCCTGAGTCTCGCTGTGGCTCAGGGCGTGATGGGGGGAACGCTCTACCTCGACGTTCCGAACGACCTCACCGCCGCCCAGCTCAACAAGCGCCTGCGCCAGCCGATCATGGAAGCGCTCGCACACGTCCATGTCGACCCCGGTGCCTCGAGCTACCGCGTCGTCGTCAACCCGGAGCTCGCCGACGCGCACCTCACGGCGCCGATCCCGGTTCAGTCCGCGGCTGCGCCGGCACCGCTGCGGCCGGCCGGCGAGGAATACGTCGAAGCCCCCGTCTCCACCTCGCGCCACGACACCCGGCTGAACCCGAAGTACACGTTCGACAACTTCGTGATCGGGCAGTCCAACCGCTTCGCCCACGCGGCTGCGGTCGCCGTGGCCGAGGCTCCCGCCAAGGCCTACAACCCGCTCTTCATCTACGGCGACTCGGGGCTCGGCAAGACGCATCTCCTCCACGCGATCGGCGACTACGCGCTCAACCTGTACACCGGCATCCGTGTCAGGTACGTGTCGAGCGAGGAGTTCACCAACGACTTCATCAACTCGATCGCCAACAACCGCGGCTCGGCCTTCCAGGCGCGCTACCGCGAGGTCGACATCCTGCTGATCGACGACATCCAGTTCCTGCAGGGTCGCGCCGAGACGCAGGAAGCGTTCTTCCACACGTTCAACACCCTCCACGATCACGACAAGCAGGTCGTGATCACGAGCGACGTTCCCCCTCGCCACCTCACCGGCTTCGAGGACCGCATGCGGAGTCGCTTCGAGTGGGGCCTGATCACCGACGTGCAGGCACCCGACCTCGAGACCCGCATCGCGATTCTGCGCAAGAAGGCGCAGTCCGAGCGCCTCCTCGTCCCCGACGACGTCCTCGAGTACATCGCAACGAAGGTCTCGTCGAACATCCGCGAGCTCGAAGGCGCGCTCATCCGCGTGTCGGCGTTCGCGAGCCTCAACCGGTCCAACCTCGACATCTCCCTCGCGCAGACCGTGCTGCGCGACATCGTGGATCAGGATGACGCGAACGTCATCTCCCCGACCGACATCATCACGGCGACCGCGCAGTACTTCCGACTGTCTGTCGACGATCTGTACGGTTCGAGCCGTTCGCAGGCCGTGGCCACCGCACGACAGATCGCCATGTACCTCTGCCGCGAGCGCACGAGCCTGTCGCTGCCCAAGATCGGTCAGCTCTTCGGCAACCGCGACCACACCACCGTGATGTACGCCTACAAGAAGATCAGCGAGCTCATGAAGGAGCGCCGCTCGATCTACAACCAGGTCTCCGAGATCACGTCGCAGCTCGGCCGACGCTGAGCTCAGCTTGACAGGGGTCGCGCGACGCCCGATCATGCCGTTCTGCACAGTGTGGAAAACCTGTGGATAACTTCGATTCGTCGTCGAAGAGTTGTGAACGAATCACACATCTCCTGTGGATCGCCGCTCGACAGCGATCCGAGCGCGGCCGACGTCATCCCACGATCATCCGCAGCCGGCTCACAAGTTACATCCGTGTGGTTCCCGTGTCCCGACTGGTATCCACCGAGTTGTCCACAGTTTCCACAGCGGAGATGAAGAAGACAGTTACATCTAGAGAATTTGCGATTCGATCACCTCGACGGCGGTGAGGCCGGTCGCAACCGTGCTTCGGGAACCGCTCGGGTTGGGCACTAGCATGGGAGAGCTTTCATCCACGACAAGGGAGCGCCAGTGAAGTTCCAGGTCAATCGCGACGTCTTCAGCGAGGCTGTGTCGTTCGTCGTGAAGCTCCTCCCCCAGCGCAACCCGCAGCCGATCCTCGCGGGTGTGCTGATCGAAGCCACCGAGGCGGGTCTCTCGCTGTCGGCGTTCGACTACGAGGCGTCCGCACGCACGACGATCGAGGCCACCGTCGACGACCCGGGCACGATCCTCGTGCACGGTCGTCTGCTGTCGGAGATCGCCAGCCGCCTGCCGAACGCGCCGATCCAGATCGCCGTCGACGACGACGGGATCCTCCTCACCTGTGGATCCGCGCGCTTCACACTCGCATCGATGCCGGTACAGGAATATCCCGCGATCCCCGAGGTCTCGGGCGAATCGGGTGTCGTGCCGGCCGAGGACTTCGCCACGGCGATCTCGCAGGTGGCCTTCGCAGCATCGCGCGATGACGTGACTCCCGTGCTCACCGGCGTTCAGCTCGAGGTGAGCGGCACCCAGCTCAGCCTCGTCGCCACCGACCGTTACCGCGTGGCGCTCCGCGACATCCCGTTCGACAGCGGGATCGTCGCCGATGAGAACACCACCACCGCGCTCGTCCCGGCGCGCACACTCACCGAGGTGGGTAAGACGTTCGCCCACTCCGGCGACATCACGGTGTCGTTCTCCGGTTCCGGCGACCGCGAGATCATCGCCTTCACCGCCGGCAACAAGACGGTCACGTCGTTGCTCATCAAGGGGAACTTCCCGCCGGTCCGCCGCCTGTTCCCCGAGGCGACCGACCACCACGCCGTCGTCAACACCGGTGAGCTCATCGAAGCCGTGCGGCGTGTCGCCCTCGTGCTCGACCGTTCGGCTCCGCTGCGTTTCACGTTCGGCGCCGACGGGGTCTCGATGGATGCGTCGGGAACCGAGCAGGCACGCGCGACCGAGTCGGTCGACGCGACGCTGACGGGCGAGGAGGTCGTCATCGGCCTGAACCCGCAGTACCTGCTCGAGGCGCTCGCGGCCGTGAAGAGCGAGTTCACGCGCGTCACCTTCACCTCGAGCGAGAACGCGAACAAGCTCAGCCCGATTCTCATCACCCCGCAGACCTCGGGCGGCGTGGAGTCGTTCAAGTACCTGCTGCAGCCCAACCTCCTCCTGCGCTGATCGCCCCCAGCACGACCACCTCGGTGGGACTGTCGGAGACGAGAACTAGGGTGATCTGATGATCGTGGAGCAGCTGAGCCTGGTGGACTTCCGCAACTACGCGGCTGCCGAGCTCTCTCTCGCTCCCGGCGCGAACGTGTTCGTCGGGCGCAACGGTCAGGGAAAGACGAATCTCGCCGAGGCGATCGGCTACTTCGCGACGCTCGGTTCCCATCGAGTGTCGCAGGACGCACCCATGGTGCGCGACGGCGCGGATGCCGCCTTCGTCCGAGCCCGGCTCGCTCACGGTCAGCGACGGGTGCAGCTCGAGGCGCAGCTCAATCGCACCGGCTCCAACAAGGCTCGCGTCAACGGTTCGCCCGTGCGTACGGCGGAACTCCCCCGCTACGCGCAGGTCGTCCTCTTCGCACCGGAAGACCTGCAGATCGTGCGCGGTGACCCGTCGGCGCGCCGGCGATTCGCCGATCAGCTCCTCATTCAGCGTGCCCCACGGCTTGCGGGCGTCCTCGCGGACTACGACCGCGTGCTCAAGCAACGCAACGCCCTGTTGAAATCCGCCCGTGCCCGCGGTGTCCGTGGAGACGGGCTCTCGACACTCGAGGTATGGGACGACAAGCTCGTCTCGCTCGGCACCGACGTCATCCGGGCCCGTCTGCGACTGGCATCCGAACTCGCCGGCCCGGTCGCCCGCGCCTACACCGCCATCGCCGGTGCCGACCATCGACCCCAACTCCAGTGGGCGCTCTCCGTCGGCGGAGCCGATCCGGAAGAGGACGACTCACCTGCCGACGCCGGCATCGCCGACGCGGCGGCGATCGAGCAGCTCTTCCGCACCGCCCTCGCCGATCGTCGCAGCGCGGAGCTCGACCGCGGCATCACGCTCGTCGGCCCGCACCGCGACGACCTGATCCTGCGCATCCGCGATCTTCCGGTGAAGGGCTACGCGTCGCACGGCGAATCGTGGTCCGTCGCCCTCTCCCTCCGCCTCGCGTCGGCCGAGCTGCTGCGCGCGGAGTCGACGCTGGGCGACCCCATCGTGATCCTGGACGACGTCTTCGCCGAGCTCGATGCTGATCGGCGCGCGCGCCTGGCCGGCATCGTCGCCGACTACGAACAGGTCATCGTGACGGCGGCGGTCTCCGAAGACGTTCCGCTCGGTCTGCGTGCGCGCACCGTTCGGGTCGAGGCGGGCACGCTGCACGAGGGTTCCGATGCTGCCGTCTGACGAAGCGCCGGAGACGATCTCCACGTATCTGCGTCTGCGCGGGCTCGAGCCCTCGGGCCGATGGAAGAAGCGCCGTCGGCAGCGGACGGACGACGACGAGAACCAGCCCTTCACGTCCGGACGCGACCCCAAGGGACTCGGTGACGTCATCGCCGACCTCACTCGTCAGGCCGGGTGGGATGCCCAGCTCTCCCGCGAGGATCTCGTGCTGCGCTGGGCGGAGGTCGCCGGCGAGGAGACCGCGCGCCACGCATCCCCCGTCGCGCTCTCCGACGGCGTGCTCACCGTGCAGTGCGACTCGACGGCGTGGGCGAAGAACCTCCATCTGATGCGGACGGTGATCACGACGCAGCTCGTGAAAGCGTTCCCACAGTCGGGTGTCGAGTCGGTGCGTTTCGTAGGCCCGGACGTCCCCTCCTGGAAATGGGGCCCCAGAGCCGTTCCAGGCCGTGGCCCTCGCGATACCTACGGATGAGCCACGTCCCCAGTCATCGAATCCGACTTTCGTTCGCCATACGGGCGCTGAGGGCCGCGTGAGAGCGCCCGAACGGGTAGACTGAGCGGGACTGACCGAACCGATGTGGAGCGCTCGAAACCTATGACGTCTCAGAATCCCGACAGCGTTCCCGAAGACCCCGAAACCCCCGATTCGGCTGAGGAGACCTCGGCGAAGGTGCCCAACGAGTACGGCGCCGACGCGATCCAGGTGCTCGAAGGCCTCGAGGCGGTGCGGAAGCGTCCGGGAATGTACATCGGATCCACGGGTGAGCGTGGTCTGCACCACCTCGTCTACGAAATCGTCGACAACGCGGTCGATGAGGCGCTGGCCGGCTACTGCGACACGATCCACGTGACGATCCTCGAAGACGGTGGGCTCCGGGTGGTCGACAACGGCCGCGGTATCCCGGTGGACCCCCACGCCTCCGATCCGACGAAGTCGACCGTCGAGGTCGTGCTGACCGTCCTGCACGCCGGTGGAAAGTTCGGCGGCGGCGGCTACGCCGTTTCCGGTGGACTGCACGGCGTCGGATCGTCGGTCGTCAACGCGCTCTCGACGCGCTTCGAGGTCGAGATCAAGCGTCAAGGATCGGTCTGGCGCCAGACGTTCGCCGACGGCGGCAAGCCGCAGGCTCCCCTGGCGAAGGGCGAAAACAGCGACGAGACCGGAACGACCGTCACCTTCTGGCCCGACGGCGACATCTTCGAGACGATCTTGTTCGATTACGACACTCTTCGCACGCGCTTCCAGCAGACCGCATTCCTCAACAAGGGGCTGCGGATCACGCTGACCGACGAGCGTCCCGAGGCGGCCGTGGTCGTCGATCTCGACGAGGGTGGCTCCGAGTCGCAGCAGCGTCACGACGACTTCCACTACGAGCGCGGCCTCGTCGATTACGTCGAGTACCTGAACAAGCTGCGCAAGACCGAGGTGGTCAACGACGAGATCATCGAGATCGAGTCCGAGGACACCGTGCGCCACATCTCGCTCGAGCTCGCGATGCAGTGGACCACGAGCTACACCGAGAACGTGTTCACCTTCGCGAACACGATCAACACGCACGAGGGCGGTACCCACGAAGAGGGTTTCCGGGCGGCGCTGACGACGCGCGTCAACGCCTACGCGCGCGATAAGGGCCTCCTCAAGGAGAAGGACGACAACCTCACCGGTGACGACATCCGCGAGGGACTCACCGCCGTCATCTCCGTCAAGCTCTCCGAGCCGCAGTTCGAGGGTCAGACCAAGACGAAGCTCGGCAACACCGAGGCGAAGGCGTTCGTCCAGAAGATCGTCGGCGACCAGCTGACGGACTGGCTCGACCGCAACCCCGCCCAGGCCAAGCGCGTCATCATGAAGGCGGTGGATGCCGCGACCGCGCGTCTCGCCGCGCGCAAGGCCCGCGAGACCGCCCGCCGCAAGAGCGTCTTCGAGTCGGCGTCGATGCCCGACAAGCTCAAGGACTGCACGAGCAAGGACCCGTCGATCTCCGAGATCTTCCTCGTCGAGGGTGACTCGGCCGGCGGTTCGGCTGTGCGCGGCCGTGACCCCGAGACGCAGGCGATCCTCTCGCTGCGCGGCAAGGTGCTGAACGTCGAGAAGGCGCGGCTCGATCGTGCTCTCGGCAACAACGAGATCCAGGCGATCATCTCGGCGTTCGGAACCGGCATCGGCGAGGACTTCGCCGTCGAGAAGGCGCGGTACCACAAGATCGTGCTGATGGCGGATGCCGATGTCGACGGGCAGCACATCACGACGCTGCTGCTGACGCTGCTGTTCCGCTACATGCGCGGGCTCATCGAAGCGGGTTATGTCTATCTGGCGATGCCGCCGCTGTACCGCCTGAAGTGGACGAATGCCGATCACGAGTACGTGTTCAGCGACAAGGAGCGCGACGCTCTGCTCGCCGACGGGCTCGCCAACGGCAAGCGCATCCCCAAGGAATCCGGCATCCAGCGCTACAAGGGTCTCGGCGAGATGAACCCGAAAGAGCTGTGGGAGACCACGATGGACCACAGCACCCGCACCCTGCGCCAGGTGACGATCGACGACGCGGCCGCCGCCGACGAGATCTTCTCGGTGCTCATGGGCGAAGACGTCGAGTCCCGCCGCACCTTCATCCAGCGCAACGCCAAGGACGTCCGCTTCCTCGACATCTGATCGAGCCGAGCGACATCGAGAAACTGAGAACGTATGTCTGACGAAGAACGTCCCGACCTCACGCCTGCCCACAACCACGGCAACATCGACCAGGTCGACCTCCAGGTCGAGATGCAGCGGAGCTACCTCGACTACGCGATGAGCGTCATCGTGGGGCGTGCGCTCCCCCGCGTCGAGGACGGGCTCAAGCCGGTGCACCGCCGTGTCATCTACGGCATGTACGACGGCGGCTACCGCCCCGACAAGAGCTACTCGAAGTGCGCCCGCGTCGTCGGTGAGGTCATGGGTCAGTACCACCCGCACGGCGACAGCGCGATCTACGACGCGCTGGTCCGCCTCGTGCAGCCGTGGTCGCTGCGGTACCCGCTCGCCGACGGGCAGGGAAACTTCGGCTCGCCGGGCAACCAGGGTGCTGCGGCCCCCCGGTACACCGAGACCAAGATGGCGGCCCTCGCCATGGAGATGGTCCGCGACATCGACGAAGACACCGTCGACTTCGAGGACAACTACGACGGCAAGACCCAGGAACCGGTCGTCCTTCCCTCGCGCTTCCCGAACCTGCTCGTCAACGGTTCGGTGGGTATCGCGGTCGGTATGGCCACGAACATCCCGCCGCACAACCTGCGCGAGGTCGCCGAGGGCGCACTGTGGTCGCTCGAGAACCCGGATGCGTCGCGCGAGGAACTCCTCGAAGCGCTGATGTCGCGCATCCACGGCCCCGACTTCCCCACCGGGGCGCAGATCCTCGGCACGAAGGGCATCCGCGAGGCGTACCGCACCGGTCGCGGCTCGATCACGATGCGCGCTGTCGTCGAGGTCGAGGAGATTCAGGGCCGCAACTGCCTCGTCATCACCGAGCTGCCGTACCAGGTCAACCCCGACAACGTCGCGCTCAAGATCCGCGACCTCGCTCGTGACGGCAAGATCACCGGCATCGCCGACATCCGCGACGAGACGAGCGACCGCACGGGTCAGCGCCTCGTCGTCGTGCTCAAACGCGACGCCGTCGCGAAGGTCGTGCTGAACAACCTGTACAAGCACACGCAGCTGCAGGAGAACTTCGGCGCCAACATGCTGGCGATCGTCGACGGCGTGCCTCGCACGCTCCCGCTCGACGGATTCATCTCGTACTGGATCACCCACCAGATCGAGGTCATCGTCCGCCGCACGCGCTACCGCCTCAACGAGGCCGAGAAGCGCATGCACATCCTGCGCGGATACCTCAAGGCGCTCGATGCCCTCGACGAGGTCATCGCGCTCATCCGCCGCTCCCCCACGGTCGAGGAAGCGCGAGAGGGACTGAAGGCCCTTCTCGACATCGACGATCTGCAGGCCGACGCGATCCTGTCGATGCAGCTGCGCCGCCTCGCGGCGCTCGAGCGTCAGAAGATCATCGACGAGGCGACCGAGCTCGAGCTGAAGATCGCCGACCTCAACGACATCCTCGCCACCCCCGCGCGTCAGCGCTCGATCATCGGCGAAGAGCTGACCGCGATCGTCGACAAGTACGGCGACGAGCGGCGCACGCACATCCTCCACGGGTTCGACGGCGACATGTCGATGGAAGACCTCATCCCCGAAGAGGAGATGGTGGTCACGGTGACCCGCGACGGGTACATCAAGCGCACGCGGAGCGACAACTACCGCTCGCAGCACCGAGGCGGCAAGGGAGTCAAGGGCGCCCAGCTGCGCGCGGACGACGTCGTCGAGCACTTCTTCGTCACGACGACGCACCACTGGCTGCTGTTCTTCACGACGAAGGGCCGCGTCTACCGCACCAAGGCGTACGAGCTTCCCGAGGCCGGTCGCGATGCGAAGGGCCAGCACGTCGCCAACCTCCTCGCGCTTCAGCCGGGCGAGGAGATCGCGCAGATCCTCGACATCCGCGACTACGCCGCGGCGCAGTACCTGGTACTCGCGACCCGCGACGGCAAGGTCAAGAAGACCGCGCTGACCGAGTACGACACCAACCGCCAGGGCGGTGTCATCGCGATCCGCCTGCGCGGCCAGGACGACGAGGCCGGCGGCGACGAGCTCGTCAGCGCGCTGCTCGTCGACGAGGGCGACGACATCCTTCTCATCACGCGCAAGGGGATGTCGCTGCGCTTCGCGGCCACCGACGACGCGTTGCGTCCGATGGGCCGATCGACCGAAGGTGTGAAGGGCATCTCGTTCCGTGAGGACGACAGCCTGCTGTCGGCATCGGTCGTGCGGGACGAGGGCTACGTGTTCGTCGTCACCGACGGCGGGTACGCCAAGCGCACGTCGGTCGACCAGTACCGCACCCAGAGCCGCGGCGGCTTGGGCATCAAGGTGGCCAAGCTGAACGACGATCGCGGGGTGCTCGCGGGCGGTCTCATCGTGTCGGAGACCGACGAGGTCCTCGTGGTTCTTGCCAGCGGCAAGGTGGTACGCTCCTCCGTGGCCGAGGTCCCGGCCAAGGGTCGCGACACCATGGGCGTCGTTTTCGCCCGGTTCGGTGACGACGACCGCATCCTCGCCATCGCCCGGAACGGTGAGCGTGGACTGACCGAAGACGCGGCATCCGAGGATGCCTCCGCCCCGGATGCACCCCCGTCCGCGGATACCGAAGAGAGTGGTTCTGACGCATGAGCACGGTCGCCGACAAACTCGCCAAGAAGTCCACGAGCAAGACCAGCGCGAAGCAGGTCCGCCTGCGCCTCGTCTACGTCGACTTCTGGTCGGCCGTGAAGCTGTCGTTCCTCGCCGCGGTGGCCCTGGCGATCGTGACGGTCGTCGCCACCTTCCTCGTCTTCATGGTGCTCAGCACCACCGGTCTCATCGACCGGGTGGACGAGCTGTTCGTGGCGTTCTCGAACGGTGACTTCTCCATCAAGCAGTTCCTCGACCTGCCGCAGGTCATGGCGTTCGCGGCCGTCGTCGCCATCCTCAACCTCATCGTCATCACGGTGCTGGGCGCTGTCGTTGCCGGCATCTACAACGTGATGGTCAAGGTCACCGGCGGACTGCTGGTCGGCTTCACCTCCAATTAGTAGATTCCCGGATCATCGGGTAAAGTCTTGGAGGTTGCCGGCGCGTGAAGCGCGTCGGTACGGGGCTATAGCTCAGGCGGTTAGAGCGCTTCACTGATAATGAAGAGGTCCCAGGTTCAAGTCCTGGTAGCCCCACCCCGAACCCCCTCGGGGCCTTAGCTCAGCTGGTAGAGCGCCTGCTTTGCAAGCAGGATGTCAGGAGTTCGAATCTCCTAGGCTCCACAGACAAGACGCCGGGTATCCGTTCACACGGATACCCGGCGTCACTGTTTTGCCGGCGTGTACGTCAGCGGGTGAGCAGCCTCAGGCCGTAGGCCTGGAGGATCTCGTTGACCGGCTGGAAGTACGTCGTGCCGCCGGTGCTGCAGTTGCCGGATCCACCGGAGGTGACGCCCTGCGCCTGACTTCCGGCGAGCAGCGAGCCGCCGGAATCACCGCGCTCGGCGCAGACCGACGTGCGGATGAGGCCCGAGACGGTGCCCTCCGCGTAGCGGACGCTGCTGTTGTAGGCCTGCACCTGACCGCAGTGCCAGCCGGTCGTGGAACCGGAGCGGCACACGGTCGCGCCCACGGCTGCGGGCGTCGATCCGGAGACGGCGACAGCGCCGCCTGCGTAGTCGGAGACGGTCCCGACGGGGGTGTGCGACGGCGTCGCGACCCAGGCGTAGTCATCGCCCGGGAAGCTCGAGCCGCGGAACGTCCCGTAGTTCGTCGACGCCCCCGCCCGGCCGCAGTGACCGGCCGTCACGAACCCGCCTTCGACGGCGAAGCCGACTGAGCAGCGCGAGGTGCCGTTGATCGTGTAGGCGATGCCGCCCTGGATGGTCGCAAACGTCTCGGGAGCTTCCGCCGTGGTCTCGATGCGGACCGCGTCGGCGGGCGCTCCGATCTGCGCCGCGACCTCGGATGCTGCGGCATCCCCGAGGGTCTCGACCACCACCTGATTGGTGGTCACGTCGATCCACCACGACGTGACGTCTCCGATACCGCCGGACTCGGACAGACGGGCGGAGATCGCCTCGAGGTCGTCGATCGAATAGGTGACCTCGACCGGCACGGCGCCCACGCTCTCCGCCGCCTGCCGAGCCTCGGTGCTGGTCACGGCCGTGTAGACCGTGCGCGTCGACTCGTCGAGCCAGGAACCGGCGTATGCCGCCCCTGCCTCATCGGCGAGCGTTGCGGTCGTGGTGTTCGCGGCATCCTGGAACGCCAGGACGTCGAGCGCACCCGCGGCGTCCGTGCCGAGCTCTTCGGCCATCGCGGAGAGCAGACCGGGATCGACCGGGCCGGCACCGTCGTCAGGTCCGGGCGTCTGCGCCGACGCCGGAGCCGTCATGATGCTCGTGAATGCGAGGCTCAGGGCGGCGATGCCGAGAGCCGAACGGGTTGTTGCTTTCACGGGTTGTCCTTCCATCGGGGGGAATGAATGGTGGGTACCCACTGGCATCAAAGCATCCTCAGAGCCTTTTGCGAAGGGCCTGCCCGGAAACTTGGACGGAATGTAACAAATCGCGCAACAATTGCGGTAGTTCAGGAGTGCGGGTGATCCGCCCGCTCTACGCCCGCGACCGTGCTCGTGGCGATGCCGTCCATCACGACCGAGACGACCTTCTCGGCGAGCATCGGCGTCACTGCCAGATGCCCGAAGAGCATTCGGTAGTAGACCGGGGCGGCGAGCATGTCGAGGATGAGGGGGATGTCGACGTCGGGCCGGATGTCGCCGCGCTCGATGCCTCGCCGCAACGCGGCTTCGCTTGAGGCGCGCCTCGGGTGGAACAGCCGTTCGAAGAACTCTTTCTCGAGTTCCGCGTCGAGGGCGAGGTCGGCTACAAGGGCGGGAAGAACGGTCCGACCGATCTCCTCGCCGAAGGACGGGCTCAGAGTGCCGATACCTGCGATCAGATCGCACCGAGTGCAGCCGGTGTCGGGCGTGGGCTGCGCGCCGAGCTGATCCAAGAGCGCGCTGACGATGAGGTGCTGTCGGGATCGCCACCGGCGACGAAGCGCCGGGGTGTTCGTTCCAGCCCGTGAGGCGACGTCTTCGAGAGTCAGTCCGCTGTACCCGCGCTCGGCGAGAACTTCGAGCGTCGCGCGCCGGATCGCCTCGTCGATGCGCGGATCTCGAGGGCGGCCCCCGCGCGGATGCGCGCCGTGAGCGTCAGCCATGTCGGAACATCGGAGAAGCAAGTCGTCACCGTCGTCCCCCACGCGGGCCGGGGTCTTCGACGCCCGCTACCGTGGGCTGACCGCGGGCATCCTGCTCTCCGTCGGCATGGTCCCCTTCGAATCTCTCGGAGTCGCAAGCGTCCTGCCCGTGATCGCCCGCGACCTGGATGGGCTCGGCGCCTACGGGTGGGGGCTTTCGGCACTGATGCTCGCGAACATCGTGGGTACCGTGGCCGCGGGCTACATGGCCGACCGGCGGGGAGTGGCGCGTCCGCTGGCGCTCGGCATGCTGATCTTCCTCGCGGGATGCGCGATCGCCGGCGTCGCGGGCTCATGGTCGATCTTCCTGGCGGGGAGAGTGGTTCAGGGGATCGGTGTCGGAGCCGTGATGGCTGCGAGCTACGCCGCGATCGGGCGCGCGTACCCGGCGTCGCTCCGTGCGCAGATGTTCGCTCTGCTGTCGTCGGCGTGGACCATTCCCTCACTCATCGGACCGTTGCTGGCCGGAATCGCCGCCGACCTCGTGGGCTGGCGCTGGGTGTTCGTCGCGATGGTGCCGCTGATCATCGCGGCGATGACACTCACGGTCCCGCGGCTGCGGCGGTTGGCGGATGTCGGGTCGGCTCGCCCAGCGACCGGAGCCGCCGGGGGAGCGCGGTGGTGGCGGGGGCCCCTGGCCAGCTCGCTCCTCCTCACCCTGGGCACGGCGCTGCTGCTTCAGGCCCTGCTGTTCGGAGACCTCGCGCTGATGGCGGTCGGTGCGATCCTCGGGCTCGGCGTCGCGCTCGTCGCGTTCCGCCGGGTGACGCCGGAGGGAACGCTGTCCGCCCGCGCCGGTCTCGGGGCCGGCGTGATCGTGCGTCTGCTTCTCAGTGGCGCCTACTTCGGTAGCGAAGCGTTCCTTCCGCTCGCGTTCCAGGAGCTGCGCGGGCAGACTCCGGCAGCGGCGGGCCTGGCGCTCTCAGCGGGCGCCCTGACCTGGGTGGTCGGTTCGCTGCTCCAGGCCCGGTGGGACCGTCGCCACCACGGTCGCCGTTCTCGCGCAGTCGCCGGGGGAGCGGCGGTTCTCTTGGTCGGCACAGTGGCGATCGCGGTCACGGCTCTGTTCGATGTGATTCCCGCGTGGTTCGCGATCGCTGGCTGGGCCATCGGGGGACTGGGCATGGGCGTCGCCTTCAATGCGTCGACGACGGACACGATGGAACAAGCCCCGGGCGGTGCGCAGGGCCAGGTCGGCAGTGCGCTGCAGCTGGCTCAGACACTCGCGACCGCCGTCGTCGCGGGGGTGGGTGGAGCGATCGTCGCGTCAGCGACCGGCACGTCCGAGAGCCTCCCCGCAGCGATCGCGACCGTCTTCGCCGTCACCGCGGCCCTCGCTGCGCTCGCAATCGCCCTGTCGGGAAGACTGCGATCTGCGGCGGGATGACGAGGGCGAGAAACCGGTCAGGAGTTCTCGATGAGTCCCGCGACGATCTCCGTTGCGGTACCGGATGCGTCGACGAGCCCGAAGAAGTGCACGGCTCCGTAACCGAACTGGTATTCGCTGACGACCTCGTCATCCACGGGATACCCGTCTTCGTCGAAGGAGAACAGGAACCGGTATCCCGCCTCTCGCACCGCAGCCAGGCGGGACTCTTCGTGCTGGATCCGTCGTGGCTCATCCGCGATGCGAATCAGGGACGGCGCGTCCGGGTCTGCGACAGCGGGTTCCAGCGCGCGACTGACGAGGAACGGGTGCACCGCCACCTCCGCCTCAGCGCGCGTCGAGGTCGCGTGGAGGCGCACGGCGACGGCGATGTCGGGGTAATGGTCGTCTGCGTCGCCGATCTCGAATCCGCGACGCACGAACACCGAGAGCTCGCGATCATCGAGCCACGGTGCCGTTTCCGCGGCCAGGGTGAGCAGGTAGTCGTGCGTATGCAGGAGCGGGTCGTTCAGGAGCACACTCGGGGGCTTCCCGCCCAGGCGTGACCCGCTCACGGCGTCGGCGATCGCGACGTCGAATGCCTGCTCCATCCGACCATCGTATGAGGACGGATCGCCGGTCCCGCGATGACGAAAGCGCAGCGATCGGCGTCGTCCCGGGTCTGGCGCGACCGGTGAGCTCGGTCAGCGCGAACGCGGTTCCGTGATGTCGGCGACCGTGGCGCCGTAGGCGGCGATGAGAGCGTCGGCGTCGACGAACAGGCTGTAGCCGTGCGCGCCGGCGCCCATCGCGATGCGTCGGCCCGCGATGGAAGAATCGGCGAAGACCGGCCAGTCATGGGTGCTGCCGATCGGCACGATCGTGCCGCGTTCGTACCCGGTCGCCGCGAGGGCGAGCTCGGGCTCGGGCAGGCGCAGCTTGTTGACCCCTACGAGGGCGCGGAGCTTCGGCCACGAGATCACCCGGTCGCCCGTGACGAGCGCGAACAGGTAGGTGTCGTCGCTCCGCTTGACCACGAGTGTCTTGACGATGTCGTCGGGTTCGAGACCGAGGAGCGCGGCGGCCTCGTCGAGGCTGGCGGCATCCGGACGCGGCCGAACGACGACGTCGAGCCCACGCTCGGCCGCCGCGAGGCGAACCCGAGACGTGGGCTCGAGATCTTCGGTCATCCGATTCAGGCGTCGGGAGCGCGCAGCGGGTCGTCGGCAACCCACAGCTCGTCGTCCGCGCGGAGCGTCTGCCAGGCGGCGTAGAGCACGCCGGCTGCGGCGGTGACGCCGAGGATCAGAGCGATGACGCCACCGGCGCCGCGCTTCTTCTTCGGCTCGGGCAGAGCGGCACGCGACTGGAACTTCTTCGTCGCCTTCTTGCCGTACTTGGCGGCGTTCTTCTTCACCGAGGAGAGATCGAGGTCGACACCACGGCCGTGGGCGAGGCGTCCACGGGTGTCGTTCGCCGCATCCCACACGGAGAGTGCGCCGCCCACGACGGCGCCGGCGGCGGGGATGAGAGCGCCGTTGTAGACCTTGCGGGTCGCGCGGACGCTCTTGTCGACGTACGGCGCGGCGTACTGCTCATAGGTGTTCTGAACGGCGGGCTTGACGTGCTCGCGGTTGTAGTTGCCCAGCTGGTGGCCGGCGTCGCGTGCGACTTTGGCGGCCTCTCCCATCAGGACCTGCTGCGACTCCCACAGGGTGTTCGCCTGCTTCTGGAGCTTGCGGAGTTGCTTCTTGCGCTTGCGGCTGAGGCTCACGTGGGCCCTCCCTGCATCGTGGGACGTTTTCCCTCATCTTGCCAGAGAGCGCTCCAGCCAGCAGGGCATTGACAGGTGCGAGAATGGCACACATGCCTCAGCACACTGCAGTAGCGACGATCCACACCAACCACGGCGACATCGTCGTCAACCTTTTCGGCGACCAGGCCCCCCGCACGGTGAAGAACTTCATCGGTCTCGCCGACGGTTCGCAGGAGTGGACCAACCCCGCCACGGGCAAGCCCGGCGAGGGCCCCCTCTACACCGACGTCATCTTCCACCGCATCATCCCGAACTTCATGATCCAGGGCGGCGACCCGCTCGGTCAGGGCATCGGCGGCCCCGGCTACAACTTCGACGACGAGATCAGCCCCGAGCTGGACTTCCAGAAGCCCTACATCCTCGCGATGGCGAACGCGGGCCTGCGCCGCAACGCGATCACCGGCAAGGCCGAGGGCACGAACGGCTCGCAGTTCTTCATCACCACCGACCCCACTCCCTGGCTGCAGGGCAAGCACACCATCTTCGGCGAGGTCGCGGATGACGCGTCGCGCCAGGTCGTCGACACGATCGCCTCGGTGAAGACCGGCGCGCAGGACCGTCCGGTCGACCCGGTGGTCATCTCGTCGATCGACGTCGTCACGGTCTGAGCGGTACGTGAGCGCGTCCGAGCTGCGGAGCAACCCCGACAACTTCTGTTACCGGCATCCCGATCGGCAGAGCTTCGTGCTCTGCCAGCGGTGCCTGCGCACGATCTGCGCGGAGTGCCAGACGCAGATGCCCGTCGGAGTGATCTGCCCCGAATGTCTGCGTGATCAGCAGAAGAGCTCGGACGCGTCGCGTCCCCGCCGCGCGCCGCGCGTCCTGCGTGCGGTGCGCTCCGACGACTCACGGCCGCTGGTCACCTACGGGATCATCGGCGTGACGTTCTTCGTGTTCATCGTCGGACTCATCCCGGGCCTCGGGTCCGTGGTCACGTCGACTCTGGCGATGTACCCCCCGCTGCTCTACCCGGAGTTCAGCGGCACCTTCGAGCCGTGGCGGCTGTTCACGGTGCTGCTCGTCCACAGCGGCTTCTGGCACGTCGGGCTCAACATGCTCGCGCTCTGGATGCTGGGGCGCAGCCTCGAGCCGATGCTCGGTCGCGGCCGCTTCCTCGCGCTCTATCTGCTCAGCGGCTTCGGGGGATCGGTCGCGGTCGTGCTGTTCGGGTTCTCATCGGCTGTCGTCGGTGCGTCGGGCGCGATCTTCGGCCTTTTCGGCGCACTGCTCGTGATCGGTCGTCATATCGGCGCGAACATCACGGGAATCGCCGTGGTTCTGGGTATCAACCTCGTCATCACGTTCCTGCCGCTGCTCCTGAGCGGGCTCGGCGGAAGCGCAGGCACGCAGATCTCATGGCAGGCGCACGTCGGCGGCTTGGCGGTGGGCGCGCTCGTCGGCTTCATCTTCGCGCGCACGCGAACGATCCGCCGTCAGCGCATGCAGGTCTGGCTGCTCGGCGCCACCGCCGCGGGGCTGATCGCTCTGCTCGCGGTGCCCCTCGCCCTCTACTGACGAAAGTTATCCACAGGTCTATCCCCAGGTGGGGATGGAATCACACCGGTGTGATTCACCCCATGTGGACAATCGGTCAGCGCCACCGCGTGGTCATGAGGAAGCCCACGAAGGCGATGCCGAAACCGATCACCAGGTTCCAGCCCCCGATGCCGGGCACGGGAAGCGTGGAGTTGCTGAGATAGAAGACGAGCACCCACACGAGTCCGATGAGCATCAGCCCCAGCATGATCGGCTTGAACCAGACCGGGTTAGGTGCGTCATCTGCGGGGCGTCGCTCCACGGTCGGGTCGTCGTGGTCGCTGGAAGATGCCATGGGAGAATCCTAGCCGTCGGACTCCGAGCATCCTGGGCAGCGCCGATCGGGTCACCGGTTCACCCGTCGGCCGATCACCGGGTGAAATAGTGGCGTTCTCTGCGATCGCCCCCAGGGCTGCGGGCTAAACTCTGCGACTGTGGAGAGCACTCGCACGTCGTCCCGACGCTCACGTCGCTCGCAGTCGCGCCCGCGGCGACGCGTGAGTGTGATCAGCGTCTTCGGCGAGCTCCTTCTGACCGCCGGTGTGGTGATGCTGCTCTTCGTGAGCTGGCAGATGTGGTTCGGCGACATGATCATCGGATCGCAGAAGCAGGCGGAGGCCGCGGCGCTCGCGCAGCAGTGGCAGACCCAGGCCGAAGAGGCTCCGACGCCGGCCGAGACGCCTACTGGCGAGCCCGAGCCGGCGGACCCCGCCGCGATTCCCGTGTTGGCCGAGCCCGAGCCGGGCGCGGAGTTCGGCATCATGTACATCCCGCGTTTCGGTCCCGACTGGCAATTCACCATCGCGAACGGCACGGCGAAGAAGGCGATCCTCGACAAGGGCCACATCGGTCACTACGAGGGGTCCGCGATGCCGGGCGCCGACGGCAACATGGCTGTCGCCGCGCACCGGTGGACCTCGGGTGCGCCCTTCGACCCGGTCGACCGTCTCGTGGTCGGCGACGCCATTGTCATCCAGACCCAGGACGGCTGGTACACCTACCGATTCCGCAACGTCGAGTACGTGCAGGACACCGCGATCGAGGTACTCAACCCGGTTCCCCAGCAGGTCGACCTCAGCGCCAACGGCAAGTACCTCACCCTCACGAGCTGCGCCCCGAAACTCAACATGCTCGAGCGCATCATCTCGTACGCGGTCTTCGAAGAGTTCACCCCGACCTCGGCGGGTCCGCCGGCGTCGCTGACAGAGGGAGTCTCCGCCTGATGTACGGAGCACTGTGGCGAGTTCTCCCCGGACCCTGGTGGCTCCGGCTGTTCTTCCTGCTCATCCTCGCGGCCGCGGTCGTCTATGCGCTGTTCTTCTGGGTGTTCCCCGCCATCGCGCCGTTCTTCGCGCCGGGCGAGGAGTCGACGGTCGGGTGACCGCGATCCTCGTGATCGACAATCACGACAGCTTCATCCACACTCTGGTCGGCTATCTCCATGAGCTCGGCGCCGAGACCGAGATGGTGGAGTCGGATGCCGTGAGCGACCCCACACACGTGATGGCGGGCTTCGACGGCGTCCTCGTGTCGCCGGGACCGGGCACTCCGGAGGATGCGGGCGCCTCGATCGACGTCGTGCGCGCAGCCGCGGCATTCGCGGTCCCGCTTCTCGGGGTGTGTCTCGGGCATCAGGCCATCGCGGTCGCGTTCGGCGGGACGGTGGGGGAGGCGCCGGAACTCATGCACGGGATGACGTCGGACGTGCGGCACGACGGGTCTTTCCTGTTCGAGGGCGTGCCGACGACCTTTACGGCGGGCAGGTACCACTCTCTCGCCGTCGACGCCGCGACGGTGCCGGCCGAGCTGCGGGTCACCGCACGCGCGCCGGGCGGCACGGTCATGGCGATCGCCCATCGTGACGCGCCCATCGTCGGGGTCCAGTTCCACCCCGAGTCCGTGCTGACCGATGGCGGCTACCGGATGCTGGGGAACTGGCTGGCGTCGGTCGGACTGAACGGCGCGCGGGAGCGCGGAGCGCGGTTGCACCCGCATCGACGGGATGCAACCGTCACCTGAATCGGTGAGCCGGAGCCGGTGAGGCGCGGGTCTCAGCTGCCGGTGCAGACCCGGAGCGTGACGGTCGATCCGATCGGGACCTCGCCCGGTGCAAGCGACTGCGACGAGACGGTGCGACCGCCCGCTGCTGCCGCGCAGCCCGGGTCTTCGACGACCTCGGGGATCAGCTGACGCGATTCCTGCTGCAGCTCGCGCTCGGCGGCCTCGACGGTGTACCCGGTCAGGTCGACGAGGGTCACGGTGCCGCTGGCGACGACGAGGTTGACCGACGATCCCATGGCGAGAGCCGAGCCCTCGGGCGCCGATGCCTCGATGACCGTGCCGGCAGGCAGGGTCGGATCGTTGCGCGATCGAACGGTGCCCAGCTGCAGCCCGGCACGTTGCAGCGCTTCGGTCGCCTCGGTGCGTGAGAGGTTCTGGAGGGTCGGGACGGTAGCCATCTCTTGGCCCGTCGAGACGTAGACGGTCACGCGCTGGCCCGGCGAGAGGGTGATGCCTGCTGCGGGCTCGGTGCTGATGACGTCGCCCGGCGGCACCGCGTCGTCGCTGCGGTCGGAACGGACCGGATCCAACTCGGCTTCTTCGATGAGATTCTCCGCCAGGTCCCACGACTTGCCGGCGACCTCCGGCACGACCCGCGACGTACTAGGCACGGTCGTGGTCGTGTCACGGAATGCCAGGACCCAGATGAGCACCGCGATGAGCAGGGCGGCGAGCACCGCCACTCCGGCCCAGATCCAGCTGACGGGCGGGCCGGACTGCGTGCGGCGCATCGTGTTGTCGGTGCTGAGCTGACGCAGGGATCGTGCGGTCTCGGCCGCGTGCCGCGGATCCGGCCCGTACAGCTCGCTCGCGAGGGCCCCCATCTGACGCTTGGTCGGCTGCTTGCCGCCGACCGCCTCGTCGAGTGCGGCACGGAACTCCGTCGCGTCCTGGAATCGCTGGAACGGGCTCTTCGCGAGAGCGCGCAGCACGACGGCATCCAGCGCGCGCGGCACGTTCTCGACGATCTCCGACGGCGGCAGGGGAGCTTCACTCACGTGCTGGTAGGCGACGGCAACCGGCGTCTCACCGCGGAACGGCGCCCGCCCGGTGAGCAGTTCGTAGAGCACGACACCGGTCGAGTAGAGGTCGGCGCGCGCGTCTACCGGCTCGCCCTTGGCCTGCTCGGGGGAGAAGTAGGCCGCCGTGCCGATGATCGCCGTGGTCTCCGCGACCGTCGACGACGAGTCCGAAACGGCCCGGGCGATACCGAAGTCCATGACCTTCACGGTGCCGGCGTCGGTGATCATGACGTTGCCCGGCTTGATGTCGCGGTGGACGACCCCGGCGCGGTGCGAGTACTCGAGGGCTTCGAGGATGCCGTCGACGTAGCGCACCGCATCCGACTCGCTGATGGGGCCGGCTTCGACCATGTCCTTCAGCAGTCGACCGGTCACGAGCTCCATGACGATGTACGGCACGGAGTGCTCGCTGCCGTCGGGGTCGGTCTCGGTGTCCTCCCCAGCGTCGAAGACGCGCACGATGGAGGGGTGGGCCATCCGCGACGCCGCCTGGGCTTCGAGGCGGAATCGCATCCGGAAGCCGGGGTCGTCAGCGAGCTCGCGCTTGAGAACCTTGATCGCGACGTCTCGCCCTAGGGTGACGTCGTAGCCCCGGTAGACACTCGCCATGCCGCCGCGCCCGATGGGCTCGTCGATGCGGTAGCGCCCTGACAGCACACGTTGCTCTGCCGACACGTCACTCCCTGCGTTCGACTCGTACTCGGATGTTGGACTCATGGCCGAACCGGAATCAGTCGTCGCTTCCGCTGCCGTTCCCGTTTCCACCGCCGTTGCTGCCGCCGTTGCCCGGCTGACTGGGCTGCGGCGACTGAGCCGGCTGGATCGTAGCGGCAGCCTCCGAGGAGACGGGGGACGTCCGGTCGCCGCTCTCGCCTGCGCACGTCACGGTGTACGTCACCGACAGCGCGCCGGAGTCGCCCACGGTGACCGTGGCGGGGCGCTGGTTGAGGCTGAAGCTCGAGGTGGTCTGGCCGTTGGCGAAGGTGCCGCCCGACACGGTGAAGCGGTACTCCGAGGGCGTGAGCCCAGCCGGGCAAGAGTAGCTCGACCACATGACCTGCACACTGGATCGTGCGGTGACGCTCGTGACGGTCTGGCCGTTCGACTGGATCGTCGGCGCCGCCGGCGCATCGAGGGGGCTCTGCTCGGCGTACGAGGTCAGAGTCACCGAGTCGGTCGGCTTGACGTTGCCGAGCGGAACGACCTCGTAGACCTGGCCGATCTGGTCCTCGCTCGGGGCCGGGTTGCCCGGCGCGCAGGTGACGTTCTCGAGGCCCGCCTGTGCCGCGACGGCGAGGGCGTCCTCGCACGAGCGGCCGGTGAGTCCGAGACCGTCGACATTGATCGTCGAGGGGCCACTCGGGCTCGGGGGCGCCGAGGGAGTGTCAACGGGGGTCGACGGTGCCGAGCTCGTCGGACTCGACGGAGCGGGCTCGGGGTCTCCGCCGCCGGAGAGCAGGGCGAACAGCGTGCCGCCGAGCACGATGACGAGCAGGGCGATGAGCGCGACGAGCGGCCAGGTCCACCGGCTGCGCTTGCGCTTCGGCGTCTCGGCGAGGTTGTCGTCCGCAGCAGCGGCTTCGGACGCAGCGCCCGCCGCACCCGCGGCCGCGAGGCCGGCCCCGGCAGCGGCGGCTCCGGCCGGGAGCAGCAACGTCGCCGTGTCGCCGCCTGCGGAGGGCATCAGCTGCGTGACGTCGCTCGTGCCCGCACCGGCCGCGATCGCCGGCACCGCGGCATGCGCCGCGGCGAGATCGCCACGGCGAAGAGCGGATGCCGCGCGCGCGACGGCCGAGGCGGATGCCGGACGGTCGTCGGGCTTCTTCGCGATCATCGCGAGGATGAGCTTCTGCACCGGGTCGGAGACGGTGGCGGGGAGCGGCGGCGGCTGCTCGTTGATCTGCGCCATGGCGATCGCGACCTGCGACTCGCCCGTGAACGGACGCTTTCCCGCGACGGACTCGTACGCGACGATGCCGAGCGAGTAGATGTCGGTGGCCGGCGAAGCCGGGTGCCCCGACGCCTGCTCGGGGGAGAGGTACTGCACCGTGCCCATGACCTGACCGGTCGCGGTGAGCGGAACCTGGTCGGCGATACGCGCGATGCCGAAGTCGGTGATCTTCACACGGCCGTCGGGCGTGATGAGAAGGTTGCCGGGCTTGATGTCGCGGTGCACGAGGCCCGCGGCGTGCGCAGCCTGCAGCGCAGAGGCGGTCTGGGCGACGATGTCGAGCGTCTTGTCGGACGACAGCGAGCCCTCGCGCTCGAGGATCGTCGACAGCGCCTCGCCGGGTACCAGCTCCATCACCAGGAAGGCGCTGCCGTTCTCCTCGCCGTAGTCGAAGACGCTCGCGATGCCCTCGTGGTTCACGAGCGCCGCGTGACGGGCCTCGGCGCGGAAGCGCTCGAGGAACCCGGGGTCGCCCATGTACTCGTCTTTGAGGATCTTGATCGCGACGGTGCGGCCGATGACGTGGTCAGTGGCTTCCCACACCTCGCCCATACCGCCGATCGCGATCCGCGAATCCAGTTCGTAACGCCCGCCGAAGCTCACGCCTTGCATGGGTCTCATCTGTTCAGCACCGCCTCGATAACCTTCTTCGCAATGGGGGCTGCGATCCCGCTGCTCGTCCCGGCCTGCCCCTGGCCGCCCCCGTTCTCGACCATCACAGTGACGGCCACCTGGGGGTTGTCCGCCGGCGCGAAGCCGGTGAACCACAACGTGTACGGATCGCCTGGACCGTGCTCCGCAGTGCCCGTTTTTCCGGCGACATCGACGCCGTCTATTCTTGCACCGCTCGCCGCTCCGTCACGGACATTGGCGACCATGAGCGTCCGCATCTGCTCGGCGACATCCTTGCTGAGAGCACGGCCGAACTCGCTCGGCTCGAACTTCTCCTGCACGGTCAGATCGGGTGCGACGACGGAGTCGAGAAGCTGCGGCTTCATCACCATGCCGCCGTTCGCGATGCCGGCCGAGACCTGGTTGATCTGCAGCGGCGTCGCGGTCACGTCCCCCTGACCGAACCCCGAGAGCGCCGTGCGGGCGTCGTTCAGCCCGCGGGGGTACTGTGACGCGGCGGTCGCGAGCGGGATCTCCATCTCGCTGTTGAAGCCGAACTTCTCGGCCTCTTCGCGGATGGCGTCGTCGCCGAGCTCGACAGCCAGTTCGGCCATCGGGATGTTGCAGCTGAGCCGCAGCGCGGTCGCGAGAGTGACCGTGTCGCCGGGGCCACAGGTGCCGAGGTCGAAGTTGTGAAGCGTGTTGCTCGTGCCGGGGATCGTCCACGTCGCCGGGTTCGGGAACGTCGACTCGGGCGTGTACTTGCCCGACGACAGCGCAGCGGAGGCCACGACGAGCTTGAACGTCGATCCCGGCGGGTTGAGATCGCCGTCGATCGCCCGATTGAAGAGCGGCTTGAGCGGGTCGGCCGCGAGTTCGTCGTACGCGGCGTTGACGCCGGCGGATTCGTGCGACGCCAGCAGGTTGGTGTCGAAGCTCGGGCTCGTGACCATGGCGAGGATGCGTCCGGTCGAGGGGTCGCTCGCGACGACGGCGCCCTCGTAGCCCTGGAGTGCGTCGAAGGCCGCCTGCTGGATTCTCGGGTCCACCGTGAGCAGGACGTTCGATCCGCGCGCCGGTGCGCCCGAGATGATCTGCTCGAGACGGGCGAGGAACTGGGTGTCGTCGGTGCCGGAGAGCGACTGGTTCATGATCTGCTCGATCCCCGACGACGACCCGAGCACCGGGTTGATCCAGCCGGTGAGGGGCGCCCACATGGCGGCATCCGTGTACTGGCGCTGCCAGGAGTAGATGTCGCCGCTCGGCACGGATGCCGCCACGACCGAACCGCCCGCGATGATCGAACCGCGCTGCACCTCGAACGAGTCGTACAGCGTCCGCCGGTTGCCCGGGTTCTCGTTGAGCGCCTGGGCCTGAATCACCTGGATCCAGCTGGTCGAGATGAACAGGGCGAGGAACATCGCCAGCATCACGAAGCTGAGTCGTCGCAGTTCCTTGGTCATCCGATCACCACCCGGGGTCGAGAGCGAACCGCATCCGAGATGCGGAGGAGGAGGGCCACGATGATCCAGTTGGCCACGAGGGACGAGCCGCCGGCAGCCAGGAACGGTGTCGTAAGCCCCGTCAGCGGGATGACGCGGGTCACACCGCCGACCATGATGAACACCTGCAGCGCGATCGTGAACGACAGGCCCGTCGCGAGGAGCTTGCCGAAGTCGTCCTGACCGGCGAGGCCGATGCGCACGCCGCGGCTCGTGAACACCATGTAGAGGCACAGCAGGGCGAAGACGCCGATGAGGCCGAGCTCCTCACCGAGGCTCGGGAAGATGTAGTCGCTCTGCGACAAGGGCGTCATCCAGGGGCGACCCTGGCCGAGCCCCGTGCCGATGAAGCCGCCCTTGGCGAGGCCGTACAGGCCGTTGATGAGCTGGAAGCTTCCGCCGGCGGCGTCGACATTGTTCGGGTCGAACGGGTTCAGCCAGTTCTGGAAGCGGCCGTTGACGTAGGGGAGCACCTGCGAGGCGAGGATCACGCCGGCGAGAACCAGGCTCAGGCCGATCATGACCCAGCTGGTCTTACCGGTCGCGACGTAGAGCATCGCGATGAACATGCCGAAGATCAGGGTTCCGGTGCCGAGGTCGCGCTGCAGCACGATGATGCCCAGCGAGATCGCCCAGATCACGAGGACCGGACCGAGCTCGCGAGCTCGCGGCCAGGTGACCCCGAGGAATCGAGTTCCGACCGATGTGAGGGATTCGCGCGTGCGGACGAGGTAGCCCGCGAAGAAAATCGCGAGGGCGATCTTCGCGAGTTCGCCGGGCTGGAACGACACGATGCCACCGATCGATACCCAGACGTCGGCGCCGGCTTCGACGCCGAGGCCCGGGACGAACGGAAGGAGCAGCAGCGCGATGCCCGCGAACCCGAACACGTAGGTGTACCGGAAGAGCACACGGTAGTTGCGGAGGGCGATGACGACGATGAGGGCTGCCACGAGGGCGATCGCGCACCAGACGATCTGACGGACGGCCAGCATGTCCCAGCCGGCCGACGTGCCCTCGAGGTCGATCCGATAGATCATGGCGATGCCGATGCCCGAGAGAAGCGTGGCGATCGGGACCACGAACGGGTCGGCGTCGCGCGCCCGGAGGCGCAGCACCACGTGGATGGCCAGTGCGAGCGCGTCGAGCACGGCGCAGTAGATCAGGAACGACGAGTCGATCGCCCCGTTCTTTCCGAGCTGCACGAGGGCGAGGGCCGCGGCGTTGATGACGAACGCGAACAGGAGCAGGCCCAGCTCGCGGTTGCGCTGCGTCTGCGGCATCCGCAGTTTGCGCAGCGCCTTGATGACCGAGGTGTCGGCCGAGACGGCGGTGCCGGTCACGATGATCCTCCGTCCACGCGCAGATTCTCGACGATGGCTTGGGCCTCGGCGAGCGAGTCGGCTGAGATGGTCTGCTTCACCAGGTCGAGCTGGTAGGGAGCCAGGTCGGCGAGGGGGATTCCGGTGTCCTCCTCGGGCGAGGAGAGCGAGATCGGTCCGATGCTCGGCGGGATGCCGCGGTAGATCACGACCGTGTCTTCGTCGACGCCGACGAAGTAGCGCGTCTGCGTCCAGCTATAGGCACCGAAGAGCACGACCCCGATCGCCGCCAGGATGACGATGAAGCCGGCGAACCAGGTGATCCGGCGGCGACGTGCGCGGCGGCGGTCCTCCTCGATCAGCTCCTCGAGGAACTCCGCGGCAGGCTCGAAGTGCGTGGGCTCGTTCGCGGCCTGGCGAGCAGGATGCAGCCAGCTGCTGCGCTGCGGGCGAGCGGCGGGCACCTCGATACCGAGCGGGTGCGACGCCGACCCCACGACCGTCGGCGGTCCGCTGAACAGCGGGTGCTGGCCTCCGACGTCGACGATGACGATCGTGACGTTGTCGGGCGCACCGCCGTCGAGGGCCTGCTTGAGGAGGCTGTCGGCCGTGCGGCCCGGAGCCCAGCCCTGCCCGAGCGCCTTCGCGGTGTGGGCGTCGTCGACGACGCCCGACAGTCCGTCGGAGCACAGCAGCCACCGGTCGCCGGGCTGCGTGGGCATGATGAACGTGTCGATCTCGGGATCGGGGTCCATGTCACCGAGCACACGCATGAGCACCGAACGGCGCGGGTGGTAGCGAGCCTCTTCGGGGGTGATGCGGCCCGAGTCGACCAGACGCTGCACGAACGTGTGGTCCGTCGTGATCTGGGTGAGCGCCCCGTCGCGGAAGAGGTACAGGCGCGAGTCGCCGATGTGCGCAATCACGGCGTATTCGTCGACCATGACGAGCGCGCTGACGGTCGTGCCCATGCCGGCGAGCTCGGGGCGCACCTTGACGGTGCTGATCAGCTCTGCAGCGGTGTCGGCCAGCGCTTCCCGCAGGGCGGCCTCGGCCTCGGTGGTCGTGGAGAACGCTTGGTCGAGGCTCTCGAGCCGTCGAACCGCGAGGCTCGAGGCGACGTCGCCACCGGCATGCCCGCCCATGCCATCCGCGACGACGAACAGGTTCGAACCGCAGAAGCCCGAGTCCTGGTTGTTGGAGCGCACCTTCCCGGTATGCGAGATGGCGGCGCTGGAGCCCTGGAAGACCATACGTGCGGGCTACTTCCGCAGTTCGAACGTCGTCGCGCCGACCTTGATCGGCGCACCCACGACGATCGGAACCGGAGAAGCGACGCGCTCGCCGTCGTGCCACGTGCCGTTGGTCGAGTCGAGATCCTGGATCATCCACTGATTGCCCCACAGCACCAGACGCGCGTGGTGGCTCGACGTGTAGTCGTCGCGGATGACGAGGCCTGACTCGCTCGAGCGGCCGATGGTCAGCGGCTCGGAGCCGAGCGGAAGCTCGAGGCCGGCCTTGGGCCCGCTCGTGATGACGATGCGCGACACGGCGTCGGTCGTCGCCTTTCCGCCCTTACCTGCCGGGGCCGGGGTGCCGACCGCGCCGACGGCGGCAGTCGCGGCATCCGGAGACGACGTGGGCGGACGGGTGACCGCGGGGCTCGCCGCCTGCGCGGCTCCCGCGGCCGCCGGCTCGGGGAGCTTGCGCACCTTCACGCCGAACAGGTCGGCGCGCAGCGAGTACACGACGGCGAAGACGAAGAACCACAGCAGGACCAGGAAGCCGATCTGCAGCAGCAGGAGGGTGAGCGGACTCATCGGGCCTCACCTCGGGTGTCGTACATGCGGGTCGCGTCGGCCGCCGACATCCGGGGCCGCGCAGGAGCCTGCGCCTGTGGGACGACGCGGAAGACGATGTCGGTGCGACCGATGCGCACGACGCCCTCCGACGGCAGGGCGGCCTCGCTGACCCGCGCGCCGTTGAGCTGGGTGCCGTTCGTCGAACCGAGGTCGCGCACCATGGCGCGCTCGCCGTCCCAGAGGATCTCGACGTGCTTCCGGCTGGTTCCGGCATCCGGGATGGTGATGTCGGCGTCGCTGCCGCGCCCGATGACGGTGCGGGCTGCGACGATCGGATGCCGCGTGCCGTCGATGTCGAGCACGGCCTGCCACGACACGCGGGCGCCCGCATCGGAGTTGGAGTCGACGCGGACGGTGCCGGTCGAGAGCTGCGGGTCGTCCTGGAGGGAGACCGAGACGGCACCCGAGAACGAGTAGCCCTGAGCCTTGGCGTGCTTCTCGACCAGACCGCGGAGTTCGTCGAGGAGAGCGGGCCCGATCGCGTTCATGCGCTCGGCGTCGTTGTCGGACAGGCGCACCGTGAAGGCGTTCGGAACGAGGATGCGGTCGCGACTGACGACGGCGGCCTTCTTGTCGAGTTCGCTGCGGAGGGCGGAGGCGATCTCCACTGGCTGGACGCCGCTGCGGAAGGTCTTGGCGAACGCGCCGTTGACGGCACGCTCGAGACCCTTCTCGAAGCTGTCTAGTAGTCCCACGGGGCTCCTCAGGCAGGCGGATGGTTGCTTCATCGTAGTCAGCGAGGCTGAACGGACCATGCATTGGGGCTCGGATCGCGGCTCAGGAGCCGTCATCGGCGTGATATCCTCGGGAAGTTGAGTTCGTGGAAACACGTTCTCGCGCGAGTGGCGGAATAGGTAGACGCGCTGGCTTCAGGTGCCAGTGCCCGCAAGGGCGTGGGGGTTCAAGTCCCCCCTCGCGCACAGTGAGACGAAGGCCTCCGACCGGGAAACCGGCGGAGGCCTTCGGCGTTCCCAGCAGGTTCGCGTGGACGATGATCGGCCCGCCCTGGGGGATAGCGCCCGGCTGGGGGTGGGGCGAGAGCTCGTAGCATCACCCCATGGGCATGCAGAGGACGATCGTCGATCCGCAGACGTGGCTGGAAGTCATCGTGCCCGACTTCGCGACCGATGAGGAAGCTCTCGATCGCTCGCGTCGCCGAGAAGCTGGCGGGGTACCGGCGGTCAAAATGGAGCCCGACTACGGCTGTATCTTGCCGCTCTGATCCGAGAGCAGCGGCGCCGTGGAAGACATCGCTCGTCGCCTCCCCGAGGACGTGGTCCGAGACCTCATGCTTTGGCAGGAACGGTTCGAGGCGGGATACGTCTTCCCGACAGGTTGGCGTTCCGACGGGCACCGCAGCGAGTGGCTGGAGCAGGGCGAGCGACTGTTCACAGTCGTAGAGAAGGCCCTCTGGTCAGACTTCGACGTCATCCCGAGCTTTCGGGGCGCGGCGTGACTACTGATCATGAGCGTGATTACTCATCATGAATCAGACACGTCGCGCGCCAAGCTCTAGCAGGTGCTGCCGGTGGTCGGGTACGCGGCGATCAAGCGACCGCTATCCACCGCTTGCGCCGTGATCGTCATACAGGATGCCTGCCAGCGGTGTCTTACGCGCCGCACATCGCGTGCGGATACGTTCGCGCCGCGGGCGCGGGGCGCGCCACGCGAGGAGAGGACTCCCTATGAACGCGACCGCCCGACAGGTCGATCTCAGACGTACCGACCCAAGCGACCGGATGTCGTTCGCCCGGCGTCTCCAGGCGGCGTTCGCCCTCGCCGTGACCGATCACGGTCTGAGCTCGGACGTCCCGACGCCGTCCGACCGTGAGGTGTTCGCCTCGTTCGACGACGTCGCATCGGAGGTGCTCGACATCGTCGCGAAGGGCGAGATCGTGGGCGGCGCGGTCGTCGCGGGCGACGACGATCGCCGCGCGCTCGAGCTCTTCTTCATCGATGCCGGTGCTCACGGGCGCGGGCTCGGGCGGACTGCCTGGTACGCGATCGAGGCGCGCTACCCGGACACCCGGATCTGGGAGACCCACACACCCCACTTCGAAGTGCGCAACATCCACTTCTACGTCAACGTGTGCGGCTTCCACATCGTCGAGTTCTTCCACCCCGGGCGCCCGCTCGAACACCCCGGCGAAGCGCGGGCGGGAGAAAGCCCTGCGCCCGAGGTCGACGAGGACGTGCCGGAGCTGATGTTCCGGTTCGAGAAGGTGATGCCGCGGGCCGTTACGACGCCGGCGCGTCCAGGGCGACCTTCGGCTTAGCCCAGGAGCGACCGCGCGTGTCTTTGAGGATGTCGTACTCGACGTCGACGTGCGGCTCGATGGCGCTGTACTTGTCGTTCGGTGCGCCGATCACGAGCTGGAAGCCGAGTCCGCGCCACGCTCCGATCGCACGCTTGGTGAAGTGTGCATCGGCCTTGATCAGGGCCTCGTCCATGAACACGGGGGCGTAGCGAGGTCGTTCGGCGCTGGCGTCGCCGAGCTGGTAGCGGAGGGCGGCGCCGACGATGAACGCGATGAGTTCCTGGGATTCTCCGCCGGACTTCTCGCCGATGTGGTCGTACAGCGCGACGTGCTTCTTCGTCACGGCATCCACGCGCTCGGCGCTCACGCGAACGTGGTTGCGTACGTCGATGAGGTCGCCGAAGTCGGGCGCCGACCGCCGCATGTGCCCGATGAGGCGCGACATTCGGCGGTAGGCGTGCTCGCGCTCGTCATCGGACGTGGCGTTCTCGATCAGCCCGCGCACCTCGCGCAGCTCGCGCCGGAAGCGCCGGCGGGGCTCGGACTGGTTCTCGCGCGTGGTGATCTGCAGGCGATGGTCGTCGTCGTAGAACGGGAGGTCCTGCATGATGCGGTTGATCGGGTCGATGCGATCACGGATCTCGCGGATCGATCGGCTGAGCGTCGAGTCGAGGTTCGTGAGGTCGTTGCCCGACAGCTTGAGCAGGCTGTCGCGCCACTCGGCTTCCAGCTCATGCAGTCCACTCGTCTCGAGGGCCCGGAGAGCGCGTTCGAAGTCGTCGATCGAGCTGTCGGGGTCGGGCAGCAGATTCGGATTCGGCCACCGCTCGAGGAAGCTCGCCATGATGCGTCGCAGGCTCTCCCGGCTCTCGTCGAGGGCGTCGACGGCCGCGCGTCGGTCTTCCGCGAGTCGCTGCGCGGCTGTCGCGAGCGCTGCGGAGAAGCGGTGCAGCGCCTCGGACGGAGTGCCGTCAGAGGTCGGCCCATCGAGATGGAATCGCTCGTCGAGGAACGCGGACTGTGCGGCGGTGAGAGCGCGCTCTGCCCGCTCGGCGTCGTCGAGCACGGACTGATCGGAATCGACGTCGTCGATCACCTCGGCCCACTGCGCCTCGATCTGATCACGTTCGATCGACACGCGGGCGATCTCGTCGCGCAGGTGGGAGATCCGGTCCTTGATGTCGGAGATCCGTCGCTGCACATCGGCGATCTCGGGGTTGGCGGCCGTGACGTCGCTCTGCACGCCGATCCAGCGATCCCGCTCTGCGGTGACCGCCTCGACGTCGACTTCTTCCCAGGTCAGGTCGGTGATCTTGGCGTAGACGGCAAGGCGCGAGTCAACGGTGTCGAGCTCGGTCTCGGCGACCTTCCGCTCCCGCAGGGCGTCATCGAGACGGCGACGGGCGTTCTCGACGAGCCGCGCCACGTCGTGCCGGCGTCGCTCGTTCGAGAATCCGAGGACGTTCTCGCGACCGTGGCCACCGTGCGCGCCGCGGTTGCCCTGCGCGACCTGTCCGGTGATCGTGAGCGCCATGCGATGCTTCGGCAGCTCGGCGCTGGAATCGACGCAGACGTATCCGTGACGGGTCTCGAGCCGCTCCTGCAGCCAACCGGTGAACGGCGAGCTCTGGTAGTCGAGACGCCCCGGCAGCGTCTGCGGGTCGAGGTTGGCGACCGGCTCCATGCCCGCATGCACGCCCTCGAATCGCAATCGCACGGGGGTGTGGACCGATTCGATCGCCGCGCGGAACCGTCCCAGGTGAGCGGTGTCGATCAGCACCGTTGTCGCGAAGCCGCCGAGCGCAAGGTTGAACGCCTCGCGCCACGGCTCGAACTCGGTGCGCACCTCGACGAGCTCGCCGACGAACGGGAGGTCGGCCGTCGTGAGCCCGGCGGCCTCCGCGAGCCGCTCGCGCGACTCGTGCAGAGCGGGCGGGATGTTGCCGTGGCGTGAGGCCACGCGCTGAGCCTCCGCCTCCAGCTCTGCGACTTCGATCCGCGCGGCCTTCGCTGTCGACGCGGCTTCAGCGAAGGCGGAGCGGGCACGCGCCTTCGCATCCGAGTCGGCGAGCTCTGCCCGCGCGCGGGAGATGAACTCCGTGAACTCGTCGCGGTTCGAGAGTTCGACGCCCAGACCGCGGAGGGCGGCATCGAGCACCTCGCGGTGACGCCGCACGTCGGCGAGCCGCCGCTCCACCTCGCGCAGTTCGCGCTGCGCCGTCGCCAGGCGATCACCGCCGGAGAGCCGGAGCACGTCGATCAGGCCGTCGCGTTCGGCCTCAGCGCCGTCTGCGAGCGCACGCTTCTCGCGCAGCGTGACATCGGCCGCGTTCTTGCGCTCGCGCAGCTCGGTCTCGACGTCGCGCAGCATCCCGAGGCGCCGATCCGCGCGCCAGAGCGTGGCGAGCGACCCGGCATCCGAGAAGGAGCCGACCTCGTCGATCAGACTGACCCGCTCGGCGGCGGCGGCCATCTTCGCGCGCAGCTGCGGGATGGGCGTGAGCGCGGTGACCTGCTGCCGGGCCGTCAGCATCCGCATGCGCGTGCTCTCGAGACCATCGAAGTGCGCGACGACGGCGTCGGCGGTCCCCATCGTCTCGGGCTCTTCGAGCACGAGACGCTTGTAGAGGTCGTCGACGGTCGTGATCTGCTGGCCTGCCTGGATGCGCGCGAGCAGGCTCATCGCCTTGGCCCCGGCCCCTGCTGCGCCGATGCCCAGCACGGCATGCAGGCGGGCTGAGAACTCGCGGTCCGTTCCGACGGGCTCCAGGCCGGCCTCGCGCACGGCGGCGTCGGAGAGGCGCTGCACGGCGGCCGGTTCGAGCGAGCGGAGGTCGAAGGCCCGGTCGGTCGTGGCCCGCACGCGCACGGTGTCTTCGAGCACACGCGCGCTGGCCGGGATGTACCAGGCTCGCACCGCTGTGAACTGCGACCCGTCGTGATCGATCCACGTCATCGAGACGGCGGTCCAGGTGTCTTCGCCGTCGCCGCGGAGGACGGTCATCTTCGTGCCGTCCTCGGTGCGCGACTCGTCGATCTTGCCGCGGCCGTAGGACAGGATGTTGCGCTGCTCGGAGCCGCGCGGACGCCCCGTGACGCCACCGTTCGAGGCGCCGTTGAAGGGAGTGGTGTGGGGCATCATGAGCGCGATGTAGGCGTCCATGAGCGTGGATTTGCCCGACCCCGAACCGCCGCACAGAAGCGTGGCGCCGGGGGAGAAGCGCACACGATGGGCGCCCTCGTAGCCGCCCCAGTTGATGAGCTGGAGGTCTTCGGCGAGCCACTGCTGGCCGCGGGATGCCGCCGGGATGAGCCCGAACAGCGTCTCGAGCATCGTCACAGCTGCTCCTCCTGAGGTTCGTCGTCGCCTTCTTCGTCTTCGCTTTCGTCGTCCGCGACGCCACCGGTGTCGTCCGCGTCCGACCGGTCTCGCAGCCAATCGCGCAGTTCGCGCAGCTTCTCGGCGCTGAGGACGATCTCGACGAGCGGACTGATGCGGAAGCGTCCCGTCGTCTCCTCGTCGACGATGCCGTCGCGAGCGAGCCGGTCCATCGCCTTGCGGATCAGTCTCTGCCGCTTCGCGGTGTCGCCGTCGGCATCCGCGAAGTAGCTCATCACGGTCTGCTCGACGTCCTCGATGTCGACCCGGGCGGCCGGCTCCCCGGCCGCCGACTCCCGCTGATACACCGTGCGCAGGTGTACGAGGACGAGGGTCTCGGACCGCGTGTATGCGGCATCCCGAAGCAGGATCGGAACATCGAGCTCGTCCGAGCGCACCTGCTGCTTGTAGGCGACGCCGCGGTCGTGGTCGATCACGAGCCGCACGAACAGGTCGTTGAGCCGTGACTCGACGAGCTGCTGATTGTCGAGCAGGGCCGTCCACTCCTCGCGGTTGCGGTCCGCGAGCACGAACCGTCGCTGCAGCAGGTGGACGAGCACGCGACGCACCGCGGGATCGAGCACCCCGCGATCGCCGGGAAAGAGCTCGCCGAGGTCGTCTTCCATCGCAGCGGGCTCGACGAATGCGCCGTCACCCGGGGCCTCGTCTTCGGCTGTGCCGAGGCTGGCGGTGTCAGTCATCGTCGGGCTCCTTCGAGGTGCGGGCGGTCACGGATCCGAAGGCGAAGCGCCGGGTCGTCCCATCGGGGCGACGCGCCTCGACCACCGAGAGGTCGTCACTCTCGCGCATGCCGTTGCGGTGGGCGATCTCGAGGAGACCGACCAAGTCGACCGGACGGCGGACTTCGTCGTCTGCGGCGAGGAAGGCCTCACCCAGGTCGAACTCCTCGCCGAGGGCCGCGACGTGTGCCTCGAGCTCGGCGTAGCGCGGACCGCCCCACGCGCGCGTGTCGGCATCCAGAATCTCCGCGTCTGCGTCGGGCTCCGTCAGCGGTGCCGGCGCACCGGGCGGGCGGATGTCGGTCGTCGACTGCCGCAGGTGGCGGATGTCGGCTGTGGGCAGGCTGCGGATCATGTCGACGGTGGCCTCGGATGACGTGCTGTGCGTCCAGGCTTGCAGACCGGCCATGACATCGCGCAGCAGATCGTCGACGTGGCGGTCGCGGATGGGATCATGCGTGCGCACCTGGGCGGTGATGACCCGCGACGCGCGACGCTGGGCGGTCAGAACCTCTTCGACGCCGAGCTCCACGCGCCGTGAGATCGCGTCGAGCTCGGCGCGCTGCTCGGTGTCCATGAGGCGCGCGAAGGGCTGCGTGAGGAGGGTGTGCAGCTGGTCTGTGAGGCTGTCGATGCGCTCGGGGTCGCCGATCAGCCGGAGCGCGCCGGCGAACGCCCGGCCTTCCGGCGTCGACTGCATGACGTACTGTCCTCGCTGCAGGTACTCCCGCAGCACCTCGCCGGTGGGACGCACGTCGCGCCGGAGGTCGGCGATGACATCGCGCTGCATGGCCTTGATCGACTCCGCGACGCGCGTGAAATCGGCGGGCAGCTCACGCGCGAGATGCAGCACGTTCTCCGCCTCCTCGAGGAGCTGCTCGTCGTCGATCGGCTCGGATTCCCCGAGCTGAAGGCGCGCGATCTCGGCGTCGAGCGCGTCGCGTTCGCGGATGAGGCGTGCGAGGCGCACCTCAGGGTCGGTCTCAGCGTGGTCCGAGAGCCGCTCGACGGCTTCCAGGAGGGTGCGGACACGGGAGTTCGAGACCCGGGTGCGTCCCCCGGTGGTGCGCCCGGTGATCTCCAGGGCGCCCACCGCATGCGCCGTCAGCCGGTAGACCTCGACGTCGCCGTCGATCTGGGGGACGAGCCATCCCACCCGCACCCAGTAGCGACAGATCTCACGGGCGGTGCCCGCCGGGAGTGCGCGATCGTCCTCGTCGTATCCGGCCGCACGCAGCTCGTCGAGGATCTCGGCGACTTCGGCGTGCGCATCCGAGATCTCGACGGACGGCCGGTCGACGGAGAAGACGAGCGAGAGCGTCGCGACCACGAAGGGCGCGTAACGGCCGTGGAGGAGGTCGAGTGTGGGGGTACGGAACGCCGACAACGCACGCAGATATGCGGCCTCAGCGCGAGTACTTCCCATCCATGCAACAGTATCCGGCGCGCCGACATCGAGCTGTCAGGTCAGATCCCGTCGAGCGTGGGCGGGAGGGCGAACACGAGCTCGTCGATCTCCTCGCCGCGGGCGGGTAATAGGGGCGCTGACGGCCGATCTCGCCATCCGCACGTTCGGCGACCGGATGCAAAACCCCGGCGGGTGCCCAAGCCTACGTGTGGCCAAGGGCGTCCAGATCGCCGCGGGAACCTAGATCGGCACGATGGGCGACACGCGCCAATCCCGACGGGCCGATGGAAGGAAGCGCCACGGCAGGTGAGAGTGCGAGAAATCCAAACTTGTGTCCCGGGTTTGCGGGTGCGTTGAGCACTCGGAGACGGGCCACGAACACGCACAAAGCTTTCGCCTCCGGCATGCGCATAGGTTTCCTCAACCGACTGAAACTGATCGGTTCTGGACGGGAGCGCGTTGAGGAGCGCAATCCGGCCTCGTGCCCCCTGTGAGACCCCGGGAGCGCCCTGCGATGCTCATGTCATGCGTATTTGGATTCGGGCTTCTGTCATGGTGGCGGTCTTGGTGATGATGACCGGCTGCACTACGACTGCCCCGGGCGAAGCGGACTCTTTCGGTTCATGGTCTGAGCGCATGCTGGCTGAATTGTCGACGGGTGACTCGGGGCCGGCGGGCGGCGGGTCGAACACGTCGGCGGTCGGCTTCGAGGTCGGCTCGCCCGGTTGGTACACGGTTGCAGCTGCGTGCCGCGGAACCGCCGTCGTTCAGCTGCTCCTGATTTCAGCGGGAAAAGAGGTCGGTTCGGTAGACGTTCCGTGTGGCGCGACGGCAACGACCGAGGTCGAGCTGCGCGATCGCGAGTTGGTCATGGAGACGCAGGCGATTGGCGACTGGTACGTCGTGCTCACAGCGGTGCAGCCGTGACGCACGTCCTGCAGGCCTACGACGTCTCGCCCCTCGCGACGACTCAGCCGAGCTCGACGACCGCCTTGACGGTCTTGCGGACGAGGTGCCGGTCGAGAGGGCGGCCTTCGAAGTACCGATGCATCGACCACCCTTCGTGGAGTGCATCGAGTGTTCGCGCGGTCGCTTCCGAAAACTGGAGTTGAAGTGCTTGCCTGCTGAGAGTCATCCAATGGGCGCAGTAGCTGCGGACGGTGGGGTTGAAGCTTCCATAGGAATACATCTCAAACAGGGCCCGGGTGTGCAGATCGTCCCCCCCGGCGCCTTCGATCAGGTCGACGACGACCTCGATCGCTTCCTCGATGCTTCCGGCCTTCTCGAAACGAGACCTGTACTCGCGTGCCATGGCTGTGTACATCTGCTGAAACGCTCCCTCGAATATCTCGTCGAGGGAGCCGAAGTGGTACGTCAACGACCCCGGCGACACCGACGCCCGCGCCGCGATCGAGCGGTGCGTGACGCGATGCACGCCGACTTCGACGATGTCGTCGAGGGCTGCGCTCAGAATGCGCTCGCGGCGGTCGACCACTTCGTTCGTCATAGCGCTCCTCTTGTACATATGTACGGGATGGTTGTACATTCGTACATCACCGTATGTGGTTGGGGCACCCGCCGCACTCGTCTTCTTGCGCTGGAGTTGTCTTGGATCCTGTTCTCGCGCGCCGACGCCTGGCGCTGTTCGCGCTGTTCTTCATCCCCGGTCTCGGGATCGCCTCCTGGGTGACCCGGACGCCGGCGATCCGCGACCTGCTCGAGGCATCGACCGCCGAGATGGGGTTGGTCCTGTTCGGGCTGTCGGCGGGATCGATGATCGGCATTCTGGCGTCCGGCCCGTTGGTATCGCGGCTCGGCGTCCGGCCGCTCATCATCATCGGCACGGCGCTGATCGTCGTCAGTCTGCCTGCCATCGGCTTCGGTGGCGCGTGGGGTGGGAGTTTCATCGTCGCCGGAGGGTTGTTCCTGTTCGGGCTCGGCATGGGCGGTGGAGAGATCGCGATGAACGTCGAGGGTGCCGACGTCGAGGAGGCGATCGGTCGCCCGGTGCTTCCCGCCCTCCACGGTTGTTTCAGCCTCGGCACCGTGGTCGGGGCGTCGGCCGGAATCGTCTTCACTGCACTCGACGTGTCGGTGACATGGCACCTGGCGTCAGTCGGTGCGGTCACCGCCGTCATTTTCGTCCTGGCGATACGACATGTCACCCCTCGCCCTCTGCCTCGGCCGACGGCATCCGACGAACCGTCCGCGCTGGAGCAAGGTCGGCTTCGCGACCTCCTCACCGATGGGCGATTGATTCTCATCGGCGTCATCATTCTGGCGATGGCTTTCGCCGAGGGCACGGCGAACGACTGGCTCCCCCTCGTGATGGTCGACGGCCACAACCTGGACCCCGCATTCGGGTCCGCGGTGTACGCGGTGTTCGCGGCGTCGATGACCATCGGACGATTCGCCGGGGGCCCCTTCATCGAGCGCTTCGGGCGACCCGCCGTCCTCTGCGTCAGCGCGATCTCCGGCGTCGCCGGTCTCGCCGTCGTCATTTTCGCCGACAACCAGATTGCAGCCGGGGCCGCTGTCATCCTGTGGGGCCTCGGCGCCTCGCTCGGGTTTCCGGTCGCTCTCTCCGCAGCCGGCGCGTCGGGCAGCAACCCGGCAACTCGCGTGTCGATCGCTGCGACCGTCGGGTACATCGCATTCCTCGTCGGTCCGCCACTTCTCGGGTTCCTCGGGGAGCATTTCGACCTGCGAACCGCGCTCATCGCGCCGATGATCCTCGTCGCGATCGCCGCGTTCGCGGCGCCCTACATCTCAACCCCCTCCACCCGATTCGCCCGGCGCCAGCACTGAGCAACCAACCGAAGGAAGACGCTATGACCATCGAACTACCCAGCCTCCCCGGCCTGTCTTGGACCCACCACGAGGGCCAGCACCGACAGGACGGCGACACCCTCGTCCTCATCTCCGATGACAACGTGGACTGGACGAACGACGCCGCCGGAGCCCCCGCGTACCACACGTCGACGAGCCTTTCGTTCGACACCGATGGCCCCTTCCAGCTGTCGGCCCGCGTCTCCGTCGACGCACCCCGGACCACATTCGACGCCGCCGCACTCACCCTTTGGGTCGATGAGAACTGCTGGGCCAAACTCTGCTTCGAGTACTCCCCGCAGGGCGAAGAGATGGTCGTCAGCGTCGTCACCGACCGCTACTCGGACGACTCGAACGGTCCCGTCATCCTGGACGGCTCCGCCTGGCTCCGCATCTCCACCCTCCCTGGGGCTCATGCGTACGCGTTCCACTACTCGCTCGACGGCACCACGTGGAACTTCGTCCGCCAGTTCCGCCTCAACACATCCACCCGCCCCAGGGTCGGGCTGATGTCACAAGCGCCCATGGGCCCTGCGGCCGCGGCCCGCTTCTCAGAGATCACCTTCCGCCAGACGCAGATCGCGGACGTACGCGACGGCAGCTGACCGCCCCCCCTGAGCGTGTGCGAGCTCGACCACCCACAGGCGGGCACGTGGAACGGAGCGCCATCCCCGTGCCGATAACGTCCACCGGAACCAGGTATCGAGCAACGTTTCCGGCGAGGCATTCCACGCAGCTAACCACCGGCTACCAAAAACGATCGTTTCTGGGGCGGTCGATTCGTGTGTCGCGGAAGCCTGCCGAAACTCAGGGCCGTGTCGAAACCCGGTTTCGGGACAAACGGTTTCGGCAGGGGGTTTTGACGTGCCTCAGGGGCGGCGGCGCTCGATGAGTATCGTGTCGCGCCAGTTGCCAGCCCAGGGGCCGTAGGTCATGTACGCGATGCGTTCGCGGTGGCCGATGCGGCGAAAGCCGGCACGCCCGTGAAGGGCCAGGCTGGCGGTGTTCTCGGGGAAGATGCTTGCTTGTACTGTCCAGATGTCAGCGGCGTCAGATGCGCGCAGGAAGGAGGTGAGAAGTGCCGTGCCGACGCCGCGCCCGTGGGCGCGATCGGCAACATAGACGGAGTGTTCTACGACTCCGCGGTAGACCTCGCGTGCAGAGACGCGGGATGCGGCAACCCAGCCGAGGACTGAGCCGGCGGGATCGGTGGCGACGAGGCGGCCAACCTGGAGCTTTCCTTGGTCGAAGTCGGCCCAGGACGGGGGCTCGCTTTCAAACGTCGCGTTTCCGGCGGCGATGCCTTCGCGATAGATCTTCTGGACCTCGGGCCAGTCCCTCTCGGCCAGGGCCCGCACGGCGATGTCGCTCATGCGCGGAGGACGCGGGACGCGGCGTCGAGAGCGTTGGGGACGACGCGGTAGTAGGCCCATCGGCCGCGCTGCTCGCGGGTAATGAGACCGGCGGCGACGAGCTGCTTCATGTGGTGTGAGACGGTCGGCTGCGATAGGCCGACGGGCTCGGTGAGATCGCAGATGCACGCCTCCCCGTCGGTGGATGCGGCGATCAAGGACAGCAGGCGTACGCGGGTGGGGTCGCCGAGTGCTTTGAATGTTCGAGCGGTGCGCTCAGCGTCTTCCAGCGAGATCACCGCTCCGGTGACAGGAGCGCAGCACGTTTCGCTTTCCGCGGGAGGAAGGAGCGGGAACTGCGCAGTCATACTGCGATCCTCTCAGGTCGTATTGACAGTCGTCGATGTATCTATGATGCTCTACCCATCGATGTTCGTCAATGGATGAGTGAGGTTGTTGTGGAAGACGTCTTGCCGGTGGCTGTGATCGGCGCGGGTCCCCAGGGTCTTGCCGCGGCCGCGCATTTGGCCGAGCGAAGTGTGCCCGTTGTGGTGCTTGAGGCTGGCAGTTCTCCCGCGGCTGCGGTTGCGGAATGGGGGCACGTGCGGCTGTTCTCCGAGTGGCCTGAGCTGATCGACGCGGCGGGCGCTCGTCTCCTCGACGGCTCGGGGTGGCAGGCTCCGACGACGGGGTACCCCACTGGGGCGCAGTGGATCGAGAGGTACCTCGCACCCCTGGCTGTGGCCCTGGGTGATCGCGTTCGCTTCGGTGCCCGGGTGACGGGAGTTTCGCGGCTCGGCCGGGACCGCCTTGTCGATGCTGGCCGCGGGGATCAGCCGTTCACCCTTCACGTCTCGCCCGCCCAGGGGGAGGAGTATCGGCTGCAAGCCCGAGCTGTGATTGACGCATCCGGCACCTGGTCGACCCCCAACCCGGCGGGAGCTGACGGGCTGCCCGCCATCGGTGAGGCGGCGTCCGCGGACCTGCTCTCGTACCGCATCCCCGACTTTCGTGACCGTGCTGGTTTCGCCGGCAAGCACACCGTTGTCATCGGTTCGGGGCACTCGGCCGTGACGGCCGTGCTGGCCCTTGCCCGCATGGCTCGCCGGGACCCGTCGACGACGGTGACCTGGGCGCTGCGCCGAGCGGCCGTCGGGAACACCTTTGGTGGGGGTGACGCTGACGAGCTGCCTGCACGCGGAGCACTGGGGATCAAAGCGAAAGAGCACGTCGACGCCGGCCTGGTATCCCTCGTCACCGGGTTCCGGGTCGAACGCGTGACCCGTGACGGTGAGCGCCCCGTCCTAGTCGCGGAGGACGGTCGCACTCTCACAGCCGACCGGGTGGTGGTGCTCACTGGCTTCCGCCCCGACCTGTCGTTCCTCTCCGAACTGCGGTTGGAGCTGGACCCGACGTTGCAGGCCCCGGTTCGGATCGCCGCGGAGGTCGATCCGAACGTCCACTCCTGCGGGTCCGTCGCCGCGACCGGAGCCGCCGACCTCGCCCAGCCCGAACCTGACTTCTACCTCGTGGGGGCGAAGTCCTACGGCCGTGCGCCAACATTCCTCGCGCTCACCGGGTACGAGCAAGTCCGCAGCGTTGCCGCTGAAATCGCGGGCGACCGCGAAGCCGCCCGCCGCGTCGAGCTCGTCCTCCCGGACACCGGTGTTTGCGGCGGCGCAGGGCTGTTTGAGGCATCCGGGGCTTCGCTAGGAGGGGCGTGCTGCGCGCCTCCGGTATTGCAGATCGGACGGGCGCCGGCATCGGTATGACAACGCAGAGGGGGCAGGCCGGCGGCCTGCCCCCTCTGCTGTCAGCTCAGCGCGTAAGGAGAGTCGACTGGATCTTGCTGGACACGGCTTCGCGCAGCGGACGGACAGCGTCGGCATCCCAGGACTCAGGATTGGGGAAGGACCATTCCAGAACCTCCCCACGCGGAGCGCTGGGCAGCGCCAGCCCGGGCTTCATGAGAACTACGACATCGGCAGCCTCCAAGTCAGCAGGCGTCACCGCGCAGGGCACGCGCCCCGTGATGTCCATTCCCAGCTCAGCAACGGTCGCGGCGATGGCAGGGTTCACCGTCTCGGCCGGGGCGAGACCGGCGGAGGCTGCGGTGAAGCGCTCCCCTGCAAGGTGCTCGAGGAGAGCGGCGCCGAGCTGAGAGCGGCCGGCATTGTGCTGACAGATGAACAGGACGATCGGTTTCATGCGGCTCTCCTCGGTACGTTGCGGTGTCGATGATCAGGATTGCTTCTTGTATAGGCATCTGTCAATATAGACACATGTCGATTCAAGAGGTTGAGCTGGTCATCGTCGGGTCGGGCCCCTCGGGCTACACGGCGGCGGTGTACGCGGCGCGGGCTGGGCTCGCTCCCGTTGTCATCGCGGGTTCTGTCACCGCGGGCGGTGCGCTCATGACGACTACGGAGGTGGAGAACTTCCCCGGTTTCGTCGATGGCATCCAGGGCCCTGAGCTGATGGACACGATGCGCCGGCAGGCCGAACGTTTCGGCGCCCGCATCCTCCTCGACGACGCTATCCGCGTCGATCTCGAATCCGATATGAAAGTCATCGAGACCGGCGCCGGGGAGACGTTCCACGCCCGCGCGGTGATCCTCACCATGGGGTCCGCGTACCGGAAGCTCGGGCTTCCCGGCGAAGAGCGTCTGTCGGGTCATGGCGTGTCGTGGTGTGCGACGTGCGATGGGTTCTTCTTCCGGGAGCAGGACATCGTCGTGGTCGGTGGCGGTGACTCGGCCATGGAGGAGGCACTGTTCTTGACCCGGTTCGCTCGGAAGGTGACCGTTGTTCACCGCCGCAGCTCGTTCCGGGCGTCGAAGATCATGGCGCAGCGGGTGCTGGAGCACCCGAAGATCGACGTCGCGTGGAACAGCGAGATCAAAGCGTTGCAGGGGGAAGAGAAGGTGCACGGCGTTCGTCTGCGGGACACCGTCACCGGTGCTGAGCGTGACCTCCCCGTGACGGGCGTGTTCGTTGCAATCGGTCACGACCCTCGCTCCGAACTCGTCACCGGACAGGTCGCCACCGATGCCGATGGGTACGTGCTGGTGGAGCACCCGTCCACGCGCACCTCGCTCACCGGGGTGTTCGCGGCCGGCGACCTCGTTGACCACACCTACCGGCAGGCGATCACCGCTGCCGGTACTGGATGCGCGGCCGCACAGGACGCGCAGCACTACCTCGCCGCGCTCGACATCTCCGCGCTCGCTTCGGCGGAGGCTTTCGCGTGAGCAACGCAGTGCCCGCTACCCGCCGCCTCTCGACCCTCGATCGGTGGCTGCCGCTGTGGATCGGCTTGGCGATGGCCGGCGGCATCCTCCTGGGCCGGTTCGTCCCGGGTCTGTCCGAACTGCTCACCCACCTTGAGGTCGGTGGGATCTCGATTCCGATCGCGCTCGGGCTGCTGATCATGATGTATCCGGTGCTCGCGAAGGTCCGCTACGACAAGGTCGCCGCCGTCACCGGCGACAAGAAGCTCCTCGTTTCGTCGCTGGTCCTGAACTGGATCGCTGGGCCGGCGCTGATGTTCGCCCTGGCGTGGGTGTTCCTGCCGGACCTGCCCGAGTATCGGACGGGACTGATCATCGTCGGCCTGGCCCGTTGCATCGCCATGGTCGTGATCTGGAACGACCTCGCCTGCGGCGACCGGGAAGCGGCCGCCGTGCTCGTTGCGATCAACTCCGTGTTCCAGGTCATCGCGTTCTCAATCCTCGGCTGGTTCTACCTCACCGTCCTCCCCGGCTGGCTCGGCCTCGACAGCCAAGGCCTGGACGTGTCCGTGTGGCAGATCGCGCTCAACGTGCTCATCTTCCTCGGCGTGCCACTGGTCGCCGGGTTCGCGTCCCGTCTCATAGGGGAACGTCGCAAGGGCCGCGCCTGGTACGAGGGCTCATTCCTGCCCAAGATCGGACCGTGGGCGCTGTACGGGCTGCTGTTCACGATCGTGCTGCTGTTTGCACTCCAGGGGGAACAGGTCACCTCCCGGCCGCTCGACGTCGTGCGGATCGCGGTTCCGCTGCTGGTGTACTTCGCCGTCATGTGGTTCGCCGGCCTCATCACCGGTAAGACCCTCGGCCTGGGCTACGCCCGCTCATCGACGCTCGCGTTCACCGCGGCCGGCAACAACTTCGAACTCGCCATCGCCGTTGCGATCGGCACGTTCGGCGCCACGTCTGGGCAAGCCCTCGCCGGTGTCGTGGGGCCACTGATCGAGGTCCCCGTGCTCGTCGGCCTGGTCTACGTCTCACTGTGGGCCGCGCGGGCATGGTTCCACACCGACCCCTACGCGATTCCCGAACCTGCCCTGGAAAGGAGTCGATGATGAGCGCCCCCGCCACCACCGCAGAAGACACCTGCGCACCGTCCCCAACGCACGCGATCGGGGACGACGCGGCCGCGGCGATCGCCACCACACTGAAGGCGCTGTCCGATCCGCTGCGGTTGCGGATGCTGTCCGCGATCGCGACCGACGCGCGCGGCGAATCGTGTGTGTGTGACCTCGCGGAACTGGCCGAGGTGTCCCAGCCCACCGTGTCGCACCACCTCAAAGTTCTCCGCGACACCGGCGTGCTCACCTCCGAGCGACGTGGCACGTGGGTCTGGTACCGAATCGACCCGGCGCTCCGCCCGGCCGTGACAACACTGCTGGACTCGTTCGCGCCCGCCGCCATCGCCCCCGCCCGCGCAGAGTATGCGGGCCTCGAGAATGTTGACGACGCCCTCACCCACCTGGCCGAAGCGCTCAGTCAGGACTACCCCCAGCTCAACGGCAGCCTGGTGGCGACGATCGTCCGCGAGTCGTACACGGCCTTGGCCAAGAGCGCTCGGGTGAAGAACCACCTGTTGTCCCTCACCGAACGTTTCGCGCGCCAACGACTCACCGACATCACCCGTGACCGCACGCAGGGACAGCCGCAGGTGCTGTTCGTCTGCGTCGCGAACGCAGGTAGATCGCAGCTCGCCGCGGCGCTGGTGAATCAGCGCTCGGGCGGCGCCGTCGTGGCGCGCTCAGCCGGATCGACCCCGGCCGCCGAGATCCACCCCCACGTGCAGCCCCTCATCGATGAGCTGACCGTGGGCTACGACGAGCCGCGGTTCCCGAAACCGCTGACCGATGACGCAGTCCGCGCAGCTGACGTCGTCATCACCATGGGCTGCGGCGATGTCTGCCCCATCATCCCCGGCGTCCGCTACGAGGACTGGACCGTCGGTGACCCCGCCCTCGCCTCCGCGGAAGGCGTCGCCGCTATCCGCGACGACATCGCCCAACGCGTCGACGCCCTGCTTGCCACACTCACCTCCACCCGCTGACCGGAGCCACCATGACCGACACCAAGCCTTCCGTCCTCTTCGTCTGCGTCCACAACGCCGGCCGCTCACAGATGGCCGCCGGATTCCTCCGCGACATCGCCGGCGACCGCATCGAAGTCCGCTCCGCCGGGTCCATGCCAGCCGACCAGATCAACCCCACCGCTGTTCAGGCGATGGCCGAACTTGGCATCGACATCACCGCGGAACAGCCGAAGGTTCTCACCACCGAAGCCGTGCAGGCCTCCGACGTCGTCATCACCATGGGCTGCGGCGACGCGTGCCCCTTCTTCCCCGGCAAACGTTATGAGGACTGGAAGCTCGACGACCCCGCCGGGCAGGGCATCGACGCTGTCCGCCCCATCCGCGACGACATCCGTGCGCGTATCGAGCAGCTCGTGAGCGAGCTCGTCTGACATGGCAGCACCTCACGCATGACGGAGGCCCGCACGCCTGAGCGTGCGGGCCTCCGAGCGGGGATCAGACGCGCTGGCTGATTGTTCCATCCGGGTTGCGCTTGGCAGTCGACTCGGTCACGAACCGGCCAGACGAGGCCGAACGGTGCACCGTCGTCGAGTTGCTGGTGCCGGAGCCCACCCGCTCGGTGGTGGTCTTATCGGGCCAGCGGGCGGTGGTTGCCTTCGACACGAAACGGCCGGTCTTGGCGGAGCGGTGAACGGTTCCCATGAGAACTCCTTCTTTCGGTGTCAGGTGCCGTGAGGAGGATTGCCGCTGGTTCGCGGCTGCTGACGCCGGTACAGTCAGTGCTCTGGATGAGGCCTGACTTCTCAGGGCTTGTGAGCCGTCCCGTTGCAGCGGGGCGGCGTGTTCCTCACGACCCGCTCGATCTATGGCTGCTGTCGCGGTATGACCGACCGCCGTCTCCCGTGGGTTCGCACGAGAACCCAGTGAGCCTGGGTGATCGATCGAGCGGGTTCGGGGTGCCGTCCCGGTGGCCGGCGCAAGAGCCCACGATCGGGGAGCTGCCTATCAGCGACGGCGTACCAAGCAGCGACGGACGTGATGGTGGTGGCTCCCGCTCGTCCCGTGGGCGATGTTAGCGCCCGTGGGGAACACTCGCCGTCACCGTTTCGGGTCCTCGCGGCGCGCCGACATCGATCCGCCGGTCAGATCCCGTCGAGCGTCGGCGGGAGGGCGAACACGAGCTCGTCGATCTCCTCGCCGCGGGCGGGGGCGAAGGCGCGCTGCCGCCGGATCTCGCTGAAGCCGTTCTTGGTGAGGACGGCGATGGATGCCGCGTTGTCCGCGGCGACCCGCGCGTAGAGCGGACGCTCGGCCTCACGGGCGACAAGCAGGCGCAGAGCGGCGGACGCGACACCGCGGCCCCGCGCGTTTCGGGTGATCCAGAAGGTGACCTCGCGGTCGCCGTCCACCGTGAAGGCCGCGGCGGTGCCGGCGAAGCCGCCGTCGTCGGTCACGACGAACATCGAGACCCGGTCGTCCGCGCGGTGGCGCTCGAGCCACGCGTCGAACGCTGCCCGGTCGGAGGGGTCGTCGGCGGTGAACGCGGCCTGGGCGACGGCATCCGGGTCGCGCATCATCTCGAAGACGGCATCCGCGTCGTCATCGTCGAAGGGGCGGAGATCCACGTGAGTCACACCGGCACGCTACGCGGATGAAATCCGTCTCATTTATGGGTATCGGTGCGCGGCGAAGATCAGTACGCTTATCCCGTCACGCATCGCGTGACGTATCCGGGGGGATCCGTCGACGCCCGGGCGCTGCATTTCTGGCACGCAGCCCGGGCGTCGAATGGGGGAGTGCCCCGACGCTCAGCCGGCAGGAAGCAGCTGCGTACGCAGCTCGTCGATGTCGGCCGCCATGGCGATCGCGCCGTTCGCCTCGTCGGGGGTGCTGAAGCCCCACGACACGAAGATGACGGGCACGTCGTTCGCGGCGCCGCCCTCGACGTCGTGGTGGCGATCTCCGATGAGAACGGGCCGCGACACGTCGATGCCGTCGGCCGCCAGGCGTCGGAGAGCCTCCGCCACGATGTCCGACTTCGAGCTGAGCGTCTTCTCGTCGCTCGTCGCCCCGACGATCTCGCGCAGCCGCGGAGCGAGGCCGAAGTGCTCCATGAGCGCACGCACTTGGATCTCGGGCTTCGAGCTCGCCGTCGACTGGGGGACTCCCGCCTCATCCAGCTCGACCATGAGGTCGGCGACGCCGGGATAGAGGCGAGCACCGGTCGTGTAACCGTCGGCCTTGCCGAGCACGCGGTAGAACGACACCGCCTCGGTCGCCTTCTCGGGCGTCATCCCGAGGTTCGTCTGGAACGACTCGTGCATTGGCGGACCGATCCAGTGGATGAGCTCCTCACGCGTCGGCGCGGGGTGGCCGAAGTGCGCGAGCGTGATCGTGAGGCGGCGGAGGATGCCTTCGGACGCATCGACGACTGTGCCGTCGATGTCCCACAGCACGCAGGAGAACGGCGATCGGGTCATAGGTCCCACCCTATGTGCGCGATGACGCGGAGTACGGCGTGAGGGTGCCGTCCACCATCTCCAGCACGCGGTCGCAGTGTCTCGCCGACAGGCTGTCACCTACGAGGGACAGATTCACATGCGCCGTGCACGCCCCCATCGAGAACCCCGATGACGCCAGCGATCACGTCGTCGGCGTCGCCCCCGTGCTCCACGAGCTGCATGCCGGCGGTGATGACGCCCTGAACGAGGGCCGCACGGGTTGCGGCATCCGGGATTCCCAGCTCCTCGAGGAGGTGACGCAACGGCGCCGTGAGTGCGTCGTGTATCGCCATGATCGCCTCGACGTTCTTCGGCGAGATGTCGGTCTGCTGAAGCCCCGTGGCGAGCGTGTGCTTGCCGTCGGCCGTCATCCGGATCGTCGCGGTGACGTAGGCGTGCAAGCGGGCGCGGCCAGGGGCTGCGGCATCCATCGCGGCCTCGAGTTCCGCGCCCCACTCCTCGAACGCCTGCATCGCGATCGCGGCGAGGAGGTCGTCCTTCGACGGGAAGTACTCGTAGAAGCTCGACCGGGACAGGCCCGCCCTTTCGCACACCGAACGCGGAGTGATGGCGGCGACGCCGGCCTCGGCGATGATCGCCTTCGCCGAGGCGAGGAGGGCTCCGTGTTGAGCGACGCGGTGTTCTGCGACGGTCGCAGCGGTGATCTTCGGCACCGCCCCATTATGGGTCTCGCTCATGAGGCCCGCCGGGGTGGCTATGCGGGTGGCGGGAATGTCTCGCGGCCCCCGCGCGCTGACATCCTCATGACGACATCCAGCACGTCCTCAGCCCACGCTTCCGGCACCTTCCGCATCGGCGGCGACCTCGAGGTCAACCGCCTCGGCTACGGCACGATGCAGCTCACCGGCCCCGGCGTCTGGGGCCCGCCGAAGGATCACGACGAGGCGATCCGCGTGCTCAAGCGCGCCGTCGAGCTCGGCGTGAACTTCTTCGACACCGCCGACTCGTACGGCCCCTACGTCGCCGAGGAGCTCCTGAAGGAGGCGCTGCACCCCTACGGCGACGACGTCGTGATCGCGACGAAGGCCGGACTCACGCGTACCGGACCCAACGAGTGGCCCCCGCTCGGGCGCCCCGAGTACCTGCGCCAGGAGGCCGAGATGAGCCTCCGCCGCCTCGGTCTCGACCGCATCGACCTCTTCCAGCTCCACCGCATCGACCCGCAGGTTCCCCTCGAGGACCAGGTCGGCGAGCTGAAGAAGCTCCAGGACGAGGGCAAGATCCGCCACATCGGCCTCTCGGAGGTCACCGTCGACGAGGTCAAGGCCGCGCAGCAGATCGCGACGATCGTCTCGGTGCAGAACCTCTACAACCTGCAGAAGCGGGATGCCGAGGAGCTGCTCGACTGGTCGACGGAGCAGGGCATCGGCTTCATCCCGTGGTTCCCGCTCGCGACCGGCGGCCTGACCGGTGCCGACTCGCCGCTCAGCGAGCTCGCCGAGCGCAAGCAGGCATCCCCGGCCCAGATCGCGCTCGCGTGGCTGCTCAAGCGCTCGCCGGTGATGCTGCCGATCCCGGGCACCTCGAGCGTCGCGCACCTCGAGGACAACCTCCGCGGCGCGGAGATCGAGCTGACCGACGACGAGTTCGAGGAGCTGTCGAAGCTCGGTTCCTGACGGAATGGTGCGAGGCGCATCCGGACCGATACCGGCCGGGTGCGCCTTCGTCATCGGTGCGGGATCAGGCGTCGGCGGGGATCAGGTGTCGAAGCCGACGAAAGACCACCGCTCTGCGGCATCCGGGCCGAGGTCGAGGAACACGGCGGTGAACTCGTTGTTGACCCCGTCCTCCCAGAAGGTCAGCGCGGCACGATCCGGCGAGACCGCGATGGAGGCGAGCTCGGACGGCGGACGCGGGCCGATGAGGGCGACGAGCGTCGGGAGGCGGCGCAGCACGTCCTCCGCGAGTGGAACCACACGTTGGTCGATGTCCGCGCGATTCCGCCCGCTCAGCCAGACCCCGAGTTCACGCGCTTCGCCCCGGAAGAGGTCGCAGCCGTACTCCACGATCCCGTCGAGTTCGCCCGCGAAGCGCAGCTCCTGCCGGCGGAACTCCTCGACCGCGTCGGATTCGTCTTCCATGCGCGAAGCCTAGGCGGCGCGAGCGAAGTGATGGGTCCGCGGCGCGGACGGGTCAGAACAGGCGCGGCGCGCCCGACTCGATGCCCTTCATGGCGTCGTAGTCGAGCGTGACGCAGCGGATGCCGCGGTCGGTGGCGAGCACCTTCGCCTGCGGCTTGATCTCCTGCGCCGCAAACACCCCGGTTACGGGCGCGAGGTGCGGGTCACGGCCGAGCAGCTCGAGGTAGCGCGTGAGCTGCTCGACGCCGTCGATGTCGCCGCGGCGCTTGACCTCGACGGCGATCGTGCCGCCCGCGGGATCGCGCAGCAGCAGGTCGACCGGGCCGATCGCGGTGGGGAACTCGCGGCGGACCAGGGTGAGATCCTCGCCGATGACCTCGACCTGCTCGGCGAGCAGCCGCTGCAGGTCGGCTTCGACGCCGTCCTTGATCAGACCGGGGTCGACGCCGAGCTCGTGCGACGAGTCGTGGATCATCTCGTAGATGCGCACGACGAGGGTGTCGCCCGACTTCGCGTGGGTCACCCGCCACTGCTCGACGACCTGCTCCTCGACATCCGGGTCGTCCTCAGGCGTCTCGACCGTGAGCGTGCACGGCGGGCTCATCCAGTTGAGCGGCTTGTACGACCCGCCGTCGGAGTGCACGAGCAGGCTGCCGTCGCCTTTGTGCACCAGCAGCCGAGTAGCCAGCGGAAGGTGAGCATTGAGGCGCCCCGTGTACTGAACGGAGCAGCGGGCGATGACCAGACGCACCCGTCGAGCCTAAGCGCTATCGCTGGGCGGCGTCGGCGTCGGCATCGGAGACGGAGAGCTCGTAGATGATCTCGAGACCATCCTCGTCATCCCACTGCTCGCCGCGCTCGACGAACCCGTAACCGTCGATGAGCGCGAGTGACGCGACGTTGTCAGGGCTGATCGTCGCGCGCACCGTGCGCACATCGGGGTGGCTGCGTGCCACGTCGAGCAGGGTCTCGAGAGCTTGTCGTGCATAACCGCGGCGCCGCAGCGCGGGGTCGACGCGATACCCGACTTCGACCATGCCGCTGGCATCCGGCGGGCCGTGGAAGCCGGCGACCCCGACCACTTGATCGAGCCGCGCGTCGACGATGAGGCGGGTGATCCAGGGGGCGTCCTCGGGGCGTTTTCTGACCTGGGCGCTGCGGTGCCGCCAGAGCCAGTCGCATTCCGGTCCGGTGAGGAACGGGGTCGCGTAGGTCGGGTCGAGTTGCGCTGTGAGACCCGATCCGAGGGCATGGAGCGCCGACTCGGGGAGCATGTCGAGGTGGAGAGCCGAGGCTTCGCGGTTCGGATGATGCCACGGGTGCGGGGAGATCGTCATTGCGGATGATTTTGGCAGAGCGACGGTGGTCGCGCGCTCACCGCAGATGCGCGGCGACGGTCGGGATGAGGATCGGTGCGTTGATGGCGGCGTGAAGCACCATGCATGCGACGAGGTTGCGGCGCCAGAGGTACAGCACGTAGATCGCCACGGTTCCGCTCGCGTGGTAGAGCATCCACTCGGGTCCGAAGGTGAGCAGATGTGGCACGACGAAGAACGGAAGCGTCGTGGCGACCGCGACCCAGCGTCGCCCCGTGAGCTGGGTCAGCCGTTCGAGCGGGTAGCCGCGGAACAGGATCTCTTCGCAGATCGCGGCGGTCAGGATCATCGCGACGACGGTCAGGACGGGGAGGGCGGCGATGGTCGCCGAGCCCGAGTCGGGCGCCGTCTGCGGGCGGATGAGCTGCGCGAGCCAGCTCCAGGCCATGGCGCCACCGAAGAAGATGAGCGCCCATTCGAGGTCTTTGCCCGTCGGTCGCACGATGCGCAGCGACGAGAGCTGGCTCCGCTCGACACCGAAGACCCACGCGAGGACGAGCGCCGTCGCGAGCCAGTTCCAGAAGATCGAGGCCGCCGGTCCCGCGAGCCCGATCGCCGCGAGCGGGGGACGCGGGTCGGCTCCCGCGGCGCGAAGCACCTCCGGTAGCCACATCGGCGACCACGCGAGCCCGATGCCCACGAGCGCGGTGACCCACGCGCGTGAGCGGGCGCGCGTGCGCTGCGATCGCGCTGCCGCGACAGAGATCGATTCCGGTTCCATCGAAAGCAGACTAGCTACTCTAGAGTGCATGCTCTAGTAACGATCGGAGGGCTATCGTGGCTCCCGTGCCACGCCGCCGCGATCCCGAACGCTTCGAAGAGCGGCGTGCGGTGATTTTGGATGCTGCGGCCGCCGAGTTCGCGGCATCCGGATACGCGGCGGCCACCACGGCATCGATCTACCGTCGCGCCGGAGTGTCGTCGGGCACGCTGTTCCACTACTTCCCGACGAAGCTCGACCTCCTGCTCGGGGTGCTGGAGTTGGGGCGTGCCGAGACGGCTCGTGCGCTCGCGGAAATCGCGGAGGGGTCCGCGGGCACCGCCGCCGTGCTGGCCTACGCCGCGCACCTGGAGGCGGAGCTCGCCGACGAGCTGTACCCCGGGCTCGTCCGCGCGATCGGCGATGTCGAGCGGCTCGAGCCGATCCGCGCCGCGCTCGCCGCCGAGACCGCGGCGATCGACGACTTCCTCGCGCAGCACCTCGCGCAGGCTCTCGACGCCGACCCGGCGATGTGCGCCGGCCAGGCTCGCGCGATCCGCTGGCTCTTCGACGGAGCCGCGACCGACGCGGCCGCCGCGCCCGTCCCAGCCGGGTCCCTCGTCGACGCGGTGTACGTCCTGCTGCGCGGCATGGGGGTGCCGCTGCCGCGGTTCTGAGCTACCGCGCCGGCATCTGCCGGTTGTCCCGTCGTCAGGCTCACCTGCCGTTGAAGCCCCGCGGGCCGTCGGCGAGCACGGTTGAGCCTGTCGACCGGACGGGACCGGCTCGGCTCACACAACCCCGACTCCGTCCGCCAGGCCATCTGCCCCCACCCGCTTCACCGCCCCGGCGTGGTCCCAGTTCGGCTGGGAATGGCGGCGGGATACCCGGCCCAAGTGGGACCTCGCCGCGCGAGAGCGCGGGACCAGCTTCAGTGGCGGCCGGCGCCGACCTTGGCTCCGGGCAGCGGCTTCGCGGCCGACGAGGCGAGACCGGATGCCGCGACGAGCACCACCAGGATGAACAGCGTCGGCAGCAGGCCGATGTGGTCGCTGATGAATCCGAGGATCGGCGGTCCGCACAGGAACGCGACGTAACCGATCGTCGCGGCGGCACTCACGCGGGCGGCCGCGCGGGCGGGGTCGTCGGCGGCGGCCGACATCCCGAGCGGGAAGCCGAGCGATGCCCCGATGCCCCACAGTGCTGCGCCCACGAAGACGAGCGGCAGGTTCGGGGCGAGGATGAACAGCAGGATGCCGGCGGTCGCGGCGACGGCGAGCACGCGCAGCGTCGCGACCCGGCCGAAGCGGTCGACGAGGGGACCGCCGAAGACGCGAACGACGGTCATCGACACGCTGAAGACGGTGAGGGCCGCGGCGCCGATGGCGGCGGTTCCGCCCTCGTGCTCGACCACGCCGAGCGCGAGCCAGTCGTTCGCACCGCCTTCGGCGAAGGCCATGCCGAGCATGATGATGCCGAGCGTGTAGGTCCGCGGCTCGCGCCAAGCCGACAGCGAGACCGCGAGGCGCTGACGCCACCCGGGCGCAGGGCCGTCGGCGGGGGCCGCCTCCGCCGACGCGGAATCGGCGGCGACGGCATCGGTCACCGCCCGGCGGGGGACGTTCGCAATCGCGACGATCGCGAGCACGACGATGAGCGCGGCGATGGTGACAGCGTGGATGGCGACGCCGATGTGCAGGCTCGCGGCAATTGCGCCGAGCCCGGCGCCGATCACGGTGCCGAAGCTGAAGAAGGCGTGGAACAGCGGCAGGATCGTCTTGCCCGACTGCGTCTCGATGGCGGCGCCGTCGACGTTCATCATGACGTCGAGGCATCCGTTGCCGAATCCGAACAGCGCGAGCCCGACGATGAGCATCGCGTAGGAGTGGAAGAAGCCACTCCCGAGTCCGAGGATCGAGAGGCCGATCGACAGCGTGATCAGCATCCCGAACATGCCGGTGCGGGTGCCGAGCCGGGCAATGATGACCGAGCTGGCAGAGAGCCCGAGGATCGAGGCGATCCCCATCGCGAGCAGCGCCAGACCGATCTCCCGGTTCTCGATGCCCAGGTCGTCCTTGATCGTGGGTACGCGCGCGGCCCAGGTGGCGATGCTCAGGCCGCTCGCGGCGAAGATCGCGAAGACGGCGTTGCGCCAGCGCAGGTAGACGGAACGGGAGAGCACATCGGTCACCGGGTCAGCGTACCGAATCGATTCGACGTTGCACTACGGCCAGGTACGATCGGGGCGTGAACGCACGTCGGCCCACCATCTCGGACGTCGCGCATGCGGCCGGGGTCTCGCCGTCGACGGCATCCGTCGTCTTCAGCGGCAAGACGCCCGTCAGCGAAGCGACCCGCGCGAAGGTTCTCGCGGCCGCCGCCGAGCTCGGATACCTCGGACCCGACCCGCGCGCGGCGTCGCTCCGCCGCGGACGCAGCGGGATCATCGGGGTGGTCAGCGGCGGGCGGCTCGGCAGCGTCTTCGGCGACCCCGTCATGCGCACGACGATGGACGCGCTCGCCGACGCGGTCGCCCCCATCGGCGCCGGACTGCTGCTGCTGCGCGAGGGCAGCGTCGTCGCGGGGGAGCCGACGCTCATGACGGCCCCCATCGACGCCGCCGTGCTGATCGGATGCAGCGCGCTGCTGCGCGACCACCTCGCGAGCGTTCGCGCCCGCGGCATCCCGGTCGTCGTCATCGAAGGCGACGGGGGTGAGGGGGTGCCCCGGATCGCGCTCGACAACCGCGAGGCGCAGCGCCTCGCCGCCGAGCACGTGCGCGACCTCGGGCACACGAACGTCGTCGCGGTGACGATGCCGGTGCGGTGGGGATCGGAGTCGGGCTGGCTGTCGCGCGACGACGAGAGCACGACGTCGGTCGACGTGGTGGCCGACCGGCTCGCCGGCTTCCGCGACGTGTTTCCGGATGCCGCCGCCTACGCCGCCGTGGACAGCTCGATCGACGCCGGGGCGGCGGTCGGACGCGCCCTCTTCGCGGGCGACGGCCCGCATCCGACGGCGGTCGTCTCGCAGAGCGATCTGCTCGCGGTGGGTGTGCTGCGCGCTGCGGAGGAGGCCGGGCTGCGGGTGCCGGAGGATGTCAGCATCACGGGGTTCGACGGCATCGTGGTCGACGGTCTCGCGCCTTACGAACTGACCACGCTCGTGCAACCGGCCTGGCAGAAGGGGCGCGCCGCCGGCGAGGCCGTGGCAGCGCTCCTGGCCGGTGACACGCCCGACTCGCAGTGGTTCACGAGTACGTTCCGTCTGGGGAACACGACGGGGCCGGTCGCTGTCAAGTCTTAGCCGATCGACCGTAGACCGGCATCCTGTCGGTAAGATGGGTGACACGACCCCCCACGCCCAGAGGAGGCCTGTTGCTGATCTTCCTCGGTGCGTTCGCGGTTCTTCCGTTGGTTCTGCCGTGGTTGATCAAGCGGATCGGCGCCCGCGCGTTCTTCGTCGCAGCCCTGTTGCCCATCGCAGCCTTCGTCGACGCGGCCCGTCGCGCTCCTGAGGTTCTGAGCGGAGGCATTCCGTTCGAGTCATACGCCTGGATCCCTCAGCTCGACATCGCTCTGTCGATGCGGATGGACACCCTCGCGTGGATCATGACGCTCATCGTCACCGGCGTCGGTGCTCTCGTGATGATCTACTGCCGCTGGTACTTCGACGGCAAGAAGGTCGGCGTCGGGCAGTTCGCCGCCGTGCTTCTCGCCTTCGCGGGCGCCATGTACGGACTCGTTCTCACCGACGACATCGTCGTGCTGGTGATGTTCTGGGAGATCACGAGCGTTCTCTCCTACCTGCTCATCGGGTTCTACAACGGCCGAGGAGCGAGCCGTCGCGCGGCGCTCCAGGCGCTTCTCGTCACCACCCTCGGCGGTCTCGTGATGCTGATCGGCGTCGTGATGCTGGTCGTGCTCTACGGCACCACGAGCCTGAGCACGATCGTCTCCTCGCCGGCACCCGAGGGTGTCCTGCTCAACGTCGCGATCGCCCTCACGCTCGTCGGTGCCTTGAGCAAGTCGGCCATCTTCCCCTTCCACTTCTGGCTGCCCGGCGCCATGGCCGCGCCCACCCCGGTCAGCGCCTACCTCCACGCCGCGGCGATGGTGAAGGCCGGCATCTATCTGATCGCCCGTCTCGCGCCCGCCTTCGCGCACGAGGACCCGTGGCGTCCCATGGTCATCGGGCTCGGCGTCTTCACGATGCTGCTCGGAGGCCTGCAGGCCCTGCGCGAGTCCGACCTCAAGCGCATCCTCGCCTTCGGCACCGTCAGCCAGCTCGGCATGCTGACGGTCGTTCTCGGCTATGGCGAGCGCAATTCTGCCCTCGCCGGCCTCGCGCTGCTCGTCGGCCACGCGCTGTTCAAGTCGTCGCTGTTCCTCGTCGTCGGCGTCATCGACCGACAGCTGTCGACCCGCGACATCCGTGAGCTCTCTGGAGTGGGACGCCAGGCGCCGACGCTCGCGGTCTTCTCGATCATCGCGATCGCATCGATGGTGGGCGTGGCACCGACGATCGGCTTCGTCGCGAAGGAAGCCGCGCTCTCGTCGCTGCTCGAGGGGGGCACGGATCCGCTCGCCCTCGCACCGCTGATCGGCATCGTGCTCGGCTCGCTGCTCACCACGGCTTACGGCGCACGCTTCGTGTGGGGCGCGTTCTTCACGAAGAAGGATGCCGCAGGTGCGACCCTGCCTCGCACGGAGTGGCCCGACCCGCCGATCGGCTTCCTCGCCGCCCCGGTGCTGTTGAGCGGCCTCACCGTCGTCGGGGGCATCGCCGCACCGTTGCTCGATGCCGCGTTCTCGGGCTACGCCGCCACGATGCCCGAGGCGGCCGGAGCCGACGGCTACGAGTACCACCTCGCCCTCTGGCACGGTTTCGAACCCGCGCTGTTCCTCTCGGTCGGCAGCATCCTCGCCGGTCTCGTGCTGTTCTGGTTCGTCGGGCGGCGCCCGGGCACGCAGCGTCGCTGGCTGCCCTTCACCGCCGTCGACGCCTACAACGGCACGGTTCGCGCGATCGTGCGGACCTCGGTGTGGACGACGTCGCTCACCCAGCGAGGGTCGCTTCCGGTCTACGTGGGCACGATCTTCGTCGTGTTCGTCGCGGCCGAGGGTACGGCGCTCATCGCGCACGGCGGCTGGCAGGCCGACCTCGCCGCGTGGCACTCGCCGATGCAGGTCTTCGTCGCGCCCATCATGATCATCGCGGGCATCATCGCGGTGCGCGCCCGTAAGCGTTACACCGGAGTCGTGCTCGTGTCGGTGACGGGGCTCGGCATGGTGGCGCTCTTCGCTTCGGCCGGCGCGCCCGACCTCGCGCTGACGCAGATTTTGGTCGAGACCGTCACGCTCATCGCCTTCGCGCTGGTGCTGCGCCGCATCCCCTCGCGGATGGGCGACCACAATGCCTCGGTCTGGCCGATCGGGCGTGCACTGCTCGGCATCGGCGTCGGCGCGACGATGGCGCTCGTGGCGATCGTCGCGACCAGCGCGCGCGTCGCCGAGCCGATCTCGACCGCGTTCCCCGACCTCGCGTACGAGATCGGTCACGGCAAGAACGTCGTCAACGTCACCCTCGTCGACCTGCGCGGCTGGGACACGATGGGCGAGCTGTCGGTGCTGATCCTGGCGGCGACGGGTGTGGCCTCGCTCGTGTTCGTGACCCATCGCTCCGACACGCTCTCTCGTGCGATCTCGTCGCTGCCCACCGGCGCGCTGCGCACGCGCCGCCCCCTCGTCGAGACCTCGGACGGGCCCCGGCCCCGCGCCGGATCGGGATCCTCGCGGCAGGCCTGGCTCGTCGGCGGGCAGAAGCTCCGCCCCGAGACGCGTTCGATCATGCTCGAGGTGATCGTCCGCATCCTGTTCCACACGATCATCGTCGTCTCGCTGTATCTGCTCTTCGCCGGCCACAACCTGCCGGGCGGCGGCTTCGCCGGCGGACTCGTCGCGGGGATGGCACTCGTCATGCGTTACGTCGCGGGCGGACCGTACGAGCTCGGCGCCGCGGCTCCCACGGACGCCGGGCGGCTGCTGGGCGTCGGGATGGCGCTGGCCGTCGGTACCGCGGTCGTGCCCCTCTTCTTCGGTGCGCCCGCCCTGACGAGCACGTTCTGGGAGGCGGAGCTGCCCGTTCTCGGCCACGTGGAGTTCGTCACCTCGACGATCTTCGACGTCGGCGTCTACCTCGTGGTCATCGGGCTCGTCCTCGACGTGCTCCGCTCGCTGGGCGCGGAAGTCGACCGGCAGCGCAAGGAGCGAGAGGAGCTCGCCCGATGAACGTCTCACTGATCCTGATCATCATCATGGGCGCGCTCTTCGCCGCCGGCGTCTACGCGATGCTCGAGCGCAGCCTCACCCGCGTGCTGATCGGCTTCCTGCTGCTCGGCAACGCGGCCAACCTGTTCCTCCTCGTCGTCATGGGGGCGCCCGGTGTCGCGCCGTTCTACGGCTCGGCCGATGACCCTGCCGAGTTCAGCGACCCGCTGCCGCAGGCGCTGACCCTCACGGCGATCGTCATCACCTTCGCCGTCTCGGCTTTCCTGCTCGCCCTGATCTACCGTTCCTGGCAGCTCGGTCAGGCCGACACGGTCGAGGATGACGAGGCCGACCTCGCCGTGCGCGATCGCATGGCCGAAGACGAGGAGGCGATGGAGCAGGAGATCACCGACGAAGACGACGACGCGACGACCGACTTCGTCGGCGACCAGACGTCACCCATCACCGTGCTGCACTCGCGCGACTTCGACGCGCTGCGCGACGACGCGCCCACCGATCGCCCCGGAGGAGACCGATGAGCGCCCTGGTTCCCCTCCTCGTGACGCTGCCCCTGCTGGGGGCCGCGGTCGCCCTCATCTTCGGTCGCCGCCGCCGCATCCAGGTCGGGGTCTCGATCGTCACGCTCACCGCGACGCTCGTGATCGCGGCGGTGCTGCTGAACGTCATCAACGCCACCGGCGTGCCGATCGCGGTCTCGGTCGGCGGGTGGCCGATCCCGTTCGGCATCGTGCTCTACGTCGACCGGCTGGCCGCGCTGCTGGTCGTCGTCTCGAGCGTCGTCCTGCTCGCGGTCCTGCTCTTCTCGGTCGGCCAGGGCGCCGCCGACGGTGACGATGAGACGCCGGTCTCGATCTTCCACCCGTCGTACCTCATCCTCTCGGCGGGCATCTTCAACGCCTTCATCGCGGGCGACCTTTTCAACCTGTACGTCGGGTTCGAGATCCTGCTCGTCGCGTCGTACGTGCTCATCACCCTCGGCTCGACCGAGTCGCGCATCCGCACGGGCGTCGTCTACATCGTCGTCTCGCTCGTGTCGTCGATCCTGTTCCTGTCGGCGATCGCGGCGATCTACGGCGCGCTCGGCACCGTCAACATGGTGCAGCTCTCGCAGCGGATGACGGAACTGCCGCAGGAGACGCAGCTCGTCCTGCACCTGCTGCTGCTGCTCGCGTTCAGCATCAAAGCGGCCGTCTTCCCGCTGTCGTTCTGGCTGCCCGACTCGTATCCGACGGCGCCCGCTCCCGTCACCGCGGTGTTCGCGGGGCTGCTGACGAAGGTCGGCGTGTACGCGATCATCCGCACGGAGACGGAGATCTTCCAGGACAACGACGTCAATACGCTGCTGCTGATCGTGGCGCTGGCGACGATGATCGTCGGGGTGCTCGGCGCCGTCGCGCAGGCCGAGCTCAAACGCATCTTGTCGTTCACCCTGGTGAGCCATATCGGCTACATGATCTTCGGCCTCGCCATCGCGACGCCGGCGGCCGTCGGGGCGACGATCTACTACATCGTCCACCACATCGTCGTGCAGACGACCCTCTTCCTGGCGGTCGGTCTCGTTGAACGACGGGCCGGGTCGACCTCGATCCTGAAGGTGAAGGGCCTCATGCGCGCGGCGCCGCTGCTGGCCGTGCTCTACTTCATCCCCGCGATCAACCTCGGCGGTCTCCCGCCCTTCTCCGGCTTCATCGGCAAGTACGCGCTGTTCGACGCGGCCGCCGACGAGGGCAGTCCGCTGATGTACGTGCTGATCGTCGCGGGCATTATCACCTCGCTCCTCACGCTCTACGCCCTGATGCGCGCCTGGAACCTGTCGTTCTGGCGCGAGAAGGACGAGATCGGCGAGGGCGAGAGCGAGACCGACGCGCGCATCGCCTACCTCGGGGATGCCGAGGGGGCCGACGTTCAGACCGAGAAGCGCGTCATCCCGCGCATCATGACGACCGCGACGGCCGGAATGGTCGCGGTGACCGTGGCGCTGACCGTCTTCGCCGGGCCCCTGTACGACCTGTGCGCCGCCATCGGAGAATCGCTCCTGCAGCCGGTCACGATCAGTCAGCTCGAGCAGGAGGTGCAGTGATGATGGGCGAGGCCAAGCGCAACGCGGCGACCGCGCTCTGGCGACAGCTGCCGTTCTTCGTCTGGCTGGTCGCGCTGTGGATGCTGCTGTGGGGGCAGTTCACCGTGCTCGCGGCGCTGACCGGGATCGTGGTGGCGCTCTTCGTGACGCGCGTGTTCCGCCTGCCGCCGGTCGAGCTGTCGGGCCGGGTCAACATCTGGTGGGGCGTCGTCTTCTTCCTCGAGTTCCTGTTCTCGCTCGTCAAGGGATCGCTGCTGGTCGCCTGGCAGGTCATCGATCCGCGCCGCCAGCCGGGCGCCGCGATCATCGCCGTGCCGCTGCGCACCGACGACGACCTGATCATGACGCACGTCGCGGTGACGGCATCCCTCATCCCCGGCTCGCTGATCATCGACATCGACCGCGACCGCCGCATCCTGTACGTGCACGCCATCGGCATCCGTTCGCAGGAGCAGCTCGAGCACCAGCGGCGCGAGATCCAGCACTGGGAGGAGCGCATCGTCCGCGCAGTCGGATCGAAGGAGCAGGCCCACCAGCTGTCGGACCTGCGGAGGGAGCGCTCGTGACCTGGCTCATCGTCCTCATCTCGGCCGTCTTCGCGGTGTCGGCTCTGCTGACGCTGTGGCGGATCATCGTCGGGCCGTCGATCCTCGACCGCGCGGTCGCATCCGATGTGCTCCTGACCCTCGTGATCTGCGCGCTCGGCGCCGAGATGGCGATCAACCATCACACCCGCACCCTGCCCGTGCTGCTGATCGTCGCCGCAGTCGGCGTGTTCGGTTCGATCTCGATCGCGCGCTTCGTCGCGCGGAAGGACAACACGGACGCCTCATGAGCATCACCGACGTCATCGCCCTCGTACTCGTCCTCATCGGGGCGCTGCTGTGCCTCACGGCAGCGATCGGGCTGCTGCGTTTCCGCGACGTACCCACCCGCCTTCACGCCGCCACGAAGCCGCAGGTCCTCGGCTTCATCCTCATCTGCATCGCCGTGGGGGTGTCGCTGCACTCGTGGCCGGTCGTCGCCTTCCTCGTGCCGGTGGCGCTGATCCAGCTCGCAACGGCGCCGCTGTCGGCCCACATGGTCGGACGTCAGGCGTACCGCAACAAGACGCTCGACGGTGAGTCGCTCTTCGTCGACGAGTTCGCCGACGCCCCGGCTCCGAGCGACACCCGCGACTGACCCGACGGCGCGCTAGCCGGCGAGCGAGTCGAGGTGACGGTCGAGCACCCGGTCGACATCGACGGCCGGGTCGGTCGACGACGTCCAGATGAGGTGCAGCGCCAGCCCGTCGAGGAGAGCGTGCAGGCGCTCCGTTTCGAGCACCGGATCGATGTCGGCGCCGAGACCTCCCGTCTCCCCGAGCTCGCTGATCACGGCCGCACAGACGCGATGGACGCCATCGTGCAGCTCGCGGGCGTGGCCCTGCAGGCCGTCGTCGGTGAGGGCGAGCCGGCTCAGCTGCAGCTGAACCAGGAGCTCGGTGCGCCGCGAATCGTCGAGCGGCAGCAGCTCGCGCATCCAGCGCATCGCGCGCTCGCGGCCCCGGCCGGTCACGGCGAGCAAGCGGGCCGTGACCTCCTGTTGGAGGCGCTCGAAGCAGAATCGGCGCAGCTCATCCTGCGTGGGGAACGCACGACGAAGGGATGCCGTCGCGATCCCAGCCTCGTCGGCCACCCGCCGCACCGACAGCGCTGCGATCCCGTCGCGGGCGAGCACTCGGAACGCGGCCGCGGCGATCTCGTCGTTGCGGTGGTCGTGGTCGATCAGGCGGGGCATCTCATCATCATCCCGCAGCGACCGGAGCGCGCTTGGGCCACACGGAGTAGCTGATCGCCCAGAGCAGGTCGATCCCGACGATCACCCCGAGGATGGGGAAGAACCCGAGCAGCTCCGAGGTGCGCTCGGCGTCGCCGACGAGCAGGATGAGCCCGCCGAGGATGGCAGCCGCGATCGCCGCGGCGAGCAGCGTGCGCGGCACATCCTTCCAGCAGGCGATCGCGTATGCGGAGCCGTACAGCGCCGGGCGCGGCGCCGCGCCCCGGAAACGCGTGGCGACCTTCGCATCGGCCCAGGCGATCATCCGATGTCCGTAGGCGACCGAGATGCCGATGTAGAGCGCCGCCAGGCCGTGGTGCCAAGAGGCAGTCCCACCGCGGAGGAGGTCGACCGCGACGAGGAGCAGCAGGATGAGGTCGATCAGCGGCGCGGCGAGGAGCAGCATCGCACCCAGGCGGGGTCGGTTGAGGCCGTAGCGGGCCACGAGGCCCGCGATGATCGCAACCCAGAATCCCACCTCGCAGGCGATGATGGCGGCCAGGATCATGGTCGAGTCCTCTCGATTCGGCGGATGGGGCGATGTTAGCACGTGCGTGTTAGCAAAACCGGTACTCCTTCGCCGCCCAGAGAGGCCGGAAGTCGTATTGACTGAAGACATGACGCACGCCCCGCCTGACGCCCGGGTCTCACCCGTCGAGACCACTCCCGTGGTCGTGGCGCCCGTACACCGGTCCTGGGAGAACCTCGCGCGGCAGGCCATCGTCGCGGCGTTCGTCGTCGGAGCGGCCATCGCGAGCGCCGCCGTGCCGTGGCTCCCTGTGACGGATGCGGCGAGGATGTGGCAGGGCGCGGCGCTCGCCGTCGTGCTCCTCGTCCTCGGCGCGCTCATGGCGCGCTGGCCGGCGCTGCGGCGTGCGGAGCTCGTCATCCCGATCGGTGACTTCATCGCGATCGGCCTGCTGCGGTTCGGCACGGGTGACACGCAATCGGTGTTCCTCGCGATCGTCGTCCTCCCCGTCATCTGGATCGCTGCCGGGCCGGGGCGCTGGCGCATCGTGCTCCCGCTCGTCGGTGTGTGCGTCACGCTGCTGCTGCCGCTGGTGCTCGCGCCCGACCAGGTGCTCACCGTGAGCGAGCTCGTTCGACTGATCATCGCCGTGCTCGTCTACGCGGCAGCGGGCGCCGTCGTGAACGAGCTGTCGCGCCGCTCGCTGCAGAAGCTCACGGCGTCGCAGTGGCACCGGCGTCTGGCCGAGGCCGAGGTGTCGCAGGCCGCCGTCGTCCAGCGGTCTCTGCAGCCGGTCGACGGGTCGGATCTGCCGGCGCGCTTCCGGGTGGCCGGCGCGTGCGTCCCGGCCCGCACCGTGGGCGGCGACTTCTACGACTGGTACGCCACCCCCGACGGCGGCACCGCCTTCACCCTCGGCGACGTCATGGGCAAGGGGGTCGGCCCCGGGATGATCGCCGCCGCCGTCCGCACCGTCATTCGCAGCAACGTCGACGATCCCGACCCCGCCGCTGCACTCCGCCGCGCCGCGGTCGGTCTCAACACCGGTCCGACCGACACGATCGGAGCCCAGTTCACGACGTGCTTCCACGCACGCATCAGCCCCGATGGGATGCTGCGGTGGGTCGATGCGGGTCACGGCCTCACCGTGATCCGTCGCGCGGACGGCACCAGCGAGTTCCTCCGCTCGGGCCACCTCCCGATCGGCGTCGGGACCAGCTGGACGAGTGATGAGCTCTCGTTGCGACCCGGTGACAGCGTCATCAGCGTCAGCGACGGAGTACTCGATCTGTTCGGCGGATCGCTCGACTCCATCGACCGCTATCGCGACTTCGTCAGCAGCCGGCCCGATATCGACACCGTCGTCAGCGAACTCGTCGCTCGCGCCTCAGGAAGCGAACAGGAGGATGACGCCACTGTCATCGCCGTGACCTGGGGCACGGCCTGATCGCCGGCGTCGGCCTCAGAGCGCGCGGTTGCGAACCAGCTCGAGGGCGGCCTGCTCGTACCAGCTGCCCGCCGCGGGCCCACCGTTGCAGGTGCCATCGCTCTCTCCCGGGCGTTTGATCCAGAGCAGGGCGTCGAGTCCGGAGCCGTCCGTGCCGACGCTCGGCGGCGTCCCCAGACCCACGCCGCTCGGGTTGCACCACGTGCCCTGCCACCCGCGACCGTTTCGCGACGTGTCGATGACGTATCGCGGGGCGCCGCCCAGCAGTGCTCGCAGGCGCTCTGCGTACCGCTGCTCGTCGGCGGTCGGCGAGAAGTTCGACACGTTCGTCGAGAACCCGCGGCCGTCGAGGACGCCGGCATCCCGCAGCCGCTGCGCCATCGTCTCGGGCGGCACCCAGTTCGCGTTCCCCGCATCGATGTAAGCCGCGACGCCGGCCGCGGTGAGGGCACGGACGGCGTCGCGGATCAGCGTCGCCCGGGGCCCCTGGCCCGCGCACTCGCCGAGCATCGACAGGGCGTCCGGCTCGACGATCACGGCGGATGCGGTGCCGCGCAGCGTCTGCGCGATGAGCCGTGCCCACTCCCCATAGCGTTCGACCGGCAGCCCGCCTTGCGAGTACGCGGAGCAGTCGCGGGCGGGGATCGCGTACATGACGAACGTCGCCACCTTGTTCTGTGCGGCCGCCGCGGCGGTCTCCGCCCGCAGCACCTGCACGAGCTCGGCATCGCTGTACCACTCCCCGAGCCAGGTGGCGGTGGGCATGCGCGCGATCACGTCGAAGGCATCGGCCACCGCCGTGCGTCCCTGAACTCGCGCGTCCGACGCCGCTTGGGCCGCAGCCGAATGGGTCGGCAGCGCGGCTCCGCGCGCGAGTGGGTTCGGGCCGGAGGCCGGGGCCACCGCTGGTCCGGCGCCGCGGCGCGCCTCCTCGTGCGCGCTCGCGGGCGCCGCATGCGCGACTCCGGCAGCGAACGCGAGAGCGAGCACCGCCGCGAGCGCCGATGAGATCCGTGGAACGCTGCGCATGATCGACCTCCTTGCAACGGTTCCCCGAGACTACCGGGATGCCGCGCGCTCGTCAGCGGCCTCGCGCGACCTCCGCCCGGATGATGTCGGCGAGCTCGCGCGGCCTGCTCCACATCGGCCAGTGGCCCGTGGGGAGGTCGACGAGGTCGACGTCCCGAAGCCGGGTGACCTCGGCGAACATGGGATGACCGCTGTCGGCCATCCGCATGACCTGCTCGCCGGAGATCGAGCAGCACACCAGGGTGGTCGGCACGGCGTAGCGGGCGCCATCGGTGAGGATCACTGGTTCCCGCACCACGGGTGCCGGTTCGGCGACCGCCCGAGCTCGGAACCGCGCCAGGACCTCGGGCTCGATGCCGTCGAGGCTCGCCTGCTGTGCGAGCTCGTCGAACGGCGGCAACGGCAGCTCCGAGAGGGCTTCCGGGAGTCCCGGAGCGAACGCGGCACCGCTCGCCATCGGGCCGGAATCCACCCACACCACGCGTCGGACGAGTTCCGGATATCGGTCGAGGAGAATGCTCACCGGGCCGTTGGCGCCGCTGTGCGCGACGACGACGGCAGGATCGTCCGGCGACGCTCCGAGCTCGTCGAGCGTGTCGCGGATCGCGCCGACCTGATCCTCGAGCGTGCGCGTCGCGTGCTCGGGGTCGTCGGCGTCGAGGCCCGGCAGGGTGAGCGCTCGTGCACGCGCGTCGACGGGTGAGAGATGGGCGACGACATCGTCCCACGCCCAGGCACCCAACCAGTGGCCGGGAATGAGGACGAGCGGGGGAGGGGTGAGCTGATCGGTCATAAGACCAGCATCCGCCGGGCGTTGGACAGCAGTGTGTCATCATTTCTGTCATGAATTCATCGGGGCGTCGACGATGAAGCGCGCGGAGCGCCTGCACGCCCTCGCCGAGACGCTGCGGCGCAGCGGCTCGCGCGGTTTGTCGGCCGAGCGTCTGGCGCGTGAGTTCGAGGTGTCGGTCCGCACGGTCAAGCGCGACCTCGATGCGCTCGAACGCAGCGGTGCGCCGATCTGGTCGCGGCCCGGTCCGGGCGGCGGCTACGGCCTCGTCGCCGGGTCCTCGCTCCCGCCCGTCAGCCTGTCGCCCTCTCAGGCGGTGGCGCTGATGGCGGCTGTCGCCGCTGCGCCGGATGCGCCCTACGCCGACCTCGCGTCGGCCGCGGTGCGCAAGATCGTCGACGTGCTCGATCCCCGGACGCGGGAGCGCGCGGTCGACCTCGCCGGACGCGTGTGGGTCGACGGGGCGCCCGCGGCTTCGCGAGCCGTCCGCTCAGCGCTCGAGGAGGCGATGCTCGAGCAGCGCGTCGTCCGCATCCGCTACACAGCCGAGAGCGGCGCCACCACCACGCGCGACGTCGAGCCGGTGCTGTTCGCGTCGAACGGCGGTCGGTGGTACCTCATCGGATGGTGTCGACTGCGCGACGCGATGCGGTGGTTCGCGGTCGATCGCGTCGAGCGGGCGCACGTCACGGCGGCGGGGTGCGAGGGCCACAGCGTCGCAGAGGTCGGGCAGCCGCCGGAGCACGCGCGACCGGTCGACGGGGCGCGGGCCTAGCGACGATCAGCCGATGAGGCTCGGCTGCAGGTCGCGCAGCGTCCGGCCGTGCGTCATCCGGGCCACGCCGATCGCGGCGAGGATGAGTGCTCCGGCCATCCACGTGAACAGCACCGCGAGGTCGAGGCTGACCCGGCTCAGGTCGCCCCCGTACATCCACTGCCGCATGCCGTCGACGACGTAACCCATCGGCAGAACGTGGTGCAGGGCGGCGAGCGGCGCCGGGAGCGTCTGCCAGGGGAAGGTCCCGCCCGCGGTGACGAGCTGCAGCACCATCAGCACGAGGCCGATGAACTGACCGACCGACCCCAGCCACACGTTGAGCGCGAGGATGATCGCGGCGTACGTGAACGACGCGGTGATCAGCATCCCGAGCGTGCCGACGGGGCTCGAGAAGTTGAACCCGAGCGCGATAGAGAGCACCCCGAAGAGGACGATCATGCCGATCCCGCCCAGCATCGCGGGTGTCAGCCAGCCGGCGAGGGTCACGCGCAGGGGTGAGCGCAGCGCGGTCACGGCGCGGCGCGAGACCGGCTTGACGATGAGGAACAGGGCGTAGATGCCGATCCATCCGGCCAGGGCGGCGAAGAAGGGCGCCAGGCCGGCACCGTAGTCACCGGCCTTCGCGAGGTTGCCGGAGTCGACCGCCACCGGGTCGGCGATCGTCTGCGCCTGCTGGTCGCGCAGCTCGGGAGTAGAGACGGGCAGCTGGGCCACGCCGGAGCTCAGCCCGTCGCGCAGGGTGACGAGCCCGCCGTCGAGCGTCCCGAGTCCCGAGGCGAGCTGACGGGCGCCCTCGTCGAGCTGAGCGGCGCCGGTCGCGGCCTCGTCCGTCGCCGACGCGAGCTGGCCGGCACCCGACGACACGGATGCCGCACCGTCGGCGGCCTGCGCAGCACCGGTGGCGAGCTGTGCGGCGCCCGAGCTGACCTGGGCCGCCCCCGCGGCGAGGCGGTCGATCTGACCCGTCGCCTCGTCGACGCGCGTCGCGCCCGACTGCAGACGGTCGCCGATGGGATCGAGGCGGGCGAGGACCTCCGCGATCTGCGTCTGATCGAGACCTCCGTCGGCGAGCAGCGCGGCGATGTCTGTGCGCACCTGCGGCAGCTGACCCGCCGCATCGTCGACGGCTGCGCGAACGCGGTCGGCGTAGCCCGCGAGCTCGGCCGTGCCGTCGGAAACCTGGGCTGCGCCGGACGCCAGGTCTGACGAGCCCTGAGCCAGCGTGCGGGTGCCGTCGGCGAGCTGCGACGCGCCGCCGGCGAGCTGGTTCGCACCGTCGCGCAGCTGCACGGCACCGCTCGACAGCCGCCCGGTTCCGTCGGCGAGCTGGTTGGCGCCGTCGAGCGCCTGACCTGCCCCGTCGACGAGCTGGTTCGCCCCGTCGGTGGCGTTCTGCAACTGCACGCGGATGTCGGCGATGCCCGTGAGCAGCCGCGATGCCGCCTCCCGTCCGACGAGTTCGGCGACGGAGGAGCGGATCCGCTCGACCGCCTGCGAGCCGATCGACGAAGCGAGGTAGTTGTTCGCGTCATTGGTGGCGAGCACGAGCGTCGCCTGGCGGGGCTCGTCGCCTGCGGCGCTGGTCAGGGCGAGCGAGAAGTCCTCGGGGATGGTCACCGAGAAGTCGACATCGCCGGTACGCAGCGCCTCCTGAGCCTCGGCGGCGGTCATGTCCTTCCAGCCGAAGGCCCGGCCCTCGACGAGCTTGTCGGTGACGTCGGACCCGTAGTTGACCGTGCCGTTGCCGTCGCTCTTGGGCGCCCCCGAGTCGAGATCGACGAGCGCTACCGGGATGTCGGCGAACTTCCCGTACGGGTCCTGGTTGGCCCACAGGTACAGGCCGCCGTAGAGGACGGGGACGAGCATGAGCGCGATGAGCGCGACCACCGACATCCGGGTGGCCGTCAGCCGTCGCAGTTCGGCGGTGATGAGGGCGGGGATCTTCATCGGGAGGCCTTCGGACGGGTGCCGCGCAGCCGGATGCCGCTGGGCACCAGGCGTCGATGCGGCGCGAGGGGATCGGTTTCGGTGAGGAGCGTCGCAGCGGCCTGGCCGGCGATCACGAGCACCGCGAGGCCGCGTCCCGCGAACTCCCGGGCGAGGGTCCACCAGTCGTGCGGATCGCCGCCGTGGCGGTCGGGGGAGACGAGCACGATGCCCTCGACGCCCGGCCGCAGGACCGCCAGCTCGAGCAGCATCCGGATGCGGTCGGTCGCGGGCACGTCCCCGATGGGGACGCGCGAGTACGAGCGCAGATCGTGCTCGTCGAGCCACCGCCGCGCGGAGATCGGGTCGGCGAGGCGGCCCGCGAACATCAGCTCCTCGCTGACGACGCCGACCGTGGAGATGTTCGGGGGCGGGTCGCTCACGTCCGGCGCATCGATCAGTGCGGTCTTGTGCCGCAGCGTGCGCGAGGCGCGGGCGCCGTCGAGCAGGACGGTGCCGCCGTCGGGCCGCATCCGTCCGCTCGCGATGAGGCCCAGGACGGTCGGGCGCTGCTCCGTCTCGGCGATCGCGAGGGTGGCACGGCCGGTGCGGAACGACAGGGTCGTGGGCGGCAGAGCGAGGTCTTTTCGGCCCTTCGCCACGGCACGCAGCTCGACGCGCATCAGGAGACCGCCCCCACGACATCGGGGTGCGAGTCGATGAGTGCGGCGGCGTCGCGCCACGAGAGTCCCGCGATCGAGAGGACCGCGCGCACGACGAGCGACCGTGCCTCGGGTGAGGACGCGTCGAGCCGGACGATGACGGTGCGCGCGGTCTCCTCGATGAGACGAGCGAGGGTCGGTGCGGCGACATCCGTCCGCAGCGCGCCCTCGTCCTGCCCGCGGCGCACCAGGTTCATCAGCGCGCGGCGAAGCGGGGCGAGGGCGGCGGCGGAGTCTTCGACGTGCCGCTCATCGAGGGCGACGGCGGCGGCCACCTGCACGTGGGATGCCTCGCCCCAGAGCCGACCGGTCAGGCGGGCCAGCGCGACCGGAACCGGCTCGGTGTCGAGTCGCAGCTCGGGGTCTGTGGCGATGGCGTTGAAACGCTGGGCGCCCGACGCGACGAGCTCGCGCACGAGCGCGTCACGGTCGTCGAAGTGACCGTAGAGGGCGCGGCGGCTGAGCCCGGCGGCGCGGGCGATCGCGTCGACGGACGCGCTCGGGTCGAGCGCGAGCGTGCGCGCGGCGGCGGAGAGCAGGCCGGCGCGATTGGCGGCGGCATCCTTCCGCGGACGACGGGGGGAGACGGTGTCGGTCACCCGTCGATGATACGAACTTGCACACACATGTGCAAGTTAGAAGAACGCGTGCTGCGGGTCAGTCGGCGCCGAAGTCGAACGACGCGGACTCGCCCGCGGCATCCACCCGCTCGGCGAGATCCTGATCGGTCGATTCGACGTTTCCGGTGATCTCGGCCGCCCCGCCGCGCTCGAGGTCGCCCACGAGCTCGGCCGTCGGGCCGCCGATGAGGCCGATGCCCGCGTAGTGCTCCAGGCGCGAGCGCGAGTCGGCGATGTCGAGGTTACGCATCGTGAGCTGACCGATGCGGTCGGTGGGACCGAAGGCCGAGTCGCCGACACGCTCCATCGAGAGCTTCTCGGGCGAGTACGACAGGTTGCGGCTCTCGGTGTTCAGGATCGTGTAGTCCTCGCCGCGGCGCAGGCGCAGCGTGACCGTTCCACTGATTGCCGAGCCCACCCAGCGCTGGATCGACTCGCGCAGCATGAACGACTGCGGCTCGAGCCAGCGGCCCTCGTACATCAGGCGCCCGAGGCGGCGACCCTGCTCGTGGTAGGTCGCGAGGGTGTCCTCGTTCAGGATGCCGTTGACGAGGCGCTCGTACGCGATGAACAGCAGCGCCATGCCCGGCGCCTCGTAGATGCCGCGGCTCTTGGCCTCGATGATGCGGTTCTCGATCTGGTCGCTCATACCGAGACCGTGGCGGCCGCCGATCGCGTTCGCCTCCATGACGAGCTGGACGATGTCGGAGTACTCGACGCCGTTGACGGCGACGGGGCGTCCCGCTTCGAACGTGACCGAGACGTCCTCGGTCTCGATCTCGACCGCAGGATCCCAGAAGCGCACGCCCATGATGGGCTCGACGATCTCGAGCGAGACGTCGAGGTGCTCGAGGGTCTTGGCCTCGTGCGTCGCGCCCCAGATGTTGGCGTCGGTCGAGTAGGCCTTCTCGACCGAGTCGCGGTACGGGAAGCCGTGCGCGACGAGCCACTCGCTCATCTCGGTGCGGCCGCCCAGCTCGGTGACGAAGTCGGCGTCGAGCCACGGCTTGTAGATGCGCAGGGCAGGGTTTGCGAGCAGGCCGTAGCGGTAGAACCGCTCGATGTCGTTGCCCTTGTAGGTGGAGCCGTCGCCCCAGATGTCGACGCCGTCCTCCTTCATGGCGCGCACGAGCATCGTTCCGGTGACGGCACGGCCGATCGGCGTGGTGTTGAAGTAGGTGCGGCCGGCCGAGCGGATGTGGAAGGCGCCGCACGAAAGGGCGACGAGGCCCTCCTCGACCATCATCGGCTTGCAGTCGATGAGGCGCGAGCCCTCCGCGCCGTACTGCAGCGCGCGGCCGGGAATCGAGGCGATGTCGTCCTCGTCGTACTGGCCGAGGTCGCCGGTGTAGGTGAACGGGACGGCGCCCTTGTCGCGCATCCACGCGACCGCGACGGAGGTGTCGAGACCCCCCGAGAAGGCGATGCCGACGCGTTCGCCGACGGGCAGGGACTGGAGGACCTTCGACATGGGGACAATCCTACTGAGCGGGGGTCAGTCCTTCGTGACGGGGACGACCAGGCCGCCCCAGGTCTCGTTCTCGAAGTCGGCGACCTCCGACGAGGTCAGCAGGTCGTAGAGCGCGACGATGCGGGGGTCGTCCTTCAGGTCGGGACGCGTCGCGAGCACGTTGTAGTACGGGCTGCCCTCGCCCTCGGTGAGGATCGCCTCGTCGGCGGTGAGACCCGCCGGAAGCGCGAAGCTGATCGTGACGAAGGCGGCGTCGACGTCGGGCACGGCCTGCGGCAGCGTCGCGTTCTCGATCTCCTGGAACCGGAAGTCGCGCGGGTTGTCGGTGATCCCGGTGAGGTCGGCGACGTCGTCGGAGACCTCGATCAGGCCCTCCTGCGCGAGGAGCTTGAGCGCGCGCCCCTCGTTCGTCGGGTCGTTCGGAATGGCGATCGTCGCGCCGTCCTTCAGGTCGTCGAGGCTGTCGACCTTGCTCGAGTAGAACGCGGCCGAGGGCAGGTACGCCTCGCCGACGCTGATGAGATCCGACCCGGTGTTGGTGTTGAAGTTCTCGAGGAAGGTCGAGTTCTGGAACAGGTTCGCGTCGATCGAGCCGTCGACGAGCGCGGTGTTGGGCGTGTTGTAGTCGGTGAAGGGCACGAACTCGATCGTGAGTCCGAGCTCGGCCGCGCCGTTCTCGGCGATGTGGTTCAGGATGTCGCCGGCGGGCGTCTGCAGCGCGCCGACCTTGAGCGTGCCGAGACCGTCGCCGTCGGCGCTGCCCGACTCGGATGCCGGCGAGCCGGCGCATCCGGCGAGCAGGAGGGCCGCCGAGGCTACGGCGGCGATGAGGAGCGGGGTGCGGGCGGTGCGGGCCGTGCGGGACATGAAGGGTTCCTCTCGGGATGACGGTGCGGGCGGTGCGTGGCTGGAGGGGGGGTGCGGGGGCGTCAGGCTGTGCCGCGGGCGTCGGCCCGCTGCATCCGTGCGCTCGGGGCGGCGGTGCGGCCGCGGGGCGAGCGGCGGGCGAGGCGCCGGGCGCCCCAGCTCGCCAGGCCCTGCAGCACCATGACGATCGCGAAGATCACGACGATGACGCTGACGATGTGGATCCAGCTGTACTGCTGGTAGCCGTAGCGGATCGCGACGTCTCCGAGACCGCCACCGGCGACGGTGCCCACCATCGCCGAGAAGTTGATGATCGAGGTGACGGTCGTCGAGAGGCCGAGCAGCATCGCGGGCGCGGCCTCGGGCAGCAGCACCTTCGTCACGAGCTGCCAGCGGCTCGCGCCCAGCGATGCGGCGACCTCGAGCAGGCCGTCATCGACTTCCTTGATCGCGATCTCGACCATGCGGGCGAAGAACGGAATGGCCACGACCGACAGGGGCACGATCGCCGCGGTCGGACCGATGAAGGTGCCGACGATGAGCCGGGTGAAGGGGATCAGCGCGACCATCAGGATGATGAACGGCACCGACCGGCCGAGGTTGACGATGAAGTCGAGCACGCGGTTGATGACGATGCCGACGCGGCGCGAGCCGAAGGGGGTCGCGAGGAAGCGCCCCTGCTCGGTGCCGACGAGCACCACGCCGAGCGGCAGGCCGACGACGATCGTCGCCAGCAGCGCGACGCCCACCATGTAGAGCGTCTGGCCGGTGGCGACCAGCAGCAGATTGAGCAGTTGCTCGTTCACGCGGCATCCCCTCCCTGCAGGACGTCGACGATGAGGCCCTGGCCGCGCAGGTCGGCGATGACGGCGGATGCCGCGGCCGCGGGCACCTCGAGACGGGTGCGGCCGGCCTGCGTGCCGGCGATCTGCTCGACGAGGGCGCCGAGCAGCGACACGTCGACGTCGTGGTCGCGGGCGATCCGCGCGATGACGGGACGGTCGGCCGTGCCGCCGGCGAACGTGATGTCGATGACCGTCGCGCTCGGGTCGGCTCCCGCGGGGATCGGCCCCAGCGGGAAGAGCTGCGAGGTCAGGCGCGAGCCCGGGGTGCGGATGACGTCGGTCAGGCGACCGCTCTCGACGACGCGGCCGTGCTCGATGAGCGCCGCCGAGTGGCACGTCGACTTCACGACATCCATCTCGTGCGTGATGAGGAGCACGGTGAGTCCGAGCTCGGCGTTGATGCGCCGGTAGAGGTCGAGGATCGAGGTCGTGGTCTCGGGGTCGAGGGCACTCGTCGCCTCGTCGGAGAGCAGCACGCTCGGGCCGCTCGCGAGGGCGCGGGCGATGCCGACGCGCTGCTGCTGCCCGCCCGACAGCTCGTGCACGGCGGCGTCTCCCCGATGACCGAGGCCGACGAGGTCGAGCATCTCCTGCGCGCGGTCGCGCCGCCGGGCCCGGGGGCTGCCGTCGAGCTCGAGGGCGAGCTCGACGTTGCCGCGCACCGAGCGGCTGCCGAGGAGGTTGAACCGCTGGAACACCATCCCGATGCGACGGCGTGCCGCGCGCAGGCTGTTCGCGTCGAGGGCGGTCAGATCCACCCCGTCGACGACCACTCGGCCTGTATCCGGCCGCTCGATGAGGTTGACCATGCGGGCGAGGGTGCTCTTGCCGGCGCCGGACTGGCCGACGATGCCGTAGATCTCCCCGGAAGGGATCTGCAGCGAGACGTCGTCGACGGCGGTCAATCCGCCGTACGTCTTCGATACGTGCTCGAGCGCGATCACGGTCGGGCCTTTCGGAGGTCTGCGCCGTCGGGTCGCCGGCGTAACCCCGAGTTTCCCGTCCTTCACGCGTCGCACCGAATTCCCGTTACCCCAGATGTCGCCGTCACTTGCCGACGCGCGAGCGCGCACCGTCGCCGCGAGCGCGTACCCCGCACGGTGCGTTTTGGCCGAGAGGGTGCGTTCTCGGCGGATGCCACGCGCGGCGGCCGGACGGTCGGATGCCGCGGACGTTCGGTCGGGCGCCGATTCGGCCGAGCCGGGAGCATCGGAAGCATGACCTCGACTGCATCCATTCCCCTGACCCGCGAGGACGCCGTGCCCATGAGATACGGCGGACTCATCGTCATCATGCTGATGGGCTTCCTCGTGGTCACCGCCGAGTTCCTGCCCAACGGAGTGCTCACCGAGATGGCCGCAGGCCTCGGGGTGACCCCCGGCCAGGCCGGCCAGACGGTGACGATCACGGCGCTCGCCGGACTCATCGCGGCCCCGACGATCGGCCTCATCTTCCCGCGCCTCGACCGCCGCGCGCTGCTCGTGTGGGCCGCGGCGGCGGCATCCGCCTCGAGCATCGTCGTCGCGCTCTCACCGCACCTGATCACGATCCTCATCGCGCGCTTCTTCCTCGGCGCCTCGATCAGCGCGTTCTGGTCGATGTCGATCACGGTCGCCGCGCGGCTCGCCGGGCCGGAACGCATCGGCCGGGCGATGATGTTCACCTCGGCCGGCGTGTCGCTCGCCACCGTCGCCGGTGTGCCGCTCGGTGTGCTCCTGAGCGAGATCCTCGACTGGCGCATCGCGTTCGCTGTCGTCGGAGCGGCGACCGCCGCCGTCGCGCTCGCTGTGCGCCTCGCCCTGCCCACGGTGCCCGCCGCTGCGGCGTCTAGTGTGCGGCTGCTCGTCGACTCGCTCCGGCGCACCGGGGTCGCGGCTGGCATGACCGGCCACGTGCTGGTCGTGCTCGGTCACTTCCTGGCGTACACCTACATCCGGCTGGCGCTGGAGCGGGTTCCGGATGTCGGCGCCGAGACGATCGTGCTGCTGCTCGCGGTGTTCGGGGCGGGAGGGCTCATCGGCAACCTCGTCATCGGGCTGCTCGTCGACCGGGCGTTCCGCGTCCTCGCCGTCACAGCGCCCATCGTCATCGCCGCGGCGATCGCGCTGCTCGTGCTGCTGCCCGGATCGATCCCGGTGGTCGTCCTCGCGGTGTTCGTGTGGGGCTTCTTCTTCGCGTCATGGCTCATCATCGTCAACACGTGGGTGGGCCACCGGATGCCGGACCGGCTCGAGGCCGGCGGAAGCCTGACGGTCGTCGGGTTCCAGCTCGCGATCGTGCTCGCGGCCGGCTTCGGCGGGCTGCTGGTCGATCTCGTCGGTGTCGTCGCGATCGACGTCGTCGCCCTCACGCTGCTCGCTGTCGGCGCGGTGCTGTTCGGGTGGGTCGTGCGGACGCACGAGGCCGACCGGATGCAGCACTCCTGACGAGGCGCCCCGCCGGTGACACGGTGGGCTGGCGGCGTCGTCAGTGCAACGACGGCGCCGCTGCCCGCGCGCGCCACAGCGACGGCGGCATCCCGGTGTGGCGGCGGAACGCCCGGCTGAAGCCCTCGTCGGAGCCGTACCCCAGGGCGCGCGACGTTTCCGAGACGGAGGCGCCCGACTCGAGCATGTCCTTGGCGTGCTGCATCCGGATGTCGGCGACGTAGCTCGCGGGCGAACGCCCGTATGCGCGTCGGAAGCGCGCGGCGAAGACCGTCCGCGACATGGCGCTGAGGCTCGCGAGCTGGTCGATGGTCCAGTCGTGGCCGGGCTCGGCTGCGACGGCCTCCGCGGCGCGGCGGAGGAACGGGTCGACGCTCGGGGCGGGCCAGGCCGAAGCGCCGCGGGAAGGCGCCGCCCACGCGCGGATGGCCGCCAGCAAGACGGTCTTGATCATCATCTGGCAGATGACCGCGTCTCCGGATCGCCCCGAGGGGGTGCCGGTGCCGAGGTGGCTGACGAGCGCAGCGGCCGCGGGCTCGATTTCGACGAAACCGTCGACGAAGACGAACGGCGGCAGCGGGGTCACTGCGGCGAGGGAGACGTCGGCAGGGACGACCGTCAGCTCTGCGCCCGACTGCGACGTCAGGGAGATCGGGCGGCAGCCGAGGCTCAAGAAGGCGTCGCCGGCGAGAAGCGTGCGCGGGCCCGTCGGCACCGCAGCGTCACCGGACGGCCCGGCGACGGTGCAGCTGGTGCCCGATGCCGGATCCCCGGTGATCTCGCCTGACAGTACGTAGACCAGCGTCGCGTCACCCGTGCCGAGCTGCAGCGATGCGCCCGGGGCGAGGCGTGCCCCGTGGGCCGTCCCCGGACGGATCTCGAGGGATGCCAGAGCCTGTTCGAGCGCGATCACGCTGTCCCCAACGCGGCGCCGTGCGGGCTCATTCCGTCGAGCGCGTGCGCGAGAACGCACCGTCACCGCGAGCACGTACCCCGCACGGTGCGTTTTCGCCGAGAGGGTGCGTTCTCGGCGGGCCGGCGCCCGGGCTCAGCCCAGCGAGACACCGGTGATCGTCACCGGGGTGGCGGGGGCGCCGTCGGGGGCACCGCCCTCGGCGCCGGCGGCAGCGACCTCGCGCACGATCGCGAGGCCCGCTTCGTCGAGCGTGCCGAAGACGGTGTACTTCGCGGGCAGCGGGGTGTCCTCGTACACGAGGAAGAACTGCGAGCCGTTCGTGTTCGGGCCGGCGTTGGCCATCGCGACCGTTCCGGCCGGGTAGGTCTCACTGCCGTCGAGCTCGTCGGCGAAGTTATATCCGGGGCCGCCGCGTCCGGTTCCCGACGGGTCGCCGCACTGCAGCACGAAGATGCCCGAGGTGGTGAGGCGGTGGCAGGGCGAGTCGTTGTAGTAGCCCTGCTCGGCGAGCGAGACGAAGCTGCCGACCGTGCACGGCGTGCGGTCGGCGTCGAGGGTCATGGGGATGTCGCCGGCCGACGTCTGCAGCACGGCCGAGACCTGGCCCGTCACCTCGGACTCGGCCGGCGGGAGCTCGACGTCGCGCACGCCGCCGGGAGCCTCGACGTAGGCGCAGGCGCCCTCCGGAACGGTCTCGGCGGTCGGCATGGTGTCGGGCTCGGCGGGCGTGGGCGACGATGCGCATCCGGCGAGAGCGAGAGCCGACAGGACGAGGAGGGCGGAACCGAGACGAGCACGCATGTTCAGAGCCTACGGTCTCGGATGCCGCCGGTCGGGTACCCGAATCGACGCGGTTCGCCGTCGCGAGCGAAGCCGGATGCCGGAACCTGGTCAGCACGCGCCGCGAGTGGCACGATCGGACCGTGATGCCCGCGCCGCGGGCCGCGGAAGGGGTGGCGATGGCTGACAGCACGGCGGGCGGTGCCGGATTCTCCGACGAGGAGAAGGCGGCGATGAAGCAGCGGGCCGAGGAGCTCCGCTCGACGAAGGGCCTGAAGGGCGCCGCGAAGCTCGCGAAAGAGCTCGAGGCCTGCATGGACGCGATCGACGCGCTCGAGGGGATCGACGGCGAGGTCGCCCGCATGGTCCACCGGATCGTGTCGGAGGAGGCATCCGACCTCGACCCGAAGACGTTCTACGGGTTCCCGGCCTATGCGCGCGCCGGGAAGGTCGTGATCTTCGTGCAGCCGAAGTCGAAGTTCGACACCCGCTACCCGACGCTCAACTTCGACGAGACGGCGACGCTCGACGACGGGTCGATGTGGCCGACGTCGTTCGCGATCGTCGAGGTCACTCCCCAGGTCGAGGGTCGCGTGCGGGAGCTAATCCGCTCCGCCGTCGACTGATCTCCGGCGCCGACCGCGTCGTCCGGGGTTCTCGCGTGACGGCGACCGCGACGATCGTCAGCAGCGCCGGCACGGCGAGACCCAGCAGAGCGCCGGCGGCGACATCGTGCAGGTAGTGCGCGCCCTCGAAGAGTCGACCCGAAAGCACGATGAGCGCTGCGCCAACGGCCGCCCACGTCGCCCACGTCCGGCGCGCCGCCACGGCGATGACCCAGACCGCGCCCATCGCGAGGACGGCGTGGTTCGAGGGGAAGGAGTAGTCGGTGGCGTCGCAGGCCGACAGCGCTGCCCAGCGGGTGCACGGGCGTGCCTGCATGAGGGCCACCTTGACCATCTCGCTGGTGGCGTAGGCGATGACGACTCCGCCCGCTGCGGCGATGGAGAGGATGCGGTGCCGTGACCCGCCTCGCAGCGCGACGGCCAACGCGACGACCGTGCCGACGGCGAGCAGCGACAGGAATACGTCCGAGAGGTACGCGGTCGCCGGAAGCGCGAGGCCCGCGGTCATCGCCCCGCGCGTCGCCAGGACGCTGAGACTGACGCCCCACCAGGGGATGAGCAGTGCGGCCGCCGCGATGACGGCGACAGCGGACACGGGGAGTATCGACGATCGGGGGATGGCGGTGCTCACCCCAGCGACGCTAGGAAGCGCGCGGCCGCGCGGCATCCGCTCTCAGGCGCACGCGCATCCTCCCCGAGGTGTATTCCTCGTTCAGGAGAGCAGCGCCTCTGCCCGCAGGGTCAGTGCGATCGCGACGAGTGTCGACAGCAGCCCCGAGGCGAGGAGCAGACCCGGATGCGCGAGGCCGATCACGATCTGACGTGTGCGCGGCGCGTCGGCGAGGAAGTGCTCCGGGATGCGGTGGCGCGTGGGCACGGCCGACCACCCGCGCAGTCGCACCAGGTAGCTCGCGTAGCGGATGATCAGCACGCAGTAGAGCAGCACGGTGACCGGAGGCACGATGCGGGCGAAGAGGTCACCGGCGGCGATCCAGGCCGCCTCGATGTCGGTGCCGCTCTCGTCGGCGAGCTGCACCGCGATCGCGCCGCCGATCACGACCGAGCCCAGCCAGAACACGAAGGCGCTGAAGAGCGCGAGGAACCGCGCGAAGAAATGGCTCAGGATCGACGGCTCGTACTCCAAGTGCGACCTCGGCGTCTGCGACAGGACGATGAGCGTCGCCACGAGGGGCGGGAGTGCCGCGGTGAGGGTGAGCGTTGCGCGCAGCCAATGCGGGCCGCCGAGCAGATCGCAGATGACGAGCAGGGCGACCACGGTGATCATCCACAGCAGGCCGAGGGCCGTGGGGTGGGAGGTCACGAAGGAGGGATGATGCTCCTCGAGGCGGGCGCTGGCGCGTTCGACGAGCCGTCGTCCCCGATCGTTCGTCGTCACGGGTGGATGCTATCGCCGGTGACCGGCCGGTGTGCAGTTCTGATGCCGCCGTACTACCCGCCACGGGACAGAGGGCGCGCAGATCGTCGCGGATACGCCCGGAACCGCACGGTCAGCCGTCGATCTAGATAAGGTCGCAGAAGATCAATCATCCTCGGGGGAACAGTGGAGTTTCAGGACCGTCTTTCCGCGCTCGCAAATAAGGTTTCGAATCAGGCGTCGCTCATCGGCACCGAAGAGGCTACGAAGAACGCGTTCGTTATGCCGTTCATCTCGTCGATCCTCGGCTACGACGTCTTTGATCCGCTGGAAGTCGTGCCGGAGTTCACGGCGGACGTCGGAATCAAGAAGGGCGAGAAGGTCGACTACGCCATCATGCGCGATGGCGAGGTCCAGATCCTCATCGAATGCAAAGCCTCCACCGGTGCGCCCAAGATCGAGCACGCTTCGCAGCTGTTCCGATACTTCGCGACGACGAACGCGCGGATCGCTGCGCTCACGAACGGCGTCATCTGGCAGTTCTTCACGGACCTCGATGCTCCGAACCGAATGGACGCGAAGCCGTTCCTCGTGCTGGACCTGCTCGACATCGATGACACTCTCATCCCCGAGGTCCAGAAGCTCAGTAAGGACAGCTTCGACCTCGAGTCGATCATCAACGCCGCTGAAGAGCTCAAGTACGTCGGAGCACTCAAGCGCGAGATCGCGGGCCAGTTCCGCGACCCGAGCGACGAGTGGATCAAGTTCTTCGCGCAACGTGTTTATGAGGGCTCCTACACCGCACGCGTTCGTGAGCAGTTCACCGCCCTGGTAACCAAGGCTGCGCGTCAGTTCCTCACGGAGAGTGTGAACGACCGGCTGAAGACGGCGCTTGGCGCTGGCGTGGCGGTCAAGGTGCCGGATCACGAGACCCCCGTCCCCACGAGCGAGGTCGCAGTTCAGGACGATCTGGATCGTGACACCGAGATAGAGACAACGCTCGAGGAACTGGAGGGTTACCAGATCGTCAAGGCGATCGCATGTGGTGAGACGAAGCCGCAGCGGGTCACCCATCGTGACGCGAAGAGCTACTTCGCCGTGCTGCTCGACGACAACAATCGGAAGCCCATCGCCCGACTCCATTTCAACTCGCGGCAGAAGTACATCGGTCTGCTGGATGCAGAAAAGGTTGAGACCCGTCATCCCATCAACGGTCTCGATGAGATCTATGAGTACGCGGATGCCATCCGAGAGGCTGTCGTTCGCTACCGGTGAGCTTGGGCTATCGCCGGTGACCGGCCGGTGTGCAGGGAGTAGCCTGGACGCGTGAGTACCGTCCGTCTGCCGATGCCCTCTGGGCGTGAGGGGGTCTCCGGCGCGCTCAGCGCCGGTGGCACAGGCGCGGCATCCTTCGTCCTCCTCGCCGGTTGATCCGGCGCGCGTCGCGTCGACCCATGTCCGCGACGCGCTCTCCCGGTCCCGGGCGACGACTCCGTCGTTCCGGGATGATCCGCTCACGACCGTCTGCTCGCAGCCCGTTCCGGGCGCCGGCGCGACGGTGGTGCGCGAACGCGTACTCAGACAGGACCCTTTCCATGTTCGCCCTCACCGCGAAAGCCATCCGCTCCTCGTTCATCAACGTCTCGCTCCGCGAGCGCAATTCGCTCGTCGTCCCCGCCGACCTCGGGGACGTCGACTGGTCTACCCGTGACTACTACGGGTGGCGCGACCCCAAGACTCCGCTGCTCGGGTTCATCGTCGCCGAGGTCGACGGCGAGGCCGTCGGCCTGCAGCTGCGTCAGGCAGATCAGGCCACGCGCACCCGCCCGCAATGCTCGTGGTGCTGCGATGTCACCCTCCCCAACGAGGTCGTCTTCTTCGCCGCGAAACGGGCGGGAAAGGCCGGTCGTGCCGGAAACACCGTCGGGACGCTCCTGTGCTCGGGGTTCGAGTGCTCGCGGAACGTCCGGCGCCTCGACCCGCCGCCCTACCTCGGGTTCGACGCGGCAGCGGCGCGCGATCGCCGCATCGCGACGCTGCGGGCCAACGTCGACGCGTTCTTCCGCGATCTGCGCGACGGCGCCTGAGCCGCCCCGCACCCGGCGTCCGGCTTCTCCTCAGCGAGGTGGGGCCGGGCGCCGGCTGTGTCGCTGATCAGGTCGTCGTCGAGGCGATGTCCGTGAGCAGCGCCTCGGCGGCCAGCGCGTCGAGCGACAGGCCGAGGCTCGCGGCGACGGCGGCGACGGTCGCGAACGACGGGGTCGCCAGCCGGCCGGTCTCGATCTTGCGCAGTGTCTCGGGTGATACGCCGGCGGCTGCGGCGACCTCCGTGATCGACCGGTCTCCCCGCGCTCGCCGGAGCTGGGCGCCCAGGCGATGGCCGCGCTCGACGGCTTCGGGCGTGAGCGCGCGACGAACCATCATGCGCTCATCGTAGCGGTATAGTTTGACCGGTATTTTTATACCGGAGGAGCGTACCATGATCGAGATCTTCACACCGCGCGAGGTCGATCGCGCCCGCGAGGCGGGGGCCATCGTCGGCGGCATCCTCCGCGATATCCGCTCGCGGGTGCAGGTGGGCACCAACCTCCTCGAGATCGACGAGTGGACGCGCGAGCTCATCGACGACAACGGTGCGACGTCCTGTTATGTCGACTACGCGCCGTCGTTCGGGCGGGGCCCCTTCGGGCACTACATCTGCACGGCGGTCAACGACGCCGTGCTGCACGGGATGCCGCACGACTACCGCCTCGCCGACGGGGACCTCCTCACGCTCGACCTCGCCGTCGCGAAGGGCGGCCTTGCGGCCGACGCCGCGATCAGCTTCGTCGTCGGGAATCGGCGCCCGGAGGGAGCGGCAGCCCTCATCGACGCGACCGAACGCGCCCTCGCCGCCGGCATCGAGGTCGCACGCGCGGGCAACCGGGTGGGCGATATCTCGCGCGCGATCGGCAATGTGCTCTCCGGTGCCGGATACTCCATCAACACCGAGTTCGGCGGGCACAGCATCGGGTCGGTGATGCACGGCGACCTGCACATCCCCAATACCGGGCGGCCGGGGCGGGGCTACATCCTGCGGCCGGGGCTGCTCATCGCGATCGAGCCGTGGGTCATGGAAGACACGAACGTGCTCGTGACCGACGCGGACGGGTGGACGCTCCGCAGCTCGACCGGATGCCTCACCGCCCACGCCGAGCACACGATCGCCATCACCGACGGAGCGGCCGAGATCCTCACCCTGCCGCGGTGACCTCCGTCGGCAGGACGCGGGCGCGGCGGCGGGTGACCCACACCGCTCCGAAGCCGACGGCGACGAAGCCGATCGCGATGACGACGACGTACGCCGCGACCGACCCCCATCCGCCAGGGCCGTTCGGATTCAGGAACGGGTAGGGGTACCAGTACGGCTCGCCCGTCGTGGGGTTCGTGACGAGCGGGCCTCGGACGAGCGTGTAGGCCACCCACAGCAGCGGGAACGCCACCACGACCCATACGACCTGCCAGCGAAGGGCGCGGCGCCGGGCGCCGATCAGCAGGTCGAGCACGAGGAAGATCGGGCCGATCAGGTGCAGCACCTCGTTCGACCATGGCACCGGCTCGGATCCCTGCGGGAGCGTGATCCCGCGCAGGAGTGCGTTGTAGACGACTCCGGTGATGACCATGTACGCCGTGGCGCAGGTGAGCGCGGCGGAGAGCCCGAGCGATGATTCCGGCCCGGCGCGGCCGATCAGTGCCCGGACACCCACCGTCGCGAGAACCACTGCCGCGATGACGTTCGAGAGGATCGTGAAGAAGCTGAAGAAGTTCGCGAACACGGTCGCGACGTCGCCGCCGGACTCGGCGGTTCGCGTCAGTGACACGGTCAGCTGGGTGCTGACGGCGGCGAGGATGACGACGGCCATCGCCAGCCGCAGGAGCGACCACACCGTCGCCTGCCTCGAGCTCTGCACGTGGGCACACTATCGCTCGATTGCCGTACGTGAACGCATGTGGCGGCGGTCCGGGATGTCGCGTCCGGTCACGGATAGCGTCGCGATGCGGCATCCGCGGGCATGGATCGGCGCATCGACGCGTTGGGTCCGACGGCGACCGCGGCGAAGGCAGCACGCGGCGCGCGAGAGGACGAACCCGATGACCATCACCACCCCTCCTGTTCTGGGCGGCTCCGACGTCCGCGATAACGCCGCATGGCATTCGCTGACCGGGGCGCACGCGCACCTCGCCATCGGCGACGACCTCGTCCGCCGGTATCCCGACGACGTGGCCGGCTTCGTGGGCGTGCGCACGTGGGAGGACCCTGCGGTGTGGGATTCGCTCACGACCGTGGTGGGTTCGGGCAATGAGTTCAGCATCAGTACGCCCGACCGTGCGGACGTTAGCGGTAGTGATGGTGCTGGGCCGGTGCTGCCTGAAGGCTGGGTGCGCACGTTCGGTGGCGCGGGAGTGCAGCTCGTCGAGACGGATCGCCTCCAGCCGCGACCGGACGACGAGGCGATCAAGCTCGGAGAGGCGGATGTCGCCGACATGCTCGCGCTCGTCGAACGCAACCGGCCCGGTCCCTTCCGGCCGCGCACCTACCTGCTCGGCCGGTACATCGGCATCCGGCGCGACGGCCGGCTGATCGCGATGGCCGGGGAGCGGCTGCAGCCGGGCGAATGGACCGAGATCAGCGCCGTCGCGACCGACGAGGCGTACCGGCGGCAGGGGCTCGCGTCGCGGCTGGTGCTGGATGTCGCGTTCCACATCCAGCAGCGGGGTGGCCGAGCGATGATGCATGCGGCCGCGTCGAACGTGAACGCGATCGCCGGCTACGAGAAGCTCGGCTTCGAGCTGCGGCAGCGGACGAACTTCACGGGCGTGCGCGTGCCCTGACCGGCGGTTCCCGGTCGGCGATTCCTCCCCAGGGGTGCGCTCTGACGAGTTTTGCAGTTCGTAGCTATGTTCGATGCCAGTGTCTGACCCCGCTGCCACAATGGGAACATGTCAGCGAACGCAGGTGGTGGCTCGGGCGGGGTGGAGGTCTCGCCGCACGGCCCCGCGATCGCGGCTTACGGCGAGGCGCTCGCGCTGATGCATGACGCGGATGTCGCTTCGGTGCGGGCTCTGGCCGAGCTGGGCCGGTCCGCGTTGCGTGAGGCGCGCCGTGATGGGGTTCGTGGGATGGCGTCGGACATGGAGCTGCGGTCGGTCGCAGCCGAAGCCGCAGGGCTTGCCCGGCGGACCGACCGGCGCCTGCAGGCCGACATCGACCATGCGCTGACGGTCGTCGACGACTACCCGACCGTGTTCTCAGCGTGGCAGGAGCGGCGGATCACCCGCGACCACGTCGACGCGGTCGTCAAAGCGGGGACCGGGCTGCCCGATGAGGTGCGGGGCGAGTTCGAGGTCGCGGCGATCGCGGTGTGCGAGCGCGACATCGCCACCCGGGTGAAACCGGCCCTGCGTGCCCTCGCGGAGAGACTCCATGAGCGCACGTTCACCGACCGGCACCGCGAAGCCGCCGCCGGACGGTGCGTGCGGGTCTCGCACGGGACGGACGGGATGTCGGATGTCATCGCGACCGTCCCGACCGTGATCGCGGTGGGCATGCTCGACCGGCTCACGCAGATGGGGCAGTCCGTCAAGGACGCCCGGACCGCGGGTGCGGCTGCGGATGCCGGGGCGGATGCCCTCAGGGCGGGCGAGTCCGCCGATACGCGAACCATGGACCAACTCCGAGCCGACATCCTCGGTGACCTCGTCCTCGGTGGGGCGCCCGTAGTTGACCCGACCTACGGGGCCGACCGGGCTGGTGGGCTCGGGGCGATCCGCGCGCGGGTTCAGGTGGCGGTCACCGCCGAGACGCTGATGGGTAAGGACGAGCACCCCGCCGAAGCCGTCGGGGCCGGGCTGATCGATGCCGATACGGCGCGTGAGCTCGCCGGGCAGGTGTCGGAGTGGGACCGGCTCTTCATCGACCCCGTCACCCGCACCCCGGTCG
>NZ_QMBN01000002.1:270609-1051796 GCF_003289625.1 Microbacterium sp. SMR1
GTCGATGAAGAAGCTCTTAATGGCGCGGGATCAGCACTGCCGGTTCCCCGGATGCCGGCGGGCCGCGATCCGCTGCGAGCTCGACCACACCATCGATTACGCCCTGGGTGGGCATACCCACATCTTCAATCTCGCCCATCTGTGCCAGCGGCACCACTCGATGAAGCAATTCACGAAGTGGGAAGTCCGGCAGGTCGGCGGAGGGGTTCTCGAATGGACCTCACCCCTCGGCCGGGTCTACCGCGAAGACGTTCCCATACCGGCCGTCTGCTTCACGATAGACACCGCGGACCCGCCACCGGATGCCGCACTCGGCGGACCACCGCCGGGTGAAGCAGCACTCTTCTGACGCCAGCCGCGCCAGCCGATCGGAACCGCGCAGCAGCACGTGCGGCGATATCCCCTGACGTGTGCGCGGGCGCTATGCGAGGGTGGAGTGGACGAAGGGGTGCTCCGAGGTGACTGACCGGAATGCTGGTGGGTCGAATGCGGGAGAACGGACGGTCGCTCGACCTTCATACCGGCTGTGGCTCGCTGCCGCGGTCTTCGTCGGCGTCATCGCGCTCATTCCCGCGAGCATCATCAGCCTTACGGCGCCCAACCAGTCGGGTCCTCTTCGGTTCCTCGCCTACTCAGCCCTGTGGTTCGTGTGCGGGGGAGTGATCGGGGGGACTGCGATTCGAGTGCAATAAGCCGTCGGGTGGTCTCGAGCAACAGCGCCCTTGGTGTCGGTCGTGCTCGTATCCGTGCTCTGCGGCGCGACCACCCTGATCCTCCAACTCTTCGATCCCGGCGGGCATCTCGTCCACGCTGTGCTCGTGATCGCTGCGTTCGCGATGGCGGCCATCGCGTGCGTCACACTCATCGCCGCGTTCATCCCGGTCCGGTTCCGGTCGGCAACCGTCGTCGCGGTGCTCGCGCTCACTGCGGGCCTCTTCGCGGTAAGCACCCTCAGCTAGCGAGCCCCCCGACGTCGTCAGCTCTTCGCGCCCGCGAACGCGAGGGTTCCGCCGAGCCCGATCATCATCACGCCTCCCGCGCTCGCGAGCGTCGCCATGCGGCGCGGTGAGGTGGCGAACCACGCGCGCGCCGTTCCCGCCGCGAGCGCCCACAGGCTGTCGCTCACCACGGCGAGCACCTGGAAGATCAGGCCGAGCGCGAGGAGCTGCATCCAAATCGGACCAGCGCCGGGGGCGACGAACTGCGGGAGAGCAGCCACGAAGAACGCGATCGTCTTCGGGTTCGTCACACCGACGACGAACCCCTGAGCAAGCAGGCGAATCGGCGACGTACGCACGTTCGAGGGCGTGCGCACGTGCGCGTGACGGTGGCGGATCGCCTGCACCCCGAGCCACACGAGATACGCGGCGCCGACGATCTTGATGACCGTGAAAGCGACGACCGACGACGCGACGATCGCGCCGACCCCGAACGCCACCGCGAGCAGGGCAGGGACGTTCCCGAGCGCGTTTCCGAGCACGCTCAGCACGCCGGCGCGACGCCCGAGGGCGATCGATCGGCCGATGACGAACAGCACACCGGGGCCTGGGATCACGATGATGACGACAGCCGCGAGGAGGAACGCCAGCAGGTTCTCGAACGGGATCACGAACGAACGCTATCGGCCCGACGAGTCGCCTGTATTACGCCATGTCTCCGTGCGTGTCGCCGTGTGTGACGGCACCGCGACAGCGGCGCCCGCGCCGCTCTACTGTCGGGCGATCCGCAGCATCCGCTGCATCCGCGCCGTTCCGAGGAGATCCGCATGACCGACACCGTCTCGCGCGTCGACCGCACCGTCGGCGACACTGCGCCGACCGCGCAGCGCGTCGACCTCGGCGACATCCCCGTCGTCCGCACGCGGCACTGGTTCCGCTGGGCGATCGCCGCGATCATCGTGTTCGTCGTCGCACAGTTCCTGTGGTCGCTCGTGACGAACGAGAACTACGAGTGGGGCTACTTCGCGCAGTACTTCTTCTCCGACCCGGTGCTGCAGGGACTCGGCCTCACCCTCGTCTACACGGCAGTGTCGGCGACGATCGGATTCCTGCTCGGGACGGTGCTGGCGCTCGCGCGGCTCGCCAAGTCGCCGCTGCTGAACGCGGCGGCGTGGAGCTTCATCTGGTTCTTCCGCTCGGTCCCCCTCGTCGTACAGCTGGTCGTCTGGTACAACCTCGGCTACCTGTATCCGACGCTCGGGCTGGGCACCCCCTTCACGACCGACTTCTGGATCGTCGAGTTCCCGACGGTGCAGCTCATCAGCGCGTTCGCGGCGGGCGTGCTCGGCCTGAGCCTGCACCAGGCGGCCTACTCCGCCGAGATCATCCGCGGCGGCCTGCTCTCGGTCGATCAGGGCCAACTCGAGGCGGCCGCGGCCCTCGGCATCCCGCCGCGTCGCCGACTCAGCCGCATCGTGCTGCCGCAGGCCATGCGATCGATCATCCCCAACGCCACGAACGAGGTGATCGGCCTCGTCAAGGGCACGTCGGTGCTGTTCGTGATCGCGATCCCCGAGCTGTTCTACGCGGTGCAGGTGATCTACAACCGCAACAGCCGCGTCATCCCGCTGCTGCTCGTCGCGGTGGTCTGGTACACGATCATCACCACGGTGCTCAGCATCCTGCAGTACTACATTGAGCGTCACTACGCGCGGGGATCCGTACGAGTTCTGCCGCCCACGCCCGTCCAGCGCGCGCGCCGCTGGATCGCGGCGCAATGGGCTCGCCTCGGCGACGACGCGCCGGCACCCCGCCCCCTCGCACCCGGGGGAGAGTCATGACCATCGGTCTCGTCGAGATCCACAACGTCCACAAGAGCTACGCCGGAGTCGAGGTGCTCGGCGGCATCGACCTCACGGTCGAGCCGGGCGAGGTCGTCGCGATCCTCGGCGCGAGCGGCTCGGGCAAGTCGACGCTGCTGCGCACCATCAATCATCTCGAGTCGGTCGACCGCGGATCGGTCACGGTCGACGGCGAGTTCATCGGCTACGAGCAGCGGAACGGCAAGCTCTACGAGCTGCGCGAGAAGGCGGTGCTCGAACGCCGCACCCAGATCGGGATCGTCTTCCAGAACTTCAACCTCTTTCCCCACCTCACCGCCCTCGAGAACGTCACCGAAGCGCCCATCGCGCTCGGCCGGCTGACGAAGGACGACGCCCGCGAGCTCGCGCTCGGACTGCTCGACCGCGTCGGGCTCGGCGACAAGGCCGGTCACTATCCGCGCCAGCTCTCGGGCGGGCAGCAGCAGCGCGTCGCGATCGCGCGAGCGCTGGCTCTGAAGCCCAAGGTGATCCTGTTCGACGAGCCGACGAGCGCGCTCGACCCCGAACTCGTCGGCGAGGTGCTCGACGTCATCCGCGACCTGGCGCAGCTCGGGACGACGCTCATCATCGTGACCCACGAGATCGGCTTCGCCCGCGAGGTCGCCGACCGCGTCGTCTTCCTCGACGGCGGCCGGATCATCGAGCAGGGCCCGCCCGCCGAGGTGCTCGTCGCGCCGAAGCACCCCCGCGTGCAGGAGTTCCTCGCCAAGGTCCTCGCCTGACATCCCATCCCACCCCTCCACCCGCACCCCACTTTTCGAGAGAGACCCACAGCATGGCCATCAGTAAGAAGCAGGGCATCGCCGCCGGACTCGGCGTCGTCGCGGTCGCGGCGATCGTCGGCGGCATCGTCACTGCCGTGAACCTCAACCGACCCGCCGAAGCCGAGGCCGCGGCGCCCGCACCCACCACGGCCAACGTCGCGACCGACGACATCCACTGGGTGCACCTCGACGAACCCGTCGCCGAGGCCGTCGCCGCTCTTGAGGCGAGCGGGTTCGAGCCCGTCGAAGAGGGTAAGCTGACGGTCGCGCACTCCGCATACCTGCCGCCGCTCGGCTACATCCCCGAGGGCGAGACCCAGGCCGCGGGCACCGAGCCGAACATCGGCTCGCTCATCGCCGAAGCGCTCGGCCTCGAGTACAACCCGGTGGTCGTCGCGTGGGCCGACTGGCCTCTCGGCATCCAGTCGGGCAAGTACGACCTCATCACCTCGAACGTCACCGTCACGGAGGAGCGGAAGGAGCTCTACGACTTCGCGAGCTACCGCGAAGACCTCCTCGGCTTCTACGTCCGCGCCGACAGCGACATCGAGAAGATCGAGGAAGCCGCCGACATCTCGGGCCTGAAGATCGTGGTCGGCTCGGGCACCAACCAGGAGCAGGTGCTGCTCGCCTGGAACGAGGAGCTCGAAGCTGCCGGCGAGGCTCCCGCAGAGCTGCAGTACTACGACGACAACGCCGCCGCCGTCCTCGCGCTGCAGTCCGGCCGCGTCGACGCGACCTTCGGCCCCAACGCAACCTCGGCCTGGTCGGCCCGGGAGACCGGCGACACCAAGCTCGTCGGACTCGTGCCCGGCGGCTGGCCGCAGACCGCCAACATCGCCGCGGCGACCGCCAAGGGCAACGGCCTGATCGAGCCGGTGTCGATCGCGATCAACGCCATCATCGAGGGCGGCCAGTACGACGAGGTCCTCGAGACGTGGGGCCTCGAGTCGGAGCGCATCGAGAAGAGCGAGATCAACCCGCCCGGACTCCCCGCGTCGTGAACGGGTATGCGTCGTGAACAGGTCGCGGTGAAAGGTAGCGTCGCCTCGTGACATCGACCGCGACAGCGCTCACCATCCGGCTCGTCCGCACCGAGGAATTCGCTCGGGCGGGCGAGCTGACCGCGCGCGCTTACCAGCACAGCTACGACCGGCTCTCGGAGCAGTACCTCGACTCGCTGAGGGACGTCGCCGCCCGCGTGCGGATCGGAGATGTGTGGGTGGCGGTGGATGACGGCGAGATCCTCGGAACCGTCTGGGTCGCCCGTCCCAACCGTCCGCTCGCCGGCGTCGCGCAGCCCGGCGAGACGGACTTCCGCCAGCTCGCCGTCGCCCCCGAAGCTCGTGGCCGAGGAGTCGGCGAGGCGCTCACCCGGCACGTCATCGAGCTGGCCCGGCAGCGCGGATCGCATCGCGTCGTCATGAACAGCGGGCCCGAGATGACCGCCGCGCACGCGCTGTACGCCAAGCTCGGCTTCACGCGCCTGCCCGAGCGGGAGGGCCGGATCGAGGTCGAGCCGGGCCGTTTCATCGACCTGCTCGCGTTCGGATACGACCTCGCACCGGAGCCCCGCGCGGCAACCCGCACCACCGCCGGCGTCTCGGGTACGACGTGGCTGTTCGAGCACATCGACTACGACGACCCGCGTGCCGCGGCCCTGCGCGCCGAGATGGACCGCGAGGTCGGTTCGCGCTACGCCGACCGCTTCGACGACGCCGATCCCGAGGCCGCCGCCCGGTCCGCCCGCGCCTTCGCGATCGACCCCGCGACGATCGTCGCGACGGTGCTCGTGACGGATGCCGCGGGCGAGGCCGTGGGCCACGGCGCACTCCGCGACCTCGAGCACGACGGCATCCGGGATCTCGAGATCAAGCGCGTGTACGTCCACCCCCGTGCCCGCGGTCTCGGCGCGAGCCGGGCGCTGCTCGCCGAGCTCGAGCGCATCGCCCTCGATCGAGGCGCGGAACGCATCATCCTGCAGACCGGCGACCGCCAGCATGACGCCGTCGAGCTCTACGGACGCCTCGGCTACACGCCCATCCCGATCTACGCGCCGTACACCGAGTACGCGTTCTCCCGCTGCTTCGCCAAGCTCCTCTAGCCCCCGCCCCACCCCGTCCCCGCCGCCGAGCACGCACCATTTCCGCCGGATTTCCATCCGTTGCGGGTTCGGCGACGAAGAACTATGCACGGTACGAGTGATCTGCCGATCGAGAGGCGACAGCGATGGCGAAATCGACCGCATCCGCGAACGAGGCGAAGACCCGGCGCTGGGTCTGGGGCCTCTGGAGCGCGCTCGCCGGCATCGTCAGCGCGGCCGCCTTCCTCGCCGTCGCCGAGCTGATCGCGCTCCTCGTCGCGCGCGAGAGCAGCCCCATCCTCGCGGTGGGTGCCTTCGTCATCGACATCGTGCCGCAGCCGCTGAAGGAGTTCGCGATCGCGACCTTCGGCTCGGCCGACAAGGTCGTCCTGCTCGGCAGTCTCGCGCTCGCCGTCGTGATCGCCGCCGCGGTCGCCGGCATCCTGCAGTTCTTCGTACGGCCGTTCGGCGTCATCGTCATCGCCCTCGCCGGGGTGATCTCGACCGCTGCCATCATCACCCGCACCGGAGCCAGCCCGCTGGCGTTCGTTCCGCCGGTGATCGGAACGCTGGTCGGGGTATTCGTCCTCGTTTTCCTCATCACGCGCCTCCGGCGCTGGGCGGGCGCTGCGGATGCCGCGGAGGCCGACACCCCGGCCGCGCCGGCCGCCGAGCAGCGCGGCCTCGGTCGTCGATCTTTCCTCGTCGCGACGGGCGGCGTGGGCCTCGCGGCCGTGATCGTCGGCGTCGGAGCCCGCCTGCTCAATGCGACGACGGCCTCGGTCGACGCGCTCCGCCGCGAGCTGCGCATTCCCGAGCCGCGGTCGACCGTCACCATCCCCGACGGCGCCGAGCTCGAGGTCGAGGGCATCTCACCGCTCATCACCCCGAACGCGGACTTCTACCGCGTCGACACGGCGCTCACCGTCCCCTCGGTCGACCCCACCACGTGGCGTCTCGTCATCGACGGCATGGTCGATCAGCGTGTCGAGCTGAGCTTCGACGACCTCGTCGGCATGGGCCTGGACGAGTACGCCGTGACGCTCACCTGCGTCTCGAACGAGGTCGGCGGCGGTCTGGTGGGAAACGCCATCTGGCAGGGCGTCCCGATCCGCGACATCCTGCGCATGGCCGGCCCGCAGTCCGGCGCCGACATGGTGCTCTCGAAGAGCGTCGACGGCTACACGGCATCCACTCCGCTGGAAGCTCTGACCGACGATGCGCGGGACGCGATCTTCGCCGTGAAGATGAACGGTGAGCCGCTGCCGCTCGAGCACGGATTCCCTGTGCGCATGGTCGTTCCCGGGCTGTACGGCTACGTCTCGGCGACGAAGTGGGTCACCGAGCTCAAGGTCACGACGTTCGAGGCCGATGAGGCGTACTGGACCCCGCGTGGGTACGCAGCCGAAGCGCCGATCAAGTTCTCCTCCCGCATCGACACGCCGCGCACCGGCACCCCGGTGGCGGCGGGAACCGTCGCGATCGCGGGAATGGCCTGGGCTCAGACCGTGGGCATCGAGCGTGTCGAGGTGCGCATCGACGACGGCGACTGGCAGGCTGCGACGCTCTCCAACCCGATCAACGCCGACACGTGGGTGCAGTGGATGCTCGAGTGGCAGGCCGAGGCGGGAACCCATTACGTCGAGGTGCGCGCCGTCAACAAGGACGGCGACACGCAGATCGAGGAGCGCGCCCCGATCGCTCCCGACGGCTCGAGCGGCTGGCAGCGCGTCCTGGTGACGGTCTCGGCCTGACGCGGGGCGTCAGGGGAGTCGGACGAGCGGCACGGTGGCGCCCAGAACGGTGGCGACGATCGCGCCGGCGGTGCGGTCGGTCTGACGGATCGACAGAGCGTTCGAGTTCGGGCGCGTGAACGCCCCGCCCTCCGGAAGCGACGTGAAAGGGCCGAGCGCGAAGACGGATGCCGCAGGCACGCCGTCCCGCTCCAGCACCCGGCCGTCGGCGTCGGTCAGCACCCGCAGCGCGGAGCCCTGCCGTTCCGCGAGCGCGCGGAGCACCGGATTGTCGCTGGCGGCAGCCCCCGGCCCGGGCAGCCACGCGTCGACGAGGCTGCGGGCGACCGTCTCGCCGGGAGCACGACGGCTCGACGCGATGAAGCCGCGCCCCGGCTCGACGCGCACGTCGACTCCCGGTCCGAGGAACCGCACGACGCCCGCATCCGCGAGGGCCAAGAGCTCCCGGAGGCGATGCGGGGGCGGGCCGCTGGCGACGTAGCTGAAGAAGGTGTGCCACCGCACCGGCAGCGACACCGTCCGCGAGTGCTCGTTCCATCGTTCCGCAGGGATCTCGGCAAGGGCGAGGAACGACAGCAGCGCGGCGAGGAAGACGCCCTGCGCGGCGCTGCGTTCCGGGGCCGTGCGCAGATGCAGGTCGGTGACGATGTGCTCGCGCACCCGCCCGTGAGCGTCGTCGCGGCCCGCGAAGGTCGCGTCGGCGAACGGCCGATCCAGCGACGCGACGTCGAAACGGTCGAGGGGGTCGGGAACCGCCGCCGCGATCGCGTCGAGCAGCGCGGGGTCGTCCCACGCGTGGGAATGCAGCACCACGCGGAACGACGCCCAGTCACCCACGACGCGGTCGGGGTGCCCCGTGAACAGCTCTCGGTAGTGCCCGTGCAGCAGCTCGCCCGCGATGAGCGGCCACACGTCCGCCTCGAAGTCGACCTCGCCGGGCCGCGCGAGCAGCGCCTCGATGGCCGTGGGCGTCAGCACCTCGCGCTGGGGCGCCTCGCCCCGCAGCGTCGACGACACCTTTGAGCGGTAGGGCACGCCCCGCCGCGACCCGAGATGCAGGCGCGGCTCGCTTCCCGACGGCACGTACCGCAGCTCGTCGCCCTCCTCGAGGAAGCGACCCCCGCGGCCCTGGGTCAGCAGCACGACGAGATCGACGGCAGCGAGTCCCATGCCCCGGACGATCACGTCCTCGCCCGCCCCGAGGTGCGAGAGGTCGGCATCGGCGGTGAACGCGGGCGGGACGTACTGCAGCCCCGCGCGCCGTGTGGCGTCCGCGAGCTGCGCGGTCGCGGCATCCGGTTCGCGTCCGTTGTGACCGACCGCGAAGACGACCGCGTCGGCGTCGAGCTCGAGTCCGTTCGCCAGCGTGACCCGGTTCGCCTCGCTCACCCGCACCACCGTGTCGCGGCGCCATCGCACCGTGACGCCCGGGGGCGCCTCGGCGATCGTGCGGCGGGAGAACCACTCCAGGTAGTAGCTGTGCAGCCGCCGCGTGGGAAAGCTGTCGCCGCGCAGCCCGCGCGCCTCGGCCGCGGCGACCTCGTCGTCGATCTCGATGCCCCGGCCGGTCGCGGTCAGCTCGCCGCTGCGCCAGAGTTCGGCCCATTCGATGAGCGAGGGCCCCGGCCGGATCGGACCGTCGATCGTGCAGCTGTCGTCGGTGAAGACCGTCACGTCGCGCGCCATCGAATTGAGCTTCAGCAGCGGCGACTGCGCTCGCCGCCAGATCCGGCCGGCACCGGGGGGATGCGGGTCGATCAGCTCGACGTGCAGCCGCGGTGCACCCACGGTACGAGCGTCCGCCGTGCCCGCAGCGGCGTCGAACCGCGCGACGATCCGCTCGAGGAGCATGATCGCGCGCGGGCCGGCGCCCACGAAGACGAGCCGATGGACGCTCACGCGAACCGCCGCGTCATCGCACCGGCGCAGCGGCGGGCACCGCGGCCGGCAGCCCGAGCAGGTCGCGCAGCGTCGCGCCCTCGTCGTACGAGTCGCGGTACGACCCACGTTCCTGCAGCAGCGGCACCACGCGCGTGGCGAACTCGTCGAGGCCGTGGGGGGTCAGGTGGCCGACGACGGTGAAGCCGTCGGTCGCCCGCTCCTGCACGTAGCGGTCGATCTCGCCCGCGATGTGCTCGGGCGTGCCCACGAACGTGTGCTTCGCCGTCAGCCGGATGACGAGCTCGCGCACGCTCAGCCCCTCGGCCTCCGACAGCTCCCGCAGCGACGCGATGCGCGCTTGAACGGCTCTGTGGCGATTCGCCCAGCCGCGCGCGGTCTCCGAGCCGGTGTCGGGCTCGACGTCGGGCAGCGGACCGTCGGGGTCGTAGTCGCTGAAGTCGCGACCCCACACCTGCTCGAGGTAGGTCAGCGCCTGCTCGGGCCGCACCTGCTGCAGAGCGATCTCACGCGACCGCTCGCGCGCCTCGGCATCCGTGTCGCCGATGACGAACGTCGCGGCGGGCAGGATCTTCAGCGAGTCCTCGTCGCGACCCCAGGCGGCGAGGCGCCCCTTGACGTCGTCGTAGAACACCCGGGCGGCGTCGAAGTCCTGGTGCAGCGAGAAGATGACCTCCGCGTGCTCGGCCCCGAAGTCGCGCCCGTCGGCGGAGTCGCCGGCCTGCACGATCACGGGGCGCCCCTGCGGCGAGCGGGGTACATCGAAGAGGGCGTCGACGTCGAACTGCGGGCCGGAATGACGGATGCGGCGCGGCAGCGCCTCGCCCTCGTCCCACGAGTCCCAGAGCTTCTTCGACAGCGCGGCGAACTCCTTCGCGCGCTCATAGCGATCGGCGTGGTCGAGGAACCCGCCGCGGCGGAAGTTCGCGCCGTGGAAGGCGTCTGAGCTCGTCACGGCGTTCCAGCCGGCGCGGCCGCCGGACAGGTGGTCGAGCGTCGCGAGCTGGCGGGCGAGCTCGTACGGCTCATTGAACGTCGTGCTCAGCGTGCCGACGAGACCCACGTGATCGGTGACCGCGGTGAGCGCGGCGAGGATCGCGAGGGTGTTGGGTCGTCCGAGCACGTCGAGCTCGTGCACACGGCCCTTGTGCTCGCGCAGCCGCAGGCCCTCGGCGAGGAAGACATAGTCGAAGAAGCCGCGCTCGGCCGTGCGGGCGAAGTACTCGAATGCCGCGAAGTCGATCTGGCTTCCCGAGGCGGCATCGGTCCAGACCGTCGTGCTGTTCACGCCGGGGAAGTGGGCGGCCAGGTGGATCTGGCGGGGCGAACGGCTCACAGGGCGACCTTCTCTCGTGCCGGGGCGGAATCGTGCGTCGGGGCGGCGTACCGGCTGGCGGGCCGCGGCAGGCCGAGCCGGCCCCGCAGGGTGGCCGCGTCGTCGTCGCGCAGCACGCGGGTCGCGCGCAGCAGCGGGGCGAGGCGCTCCGCGATCGCGACGACGTCGTCGGGCTGACGTGCGGGACGCAACCGCACGCCGTCGACGCCGGTCTCGGCGAGGGCGCGGAGGTGCTCGGCGACCTCGGTCGGCGTGCCGGCGACGATGCGCGCGTCGGAGTGGAACTCGGCCCCGGCCAGGTCGTCGAGCCGCGCGAGCGCATCGCGCGCGGCGGCCGGAGTCTCCGCGACGAGCACGATCACGTCGGCGAACACGCGCAGCCGCTCGCGAGCGCGGCGGAGCTCGGCGGCTGCTCCGTCGAGCTCGGCGAGGATGCCGGTTGCCGCGGCCGCGTCGTGGGGCGTGATGAACACGACATCGGCGTGCTCGGCCGCGAGGCGGAACGGCACGGTCTGGTGCGCGAGCACCGAGATGATCGGGCGACCCTGGGGCGAGCGGGGAACGATAGACGCGCCGGTGATCGAGAAGAACTCACCCGCGAACTCGATGTTGTGGATGCGGTCGGCGTCGACGAAGCGTCCGCTCGCGGCATCCCGGATGATGGCGTCGTCCTGCCACGAGTCCCAGAGGCGCCCGAGCGCGTCGGCGACCTCGCCCGCCTCGCGGAACCCGGTCTCGAGGTCGATCGCGTCGCGCCGTCCGAAGTTCGCACGCTCGGCGGTCGACCCGCCGACGACGAGGCACACGCCCGCGCGGCCGCGACTGGCGACGTCGAGCGTCTGGATGCCGGTGGCGACGTGGAACGGCTCGGTGTGCGTCGTCGTGACCGTCGGGATCAGGCCGATCCGATGGGTGACCGGCGCGAGCGCCGAGGCCAGCAGCACCGCGTCGATGCGCCCGTGCAGGCGCCGGGGGTCGGGGTCATCGGCGTTCTCGGAGCGCTCGGTCAGCGAGAGCGCGTCCTCGATGGTCGCGAAAGCGACGCCCGCCCCGTCGAGGAGGCGCACCTGGTCCGCCCAGTGCCGCGGTGTCGTGAGTGACCGTGGCGAGAGGCCGGAATCACGCCATGCGCCGGGGTGCCAGCCGGCCCGCTCGAGGGCGACGGCGAGATGGATGCGGTGAGACATGAGCCCACTGTCGACCTCGGCCCGAGCGGTGCCAAGGCCGCGCGTCATCCGGCGACACCTGTCGTAACAGGGGTTCGCGTCGCGGGTTCAGGTCACGAGGTGCGCGGCCGGTAGCGCGTGGCCACGGCTCCCGAACGGAAGGCGGTGCGCTCGACCGGTTCGAGTCCGATCTGCTGATGCAGGCCCGCGAGCAGGGTCGGTGCCCGCCCCGCGATGACGGGCTGCACGAGGAACTCGAACTCGTCGATGAGGCCGAGGTTCGCCAGGGCGGTCGGCAGGGTGACGCCGCCGACCCAGAGCCCGGCGCCCGGCTCGGCCTTCAGCCGCCGCACCGCCGTCTCGAGGTCGCCCGAGATCAGCTCGGCGTTCCAGTCGGGGTCCGCGAGGGTCGACGACACGACGAACTTCCGCGCGCCGTCGATGGCTTCGGCGAACCGGATCTCAGCGGCATCCATCCATTCGGGCCACTCGCCCGAAGCCGGCCGCCGCCAGGCAGCCGCCATCATCTCGTACGTCACCCGGCCGAGGAGCAGTGCATCGACTCCCGCCATCTGCGCCGTCCAGAAGTCCATCGACTCCTCGTCAGGCGGCAGCCCCGCTTCGTGGTGGCAGCAGCCGTCGAGCGTCACGTTGATCGAGTACCGGAGAGGTCTCATGTCGCATCCCGCCTGCGGCGGATGACGCCGCGACGCCAGTCTGGACCTGCGGGCATCGATATGCGAGGAGTCCAGACCAAAAGGATGGCGAAGACGACGCGTGTCGCGAGCAGGACCGCCCAGATGGCCTCCGCCGAGCCGGAACGCGTGACCGCGAGCAGCGCCAACCCGGGGCCGGCCACCGCCCCGTACGCGATGACGAGGGCGGGCAGCCCGGCCGCCGTCGACAGCGCGATCTTGCGGTAGGAGTAGAGGACGCCTGCCCACGGTTCGATGAGCAGCTGTACGGCCATCATCGCGACGACCAGCCAGCCGAGCTGGTCGAAGACCGGCAGAGCGAGGCGCGAGATCGTGAGCGCCACCGCGATCGCCGCGAGCAGAACGAAGCAGTTCGCCTGGACCGTCGACAGGCGCATGGCGTCCGCGCGCTCGTGACCGCGCTCAGCGATGACGGATCTCGCGCCCACCACGCCGAACTGCTTCAGCGGGACGATGACCGAGCGCATCACGGCCACCGAGAGCGCGACGACAGCACCGTCTGCGGGGGAGTGCGCTGTGGCCACCAGGATCGCCGCGGTGAAGGTCACCAGGAAGACCAGTCCGTCGACCGACGCCGCGGCACGCTCGCCGAGCGAGCGGACCACCGCGACGGGATGCGCGAGAGCTTCGCGCGTCGCCGCCGCGAACATGGGCCACGAGATCATGTCCGCCCGCGCGAGCTGGAATCCGCGCACGACCGCTCCGAGGATCGACGCGATCGAAGTCGTGGCCCCCACTGCCGCGACGGCAGCAAGCGGTGAGACGCCGAGCACGACGACGACCGCCGCGACGGCCGCTTTCACGAGCGTCCCGGTCACCGCGCGGTGATCAGGTTCGTGCCGTCGCGGCGCAGCGCCTGGAACGCTCCGTTGAAGACGAGGCCGATCGGGGTGAGCACCGTCGCCGGGATGGTGGCGATCCAGTACGCGGCGAAGAACCCGCCCGCGTCCGAGCGGGAGAGCACCGGGCTGAGCAAGGCGATCGCGATCGATGCGAGCAGTAGGAGCATCGCGGCCCCGACGGCCCCGTCAGCTCGCCCTGGAGGGAGCGTCCCGCCGTGCGCGCACGAATGGTGGTGACCACGAAACCGAACTCGATACTGTCAGTGACCCGATGGATTCAGACAGCGGTGGAAACTGGTCCGCCGATTCCGGCATCTTCTCGCTGTCGGGCGCTGCGCAAGCTCGTCACTCGCTGACCGGCACGACGATCGGCAATTCGCGGACCGGCACGAGCACGATGTCCTGCACCTTCCAGTCGAGCTCGACGCAGCCTTCGCGCGCCGCTTCCAGCTCATCGAGGCTCGGCATCCGCCCGTCCCGCGGGACGACGAACGACTCGACGTGGAACACATGGCCCTCGTCGCGCACCCGACTGCCCGCGGCCGACACCCACGGCAGGCCGGCGAGGTACGCGTCGATCTCGCCCGCGAGAGGATGCGGCTCGGCGTCGTCGAAGGTCGTCGCGCGCGCATCCATGAGGTCGACGATCGCGGCCCGCAGGTTCTTCAGCCCGTCGCGCAGAATGCCCGCCGCGATGAACAGCGCCGCCGCCGCGTCGAGCCACCAGAGGCCGAGACCGATGCCGGTGACGCCGACGATCGAGCCGACGGCCGTCATCCAGTCGGCCTTGTTCATGTCGGCATCCGCGTAGAGCACCTTGTTGTGCAGCTCGCGCGCCAGCTTGAGCTTCGCGCGCCCGAGGAGGACGGGCGGCACGGCCGTCATCGCCATGACGCCGATCATGAGCCACCCGAGCCAGATCGACGCGCCGAACAGCTCGACCGTCCCGATCGTCGGGTGCTCGCCGCTCAGCAGCCCGATCGCCGACTCGACGATCAGGTAGGTGCCCATCGTGGTCAGGGCGACGGCCGCCACCAGGTGGCCGACCCCGACCGAGCGGTGATAGCCGTACGGATGCTTGAGCGTCGGCCGGCGCCGGTTGACCCGGATCGCGATGAGGAACGCCAGCGGCGGGATGAACGACAGCAGATCCTCGATCCACGCCGCCTTCATCGCCTGGGAATTGCCGAGCACGAGGAAGACGAGGGTCACCGTCACCGCGAGGAATCCGATCGTGACCCATTCGAGCCGCACGGCGCGACGCAGCACCTCGACCTGACGCTGCGGCAGCTCCGTCTGCCCGAATCGCACCTCCGACCGGTTCACAGCTCGCCCGCCTTCGCCCGCTCCGAGAGGAAGGTCTCGAGGCGCGAGAGGAACGCGTTCTCGCCGAGCGGCACGAGCATGACGACCTTGAGCGTGCTGCCGTCCTTCGCCGTGGCCTCGGCATATGGGCGCGTGACTCCCGCCTTGTCGGTCCAGGGCGTCTGGTCGGTGATGCCGCCCGCGATGAGGTCCAGACCGCCGTTCTCGAGTTCGCGCACCAGTGCCTCCTCCGAGCCGACCGTCCATTCCACGTCGGCGTCGAGCGAGTCGGCGAACGCTCGGATCGCATCGGGCTCGCTGCCCTGCGGTTCGTCGCCGTCGACGACCTGCACCCATTCACCGTCGGGGGAGACCCCGGCCCGCAGTGTGCCGCCCTCGACCGTGGCGAGCGTGCCCGACGGGTCGGTGGGGATCGACAGCCCGCACCCCGTGAGCGCGAACGACGATGTCAGCAGCAACAGGACCGCGCCGACCGCTGCGGCGAGCCGGTGGTGCATGAGACCCTCCTCCTTGCGCGTTCGATCGATACATCCGATCTGCGCCATCACCCTGGCGCGCGCGCCGCGATCTCCGTAAGGGGGTTGCGTCCGTGTCGATAGGATGGGGTGCAATCCCTCCTCGACAGAAAGGGAGATCCGCATGCCGGGAATCGTCATCGTCGGCGTCCAGTGGGGCGACGAGGGCAAGGGCAAGGCCACCGACCTGTTGGGCGACCGCACCGACTGGGTCGTCAAGTTCAACGGCGGCAACAACGCCGGGCACACCGTCGTCATCGGTGACGAGAAGTATGCCCTGCACCTGCTGCCGAGCGGCATCCTCTCGCCGGGCGTCAACGCCGTCATCGGCAACGGCGTCGTCGTCGACCTCGAGGTGCTGTTCGCCGAGCTCGAGGCGCTGTCGGCGCGCGGGCTCGACATCTCCCGGCTCAAGGTGAGCGCCAACGCGCACCTCATCACGCAGTATCACCGCACGCTCGACAAGGTGACCGAGCGCTTCCTCGGCAAGCGTCAGATCGGCACCACCGGCCGCGGCATCGGGCCGGCCTACGCCGACAAGATCAACCGCGTCGGCATCCGCGTGCAGGACCTGTTCGACGAGAACATCCTGCGGCAGAAGGTCGAGGGCGCCCTCGACCAGAAGAACCACCTGCTGGTCAAGGTCTTCAACCGTCGCGCGATCACCGCCGACGAGATCGTCGAAGATCTGCTCTCGTACGCCGAACGCCTGCGCCCGATGGTCTGCGACACCGGCCTGCTGCTGAGCGAGGCGCTCGACAACGGCGACGTGGTCGTATTCGAGGGTGGGCAGGCCACCATGCTCGACGTCGACCACGGCACGTACCCCTTCGTCACCTCGTCGTCGGCCACCGCCGGTGGCGCCGCGACCGGATCGGGCGTCGGCCCCAATCGCCTCGACCGCATTGTCGGCATCGTCAAGGCGTACACGACGCGCGTCGGCTCGGGCCCGTTCCCGACCGAGCTGTTCGACGAGAACGGCGACTTCCTGCGTTCTCGGGGCTTCGAGTTCGGCACGACGACCGGCCGTCCCCGACGGGTGGGCTGGTACGACGCCCCGATCACGCGGTACGCGACGCGCATCAACGGCATCACCGACCTGGTGCTCACGAAGCTCGACATCCTCACGGGCCTCGACCGCATCCCGGTCTGCGTCGCCTACGACGTCGACGGCCAGCGATTCGACGAGGTGCCGGTCAACCAGTCCGATTTCCACCACGCCGAGCCGGTCCTCGAGTACTTCCCCGGGTGGAAAGAGGACATCTCGACCGCGCGCACGTTCGACGATCTCCCCACCGCGGCCCAGGAGTACGTCCTGGCGCTCGAGAAGATGAGCGGCACGCGCATCTCGGTGATCGGCGTCGGGCCCGCCCGCGACGCCGTCATCGTCCGCCACGACCTCGTTGACTGACGTGCGGCTGCTGCTCGGCGGCTACACCGCAGACATGGGCGGCGAAGCCGCGGGCATCGGCCTGCTGCACGCCGGCGATCCCGACGGCGGCACCGCCGATGGTCAGCTCTCGCTGCGGCCCGAGGTCGTCGCCGCGTCGTCGCCGTCGTGGGTGGCCCGCCATCCGCGCCGGGATGTCGTCTATGCCGCGCTCGAGTTCCGCGGCGAGGTGCAGGCCTACCGGCGCACCGGACCCGACGCGTGGGCGCCGCTCGGGCGTCCGGTCGCGGCCGGCGAGGCCGTGTGCCACGTGGCCGTCGCCCCCGACGGAGCCTCGCTCGTCGCGAGCTGCTGGAGCGACGGACGTGTCGTCCGCATGAGCCTCGACGACGCCGGCATCCCGTCGGCTCCGGTGATCGCGCCAGCGGCCGTCGACCCGTATGGACCCGACGCCTCCGCCGAGCCGGCCGCGGAAGACCTCGACCTCGCCGCCGCCGCGCGGGCGCTTCGAGAGGCCGCCGGACCCGAGTTCGCGCATCTGGTGCCCGGCTCAGACGTGCCGGCGCCGCCGCATCCCGGTCCCGATCAGGATGCCGAGGCCGCACGCCCCTCGCGCTCGCACCAGGCGCGACACCTTCCGGGCGGTCTCATCGTGACGACCGACATGGGTCTCGACCTCGTGCGGTTCTGGCGTGACAGCCCGCGGGGGCTCCGGCTCGTCCAGCAGGTCGCCCTGCCGCTCGGGAGCGGCCCCCGTCACACCCTCTGGCACCCGAGCGGCCACCTGTACGTGCTCACAGAGCTCTCTCGCGAGGTGTTCGTGCTGGGCGCCGACCGCGCCGGTGAATGGCGGATGCTTTCGGCGACGGGCCTCCTCGGAGCCCTCGACGACGACACGGCGGCCGAGATCGCCATGACACCCGACGGCGAGACCGTTTACGCGGGCGTCCGCGGCAGCAACACCCTCGGGGTGCTCCGCGTCCGCGGTGCCGGTGATCGACTCGAGCAGCTCGCGCTCGTCGATGCGGGGGTCGATTGGCCGCGCCACCACGTGGTCGTGCGCGACACCCTGCTCGTCGCGGGACAGCTCTCGAGCGAGGTGGTCTCGATGACGCGCGACCCGCGCACCGGGGTTCCCGGCCGCGTGCGCCATCGTGTAGCGGCCCCGAGCCCGACCTGCATCCTGCCGGTCGCGTGATCGCGTGCCCCCACCGCGGGGCTCAGTGCGGCAGCTTCTTCGCGTCCTGACGCGGGATGACGATCTGGTTGATGATGAGCAGGATCGACGCCGTGACCGGGATCGCGACGAGCGCGCCCAGCAGGCCTAGCAGGGTGCCGCCGACAAGCGCTCCGATGACCACGAGCGACCCCGGCACCGACACCGTCCGGTTCATGACACGCGGCGTCAGGACGTATGCCTCGACCTGCATGTAGAGCAGGTAGGCCGCGGCGAAGATGATCGCCGGCAGCGGGGCGGTCGGGTTCGTCAGCAGCGTGATGACCGAGGCGCCCACCCAGAAGATGACGGTTCCGACGAGCGGGATGAGCGTGATCGCGAATGCGAGCACGGCCATCAGCGCCGCGAACGGAACCCCGAGGATCGTCAGCAGGATGAACGCGAAGGTCGCGTTCATGAGCGCGAGCACCACCATGCCCGAGAGATAGCCACCGATCGACTCGGTGATCTGCCGGGTCATGTCGGCGACGGTCGCACGGGAGCGCGCGGGCGAGATGCGAACGAGCGCGTTCTTCATGCGGGGCAGCGATGCGAGGAAGTACAGGCTCAGCACCAGCACGATGATCGAACCCGAGATGGCCGTGACGACGTTCACGCCGACCTGCAGCAGGCCCCCGCCGATCGCCGCGATGTTCGACGGGTTGGTCACGAAGCTCTGCACCTCGTTGAGCACGTCGCTCAGGCTGTCGCCGAAGGTGCTCTCCAGCCAGCGCACGGTGTCGCTGCGCAACATGTCGTTGACGATCGACGGCACGTCCTTCGCGAACTGTTCGACCTGGCGGACGACCGGCGGCAGGACGACCCACAGGATGCCGGCGATGATGAGCGCGAGCGCGGCGAACGTGATGACGATGCCCCAGGCGCGCGGGATGCCGCGCCGCACGAGGAACCGCACCACGGGGTCGAGCGCCAGGGCGACGAACAGTGCGATCGCGACGTAGATGAGAACCGTCGACAGGCTGGAGACCGCCAGCCCCAGGACGATCGCCGCGAGGGCTCCCAGCGCCAGGAAGAAGCCGGCCGCGAACGGCCGGGACAGCGCGCCCCAGATGGGCTGATCACGCGTGGCCGGCCCGGCCACCGGAGCGGAGGGCGCCGCGGGAGCTGAGCTGTTCGAGCGAGGCTTCGTCATGGTCACACTCTAGGCGCGGGGTCCACGGCTCGCGGTGGGGTCGCGAGCCCATGCCGAGAAGATAGGGTCGGCGAGGGAAGGAGCCACCATGACCGACGCCACGACCGAACTCCACCGACTGCGGGCGAGCATCGACAACATCGACGCCGCGCTCGTCTTCATGCTGGCCGAGCGGTTCCGCTGCACGAAGCAGGTCGGTGAGCTCAAGGCGACTCACGGCATGCCCGCCTCGGACCCCGGCCGGGAGGAGTGGCAGATCGCTCGCCTGCGGCGTCTCGCCGAAGAGGCCGACCTCGACCCCGAGTTCGCCCAGAAGTGGTTCGGGTTCGTCGTCGCCGAGGTCATCCGGCATCACCGCATCGCGGCCGAGGACATCGCGGACTGAGGCTCAGTCGCCGGTAGCCGCGAGGTCCCGGATCGAGCGGTCGACCGCGGCGCGCTGATCCTCGTCGAGGTCGAGGAATCCCGTAGCCCGGCTCACCCACAGCCCCAGCGCCGCCGCCACGGCCGTCAGCTGCGCGGGCGTCGCATCCTCCGGCTGCAGCCAGTATGCGCGGATGCCCTCCCACTCGTCATGCATCCGCCGGCCGCCGAGCGTCTCGACCGCGAGCCGGAGTTCGGCCGGTGTGGCGTCTCCTTCGAGCATGCCCGCCACGAAGGCCGAGAGCCGGTGCGGGGGATCGTCGGGATCACCGACAAGGTGGGATGCCGCTGACCCGGCCCAGCCGTCGATGAGGCGACCCGCCACCGCCTCGAGGATCAGCTGCCGGGTGGCGAAGTGGTAGACGATGCCGCTTTTGGTGAGACCCGTCCGTGCGGCGAGGTCGTCGTACGTGACCGACTCGGCACCGGAATCCGCGAAGAGCGCGACGGCTGCGTCGAGGATCAGCTCGCGATTACTCGGCCGCATGACGGGCTCCCCTCGACGGCGTGCCGCCGGTGCGCCACATGGCGGTCGGGCCGGCGCCGTCGGGCCAGGGCAGGCGCGTGAGCGGCACGAAGCCGTGCCGGCGATACAGCGCCGTCGTGCGGTCATTGGACGATTCCAGATAAGCGGGCGAGCCGGTCGCGTCGATGAGCTCGAGTCGCGACGACAGCAGGGTTCCCCCGATGCCCCCGCCGACCGCATCCGGCGCGACACCGACCGCCTTCAGGTACCAGTGCGGCACGGCGGGGCGGTGCGCGTCGATCGCGTCCGATACGCGCAGAGCACGGGACAGGCCGCCGATGCCGATCGCGCGGACGTACTCCGGAAGTGCTGCCGTGCGCATCCCGGTCTCGCCCGGTCGAGACCACACCGCCACGCCGAGGAGCCTCCCGGTATCGAGATCGCGCACGCCGTCGACCGTCCCGTTCTGCAACGGTCCGCCCAGGAGCACGGCCCGGAACAGTCGATGACGCGCCCGCACGTCATCACCCCGCTCCTGCAGCAGTGCCCGCGTCGGGGCGTCGTCGGCGAAAGCGAGCGTCAGGAGTTCTGCGGCCGCGTCGATCTCCCCGCGCGTGACCGGAGTGACCTGTGTGAGCGTCGTGCGAGTCATGGAGTAACTGTATGTCTACTGCAGAAACAGTTTGCTGTGAGTCGGCGCAGAAGTCGCAGCGCCCGCGCGCGTGATATCGGAATGGCCGATCAGAGGTCAAATCCCGAATCCGATTTGCGACTGACCCCCGAACGTGAAACGTTGGATGAGGCCCGCCGCGGGCCACTACCCGACCAGTCCGCGGTCGCTGGTGGCAACCCTGGGGGTGCCAGACCGGCGAACGTATGGTCGGCGGCCTGTGCTCGTGGATCCGACATCCGCAGCCGAGACGCCGTCGCGAGACGCGCGCCAGGAGGTCGCCACCCGGGCGTAACCGATGCAGCCTGCACCGGCTGCCGAGGTGACCTGTGACCAGTCCGTCTTCTCCGGGGGAAGCGACTTCCCCCGCTCTGGAAGCCAAGAATCTGTACAAGGTCTTCGGGCGCAACCCGAAGTCCGTCGTCGAGAAGCTCCGGGCCGGAGCCCAGCGCAACGAGATCGCCGACGCCGGGACCGCCGCCGTCATCGATGCCTCCTTCACCGTCCAGCCCGGTGAGATCTTCGTCATCATGGGCCTCTCCGGCTCGGGCAAGTCGACTCTGATCCGCATGCTCAACGGGCTGCACGACGCCACCGCCGGAACGATCACGGTGAAGGGCGACTCGATCACCGACGTCGCGCCCGCCCGTCTGCGCAGCATCCGTCGAGAGCGCATCGCGATGGTCTTCCAGCACTTCGCGCTGCTTCCCCATCGCAGCGTCGCCGCGAACGTCGCCTACCCGCTCGAGCTGCGCGGCGTCGCGAAGACCGAGCGCCTCGCGAAGGCCGAGGAGATCCTCTCCCTCGTCGGACTCGAGGGCTGGGGCGACAAGCTCCCGTCCGCCCTCTCCGGCGGCATGCAGCAGCGTGTCGGCATCGCTCGCGCGCTCGCCGCCGACAGCGACATCCTTCTCATGGACGAGGCGTTCAGCGCACTCGACCCGCTCATCCGCCGCGAGATGCAGGAGCAGCTGCTCGAACTGCAGCAGAAGCTTCAGAAGACGATCATCTTCATCACGCACGACCTCAACGAGGCCATGTTCCTCGGCGACCGCATCGCGGTCATGCGTGACGGCCGCATCGTGCAGATCGGCACGCCCGAAGACATCCTCACCGACCCGGCCAACGACTACGTCGAGCAGTTCGTGCAGGACGTAGACCGTGCCCGTGTGCTGACGGCCGCGAACGTCATGGAGCGGCCGCGCCCCGTCGTCGCCGAGTCCGCCGGACCGCGCGTCGCCCTCAAGCAGATGCGGGATGCCTTCATGTCGGCCGCCTACGTCGTGGGCCGCGACCGCAAGCTGCTCGGTGTCGTCACCGACCGCGACGCCGTCAAGCTCGTCCGCCGCGGCGAGTCGGCGCTGTCGTCGGTCATCAAGCCCGCGCCGCAGACCGTGAGCCAGGACGAGGTTCTCATGAACCTCTTCGTCCCGGCCGTCGAGTCGCCGCTGCCGCTCGCCGTCACCGATGCGGACGGGCGCCTCGTCGGCGTCATCCCCCGCATCACCCTGCTCGCCGCCCTCGGCCCCGGCCCCGGCGCGACGGAGGAGATCACGATCCCGCTGCAGCCGATGCCGCAGGCCGCGATCGACGAGGTGCTCGCGGAGGCGACCGCCGTCGACGGCGCCGCTCTCCAGAACGGGGAGGTGCGCTGATGGATGGTTTCCGCATTCCGCTCGGCCAGTGGGCCGAGGTCGCGGTCGACTGGATCCGCGACAACGTCTCGTGGCTGCTCGGCGCGATCTCCACCGCCGTCGGCTGGCTCGTCGGCTCGCTCGCCGACCTGCTGCTGAGCGCCCCGATCGCCGTCGTCATCGTCGTCGCAGCACTGCTCGGCTGGTTCCTGCGGTCGTGGAAGTTCGCGATCGGCACCGCGATCTCGTTCGCGATCATCCTCGGCGTCGGACAGTGGGTCACCGCGATGCAGACGCTCGCGCTCGTCGTCATCGCGACGGTCATCGCCGTCGTCATCGCTGTGCCGCTCGGCATCCTCGCCGCCCGCAGCGACCGCTTCAGCGCGGTGATCAAGCCCGTGCTCGACCTCATGCAGGCGATGCCCGGGTTCGTGTACCTGATCCCCGCGATCGTGTTCTTCAGCATCGGCTTCGTACCGGGTCTGGTCGCGACCGTGATCTTCGCGCTTCCCCCGGGCGTGCGCCTGACCGAGCTCGGTATCCGCAGCGTCGATTCCGAGACGGTCGAGGCCGGGCACGCATTCGGCGCCACGCCGGGGCAGATCCTGCGCGGCGTGCAGCTGCCGCTCGCCATGCCGACGATCATGACCGGTGTCAACCAGGTGATCATGCTCGCGCTCTCGATGGCCGTCATCGCCGGTATCGCCGGTGCGCCCGGGCTCGGCAAGGAGATCGTCCAGGCGATGTCGACCGTCAACATCGGCACCGGTGTCGAGGCGGGCCTCAGCGTCGTCATCCTCGCGATCTATCTCGATCGCCTGACCTCCGCCCTCGGCGACATGAAGGGCCAGAAGGGGTCGATCCTCGGCGTGATCGGCCGTCGCCGGACAGCCGCGGCCGCCGCCACCGCCGCGGAGAAGCGCGAGCTCGCCCCCGCCGCCTGACCCCGCGGCATCCGAACGTATCCTCCCTGCACCACCCATACGGAACGAAATGAATCCATACGGAAGGCACACGATGAACAAGCGACACCTCACCGGGATCGTGGCGCTCGGCGCCGCGGCATCCCTCGCCCTCGCCGGCTGCGCGAGCGGTAACCAGGCCGAAGGCGGCTCTGGCGAGAACGGCGACAGCAAGGGAACCATCACGCTGGGTTACCTGCCCTCGTGGACCGACGGCCTCAGCACCGCGTACCTGCTCGAGAACCAGCTCGAGCAGCTCGGCTACACCGTCGAGATGCAGGAGCTCACCGAGGCGGGCCCGCTATACGCCGGTCTCGCGCAGGGCGACGTCGACATCTACCCGTCGGCCTGGCCCGAGCTCACCCACGCCTCGTACATGGAGCGCTACGGCGACCAGATCGACGACCTCGGCGCGTACTACGACAACGCCAAGCTCACGATCGCGGTGCCCGAGTACGTCGACATCACCTCGATCGAGGACCTCGCCGCCAACGCCGACCGCTTCGGCGGCCAGATCTACGGCATCGAGCCGGGCGCGGGTCTGACCAAGCAGACGCAGGAGTCGATGATCCCCGAGTACGGCCTCGACGGCACGTACGAGCTCGTCACCTCGTCGACCGCGGCGATGCTCACCGAGCTCGATACCGCGATCGCGGCGCAGCGCGACATCGTCGTGACCTCGTGGCGTCCGTTCTGGGCCAACGAGCGCTACGGCCTCAAGGACCTCGAAGACCCGCGCGGTGCGATGGGCGACACCGAGGCGCTGCACTTCCTCGCCACGTCCGGCTTCGCCGACGAGCACCCCGAGGCGGCCGAGCTGATCGGAAAGATCAAGCTGGACGACGAGCAGTACGCAGCGCTCGAGGACATGGTCGTCAACCAGTACGGCGAGGGCAAGGAAGCCGAGGCGATCACCGCCTGGCTCGAGGAGTACGGCAGCAAGGTCGACGGTCTGCAGACCAGCTGATCCTCTCTGACGCAGAACGAAACCCCCGGGAGCTGCTCCCGGGGGTTTCGTCACTCCGGCCGGTCCGAGCGCTCGCCGCGGGACGGGCGGTCGCGCCGCATCCGGTTCCACATCTCGGTCGACCGGGTGATCGCGCGCTGCGCGTTGTCGAGAAGGTCCTGCGCGACCTCCGCCCAGTCGGGCGAACGGTCGTCGGGCTCGGGAAGCGCGCGCGGCGTACCCTGCCGGGCGGCGCGCTCCGCCGCATCGAAGGCGTGGGTCGCCCGACGGACCGCTTCACGGTAGGCGCTGTAATCGGCCGGGGACATGCGGACATCGCGCGAGGCGGGTCGCAGCCACGACGCCTGCTGGTGCTCGCGGAGGAAGAGGTCCATCGGCGGCCAGCGGGCATCGAGCATCATGGGGAACCCGATCGCCTTCGCGGCATCCGTCTCGTAGTCCATCCACCGCGCCAGAAGCACGTCGTGCTCGGCCATCAGCCGGGCCAGCGGCATCCGGTCGATCTCCTTGCGCGAGGTCGGCATCATCGCCCGCGCCGCCTGCACGCCCGCGCGGCGCGCCTTCAGCTCGGCCACGGCGGCGCGTGCCTGACGCTCGGCGATCTGCAGGCGGCGACGGGCCTCCGGCACCGCTCCGGCTGTCGCGCGCGGGGTCGCCTTCTCGGCCTGGGCGCGCATCAGTTCCGCGCGGGCCACCTTCAGCTGCGCGCGAGCGTGCGTCACAGCCTGTTGCGCCCGGCGCAGGTCGAGCTGCGCGGCATCGAGCTCGAGGCGACGCTGCGACGGTCGTCCCCGGCGCAGGCCGGCCCAGCCGAGGGCGCCCGCGCTGGCTCCCGCCGGCGCGATCCACCACCACTCGGCCGCGAGCATGAGGATCGGATCCACCCCTTCAGCCTACGCACCTCGCCGCGTCCAGTCTTCGTGCCGGCTGGGGATACACCTGTCGGATCGGTGGTGCTGGTGCGCGGTCGAACCGGCTGTGAGGCCACACCAGCCCCACAAGTCCTGCGGATGTATCAGCCGAAGAGCAGCGCGAAGACGGTGGAGCCACCGCCGACGAGGATGAGCGAGACGATCGCGACCCACGCGGTCACGCGCATGCGACGCGAGCGTCCGCGCGCGAAGCCGGCGTACTCGTCGTCCTCACCCTGCGGCGTCAGGTCGCGCCCGCTCATGACGCGCTCATGACGTCGGTACCTCGTCGACGATCTCGCCGAAGGCGGCGGGCAGCGTCGCGCGCGACGTGGCGCGGATCTCGGCGACGGGCACCGAGAACAGACCCTGGATGTCGAGCACGGACTCGACGCCCTCGGCGGCATCCGTCACGCCGATGCGGATGACGGGGTAGTTGCGTCCCTCGCAGAGCCCGCGGAACTTGACGTCCTCCTCGCGCGGCACCGACACGATCACGCGGCCGGTCGACTCGCTGAACAGCGCGGTCGCGACGTCGACGCCGTCGCGCTCGACGATCTCGCTGAGCCAGACGCGTGCGCCGACGCCGAAGCGGGTCGTCGCTTCGGCGAGGGCTTGGCCGAGGCCGCCGGTCGACAGGTCGTGCGCGGCCGAGATGAGTCCCTGCTGCGAGGCGGCCTGGATGAGGCCGGCCAGACGCTTCTCGGCGGCGAGGTCGACCTTCGGGGGCCGTCCGCCGAGGTGGCCGTGGATGGTGTCGGCCCACGCCGAGCCGTCGAGCTCCTCGGCGGTCGTGCCGAGCAGGTAGATGTTCTCGCCGGCGTCCTGCCAGCCCGACGGGATGCGGCGGGCGACATCGTCGACGATGCCGAGCACACCGACCACCGGGGTCGGGAAGATCGGCTGGTCGCCGGTCTGGTTGTAGAACGAGACGTTGCCGCCCGTGACGGGCACGCCGAGCTCGAGGCAGGCGTCGGAGAGGCCGTCGACGGCCTGACCGAACTGCCACATCACCTCGGGGTTCTCGGGGCTGCCGAAGTTGAGGCAGTCGGTGACGGCGGTGGGGTTCGCGCCGGTGACGGCGACGTTGCGGTACGCCTCGGCGAGGGCGAGCTGGGCGCCGGCGTACGGGTCGAGCTGGCAGTAGCGGCCGTTGCAGTCGGTCGCGATCGCGAAGCCGAGGCCCGACTCTTCGTCGACGCGGATCATGCCGGCGTCGTCGGGGAAGCTCAGGGCGGTGTTGCCCAGCACGTAGTAGTCGTACTGGTTGGTGATCCACGACGTGTCGGCGAGGTTCGGGCTCGCCACGAGCTGGAGGAACTGATCGCGCAGCGCGTCGCCGTCGGTGGCGCGGGGGAGGGATGCCGCCGAGTCGGCCTGCAGGCCATCGATCCAGGTCGGGTAGGCGACCGGGCGGTCGTAGACCGGGCCGTCGACCGCGACGGTCGAGGGGTCGACGTCGACGATCTGCTCGCCGTGCCAGAAGATCTGCAGGCGGCCGTCGCCGGTCACCTCGCCGAGCACGCTCGTCTCGACATCCCACTTGCCGACGACGGCGAGGAACGCATCGAGCTTCTCGGGGGCGACGATCGCCATCATGCGCTCCTGGCTCTCGCTCATGAGGATCTCCTCGGGCGTGAGCGAGGGGTCGCGCAGCAGCACGTTCTCGAGGTCGACGCGCATTCCCGAGCCGCCGTTCGCGGCGAGCTCGCTCGTGGCGCACGAGATGCCCGCGGCGCCGAGGTCCTGGATTGCCTCGACGAGTTCGCCCGCGTACAGCTCGAGGCAGCACTCGATCAGCACCTTCTCGGCGAACGGGTCACCGACCTGCACGGCGGGGCGCTTGGTGGGCCCGCCGTCGGCGAAGGTGTCGGAGGCCAGGATCGAGGCGCCGCCGATGCCGTCGCCGCCCGTGCGCGCGCCGAACAGCACGACCTTGTTGCCGGCGCCGGTGGCGTTCGCCAGCTTGATGTCCTCGTGGCGCATGACGCCCACCGCGAGGGCGTTGACGAGCGGGTTGCCCTGGTAGACCGAGTCGAACACCGTCTCGCCGCCGATGTTCGGCAGGCCCAGGCAGTTGCCGTAGAACGAGATGCCGCTCACGACGCCGTGCACCACGCGGGCGGTGTCCGGGTGGTCGATGGCGCCGAAGCGGAGCTGGTCCATGACCGCGACGGGGCGCGCGCCCATCGAGATGATGTCGCGGACGATTCCGCCGACGCCGGTCGCGGCGCCCTGGAACGGCTCGATGTAGCTCGGGTGGTTGTGCGACTCGACCTTGAAGGTCACCGCCCATCCTTCGCCGACGTCGACGACGCCCGCGTTCTGGCCCATGCCCACCATGAGGCGGGTCTTCATCTCGTCGGAGACCTTCTGGCCGAAGCGGCGTAGGTAGTTCTTGCTCGACTTGTAGGAGCAGTGCTCGCTCCACATGACCGAGTACATCGCCAGCTCGCCCGAGGTGGGACGGCGGCCGAGGATCTCGCGGATCTTCGCGTATTCGTCGGGCTTGAGGCCCAGGGCTCCGTAGGGCTGCTCACGCTCCGGAGTGGCGGTGGCGTTCTCGACGGTATCTGCGACAGGGGTGCTCACGCGGCTGGACTCCAGGACTCGGGATGCCGGACGCGATCAGTCTAGTTGGCGGGAGGAACCGTCGAGTCGCCAGGAAAAGCGGATGCGGGCGGTCCGGTACCCGCGCTTTCTGGCGAGTCGACGCTCAGGAGGGCGCGTTGTACGCGCCGAAGAGGCCGGTGCCGTGCTCGACCAGGGCGTCGTAGGCCTCGCCGTATGTGGAGGGCAACGTGCTGCCGGGATCGAATCGGGCGGCCAGGAGCCCGAGCAGCCCGCGCGCCGGCGGGGTGAGCGGGCGCTTGTGGTGCTTCTCGTCGGGGGCCTTGGCCGTGCCCTTCTCGGGATTGGGCGGCACGTACAGCGACTGCGGCTGCGGCCAGGTGTAGGGCTGGCGCGGCGTCGTGAGGTTGACCGCGTTGAAGATCGGGTTGGCGGTCTCGTCGCGGACGTTGAGCGGCCGCAGCCCGTGCAGCCGGCACAGGGTGTTGGTCACCGAGCCGTGGTGCATCTCGTCGTGGATCACGGTTCCGGCCGCGGTGTACGCGCTCACCACGATGGCCGGCACCCGGAGACCGAGGCGATCGAACGTGAAGCCCATCTCGCCGGGACCGCTCGCGTCGGGCGGCGCTGCCGACGGCGGGGCGACGTGATCGAAGGTGCCGCCGTGCTCGTCGAAGGTGATGACGAGCGCGGTGTTCATGGCGTTCGAACCGGAGGTCGACGCACTCGTGCGGATCGCGTCGTAGACCTCCTGCGCGAGCTTGTCGCCGGCGCGGACATCGCTGTCGGCGCTGTTGGCGATGCGGATGCGGCTGCCGTCGGGCAGCTCGAGCTCGCCCTCGCGGGTCGCGCCCCACGGCGGATGCATGTCGTTGTGGTTGAAGACCATGCGCGGTTCGATGAAGGCGTAGTCGGGCAGCTCGCCGTTCGCGGCATCCTCGTAGAACTGCTCCATGACGCGGAAGTTCGTCTTCCAGTACCGCTCGAGCACCGGCGCGTGGAGCATGCCGGTGAGTGAGACGAGCTGCGTCGCGTCGTAGTAGACGCGCCATGACAGGCCGGCGTCTTCGAGGCGGTTGAAGATCGTGGGCGCCGCGGGGGCGTCGATCCACTTGTCGTAGTTGTCGCCGGTGTGGTTGACGACGTAGCCGTGCGAGGTCGAGGCGTGGAAGAAGCTGCGGTTGCAGAACGTCTGTGACGGCACCCCGGCGAACCAGCGGTCGTAGACCGCGAACTCGCGGGCGAGGGTCGATACCACCGGCAGCATCTCGGGCGCGAAGCCGCCCATCGCGGTCGCGTACTCATCGGCGGTCGGCTCGCGCTTCTTCGCGAGGCGGTAGTTGACGATGTAGTCGTGCACGAAGCCGTCGTTACGCGGTGCGCTCCCGCCCGCGGGTGCGTTGTACGGCGGCTGCAGTCCGTTGCGGGCGATGTCGGCGTTGGCGGGCGGATCGATCGTCCCGAACAGCTGCGTGTTGACGTGCGGGTAGGTCTCGCCGGGGTCGGGCTGCGGCTGCTGCATGATGTGGTCGGTCGCGCCCGTGTAGACGTGCGCGGGCACGACCGTGCCGTCGGGTGCGGTGTTGGCGTAGTCACCCTGCAGGATGCCGTCGAAGTCGGCCGCGCTCTTCTCATCGGCCGTGTAGAGGTGGCCGAGCAGGTTGTCGAAGCTGCGGTTCTCGAACATGAGCACCACGACGTGGTCGAACCCGGCGACGCTGCGCGCCGCGAGGGGCGCGAACTCGGGAGGATGCGCCGTCATCGCCGCCGTCACCGCAGCCCCGGCCGAGCCGCCGACGGCGAGGCCGGCGGCGCCTAGGCCCGCACGTCGGAGGAAGTCGCGCCGCGATGGTCGGCGGCTGGCCCAGGAGGCGTCCGTCTCGTCGCGATCGGCGTCGGCCATGGGTCCCCTCCCTCGCTCAGTGCTCGGCGATCAGGCTACTCTCGCACCATGGACGACGGCCCGCGTTTCGATCGAGGAGCCCGCTACGGTGCCGCGGTCGTCGCGGCGATGTTCGCGACCTACCTCGCCGTCGCTTCCGATTTCTCCGCGATCGTGCAGGCCGAGATGTACGCCGGCACCATCACGAACGACATGCCGTACGTCGACACGCTCCAGTTCGTGCTCGTGGTCGCGACCCTCGTCGCCGCGCTCGCCGTGCTGCCCACCTCGCCGATGCGTCGCGTGGGCGGCGTGACCCTCGCGTGCGTCGCGCTGTTCCTGTGGGCCACCTTCGGGTTGCTGCGCGGTGCGGGCCACCTCGCGCACCTCGACCCGCTGTGGGAGGTCGTGCTCAACCAGGGGTTCATCGCGCTGCTCGCCGGGGTGGGCGGCTGGGTGATCGCACGGGGGCGGCATCCGCTGTCGTGGGTCGTCGTAATCGTCGCTCTGGTGCCGCCGATCGTCGGTCCGCGACTGGTCGAGGCGAACGTCACGAGCGGCGGGTACGCGTTGGCGATGCAGGGCATCGTCATCGTCGGAGGGCTCGCCGCCGTGTGGGCGTCGGTCGCCATCGACCGGTGGGCGCGACGGCGCTTCAGTGATCGGGATGCAGCGACGCGTCGGCGGGCGCGCTCCGCCACGACACGAAGCGAACCGTGAGCCCGGTGCGCGTCGGCGCGCAGCAGAACGGTCCGGCCGCGACGTCCGCATCGGGGTCGAGAGGCGCCACCCGCACGAGACGCCAGTCCTCGTCGTCGACGCGGGCCCTGATCGTGACGGCGTCGCCCGACCTGCTCGCGCGCACGGTGACGATGCGACCAGCCCAGTCGGCGACGGGCGCGAGCGACCAGTCCGACACCCCGCGGGTCACCACCGCGCCCAGGCTGTCGGCGCCGTCACTGTGCTCGATGCCGGCCTTGATCCACGTCTCGTCGTCGACGCGCAGGAAGACTCCCGCCTGATCGAACTGCGCGGCGAAGTCGAGCACGAACGAGACTTCGACCGCGGTGTCGGGCCGCATCGGTGCGAGCAGAGCGTGCTCGTCGTCGTGGACGAACCCGTACGAGGTCACGCGCCAGGCATCGCTGCCCTCGCGTGCCGTGACGAGCAGGTCGTCACCGTCGAGCACGGCCTCCGCGGGTTCGTTGGTCCATGATCCTACGGACCAGTCGATGTCGGTCATGTGGTTCCTTCCGGTTCAGTCGCGCAACTGGGTCAGCAGGGCCGCGTGGTCGGTGGTGCCCGCGAAATCGACGATCCGACCTCCCGCCAGCCGCAGGAAGCCGAACTCCGCGACATTGACGTGACGTCGGGTGGGCCGGATACCGCGGAACGGCCCGATGTGCGTGCCGCTGGCGCGCACATGCGCGGCGATGCGGTCGTCCTCCACGACGAGCTGGATGCGGCGCACCTGCCAATCGGGAAAGGCATCGAGCACCTCGACGACGTCGGTCATCCAGGCGTCGGCTCCGCCGGGGAGGTGCGCTCGCCGGACGTTCGGGTCGATGAACGAGCGAATGGCGTCGAGGTCGTGGCGGTTGCAGGCCTCCAGGTAATCGGCGTACCAGGCGTGCATCTCCCACGGCTCCATCCGCCCATTATCGGTGCGAGGCTACGGATTGTCCGTGGGAGGCGAGGAGACCCAGTCGAGAAGGGCCGCGCGGATCGCTTCCGACAGAACCAGGCCCTCCTGCCAGCCGCGCGCGACGACCGCATCCCGTTCCTCGGGTGTCAGGCGCACGGTGACCGGGATGCTTGCCGAAGCACTGCGTCTGGGGCGACCGCGCCTCGGTTCGTCAGACGGTGACGTGTGCATGCGAGGTCCCCCCTTGGACGCGCGCGCGGGGCGCCGCATATGCGGCGCCCGCTCTGAGCGTGTTCGGAGCCCGGCGCATTCTGGATTGCCTCGGCACGATCCGGATAAGGGTCAAGGTCGACGCTCGTCGCGTGGTGCTGACATCCAGTAGAGGAGAGCCGCGCGGATCGTCTCGGACAGAACCATCCCCTCTTCCCAGCCGCGCCGAACGGCGGCGTCGCGCTCTTCACGCGTGAGGCGCACGGTCACGGGCGTGCTGGGCGATGCGCCGCGGGTGGGGCGTCCGCGTTTCGGTTCGTCGGCGATCATCATGGTGCTCATGCATGTGAGACGCCGTTCGACGCGGAACGTGACGCGATACGTCGATATTTGTCCGGAGCGGTCTGCGTACTTCTCAGCGCGCCGCTGTGGCGTTCTCGTAGGCCCGCATGGCGGCATCCTGTGCGTCCGCGAGCGCTTCCTCGGCGGTCTTGTCGCCGAGGAGGGCCGCCGTCACCGCGTTGTTCAGCTCGTTCTGGATGTCCTGCCCGGCGGGGGACGACCCGAACGAGGTGCCGTAATCGACCACGTCGTAGTAGGTCGCGACGACCTGGTCGAAGCCCTCGTTGCCCGACGGCGTGACCCACTTCTCGCGGATCTCCTGGTCGGGCTGCGGCGATCCCGTGAACAGGCCGGTGTTGGCGCCGCCGTCGGAAGCGCGCGTCGCGGCTCGTGCTTCGCCCGCCGCGTTCCACGCTTCGCCGCTCGTCAGAGCCGAGACCCACGCGCAGGCCGCGCCGGGGTTCTTCGCTCCGGCCGGGATGACGAAGGCCTGGCCGCCGGACACCGAGAACGGCTCACCGTCGCTGTCGCGGAACGGCACCGCCTCGATGTCGATCTGCTCGAGGTAGGGCGAGAGGACGTTCGGGTACCACTGCGCGTTGACCTGCGCACCGACCTGATCGGTGACGTACTGGTTCGCATCGCCGAACGTGTCGAACGCGTCGGTGAAGCTCTTCACCTGCGCGAACCCGCCCTGCGCGTCGTTGATCCGCTGCAGCAACTCCATGCCCGCGAGGTTGCTCGGGTCGTCGAGGGTCGGCACGCCGTCGTCATCGGTGAGCTGGCCGCCCGCACCGAGGATCCACAGCGCGGACTGACCGGTCGACACCGGGTCGAGGCCCAGCCGCGTCGGAACGCCGCCGGATTCCTGGTACATCTTCTCGATGGCGGCCAGCAGGACGTCAGGTTGCGAGGTGTCGATCTCGTCCGCCGTCACGCCCGCGGCATCCATCACCCGCTTGTTCAGGATGATGGCCGGCGGCTGGTAGAACTGCGGCGCTCCCCACACCTGATCCTCGTAGCGCACATCGTCGACGACCGACTCGTACCACCGGTCGTCCGCGTCGACGTCCTGTGCCTCGAAGCAGCTGTCGAGGGGCATGATGAGGCCCTGTGCCGCGTACTGCGTGACGTAGCGGCGGTCCATCTGCACGACGTCGGGCACGTCGCCGCTCGCGATGCGGGTCGTGAACTTCTGCGAGTCGAAGGCCGTGGCATCCAGCTGCACCTCGACATCCGACAGCTGCTCCGCCGCGTAGTCGAGTCGCGCGGTGCCGACGTCGTCGGCGTTCTCGAAGCCCCACGCCGCGAGGGTTCCGGTGGGCGTCGCCGAGAAGTCGACGTCTTCCGCGGTGCCGGCGTCGTTGCTGCATCCCGCCAGCACGATGACGGATGCCGCGGCCACCGCGGTCGTTCCGATCAGTCGATTGCGCATGTGATTCCTCCTGTCGTGGTCCCGCGCGAGCACGCGGATCATCCCTTTCGGCCCTGGGTGGCGACACCTTCGATGAAGTAGCGCTGCCCGAAGGCGAAGAGGATGAGCATGGGCAGCGTGACGATGAGCGAGGCCACCATCACGTACTGGTAGTCGCCCTGGCCGCCGGCGGTCGGGCTGTACTTGGTCATCGCGTAGGCGATGCCGAGCGGTGCGGTGAACTCGTCGACCGACCCGGCGTTGAGGTAGATGAGCGCGGACTGCAGGTTGTTCCAGCTCGCCTGGAACTCGAACAGGAACACGATCACGAACGAGGGCACCGACAGCGGCATCGCGATGCGCCAGAAGAGCCCCCAGTAGCTCGCGCCATCGATGCGCGCCGCCTCGAAGAGCTCGCGCGGCAGGCCGAGGAAGAACTGGCGCTGCAGGAAGATGTAGAACGCCGACCCGAAGAGGTTCGCGCCCCACAGCGGGACCCACGTGCCGAGCAGGCCCGTCTCTTTCCAGATCAGGTAGACCGGGATCATCGTCACGGCGCCGGGCAGCATCATCGTCGCGAGCACCAGTCCGAACAGGAGCTTGCGCCCGGGGAACGAGAAGTACGCGAACCCGAATGCGACGATCGAGCTCGAGATCGACACCGCTGTCGCCGCCAGCAGCGCGATCGCGACGCTGTTGAACATCCAGCTGAGCAGGGGGAGCTGGTTCCACACCTCGGCGTAGTTCTCGGGCACGAAGGTCTGCGGGATGAGGCGGTTGTCGAACACCTCGCCGCGGGGCTTGAAGCTCGCCGCGAGCAGCCACGCGAACGGGTACAGGAACAGCAGGGCGAAGCCCGTCGAGATCGCCGCGAGCGTGACGCGGCCGGCGACGGTCTTCGGGGCGCGAAACTTCGTCGCCATCAGCGGTCGCCCTCGTAGTAGACGAAGCGGTTGCCGAACTTCACCTGGATGACCGTGACGGCCATGATGATGACGAACAGCAGCCAGGCCATGGCCGCCGCGAACCCGAAATTGAACTGCCGGAACGCCTGCTGGAACAGATAGATGGCATAGAACAGCGACGCCTCGGGCGACGCGTTGCTCTGATCCCGCCAGAACAGCAGGTAGGCCTGGTCGAAGACCTGGAATGCTGCGATCGACAGGACGATGACGTTGAAGAACATCGCGCCCGAGATCATCGGCAGCGTGATGGAGAAGAACTTCCGCACCGGGCCGGCGCCGTCGAGGGATGCCACCTCGTACAACTCGACGGGGACGTTCTTCAGCGCGGCGAGGAAGATCACCATCGTGCCGCTGACGGTCCACAGTGCCATGATCACGATGCTGGGTTTCACCCACGCCGGGTCGACGAGCCACTGCGGACCCTGGATGCCGATGGCCGCGAGCCCCTGGTTGATCGCGCCGGAGTTGCCGTTGAGCAGGAGGAAGAACACCGCGGCAGTTGCGACCGCCGGCGTCATCTTCGGCAGGTAGTAGAGCGTGCGGAAGATCCCCGCGCCGCGACCCATCCGGTTCAGCAGCAGCGCCAGCACGAGCGCGAATATGATCTCGAGCGGCACGGCCATGACGGCATAGAACAGCGTGTTGGCCAGCGATACGGCCACGCGGGGGTCTTCGAACAGCCGGGCGTAGTTGTCGAAGCCGATCGGTCGCGACGAGTTCGTGGCGAGGTTGTAGCTGCTGAACGAGATGTACAGACTGTAGATCATCGCCCCGACGGTGAAGACGAGGAAGCCGATGATCCACGGCGTCAGGAAGAGGTAGCCCGCCAGCGCTTCGCGCTTGTTGTACTTCTGCCGGATGCGCCCCGGCCGTGTGGCGCCGACCGTCGTCGGTCGCGCGCGAGCGGTACTGCTTATGTCGTCCTCCAGGCCTCGACCCCGCAGGACCTGATGGATGCCGTCCTGTGAGGCCGAAGCTAGAAGAGGTGAGAAGCGGTTCCCCAGTGGCTTGACACGGCGGCATCCCTCGGGCAGTGCTCGCCGGGTGTCCCGATCAGACTGGCGTGGTCACAGCGACGAGGAGATGCCTGCGTGCTGGTTCATCTCCGCGACGAAGCTGGTCCCCGTTGCGACCACCTCGACCTTGAAGCCCGCCGCATTCTCGAGCCAGCCGGCGTAGTGCTGCGGGCCGCCGGCGTGCGGGTAGCGCTCCTGGTACAGCGGCATCCAGCCCGCGGCCGGGGCGTCGGCCATGATCGCATCGACCTCGGCGGGGGAGCGGCCGTGGAAGGCCAGATGATTCAGGCCCGGCCGCCGACGGTCGTGCTCGGCGCCGACCGTGTTCGGTGAGGTGGTGAGCGTCAGGTAGGCCCCGCCCGCCGCCCACGACTCGCCCTGCGCCCACGTGCTCTCGAGGTCGAAGCCGACCCGCCGAAGCAGCCAGCCCCAGTCGGAGCGTGCGCTCTCGATGTCGCTGACCCAGAGCTCGACGTGATGGAAACCTGCCATGGGTCCAGTCTCGCGCGTGCAGTAAGTGACTCGTTTCGCCTCGTTGTCCAGCCCCGCCGTAGCCGCCGGCGACCCGGGGCGTGATGCCCCGAGTCGCCGGCCGCCGGTCAATCCGCGACTGTCATCCGATCGAGGTTGACGTAGTTCGCGCTGCCCGCCGCGCTGTCGACGCGCAGGTCCACGCGGTTGTACCCCTCATCGAGCGAAACGGTCACCGTACGCGTCTGCCAGTCACCCCAGCCGGACGTCGCGGGGAACGACAGCGGGGTCGTCGCACCGTTGACGGTCAGAGCCCGTGAGGCGACACCAGCCGCGGCGGCGTAGTGGAACTGCAGCTCGTAAGTGCCGGCGGACGCGACGTTGACGTGGAAGGTCGCCCCGGTGCCGTCGCCGATCCAACCGCCGATGTATCCGCGCCCGCTGTATCCCGACTGCCCGCTCTCGGAGATCACTCCCGAGCGCTCGGTGTTCTCGGCCTCGTAGACACGGGTTCCCTCGACCGGCCCCGTGTAGCCGTCGGGCGTCGCCTGGCTCATGACGGCAACGCTGGCCGCTGCGGCGAGACTCTGAATGGCGGTCGTGCCGAGCTCGGGTGCCGGGGCGGTCCAGTCGTATGCCCCGATGCCTGCGGAGTTGAGGTGGTTGGCCGCCTGGGTCGCGTTGTCGGTGAGCAGCTGCTCATACTGCGTCTGCCCGGCCTCGTCGATGAGCGCGCGGATGTTGCGCGTGAGGATGGCCTTGAACCCGCCCGTGTCGTCGACGCCCTCGAAGAGGAAGGTGCCCGATGAGGTCAGGTTCGCCACGGCCCAGTCGACCGCCGCAACCGCGCGCGAAAGCTCAGCGGGATCGCCCGAGTCGAGATACATCTCGAGGGCGGCGCCGGCGTAGTTGCCCTGGTTGTAGGTCCAGTCCCAGTCGACGAACTGGCCGGTGCCCTCGATGTGGTCGCGCAGCTTGCCGCTGACGTAGAAGTTCGCGTCGAGCCAGGAGAAGATGCTCCGCGCCCGGTCGCGGTACGAGACGTCGCCCGTCGCGGCATAGATGCGCATCGCCGTGTAGACGGCCGTCGCGTTCGTGGCGACGTTCTTCTCGTTGCGCTCGCCGTCGCCGATGTCGACGTTCTTCCACCAGATGCCGCCGCCGTAGGTCGTGTCGGCGTACTGGGCGATGAAATCGAACATCTCGATCGCGTCGTCGCGGTACTCGACGTCGCCGGTGAGCTCGTACGCGCGGATGGCGCCGCGGGCCCACCATCCGATGTCGTCGTTCCAGTCGTTGTCGCGGAAGTCGGGATACTGCGTCTGAAAACCATCGTAGATGTCATCGATCATCTGGCGGGCGTCGGTGCTGCCGGTGCGCTCGTAGACATCCATGACCGTCTCCCACAGCTGCGCCTCCCACCAGTAGTCCGTGTAGAGGCCGCCCTGGGGGCCGTGCGCGTGTTCGGGGTGGATCTGATGGTCGCTGTACGTGAAGAAGTAGTTCGCGGAGTCGTCCCAGAAGACGTCGACGAAGTCGTCGAAGGCCGTCTCGGGCTCGGCCGCGGTCAGCGCGTGCGCCGGTTGCGGGACCAGGAGGGCCGCCGCGAGCAGCGTGGCCCCGAGGATGGGCAGGGATCTCTTCATCGTTCTCTCCTCAGTGAAAAAACATATTGATTGCCGACCGATCGACGCCGCCTTTCAGTGGCTTCAGCGTCTCGGGCTGCGCGAAACACAGCGTTGCACATATTTATACGTTTTAATAGACGGATTGCTCGATCCGTCCTATACTCGGGCCTACCGTCCACCGCTGGGCGGGTCCGACACCACCCGAGGAGCAACGTGGCTCACGTGCATTCGGCCTTCATCCGTTCCGTCTCCGGTCGTGTGCGGGAACGTCTCGACGACGAGGTCGCCGACATCTTCGAGCGCTGCTTCGAGAACACTCTCGGCACGACGCTCACGGCGATGCCCGACGGGACGCTCTTCATGCTCACCGGCGACATCCCCGCCATGTGGCTGCGCGACTCCACAGCGCAGCTCGCGCCCTACCTGCATTTCGCCGCCGAGGATCAGGCGATCTCCGACATGATCGCCGCCGTCTCGCGGAGACAGGTCGCCTTCGTCCTCATCGACGCTTACGCCAACGCCTTCAACGCCGCTCCCGACGGCAGGGGCCACCAGGACGACCTCACCGACGGCTCACCGTGGGTCTGGGAGCGCAAGTACGAGGTCGACTCGCTCTGCTACCCGATCCAGCTCGCCCATGACCTGTGGACGGTGACCGGTCGGACGGATCACCTCGGGCCCGACTTCGCCGAGGCCGCACGTCGGATCATCGCGCTGTGGCGCGTCGAGCAGGATCACGAGGCGTCCTCGCCCTACCGGTTCCAGCGCTTCGACTGCCCCCCGAGCGACACGCTCGTTCGCGACGGCCGTGGTCCCGAGACCGCGCCGACCGGCATGACGTGGTCGGCCTTCCGCCCGAGCGACGACGCGTGCGCATACGGCTACAACGTGCCCGGCAACATGTTCGCGGCCGTCGAGCTCGGCCACATCGCCGACATCGCCGAGACCGTGCTCGGCGATCCCGAGCTCGCCCGCACCGCGCGCGACCTGAGGGACGATATCGAGCGCGGGGTCGCCGAGCACGGTCTCGTCGTCGACTCCGATCACGGCGAGCTGTACGCCTACGAGGTCGACGGTCGCGGCGGTGTCCTGCTCCTCGACGACGCCAACGTGCCGAGTCTGCTCTCCCTGCCGCTCATCGGGTGGTGCGGAACGGACGACGACCGGTACCTCGCGACCCGACGCTTCATCCTCAGCGACGCGAACCCGACCTTCGTCCGTGGCGTTCTGCCGGACGGCGGCGACGTGCGCGGCCTCGGCAGCCCTCACACCCCTGCCGGTCACATCTGGCCCATCGGCCTGTGCATCGAAGGTCTCACGACCTCGGACGAGGACGAGCGGCGCCGCATCCTGCGTCTGCTCCTCGACACCGACGCCGGCACCGGGCTCATGCACGAGTCGTTCCTCGCGACCGACCCCGAGACGTTCACGCGCGAATGGTTCTCGTGGGCGAACGCCATGTTCTGCGAGTTCGTGCTCGACCTCGCGGGCCTCCGCGTGCTCGTCCGCGACGCGGTCACCGAGGCGCGGCCGTCATGAGCGCGTCGACCGCGGTGCGTCCGGGCTCGGCCGAGCAGACGCCGCGTGCGCAGCGGACGCATCGACCGGGGAACCCCTCGGCCCGGCAGATGACCCGGAGTGCCTGGCTGTTCCTGCTGGTGCCGGGCGTGCTGTTCCTCGTCTTCATGGCGCTGCCGATCGCGATCGCGCTCGTGCTGAGCCTGACGGACTACGCCATCGTCGGAGACTTCGACTGGCTCGGGCTGCAGAACTACGCCGAGATCGCCGTCGACCCGTTCTTCTGGATCGCGCTTCGCAACACCGCCTACTACACGGTGCTCTACGTCCCGGCCGGACTCGTCGTCGCGCTCGGCACGGCGCTGCTCCTCAATCGTCGGCAACGGGCCGTCCGTATCTTCCGCACGCTCTTCTACATCCCCGTCGTGGCTTCGACTGTGGCGACGGCGACGATCTGGTTCTGGATGCTGAACCCGCAGAACGGCCTGCTCAACGTCGTGCTGAGCTGGTTCGGCATCGACGGCCCCGCGTGGCTGTACGAATCGCAGTGGGCGATGATCGCGATCGTCATGATGAGCGTCTGGGCCGGCTTCGGCGCCAACATGATCATCTTCCTCGGGGGTCTGCAGGGCGTTCCCGGCGAGCTCTACGAAGCCGCCCGCCTCGACGGGGCGAATGCCTGGCAGCAGTTCCGCTACGTCACCCTGCCATCGCTCACGCGCACGACGTTCCTCGTCTCAACGCTGCTCATCATCGGCGCGTTCCAGGTCTTCGACCAGGCCTACGTCCTCACCAAGGGCGGGCCGGGCAACTCCACCGTGACGATGGTCTACTACATCTACAACAAGGGCTTCGGCGCCCTCGAGATGGGCTACGCCTCGGCGCTGTCGTTCATCCTCTTCCTCATCATCCTCGTGTTCTCGCTGGTGAACGCACGACTCACGAATCGGGGAGGCGTCCGATGACGAACACCCTCAACGGCTCCGTCGACGGCGGCAGTGCCGTCCAGACCGCGCTCGTGGCGCGGACGCCGGTGGCGGCAGCCCCCACCGCCCGTCCGCGCACGCCGCGGCAGCGCGCGGGGACGATCGCCTGGTACGTCGGCGTGATCCTCGTGAGCATCGTCACGGTCGCACCGCTCGTGTGGACGATCTCGACGTCGATCAAGCCGGCCACCGAAATCCTCTCCGGCGCCCTGTCGCTCATCCCCGACAACCCCACGATCGAGAACTACGTGCGGGTGTTCGACGAGGTGCCCTTCGGCCGGTACTTCGTGAACTCGCTCGTGCTCGGCATCGGCGGCGCGGCGACCAACATCTTCTTCGGTGCGCTGGGCGGCTACGCCCTCGCCAAGCTGCGGTTCCGCGGCCGCACGGCGGTGTTCGCCGTCTTCCTGTCGTCGCTCATGATCCCCGGCATCATCACGATGATCCCGTCGTTCCTGATCCTGCGGTCGATCCCGTTCGCGGGCGGCAACGACATCCTGGGGCAGGGCGGCCTCGGCCTGATCAACACCTACTGGGCCGTCATCATCCCGGGCGCCGCCGGTGCATTCGCGGTCTTCTTCATGAAGCAGTTCTTCGAGACTCTGCCCGACGAGCTCGGCGAGGCGGCGCGCATCGACGGCGCCGGCGAGTTCCGCATCTTCGCGCTCATTTACTTCCCGCTCGCGAAGGCCGGGCTCGCCGTGCTCGGCATCATCAGCTTCCAGGCCGGATGGAACAACTTCCTGTGGCCGCTCATCGTCCTGAACAGCCAGGACATGATGACGGTCCAGGTCGGGCTCGCGTCGTTCGTCAACAACTACGAGACGGCATTCGGCCCGCTCATGGCCGGGACCGTGGTCGCGAGCCTCCCCGTGCTGCTCGTGTTCCTCTTCGCCCAGCGATACATCATCGAGGGCGTCGCGCACGTCGGCACCAAGTAGTCCTCGCTCTCCCACCCGCAACCACACCATCCGATCACAGGAGATTCCGATGAAGAACACCGTGCGCTCGCTCGCCCTGCTGGGCGTCGCGACCCTGACCGTCACCCTCGCCGGCTGCGGCGGCTCCGATGCCGGCAACGGCGGCGACGGACCCGAGCCCGTCGTCATGTGGGGGTCGTGGTCGGGCGATCAGGTCGCCCAGCTCGAGGCCCAGGCCGCCCGCTTCAACGAGTCGCAGGACGACTACGAGGTCAGCTATGTGCCGCAGGAGCTCGTCGAGGAGAAGCTGCTCACCGCGCTCGCCGGCGGCCAGGTGCCCGACATCGTGCTGTGGGACCGCTATCAGACCTCGCTCTACGCCCCGAAGGGAGCGCTCGCTCCCATCGACGACTTCATCGCCGAGGACTCCGTCGACACCGGCGTCTTCTACGAGCCGGCGCTCGGCGAGATGGAGGTCGACGACAAGCTCTACGGCCTTCCCCTGCTCGTCGACAACCGTTCGCTCGTCTACAACCGGGCACTGCTCGACGAAGCCGGCGTCGCGGCGCCGACGAACTGGGACGAGCTCCAGGCGGCCGCCCAGGCGCTGACCAAGCGCGACGGCAGCAAGCTCGTGCAGTCGGGCTTCGATCTGAGCGACCCCGGTCTGTTCAGCATGTACCTCGCGCAAGCGGGGGGTCAGCTGCTCAACGACGACGAGACGAAGACCGCCTTCAACAGCCCGGAGGGCCTCGAGGTGCTCGAGTTCTGGCAGAGCCTGCTCGACGACGGCGTGTACTCGCAGGGCTTCGGCGATACGGGTGACGCCTTCGCCGAGGGGCGCACCGCGATGAAGCTCGACGGCCCCTGGGCGCTCTCGACGCTCGACAAGGTCGACGGCCTGACCTACGGCGTCGCGCAGCCGCCCGTCGGTCCCGACGGCGACTCCGGCGCGTACATGGGCGGCTTCGGGCTCGTCATCCCCGAGGGCGCCAAGAACGCAGAGGGCGCCTGGGAGTTCATGAAGTGGTGGACGACCGAGGCGGAGAACGGTGTCGCTTTCGGTGAGATCTCCGGCTGGATCCCCGCGAACATCGAGGCCGCGAACGACCCCTACTTCACCGACGACGAGCACTACGCGGCCTTCATCGAGACCATGAACTACGCCGGGGCCCGGCCGAACGTGCAGGGCTTCTCGGACGTCGAGGGCAAGGCGCTGGTGCCTGCTCTCGAGCGGTTCATGTCCGGCGAGATCTCCGCCGAGCAGGCGCTCAAGGACGCGCAGGAGCAGGGCGATCAGATCCTCGCGAAGAACCGATGACGCGACCGACCCTCGTCTCGGCCCGCGAGGCCGCCGACATCCCCATCCAGAGAGAAGAGCACGCATGACCCGTCCCGCAGCGATCGTCTGGTCGTCCCGAGCGGATGTCGCCCAGGAGAGCCTCGACCACTTCTTCGGCGTCCCCGACATCCAGTTCCTCGCGAACAGCCACCCGCATGACCGCGGCGACACCGAGGTGTTCAACTACTGGTGGCTGGCGCATGTCGTCGACGCCCGCCTCGACGCCTGGCTGCGGACGGGGGAGGCCCGCTGGCTCGATGCGGCCGTCGCCGCCCGCGACAACATCGTCGAACGCAACGGTGGCTCGCTGTTCAACGACTACTTCGACGACATGCTCTGGTTCGGCCTAGCGCTCGAACGGCTCCACGCCGCGACGGGCGACCAGCGCCATCTGGACGACGCCCGTGCGATCTGGGACCACGTCGTCGAGCACGGGTGGAACGAGACGCTCGGGTGGAGCCTCGCGTGGCGGAAGCAGCAGCTGGCCTACAAGAACACGCCGGCCAACGGGCCGCTCGTGATCCTCGGCGCGCGGCTGAGCGCGCTCGACGCGTCCGGTGACCACCTCGACTACGCCCATCGGGCGTTCGACTGGCTGACGGCGAACCTCGTCGGACCCGACGGGTTCGTCGAGGACGGTGTCAATCGCAACGGTGACGGCGCCGTCGACACGCAGTGGCGCTTCACCTACAACCAGGGGCTCTACGCGGGAGCGGCGGTCGAGCTGTTCCGGCTGACGGGCGACCGCGCGTTCCTCGAGCGTGCCGTGCAGACGGCCGTCACCGCCGTCCGCGAGCTGAGCGACGGTTCGGTGTTCCGCGACGAGGGCGACGGCGGCGACGAGGGCCTGTTCAAGGGCGTCTACTACCGCTACCTGGGCGAGGTGCTCGCGGTCCTCGCCGATGAGCCGGGCTTCGCCGACGAGCGGGCGCTGCTCGAGGCGTTCCTGCGGGCGAGCACCGACGAGCTCTGGCGAACCGGCGTCGTCGACGGTCGGCTGCGTCCCGGCAACGACTGGTCGGAGCCGGCGGGGGAGTGGATCCCGTACTCCACCGCTGTCAGCGCGATCTTCGCGATCGAGCAGCGCGCACGACGGGAGAGCGCCGAGTCCGCGGGTGAGACGGTGGGCGCGGGTTCCGCCGCGGCAGCCGGTACGGTCGTCGGCGCCTAGGCCGCGCCGCCTCGTTCTGCTCCGCGCCCGACGGCGCCTCCTCAGCTGCGAGGGGGCGCCGTCGACGCGCCCGGCACGAGCTCGGTGGGCAGCACGACCTTGTCGACCGTGAGCGGGTGGGCGATCTGCTGCTGCAACGACGCGATGCCACGGCCGCCGAGCTCGGTCTGCGCCTGCCGGATGTGGGTGAAGCGGAACAGGCCCGTGTCGAAGAACGCGTCGGGATGGTCGAAGCAGACGACCGACACGTCGCGCGGGATGCTGAGCCCGAGCCGCGAGCAGGCCTCGCGCAGCATGAGCGCGATGTTGTACTCGGCCGCCACGTAGCCGGTGATGTCGGGATGCTCGCCGACGAACGCGATGAGCCGCTCGATGTCGTCCTCGACGGTGTCGGTGCTGCCGGGCACCGTCGACTCGAGCGTCTGCAGCTCCGCACGGTTCTCCAGGGGCAGATGGTTCATGGCGTGGGCGTGGATGTACCCGTTGCGACGGTCGTCGCTCGACGACACGTGGCTCGACGGTCCCACGAACCCGACGGTGCGGTGCCCGAGCTCGAGCAGGTGCTCCGTTGCCGCGCGCCCCCCGCCGAGGTTGTCGGAGCAGACGGCCGAGACGGGGATGCCGTCGAACAGGCGGTCGAGGATCACGAGCGGGAACCGGCGCGCGACGAGCTCGAGGGCGGCGGGCGGGATGTACTCCGACGAGCTCGGGAGCAGCACGAGCCCCTCGACGCCGGCGTCGACGAGGGATCGGATGCACGCGTCCTCCTCGGCCAGGTCGCCGCCTGACCGTTTGAAGATGACGTGGGTGTCGGCGCCCGCCGCGGCGAGGATCCCCTCGATGATCTTGTTGCCGAACGTGTCGTCGAAGCTCGTGAGGACGCAGCCCAGCAGGCGGGTCGAGACCTCCGACCCCGCGGCCGGGACGGTCGTCGCGGTCGCGCTCGTCACCACCGTGCCGATGCGCGGACGACGCATGATCATCCCCTCGCTGCGCAGCAGCTCGAGTGCCCGCTTGACCGTGATGGCGCTCACGTCGAACTGCTTGGACAGCTCGGCCTCGGAGGGCAGGCGCTCGCCGACCGGGTAGGTGCCGTTGGTGATCGCCAGACGCAACGACTCGTACACCCGCTTGTACAGCATCCCGATCCTCCTCCGGCTGGAATTCTTATATTTAATCTACAGGGTTGGTGGTCGAAATCCGCCGGTCGTGGCGCGGCTCGCTACGACCGCAGATCCGCGGTCATCTGGACGCGCGGGCCGAGGGCGTCGAGTCCCATGCGCTCCTCGGTCTCGACGAGCATGAGCTCGAACTCCGAACGCGGTTCGGTGACGACGAAGCCGAGGCGCTCGTAGAACGGGGCGTTCCAGGGCACGTCGGCGAAGGTGCGGAGCGACATCCGATCGTGGCCGCGGTCGCGCGCGTACGCCATCGCCGCCTCGACGAGCTTGCGGCCGTACCCGCGGCGAGCGTGCTCGGGCGACACCGACAGCTGTTCGAGGTGGGCATGACCCTCGAGCTCGAGCACATGAACGAACCCCGCGACCACCCCGTCACCGACGTGGGCGACCAGCAGGAAGCCGGCCTCGTCGGCACGCGACGCGCCGGTCGGCGCCGGCCACCAGGTGGGCGGGTCGAGCAGATCGCGCAGCAGCGCGTCGGCGTCGTTCTCGATGTCTTCGAGGAGATCCAGCTCGCCGGGGCTGGGCGGGCGGATGTCGAGCGGCACGGCCCGATCGTATCGAGCGGCGTTCAGTCGACGATGAGCCGGTAGCCCATGCCGGACTCGGTGAGCAGGTGCTCGGGATGCGCGGGATCGGCCTCGAGCTTCTTCCGCAGCTGCGAGACGTAGAGACGCAGGTACCCGGTGTCGTTGACCTGCTCGGTGCCCCACAGCTCCTTCAGCAGGTCCTGCCGGGTCACGAGTGCCCCGGGGGTTCGGGCGAGGAAGTCGAGCATCCGCCACTCGGTCGGCGTGAGGTGCACGCGCTCGCCGCCACGCGTGACGGTCTTGGCGGCCCGGTCGATCTCGACATCGGCGAACCGCACGACGGCGACGGATGCGGCACCGCCGGCCCGCCGGGTCAGCGCGCGCAGTCTCGCGAGCAGCTCGTCGATCTGGAAGGGCTTGGTGACGTAGTCGTCAGCCCCGGCGTCGAGCGCCGCCACCTTGTCTGCCGACCCGGTGCGCCCCGAGACGACGATGATCGGCACGGCGCTCCATCCCCTCACGGCCTCGATGACGGCGACGCCGTCGAGGCGCGGCATCCCCAGATCGAGCACGATCACATCGGGATGCTCGGACGCGGCCGCGGCGATCGCCGCCGCCCCGTCGGCGGCCGCCACGACGTCGTACCCGTGGGCCGCTAGCGTGATGCGCAGCGCCCGCACGAGCTGCGGGTCGTCGTCGGCGAGGAGGACCTTCACCCCTCGATCCTGCCCTCTTGCGCCGCCGCCGATGCCAGGGGCAGCTCGATCACCATGGTGAGGCCGCCGCCAGGGGTCTGCTCGGGCACGAGCTGGCCCCGCATTCCCTCGGTGAAACCCTTCGACAGCGCGAGCCCGAGCCCGAGTCCGGTCGTGTTGTCGGTGTCGCCGAGTCGCTGGAAGGGCGTGAACACGTCGCCGTGACGCTCGGGCGGGATGCCGGGTCCGTGGTCGATCACGCGGACCTGGGCCTGCCCGCCCAGCGAGCTCGTGCTGATGCGCACCGGCGTTCCGGCAGGCGAATGGCGGTGGGCGTTGGCCAGCACGTTGACCAGCACCCGCTGCAACAGCACCGCATCGGCGAGCACCGGCCCGATCGCCTCGTCCAGCGCCAGCTCCACCGCAGCGGGCCCGAGACCGAGCTCGTCGACCGCGGCGAGCACGGCATCGGCCGTGTCGACCGGTCGCAGGGCGACGGCGAGAGCGCCGGCCTCGATGCGGCTCACATCGAGCAGGTCGGTCACGAGCGAGGTCAGCGTGCCGAGGCTCTCGTCGGCGGTCGCGAGCAGCTCGTCGCGGTCGGCGTCGTCGAGCGCGGGGCCGGCCGCGCGGAGCCCCCCGAGTGCCGCGACGGCAGCGGCCAGAGGGCGCCGCAGGTCATGGCTCGCCGCCGAGAGGAGGGCGCTGCGTACCCGGTCGGTCTCGGCGAGCACCGACGCCGAGCTCGCCGCCCGCTGCAGGTCGGCCTGCTCGAGCGCGGCGGCGAGCTGTGCGACGACGACATCCAGCAGGCGGCGTTCCGAGCCGTCGAGCTGCTCCGACTCGCTGCCGTGGAGCTCGAGCACGGCCTCGCGTCCGACCTCGACGCGCAGGTGGCGGTCGTCGCGCACGGGCTCGCCGTCGGCGGCGATCACGGTCCCGTCCGACGCGACCAAGCGCGCACCCGACATCCCGAAGGCCTCGCGCGCCCGCGCGACGAGGGCCGGAATAGAGCCATCGCCCCGCAGCACGCTGCCGGCGACCGCCGCAAGCAGCTCGGCCTCGGCGGCTGCTCGCCGGGCCGACCGCGTGCCCCGGGCCGCGCGGTCGACGATGACGCTCACGAGGAGCGCGATGACGACGTACAGGATCAGCGCCCACGCGTGCAGCGGATCGGAGACCGTGACGGTGTACAGCGGAGCCACGAAGAAAAAGTCGAGCGTCACCCCGGACATCACCGCGGCGAAGACGGCCGGCCACAGTCCGCCGACGAGCGCGACCACGACGACGAGCAGCTGGTACGCGAGCACGTCGCTCGTGATCGACTCGGGGCTCTGCAGCGCGACGAGCAGCCACGTGAGCAGCGGACCGCCGGTCAGCGCGACGACGAAACCGAGGATCCGGCGCCGCACGCTGAGAGCGCCGCCGGCGACACGGGGCAGGGTGAAGCGGCCGCCGGCGGCGGCGTGCGTCACGACGTGCACGTCGATATCGCCCGACTCGCGGATGACGGTGGCGCCGATGCCCGGACCGCTGAGGGCCGCAGCGAGCCGGCCGCGACGGCTGACGCCGACGACGAGCTGCGACGCGTTGACCGACCGCGCGAACTCGACGAGGGCGGCGGGGATGTCGTCGCCGACGACCTGGTGGTAGCTGCCGCCGAGCGATTCGACGAGAGCCCGTTGAGCGGCGAGGGCCGCCGGGTCGGCGGTGCGCAGCCCGTCCTGGCCCGACACGTGGACGGCCAGCAGCTCGCCGCCGGCCGAACGGTCGACGATGCGGGCCCCGCGCCGGATGAGAGTCTCGCCCTCGGGCCCGCCGGTCAGCGCGACCACGACGCGCTCGCGAGCCTGCCACGTGCCCCGGATGCCGTGCTCGGCACGGTAGTCCTGCAGGGCGCTGTCGACCTCGTCCGCGAGCCAGAGCAGTGCCAGTTCGCGGAGCGCCGTCAGGTTGCCGAGCCGGAAGTAGTTCGACAGGGCGGCGTCGATGCGCTCGGCGGGGTAGACGAGACCGGCAGCGAGGCGGTCGCGCAGCGACGGCGGTGCGAGGTCGACCAGCTCGATCGGGTCGGCCGAGCGCACGACGGCATCCGGCACCGTCTCGCGCTGCGCGACGCCGGTGATCTGCTCGACGACGTCGCCGAGCGACTCGATGTGCTGGACGTTGACGGTCGTGATGACGTCGATGCCGGCATCCCGGAGCTCCTCGACGTCCTGCCAGCGCTTCTCGTTGCGCGACCCGCCGACGTTGGTGTGGGCGAGCTCGTCGACGAGGGCGACGCGCGGGGCTCGGGCGAGCACGCCCTCGAGGTCCATCTCGTCGAGCGTGACGCCGCGGTGCTCGAGGCGGCGGCGCGGAACGATCGGCAGTCCGGCGGTCATCGCGGCGGTCGCGGCGCGGCCGTGGGTCTCGACGATCGCGACGACGACGTCGATCCCGGCATCCTGAAGCCGGCGTCCTTCCTCGAGCATCTCGTAGGTCTTGCCCACGCCCGGCGCCGCACCCAGCAGCACCCGCAGCCGTCCCCGCTTCACGGCATCACCCTAGTTCTCTCCGCGCCCGGGAGAGCTCATGGCGCGAGGCCGTCCAGGGCGGCATTGAGCTCGACGACGTTCACCCGCGGCTCGCCGAGGAACCCGAGGTCGCGGCCGGCCGTGTGCGAGGCGACGAGATCGCGCACCTCGGCATCCGACAGCCCGCGTTCCGCGGCGACGCGGTCGACCTGCAGCTCGGCGTACGCCGGCGAGATGTGCGGGTCGAGGCCCGACGCCGAGGCGGTGACGGCGTCAGCGGGGACATCCGAGACGTCGACGCCCTCGCGATCGGCGATCGCCGTGCGCCGCTGCTCGATTGCGGCGACGAGGTCCGCGTTGTTGGGACCGAGATTCGACCCGCTCGAGGCGGCCGCGTCGTAGCCGTCGCCGGCCGCCGAGGGGCGTGACTGGAAGTACTGCGGCAGCGCTGTGCCGTCGGCATCCGTGAACGACTGGCCGATGAGCGACGAGCCGACGAGCTGGCCCTCGGCGTCGCGCAGCAGCGATCCGTTCGCCTGCGCCGGCAGCGCGAGGCCGACGAGCGAGATCAGCAGGGTGTATCCGACGCCGAGGACGAGGGTGAGGACGATCATCGCGCGGACGGCGACGGCGGAGGTGCGCAGCGAGGCGCGGGCGGTGGACATGACAGGTCTCCAGTCGGGGCTCAGAAGCCCGGGATGAGGCTGACGGCGAGGTCGATCAGCTTGATGCCGACGAACGGCGCGATGACGCCGCCGAGCCCGTACACGACGAGGTTGCGGCTCAGGATCGACGAGGCGCTCGCCGCGCGGTACTTCACGCCGCGCAGTGCCAGCGGGATGAGCACGATGATGACGATCGCGTTGAACACGATCGCGCTCGTGACAGCGGAGGCCGGCGACGACAGCTGCATGACGTTGAGCGCCGCGAGCCCCGGGAACACCCCCATGAACATCGCCGGGATGATCGCGAAGTACTTGGCGATGTCGTTCGCGAGCGAGAACGTCGTGAGGGCGCCGCGCGTGATGAGCAGCTGCTTTCCGATCCGGACGATGTCGATGAGCTTGGTCGGGTCCGAGTCGAGGTCGACCATGTTGCCGGCCTCCTTCGCCGCCGACGTGCCCGTGTTCATCGCCACGCCGACGTCGGCCTGCGCGAGGGCGGGTGCGTCGTTCGTGCCGTCGCCGGTCATCGCGACGAGGTGACCGCCCTCCTGCTCCTTGCGGATCAGGGCGAGCTTGTCTTCGGGCGTCGCCTCCGCGAGGAAGTCGTCGACACCCGCCTCTCTCGCGATCGCGGCAGCGGTCAGCGGGTTGTCGCCGGTGATCATGACGGTGCGGATGCCCATCGAGCGCAGCTCGTCGAAGCGCTCGCGCAGCCCGTCCTTGACGACATCCTTCAGGTGGATGACCCCGAGCAGCGTCCCGGCACCGGATGGGTCGAGGGTCGCGACGGCGAGCGGCGTGCCGCCGGACTGCGCGATCGCGTCGGCGTGGTGCAGCAGCTCGGCGCGGGCCTCGGCCGAGACCGGTCGTGCCGATGCGTCGGGCCAGGCGAGCACCGACCCCGACGCGCCCTTGCGCACCTGCGTGCCGTCGGGCAGGTCGACCCCGCTCATGCGCGTCTGCGCCGTGAAGGCGACCGCCACGGCGTCGCGCGGCAGCTCGCCCACCACGTGCTGCGAGGCCGCGAGCTCGACGACCGAGGTGCCCTCGGGTGTCGGGTCCGACAGCGACGACAGGGATGCCGCGCGGGCGAGCTCGGCGCCGTCGACGCCGGTCATCGCGACGAACTCCGACGCGCGGCGGTTGCCGTAGGTGATCGTGCCGGTCTTGTCGAGCAGCAGCGTCGTCACGTCGCCGGCCGCCTCGACCGCGCGGCCCGACATGGCCAGGACGTTCCGCTGCACGAGACGGTCCATGCCCGCGATGCCGATGGCCGACAGCAGCGCGCCGATCGTGGTCGGGATCAGGCAGACGAGCAGCGCGACGAGCACCGGGATGCTGACGGGCGAGGCGCTGTACGACGCGATCGGGTTCATCGCCAGCACGACCACGACGAAGACGATCGACAGGCTCGCGAGCAGGATATTGAGGGCGATCTCGTTGGGCGTCCGCTGACGCGCAGCGCCCTCGACGAGGGCGATCATCCGGTCGACGAAGGTCTCGCCGGGCTTCGACGTGATCCTCACGACGATGCGGTCGGAGAGCACCCGGGTGCCGCCCGTGACGGCGCTGCGGTCGCCGCCGGACTCGCGGACGACGGGAGCCGACTCGCCCGTGATGGCCGACTCGTCGACCGTCGCGATGCCGTCGACGATGTCGCCGTCGCCCGGGATGAGCTCACCGGCCTCGACGAGCACGACATCCCCGAGCCGCAGGTCGGCCGAGGGCACCTCCTCGGTCGCGGAGCCCCGGGCCGCGGCATCCGTCCGCTCGTCCCACGAGACCACCCGGCGCGCGGTCGTCGTCGTGCGGGTCTTGCGCAGCGCCTGGGCCTGCGCCTTGCCGCGGCCCTCGGCGACGGACTCCGCCACGTTCGCGAAGAGGACCGTGAGCCACAGCCAGACCGCGATGCCCCAGGTGAAGCCCGCCGGAACCGTCGTGCCGCCCGAGGTCTCGGGACCGCCGAGGAACGGCTCCGCGATCGCGATCGCCGTCGTCAGGGCCGCGCCGACCCAGACGAGGAACATGACGGGGTTCCGCCACTGGGCGGCGGGGTTGAGCTTGCGGACCGCGCCGGGGAGGGCGGCACCGACCTGCTCGAGGCTGAACGCGCTGCGCCGGCGCGGTGCCGGGCTGGCGTCCGGGTCCGCGGACGACGGGCCGGATGAGGGCCGGGTTTCGGTCAGAGGGGCAGACATCAGGAGAGTCCTTCGGCGAGGGGGCCCAGGGTGAGGACCGGGAAATAGGTGAGCGCGGTGATGATGACGACGACGCCGGCGAGCAGGCCCGCGAACTGCGGGCGGTGCGTCGGGAGGGTGCCGGCGCTCGACGGCACGGTGTCTTGAGCGGCGAGCGATCCGGCGAGGGCGAGGACGAGCACGATCGGGATGAACCGGCCGAGCAGCATCGCGACGCCGAGCGCCGTGTTGAGCCACGGGGTGTTGGCGGTGAGGCCGGCGAAAGCCGAGCCGTTGTTGTTCGCCGCGGAGGTGAACGCGTAGAGGACTTCGCTCAGGCCGTGGACGCCCGGGTTCCAGATCGAGGTGCCCTCGACGTCGGCGCGCACGGCCGGGATCGCGAAGCTCAGCGCCGTCCCCGCGAGCACGAGCGTCGGCGTCACGAGGATGTACAGGCTCGCGAGCTTGATCTCGCGGGGCCCGATCTTCTTGCCGAGGTACTCGGGCGTACGCCCGATCAGCAGGCCACCGACGAACACCGCGAGGATCGCGAGCACCAGCATCCCGTACAGCCCTGAACCGACCCCGCCGGGAGCGATCTCGCCGAGCATCATGTTGAGCATCGGCATCATGCCGCCGAGCGGTGTGAAGCTGTCGTGCATCGCGTTGACCGCGCCGGTCGAGGTGAGCGTCGAAGCGCCGCCGAACAGCGCCGATGCGGCGATTCCGAACCGGGTCTCCTTGCCCTCCATCGCGGCGCCGGCGAGCTGCGTCGCCGTGCCGCCGCCCGACGCCTCGGCCCACGAGCCGAGGGCGATCGAGGCCAGGAAGATCCCGCCCATGACCGCGACGATCGCGTAGCCCTGGCGATCGTCGCCGACGATCCGGCCGAAGGCGCGCGGCATGGCGAACGGGATGACGAGCAGCAGCAGGATCTCGAACAGGTTCGTCCACGGCGTCGGGTTCTCGAACGGATGGGCCGAGTTCGCGTTGAAGAACCCGCCGCCGTTCGTGCCGAGCAGCTTGATGGCCTCCTGGCTGGCGACCGGTCCGCCGGGGATCGACTGCGCCCCGCCGGCGATCGTCTGCACGTCGGTGAAGCCCGCGAAGTTCTGGATCACGCCGCCTGCGAGCAGCACGACGGCCGCGACGATCGCCATCGGGAGGAGGATGCGGCCGAGGCCGCGCACGAGGTCGACCCAGAAGTTGCCGATCGTCCCCGAGCGGCGATACGCGAAGCCCCGGACGAGGGCGATGGCGACGGCCATGCCGACCGCGGCCGAGACGAAGTTCTGCACGGCCAGACCCGCGAACTGCACGGTGTAGCCGAGCGTCGTGTCGGGGGAGTACGACTGCCAGTTCGTGTTGGCCACGAACGAGATGGCGGTGTTGAACGCGAGGTGCTCGCTCGGTGCGGGCAGACCGAGGCTGAACGGCAGGATCGGCTGGAGGCGCTGCAGTCCGTAGACGATCACGACGCCGACGAGCGAGAACAGCAGCACGCCGCGGGCGTAGGCCTGCCAGGTCTGCTCGGCGCGTGGATCGACGCCGATCAGGCGGTAGACGCCCCGTTCGACGGCGAGGTCGCGCGGCGACGTGTAGACGCGAGCGATGTAGTCGCCGACGGGCCGGTACAGCAGGACGAGGATGAGGACGAGGGTCGCGATCTGCAACGACGCGAACCCGATCTGCGCGGCATCCACGTCAGAACCGTTCGGGCCGCACGAGGGCGACGACGAGGTAGACGATGGCGGCGACGGCCAGCACCGCCGCGAGGAGCGAGAAGACCATCACAGCTTCTCGACCCCCCGGGCGATGAGGCCGGCGACGGCGAAGAGCGCGAGGATCGCGGCGAGATAGATGAGGTCGAGCACGAGATCCGATGCAACACCCCGCCGGGTGCCGCGCCCGCTGTCCTCACGGAATCCATACGGCCTCGCGCCCGCTCCTCACGCCGCCCTCACGGTTTTGGTGCCGGTTCGGCGCCGGCTCGGCGCCCGGTGGCGATACATCCGTCGGACGGCCGGTGCTGGTGTCGCCTCCAACGTGCGCCAAGACGACACCAGCACCACCGGTCCTGCAGATGTATCGCAAGCCCGGCCTTCCGGCCGGATCAGGGGCGGGGTCAGGGCGCGAGGGGCGAGGACTCGTCGTCGATGACCCCGATGCCGACGGCGTGGTGGCTCGGCTCCTCGTCCTTCTGCTCCGGAGCCTTGGGCTCTTCGCCCGGCTCCTTCGCGACGCTGGGCTCTTCGAGCTCCTCCGTCGAGGGGTTCTCGTCGGGGGCGTGCTGGGCACCCTCGTCGGCGTGCTCGGCCTCGTTGTCGTGGTGATCGGTCATGTCGTTCTCCCTTCCACTCCCAGCGTGCGCCGATCAATCCGCCGGTGTCACCGGCTTGACGTAGCGACTCGTGTGGCCGAAGGGACCCATACCGCGCGGGGCCCATCGGTAGGGTTCCCGCATGACGTCCCGGACCGGGGCACCCGCGCGCTGAAACTGTTGTTCGCCTTCGTGGCTGCGGTGCTGTGGGCTGGAGCCCTGCTGGCAGCGATGCCCCCCGGCATCAATGACGGGCCGAGCGGCGCCTGCGCGCACGCTGTGGGCAACCGTCTCGTGTTCGACTCATCCGTGGTGCCCGAATCCGTCGCGGCCCAGGGCGCCTGGCAACTCTTTCCCCTCGGCGTCGGATGCCGCTACACGGCCCCCACCGGAGAGTCGGTGTTCGTTGCGCCGAGTTTCGGGCCGTCGATCATCGCCCTCCACGCGCTCGCCGTCACCGTCTTCCTGGCCGGTGTCGTCCTGAGAGACAGGTGGCGCGAGCCGCGTCGCCACGACGACCTCCTGCGGGCGTAGGGTCGCGGGATGGACCCGGAAGCGCGACTGCACGAGCGCAAGCGTGAGCTCACCGTGCAGCTCGACCGGCTGGATGCCGACGACGACAGCCTTCGTCACGACCGCGCCGACGCCACCGCCGATGACGAGCACGACCCCGAGGGGTCGACGCTGTCGGGGGAGTGGCAGCGGGTTGAGGCTCTACGTCGAGCCGCGCGGGCAGAGCTCGCCGAGGTCGAGGCCTCCCTCGCCCGCGTCGCCGCAGGCACCTACGGTGTGTGCGCGAGCTGCGGCCGCGACATCCCGGTCGAGCGCCTCGAGGTCCGCCCCCACGCGACCATGTGCGTCGCCTGCGCTTCGCGCTAGCCGCGCCCGTAGCTGTCCACGCCGCCCGCATCCAGCCGAACCTCGGAGAATCGCGCGAGATTCGGGCGGATGCGGCATCCCGGTACGAGTTTCGCGCCGATCTCCGAAATTCGTTCCGCCGCGGGTGTTGACACCCACCACCCCGAGCCCTAACGTACAACCAAATGGTTGCACGAAACGATCCCCGGGCGAGTGAGCGGAGCGAGCTGAGCGATGACGACATCGACCGTCTCTTCCACGCGCTCGCGACGGCGACGCGTCGCGACATCCTCCGCCGCACGATCGAGCACGAGCAGTCGGTGTCGGCGCTCGCGGCCGACTACGACATGTCGTTCGCCGCGGTGCAGAAACACGTCGGCGTCCTCGAGACGGCCGGCCTCATCGTCAAGCGGGCCGAGGGGCGCGAGCGCCTCGTCCGCGCCGACCCCGCCATGATCGCCCGCGCGCGGGCCCTGCTCGCCCGCTACGAAGACCTCTGGCGTGCCCGCGTCGACCGGCTCGACGCCCTGCTCGCCGAGCCCGAAGACTGACCCCCGCAGACCCGCAGACCCGCAGACCCGCAAGTCCGCACACCCACCCCGCGCGCACCATCCGTTCGAAGGAGAATCCGATGCCCGTCACCGACATCACCACCGATGCCGAGAACCTCACGATGACGCTCGTGGCGGATGTCGCCGCGCCCGTCGACCGCCTCTGGCGCGCGTTCACGCAGCCCGCGCAGCTCGAGCGCTTCTGGGGCCCTCCCGGCTGGCCCGCGACCTTCACGCGGTTCGACTTCACCCCGGGCGGACGAGCGCAGTACGCCATGTCGAGCCCGCAGGGCGAGAAGTCGCGCGGCACGTGGGAGTTCATCGCGATCGACGAGGGACGCAGCTTCGAGGTGCTCGACGCGTTCGCCGACGAGAACGGCGAGCCGATGGAGCAGTTCCCGGCGATGCGCATGCTGTTCTCGTTCGAGACGACCGAGACCGGCTCGCGCCTGACGAACGTCACCTACTTCACCTCGGCCGAGGGGCTCGAGCAGGTCATCGCGATGGGCGCGATCGAGGGCTCGCGCCTCGCGATGGGCCAGCTCGACGCGGTCGTGCAGGACCTCCGCGCCTACGCGCAGGGGCAGGGCACGCGCGTCGAACTGCTCGACGACACGCATGTGCGCATCACCCGGTTCATCGACGGTCCGCGTGAGCTCGTCTGGCGCGCGCACCATGAGACCGAGCTGCTGAAGAAGTGGATGCTGGGTCCGGACGGCTGGTCGATGACGGTCGCCGAGCCCGCCACTGAGGTGGGCGGGACGTTCCGGTACGCGTGGGAGCAGGAGGGCGCCCCCGAGACGGCGTTCGGTTTCGAGGGCGAGTTGCTGCAGCTCGACGCGCCGCGCCGCGAGGTGACGACCGAGCGGATGTCGGGAGTCGACGGGCCCGGCACGGTCAACGACCTCCAGCTCTACGAAGAGGACGGCGCCACCCTCCTCACGCTCCTCATCGAGTATCCCGACAAGGAGACGCGCGACACGGTCCTCGCTACCGGCATGGCCGACGGCATGGAAGACTCCTACGCCCGCCTCGAGGCGGAGGTGCTGTCAAAATGATGGGGTGACGGAACCCGTGATCGCCCTCCAGAACCATCCCGGCGACGTGGAGTTCCCCGTCCGCCCTCGGCGGCGGTACACGCGGATGCTGGACGCGCGGCGCAAGGCCGACCCGAAGGCCATGCGCAAGCGGGCCCTCCCCGTGACGGCGATCGCGGTGCCGATCGGCATCCTGGGCTTCGTGCTGTCGTACGTGTGGGTGGGCAGCGAGGATTTCGGGAACAACCTGTTCGGTCTCTTCCTCGGGATGTGCGCGGGCCTGCTCGTCGCCTCGATCGTCCTCGCTGTGCGCGACGCCCGCGCTCCGCGCAACGCGCAGCGGCAGTACCTCGCGCTCGCGGCGCGGAGTCCGCTCACGCCGCGGCAGCAGCAGATCCTGGCGCTCGACGCGGCGAGCGACTTCGCGATGCGCGGGTGGAACTCGTCGCTCGCATTCACGCCGACGTTCGCCGAGCTGCCGCAGGACCTGCGCGCCAAGCACCGTGACGGCGCCGACGGATCGCCGTGGTTCGCGATGCCGCTGCCCGGCATGCAGCAGCTCCGCGCTGCGCTCGACGAGCAGTTCAAGATCGTGTCGCGCTCCGACGCCGAGCTGCTGGTGGCCGACACGCTCGCCCGCGGCGTGCTCTCGACGCGGTTCGCGGAGGTCGCGCAGAGCGATGCGGCGGAGCACATGATGTCGCGCATCGCCGCGCTCACCGACCTGCCGGTCTTCGACATCCACGACCTCGCTCGCGGAGACGAGGGACGTGCGCCCCGGCTGCTGCTGGCGGCCGACATCGAGCGCGCGATCGGCGGCGTCCGCTACGCCTACGTCGCGGGGTACCTGACCGCCGACGAGGGGTGGGCGCTGCTCGAGCCGTTGGCGACGCGCGCCTTCACCACGTACCAGGGTCGCGACGAGTACTGGCGCGAGGTCGTCATCGCGACGGCGTTCCGCACGGATTCGCTCGAGTCGGTGCAGCGCCAGCGCGAGACGCTCGCGGAACTGCAGCGATCGGACTGGCCCGCGGCATCCGTCGCCTGGCCCTCGGCCTGACCGGCGCGCGGCCCTCGGCCTGAACCGACCTCTGCGGCCGATCCGCGGTGAGTCGGGGCTCAGGCCCGCCCGAGGCCGTCTTCGAGGGCGACCCAGGCGAGCATCGCACACTTGACGCGCGCCGAGAACTTCGAGACGCCCGACAGCGCCGCGGCATCGCCGAACGTCTCCTCGTCCAGAGGGATGCTGCCGCGCGAGCGCAGCGCCTCGCGGAAGCGTTCGATGAGGGCGGCCGCGTCGGCCCGCGTCATCCCGTCGCCCTCGACCTCTTCCTCGACCAGCGAGGCGAGCATCGACGCCGAGGCCTGCGAGATCGAGCAGCCGGTGCCCTCCCACGAGACCTCGGTGATGCGGTCGCCGTCGACGGCGACGCGCAGCGTGATCTCGTCGCCGCAGACGGGGTTCTTCTGGTGCGAGTCGGCGTGCGCCGCGTCGCCGACGTCGTGGAGCGGGTTGCCGACCGGGTGCTTGGAGTGGTCGAGGATGAGCTCCTGGTACAGCGAGTCGAGCCCGGTCATGCGTGTGCCCCTTCGGCCGCGTCGGTGACGCCGAAAAAGCCGCGGATGCCGCGCACCGCGTCGAGGAACAGGTCGACGTCGTCCTCGGTGTTGTACAGCGCCGTCGAGGCGCGGACGGATGCCGTCATCCCGAACTGCCGGTGCAGCGGCGCGGCGCAGTGGTGTCCGACCCGCACGGCGATGCCCTGGGCGTCGAGGAACTGTCCCGCGTCGTGCGCGTGCACGCCGGTGACGTCGAACGACCACAGGCCGACGCGCTCCGCGCCCGGGGCGTCGCCCAGCAGGCGGACGCCGGGGATCTCGCGGAGGCCCGCGCCCATGCGCTCGGCCAGGGCGACCTCGTGCGCGTGGATGTTCTCGGGTCCGACGTCCTGCAGGTAGCGCACCGCCGCGGCGAGACCGATCGCGGGTCCGACCGCCTGCGTTCCGGCCTCGAACTTCTGGGGAGCCGGCAAGTACTCGGCGTGGTCGAGCGTCACAGTGGTGATCATCGATCCGCCGGTGAGGAACGGCGGCAGCGCGTCGAGCACCTCGGCGCGGCCGTACAGTCCGCCGATCGCGTAGGGACCGAGCATCTTGTGACCGCTGAAGACAGCGAGGTCGACGCCGAGCGCCGGCAGGTCGAGCGGCAGGTGCGGGGCCGACTGGCACGCGTCGAGCACGGTCGTAGCTCCCACCGCCTGCGCGAGGGCGACGATCTCGGCGACCGGGTTGACGATGCCGAGCACGTTCGAGACGTGGGTGAAGGCGACGATCCGGGTGCGTTCGCCGATGATGGATGCCGCGGCATCCAGGTCGAGCGTGCCGTCGGCCCGCGCCGGGATGTGGCGGAGCACTGCGCCGGTGCGGGCGGCGAGCTCCTGCCACGGGATGAGGTTGGCGTGGTGCTCGATCGCCGTCGTGACGATCTCATCGCCCGGGGTCAGCGCGTACGGTGCGGATGCGGGCGCGCCGCGGCCCAGCGTGGCGTTGCCGATCGCGTAGGCGACGAGGTTCAGGCCGGCTGTCGCGCCGCTCGTCCAGACGAGCTGCTCGGGCTGGGCGCCGACGAAACCGGCGACGGCGGCGCGGGCATCCTCGAAGAGATCGGTCGCCTCGGCCGCGAGGGTGTGGGCACCGCGGTGGACGGCGGAGTTGGCGTGCGTGAGAAAGTCGCGTTCGGCGTCGAGGACCGCCGTGGGCTTCTGGCTCGTCGCGGCGGAGTCGAGGTAGACCAGCCGGTGCCCGTTGACCTCTTCCGAGAGGATTGGGAAGTCGGCGCGCAACGACACCGCGTCGAGCGGACTGACGCGCGGCGAAGCGGCGGGAACGACGGGAGAGCTCACCCCTCTAGGCTACGCCCGCGCGCCGGCCCGAGCTCGGGCGCGCCGGGCTCAGCGCTCGTCGGGCGAATCGGTGTGGGCCACCAGGCCGTAGGTCGCGGAGGCCCGGCCGGCGCGGTCGTCGCCGGGCATCGGGCGGGAGCGGCGGCCGTAGACGATCTCGGACGAATCGAGCAGCCACGGCACGAGGGTGATCTGCACGCCGTGCACCATCATCAGCTGCTGAGCGATGCGGCGGGCGCGTCGGTTGTGCAGGAAGGTCTCCCACCAGTGTCCGACGATGTACTGCGGCAGGTACACCGTGACGACGGATGAGCCGTGCTTCTCGCGGTACTTGCGGATGAACGCCGCGAGGGGAGCCGCATATTGGCGGTAGGGCGACTCGATGATCACGAGCGGCACCGGCATCCGGTGCACCTCCCAGTCGGTCTGCACATCCTGCGCCGACTCCTTCGACACCGCCACGTGCACGGCGATGGTCTTGTCGTGCTTGGCCGAGAGGGCGTAGTCGACGGCCTTCGCGACGGGCTTCTGCAGGCGGTTCACGAGGACGAGGGCGACGTCGCCCGTCGAGCCGTAGTGCACGTCGTCATCCATCGCGATCTCGTGCTCGACGTCGCGGTAGTAGCGGCTCACCCCGACCATGAGGAACGCCAGGATCGGGATCGCGATGAACACGAGCCAGGCGCCGTGGGTGAACTTCGTCACGGTGACGATGAGGAGCACCGCGACGGTGAAGGTCGCCCCGATCCCGTTGATGATCAGTCCGCGGCGGGCCTCCGCGCGGTCGTCGGCGGCGGTCGGATGCAGCAGCCGCAGCTCACGCCGCCAGTGCTTGACCATCCCGACCTGACCGAGCGAGAACGACACGAACACGCCGATGATGTACAGCTGGATGAGGGTGGTCAGGTCGGCTTGGAACACGACGAGCACGAGGATCGCGGCGAGCCCCAGGATGATCATGCCGTTGGAGAAGACGAGCCGGTCACCGCGGGTGTTCAGCGACTTAGGCGCGTACCCGTCGCGGGCGAGCACGGCGCCCAGCAGCGGGAACCCGTTGAACGCCGTGTTCGCGGCGAGCAGCAGCACGCAGGCGGTCGCGGCCTGGATGATGAAGAACGGGATCGACCCCATGCCGAACGTCGCGGCGGCGATCTGCGCCATGAGGCTCGGCTGCGGCTGGTTGACGCAGTCGAAGCCGACGAGGGCGCAGGGATCTTCGGCGTAGTGGACGCCGGCGATGAGGCCGAGCGCCGTCAGGCCCGAGAACAGCAGGATGGCGATCGTGCCCATCATGACGAGGGTCTTCTGCGCGTTCGCGATCTTCGGGGCGCGGAAGGCCGGCACACCGTTCGAGACCGCCTCGACGCCGGTCAGGGCCGAGCAGCCGCTCGAGAACGCGCGCAGGATCAGCAGGATGAGCGCGACCTGGCTGAGGCTCTCGGCCTCCATCGCGAACTGCGCGCTCGAGGCGACGGGGGCGTCGCCGAGCAGCGTGCGGATGAGCCCGGTCGCCACCATGACGCCGACCGAGCCGATGAAGATGTAGGTCGGCACCGCGAATGCCGACGAGGCCTCGCGCACCCCGCGGAGGTTGACGATGATGATGAGGACGACGAACCCGACCGCCAGCTCGACCCGCCAGGGGGCGAGGCCGGGCAACGCCGAGATGATGTTGTCGACGCCGGATGCCACCGACACGGCCACCGTGAGGATGTAGTCGACGAGCAGCGCCGCGGCCACGACGACCCCGGCCTTCTCGCCCAGGTTGGTGCGCGCGACCTCGTAGTCGCCGCCGCCGGAGGGATAGGCCTTGATCAGCTGTCGGTAGCTCAGCACGACGACGATGAGCAGGGCCACCACCGCCAGCGCGACCCACGGGCTGAAGGCGAGCATCGCCGTGCCGCCGATCGCCAGGATCATCAGCAGTTCCTGCGGCGCGTACGCGACCGACGACAGGGCGTCGGAGGCGAAGATCGGCAGGGCCCGGCGCTTGGGGAGGAGCTGGTCGTCGAGCTTCTCGGAATCGAGCGGGTCGCCGATGAGGATGCGCTTCGCGATCGGCGTGGTTTCCTCGCCCGGTTCGCGACTGTCAGTGGTCACGGCGGGCGACATTACGCCTGGCGCGGCATCCTGCGCAATCTCGCCGCGCCGAGCGTCACCGGAGCGTTGTCGAACCGTGTTTCCGCGTTCGGTTCAGAGCCCGCTGTAGGGGCGGTACAGGATGTCGGTGACGCCGAGGCCTTCGGTCGCGTCCGCGAAGACGCTGTACGAGAGGTCTCGCACCGGACCGTCGGGAGAGAGGAAATCAGTTCGGTCGATGTCGAAGACAAAGCGCAGCTCGCCGTCGCCGGGCATCGCCCATTCGTCGTCGGGACCGTTCGAGCGCACCGCATCCGCGGCCGAGCCGATGGTAAGCGCGAATTCGGGTGTGATGGGCACTTCCTGCACCTCGTTCGCCCCGATGCTCACCCACGTCGGGATGCCGTACTCGTCCCGCGGCTTGTTGCCGTCGACGAAGATCATGTCGTACAGCGCGAAGCCGGCCCAGTCGTAGATCGTGTAGTCGGGAAAGTGGGTGCCGTCTCCGGTCTGGACGCCGAGCTCGGGCTCCGTTCCGAACGCCTCGGTCAGTGCGGCGACGGCCGGCCCGACCTCATCGCGCCAGCGGAATTCGAGCAGCGTCGATCCGTCATCGGCGACGATCGTGAAACCGGTCGCCGCCATGACGATCTCGGCCGCCACGGGTGCGGCATCCGCCGGTGTGGGTGTCGGCGTGGGCGTCGGGGTCGGCCCCGATGCCGCGCTGGTCTGAGTCGGGGCCGCGGACGACGGCGCAGCCGCGGGTGCGGCATCGCGCTGCGCGAGCAGGAACACGACCACCGCCGCCACGATCAGCAGCACCCCCGCCACGATCGAGAGCACGATGAGGGGCCGCCGCGATGTCGCTGTGGTCATACCCGCCATCCTGGCAGGGGAGTCACCGCCGGCGGCACCCCGGCCTGGCACGGAGACCCTCTCAGCGCCCGGCGCGGAAGGTGTAGGTGACCGTGACCTTGCTGCCCTCGACCCTCACGGCTGCTCCGAAGCGGCGCTGACCGTCCTGGTAGAAGGTGTTGCGGTCCGAGCCGAACACGAACGAACCGCCCTGGCCGGAGTCGGGACCGAGCGCCGCGACCTCATCGGCCGACATGTCGAGCTCGACCCCGAAGTCGTCTGTCACGGGTACGTCGATGTCCGAGTCGTAGGAGACGTAGGTCGGTGCGGGAACCTCGGCTCGCGGGCGGTTGCTCTCGCTGAGATACACGTCGTAGAGCCGGAAACCCTCCCAGACGTAGATCCGATACGCATAGTTCTCGGCGTCGCCGTTCTGGAAGTCCTCCGTCGGAGCCGCGCCGAAGAGCTCGGTGAGTGCCGCCACGGCCGGAGCCGCGTCATCCGCCCACGCGTGGGTGAAGGTCGTCGATCCGCCGGCATCGGTGATCGTGAACCCGTCCGCGGTCACCGCGACGCCCGCGGCCGCGGCCGGGGCGCTCGGGCTCTCCGAAGGCTGCGGAGTGCCGGACGGCTGCGGGATCGACTGCGTCGCCGGAGCCGTCGGCACCGGGCCGGCCGCGGGCTCCTGCCGCTGCGACTGCTGCGTCAGATAGATCGCGAACACCACGATGACGGCGACCACGAGCAAGCCGGCGATGCTCGACAGGATGACGAGCAGGCGACGATCGCCGCCGCCGCCGTCGTCGCTCCGCTCGGCAGGACGCGGCGCGAGGGGCTCGTCGGGCCAGTCCGCCATGACGGACGGCATCCCCGACGCCTTCTCTCGCTTGGGTCCGGGCTCACGCGACGCGCGGGGCTTCTTCTCGCGAGGCTCGCGCGGCTGACGCGCTTCACGCGGTTCACGCGGCGCCTTTTCGCGCTTCGCGCGCTCGGGCTTGGCCGGCGGCTCGTAGGGCTCGAAATCGGCGAACGGGTCGTTGGGGTCGCTCATGCGAGGAACTCCTTGGCTGCCACGACGAGGTTCTCGACACCGCGCTCGATCGTCGGGTGCATGACCGGCGCGAAGAACGGGGAGTGGTTGGTGGGGATGTCGCGCTCGACGGTGCCGGCCGCGACGGCATCCGCGAACTTCTGCGGGTCGACGCCGCCCCAGAACCAGAACACGAGGGGAACGCCGGCCTCGCGCGCGAACCACGAGACGTCCTCGCTGCCGGTGAACATGCCGGGGTCGACGACGCTGCCCTCACCGAAGGCGCGCTCGAATGCGGCGGTCAGGCGGGCGGTCGCGGTGTGGTCGTTGATCGTCGGGGGCAGGGTGTGGTCGACCGTGATCGTGGGCTCGGTCTCGGCGCCGGATGCGGCGGCTTCGGCGCGCACGATGCGCTCCACCTTCGCCATGACGCGCTCCCGCGCGGCGTCGTCGGGGTAGCGCAGGCTGAGCTCGAGCTTCGCCTCGGCGGGGATGATGTTGTTCTTCAGGCCGGCGTGGATCGAGCCGACCGTCACGACGGCCACATCGCGCGGGTCGACCTCGCGCGACACGATCGTCTGCAGGCGCATGACCGTCGCCGCCGCCATCACGACGGGATCGATCGTGGAGTGCGGGCGAGAGCCGTGGCCACCGCGACCGTGCAGCACGACGCTGAGGCCGTCGGATGCCGCCATCTGGGTGCCCGGTCGCACGCCGATGACGCCGGCGGGGAGGGGCGTGACGTGCTGCCCCAGCACGATGTCGGGCTTCGGGAAGCGGTCGAGCACGCCGTCGGCGATCATCGCCTGCGAGCCCGCGCCGTACTCCTCAGCGGGCTGGAAGACGGCGACCACGGTTCCCGACCACTCGTGCTGCGTGGCGATGAGCTGCTCGAGGGCTCCGAGCAGCGCGGTGACGTGCATGTCGTGGCCGCAGGCGTGCATGACGGGCACGTCGTTGCCCGCGGGGTCGACGCCGCGCGCCGTCGAGGCGTACTCGAGGCCGGTCTGCTCGGGTACCGGGAGGCCGTCCATGTCGGCGCGGAGCCACACGACGGGACCGTCTCCGTTGCGGATCGCGGTCACGACACCGGTGCGGCCGATGCCCTCCTCGTACTCGAGACCGAGCTCGCTGAGCCGAGCCGCGATGACGGCGGCCGTCCGCGTCTCCTGGAACGACAGTTCCGGGTGCCGGTGCAGGTCGGTGTAGAGGGCGTCGAGGTCCAAGGCCATGCTCCGAGCCTACGGGAGGGCGCCTGCGCGCTGCCCGGGGGTCGCTGCGCCGGTTTCAGGCCGGCGGGGCCGTGCTCGACCGCTCGACGAGCGCGAAGTCGAGGTCGGCCGGGGGCTCGGACGCCATCCCGCGAAGCGCCGCGATCATGGCCGAGGCCACGCGCTCGCCCTGTCGGCCCGGGAACTGGTCGACCGTCGTGAGGCCGAAGAACTCGCCGAGGTCGTGGCCGTCGACCCCGATGATCGACACGTCCTCCGGAACGCGCAGCCCGAGCTCGCGCGCCGCCAGCATCGCCCCGATCGCCATCTCGTCCGAGGCCGCGAAGATCGCGGTGGGGCGGGTCTCGGCGTCGCGGAGCAACCGCGTCGCGGCATCATGCCCGCCGGCCATCGTGAAGTCCGCCGCCGCGAAGCGGTCTGTCTGCGGGGCGACGCCGGCCTCGGACAGGGCGGCCTCGAAGCCCCGGCGACGCTGTGTGGGGATGTGGAAGTCGCCCTCGAACTGCGGATGCAGGCCGATGTGGGCGATGTCGCGGTGCCCGAGGTCGAGCAGGTGCTCGGTCGCCGTCCGGGCCACCTCGATCTCGTCGACGGTGAGCGACCGCAGGCCCGCGAGCTGCCCGCCCATCGCGATGACCGGCAGGCCCAGGTCGCCGAGCTGCGCGATCTCGTCGCTTGCGAGTGCCATCGACACGACGATGACGCCGTCGACGCGCTGCCGTCGCAGCGAGGTCGCGAACACCCGGCGGCGTTCGTCGGCCTCGGCGGTGAGGGCGTACAGCGCGACGTCGTAGCCGTCGCGCTGCAGGGTCGCGGCGATGCCCGTGAGCACGCGCGAGAAGAACCAACGGTCGAGGATCGGCACGAGTACGCCGATGTTGCGGGTGCGTCCGGACGCGAGGCTCGAGGCCGCCGACGAGACGACGTAGCCGAGATCGGATGCCGCCCGCAGCACGCGTTCGCGCGTCGTGGGCGACACCGGACCCCGGCCGCTCAGGGTGCGGGAGACGGTCGCCGTCGAGACCTCGGCGCGTCGCGCCACGTCGTCGATGCCGACCATCTCCCGCTCCTCTCGTCAGCTCACGCGGATCCAGACCGCCGCGTCGACGGGCAGCTCGGCCACGTCACCGGCGCTCTCGGCGAGATCGGCGACGCTCGAGACCAGGATCTCACCGGCGGGCAGTGCGACCGCATCCGTGCCGGTGTTGGCGACGACGAGCACGTCGCCGTTGCGGAACGCCACGACGTCGTCACCGAGCTGCAGGTCGACCCACTCGAGCGATCCGGCGCCGAGGTCGTGCCGGCGACGTGCGGCGAGCAGCTCGCGGTAGAGCGTCAGGGTCGAGGCGGGGTCGCCGTCCTGCACCGAACGCGCGAGGCCGTGCCACTCCTCGGGCTGCGGCAGCCACGAGGCCCCGGTCGGGCTGAACCCGTATCCGGGGGCGTCGGCCTCCCACGGGATCGGCACGCGGCATCCGTCGCGGCCGTAGCGCTCACCGTCGGTGCGGAACCAGGTCGGGTCCTGACGGGCGTCATCGGGCAGGTGCACGACCTCGGGCAGCCCGAGCTCCTCGCCCTGGTAGAGGTAGGCCGAGCCGGGCAGGGCGAGCATCAGGGTCGTCGCGGCGCGGGCGCGGGCCAGGCCCACGACGGCGTCCGGCTGACCGGGGGAGTCGGGGCCGAGACCGTGGCCCTGCGGGTTCTCCGCGGTCAGCGCCAGGCGTGAGGCGTGGCGGACGACGTCGTGGTTCGACAGCACCCAGGTCGCGGGCGCGCCGACCGCGGGGAAGGCGCGCAGCGACTCGGAGATCACCTCGGTGAGGTGGTCGGCGTCCCACTCGGTCTGCAGGTAGGGGAAGTTGAACGCCTGGTGCATCTCGTCCTGGCGCACCCACAGGGCGGTCTCGTCGACGGTGGGCAGCCACGCCTCGGCGCACAGGGCCCGGTCGCCCTCGTACTCGGCGAGGATGCGGTTCCAGCGGCGGTAGATGTCGTGCACGCCCTCCTGGCCCCAGTAGGGCACGTCGAGGCTGTCGCCGCCCATCGATCCGGCGTCCTCGGCCGGCACGAAGTCGGGCAGGCCGTCCGACTTGACCAGGCCGTGGGCGACGTCGACGCGGAATCCGTCGACGCCGCGGTCGAGCCAGAACCGCAGGATGCGCTCGAACTCGTCGCCCACCTCGGGGTTGGCCCAGTCGAAGTCGGGCTGCGTCGAGTCGAACAGGTGCAGGTACCACTGGCCCGGCGTGCCGTCGGGGTTCGTCGTGCGCGTCCAGGCGGGGCCGCCGAAGACCGACTCCCAGTTGTTGGGCGCCTCGTCGCCGTTCTCGCCCTTGCCGTCGCGGAAGATGTAGCGTGCGCGCTCGGCGCTGCCCGGCTCCACCGCGAGCGCTTCCTGGAACCAGGCGTGCTGATCGGACGAGTGGTTCGGGACGAGGTCGACGATGACCCGGATGCCGCGGGCGTGCGCCTCGTCGAGCATCGTGTCGAAGTCGGCGAGGGTGCCGAAGAGAGGGTCGACGTCGCAGTAGTCGGAGACGTCGTAGCCGGCATCCTTCTGCGGCGACCGGAAGAAGGGGCTCAGCCAGACGGCATCGACGCCGAGGTCGGCGAGGTCGCCCAGGCACGAGGTGATGCCGGCGAGGTCGCCGATGCCGTCTCCCGAGGCGTCGGCGAACGAGCGGGGATAGATCTGATAGATGACGGCGGTGCGCCACCACTCGGCGCCGGGGCGGGAGATCCCGATCGGGGCGAGGGTGGATGCCGCCGTGTCCACGGAAGAGGAGGTCATGGCGCTCACTCTAGTGCAAGCGCTTGCAGTCGCGACCTCGCCGTCGGAGGAGCATCAAAACGGGCCTAGGGTGGTTCGGTGACTTCCGACCCCCTCGAGCACGCTGAGTCGCTCATCGCGCTCATCCCGGACTTCCCCGAACCGGGCATCCTCTTCCGCGACATCTCGCCGCTGCTTGCCGACGCGACCGCGCTGCGCACCGTCGTCGACGCGATCGTTGCGCCCTTCGCCCGTGAGTTCGACGTCGTCGCCGGCGTCGAGGCGCGCGGATTCCTCATCGCCGGCGCTGTCGCGGCGGCGAGCGGTGTCGGCATGGTGCCGATCCGCAAGGCGGGCAAGCTGCCGCGCCCGGCGGCATCCGTCTCGTACGACCTCGAGTACGGTCAGGCGACCATCGAGATGGCTGACGATCTGCCACGCGGTACGCGTGTGCTCCTCGTCGACGACGTGCTCGCGACCGGCGGCACGCTGCGCGCGGCCCAGCGCCTGCTCGAAGGCCTCGGGCACCGGACGGTCGGCACCGCCGTTCTCATGGAGCTCGTCGAGCTCGGCGGCCAGGACGTCTGCGGCCCGGTCCACACGATCTTCCGCGTCTGACCCCGGCGGGCCCCATCGGGGTTCGACGGCTCAGGGCTCGACGATGTTGAGCGGCTCCTCGCCGGCGGCGAGGCGCTCGATCTGCGTGCGGACGAGCTTCGCGATCCGCGGACGCATGGCGTCGGCCGCGCCGCCCACGTGCGGCACGACGAGCGCGCCCGGAGCACCCCAGAGCGGGTGGTCCTCGGGCAGCGGCTCGGGATCGACGACGTCGAGGGCGGCGCGCAGGCGCTCGGACTGCAGCTCGGACACGAGGGCGTCGGTGTCGAGCACCGTGCCGCGTCCGACGTTGACGACGAGCGCGCCGTCGGGCAGCAGCGCGAGCTCACGGGCGCCGATGAGGCCCTTCGTCGTCTCCCCACCGGGCAGCGTGATCATGAGGATGTCGGTGCGCGGCAGCAGCTCGTCGAGCTCGTCGATGCCGTGCACGTGGACGCCGTCCTCATCGCGGGCTCGGGACGCCACCGGGACGATCGTCGTCTCGAACGGCAGCAGCCGGGATGCTACGGCCTTGCCCACGCCGCCGTAGCCGAGGACGAGCACCGTGCGATCAGCGACGCTGCGGCTGAACTGCGGTGCCCAGCGCGCGGACTCCTGGTTGCGCACGTAGTCGGCGAGGTCGCGCTGCGCCGCGATCGCGAGGCCCACCGCGATCTCGGCGGTCGCCGTTTCGTGGACGCTCGACGCATTCGCCAGCTTCGTGCCCTCGGGAAGGTAACGCCCCATGCCCTCATAGCCGATCGACTGGCTCTGCAGCATCCCGACGCTGATGTTCTCGAGAGCCGAGAGGAGTCGCTTGCCCGACATGTACGGCGGAACGACTATGTCGAACGCGTCTCGGGGCGCGGGGGACCGCAGGTCCCACACCACGAGGTCGACCCCCTCGGGCACGGCGCCGATGTCGGCTGCCAGCTCGTCGGTGGGCACGCTGACGACGATGGGGCGTGGGGATTCGCTCATGCCCCCACGCTACCGACCCGGTGCTCAGACGCGGGCGAGCACCGCCGCGACGGCCGACGTGAAGAACGTGAGCCCGTCGGTGCCCGAGCGCATCGCGTCGGTGGTGTTCGGGCCGAATCCGGGCTCGACGGCGTGCTCGGGGTGGGGCATGAGCCCGACCACGTTGCCGCGCTCATTCGTGAGACCGGCGATGTCGTCGAGCGAGCCGTTGGGGTTCACTCCGCGGTAGCGGAACGCCACGAGACCCTCGCCCTCGATCCGCTTCAGCGTCTCGGCCGAGCACGTGAAGCCACCGTCGGCGTTCTTCAGCGGGATGACGATCTCCTGGCCGTTCTCGAAGCCGCTCGTCCAGGCGGTGTCGGCGTTCTCGACGACGAGGCGCTGGTCGCGGCGGATGAACTGCTGGTGGGCGTTGCGGATCAGGCCGCCGGGCAGCAGGTGCGCCTCGACGAGCATCTGGAAGCCGTTGCAGATGCCGAGGATCGGCATGCCCTTGTCTGCGGCATCCTTCACCTCGGCCATGATCGGCGCGAGCGCCGCGATCGCGCCGGCGCGGAGGTAGTCGCCGTAGCTGAACCCGCCGGGCAGCACGAGCGCGTCGACACCGCCGAGGTCGTGCGAGCCGTGCCACAGCGCGACGGGCTCGGCGCCCGCGAGACGGACGGCGCGCTGCGCGTCGCGGTCGTCGAGCGAGCCCGGGAAGGTGACGACACCGATGCGCGCGGTCACTCCACGACCTCGATGTTCACGACGTCCTCGATGACCGAGTTCGAGAGGATCTCGTCGGCGATGCGGCGAGCGGTCTCGAGGGTCGCGTCGTCGGCGCGGTCGACGGTGAGCTCGAAGCGCTTGCCGATGCGGACGTCGGAGAAGCCGGCCACGCCGAGACGAGTGAGAGCTCCCGACACCGCCTTGCCCTGCGGATCCAGGAGCTCGGCCTTGGGCATGACGTCGACGACGATGGTGGGCATTGCTCGCTCCGGAGGTCGCGGGATGGGTGCGCGACCAGTCTACGGGTGGGAAGGCGCCGCTCGTCCGCCGCATCCGGCCGGTGTCGTGACCTGATCGTGACCATCCACTTCGGGAGCGCTCTCTTGAGTTCCTGGGAGCGCTCCCGTATGGTCGTGGTCAATCGGTGAGAGCGCTCCCATAGTCGGGTGCGAACCGCCGCGCACCAGATACCGCAATCACGAAGGAGTGACACGTGAATTCACGCGCACTGCGGCGGATCGGCCTCGTGGCCGGCGTCGCAACCACCTCGGCCATCGTCCTCGCCGGATGCTCGGGCGGAGGTGACCAGGCCGCATCCGGTGGTGACTCCGACACCGTCACCCTCGCGACGTTCAACGACTTCGGCTACACCGATGAGCTGCTCGCCGAGTTCACCGAGGAGACCGGCATCAAGGTCGTCCACACCAAGGCCGCGACGTCGAACGACGCACGCACCAACTTCTTCCAGAAGCTCGGCAAGACCGGCCTCGCCGACGTCGAAGGCGTCGAGGTCGACTGGTTCCCCGAGATGATGCAGTACTCCGACCTCGTCGCCCCGGTTCCGGACGAGCTCGCCGGCCGCTGGCTCGACTGGAAGGAGAAGGCGGCGACCGACGCCGAGGGCAACCTCGTCGCATACGGCACCGACGTCGGGCCGCAGGCCGTCTGCTACCGCTCCGACCTGTTCGAGGCCGCCGGTCTGCCCACCGACCGTGAAGAGGTCGCCAAGCTCTTCCCGACGTGGGACGCCTTCTTCCAGGTCGGCAGCGACTACGTCGCCAAGACGGGCCAGCCCTTCATCGACTCGGCGAACTCCGTCCTGCAGGGCGTCGTGAACCAGCTCGACGTCGCCTACGAGGAGCCGGACGGCACGGTCATCGCGACCGAGAACCCCGACATCCGCGAGGCCTACGACACCGTCGTCGACAAGGCGATCCCGATCTCGGCCTACGCCGGTCAGTGGTCCGACGACTGGTACGCGTCGATGGCCAGCGGTCAGTTCGCCGCGATGCTGTGCCCGCCGTGGATGCTCGGCATCATCGAGGGCGAAGCCCCCGACATCGCGGGCTGGGACATCGCCAACGCCTTCCCCGAGGGCGGCGGCAACTGGGGCGGTTCGTACCTCGTCGTCCCCGCGAACGGCAAGAACCTCACCAACGCGCAGAAGCTCGCCGACTGGCTGACCTCGCCCGAGACGCAGATCAAGGCGTTCAACAACGCCGGCACCTTCCCGAGCCAGCCCGAGGCGCAGTCGAGCCCCGACCTGACCGGGTCGGTCAACGAGTACTTCAACAACGCTCCTTCGGGACAGATCGGCATCGACCGCGCCAACGCGATCACCGTCACGACCTTCAAGGGCCCGAAGTACTTCCAGTTCCACGACGCCCTGGGCAACGCGATCACGCGTGTCTTCGACGGCATCGAGGACAAGGAGACCTCCTGGAAGACCTGGGTGACCGAGGTCGGAGCCTTCTGACCCACCCCGTCGGGGCGCATCGGATCATCGGTGCGCCCCGGCGTCCCCCTCTCGCACCCGAAGGACGATCGTGACCACGACTCAGCAGCGCCCGGCGACGCGCGCCCCCCGAAACGACGACGGCGGTCGTCCTCCGCGAGTCATCTCTTTCTCGCAGAAGCTCAGCAAGTGGGACATCCGCTTCTCGCCGTACCTCTACATCTCACCCTTCTTCATCATGTTCGCGATCGTGGGGCTCTTCCCCATCGCGTACACCGCGGTGATCTCGTTCATGGACTGGGACCTCATCCGCGGCGAGGGTGAGTTCATCGGATTCGACCAGTACATCTGGATCCTTTCGCAGCCGCATTTCTGGACCGCGCTGCGCAACACCTTCAGCATCTTCCTGCTCTCGAGCGTTCCGCAGCTCGTGCTCGCGATCTTCATCGCGGCCGTGCTCGACCGCAACATCCGCGCAAAGACCTTCTGGCGCATGGCGGTGCTCGTTCCCTACGTCGTCGCGCCCATCGCCGTCGGCCTCATCTTCAACGCGATGTTCGCCGACCAGTCGGGCTTCATCAACGGCATCCTCCAGTCGATCGGCATCGGCGCCATCCCCTGGCACGTCGAGCCGTTCTGGAGCCACGTCGCGATCGCGACGATGGTGAACTACCGCTGGATGGGCTACAACACCCTCATCCTGCTCGCGGCCATGCAGGCCGTGAACCGCGACTTCTACGAGGCTGCCACCGTCGACGGCGCCGGCCCCGTGCGCCAGTTCTTCTCGATCACGCTGCCCTCGCTCAAGCCCACGCTCATCTTCGTCATCATCACGGCCACGATCGGCGGCCTGCAGATCTTCGACGAACCGCGGGTGTTCGACCAGTTCGGCCGTGGTGGATCCGCCCAGCAGTGGCTGACCATCACCCTCTACCTCTACGACGTCGGCTGGGGACAGTGGAACTTCGGCCGGGCCGCGGCGATGGCGTGGATCCTGTTCATCATCATCGTGCTGATCGGACTCGTGAACCTCGTGGTGACGCGCACCCTCGTCCGCGACGAAGGACTTCGCCGTGAGCTCAGCAAACGGGAGCAGAAGAAGCAGTCCAAGCAGGCGCAGCGCGCGCTGAAGGAGAACCAGGCATGAGCACCATCGGCACTCCCGTCCCCCTCGCCACGGTGGAAGAGGGCATCCCGAACGCGCGCAAGCAGCGCCGGGGTGGCCGCGCTCGGCGCATCCGCGGCAGCCGTCCCGGGTTCTGGACCTACGCCATCCTCGGCGCCGTGTTCCTCTCGGCCGTGTTCCCCCTCTACTGGTCGTTCGTGATCGGCTCGGGCGACTCGTCCACGCTCCGCAAGCCCTTCCCGTGGATCCCCGGCGGCAACTTCATCGAGAACGCCCTGTCGGTCATCTCCAACCCGGCCGTCAACTTCTGGCCGGCGCTGTGGAACTCCATCTACAGCTCGTTCCTCATCGCCGCCGCCGTCGTGATCACCTCGACGCTCGCCGGCTGGGCCTTCGCGAAGCTGCGCTTCCACGGCGGACCCGGGCTGCTGGTCTTCGTCGTGGCGACGATGGCCGTGCCGCAGCAGCTCGGCGTCGTGCCGCTCTACATCCTGTTCTCCGAGCTCGGCTGGACGGGGCAGATCGGCGCCATCATCATCCCGGCGCTCACCAGCGCGTTCGGCGTGTTCTGGATGACGCAGTACCTGCGTCAGGCGGTGCCCGACGAGCTGATCGAGGCGGCGCGCGTCGACGGAGCCTCGATGATCCGCACCTTCTGGACCGTCGGCATGACTGCGGCGCGTCCGGCCGCGGCGATGCTGTTCCTCTTCACCTTCGTGGGAGCCTGGAACAACTTCTTCTGGCCGTTCATCGTGCTCGACCGGCAGAACCCGACGCTTCCCGTGGCGCTGTCGCTGCTGCAGTCGAACTACTTCGTCGACTACTCGGTCGTGCTCGCGGGCGTCATCCTCGCCACCATCCCGCTGCTGCTGCTGTTCATCTTCGCGGGCAAGCAGCTCGTCAGTGGCATCATGGCCGGGGCGGTGAAGGGATGACCCTGAACCTCGACCGCACTCAGCAGGAGAACATGAACGCTTCGCGCAGCTTCCCCACCGGCTTCCTCTTCGGAGCAGCCACCGCGGCGTACCAGATCGAGGGCGCGGCCTTCGAAGACGGTCGTACCGCGTCGATCTGGGATGCGTTCGCCCGTGTTCCCGGTGCCGTGATCAACGCCGATAACGGCGACGTCGCGTGCGATCACTACCACCGCTACCGCGACGACGTCGCGCTCATGAAGGAGCTCGGTCTCGACACCTACCGGTTCTCCACCTCGTGGTCGCGCGTGCGTCCCGACGGCGGCGCGCTCAACCCGAAGGGCGTCGACTTCTACGAGCGGCTCGTCGACGAGCTCCTCGGTGCCGGGATCATCCCGTGGCTGACCCTCTACCACTGGGATCTGCCGCAGGCCATCGAGGACCGGGGCGGCTGGACCCTTCGCGAGACCGCCGATCGTTTCACCGAGTACGCCCTCGACATGCACGACGCCCTCGGCGACCGCGTGCACCACTGGACGACGCTCAACGAGCCGTGGTGCTCGTCGTTCCTCAGCTACACCGCGGGCATCCACGCTCCCGGACGGTTCGACATCGGCGACGGCATGCTCGCGGCGCACCACCTGCTGCTCGGTCACGGGCAGACGGTCGCCGCCCTGCGCGAGCGCGACTCGTCGCTGTCGCTGGGCATCACGCTGAACCTGACGGTGGCCGAACCGGCCGATCCGGCCGATGCCGCCGACGTCGACGCGGCGCGGCGCATCGACGGCCAGTTCAACCGCTGGTTCCTCGACCCGATCTTCCGGGCCGCCTACCCCGGCGACATCGTCGCCGACATCGAGAAGGTGGATGCCGCGGCGGTCGAGCGCTGGCGCGATGCTGTGCGCCCGGGCGACGAGACGATCATCGCGCAGCCGCTCGACGCCCTCGGGGTGAACTACTACCACGGCGAGTTCGTGGGCGGTCGTCCCGACCCCAACCCGCCGACCCCGGGAGACGCACCCACCGATCGCAAGACCGGCTCGCCGTGGCCCGCCGGTCACGACATCTACTGGCACGAGCGGGGTCTGCCCCGCACGTCGATGCACTGGGAGGTGCAGCCCGCGGGGCTGACCCAGCTGCTCGAGCGCGTGTGGACCGAGTACGCCCAGCCCGTCGGCACGATCCTCTACGTCACCGAGAACGGCGCCGCCTACGACGACGAGCTCGTCGAGGTCGACGGCGAGAAGTCGGTGCCGGACGCCGAGCGCACCGAGTTCCTGCGGGTGCACCTGGGCGCCATCCTCGACGCCCAGGAGGCCGGCGTCGACGTCCGCGGCTACTTCTACTGGTCGCTGCTCGACAACTTCGAATGGGCCTGGGGCTACGAGAAGCGCTTCGGCATCGTGCACGTGGATTACCACACGCAGGAGCGGACGTTGAAGGACAGCGCGAAGGAGTATCGTCGGGTCATCGCAGATCGTGCGATCGACGTTCCCGCTCCGGCGGACGCCGCCCGGACCGCCGTCCCGAGGTAGCCCACCTGTGATCTCCGACCAGAACCGGACGGCCGCGACCATCGAAGAGGTCGCGGCCGTCGCCGGTGTATCGCGCTCGACGGTGTCGCGCGTCGTCAACGGCTCGACCGCCGTCAGCCCCGCCGCCCTCGAGTCGGTGCGCCGCGCGATCGCCGAGCTCAACTACGTTCCCAACCGCGCGGCGCGTTCGCTCGCCAGCCGGTCGACGATGGCGATCGCGCTCGTCGTGCCCGAAGACACCAACCGGGTGTTCGGCGATCCGTTCTTCGCGGCGGTCGTGTCGGGCATCAACTCGCGCATCAGCCGCAGCGACTATGTGCTGAACCTGATCATGGCCAGCGCCGACCCCGGCGACAAGACGGCCCAGTACGTGCGCAGCGGGGCCGTCGACGGCGCGATCATTGTGTCGCACCACACGAGCGACACCTTCATCGAGCGCATCGCGGCCGCGATTCCCGTCGTCTACGGCGGTCGACCGGTGCGTTCGCGGATGGGCGACTACTACATCGACGTCGATAACGTCGCCGGTGCGCGGGATGCCACGGCCTACCTCATCGGCCGCGGATGCCGCCATATCGGCGCGATCACGGGCCCGCCGTCCATGCCCGCCGGTGTCGACCGCGCCGAGGGCTACCGCGTGGCGCTCGCGGAGTCGGGACTCACGCCGGCCCCCGTCGTGCAGGGCGACTTCACGACCGAGTCCGGAGCTGTGGCGATGCGTGCCATCCTCGCGGCGGGCGAGCCGCTCGACGGCCTCTTCGTGGCGAGCGATCTCATGGCGCGCGGCGCCATGCAGGTGCTCGCGTCCGAGGGCATCAGGGTCCCCGACGAGGTCGCGGTCGTGGGCTTCGACGATTCGCCGGTCGCGCTGACCACCGAGCCGCAGCTGACGACCATGCGGCAGCCGTCATTCATGCAGGGCGAGTGCATGGCCGATGTCCTGCTCGCGCGGCTCGCGGGGATGTCGCCCCCCGAGGTGACGATCCTCGACACCGAGCTCATCGTCCGCGGCTCGGCCTGACGCGGGCCACGCGGTCCGAGTGCACGGCGAAACGCCGAGTGCACGGCATCCTCGCGTCTGAAAGTCGTCCTTTCGACGGGATGCCGTGCACTCGGGATGCGGGCCTACTGGGGGTCTCCTCCCAGGGGGCCCACCGCGGGGATGGGGCCGCCGTCGTCGGCGCCGGTCTTGCGCCAGCGGGCGATCGCGTTGCCGGCGTGGTAGATCACCAGTGCCGCGATGGTGCCGAGGACGATCGCGCCGAACTGCAGCGAACCGAAGTTCATCGCGAACCCGGCGATCGCGATGACGAACGACACCGCGACGGTGTACTGGTTGACGGGACGCGAGAAGTCCACGCGGTTGTCGACCCAGATCTTGATGCCGATGACGCCGATCAGGCCGTAGAGGGCCGTCGTGACGCCGCCGAGCACGCCCGCGGGGATCGTGTTGAACACGGCCCCGACCTTGGGCGAGAAGGCGAGCAGGATCGCCACGATGCCGGCCACCCAGTACGCGGCGGTCGAGTAGACGCGAGTCGCGGCCATGACGCCGATGTTCTCGCCGTAGGTCGTGGTGCCCGAGCCGCCGAAGCCGCCCGCGAGGGTGGTCGCGACACCGTCGGCGATGAGCGCGCGGCCGGTGTGCTTGTTGATCGAGGGGTCGTCGGTCATGGTCGCGACGCCGCGCACGTGGCCGACGTTCTCGGCGATCAGCACGAGCACGACGGGGAGGAACATCGGCACGATGGACCAGGCCGCGGCATCCCCGATCGCCACGAGGTGGAAGTCGGGCAGACCGAACCAGGCGGCGGCCTCGACGGCCTCGAACTCGACCTGTCCGGTGACAGCGGCCACGACGTAGCCGACGATCACGCCGAGGAAGATCGAGATGCGACCGAGGAACCCGCGGAACAGCACGCTGAACAGGATGACGGCGCACAGGGTCACCGTGGCGACCTCGGGCTGCAGCTGGAAGTTGTTCCAGGCGGCGGGTGCGAGGTTGAACCCGATCAGCGCGACGATCGCACCGGCGACCACGGGCGGCATGAGCTTCTCGATCCAGCCCGTGCCGAAGGCCTGCACGATGAAGCCGACCGCGGCGAGCAGGAGGCCCGCGACGACGACGCCGAGGAGCGCCTGAGTGATCTGCTCGGCGGTCTCGAGGCGGTTGCCGCCGTTGAGCGCCGTGATGGGGGCGATGAAGGCGAACGACGAGCCCAGGTAGCTCGGCAGCTTGTTGCGCGTGATCAGCAGGAAGACGAGGGTGCCGAGACCCGAGAAGAGCAGGGTCGTCGAGACCGGGAAGCCGGTGATGATCGGCACGAGGAACGTCGCACCGAACATGGCGACGACGTGCTGCGCGCCGATCGCGATGGTGCCGGGCCAGTTCAGGCGCTCGCCGGGCTTGACGACGGCGCCGCGCGCGACGGTGCGGCCGTCGCCGTGGAGGGACCAGATGGGCATGGGACTCCTCGGGAAGGATGAGGGATTCGGGATGGAGCGCGAGAGCGGCCCCACCCTATCTGTGAGATCCCTGGATGCCCGGTCGGCGCTCCGCGGAGCCGCGCGACCCGCGCCGCGAAGGACGGTACCGGAGTCAGCCGGCGAGCGTCTCGAGCAGCTCGCGGTACTTCGCCGCGGTGCGCTCGACGATGTCGTCGGGGAGGGCCGGGGGAGTGCCGGTCTTGTCCCAGGCGCCCGCGAGCCAGTCGCGCACGATCTGCTTGTCGTAGCTCGCCATGCGCTCGGCGGGCGTCGTGCCGGTGCGCCAGGCCTCGGCATCCCAGTAGCGCGACGAGTCGCTCGTGAGCACCTCGTCGGCGAGGGTCAGCACCCCGTCGGCGTCGAGGCCGAACTCGAACTTCGTGTCGGCGAGGATGAGTCCCTTGCTCTCGGCGAGGGTCGCGGCGCGCCGGTAGATCTCGAGCGATGCGTCGCGCAGGGCGGCCGCGGTCTCGGCACCGACGAGCTCGACGGAACGCTCGAACGAGATGTTCTCGTCGTGCTCGCCGAGGGGTGCCTTGTAGGCGGGGGTGTAGATCGGTTCGGGCAGCCGGTCGCCGTTCTGCAGGCCGGCGGGAAGCGGGATGCCGCACACCGTGCCGCTGTCTTGATACTCCGCCCAGCCGGAGCCGGTGAGGTAGCCGCGCACGACGCACTCGATCGGCTGCATGTCGAGCTCGCGCACGACCATCGCCCGGCCCGCGACCTCTGCCGGGGGCTGGAGCCCGAGGACGTGGTTGGGGATCGGGCGTCCGCCGTCGGCGCCCGCGAGCTGCGCGAACCACCACAGGCTGAGGCGCGTCAGCAGTTCGCCCTTGCCCGGGATTCCGGGTTCGAGCACCTGGTCGAACGCGCTGACGCGGTCGCTGGCGACCACCAGCATCCGGTCGGCCGGGCCGTCGGCGGGGCGATAGAGGTCGCGGACCTTGCCGGAGTAGACGTGCTTCCAGCCGGGCAGATCGAGGGCGCTCACCCGGCCATTATCCCGGAGCGGGGAACGCCGCGACGACCCGTGAAAAAGGGCGTATAGTCCACATGGACTAATCGAGAGGGGGGTGCCATGCCGGATGCCGTCGACCGACTCACCCCGCTGGGGCTGATGCTGCTGGCGCTGCTGCACGAGGACGACATGCACGCCTACGAGATGGTCCGTCTGCTGCGCGAGCGCAAGGCCGATCGGCTCGTCGCCCTGACCCACGGCACGATCTATCACACGGTCGCTCGCCTCGAGCGGCAGGGGCTCATCGCCGAGGTCGGCACCGACCGTGACGGCAACCGTCCGGAACGGACGACCTACACGCTCACGGAGGCCGGCGCCGACATGATGATCGCGTGGGTGCGGCGCGAGCTCCCCGCCATCGACCGCCCCGACCGTTTCCGCGTCGCGCTGGCCGAGTCGCACAACCTCGACCGTGGCGAAGTCGTCGCGCTTCTCAGCGAGCGGCGGGACGCCCTGGCGGCATCCCTCGGTGCGCACCGTCAGGCGCGCGATCACGCGATCGAGCGCGGCTCGTATCCCCAGTTCTGGATCGAGGTGCACCGCGAGACGGCTCTGCTGTCGGCGGATGTCGCCTGGCTCGACGAAGCGGTCGAGTACATCCGTCGTCCCGACACCGTGTGGGGGGTCACCGACCTCGCCCCGACCGACCGCTACCTGGCACAGAGAGAAGCCGCCCGCGCATGAGCGAGAGAACCAGCACCGTCCGCGCCCCCGAAGGCGCCGCACCCGCCGTCAACCCGTGGCCCGCCCTGTGGGCGATGGTCATCGGATTCTTCATGATCCTCGTCGACACGACGATCGTCTCGGTCGCGAACCCCGCGATCAAGGCCGCGCTCGACCCGTCGACCGGCAACCTCGACAACGTCGTGTGGGTCACCTCGTCGTACCTGCTCGCGTACGCCGTGCCGCTGCTGGTCACCGGCCGCCTGGGCGACCGGTTCGGACCGAAGAACATCTACCTGATCGGGCTCGCGATCTTCACGATCGCCTCGCTCGCCTGCGGGCTCTCGGGCTCGCTCGCCGTGCTCGTGATCGCGCGAGCCGTGCAGGGTCTCGGCGCCGCTCTCATGACCCCGCAGACGATGGCCGTCATCACTCGCACGTTCCCCGCCGAGCGCCGCGGCGCGGCCATGGGGCTGTGGGGTGCGACCGCCGGTGTCGCGACGCTCGTCGGACCGCTCGCGGGCGGCGTGCTCGTCGACGGCTTCGGGTGGGAGTGGATCTTCTTCGTCAACATCCCCGTCGGCGTCGTGGCGTTCGTGCTGGCGTGGCGCCTGGTGCCGCATCTCGAGACCCACCCGCACCGCTTCGACGTCGTGGGGGTCGTGCTCAGCGCGATCGGGCTCTTCCTCATCGTCTTCGGTCTGCAGGAGGGCGAGCACTACGAGTGGGCCGCCGGCATCTGGGCGATGATCGCCGCGGGTGTCGTCGTGATGGCGGTGTTCGTCTGGACACAGGGCCGGACCAAGAGCGAGCCCCTCGTTCCGCTCGAGCTCTTCCGCGACCGCAACTTCGCGATCTCGAACCTCGCGATCGCCGCGGTGGGCTTCACCGTGACGAGCATGGCGCTGCCGATGGCGTTCTTCACGCAACTCGCCCGGGGCCTGACGCCGACGCAGTCGGCGCTGCTGCTCGTCCCCATGGCGGTGCTGTCGGGCGCGCTCGCACCGTTGGCGGGCCGCATCCTCGACCGGGTCGACCCGCGTCTGCTGCTCGTCCCCGGCCTGACGCTGATGGTCGTGGGCCTCGTCGGCTACGCGCTGCTCATGAACACCGAGGCCCCGGTGCTGCTGCTGCTCATCCCTGCCGCGATCATCGGTGTCGCCAACGCCGGCATGTGGGGGCCGCTCGCCACGACCGCGACCCGCAATCTGCCGCCGCGTCAGGCGGGGGCCGGCTCGGGCATCTACAACACGACCCGAACGGTCGGCTCGGTGATCGGCTCGGCGGCCATCGCGGCCTACATGCAGTCGCGACTGACGGCGAATCTGCCGGGTGGCGGGGATGCCGCGAGCGGCGACTTCGGCGGTGGCGGCGGCGCGATGCCTCCCGCGATCGCCGAGGGCTTCTCCGCCGCGATGGCGCAGGCCATGATCCTGCCGGCGATCGTCATCGGGGTCGCCGTGATCGTCGTGATCTTCCTCAAGCGCCCCGCGCACCTCGCCAAGCGCTGACCCCGTCGCGCTCCGTCGGGCCGCCCGTGCCGTGGATTCAGTCCGCGACGCGGGCGGCGATGTCGGTGCGGTGGTGCGAGCCTTCGAGGCTGATCTCCGCGAGGGCGCGGTAGGCGCGGTCGCGAGCCTCGGTGAAGTCGGCGCCGCGTGCGACGACGTTGAGCACGCGTCCACCCGTGGCGACGAGCCCGTCGACCGACTCGGCGGTCGCAGCGTGCGCGAGGTGCACGCTTTCGACGGATGCCGCGGCGTCGAGCCCCGTCAGCGCCCGGCCGGTCACCGGGTTGTCGGGGTAGCCCTCGCTCGCGAGCACGACGGTGACGGCGGCATCGTCCGAGAACGTCGGATCGGGCTCGGACTCCAGTCGCCCGCTCGCCGCGGCCATCAGCAGCTCCGAGAGCGGCGAGGTCAGCCGCGCGAGCACCACCTGCGTCTCGGGGTCGCCGAACCGCGCGTTGAACTCGATCACCTTGATGCCCGACTCGGTGAGGATGAGGCCCGCGTAGAGCAGGCCGATGAACGGTGTGCCCTCGGCGTCGAGGTGGCGGATGACGGGCTCGGCCACGTCGCGCGTGACCTCGGCGACGAATCCGGCCTCGCTGCCGAACCGGTCGGCGAGCCAGGGGAGCGGCGAGTAGGCGCCCATGCCCCCGGTGTTCGGGCCGGCGTCGCCGTCGTAGGCGCGCTTGTAGTCCTGCGCCGGGCTCAGGGCTCGGACGGTGTCGCCGTCCGAGACGAAGAAGAGCGACACCTCGGGGCCGGCGAGGAACTCCTCGATCAGCACTGGGCCGCTCGAGAGGTAGGTGTCGGCGTGGGCGAGCGCCGCCTCACGGTCGTCGGTGACGATGACGCCCTTGCCGGCGGCGAGGCCGTCGGCTTTGACCACATGGGGGGTGCCGAGCTCGTCGAGCGCCGTCTCGACCTCGGCACGGCTCCGCGCCCGCACGGCGCGCCCGGTGGGCACGCCGGCCTCGTCCATGACGCGCTTGGCGAACGCCTTCGATCCTTCGAGCTGCGCGGCGACCTTGCCGGGGCCGAAGACGGGGATGCCGCGCTCGCGCAGCGCATCGGCGACACCGGCGATGAGCGGGGCCTCCGGCCCGACGATGACCAGATCGACGTTGGCGCTGCCGGCGAACTCCGTCACGGCGACCGGGTCGTTCTGGTCGAGGCCCGGGACGATCTCGGCATCGCGGGCGATGCCGGCGTTGCCGGGGGCCGCGAGCAGGTCGTGACCTGCGCCTTCCGCGGCGAGAGCGAGGATGATGGCGTGCTCGCGCGCGCCCGAGCCGAGGACCAGGATCTTCACCCGGCCAGCCTACCGACCGGGCTAGCGTGGAACCCATGGCCCGCAGCATCCTCACCGCCGATGGCCGCGCCGCGCTCGCCGCCGTCGCCGCCGCCGATGCGTCCGGCGAGAAGCCCGCTCGAACCGACCTGGCGACCGCCGTGCGCTACCTGTTGCAGCTGCTCGTCGAGAAGGCGCCCGGCAACTCGGTCGAGATGCGCGTGCCGCCGTTCGGTGCCGTCCAGGTCGTCGAGGGGCCGCGGCACACGCGCGGCACCCCGCCGAACGTCGTCGAGACGGATGCCGCGACCTGGATCGCCCTCGCCCTCGGCGACCTCGCCTGGGCGGATGCCGCCGCCGCGGGCCGGCTGCGCGCGTCGGGCACCCGCGCCGATCTCGGGGCGCTGCTGCCACTGCGACCCTGACACCGGCTCCGATAAGGTTAGGCAAGCCTGACCTTATCTCTGGAGTCTGCTGTGCGCTCTTCCCTTCTGTCCCGCGCGCCCCTCGGGGTGCTCGCCGCTGCGTCGATCGTCCTCGGTGTCGCGAGCCCCGCCCTCGCGATCGGCGACGCCGCGCCCGTCGAGCAGCGGACCGCCGCGACCTCGCCGCCCGTCTGCGACATCACCGACGCGACCATCACGTGGGGCTTCAAGGAGTCGTTCCGCTCGTACATCTCCGGCTCCATCGCGAAGGGTGCGTGGGAGCCGTTCGGCGGCGTGGGTTACGAGACGCCCGCGTTCACCTGGACCGGTGGCACGGGCAGCTACGACCCCGCGACCGGCGCCGGCTCGATCGCCTTCCCCGGCGGCATCCGGTTCACCGGGCACGGCGGCCTGCTCGACTCGACGGTGCAGAACGTCACGCTCGAGATCGCGCCGGCGGCGGGGCGTGTTCTCGTCGACCTCGCCGGAGTCTCGATGGAGAGCGCGCTCGCCGGCGACGACACCGTCGTCACGACACCCCAGGTGCCGTTCGTGACCGTCGACCTGGCGGGTCTGGAGAACACGGTCTCGGGAGAAGCCCTCACTCTCGCCGCCGCGGATGCCGCCACCGCGATCACCGAGGAGGGGTTCGCCGCCTTCGGCAACTACGAGACCGGCACCGCCTTCGACCCCCTGTCGTTCACCGCGAGCGGTGTGTGCGCGGCTGCCACCCCGACGGCAGACCCATCGCCCGTCGTCGATGCATCACCCGCCGCGGATGCCGCGGAGGCGGGCGATGACGAGAGCGGATCGAGCGGCGCGCTGCCGGTCGCGCTCTTCGCCGCTATCGGCGGCGCGCTCGTCGCGACGATCGGCGGGTCGACCGCAGCGATCGTCGCCTCGCGCCGCAAGCAGCGGAAGGCGCGTGCCGGCGGTGGGCCCGCCGATCACGCCGACGAAGGGCCGGCCGCGTGAAGATGCGGCGACTCCTCGTCGCGGCGCTCGCCGCTGCTGCCCTGTCGCTCAGCGCCTGCGCTCCGGCTGCGCCGTCTCACGGCGAGGCGGCGGGCCAGGTCGTGATCGACCGACCCCCGCTGAGCGAATTGGCGCCGGTGACCGACCCGCGCTCGCTCGAGGGCCCCACGACCGCCGTCCTCGCCGACGCCGCGGTCGAGCCGGTCGTGACGGATCCCACCCAGAGCCTGCCCGTCACCGTGAGCTCGCAGGATCTCACCGGCGACGTCGAGGTGACGGTGACGGACACCTCGCGCATCATCGCGATGGACCTCTCCGGTTCGCTGGCCGCGACCGTCTGGGGCCTGGGCCTCGGCGGCGAGCTCGTCGGCCGCGACGTCTCGACGACGTTCCCCGGCGCGGCGGACCTGCCGGTCGTCACGGGCAGCGGACACACCGTCAACGCCGAGTCGATCATCGGCCTCGCCCCCACCCTCGTCATCACCGACGGCAGCATCGGACCGGTCGACGTCGTGCAGCAACTGCGGGATGTCGGCATCACGGTGGTCTTCGTCGAGCGCTCCGCCTCGTTCGACGGTGCCGCCGATCTCGCGCGGACGGTGGGCGAGGTGCTCGGCGTACCCGACGCGGGCGAGCAGCTCGCCCAGCGCATCGCGAGCGAGGTCGACCAGACGCGTGCCCAGATCGCCGCGTTTGCGCCGGCGGCCGCGGCGGACCGGCTGCGCATGGTCTTCCTCTACCTGCGCGGCACGGCGGGGGTGTACTACCTCTTCGGCTCCGAATCGGGCGCCGCCGAGCTCATCGCCGCGCTCGGCGGCGTCGACGTCGCCGGCGAGCTCGGCTGGAACGGCATGCAGCCGCTCACCGACGAAGCCATGGTCGCCGCCGACCCCGACCTCATCCTCGTGATGACCGCCGGGCTCGAATCGGTCGGCGGCGTCGACGGTCTGCTCTCCGACAAGCCCGCGATCGCGCTGACCGCAGCCGGCCAGCATCGCCGCTTCGTCGACATGGCGGACGGACAGATCCTGTCGTTCGGGCCGCGCAGCGCGGGGGTGCTCGACGCGCTGGCACGCGCTGTCTACGCGCCCGATCCCGCCTCGTGAGCGGGCGTGCCGCTGGGCGCCGCGGAGTTCTCGTCGCGATCGTGAGCGCGGTGCTGCTCGTCGTGGGCGTCGTGCTCTCGGCCGGGCTCGGTCAGCTGCCGGTCGGTCCCGCCGAGGTCGTGGGCTCCGTCCTCCGTGCCCTCGGCATGCCCGGCTCGTGGGCGCCGACCGAGCCGCTCATCGAGCAGACGCTGTGGCAGATCCGTTTCCCGCGCGTCGCGATGTCGCTTCTGGTCGGTGCGCTGCTCGCGGTCGCCGGTGCCGTCATGCAGGCGATCTTCGCGAACCCGCTCGCCGAGCCGGGCGTCGTCGGCGTCTCGTCGGGCGCGGCCGTCGGCGCTGCCGCAGCGATCACGCTCGGCTTCTCGTTCCTCGGTCCGTGGTCGATCGCGGTCTGCGCCTTCGCGGGCGGTCTCGTCGCGACCTTGGTCGTGTATGCCGCTGCCCGCGCGCAGGGCCGGACCGAGTCGATCACGCTCATCCTGACGGGCATCGCCGTCAATGCGTTCGCGGGGGCCGCGCTGGCCCTCCTGATGTTCGCGGGAGACACGGCGTCGCGCGAGCAGATCGTGTTCTGGCAGCTGGGCTCGATGAACGGCTCGCGCTGGACGGAGGTCGCGGTCGTCGCCCTCGTCGGAGCGCTCGGCACCGCGGCATCCCTCGCTCTCGCGCGCCGCTACGACCTTCTGGCGCTCGGCGATCGCACCGCCGCCCACCTCGGTGTGCGCGTCGAGGCGCTGCGGGTCGGGTCGATCGTCCTCGTCGCCCTGCTGACCGGCGTCGCCGTCGCGTTCGTCGGCATCATCGCGTTCGTCGGCCTCGTCGTGCCCCACATCATCCGCATGCTGGTCGGGCCCGCGCACCGGGGGCTCATCGCCCTCTCGGCGCTCGGCGGGGGCGTCGTGCTCGTCTACGCCGATCTCCTCGCGCGGACCATCGTCGTCTCTGCAGACCTGCCGATCGGCATCCTCACGTCGCTCGTGGGCGGACCGTTCTTCTTCTGGCTCATCCGCCGCACCCGCCGCACCGCCGGGGGCTGGTCGTGACGGGCGTGGCCGTCGAGGTGCGGCACGCGAGCTTGCGATCGGGTGAGGCGACGATCCTCGACGACGTGACGACGGATGTCGGCTACGGCCGGCTGCTCGCTCTCGTCGGGCCCAACGGCGCCGGAAAGTCGAGCCTGCTCTCCCTGCTGACAGGCGACCGCGCGCCCACCTCGGGCGCGGTGCATCTCGACGGGCGTCCGGCGGGCGAGTGGTCGGCCCGCGAGCTGTCGCGGCGACGGTCGGTGCTGCTGCAGTCGAACCAGGTCGCCTTCTCGTTCACCGCGGGCCAGGTGGTCGCGATGGGGCGCACTCCTTGGATCGGAACCGAGCGCGCCCGCCTCGACGACGCTCGTATCGCCGAAGCCGTCGAGCGAGCGGATGTCGCACACCTGCTCCATCGCGCCTACCCGTCGCTCTCGGGTGGCGAGAAGGCGCGTGTCTCGCTGGCTCGAGTACTCGCGCAGGACACCCCCGTCGTGCTGCTCGATGAGCCGACCGCAGCCCTCGACCTCCGGCACCAGGAAGAGGTCCTCCGCGTCGCGCGGCGGCTCGCGCGGGATGGGCGCGCGGTGGTCGTGGTGCTGCACGACCTGTCGCTCGCCGCGGCATACGCCGACGAGGTCGCGATGATCGACGGCGGCCGGCTCGTCGCTCGGGGGAACCCGCGCGACGTGTTGACCGCGGACCGGGTCGAGGCCGTCTACGGCACCCCGGTGCGCGTGCTCGACGACCCCGACACCGGCCGTCCGGTCATCCTGCCGCGCCGTCACGCCGAGCGATGACTATCAGGGACTTCACAAACTTCGATTAGGTAAGGCTAAGCTAACTATCGTCGCGTGCCCGACGCGCGAGCTTCACCTGCATCGAGATTCGGAGGGTTCCCATGCTGAGAACCAGGAGGGCGGCGCTGCAGCGTCCGCTCGCGAGCGTGCTGACCGGCGCGCTCGTCGCCATGGCCGCCGTCGTCGGCGTCGCCGCGCCGGCAACGGCCGCCGGCCCCACCCTGACGACGTCGACCACCGTCGTCGCGAACGAGAAGATCACGGTCGCCATCACCGGCACCGGCTTCGAGGTCGCTCCCCAGTACCCGGGTCAGCCGAGCCGGCACGCCTACGTCGCCCTCGTCGAGAAGGGCGATCTGACGGTCGACCAGGCGACCACGCCCAACGCCTCGCTCGACGTGTCCGCCGCGGGTGAGATCACCGGAAGCCTCGAGCAGATCGCGAGCGAGCTCGACCCCTCGAAGGCCTACGAGGTCATCTCGTGGCCGTCGCGTTCGTTCCCTACCGAGGCGAACCTCCTCGCCCGCGCCGAGGTCTCGATCGACTGGAACGCGCTCTTCCCGGCCGTCGCCGAGTCGACCACGACGACCCTGTCGGCCTCACCCGGTGGCACAGCCGTCGAGGGCGCCGACGTCACCCTGACGGCGACGGTCTCGCCCGCGGCATCCGGGTCGGTGTCCTTCACGGCCGGTGACGCATCGCTCGGCTCGGCTCCGGTCGACGGGGGCGTCGCGAGCATCATCACCTCGTCGCTCGCCGTCGGCACGCACAGCATCGCGGCCGCGTTCACCCCGGCCGACGCCACGGCCTATTCCGCCTCGACCGCACCGGCGCTGAGCTACGCGGTCACCGCGAAGGCGACCGAGCCCGAGACCCCGGTGCGGGTCCCCACCCTCACGCTGTCGAAGTCGACGGGGCTCGACCCCGCGGGCGAGGAGATCACTGTCAGGGGCACGGGCTACGACCCCGCCCAGCCGATCTACCTCACGACCTGCACCGACCGCCCGCTCGCAGAGGTCGACTTCGCCTTCATCGTAGCGGGATGCACGAGAGGTGCGAAGCTCGTCACGTCGAACCCGACCACGGCGACGATGGTGAAGTTCACGGAGGACGGATCGTTCGAGACCACGCTGACGGTCGCGCCGAAGGGCGACACCACGGCGATCTACACGATCGCCGATCACAGCGGCATGGCCAACCGCACCCAGGACGCGAAGGTGGTCGTGTCGTTCGCGACGACGCCGACCGAGCCGCTCCCCGCGCCGACGCTCACGGTCACCCCGAACACGGATGTCGACCCGAGCGGTGCCACGCTGACCGTTGAGGGACGCAACTACCGCCAGAGCGAGGTGGGAGCCGGATTCGCGCTGCGCTTCGGCTGGGTCGCCGAGACCTGGAAGCCCACCGACGGTGCCGCGGATGCCGCGCGCCCGTCGGTCTCATACGTCCGCGTGTCGGGCGATCCGACCGGCGCCGCCAACCTCCCGTGGACCGAGAACGCCGACGGCACGGTCGACTTCACGTGGACCGTCCGGGTCGATGAGAAGTCCGCGAACGAGAAGCGCCCCGGCGACGACTACCGCCTCGGTGTCTTCACCTTCGGCAACAAGGCGTCGCAGGGCCTGCAGCCCGACAACGAGCTCTTCGTGCCCGTGACGTGGGCCGCGGTCGCGCCGCAGCCCGAGCCGACGAAGAACCCGAGGATCACGGTGACACCGAACGCCGACCTCGACCCGGCCGTGGCCAACACGCTCACGGTCTCGGGCACCGGTTTCGTCGGCGACAGCGCCGTGAACGGTGCGTACGTCGTCTTCGGCGAGAAGTCGCTCTGGGCCGGCGCCGGCCCGCTGCCCGCCGAGGGCTGGGTGCAGCTGGCCTGGGTGCGCCCGGGCTCGATCGTGGGCGGCGCGTTCACCGTCGACCTGACCGTCCCCGCCGGCTCGCTCGACCCGACGAAGAGCTACCACGTCGCCACCTCCGCGGCGCATGCGCTGTCGATCACCGACCGCACGCTCGACACCTTCGCCGACGTCACCGTCGCGCAGCCGACGGCCCCGTTCGTCGCGTTCGCGGGATCGGCGACGGTCGCCCAGGGCGGCGTGCTCGAGTTCACCGGCGGCGGCTTCGCGCCCGGTGACGTCGTCACGGCCGTGGCGCACTCCGAGCCGGTCACGATCGGCACGGCGACGGCGGATGCCGGCGGACGCGTGTCGTTCTCGTGGGCGGTTCCCGCCGGCTTCGCGACGGGCGACCACACGCTCGAGCTGAGCGTCGGAGGTGCCGTCGCGGCATCCGCGCCCTTCCGGGTCACGGCTGCCGCTGTCGCCGCAGCCGTCGAGTCGCCGGCCGCGCCGTCGTGCGTCGCCCGGTCGGTCTCGGGAGCGACGATCGAGTGGGGTGTGAAGGAGTCGTACCGCTCGTACATCACGGGCCCGATCGCCAAGGGAGAGATCTCCGGCGGCTGGGGCACCGGCTCGGGTGCGTACAGCCCCGAGAACGACCGCGGCCGCGTCAGCTTCGGCGGCTCGGTGCACTACACCGGCCACAGCGGTCTGCTCGACATGACCCTGTCGAACCCGCGCGTGCAGATCACCGGCGCGAACACCGCCTCGCTGATCGTGAACGTGCAGTCCAGGGGATACAACGGGTCGCCCGACGTGAACGCGAACGGCGTCGTCTTCGCGACGCTCTCGCTGCCCGCCGCCACGACGACGGCGAATCGGATCAGCTGGACGGGTGCATCGGCCACGCTGACGGCCGCGGGCGCCGAGGCCTTCGCCGGCTTCTACTCGGCCGGTGAGGCCCTCGATCCCGTGAGCATCACGTTCCCGCTCGGCGCCGAGGTGCCGTGCGACGCATCGACCGACGCGACCCTCGCCGCGACCGGCGGGCAGGCTCCCGTCGACACCCTCTGGCTGGGTGCCGGGATGCTGCTGATCGGCGCGCTCGCCGTGTCGTTCACGCGTCGCCGCCGCAGCGCGCTCTGACGACTCGCTGAGCCCTCTCGTCGCACCGCCCGGGCATTGCTCGGGCGGTGCGACAATGGACTCATGGCTGAGGAGATCACCGAACGGGTCGAGTCGGCGCGCGTGCGTCGCGTGCCCAAGTACAGCGTGTTCCTCCTGCTCGGCGCCGCGGCGGGCATCATCGTCGCGCTGGCCCTGACGTTCGGCATCCCGGACGAGGGAGTCAGCACCAACACCGGCCTGCAGTACTCCGCGGGTCAGGTGTTCGGGTTCATCGCGCTCGGCGCCATCCCGGTCTGTATGGCGATCGCGGGCGTCATCGCCCTCGTGCTCGACCGCGCCGCACGTCGCCGCACGCGCGAGGTGCGCATCCTGCACGAGCGCGTGCGCACCGTCGACGACGCCTGACCCGGGCTCGCGCGCGCGAGGTCAGGCGATCTCGGCGATGATCGGTGCGATCGCGGCGTCGAAGGCCACGACGTCGCTGCGCAGACCGTCGGTGACGGCGATCGTGAGCGCGCCGATCCACCACACGCCGCGCTGGCTCAGCGGCAGCACCTGCACGTTCAGCTCGAACGAGTGCGCCCGCCGCCCGATGCGGCGCTCGTGCTGGGCGAGCGCCCCGGCGTACGCGCGGTAGGCGACGGCGCCGACGCCTGACGAGCGCGATGTGTATCGGGCGTGCACGTCACGCGCGAAGGAGACCGCCTCCGCCGCATGCGGACGCATCTCGCGCTCGAGTCGCTCGAATCCCTCGGTGGGCAACGCGACGAGCGTGTCGAAACCCTCGACCAGGTCGAGCGGCACAGGGGAGGGATGCGCGAGCGGCTCGACCGTCATCTCCCAGTACGCTCGCCACTGCCGCTCGAGCTCGGACTGCGTCTCGGGGTCGCGCTCGACGGGTGTCGGCTCTATCCCACGCAGGTGGGGCAGCTCATCCGGAGTGCGGATGCCGAGCGCCTGGCGCAGGTACAGCGCGACGACGACCGAGGGCGCGGCATCCTCCCGCACCACCCACTCGGGAGTCTTCGCCGCGCTCATGGCGCCAGTTTAGAGCGGGGGTGGCGGGGTGCGGCCGGTGCCGAGGCGATGACGCTCGGCACCGGCCGCTCCGTCACTCGAACTCGATCGACGCGTGCTCGTTGTTCAGCACGATGACCGGTGTGATGGGGGAGTAGCCCGCCCCGCGGATGACGCTCGTGTCGATGCGGAGCAGCGGGTGTCCCGCGTGGACGCCCTCGCCCTGCTGGACGAGCGCCTGGAACCCGCGCCCCTGGAGGTCGACGGTGTCGATGCCCACGTGGATCAGCAGCTCGGTGCCGTCGTCGAGGGTCATCCCCACGGCGTGGCCCGTGGGGAACACGGTGGTCACGATGCCGTCGGCTGGCGCCACGACCGTGTCGCCGGCCGGGTCGATCGCGAGGCCGGGGCCCATCGTCCCCTGCGCGAACATGGGGTCGGGAACCTCCGCGAGCGGCACGACCGTGCCGGCGATCGGCTGACGCAGCCGCACCACCGCGGGGGCGGTGGTCGTCACCGTGCCCGCGCCCTGCGGTGCCGAGGATGCCGCGGGCGGCTCGACCTCGCGGCCGGCGAGCACGTCGTCCATCGCGTCCTTCACGAACTGCACGTTGAGCCCGTAGACCACCTGCACCGACTTCGCGCCGGAGATCATCGTGCCCGCGGCTCCGGCACGCTTGAGCGCGTCGCTGTCGACACGCGACGTGTCGGCGACCTCGAGCCGCAGGCGGGTGGCGCAGTTGTCGAGCTGGACGATGTTGTCCTTACCGCCGAGGCCCGCGATCATCTTCTCCGCGGTGGGGCCGTAGCCCGCGTCGCGGCCTGCGGTCGCGGCATCCGCGTCGAGCGCGTCGTCGTCTTCGCGGCCCGGCGTCTTGAGCCGGAACTTCAGGATGAGGAACCGGAACACCAGGAAGTAGACGACGAACCAGAAGACGCCCATCACGGGGATCATCCAGGGGTTCTGCGCCAGCGGGTTGAACCAGCCCAGCACCAGATCGATGAAGCCCGCCGAGAAGCCGAAGCCCATCCGGGTCGGAAGCAGCGCGGCGATGAAGACCGAAATGCCGGTGAAGACGGCGTGGACGAGGTAGAGCCACGGCGCGAGGAACATGAAGGAGAACTCGAGGGGCTCGGTGATGCCGACGAAGAACGCGGCGACGGCCGACGAGAGCAGGATGCCCGCCACCACCTTCTTGCGCTTGTCCTTCGCGGTCACGTACATCGCCAGGGCAGCGCCCGGCAGGCCGAACATCATGATCGGGAAGAACCCGGTCATGTATTGGCCGGTGACCCCGTAGACACCGTCGCCGTTCGCGCCGCCGAGGAAGTTGTTGAGGTCGTTGATCCCGGCGACGTCGAACCAGAACACGGAGTTCAGCGCGTGGTGGAGGCCGAAGGGGATGAGCAAGCGGTTGAAGAAGCCGTAGAGGCCAGCGCCCACCGGTCCGAGGGTCGCGATCCACTCGCCGAACATCACGAGGCCGCCGTAGACGAAGGGCCAGACGAACAGCAGCACGACGGCGACGACGAGCGAGATGCCTGCCGTGACGATCGCGACGGAACGCTTGCCCGAGAAGAACGACAGGGCGTCGGGCAGCTTCACGCCCTTGAAGCGGTTATAGGCCCACGCGCCGATGAGGCCGCAGATGATGCCGACGAAGACGTTCTTGATGTTGGTGAACGCGGGATCGACGTCGGCGACGTCAGCGATGCCGAAGAACTGAGCGACGGTGGCAGGGGCGAGGAGCGTCGTGACGGTGAGCCATGAGACGAGGCCCGCCAGAGCGGAAGTGCCATCCGACTTGTTGGCCATGCCGATCGAGATGCCGATGGCGAAGAGGAGCGCCATGTTGTCGAGGATCGCGCCGCCGGCTGCGAGGAGGAACGTCGAGACGATGTTCTCGCCGGCAGCGGCGTCGATCCAGTTGCCGATGCCCATGAGGATGGCGGCGACGGGAAGCACGGCGACCGGCAGCATGATCGACCGGCCGAGTCGTTGGAAGAATTTCACGGGTCACTCCGATGTGCGCGAGGGAACGGGGTTCTGACAGTATTGGTTAAGAACGTTTCCGAATTATTTCTCGGGAACTGTACTCGATCGGGGAACGTATGACTACGACGTCAGCGGAAGGCGCCGCTTCGCGGAGGGCGCGTGGCCGCCGCATCCGTCCCGAGGATGCGCGCAGCAACAACCGTCGCCTCGTCCTGCAGGCGCTCCACCGCGAGGAAGGGTTGTCGCGCGCCGACATCGCGCGTGCGACCGGGCTCTCCCGCGTGACGATCTCCGATCTGGTCGGTGAGCTCGTCGACGAGCAGCTCGTCGTCGAGAGCGGCCGTGGACACCGGTCGGGCCCCGGCGCGCCGTCTCGAGCCCTCGCGCTGGCGCGGTCGTCCCGCAACGTGGTCGCCGTGTCGATCTCGAGCGGCGACACGATCGAGGGCGCCGTCGCCGACCTCGGGGGAACCGTCATCGCGCGCGAGGTCGTCGAGCGCGGCGGGTCGACCGGGGCCGAGGCGCTCGCCGTGCTCGGTGACCTCATCGATCGGCTGGTCCGCACGGCGGAGGCCCCGATCCTCGGGATCGGCGTCTCGACACCGGGCGTCGTCGACGGCGCGGGCGTCGTCCGCGAGTCGTCCCACCTCGACTGGCACGACGTCGCGCTCCGCGGCATCCTGTCCGACCGCACCGGTCTGCCGGTCTCGGTCACCAACGGTCTCAACGCCGCCGGCATGGGCGAGCTGAGCTTCGGCAAGGTCGATCACGATCTGTTGCTCGTCCGGATCGGCGCCGGCGTCGGAGCCGCCGCGATCGTGAACGGCGCGGTCGTCCACGGACGCAACTGGGCCGCGGGCGAGATCGGGCACGTCGTCGTGACGGAGGGCGAGGGCCCCGTCTGCGCGTGCGGCCGCACCGGATGCCTCGAAGCCTGGCTCTCGGTGCCGAAGCTCGAGGCGCAGCTCGCCGCGGCGCCCGACGCCGAGGCCGCTCTGCTCGTTCGCCGCGAGGCGGGGCGGTGCCTCGGCGTCGCGCTGTCACCGCTCGTCGCGACACTCGGGCTGACGGATGTCGTGCTGAGCGGGCCGGCCGAGCTGATCGATGGTGAGCTCATCGGCGCTGCGCGCGACGCGATCGCGGCCCGCGTGCTGCCGATCCTCTTCGACGACCTGACCGTGCGCCTCGCCGAGACCCACGGCGACCTGCGGCTCCGCGGGGCGGCGGCCCTCGTGCTGTCGGAGACCCTCGGGCTCGCCTGAGCCGAGCCCAGGCATCCGCCCTCCCGACCGAACCGAAAGAAGGAAGAGCCATGGCTGAAGTCGTCATCGTCCCCAGCGAGCACGAGGCGGGCCGACTCGTCGGCGACGCGATCGTCGACCTCATCCGGCGGCGCCCCGATGCCGTGCTCGGGCTGGCGACCGGGTCGACGCCGCTCGCGGTGTACCGGCACCTCGCCGAGCGCGTGCGCGGCGAGGACATCGACGTGTCGCGCGTGCGCGGCTTCGCCCTCGACGAGTACGTCGGACTGCCCGCCGGCCACCCGGAGAGCTACCGCAGCGTCATCGAGCGCGAGGTCGTCGAGCCCGTCGGGTTCGATCCGGCCCGCATCGAGGTGCCCCACGGCGACCTCGACGGCATCGAGACGGCAGGCGAGCAGTACGAGGCCGCGATCCGCGCCGCCGGTGGGGTCGACCTGCAGATCCTCGGCATCGGCCGCACCGGCCACATCGGGTTCAACGAGCCGGGCAGCTCGCTCGCCTCGCTGACGCGCGTCAAGACGCTCACCGAGGAGACCCGTGCCGACAACGCCCGGTTCTTCGACTCGCCCGACGACGTTCCGATGCACTGCATCACCCAGGGCATCGGCACCATCCTGCGCGCCCGCCACCTCGTGCTGCTCGCCTTCGGCGAAGCCAAGGCGGATGCCGTCGCCGCCGCCGTCGAGGGCCCGGTCAGCACCTCGGCGCCGGGCTCGGCCGTGCAGCTGCATCCGCGTGTCACCGTCGTCATCGATGAGGCCGCCGCAAGCGCCCTCGCCCAGACGCGCTACTACCGCCACGCGTGGGCCAACAAGCCCGCCTGGCAGGGCATCTGACCCCCGGTCCGTGTCGCGATCGATTCACGAACGATTCGGGCCGCCGAGACACGCCCGGCGCTCGGCCGCTCCACGGGCCGGTACTCTGGATGCCGTGGCCTCGAGTCCCACTGATCCCTATACCCAAGCCGGCGTCGACACCGCGGCGGGAGACCTCGCCGTCGAACTGATGAAGTCGGCGGTCCGGCGAACCCACGGCGACGAAGTCCTCGGGGGTGTCGGCGGCTTCGCCGGCCTCTTCGATGCGAGCGCGCTGCTCGGCTACACGAAGCCGCTGCTGGCGACCTCGACCGACGGCGTCGGCACGAAGGTCGCGATCGCGCAGGCCATCGACAAGCACGACACGATCGGGCAGGACCTGGTCGGCATGGTCGTCGACGACATCGTCGTGGTCGGCGCGAAGCCGCTCTTCATGACCGACTACATCGCGTGCGGCAAGGTCGTGCCCGAGCGCATCGCCGACATCGTGCGCGGCATCGCCGACGGCTGCTCTGCGACGGGCACCGCGCTCGTCGGCGGCGAGACGGCCGAGCACCCGGGTCTTCTGGGCGTGAACGACTACGACGTCGCGGGTGCCGCGACCGGTGTCGTGGAGTCCGAGCAGGTGCTGGGCGCCGACCGGGTGCGGGACGGCGACGTCGTGCTCGCGCTCGCCTCGAGCGGCCCGCACTCCAACGGCTACTCGCTGATCCGTCACATCATCACCGGTGCGGGCATCGGCTACGGCGACCAGGCCGCCGACTTCGGTCGCACCTGGGGCGAGCAGCTGCTCGAGCCGACGCGCCTGTACACCTCGCCGCTGCTGCGCCTGATCGGCGAGCTCGGCGACGGCATCCACTCCCTCAGCCACGTCACGGGCGGGGGCATCGCCGCGAACCTCGCGCGCGTCCTGCCGAAGGACACGTGGGTCGACGTCGATCGCGCGACCTGGTCGCCGTCGCCGGTCTTCCGCGTCCTCGCCGACCTCGGCGGCCTTGAGCTCGAGCGCACCGAAGGCACCTGGAACCTCGGCATCGGCTTCTTCGCTGTCGTGTCGCCGGCCGCAGCGGATGCCGCGATCGCGGCGCTCAGCGCGGATGGCATCGACACCTGGCAGGTCGGTGTCGTCTCGACGGGTCCGCGTCCCGCGGGCGACTACGAACAGGGCGCCAAGGGCGTCGACGGCGGAGCAGTGCGTCTCGTCGGCGGTTACCGCGAAGCAGGAGCGAACTGACACCCCATGTGCGGAATCGTCGGAATCGTCGGGCAGTCCCCGGCGAACCAGGAGATCTACGACGCCCTCCTGCTGCTGCAGCACCGCGGCCAGGACTCGACCGGAATCGCGACCGCTGAGAACAGCGGCGTCTTCCACATCTTCAAGGCCAACGGCCAGGTGCGCGAGGCGGTCCGCACGCGTGACATGCGTTCGCTGCTCGGCAACATCGGGCTCGGCCACGTCCGCTACGCCACGAAGGGCACGGCGTCGAGCGAAGAAGAGGCGCAGCCCTTCTACGTCAACGCGCCGTACGGCATCGTGCTGGTGCACAACGGCAACCTGACCAACACGCGCGAGCTGACCGACGAGCTGTTCCGCAAGGACCGCCGCCACCTGAACACCAGCTCCGACACGGAGCTGCTGGTGAACGTGCTCGCCAACGAGCTGCAGACCACGATCTCGGGCCTCGACCTCGACCCCGACCAGGTCTTCCAGGCTGTGGAGCGCGTCCACGAGCGCGTCGAGGGCTCGTACGCCGCGATCGCGCTCATCGCCGGCCACGGCCTGCTGGCCTTCCGCGACCCGTTCGGGATCCGTCCGCTCATCCTCGGCACCCGCCGGGCCGAGAACGGCCGCGACGAGTGGACGGTCGCATCCGAGTCGCTCGTGCTCGAGAACGGCGGCTTCGAGGTCGTGCGCGACGTCGAGCCCGGCGAGGCGGTCTTCATCGACGCCGACGGCACTCTGCACACGCGTCAGTGCGCGCAGCAGACGCAGCTCGCGCCGTGCTCGTTCGAGTACGTCTACCTCGCCCGTCCCGACTCGATCATGAACGGCATCTCGGTCTACGAGGCTCGCCTGCGCATGGGCGAGCGTCTCGCCGACACGATCGCCAAGTACACCCCTCAGGGTGCGATCGATGTCGTCATGCCGATCCCCGACTCATCGCGTCCCGCGGCGATGCAGGTCGCGCGCAAGCTCGGCATCGAGTACCGCGAGGGCTTCTACAAGAACCGTTACGTCGGCCGGACCTTCATCATGCCGGGCCAGGCCGTGCGCAAGAAGAGCGTGCGCCAGAAGCTCAACGCGATGTCGAGCGAGTTCAAGGGCAAGAACGTCCTCCTCATCGACGACTCGATCGTGCGCGGCACGACGTCGAAGGAGATCATCCAGATGGCCCGGGATGCCGGTGCCAAGAGCGTCACGTTCGCGTCCGCCGCGCCGCCGGTGCGCTACCCGCACGTCTACGGCATCAACATGCCCTCGCGTCACGAGCTCATCGCCCACGACCGGACGATCCCCGAGATCGCCGAGGAGCTCGGCTGCGACTATCTCGTGTACCAGGAGATCGACGACCTGAAGGCGGCGATCGTCGAGGGCACCGACATCGTCGACCTCGACATGAGCTGCTTCGACGGGCGCTACGTCACCGGGACGGTCAGCGAGGAGTATCTGAACTGGGTCGAGGGCACCCAGCAGTCGTGACTTCGCTCTGGCGAGGACGCGTCCTCGCGTTCCTCGGCGTCATCCTCGTCGCCTTCTCACTGCGCTCGGCCGTCGCGTCGCTGTCGCCGATCCTCACCGAGATCGACGCGGACCTCGGCGTGCCGTCGTGGGTGGCCGGCCTCATCGGCGCGGCGCCGCCGGTGTGCTTCGCGGTCTTCGGCGTCATCACTCCGATTCTCGAGCGGCGGTTCGGCCTGCAGCGACTCGCGGTCGCCGCGATGGTCGTCGCTGCGGCTTCCCTGCTGGGTCGAGCGCTCGCGCCGGATGCCGGCATCCTGCTCATCGCCACGACCGTGCTCTTCGCCGCGATCAGCATCGGCAACGTCGTGCTGCCGCCGCTGATCAAGACGTACTTCCCCGACCGCGTCGGGACCATGACGGCGGTCTACTCGACGATGCTCGCTGTGGCGGCCTTCGTGCCGCCGCTCGTCGCGGTGCCGATCGCCGACACCGCGGGATGGCGGTTCTCTCTCGGGCTGTGGTCGGTGTTCGCCGTGCTCGCGGTCATCCCCTGGCTCGTGACGCTGCGCCGGTCGCGCATCGCGGCGGCCACGGCGGATGCCGTCATCGCCCCGACCCCGTCGCCGAACGTGCTCAGTCGCCTCGTGCGCCTGCCGATGGCGTGGGCCGTCGCCGTCACCTTCGCGGTGTCGGCATCCAGCGTCTACGCGTCGTTCGCGTGGCTGCCGATCATCCTCGTCGACCTCGCGGGCGTATCCCATGCCGCCGCCGGTTCGCTCCTCGCGCTGTTCGGCGCGATGGGGTTGCCGTGGTCGATCATCGTGCCGCTCGTCATCACGCGCTGGCGGCGGCTCGGCGTGATCTACGCCGTCGCGGCGTCGGCCGGGCTCGTCGCCGTCGCGGGACTGCTCATCGCGCCCGGGTCGGCCGTCGTGCTGTGGGTCGTGCTGCTGGGCACACCGCAGATGCTGTTCCCGGCTGCGCTGGTGTTCATCCAGCGCAAGACGAGGACGCACGAGGGCACGGTCGCGCTCAGCGGATTCGCGCAGAGCGTCGGCTACGCCGTTGCTGCGGTCTTCCCCATCTCGTTCGCGCTGCTGCACGAGGCGACGGGGGAATGGACGGCCCCGCTCATCATGGTCGGCGTGCTGATGCTCGCTGCGATCCCCGCGGGGATCGTCGTCACACGCCCCCACACGATCGAGGACGAGTGGGAGCAGCGCCACGGCGCATGGTGATGAGCCCGGTCAGGCCTTCTCGTCCTCGTACTCGTCGGAGTACTGGTCAGCCCACTTGTCGACGTACTGATCGTCGTCGGAATGAGCGAGCTCCTTCTCGAGCGAGGAGAAGTTGACATTGTAGGTGTCGTACTTCAGCTCACGCGCGATCTTGGTGTGCTTCGCCTTTTGACGGCCACGCCCCATGCGAGACCCCCTCATTTCTGAGTCACGGGCTGTTCAGCGGTGCCCGGAGCATTTCACGATCCGGCGCTGGGCCGGGGAAGAGTAGCATCAAGAATAACACGGGGGCCCCGAGCCATCGCCGGTGCCGCCGCTGAGACAGGGGGCGACCATGGCCGATCAGCACTCCGCAGGCGACGAGAGTCGTCTTCCGTCGACGCCCGTCATCGCGGGAGTCATCCCCGGGCAGTCGCCCCGCGTCGTGGTCGAGGCGGCCCGGTACGCGTCGATGCTCGGCGTCGGACTCATCGTGGTGCACGTCGATGTCACCCGATTCGTGACCTACGAGGATCCCGACGGCTACGTCCACACCGCTCCGATCGACCTCGGGGCGGTCTCGAGCGCGGCGCAGCTCGAGCAGATCCGCGCTTCCGCCGCTGAGGCGCTCGCGTCGTCGACCGTCGAGTGGACCGTGCATCAGCTCGTCGGCGATCCCGCGCTCGCCATCAAGCACCTCGCCGACCGGCTCGATGCCAAGCTGCTCGTGGTCGGCACGCGTCGCCGGGGCATCGGTGAGTCGATCCGCGAGTTCTTCACGGGCTCGGTCGCGGCGCGGCTGGCGCATCGGCAGCGGCGGCCCATCCTCGTCGTGCCGCAGGGTGAGACCGCCGCGGACGACGAAGACCTCTGGCCCGAGCCCTGAGCGGCGCGGAGCAGAGGTCCCCGGCGCGGTGCGGCGCGCCACTGTGCGTCGTCAGCCCCGCAAGGCCCGCAGCATCTCTTCCCGGGTCCGGGTGAGCGCGGCGACGAGGTCGTCGACGGCGGATGCCGTGACGTCGCCGTCGCGCGCGATGTGCGACCGCAGGTCGGCCTTCACGTTCGCCCGGAACTCGGCGATCGCGGCATCCGCTCGTTGCGCCTGCGCGCGGGCCTCTGCGCGTGGGTTCTCGGGCGGCGACGGACGCGTGGCGGTCTCGTGGTCGACGTTCGCGGCGGCGGCGAGGTCGGCCTGGAGGCTCTTCATCGCCGCCCGCACACTGCCCCGGACCTCGTCGGCGATGAGGCGGATGCTGTCCGCCAAGCCGGCCTGGATGCCGTCGAGGTCATGGCGGCGGGCCGAGAGCTCGTCGCGACCGGCATCCGTGATCTCGTAGATCGTCTTGCGACCGTCGACGGTCTTGGTCACGAGTCCCTCTTCCTCGAGTTTGGCGAGGCGGGGGTAGATCGTGCCGGCGCTGGGCGAGTAGGTTCCGCCGGTGCGCTCGGTGAGGGCCTGCATGAGGTCGTACCCGTGCCGCGGCGACTCGTCGAGCAGCGACAACAGGTAAAGACGCAGGTCGCCGTGTGAGAAGACGGGCGGCATGGTCAGTGATCCTCGCGACGGTCCGCGGTGTCCTCGACCGGGGCGGCCTCGGTCGGGGCGGCCTCGACGGGGGCGGCTTCGGGTGCTGCCTCGCTTGCGACCTCGGGCGCGCTGGTGCCGGCGACGTCGGTGGCCGCGGGGGCGGAGCGCCGCAGGACGGTGAGGTCGCCCGAGACCGAGTTGGTGCGGACGTCGACGAAGGAGCCGCTGAGCTCGCCGGTCGAACCGGTGAAGCTCGTGAGCGGGCCGGCGCCCTGCCCGGAGCGCACGACGCCGTCGATGAGCACGCGTCCGCTGACGCTGCGCACCTGGTAGTTCGCGGGCAGGCTCTCGTCGAGGCGAACCGTGGCGTCGCCACCCACGGTGTGGAGCGTGATCGACTGGATCGGACCGGACGAGTCGACGAGCATGGCACCCGAGACCGTGTCGATGTCGGCCGCGCGCAGGGTGCCGATAGCCGAAACGTCGCCCGACACGGACTTCGCGGTGAGCGCACCGGTCAGCTCGCGCGCCTGCACGTCGCCCGAGACCGCGTTCGCGTTCACATCACCCGTGATCCCGTCGATGATGATGTCGCCCGAGACGGTGTTGACCCGCGCATCGGCCGTGAGGCCCGACACGAGCGCGCTCGCGCTGACGACGCCGAGCGTGAGGTCCGTGCCGCGCGGGACGGCGACGCTGATCTCGGCCTTCGGGCCGGAGGAGCCGAAGTTGCGGAACACCTGCGTGAAGTTGTCCCAGCGCAACTGCGGGTGGTCGATCTCCACGACGTCGCCGGTCGCCTCGATGCGCAGATCCTTGCCGGTGACGGCGTGCACCTCGATGCGGACGCCGGGCTCGTCGTGGGCGACGATGTCGATCTGGCCCCCGACCATGCTCACCTTGAGCTTCCGGATGTCGTCGATGTCGATCACCCGGGTCTCCTCCGGGTGGACGATCCATTTCTGCAGTGTCATGGCGTTCCCTCTCCTCTGGCGACGGTCGTCGCGCATGATCGCGATATATCGCGTCTGCTGACGATAACACGATATATCGCGACTCGTCTAGAGTCGATGGGCCGTTCGTTGGCTGCTCCGGGAAATGCAGAACGCCCCCACCCGAAGGCGGAGGCGTTCGCGCAGCGCGGCGGTCAGACGCGCTTGTTGCCGCTGATCACTCGGAAGAGGAACGCGATGAGCGCGATCACACCGACGATCAGGGCGACCCAGAGCAGCCAGCTCAGTGCGCTGTTCAGGCCACTGACGATCGCGAGCACGATCGCAACGACGATGATGATGATGAGGAAGATGTTCATGGGGGCTCCTTGTCTGTCTCCCAATGTCCGTCCCACTGCGAGACGTTCCGACCCCGTGAAGGGCTGACCGCAACGTTAGAGAATGCCGAGCGTGTGTGCCGAGGCCTTGACGACGGATTCGCCGTGGTGGTATTCCACCAGGCGCCGACCCGACGCACATGGTCGTCTCGGCGGCGAGGAAGGCGCCCTTTGTGTCGGGTCACGGTCGGACGGCGGGTGGGGTGGGGTGGGGTTAGGGCCTCTCGCGAACGCCTGTCAAGCACCTGCGGCGACCCTCGCGACGGTCGTAGCGTCAGCCTGACGAAGAGGGGAGACCGCTATGCCACAGGGACGCGGATCGAACAGTCTCAAAGACCCCGAGCTCTACGAGGAGCTGCGCGAGGACGGCGCCTCGAAAGAGAAGGCTGCCCGCATCTCGAACGCCGCCGCCCGTGACGGCCGCAAGAAGGTCGGCAGCCGGGGCGGACAGTCCGGCGACTACGAGGACTGGACCGTCGACGAGCTGAAGAAGCGCGCCAAGGAACTCGGCATCTCCGGGTACTCCGGCAAGAAGAAGGCGCAGATCATCTCGATGCTGCGCAACCACTGAGGTGGCCCGACTCGTCCGGGTCCGGCCCGATGTCGATGCCGGCATCCGGCGCATCCGCTCAGGCAAGGGCTTCCGGTACACGGATGCCGACGGCGGGGCGGTCGGGCGGCGCGACCTCGCCCGCATCCGAAGCATCGTCATCCCGCCCGCCTGGAAGGACGTCTGGATCTGCGCAGACCCGCAGGGGCACATCCAGGTCGTCGGAACCGACGATGCGGGTCGTCGACAGTACATCTACCACCCCGAGTGGACGCGCAGTCGTGACAAGGGCAAGTACGCCCGAGCGCTGCAGCTCGCCGAATCCCTGCCACGTGCCCGCTCGCGTGCGACTGCCTCGTTGCGACGCGCCGACCTCGATCGCGAGCGCGTCCTCGCCGCGGCATTCCGGCTGCTCGACCGGTCGGCGCTGCGCATCGGTTCGCAGCGGTACCTGCTGCAGCACGGCAGCCGCGGGCTGACGACGCTGAGACGTCGCGACGCCTCGGTGGCCGACACCGTCGTGAGCCTCGCCTTCTCGGGCAAGAGCGGACAGCGCCAGGCGCTCGAGATCCCCGACCCGGACCTCGCCACGGCCATCATGCTGCTGATCGAGGGGCGCCCCTCGTCGCCGCTGCTCGCGTGGCAGCGGCAGCGCCGGCGGGTTCCACTCACCCCGAACGACGTCAACGCGTACGTGCGTGCGCTGACGGGCGGCCCGTTCACCGCCAAGGACTTCCGCACTCTCCGTGGCACCGTCGTCGCGGCGGACGCCCTCGCACGCATCGGCATCGCTGAGACGGCCCGGGCCGTGCACCAGGCCGAGGTCGAAGCGGTGCGCGCCGCGGCCACGGCGCTGGGGAACACGCCGGCGGTCGCGCGCAGCTCGTACATCGATCCGCGCGTGTTCGAACGCTATCGCTCGGGGATGCTGCTCGACACGACGGTCTCGCCCGAGACGGCCATCCGTTCGCTCGTCCTCGGCTGACGCGCGGCTCGAGCGGGCACGCCGAACCGCTACGCCCAACCGCAACGCCGAAACGGCCCGGGCCGCACGAGGCGACGCCGGGCCGTTCGAGAGCGCGCGATGCGTCAGCGGCGCTCGCTCTCGCCCGAGGTCAGGAGAGCGTCGGCCTTCGAGCTGAAGAACCGGGTCGCCCACATCATGACGGCGGCGAGGAACGCGAACAGACCCAGCGACACCACGCCCCAGGCTCCGCTCTCGGTCGGGACGGCCTCGTTGATCCCCGTGCGCATGATCGGGGCGACGAAGCCGCCCAGGTTGCCGAGGGAGTTGATGAGGCCGATGCCGGCGGCGGCCGCGGCGCCGGTGAGGAACGAGGTCGGGAACGACCAGGTGATGGGGCCCGTCGAGAGGAACGCGGCGACCGCGACGGTGATCGCGATGATGCCGAGCAGGCCCTGCCCGTTGGCTCCGGCCCACGCCGACACGAGGATGGCCGAACCCGTCACGAGGAAGAACAGGGCACCCCAGACGCGGCGCCGGCGCACGGTGTCGGCGTGCTTGCCGACGTAGTAGCAGGCGAACAGGCCGACGGCCCACGGGATGGCCGACACGAGGCCGACCTGCCAGCCGACCGACTCGCCGATAAGGTTCGACACCTGCTGCGGCAGGTAGAACGTGGTGCCGTAGACGGCGATCTGCAGGCAGAAGTAGATGACCGTGAAGTACCAGACCTTCCAGCTGATGAGCGCCGCGCCGATGCCGCGGGGTCCATCGGATTCCTTCACCGTGTCTTCGTGCTCCATCACCGCCTTCAGTGCGGCCTTCTCGTCTTCGTCGAGGAACTTCGCCTTCTGCGGCGAGTCGACGAGGAAGAACAGCGCCGCGATACCGGCGACGACCGCCATCATGCCCTCGACGAAGAACATCACCTGCCAGCCGGCCCACGGGGTGACCTGGTCGCCGATGCTGATCAGGCCGCCCGACAGCGGGGCGCCGAGCATCTGCGAGAAGGGCTGCGCGAGGTAGAACAGCGCGAACATCTGCACGCGGCGCTTGTTGGGGAACCACTGCGCGAGGAACATGATGACGCCGGGGAAGAGGCCCGCCTCCGTGACGCCCAGGAGGAAGCGCAGCACGATGAACATCGTCTCGCCGTTGACGAAGGCGAAGAGCGAGGCGACGATTCCCCAGGTGACCGCGATGCGGGCGAGCCAGAAGCGCGCACCGAACTTGTCGAGCAGCAGGTTCGAGGGGATCTCGAAGAGGGCGTAGCCGATGAAGAAGATGCCGGCGCCGAGAGCGTAGGCCCCCGCGGAGATGCCCCGGTCGACTTCGAGAGCGGACTCGGCGAACCCGACGTTCGTGCGATCGAGGAACGCGACGAAGTACAGGATGATGAGCATCGGCATGAGCCGGTAGGTGGCCTTCTTGATGCCGCTCGCCAGGTGCGGGCTGCTCAGCAGCTCATTCGCGACCGTGACGTTGGCCCGCGTGGCGGGACCGTAGTCCGATGAGGACACAGTGACTCTCCTTCGAGTTCGTGTGGGTGTGACGGAGTGACGAGGCGGCGGTTCAGCCGCCGAGTGAGGGGATGATCAGGACGAGGCCGACGACCACGCAGATCACCCCGATGGCCAGGAACCCGAGGCGTCCGCGGGACCAGTTGCGGTTCACGGGAGCCTCAGTGCATGTAGAGGCCGCCGTCGACGTTCAGGGTCTGGCCCGTCACGAATCCGGCATCCTCGCTGATCAGATAGGCCACCGCCGCTGCGATGTCGGTCGGCGTGCCGATGCGCGGCAGGACGCCGTCGGCGGCCATCGCCTCCTTGCGCTCCTCCGTCAGCGTTCCGCCCATGATGTCGGTGTCGATCGGGCCGGGCGAGATGACGTTCGCCGTGATGCCGAGCGGACCGAGCTCGCGCGCGACCGAGCGCATCAGACCGATCACGCCCGCCTTCGCCGCCGAGTAGGGCGTCTTCGAGAAGGTGCCGCCGCCGCGCTGCGCCGACACCGACGAGATGCCCACGAGCCGCCCCACGCCGTTCGCGACGAGCGTGCGGGCGACGCGCTGGGTGACCCAGTGCACGCCGTCGAGGTTGATCGACTCGACACGGTGCCATTCCTCGGGGGTGACCTCGAGGTACGGGATGGGAGACGAGACGCCGGCGAAATTCACGAGGGCGACGATCTGCGGCAGCGACGCCTCGAGCGTGTCGATCGCGGTGACGGCCTGCTCGCGGTCGGCCACGTTCGCGCCGACGCCGACGGCCCGCACGCCGTGAGCCTCGGCGACCTCGGCAGCGGTGCGCTCGGCGGCCGCGGCGTCGACGTCGACGATGCCGACATGCCAGCCGCGCTCGGCCAGGTGGAAGGCGGTCGTGCGGCCGATGCCCCGGGGGCTCGCGGCGCCGGTCAGGATGACGGTGCGCTCAGCGGGGAAGACGGATGCCATGGCGTGTTCTCTCAGTCCTGTGCGGGGTGGATGGGGGCGGGGCCCAGCTCGTCGATGAGCTTCTTCATCGCGACGTACGCCTTGTTGCGGTAGGCGATGAGCTCGGGCGTGCGCTCGGCGGGGACGTCGAGGAACCCGGCGCCGGACTTCGTGCCGAGCTTCCCGGCCGAGACGAGCTGGTCGAGGATGGGCGGTGTCGCGAACCGCTCGGGGAACTCCGTCTGCAGCGACGCGTAGCAGAAGGCGTACACGTCGAGTCCGGCCATGTCGGCGATCGCGAACGGCCCGAAGAAGGGCAGGCGGAAGCCGAAGGTCGTGCGCACGATGGTGTCGATGTCCTCCGGCGTGGCCACGCCCTCCTCGACCAGCTGCGTCGCCTCGTGGAAGAGCGCGTACTGCAGGCGGTTGAGCACGAACCCGGTCGCATCCTTCACGCGGGCGGTCTCCTTGCCCGTCGCGGCGACGATGGCCTCGACGACGGGGAGGACCGCCTCATCGGTGCCGGCGTGCGGGATCAGCTCGACGCCGGGGATGAAGGGGGCGGGGTTCGAGAAGTGCACGCCGAGGAAGCGGCCGGGCTCGGTCACGGCTTCGGCGAGGCGGCCGATGAGGATCGTCGAGGTGTTGCTGCCGATGATCGCGTCGGGCGCGGCCGCCGCCGAGATGCGGCGGAGGGTCGCGTGCTTGATCTCGATCTTCTCGGGCACGGCCTCTTCGATGAAGGAGGCGCCGCCGACGGCATCCTCGATCGTCATCGCCGTGATGCGCTCGGCGATGACGGCGCTGGCGTCGGCGGGGAACAGGCCGTCGGCGGCGAACTGCGCGGCCTCGGCGATGAGGCGGTCGCGGTTGCCGCGGGCGACTTCGATGTCGACGTCGGCGATGCGCACGTCGGCGCCGGATAGGGCGAGCGACTGCGCGATGCCGCCGCCCATGTAGCCGCTGCCCACCACCGCGTACACGGGGCGTTCGTTCTCGGTCATGACGTTCTCCTCGTCGGTGTCGGTCAGGCTCCGGCGGTCGCCGGAAGCAGGGAGGTCAGGTAGTCGCGGTTGCGGGCGCACACCCCGAGGCTGTCGCCGCCGTACTGCTCCATGAGGAACGGGCCGCGGAACCCGAGCTCGAGCGCGCGGGCGACCATCGCCCGGTAGTTGATGAGGCCGAGCTCCATGCTCGTCGGCGTCGACGTCTGCCAGCTGCCGTCGGCGGCCTCGTCGCGCGCGTAGTTCTTCATGTGCCAGTAGTTCGCGTAGGGGAGGGTCTTCTCGTGCATCTCGCGCCAGTCCTCGATGGGGCGGTGCAGGCGCACGAGGTTGCCGATGTCGGGGTTGAGGCCGACGTTGTCGAGCCCGATCTCCTCGATGAGGCGCACCGCGCTGTCGGCGGTGCCGAGGTAGGTGTCCTCATACATCTCCAGCGACATCGGCAGGCCGACGGATGCCGCGTGCTCGCCGAGTTCGCGCAGGCGTCGGACCGCGAGTGCGCGGGTGTCGGCGTCATCGGGGTCGACCGGGCCCGGCGCGGTCCAGAACCACAGAGCGGCGCGCTGGGCCTCGCTGAAGGGCTGATGGAGTCCGGTCGAGAACACGCTCATGCCGAGTTCGGCCGCCGCGTCGATCGCGCGGTGCGCGTACGCGAGGTTCTCCTCGCCCTTGCCCGGCTGGATGACGCTCTGTCGCTGCACGTGCACCGAGACGAGCTCGACCCCGTGGCTCGTCGCGATGGACTTCAGTTCGGCCCGGCGGGACGCGGTCAGCTCAGACGGGCGGATGTGGCTGTCCGCGATCTCGATCGCTGTGAAGCCGAGCCGCTCGACCTGCGAGAACACGCCGTCCCAGGTCTCGGCGTCGGCGTCGTGCAGGCGGGTCCCATCCGCGGCGACGGGGGAGAAGCCGTGCATGCAGACCGCGATCGGGCCGGGCGTAGGGGCGGACGGGTGCGACGTTGCGTTCATGACGACTCCATTGGCGAGCGTGTCCGACGAGGACTCCCGTAGATCCTATAGGAAATAGAGAACGCTGCAAGAGGGAGTTCGCGGCGAGGAGCTCAGGCCTGCTCGAGCCCGAGCGATCGCTGGCGCACCTGCTCGAGGTGATGGAGCATCGACCGCTCGGGAGCGTCGGGGTCGCCCGTTGCGAACGCGTCGACGAGAGCCTCGTGCTCGGCGATCGCCTCGCGCACGTCGGTCACACCGTGCCGGACCGACTGCCGCATCCGGTGCAGCTGGGCTCCGAGGGTCTCGGACATCTCGGTGAGATACCGGTTGCCACAGTGGTCGAACACGACCCGATGGAACGCGGCGTCCGCGACGAAGTAGGCCGCAGTCACCTCGAGGTCGGCCGCGCCGGCGTTCAGGGCCTCGATGACACGCTTGCCGATGCTGCGGTGCTCCTCCTCCGCGGCGCGCAACTCGTCGATCATCTCGGGCGAGGCGGGCGTCGCGAGGCGCGTGGCATGCGTCTCGAGCATGATGCGGGCGTCGAAGAGCTCGCGCAGCTGATCGAGTCCGAGGGGCGGGGCGACACGGTAGCCGCGCAGCGCCTCGCGCGTGACGAGACCCGTGCGCTCGAGCTGCACGAGCGCTTCGCGCACCGGGGTCTGCGACACGTCCAGCTGACGCGCGATCGTGTCGATCGACAGGCGGCGGCCGGGAACCGCCTCGCCGGAGAGGAGCAGCTGGAGGATGCGCTCGTAGACGTGGTCGCGCAGGCCCCGCCGCTCGATCGTCGCATCGAGTCCCCGCAGGTTGCCATCCCGTGATGCGGTCATCGTCCCTCTTCCGGTTCGCACGGAGCGCGCCTCACCCCGAGAGGGCCTCCACCTCATCGAGGATGTCACGAACTGCGCGCGGGTCGTGCGCGAACCGGCCGAGGAACAGGCCGTCGACGGCGTCGGAGATGGTCGAGAGCAGACCGGGCCCCGCACTGCCGCCGTAGATGATCGAGACCTCGCGGTCGGCGGCGTCTATTCGCGATCTCAGTCCCGAGCAGACCGACCGGATGTGTTCGGATGTCGCGGGCGCCGGCGCCCCGATCGCCCAGAGCGGCTCGTAGGCGATCACCACTGCGCCGCTCGCGCCCGCCTCGTCGGCATCGGCGAGGGCGCTGCGCACCAGCTGCGCGCAGGTAGCGATCGCAGCGTCGATCCCCGCCTCGTCCTCCTCGCCGACGCAGACGACCGGGGTGAGACCGTTCCGCACCGCCGCATGAGTCTTCGCGGACACCACGCTCTCGGTCTCGCCGAACAGGCGACGACGCTCGGCATGCCCGACCTCGGCGTAGCGGCATCCGAGCTCGGCCAAGACGGCTCCCGAGACCTCGCCGGTGTACGCGCCGGCGTCATGAACGGCGAGGTCCTGCGCCCCGACCGCCAGGCGCCCCGCGCGTTCGAGAGCGCCGGGAATCGAGGGGAACTGCGGCGCGACGAAAGCGGTGACGCGATCGCGTACGGGGTGCTCGTCGAGGATCGCCGCGACCTCCGAGACCCAGGTCAGCGTGCGGGCGTGCGAGAAATAGGTCTTGAGGCTCGCGCCGATGATCATCGGGCAGACCTCACCCCTCTTCGTATGCGCAGATCTCACGCACCTTCTCGGCCGAGGCGCTCGAGGTGTCGAAGGTGTAGGTGAGCCATTCCGCCGCGAGGCGCCGCGCCAGCTCGATTCCCACGACGCGCTGGCCCATGCAGAGCACCTGGGCGTCGTTCGACAGGATCGATCGCTCGACCGAGTACGAGTCGTGCGCCGTCACGGCGCGGATGCCGGTGACCTTGTTCGCCGCGATCGCGACGCCGAGCCCCGTGCCGCAGATGAGGATCGCGCGATCGGCCTCGCCGTCGCGCACACGCTCCGCGGCGGCGGTCGCGACTGCCGGATAGTTGGTGTGGCTGTCGGCGTCGACACCGACGTCGATGACCTCGGCGACGAGGGGGTTCGCCTCCAGGTCGGCCTTGATGCGTTCTTTGTACTCGTAGCCGGCGTCATCCGAGCCGACGATCAGTCGCAGTGCCATGTCAGGCGTCCTCCTTCAGGACATCGAGAACCGTGCGGGTGACCAGCGCGAACGAGACCGCGCCGGGATCGGGGGTGCCGAGACTGCGGTCGCCGTGCGTACGGGCGCGGCCGAGTCGGGCGGTGAGCTGGGCGGTCGCCTCGGCGGCGGCCTGTGCGGCGTCGGCGGCCGTCGCCCACGCGTCGAGCAGGGCATCGCCCTGAGCGAGTCGGTCGCGGAGCGTGTCGGCGAAGGGAACGATCGCGTCGATCATCGTCTTGTCGCCGACCGTGGCCTTGCCGAACGACATCACGGCGTCCTTCATGCGTCCCACGCCCGCGGACAGGGCCGAGGCGTCGACCGCGTCGTCATCGCCGAGGGCGGCGCCGAGGTCGACGAGCATCTCGCCCCAGATCGCGCCCGACGTGCCGCCGCCCTTGTCAGCCCACGCGTCGCCGGCGTGCTGCAGTGCCGTTCGCGCACCCGCGCCGGCGGTGACGGCACGTGAGGCGGCGGCCGCGGCCGCGCGACTGCCGCGCTGCATGCCGATGCCGTGGTCGCCGTCACCCGCGATGCGGTCGATGCGTCCGAGCTCGTCGGCCTGGTCATCGAGCATCGCCGCGACGGCGTCGAGCGCGTGAGCGACGACGGCGGCCGCGCGTCGCGACTCTTCCGCGGCCGGCCCGATCGTCTCGATCTCATCGTCGTCGTCGGCGACGGTCGTCACCACGACGCGGCCGTCGACCGAGCCTCGACGGAATGCGGGGGTATCGCACGACGCGTGCCACAGCCGGTCGAGCTCGTCGTCGAGCCAGAGGAGGGTGAGCGAGACGCCGGCCATGTCGAAGCTCGTGCAGAACTCGCCGACTTCGGGCGAAACGACCTCGACTCCCGCTTCGGTCAGCAACCGGTCGACGGCGCCGTAAACGACGTAGAGCTCCTCGTACTTCACCGAGCCGAGTCCGTTCAGGATCGGCACCACGCGACCGGTCGGGGCGGCGTCGTCGGGCCGCTCAGCGAGCAGCCGCTCGACGAGCAGCTGCGCGAGCTCGGCCGCAGTGGGGATGTCGACCTCGTCGATGCCGGGTTCACCGTGGATGCCGAGGCCTACGGCCATGCGTCCCTGCGGCACGGTGAAGAGCGGCTCGGTCGCGCCCGGAAGGGTGCAGCCGCCGAAGGCGACACCGAGAGAGCGGGTGCGGTCGTTGGCGAGCCGCGCTAGTCGCTCGACGTCGTCGAGGTCGTGGCCCTGCTCCGCGGCCGCGCCGGCGGTCTTGAAGACGACGAGGTCGCCGGCGATGCCGCGGCGCTTCTCACGCTCGTGCGGGGGAGCGCTGGAGATGTCGTCGGTCACCGTCACGGTGCGGCAGTCGATGCCCGCCTCGCGGAGACGGTCCTGAGCCTGGGTGAAGTGCAGGACGTCGCCGGCGTAGTTGCCGTAGCTGAGGAGCACTCCGCGACCCTCGTGCGCGGCCTTCGCCACAGATCGCACCTGGTGGGCCGACGGCGACGCGAACAGATTGCCCATCACGGCGCCGTGCGCGAACCCGGGACCGACGAGCCCGGCGAAGGCGGGGTAGTGGCCGCTGCCGCCCCCCACGACGACAGCGACCGTGGGCTCCGCGCCGCGGGTCGAGCGGACGACACCTCCCGTGACGGGGCGGACCCACCGGCCGGAGGCCGCGACGAAACCGGCGACGGAGTCCTCGACGAACTCGTCGGGGTCGTTGAACAGACGCGTCATTGCGTTCTCCTCTGCGATGGGGAAGCGAACCTTTCGTCGATCCTATAGGAAACGCGCTGGGTTGCGACCGGCGGCCGCGGCATCCGCCGAAGCCGGCACCGGTGCCCTTCGATGCGACGCGTCGCCGTCTCGACCGTCCCCGACGCCGTGATGGGGCGGGTGGACGCGCTGGGGAAGCTCACCTGAGCCGAAAATATGAGCAGTTTTAGCTCGACATCAGATTCCAGCTGCCCGACGTTTCTGCATTAGCTCGAGCACCCCTTCTGTATCACGAAAACAAAAAAGACATTATGTATAACGAAAACGTCGTGCCCTCAGAAGAGGCCGTGATTAGCATCGAGACAGGTGGGGCCGGTCTACCGCTCACCAGCGGCGCAGTGGTGGCTATCGCTGCGGGAGTCGTGCTGGCGAATGGCCACCGGCAGGACCTGGACGCCCGACAAGACACGCGATTCGTTGCCGCACCAAGCTTCGAACAACCCCGAGGAACAGAACTATGGTCACATCCCGTGTCAGAGCGGTGCCGCAGGAACCGGCACGTTCGCATCCGTCGCGCCTGCGAACACGGTTGAGGAAGCTCAGCGCGGCTTCTCTGGCAGTGGTGGTTCTGAGTGGCCTCGCCGCCGCGCAGGCCCCCGCGCCGGCTCAGGCCGCCACCGCGTACCAGATCGAGGGTGCGTGGGGAGCGAACACTCCGACCACGGTCAAGACCGGTGACGTGGTCAGCACGACGTGGCGCTACAACGTCAATGACGACGGCCCCGCACCCACGAATGACCCCGTGGACAATGTCACCCTCACCTTCGCCGCCCAGGGAGCGGTGTTCACCACTCTTCCCAGCGTATGCAAGGTCGAGGGGGTCAGCCCAGCCTCGTCGATCTCTGCAGACGGCAAGACGATGACGTGCAACGTCGGGACGCGAGACCAGGGCACCGCCGAACTCGTCATCACCGGGATGACGGTGCAGGCGAAGGATGGCGAGCGCGTCACCGTGTCCGGGAGTGTGGGTGGCGTCTCCGCGGCACTGCCTCTCCTGCCCGTGAAGAATGCGTTCGCGATGGACCTGAAGTTCGACGGCTCGATCAGGAGCTACCCCAGTGATAACGGCGCGTATCAAGAGTTCGATCTACCATGGTCGCTCCGTCACGGCCCCAATGGGCCCGCGGGTCCCGCATCGGTTTCGTACAGTGTTCAGATCACTGACTCACTGAATCAGGACGTTCAGCTTTTCGCGGGTGCAGCTTGCCAACCCTTGGACCTTGTTTTCTCGGGATATCCGAGGTCCGATAGTGCTGCTCCTGCGAACCAGCGGGCCGCATTTCCTTCATGCACGATCACGCGTGTCTCGAAGAACAACTTCACGCTCATCCTGAGTGGGCTGAATTACGCGCAATCATCTTATCCGGCGAAGGATGGCGCTGCGGTCGATCTGCCTTCGGGCTGGGATGTCATTGCATCGGGAAAGATCAGAATGTTCTTCCCGTATACGAGTGCAGGTAATCTCACGGCGACGGCAAGCGCGCCAACGTACACCGCTCCGAGTTCCGGCGCGACCTCCGTTGACGACCCCAACAACAACTCGCACCCCGTGCCCTATACGCGCGGCACTCAGACCGGCGGGTGGCAGCCTCAAACCATGAGTCCGCGCCCCATTGGAAGCTTCTGGGATGACACGTTCCGGCAGTTCGCCGGCGGTCCGGTGCGTCAGGGCGTTGCAATCGTGCCGACGACGAACGCCACCACGAACCAGGTGTGCAGCATCCTCGATACGAAGTACGTCGAATTCCAGCAGGCCGCCGTGGGGCGGCCCGATGGCTTGGGGAAAATCACACCCGACCCGAACGTCGTCGAATGGTACTACGTGGGCGCTGACCCGCTAGTGAATCCGAATAGCGCCTCATACAACCCCAATGCATTCAATTGCGACACCGGCTGGGGGAGCAGCGACTGGGTCTCGACCCCCCCAGCTGATCGGAGCCGAGTGAAGGCCGTCCGAGCCGCTATCGGGAACCAGAGTGGCTTCGACATGACCGATCGTCAGCTGGTCATGCTGTATGTCGACTCGAAGATCAAAGCAGGGGTCGCCGACGGGCAAGACATCTGGCAATGGGGATCGTACAAGTACGGCTCGGGTGCTTGGGTGTCTGACAACCGACAGATGGACGCGGCGAGCAAGCCCGCCTACGGCACCGCGACACCGAACTCGCGCTACCCCTTCACCGGGGCGTTCCGGGACGTGATGCGGGTGATCGTGGCCCAGCCCACCATCGTGAAGCAGGTGGATCCGAGCGAGACGATCCCGGGCGCGACGGTCACCTACACACTGCGTTACCGCGCTGAAGGAGCGACGAACATCACCGTGCCCGGCTACAAGGTGGTCGACACCCTGCCTGCGGGGATGAGCTTCGTGCCCGGCAGCGCCTCAGTGGCGCCGACCTCTGCGGCCGGGCAGACCCTTACCTGGGACTTCGCAACCGTCAGCACGAATACGGACTACGTCATTACCTTCCAGGCGACGATCCCGGGCAACGCCGTTGCGGGAGCCAAGTTCGTGAACAACGCTTCCTCGAGCATCGGTCAACACCGGGCAACAGCCAGCGCTACAACCACGATCCGCGACGGCGGGCTGACCCTCCTCACCAAGACTGCGGAGAATGCGAAGGTCCCCCACCAGGATGGCGTCGCACGAGACTCGTGGACCGTACGAATCACCTCAGCCGACGTCAAGCCGCAAACGTTCACGGACACGATCGATGTGCTTCCCTACAACGGTGACGGCCGGGGGACGAATTTCTCCGGTGGCTACCAGCTGAGCGGCCCCGTTCAGGCGGTCGCTGGCGCGACGGTGTACTACACCAGGGCCGCCCCCGCAACGCTGAAGGCTGACCCTGCGGACCCGTCGAATGGGGCAGCGAACAACCCGAGCGGGAACACGGTGGGGTGGAGTACCACTTTCATGGCTGACGCAACGGCAGTGCGCGTCATCGGTCCCGCGTTGGCGCCGTCCGCGCAACAGCAGTTCACCATCCCCGTGGTCACCTCGGGGCAGCCGCCGAGGACGTCTATGTGAATGTCGCAGAGGCTCGTGCCGAGAGGACCAAGCTCAGCATGCGCACCTCGAGCAGGTTCGAGATCGCCGCGGTCAATTCGGTTGCCTTGAAGAAGTACGTGCAAGACTCTGATGGGCAATGGCGCGACGCGCAGAACGTGGACGACTATCCCACGCGCTACGCGGGGGACACGGTGCGGTACCGCCTGGTCGTCACCAACACGGGTGATCAAACGCTCACGAATGTGCGGGTCACGGACGACCGGGTCGAACTCGCCGCTCTGCAACCCCTACCCGACGGCCTCGCAGCCGGGGCAGTGATTCCGGAGCTGCTTCCGGGCGAAGACAACGCGGTCACGATCGAGTACTCGATCGTGCTGGGTGACGAAGCCGCGGGCGGGCCACTGATCAACAACGCGTGCGCGGTTCCCGCAGACACGGACGTCGATGAATCCTGCGATCCCGCAGGGATCATGGTCAAGACGTCGACGCTCTCGTGGGAGAAGGTGAACGCGGGAGACACGGCGGAGCATCTCGCTGGGTCAGAGTGGTCGCTGGTGCGAGTCGACGCGCAGGGCAGCCCGATCGGCTCCGCGATCGCGGTGACGGATTGCGTTGCAAGCGCAGCTGCCGAGTGCCGTGGCACTGATGTGAATCCGGAAGCAGGAGAGTTCACGGTTTCCGGTCTCACTGCCGGGGACTACGTTCTGACGGAGACGCGCGCCCCTGCCGGGTATGTTATCGACGACACCCCGCGTCAGATCACCGTGCGCGGTGACACGGCGTTCGAGCTCCCCATCGAGAACGTGCAGTCGGAGGTCCCGCAGTTGCCGCTCACCGGAGGCACCGGCACGTTTGAGATCTTCGTCGCGGCTGGCGCAGCTGGTCTTGGGGTTGCGCTCCTCCTGTGGGTCCAACGGCGTCGCTCTCGCGTAGCGGGGTGAGTCTCCTCCGGGGTGATGGTCGGCGGGTGCCCGGAGTGGCGGCACCCACCGACCCATCCCGGGGTCTACGGTGGCGACGTGGTCGAGCGGGCGCGCATCTCGCCGCTCACGCTGGTCCTCGTCGTGATCGGCGGTGCGGCCGGCGTCGCCGTGCGAGCCGCGCTCACTCTTCCGTTCACCGGATGGACCCACCCCCTCGCGGTGCCCGCGCTCACGCTCGGATGCAATCTGCTCGGGTCCTTCCTGCTCGGCATCGTCGTCGGTCGCTGGGCGGTCAGCCGGCCCCGGCTCCGCGCGTTCGTCGGCACCGGCGTGCTCGGCGGGTTCACGACGTACAGCGCCTTCGCCGTGCAATCGATCCAGGTCGCCACCGCCGCGCCGATCGTCGGGCTCGCGCTCATCGCCATCAGCCTCGCCGGCGGCGCCATCGCCGCGGCGCTCGGGCTCGCCCTCGGCATCCGCCGCGACGGGGATGCCGCATGAACGGGGTGAGTGCCGGGATGCTCGTTGCCCTGGTGGTCGCGGGTGGGGCGGGCGCCGGCATCCGGTACGTCCTCGATGTCCTCCTGACGCGGGGGCGCCGCGATGCCTTCCCCGTCGGCATCCTGGTGATCAACGTCACCGGTTCCGGGCTGCTGGGGCTCCTGACCGGACTCGGCGCGCTCGTCGCGCCCGACTGGCTGGCCGTCCTCGGCATCGGCTTGCTGGGCGGATACACGACGTTCAGTACGGTGTCGGTCGACACGATCCAGCTGATGCGGCGCGGCCGGCGCGACTGGGCGATCGTCAACCTCGTCGGCACCTTCGCCATGGCCGTCATCGCCGCGGCGATCGGCATCGTCCTCGGGGGATTGCTCCCAGGCTGAGCCCACGCCTCCGCGGCGACCCCGTGGGATACTGAAGTCGATACATCCATGTATCGACGAGCGCATCGCGTTCGCCTGCACCACACCTACCTGCGCCGGTCCGGTGCGTCCGAGGGAACCCGTGTCGAAACTCGCCGTCCTGAGCCTGAAGAACCGCGCTCTCATCGCGCTCATCACGATCGTCGCCGCGGTGTTCGGCGGCCTCGCGCTCACGAACCTCAAGCAGGAGCTCATTCCCTCGATCGAGCTGCCTCAGCTCTCGGTGGTCACGACCTACCCCGGTGCCTCGCCCGAAGTCGTCAACACCGACGTCTCGACCCCGATCGAGACCGCGATCCAGGGTGTGCCCGGGCTCGAGTCGACGACGGCGACGAGCTCGACGAACGCCTCGATCATCCAGGCGTCGTTCACCTACGGCACCGATCTGGCCACTGCAGAGCAGAAGATCCTGCAGGCGATCAACCGCATCGACAGCCAGCTCCCCGACGGCGTCACGCCGAATGTGCTGAGCTTCTCGCTCGACGACCTTCCTGTGATCCAGCTGGCCGTGACCGGCTACGACGACGCCGAATCGGTGCAGGCCCGGCTCGAGAGCACGGTCATCCCCGACCTCGAAGACGTCGACGGCGTCAACGCCGCCCAGGTCGTCGGAGGCCGCGTCGAGCGCATCACGATCACCCCCGACCAGACCGCGCTCGCCGAGGCCGGGTACACGCAGCAGGCCATTCGCGACGCGCTCGATCAGAACGGCGTCCTGTTCCCCGGCGGCGAGATCACCGAGGGCGACCAGTCGCTGACCGTGCAGACCGGCGCGAAGATCGCCTCGGTCGACGAGTTGTCGGCGTTGCCGCTCGTGCCGACGGATGCCGCTCAGCTCACCGGCGGCACGACCACGATCGGCGACGTCGCCACCGTCGCGCAGGAACCGTCACCGGTCACCTCCATCTCGCGTGTCGACGGCGAGCCGGCCCTGACCATCGCGGTCACGAAGCTGCCCGCCGCCAACACCGTCGACGTCTCGCGCGGCGTGCTCGACGCGCTGCCCGCGCTCGAAGACGACCTCGGCGGCGAGGCTCAGTTCACGGTCGTCTTCGACCAGGCGCCGTTCATCGAGCAGTCGATCGAGGCCCTCGCGCAGGAGGGCCTGCTCGGCCTCGTCTTCGCGGTGCTCGTGATCCTCGTCTTCCTGCTCTCGGTCCGCTCGACGATCGTCACCGCGATCTCGATCCCCACGAGCGTGCTCATCACCTTCGTCGGCATCCAGGCGTTCGGCTACTCGCTCAACATCCTCACCCTCGGTGCCCTCACGATCGCGATCGGCCGAGTCGTCGACGACTCAATCGTCGTCATCGAGAACATCAAGCGGCACTACGTCGAGGGAGCCGACAAGCTCGCGGCCATCACCCTGGCCGTTCGCGAGGTGGCCGCCGCCATCACGGCGTCGACGATCACGACCGTTGCCGTGTTCCTGCCGATCGCCTTCGTCGGAGACCTGACCGGCGAGCTGTTCCGTCCCTTCGCCCTGACGGTCACCATCGCGATGTCGGCCTCGCTGTTCGTCTCGCTCACGATCGTCCCAGTGCTCGCGTACTGGTTCCTGCGGCCGGGTAAGCCCGTCGTGACGCCCGACAGCCGGCGCATCGACCCCGAAGACCCCGAGGCGCCGCCGTCGCGACTGCAGAAGGCCTACCTGCCGGTCCTGCGCTGGACCCTCCGCCACTCCGCCGTCACGCTGGTGCTGGCGGTGCTCGTGCTCGGCGGCACCCTCGCGGCCGTGCCGCTGATGAAGACGAACTTCCTCGGCGACTCCGGTCAGAACACCTTCACCATGACGCAGACGCTCGGGCCTGCGGCATCCCTCGAGGCGGAGGATGCCGCCGCCCAGCGCGTCGAGGACGCGGTCACCGGCCTCGAGGGAATCGACGCCGTGCAGGTTTCGATCGGCTCGTCCGGATCGCAGCTGCGCGACGCCTTCTCGGGCGGGGGCGGCGGGGTGACCTACTCGATCACGACCGACAGCTCGGCCGATCAGCTCGACGTGCGCGATCGCGTGCAGCGCGCCGTCGCCGACCTCGAGGGCGTCGGCGACATCCAGATCGCCGCCGGTGGCGGCGGATTCGGCTCGAGCGACATCGAGATCGATGTCACCGCGCCCGACCAGACCGCGCTCCGCGAGGCGACCGACGCGGTCGTCGCCTCGCTGCAGGATGCCGACGGCGTGAGCCACGTGACGTCGAACCTCTCGGCCTCGCTGCCGTACATCGCCGTGACCGTCGATCGCGACGCCGCAGCATCCCGCGGCCTGTCGGAGGTCGCGGTGGGCGGCATCGTCTCGGGCACGATGCAGCCGCAGTCGATCGGAACCGTCGAGATCGACGACACCTCGCTCACCGTCTACCTCGCGGCGTCGCAGGCGCCCGCGTCGATCGACCAGCTGCGGCAGCTGACGATCCCGACGGCCGGCGGTCCCATCCCGCTGCAGGACGTCGCGACCGTCGAGCAGAGCGAGGGGCCGACCTCCATCACGACGCAGCGCGGTCAGCGCACCGCGACGGTCACCGTGACGCCCGCGGGCGACGACCTCAACGCGGCATCCGGGATCGTCCGGGATGCGCTCGACGAGGTCGAGCTGCCGCAGGGCGCGGATGCCGAGATCGGCGGCGTGCTGACGCAGCAGCAGGACGCCTTCGCGCAGCTCGGGCTCGCCGCGCTCGCCGCCATCCTCATCGTCTACATCGTGATGGTCGCGACCTTCAAGTCGCTGCGGCAGCCGCTGCTGCTGCTCATCTCGGTGCCGTTCGCGGCGACGGGAGCGATCCTGCTGCAGATCGCGACGGGCGTGCCGCTCGGCGTCGCCTCGCTCATCGGTGTGCTGATGCTCATCGGCATCGTCGTGACGAACGCGATCGTGCTCATCGACCTCGTGAACCAGTACCGCGAGAAGGGGCTGTCTGCCCACGACGCGACGATCGCGGGAGGATCGCGCCGTCTGCGACCGATCCTGATGACCGCGCTCGCGACCATCTTCGCGCTGACGCCCATGGGGCTCGGGATCACCGGCCACGGCGGGTTCATCTCGCAGCCGCTGGCGATCGTCGTCATCGGCGGGCTCATCTCGTCGACGCTGCTGACCCTGCTCGTGCTGCCGACGCTCTACAACCTCGTCGAGGGAGCGCGCGAGCGCCGCGCGGCGCGGCGGCGCGGTGACGTCGGTGCCGGCGCGGATGCTGGTTCGACAGCCGGTTCCGCGGGAGACGGGGTGTCTGCGGCGCCGATGACTCGGCGCGAGCGGCGCCTCGCGGAGGCGGCCACAGCCGAGCCGACCCACCTCGTCGTGCCGGTGGACGGTTCACCCGATGCCCCCACGCACCTGGTCATCCCGGTCGCGCCTGATGACCACGAGGTCGGCGACGCCCATCCTGGTGCTGGAGGGCCGGTGGATTCCGGTGAACCGGAGGCCGGGTCGTCCCGTCGACAGGCTCAGCGCATTCCCGGGCCTTCCCGCGGACCCCGTCGCCGCCGCCTGGCCTGATCGCGGCACGCGCCGGACTGGCGGCGGGCTCGCGCCGGGCTGCCGGCTTGCCGCGATGCAAGGGATTGCCCGCGGCGCGCCGTGGCCGGGAGCGAGGCGCCGGGGTGTTGCGCCCGAACCCTTGCATCGCAGCACGCGTTGCCCCCGCCCCGGCCCTCGAGCCCGGCCCTTGCACCCGGGCCCCGCGCCGCGGCGGGCGATTTCTCAGGCGGATGCCATATCGTGGGCGGGTCGGCTCTGGGCAGCGCGTGATCGCGACAGGTTTTGTGAGTCCATGGGGCCGATGGTGAGCGCCGATCGGCGCGCATGACCATCATGTGAATGGCCCCCGGCCGACGGATGTCCGGGTTTGCCCGCGTGCGCGCGGGCGCTGTTCTCGTGCAGAGAACCCAGAAGGACACACCCATGCCCAAGAACAAGAAGCCGGCCGGCGGCCGCGCGCAGAACTTCGAGCCCCGCTACGGCAAGAAGACGTCGTACCAGGACGCGAAGCGTCGCCCCGGCCAGTCCTCGGCCGGAACCCCCGGCAGCAAGAGCCCCGGTCACCGCGGCTACCGTGCCGAGAGCGAAGACACCGGTCGCAAGAACCGCTGGTCCTCGCAGGACCGTGCGGGTCGTGACGAAGCGCGCGGCATCCGCTCGCAGGCCCGCGACGACCGCGGTGGACGTGGCGAGCGCTCGTTCCGTGACGACCGGGGTGGTCGTGACGACCGTGCGCCTCGCGAGCAGCGCGGCTACGGGAACGACCGCCGATCGGATGCCGGTGGCCGGCGCCCTTACGAAGCGCAGCCTCGCGACGACCGCCGGACGTTCGGCGACGCGCGTCCCTCGTTCCGTGACGACCGTCCCCGCCGTGACTTCAGCGACCGCCCGACGCGCTCGTTCGATGACCGTCCCCGTCGTGACTTCGGCGACCGCCCGAATCGTGACGACCGTCCCCGTCGTGACTTCGGTGACCGTCCCCGCCGCGACGATCGCCCCGCGCGTTCGTTCGATGACCGTCCGCGTCGTGATGATCGCCCCGCGCGTTCGTTCGATGACCGTCCCCGTCGTGACTTCGGCGACCGCCCGAACCGTGACGACCGTCCGCGTCGTGATGACCGTCCGGCGCGTTCGTTCGATGACCGCCCTCGTCGTGATTTCGGCGATCGCCCGAACCGCGATGACCGTCCGCGTCGCGACTTCTCGGACCGTCCGCGTCGCGATGACCGCTCGGCGCGTTCGTTCGATGACCGCCCGCGCCGTGACTTCGGCGACCGTCCGAACCGTTCGGACTGGAACGCCGAGACGAAGTCGAAGGCCCACCAGGACCACGTCGACACCGTCCACGAGCGCCTGCAGGCGGAGGCCGTGGATGCCGCATCCGTCGCCCAGTCGTCGTTCGCCGACCTCGGCCTCGGTGACAACATCGTCCGTCAGCTCGACGCCCTGGGTGCGGCATCCCCGTTCCCGATCCAGGCGGCCACCATTCCGCCGATCCTCGAGGGCAAGGACGTCCTCGCCCGCGGCCGCACCGGCTCGGGCAAGACCATCGCGTTCGGCGCTCCGCTCGTCGAATCGATCCTGCGCAGCCAGGCCGGCAAGCGTCGCGAGTTCGGGCGTTCACCCAAGGCGCTGATCCTCGCTCCGACGCGCGAGCTCGCGCTGCAGATCGACCGCACCGTCCAGGCGATCGCGCGCAGCGTCGGGCTCTTCACGACGCAGATCTACGGCGGAGTGCCGCAGGCGCGTCAGGTCGGTGCGCTCAAGAAGGGCGTCGACATCATCATCGGCACCCCCGGCCGCATCGAAGACCTGCAAAACCAGGGAAAGCTCGACCTCTCCGAGGTGGGGATCGTCGTGCTCGACGAGGCCGACCACATGAGCGAGCTCGGGTTCCTCGAGCCCATGCAGCGCATTCTCCGCCTCGTGCAGGACGGCGCGCAGAAGCTGTTGTTCTCGGCGACGCTCGACCGCGAGGTCGCCGCTCTGGTCGACGAGTTCCTCGTCGAGCCGGCCGTCTACGAGGTCGCGGGCGAGAGCCAGGACACCTCGACGATCGATCACCGTGTGCTCGTCCTCGACCACCGTGACAAGGCCGAGATCCTCAACTCCCTCGTCGACCGCGACGGCAAGACGCTCGTCTTCGCCCGCACCCGCGCCTACACCGAGATGCTCGCCGAGCAGTTCGAGGATGCCGGGATCGCGGCGGTCGCGCTCCACGGCGACCTCAACCAGGGCAAGCGCACGCGTAACCTGCAGCGTCTGACCGACGGCAAGGTGCGGGTGCTGGTCGCGACGGATGTCGCAGCCCGTGGCATCCACGTCGACGACATCGACCTGGTCATCCAGGCCGACGCTCCCGACGAGTACAAGACCTACCTGCACCGCGCCGGGCGCACTGGCCGCGCCGGTCGCTCGGGCGCGGTCGTCACTCTCATCACGCGTCAGCGTCGCCGTCGCATGACCGAGATGCTCGAGCGTGCCGAGATCGACGCCCCCTTCGACGATGTCCGCCCCGGCGACGACATCCTCGAGGAGGTCTCGGGCCGACAGCTCGCGAACGTCGACGCCTGAGCCGACGCCCGCCGACGCCCCGTCGAGCGCTGCGACCCGACGGTCGTGGCGTTCGGCGGGGCGCTTCCGTTGGCAGGGCGCTCGCGCTTCGCGTGCCGTGCGCAGGCTGAGGGCCGTGAGAGGCTGAGCGATGGGAGCCGGCCGCGGGTTGAGCCTGATCTCGGGACCACACCCCGGCAGCGCGGGCGAGTGTCCCGGCTCGCACTCCCGGCTCCGGTCGTCCGCAGCGCCCCGGGCCGCGAAACTCGGGCCACCGTGCTGCGTGTGTCAGAAGAGGGTGGGAACGGATGCCGCTGCAGCGGCGCGGCCGCGCGAAGTCGTGACCACCGGTCCGGGGCGGAATCGTCGCGTGGCGGGCTGGACCTCTTCCTCTTCGAGCCCTCCCCGAAGGCGATGCCGCGCGAGCAGAGGTCGAACGCGCGTCGCGAGCATGCGCCGGTAGCCCTGCGGTGCCTGCACCGAGGCCCCGGGGTACAGGCCGCGGTACACCGGCACGAGGTCGGGGCGTTCACGCGCGAGCCACTGCTGGAACCAGGGTTTGACGCCCGGTCGCAGGTGCATCGCGCCGTAGACGACGCGGGCGGCGCCGGCATCCGCGATCCGGCTCAGGGCATCGTCGAGCACCTCGGTCGAATCGGTGAGGTGCGGCACGATCGGCATCAGGAACACCGTCACCCGGAACCCCGCGGCGCTTGCCGCTCGCACCGTGTCGAGGCGAGCGGCGAATGTCGGCGCGCCGGGTTCGAGCAGCTGCCGCAGCGGCTCGTCGAGTACCGCGATCGACATCGCGAGGTCGACGGGCACCGAACGTGCCGCCTCGGCAAGCAGCGGCAGGTCGCGGCGCAGCAGGGTGCCTTTCGTCAGCACCGAGAACGGCGTGCCGCTGTCGACCAGCGCCGTGATGATGCCGGGCATCAGCCGATAGCGGCCCTCCGCACGCTGGTAGGGGTCGGTGTTCGTACCGAGAGCGACCTGCTCGCGCGCCCAGGTCGGTTTCGAGAGCTCGCGGCGCAGTACGTCGGCGACGTTCAGCTTGACGACGATCTGCGAGTCGAAGTCGGCTCCCGCGTCCATGTCGAGGTACTCGTGCGTGCCGCGGGCGAAGCAGTAGACGCAGGCGTGCGTGCATCCCCGGTAGGGATTGACCGTCCAGTCGAAGGGCATCGCCGATGGGCCCGGGACCCGGTTGAGAGCCGAGCGCGACATGACCTCGTGGAAGGTAACTCCTGCGAACTCGGGCGTCGTCACCGAGCGCACGAGGCCGTTGAGTGTCTCGAGGCCGGGCAGCGCAGCGGCATCCGCCACGCCCATCTGCTGCCCCTGCCATCGCATGAGAAGATTCGAACAGGAATTCGAAGTCTTGTCAAACATGTAAGCGCGAACCCTCGTATGCTCCGGTGCCGGTGAGGTGACAGGCAGATCGTTTCACCGGGGATCGAGGACGCTGCGAGCGGATGGGGGAGTGCGCTGTGACATTGACGTCAGCTGGGGAGAGGGTGAGATCCGCGATGACGAGGGTGCGTCGCCGGCTCGTCCGAATGGATGAAATCCGCCGCGCTGTCGGTGCCGGTGCGAAGGGTGCCGCACGATGACGATCATCGATCGAACCGCGTCGTACGCCAAACAGTTCACCGTCAGCGGCTACGTTCTCAATCGCGCAGAGGACCGAATCCTCCTCATCCATCACAAGAAGCTCGCGAAGTGGCTTCCGCCGGGCGGTCATGTCGACGAGGACGAGACGCCCCAGGCGGCGGTCGTGAGAGAGGTGTTCGAGGAGACCGGCGTGGCAGCCGTGCTGCGCCCGCACGCGGGCGTCGACCTCGCCGCGGACGGTCGCACCGAAGCTCAGCTCGACCTCCCGATCAGCATGAGCTATCAGCTCATCCCCGAGCGTCCCGGCGAACCCGCGCACATCCATATGGACATGGCCTTCGTGCTGCACACTTCGGAGCGCGGCGCCCCGACGCCCGCGGCCGGAGAGGTCCATGACGCGGGCTGGTTCTCGAGCATCGAGATCGACGAGCTCGACGCGTTCCCCTCCGTGAAGGTGATCGCGCGAGAGCTGCTCGCTCCGGCGGCTGCGGAAGGGCGCGCGGGCAGCGTGAGCCCGGGAGCATCGCCCGCCGGACCCGATGCCGTGTTCGGCGAGGGGACCAGCCCGGGTCGCGGGTGAACCGCGCTGCGAACGGAAACTCAACCGGACCCGCAGGGCAGAATGGGGTCGTGGTGCACCCGACCGAGCCCGAGACGCGTCGCTCGCGACGCGAGCGATCGGCGGAGGCGCGCCCCCTCCCCTCGCGGCGCGAGCTGCGTGAGCGGGCCGGCGCTTCCGGTTCCGCGGCAAGCGGTGGGGGTGAGGAGGTCGCTTCGGCTTCGTCGGCGGAGGGCCGATCACCGGATGCCGCCGCCCTGACGGCATCCGTGCGTCTGCCGGCATCCGTCTACGTCCGCCGCCGCGCCGTTGCGGCCACGGCTGCACTCGCACTCGTCGGCCTCGTCGTCGCCGGTACCGCCGGCTTCACGTCGGCACTCAGCGGACCGGATGAGGCTCCCGTCGACCCCGTCGCCGCGCTCGTCGGTGACGCCGCGGCGGGCGCGCCCAACGCATCGTCCATTCCTGCGCCCGCGCAGTCCGGCGATGCTGCCGCCGCCCAGCCGGCCGACGACGCGACGACGGATGCCGCGGCCGCGGGCGACATCTGCGGTGATCCCGGATTCCAGCAGGCGCTCGCGTCGGGCTCTGACGCCGACGTCATCGCCGCGGCCGGGGGAGCCGAGCCTTTCCGGGCCGCGATCGCGGGCGGTGCGGCCCCGTGCATCGATCTGCACACGGCCGGCCGCACGTGGGTCGTCGTGAACAAGCTGAACGCGCTCGATCCGATCGACTACTGGCCCGAGCCGCAAGCGCGCGCCGAGGGCGTCGAGCGGACGAGTGGCGGACACATGCGCGCTGACGTCGCGTCCGCCCTCTCGCAGCTCGCGGCCGCCGCGCAGGCTGAGGGCGCGGGCACAATCGGAGTGAACAGCGGGTTCCGGTCGTACGACTTCCAAGTGTCGACGTACCGCAACTACGTCGGGCAGCTCGGCCAGGGCAACGCCGACCTCACGAGCGCCCGCCCCGGGCACAGCGAGCATCAGACCGGTCTCGCCGTCGATGTGGTCGCATGCGACGGTGGGTGCGGGGCGATCGAACAGTTCGGCGGCACGGCGCAGTCGGACTGGGTCGCCGCCAACGCGCATCGCTTCGGGTTCATCATCCGCTACCCCGACGGCTTCACCGAGACGACCGGGTACGAGTACGAGCCCTGGCACCTGCGGTACATCGGCCCTGACCTCGCCGCGCTCTACGCCGAGGGCGGCTACCGCACTCTCGAAGACTTCTTCGGGATGCCGCCCGCCCCGACCTACGCCGACTGACCCCGCCCGGCGCCCGGCGCCCTGCGCCCGGCCCGTCGACTCGCCAGGTTCTGCGGATCGCGCACCGGGCGCATCCGCATTTTTCGGCGAATCGACGGGGGAGGGAAGGGGGAGAGGGGTCAGGCGGGCGTGCGGCGCCGGGCGAGGGTCGCGACGCCGGCGGCGCGCAGGCGGTCGCCGATCAGGATGCCGAGCCACGTCGCTCCGACGCAGCTGGCGATGCAAAGGGCGACGAACCCGATCAGCACGGGCGCGGTCATGCTCCACAGATCGAACGACTGCGCTGCGAACACGGGATACGTCGCGCCGATGATCGCGGCGCCTGCATAGTGCAGCCATGTGTTCCAGCGCCGGTAGAGCGTCGCGAGGAACGGCAGTTCGGGGAAGAACGACCAGTAGAGCATCGTCGCGACCGATCCGATCGTGAAGAACGGCGCAAGCACGAGTCCTGAGATCAGCCCCACGAGCAGCCCCGCTCCCGGGCGTTGCAGCAGCCTGAGGGCGATGACGGCGGGCAGAACCCACAGCCCGGCGATCGCCACCGTTGCGAACGGCACCGTGAGGAACAGGGTCGTCGACGCGACCCACGCAGGCGCGAGCAACGCGGTCGCCGCGACGCCGATCGCGGCGCACGTCAACAGGTATGCCGTCGAGACACGCGCGGCGCGCGATCGCGGTGCCGCGGTCATGCTCGCGTCCCCCGCTCCGTCGTGGCTCGGCGTTCATCATCCGGCGCGTGCTCGGATGCCGCCTGGGGCTTCGGGGTCGGCGAGCTCGCGCCCTCGCGCCAGTACCCGACGAAGCTGATCTGTTCCTTCGGGATGCCGTGGTCGGCGACGAGCATACGCCGGGCGGTGGTCGGCAGCGACTGCTCGCCGACGACGAACGCGTGGAGGGGCTGCGCGGGCAATGCGCCCGGTGCCAATCCGCTCAGCGCTGCGAGGGCGGCTGACCCCGGCTTCGCGTCGGGCGCCCGGACGAGCCACCGGACCTCGACCCCCGGAGGTGCATCGATCTCGAGCACGTCGTCGCTCGACGGGGCCTCGATGAACGCGGTTCCGGATGCCGTTGCCGGCAACGAAGTGCAGATGGAGGCGACGGCCGGTGCCCCCGTCTCGTCGGCGACGAGGAGCACATGATCGATGCCTCGCTCGGGGTTGAATCGCAGCCCCTCGTCGATGATGACGACGCTCTCTCCCTCGTGGGCCTGCGACGCCCAGCGGGAGGCGGGTCCGGCGGTTGGCCCCGAGCCGTGCAGGACGAAGTCGACGTCGATCTCGGCACCGCCCGACGGCCCCGACGACCGATACGCCCGCACCGAGTAGTTGCGCATGACCGGCCGTTCGCCCTCGGGGATGCGGAGGTACTTCAGGAAGCCGAACAGCTTGTTGGCCTTGGCCGGGATGCGGTCGAGGGCCTCATCGCCGCCGAGCGGCAGGAAAAGGCGGAACCACTGGTCGTAGCCCAGCGGTACGAACCGGTCGATGTCGCCGCGTCCCAAGGTGACCCGCATCCAGTGCGGGGCGAGGCGCTCTGCGCGCAGCACCTCCAGACGCACCAGACCGGGCGTCATGGGCTTCACGATGTTGCGGGTCATGCGCAGCATCCTTTCCAGGCTCGACGGGGTGCGGTCGGCATCAGGGGGTCCAGGGGAAGAGGGGGATGAGGATCGCGGCGGAGGCGAGCCAGAAGAGCGCGACGAAGGCGACATCGCGCCGCCGGAACGGCACCAGGTGCCGCTCGGTGCGGTCGCGATGGGCCCCGAAGGCGCGCGCGTCCATCGCGAGCGCGACCCGCTCGGCATGGCGGATGGCGCCGGCCAGCAGCGGAACGACGTAACCGCCCCATCGGGCGACCGCCGCGAACGGGCCTCGCCCGCCATGGGCGCCGCGTACGCGGTGGGCCTGTCGGATGAGGTCGAGCTCGTAGCCGAAGCGCGGCACGAACCGGAACGCCGCGAGCGCCGTGTAGCCGACGCGGTAGGGGACGCGCAGCTGCTGCACGGTCGCCCGCACGAGGTCCGGTCCGGTTGTGGTGAGCCCTGCCATGAAGGCCAGCGCGGCGATCGCTCCGAGCCGCAACCCGGTCGCCATCCCGGTCTCCAGCGCCCCCGCGTGCAGACTCCAGGCGCCGAGCTGAAGCAGCACCGGGGTGTCGGCCACCCGCGCCGCATCGACCCACAGCGACATCCCGGCTCCCACCATCAGGATGCCGATGGGCACGGCGACCGCGAGCAGGAGAACGGTACGCAGCGTCCAACGCGCTCCGACGATGAGCACGCCGTACGCGAGTGCGAGCAGAGCGAGCGGCGTGACGAGATCGCGCGTGAAGATGAGAGCGACCATCGCGGGGACGGGGGCCGCGAGCTTCGCCAGCGGGTTGAGCCGGAACAGCAGCCGACGGGAGGGCGGCGCGGCCGCGTAGGGATCGAGCGCGATGCTCGCCGTCGCGCTCATCGATCGCTCCCCGGCAGATCGCGGAGGCGGGCGATGCCCGACAGCTCGGGGTACCCGTCGAGCCCGTGCAGGGCGCGGCGCAGCGGCGGCATCCGCAGGGCGGCGGAGCGCAGCAGCTCGTCGTCGCCGAGGATGTCGGCGGTCGCTCCGTCGGCGACGATGCGGCCATCTCCGACGACGACGCAGCGCTGGGCGTACTCGCTCACCAGCTGCATGTCGTGGGTGACGACGAGGATCGTCGTGCCGTCGCGGTTGAGGTCGCGCAGCACGTGCAGCAGCTCGTCGGCGCGGGCGCGGTCCTGGCCGAACGTCGGCTCGTCGAGGGCGAGCACGGGTGCGCCGGCGATGAGGGCCGTGCCGACCGACAGTCGGCGCTTCTGACCGCCGGAGAGCACGAACGGATGCCGGTCGGCGTGCGCCTCGAGGCCGAAGCGGCGCAGCATCCCGTCGACGCGCTCACGCACCTCGTCCTCGGGCGTCCGCTGGCGGCGCAGGCCATGGGCGAGCTCGTCGAAGACCGTGGGTGCGACGAACTGGTGCTCGGGGTTCTGGAAGACGAACCCGACGCGCTCGGCGACCGCACGAGGGTCCGCCCGACTCGGGTCGAGCCCGCCCACGTCGATGCGCCCGCGCGCACCGCGGACGACGCCGGCGATCGCCTGGATGAGGCTCGTCTTGCCCGCGCCGTTCGCGCCGACGATCGCGACGAACTCGCCGGTCGCGACCTCGAGGTCCACGTCGTGGAGCACTGTCGTCCGACCTCGACGCAGCGTCAGCTCGCGCACCGAGACCGCCGGCGCCTGCGCCTGCGCCTGCGCCGGAGAATCGCGCGAAACTCGGACCGAATCGGAGGTCTCCCCCGACGATGCCGCGATTCTCCGATTCTCGGCACCGGATGCCGCGGCCTCGAGCCCCGCGCGCAGCTCGTCCGGCGACAGGGGGAGCGGGTCGAGCGGATAGCCCGCTTCGCGCAGGCGCAGCGCCGCGATGGTCGACACCGGCAGCCATACGCCGATCGCGTGCAGCTCGGCCGCCCGTTCGCGCAGCACCGCGTCGATCGGACCGTCGGCGATGGTGCGACCGCCATGGTCGAGCACGACGACACGGTCGGTGAAGCCGATCGCCGCGTCGAGATTGTGCTCGACGAGCAGGATCGCCCGGTCGCCCGCGGCAGCGATCTCGCCCAGGGCGGCGTAGACGTCTTCGATGCCCTCGGGGTCGAGGTTCGCGGTGGGCTCGTCGAGCACGAGCAGGGGCGACTCCATCGCGAGCGCGCACGCGATCGCGAGGCGCTGGCGTCCGCCGCCCGAGAGGCGGTCGGGGTTCTCGTGCCGCCGCTCCCAGAGCCCCATCCGGCGCAGCGCCCGCTCGCTCCGCGCGAGGACATCGTCGACGGGCAGCCGCAGGTTCTCGGGGCCGAAGGCCACCTCGTCGAGCAGGGTGCCGGTGACCAGCTGCGCGTCGGGGTCTTGGAAGACCATGCCGACGCGCGTGGTGAGCCGGGGGATCGGGGTGGTCGCGGCATCCTCGCCCGACACGAGCACCGTGCCCTCGGTCGTCGCCGGGATCGACTGCGGGATCAGCCCGTTGAGCGTCAGTGCGACCGTCGACTTGCCCGAACCGCTCGGCCCGAGGAGCAGCACGACCTCACCGGGAGTGACGGAGAACGAGGCGCCGCGGGTAGCTGCGGCTTCCGATCCCTCGTAGGTCACCGCGAGATCGCGCACGGCGAGCAACGGCGCGGATGCGGTCGCGGCGACCGGCGTTCCCGCCGTGGCGGCACCGGATGCGGCGGATGTCACGGGCGTCCTCGGATCGGATCGGATGCGCTTAGCTTAGCCGACCCTAACTTGGCCCGGAAAGGCCGGCGAGGGTGCTCAGCGACGGGCGACGCCGGCGCGGCGCAGGCCGACGCCGATCCACAGGCCGATGGCCGTCCAGGCGACGGGCCCGAGTACGGCCAGGGTCAGGTAGGTGGCCTGAGCCCACAGCGGGAGGGCGCTGAGGTGAGCGGCGAAGAACACCGCGAGGGCGACGACGACGCCGATCACGAGACCCGAGACGAAGAACCGCCAGGGCGCCCACGAGCGATAGCGGACGAGAGCGGCGACGCCCTCCTGCAGGCCCCCGAAAAGCACGGCGGTCCCCAGGAACTGGAACGTGTACGGCGGCGCGACGGCCGAAGACGCGAGCGCCGCGATCAGGTGCGTGATGAGCGCGACCCAGCGGAGGCGCAGAGTCTCCTGCGCGACGATTCCGGGCAGCACATGGATGCCGAGGAGGAAGCCGTAGACGATCGGCAGCCCCGTGATGACGGGGACGGCGAGCCAGCCCTCGATGCCGCCCAGCAGGCCCGTTGCGACCCCGATGGCAGCGCAGACGAGCAGAACGCGCGTCGAAAGGCGGGATGCCGGGGCCACCCGCCCAGCCTATGGGACGCGCGCACGGCGGCTCCCTCCCGGGCCGTGAGAAATGCGGCGGTGGGGGCGATGCTCCCGTGACCTGAATGAAAGCCGAGGGTTCCTTGTGTCGGAACTGTGAGCTAGGTTGACTTCACCGCGCGCCGACGACGCCGCGCGGACTGCTCATCCATCCCCCCACTGGAGCGCACATGGTTCGCACCACCCTGCGAACAGTCGCGGCTGTATCCCTGGCTGCACTGTTCACGAGCTCTGCCGCAACGGCATCCTTTGCTGCAACGGGAGAGGGGGTGAACATCCCGGTTCCGATCGAGAGCGAGAGCGGGCGCTACATCGTCCTCCTCGACGAGGCTCCCGTCGCGACCTACGAGGGCGGCGAGGCCGGCCTCGCGCCGACCAAGCCCGACGAGGGCGAGCGTCTCGACGCTCAGTCCCGCGCCGTCACCGACTACTCCGGCTTCCTCGAGCAGCGTCAAGAAGAGGTCGCGAGCGAGGTCGGCGCAACTCCCGACGCGACCTACCAGACCACCCTCAACGGGTTCGCGGCCCAGCTGAGCGCCGACCAGGCAGGCAAGCTCGCCGCCAAGAAGGGCGTGCTCGGCGTCTTCCCCGACGAGATCCGTCACGTCGACGCCGTGCCCTCGACCGAGTTCCTCGGGCTCGAGGGCGCCGGCGGTGTCTGGGAGAAGGTCGGCGGCATCGATGCGGCGGGCGAAGGCGTCGTCGTCGGCGTCGTCGACACCGGCATCGCGCCCGAGAACCCCGCGTTCGCCGGCGACGCGCTCGGCGCCTCGGCGGGCGACCAGCCCTACCGCGACGGCGACGAGGTCGTGTTCACGAAGGCCGACGGCGGCGAGTTCCGCAGCACGGTCGTCGATCAGGGCGCCGGCACGAAGGATGCCTGGGACCCGTCGCTCCTGAACACCAAGCTCATCGCAGCCCACTACTTCAGCGACGGCGCCGCGGCGAACGGGTTCTCGTTCGCCGACGACCACCTGTCGCCCCGCGACGGCGACGGCCACGGCTCGCACACCGCGAGCACGGCGGCGGGCAACAACGGCGTCGAGGCGTCCGTCGAGGGAGTCGACTTCGGCTCGATCTCCGGCGTCGCACCGGCTGCCAAGGTCGCGTCGTACAAGGCCTGCTACGTCGGGCCCGACCCGCTCGTCACGACCGACGACATCTGCGCGCTGAGCGACCTGCTGGCCGCGATCGACCAGGCCGTCGCCGACGGCGTCGACGTCATCAACTACTCGATCGGCGGCGGCTCGGCCACGACCGTGCTCGCGCCGGAAGACATCTCGTTCTTCAACGCGGCTGCGGCCGGTGTCTTCGTCGCGACGAGCGCCGGCAACTCCGGCCCCGACCCGGTTACGGCCGACCACGCGTCGCCGTGGTACGCCACGGTCGCGGCATCCACGATCCCGACTTGGGAAGGCACCGTCCGGCTCGGCGAGGAGGGCGACACGTCCGCCGCGCAGTTCCCCGGCGCGTCGGTGTCGGTCGGATTCGGCGACACGATCTCGGGCCCGTCGGTCTACGCCGGCGACGCCGGCCTGGCCGGCGCCACGACGCCCGAGCTCTGCCTGCTCGGCTCGCTCGATCCGGCCAAGGTCACCGGCAAGATCGTCGTCTGCGACCGCGGATCGAACGCTCGTGTCGAGAAGTCGCAGGCGGTCGACGAGGCCGGCGGCATCGGCATGATCCTGACCAACGTCACGCCCGCCTCGCTCGACAACGACTTCCACTCGGTTCCCACGGTGCACGTCTCCGACACCGCGCGCCCGGCGGTGCTCGAGTACGTCCAGGGCGGCACCGACCGCGTCGTCACCCTCATCGGCGAGAACGTCACGGGCACCGAGACCCCGGTCCCGCAGGTCGCGGGCTTCTCGAGCCGCGGACCGATGCTCGCCGATGGCAGCGACGTCATCAAGCCCGACATCACCGCTCCCGGTGTCGCGATCCTCGCGGCCACCGAGAACGGCATCGACGAGGACCCGACCTTCGGCATCCTCTCGGGCACCTCGATGTCGTCGCCCCACGTCGCCGGGCTCGCCGCGCTGTACCTCGGCGAGCACCCGCAGGCGACGCCCGCCGAGGTGAAGTCGGCGATGATGACGACCGCGTACAACACCGTGGATGCCGCCGGCGACGCCGTCACCGACCCGTTCACGCAGGGTGCCGGTCAGACCGACCCGACGAAGTACTTCGAGCCGGGCCTCCTCTACCTGAACGGTCCGGCCGACTGGGCCGCGTACCTGCAGGGTCTGGGGCTGCGCGACTTCGGCGTCGACCCCATCGACCCGAGCGACCTCAACCTGCCGTCCATCGGCGTCGGTGCGCTCGGCGCGCCGCAGACGGTGACCCGTACGATCACGGCGACCGAGGCCGGGACGTACGAGGCGCAGGCATCCGTTCCCGGTGTCGACGTGCAGGTCTCGCCGTCGTCCGTGACGCTCGGGGCGGGTGAGTCGGCGACGGTCGAGATCACCCTGTCGCGCGTCGACGCTCCGATGGGCGAGTGGGCCACCGGCTTCCTCACCTGGACGGGCGGGGCGAACGACGTGCGCTCGCCGATCGCGGTGTTCCCGGTGCCGGTCGATGCCCCGGCGTCCGTGTCGGGCACCGGTACCACCGGCTCGGTCGACGTCACGGTGGCGCCGTCGCTGACGGGTGAGATCGACCTCGGTCTTTCGGGCCTCGTGCCGCAGGAGCTGCGCGTGAACCCGGACTTCCCCGAGGTGCCCGGACACTCCGGTGACCAGGACTCGTTCTACGACGAGGGTGAGGCCGGCTTCAACACGTACGAGATCGTCGACGTCCCGGAGGGCACGGAGTACGCACGCTTCGCCGTCGAGACCGAGGCGATCGAGACGACCGACCTCGACATGACCGTGTACCGCGTGGTCAGCCCCGACGACCTGCGCTACTACGAGCAGTGGTCGTCGGCGACGGCATCCGCCAACGAGGCCGTCTCGCTCACCGCGCCCACCGCGGGCACCTACCTGGTCAAGGTCAACCGGTACTCGTTCAGCGAGCCGTTCACCTACGACCTCACCACCGCGGTCGTCGCAGCAGGGGCATCGGGCGGCGAGTTCACCGCGTCCCCTGACCCGCTGCCGACGGTGCAGGGCGAGAAGGCGACCTACACCCTGTCGTGGGCGGGCCTCGAGCCCGAGACGTCGTACCTCGGCGTCGTTCGCTACGGCGAGTCGTCGATCCGGACGATCGTCGAGGTCGAGTCGGGCCAGGGTGCGCCGGTCGCGGTCGTCGCTCCCGAGGTGTCGGGTTCGGCGAAGGTCGGCGGCACGCTGAAGGCGACCGCCGGTGAGTGGGATCCCGCCGAGGTCAGCGTCGCGTACCAGTGGCTTCGCGGTGGTGAGCCCATCGAGGGTGCTACCTCGGCGTCGTACAAAGTGACGCGCGCCGATGTGGGCACCGCCCTATCGGTGCGGGTCACCGCGACGGCGGAGGGCAACCCCCAGGTCGGAACCGCGGTCTCGAATGAGGTGTTCGTCAAGTTCGCCTCGGCGACGAGCGTTTCGCTCAACCGTTACGTCGGAACGGCCTCGCAGCCCTACGTGGTCTCGGTGAAGGTGACGCCGACCGGCGGCGCCCCCGCGACGGGCACCGTCGACATCTGGGTGAACTCGACCCGGTACAGCGCGGATGTCGTCGACGGTACGGCGCGTGTCGAACTGCCCCGGCAGTCGCGCGGGCTGAAGGTGGTCGTCGCCACCTACAACGGCAGTGACACGGTCGAGGGATCGCTGGGACTCAGCGGCTTCCTCGTGCTGTGGTGATGACCGGCTGACGCGCTGCGGCGCGGACGCGCGGGGCGCGCGGACTTCGGTCCGGGCGCCCCGTCGTCATGTTTCAGGCGGTGCGGGATGCCGCGAGCGTGCGGCCGGCCGTGACGGCATCCCGCTCGGCGGTCGCGCGCAGCTCGGCTGCAGCCTCGGTGAAGGCATCGAGTGCGGGGTTCACGCCGACGAGCGTGAAGGGGCGGTGGACGACCGTGAGGTCGAGCCCCCAGACGTCCTCGAAGACGCGCCGAAGCCACCCGGTGGAGTGGTCCCAGCCCTCTTTGGGGCTGCCGGGCTCGTAGTTGCCGCCCAGCACCGTGACGAGCGTTGCGGGCTTGCCGCGCAACGCCGTTCCCTGGGGGTCGATCCGCGGGTCGGTGTACGCCAGGTCGAACCACGTCTTCACGTGCTGCGATACGCCGTAGTTGTAGAGCGGCACGGTGAAGAGCAGGGCGTCGGCGCCGATCAGCTCGTCGGCCAGCTGCTCGCGCAGGGCGACTGCGTCGCGCTGACCAGCGGTCTGCTGCTCGGCGGGCGTGAACCCGGCGGTCACGGCATCCCGCCACGCGGTCGCCGGGATCGGGTCGGCGGCGATGTCGCGGCGCACGACATCACTCGAAGGGTGGGCGGCGAGCCACTCGGCCTCGACGAGGTCGCCCAGCTCACGGCTGGCCGAGGTGGCGGGCAGGATGCTGGCATCCAGACGGAAGAGGGTCATGCGCTTCTCCGATCAGAGGAACTATGAAAAACAAAGCGGCTCCGGGAACGCTAGCACACGTACGATGGAGGCATGACCGAGCCCCACGACGCGCGACAGTGCGACGCCGCGGTGTCGCACGCGTTCTCGGTGCTCGGCAAGCGATGGAACGGCATGATCGTCGATGTGCTCGGACAGGGCGAGCTCTCGTTCGTCGGTCTGCGTCGGGCCGTCGCCGGCATCAGCGATGCGGTTCTGTCCGACCGGCTCACCGAGCTCTCCGACGTCGGGCTGGTCGTTCGGCGGGTCGAGGCGGGACCGCCGGTCGTGGTCACCTACGCACTGACGGATGCCGGGTCGCGTTTGGTGCCGATCCTCAGCCAGCTCGGCGAGTGGGCCGACGGCAACCTCACGCGGCGCTGAGCGCGTGCCGGAGACGGCCGGAGAATAGAACCGTGATCGAAGGCCTGAACCTCCCGGCATCCGTCCGCTCCCGCTCGGCAGATGTCGTCATCCGTCGCGCGACGCCCGATGATCTCGATGCGATCGTGCGGTTGCTGTCGGATGACCCGATCAGCGCGGGGCGTGGTGACGCCGCCCGCGACGAGGACCGCGGTGCGTACGCAGATGCTCTGGAGCGGATCGTCGCCAACCCCGCGAACGAGCTGCTGGTCGCCGTCGACGAGGCCGGTCGAGTCACGGCGACCATGCAACTGACCCTGATCCCCGGGATGGCGCGGCGGGGGAGCACCCGTCTCCTCGTCGAGGCCGTGCGCGTCGCGAGCGCCGAACGCTCATCCGGCATCGGCACGGCGCTCATGCGGTGGGTGATGGATGCCGCGGCGGTCGAGCTCGGCGCCGCCCTCGTGCAGCTGACATCGGATGCCGCGCGCGTCGACGCGCACCGCTTCTACCGCAGGCTCGGCTTCGTCGACTCGCACGTCGGGTTCAAGTACGCCGTGCCCGCCGGGCCGGCACTCTGATCAGGCCGAGGGTCGCAGGTCAGCCATACGTCGACGTCGTCCTCGCTGTCCAGGGTGAAGCGGGCAGGTAGAAGTGCTCGATCCAGCGGGTGGTGTCGTCTGAGCGGGTCGTGATGCATCCGGCATCCGTCCCGTCGATCAGGGCTACTCGGCCTCCTTGGCCGGAGTCCAGGCGTAGTAGGTGCCGTTACTCCCCGCCACCGCCCACTCGCCGCAGACCGCGACGCGGTCGATCGCGTAGACATCGGGCCCGGACGTGATCTCCATGGTGGGGGCCGAGAGGCGCTCGACCTCGGCGCAGTCCGCCGCAAGGCCGGTCTCGCTCGAGAACACGATCGACTCGGCTTCAGCTCGGGTCGAGACGACGCGCGTGAGTTCGCGTGCGTCGGCGGGCAGCCACGCAGGAGCCTCGCCGCGTGCCTGCGCGAACTCCTTCGCTGTCGCGTAAGTGCTCTCGGCGCGCCCGTAGGCGACGTTGTCGACGGCGGCGCAACCGGACAGCGTCAGCAGGATGGCGGCCATGCCGAGTGCGGCGGCGCCGGGTGGGAGGTCGCGGGGAAGGCGGGGCTTCGTCATGACATCGACGCTACGAACCCCCGACGTCTGCGTCGTCGCTCGGTTGGATGACCACGCATCAGCCTCGCGGATGACGTCGTGCCGCGCGCCCGGCTGTGAGGCTGGCGACTATCTCCACTCGCCTTCCCAGGTGTAGAGATCGGCGGTGACGGCGTACTCGCGAAGCTGCGCGATCTTGCCGTCGCGCTGGGTCGCGATCGTCGCCCCCAGGAGCGTCCGGTCCTCACCGTCCTGGTGGTACTCGAACCGCCACTCCGCCACGAGCAGATCTCCGGTCTGGGCTTCGTTCGTGATCGTCCAGTCGAGAACGCGCGACCCCTCCTCGTTCCACTTCTCGCACCACTCCCGCACGCGCTCCCGGCCGTTATACACCGGCCCGAAGCTCTCGGTGATCACGACATCCTCCGTGACGGTCTCGACGATCCGCTCGGTGTCGTTGGTCTTCCAGGCTGCGATGTAGTCGGAGAGAGCGCTCATCCGACCATTCAACAACCGCGCTTCGCCCGCGGGCACCGGGGCGCAGTTTGCGCCCACAGCGAAGGTGACCCCTTCGCGCCGGCCGGTGCCTGTTGACTGGCGGGCATGAGACGGACTCTCGTGCTGGGCGGAACCGGATGGCTGGGGCGCGAGATCGCGCGACGGGCGCGCGACAGCGGAGCCGAGGTGGTCTGCCTCGCGCGCGGCGAGTCGGGATCGGCGCCCGATGGTGTGCGGCTCGTGCGTGCCGACCGATCGCTCGCCGGGGTTTACGAGGGTCTCGGGGGTGAATGGGATGACGTTGTCGAGCTCGCCTCCGAGCCGCAGCTCGTCGAGTCCGCACTGAAGGCGCTCGCCGCCCGAGCGGCGCACTGGACTCTCGTCTCGACCGTGTCGGTGTACGCGGACAACAGCACGCCGGGCGCCGACGAAACGGCGCAGCTGGTCGAACCGCAGAACCTCGCCGAGTATCCCGACGCGAAAGTGGCGGCCGAACGGGCCTCCGCGGCAGCGCTCGGTGATCGTCTGCTCATCGCCCGGCCCGGTTTGATCGCGGGTCCGGGTGATCCGAGCGACCGCCTCGGCTACTGGCCGGCTCGGCTGCACCGCGGCGGCAACGTGCTCGCTCCAACGATGAGCCAGCGATTCGTCCAGTTCATCGACGTCGAAGACCTCGCGGACTGGATCGTCAGCGCGGGTGCCGCCGGGATCACCGGCGTCGTCAACGCCGTCGGTGAGGCGCACACGTTGCATGACTTCTTTCGTGCCGCGCGGTCGGTCGCCGGATTCGACGGCGAACTCATCACGGTTGACGACGAAGAGCTCCTCGCTCTCGACGTGCACTATTGGGCCGGCCCCCGGTCTCTCCCGTTGTGGCTGCCGATCGAGGCCGTGGGCTTCGCTCAGCGAGCTGGAAGCGCCTTCGTTGCCACCGGAGGTCGGTCGCGACCGCTCGCTGACACCCTGACCCGTGTGCTCACAAACGAGATCTCGCGCGGCCTCGACCGGCCCCGGCGCTCCGGGCTGACGACGGACGAGGAGCAGGAGGTCCTTGACGATGATGATGAGGACGACGAACCCGACCGCCAGCTCGCCGCCGTCCGCTAGTCGCCCAGGTCCGCAGTTGCGGGAGAGGGATCAGGTGCGACGGGCGATGATCAGCCCGTCCCAGCCTTTCACGCCGACGGTTTGCAGCGCCGTGGCTGTCAGATCGTCTCGTGCGGCGATGGCGTCGACGACGTCTCGCACACCGATCACGCGGGGATCGTCCGAGCCCGCGTCAGCGACGGCACCGTCGCGCACGACGTTGTCGATGATGATGACCGCGCCGGGACCCGTGAGTTCGAGAGCTGCCTGCAAGTACAGAGGGTTGCTGGGCTTGTCCGCATCGATGAACACCAGGTCGAATGGTTCGGTGCGCTCACTGATGAGTCGTCCGGCGGAATCCGCGGCCGAGCCCTCGACGAGCTCGATCCGGTCGGCGAGGCCCGCTCGTTCGAAGTTCTCTCGTGCAACCGCTGCGTTGGCTGGCTCGAGCTCGAAGGTGACGACCTTCCCTTCCGGGCCGACAGCACGGGCGAACCAGATCGTCGAGTAGCCAGCGAGGGTGCCGAATTCGAGGACTCGTCGAGCGCCGGAGAGCTGGGTGATGAGCCCGAGGAGCGCGCCCTGGTTGGCGGCGACCTCGGCGTTCGGTATCGTCGTGCGTTCGCCGGATTCGCGCGCGGATGCCAGTGCGTCGTCCTCGCGTACGAGCGCGTCGGTGAAGTAATCGTCTACGGCCCGCCAGGCCGGGGCGGACGCATAGCGGTTAGCGGGCGCTGTGGAATCGACATCGGTACTCGGCAGGTGGGTCATATCCCTCATCCTCGCATCGAGGCGGAGAGGTCCTCCGAGGGCAGCCGGGGCCTTACTGAGCAGGCACAGTGCGTCTCTCCGTCGACATGTCCACCCGCCGAGCCGTCAGAGGCGCCGGCGGCGGGGCGTCAGCCGCACGTGCGGGAGTGGCGGGGCGGGGATGCGCTCGTCGCCGTGACCGACGACGTGGCCGAACCGATCGGATGACGCTTCCCACTCCTCGCGCGCGACCTCGATCTCGTCGTGGCTGCGGCCGACGAAGTTCCACCACATGACGATCTCGTCGCCGAACGGCTCGCCGCCCAGGAGGAACACCGTCGCCTCCTCGTCGCCGGCCCTCAGACGGATGCCGCGGCGACCGTCACCGAGGTACAGCAGAGCGCCGGGCGCGACGGCATCCTCCGCCCCGTCGACCCGCACCGACCCGAAGACCGGCACGACGGCGTACTCCCACGCGGTCTCGAGGGGCAGGTCGATGACCGCCCCGGCGGGTAGCCGCAGCTCGGCGCCGACGATCGGGGTGTGCATCGTCGCCGGCGAGACGGCGCCGGCGAGTTCGCCGACGACGACGGTCGCCGTCGCCCCGCCACCGAGGTCGAGCTCGGGCAGGTTGACGTGACGCTCGAAGTCGGGGGCGCCGTGGCGGCGCTCCTCGGGGAGTGCGACCCACAGCTGCAGGGCATCGAGCGGGATCGGCTCATCGCCGACTGAATACTCGGAGTGGGCGATGCCGGCACCGCTGGTCATGATGTTCAGTGCGCCGCGCTCGATGACGACATCGCTGCCGAGCGTGTCACGGTGGTGCACCTCGCCGGCGAGCGGCCAGGTGACGGTCTGCAGTCCGATGTGCGGATGCGGCTCGACGCGCATCCGCGTGCGCTGCGGGCCGAAGCGGTCGAGAAAGCACCAGGCGCCGACGAGCGGCAGATCGCGCTGTGGCAGAAAGCGGTACACCGACATCGCCCGCACGCCGCCGAGCGGCACCTCGCGCGCCTCGAGCAATGCCCGTCGCGGACCGGGAGAACCCGTCCCCGGGTCTTCGTCGACGGGCGCCGTCTCGGCGTCGAAGCGGGTCACGCCGACGGTTCCGCCGGGGCAGCGGCGTCGGCGGCATCCTCGTCGCGCCACTCGATCTTCAGGCCGGGAACCTCGTTCTCACGAAGGAACTTCACGATGAACGGGCACTCGGGAACGACGGTCTCGCCACGGCGCGCGACGTCGGCGAGCGCATCGGCGGCCAGCGCCTTGCCGAGGCCGCGCCCGCCGAAGGCCTTGTCGACCTCGGTGTGATCGAACACCAGGCGCCCCTCGTCGTCGCGCCGGAAGGCGGCGAAACCGGCGGCCACGTCGCCGACGTGGAGGTCGTAGCGGTCCTGCTCGTCGTTGCGGATCACGGTGGGGGTCTCGTCGGTCATGGTGATCTCCTCTCGATCACCTCCACGGTAAGGCCGTCCGAGACCATTACGACCGAATACCGGGATTGCCGCAGTGCGTCCGCCTAAGCTGAGAAAACGCAATGAAGCGCCTTCCCCCAGGAGAACCGATGCCTCGATCCTCGTCCGACATCGTCACCGATCCGAAACTGCCGCCGGTCGCGGTCTCCGACGACCAGCATCGCGCCGCCGCCCGTTGGACACCGCTCAAGGTCGTGATCTGGATCGCGATCGCGTTGCTCGGTGGACTCGCCTGGGTCATGCTCGCCGTCGTGCGCGGCGAGACGGTGAACGCGATCTGGTTCGTCTTCGCGGCCGTCTGCACCTACCTCATCGGGTACCGGTTCTACTCCAAGGTGATCGAGCGCTACCTGCTGCGACCCGACGACCGTCGGGCCACACCCGCGGAGGTCAAGCAGGACGGCAAGGACTACGTCCCCACCGACCGACGTGTGCTCTACGGCCACCACTTCGCCGCGATCGCCGGCGCCGGTCCGCTCGTCGGTCCTGTGCTCGCAGCTCAGATGGGGTTCCTGCCCGGGACGATCTGGATCATCGTCGGTGTCGTCGTCGCGGGCGCCGTGCAGGACTACACCGTGCTCTTCTTCTCGATGCGCCGGGGCGGCCGGACGATCGGCCAGATGGCCCGGCAGGAGCTCGGGCGCATCGGCGGAACCGCCGCGATCGTGGCATCCCTGCTCATCATGCTGATCATCGTCGCGATCCTCGCGCTCGTCGTGGTGAACGCGCTCGGCGAGAGCCCGTGGGGCGTCTTCTCGGTGTCGATGACGATCCCGATCGCGCTCTTCATGGGCGTCTACCTGCGCTACCTCCGGCCCGGCAAGGTCACCGAGGTGTCGATCATCGGGTTCGTGCTGCTGATGGGCGCGATCATCGCGGGCGGATGGGTCGCCGACACCGCCTGGGGGCAGGAGATCTTCCACCTCGACCGCACGGTCATCGCGTGGGGCATCATCATCTACGGCTTCATCGCCGCGGTGCTGCCGGTGTGGCTGTTGCTCGCTCCGCGCGACTACCTCTCGACGTTCATGAAGATCGGCGTCATCGTCATGCTCGCCGGGGCAATCGTGCTCGTCCGCCCCGAGATCTCGGTGCCGGCGGTCACCATCTTCGGTGAGAACGGGCTCGGTCCGGTGTTCGCCGGCCCGCTCTTCCCGTTCCTGTTCGTCACGATCGCCTGTGGCGCGCTCTCGGGATTCCACGCGCTCATCGCCTCGGGGACGACGCCGAAGCTCGTCGAGAAGGAGCGCCAGACGCGCTTCATCGGCTACGGCGGCATGCTGATGGAGTCCTTCGTCGCGATCATGGCGCTCGTCGCCGCGATCTCGATCGACCAGGGCATCTACTTCGCCATGAACGCTCCTTCGGCCGCGACCGGCGGCACCGTCGAAGGCGCGGTCGCCTTCGTCAACTCGCTCGGTCTCACCGGGGTCCAGATCACGCCCGACCTGCTGATCTCGACCGCCGCCGACGTCGGCGAGGAGTCGATCGTCTCGCGCACCGGCGGCGCGCCGACCCTCGCGCTCGGGCTCGCGCACATCATGCAGCAGGCCCTCGGCGGCCAGGCGATGATGTCGTTCTGGTACCACTTCGCGATCATGTTCGAGGCGCTGTTCATCCTGACGGCGGTGGATGCCGGAACCCGCGTCGCCCGCTTCATGCTGCAGGACTCGATCGGCGCCTGGATCCCGAAGTTCCGCGACGTCTCGTGGCGTCCGGGTGTCTGGATCACCACGGCCATCATGGTCGCCGGCTGGGGCGCCATCCTGATCCTTGGCGTCACCGACCCGCTCGGCGGCATCAACACCTTCTTCCCGCTGTTCGGCATCGCCAACCAGCTGCTCGCGGCGATCGCGCTCGCCGTCGTGCTCGCGATCGTCGCGAAGCGCGGGCGCTCGTACGTGAAGTGGATCTGGATCATCGCCGTGCCGCTGGCCTTCACCGCGGTCGTGACGATCACGGCCTCGGCGTACAAGATCTTCTCGCCGGTGCCGGCGATCGGCTATTGGGCGAATCACTTCCGCTACCGCGACGCCCTCGCCTCGGGAGACGAAAGCCTCGGCCCGGTCGCCACCGTCGAAGCGGTCATCCGCAACACAGGGGTGCAGGGCACCCTGTCGATCGTGTTCGTGGTCCTCGCGATCATCGTGATCGTCTCGGCCGTGATCGTCGCGGTGCGAGCCATCGTGCGCGGCGGGGGAGATGACACCGAAGACCCCGCCGTCCCGTCTCGCCGCTTCGCGCCCGCCGGATTCATCCCCACCGCCCCCGAGCGCGAGCTCGAGAAGGAGTGGGAGCCGCTCCTCGCCGAGGAGCGGGCTGAGACCGCCCGCCGGGGGCACTGACCGATGGCGCTCGCGCACAACTCCTCAGAATCGGGGCCTCGCGGGCCGCGAACCGCTGTTTCCGCGCCGCCGCGCCCCGGATCGAAGGAGTTGTGCGCGCGCGCCGGTCGGGCCGTCCTCCGCGCCGCGCGTGCGGTGCACTGGTACGTCACCTCGCTCATGGGCGACAACGCGTACGCGACGTACCTCGCCCACCAGCGCCGGACGCACCCGGACACCCCGCCCCTCACCGAGCGGCAGTTCTGGCGCCAGCGCATGGACGACCAGGACCGCAACCCGGGTGCGCGCTGCTGCTGACCGGGTGACCATGGAGGGGTGACCCGCACTCCCTCCTCCTCGCGCGCCGCCCGTTCCGCGTTCGCCGCCGCCCTGGTCGGGGTGCTGGCGCTCGCCGTCGGCTGCGCCCCCGAGCCCGCACCGGCCGACCCGACGACGTCCGCCCCGAGCCCGACCGCGACGGCTCCCCCGACTCCCACAGCCTCACCCGACCCCGCCGCGGCCCTCGGGCTCGAAGGGTGCGTCGGTCAGGTGCTCATGGTGGGCACGCCGGTCGACACGGTCTCGCCGGATGCCGCAGCCGCGATCCGCGACCGCGGCGTGGGCGGCCTCTTCCTCCACGGCCGCTCGAGCTCGGGCGTCGAGGCCACGGCGGCTCTCGTCGCGCAGTTCCGCGACCTCGCCATCGACGGATCACCGAAGCTCTGGGTCGCGACCGACCAGGAGGGCGGCGAGGTGCAGGTGCTGAGCGGACCCGGGTTCGACGAGATCCCCTACGCCATCCGGCAGGCCGACCTCGGCCCCGACGCGCTCCGCACGGCCGCCACCGCCTGGGGCGGGCAGCTGGCCGCCGCGGGCATCGACGTCAATCTCGCCCCCGTGGCCGACATCGTCACGAGCGCCGAGACGCGCTTGAACAACCCGCCGATCGGCGCGCTCGGGCGGCAGTACGGCTACGACGAACAGGTCGTCGCCGCGGGCGCCGGCGCATTCGCAGACGGAATGCGCGCATCGGGCGTGCTGCCGACGTTCAAGCACTTCCCCGGGCTCGGCCGGGTGGATGCCAACACCGACTACACCGCCGAAGTGCTCGACAGCGTGGTCTCGGCGGACTCGCCGGATGTCGACGTGTACCGCGAGCTCACGGCATCCGGTCCGTCGCTCGTCATGGTCGGCACGGCGCGGTATCAGCACATCGATCCGGATCACCCGGCCGCGTTCTCTGCGGCGGTGCTCGACCTGCTGCGCGATCGCGTCGGTTTCGACGGCGTCGTGATCACCGATGACCTCTCGGCCGCGGCGGCAGCGGAGATCGTCGCCCCCGGCGATCGGGCCGTCGAGGCGCTGTCGGCCGGGGTCGACATCGTGCTGGCGTCGGCCGATCCGACGGTGCTCCCCGCGATGTACGACGCGGTGCTCGCCCGGGCGCAGTCCGATCCGGCGTTCGCCGCGCGAGTCGACGAGTCGTGCGGCCGGGTGCTCGAGGCGAAGGATGCCGGCACGGCCGACTGATGCTGCGGGTGAGGCGGTCGCCCGCCCCACCCGCCTCGGCTCACTCTTCGACGAGACGCGCGTGCGACCAGGTGCTCGTCGCCGAGCCGTCGGTCGCCGTCAGCTGGAACGATGCGTCGCCGAGGTCGAAGCCGAGCGTGACCGACGCGTCGGCGGCATCCCACCGCAGCTCACCGTGAGTGCCCCGCAGGTCGTGCGAGAACGCTCCGGTGAAAGCCGGGTGGGTGGCGCGCAGGCGGAGCGCGTCGAGCTGAAGCCCGACGACCGGTCGCGCCAGTGCGGCGTCGATCTCGTCGGGTGTGTAGTGGTGCCGGTTCACGTCCCGACCGACGCCGGTGGCCTTCAGCAGCTCCATGTCGTTCTCGCCGGCGAGCAGCCCGACGTAGTACACCTGCGGGATGCCCGGGGTCATGATCTGCAGCAGCCGCGCGAGCGCGTAGCGCCGGTCGTCGCGGCCGAGAGCGTCGTAGAAGGTGCAGTTGACCTGGTAGAGGTCGAGGTTGGATGCCGCGGCCCCGGTGGCCTGCCGGCTCGTGCCGCCGCTGGCGTCGTGGATCGCCTCGACGAGTGCGTCGATCTGCTCGGGCTCGAGCAGGCCCGGTTCGCCGGGGGCGAGGTCGCTCACGCCGACGTCGATGATGCCGATGCCGTCGTGGGTGTCGAGGACCGTGATGGAGTTCGCGGGGCGGATCTCGAGCCAGCGCTCGAGCGGGCGCGCGTCGCGCGCGTGGAGCGCGTGCAGCACGAGGGGCGGCAGTGCGAAGTCGTAGACGTAGTCGACCGTCTGCGCGATCGCGATCTGCTGCGTGTGGTGCCCGTGGATCTCGAGCAGCACCTGGGCGCCCCGGTCGTGGGCGAGCTGGAGGATGCGCTGCGTATAGCGCTCGGTCGCGGCCGTCATGAAGCAGCTGGTGCCGGCCTCCTTGCCCGTGTAGCCGACGGCGTCGAGCCGGAGCATCGAGGTGCCGCCCGCGACGAGCGCGTCGATGACCTCGGTCAGGTACTCCCAGGCCGCGTCGGTGCGGAGGTCGATGTCGATCTGCTCGGAGGTGAACGTGGTCCACACCAGCCGCAGCCGGTCGCCGAGCACCATGGCGGTGAACGGGAGGCCCGGGCGCGGCCGGTAGATGCGGGTGAGGTCGGCCTCGGTGACGCCGCCCGGGAAGACGGAGCCCAGCGTGAGGAACATCGGCGCGAACGGCGAGGCGTCGCCGCGTCGGCGGACGTCGGCGAAGGCCGCCGAGTCGGCGGAGACGTGGTTGACGATGAGGTCGCTCATGACCGTGTGGGTCTCGCTCAGCGCGCGGACGTCGTCCCACGTGCCCAGTCGCGGATCGATCGAGGCGTGGTCGACCGGGTCGAAGCCGGCGTCCGCGCCGTCGAACGGGGTGAAGTAGGGCAGCAGGTGCACGCCGCCGAAGGCGCCGGAGAGCCGGGTGGCGAGCAGATCGCGGATGCCGGTGACGGTGCCGCCGAGGCGGTCGACGTAGGTGATGAGCTGGGGGGAATCGGGGTTCATGGGTCCTGAGAGTTCTTCCGAGGGGGTCAGATGCGGTGGAGCAGGCGGCGCAGCCACTCTTCACGGGCGCGTCGCGCGTCGCGCGCGAGGACGGTCCACGGCGCGAGGAAGTCGAAGGCGTGCGCTCCGCCGGGCCAGACGTGCAGCTCGGCGTCGCCGCCATCGGTCCACATCCGGCGGGCGAAGGCGACGCACTCGTCGCGGAACGTCTCCGCCGAGCCCACGTCGATGAAGGTCGGCGGCAGCCCCGCGAGCGTGTCGGCCACGGCGGGTGACGCGTACGGCGGGACGTCGCCCTCGACATCGGCGAGGTAGGCGGCCCAGGCGGTCGCGTTCGCGTCGCGGTCCCACGAGCCGTGACCCGCCATCTGCAGCGCCGACTCCGAGTCGGAGCGATGGTCGAGCATGGGGCACAGCAGCACGAGCCCCGCGATGCGCGGACCGCCCTGGTCGCGCGCGAACAGGGCCGTGGCCGCGGCGAGGCCGCCCCCGGCGCTGACTCCCGCGACGATGATGCGGTCGCCGTCCAGGGCGGCGGGGGCGTCGGGCCCGGCCAGCCAGCGGAGAGCGGCAGCGGCATCCTCGAGGGCTGCAGGGTACGGGTGCTCGGGGGCGAGCCGGTACTCCACCGAGACGACCGCGCACCCGGTGCGCTCAGCCAGCTCGGCCGTAGCGGGCATGTCCGAGTCGGCGGTGCCGGCGATCAGCCCGCCTCCGTGCAGGTGCAGGATGACGGGGACGGGCCGGTGCACGACGGCGGGCGTGTAGACGACGACGCCGACCGGCGGGTCGTCCTCGCGCCATCCGGGGACGAGCAGCTCGTCGCGCTCGAAGGCGCCGTGCGCGGTGAGCTCGGCGAGCGGAGCCGCGACCCCGGACGCGCGCACGCGCGGGATCTCGTCGCTGCTCATCGACACGACCACGAGGTCGTCGAACTCGGCGAGAGCACGGGCGACGGCGTCGTCGAAGGGAGGCCGGGCGACATCCGTCATCCCTTCACCGCCCCCTGCAGCAGAGCCGCCACGAACTGACGCTGGAAGATCAGGAACACCAGGAGCGTCGGCAGCAGGATCAGGATCGACCCGGCGCACAGCAGCGGGATGTCGGTGCCCCACTGGCCCTGAAACGCGCCGAGCGCTCCGGCCATGGTCCGCTTGGTCGGGTCGTCGACGAGGACGATCGCGAGCAGGAACTGGTTCCAGGTCCACAGGAACAGCAGGATCGCGAGCGACGAGATCGCCGGGCCCGACAGCGGCACGTGGATGCGCCAGAACAGCTGCCATGTCGTCGCACCGTCGATGCGTGCCGCCTCGGTCAGCTCGTGAGGCATGTTCACGAAGTGCGCCCGCATCCACATCACGGCGAACGGCATGAACAGGCCGATCAGCGGCAGCACGATCGCCAGCTGGGTGTTGAGGAGGCCGTAGCCCTTCATCTGGTAGTAGATCGGCACGATGATGCCCTCGAAGGGCAGCGTCAGGCCGAGCACGAACAGCACGAAGATCGCACGGGCGAAGGGCACGCGCAGGTGGCCCAGCGCGAAGCCCGCCAGCGTCGCGATGACGAGCGAGATCGGCACGACGCCCAGCTCGATGAGGGCGCTCGATCCGAGCATCTTGAGCATGTCGGCCGACTGGAAGGCGAGGGCGAAGTTTTCCCAGTGCGGGGTCTCCGGCCACGACAGGCCCTTCGGATACGTGCCGGGCTCGTGGAGCGCGGTGACGAAGAGCGTGATGAACGGGATGATCGTGAACGCCATCACCACGATCAGGACGATGCGGCCCGTCCAGGCCTCGACGGCGGAGGTTCTCATGCGTCTTTCTCGCTTCCGCGCGTGATGCGGTTCAGGGGCAGGACGATCACCAGCACGAGCACCGTCAGCACGACGGCGAGGGCCGACGCCTGCCCGACCTCGCGCTGGAAGAACGCGAGGTAGTAGATCTCGAGACCGGGCACCGTGGTCGAGCCGCCGGGACCGCCCTGCGTGGAGATGTAGATGATGTCGAAGCTGCGGAGGGCGTTGATCACCGTGATGAGGATCGCGACGCCGAGCTCCTGACGCACCGCCGGCAGCGTGACGGTGAAGAACTCGCGGATCGGACCCGCGCCGTCGATGCGGACGGCCTCGTAGAGCGCCGGGTCGATCTTGGTCATGCCCGAGAGCATGAGCAGCATGCAGAGGCCGAGCGAGACCCACGCCCCGATGACGCCCACGGCGGGGAGGGCGGTGTCGAAGTCGCCGAGCCACGCGCGCGTGACGCCACCGAGTCCCACCAGGCGCAGGGCCTGGTTCACCAGGCCGTCGGCGGCGAGCAGCCACGTCCACATGATGCCGGCGGCGACGAGGGGGATCACCTGCGGTAGGAACAGCACGGTGCGGGAGACGCCGGCGAGACGGCTGCCGCCGAGCTTGCGGATGAGGGCGGCCGAGACCAGACCGAGGATCACCGGCACGATCGAGAAGTACAGGATGAGCTTCAGCGCATTGAGGATCGGGACGAGCAGCGCCGAGTCGGTGAAGATCCGGATGTAGTTGTCGAAGCCCGCCCACGTCGCGGTGGTGATGCCGTCCCAGTCGTAGAACGAGTACTGGACGGTCGAGCTGAGCGGGATGAGCACGAACATCGCGTAGGCGATGAGCGCGGGGGCGATCAGGGCGAGACCGATCGACCTCTCGCGCAGACGCCGCGTGGTGACGCGGCGTCTGCGCGGCCGAGAGGCCGACGAGTCCCGGTTTGCCCGGCGATCGCCGAGCTGTCCGGTGACGGTCATCGGGACGGCCTACTCCTTCTTCTGGCTGAGGTAGTCGGACTGCACCTTGGTCAGCAGGCCGTCGGCGGTCTGCTTTCCGGCGAACAGCTCCTGGAGGTTCGGCGTCAGCGTCTTGGCGTAGATCGACCCGGTCGCGTTGGCGATGAAGTCCATCGAGCCGTTGTTCGCCGAGAGGTCGGCGCCGGCGGCGAGGGTCTCGGCGGTGACGCTGCCCTCGGCGATCTCGGGCATGAAGGCGTCGGCCGGGCCCATGGGGTGCGAACCGCCGGACTCGACGGCGATGGTGCGTGCCGTCTCGTTGGTCGCGACCCAGTCGAAGAAGAACGCCGCGCAGTCGGGCTCGTCGGCGTAGGCCGAGACACCGTACGTCGTCGGCGCCGACATCGCGCCGACCTGACCGCCGGCCTCGACCGGGGGCATCAGGAAGAAGCCGACGTTGTCGGGCATCTGCGCGTCGAGGTTGCCCGACTCCCAGTCGCCGTTGAAGATGAAGACGCTCTCGCCGCCGATGAAGCGGCTCATCATCTGCGAGTAGTCCATCGAGTTGATGTCGGGAGCGAAGTAGCCGGCATCGATCCAGCCCTTCAGGTGTTCGGCCGCCTCGAGGTTCTCGGGGGTGTCGATCGTGGCGTCGTCCTTGAGGAAGATCCAGTCGTTGATCTTGCTGGGCTCACCGTACGAGGCCATGAGCGCCTGCAGCGGGAAGGCGAGGCCTCCGGTCGCGCCGCCGTTGAACTGCGCGACGGGCGTGAGCCCGGCATCCTTCGCCGCCTGCAGGTAACCGTCGAGCTCGGCGAGCGTCGCGGGCGGCTCGGTCATGCCGGCCTGCGCAGCGAGGGTCTTGTTGTAGAAGACACCTGTCACCGAGTAGTTGATGCCCATGCCGTACAGCGGGCCGTCGCCGCGCTGTCCGTTCTCGTCGACGCGCAGCTGTTCGAGCTGCGACGAGGGCCACTGGTCCCAGCCGTAGGCCTCGGCGTAGGGATCGAGGTCGTAGAGCAGGTCGCTGTCGACCAGGTCGACGATCGTGGGGAGGCGCATGATGTCCGGCGGCGAGTCGACCAGCACGCGGGGAGCGTTCTGGGTGATGACGGCGAACTGGTCTTCGCGCAGGTTGACGGTGACGTTCGGGAACTGCTTCTCGAACTCGGTGGCGAGGTCGCTGAAGACCGGGAAGCCCGTCTCGACGTAGGCGTCGAGGGTGACGTCATCCGTTCCGCAGGTCGTCTGGATCGGACCGCCGGATGCCGCGCCTTCGCCGGCGGGTGCGGCGCTCGGCGGAGCGCAGGCCGAAAGGGTGACCGCGACGGCGAAGCCGGTCGCCGCGGTGGTGAGAACACGTCGTCGCATTCGTGTCGACATCATCGTCTACCTTCTGTGGGTGGTGGAGGGGCAGGTGCTGCTAACACGAAATAGCACCTGGGCTAAAACGTACTAGCCAGTGGCGGTTCTTCGCAATCGCGGCATACTGAAGCTGCACCGGAGCGAGAGGGGGAGAGATGAACCGCAAGCGCGTGACGCTGGCGCAGGTCGCCGCGGAGGCAGGGGTAGCGGCATCGACGGCATCCCTCGTCCTCGCCGGGCGCGGCAGTGAGCTGCGTCTGTCGCAGGCCCTGCAGGAGCGGGTGCGCGCAGCAGCCGAGCGGCTCGGCTACCGACCCAACGCCGTCTCGGTCGGGCTCCGCACGGGCAGCACCCGCACGCTCGCCTTCATCTCCGACTCCGTCGCCTCGTCGCGACTGGCCGGCGAGATGATCAAGGGCGCCATCGACGCGGCCCGTGCCCGCGGTTTCCTCGTCTTCGTCGGCGAGACCGGTGGCGACGTCCAGCTCGAACGGCAGCTGCTCAACGCCATGTTCGATCGGCAGGTCGACGGCCTCGTCCTGGCGTCGATGATCACGCACCGCCGGGCGCTGCCGCCGGAGGCGACGCGCAGCCCGGCCGTCCTGCTCAACCTCGAGGTCGACGGCGCGACGGAGGTTCCGCGGGTGCTTCCCGACGAGTACGCGGCCGGTCGCGAGGCGGTCGGGCACCTGCTCGAGCGCGGGCACCGCGACATCCACCTCATCGGCGCCGGCCCCACCGAGGACGACGTGCCGCCGTTCTCGCTCGGTGCGCAGCAGCGACTGCACGGCATCCTCGACGCGCTGACGGATGCCGGGGTCGAGCCGGCATCCGGGAGCCCGGTCATCCAGTGGCTGCCGCCCGAGGGCTTCCGGCTGACCTCCCAGCTGCTCGACGGAGGAGTCGTGCCGCAGGCCCTCATCTGTTTCAACGACCGCCTGGCGATGGGCGCCTACCAGGCGCTCGGCGAGCGGGGTCTCGCGGTGCCGGACGATGTGTCGGTCGTCTCGTTCGACGACGTCTCGTTCGCGCAATGGCTGCGGCCGGGGCTCACCACCTTCGCGCTGCCCCACCGGGCGATGGGCAAGAGGGCCGTCGAGCTGCTCATCGACCGCGTCGAGGCGTCGAAGGACGGCACCGGTGCGGGCGACGGGGCCGTCGCACCGTCGCTGCTGCCCATGCCGCTGCGTGTCCGGGCATCCGTGCGAGAGGTCGACGCGGCGGCCGCCGTTCCACGGGCGTAGGGCAGACTCGAGGGATGACCTCCGCGCCGCTGCTCGACCTCATCGGCCCGGAACCCTCCGACGACGCGATCTACGACGCCTTCACCACCTGGGCGGAGGGGCGCGGGCTCACGCTCTACCCGGCGCAGGACGAGGCGGTCATGGAGCTCGTGTCGGGGGCGAACGTGGTGCTGGCCACCCCCACCGGCACGGGCAAGTCGCTCGTCGCGGTCGCCGCGCACGCGGCATCCGTCTCCCGCGGCGGGCGCACGTACTACACGGCTCCGATCAAGGCGCTCGTGAGCGAGAAGTTCTTCGCGCTCGTCGAGATCTTCGGGGCCGAGCGAGTCGGCATGGTGACGGGCGACTCGTCGGTCAACCCCGAGGCGCCGATCATCTGCTGCACGGCCGAGATCCTCGCCAACCTCGCGCTGCGCGAGGGAGCCGACGCCGACGTCGACCAGGTCGTCATGGACGAGTTCCACTTCTACGGCGACCCCGATCGCGGCTGGGCGTGGCAGGTGCCGCTGCTCACGCTGCCGCGCGCGCAGTTCCTGCTGATGTCGGCCACGCTCGGCGACGTGACCGACCTCGCCGACGACCTCTCACGTCGTACGGGCCGGCGGACCGCTCTGGTCACCGGCGTCGAGCGGCCGGTGCCGCTGCACTTCTCGTACGAGCGGCGCCCCGTGCACGACGTGCTCGAGCGGCTGCTCGAGGAGCGCGAGACCCCGGTGTACATCGTGCATTTCTCGCAGGCCGCCGCGCTCGAGCGTGCGCAGGCGCTGTCGAGCGTGAAAATCACGACGCGCGAGCAGCGGGATGCCATCGCCCAGGCGATCGGCGGATTCCGCTTCACGACCGGCTTCGGCAAGACCCTCTCGCGCCTCGTGCGGGCGGGCATCGGCGTGCACCACGCCGGAATGCTGCCGCGCTACCGGCGCCTCGTCGAGACGCTCGCACAGCGCGGGCTGCTCAAGGTCATCTGCGGCACCGACACGCTCGGGGTGGGCATCAACGTCCCGATCCGCACGGTCGTCATCACCGCGCTGTCGAAGTACGACGGGACCCGGATGCGGCAGCTCACCGCCCGCGAGTTCCACCAGGTCGCGGGTCGTGCGGGCCGAGCGGGGTTCGACCCGCACGGCAACGTCGTGGTCATGGCGCCGGAGTGGGAGATCGAGAACGCCGTCGCGCTCGCGAAGGCCGGAGACGACCCCGCCAAGCGCAAGAAGATCGTGCGCAAGAAAGCGCCGACCGGCGTCGTCAACTGGGGCGAGGGGTCGTTCGAGCGGCTCGTCGAGGCGCAGCCCGAGCCCCTCACACCGCAGCTGCAGCTGTCGGCCGCGATGCTGCTCAACGTCATCGGCCGCGGAGGTGACGTGTTCGGCAACGTCCGCTCGCTCGTCTTCGACAACCACGAGCCTCGCGCCCGTCAGTATGCCCTCGCCCGCCGGGCCCTCGCGATCTTCCGCACCCTGGTCGCCGCCGGCATCGTCGAGGTCGTGCGCCCCGCGTCTTCTGCTTCTCCGGCCGAGTCGACGATCAGGCTCACCGTCGATCTGCAGCCGAACTTCGCGCTCAACCAGCCGCTGTCGCCGTTCGCGCTCGCAGCGATCGAGCTGCTGTCGCCCGATGATGCCGAGACCGGCACCGGGCACTATGCGCTCGACGTCGTGAGCGTGATCGAGGCGACGCTCGACGACCCGCGCGCGATCCTGTCGCAGCAGGAGTACAAGGCGCGCGGCGAGGCCGTCGGCGCGATGAAGCGCGACGGCATCGAGTACGACGAGCGGATGGCGCTGCTCGAGGAGATCACCTGGCCCAAGCCCCTCGCCGAACTGCTCGCCCAGGCGTTCGAGACCTTCGCGTCGAGCCAGCCGTGGGTGCGCGACTTCGAGCTGTCGCCGAAGTCGGTCGTGCGCGACATGTTCGAGCGGGCGATGTCGTTCGGCGAGTTCGTGTCGTTCTACCAACTGGGTCGCAGCGAGGGCCTCGTGCTGCGCTACCTCAGCGACGCGTACCGGGCGATCCGCCAGACCGTGCCCGCCGAGGCCCGCACCGACGACCTCATGGACCTCATCGAGTGGCTCGGCGAGCTCGTGCGCCAGGTCGACTCGAGCCTCGTCGACGAATGGGAGTCGCTCGCGCACCCCACCGACGACCCCGACGCTCCCGTCGTTCCGCCCGCGCCGCCGTCGGTGCTGGCGAACCGGCGCGCATTCACGGTGCTGGTGCGCAACGAGATGTTCCGCCGCGTACAGCTCGCCGCGCTGCAGGACGACGAAGCGCTCGAAGCCCTCGACCCCGAGGTCCACTGGCCGGAGGTCCTCGACCGCTACTACGACGACCACGACGAGGTCCTCACCGGGGGTGCCGCGCGCTCGCCGTCGCTCTGCGTGATCGACGAGTCCGCGGCCCGCGACGGACTCTGGCGCGTCGAGCAGGTCATCGACGACCCCGCCGGAGACCACGACTGGCGCATCCGGGCCGAGGTCGACCTGGAGCAGTCTGTCGAGGCAGGCACGGCGGTTGTGCGCGTGACCGAGGTCGTCCGCCTCTGACTCCGGGACGTGAATGGCCGGGCCATGCCGGATGTCGCGGGCCTGCGGCATGATGAGCCGGTGGCCACACATCTCGGGTTCCTGCGGGCGATCAACCTCGGCGCGACGCGCGTCTTCCCGAAGGACGACATCCGCCGGGTCACCGAGGCCGCCGGCTTCGAGAACGTCGCGACGCACATCAACTCCGGCAACATCCGCTTCGACACCCGCATGCGCTCCCGCGCGAAGCTCGAGCTGCCCCTTGAGCGGGCGTACGCGGCCGATCGAGGGTTCGAGGTTCCGGCGATCACGTTCCGCGCCGACGAGTTCGCCGCGCTCGCCGCCGAGGCACTCGCCCTGAGCGAGGCGAACCCCGGCCTGGCCCGCCATTACGTCTACCTGCTCAAGGACGAGCTCGACGCCGACACGGCCGCCCGGGTCGAAGCGCTCGCGACCGCCGCGGGCCGCATGCTGGTCCGCGGCCGCGCGGTCCACGCGCTCCTGCAACCCGGGTATCAGGACGGGACGGTCGATCCCCTAGGCGCGGCGAAGCTCCTCGGCATCGCGACCAACCGCAACCTCAACGTCGTCATGACGCTCGCCGAACGGTGGTGTTGACGAGGCGGGAGGCGACCCCGCCTGTGAACGCACGGAGCGGGCTGTCGGATGCCGCGGCTATCGTGAATCGAGTGAGTCGAGAGCAGCAGTCCTGGGATGCCGATCCCTACGCCGACCTCGACTGGAACCCCGACGAGTTCGCACCGCCCGAGGATTTCGACGCGCCGCCGCCGCCCGAGTTCGACGGATACGGCGCTGCCGTGGCTCGCGCCACCCGCGACCGCGCATCCGCCGGCGCCGCGCCTCCGCGTGCCGCGCCGCCGCGTGCCGTGCCGAACGCGGCCCCCGCCGCCGTCCTCTCGCTCGAGCGTCGCGATTTCACCGGCGCCGACCCGCGCGCCGTGCTCAAGGAGGTCTTCGGCTACGACGACTTCCGCGGCGACCAGGGCGACATCGTCTCGCACGTCATCGGCGGCGGGGATGCCGTCGTGCTCATGCCCACCGGCGGCGGCAAGTCGATCACCTACCAGGTGCCCGCGCTCGTGCGCCCGGGAACGGGACTCGTCGTCAGCCCGCTCATCGCGCTCATGCACGACCAGGTCGATGCGCTGATCGCCAACGGCGTGCGGGCGGCCTACCTCAACTCAACACAGTCTCCGGGTGAGCGCGCCGGTGTCGAGCAGGCGTACCTCGCGGGTCAGCTCGACCTGCTCTACGTCGCCCCCGAGCGTCTGAGCGTGCCGCAGACGACGCAGCTGCTCCAGCGGGGCGCCCTGAGCGTCATCGCGATCGACGAGGCGCACTGCGTCTCGCAGTGGGGCCACGATTTCCGTCCCGATTACCTCGCCCTCGGCGACCTCGACGAGCGATTCCCCGGGGTGCCGCGGATGGCGCTCACCGCCACTGCGACCCGCGCGACGCACCAGGAGCTCACCGAGCGGCTTCGGCTGCCGCAGGCGCGCCACTTCGTGGCGAGCTTTGACCGGCCCAACATCCAGTACCGCATCGAGCCGAAGGTCGATCCGCGGCGACAGCTCGTCACTTTCATCCGGTCGATGCCCGAGGGCTCGGCCGGCATCGTCTACGCGCTCAGCCGCAAGTCGGTCGAGCAGACCGCCGACTACCTCGCCGCGCAGGGTCTCGACGCCCTGCCATACCACGCGGGTCTTCCCGCCGAGATGCGCGCCAAGCATCAGTCGCGGTTCCTCCGCGAAGACGGTGTCGTCATGGTCGCCACGATCGCGTTCGGCATGGGCATCGACAAGCCCGACGTCCGGTTCGTGGCCCACATCGACCTGCCGAAGTCCGTCGAGGGGTACTACCAGGAGACCGGACGCGCCGGACGCGACGGCGAGGCGTCGATCGCTTGGATGGCGTACGGGCTCGGCGACGTGGTGCAGCAGCGACGCCTCATCGACCAGAGCCCCGGCGATCGCACGTTCAAGATGCGCATGGGCCAGCACCTCGACGCGATGCTCGCCCTCTGCGAGACGGTCGCGTGTCGTCGGCAGAACCTGCTCGGCTACTTCGGCCAGGACTCCGAGCCCTGCGGCAACTGCGACACCTGCCTCACGCCGCCCGACACGTGGGACGGCCTGATCCCCGCCCAGAAGCTGCTCTCGACGATCGTGCGGCTGCAGCGTGAGCGCAACCAGTCGTTCGGCGCCGGCCACCTCGTCGACATCCTGCGCGGTGCATCGACCGAGCGCATCCGGCAGCAGCGTCATGACGAACTCGCGACGTACGGGCTCGGCTCCGATCTGTCAGACCAGGACTGGCGCAGTGTCATCCGCCAGCTGCTCGCCCGCGGCATCCTCGTCGCCCGCGGCGAGTACGGCGTGCTCGCGGTCGGCGACGCCGGCGCGCCGGTGCTCAAGGGCGAAGCCGGCGTTCCGCTGCGACGCGACGTGCTCGGACGGGGACAGAACAGCGGCGGCTCTCGCGTGCGCAAGGCGGCAGCCGCCGAGCAGGTGGCGGAGGGCGACCGCGACCTCTTCGAGGCGCTGCGGGCGTGGCGTGCCGAGCAGGCGCGCGAGCAGGGCGTTCCGGCGTACATCGTCTTCGGCGACGCGACGCTGCGAGCGCTGGCCGATCGTCGTCCGCGGAGCGCCGCCGACCTCGAGGGCATCACCGGCATCGGGGCCAAGAAGCGCGAGGCCTACGGCGACGCGGTGCTCGCCGTCGTGGCATCCCACTGACGCACCGGATGTCCGCACCGGATGTCGCCGTCGCACAATGCGGGTCGCCGACGTACCGGCATCCGGTTGTGTTGACCGACCAACTCGCTTGGCGACCCGTTGTGGAAGTCCTACCGTGAATACTGACTCCGATCCTTCCGACGTCGAAAGGCACGCGATGACCGACGCCGCTGTTCGTCCCCACAAGCCCGCAACCGCAGACCGCACCCCCGCCGGGGGCGCCCCGACCGCGCCCCATACCGCGGAGGAGGCGCACGAGGCGCGCATCGACATCGACGCGGTCACCGACATGCTGCTCGGAACCTGGGCGGCGACGCGGCGCGAGGCACGCGAGATGATCAAAGATCCCGTGTTCTGGCAGATCCCGGGCGAGCCGATGGCTGAGCACCGCGAACGCGTGCTCAAGCAGCTCCACCTGCTCGTCGAACGCGGCGCCTCCGGACGCGGCTACCCCAAGGAGTACGGCGGCGACGGCGACAACGGCGCGAACCTCGCCGGCTTCCAGGAGCTCGTGCTGGCCGACCCCAGCCTGCAGATCAAATCCGGCGTGCAGTGGGGCCTCTTCGGCTCGGCCATCCACCAGCTCGGCACGAAGCCCCACCACGACGCCTGGCTGCGCGACGCGATGGAGATGCGCCTGCCGGGCGCGTTCGCGATGACCGAGACCGGGCACGGATCGGATGTCGCGGCCATCGGCACGACCGCCACGTACGACCCCGAGACCGAGGAGTTCGTCATCCACACGCCGTTCCGCGGCGCGTGGAAGGACTACCTGGGCAACGCGGCGGTGCACGGCAAGGCTGCCACCCTCTTCGCTCAGCTGATCACGGGCGGCGTGAACTACGGCGTCCACTGCTTCTTCGTGCCGCTCCGCGACGACGAGGGCAACTTCCTGCCCGGTGTCGGCGGCGAGGACGACGGCGTCAAGGGCGGGCTCAACGGCATCGACAACGGCCGTCTCCACTTCGATCACGTCCGCATCCCGCGCACGAACCTGCTCAACCGGTACGGCGACGTCGCTGCGGACGGCACCTACAGCTCCGACATCGCGAGCCCCGGCCGCCGGTTCTTCACGATGCTCGGCGCTCTCGTGCAGGGGCGTGTATCGCTTGACGGCTCCGCCACGACCGCCTCGGCGCTCGCGGAGTACATCGCCGTGACGTACGCCAACCAGCGTCGTCAGTTCGACTCCGGTGCCGGCACCGACGAGGTCACCCTGCTCGACTACGGCCGGCATCAGCGCCGCCTGCTGCCGCGCATCGCGCAGACCTACGCGCAGTTCTTCTCGCACGACGAGCTGCTGCAGTCCTTCGACGGCGTGTTCTCGGGGCGCACCGACACCCCGGAGGGGCGCGAGAACCTCGAGACGCTCGCCGCCGCCCTCAAGCCGCTGTCGACGTGGCATGCGCTCGACACGATCCAGGAGTGCCGTGAGGCGTGCGGAGGCCAGGGCTTCCTCGCCGAGAACCGCATGGTCGACCTGCACCACGACCTCGATGTCTTCGCCACCTTCGAGGGCGACAACAACGTGCTCCTGCAGCTGGTGGGCAAGCGTCTGCTCAGCGACTATGCGAAGCAGTTCAAGGGAGCCGACGCGAAGGCCCTCGCGAAGTTCGCCGCCGTCTCCACCGCCGAGCGCGTGTTCCACGGTGCCGGGCTGCGTCGGCTCGGTCAGTCGGTCGCCGACTTCGGGCAGACGGCACGATCGGTGCAGCTCGGGCTGCGGGCAGAGCAGCAGCACGAGCTGCTGACGGGCCGGGTCGAGCAGATGATCGCCGACATCGCCGCCGCGCTGCGGCCCGCATCGAAGATGTCGCAGCAGGATGCCGCTGCCGTCTTCAACCAGCACCAGTCGGAGCTGATCGAGGCCGCCCGCGCTCACGGTGAGCTCCTCCAGTGGGAAGCGTTCGCACAGGGTGTCGAGCGCATCGAAGACGAGGGCACCCGCCAGGTGCTCGTGTGGCTGCGCGACCTGTTCGGTCTGACCCTCATCGAGCGGCACCTCGCGTGGTACCTCATCAACGGTCGCCTCTCGACCCAGCGCGCGGCGGCCGTCACGAGCTACATCGACCGGCTGTGCGCGCGTCTGCGCCCGCATGCCCAGGACCTCGTCGACGCCTTCGGCTTCGCGCCCGAGCACGTCCGCGCGCCCATCGCGTCGGGCGCGGAGGCGGAGCGGCAGCGCGAGGCACGCGAGTACTTCGCCGACCTCGCCGCGTCGGGTACCGCGCCCGTCTCGGAGAAGACGCTCGCGAAGTCGGGCAAGCGTGGCTCCTGAGACCGGCTGCGGCGGTGGCGAACCGCGGCATGTCGGCGGCGCTCGCTAGCCTGGCGGAATGGCGCTCGACCTCATCACCGGACCCGACGGCCTGGATCGATGCGGCTGGGTGGGCGATGACGTCGAGTACCGGCGCTACCACGACGAAGAATGGGGGCGCCCGCTCCACGGCGACCGCGCGCTGTTCGAGAAGCTGAGCCTCGAGGGGTTCCAGGCGGGGCTCAGCTGGATCACGATCCTGCGCAAACGCCCGCGCTTCCGCGAGGTCTTCGCGGGGTTCGAGCCGGTGCGCGTGGCCGCATTCGGCGCCGACGAGATCGCGGCCCTCATGGCGGATGCCGGCATCATCCGCAATCGGGCGAAGATCGAGGCCACCATCTCGAACGCGAGGCTGCTGCTCGGCTTCTCCGACGGCGAGTTCGACGAGCTCATGTGGTCGTTCGCGCCCGAGGCTGACCGGCCACGCCCCGCAACGCTCGCCGACGTGCCCCCGGTGACGGCGGAATCCGAGGCGATGAGCAAGGCCCTGCGGCGCCGCGGGTTCCGGTTCGTCGGGCCGACGACGATGTACGCGCTCATGCAGTCGTCCGGCATGGTCGACGACCACGTCGTCGGATGCCACCGAGCTCTCGCCCTCGACGACACGAAGCCCCACAATGGGGAGGTTCGTACCGAGAGGATGTCCGATGGCCGCCGCATCCGCTGAGAACGCCGCCGATTCGCACGAGGTCATCCGCGTCCGCGGTGCGCGTGAGAACAATCTGAACGGTGTCGACGTCGACATCCCGAAACGACGGCTGACCGTCTTCACGGGCGTGAGCGGTTCCGGCAAATCCTCGCTCGTCTTCGGCACGATCGCCGCCGAGTCCCGGCGTCTCATCAACGAGACCTATCCGACCTTCGTCCAGCAGTTCATGGCGCAGATCGGGCGCCCCGATGTCGACGCGCTCGAGAACATCAGTCCGGCGATCATCGTCGACCAGGAGCGGATGGGCGCGAACGCCCGCTCGACGGTCGGCACGGCGACCGATGTGCATGCCATGCTGCGCGTACTGTTCAGTCGCATCGGCGAGCCGTTCGTCGGGTCGCCGCAGGCGTTCTCGTTCAACGTGCCGTCGGTGTCGGGTGCCGGCGAGATCATGATCGCCGTCGGAGGTGAGGAAGGCCGTGCGGAACGCCGGTCGTTCCAGGTGACGGGCGGCATGTGCCCCGACTGCGAAGGGCTCGGCGAGGTCAGCGACATCGACATCGATGAGCTGGTCGACCGGTCGAAGTCTCTCAATGAGGGCGCCATCCGGGTGCCGGGCTACAGCGCCGACGGCTGGATGGTGCGCGGGTACAGCGAGTCGGGACTGCTCGATCCCGACAAGCCGATCGCCGACTACTCGGATGCCGAGCTCGATGACTTCCTCTACAAAGAGCCCACCAAGGTCAAGATCCAGAGCATCAACATGACCTATGAGGGACTCGTCCCGCGTGTCACGAAGTCGATGCTGCAGAAGGACCGCGAGTCGCTGCAGCCTCACGTCCGGGCGTTCGTCGAGCGGGCGGTGAAGTTCATGCCCTGCCCGGCATGTGGTGGGACGAGGCTCAACGACGGGGCGCGTTCGGCGAGAATCGCCGGAGTGAACATCGCCGATGCCGCGTCGATGCAGATCACCGACCTCGCCGATTGGCTCCGCTCGATCGACGACCCCTCCGTCGAGCCGTTGCTCGCGGGACTGCGTGCCACCGTTCAGTCGTTCATCGACATCGGCCTCGGCTATCTCTCGCTCGACCGCTCCTCGGGAACACTCTCGGGCGGCGAGGCCCAGCGAACGAAGATGATCCGGCATCTCGGGTCGAGCCTGACCGACGTCACGTACGTCTTCGACGAGCCGACAGCCGGTCTTCACCCGCACGACATCCAGCGGATGAACGATCTGCTCCGCGGGCTCCGCGACAAGGGCAATACGGTGCTCGTGGTCGAGCACAAACCCGAGGTCATCGAGGTCGCCGATCACGTCATCGATCTCGGGCCCGGCGCAGGACGGAACGGCGGGAGGATCCAGTTCACGGGATCGGTCGCCGAGCTGCGGGTATCCGGCACGCTGACCGGTCGGCACCTCGACCACCGGGCACAGCTGAAACCGGCGGTGCGCACGGCGTCCGGCATCCTCGAGATCCGGGGTGCGACCGCCAACAATCTCAAGTCGGTGGACGTCGACATCCCGCTCGGGACTCTCACCGTCGTCACCGGTGTGGCCGGCTCGGGCAAATCGTCGCTCATCCACGGCAGCCTCGCGGGGCGGGACGGGGTGGTCGTCGTCGATCAGTCGCCGATCCGGGGCAACCGGCGCAGCAGTCCCGCGACGTACACGGGCCTGCTCGATCCGATCCGCGCGGCGTTCGCCAAGGCGAACGGGGTCAAGCCCGCTCTCTTCAGCGCCAACTCGCAGGGCGCGTGCCCGGCCTGCAAGGGGCTGGGCGTCATCGTCACGAAGCTCGGCATCACCGCATCCGTCGAGACGGAGTGCGACGTATGCGAGGGGTCGGGATTCAGCCCCGAGGTGCTCCGGTACACCCTCGACGGTCGCACCATCGCCGAGGTGCTCGCCCTGAGCGCGGCAGAGGCCGCCGAGGCGCTTCCGCCGCGGGTGGCGGGCGGGATCCTCTCGCGCCTGATCGACGTCGGCCTCGGGTATATCACGTTGGGGCAGGCGCTGAGCACCCTCTCGGGCGGAGAACGGCAGCGGTTGAAGCTCGCGATCTCGATGGCCACGTCCGGCTCGGTGTACATCCTCGACGAGCCGACGACGGGTCTGCATCTCGCGGATGTCGACAATCTGCTCGCGCTGCTCGACCGGCTCGTCGACGCCGGCAACTCGGTCATCGTCATCGAGCATCATCAGGCCGTCATGGCGCACGCCGATCACATCATCGACATCGGACCGGGTGCCGGGCGCGACGGCGGGCGGGTCGTGTTCGAGGGGACACCGGCCGACCTCGTCGCGGCTGGCGGCACCCTCACAGCGGAGCATCTCGGCCGCTACGTCGGCACCCGCGCCGGATCGGAGAGATGATGCACACCATCGCGATGGTCGACATGGGGAGAACTCCCCATGTCAACCGACAAATCCGGCACTTCTCCTGACATAGGGTGGTTCCGCAGTTCAACCAGTGCGAGCCCGGAAGCCGGGCCGATCACCGTCGCCCCGGGGGGAGCCGAGCCCAATGACGTCGACCTCGTGGCTGCGGGCACGCCCGCGAACGTTCATCTCCGCCGGTATCGTCACCGTCGCGGCACTCACCATCGGAACCCTTGCGGTCGCCTACGAGGGTGAGCCCACGACCGAGGTCGATCTCCACGACGGCGGCGTTTGGGTGACGAAGCAGTCCAGCCTGCTCGTGGGGCACTACAACAACGAGTCCCGCGTGCTCGACGGCAGTCTCCGCACGACGTCCGCCGAGTACGACGTGCTCCAATCCGGTCCCCGCGTCGTCGTGGTCGACGCGGACGGATCGGCGATGTCGGCCGTCGATCCCGCGAAGGTCGTGCTGTCGGGAACCGCTGAGGTGCAGCCGGGCGCGCAGATCGCCCTCGGATCCGACACCGTCTCGGTGCTCGACGCCGCGGGAGACCTGCGCACCGTCCAGTTCGCCGGTGTGAACGGCTTCAGCTTCGAAGGCAACGAGCCGATCGCCGAGCTCGGGGAGAACGCGACGGCGACGGTCGGCACAGACGGCACGATCTATGCCGCGTCCGCGGCCGGCGCGTCGCTGTACGCCTACGCGCCGATCGGCGACGGCACCGTCGCGCAGACCGCCGAGCGGAGCCTCGAGGGCATCGCCGAGGATCACGAGCTGGCCATCACCTCACTCGGGCAGACGCCGTTCGTGCTCGACCGCGAGACCAATGTGCTCTATGGCGGCGACGGCTCGCAGACCGATCTTCCCGCCGATGCGCTGCTGCAGCGTCCGTCCAACTCCGCCGAGACCCTCACCGTGAGCACGCGCAGCGCCCTGTTGCGCGTGCAGCCCGGGGGACAGACGACGACGATCGAGGCCGGTGCCGAGGGCACCCCCGCCGACCCCGTCTACGTCGGCGGCTGTGCCTACGGCGCGTGGTCGGGATCGGGAGTCTTCGTCCGCGACTGTGCGAACGACGCCGACGATCTGGTGCAGGAGATCGAGGGCATCGATCCCGCCGCGAAACTGGAGTTCCGCGTGAATCGGGATGTCGTCGTGCTCAACGACGTGTTCGGCGGTGCGGCCTGGCTCGCGAGCGAGAACATGCAGCGCGTCGACAACTGGACCGACATCACCCCGCCGGAAGGTACCGGCGACGAGGAGCAGGAGACGACCGAGGAGACGGTCGAGACCGCCCTGCCCGAGCGGACCGAGGAGAACACGCCGCCGATCGCCGTCGACGACTCGTTCGGTGTGCGCCCCGGTCGCACGACCGTGCTGCCCGTCCTCTTCAACGACACCGATGCCGACGGCGACGTGCTCGTCGCCGAGGCCACGAGCGATCCCGCGTTCGGTGAGATCTCGCAGATCCAGAACGGTGGCGCCCTTCAGATCGCCGTGCCCGAGGATGCGTCAGGCTCGACGTCGTTCACCTACACCGCCGACGACGGCCGCGGCGGCGAGGCATCCGCGACGGTGCGGCTCTCGGTGCGCGGCGACAACGAGAACTCCCCGCCCGTCCAGCAGCGCGTCACGCCGGTGACCGTCGAAGCCGGCGGCACCACGTCGTACAACGTCCTGAGCGAATGGATCGACCCGGACGGCGACGACATCTTCCTGAAGTCGGTCCAGCCCGACGGCGGCGACGAGGCCGACTTCACGTCCGACGGACAGATCACCTATCGTGCGATCGGCGCGGTGCAGGGCCGCAAGGACGTGCCGATCATCGTCTCGGACGGCACGGATGACGGCGCCGGCGTGCTTCGAATCGACGTCCGTCCTCCCGGGACGACGGTCCCCGTCACCAACGCCGACCACGTCGTGACCCGGGTCGGCCAGTCGGTCACGGTGTCGCCGCTCACCAACGACACGAGCGCGGGGCGCGAGCCGCTGCGCCTGACGCGCGTCGACGAGGTCGAAGGCGCGACGATCCAGCCCGACTTCGCCGAGCAGACCTTCACCTTCACCTCCGACGTCGTCAACACCTACTACGTCGACTACCTCGTCTCGGCGGGCCCCAACAGCGTCCCTGGACTCGTGCGCGTCGACGTGCTGCCGGCGGCGGACACCAACCTCCCGCCCGTCGCCGTGCGAGACGTCGCGCTGCTGCCGACCGGCGGCGACGTGCTGGTCAACGTCCTCGGGAACGACACCGACCCGGCCGGCGGCATCCTCGTCGTCCAGTCGGTGACGGCCGACCCCGAGGGCGGCGTCACGGCAGCCGTGCTCGGCCACGAGACCGTCCGCATCACCGATCAGGGCTCGCTCAGCGAGCAGACCCGGGTGTCGTACACGATCTCCAACGGCGATCAGTCCGCCACGGGTGAGATCGTCGTCATCCCGATTCCCGCACCCGACCGGCTGCGGCCACCGGTCGCGAACAACGACACGGCGGTCGTTCGCGTCGGCGACGTCGTCACGATCGACGTGCTCGCGAACGACACCCACCCCAACGGCGACACCCTGCACGTGTCTCCCGAGCTCGTGCCGCCGCTCGTCGACGAGGCCGATGGCCAGGTGTTCGTCTCGGAGGACAAGCTCCGGTTCCGCGCCGGCGACGAGCCCAAGACCGTCAACGCCACGTATGAGGCGGTCGACAGCTCGGGTCAGCGCGCCGGCGCCTATGTGACGATCCAGATCCTGCCGCGTCAGGATGACGCGAACGCCGCGCCCCGTCCGCGCGACCTCACCGCGCGAACCCTCAGCGGCTCGAAGGTCACGATCCCGGTGCCCCTCGACGGCATCGATGAGGACGGCGACTCGGTCGAGTTGATCGGCATCGCGAGTTCGCCGAGCAAGGGGCGCATCGTCGAGACGGGCTCCAACACCTTCGTCTACGAGGCCTTCGACACGAGCGTCGGCTCGGACTCGTTCACCTACCGCGTGCGCGACCGCCTCGGCAAGGAGGGGACAGCCCGCATCCAGGTCGGCGTCGCTCCGCCCGAGACGACCAACCAGGCGCCGTACGCCGTGAAGGATGCCGTCATCATGCGGCCCGGACGCCAGGTGGCGGTCTCGGTCCTCGAGAACGACTCCGACCCCGACGGCGACCAGTTCGGATTCGCCGCCGCCGCCCTCGAGGTGCCGGACGTCGAGGGACTCGCCGCCGAGGTGTCGGGCGAGCAGATCGTGATCACCGCGCCCGATGTGCCGATGAACACGAGCATCCAGTACACGATCGAGGACGCCCGCGGCCTCACGGCGACGGCGCCCGTGCAGATCACCGTCGACCCCGACGTGCCGCTGCAGCGTCCCATCGCCCGCGACGATCGGGTGCGCGCCGAGGACGTCGACGAGAACGGCGTGGCCGAGGTCGCGGTGCTCGACAACGACGACGACCCCGACGGCACGCGCAGCGCGTTGCGCGTGACGCTCGGCGCCGGCGGCGAGAACGCCACCGTGCGCCCCAACGGCACGGTGTCGGTGCCGCTGACCGACGAGCGCCAGCTCATCACCTACTTCATCACCGACGAGGACGAGCTCACCGCAGCCGCGTTCATCCACGTGCCCTCGCTCGCCGAGCTGCCGCCGAGCCTCATCTCGACCGAGGCGCTCGTCGTCCAGAGCGGCGAGACCGTCGACCTGCCGCTGTCGGAGTACGTGCGCGCCTCGGGCGGGCGCGACGTCGTCATCACCGAGGCCGAGAAGGTCACGGCGGCCCACTCCAACGGTGCATCCCTCGTCAAGGACGAGCGGACTCTCCAGTACACCTCCGCCGCCGACTACTTCGGTCAGGACGCTCTGACGTTCGAGGTCACCGACGGCTCGGGGCCCGACGATCCCGAGGGCCGCAAGGCGACCCTGATGATCCCCATCACCGTCACCCCGCCCGACAACCGGCCGCCGAGCATGATCGGCGCGCAGATGGAGGTCGCGCAGGGCGAGGATGCGCGGACCCTCGATCTCGCCGCGCTGGCGACCGACCCCGATCCCGGCGACGCCGAGAAGCTGCGATTCGCGATCGTCGACGGTGCGCCCGACGGGCTGACGGCGCGCGTCGACGGCTCGGTGCTGTCGGTCGAGGCGAGCACGGACGTCGCCAAGGGGACGTCGCTGCCCGTGCAGGTGAGCGTCACCGACGGCGAATCCGACCCGGTCACGGCGACGATCACGGTCACCGTGACCGCCTCGACGCGACCCCTCGCCACCGCGAACGCCGACGTCATCGAGCAGGCCGACCAGGGTGAGACCATCTCGGTCGCCGTGCTCGACAACGACGTGAACCCGTTCCCCGAGACGCCGCTGAAGGTCGTCGGAGCGTTCACCGAGACCTCGGGAGCCTCGGCGACCGTCGCCGGCGACCGCGTCGAGGTCACCAGCCGCGCCGACTTCGTGGGAACCCTCGTCGTGCGCTACCGGATCCAGGATGCGACCGGCGACCCCGACCGCGAGGTCGAGGGCCAGATCCGCATCACGGTGCAGGGTCGTCCGGATGCCCCCGGCAAGCCGACAGTGACGAGCGTCGAGAGCCGCACGGTCGTGATGTCGTGGTCGCCGCCCGTCGACAACGGCGCCTCGATCACGGGCTACACCGTCCGCTCGACCGCCGGCTCGTACACCCGCGAATGCCGTTCGACGACGTGCACGCTCGACGGACTGACGAACAACGTCGAGTACAACTTCGTCGTCACCGCGACCAACCGCGTCGGCGAGTCCGACCCGTCGCTGCCGTCCGAGACCGCGCGTCCCGACCAGCGGCCCGACACCCCGAACCCGCCGAGCCTCGCCTTCGGCGATCGCAGTCTGGACGTGTCGTGGACGGTCCCTCGCACGGAGGGCTCGCCCGTCGAGAGCTACAGCCTGCAGATCTCGCCCGCGCCGCCGTCGGGTGTCGCCGAGAAGACCGGCGTGACCGGTACCCGCATCACCTGGGACGGCCTGCAGAACGGCGTGCAGTACCAGGTGCGGGTCCGTGCCCACAACCGCGCGCCCGAGCCGTCGAGCTGGAGCGTCTGGTCGCAGGCGATGGTGCCCGCCGGCAAGCCGGACGCCCCCGGAGCGCCGTCGACCCAGCGCCTGAACCCGGTGGGCAACCGCTCGCAGATGCAGGTGAGCTGGAACCAGCCGGCGAACAACGGCGACGCGATCGCGGGGTACCAGCTGCAAGTCCGCCGCGGCGGCGCGACCGTCGACACCATCAGCGTGCCCGCCGGCCAGACGAGCCAGGCCGTCACCGTCGACACCTCGACGACCGACTACACGTTCGTCGTCCGCGCCCAGAACAAGGCGGGCTGGGGCGAATGGAGCGCGGCATCCGCACCGCGACGCGCCTTCACGCCTCCCGGCGCCCCGACCGGAATCAGCGCGAGCGAAGGCGACAACCGCGTCACCGTCTCGTGGACGGCCGGGCCGCTCAACGGCGCGAACCCGGGTGAGGTCAGCTACCAGTACTCCGTCAACAACGGCGGCTGGCGCAACGACTGGATCGGCGGCGGCAACGGCGGATCGGGCACCATCGGCAACGGTCAGGTCAACAACAACGGCACCTACACCGTGCGCGTTCGTGCCGTGGCCGCGGCCGACGGATCGCGGTACGAGGGTGAGCCCTCGGCCGCATCCAACCAGGTCGCACCCTACGGCCAGATCGGCAACCCGTCGGCGAACGCCACCCGCGACGGCAACCGGGTCACGCTGTCGTGGTCGTCGCCGGCACGCAACGGGCGCGACATCACCACGGAGATCAGCATCAACGGCGGCGGCTGGCAGCGCGTCGACGCGAGCGGATCGAGCCAGCGCGGCGACGTCGGCTACAGCAGCACGCAGTCCATCCGGGTGCGCGTGAGCGCCGCCGGCAGCGAGGCACGCGAGGCATCCGCGAGCGTGACGACGCCGAACCCGCCCCCGCCGCCGCAGCCTCGCGCCACGGTCGAGAAGGGGTCCCCGGTCGGCGGCTGCGTCAACGGCTGTTTCCACCTGAAGGTGAACACGCAGGACTTCCCCGCGGGCAACTACCGCATCGACTGCTACGACGGCAACCGGAAGTTCAACACCTACCCGTCGTCCTACAACGTCCCGGCCAACGGCTCGATCCAGCTGGACTGCTGGATCGGGGCCGACGGACGCGACATCTCCGCCGAGATCATCGGCTGGGGACGAACCGGCACGACGCGCTGGTAGTCCCCGCATACGCCCTGGCAGCCACTCATCACGAGGAACGAGAACGAACGAATGAGCATGACACCCGAGCAGGCAGCGTGGTTCCGCGACACCTTCGCGCGCCTGGTCGACAACGTCGACGCCGCTCTCCTCGGCAAGCGCGAGGTCGTGGCGCTCGTGCTGTCGGCGATGATCGCCGAGGGGCACGTGCTGCTGGAGGATGCGCCGGGCACAGGCAAGACGAGCCTCGCGAAGGCGATCGCGGCGAGCGTGCAGGGCACCTCGACGCGCGTCCAGTTCACGCCCGACCTGCTGCCCTCCGACGTGACCGGTGTGACGATCTACGACCAGGCGAACAAGCGCTTCGAGTTCCACCGCGGTCCGGTCTTCGCCTCGATCGTGCTCGCCGACGAGATCAACCGCGCCTCGCCGAAGACGCAGTCGGCCCTGCTCGAGGTGATGGAGGAGTCGCGGGTCACCGTCGACGGCGTCGCTCACGAGGTGGGTCGTCCGTTCCTCGTCATCGCGACCCAGAACCCGATCGAGCAGGCCGGTACCTACAAGCTGCCCGAGGCTCAGCTCGACCGCTTCATGATCAAGACGTCGATCGGCTACCCGACTCTCGCGGTCTCGGAGCGCATCCTCGTCGGCGCCGTCGACCGCAACCCGTCGGCGAGCCTCAAGCCCGTTATCACGACACGCGCCGTCGGCGAGATGGCCGACCTGGCCGCGACCGTCCACATCGATCCGGTGGTCGCACGCTACGCCGCGCAGATCGTCGAGGCCACGCGTGAAGCGTCGGCGACGCGCCTCGGCGTCTCGGTGCGCGGCGCCATCGCGATGATCCGCATCGCCAAGGTCTACGCCGCCGCGCAGGGTCGACACTACGTCGTGCCCGACGACATCAAGCTGCTCGCGCTGCCGGTGTGGGCCCACCGCCTCGTGCTCGATCCCGAAGCCGAGTTCACCGGCACGACCGCCGAGACGGTCATGAACAACGCCCTCGCCGACGTCGAGGCGCCGCTCGCGCGGGCGGACGCTTGATGGCCACACCCCCTGCCGCCCCGACCCCGACGCGTCGCACGCGCCGGGGCCGCGGTGCTGCCGGCGGTGAGGCGGCTGCCGAGCGCGCGGCCGGAACCACGGCCGACACCCGGACCGTCGGCGACACCACGCGAGACGCGGACGCGACCCTCCGGGTGGGGACGACGACGCTGTCGGCCGACGCCGCTCCCGTCAACGCGGAGGCGCCGTCGCGGCTGGTCGTCTGGCGCGAGCGGCTCGAGTCGTGGTGGGCGGTCGCGCGCCGTGGCATCCGCCTCGTCACCCGCACCATCCGCCCGCTCGGGTGGGTGCTGCTGTTCGCGACCGTGCTGCTGTGGTTTGTCGCGCTCAGCTTCGGGTGGCAGGAGATGGTCATCGCAGCCGTCATCCTCACCGCCATCGTCGTCATCAGCGTGCCGTTCCTCTTCGGCGGCACCGCCTACGACGTCGACCTCGACCTGACACGAACCCACGTCGTCGTGGGGGAGCGCGCGATCGGCGGGCTCACCCTCGTCAACGGCACTTCGCGGCCGATCCTGCCCTCGCGGGTCGTCCTGCCGGTCGGCTCGGGGCGCGGCGAGTTCGACGTGCCCCGGCTCGCACCCGGGGCCGCCCACGAAGAGCTGTTCGCGATCCCCACGACCGCCCGCGGAGTGCTGGCGGTCGGACCGGTCAGCGTGCTCCGCGGCGACCCGCTCGGACTCTTCGAGCGCAGCAGCGACCGCCGCCAAGCCGTCGACCTCTACGTGCACCCGCGCACCGTTCCCCTGGAGGGGCTCTCGCTCGGGCGCCTGCGCGACCTCGAAGGGCTCCCCTCGACGCAGCTGGCCCCCGACGACGTGTCGTTCCACGCCCTGCGCGAGTATCAGCCCGGCGACGACCTTCGTCACGTGCACTGGAAGTCCACCGCGCGCGTCGGCAACCTCATGATGCGCCAGTACGAGGAGACCCGTCGGTCGCACTTCGTGCTCGGGCTCTCCACGTACGCCGGCGACTACGCCGACTCCGACGAGTTCGAGCTCGCGATCTCCGCAGCCGGCTCGATCGGCCTGCGCGCGCTGCGCGACTCCCGCATGCTCGAGGCGCGCACGCAGCGCGGCCCGCTCCGCACGCAGGGGCCGCGTCGGCTGTTGGACAACCTGTCGGCTCTCGAGCACTCGCGTCAGCGTGACGGCGGCGTCGTGGCCCTGGCCGGAACGATCGCGATGAACTCCCACGGCATCGCCATCGTGGTGCTGTTCTGCGGCTCGGGCGCCGACCCGGCCGAGCTCAAGCTCGCGTGCTCGCGACTGCCTCAGGGCGTCCGGGTGCTCGCCGTCGTCGCCGATCGATCGGCCGAGGTCCCGGTGCTGCGCCGCGTCGGTGATGCCGACGTCATCTCGATCAGCGCGCTCGATCAGCTCGCCCCCGCGATGCGGAAGGTGCTGTCGTGATGTCGCCCGCGCGCCGCCGGCTCGTGCTCGACCTCATCGCCGTCGTGCTGCTCCTCGCCGTGGCGATCGTCGGCTTCGGGCCGACGTTCGACGGCCCGGCCTACCTCCTCGCGGGATTCGGCGCACTGGTCATCGGCGTCGGCATCGCCTGGCTGTGCGCTCACCGTCGCTGGGGCGTGCTGCCCACCGCGGGCCTGACCGTCGCCGCCTACTTCATCTTCGGCGGTGCCCTCGCGCTGCCGCAGACGGCGCTGTTCGGCGTCATCCCGACGCTCGACACCTGGACGCAGCTCGCCCTCGGCTCCGTGCAGTCGTGGAAGCGCCTGCTCACCACGGTGGCTCCGGTGGCGCCGTACGACGGACACCTGATCGTTCCGTTCCTGCTGACGCTCGTCGCGGCGGTGCTCACCGCCTCGCTCGCCCTTCGTCTGCGCCAGGCGGCGTGGGCCCTGATCCCGGTGACCGCCTTCCTCGTCACGCAGATCCTGCTCGGGATGACCGAGCCCGCCGTGCCCGTGCTGCAGGGCGTCGTCTTCGCCGTCGTGGCATCGGTGTGGCTCGCGCTGCGACAGGCATGGGATCCCGACAACGCCGCCGTACGCATCGAGCCGGCCGCGACCTCGGATGCCGCGACCCTCCGGCACACGCGGCTGCGCCGCCTGATCTCGGGAACCGCCGTCGTCGCGGTGGCTGTGGGCGCCGGCGTCGCGACGGCCGCTGTGGCGAGCCCGCCGTCGACGCGTTACGTGCTGCGCGACATCGTCATCCCGCCTTTCGACGTCAAGCAGTACCCGAGCCCGCTGCAGGGCTTCCGCGGACTCGTCCGGGATGACGCGGAGACGCCCCTCTTCACGGTGCAGGGCCTGCCGGAGGACGGCCGCATCCGGCTGGCGACGATGGACGCCTACAACGGCATCGTGTTCAACGTCTCGGACGAGGGAGCCGGCTCGTCGAGCTCGTTCACGCCCCTCCGCTCGAACATGTCACCGGATGCCGAAGGTGTGCCCGGTCGGTTGCAGTTCGAGATCGACGAGCTGCGCGGCGTGTGGCTGCCCGACGCCGGTGCCGTGCGGTCGATCGCGTTCGAGGGCGAACGCGCCGACGAGCTGCGTCGCACCGCCCACTACAACGACGCCACCGGGACGGCTGCGGTCACCGCGGGTCTCGCGCCGGGAACGACCTACACCGTCGACACGGTGTTCCCCGTCCGGCCCACGAACGAAGCGCTCGCCGATGTCGCCTTCGCGCCGGTGAAGATGCCGAAGCAGGAGGGCATCCCCGACGGGCTGTCGCAGATCGCGACGGATGCCGTCGGCGACGCGGAGACTCCCATCAAGCAGGTGCAGGCGCTGGTGGACTGGCTCTCGACCGACGGATACTTCAGCCACGGTCTCGAGGACGACCCGTATTCGCCGTCCGGTCACGGCGCGGCCCGCATCACGAGCTTCTTCGGCGGCGACGAGATCATCGGTGACGACGAGCAGTACGCCGTCGCGATGGCACTGCTGTCGGCGCAGCTCGGCATCCCGGCGCGAGTCGTCATGGGGTGGCACCCGGAAGAGGGCGACACCGCCGGCGAGTTCACCGCGACCGGCGACAACGTTCACGCGTGGGTGGAGGTCGCGTTCGAGGGGTACGGGTGGATCCCGTTCGACCCGACGCCCGACGAGGACAACGAGCCGAACGAGCAGACCACGACGCCGCGGGCCAACCCGAAGCCGCAGGTGCTGCAGCCGCCGCCGCCGGCTCAGGAGCCGGCCGAGCTGCCGCCCGCGATCGCCAACGACCGCGATCAGGAAGACGAGGAGGATCCCGGTTTCGACTGGATCGGCGCCATCCTCGCGCCCGTCGGCATCGGCATCGGCGTCCTCGCGATCATCTTCGCTCCCTTCGTCATCATGGGGGCGGTCAAGACCGCTCGACGCACGAAGCGGCGCAACGCCGACAAGCCCGCCGACCGCATCTCGGGCGGCTGGGACGAACTGATCGACCGCGCTGTCGACCTCAACGCGCCCGTCGCCTCGGGTGCGACGCGAACCGAGAGCGCACAGGTGGTCGCCGCGACGATGGAGCAGCCCGACGTGACCGCCCTCGCGACGTCGGCGGATGCCCGCGTCTTCGGCCCGGGTGAGCCGACGGCCGAGGATGTCGACGCCTTCTGGCGCGAGGTCGACGCGATCGTCGTCGGCATGAGCGGCCGGGTGTCGGTGTGGCGCCGCCTGCGAGCCCGGCTCAGCCTGCGCTCCTTGCTGCGCGGCCGTGCCCGGCGCGCCCGGGGAGGGAACGCATGAGCGCGATGATCTTCGACACGGAACCGCTCGCGGGCGTCCCCGACATTCGCACCGGCACCCGGGCGCTGCTCCTGTGGGATGACGGCACCCGCACGGCCGTCTACGGGCGGACGGTCTTCGGCCGCGATCCGTCGCGTGCCGCCGGCGCTGATGCGATCGTGCTCCGCGACGAGACGCTGACCCTCTCTCGGACGCATTTCGAACTCGTGCCCCTCGACGCCGGGGGCCTCGCGGTCATCGATCGGGCCTCGACCAACGGAGTCGTCGTCACGCGCGGGCGAGACGGCGTTCCGGTCGTGCCCGGAGCGCAGACCGTGCTCCGCAGCGGTGACCGGCTCGATCTCGGTGACCGCTGGCTCGTCGTCGAGGTCATGCGGTGAGCCCCATGTCGGTACGGGTGGGGCACGGGGCGGCGACTCACGCCGGCCTGCGCGGTCGCGCGAACGAGGACTCGTATCTCGCCGCAGCGCCCGTCTTCGTCGTCGCCGACGGCATGGGCGGCCACGAGGCCGGGGCCCGTGCGAGTGCGGCGGCCGTCGCAGAGTTCCAGTCCCTGGTGGGGGCCGCCGTGGTGTCGAACGGCGAGGTCCGCGCCGCCATCGAGCGAGCCCGCGTGAACATCGACGCGCTCGCCACCGGCCAGCGTGCGGCGGGCACCACCCTCACCGGTGTCGTGCTCACGCGCGTCGGAGACGCCGGTTACTGGCTGGCATTGAACATCGGCGACTCGCGCACATACCGGTGGGCACGCGGACGCCTCGAGCAGATCAGCGTCGACCACTCCGTCGTGCAGGAGCTCGTCGACTCGGGCCAGATGGACGCCGAGACCGCCGCGCGCCACGCTCGGCGCAATGAGATCACGCGGGCGCTCGGCGCCGGCAGCGTCGGCCAGGCCGATTTCTGGATGCTGCCGGCGGAGAGCGGCGACCGCATCCTCGTCTGCTCCGATGGCCTGTCGACCGAGCTCGACGACGAGCGGATCGCCCGTATCCTCGACGAGGAGACCGAGCCGCAGGAAGCCGCGCAGCGGCTCGTCCACGAGGCGTTGCTGCACGGAGGTCGCGACAACGTCACGGTCATCGTCGTCGATGCGCTGGGAGACGGCGGTGACGACGCGTACGACACCGTGCCGTCCGCCCAGCCGGATGACGCGGACATAGACACCCGGCCGCGCGCAGCGGCCGCAGGGGGGAGAGCCTGATGGTCGAGGTCCGCTACGTTCCGGCAACGGGCGCGGAGCAGTGGCGCGTCGCACTCGCGCCCGCCGCGGCCGTCGCCCTGCCCGCGAACGTCTCGATCCCGACGGTCGAGGCCGTGTGGCGCCGGTTGGAGGAGCGCGGCATCGGGGCGGTGATCGAGGCCCTGACGGGCGCGTTCGGCACGTCGCTGGCCGCCATTCCCGACTTCATCCTGGCGATCGTCGAGGGCGACGGGCTCCGCGTCGCCGTGCGCGGCCCGGTCGAGCTTGTCGTCGAAACGGAGTCGGGCCCGCTGTCGGTCTCGGGCCAGGGGGTCTCGACGTGGGTCGAGCGCCACATCCCCGGCGTGCAGCGCGCGTCGGCGCTCTTCGCCGACGCGGCGGACGAGGCCGCATCGCTTCCGTTCGTCGAAGGTGTCGTCGCGGCCGATTCGGTCACGGTGGATCTGACGGGCGCGCGACCGGGCGTTCGCCCCGCGAGTCCGTTCGTCGCGGCACCGACCACACCGGCCGTGCCCGCACCGGAGCCGCCCGCGGCTGCTGCTCCCGCGTCGCCGGCGCCCCCGGCCGCCCCGGTGGAGGACGAGAGCGAACTCCCGTTCGACGAGTCGCCTGGGGCGCAGACCTTCGTCCCGCTCAGCGACACGGCAGCCGCCGACGAGCACGCGATGATCTGGGGTGAGACGGTCGTGCGTCCGACGCTTTCCGTCGAGCAGCCGGAAGCAGCCGAATCAGCCACCCCCGCCGACGATGCCACCGTCGTGTCGTCGCCGCTCGCCCCCGCTGGTGATCATGACGGCGAGACCATCGCGGTCGCCGACATCCGCAGTGCGCGGCGGACCGAGCCCGCGGTCTACGAGTCGACGGAGATCGTCCCCGCACGCCGTCTCGCGCGGGGACGCATCCGCGTGTCGGACGGGCAGGTCGTCGAGCTCGACAACACGGTGATCATCGGTCGGCGTCCGCGCTCTTCGCGCTCGACGGGCGACATGCTGCCCACGCTCGTCGCCGTCGAGAGTCCTGAGCAGGACATCTCGCGCAACCATGTCGAGATCCGCGCGGAGGGCGAGCACGTCCTCGTCGTCGACCTCGACACGACGAACGGATCGGTGCTGCTTCGCGGCGGCAACGACCCGGTGCGGCTGCATCCGAGCGAGCCGACGATGGTCGTCTCGGGCGACGTGCTCGACATCGGCGACGGTGTGACGATCGCCTTCGAGGATCTCCCGTGAGCGCGAAGCGACCCCCGGCGCCGCCGCCCCAGCTGCCGGGCTTCACCTACCTCGAGCTTCTGGGCTCGGGCGGCTTCGCCGACGTCTACCTCTACGAGCAGCACCTGCCCCGGCGCAAGGTCGCGGTCAAGGTGCTGCTTCCCGAGCGGATGGCCGGTGGCTCGGTCGAGCAGTTCACCGCCGAGGCGAACGTCATGGCGATGCTGTCGACCCATCCGGCGATCGTCACGATCTATCAGGCCGGCCTGTCGGATGACCAGCGTCCGTACCTGGTCATGGAGAACTGTCCGCGGCCGAACCTGCAGGTGCGGTATCGCGCCGCTGCGTTCTCGGTCGCCGAGGCCCTCCGCGTCGGCATTCAAGTCGCCGCCGCCGTCGAGACCGCGCATCGCGCCGGCATCCTGCACCGCGACATCAAGCCCGCCAACATCCTGGTGACGGAGTACAACCGCCCGGCGCTGACCGACTTCGGCATCGCGACGACGACGGAGGGGGCCGACGAGACCGCCGGGATGTCCATTCCGTGGTCGCCGCCCGAGGCGTTCGGCGACGGTCCCGATTCGGGCGTGCGGTCGGACGTCTATGCGCTCGGCGCCACCATCTATACGCTTCTGGCCGGTCGTTCGCCGTTCGAGCAGCCCGGCGGCCGCAACGGCGCCGCAGACCTGATCCAGCGCATCGAGACCGCGCCGCTCGCGCCACTCGACCGTGCCGACGTTCCGCCGTCGCTGCAGCAGGCACTGGCACGCGCGATGGCGAAGAGCCCGGCAGCTCGCTTCGACAGCGCCGTGTCGTTCGCCCGCGCGTTGCAGCGCGTTCAGATCGAGCTGGCCCATTCGGTCACGCCGATCGACATCCTCGATGATTCGCCCGACGCGGAGGAGGAAGAGGATGCCGACGGCGAGCTGACTCGCGTTCGCGGGATCGTGAGCATCGAGCCGACCACCGCGCCTCCCGCGGGGTCGACCCGTCGCAAGAGCGGCGCGGAGGCGTCGTCGCCGTTCGCGCCGTCCGCATCGGGCTCGCCGTTCGCGCCGTCGGCGCCCGACGAGACGATGCTCCGACCGTCGGCGCGTGCCGGGCAGGACTCGACGGTCCGCCGACCGCGCACGGTCGAGCCGGTCGCCGACCAGACAGTGCAGCGCGCAGCCGCGGCGCACGGCACCGCCGCGAGCTCGTCGAACCCGGATGCCGCACACGCCGAGCCCGATGGGCATTCGGCCGCGGGTCCGGCCGAGAGCACCTCGTCCGGACGTTCGCGTTCCTGGCTGTGGATCGCCCTCGGCGGCGTCGCTGCAGCGCTGGTGGTCGCCGTCGTCGTGGTGGCGAGCATGCTTCAGCCGACCGCGCCCGCGGAACCTCAAGCGAGCGAGTCTCCCTCCAGCGCCCCTCAGGATCCGCTCGCCGGCTTCGTGCCGCGCGTCGGCGACCTCGCGGGCACGGCGGCCGGTGCCGACGTGACGTTCACCTGGACGAATCCGAATCCGGCCGAGGGCGATTCGTATCTCTGGTACCCCGTCACGCTCGACGGCGCCGCCGCGCCTCAGCGTGTGGAGGACGAGACCGTCACCGTTCCCGCCGACCCGTCGGGCCGGACCTGCATCGAAGTCCAGCTCGTGCGCGCGAACGGCGGGGCGGGGGATGCCGTGCGGGGCTGCACGCCCTGACGTCGGTCGTCAGCCGCGCCCGGGCTTGTCCTGATCGCGCTTGTTCTCGCGCTCTTCGGCCTTCTTCTGCTCGTCGGCGGCCTTCTCAGCTTCTCGCTCTGCCTTCTTCGCCGCCTCTTCGGCGGCCTTCCGGTCGGCCTCGGAGGCCGGTCCGTCCTGCTCCGTCGTGTTCTCGACGGGCGCGGCCGGCTGTTGTTCCGACTCGTCGGTCGGCTCGTCCACGACGGTGACCGGCTCGGTCGTGTCGGTGTTCGTCGGCTCGGGAACGGCGGACTGCTCGGTGTCGGCGGGCGTGCTCGGAGCGGTCTCGCCGGTGGAACCGGCAAGCCACATGCCGCCGAGCGCGGTGGCCGCGAGAGTCGCGGCGGCCACGCCCCCGATGAGTCCTATCCGCGCCCGCGAGGGCCGCCGGCGCTCGCGCACCGGCGCTCGCGCGGCTCCTGCGGCAGCCGCGGGGAGGATGCGCGTCGTGGTACCGGTCGCGGCGGCAACGGGCGTCGCCGCCGCGACCGATGCGGGAACGGAAGGCGGGGCCGGCGCTGCGGGGCGTTCCGCAAGGTCGTTCGCCGCCGAGAACACTTCGGCCGCGCTCGGCCGGTCTTCCGGACGCATCGCGGTCATACCCCGGAGCAGCGCGGCCCAGGCGGGGTCGAGCGTGTCGGGGATCTCGGGCGCGATGGTGAGTCGTGCAAGCGCCTCGCCGAATCCTTCCGCGCGGGGGAAGCCCCGCTGCCCGGTGAGAGCCTCGAGCACGACCAGGCCGAGCGCGTAGATGTCGGCGGGCGGAGCAGGCGGCGCGCCGGTGAGCTGCTCCGGGGAGAGGTAGGCAGCCGTTCCGATGACGGTTCCGGGCTGAGTGAGCCGAGCGGCATCCACGAGGACGGAGATCCCGAAGTCGGCCAGCTTCGCACCCGACCGGCTGCCGAGCATCGGCGACTGCGACAGAAGGACGTTCGAGGGCTTGATGTCGCGGTGCACGATCCCGGCGTCGTGGACGACGTGCAGCGCCTCGGCGAGGTCGGCGGTCAGAGCAGCGACGTCACCCGCGGGGAGGGGGCCGCCGGCGATACGGGCGGCGAGCGTCGGGCCGTCCACGAACTCCATGACCAGGTACTCGGCGCGACCCGGTGCGAGTTGGGCGTCGTAGAGGGTCACCAGTGCGGGGTGGTTGAGCGAGGCGAGCACGGTCATCTCGCTTCGGGCGCGGGAGGATGTCGTCGCCCCTTCCAGCTCGGGCCGCAGCAGCTTGATGGCGACGGTGCGACCGAGCAGCACATCCTCGGCTCGGTGGACGCGAGCCATGCCGCCCTGGCCGACGCATTCGCCCAGCAGGTAGCGACCGTCGAGCATCGCCTCTGTGGGCGGCGGTTCGTTCGTGGCCATGGCGTCCTCCGGCGACCGTGCCCCGGGACGGCTCGGCCAGGCTCCACGGTAGAGATCGTCCGGCCGGGTGCCAGGGTCTTGACACCGGGCGGCGGGGTGGGGCGGATGCTGCAGCTCAATGCGTGAGCGCTGCGAGCGCCCCATCGATGCGGGTGACGAGCGCGTCGGGCGCCGAGACGGCGGCGAGCTCGTCGCGCAGACCGCTGCCCGGGACCCACCGGATGTAGGCGTCGAACTCCGCTGCCATTTCGGGGGAGTGTCCAGCGATCGATCGGGATACGACGGCGCAGGCGTCCGGGGTGTCGGCGATCAGGGCGAGGTCGGAGTCGACACCGATCGGGGCGAGGGTGCGGACCGGCGTGGTCGCGTCCCACGTATGGGTTCCGGCGCCCACTGGGAACGGCGCGCGATCGCCGAGGTCGACGATCGCCGTCACCCCGTGCGGAACCTGCGCCCGGACGCGGATCTGCCCTCGGATGTCGGCATCCCGCTCCCACGACACCGAGGCGCGTCCCCGGGGGGTGTCGTGCGTGACGTCGGCGTGCTCGAGACCAGAGACGAACCACGGCTGGATCCGTACCTGCGCCCAACCGGGTTCCGCGCACGCCAGCCCGCCGACGCGTCGGTGCAGCACATCGCCGACGGACCCGAGAGCATAGTGGTTGAGGGATGTCATGCCGGAGGGATGCAGCGAGCCGTCGGGGCGGACGGCATCCCAGCGTTCCCACATCGTCGTCGCTCCCTGCGACAGGGGATAGAGCCAGGACGGGCACATGGTCTGCAGCAGCAATCGTTCGGCCGCCCAATCCTGTCCGTTCGACAGCAGTGCGTCGAGGACGAGCGGGGTCCCGAGGAACCCCGTCGCCATCCGGTAGCCGCCGGCGCGGAGGAGGAAGGCGAGCCGCTCGGCCGCGGCGGAACGCAACGACACCGGGAGCAGGTCGAACTCGAGGGCGAGGGCGTAGGCGGTCGGGGCATCGGAGGCGAGGCGGCCCCGCGGGGTGACGTACGACGCGACGAACGCATCGCGCACTTCGGCGGCGAGCGCGGCGTAGCGGCCGGCCGCCGATGCGTCGTCGGAGCGGGCGAGCGCGTCTGCGGTCAGCCGAGTCGAGCGGGCGAAATACGCCGTGGCAATGAGCCCCGGGTCGGTCTTGGCCTTATCGGGCCGGGCCGAGGTCGGGTCGAGCCAGTCGCCGTACTGGAACCCGCGCTCCCACAGTCGTTCGGGTCCTGCCGCATCCGCCACGGCATCGACCCACGCCCGCATCGCGTCCGTCATCCGCTCGAGCACCCGCTGATCGCCGAACCGCTCGTGCAGAACGGTGGGGATGACGGTGACGGCGTCGCCCCAGCCGGCGGCCATCGTCTCGCCGAGACGCCCGAGCGTCTGCGGCACCACCGTCGGCACGCGGCCGCCCCGCGCGCGCTGCTCGGCCGCGACGTCTTCCAGCCAGGACGCGAAGAACGCGTCCGCGTCGAAGAGGGATGCCGCCGTCGGGGCGAACACCTGGGCATCGCCCGTCCAGCCGAGCCGCTCGTCGCGCTGCGGGCAGTCGGTGGGCAGTGCGAGGGCGTTGCCGGCGAAGCTCCACACGATGTTCTCGTGCAGGCGCGTGAGGCGCTCATCGGAGCACGAGAACCAGCCTGTTCGCCTCAGGTCGGTGTGCAGCACGACGGCGGTGAAATCCGCCGGGTCGAGCTCACCCGGGTAGCCGGTGACCTCGACGTAGCGGAACCCGTGGAAGGTGAAGCGCGGCTCGCAGACGGTGTCGGCGGCGCCGTCGAGGATGAACGTGTCGGTGGCGGCGGCAGCCCGCAGCGGCCGGGTGCTCAGCCGTCCGCCCTCGAGCGCCTCCGCATGGCGCAGAACGATGCGGGTACCGGCCGCGCCCGAGACGCGGAACCGCACGCGCCCGACGAGGTTCTGGCCGAAGTCCAGCAGGACGCACTCGGGATCATCGCTCTCGGGCGTGGCGGCGACGGGCAGGGGGCGGATGCGCCGCACCGGCTCGACGTCGATGACCTCGGGCTGCCGACCGGGTTCGGACAGAGCCGGCGTCTCCCACGCCGCATCGTCGAAGCCGGCGGCTTCCCACCCGTGCGGCCGCCGGCGGAGGTCGATCTCGTCCCCTGCGTAAAGCCCACTCGAGACAAGTTCGCCATCACCGGAGAGTCGCCATCGGTCATCGGGGCGGATCTCCTGGACGTGACCGTCGCGGTGCCGCAGGCGGAGAAGGGGTGAGGCAGCGGGCTGGTCGCCGTAGAAGCGTTCCGCCGTCTCGCCGAACCCGTACGCCTCGGTGTACCAGCCGCCGGCGACCTCGACCGCGAGGGTGTTCGTGGCGCCGACGCGGACGAGGGCCGTGACATCGGTCAGATGCAGGGGGAGTCGGTGCTGGTATGCCGTCCAGCCGGGACTCAGCACGGCGTCGTCGACCTCGACACCGTTGAGGCGCGCGCGGTAGACGCCGTGCGCCGTCACCTGGAGCTCCGCGGCGACGACCGTCTCGGCGACCTCGAAGTCGCGCCGGGCGAGGAAAGGCTGGGCGGTACGGCGGGGGCTGGCGAGGCGCAGGAACGGAGCGTTCCACGCCTCGGCGGGGAACCCCGCGCGGATCTCGCAGGGCTCCGACCAGGCGCTCGCCGTGCCGTCGGCGCCGATGACGCGGGCCTCGAGTCGGTGCGCGGCGCCTGCTCGCAGCGGTGCGAACGGCCAGTCCTCGAGGATGCCGTTGGGGCGCGTGGCCACGGTCGTCCCACCGTCGAGCCGCAGCTCGGCTCGGGTCGCCTCCCACGCGGCAGGCGCCTCGACGAGCCACGACACGGGCGGCCGCGGTGAGGCGGCGACGGACAGATCGCGCCGCCGCCCCACGCGCAGGCCGACGATGCGTGGCTCGTTGGCGACGGTCACGATCGGCGGGTCAGGCGGCGCGTGACGAGCAGTGCGATGCCGGCGGCTCCGGTCGCGGACGCGGCGGCGAGCCACGCGAGCGGGGATGAGCCGCCCGTACTCGCCAACGCGCGGGCGTGGGTGGCTCCGGCCGCGGTGCCGTTGCCGCCGGCGGGGGTGCCGGGTGCCGCCGAACCCCCGTCGCCCGGCGTCACGGGCTGCGTCGGTTCGACAGGTGGTTCGACGACGGGCGCCGGCGCGAGCAGCCGCACGGCGGTGAACTCGCCCGAGTCCTTCTCGCCCGCGATGCCGCCGCCCCAGGAGAGGAAGCCGGCGCGCCCGGTGCCGTCTGCCTCGTTGACGATCGCGGCGCTGCTGAGGAGGGATGTCGCCCTGTCGACGCCGCGCAGCAGGGTCCAGGGGATCGCCGTCTCGTACACCGTCCGCCCGGCGGCGTCGTCGCGCGAGATGGCCACCGGAGCGCCCGGCACCGGCCCCGCCCCCGCGTCGACGGAGAGCCAGCGGTACAGCTGGGGACCGGCGCTCGTGAGCGCCATGCCGAACTCGTGCCAGGTGGTCGCGGCGCCGGGGGCGCCGCCTGCGACGGTGAACTGGATGGAATCGCCCTGCCAGATGTTCGCGCCCTGCGCGGGCTGGTCGTGCACGTCGTCCGTGACATCGGCCGAGAAGTACAGGTACTCCTCGTCCCACGTGAGCCAGGCGACAGCGGACTGGTCGGCCTCGTCGTCGGCTTCCGGGTTGGCGGAGAAGGCGATCGGCGTGACGCCGTCGAGGTCGTCGAGCGTGCCGTCGACGGTGATCGTGCGATGAGCGGCCGGCAGGACGGACGCCTGCTCGACGGGCGCGACGCGCCCCGAAGCGGTCAGCGTCGCCCCGTCGACGACCGCCGTCGCGGTGAAGGGCGCGGGCCCCGGGAGCGCATCGAGCGGGACGTCGATGACGACATCCGCCTCCGGCTCGATCGTCGCCGGCGCTTCCGGCTCTCCGCCGTCGTCGCCCAGCGTGTACGACAGCGAGTCGAGCGCGCGGGGTGCGGCCGAAGCGTTCGCGACACGGATGCGGAGCACCGAGGCCCCCTCTTCGGTGAAAGCCTGCGCCGCCTGGAGCGTCACGGGTTCGCTCGCCGACGTGGCGGCGCGCAGCGTGCCGACGTAGCGGTCGCCCTCGTAGACGCGTGCGCTCGTCTCGTACGTCCCCGCGGTCGCGGGAGCCGGGAACGAGACCGCCGTGGTCGCGACAGCGCCGGGAGCGGTCGTCTGGACCGCCTCGGACCCGTCCGGCAGGACGAGCCGCCACGACGACGCGGCATCCGCCCGGCCCTGCACGGTCCACGAGCCCGTGACCGGGGCTCCGACGACACCCGGGTCGAGCGTCAGCCCGGCATCGGTCTGCGCGATGGACGTGACCTCACCGCGGACGTACAGCGGTTCCGTGCCCGTCGACGCCAGCACCGGGGCGCCGGCACCGCCGGTGACGGTTTCAGCGGCACCGTACATCGTCGTCAGCTCGGCGGACCCGGCTACCTCGAGTGCCACCGTCTGCGGGGCATCCGACCACAGGACGTGGAGCGGTCCGTCGGCGGTGTCGAATAGCACCCGGCGTAGTCCCGGCAGCGGTTCGTCGCGCTCGGCGAACGTCGCCGTCGCCAGGGCATCGGCCGCCACGGAGTAGGCGGCGAACGAGGGCTTGGGGGTGAAGGCCCCCAGCTCGTCGTCGGGGTGGTGCAGCAGGCCGAAGTTCTCCTCCGTCTCGGCGTCGTCGACGCCATCGTTGACGAGGTCGTACACGTAGTACCGGGCGGCGTCATGGGCTGCCGCGATCACGGCCGACTTCGCGATGTCGGCCGCTTGCTGGCGCTCGGGCACCGCCCGCGCGTTGGTGCCGGTGGGCCAGCCGTGCTCGGTGATCCACAGCGGCTTCGACTCGCCGCCGTTGTAGCGCCGCACCAGGGCGTCGATGCGCGTCAGCGTGTCGTCGAGCGCGTCGGCTCCGACGGGGTAGCTGTAGGGGTGCAGGACGATGCCGTCGAGGTGATCGAGCGCGCCGAGCTGGAACGTCCGCTCGAGCCAGTCGGTGTTGAGGTTGGCCACCGCGGGGCCGATGACCGGCAGATCGGGACTGGCCGTCTTGACCGCGGGCGCCGCGGCGGAGAGCAGGGCGACATAGTTCTCGGGCGAGACGTTGGTGTTGCCACCGAGCCCGAGATCCCACTCGTTCCACACCTCGATGCCGGTGGACATGTCGCCGAACTCCGCGGCCATCGCCGCGGCATAGTCGGCGTACGCGGCCACCGCGTCGGGGCTGACGGGGCCGTTGCCCGCGTCGTACAGGGGGTTTCCGTAGCCGGCCAGCAGCAGCGGCCGGATCCCCTGTTCGCGGGCGGGGTCGAGGAACTCCGCCCGGGCCCGCGACCAGTCGTAGACGCCCGGCTGCGTCTCGACCTCGCTCCAATAGACCTCGTCGCGCAGCTGGGCGAAGCCGCCCGTGGTCAGCGCCTGCATCGACGCCGGATCCCAGGACTGCCCGTAGTGCGTGGCGGCACCGAACCGGCCGGTCGCCGAAGCGGCGGCATCCACGTCGGGGAGGATCGCGAACGTCGTCGCGGCGTCTGCCACTTCGTCACCGGTCGCGGTCACCTCGAGGCGGTACCAGCCGCGTTCGGTGACGTCGGGCGTCAGCGCGCCATCGGCCGGTTCCGTACCGTCGTCGACGACCTCGCCCCAGCCGTCGACCACGCGCCACGCGACCGTCGGGGCCGTCGTGTCGTACCGGAACGACACCGTGTCGCCGGCGTGGAACAGGTTGCCCCACGCGTCGGGTTCGATCGAGAGCGCGGGTGCGTCTGCGGATGCCGGTGCGGCGAGCGCGACGCTGGCTGTGGCAGCGAGTGCAAGCGCGGCGGAGGCGGCGACGAGCCGCGGGACGGGACGGGGGGACGGATGCTTCGGCACGCGGTGCTCCTCATCGAGTGTTCGCGGATGGTGGACGGAAGGAAAATCGTTTGTCCAGGGGGCAGTCTGGCCGCCAGGCGAGTCGTCTGTCAACATGTGCGCCGAGACGAATCCCGGATCTCCGGCGCCTCGACACGCTCGAACACTTTTGTTTTGACGTGTCGGGTCGAGAAGTGCTAGACATCGGAGAGCAATCGTTTTTCCTGCTTGCCACTCACACCTAGGAGTTTCAATGACGAAACGTTTCCGTTCCGTCGCGGCCGCAATCGCGGTCGGAGGCCTGTCCATCGCCGCCCTCGCGGGCTGCAGCAGCGACGCATCGGCCCCCGCCGACGGTACCGTCACGATCGAGATCGGCGATCGCCCGACCGCCGACCGGCCGGAGGACCGCGCCTACTTCGACGAGCGCGTCGCCGCGTTCGAGAAGGCGAACCCCGACATCGACCTGCAGCCCGTCGAGACGGGCTACGACGCCTCGACGTTCCAGGCGCTCGCCGCCGGCGGCAGCCTGCCCGATGTCATGAGCGTCCCGCTCACCGAGCCGCAAGGGCTCATCAAGCGCAACCAGGCAGCCGACATCACCGACGCGCTCGAGAGCGAGGGGCTGCTCGACGCGCTGAACCCGACCATCCTCGCCCTCACGAAGAACAGCGAAGACCGTGTCTTCGCGATCCCGACGAACGCGTACTCGTTCGGACTCGTCTACAACCGCGATCTCTTCGCCCAGGCGGGTCTCGACCCCGAGAACCCGCCGAAGACCTGGGACGAGGTCCGCGAGGCGGCGAAGAAGATCACCGACGCGACCGACGCCGCCGGCTTCTCCGTGCTGACGACCGCGAACACCGGCGGGTGGCAGTTCACCGGTATGACCTACTCGTTCGGCGGGACAGTCGAGAACGAGGACGGATCGAAGGCGACCTTCGACGACACCCCGTCGACCGACGCGCTCGAACTGCTGCAGACGATGCGCTGGGATGACGGCACGCTCCCGGAGAACACCCTCTACGACGTCCAGTCACAGGGGCAGGACTTCGCCGCCGGCAAGATCGGCATGATCCTCGGTGCGAGCGACTCGTACTACAACGTCGTCCAGAACCTGAAGCTGCCCGCCGAACAGTTCGGCATCGGCGGGATGCCGCAGTCCAGCGGTACGCAGGGCACGCTGAGCGGTGGCACGGTGCAGATCGTCAACCCGAACGCGAGCGACGCCGAGAAGGCCGCCGCCGTGAAGTGGGTGGAGTTCTTCTACCTCCAGCGCTTCCTCGACGAGGACACCGCCGTCGATGACGCGCGCGCCTCGAACGAGGCCGGCTCGGTCACAGGCCTGCCCGGACTGCCGGTCGTCAACGCCGATCAGTACTCCGAGTACTTCACCTGGATCGCCGACTACATCAACGTTCCGAGTGAGAACTTCACGCCCTACCTCGAGGCCTCGGCCGACATCCCGATCGTGCCCGAGCCCGTGAACAACGCGCAGGAGGTCTACGGCGCGCTCGACACCGTCGTCCAGACGGTGCTCACCGACAAGGGCGCCGACATCCCCGCTCTTCTCTCCACCGCTCAGAGCGACGTCCAGTCCCGCCTGAGCCGCTGACCCGACGGGGCGGGCCGACGACCTCGGCCCGCCCCCGACCGGAGGACCCCATGACCGACGTGAGACCGCGGACCCGGACGACGACATCCGCGTCCGCATCCCCCGAGACCGCCCCGCCGCGGCGGCGCCGCCGTTGGCGTCCCAGCCTGACGGCGCTCGCCATCGCGGCGCCCGCGATCCTCGTCTTCCTGTACTTCTCGTGGGGACCGATCGTCAGCTCGCTCGCCATGAGCGTGCAGCGCGTCGTCATCGGCGGCGAGAGCAGCTTCGTCGGGTGGGAGAACTTCGCGTACGTCCTCTCCGACCCCGGGCTGCCGCAGGCGACCCTGAACACGATCTACTACACGGTCCTCGCCGTGCTGTTCGGATTCCCGGTGCCGCTGGCCCTCGCCGTCTTCATCTCCGAGATGCGTTCGCGCAGCTGGTACTTCAGCGCGCTCGCCTACTTGCCGGTCATGGTGCCGCCGGTCGTCGCGATCCTGCTGTGGAAGTTCTTCTACGCCCCCGACGCCGACGGCCTCTTCAACACCGTGCTCGGCTGGGTCGGCATCGGACCGCTGCCCTGGCTCAACTCGACGGCGACCGCGATGCCCTCGATCGTCCTCGAGACGACGTGGGCCGGCGCGGGCACGGCGATCATCATCTACATCGCGGCACTCACGAGCATCCCCTCCGAGCTCTACGAGGCCGCCGAGCTCGACGGCGCCGGCATCTGGCGTCGCGTCTGGCACGTGACCCTGCCGCAGATGCGCGGCATCATCGCGACGATGCTGCTGCTGCAGATCATCGGCACGATGCAGATCTTCACCGAGCCGTTCCTCTTCACCGGCGGTGGTCCGCAGGGAGCCACCAAGACGCTGCTCATGACGATCTACGACTACGCCTTCGTGCGCGTCGACTACGGCGCCGCGACCGCGCTGAGCGTGCTGCTCGCCGCATCGCTCGGCCTGCTGTCGCTCCTCTACTTCCGACTGACCCGACGCTGGAGCCGAGCATGAGCGCCCTACTTCCCACCCGGCGGCTCGCCCGGCGTCGCGACGTCGCACCCGATCCGCTCACGCGCACCAACATCTCCGACAGCGACCGCCAGCGTCCCTCGGTGCGCGTGTGGCTCGGCATCGGACAGGTCGTGGTGCTGGCTGGTCTGCTGATCGCCGGACTCGGCCCGCTCATCTGGCTCGCGCTGGCCGCGGTCTCGCCGACGCAGGACCTCATCCGCGGCCCGTTCTCGTTCTTCGCCAGCGGGACCGTGCAGTGGGAGAACCTCGCGATCGCGTGGGAGCGGGGCCGCATCGGCCACTACCTCACCAACACCGCGATCCTCGCGGCGGGATCGGTCGTCGTGACCCTCGTCGTCTCGACGACGGCGGCCTTCGTCATCACGGTGCTCCGGCCGCGGTGGGGCAAGCTGCTCTCCGGAGCCATCCTCGCCACCCTGTTCATCCCGTCGATCGTCTCGCTCGTGCCGCTGTACCTGACGGTGCGCGAGCTGCCGGTGCTGGGCGTCTCGCTGATCAACACCTGGTGGGCCGTGTGGCTGCCCGCGGGCGCAGCGGCGTTCAACGTGCTCATCATCGCCCGGTTTCTCGAGGCGATCCCCGCCGACCTCTACGAGGCGGCCCGCATCGACGGCGCCGGCCCGCTGCGCATCCTGTGGAGCATCGTCCTGCCGCTGTCGCGACCCATTCTGGGAGTCGTCGGCCTGCTGACGGTCGTGGCGTCGTGGAAGGACTACCTGTGGCCCCTCCTCGTGCTGCCCGACCCCGACAAGCAGCCGGTGTCGGTGGCGCTGCCTCGCCTTGCCGACCAGACCGAGCTCAGCGTGCAGATGGCGGCCCTGTTCCTCTCGCTGATCATCCCCGTGGCGCTGTTCCTCATCTTCCAGCGCCAGTTCCTGCGCGGCGCGAGCATGGCGGGCGGGGTGAAGGGATGAGCCGCATCCTCGTCACCGGCGCCGACGGCGAGATCGGTCGTGCGGTCAGCGACCATCTCGTCGCGAGCGGCCACCAGGTCACTGCGCTGTCCCTCGCATTCGGCGGAGAACACCCCGCGGACCGGCAGATCACGGGCGACGCGACCTCGCGGGCCGACGTCGAGGAAGCGATGCGCGACGCCGACGCGGTCGCGCACTTCGCCGCCATCCCGCATCCGAGCCTCGGCACCCCGTACGACATCTTCCGCGTCAACACCTCGGCGACGTTCAACGTGCTCACGCGCGCCGCCGAGGCGGGTGTGCACCGGGCGGTCATCGCCAGCAGCATCAACGCCATCGGCTACCCGAACAACCCGCACGACACGTTCCCGCCGGCGTTCCCGCTCGACGCCGGGACGCCGCCCGACATCGCCGACGCCTACTCGCTGTCGAAGCTCGCCGACGAGGCGACGGCCCGGTACGCCCACCGGCGGTACGGCATGGACGTCGTCGCGCTGCGGTTCCCGTTGGTGAAATGGCCGCACGTCCTGCGCGACGTCGCCGACGAGGTCCGCGCGGATCCCGTGCGGATGGCCCGCGAGGGCTGGGCGTACCTGACCATGACCGACGCCGTGCGCGCGGTGGAGCGGGCGCTCTGGGCGGATGTCGCCGGCGCCGAAGTGGTGCCGCTCAGTGCCCGCGACACCCTCCTCGACGTGCCGACGGCCGAGCTCCTGCGCCGCTACGCGCCTGCGGTCGAGCCGCCGGCGCACCTCGCCGGGCACGACGCGCTCGTCGACCTGACGACGGCGCGGACGGTGCTCGGCTTCGAGCCCCGAGAGTCGATCCACGATGGCACCGCCACCCCCTACCCGGCACTCGTGAGGAGCGACCGATGACGACAGAGCCCACGACCTTCGATCAGCCCTGGATGCCGCGCGAGAACGTCCGCATCACGGACGTGCGGGCGATCGTGACGGCGCCCGAGGGCATCCCGCTGGTCGTCGTGCGCATCGACACCGACCAGGACGGGCTGTGGGGATACGGCTGCGCGACCTTCACGCAGCGCTGGCAGGCCGTCGTCGCCTTCCTCGATCACCTGCGCCCGCTGCTCGTCGGTCGATACCCCGGCGACATCGAAGACCTGCTGCGCCTGGTGCGGTTCACCGGCTACTGGCGCGAGGGCCCGGTCGGAAACAACGCGCTCTCGGGCATCGACATGGCGCTGTGGGACATCGCGGGCAAGCGCGCCGGGATGCCGGTGTACGAGCTGTTCGGCGGGCGGGTGCGTGCCGCGGCCGACACCTATCTGCACGCCGAGGGCGCCGATCTCGATGAGACCACGGCTCACGCGCGCGAGCTCATCTCCGCCGGCCAGCGTCACGTGCGCATCCAGACCGGCCAGCAGGGCGTCGGACATTACGGCGCGCCGCCCGTCGAGGGCTCCTTCGCGTGGGCGAAGAACCCCGCGGGCTGGCGGGTCGAGGACTATCTCGTCCGCACGCCGGAGCTGTTCGCCCACGTGCGCGAGGCGCTCGGCGACGGCGTAGAGCTGCTGCACGACGCCCACTCGCGACTGACCCCCGCGACCGCGATCGCCCTCGCCCGTTCGCTCGAGCCGTACCGGCCCTTCTTCCTCGAGGACGTGCTCGCACCCGAGCACTGGCACCGCCTCGCCGAGGTGCGGGCCGCGTCACCGGTGCCGATCGCGGTCGGCGAGCTCGCGACATCCTTCACCGACGCCGCCCGCCTCATCCGCGAGCATCACGTCGACTACATCCGCAGCCACCTCTCGGATGTCGGGGGCGTCAGCGCCGCGCGCCGGCTCGCGGTCCTCGCCGACATCGAGGGTGTGCGCACGGCCTGGCATTCGCCCGGAGACGCCTCGCCGTTCGCCGTGGCCGCGGCGGTCGCGCTCGATGTGACCTCGCCGGCTTTCGGCATCCAGGAGGGCCACGTCTACAACGACGAGACCCATGAGGTCTTCCCGGGCATGATCGACATCGTCGACGGCTGGCTGACGCCCAACGACGCCCCCGGCTGGGGGATCGAGATGGACGAGGCCGCCGCCGCCCGCTTCCCCGCCGGTCTCTCCGGGCACGACGCCTGGGCTGCGGGGGTCCGTGCGCCCGACGGCGCCCTCATCGCGCCCTGAGCGTCGGCTTCTCGAACCTCCGAACCCGAACCCGAACCCGAAAGAGATCCATGACCACCTGGTCGATCGCGCCCTCGGGGCGCTGGCTGCTGCACGGCGGCGAACCGACGTTCCTCCTGGCCGACACCGTCTGGGCGGCCTTCGGCGGGCCCACCGAGAACGAATGGCTCGACCATCTCGAGCTCCGTCGGCGTCAGGGCTTCAACGCCCTGCTGATCAGCGTCCTGCCCATCGAGCACGACCGATCGACGGGCACCCGCTCGCCGTACGCCCTGCGCGAGGGCGCCGTCGATTTCGGCGCCGGCGATCCGGATTACTGGACCGAGGCGGAGCGGCTCCTCGAGCAGGCTCGTGAGCGCGGCTTCACGCCGATGCTCGTGCTCCTGTGGAACAACTTCGTCCCGGGTACGTGGGGCTCCCGACTCACGCCCGAGCACGTGCTCAGCGCGGACCAGACCGAGACCTACGTGCGCGAAACGGTCGCGAGGTTCCGCCGCTTCGACCCGATCTGGATCGTGTCGGGCGACGACGACCTCGACGACGACGTCGCGCTCGAGCGGTACAGCTCGGTGGCGGCGCTGCTGCGCGAGGTGGCACCCGGCCAGCTGGTCACGTGGCACGACACTCCGACCGCGAGGATGCCGCAGCCGCTGGCCGACAGCGAGCTCGTCGACTTCCATTCGCTGCAGTCGGGGCACAACGAGGCGTGGGAGACCCTGCCCGCCGACCTCACCCACTACTACCGCGCGCTCGATGTCGCTCGACCGATCATCAACCTCGAGCCCTGCTACGAGGGACTCGGGCGTTTCCGCGGCGCCGCGCGGCACTCGGCCGCCGACGTCCGTCGCGCCAGCTGGACCGGCGTCGTCTCGGGTGCTGCCGCAGGCCTGGGGTACGGCGCGCACGGCGTCTGGTCGTGGCATCGTCGCGGCGAGGGATTCTCAGCCGAAGACGTGCACGGGGCGCCCTTCCCGTTCTCCGTCGCCGCCGCGTTCCCCGGCGCCGACGATGTCGCCTACCTCCGCCGGGTCGTCGACGCGGAACGGCTGTGGGGACTCGACGCGGCTCCCGATCTGCTCGTCGCGGAGCCCTCCGGGGTCGTCACCGGGCGCGCTCCCGACGGCACGATCGCCGTTTACGCGCCCACCCCCTTCGCGCTCACCCTCGTTCTCGGCGACGTCGAGGCTGCCGGCATGGAGGTCACCGTCCACGACCTGGCGGCGCGGCGACCCGATGCCGCGCGGTGGACCGCGGTGGACGGCGGCATCCGGCTCGAGCAGCCCGAGTTCACCGGCGACGCACTGTTCGTGCTGCGCCCCGCTCACAGCGGCGGCGAACGATGAGCGCCCGGATCGTGACCTTCGGCGAGGCGCTCGCCACCGCGACCGTCGACGAGGCGGGAACCCTGACCCGCGCGACCGTCGCGGGTGCCGAACTCAACACGGCGGTCGGGCTCGCGCGGCTCGGGCACGATGTCGCGTGGGCCTCGCGTCTCGGTGACGACGCTTTCGCCGGGCTCGTGCGCGAGACACTGCGGGCCGAGCGCATCGACGATCGTCTCGTCGTCGCGGCGCCGGGGGAGCAGACGGGGCTGATCGTCAAGCAGCGCCTCGACGACGGCGACATCCGCTCCGAGCACTATCGCGCCACGAGTGCCGCGAGCCGGCTGCGCTCGGATGATCTTCCGGCGGCTGCGCTCGACGGAGCCGACTGGCTGCACGCGACGTGCATCACGCCGGCCCTCGGCGCGGGCCCGAAGGGGCTGTTCGAGAACGTCCTGCACGAGGCGTCGATGCGCGGCATCCCCATCTCGCTCGATGCCAACCACCGGCCCCAGCTGATGTCGGAGGACGCGCTTCGAGCGGTCGTCGACGACTGGCTCGACGTCGTCGACACGTTCTTCTGCAACGAGGACGAGGCACGCATTCTCACCGGCACCACCTCGACGGAAGCCGCCGTCGACGATCTCGCCCGCCGGGGCCCCCGCGTCGTCGTGGTCAAGCTCGGCGGTCGCGGCGCGCTGGCCGGAGACGCCGACGGTCGGCGTTTCACCCCGGCCTCCGTCGTCGCCGAGCCGACGCACCCCGTCGGCGCAGGCGACGCGTTCGCCGCCGCGTGGATCTCGTGCACGCTGCGCGGCGACACCGTCGATGTCGCGTTGCCCATCGCCGCGTGGTGCGCGGCCCGGGTCGTGGCCGATCCCGGCGATCACGACGGCTTTCCGCGGCGTGCCGAGCTCGACGCCTTCGAAGCGGCCCGGCGCGAGCTCGCGGAGGCGGGGCGATGACCGCGGACGTGCGCGCCGCGCTCCGCGCCGCCGCCGTCGTCGCCGTGCTGCGGGCGCCGTCGGAGGCGGAACTGCGTCGGCAGATCGACTTCGCCGTCGACGCCGACCTGCCGGTGCTCGAGATCACGACGACCACCCCGGGGTGGGACCGCGTGCTGGCGGAGATCGCCGGTGACACCGCGTTCGATCGCATCCTGCTGGGTGCGGGAACCGTCACGACGGTGGCCCAGGCTGAGGCGGCGCGGGATGCCGCGGCACGCTTCCTCGTGTCGCCGACGATCATCGGTGATGCCGTGCGCGCGGCGGCCGGGGAAGCGGCCTTCATCGCGGGCGGATTCACCCCGACGGAGCTCCGCGCCGCTGCCGGAACGAGCGGCATGGCGAAGCTCTTCCCCGCCGCGAGCGGCGGTCTCGGGCACCTGCGCGCGGTTCGAGACGTGCTGCCCGACGTCGCGATCATGCCGACCGGCGGCATCGGCGTCGACGACGCCGCCGACTGGATCGCCGCGGGCGCGATCGCCGTCGGGATCGGCGGCGGGCTCTTCCGCGAGCCCGTCGACCGCGTGCGCAGGCTCGTCGGGTCGCTCCGGCGGACGTCGTGACCCGGTTCCGGATCGGGTCGGACGACCTCGTCGCGGTCGTCGAGGCAGACGGGGCTCGCATCTCGTCGCTGCGCCACCTGCCCACCGAGCGTGAGCTGCTCGCGTCGACGCCGTGGGCCGACGACCCCGTCGACGCCTTCGTCGTGGCCGACTCGAGCGCGCAGTGGCATCGCGCCTACAGCGGCGGGTGGCATCTGCTGCTGCCGCGGGCGGGCGACAGCCCGGCAACGGCGTCTCCGCCCCAGCCGTTTCACGGCGAAGCGGCCTGGCGCACGTGGCGCCTGACCGGCAGCCGCAACGCCTGCCGCGCGTCGGTCGTCCTTCGCACCGTCCCGCTCGCGATCGACCGGTGGATGTCGGTGCGCGCGAACATGCTCGTGATCGAGACCGCGGTACGGAACGTGGGCAGTGAGCCGGTGAGCTATGGATGGGCCGAGCACCCGGCGTTCGCCGGCGAATTGTTCGGTCCGGCCTCTACCGTGCGCACGGGCGACCGCGTCGTGCCGCTCGACCCGGCACCCGCGGCATCCTTCACCGACCTCGCCGCGCCCGCGGGCGACGTGACGATCACCGCGCCCGAGGCCGGGGTCGAGGTCGCGCTGACCTGGGACGCGGGCCTGATGCCGCGACTCTACGTGTGGCAGGAACAGCGGGGGAGCACCGGCTTCCCGTGGTGGGGTGCGATGGATGCCGTCGGGCTCGAGCCGGCCGCCGACCCGTACGGCACACCTCTCGACGCGCTCGGCTCGCTGAAGCTCGAGCCCGGGGAGAGCCGGGAGTCCGTCGTCTCGCTACGTGTCGACCGATCGGGCGATGTGGCGCCGGGGGCCACGTGACGGGAGAATCGGGGCGGCTACTTGGTCTCGTTGGGATGGCTGGTGTGCACCTGCTCCAGCCACACAGTGCGGTCATCGACGAAGAACCAGACGCGCGCCGTGCCTTTGATCGTCGGCTTGTGCTGCCAGCGGTCGAAGACCTTTCCTCCGCGCTCCAGCTGGGCGAGGTCTCCTTTGAGCGGGTAGTTGGTCGGGGTGAGTGAGAGAGGAGTTCGAGTGAGGAAGTCCCACGTCTCCGTCATCGAATTGCGGATCGTCGCGACCAGATCAAGCCATCCCTTGCGCGCATTGACCGTAGCGAAGCGGATCTCGTACTCGACCTTCTTCGCGGGACGCGGAACCAGCTCTCCCCTTTTGCCTGCCGCCATGATCAGGGGCGTTCCACGGTCTGAACGTCGTCGAGGTCGAGCCACTCCAAATCGTCGTGGCCCAGTCCCGCAGCGATAGCGGCGGCCGTCTCGCGCCATGACGTCAGTTCAGCCACAGCGAGGTGCGGCTGATTCGTGGCGAAAGAAGCGCGTGCGGCGTCCACCAGTTCCTGAGCGCAGGTCTCTCGGTCCGAGAGCGATAGCGCGAGCATCCACGGAAAGGCCTTTGTCATGCGTTCACCGAGTGAGCCCTCGTCATCGAGGGTCACGGTGATGAGCTGGGCAGCGAAGTTCAGCAGGCGGGCCCGGCCGTCGGCCTCCCGTTGCGACATCAGTACGAGGTCCTCCCCGTCGCGGCGTGTCACCGTGACCGGGTGGTCTTCAGCCTCGGCGAACACCTCGGCGGGGTGCTTGCTGAGATCCGACGACCTTCGAGTGCGGTACCGGAGGTCTGCTGTGCTCATGTCCTCATTCTATTCCGAACGTGTTCGGAAGTCGAGTCTCCGTCGTCGCGCGGGGGCGACGTCATAGACTCGAAGCGAGATGGCGAGAAAAGCGATTTCCCTCCGTGACGTTGCGGCTGTGGCCGGCGTCTCGGTGTCGACCGTGTCGAAGGTGCTGCGCGGACAGGGCAAGGCGTCGGATGCCACGCGCGAGCGCATCTTCGAGGCCGCCGAGCGGCTCGACTTCCAGCCCAACGCGCTGGGCCAGTTCCTCGTCCAGGGGCGCAGCGCCACCGTGGGCGTGCTCACCATGAACGCCCCGGGCGCCTTCACGATGCCCGTTCTCACCGGTGCCACGACGACCCTCGGCACGCGTGACCTCTCGGTTCTCGTGACCGACTCGCACCTCGACCGCACGGTGCTGGCGGCCACGGTCCGCAAGCTCCGCGCCCGCAGCATCGACGGGCTGCTCGTCGTCGGCGACGGCTCCGGGTCGGAGATCCGCTCCGTCACCGCGGGGTTCCCCGCGCCGGTGGTCTACGTCTACGGCATCTCCGACGACGCCGCCGACGCATCGTTCGTCCACGACGGCTACGCCGCCGGGAAGCGCGCCGGCGAGCATCTCATCGCCTCCGGTCGTCGGCGCATAGCGCACATCACGGCCTCTGCCGACGACCACTCGGCGCGCGAGCGCGCGGACGGCCTCGCCGCGGCCCTCGCGGCCGCCGGCGCCGACCTCGCGCCCGAGCTCGTGCTGCGCGGCGATTGGTCACGGGGCTGGGGTCGCGAGGCCGCCGAGCGGCTGATCGCGTCGGGCGAGAGGTTCGACGCCGTCTGCTGCGGCAACGACACGATCGCCCGCGCGGTGATCGCTGCGCTCGCCGAGGCCGGTGTCCGCGTGCCGGAGGATGTCGCCATCACCGGGATGGACAACATCTCGGGCCTCACAGGCCAGGACGATGAGAGCCTGACCACGATCGACTTCCGCCTCGCCGACCTGGGCGCCCGGGCGGCCGCTCACCTGGCCGACGTCATCGACGGACAGCCGTACGAGCCGGGCTTGCACCGGATCGCCGGCGACCTCGTGGCGGGCGAGTCGACGGCGTCGCTGACTGCCTGACCGGCCTCAGGCCTGGCGCGAGCCGAGCACCTTCACGATCACGGAACGCCGGCGCAGCTCGGCGATCGTCCGGGTCTCCTCGTCGGCGTCGCGGCCGAGCGCGTGCACGTCCGAGACCACGACGACATCGCCCGCCGTCAGATGGCCGAACAGTCGCGACAGGCGCTCCTGCCAGCTTTCTCCGGTCTCGGGGGCGGGATGCCGGAAGCCCTCGATCGGAACGCCGAACTGGGCCAGGGCGTCGCGCTGCGCCACGATGCTCGGCATGTCGTCGCGCGAGACGACCAGACCGACGAGGCGAGCGCCGGCAGGGCGGGCAGCCCACCACTCCGGGCTCGGCTGCAGGGCCGCGAAGCTGTCGGGCAGCTCGTCGACGGGGGAGTCGGGCAGCGCGATCGTACGCGTCTCGGCGTAGTCCGCCGCCGGGCGCGTGGTCCGGTCGTCGTCGGTCGGGGTGCTCACCCTCTCATTGTCGCCGACGCGAGAACGGTTTTCACCACGAGTTCGCGTCAGAGGTCGTTCTGGCGCATCTCGAGGCTCACCTGCTGCGAGTCGAGCCGACGTTGCGACTCGCGCAGCACCTCGGACGAGAACGCGCCCTCGCTCGACAGCTCGAGCAGTCGCGTGCGCATCGCACCGATGAGCAGCAGCTGCAGCTCGCGGGCGAGGGCGCCGGCGTCCTCGTCGGCGGCGTGCTCCAGCCGGCGGCGCGCGATCGTCAGCGTCCGGGCGTCCCACTTGCCGCCTTCTTCGACGGCGAGTGTCGGGTCGGCCAGCCGGTCGATCGCCGCGGTGCGCAGCTCGGCGTCGAGCGCTTCCTCCTCCTCGCGCAGCAGCGAGCTGTCGGCGGTGCTGCTCGGGATACGAAGCGCCCGCACCAGAGCCGGCAGCGTGAGGCCCTGAAGGAGCAAGCTGACGACGGCGACCAGGAACGCGGTGAGGATGAGGAGCTCGCGCTCCGGGGTCTCACGGGGAAGGGTCTGCGCCGCGGCGAGGGTGACGACCCCTCGCATCCCGGCCCACACGATGATCGTGCCGTGCTTCCAGCCCAGCGGCGACGCCTCGTAGTAGTCGAGGTCGTGGAACGCCCGGGTCACCCGGGTGCGCATGCTCTCCAGACGCCGGCGCGTGGCCCCGGGATTGCGGCCGCGCCCGGCGAAATCAGGCGGCAGGCTGTCGAGGCGCTCCGAGATCTGCTCGAGGCGGTCGCGCTGGCGCAGGCGTGCACGACGCCCCTGGAAGAAGATGAGCCCCGCGACGTAGACGGCGCGGATGGCGAGCAGGATCGCGAGCGAGCCGAGGGCGAGCAGGATCGCCTTTCCGGGACCGCTCTGCTGCCGGAAGTTGTCGTCGAGGATGCCGCGCAGCTCCAGCCCCATCACGAGGAAAACCCCGCCCTCGAGCACGAGCTCGACCGTGCGCCAGTTGATCTCGTCGGAGACTCGCTGCTCGGCGGTGAAGCGTCGTGCGGCACCTTGACCCGTGGTGATGCCCGCCGCGACGGCGGCGACGAGCCCAGAGCCGCCGAGGTGCTCGGTCGGCAGGTACGCCACGAACGGGACGATGAATCCGAGGGCGGTGGCGGCGACCGTGCTCATGCGCGCCCGGACGCGCAGGTTCAGTCCGCCGACGACGACCCCCACGATCACGGCGGCGACGATTCCCCAGACGAAGGTTCCGACCGTGTCGGCGAATGCGAACCCGCCGGCGACCGCCGCGATCGCGCTGCGCAGCAGAACGAGGGCGGTGGCGTCGTTGATGAGGCTCTCACCCTCGAGGATCGTCACGACCCGCGGGGATATGCCGAGCCGCTTGACGATCGAGGTCGCGACGGCGTCGCTCGGGCTCAGCACCGCCCCGAGCGCCACCGCCAGCGGAAACCCGAGCTGGGGCAGAACAAGGGTGAGGAAGCCGCCGATCGCGAGCGCGCTGATGACGACGAGCGCGACGGCGAGCCCCGAGATCGACGGCAGATCGCGCCGGAACTCGACCGCGGGCAGACGCACCGCCGCCGCATAGAGCAGGGGAGGCAGCACGCCGACGAGGATCAGCTCGGGGTCGACCTCGAAGTCGTCGAGGATCGGCAGCCACGACGCGGCCAGTCCGACCGCGACGAGGATCAGCGGCCCCGCGACACCGAGACGTTTCGACAGCGAGGTCGAGACGGCGATCGCGACGACACCGAGGATGAGTCCGGGCAGCAGTTCCACGCGTCCGGGTGCCTGTCAGAGGATGCCGAGGGCTCGGACGGCGTCGCGCTCGTCGATGAGCTCGGCGACCGATGCGTCGAGCCGGGTTCGGCCGCGTTCGTCGAGCTCGAGCCCCGTTACGACGCGATAACCCGAGCCGTCGCTCGTGACGGGGAAGGAGCACACCAGGCCCTCGGGCACGCCGTACTCGCCGCGCGAGACGACGGCGGCCGAGGTGCGCCGGCCGTCAGTGCCGAGCACGTCGTCTCGCACGTGCCGCAGTGCCGCGTTGGCGGCCGATGCGGCAGATGACGCCCCGCGCACCGCGATGATCTCGGCGCCGCGCTTCGCGACGCGAGGCACGAACTGGTCGTCGAGCCAGGCCCGTGCGGCATCCGTTCCGCCCAGCCGTTCGGCGAGCGCGTCGATCGCTAGGCGCCCGGCGACGGTCGCGGAGGCGATGTCGGGGAACTGCGTCGCGGAGTGGTTGCCCCAGATGACCACGCCCTCGATGTCGTTCACGGGCACCTCGAGCCGCGCGGCGAGCTGAGCGACGGCGCGCTCGTGATCGAGGCGGGTCATGGCGCTGAAGCGCTCGGCGGGTACGCCTTCGGCCGCCGACGCCGCGATCAGCGCGTTCGTGTTGGCGGGATTGCCCACGACCAGCACGCGGACGTCGGATGCCGCGGATGCCGCGATGGCCGCGCCCTGCGGGCCGAAGATGCCCGCGTTGGCGGCGAGCAGGTCGCCGCGCTCCATGCCGGCCGATCGGGGCCGGGCACCCACGAGCATCGCGATGTTGGCACCCGCGAACCCCGTGCGCGCGTCATCCGTGACCTCGACCGAGCGCAGCAGCGGGAACGCGCAGTCCTGCAGCTCGAGCGCCGTTCCCTCCGCGGCGCGGACGCCGTCGGGGATCTCGAGGAGGCGGAGACTCACGGGCCGGTCGGGGCCGAGCATCTCGCCGGAGGCGATGCGGAACAGCAGGGCGTAGCCGATCTGGCCGGCCGCGCCGGTGACGGTGACGGTGGTGGCGTCCATGTGCCGAGCCTATTCCTGCCGTCGCGGCCGCACGGGGTGCCGGACCGGAGAATCGACCTCGCGGTCAGGCCTTCTGCTTCGCCTGGTGCCGGGCCACACGGTTGCGGTTGCCGCACCCGGCGGCGGTGCACCAGATCCGATTGCGTCGAGGTGAGCGGTCGAGGTAGACCCACCCGCAGGCGTCGTCGGCGCACTGCCGTGCGGTGGTGAGATCGGATGTCAGCAGGTCGTGGGCGCTCATGGCCACCGCCGCGCGCGGTCCGGAGAGATCAGCGGGCGGCACCCACACCCACGCTGAGGCGGGCTCGTCGAAGCTCAGCGACGAGCGGGCGAGGGCGTCGACGTGCTCGCGGGCGATGAGATCGGCTGCCGCCGAGGAATGCTGGAACACCGCTTCGTAGACCGCCTCGCGAAGCGCGACGACCGCGCGGTGCTCCCGGGCCGCCACGTCCGATTCGGCCCGGGACAGTGCGCTTCTCCCGGCGCCCGTCGCGGCGCCGACATCCATCTGGTGGCACCACGACACGACGTCGTCGAAGTCGCGGAGGGTGTCAATCGCGCGTTGCGGGTCGAGCCGCCAGTGCACCGTGTCGACCAGATCGAGAGCGGGGTGCCCCGCGACCCGGGGGAACGCCGCTGCGTCGGACTGCGCCACGAATGAATGCTAACGCTCGTCGTCCGCTTGTGCCATTAGTTCAGGGCTGACAGTGTGTAACGCATGAAAGCCAGAGCACCCATTAGGCACTCCGCGGACGGTCTCGGCGCGGACTTCCGCCGTCTCTGGGTCGCGCAGGGGGCCTCCTCTGTCGGAGCGCAGGTCGGCGACCTCGCTCTTCCGCTGCTCGCCGTCGTGGTGCTCGGGGCGAGCGCCGGCGAGGTGGGGCTGCTCGGCGCGGCGAAATGGATGCCGTTCCTGCTCCTCGCGCTGCCGCTCGGCGTGCTCGTCGATCGGTCCCGTCGCCGCCGCATCCTGATCGTCGCGGACCTCGCCCGAGCTTTCCTGACGGTCGTGATCGTCGGCCTCGCCGTCGCCGGGGTGCTGACGTTGCCCGCTCTCGTCGGGCTTGTCCTGCTCTTGGGCGCCTTCACCGTGGCGTTCGACGTGAGCTACCAGTCCTATCTGCCCACCGTCGCGGGCCGGTCTCATCTCGAGCGCGCGAACGGTCGCCTGCAGGCGACGGCCGCCGTAGCTCAGATCGGCGGCCCCGGGATGGCGGGGCTGCTCGTCCAGACGCTGACCGCCGCCTGGGCCCTCATCGCTCCCGCGGCCACGTACCTCGTCTCGGCACTCGCCCTGACGAGCATCTCCACCCGGGAACACCGCCCCGTCCCCAGCGGCCGCGGTGCGCTGCCGGAGTTGCGCGAGGGCTTGCGTTTCGTGCGGCGAGATCGCTTCCTGATCGCCCTCGTCGGATTCGCCGCCATCTACAACCTGTTCGCCCAGGCGATCACGGTGCTGTTCACGGTGCACGCCGTCCGCGAGCTCGGGCTGGATGCGGGGCAGCTCGGGCTGATCTTCGGGCTCGGTGCCGTCGGTGCCGTGGCGGCCGCGGCGAGTGCCCCGGCAGCGGTGCGCCGCTTCGGGGCGGGGCCGGCCTTGATCGCATGCGCAGTCGCGGAGAGCATCGCCCTGTCGATGCTGCCGCTCGTGCCCGCATCCTGGTCGGCCACGGTGCTGGTGGCGGTGCTGGCCGCGGCCTTCGCGCTGAACGGAGCCGGCACGTCGCTATCGAGTGTCGTCGCCGTGACGTTGCGTCAGCTGCGGACGCCGGACGAGGTCCTCGGGCGCGTGAACGCGACGATGCGCTGGGTCTCGTACGGGGTGGTCGCGATCGGCGCGGCGATCGGCGGCGGGCTCGGTGAGCTGGTGGGCACCCGGGCCGGGATGGCCATCGCGGGTGCGGGCGTCATGCTGACGGTCGTCTGGGTCGTGCTGTCGCCGCTGCGCTCGATCCGCGATCCCCGCGAGCTGGTCGACGCGAGCGGCGTTTCGGACGGAGGGCCCGAGGCGGCGCATCCCGGCTCGTCTCCGTGGGGCGACGCGGTGGGCGACGCGCCGCAGGTACGGTAAAGCGCATGAACGAACGCGACCGCGGAGCCGCACGGTGAGCGTGTCGGCCGCCCTGGCCGGCATCCTGTATCCCGAGATCGAACCCTACGAGACGGGCTTCCTGCTCGCCGGCGACGGTCAGCGCGTCTATTGGGAGCAGTCGGGCAATCCCGAGGGCAAGCCGGTCGTGTTCCTGCACGGCGGCCCCGGCGGCGGAACCTCGCCCTGGCACCGCCGCTTCTTCGACCCCGAGGCCTACCGCATCATCCTGTTCGACCAGCGAGGCTGCGGGAAGTCGACGCCGCACGCGAGTGATCCGGCCGCCGACCTGCGCTACAACACCACGTGGCACCTCGTCGCCGACATCGAGCTGCTGCGGCGCAACCTCGGCATCGACCGGTGGCAGGTCTTCGGGGGCTCGTGGGGCTCGACACTCGCCCTCGCCTACGCGCAGTCGCACCCGGATGTCGTCTCGGAGCTGGTGCTGCGCGGGATCTTCACGCTGCGGCGCCACGAGCTCGAGTGGTTCTACGAGGGCGGGGCGGCAGCGCTGTTCCCCGACCTGTGGGAGGACTACCTCGCCCCGGTTCCGGTCATCGAGCGGAGCCGACTGATCGAGGCGTACCACCGGCTGCTGACCGACCCCGATCCGGCGGTGCACGTTCCCGCCGCCCAGGCCTGGACGCGCTGGGAGGCCTCGACCGTGACCCTCCGTCCCGACCCGGAGCTGGTGGCCGGGATGACGAAGGCGGAGTCGGCGACCGCGTTCGCGCGGATCGAGAACCACTACTTCCTCAACGGCGGATGGCTGCGTGAAGGGCAGCTGATCGAGGATGCCGCGTCGGGCCGCCTCCGCGGCATCCCGGGTGTCATCGTTCAGGGCCGCTACGACGCGTGCACGCCCCCGATGACCGCATGGGACCTGCACCGGGCCTGGCCCGAGGCCGAGTTCGTCATGGTCGACGACGCCGGCCACTCGGCCGGTGAGCCCGGCATCGCCGCCGCCCTCGTCGCCGCGACCGACCGCTTCGCCCGCTGACGCGCGTCGCGCCGCGCGCGCCGGCGCCGAGAACGCACCGTCGCCGCGAGAACGCACCGCGAATGGTGCGTTATCGCGGGGTGAGTGCGTTCTCGGCGGGTCGAGCCGCGGGCCAGTGCACCGACACATCGAGGCGACGGCGGGTCGGGCCGGACCCGGGGGCGACGAGCATCGGGAGGAGCGCGGCCATCGCTTCGCGGCCCAGCTCGTCACCGTCGACGTCGATCGCGGGCACGTCGTCGGCTCCGATCGCCTCGGCCACCAGGCGTTCCGCGCTGACGACGATCTCGCCGGGCGAGGCGACGCCGCGAGCGCGGAGGGCGAAGACGAGACCGAGCCCGATGGATGTCGCGTAAGGCACAGCCGCCGTCGCGCCCGAGTCGATGACCGCGTCGGCGGTCGCGACACCCGCCGCGAACGTCGCCGGAAAAGGACCGAGCGCGGTCAGCTCGACGCGCTCGCCGACGGCGGCCTCGATCGCGGCCGAGCGCTGCCGGTCCTGCCATGATCCCTCCGGACCTCCGAGGTAGACGATTCCGCGGTGCCCCGCGTCGGCCAGGCGCGTCGCGAGCTCGGCGAACGCGCTCGCGGTGTCGGCCACGATCGAGGTCATGCCGTCGATCTCACGGTCGACGAGGACCGTCGGCCCGAAGGCGCCGGCTGCACGGACGATGTCGTCGGGGCCGCGCGGTGCAACGAGGATGCAGCCGTCGACCTGCCGGGCGAGGCGCTCGAGCTCGTCGAGCCCGTCGACGTCGTCGAGCCGGTGCACCGCGACCGTGAGCTGCAGGTCGGACTCGCGGGCGCGCTCCTGAGCCCCCGCGATGATCGGCGTGAAGAAGGCGTTGTCGAGCGTCGGCACGACGAGGGCGACGATGCCGCTGCGCCCGCGAGCGAGGTGGCTCGCGGCGCGGTTCGGGATGAAGCCGAGCGTCTCGGCCGCGGCGCGCACGCGCGCGACCGTCTCGGGGGCGACGAGGTCGGGGCGGCTGAGCGCCCGGGATGCCGTCGACTTCGACACACCCGCATGCGCGGCGACATCGGCGAGTGTCGTCACCGCGCCCCCTTCGTCCCGCCGCCGCATGGCGCGACGGTCCGCTCATCCTACTGAGCGGGAGCAACCGGTTGCGCCGCCGATGAACGCCGGTTTTACACGGTGTTAACACGAATGGTCGCGCGCTTCCCCGCGTGGGCTCTACGGTAGGAGCAACCGGTTGCGCAACCGGTTGCACCCGCACCCCTCGCACGAACGGAGTTCGCTCGTGGTTTCACGCCGCACCGGACTGCTGGCCCTCCCCGGGCTCGCGCTCCTGCTGGCGGGGTTCCTCATCCCGTCGATCGCGATGCTGTTCGCCCCTCCCGGTGTCAGCCTGGTCGACATCCTCGAACGCCTCGGCCGGATGCTGACCGACCCGTTCGATCTCGCGATCATCGGGCGCACGGTCGGGCTGGGCCTCATCGTCACCGTGATCTGCATCGTGCTGGGGTTCCCGATCGCCTACCTGCTCGCCCGCTCGACCTCGCGCTGGTCGGGTGTGCTGCTCGCCCTCGCGATCTTCCCGCTGCTGCTGAGCAATGTCGTGCGCACCTTCGGCTGGCTCGTGCTGCTGGGGTCGAACGGCGCGATCGGTCAGCTGCTCACAGGGCTGGGACTCGTCGACCGCGCGCCGCAGCTGCTCTACACCGAGCTCGCGATCGTGCTGGGTCTGACGCAGCTCTTCCTGCCGCTGGCAATCATCTCCTGCTACTCCGCCGTCGCTCAGGTCGACCCCGGACTGGATGACGCCGCGCGCGGTCTCGGCGCGAGCCGCACCCGCACCTTCTGGGGCATCGTCGTGCCGCTCTCGGCGCCGGGCATGGTCGTCGCGTCGACCCTCGTCTTCGCGGGGAGCGTCACCGCGTACACGACCCCCTACCTGCTCGGCGGATCGAGCCAGCGGATGCTGTCGACGCAGCTCTACTCGTACTCGAGCGTGACGATCGACTGGGCGGCGGCCAGTGCGACGGCCATCATCATGACGGTCCTCGTGTTCGCCGTGTCGGGCCTGTCCGCCGTCGTCGGACGACGGGGGGCCACCGCGTGAAGACGAGTCGTCCCGTCGCGGCATCCCTCGCCGTCGCCGGCTACATCATCATGATCGTGCCGATCCTTTTCGTGGTCGCCACGGCGTTCACGGGCGGACGCACCCTGCGCTTCCCGCCCGAGGGCTTCTCGCTGCAGTGGTTCGAGGCAGCGCTGAACTACGACCCGTTCATCAGCGCGCTGCTGTCGAGCCTTCAGCTCGCCCTCATCGCGACGGTGCTCGCGCTGCTCATCGGGGTTCCGGTGACGCTGGCGATCCACCGCGGCCGGCTCCCCGGCAAGGGGCTCGTCGAGGGGCTGTTCCTCTCGCCGCTCATCGTCCCCGAGCTCGTCGTCGGTCTCGCGCTCTACCAGCAGCTGATGATCGGCCTGCGCCTCGACAACTTCCCGGTGCTGCTCATCGGTCACACCGTGCTGATGCTGCCCTACGCGGTGCGGGTCACCGGAGCATCGCTCGCACTCGCCGATCCCGGCATCGAGGAGGCCGCCCGCGGCCTCGGCGCCTCTCCGCTGCGCGCCTTCTTCTCGGTCACGCTGCCCCTGCTGCGCCCCGGCATCTTCTCCGCCGGGCTGCTGAGCTTCGTCACCTCGTTCAACAACGTGCCGCTGTCGCTGCTCCTGCAGAGCCGTGACTTCCGCACGCTCCCCGTCACCATGCTCGACTACGTCCAACAGAGCTACGACCCGATGGTCGCCGCCACGAGCACCATCATCCTCGCGGGCACCGTCGTCATCGCCGTCATCGCCGAGCGCACGGTCGGCTTCGCCCGCATCTTCGGAGGGATCAACCGATGACCACCGCAGCAGAGTTCGTCGGGGTGACCCAGCGCTTCGGCGACTTCACCGCCGTCGACGACATCGACCTCGCCATCCCGTCGGGGCAGCTCACCACGCTGCTCGGGCCGAGCGGATGCGGCAAGACCACCTCGCTGCGGATGCTCGCGGGCTACACGCAGCCCACCTCCGGCCGCATCATGATCGCGGGCGAGGACGCCACCCGCACCCCGCCCGAGCGGCGCGGGCTCGGCATGGTGTTCCAGTCGTACGCCCTGTTCCCGCACATGAGCGTGGCCGAGAACGTCGGATACGGCCTGAAGCTGCGCAAGGTCCCGGCAGCTGAGCGCCGCCGCCGCGTCGAGGAATCGCTCGATCTCGTCGGCCTCGGACACCTCGCGGCGAGCCGGCCGAAGAAGCTCTCGGGCGGGCAGCAGCAGCGCGTGGCTCTCGCGCGTGCCATCGCCATCCGCCCGACCCTGCTGCTGCTCGACGAGCCGCTGTCGAACCTCGACGCGCGCCTGCGCGTCCAGATGCGCGCCGAGATCCGCCGCATCCAGTCCGAGACCGGCCTGACCGTCGTGCTCGTCACCCACGACCAGGACGAGGCGCTGGAGATGTCGGACCGCATGGTCCTCATGCGCGACGGCCGCATCATGCAGGAGGGCGCTCCGTCTGAGGTGTTCACCGCTCCGGCCAACCGTTTCGTCGCGGAGTTCCTCGGCTACGAGAACTTCCTCGCCGCCGCTGACGGTTCGTTCACGACCGTGCGCCCCGAGCATCTCGCTGTCGGACTCCCCGCCGACGGCACCGGGCTCGCGCTCGACGGAGTCGTGCTCGACGTCGCCTACCGCGGCGTCGACCGTCTCGTGACGGTCGAGACCGCCGACGCCACCGGCGCGGTCGTTCGTCTCGTCGCCGACGTCCGCGACGAGGCCGTCGCCGCGCGCCCGGGCGACCGGGTCACCGTCACCGCCCCCACGGCCCGGCTCATCCGCCTCGCCGCCTGAATCCACCCGTCGTCCCGCCCCGTCCGCACCAGCACCAGCACCAGCACCCGCGCCCCTGCGGCCCGCCCGCAGAGCCCCGAGAGGAACCCGCATGATCCGCACCCGCACCAGCCGCGTCTTCGCGGCATCCGCCGCCGTCGCCGCCACGGCCCTCGTCGTCACCGGCTGCTCCGGCGGCTCGGGTGACTCCGGCGACGGTGGCTCGAGCGACTCCATCGTCGTCAGCGCGTTCCCGTTCGGGGTCGAGCAGTTCCAGGAGGCGATCGTCGACCCCTTCACCGAGAAGACGGGCATCACGGTCGAGATCGAGACCGGCTCGAACGCCGATCGTCTGTCGCAGCTGCAGCTCGCGGGTGGCGACGCCGGGATCGACGTCATGCTGATCTCCGACACCTTCGCGGCATCCGGTCAGGAGCAGGACCTGTTCCAGGACTTCGACGAGTCCGACGTCCCCAACCTCGCGAAGATCGCCGACTTCGCCGTCGAGGAGGGCTACGACGGGCCGGCCTACAGCTACCAGCTCAACGGCACGCTCTACAACACCGACGAGCTGGATGCCGCGCAGGCCGCCGACTGGTCGCTCTACGCCGACTCCGCCTACAGCGGCCGTCTCGCCTTCCCCGACATCGCCGTGACGGCCGGGCAGCTCGCCGTCTCGGGCGTCGCCTCGACCTTCGGCGACGGCCCGTACGACATCGACACGGCCTACACGACGATCGGCGGATGGGCGCCGAACATCCTGCAGTTCTACTCGTCGTCGACCGAGGTCACCAACCTCCTCACCCAGGGCGAGATCGTTGCGGCCGACGCCCTCAGCGGCTTCGCCACGACGCTCGTCGCGTCGGGTGAGCCCGTCGCCTGGACCGCTCCGGCCGAGGGCCGCTACATGGCCACCAACCGGGCCATGATCCCCAGCGGCGCGAAGAACCTCGAGGGTGCGTACGCCTTCATCGACTACCTGCTCTCGGTCGAGGCCCAGACGGCGTCGGCCGAGATCGTCGGCGACCTCCCCGTCGCCCTCGACGCGACGATCCCCGCCGAGATCACCGCCGTCGTCGGCGACATCGCGGCCGACCCGATCGCGGCGGGCTACGCCACGCTCGACCCGGCCGAGGTCGTCCCGAACCGCGCGCAGTGGGTCGAGCGGTTCGCGCGCGAGGTCGCCTCGCGCTGACCCAGACCGCCCGGCTGCCGAGCACCCCCCATCCTCGGCGGCCGGGCCTCTTCTCGCGGTTTCCCGACCGCATCGCTCCACGAGTACGAACGGCACCATGACTTCCGCAGCATCCCTCCCCGTCGATTACCTCCAGCGCCTGCCGAAGGCCGACCTGCACTGCCACCTCATCGGCACCGTGCGCGCGTCGACGTTCGCCGAGCTGGCCCGCCGGGAGTCGCTCGAGCTGCCCGCCGACCCCGAGCGCATCTTCGCCGACATCAACTCGCTGCCGCCCGACCCCGCGCTGTACCGCAACACGCGCATCCCGGTCCCGCAGCAGCGCGGCGCCGACGAGCCCGAGGTGTCGTACTCGCTCTTCCAGGTGTCGAACTGGGTGGTCGAGGTGCTCCGGGATGCCGACGACCTGACCCGCATCGTCTACGAGGCGTTCGAGGACGCCCACCGCCGCAGCGGCACCCGCCACCTCGAGCTGTTCTTCGACGCGCTGCCGCCGCACCTCGAGTCGCTCGGCTATCTCGGCGCGGTCGAGGCGTACGCCGAGGGCATCCGCCTGGCGGAGCGCGACTTCGGGATGACGGGTCTCATGATCCAGGGCATCGACCGCAGCCGCAGCGGCGAGGAGGCCCTCGCGGTCGTCCGCCGCGTCGTCGACAACCCGCATCCGTACGTCGCGGGCATCGGTCTCGACAACCTCGAGACCGCCGGTCCGCCCGAGCGTTTCGTCGACGCCTATCGCCTCGCCGGCGAGGCCGGGCTCGGCCGCACCGCGCACTCGTCCGAGCACGCGCCGACTGCGGTCAACACCATCACCTGCCTCGACCTGCTCGGCTGCGACCGCATCGACCACGGCTACTACGTGCTCGAGGACGACGCCGTCGTCGAGCGGATGCGCGAGGACCAGGTCGCGTTCACCGTCGCCTCGACCACGTCACGCCGCTCGTGGCGGCCCTGGCGTCGCGCGTCGATCGCCGCGATGCTCGAGGCCGGGCTCAACGTCATCCCGTGCTCGGACGACCCGGGCATGTTCCCCACGACGCTCGCCGCCGAGTACGGCATCGTCGCGGACCAGATCGGCGCCACGCACGAGCAGGTCCGCCGCATGGCGATCTCGTCGTTCGAGGCATCCTGGCTGCCCGCCGAGCAGCGCGCGCGTCGCGTCGCCGAGGTCACCGCCGAGATCGACGCGCTCGACGCCGAGTTCGCGCTCTCCGTCTGAGCCCCGGCCCCCCCCGGCCGGGCGCCGGGTTGCGCCGAGAACGCACCGTCGCCGCGAGAACGCACGGTTGAGGGTGCGTTCTCGCGGCGAGCGTGCGTCCTCGGCGGGCGGGGCAGCGCCGGATGCCGGGGTGAGCCGGATGCTGCGGGTCAGCGACCGCCGCGGCGGCCGGCGCTGTTCTGGCGCACGACCGAACCGACCATGAGCTTGCCGCCGGCGGCACCGCCGTTCGACGAGGCGCGACGGCCGGTGCGGCGCGGGTTGCCCGCGGGAGCGGCGTCGCGCGTCTCGCGGGGCGCGCGGTCGCTGGTCTTACCGCCGCGCGAGGACTGCTGCCCGCCGCGGCTCTGCTGCTGGTCGCGCTGACCGCCCGAGCGTGCGCCCTGGCCGTCGCGACCACCGGCAGCGCCCTGGCCCTGACCCTGGCCGCGTCCGCCGCGACCGCGGCCACCGCCGGAGCGACCGCCGCCGTTCGACGAACCGCCCTCGCGAGCGTCGCGTGCGGCGCGCTTGCGCTGCGCGTTGGCGCCCTGGCTCGTGCCGCGGGGCGCGACCTCGACCGGCGCCGGAGTCACGTAGGGCGCGACCTTTCCGACGAGGGCGACGACCTCGGGCGACTCGGCCGTGACCGTGATCGGGGTGACCGCGATGGCGGCCTTGCGGAGCAGGTCCTTGACGTCGCGCTCCTGGCCCGGCATCACGAGGGTGACGACGGCGCCCTCGGCGCCCGCGCGGGCGGTGCGACCCGAACGGTGCAGGTACGCCTTGTGCTCCATGGGCGGGTCGACGTGCACGACCAGCTCGACGTCGTCGACGTGGACACCGCGCGCGGCGACATCCGTCGCGACGAGCACCTTCGCGGCGCCCGACGAGAACGCGGCGAGGTTGCGGTCGCGCTGCGGCTGGGAGAGGTTGCCGTGCAGGTCGACCGAGGGGATGCCCTGCGAGGTCAGCTGCTTGGCGAGCTTCTTCGCGGCGTGCTTGGTGCGGGTGAACAGGATGCGGCGGCCCATGCCCGAGGCGAGTGCCTTGACGACATCCTTCTTCTCCTCCGCGCCGGCGAGGTGGAACACGTGGTGCGTCATCGCCGCGACGGGGGAGTGGGCCTCGTCGACCGAGTGGAGGACCTCGTTCTGCAGGAAGCGCTTGACGAGCTTGTCCACACCGTTGTCGAGGGTCGCGCTGAACAGCATCCGCTGCCCGTCGCGCGGCGTCTTGTCGAGGATGCGCGTGACGGCGGGGAGGAAGCCGAGGTCGGCCATGTGGTCGGCCTCGTCGATGACCGTGATCTCGACCGAGTCGAGCGTCAGGTGGCGCTGCTGCAGCAGGTCTTCGAGGCGGCCCGGGCAGGCGACGACGATGTCGACGCCGGCGTTGAGCGCCTGCACCTGACGGTTCTGGTTGACGCCGCCGAAGATGGTGGTCGTCTTCATGCCGTAGGCCGCCGCGAGCGGCTCGAGGGTCGCGTTGATCTGCGTCGCGAGCTCGCGGGTCGGCGCGAGGACGAGGCCCAGGATGCGGGCAGCGCGGCGGCTGCCGCCGGCGAGTTCGCCGCCGAGGCGCGCGGCCATCGGGATCGAGAAGGCCAGAGTCTTGCCCGAGCCGGTCTTGCCGCGGCCGAGCACGTCGCGTCCGGCGAGCGTGTCGGGCAGGGTGTCGACCTGGATCGGGAAGGCGGTGGTCTTGCCGTCCTTCGCGAGCGCTTCGACGAGGGGAGCGGGCACGCCGAGCGTGCGGAAAGTGGTGTCAGTCATGAGGGAGTGTGTCTCCGGGCGCACGTCGGCGCCCTGATCGGTGGCCCGGATGCGGGTGCGCATGCGGGGTCGCCGTACGAAAGAGTCCGCGGGATGCCGGTCGTGACCCGGTGGGCGGAAGGCGTTCTACGACGCGTGCGGCGCGAGCGCGCCACAAGAACCCCCAGCCTACCAGTGCCCGCCTGTATGACGGTCTGGTCCCTGGCCGGGGCCCGCGCGTCGCGATGCAAGGGATTCGGCCCGACACCCCGGCCGGACGGCATCCGTCACGGGGTATCGGACCGGATGTCTTGCATCCGCGCACGCGCACAGCGAGCGGAACGCGCGCAGGTCAGATGAGCGAGAGCTCGCGCAGCTTGGCTGCCACGTCGTCGTTGCTCGGCTCGACGTGGTGGGTCGCGTCGGGGTAGACCACCACGGGGATCTGGGTGCGGCCCGAGATCTCGCGCGCGACGTCGGCCGCGGCGGGCTCCGCCTCGAGGTCGATGTAGGTGTAGTCGACGCCGAGCTCGTCGAGCTGAGCCTTCGTGCGGCGGCAGTCGCGGCACCAGTCGGCGCCGAACATCGTGATCGTGTCGGTGGAAGCGGTCATGCTTCCAGGGTACGTCTGCTCAGTACTCGGCGGCCCGGGCGCGCTCGGGGGCGGCCTCGAGCACCGGGGCGACGCGCTGCTTCTTGGGTGCGTAGACGACGAGCGCGTGGAACACGAAGCGCACGACGAACGCGGCGATGAGGGTCAGTCCCGCGGCGATGACGCTCGGGATGTGTGCGTTCTCGACGAGCACCCACAGCACCGGGATCCGGATGATCGCCTCGGCGTTGTTGAAGGTGAACGATTTCACGAACCGCTGCGTCATGCTGCCCGATTCCGAGCGCATATCGCTGAAGACGAGGTATTCCAGCAACAGGAAGTTGCCGATGATCGTGATCTCGCTCGCGATGATGGATGCCGGCAGATAGTCCATGCCGAGCCGGATGAGGCCCCACATGATCACCAGGTTCGCGATGGCGCCGACGCCGCCGACGAGCGCGAACGCCGACATCCGCCCGAAGCGGAGCATGAGCAGCTGGGTCAGGAACCGGATGCCCTGCGTGAAGGTCGCCTTCGACGAGCCGGCGTAGCGGGGCGCGAAGGCGAACGGCACCTCGGCGACGCGCATGTGCCGGCGAGCGAGGATCTCGAGCAGGATCTTGAAGCCGCGCGGACGCAGAGCGTCGATGTCGATCGTGTCGCGGTCGACCAGGAAGAACCCGGTCATCGGGTCGCTGCACTCACCGAGCTTGCGGGGGAACATCGCCTTGGTCAGCAGTGTCGACGCGCGCGAGACGGTCGTTCGCGTGGCGTCGGCGAGGCCCTTCGAGTCGCCGCCGGCGATGTAGCGCGAGGCGACGACGACATCCACGTCGCCGCGGTCGGCTCGCGCCAGCAGCCGCGGGATGTCCTCAGGAGGATGCTGCAGGTCGCCGTCCATCACGAGACACCACGACGAGTTCGCGGCCCGGATGCCGTCGACCACGGCCCCGCCGAGTCCCGCCACCGGCTCGTCGCGGTGGATCAGTCGCACCGGGAAGTCGGCCGTCTTCGCCGCCCGCTCGATGATGGCGGGGGTGTCGTCGGTGGAGTCGTCGACGAAGACGACCTCGATCATCCGGTCGTCGACCGCGTCACCGATCCGTCGCAGCAGCTCCACGACGTTCGGGCCTTCGTTGAAGGTCGGGACGACGATCGTCAGATCCATGAATCGCTCGCAAGTGGAAACGGACGGGGGAGTTCACACAGTACTGAGGATTCATATGCGTACAACCCGTTGACTCTTTGGATATCGCCTGAGATTCACCCGATGGCCTTCTTGATGTCATCCACGGTCATCCCGTAGTCGACGCGGACCACCGGCAGCGCCAGCTTGTCGGTTCCGATCGACACGTAGCCGGGCTCGATGGTGCGCGCCATCTCGAAGCCCGCGTCGGCGACCGCCTGCTTGGCCGCGTCGTTGTAGTGGCCGAACGGGTACGCGATCACTTCTTTCGCGCCGCCGAGCACGCTCGCCGAGGTCTCGAGGTCGGCGACGATCTCGTCATGCGTCCAGTTGACGATGCGGCCCTTCCCGTCGGCTCCCGCGGAGTGCATGTCGTGGGTGTGCGAGCGCTTGAGCACGTAGGGGGTGAGTGCGGGCCCGGCGCCGTTGGACGTGATCACGAAGGATGTCGTCATCACGCGGTATCTCTCGACGAGCGGCACGGCGAGCTCGAGCCACGTCGGGTCGGCGTCGTCGTCGGTGATGATGACCGAGTGGTCGGGCAGGAAGAGCCGGCCGTCGATGAAGGCGCTCAGCTCCGGCCACGTCGGCAGGTAGAACTGCTGCTCGGAGATGTACTTCAGGTGAGCTTCCCAGTCGCCGATGTAGGCGTAGTTGCCGCGGAGCCAGCCCGATTCGCCTTCCGGCTTCGTCGTGAACTGGTGGTACATCAGGATCGGGACGCGCGTCTTCGCGGCGTCGTTGTCGGCGGTGCTCATCCATGCGGCGTGCACGGTGCGCTGCTGGGCGTCGCAGGCGACGGCATCCGCGCCGTTCAGGCGGCCGGGAATCGATAGAGCCGCGGCATCCTCGGCGGTGTCGTACCAGCCGGCGAACACCATGCCCTCCCGCGAGGGGAGCGGCAGGGAGGCGTAGGGCTTCCCCTGCGTCTCAAGGACCGGGGCGATGTCGATCGCGTCGCCCGTGAACGACACGGCGCACGCGTTCGGATCGTCCGCATCGGCGATGAGCTGCTCCGCCGGCGACAGCGGTTCGGGCGTCGGAGTCGCGGCGTCGGTCGTGGGGGCGGGGGTGGGCTCGGATGCCGCCGGGTCGGGCGTCGTGCTCGCGCGCTGCATCGCATCGACGGCGAACCAGCCGCCGACCGCTGCGACGAGCAGAACTCCGGTGAGGGCTGCCCCGATGCCGATTGCCCGGCGCTTGCGCCGTCGTCCCGCGTTCGAACGTCGCGTTGCGCCCATCGTTACTCCCCCTGTGGTGCCCGGTGCGTCCGTCGAATCCTAGGGCGCTCGGCTATGCGGGTACGCGCCGGTGTTCTGGGATGCTCGGGCGAGGGCAACCCCCTTTTCATGCTTCGGCTCGCGGGCGGAGACTGCGGCATCATGAACGCGCCACCTGCAGGAGCCGACGCCGGCCGGGTGCGCGTCGGCATCTCGGGTTGGCGGTACGCCGGGTGGCGCGGCGACTTCTACCCGACGGGACTCGCGCAGCGACGCGAGCTCGAATACGTCGGGGAGCGGATGTCGACGGCCGAGCTGAACGGGTCGTTCTATTCGCTGCAGCGCCCGTCGAGCTATCAACGGTGGCGGAGCGAGGTGCCTGAGTCGTTCGTCTTCGCCGTCAAAGGCTCGCGCTACGTCACGCACATGCTGCGCCTGCGCGGAGTCGAGACGGCGCTGGCGAACTTCTTCGCCTCAGGAGTGCTCGCGCTCGGACGGCAGCTCGGACCTGTGCTCTGGCAGCTCCCCGAACGCGAGGAGTTCGACGCCGATGTGCTCGAGGAGTTCCTCGCCCTCTTGCCGCGGACGACGGGCGAGGCCCTCGCGCTCGCCGAGCGGCACGACGAACGCCTCGACGGGCGGGCGTGGCTCGAGATCGAGGCGGACCGTCCGATCCGTAACGCCCTCGAGCCCCGGTCGGCCGGGTTCGGTTCGGATGCCGCGCTCGCGCTGCTGCGTGCGCACGACATCGCTCTCGTGGTCGCCGACACCGCCGGGCGCTTTCCCCGGTTCGAAGAGGTCACGACCGCGGGGCACGTGTACGTCCGGCTGCACGGTGCGACCGACCTATACGCCAGCGGGTACACCGACGCCGAGCTCGACGAGTGGGCGGACCGCATCCGCGGATGGGCCGACGGCTCGGCGGCATCCGATGGCCGTCCGCGTGACGTGTGGGTGTACTTCGACAACGACGCCCGGGGGAGGGCGCCGCACGATGCCGTCGCTCTCGCCCGACGGTGCGATGCGGCGTTTAGGCTCGGCGGGTGACCGATCGGGATGGCGCGTGAGCGCGCAGCCGGCACCGTGGGTCTGCCCGACCTGCGGCGATCCGCTGCGCTTCGAGATCCTCGACGACGAGGCGTTCCTCGTGGCGTGGTCGTGTCTGAACTGCGGACTCGTCCGCGTCACCGAGCCGGCCTGACGGCTGAGTTCGAGTTCGAGTTCGTGATCGGAGAGGGTGGCCGATGTTCTGGAAGTACCTCGCTGTCGTCGTGGGCAGCCTCGTCGCTATGGCGGCCGGGCTCGGGCTCGCGTACACGTGGGAACTCGAGTGGCTGCGCGTCGTCGTCATGACGGCCCCCATCGCGGTCGCCGGGCTCGCGGTGACATTGCTCAAACGCCGGAACGAGCGAGCCGATCGCGACGCCGCGACGGCCCGGACAAGGTAGGCATGTCGCTGGGCTGAGAGAAGACAACAGCCGCGGAGCGCCGTAGGGTCGCTGACATGTGCGGTCGATTCGCGAACGACGCCAAGACGGACGAGCTGATCCGGGAGTACGTCGCCGAGGGCGGCGACCCCGAGGACTGGGTGAAGTCGTGGGCCGGTGCGTACTCGATCGCGCCGACCGAGGATGCTCCAATCGTCCGCGACCGGGGCGCGGGACGGGTGCTGGAGGTCGTCCGCTGGGACTGGCAGAAGCCGGCGAATCGCCCGCGGGGCGGTCCGATCATCAACGCGCGGATGGAGAAGCTCGGCCAGGGATTCTGGGCGCCGGCGTTCAGCGCGGCTCGGTGCATCGTTCCGATGCGGGGCTACTTCGAATGGACCGGCGACAAGACCCCGAAGACGCCGCACTTCCTGCACGGCGACGGCTTGCTCTCGGCTGCCGGGCTCACCTGGTCGATGGAACTGCCGACCGGCGAGAAGACGCGTTGCTTCGTCGTCATCACCCGCGAGGCGCGGGATGCGAGCGGACAGGTGCACGACCGGATGCCGGCCTTTCTGACACCGGATACCTGGGATGCCTGGCTGAGCCCAGAGAAGCTCACCGGTGACCGCAAGGCGGAGACGCTGGCGATGCTCGAGCACACGTCCGGTCACGTCGCCTCGACGATCCGCGAGCACGTCGTCGACCGGAAGGTCAGCAACTCTCGCACGGTGGATCCCGCCGACCCGACGCTGCTCGATCCGGTGGCCTAGGTGGTGGCGGTTGTCGTGCCGTGTGGCGTGCGGGGGCGTCGTGACGCGGGCGCTGGCGCGCCGTCCGGCGACGTCACTCGTCGGCTGTCGGCTCCTGCCGGTAGTCGTACGCGGGGTCCGACCGCTGCCACAGGATGTATCCGGCGAGTGCGGTCGCGAGCCCTACGAAGTGCAGTGCCGGGTAGACGAGTGCCGGAGCATCCGGAAGCACACCCGCGAAGATGATCGATGCGATGAACGCGGCGGCGCTGAATGCGGCCAACACCACCGCCCACTGGCGAAGGCGCTTCGTGCGGGGGCTCTGCGGCTGGAGCGACGCCATCATGCCTCGACCATAGGGCCTCGCCCGGTCGATCATCGGAGACCGTCGGTGCTGTGGCAAAGTGAAATCCCCGCCATGCAAGAAGCTAGGCGAGGATTTTCCGGGACCGTTGTAAAGACGGCCCGTGTGACCAAAGGGAGCCGGTCGCATCCTTACCCAGGGATGCCCTTTCGTCTCGCTGTGTCTCGGACCGCGCACGCGCCTCGCCGGCTCATCCGGAAGCGGCAAAGCGTCACTCGTCTTGGGGTCTGCTCCTGGGGCTCGTCGTGCCAATTCATCGCGGCCTCGTCGAAGTGAATCCTGCCCTCTTGCTGGCTCCGCCTCAGGGGAGGACCGTCGCAGAAACGAGCTGGAGCCAGCCGTCCGTCGTCTCGCCGTTGAGCGTCTTCTCGACGTTCTCCACGACCATCTCGACGTGGGTGCCGTCAGTCCAACCGGCGGCGGCGGACTCGTTGGCGAGAAGAACCTGAAGGTCATCAGCGCCGTCGCGGACGCCAACATGGACCACGAAGTCGCCGGTGGCGCCTACGAACCAGTACTCACTTCCGGATAGCTCGCCAGTGAATCGGAACTCGTCGCCGATCTGAATTCCTCCCATCGCCACGGAGTTGAGCCGGTCAAGCAGCTCTTCGGGTGTCGTGTCGACGACGTTCACGCTCGCCGCGGGGGCCGTTTCCGACGGTGATGGAGCAGTAGGGCTAGTCTCGCTGGGTTCTGCTCTTGTCTCGGCGGGCGCGCTCCGCGTCGGCGTGCTGGAAGGTTCGGCATCCGCGTTTTCCCCACCGGTAACGAGATTCATCACGATGATGATGCCGAAGAGCACGACGATAAATCCGCCTAACCCGGCCAGAAGCTTCCAGGGCGTCTTGGGCTTCGGCCGTCGGATCGTCAACTCCGAACTGATCCGGCCGATCCTCTGATCTACGACCTCCCAACCTTGACTCTCCCACTTCGCCGCTGTGCGGCTCTCCATACCTCGCACAGCTTTCACTGTGTGGGTCTCGTACTTGAGGCCATCGTCCTCGGTGGTCACGTCGCCTGCCCCTGGTTCCGGCACCGGCCTAGCTCAGTGCTCATCCTCGGGAGCCTACCTACGAGTTGTCGGGGAGCCGGCCAACAGGGGCTCCCCAGCCTTCGCGTCGAAGAAAATGCGGATTCAGGGTGAGGATCATCGGACTTGCTGGATCAGTTCTTCCCACGCGCCGCGGAACGCATCGGTGAGCTCGATCCCAGGAGTGGCGGCTGACCGTACCTGACCGACTCGCACGACGACACCATTCGAGTGTGCGCGATGCCTCCCGACAATCCGGACCTCGTTCGCGGTCAGCTCGCGTGCTGACAGCACGCCACCTCGATCACCATCGATCAGGAGGAAGAGTCCGACGTCGAAACCGAAGGACCTGATTGGCGAGAAGACCGCCGATGGGCTCGTTTCGGATCTGATCACGCGCACTTTGACTTGCACCTTGCGACCATCACCAGCGACGAGGTCGTACGACTTCTCGGAGTTCGGGGCGAGCAGGCCGTCGTAAACGATGGCGGCACAGTGCTCCGCGAGGTCTCCGATGGGAGCGTTGTTGGTGCGCACGAGTCCACGTAGCCGCAGCTCGGCCAGGATGCCGGCGTAGCGCTCGAGTAACTGACCGACCGATACGGCAGCGAGATCGTCGCTACCGGCTGACGCAGACGGGCGGATGGAAGACATCTGGTAGCCGCCGCTGAAGTGCTGGCGCACGAGTTCAACCTGCTCAGCGGTGAGAACCCAGGCGCTCCCGACTTCGACCGGATGCCGCCAGTTCTGGCGTCGCATCCATGCGCGGATGGTCTTCGGGTTGACCTTCAGCTCCTCAGCGAGCTGTCGGACGGAGAGAGTCTGCGCGGGCACATTCGAACCGTATCGGAGCCGTCGCCGGTCCGAGACTGGCCCAGCCGCCGTCGTGTGCGAGCGGAAGATCACCTCGCGCCTCAGCCCAAAGCAAAACCCCCGCGATGTAGAAGCTACGCGAGGGTTTCTGGGGCCGTTGTAATGACGGTCCGTGTGGCTCCGACGGGCGTCGATCCCGTGACCTCACGATTTTCAGTCGTGCGCTCTACCAACTGAGCTACAGAGCCGCATGGCGTCAGAGATGCCATGTCCTAGACGAAAGGCCCTCTGGAAACCAAAGGGCCCGTCGCTTTAGAGCGACCCTGACGGGACTTGAACCCGCGACCTCCGCCGTGACAGGGCGGCACGCTAACCAACTGCGCTACAGGGCCATGCTTATTAAGTTGTGGGAGTGACCCCAACGGGATTCGAACCCGTGCTACCGCCGTGAAAGGGCGGCGTCCTAGGCCGCTAAACGATGGGGCCGAGCGAACCCAGACCCGGGAGTCAAACGTTCACGCTTACCGAGGGACAAGCATATGCGATCCGACGCGGATGTGCGAATCGGGGGCGTGGCGTCCGCCGCCCGGGCGTGTCTCCGGGTCACAATGGCCGGGTTCGCACGCTCCGGACGTCGTCGACGACGCTTCCGGTGTTGTGACGTGTGTTGCTACTGTGAACGAAGTTGCTCACGCGATATGGAGGATCACCCGCGTGCGATACGAGAGCCTCGACTCCCCGGAAGACTGCGGCTGCGCCCCGACGCCCGCAGAGAGCAAGAAGCTCTCCCAGCTGATCTCGCGCCGCGGCGCCCTCGGCCTCGGTGCCGTCGGCTTCGTCGCGGCGACGGCGTTCCTCGCCCCCGGCATCCCGTCGGCCTTCGGTATCGAGGGATACCCGTCGTGGGATGACGTGCAGCGCGCCAAGGGCAACGAGGCGGCGAAGGCCGCCGAGATCTCGCGCATCGAGAAGCTGATCTCCGATCTGGCCGCGGATGTCGCGTACAAGCAGGCCGAGGCCGCGCGCCTGGGCGAGGAGTACGCGCAGGCCCAGGCTGCATTCGAAGACGCCAGCGCCCGTGCCACCTCGCTGCAGGAGCAGGCGGACGCGCAGTCTGCCGCCGCCCTCGAGGCCGCGCGCCGCGCCGGCAAGCTGGCCGCCCAGCTCTACCGCAACGGTGGCGACGACACGAGCTTGAAGCTCTTCTTCTCCGACTCCGCGGCCAGCGCCGACGATCTCCTCGCCCGTCTCGGCACGATGGACAAGCTGCTGCAGGCGAACCGCGGCGTGTACACGGATGCCGTGGCCGCCCGCGAGACCGCACAGAGCCTCAGCGACCAGGCCGGCGTCGCGCGCGACGAGCGCGACCGCCTCAAGGTCGAAGCCGAGCAGAAGATGATCGCCGCGCAGGAAGCTGCGACGGCGGCTCAGGCGGCCCTCGAAGAGCAGACCGCGAACATGGCGACCCTGCAGGCGCAGCTCGCTGCGCTCAAGGACGAGACGGCGACGACGGTCGCCGGTTACCAGGCCGGAGTCGAAGAGCAGCGCCGTCGCGACGAGGAGCGTCGCCGCCGCGAGCGAGAAGAGGCCGCCCGTCGCGCCGCAGAAGAAGAGCGCCGCCGTCAGGCTGCCGCAGCAGCGGCAGCCGCCGCAGGCAACAGCGGCGGCGGCGGTGGTGGCGGTGGTGGCGGTGGCGGCGGCGGCAACAGTGGCGGTGGCGGCGGCGGTGGCGGCGCCGGACAGGTCCAGCCCTCCGGCTGGGTACGCCCCGGTCCCGGCTACATCAGCTCCTGGTATGGCAATCGCGGCACCATCTGCTCTGGCGGTGTGTGCACCAGCGGGCACCGCGGCATCGACTTCGCCGGCGGATGCAGCGCCCCGATCTATGCCGCGGCATCCGGCACCGTCGTCTTCGCGGCGTACACGAACAGCTGGGGCAACTACATCAAGGTCGACCACGGCGGCGGCATCATCTCGGGCTACGCGCACATCCAGAACGGCGGCTTCAACGTCGGCTATGGACAGCGCGTCTCGGCCGGACAGGTCATCGCCTATGCCGGCAACACCGGCATCTCGCAGGGCTGCCACCTGCACTTCGAGATCTACCGCAACGGCGAGCGCATCGACCCCGCGCCGTTCCTGCGCGATCGGGGCATCTCGGTCTGAGCCTCAGCGCTCGCGAGCCCGGAACAACGAAGGAGGGGCGGATGCTGCAGCATCCGCCCCTCCTCGCGTTCGTCTGAGCGTCAGAGCGAATTGGGCGCTTCGCCCTCACCCTGCGTCTTCGTCTGGCCCTCGTGCTCCTCGAAGCGCTCGAACGCCTCTGCGACGAGACGCTCGGCCTCGGCGGCGTTCGCCCACTCGTCGACCTTGACCCACTTGTTGGGCTCGAGGTCCTTGTAGTGCTCGAAGAAGTGGCCGATCTCGTTCTTGGTCCAGTCGTCGATGTCGTCGACATCCTGGATGTGGGCCCAACGCGGGTCCTTCGCGAGCACGGCCACGACCTTGTCGTCGCCGCCGGCCTCGTCGCTCATCTTCAGCACAGCGACGGGGCGGACCTTCGCCAGCACGCCGGGGTAGATGTCGCGGTCGAGCAGCACCAGCACGTCGAGCGGGTCGCCGTCCTCGCCGAGAGTGTTCTCGAAGAAGCCGTAGTTGCTGGGGTATCCCATCGGCGTGAACAGCACGCGGTCGAGGAAGACCCGGCCGGTGCCGTGGTCGACCTCGTACTTCACGCGGCTGCCGCGGGGGATTTCGATGACGGCGTCGTACGCGCCCATACGTGTGCTCCTTCGATAAGACGGTGGGATGCCGCCGTCCAGCCTACTTGCGCCGCCCGCCGCGCCCTATACAAGGCTCAGCCCGGGTTTCGCGCCCGCGACGGGGCCGCGCTGCGCCGCTCCAGCCTGGCGACGGCACGAGCACGGCTACCGTAGGGGCGTGCCGTCGCTCAGCCCCGCCATCGCCGAGGTCCGTCGCGCCGTGCGCGCATCGCTGTCGGCGCTGCCTGCCGGCAGCACCGTGATCGTCGCGCTCTCGGGCGGGCCCGACTCGCTGGCCCTCGCCGCCGCGACGGCCTTCGAGGCTCCGAAGCTCGGCCTGCGCGCGGCTTCGGTGACGGTCGACCACGGGCTGCAGCCCGGTTCCGACGAGGTCGCGCTCACTGCCGCGCGGGCCGCGGCAGGCCTCGGCCTCGACCCGCTGGTGGTGCGCGTCGAGGTCGGCACCGCGGGCGGCCCCGAGGCTGCGGCCCGCGAGGCGCGCTACGGGGTGCTGCGGGATGCCGCGCGCGACGCGAACGCCGCCGCGGTCCTGCTGGGCCACACTCTCGACGACCAGGCCGAGACGGTCCTGCTCGGGCTCGCTCGAGGTTCCGGCGCCACGAGCCTCGCGGGCATGGCGCCTGACCGCACCGACGACGATTCCGGGGTGCGCTGGCTCCGTCCACTGCTGGCGGTGCGGCGCGAGACCACCGTCGCGGCCTGCGTGGCGGCTGGGCTCGAGCCCTGGCTCGACCCGCACAACCGTGACGATCGCTTCAGCCGGGTGAGGGTCCGCGACCGCGTCCTTCCGCTTCTCGAGGCCGAGCTCGGCCCCGGCGTGGCCGAGGCGCTCGCGCGCACCGCCGAGCAGCTGCGCGAGGACGCGCAGGCCTTCGACGACATGATCGCCGAGACGATCGAAGACATCGTCGAGCCGGCCGAGGCGGGCATCGCGATCTCGGTCGCCGCGCTCGCCGCCAACCCGCCGGCGCTGCGCCACCGCATCATCCGCCACGTCGTGCAGAGCGAGTTCCACGAGAGCCTCACGCGCAGCCAGACCCTCGAGGTCGCCCGGCTCGTCACCGATTACTCCGGCCAGGGGCCGATCGACCTTCCCGGATGCCGCGCCCGCCGCGTCGGCCGACTCGTCGAGTTCTCGGCGGGCGGGAGCGGCGCCTAAACTCGTCGCATGCGTGCTGCCGAGATCGCCGACCAGCTCACCGACGTCCTCGTCACGGAGGAGGAGATCCAGGCCAAGCTCGCCGAGCTCGCCGCCCGGGTCGAAGCCGACTACGAGGGCAAGGAGCTCATCCTCGTCGGCGTGCTCAAGGGTGCCGTGATGGTCATGGCCGACTTCGCCCGCGCGCTCAAGCGCGACATCACGATGGACTGGATGGCGGTGTCGTCCTACGGCGCGAGCACGAAGTCGAGCGGTGTCGTCCAGATCCGGAAGGACCTCGACGCCGATCTGCACGGCAAGCACGTCCTCATCGTCGAGGACATCATCGACTCGGGCCTGACCCTCAGCTGGCTGCTCGAGAACTTCCAGTCGCGCGGTGCCGAGTCGCTCGAAGTGCTCGCGCTGCTGCGCAAGCCCGAGGCCGCGAAGGTCGAGATCGACTGCCGGTACGTCGGCTTCGACATCCCGAACGACTTCGTCGTGGGCTACGGCCTCGACTATGCGGAGAAGTACCGCAACCTGCGGGATGTCGCGATCCTCGCGCCCCACGTCTACAGCTGAAGAGGCTTCGCGTGGCGGCTCCCGGTACGCCCAAAACGAACGCACAGAGCCCGCATAGTCGGCGCGGGGTAGCCTGATCGCACCATGGACGTCAAGAAAGTCACGCGCAACCCGCTGATGTACGTGTTGCTCATCGGCGCGCTGCTGCTGATCGGCTTCATGCTGATCTCCAGCCTCACCGGCGCGAAGCAGATCACGACCCAGCAGGGATTCGAGCTGCTCAAGGGCGACACCGTCACGAAGGTGCAGACCACGGACGGCGATCAGCGCGTCGATCTGACGCTCTCCGACGACTTCGAGGGCTCGAAGCAGGTGCAGTTCTACTACACCTCCGCGCGTGCCGACGAGGTCGTGTCGGCCGTCGATGCGGCGAACCCCGCCGACGGGTACAACGACGTCGTGCCGCGGGCCACGTGGTTCGACGGCTTCCTCTCGCTCATGCTGCCGCTGGTGCTGCTGGGCCTCCTCTTCTGGTTCCTCATGTCGAGCGCGCAGGGCGGCGGCAGCCGCGTCATGCAGTTCGGCAAGTCGAAGGCCAAGCTCGTCACGAAGGAGACCCCGACGGTCACCTTCGGCGACGTGGCCGGCTCCGACGAGGCCATCGAGGAGATGCAGGAGATCAAGGACTTCCTGAAGGATCCGACGAAGTTCCAGGCCGTCGGCGCCCGCATCCCGAAGGGCGTGCTGCTGTACGGCCCTCCCGGCACCGGTAAGACGCTCCTTGCGCGCGCCGTCGCGGGCGAGGCCGGTGTGCCGTTCTACTCGATCTCGGGCTCGGACTTCGTCGAGATGTTCGTCGGTGTCGGCGCGAGCCGTGTGCGCGACCTCTTCAAGGAGGCGAAGGAAAACTCGCCCGCCATCATCTTCATCGACGAGATCGACGCCGTCGGCCGCCACCGCGGCGCTGGCATGGGCGGCGGTCACGACGAGCGCGAGCAGACGCTGAACCAGATGCTCGTCGAGATGGACGGTTTCGACCCGAAGGTCTCGGTGCTCGTCATCGCCGCGACCAACCGGCCCGACATCCTCGACCCGGCGCTGCTGCGTCCGGGCCGCTTCGACCGCCAGATCGGTGTCGACGCGCCCGACCTCAAGGGCCGCCAGAAGATCCTCGAGGTGCACGGACGCGGCAAGCCGCTCTCGCCCTCGGTCGACCTGGCCGTCATCGCTCGCAAGACCCCGGGCTTCACCGGCGCCGACCTCGCGAACGTGCTGAACGAGGCCGCGCTGCTGACCGCGCGCTCGAACGCGCAGCTGATCGACATGCGCGCACTCGACGAGGCGATCGACCGCGTCATCGCCGGCCCCCAGCGCCGCACGCGCGTCATGAAGGACAAGGAGAAGCTCATCACGGCGTACCACGAGGGCGGCCACGCCCTCGCCGCCGCGGCGATGAACCACTCCGACCCGGTCACGAAGGTCACGATCCTCCCGCGCGGCAAGGCGCTCGGCTACACGATGGTGCTGCCGCTCGAGGACAAGTACTCCGTCACCCGCAACGAGCTCCAGGACCAGCTCACCTACGCGATGGGCGGACGCGTCGCCGAAGAGGTCGTGTTCCACGACCCGACGACCGGTGCCTCCAACGACATCGAGAAGGCCACCGGTATCGCCCGCAAGATGGTCACCGAGTACGGGATGACGACCGAGGTCGGCCCCGTGAAGCTCGGGTCGTCGTCGGGAGAGGTGTTCATGGGTCGCGACATGGGTCACGGCCGTGACTTCTCCGAGCGCATCGCCGAGCGCGTCGACGCCGAGGTGCGACTGCTGATCGAGCAGGCGCACAACGAGGCGTACGAGGTCATCAACGCCAACCGCGACATCCTCGACAAGCTGGCGCTCGCGTTGCTCGAGGAGGAGACCCTCGACCACCTGCAGCTCGCCGAGATCTTCAAGGACATCAAGAAGCTGCCGCCGCGCCCGCAGTGGCTCTCGAGCCAGGACCGCCCGGTGTCGAGCCTGCCCCCGATCGACGTCCCCAAGCGTCGCGAAGAGGCCGGCCTGGCGGCATCCACCGTCGCCGATGCGGGGGCCGAGACAGCCGCCGAGCGTGCTCCGCACCGTCGCCCCTCGGGGCAGGCGCGACCCGCGACCGCGTAGGCTCGGGGCGTGGCCGTCGATCGCGAACGCGTCGCCGCCCTCGTGCGCGACCTGCTCGAGGCGATCGGGGAGGACCCCGACCGTCCCGGGCTGAAGCAGACCCCGCAGCGGGTCGCCGACGCGTACGCGGAGTTCTTCTCGGGAGTCGGCGCCGACGCCGCCGAACCCCTCGCGCACACGATCTCGGTCGCGCGGGGCCCGGCGCCCGACACGCTGCCGTCGGGCGCTGTCATGGTGCGCGGCATCCGGTTCCGCTCGTTCTGCGAGCACCACCTGCTGCCCTTCGCGGGCCACGCTCACATCGCCTACCTGCCGGGCGAGCAGGTCGTCGGGCTCGGCGCGCTGCCGCGCGTGGTCGACACGCTGGCGGCCCGACCGCAGGTGCAGGAGCGCCTCGGTGAGCAGATCGCCGACACGATCGCCGGTGCGCTCGACGCGCGCGGCGTGCTGGTCGTGCTGGATGCCGCCCACGAGTGCGTCACGATGCGCGGCGGACGGCAGACGGATGCCTCGACCGTGACGGTCGCTGCCCGCGGCGTCTACACCGGGCCGGCCGAGCGGGCCGAGCTCATCGCCCTGATCTCGGGCGGTGCGGCATGACGGCCATCATGGGCATCCTCAACGTCACGCCCGACTCCTTCAGCGACGGTGGGCGGTACCTCGACCTCGGCGCCGCCGTCGGTCACGCCGAGGCCCTGCGTCGCGCCGGTGCGCACATCGTCGATGTCGGCGGCGAGTCGACCCGTCCGGGCGCCGAGCGCGTCGCCCCCGACGTCGAGCGCGAGCGGGTCGTCCCCGTGGTCGAGGCGCTCGCGGCGCGCGGCATCGTCGTGAGCGTCGACACCATGAACGCAGGCACCGCCGCGGCCGCCGTCGCCGCGGGAGCCCGCATCGTCAACGATGTCTCCGGCGGCCTGGCCGATCCCGACATGTTCGCGGCGGTCGCGGCATCCGACGCGGAGGTCGTCATCGGGCACTGGCGCGGGCACTCGACGGACATGTACGCCACCGCCCGCTACGAGGACGTCGTCGCAGAAGTGGTCGCCGAACTCCAGGATCGCGTGAGCGCGGCGACGGCGTCCGGCATCGCTCCTTCGCGTATCGTCCTCGACCCGGGCATCGGCTTCGGCAAGCGCGGCGACCAGAATTGGACCGTGCTGCACCACCTCGAACGCATCGTCGGGCTCGGCAAGCGCGTGCTCGTCGGCACGAGCCGCAAGGGCTTCCTGCGCGAGGCCATCGGAGACGCCCGCGACACAGACATCGCCGACGCCGGCCGGCTCGACCTCGCCCGGCGCGATCTCGCGACCGCCGTCACGAGCGTGCTGGCGGCAGACGCGGGAGCGTGGGGAGTGCGCGTGCACGATGTCGCGACGACCCGCGACGCGCTGGCCGTGCGTGCGCGATGGCGGGAGGCCTCATGAGCGATCGGATCACGGTGCGCGGCATCCGGGCCGTCGGGTATCACGGCGTCTACGAGCACGAACGACGCGAGGGCCAGGAGTTCGTCGCCGACATCGAGCTCGACCTGTCGCTGGCCGACGCCGCCGCGAGCGACGACGTCGCCGACACCGTCCACTACGGAGAGCTGGCCGAGCAGGTCGCCGCGATCCTGGCGGGCGAGCCCGCGGACCTCATCGAGACCGTCGCCGACCGTATCGCCCGCGCGGCCCTCGCATTTGATCGCGTGGATGCCGTCGCCGTGACCGTGCACAAGCCGCAGGCGCCCATCGTGGTGCCCTTCGGCGATGTCAGCGTGACCCTCACCCGACGACGGGAGAACCGATGAGCCGCCGCCTCGCCCAAGAATCGCCCGAGCCCCGCCCGGCCGACAGTGCGCCCGCGCGTCGAGCCGTCGTCGCGATCGGCGCGAACCTCGGCGACCGGGCCGACACGGTCGCGCGAGCGATCGCCGAGCTCGATCGGCTGCCGCTCACCCGGGTCGCGCGGTCGGCCGACCCGATCGAGACGGTCGCGCTGACCCTCGACGGACCGGATGCCGCGGCCCCGGCCTACCTCAACACGGTCGCCCTCGTCGACACGCGGCTGGCGCCCAGCGTGCTGCTCGGCTACCTGCATGCGATCGAGGAGCGTCACGGCCGCGCCCCGCGCTCGGCCGACCAGGCCCGGTGGCAGGATCGCACGCTCGATCTCGACCTCGTCGCGCACGGCGACGTCGTGTGCGAGACCCCGACGCTCGTCCTGCCGCATCCGCGTGCGCACGAGCGCGACTTCGTGCTCCGGCCGTGGCTCGCGGTCGACCCCGACGCCGTGCTCCCCGGCCACGGGCGCGTCGACGCGCTGCTGGCCGCCCTGCCCGGGAGCACGCCGTGAGACGCACGTCTCCCGCGACCCTCATCGTGTCGGCGGTGCTCGGCATCGCCGCGGGGTTCGTCATCGATCAGGTGCTCACGGGTGCGGGACGCGCGACCTTCACCCCGTCGGTCATGCTCCCCGTGCTGTTCGTGCTGCTGGCGGTCTCGGTCATCGCTCTCGCCCTGCCGATCCGCCGGGCGACACGCGGCCAGGCTCCGCGGGTCGACCCGTTCCGGGCGGTGCGCGTCGCGATGCTCGCGAAGGCGTCGAGCATCGTCGGAGCGCTCGTGGGCGGTATCGGCGTCGGCCTCCTGCTCTTCCTTCTCACACGGCCGGTCCCGCCGTCAGTAGGCTCGACGGGAGCGGTCGTCGCCGCGATCGTCGGAGCCGTCGTGCTCGTGGCGGCCGGTGTGATCGCAGAACAGCTCTGCACCATTCGGAAGGACGACGATGACGACCAGCCCGGACCACCCGAGCCCGACGCCACTCCCTCCCACCACTGACGCTGCGGAGTCCGGCGCGATCGACGCCACCCTCGACGCCGGCACCTACGACCGCATCCGCGAGCCCCGCGGAGCCGGCCGTCTCGCCCTCGAGCAGGGCGTATGGCACCAGATCTCGCGTAAATACCTCATCGTGCAGCTGATCAGCAACGCTTTCTGGCTGGCCGCCGCGGTCGTCGCGATGCTCGTGCTGCTCTTGGTGTTCGATCAGCCGTGGGCGCTGATCCCCGGCATCATCCTGATCGTGCTCACCCTTGCGGGCATGGCCATCCTGCCCCGCCAGGTGCGTTCGATCGGCTACCAGCTCCGTGAGGACGACCTGGTCTTCCGCCGCGGCATCCTGTGGCAGCGCATGGTCGCCGTGCCGTACGGCCGCATGCAGCTCGTCGACATCACGCACGGGCCGATGGACCGCGGGTTCGGCATCGCGCAGTTGAAGTTCGTCACGGCCGCGGCAGCGACGGGCGTCGTGATCCCGGGCCTCACGCAGCAGGCTGCCGAGGCGCTGCGCGACCACCTGATGTCGGTGGCTGAATCGCGGCGGACCGGGCTGTGACCGACCCCGTACCGACCCCGCCCCCGGCCGACGCGACCGTCTCCGCTCCGCCGGCCGAGCTCGTCCGCTCACCCCTGAGCGACGGTGAGTGGCACCGGCTGCATCCGCTGACACCGCTGCTGCGCGGCGGTCTGGCGCTGCTCGTGGTGCTCGGCATCGTGGTCGCGAACATGCGCGACCGGCTCATCAGCATCTTCGTGCCGGCGTTCGCTCCCGACGCCCCCATCGACGAGTGGGAGGAGTACGAGGCCGCCGGCGACCCGATCGGGTGGGTGCTGGCGAACAACCTCCTCCTGATCGCCCTGCTCGTCACCGTCGGCGTGCTCGCGCTCATCATCGGGGCGTTCTACCTGTCGTGGCGCTTCCACACCTTCCGCATCACCGACGACGATGTCGAGGTGCGCAGCGGGATCCTCTCGCGCACGCAGCGCCGCGCGCCGCTCGACCGCGTGCAGGGCGTCAACCTCACCCGACCCGCGGTCGCGCGGCTTCTGGGCGCGGCGAAGCTCGAGATCGTCGGCGCGGGCACCGACGCGAACGTCAAGCTCGAGTACCTCTCCACCGGCAACGCCGAGACGATTCGCGCCGACATCCTGCGGCTGGCCTCCGGGCAGCGGCTCGCCGAGCAGCGGGCTGCCGCGGCAGCGGCCGGCGGCGCGCGCATCGCGGTGGCTGACACCGTCGCCCGCGGCATCACCGGTCTCATCGAAGGCGACGACGCGGATGCTGCCGAGCCCGAGTCCGTCGTGCGCATCCCGCCCGGGCGACTCATCGGGTCGCAGCTCGCCAGCTGGGGCACCGTCGTGATTTTGGCGGGCGCTACCGCGCTCGCGATCGCCCTGTCGCAGGGCGTTTTCTGGGTGCTTTTCGCCTATTTCCCCGCGCTGCTCGGTTTCGGCGCGTACTGGGTGCGCACGATCGTGAAGTCGTTGCGCTACTCGATCGCGCCGACGCGCGACGGCGTGCGCGTGACGTTCGGCCTGCTCACGACCGTGTCGGAGATCCTGCCTCCCGGACGCATCCATGCCGTGGAGATCACGCAGTCCATCCTCTGGCGCGGATTCGGGTGGTGGACGGTTCGGATCAACCGCATGACCGGCCGGAGCGCTTCGGACACGACGACCGATCAGTTCACCACGGTCCTTCCCGTCGGCACGCTCGCCGACGTCGAGCGGGTGCTCGGCCTCATCCTGCCGTCGGTCAGCGAGGAGGAGCGCGCGGCGATCGTCCGGAACGGTGTGCTCGGCGGCTCGTCCGCCGGGGGATACGTCACGACACCGCGGCGGGCACGCATCGTGCGCCCGCTGTCGTGGCGGCGGAACGGCCTCGCGATCGAGGGCGATCTGCTGATGCTGCGGCGCGGGCTGATCTGGCGCATGCTCGCGGTGCTGCCGCTCGCCCGGCTGCAGTCCGTCGCGCTGCACCAGGGGCCGGTGTCGCGCGCGCTGCGCGTCGCGACGCTGCGCGCTCATACCGTGTCGGGCCCGGTGCTCACCGCGGTCGCGGGCATCGACCGCGACGACGTGATCGCAGCGTTCGAGCGGGTGGCCCACGTAGCCGTCTCGGCCGCGGCATCCGACCGCTCGCACCGCTGGGCCGAGGTGGCGGATGCCGCTGAGCCGGTGCCTCCCGTGCCGGCGGCGCCCGTTCCCGTGCCGAGCCCGAACGCGGGCCCGAGCCCGGTGCCGCCCCCGCCGAGCGCGACCGAGCTCCCGCGGGGCGCCGTGCCGCCCCCGCCGTATGTGCCTCCCGCGGGGGAGACCTCGCCGGAGAGCGAACGGTGACCGCGAGCTCACGCCTGGGCGTCGGCATCATCGGCGCCGGCCGGGTCGGACCCGTCATCGGCGCGGCGCTCGCGGGCGCCGGCCACGCGCTGACCGGCGTCACCGCGGGATCCGATCGGGAACGGGTCGACGCGGTCATCCCGGGGGTGCCGGTGCTCGACGCCGACGAGGTCGTGCGTCGCAGCGAACTGGTCGTGATCGCGGTGCCGCACGACGAGCTCGGCCCGCTGGTCAGCGGTCTCGCCGAGCTCGGCGCCTGGCAGGTCGGGCAGCTCGTGCTGCACACCGACCCCGGGCACGGGCTCGATGTGCTGGCGCCGGCCGCCGCGCGAGGAGCCATCCCGCTCGCCGTGCACCCGGCGATCGCGTTCACCGGGTCGACCCTCGACCTCCGCCAGCTCGCGGGCGCCTACGCCGCGGTGACCGCGCCGGCCGCCGTCCTGCCGATCGGGCAGGCGCTCGCCGTCGAGCTGGGCTGCGAGCCGGTCGTCGTCGCCGACGCCGACCGGCCGGCCTACGGCGAGGCGATCGCGACCGCGACGCAGTTCGCCGCCTCGATCGTGCAGCAGTCGGCCGCGTTGCTCGAGGACGCCGGAGTGCCGGCCCCGGGTCGCTTCCTCTCGACCCTCGTGCACTCGACCGTCGAGCGGGCGCTGACCGAAGCGGGCCGCGGCGCGACCCCCGACGACGAACTGCTGTGAGCGACGTCGAGCTGGCCCGCATCCCGGCCGGAGAGCTGCCCGTCGCGGGCGCGGGCCGGGGCCCGCGGGTCGAGTCCTTCGAGATCGGCGTGTATCCCGTCACCGAGGAGCAGCTCGGCGAGGTGCTCGGGGTGACCGCCGCGCACCCGCGGCGTCCGGCGGTGCAGCTGTCGTGGCTGAGAGCCGTGCGGTTCTGCAACGCACTGTCGGAATGGGAGGGGCTCGACCCCGCCTACGCGGTCGACGGCGACGAGGTGCGTTGGTACGACGACTCCGACGGGTATCGGCTGCCGACCGAGCGCGAGTGGGAGTACGCCTGCCGTGCGGGCTCGCGTGCCGCGCACTACGGCCCGCTCGCCGAGATCGCCTGGACCGCGGCCGACAACCTCTCGTCGCCGCAGAACGTGGGCGGGCGGCATCCGAACCTCTTCGGCCTCTTCGACATGCTCGGCAACGTCTCGGAGTGGTGCTGGGACCTCTTCGCCCCCGACGCCGGGTCGCGCGACCGGGTGTTCCGGGGCGGCGGGTTCGCCGATGCCGCGACGTCCGTGCGGGCGGGAACGCGCCGCGGGGCGCGCCCCGACAGCGCTCACGACGACATCGGCCTGCGCGTCGCCCGCGGCGCCGTCGCTTAGCGGCCCGGCTCGGGGTCGTCGGGTGGCCGGTGGGTGCACACTCGTCGGAACGCCGGTGCTGGAGTAGTGCCGCGACGCCGCCGAGGCGACACCAGCACCAGCGGTCCGACGGCTGTATCGTCAAGCGCCCGCGGCACGCTCGGTAGACTGGCACGTCGAATCCCGAGGAGTTCTTCTGCCATGAGCGACGCGCCCGTGCCCCCCGTCGACGACGCCGACGACGTCATCGAACAGAAGGCCGTGCGCCTCGCCAAGCGCGAGCGGCTGCTGAGCGAGCGAGAGGATGCCGCGGGCGGCGCCTATCCCGTCGCCGTGGCCGTCTCCGACACCATCCCGGCGCTGCGCGAGCGCTACCCCGACCTCGAGGCCGGTGCCGAGACCGGCGTGACCGCCTCGGTCGCGGGGCGCGTCGTGTTCAGCCGCAACACCGGCAAGCTCTGCTTCGCGTCGCTGCAGTCGGGCGACGGCAGCCGCATCCAGGCCATGGTCTCGCTCGCCGAGGTGGGCGAGGAGTCGCTGCAGGCGTGGAAGGAGCTCGTCGACCTGGGCGACCACGTCTCGGTCACGGGCCAGGTCATCTCCAGCCGCCGCGGCGAGCTGTCGATCATGGTGTCCGCCTGGCAGATCGCGTCGAAGGCGCTGCTGCCGCTGCCGAACCTGCATTCCGAGCTGAGCGAGGAGAGTCGCGTGCGCTCGCGCTTCCTCGACCTCATCGTGCGTGACACCGCGCGCGAGACGGTCGTGGCCCGAGCGAAGGTCAACGCTTCGCTCCGTCGCACGTTCGACGAGCACGGCTTCCTCGAGGTCGAGACCCCGATGCTGCAGGTGCAGCACGGTGGTGCCGCCGCGCGCCCGTTCATCACGCACTCGAACGCCTTCGACACCGAGCTGTTCCTGCGCATCGCGCCCGAGCTGTTCCTCAAGCGCGCCGTCGTGGGCGGGATCGACCGCGTGTTCGAGATCAACCGGAACTTCCGCAACGAGGGTGCCGACTCGACCCACAGCCCCGAGTTCGCGATGCTCGAGGCCTACCAGGCGTACAGCGACTACAACGGCATCGCCGATCTGACGCAGGAGCTCATCCAGAACGCGGCGATCGCCGTCGCGGGATCGACGACCGTTACGTGGGCCGACGGCACCGAGTTCGATCTCGGCGGCGACTGGGACCGCATCTCGATGTACGACTCGCTCTCGGCCGCCGCGGGACGCGACATCACGCCCGCCACCTCGCTCGAGGAGCTCCAGGCCCTCGCCGCGGAGGTGGGCGTCGTCGTACCCGAGAAGGTCGCGACGCACGGCAAGCTCGTCGAAGAGCTCTGGGAGCACTTCGTCAAGGGCGGGCTCGAGCGCCCCACCTTCGTCATGGACTTCCCGGTCGACACGTCGCCGCTCGTCCGCGAGCACCGCACGATCGCGGGCGTCGTGGAGAAGTGGGACCTCTACGTCCGCGGCTTCGAGCTGGCGACCGGCTACTCCGAGCTCGTCGACCCCGTCATCCAGCGCGAGCGTTTCGTCGAGCAGGCCAAGCTCGGCGCGCGCGGCGACGACGAGGCGATGCGCGTCGACGAGGAGTTCCTGCGCGCCCTCGAGCACGGCATGCCGCCCACCGGTGGCATGGGCATGGGCATCGACCGCCTGCTGATGGCGATCACGGGCCTCGGCATCCGCGAGACGATCCTCTTCCCGCTCGTCAAGTAACCGGCGGTTCCTGCGAGGGCCAGGGGGCCGTCCGGGTTTCCACATCCCGTCCCGCGCGCGGTTCGCACGGGTTCGTCCGGCGCCAGCCTGGTCTGCATGACCACGACTGTTCGCGCCGCGGATGCCGCGCACTTCCTCTCTCTCGTTCCTCGTCTGCTCGGATTCGCTCCGAGCCGCAGCCTCGTCGTGGTGCCCTTCGCGGGGTCACGGAGCCTCGGGGCGATGCGCGTCGACCTGCCGACCGGCGCGCTCGGTGACCTCGACAGCGCCGCCGCGACCATCGTGGGAATGGTGTGTCGCATTCCGGATGCCGATGCCCTGACGGCGATCGCGTACGCTCCGGAGTCCGCGGCTGACGGGCTGCCGGCGGTTCCCGTCCTGGCGGCGGTCAGCCGGGCGGCCGACGTCTGCGGCGTGCGGGTCGTCGACCTGCTGACCGTCGCGACGGACGGCTGGGGATCGCACCTCGACGCGTCGTGCCCGGCGGGCGGGAGGCCGCTCAGCGAGATCGAACGGGCCGCCGCGCGCGACGGCGATCCGGGCCCGGCTATCGATCGCGATCACACGTCGGGCGCCGAGCTGCCGCGGCGCAGCGCCGCAGAGCGCCGCGTGGTGGGCGGCGCGCTCCGCTCGCTCGAGACGGCCCTCGCTGTGCTGTGCGGCATCCCGCGGGTGGGAGGCGGCCGGCGGCGAACGCGAGACACGGGGGCAGAGGCTGGGAGCGGCGTCGACCCCGCCGCGCTCGAGGCGGCGTGCGAGCTCGACGACCCGCCGCGACTGTTCGAACGGGTCCTCGACGGCGATCCCGCCGAGCTCGATCCCCTCGTCGTCGCGCTGCTTGCCTGGTGCTTCTCGCGTCCCTCCCTACGTGACGTTGCCCTCGTGCAATGGGCGACGGATGCCGGCCGCGGCGACGACGCCCTCGATGCGCAGCGTCGGTGGGAGGAGGGCGAGGAGTATCCCGAGCGGCTCGGCCGGATCATGTGGGGCGACGGCGACAGGCCCGATCCCGAGCGGCTGCTGGCCGCGCTCGCGGTGGTGCGCGAGGTCGCCGCGCTGGCTCCGCGTCGATTGCGGCCCGGACCGCTCGCGCTGAGCGCGTGGCTCGCCTGGGCGCTGGGGCGATCCTCGCACGCCGCGTCGTACGCCGAGCGCGCCCTCGAGATCGATCCCGATCACGGGCTCGCCGAGATCCTGCTGTCGTTCGCGCAGATCGGTCACCTGCCCGACTGGGCCTTTCATCAGCGGGGACCCGTACGATAGGGGGCATGGACGAATACGTGAGCGCGGTCATCTGGTCGCTGCTGCCGACCCTCGTGGTCTCGGTGCTCTTCGTCTTCGTCCTCCGCGGCATCCTGCGCATGGACCGCACCGAGCGCCGGGCGTACGCGAAGATCGAGGCAGAGGAGCGTGCGGCCCGTGGGCTCGCCGCTCCCGCGCCCGACAGCTCGACCCCCTGAACCCGTGGGATGAGCGGTCGCGCCCGATACGCTGATTCCGAGGAGATCGGAGGGGCGGCGTGACGATCGAGTTCACCGCGTTCGAGTTCCCCGGTTGGTGGCTCGTCCTGGTGTTCATCGCCGACCTCATCATCCGCATCACCGCGGTGATCGTCGTCCCCCGCAACCGGCGGCCTACAGCGGCCATGGCCTGGCTGCTCGCGATCTACTTCATCCCATTCGTCGGTGTGCTGCTGTTCCTCCTGATCGGCAACCCGCGCCTGCCGCGGAAGCGGCGCCGGATGCAGCGCGAGATCAACCAGTACATCCGCGAGACCAGCGAGGGGCTCGACTTCGGCACCCTCCGACCCGACGCCCCCGCGTGGTTCACCTCGGTCGTCACGCTCAACCGCAATCTGGGCGCGATGCCGCTCGCGGGCGACAACGGCGCGGAGATCATCTCCGACTACGAGGAGAGCATCCGCCGGATGGCGGAAGAGGTGCGCACGGCCGAGCGATACGTGCACGTCGAGTTCTACATCCTCCAGTCCGACGAGACGACCGACGTCTTCTTCGCGGCGCTCGAGGAGGTCGCAGCCCGCGGCGTGACTGTGCGCGTCCTCCTGGACTACTGGGCCAACCGCGGCAAGCCGAACTATCGCGCCACGGTCAAGCGCCTCACGGCCATGGGCGCGGACTGGCACCACATGCTCCCGGTGCAGCCGCTGCGGGGGAAGTACCAGCGCCCCGATCTCCGCAACCACCGCAAGCTCATCGTCGTGGACGGCCGCGTGGCGTTCACCGGGTCGCAGAACATGACCGACTCGACCTACAACCTGAAGAAGAACATCAAGCGCGGCCTTCACTGGGTCGACCTGATGGTGCGGGTGCAGGGTCCCGTGGTGGCGAGCATCGACGCGGTGTTCCTCTCCGACTGGTACAGCGAGACCGGCTCGGCGCCATCGGAGGACGTGGGTCTGTTCGAGCTCGAGAGCGGGCCGGGCGACCTGGACTGCCAGATCGTCCCGTCCGGACCCGGGTTCGAGTTCCAGAACAACCTCAAGCTGTTCACCGCGCTGCTGTTCGCCGCTCAGAAGCGGGTGATCATCGTGAGCCCGTACTTCGTGCCCGACGAGGGGCTGCTGTTGGCGGTGCAGACGGCCTGCCAACGTGGCCTGCAGGTCGAGCTGTTCGTCTCGGAAGAGGGCGATCAGGCGATGGTCTACCACGCCCAGCGCAGCTACTACGAGGCGCTGCTGCGCGCGGGCGTGAAGATCTGGATGTACCGCAAGCCCTACATCCTGCACACGAAGAGCCTGACGATCGACGACGATGTCGCCATCATCGGCTCGAGCAACATGGACATGCGGTCGTTCGGTCTGAACCTCGAGATCTCGATGCTCGTGCGCGGCGAGGAGTTCATCGCCCAGCTGCGCCAGGTCGAAGACCAGTACCGGTCGCTCTCGCGTGAGCTCACGCTCGAGGAATGGATGAAGCAGCCGCTCAGATCGACGGTGCTCGACAACCTCGCTCGCTTGACCTCCGCCCTGCAGTGATCGGGTTCTGAGACGATGCGCGGTGACGCGACACTCTCGGGATGACGGAAGGATGAGACCATGACGACGACACGTACGACCGCGGCATCCGCACTGCTGCTCCTCTCGGCGCTCGCGCTCGCCGGCTGCGCCACGACCCCCGGCGGGGCCGCGCCCGGAAACACGGGTTCCAGCGGATCGGATGCCGGCTCCGCGGCGCCGTCGCAGGACGTCGACGTGGAGGCGGCGTGGCTCGACGGTGGGCGTGCTGTCGGCCTCGTGACCTACGGCAGCTCCTCGTGTCAGCCCGTCGTCGGCGAGGTCTCCGCCGCGGGGCAGACGGTCACGGTCGAGCTGAGCGACCCCGAGGGGACAGCGTGCACGCGCGATCTCGTGCCGCGTGCGTCGTACGTCGGGCTGCCGGCGGGCGTCGACCCCGCGCAGGACGTAGACATCGTCGTGACCGGCGGATACAGCGGCGACGCCGACCTCGACGGTGTCGCCGGCCTGGAGGCGCCGACGGGCGGGGTGAACGACGAGATGCTTCCGAGCGCCGGCTGGTTCGACGACGCGGGCCTCGTGCTGCTCACCTGGGGCTCGTCGAGCTGCCCGCCCGTGTTCGAGACCGTTGCCCTCGACGGTTCCGCGGTGCGCGCCACGGAGACAGCGGGAGCCGCCGATCAGGTCTGCACGATGGACTACGCGCCGCGGCTGAGCGTGCTCGCGGTCGAGGGCGTCTCGGACGACGCCCGTCCGGGTGAGATCGTGCTGGTGTCGCCCGCGGGCGACGAGCAGCGGATCTCCATCATCGGCTGACGCCGGCGCGCGCTGCGCCGCGACTACGTAGTCAGCGGATACAGCTACTGAGGGAATACTGAGGAGAAATCCCGGTGTACTGACTTCGGTCCTCGACGCTCTCGGGCGCACGCACCCCGCGGCTACAGTCCTCAGGACCTGAATCTTCCGCACCGCGTCCGAGGAGCCCTGCCCATGACATCCGCACCCGCATCATCAGAACGATCCCGGGCGGATGGGGGCCCTGAGCCGCACCGTCGCCGGCGGATGGCGCTGGCGCTCGCAGCGGGCGGCCTGGTCCTCGGCGTCGGTGCGATCGTCACGCTTGCCGTCTGGAACGACTCGGAGTTCGCGACGGGAACGTTCGGCGCGGGGTCGTTCGACCTTCAGGGCAGCACCGATGGGACGACGTTCACGAGTGATGCCGCCGCGCCCGGCAAGACCCTGACGTTCACGCTCGACGCCGACACCCTCGCCCCCGACGACGTGGTCTACGCGCCGTTCGCCGTGCAGCTCTCGGGCACGTCGACCAACGAGGCCGCCGTCACGCTCGAGAACGTCATCGGCGGGGCCATCGGCGACGACCTCACCTATTCGCTGTTCGTCGAGGATGACTTCGGCGCGACGTGTTCGGCTGCCACCCCTCCCACCGGAACGGAGGTCGTGGCAGACCGTGCCGCCGACGCGACCGGAACCGTCGACGTCTTCGACCTGACCGCTGCCGGGACCCCGGTGAACCTCTGCTTCGTGGTCACCGCCGGTGCGATCGCGCAGGGCGAAGCCGGGACGATCACGTGGGAGTTCGCGGGCACCTCGGGCGACACTCTGCCCTGAGTCCGCGGATGCAGACGAGACGGGATGTGCGGCGCCGGTGGCGGCGCCGCCGCGTCCTGGCGGTTCTCGCGGCGGGGAGTGTGCTCGGGGTGGGCGCGGCGTCGACGATCGCCGCCTGGACCGACAACGAGGTGGCCACCGGCTCGTTCGTCGCGAGCGTCTTCGACACGCAGTCGCAGACGGCCGGCTCTCCGACCTATGCGAGTCACGCGACAGCGGCGAACGCGGCCACCCTCACCTTCCCGGGTGGGGCGCTCTCCCCGGGTGCCCTCTCGCAGGCCTGGATCAACGTGCGGACGTCGCCCGCCTCGACGGTCGGCGGAACGATCTCGCTCACGTCCGCAACCGCGACCGGCGGGCTGGTATCAGCGCTCGAGTACCGCGCGGTCCGGCTGAACGCCGCGGTCCCCACCGCGACCTGCAATGCGGCTGCGTTCACCTCGGGCACGCCCGTCTTCGTCGCGGGGGGCGCCTCGAGCTACATTCCGGTGACCACGGTTCCCAGCAACATCGCCGCGAACCCGATCGACGCCGCGGGGGCGCAGCTCGGTTTCTGCTTCGAAGTCCGCATCCAGCCCGGTGCCGCAAACTCCTTCCAAGGCGCATCCGGGAACGTCACGTGGACCTTCACGGGAACGTCGGCGAACTGAGAACCGTATGACCTCGCCGACCACGATGCCGAAGCCGACGACGCCGACGACCCGCGCCGAAGCCCGGACGGCGCGGGTCGTCACCCCGCGACGCCGGCCCCTCTCGCGCGTCGGTGACGCGATGCTCGGGCTCGCTGCAACCGCAGGGGCGCTCTGCATCGTGCTCGCGATCGCGGCAGCCGTGTTCGACGTGCGCGTGACGCTCTTCAGCACCGGCTCGATGTCGCCGACGATCCCCGCCGGTGCGGCCGCCGTCGCCCGCGGCATCCCGGCGTCCGAGGTCCGCGTGGGTGACGTCGTGACCGTCGACCGCGCGGGCAAGCTGCCGATCACCCACCGGGTGACGAGTGTCGCCGCCGTTCCAGCCGGCGATCCCGAGGCGCGTCGGATCACGATGCGAGGCGACGCGAACGCTGTCGAGGATCCGTTCCCCTACGACGTGGAGCGCGTTCGGATCGTGCTGTTCTCGATTCCGGGGATCGCGCCCCTCATCGCCGGAGCGGGGACGCCGCCCGTCATGGTCGGGGTGACCCTGGCGGCGACGGTGCTCGTCGTGGCGATCTTCTGGCCGCGGCGAGAACGGGGACGCCCGCCGCGGCGACGTGCGCCGGGGAGGCGCCCGTGAGTTCGCGTCGGCGTCGGGGCCGTGGCCGGCTCGTCGCCGCCGGGGTCGCTCTCGCCGGGTGCGTCGCCGTCGGGCTGATCACGCCGGTGGACACGGATGCGGCGTGGGTCGACGCCGAGGTCGCCGCCTCGGCAACCCTCTCTGCCGTGACCGTGACATCGCCCGGTTCGGTGCGGTGCGTGCAGTCCGGGTTGCTCGTTCCCGCGGTCGTCGGGTGGAACGCTGCGCCGACAGGAGGGAACATCGCCTCGTACCGCTGGACGCTCGTGGGCGCTTCCAACCGCGCCGGTACGCTTCCGGCCACGGCCACGTCGGTCTCGCTCTCGCCCAGCCTCGTCGAGCTCGGCTCGTCGGTCTTCACCCTCTACGCGGTCGGCCCCGGGGGGTGGGAGCGCGCCGCCACCAACACCGCGACGATCGGCTTCCTTTCCGTCGCCCTCGGCCTCACGTCCTCCTGCGCCGCCTGATCAGGCCATCGTGTCGAGGATGCCGGTGAGGTCGTCGTACGTCGTCCGCGGGTTGAGGATCGCGAAGCGGGCATTCGTCCGACCGGCGTGACTGCTCGGGGTGACGAACGCGTGCTGGCGCTCGAGCAGATCCGAGGACCAGCGCGCATAGTCGGGCCGCTCCCACCCGACGCGCTCGAAGACGACGACGCCGAGCTGCGGGCGGCGCACCAGCGTCAGCTCCGGGCGGCGTTCGATCTCGGCGGCGATGCGCTCGGCGAGCTCGATCGACCGGGTGATGGCGTCGCGGTACACGTCGGTGCCGTAGGTCGCGAGCGAGAACCACAGCGGAAGACCGCGCGGCCGGCGCGTGAGGTGCACGGCGTAGTCGGACGGGCTCCAGTCGGAGGTCTCGGTCAGGGTGTCGAGATACTCGGCGTGCTGTGTGTGCGCCTGTCGCCCGAGCTCGGGGTCGCGGTAGATCAGCGCGCAGGCGTCGAACGGCGCGAACAGCCACTTGTGCGGGTCGACGATGACCGAGTCGGCGTTCTCGACACCGGCGAAGCGGTGGCGCGCAACCGGGGAGAGCATCGCCGCGAGACCGTACGCGCCGTCGACGTGAAGCCAGACGCCGTGCTCGCGCGTGACCGCCGACACCGAGGCGATGTCGTCGACGATGCCGAAGTTGGTCGACCCGGCGGTCGCGACGACCGCGAACACGCTCTCGCCGTGCTCCGCGAGCGCAGCCCGCACCGCGTCGCCGCGCAGCACGCCGTCATCCGCGACGGGCACCGCCACGACCTCGACATCCATGACCCGAGCGGCCGACGCGATCGACGAGTGGGCCTCCGCGCTGCACACCACGCGCCAGCGGTCGGGACGGATGCCGCGCGCGCGAGCGGTCTCGCGAGCGGCGACGAGCGCCGAGAGGTTGCCGAGCGTGCCGCCCTGCACGAAGACACCACCGGCGCTCGCGGGCAGCCCGAACTCGTCGGCGAGCCAGCGCAGCACCTCGTTCTCGGCGTGCACCGCTCCGGCGCCCTCGAGCCACGACCCGCCGTAGAGCGCGCTCGCCGAGACGACGAGATCGAACGCGGCGGCGGCCTTCGATGGCGCGCTCGGAATGAAGGAGAGGTAGCGGGGGTCGTCGGTCGAGATGCACGACGGGGCGAGGATGTGCTCGAAGACGCCGATGGCCTTGCGGGCTCCGATGCCGTCCGCGTCGATCGTCCGCCCGGCCAGGCGGCGCAGTTCGGACGGCGGCAGAGGCTTGTCGAGCGGCGTGTCTTCGGCGAGGAGCCGGCCGCGTGAGTACTCGAGCACGAGATCGACGATCGCGCGCGTCTCATCGGTGACGTCGTGCATGCGGGCGGGGAAGCGCTCGGTCATGGGTCCTCCTTGCGTCGAGGGTAGTTCGGGCGGGGCAGGGGCTGGGCCCGAGGCGGGGTCGGGTCTGGTCAGGTCAGCGGCGGGGTGCGCGGTGGTGCGACCCGGCGAGGGGCGAGTGCCTCGACGGCCGCGCCGAGGCGGAGCAGTGCACTGTCGTCGTACGCGCGTCCGGCGATCGTCAGGCCGACCGGCATCCCGATGTCGGGCAGGAGTCCCATCGGAACCGTCACGGTCGGGATGCCGAGGTGGCGGATGGCGAGGTTACCGTTGGCGATCCAGGTGCCGTTGCGCCACCCGATGTCGGCCGAAGCGGGGTTCACGTCCATGTCTGCGGGAGCGACATCGGCGACGGCGCTGAAGACGACGGCGTCGAGGCCCGCGGCATCCATCCACTCCTCGAGGTCGACGCGCCGGGTCTCCTCGAGACCGCGGAGCCCGGCCTCGAGATGCGGGATGTCGGTGAGCGCGATGCCCGGGTGTGCGCGGACCCAGGCGGGGTACTCGGCGATGTCGTCGTCGAACCCGTCGTAGCGGTCGGGCAGGGCTCCGTCGGGCTGCGGGAAGATCCGCGCTCCGTCGACGCCTGCGAGACCGGGGAAGGCGGGGTCGCCGTTGGCCCGGAGGAAGTCGTCCCAGGCCCACGCCGACAGGTCGACGATCTCGCGGCGCAGGTACTCGGGGCTCACGCGGCCGTTCGTCGCGATGGACCCCGCGCCGGGCCGGTCGTTCTCGTAGCGCGACACGACGGGGAAGTCGGTCTCGACGACGTCGGCTCCGGCGAACTCGAGCTCGGCGCGGAGCGACCGCCAGAGCGCGATCACGCCCAGCCGCGTCTCGATGCGCTGCCCGGTCGGCCCGCCGATGCCGGGGGAGTCGGCGGTGCCGGCATCCGGGTCGGCGCCGATGTACATGCGCGGGATGCCGATGCGTCGGCCGGCCAGCACGGCGCGGGCGTCGGCGGGGCCCGTGACCCCGAGGTCGCGGTAGCTCGGCGGGCGGGCGGCCGAGGCGGCCGGGATCTCGATCCAGGGCTGCATCCGCCAGAAGTCGCCGCGGGTGTCGGGATCGTCGGCGACGACGACATCGAGCACGGCGAGCAGATCGGCCATCGTCCGGGTGTGGGGGACGACGACATCCATCGTAGGGACGAGCGGCCAGTTGCCGCGCACCGAGATCACGCCGCGCGACGGGGTGTAGGCGCAGAGGGCGTTGTGCGAGGCCGGGCCGCGCCCGCTCGACCACGTCTCCTCGCCGAGCCCGAAGGCGGCGAAGCTCGCTGCGGTGGCCGTCCCCGAGCCGTTCGACGATCCCGATGCGAACGGGGCGGTCAGATAGTCGGCGTTGTACGGGCTCTCGGCCCGCCCGTAGAGACCGCGCTGCATGCCGCCGTTGGCCATCGGCGGCATGTTGGTCAGCCCGAGGCAGATGGCGCCGGCATCCCGCAGTCGCTCGATCGTGAAGGCGTCGCGTCGCGCGACGAGGTCCGCGAACGCGGGGCTTCCGGCAGCGGCGGTCAGGCCGCGCACGAGGTAGCTGTTCTTCGCGGTGTAGGGGATGCCGTCGAGTGGCCCCCGGCTCTCACCGCGCGCGCGACGCTCATCCGACGCGCGGGCTTCGGCGAGGGCAGCGGGGTTTCGGACCACGATCGCGTTCAGTGCGGTGGCGGTATCGGGGCCGTCGTAGGCGTCGATGCGGGCGAGGTAGGCCTCGACGAGCTCGACCGCAGTGGCCTCGCCGCTCGCGAGCGCCGCCCCCAGCTCGCCGATGGAGGCCTCGTAGACCTCGATCACCGTTCTGTCCCCATCGCTCCTACCGTCGAGTCGCCAAGGAGTGCGGATCCGGCGGGGGCGGCATCCGCAGAGTTCGGCGAGTCGACGGGGGAAGGAGAGGGCAGGGCGGGCTGCTGCTGCGTGATGCAGTGGATGCCGCCGCCGCGGGCGAAGAGCGGCCGGGCGTCGACGGTCACGACGCGGCGGCCGGGGTAGGCGTCGGCGAGGATGCCGCGGGCGCGGTCGTCGGCCACGGGGTCGCCGAAGCCGCACGCGATGACCCCGCCGTTGACGACGAGGTGGTTGACGTAGCTGAAGTCGACGAAGCCCTCGGCGTCGCGCAGCTGCGCGGGGCCGGGCAGGTCGATGATCTCGAGGCTCCGGCCCGCAGCATCCGTCGCGGCCCCGAGGGCGGCGCGGATCTCGGGCATCACGGCGTGGTCGGGGTGCGCGGGGTCGGGCTGCGCGTGCAGGAGCACCCGTCCGGGCGCGGCGAAGGTCGCGACGATGTCGACGTGGCCGTTCGTGCCGAACTCGTCGTAGTCGCGCGTGAGCCCGCGCGGCAGCCAGATGGCCGTGTCGGCGCCGATCGTGCGCAGCATCTCGGCCTCGATGCGCGCCCGATCGGCGAAGGGATTGCGTCGCGGATCGAGCTGGACGGTCTCGGTCAGCAGCACCGTGCCCTCGCCGTCGACGTGGATGCCGCCGCCCTCGTTGACGAGCATCGAGCTGACCAGCTCTGCTCCGACGTGGGCCGCGACGATGCGGGCGTGTTTCGCCGAGAGATGCCAGTCAGCCCAGTCGGGAGCGCCCCACCCGTTGAAGATCCAGTCGACCGCACCGAGCATGCCCGGCCGCTCGTCGTCGACGACGAAGGTGGGCCCGTGATCGCGCATCCAGAACTCGTCGACCGGCGTCTCGTGCTGCTCGATCCCGCTGCCCAGCAGGTCGCGCGCCCGCGCGGTCTCGGTCGGATCGACGAGCATCGAGACGGGCTCGAACTCGGCGACGGCTCGGGCGACCGCGGTCCAGGCGGCGTATCCGTCGGCCCGGTCGGCGTCGGTGTCTCCGAGCGTGAACCCGACGCGCGGGAACGCCATCCACGTGCGATCGTGCGGCGCGGTCTCAGCCGGCATCCTCCAGGCCATCGCGGTCCTTCCGGATTAGTTGATCAGTTGATCAATTTCTCGGAAGCGTACAGACTGGCGGGCATGGCGTCAAAGGATTCCGCGGGGCGAGCGAGACTGAGCGGAGAGCAGCGCCGCGCGCAGATCGCCGCCGCCGCCGAACGGATCGCCCGCGAGCACGGTCTGAGCGCGGTGACTCTGCGCGCCGTCGCGACGGCCGTCGGCGTCGGGCCAGCGCTCGTCGCGCACCACGCCCCGAGCATGGACGACGTCGTCGCCGCCGCCTTCGAGACGATCGTCGCGGCGGAGCTGAGCGATCTCGAGCACCTGCGAGCGGACAGTCCCGATGCCGTCGCCCTCGTGCGCGAGCTGCTGCGCACGCTCCTCGACGGCACCCGTTCCGACGTCACCCTCGTGTGGGTGCAGTCGTGGGCGCTCGGTCGCCGCAACGAAGCGCTCGCCGAGCGCGTGCGCGCGCAGATGGATGCCTGGACGGCCTTCCTCGAAGGCATCATCCGCGACGGCGTTCGCACGGGGTCGTTCCGGGTCGACGACCCCGCTGCGGTCGCGGCTCAGGTGCTCGGGATGATCGACGGGCTCAACGCCCACGCTCTCGTCTCGTGGCGCGACGCCGATGCGCGCATCCGCCTCATGTCGACCGCCGTCGAGGCGATGCTCGGACTCCGGCCCGGGGAGCTCACCGCCGCGTGACCACGTCGCTGTCACAGGCGGCGTCCAATCTCAACCCGTCTGCGACGTCTCCGGTGGTCGCCCTACGGTGGGGAGCACACACGCGAGGGGACACCGCCATGGCACATCGAGCACTCGTCCTGACCGGATCGGGTCGGTACGCCGATCCGTGGCACCCCTTCGCTGAGGTCGGGGCGCAGGTCGCCGACATCCTTCGCCACCGCGACTGGGATGTCGCCGTCTCGGACGACGTCGACCAGGGCATGGCGAACCTCGACGGATACGACCTCGTCGCGGTCTGCGCGGGCGACCCGTGGCGCAGCGGCACCAGCCTGACGCGGGGTGCTCCGCCGTCGTCCGTGGCCGGATTCGCTGCGGCGCTCGAACGCGGCATCGGCGTCCTGGCCGTGCACTCGGCGGTCTCATCGCTGCGTGACTACCCGGAGTGGGCGCCGGCGCTCGGCGCGATCTGGCTGCCCGAGCTGTCGTTCCACCCGGAGGCGGGCGAGATGACGGTCCAGGTCGAGCCGGATGCCGTGCCCGCCGAGGTGCCGACCACCTTCCACACCCACGACGAGCGCTACTGCGCGCTGCAGCGGCTCGGGCAGCGCACCGTCGTGGCGTGGCACGAGGGCGACGGCGCGAAGGAGGCCGCGGCGTGGGTGCGGGAGTACGGCGGCGGGCGCATCGCGGTCGACGTGCTCGGCCACGACGCGCAAGCCTTCGAGGCCTCGGGCCATCGCACGCTGGTCGCCGCCCTCGCGGCCTGGGCGGTCGCCGGCAGCTGAATCGCGTGCCAGCGGTACCCCACGCGTCAGCGAAGCGAGGCGCGGTACCTCTCGACGACGACGGCTGCCACCGCCTCGTCGGGCGCGAGGGGGTCGGTCACGACGTCGGCGCCGGCGCCCGCGATCACGCCCGCGAAGTGCCCGGGCGCGAGGACATAGCTCGCGGCGAAGACGCGTGTCGCTCCGGCGGAGCGCGCGGCCGCGACCGCCGCGTCGATGCGGATGCCGGCGCCCGCGGCGAAACCCACCGACACCGGCATCCCCAGGCGGGCGGCCAGCAGGTCGGCCATCGCCGCGACGTCGACCTCGGCCGCCGGATCGGACGATCCCGCCGCCGCGAGCACGACGGCCTCGGCGCCGGGCGGCGCGTCGGCTGCGCCCAGGCCGGCGGCGCGCAGCCGCTCGGCGAGCAGACCGGCCAGCAGGTCGTGCGGGCCGAGCGCGGGAGTCGCGACGCACGGGCCGGGAGCCGCTGCGACCGCACGTGCGATGTCGACCCGCGTGTGGAAGCCGGTGGAGAGCAGGAGAGGCACCACGACGGATGCCGCCCCCGCGGGCACGCCCGCCACGACGGCGTCGATCTCGGGTTCCTGCACGTCGACGAACGCCTCTTCGACCTGCACTCCGGGAAGCATCTGTCGGACTCGCGTCACGACACCGGCGATCGCGGCGCGCCCCTCGAGGGAGCTCGTGCCGTGGGAGCAGGCGATGAGGACCGGCGTCATGGTGTCGCTCCCGTCGTCGTGAGGTCGAGGCGGTAGCCGCGCTTGACGACCGTCCGGATGAGGCCGGAGCACCCGAGCGCTTCGCGCGTGCGGGCGATCGCGACGTCGAGGGCGTGGTCGCCGGCGTTCGAACGCGGAAGCGACCGCTGCAGATCGGCGCGACTCACGACGCCACCCGCCGCGGTGAACAGCGCTTCGAGGATGAGGGCCGAGGTCGGCGAGAGCGGGATGACGCGGCCATCGAGAACGGCGGCCGAGCTGCGCAGCTCCAGCAGCCCCGCCGGCGTCGGAAGCGAGGGTGCGTGCCCGCCGCCGAAGTGGGTGACCACGGCACGGACGAGCGAGCCCAACCGCCCGCGCTCGGCGATGAGAGGTTCCGCTCCGGCGCCGCGGAGGGGAGCCGCCGTGATCGGCCCGACGGCCGCGAGAAGCAGCCGCCGGCCCCGCGCCCGCCGGACGATCTCGTCGATGACACCCTCGCGCCGGGCCGTCGCGATCCATTCCGCTGCGCCCGGAGCGGACGTGAACAGCACCGCGTCGACCTCACCCTGCGCGGTCGCGACGACCGAGCGCGCGACGGCGGCCGGATCCGGCGGCGGCCCCCACCGGTACACGGTGAGGCTGACGACCTCCGCGCCCGCCCCCGTGAACAGTTCGTCGAGGCCATCGGCTCCCGAACCGTGATGCTGCACCGCGACGCGGCGACCGCGCACGCCTTCGGCGAGCAGGAACTCGCCGAGCTCACCCGAGGTCTCCGACTCGGCGACCCAGTCCGCCAGCAGACCCGCTTGCTGGATCGCGCCGCGCGCCTTGGGCCCGCGGGCGACGATCTGGGCACCCGCGAAGGCGTCGTGCAGATCGTCGAGGAGTCCCGCTTCGTCGGCAGCCTCCATCCACCCCCGGAATCCCACGCCCGTCGTCACGACGACGACATCCGGCGGATCGGCGATGAGCGAGCGCGTCGCCGAGATGAGTGCCTCGTCGTCGATGTGGGGCACGATGCTCAGCGCCGGGGCATGGCGCACGGTCGCTCCGTGTCTCTCGAGCGCCGTCGCGAGCTCGTTCGATCGCCGATCGACGGCGATGACGATCGTGCAGCCGCCGAGGGCGGCCGAGAGCGCGGGACGGACGGACTGGTTCACCGGATGACGCGCTCCCGCTCCTCAGCCGGCGCGAGCAGCAGGCCCGCTCGGGCGACCTCGCCGATCACGATGACGGCGGGATTCGTGACACCGGCGGCTGCGGCATCCGCGAGCACCGTCGCGAGCGTCGATCGGGTCGTGCGCTGCTGCGGCGTGTGCCCCCGCTCGACGATGGCGACCGGACGCTCGAGAGGAGCGCCCGCGGCCCGCGCGGCCTCGACGATGCGCGGCAGCGCGGCGACGCCCATCAGGAAGACGGTCGTGATCGCGTCGTCGCCGAGCGCCGCCCGTGTCGACGGCGTGATCGGCCCCTGGCCGTTGGCGACGTGGAGCCCGCCCGAGACGCCGCGGTGGGTGACCGGGATGCCGGCGGCTTGCGGCACCGAGACGATGCTCGTGAGGCCGGGGACGACCTCGACCGGGATGCCGGCCGCGTGGCAGGCCGCGACCTCCTCGCCACCGCGGCCGAAGACGAACGGGTCGCCGCCTTTCAGGCGCACGACGCGTTTGCCGGCGCGGGCATGAGCGACCAGCAGGGCGTTGATCTCGTCCTGCGTCACCGGGTGGTGGCCGGGCTGCTTGCCGACGTCGATGACCTCGACACCGGGCTCGAGCTCGTGAAGCACCTCGACGGGGCCGAGCCGGTCGGCCACGACGACATCCGCTTCGGCGAGGAGGCGCCGGCCCCGCACGGTCATGAGGTCGGCCGGACCCGGGCCGCCGCCGACGAGGTCGACGCGACCGCCGCCGCGGCGGCGTCGGCGCAGCGGCAGCATCCCGGCACGCAGCGCGGCGGCGATCGCGTCGCGCAGGCGCACCGCGCGTCGCGGGTCGACGCCCGCGTCCGAGGCGACCCCCACGATGACGTCGCCACTGCGGGTCTCAGCCGCCAGCCGCGCCGAGCCGTGCGCCCCGTCGGAGGTGTTCACGCAGAAGACGCGGTCCGATTCGCACCACGCCGCGACCGCGGCATCCACCCGGGGGATGCCGGTAGCGGTGTGCACGAGCCAGGCGTCGGCGATGTCGTCCCGCCGCACGTCGCGCGGCAGCCAGGTGAGGCCGTGCGCGGTCACGACATCCCGCATGGCGTCGCCGAGGGCGGGGGACACGACCCGGACGTCCGCTCCTTCGTCGAGGAAACGGCCGATCCGCCGCGCGGCGACGGCGCCGCCGCCGACGAAGACGACGCGGCGGCCGGTGAGCGAGAGCCCGAGCATCGTCGTCATACCGCACCTCCGTCTCGGATGAAGACGGTGCCTTCGCCGTTCACGGCCACCGGCCAGACCGGCAGCATCCGCTGCTCCTTGCCCTGGGTGTCGAGACACACGCCCGTCCGCAGGTCGAAGACCTGCTTGTACATCGGCGACGCGACCGTGGGGGCGTCGCCGCGGGTGCCGACGATCCCGCGCGACATGACGTTCGCGCCGCTGTACGGGTCGAGGTTGGCCGTCGCGTGAACACGACCGTCGTGCAGGAGGAACAGGGCGATCTGCCGGTCTCCGAGCAGCGCCGCACGGCCACGCTCGACCTCGAGGTCGTCGAGCCGGCACACCGCCGTCCACGCCGAGCTGCGGCTCCGCGCGCGGGGTGCGCTGCCGGTCTCGCTCATCGTGTCGTCCACCAGGGTCATCGCCGCACCTCCAGGGTCGTGCCGGCGATGAGCACGCGGTCGTCCGTGCGTTCGTCGGCGGTCGCGGGGCGCGGCTGACCTCGCTCGACGATGTACGCCAGCGACGGGTCCGGCGTCGTCGGCGCGTTGACGAACGACGCGAACCGCCGCAGCTTCTCGGGGTCGGCGAGGGTCGCCGCCCACTCGTCCTCGTACGCGTCGATGTGGCGCGCCATCGCGGCATCCAGATCGGCGCAGATCCCGAGCGCGTCGTCGAAGATGACGGCGCGCAGACCGTCGATCCCGCCCTCGAGGTCTTCGAACCACGGAGCGGTGCGCTGCAGCCGGTCGGCCGTCGAGATGTAGTACATCAGGAAGCGGTCGATCGCCCTCAGGAGGGCGTCGTCGTCGAGGTTCTCGGCCAGCAGCACCGCGTGACGCGGAGTGAACCCGCCGTTTCCGCCGACGTAGACGTTCCACCCGGTCTCGGTCGCGATCACCCCCACGTCCTTCCCGCGGGCCTCGGCGCATTCGCGGGCGCATCCGGAGACTCCGAGCTTGAACTTGTGCGGAGCGCGCAGGCCCCGGTACCGCAGCTCGAGGCGCACCGCCATGCCGACGGAGTCCTGCACCCCGTACCGGCACCAGGTCGACCCCACGCACGACTTAACGGTGCGCAGCGACTTGCCGTACGCGTGACCCGACTCGAAGCCGGCCTCGACGAGTCGCCCCCAGATCGCCGGCAGCTGTTCCAACCGGGCCCCGAAGAGGTCGATCCGCTGGCCGCCGGTGATCTTCGTGTACAGGTTGAAGTCCTGGGCGACCTGCGCGATCACGAGCAGCTTCGCCGGGGTGATCTCGCCGCCCGGGATGCGGGGGACGACGGAGTAGCTGCCGTCCTTCTGCATGTTCGCCATGACGTGATCGTTCGTGTCCTGCAGCGTCGCGTTCTCGCCGTCGAGCACGTGACGGCCGGTGAGGGTCGACAGGATGCTGGCGAGCGCGGGCTTGCAGATGTCGCATCCGCGCCCGGCGCCGAAGCGCTCGATCACGGCGCTGAACGTCGTCAGGCCCGACACCCGCACCGCGTCGAAGAGCTGCCGGCGCGACAGGTCGAAGTGCTCGCAGAGGGCGTTGCTGACGGTCGCGCCCGACTTCGCGAGCTCGGCGCCGACGAGCTTCTTGATCATCGGGACGCACGAGCCGCACGCGGCTCCCGCCTTCGTGCAGGCCTTGACGGCGGCGACATCTGTGCATCCCTCGTCGTGGACGGCCGAACGGATGCCGCCAGCCGTCACGCTGTTGCACGAGCAGACGAGGGCCGCATCGGGCAGCTCGCCGGTCGGGGCCGCGACGCCGCCGTCCGGCATGAGGTAGGCGACCGGGTCGCCGCCGAGCGCGCCGCCCACGAGCGGACGCAGCGACCCGTAGGCCGACGCGTCGCCCACGAGGATGCCGCCGAGCAGCGTCTTCGCGTCATCCGAGAGCACGAGCTTCTTGTAGACCCCGGCCACAGGGTCGGCGTACACGACGTCGAGCGCCCCGGGCGTCTCGGCGAACGCGTCGCCGAAGCTCGCGACATCGACGCCCGACAGCTTGAGCTTCGTCGACACGTCGAAGCCGCCGAAGCTGGCCTCGAGCCCGAGCAGGCGCGTCGCGGCGACCTCGGCCATCGCGTAGCCGGGAGCGACGAGCCCGACGCACTGCCCGCCGAAGCTGGCGACCTCGCCGATCGCCAGGATGCGGGCATCCGAGGTGTCGCACCCCTGGTCGATCACGACGCCGCCGCGCGGGTCGACAGCGAGGCCCGCTGCGCGCGCGAGCTCGTCGCGGGGCCGGACGCCGACGGTGAAGACGACGACGTCGGTGCGCTCCCACGTGCCGTCGCGGAACTCGAGCCCGACCACCTGGCCGGTGCGATCGGCGTCGAGTCGGGTGGTCAGCGCCGAGGTGCGCACCCCGATACCCCGTGCCGTGATCAGGCGGCGCAGGGCATCACCGGCGGGGAGGTCGAGCTGAGCCGACATCAGCCTGTCGGAGGACTGCACGACGGTGCAGTCGACGTCGAGTCCCTGCAGCGCGCCCGCCGCTTCGAGGCCGAGCAGGCCGCCGCCGATGACGGTTCCGGTGAGCGGCCGGCCGAGCTCGGCCGACCGGCGCTGCACGAACGCCTCGAGGGCTTCGACGTCGTCGAGGGTGCGGTAGACGAAGCAGCCCTCGTGGTCGTATCCGTCCACGGCGAGCCGGGCCGCGTACGAGCCCGTCGCCAGCACGAGCCGGTCGTAGCCGATGCGCTCGCCGGAATCGACGAGCACCTCGCCGGCGTCGCGATCGATGCCGGTGACGGTGCGCCCGCGGAGGAACCGCACGCGCTCGTCGTCGAACGGCGACCGGTCGAGCTCGAGGTCTTCAGTGGAGGCGCCGGCGAAGAACGACGTCAGCCCGACCCGGTCGTAGGGGTGTCGCGGCTCATCGCCGACGACTGTCACGCGCCAGGTGTCGTCGGCGCGGCTCAGCAGGCTCTCGACGAAACGGTGGGCGACCATCCCGGCACCCACCACGACGACGTGTCGGGTGGGGCCGGTGGAGCTCATGTCGTGACCGTACGCGGGCGAGGTTGCGGCGCCGTCAGCGGCGTGTTTCCGGCTGTTTACGGTGCGGACCATGGGTCACACCCGGGCGGTCGCGGGCTCGACGGCTGCCGGCTCCGCGGCGGCGGGCTCGGTGGCTACAGGCTCGGCGGTCCCGGTCGCACGGGTTCGCTTCGGCGCGCGTACGCGGCGCGGCGAAGTCGGCCGGCCGTAGGTGAAGTAGAGCGGGATCGCGACGAAGACGAGGCCTCCGACGAGGTTGCCGAGCACGGTGGGGATCTCGTTCCAGATCAGGTAGTCCATGATCGTGAAGTCGCCGCCGAGGAGGAGTCCCGAGGGGAACAGGAACATGTTCACGATCGAGTGCTCGAATCCCATGAAGAAGAAGAGCATGATCGGCATCCACATCGCGAAGATCTTGCCGATGACATCCTTCGAGATCATCGCCAGCACGACGCCCGTCGCGACCATCCAGTTGCACAGGACGCCGCGGACGAAGAGCGTGAGCATGCCCGCCGCGCCGTGCTCGGCGTAGCCGACCGTGCGGCCCTCGCCGATGTGGCCGATCGCCTGACCCACCTCGTTCGGCGGCGTCGAGAAGCCGTACGTGACGACGATCGCCATCAGCACGGCGACGGTGAAGGCGCCGATGAAGTTGCCGAGGAACACCAGCCCCCAGTTGCGCAGGATGCCGCCGAGCGTCACCCCCGGCCGCCGGTCGAGCCAGGCGAGCGGCGCGAGCACGAAGACGCCGGTCAGCAGGTCGTAGCCGAGCAGGTACAGCATGATGAAGCCGATCGGGAAGAGCACGGCGCCGAGCAGCGGCATCCCCGTCGTCACGGTGATGGTCACGGCGAAGGCGGCGGCGATCGTGAGGACGGCGCCGCCCATGATGGAGCGGATGAGCGTGTCGCGGGTCGAGAGCATGACCTTCGACGCGCCCGCGTCGATGACGGTCTGAACGAGCTCGGTGGGCTTGACGTAGGACATCGCGTCCTCCTTCGGTCGAGAGCCGGTGGGTATGGTGCTCGACGCTAGAGGCGGGGTGTTTCCCCGGCGGTCTCGCTGATCGTCCGTTCCGTTACCTCTTTCTCTCTTCGCACCATCGGCGGTTGTGAGATCGCCGGCGCTGGTGGCGATTCGGGCGGGGTGGTGCAGAGTAGCGGTGTGCCCGTCGTCTCCGCCCTGTACCGCTATCCCGTCAAGGGGTTCACTCCCGAAGCGCGCGACGAGCTCATCGTCCAGCCCGACGGCCGGATCGCCGGTGACCGGGTGCTCGCGTTCCGCTTCGCCGACGCGGTGGAGCCCGAGGGCGCCGACGGCCTGGAGTCGTGGCCGAAGAGCCGCGGCCTCGCGCTCATGGACTTCCCGGCGCTTGCTCGTGTGGCCCTGCAGTTCGACGCCGACGCGCGGTGGCTGCGGCTGAGCGCCGACGGTGTCGTGCTCGCCGAGGCGGGGCTCGATGACGCCGGCCGGCGCGAGCTCGAGGAAGCCGTGACCGCGTTCGTGCAGGCGTCACCGGATGCCCGGCGGCTCGAGAAGGAGGGGGTGCTGCCCCTGCGGCTCGTCGGCGACGGTGTCACCGCCCGGTTCCAGGACCGGGCCCGCGGCTACGTCTCGCTGCACGGTGCCGCCTCGGTCGAGGACGTGGATGCTGCGGTGGCCGCGCCCGTCGACAGCCGGCGGTTCCGCTCGAACATCGTCGTTTCGGGTGCCGGCGCGTGGGATGAACTGGGGTGGAGCGGGCGCGTCCGCATCGGTGAGGTCGCGTTCGACGTGCAGCGCCCCATCGGCCGGTGCGCCGCGATCATGGCCAACCCCGACACGGGCGAGCGCGACGCGCGCCTGCTGCGCGTGCTGACGACCGAGTTCGATCAGGCCGAGCCGACCCTCGGCATCCTGCTCCTCCCCGCCGCCGGCGGGGGAGCGGTGCGGGTGGGCGACGAGGTCGTCGTCGAGGGCTGAACCGGGTGGCGGCATCCGGCTGTGCTGGGCCGGGATGCAAGGGATCCGACACGACACCCCGGGACGGATGCCGCTGAGCCGGGGTGTCGGTCGCGGCGCCTTGCAGCGCGGTACGGGTAGGCGGCGGCCCTGTGCGCGACGCTACCCGACGTACTCCTCGTCGCGAATCTGATCCGCGTTCCCGGGAACGCATGCCGAGGTGCCCCCGATCCCGTACAGGCCCGGCCCGGTTGAGAAGCTGAGGCCTTGGAGCGGGCCCCCGGTCGCGAAGACCACCGGCGCATGGTCGGTGTTGATTCGCACCGTCATCCCGAGCGATTCCCAGTGCGCGGCGATCTTCTCAGCGTCAGCGAGCGGCTCCACGTCGCCGGGCATCGCGGAGTACAAGTAGTTCCACTTGATGCTGTTTCCGTTGTCGCACGTCTGGACGCCGGGGGCGCTGGACTCTTCTCACCCGCCGGTGTCGAGTAGCTCAGCGGACTCGCGGATGATGTTCGTCAGCGTCTCTTTGGCTTCGTCTGGTGTCACATCGGCCTCCTGGGGTCCGCATCCGGCGGGTGTGACCGCGGCGGCAGCCAGGAATGCCACGACGCCAAAGCCAGTGCGGTCAGTAGCCACCTCGGCTCCCTCCTGTCATCGCCTTCTGAAATGGTGTCGGCTCGTGCTCGATAGCTTCCGTAGCCTGAGCGCCATGCCCCGTTGTTGCAAGGGCAACGTTGCGGAGTGACTCGGTGTCACGGTCCGAGTATCCCGTTCCGTCGGGAGTGCTTGTTCCGTGGTCACGTGTCCAGTGGTTGTTTGGTTTCGACATGCCGCATGCGTCCTGCGACAAGGGCGACGACGCCGAGCAGCGTCGGTGCGACGCCAGCCACGATGAAGATCGCTGGTATCGGTACGACGAGTGACAGCGGCCCGGCGATCGCGATCGAAACGGGCATGAAGGCGATCGAGACGAAGAAGTCGAGACTGGCGACGCGCCCGATCATCTCCGGTGGCACGAGTCGTTGAAGCAGCGTGCCCCAGATGACCACACCAGCTCCCGTGGCCGCGCCTACGGCGAACAGTGTGACGAGCATCACCGCGAGGTCGCTGATGAGGCCGATCAGCACGAGCGGGAGGGTTCCGCCGCCCCAGAGCCCGATCATGAGCGTGAGATAGCGCCGGGGCAGTTTGAGAGACGACACGAGGAGCGAGCCGATCGCGCCGCCTATTCCGTAGGCGGCGAGCAAGAGCCCGAACGTCGCTTCGGCGTCGTCGAAGCGGTCGCGGCTGAGGAACGGCAGCAGCACCTCGATTGGTCCCTGGATGATGAGCGCGAGCGATGATCCGAAGATCAGCGTCCATAGCAGCCATCGGGTGCGAGCGACGTAGCGGACCCCGGCTTTGAGGTCGCCCCACACGCTCGTGCGTTGCTCCGACGGTTCCGGTTCGGCGGCTTCTTCCCGGCGACCGAGGAACAGGGTGATGACGAACGCGACAGCGTACGACGCGGCGACGATGACCGCCCCAGCGGCGGGGAAGAGCGCCCCGACGACGATCCCTCCGATGGCGGGGCCGAGGCCCTGGCCCATTGATGGCCGGAGAGCCCCTTCAAGCCCGTTCGCGGCGAGCAATTGTTCGGGTGGGAGCACTTGCGGGAGATAGGCGCTGTAGGCGGGGTAGAAGAACGCGCTACCCGCACCTAACGCGAACGAGGCGAGCCCGACATGCCACAGCTCGACCGCGCCCGTGAGGGACAGCACCGCGACAGTGGTCATGACCGCCGCGGTGCATCCCTCCACGATGATGATGATCCGCCGCTTCGAGAAGCGGTCTGCCACCACCCCGCCGAGGACCGAGAAGGCGAAGAGGCCGAGGCTGATCCCGGTAGCTACGGCTGACAGGGCAAGGGGGCTGTCGTCGAGTGCGAGTACCTGGAACACCATGACGATGGTCCACATACCGGTGCCGAAGACTTCGATACCGACGGCTGCGAACAGCAGCCGATAGTCGCGGATGGCGAGAGGGCGCAGCGCCCGCAGCCGGTCGGCCGTCTCGCGGGTCATACCAGCGCCTCGCTTTCGGTCGGTGCTGCCAGTCGCAACGAGGGCCAGCCGTCGACGTCGCGGAGAAGCTGGCGGTCGTGGGTAGATACGATCACAGCCGCTTGGGTGGCGTTGAGCGCGTCGGTCAGTTCGTCGACGAGCGCGATCGAGAGGTGGTTGGTCGGTTCGTCGAGCAGAAGCACGTGCGGCTTGGCGGCGAGCACCAAGGCCAGGTCGAGACGACGTTGCTGGCCCATCGACAGCTCACCTATCCGCTTACCCGACTCGCGGGCACGAAGGAGTCCGAGCTGCGACAGCCCGACGGCCTCGCTCGGCCGGACGGTGCCGGCCGTCACGAGTGTGTCGACGTAGGCCGCATACACCTCGCTTGCGCGGCGATCCAGCGGCAGCGCGGTCTCCTGACGGAGGAACGCAAGCCGGACATGCGATGGGCGACGAACGCTGCCCGTGTCCGCGTGCAGATCACCCGCTGCAACGCTCAATAGAGTGGACTTCCCGGCCCCGTTGGGGCCGGTCACGACCAGACGTCCCCGGTGCGCCAGCGAGAGCGTCACCGGGCGTGTGAGCCTGCCGGCCACGGTCACCTCATCCACACTCAGCTGCACCGCTCCGGTTCGGGTCGCGAGGTCCGGGAAGCGGAACACTTGCGGCGGCTCGGGGGCGGTCACCGCGTGCGCTTCGAGCTGTTCCTGCCGGCGGTGCACACTCTGCACGAGCCCGCCCGCGCGCGTCGCCCGTCCGTGCTTGTTGGTTCCCTTCTCTGGCCGCCAGCCCGAGACGAGACGGTTCTGCGCTGAGCTGAGACTGTCCTGCAGTCGCCCGAGCTCGGTCTGCTGTCGCTCGTATTCTTGCTCCCACCTTTCGCGCTCCGCGCGCCGGCCTTCCCGGTAGCCGGCGTAGCCGTTGCCGTACACGCGCACCCGATCGTCGGGCGTTGGGTCGAGGTCGACGATCGTCTCCGCGACGTCGGATAGCAGCGCGCGATCGTGGGAGACGACGACCACGCCGCCGTTTCGCGACCGCAGTTGCGCCGTCAGGAACTCGAGGCCGCTCCTGTCGAGATGGTTCGTCGGCTCGTCGAGCAACAGGAAATCGTCATCGGCGCCGAGCAGGCACGCCAAGCGCACCCGGTACCGCTGCCCGACGGAGAGGTCGTGCAGTCGGCGGGCAGGATCGGTTTCGGCGTCAAGCGCTTCCAGCGCGATCTGCACCCGGCGTTCGGCGTCCCACGCATCGAGGACTTCGGCGTGCTCCAGAGCGGCGGCATATCGCTCCTCAGCTCCGGTGACGCCCGCCGAGAGTGACGCCGCAGCCTCATCGAGGGACGCCAGGGCGGCCAGCGGCTGCGCGATCGCTTGCGCGACCGCCTGGCCCACAGTTCTATCGTCGCCGGTCGGCATTTCCTGTTCGGCTATGCCGAGCGTCCCGAGTCGCTGCACTACTCCGCTGTCCGGGGTGAGAGCGCCGCTGAGGACGTGCAGGAGCGTCGACTTACCCCGGCCGTTCTCGCCCACGATCGCTACGCGCGAGGTGGCCGTGATCGTGAGGTCAACGTGGTTAAGGACGGGGGTGGCTCCGCGCATCACAGAGACGTCGGACGCGATGAGCTGCGCGTGATGGCGCGCGGGTAGAGGGGCGTTGAGGGAGAGCATTCGTATCCTTCGGAACGACGCACCGCACGGCTAAGAAGCGTGCGAGGTGCGCAAGATGACGGCGACCCGTGCAGGGTCGAGAACGAGCGGCCGCCGCAAGCTCGGATGACTCAACGAGCGCGGTAAGCCTTACTCAGCCGTCACAGGAAGTACAAATGCACGTTTCAAGGGTAGGCGCGATCCGCGCCGCTACGCAACAGCGCGCGACCTTGTAGGTTCCGCAATCGCTCGACACTGATCGATATCGGCACGCGGCCTCAAAGCGCTCACCCGGTCCCGGCGCGCAAAACCCTGTGCCGAAACCTCCCATGCGCCAAAACAGGGGAGAACCGTTATCGGTGCGCTCGGTGTGCGCGGCTCGTCAGTGCTGAGGCGGGCGAGGCGAGTTCACCGCCTGCTCCTCGCATCGCTGCGCGCTGCGTGGAGCCTCGGATGGCGTGGGACCACCCGGCGCGGGTCGTTTCCGGCGGCAGCCACGCGAATGCCCCGCCGCGCGGCCGGTGGCCGCCCGTCGGGGCAGTGGAGGGGCTGACGGGAATCGAACCCGCGCTATCTGCTTGGGAAGCAGATGTTCTGCCATTGAACTACAGCCCCACGCACCCGGGGGTGCTCGGTCAGCTTACCCCACAGGGCCCGGACCGCCCGAAGCCGGACCGCCCGCCCCGCACGACCCCGGAATCAGCGCTCAATCGAGACCTCGACGATCCGCCGGTCGGATGCCGTGACGCGGTGCACCTCGCCGATGATCTCCATCGCTGCCTCGGTCTCGCGCTCCGCGCACGACGGTCCGACCCAGAGCTCGATCTCGCCGGGCTCGACGATGCGCATCCCCTCGCGTCCGGTGAACGCCAGACGCGCTGTCGGCACGTCGAACGAGACGGTCGCCTCGGCGCCGGCATCCAGCTGCACGCGGGCGAAGCCGAGCAGCTGCGCGACCGGACGCGTGACGCTCCCGTGGACGTCGCGGGCGTAGAGCTGCACGAGGTCGGTGCCCGCGCGCTCGCCCGTGTTCCGCACGCGTACAGTCGCCGTGAAGGCGTCTCCGGCCGACACCGACGCCGTCGCCGACAGGGCGGCGCGCTCGAACGTCGTGTAGCTGAGCCCGTGCCCGAACGGCAGTGCGGGCGTGCTGTCGGCGCTCGTGATCTCGTTCGGCCCGCCGAGGATCGGATGCAGGTAGCTGTAGGGCTGCGAACCCGACGAGCGGGGGAGCGAGACGGGCAGGTGACCCGAGGGCGAGACCTCGCCGCTCAGGACCGCAGCGATCGCCGGTCCGCCCTCTTCGCCCGGGAAGAACGTCTGCAGCGCTGCCGCGACGGCCCCCTCGCCCGAAAGTGCCCAGTCGATCGCGTACGGACGCCCCGACAGGACGACGAGCACGACCGGCGTCCCCGTCGCAACGAGACGCTCGACGAGCTCGCGCTGTACGCCCGGCAGCTCGAGCGAGTCGGCGTCGTTCCCCTCGCCGACGGTGCCCCGCCCGAACAGGCCGGCCCGGTCGCCGACGGCGACGATCGCGACGTCGGCCGCGCGTGCGGCATCCTCCGCCTCGATGAAGCCCGACCGGTCGTCGCCCTCGGCCTCGCAGCCGCGCACGACGGTGACCTCGGCGTCAGGCATGGCGTCGATGACCGATGCCGCGAGCGTCGGGATCTCGAATCCCATCGGCACGCCCGGGTGGTGGGCGAGCACGTGGTTGGCGAACGAGTAGCAGCCCATGAGGGCTTCCGAGCTGTCACCGTTCGGTCCGATCACGGCGACGCGGCGGGGCGATGCGAGCGGCAGCACGCCGTCGTTGGTCAGCAGCACGACCGATTCCTCGGCCAGGCGCCGGGCGACCGCGCGGTGCGCGGGCGAGTCGAGGTCGATGCTCGTCGGCGGCTCCTCGAAGGTCTCGTCGAGGAGCCCGAGCTCCTCCTTCTGGATCAGCACTCGACGAACGGCGCGGTCGATGAGCGCCTCGTCGACCTGGCCCGCGCGGACGCGCTCGGCGAGCGGCCCGACGTAGGCGTCGCCCGTGGGCAGCTCGACGTCGATGCCGGCCTCAAGGGCGAGCTGCGCGGCCTCGCCGCGGTCGCGGGCGACGGCGTGCATCGTGTGGAGGAAGGCGACGGCGAAGTAGTCCGACACGACGGTGCCGTCGAACCCCCACGTCTCGCGCAGCAGATCGGTGAGGTAGGCGGGGGTCGCCGCGACCGGCATCCCGTCGATCTCGGCGTACGAGTTCATCACCGACCGCACGCCGCCGTCGCGGACGGCCATCTCGAACGGCGGCAGGAACACGTCGGCGATCTCGCGCGGTCCCGCGTGGACCGGCGCGTGGTTGCGGCCCGCCTGCGAGCCCGAGTACCCGACGAAGTGCTTCAGCGTCGCGTGGACACCCGTGCTCTGCAGGCCCCGCACATACGCGGTGCCGATGACGCCCACGACGTACGGGTCCTCGGCGATGCACTCGTCGACGCGTCCCCAGCGGGGGTCGCGGATGACGTCGAGCACCGGCGCGAGCCCCTGGTGGATGCCGAGCTCGCGCATCGACTCGCCGATCAGCGCTCCCATCTCCTCGACGAGCTCCGGGTCGAACGCCGCGCCCCACGCGAGGGGAGTGGGGAAGGTCGCCGCCTGCCACGCCGCCAGGCCGGTCAGGCACTCCTCGTGCACGAGGGCGGGGATGCCCAGGCGCGTCTCGCGAATGAGTCGGCGCTGCTCCTCCCACAGCCATGCCGCCCGCTCGATCGGGTCGACGGGCCGCGTGCCGTAGACGCGGGTCAGCTGCCCCAGGCCGTGGACGGTCGCATCGGCGTACGCGGTCGACGACGCCATCTCGCCGGCCATCGGTGCGACGACCTCGTCGCCCTGATCGACCCAGAAGCCGACCAGCTGGGCGAGCTTCTCTTCGAGGGTCATGCGCGCGATCAGGTCGGAGACGCGCGTCGAGACGGAGATATCGGTGAGGGTCACAGTTCGTGCTTTCTCTACGGGTGATCAGCCCTTGACGGCGCCGGTCAGACCGCCGACGATGCGGCGCTCGAACAGGCTGAAGAACGCCAGGGCGGGAAGCATCGACAGAGAGGTGAAGGCGAGAACCTTCGCCGTGTCGACCGAGTACTGCGACGAGAACGCCTGCACGCCGAGCGGCAGGGTGAAGGTCGCCTCGTTGTTGAGGATGAACAGCGGAAGCAGGTAGCTGTTCCAGCTGCCGATGAAGGCCAGGATGCCGACCGTGATGACGCCGGGCACCGACAGGGGCAGCACCATCCGCCAGAAGAACGACAGGCGCCCGCATCCGTCGATGAACGCGGCCTCCTGGATCTCGTCGGGGATCGCCCGCAGGAACGGCACCAGGATGATGATCGTCATCGGCAGCGCGAAGGCGATCTGCGGCAGGATGATGCCCGCGAGCGAGTTCATCAGGCCGAGGTCGCGGATGACGATGTACAGCGGCGTGATCGCGACGGTGATGGGGAACATCAGGCCCGAGGCGAAGACGGCGTACAGCACCCCGCGGCCGCGGAACCGGTACCGGGCGAGGATGTAGCTCGCCATGAGGCCGAGCAGCACGGCCCCGATCGTCGTCGCGCCGGCTGCGATGGTCGAGTTGAGCACCTGCTGCCAGAACTGCGAGCCGGTGAGCACCGCCAGGTAGTTCTCGATGTTCCACGGCGACGGCCAGCCGGCCGGGTCCACGGTGATCTGGGCGTTGCTGCGGAAGCCTCCGATGATGATGTACAGCACCGGTGCGAGCATCAGCGCGATCACCACGAGGGCGACGAAATACACGACGGGGCTGCCCCAGGGCAGGCGCTCCTTGCGGCGGCCGCGACGACCGGTGGGTGCCGGCGCGACGATCGCACGAGTTGCGGGGGAGGTGAGGGCGGTCATCGCTCCTGCTTCCCTTCGGTGATGGCCCCCGCGGTGTCGCGGCGCAGCACGTAGCGCTGGTAGACGATCGCGACGACGAGGGAGATGAGGAAGATCACGACGGCGACGGCGTTTCCGAAGCCGTAGCTGCCGGCGTTGCGGCCGTTGACGACCATGTAGGTGGCCATCGTCGAGGTGCCCGCTGTCGATGCGACGTACTGGCCCCAGATGATGTAGACGAGGTCGAACAGCTGCAGTGCGCCGATGATCGACAGGAACGCCCAGATGCGCAGGGTGGGGGCGAGCAGCGGCAGGGTGATCCGCCAGTGCATCTGCCAGTAGCCCGCGCCGTCGAGGGCAGCGGCCTCGTAGAGCTCGTCAGGGATTCCCTGGAGGCCCGCGAGGAAGAGGATGACGGCGAAGCCGACGTACTTCCAGGTCAGGATGGCCATGAGCGTCCAGATCGCGATCGAGGGATCGGCGATCCAGTCGCGCGTGAGCGCGCCCAGCCCGAGCTGCTCGAGGGCCCCGTTGAGGGCGCCCTGCGTCTGCAGCATGAGCCCGAAGCCCGTGCCGACGACGACCTCGGCGATGACGTAGGGCACGAAGATCAGCACGCGGATGACCGACTGTCCCCGCATGCGGCGGTTGAGCAGCAGAGCCAGCAGAACCGCGACCGGTCCCTGGAGGACGAGGGATGCCACGACGATGATCGCGTTGTGGCTGAGGGCCTCGACGAACGTCGGATCGGTGAGGATCGTGATGTAGTTCTGCAGGCCGACGAACTCGGTGGGCGGCCCGTAGCCCTGCCAGCGGAAGAAGCCGTAGTAGGCCGCCATCACGACGGGGAAGATGACGAACCCGACGAACATCACCAGGGCGGGGCCGACGAGCACCGCGATCTCGAGGCGACCCGACCAGCCCAGGCCTCGGCGGCGCCGGGAGGGCGAGGGCGTCGTGGTGACGCCCTCGCCCCGGGCCGCGAGATCCACGCCGCCGGCGGAGTCCGCCACGGCTGTCTCGCTGAGCGACATGATGCGGATCAGCCCTTCTTCGCTGCGTCGGAGACCGACTGGATCATCTGCTCGGGCGTGCTCTTACCCGCCAGCAGATCGACGACGGCGACGTTCAGCGCGTTGCCGACGTTCTGTCCGAGGACGGTGTCGAGCCACTGCGAGACGAAGGGTGCCTTGTTGTATGCGGCGAGAACCTCCTGGAGGTACTCCTCCTCGACCGCTTCCTGCGCGACCGAGTTGACCGGCGGTGCGTTGAAGGCCTTGTAGTAGGCCTCCTGCTGCTCGGCGCTGGCGAGGAAGTTCAGGAAGTCGGCGCACTCCTTCGGGGCCTTCGCCGAGCAGGAGTATCCGTCGACGCCGCCCATGATCGAGCCGGGCTCACCCTCGCCACCCGACAATTCGGGGAAGGGGAACCACGCCAGGTCGGGGAGAGGCTGCTCGTCCGGCGTGAGCGAGGCGATGACGCCCGGGTTCCACGCGCCCATGAGCTCCATGCCGGCCTGGTGGTTCGCGATGAGGCCTGCGCTGCTGCCCGCGCCCTGCTGCGCCGAGGTCGTGAGGTAGCCCTCGTTGAACGGCTGCAGCTCGGCGAAGTCGGCGAGGTCCTCGGCGGACTTCAGCCAGCACTCATCGCTGAAATCCTTCGAGTCGCCGGTCTTCTCGATCGTCTCCGGGCTGCACTCGCGCAGGGCGAAGTTGTAGAACCAGTGCGCGGCGGGCCAGGCGTCCTTCGCGCCGAGCGCGATGGGCGCGATGCCGGCGGCCTTGAGCTGGTCGACGACGCCCTCGAGATCCTCGACCGTCGCGGGGGCCTCGGTGATGCCGGCCTGGGTGAACAGGTCGGAGCTGTACCAGAACCCGCTGGGGAGCACCGCGAGCGGCATCGCCCACACCTTGTCCTGATAGGTCTCGGCCTTGAACGAGCCCTCGGAGATCTCTTCCTTGGCGGTGTCGCCGATGAGGTCCGTGAGGTCCATCAGCTGTCCGGCCTGCACCATGGCGGCCATCTTGCCGCCACCGCGCTGCAGGAAGATGTCGGGCGGGTCGCCCGCGTTGAGCGCGGTCTGGAGCTTGCCGTCCATGTCTTCGTTCTGCACGGACTGCATCGAGATCTTCACGTTCTCGTTCTCGGCCTCGAACGCCGCGATCGCGTCCTTCCAGAACTCCTGGCCGGGGCCGGTCGTCGAGTTCTGCCACAGGGTCATCTCGACGGTGCCGTCGGCGCTGCCTCCGTCGCCGTTGCCGCTGCAGGAGGTGAGCGCGAGCGCCCCCACCGCCAGGACGGCGGCCGTGACGGCAGCCTTGCGGCGAGCCGTGATGGTGCGTGCCATGTGATTCCTTCTCTCTTCGTTGAGTGGACATCTGCCGAGCGCGCCGCTTCGGGCCCGGGTTGGGCTGCTCGAATCGCCGAGCGGCGATGCTCGGAGTCGTCGGACATTCGCTGGTGCTGTCGGACACCGAAAGTTTGCGCGGGCAACAAAGAGGTGTCAAACGTTTTCGAAAACGGTTTCCATTTCGGGCTAGCATGCGGTCATGGACCGACGACGACCCACCATCCACGACGTCGCGGAGCGTGCCGGCGTCTCCGTGTCGACCGTGTCCAAGGCCGTCAACGGGCGTTACGGCGTCGCTACGGCGACCGTGGATGCCGTCATGGCGGCCGTCGCCGAGCTCGGCTACGAGTCGAGTCTCATCGCCAGCAGCATGCGTTCGCGCTCGACGGGTGTCATCGGTGTGCTCGTCGCCGATTTCGAGCCGTTCAGCGCCGAGATCCTGAAGGGCGTGGGGGAGGCGCTGCGTGACACCAGCTACGACCTGCTCGCGTACTCGGGCTCGCGCGGTGACGAAGAAGGGTGGGAGCGCCGATCGCTCTCCCGGCTGAGCGGAACGCTCATCGACGGCGCCATCATGGTCACCCCGACCGTCGTCAGGGCGAGCGCCGACGTGCCGCTCGTCGCGATCGACCCGCACACGGGCCCCGCCGACGTGCCGATCGTCGAGAGCGACAGCTACGGCGGCGCCCGCGAGGCGACGGCCTATCTCATCGGCATGGGCCACACGCGCATCGGCTACATCGCGGGGCGCGCCGACCTGCGATCGTCGATCGCGCGCGACGCCGGATACCGCCGAGCGCTCGCCGACGCCGGCATCCCGTTCGATGCCACGTACGTCGGTGCCGGCCGGTATCGCGAGGCGACGGTGCGCGAGGTCGCGATCGAGATGCTCTCGGCTGACAATCGCCCCACCGCGGTGTTCGCGGCGAACGACGTGTCGGCCATCGCGATCCTGCAGGTCGCCGCCGAGCTCGGGCTCGAGGTGCCGCGCGATCTGTCGATCGTCGGGTTCGACGACATCCCCGAGGCGACGCGGCTCCCGGTTCCCCTCACGACGGTGCGTCAGCCGATGGGGCGGTTGGGCGCGGCTGCGGTCCAGATGCTGCTGGCCCTCATGCGCGGCGAGACGCCGCCGGCCACGCACCTGCGGCTTCCGACCAAGCTGGTCGCCCGGCAGACCACGGCACCGCCCGCGGGGCGTCGGGCTGGATGACGCTGTCGCGGATGCCGGTAGCGGCGGCGTCGCGCTCTAGGCTGTGTCCGTGCTGCTGAGTGATCGCGACATCCGTGCCGGAATCGACCAGGGTCGCATCGGCCTCGATCCCTGGGATGCCTCGATGGTGCAGCCGTCGAGCGTCGACGTGCGCCTCGACCGTTACTTCCGGCTGTTCGACAACCACAAGTACCCCTTCATCGATCCCGCCCAGGATCAACCCGAACTGACCCGTCTGATCGAGGTCGAGCCGGATCAGCCTTTCATCCTGCATCCCGGGGAGTTCGCGCTCGGGTCGACCTTCGAGCAGGTGCGCCTGGGCGACGACGTCGCCGCGCGCCTGGAGGGCAAGTCGTCGCTCGGACGCCTCGGCCTGATCACTCATTCGACGGCAGGATTCATCGACCCGGGGTTCTCGGGTCACGTGACGCTCGAGCTCGCCAATGTGGCCACTCTGCCCATCAAGCTGTGGCCGGGCATGAAGATCGGGCAGCTCTGCTTCTTCCAGCTCAGCTCGCCGAGCGAGAACTCCTACGGGTCGGGCCCCTACGGCAACCGCTACCAGGGACAGCGCGGGCCGACGGCATCCCGCTCCTTCCAGAACTTCCACCGCACCGACGTCGGCACCATCGACGCCGGGTCGCGCGGCGCCTGACGCCCGTTCCGGGGTGCACAGCGGCCCCGAGGTGGAGAGCCTCGGGGCCGCCGTTCGGGACGTCGTGGGTCAGGCGGCGTTGCGCCCGGCCGCGAAGCCCGCGGTGAAGCCGCGCTCGAAGGCGCGCTCGCCGCGGTGCGGGTGCTCGCCGCGGTGCGGGTGCTCGCCGAAGCGAGGGCCGCAGCCGTGACCGAAGCCGCGCCCGAAGCCGTGCCGGCCGCGCGGGCCGAATCGGCGCGGTGAGCTCTCGTCCCAGCCGAGCTCGCGGGCGATCGCCTCGAGCGAGGCGAGGGTCGTTACGTAGTCCGCCTCCGTCACGGCGTCGCGCACGCGATCGCGGACACCGCTCACGAGGCCGTGGATGCGGTCGCGCTCGCGACGTCCGTCCTCAGTGATGGTCCAGGCGCCGTCGCGCTCGACGGCCCAGCCGCGAGCCGCGAGGGAGCGGACGCGCTTGCCGCCGCGTTGCACGCGCTCGGCGAGGCCGGGGATCTCTCGCTCTCCCGCGAGGACGTCGAGCACGGCCCAGTCTCGGCGGTCGAGTCCCTCGGCGGCGAGCGTCCGATTCATCTCGCCGGCGAGGGCGGTTCCGGCCGCGCGCATCCAGAAGGGCAGCGACCGCGTGCGGGTGTCGGGCGTCTCGGGGGTGTTGTCGTGGTTGTTCATGGTGTTCCCTTCATGGCTGGCGTATCCGGCCTCTGATGCATGTCATCTGTCATGTGTATGCACTATGACATGCACCACGAGTGCATGTCAAGCCGCATGTATTCTCGAAGCATGACGGCCGACGACGACCCGCGGATCGATGCCATCGCGGACGCCCTGGGGCGCCTGCGCGGACTGCGGCGGCCCGCGCCGGGCGTCGAACGCGGACCGCAGGCGGGCGGACCGTTCGGCGGGCACGGCGTTCACGGCGGGCACGGCCCGCACGGCCATCACGGCGGCCCGTTCGCCGAGGGACGCGGGAGGATGGCGGGGCTCGCCCGCCTGCGCATGCTCGAGGCGCTCGCCGCGGCATCCCATCCGCTCAGCGTCAGCGAGATCGGCGAGGCGATCGGTGTCGATCAGCCACGCGCCTCGCGGCTGGTGCAGCAGGCGGTCGAGCTCGACCTGGTGCGTCGGGAGGCCGACCCCGACGACGCCCGCCGCACGCGCATCGCGCTGACCGGCGAGGGGCGCAGCTTCGCACAGAGCGTGCGGGGCGAGCGTCGGGCGGCCCTCGGCGGCGCGCTGGGCGGATTCACCGATGACGAGCGGGCCGAGCTGGCTCGGCTGCTCACCAAACTCGCCGACGCCTGGCCGCGCGGCTGAGCCATACCCGGTGTCATCGCGGCAGGCAACTGCCCTTCCCCGCTTTGCGTCGCGTCGGTATCCTGCGACCCTGGTTCGGTGAGCACCGAGAATCAGCCCTCTCCCGCAGAACGCATAGCCGCGGTGTCCACCCCGGGCACGATCGCCCGCTGGGTGTTCTGGCCGGCCGCGGTCGTCATCGTCGGGTTCAGCGCCTTCGCGATCATCTTCCCCACCACAGCCGAGTCGTTCTTCGGCGCCATCCAGACGTCGATCGTCGACTCGTTCAACTGGTACTACGTCCTCATCGCCGCCTTCTTCGTCGGCTTCGCGATCTTCGTCGGCTTCAGCCGCTTCGGCGACATCAAGCTCGGACGCGACGACGACGAGCCCGAGTTCTCGACGGGATCGTGGTTCTCGCTGCTCTTCGCCGCGGGCATGGGCATCGGCCTCGTCTTCTACGGCGTGAGTGAGCCGCTCAGCCACTTCGTGGACCCGCGTCCCGGCGTCACGGGCACCGAGCAGCAGCTGGCGCAGAGCGCTCTGACCCAGACCTACCTGCACTGGGGCGTGCACGCCTGGGCGATGTACGTCGTCGTCGGACTCGCCCTCGCCTACGCGATCCATCGTCGCCGCCGCCCGATCTCGATCCGCTGGGCGCTCGAGCCGCTGCTGGGGAATCGGGTTCGCGGCGCTGCGGGCAACGTCATCGACGCGGTCGCCCTCGTCGGCACCCTGTTCGGCGTCGCGACCTCGCTCGGGCTCGGCGTCATGCAGATGGGATCCGGGCTCGAGTTCATCGGCCTCCCGCCCTTGAACGACGCGATGCTCATCGGGCTCATCGCGATCGTCTCCGTCTTCGTGCTGTTCTCCGTGCTGTCGGGAGTGACGAAGGGCATGAAGTGGCTGTCCAACTTCAACCTCATCGTCGCCGGCGTGCTGCTGCTGTTCCTGCTCTTCGTCGGACCCACGCAGTTCCTGCTGCGCGAGTGGGTGCAGTCGATCGGCGCCTACATTCAGGACTTCATCGGTCTCTCGTTCACCGTCAGCGCCCTGCAGGGCGCGGCGGGCGAGGCGTGGCAGGCGCAGTGGACGTCGTTCTACTGGGGCTGGTGGATCTCGTGGGCGCCCTTCGTCGGCATCTTCATCGCGCGCGTCAGCAAGGGGCGCACGGTGCGCCAGTTCGTGGCGGGCGTGCTGCTCGTCCCCACGCTGATCGGCATCCTGTGGTTCGCCGTCCTCGGCGGCTCGGCGCTGTATCGCGAACTCGAGCAGCCCGGGTCGATGCTCGCCGCCGACGGGTCGGTGAACCTGCAGGGCGCCCTGTTCCAGCTGCTCGAGGGGCTGCCCGCCGGTGGTGTGCTGACCATCGGTGCTATCGTCCTGATCGCCGTCTTCTTCATCACCTCGGCAGACTCGGGCGCGCTCGTCATGGGCATGATCGCGACGGGCGGAAATCCCGAGCCGCCGCGCTGGGTGCGCACCTTCTTCGTCGTCATCACCGCCGCCCTCGCGAGCGCGCTCCTGCTGGCCGGAGGTCTGGAGGCGTTGCAGACGGCGGCGATCCTCATCGCCCTGCCGTTCTCGATCGTGATGCTGCTGATGTGCTGGTCGACGGTTCTGGCCTTCCAGCGCGAACGTCGTGCGTACGCCCGCGCGGAGCGGGCTCAGTTCATCGAGCGGATCGGCGACCACTACGGGCTCGAGGTCGAAGAGCCGAACGAACGGGGAGTGCGTTTCCCGTGGATCGGCGGCAGGCGCGGCTGACACGGTCGTACGCTGGGCGGATGCCTCCGGTGTCTTCCGCCCGTCTGACCGATGTCCCCGCCGAGACGCTCTACCGCCTCCTCTGGCTGCGCGTGAGCGTCTTCGTCGTCGAGCAGACCGCCGCCTATCCGGAGCTCGACGGCCGCGACCTCGAGCCCGACACCGAACTCTTCTGGATCGAAGACGGCGGACGCGTGCTCGCGACGCTCCGACTGCTTCGCGACGTCTCGGGAAACGCCCGCATCGGCCGCGTGGCGACCGCGGCCGACGCGCGAGGCCGCGGTCTGTCTGCCCAGCTCATGCGCGCGGCGGTCGAGCGCGCCGGCGAGCGGTGGCCCGGCACCGCGATCGACCTCGACGCGCAGAAGCACCTCGCCGACTGGTACGGGCGTTTCGGGTTCGAGGTCAACGGACCCGAGTTCTCCGAGGACGACATCCCGCACGTCCCCATGCGCCGCCCCGCCTGAGCACGTTCAGCGGATGCCGGCCTGCCTCGGCAGTCGAACGAAGAGCAGCAGCACGAGCCCGAAGAGCAACACGACGGCGATGCCCAGCACGCCCCAGATGATGCTGCCGAACCAGGCGATGAACAACGACCACATGGCGGGCGAGAGGAAGCTCGCGACGCGTCCCGTCGTGGCGTAGAGGCCGAAGATCTCGCCCTGCATCCCCGGCGGCGTCACCCGGGCGAGCAGCGAGCGGCTCGCGGCCTGGGCGGGCCCGACACAGCCCGAGAGGATGAGCCCGGCGATCCAGAAGACGATCGAGCCGGCGTCTCGCAGGACGAACAGCAGCACCGCGACGGCGATGAGACCCGACAGGGTGGCCACGATCACGGAGCGCGCGCCGAAGCGGTCGTCGAATCGCCCCGCGACGATGGTCGAGGCGCCGGCGACGAGGTTCGCGGCGATGCCGAAGACCATGACCTCGGTCGCGGAGAACCCGAAGGCGCGTGCGGCGAGGACGCCGCCGAAGGCGAAGACGCCCGCGAGCCCGTCGCGGTAGACCGCGCTCGCGAGCAGGAACCAGAATGTCGGGCGCTCGGTCCGGTAGAGGCGGACGATGTCCGTGACGAGGTGAGCGTACGCGGCGAAGAAGCCGACCTTCTCAGTGTCGTGCGGCGCGGTGCGCTCGGGCACGTTCAGCAGCAGGGGGATGGCGAAGACGATCGTCCACACGCCGCAGCCCACGGCGATGAGCCGGTAGGCGAGACCGTTGCTCGTGTCCATCCCGAACCAGTCGGCGAAGGTGAGGGCGACCACCAGCGCGAGGGCGATGATGCCGCCGATGTAACCGAGCCCCCAGCCCAGGCCGCTGACCCGGCCGATCGTGCGGGGCGTCGAGACCTCCACGAGCATGGCGTTGTAGTTGACGCCCGCGATCTCGGAGACGACGGCGCCGAGGGAGAGGACGATCGCGCCGTACCAGAAGAAGGCCGGGTCGGCGAAGGTGAAGAACAGGGCGAACTGCAGCAGCGCGAGGACGACGGTGAAAACCCCGAGCCAGCGCTTCTTGCGCCCCGACCGGTCGGCAGTCTGGCCGAGCACCGGGGCCAGCAGCAGGATCAGGATGCCGGCGGCCGTCGAGGCCACGCCGTAGCCGCTCGCCAACTCGGCGAGTGCTGCCTCCTTGACCGGGTCGGTGTCGGGCAGTGCCGCGATGTCGGCGGGAAGGAACGAGTCCGACACGAGGAACAGCGACGCGAAGACGAACGTGAGGATGACGGAGTTGAACGGCTGCGTCGCCCAGTCCCACAGCGCCCACGAGACGACGGCCTTGCGGGGGACCGGCTGCTCGTCGACATCGCGACCCTGCATGGCGGCGATGCGTCCGAGCGCCTGCGTGTCGGCTGCGGCCGGCGGCGCGGGCACGCCGCGCGCGGATGACGTCGGGGAGCTGGGTCCACGGGGCGGATCGGTCTCGGGTGACATGCCGGGCACGCTAGAACCTCTCCGTGAACACTCGGTGCCGCCTGCCGGCGGCGGCACGTCGCGTCATCGCGACGGGGCCAGCGTATCCGTCGGGAAGGGGGCCGACGCCCTTTTCAGTCGCGACGCGCGAACCGATAGCCGATGCCGCGCACCGTCTCGATCCAGCGGCCGGTCCGGCCGTCGTCGCCGAGCTTGCGGCGCAGGTTCATCAGGTGGACCTCGACCGCGTGGAGATCGTGGGGGCTGACGTGTTCGCCGTGCGCTCCGCTCTGCCGTCGGAGCATGAGCGCGATCCACGCTTTCTCGACGACGTCACCGGGACGCTGCATGAGGGCCTGCAGGACGTCGAACTCGGAACGCGTCAGATCGAGGGAGCGTCCGTCGAGCTCGACGCGGCGCGAGCCGGGGCTCAGTCGCAGGCCGCCGGCTTCGAGCCAGGCGCCCGGTGCCGCCTCGTTCGCCTGGAGCGTCCGCGGGCGTCGCATGAGGGCGTCGATGCGGGCCCGGAGCTCGTACGGGCGCCAGGGCTTGATGACGTAGTCGTCGGCGCCGCTGCGGAATCCCTCGACGGTCGCCGTCTCGTCGTCGACGGCACTGATGATCAGCACGTATCCGTCGTGGAAGGCGCGGATGCGGCGGACCGCCTCGAACCCGTCGATGCCGTCGAGCTTGACGTCGACGGTGGTCAGGTCTGGACGCACGGCGCGCACCGCGTTGACGCCGGCATGCCCGTCTGCGAAAGCGTGAACGGCGAAGCCGTGCTGCTCGAGGGTCTGGGTCAGCAGGCTGCGGAGGTCGTCGTCATCCTCGATCACGACAGCGGTGCGGGTCATGGTCGTCTCCGGGCGCGACGCAACGCTCGACGACCGCCCATTGCGGGTCCGAGGTCGACGAGAGGCGAGTTCGGGATCACGCTTCTTGTCATGGGTGGACTCAACATATAGCGCGCCCCTGGGAGGAACCGATGATCGTGCCTCAGTCTTTCTCAGGTTTGGCTCAGGTGCACGACATTACGCAGCGCGGCGCTATACGGAACTTGATACGCCTTGGCTCAAGTTCGCTTGACACCATTTCGGGCCGGGAGTACAGTTGAGTCATCGCGGCTCAGGTTGGGCCGCCGCAGACTTCCGATCCCATAGAACCGCAAGTAAGGAGACAACTCATGGCACGTGCAGTGGGTATCGACCTGGGCACGACGAACTCCGTCGTGGCCGTCCTCGAGGGCGGCGAGCCCAAGGTCATCGCCAACGCCGAAGGGCTCCGTACGACCCCCTCGGTCGTCGCGTTCACCAAGGACGGCGAGGTGCTCGTCGGTGAGACCGCGAAGCGCCAGGCCGTCACCAACGTCGACCGCACGCTGACCTCGGTCAAGCGTCACATGGGCACCGACTGGAAGACCCAGGCGATCGACGGCAAGGCGTACACGCCGCAGGAGATCTCGGCCCGCATCCTCCAGAAGCTCAAGCGCGACGCCGAGCAGTACCTGGGCGACACCGTGACCGACGCCGTCATCACGGTGCCCGCGTACTTCAACGACGCCGAGCGTCAGGCGACCAAGGAGGCCGGCGAGATTGCGGGCCTGAACGTCCTGCGCATCATCAACGAGCCCACCGCAGCCGCCCTGGCCTACGGCCTCGACAAGGGCAAGGAGGACGAGCTCATCCTCGTCTTCGACCTCGGTGGCGGAACCTTCGACGTCTCGCTCCTCGAAGTGGGCAAGGACGACGACTTCTCGACCATCCAGGTGCGCGCCACCGCCGGTGACAACCGCCTCGGCGGTGACGACTGGGACCAGCGCATCGTCGAGTACCTGATTAAGCAGTTCAAGGACACGACCGGCGTCGACGTCTCCGGCGACAAGATCGCGCTGCAGCGCCTCAAGGAGGCTGCGGAGCAGGCGAAGAAGGAGCTCTCGAGCTCGCAGTCGACGTCGATCAACCTGCCGTACCTCTCGCTGACCGACTCGGGCCCCGTCTCGCTGTCGGAGACGCTCTCGCGTGCCAAGTTCGAGGACCTCACCAAGGACCTGCTCGACCGCACGAAGAAGCCCTTCGAGGACGTCATCCGTGAGGCCGGCATCAAGGTCGGCGACATCGACCACGTCGTGCTCGTGGGTGGTTCCACCCGCATGCCCGCCGTCTCGGAGCTCGTGAAGAAGGAAGCCGGCAAGGAGCCCAACAAGGGCGTGAACCCGGACGAGGTCGTCGCCGTCGGCGCCGCCCTGCAGGCCGGTGTCCTCAAGGGCGAGCGCAAGGATGTCCTCCTCATTGACGTCACCCCCCTGAGCCTCGGCATCGAGACCAAGGGCGGCATCATGACGAAGCTCATCGAGCGCAACACCGCCATCCCGACCAAGCGCAGCGAGACCTTCACGACCGCCGACGACAACCAGCCGTCGGTCGCGATCCAGGTGTTCCAGGGTGAGCGCGACTTCACGCGCGACAACAAGCCGCTCGGCACGTTCGAGCTCACCGGCATCGCACCGGCGCCTCGCGGCATCCCGCAGGTCGAGGTCACCTTCGACATCGACGCGAACGGCATCGTGCACGTCTCGGCGAAGGACAAGGGCACCGGCAAGGAGCAGTCGATGACGATCACCGGCGGCTCGTCGCTGCCCAAGGACGACATCGAGCGCATGGTGCGCGAGGCCGAGGAGCACGCGGCCGAGGACAAGAAGCGCCGCGAGGCCGCCGAGGTCCGCAACCAGGCCGAGACCCTCTCGTACTCGATCGAGAAGCTGATCGCCGACAACGCCGACAAGCTCCCCGAGGACGTCAAGTCCGAGGTCCAGGGCGACGTCGACGCGCTGAAGACCGCACTCGCGGGCGACGACGACGACGCGGTGAAGACCGCGTTCGACAAGCTCAACGCATCGCAGGGCAAGCTCGGCGAGGCCATCTACGCGCAGGGTCAGGCCGACCAGGCGCAGGGCGCCCCGACCGACGCTCCGACCGGCGACGCCGGCGCGACGGCATCCGATGAGGACGTCGTCGACGCCGAGGTCGTCGAAGACGAGGAAGACAAGAAGTAATCATGACCGACAAGGACTTCGAAGAGCCGCACGGCGATGACGAGGTCCTCGGCGAGGAGGGGTCGGACGCCCAGGCGTCCGGCCCCGACGCGCACGGGGCCCCCGGAGCATCGGATGCCGCGGCTGCGGACGACGAACTGACCATCGACGACATCCTCGGCGCGACGCAGTCCGACGAGGCCGCCGTCGCGGAAGCCCCCGCCGAAGAGCACGACCTGCTGCTCGACCTCAAGCGCGTGCAGGCCGAGTACGCCAACTACCGTCGGCGTACCGAGGACCAGCGCGAGGCTGAGATCGAGCGCGCCAAGGGCTCGGTCGCGAAGGGCCTGCTGCCCGTGCTCGACGACCTCGACCGTGCCGACAAGCACGGCGACCTCGCCGAGGGATCGCCGCTCGCGGTGATCGCGGACAAGCTCCGCGGGGTGGTGGCGAGACTGGGCGTCGAGTCCTACGGCGCCGCCGGCGACGCGTTCGACCCGCAGCAGCACGAGGCGATCTTCCAGGCGCCCACCCCGGGCACGGCCGAGCCGACGATCCTCGAGGTCGTCGAGGTCGGCTACCGCCTCGGCGGCATCGAGCTGCGTCCGGCGAAGGTCGTCGTCGCGGTGCCGGCCGAATAGGAGGCAACGACATGGCCAGTCAGGACTGGTTCGACAAGGACTTCTACAAGGTGCTGGGCGTCTCCAAAGACGTCTCCGACACCGACCTGAAGAAGACCTACCGCAAGCTCGCGCGCAAGTACCACCCCGACTCGACGCAGGGAGACCCCGCGGCCGAGGCGAAGTTCAAGGAGATCAGCGAGGCGTACTCCGTGCTCTCCGACAAGGAGCAGCGCGCCGAGTACGACCAGATCCGGGCGATGGGGTCGGGCAGCGCCCGCTTCACCGCGGGTGGCCAGGGCGCCGGTGGCTTCGAGGACGTCTTCAGCGCCTTCAACCAGGGTGCGCGAGGCGGCGCCGGAGCTCGCGGCGCGGACTTCGACGACATCTTCGCGATGTTCAACCAGCAGACGGGGCGGTCGAGCCGCTTCGGGTCGGGCGGCTTCGGCCGCTCGACCGGGGGCTTCCAGGGCTTCGGCGGCCCGCAGCGCGGTGCGGACGTCACCGCACGGACGACGCTCGACTTCGCCACCGCGGTCCGCGGTGACACCGTCACGCTCCAGGGCGAGGACGGCAAGCCGTTCAAGGTGAAGATCCCGGCGGGTGTGAAGGACGGGCAGAAGATCCGGCTCCGCGGTCGCGGGCGTCCCTCGCCGGACGGCGGTGAATCGGGTGACATCGTCGTGAGCGTCACGGTCCGGCCGCACCCGGTCTTCACGCGCGACGGACTCAACCTTCGCGTGGTGGTCCCGGTGACCTTCACCGAGGCGGCCCTCGGCGCCACGATCGAGGTGCCGACGCTGGGCGGCGACCCCGTCAAGCTCCGGGTCGCGCCCGGCACCCCGTCGGGCCGCGTCCTGCGGGTCAAGGGGCGCGGCGTGAGCACCTCGAAGGGCACGGGCGATCTGCTGGCCGAGGTCCAGGTCGCCGTTCCCGCGCACCTCGACGAGGAGGCCCGAGCGGCCCTCGAACGATTCGCGGAGGTCGAGCCCCGCGAGAACCCCCGCGCCGACCTGATGAACAAGGCGCGCGGCTGACACATTCGTCTCGACCCGCCGCATCCGATCCCCACGGGCGGACGCGGCGGGTCGCCCGACGACACTCTCGACGCCCAGGAGGTGACCAACCATGGCTGATGACGACATCGACGAGGACGCCCCGATCTTCGCGATCGCGGCCGCGGCGGAGCTCGCGGCCATGCACGCGCAGACCCTCCGGCAGTACGACCGGCTGGGCCTCGTCGTGCCCGGGCGCACGCAGGGGGGATCGCGTCGATACTCGCTGCGTCACATCCGGCAGCTGCGAGAAGTGGCGCGGATGTCGGCGGAAGGCATCAGCCTGCCCGCCATCGCGCGCATCCTGGAGCTCGAGAACGAGGTCGCGGGACTGCGCCGCGAGGTGCGCGACCTCGAGCAGCGTCTGCGCGACGAGATGCAGCAGCGCCCGGGCGCGCGCGTGTTCGCCGCCGGTGCGACCGGAGCCGTCGTGACCCTGCGTCACGGCGCGCGTGTACGCCGAGCGACCGAGGTCGTGCTCTACCGACGCCCCTCCGACCCGCCTGCGGGGGAGTGACCCCCGTCGACTCGCCACGAAACGCGGATCCGGCTGCCCCGGCATCCGCAGTTCCTGGCGAGTCGACGGCGTGTGCGAGCGGTCAGGCGGGTGGGAGGCGGAGCGTGTTGGCGGACTCGTCGAGAGTCAGGTCGTCGACCACGCGGAGCGAGCGGGCGAGGTGATCGAGCTCGTCGAGAACCGTCCCCACGCGCTCGCGATCGCTGCACACGGCCGACAGCGTCACGAGATGGGTTCCCGTGTCCCAGGTGTACGAGACGAACGGGGGCGTCCGCGGGTCAGGCGGCAGCGTCATGACGAGCTTCTCGCCCGACCCGAGGTAGGGGGAGCGGAAGTCCTCGGTGTCGTCGTACTCCATCGGCATCATCGCCCGCGCGGTCCGCACCTGCGGGGTCGCCTCCTGCATCTGCGCGAGGACGACGAGCAGTTCGGGGTCGGCCTTCCACATCCACGCTCGCACGCGCCCGTTGGCTCGGCGCATGAGCATCGGCACCGCCTGGCTCGCGGCCCACGCGGCGAAGCGTCCACCGGGGCGGGGCGCCGCTCCTATCGCGGCGTTCGCCTGGCTCAGCAGCATCCCGATCGCGCGCTTGCGAGCGCGGCGTCCGGAGAATCCGAACGATTCGGTGACGGCAACCCAGCGGGCGGGATCGGCATCGGCTTCGAGTCGGGCCATGACCCCAGCCTAGGGATGCCGCCTGGGTGCGCGCGGGGCGCCGCGTGCAGCGTCTGACGCGGCCGAGCCGGTTTCCCCCAACGCCGTGCCGCCTCCCGGGAGCCCCTATACCGCTCGGGTAAGCTCGGGCCCGCCGCGTCGGCCACAGCCGGCGGCACGCCGCCGTACAGATTGGGCCTGACCCGTGACCGAATCCACGACGACCGAGGGTGTTCCCGCCGAGAGTTCTCGCGCGCCCCTGACCATCGTGATGGGCGCCGACACCTTCGCCCCCGATGTCAACGGAGCCGCCCGTTTCGCCGAACGCCTCTCCGCCGGCCTCGCCGCCCGCGGTCACGACGTGCACGTCGTGACCCCCAGCGTGAAGCACTCCCAGTCGGGAGTCTTCACCGAGAACATCGAGGGCGCCGACCTCACCGTCCACCGCCTCCCCGGGTGGCGCTGGTACCCGCACGACTGGCTGCGTTTCGTGCTGCCCTGGCGCTCGAAGCACTACGCCCGGCGCGTGCTCGACTCGGTCAAGCCCGACGTCGTCCACAGCCAGTCGCACATCGTCATCGGCCGCGGACTCACGCGCGAGGCGAAGAAGCGCGGCATCCCCGTCGTCGCGACCAACCACGTCATGGCCGAGAACGTCATCGACTTCACGACGCTGCCGCCGTTCCTCGACAAGATCATCATCAAGCTCTGCTGGGACGACGCCAAGCGCACGTTCCTGATGTCGCGCGCCGTGACCACCCCGACGCGCAAGGCCGCGCAGTTCCTCGAGGACACGATCGACATCTCGGGCGTCATCCCGATCAGCTGCGGCATCGACAAGCGCAACTACACCTCCGACCTGACTCCGCGCGAGCACCGCCGCATCCTGTTCGTCGGGCGCCTCACAACCGAGAAGCACGTCGAGGTCACCCTGAAGGCCGTCGCCAAGCTCGCCCCCGAGCTGGACGTCCATTTCGACATCGTCGGCGGCGGCGACCAGCGTCGGAACCTCGAGCAGACCGCGCAGCAGCTCGGCATCACCGACCGCGTCACGTTCTACGGGCGCACCGACGAGGCCGACCTCCGCGCGGCATACACGCGGGCCGACGTCTTCGCGATCGCCTCGATCGCCGAGCTGCAGTCGATCGCGACGATGGAGGCCATGGCCTCGGGCCTGCCCGTCGTGGCGGCGGATGCCGTCGCCCTGCCGCACCTCGTCCAATCGGGCGTGAATGGCTACCTCTTCGAGCCCGGCAACGTCGACGACCTCGCAGACAAGCTGCGGCGCGTGCTGACCGCCTCTCCCGCGGAGTACCTGCGGATGCAGCAGGCCTCACTCGACGGCGTCGAGATCCACGACATCGAGCGCACCCTCGACACGTTCGAGAAGCTCTACCGCGGCGAGCCGCTCGACGCGTGACGATGCGGCTCTTCTTCGACGCGCGCTACATCCGCACCGACTTCCACGACGGCATCAGCCGCTTCTCCCATGAGCTCGCCCACGCGCTGTTCGCGGCGGCGCCCGCCGAGGGTGTCGAGGTCACGTTCATCGTGCACGACCCCGCGCAGCTGCCGTTCCTCCCGGCAGGGGCGCCGCACGTCACGCTGCACGCGCCGACCTCCATGCTCGAGCCGTTCGCGGCGCTGCGGCTGAACCGGCACCGACCCGACGTCGTCTACTCGCCGATGCAGACGATCGGGGCCCTCGGCCGGCGGTTCGCGCTGATCCTCACGCTGCACGACACGATCTACTACCGGCACCGCACACCGCCCCGCGATCTGCCGTGGTTCGTGCGCTTGGGCTGGCGGCTCTTCCACCTCTCGTATGCGCCGCAGCGGGCGACGCTGAACGCCGCAGACGTCGTCGCGACGGTCAGCGAGACGAGCAAGCGTCAGTTCGCCGACGTCAAGCTGACCAAGCGCGAGGTGGTGGTGCTGCCCAACGCTCCGCAGCGTCTCGCCGAGCTGGCGCCCGCGACGGCCATGCCCGGGGCTGCGAAGCCGCAGAACATCGTCTACATGGGCTCGTTCATGCCCTACAAGAACGTCGAGACGCTCGTCCGGGCGATGCAGTGGCTGCCCGGCCGCACGCTGCACCTGCTGAGTCGGATCTCCGACGGTCGACGCGCCGAGCTCGAGGAGCTCGCGCCCGCCGGTGCCCGCATCATCTTCCACGGCGGAGTGACGGATGCCGAGTACGCCGCGCTCCTCGCCGATGCGGGAATGCTCGCGACACTCAGCCTCGACGAGGGGTACGGGCTGCCGATCGCGGAAGCCCTGGCGCTCGGGGTGCCCGCGGTGGTCAGCGACATGGCGATCTTCCATGAGGTCGGCGGCGATGGCGCGCTCTACGTGCCGCCGCGCGACCCGCGAGCCTTCGCCGCGGCCGTCGAGTCACTCGATGACGATGCCGCCCGCGCGGCGCTCGTCGCGGCGGGCCGTGCGCACATCTCCCGATTCACCTGGGCGGAATCGGCGTCGCGACTGCTCGCGGCATCCCGTCGCGCCCGCGCGCGCCGCGACCGCTGACGGCGACCGCGCTCCGGCGCGGTGACCGCTCGCGCTCGCGGTGTGTCGGCGTCGATTCCTCTGCCGGCGGCACGCGTGTCGCGTCGGTGGGGACGCGGCGGTAGCCGTCGCGTGCGACCACCGCGAGCGTGCCTGTCACGGCGGCGATCACGGGGAGGACGAGTGCGAGAAGAAGGATGTCGGAAGGCATGGCAGAAACGCTACGATGAGCGTTATCCTGCCGATACTGGCGGATGAGACGGTATTCGGAGGAATCCTGCCATGCACACGGTCGCTTGCGTCGTCCAGCCCGGGTTCGCGCCCTTCGAGTTCGGTCTCGCGTGCGAGGCGTTCGGTCTCGACCGCAGTGACGAGGGCATCCCGAACTTCGACTTCCGGGTGGTGGCACCCGATCCCGGGGCGGTCCCCGCCAATCTCCCGTTCTCACTCAACGTCGACGCGGGACTCGGGTTCGCCGACGAGGCCGATCTGGTCGTGATCACTCCCATCCCGCGCGAGACCTGGGACTCCGTGGACGAACGTGTCACAGCCGTCGTCCGACGTGCGGTCGAGCGTGGCGCATGGGTGCTCACCGTCTGCAGCGGAGCCTTCGTGGTCGCGGCATCCGGTGTGCTCGACGGCAAGCGCGCCACGACGCACTGGCGCTACGCCGAGACCATGGCGCAGATGTACCCGCGCATCGAGGTCGACCCCGACGTGCTGTACGTGCAGTCGGACCGGATCATCACGTCTGCGGGTACCGCGGCGGGGCTCGACGCCTGCCTGCACCTGCTGCGCATCGAGCTCGGGGCCGAGGCGGCGAACACGATCGCCCGGCGGATGGTCGTGCCGCCCCTCCGCGACGGCGGGCAGGCCCAGTTCATCGCGCGTCCGCTCCCCGAGGCGGCATCGCTGTCGCTCGCGCCCATCACCGACTGGATGATCGCGAACCTCGACCTCGATCTGTCCGTCGATCTGCTCGCGTCGCGCGCGCACATGTCGCCGCGGACGTTCGCGCGCCGATTCAAGGCCGATTACGGGACGACCCCGGCGGCGTGGCTCGGGCGGCAGCGGATCCTGCGGGCGCAGCGGCTGCTCGAGCGGACCGACCTCGGGCTCGACCAGATCGCGGCCGACAGTGGATTCGGCTCGGCCTCCGTCCTGCGGCAGAACTTCGCGCGAGCGCTCGGGCTCAGCCCCTCGGCGTACCGTGCCCGCTTCGCCTGCACGCCCGAGGCGGCGTCGGTGGCCGGGGCTGCGGCAGAGGCCGTAGCGTCCTGAACGACACGGTGGTAAACTTGAGTCACACAGGCTCAAGTTTGAGCCGAGAGATTTCAGGAGAAATATGAACGCCACACAGCAGCCCGGACAGGAGGAGGCGCAGAGCGCCCTCGAGCAGTTCGGCATCAACCTCACCGACCGTGCCCGGCAGGGCAAGCTCGACCCGGTCATCGGGCGCGACAGCGAGATCCGCCGCGTCAGCCAGGTGCTCACCCGCCGCACGAAGAACAACCCCGTCCTCATCGGCGAGCCCGGCGTCGGCAAGACCGCCGTCGTTGAGGGCCTCGCTCAGCGCATCGTCGCGGGCGACGTCGCCGAGAGCCTCAAGAACAAAGAGCTCGTCTCGCTCGACATCTCCGCGCTCGTGGCCGGCGCCATGTACCGCGGTCAGTTCGAGGAGCGCCTGAAGAGCGTACTCAAGGAGATCACCGAGTCCGACGGCCGCATCATCACCTTCATCGACGAGCTGCACGTGCTCATGGGCGCGGGCGGCGGCGAAGGCTCGGTCGCGGCATCCAACATGCTCAAGCCCATGCTCGCCCGCGGTGAGCTCCGCCTCATCGGTGCGACCACCCTCGACGAGTACCGCGAGTTCATCGAGAAGGATGCCGCGCTCGAGCGCCGCTTCCAGCAGGTCTACGTCGGCGAGCCGAGCGTCGAGGACACCATCGCCATTCTCCGCGGGCTCAAGGAGCGCTACGAGGCCCACCACAAGGTCGCCATCTCGGACGGTGCGCTCGTGGCCGCGGCATCCCTCTCGAACCGCTACATCCCAGCCCGCCAGCTGCCCGACAAGGCGATCGACCTGATCGATGAGGCCGCGTCGCGTCTGCGCATGGAGATCGACTCGGCGCCGCTCGAGATCGACGAGCTGCGCCGGCACGTCGACCGGCTGAAGCTCGAGGAGCTCGCGCTCAAGAAGGAGAAGGATGCCGCCTCGCGCGAGCGTCTCGACGCCTTGCGCGCGACGCTGAAGGACGAGCAGCAGAAGCTCGACGAGTTGCAGGCGCGCTGGGAGCGCGAGCGGGCGTCGCTGAACCGCGTCGGTGACCTCAAGACGCGTCTCGACGCGGCTCGCGTCGAAGCCGAGCGCGCGCAGCGCGAGGGCAACCTCGAGAAGGCATCGCGGCTTCTGTACGCCGAGATCCCGGCGCTCGAACGCGAGGTCGTCGAAGCGGAGCGCGCCGAGACCGCCGTCGACGGGCCCGAGCGGATGGTCAACGAACAGGTCACCGACGAGGACATCGCCGCCGTGATCGCCGCCTGGACCGGCATCCCCGTCGGGCGCCTGCTGCAGGGGGAGACCGAGAAGCTCGTGCGCCTCGAGTCCGAGCTCGGCAAGCGCCTCATCGGGCAGAAGACCGCCGTGAAGGCCGTCGCCGACGCCGTGCGTCGCTCGCGAGCGGGCATCAGCGACCCGAACCGGCCCACGGGCTCGTTCCTGTTCCTGGGGCCGACCGGTGTCGGCAAGACCGAGCTCGCCAAGGCTTTGGCCGAGTTCCTCTTCGACGACGAACACGCCATGGTGCGCATCGACATGTCGGAGTACGGCGAGAAGCACTCCGTGTCGCGGCTCGTCGGTGCCCCTCCCGGGTACATCGGCTACGAGCAGGGCGGCCAGCTCACCGAGGCCGTGCGCCGCCGCCCGTACTCCGTCGTGCTGCTCGACGAGGTCGAGAAGGCGCACCCCGAGGTCTTCGACGTGCTGCTGCAGGTCATGGACGACGGCCGCCTCACCGACGGCCAGGGCCGGACGGTCGACTTCCGCAACGTCATCCTGATCCTCACCTCGAACCTCGGATCGCCGATCCTCATCGACCCGACGCTGAGCCTCGAGCAGAAGCGCGAGCAGGTGCAGATCCTGCTGCGCCAGGCGTTCCGGCCCGAGTTCCTGAACCGTCTCGATGACACCGTGATGTTCGAGGCGCTGAGCCAGGACGACCTCGCACAGATCGTCGAGCTCTCCGTCGACGCGCTGCAGCGGCGCCTCAGGGACCGGCGTCTCTCGCTCGCGGTCACCCCCGATGCGCGCGCGTGGCTGGCCGAGCGCGGCTACGACCCGGTGTTCGGAGCCCGGCCGCTGCGCCGCCTCATCCAGTCCGAGATCCAGGACCGCCTCGCCATGGCCATCCTGTCGGGCGGGGTGCGCGACGGCGACATCGTCCGGGTCGACGTGGCCGCCGACGGCTCGGCACTCGTGCTGACGAGTGCCGGTCCCGCGGCGGAGCCTGCCGCGCCGGCAGCTGCCGGAGGGGACGACGACGTGATCGAGGCCGAGCTGCTCGACGACTGATCGCGGCGACGGCCTGCCCACGACGCCGAGGCGCGCAACCCCGTCGGAGCCGATGACCCTGACGTGAGAGTGTGGACGCATGCGTGCGATCCGGGCCCTGTGGGGCGCCTCACACCCGGGGCCCTCGGTCGTCGTGACGGCTCTGGCTCTGGCGCTCGGACTCGCGGCCGGGCTCGAGCCCTGGCGGCTCGCGGTGCTGGTGGCATCCGTGCTTTTCGGTCAGCTCTCGATCGGCATCTCCAACGACGCGATCGACCGTGAACGCGACCGCGCCGTCGGCCGCACCGACAAGCCTCTCGTCCGCGGTGAGGTCTCGAATCGTGCGGCCTGGATCGCGGCCGGGGGCTCCGCCGTCATCGCGCTCGCTCTCTCGGCGGTGCTCGGATGGGGGATGCTGCTCGCGCACGCCGTGACGATCGCGTCGGCCTGGTCGTACAACCTCGGGCTGAAGTCGACGCCGGTGTCGGTCGTGCCCTTCCTCGTGAGCTTCGGTCTCTTCCCCTCGCTGGCGACGCTCTCGTCACCCGATCCGACGCTCGCGGCGCCCTTCGCTGCTGTGGCGGGTGCTGCGCTCGGGGCGGCGGTGCACCTGACCAACGTCCTGCCCGACCTCGACGACGACCGCGACACCGGTGTGCGGGGGCTGCCGCATCGCCTCGGAGCGCCGGTATCGATCATCATCGCTGTCGCCGGGATCGTCGTCGCCGCGATCGCCGTGCTCATCGGCGGGCGGAGCGAGGGAGTCCTGCCGTGGCTGTTCTTCGGCGTGGTGCTGGTGCTCGCGGTCGCGGTGGTGGTGCGGATGCGGCTCCGCGGTCCCGACCGCACCGGCTTCCGCCTCGTCATGGCCGCGGCTCTCGTGCTCGCCGCGCAGCTGGTGGTGGCTGCGGGCTCGCTGCGCTGAGAACTCAGCGAGCAGCGGCGTCGAGCCCCATCGCATAGGCGTTCGGGACGAGCGAGCCGGTCGCGGCGAGCACGCGCCCGAGCATCTGACTGCGCACGGCGTGCGCGCCCGCACTCACCGGGCGGCCGAGACGCATGTTGACCGCCGCCAGCCGTCCCGCCGTGCGGGCCGAACGCAGCCGATCGTGCTCCCATCGTGCGAGGGCAGCAGTGGGCTCGGTGCCGCTGCGGACCCAGGCAGCGAGCAGCGGCGCGAGGGTCGCCGCGTCGAGGAGGCCGAGGTTCATCCCCTGTCCTCCGATCGGGCTGATCTCGTGTGCGGCGTCGCCGATCACCGTCACCCGGCCGCGACGCAGGGCCGGTGCGAGCACACGTCGCACGCGGAACCCCGTCGCGCCGGTCAGCGCCTCTGCGGCATCCGTTTCACCCCGTTCCCGCATCGCCGTGCGCAGCCGCCGCAGCCGCGCATCCGGCTCGTCGAACCCGCCGTCATCCTGCCCGGGCGGCTCGTCCCAGGCGACGAAGCGGCGTCGGCCTCCCGGCAGGGGGAAGGACTCGAGCACCCCCGCTCGCGCGAGGTGGACCACCGCGACGTCGGCATCGGGTCTCCCGGGGACGTCGGCGTCGCTCATGAGGTACCGGTCGGGGTAGCTCGTGCGTCTCACGGCGTTCGGCCGGAACACGAGCTCGCGTGCGCCGACGCCTCCGGCGACCACGACGAGCGGCGCCAACAGTTCGCCGGCCCCGCGAGCACCGGACGTCTCGACCCGTACGTCGGCCGGCCCCGGTGTCACGCGGGTGACGGCGACCCCACGCAGCGGCGACGGCGCACCGAACGCGAGAGCGCGCTCGGTGAGGGCCTGCGGAAGGGTGGCGACATACGGATGCCGCACCGACAGGCGATCGAATCGGACGACGCCGAGCAGTGTTCCGTCGCTGCGGGCCTCGCCGCGCGAGACACGGACCGCGTCCTCGAGGATGCGGTCGGTCGCACCGCCCTCCTCGAGCGCGGCGAGGACGGGAGCGTGCAGCCCGATCGCCCGCGACCCGTCGCCGCTGCGTTCGCGGCGCTCGAGCACCGTGACGTCGACGCCCCGTCGCGTGAGCTCGGCCGCCAGCAGCATCCCCACCGGGCCGGCGCCGACGACGATGACGTCAGGCACGCCCCGCTCCCACGGCGAGCACGCGGAACGGCGCCGGTCGGACGACGTGCCACTCGCCGCGACCGGCCAGCGTCGTCCGCAGCTCTCGGGCACGGTAGCTGCGGCGGATCGAGCGCAGCCCGTCGGTGCGCAGGAAGGTCCCGTGCTGTACCGGCAGGATGCCCGCGCCATAGAGCGCGTAAGCCGCGCGCCCCCGCTCGATGTCGGCGTGGAGCACGATGCCGCGCGACAGGGCCAGGGAGTCGGCGATGAACGCGTCGAGCTCGGCCTCGCCGAGGTGATGCAGCACGTGGTTCGAGATGACGGCGTCGAAGCGCTCGCCGCTGGCGCGCAGCGCCGTCGAGTCGGTGCTGCGGAACTCCAGGTCGGGCCGGCTGCGCTCGCGCGCGACGGCGAGGGCGCGGGGATCCGGGTCGATCCCGACCCAGCCGACGTCCAGGCCATCCCGTTCCGCGAGCAGCGCGAGCCGCGCGGTGACGTCGCCACCGCCTGACCCGATGTCGAGCACGCGGGCGGGTCGATCCAGACGCTCCAGGGCGGGCCGCAGATGCCGCCGCCACACCGTTCCCCAGCCGCTCACGGCGCGATTGACGAGGTCGAAGCGGCGGAGCGTCTGCGCGAGGGCCTCCGGATCGCAGTCCGGGTCGTCCATCAGCTCGCGCAGCTCGACGTCGCGACGACTCAGGTCCACGATGCGACGGGTTCCGCCCGCACGGCATCCGTCGACGCGGTCTCGGCAACGCCGGTGTCGGCTCCAGCGGCGACTCCTGCCGTGAGGAGCGCGGCCTCCATCGTGAGTCCGGGGCCGAACGCGAGCGTCGCGATCGTCTCGCCGTCGCGCAGGGTGTCTGCGTCGAGGAGCGAGCGGAGGATGAAGAGGATCGTCGCGCTCGACATGTTCCCGTAGTCCCGCAGCACGGCACGCGATGCCGCGAGGGCATCCGACGGCAGGTCGAGGCCCGATTGGACGCGGTCGAGGACGGCTCGGCCGCCCGGGTGGACGGCCCACGTGTCGACCCGGCCGTCGCCGATCACCTCGGCCACCGCGGCGCGGATCTCGCGCCCGATGATGCGCGGCACCTCGGCCGTCAGCACCATCTCGAAGCCGGCGTCCCCGATCGTCCAGGTCATGTCGCGCTCACCGTCGTCGGTCACCGCGGTCGCGAACCGATCGAGGTCGAGCCACCGCTCTCCGCGACGCGCCGGGTCGGCGCTGACGACCGCCGCCGCGGCGCCGTCGGCGAACAGCGATGCCGCGAGGATCTGGTCGGGGTCGTCGGCGACCCGGAAGTGCAGGGTGCACAGCTCGGCGCAGACCACGAGCACGACGGCGTCGGGCTGGGCGGCGCACATGCGCGCCGCTGCCCGAAGGGCCGGGACGGCGGCCGCGCAGCCGATGAACCCCAGGTGGTAGCGCTCGACGGTCGTGGGAAGGCCGAGGTCGCGCACCAGCCGGTAGTCGGGACCCGGCGCGTACATGCCGGTGCACGAGACGGTCACGACGTGAGTGATCTCCGCCGGCGCGACGGATGCCGCAGACAGGGCCTCCCGCGCCGCGCGCGCCGACAGCTCGGGGGCGAGGGCGATATAGGTGTCGTTGCGTGTGCCCGTCGAGGGCGAGAGCAGTGCCCCGTCGTCGGAGATGACGGGAAGGGCTGCCGGGTCGCCGGCGGCCGGGCCGGCGGCATCCGATCGCGCGCCACCGGGCTCGAGCGCCTCGGCGAGATCGGTCAGCACGGTGTGCCGGGTCTCGATGGCCGAGGCGTCGAACGCCGCGCGGACCAGACGCTGCGATAGCCGTCCGATGCCGGGCTGTGCGGCGAACAGGTCGCGCACGGAGTTCTGGTGAAGCACGGCCGGCGGCACGGCGGTGCCGATCGACAGGATGCGGGCGGTCATGCTTGACGATAACCGGTGCGGCACCGCCGCGGCGCCGGGGTGTCGCACCTCACAGACCTCGTCTATGGTGCGGGCGCCGCCGTGCGAACCGCTGCCGGCGGCCTCAGTCGTCGATGACGACCGACTCGGCCACGGGCCGGCGGGTGCGGGGCGAGAGCTCGCGCTCGCGCACGGCGGCGGGGGCGGCGTCGATGTCGCCGAGGTCGCCGACGGCCATGACGGTGACGGGCGTGAACGGGGCCTCGATGCCGAGCTTCTCGGCGAGGGCTGCGGCATCGAACCCGGTCATCTGGTGGGTGTACAGGCCGTCGGCGTGGGCCTGGACGGTGAAGTGCGCGGCGGCCTGGCCGAGGTCGTAGAGCGCGGTGGGCACGGGCTTGCCGTCGTTCTCCGTCTGCGCGATGAAGACGATGAGGGCGCCCGCGGGGCCGGCCCAGGCCTGGTTGAACTCGACGAGCGTCGACACGACCTTCTCGTGGGTCTGGGTGCCGCGACGAGCGACGACGAAGCGCCAGGGCTGTGCGTTGAAAGCCGACGGGGCCCAGCGTGCCGCCTCGAGGGCGCTGGCGAGGGCGTCCTCGTCGACGGGGGAGACCTCGTCGTACAGGCGCGTGCTCCAGCGCGCGGCGAGGATGTCGAGGACGGGGGCGTCGGTCTCGGCGACGCGCTCTTCGATGAGGGACATGGGATTCTCCCGGGTTCGTGCGGACAGCGTCGGACTCCATCGTCCCGCCACGTGCGAACGACGGCGCGTTCGCCGACATTCCCCGTCACGAGAAACTCATCGCCGTCCTCCGGGCGTGAACCCGGAGGACGGCGATGCGGCGGGAGGGCGGCCGGCCCAGCAGGGGCCGGGTCAGCGGCGCAGGGCCTCGCCGAGCTTGACGCGGGCTCCCATGCGCAGGAGCGAGTTCTCGTAGATCTTGGCGCCGACGAGGATCGCCCCGACGCAGGTCAGGAGCAGGATCGCGAGCGAGAGCAGCGGCTCCCACCACAGTGCGTCGCCGAGGAACAGGCGCATCGGCATGCCGACCGGTGCCGAGAAGGGCACGTACGACATGATCCCGAGGATCAGCGGGTTGTTCCACGCGAAGATGACCAGGAAGTACGGCGCCATGACCAGCAGGATGAGGGGCGTCGTCGTCGCTCCGATGTCCTCCTGGCGCGAGACCATCGCGGCGGCCGCGGCGAAGAGCGCGGCGAGCAGCACGAAGCCGAACAGGAAGAACACCGCGAACCAGGCGATGGGGGCGCCGATGCCCGTCAGCAGCGCGGTCTGATCCGTGACCGTCAGCCCGATCACCGCCACCGCGGCGAGGATGAGGATCTGCCCCATCGCCAGCACCGTGTTGCCGATCACCTTGCCCGCGAGCAGCGCCCGGACCGGTACGGCCGAGATCAGCAGCTCGACGACGCGCGTCTGCTTCTCCTCGACGACCGACTGGGCGATCGTCGCACCGAAGGTCTGCGCCGAGATGAAGAAGATCGCGCCGAACCCGATCGCGACGATGTAGCCGAGGAAGCCGGCGTCGCCGGAGGGGTCGAGCAGCTCGACTTTCGGCAGCTGCGCGAGCGACAGCAGGATGGTGTTCGACACCGACGTGTCGCCGATGACGACGTATCCGCTCGGCGCGGACGTGTCGGCGACGACCGCGGCGTCGACGTCGCCATCGCGCACGGCGCTCTCGGCGGCCGCCCGGTCGGCGACATCCTTCACGTCGAGGCCGGGCGCGTTCTGGACGTACGAGGCCGCGTCCGGGGTCACCGCGACGGGCGAGCCGCTGTCGTTCCCCGCCGAGAAGCCGCCCCAGATCACGAGCGCGAGCGCGCCGAGGAAGAGGATGGCGAACGAGATGACGAACGACTTGCTGCGGAGCTTCGAGCCGATCTCGCGTTCGGCGACGAGCCAGGTGCTCTGGGCGAATGAGGGAGATGCGGCGCTCACGGGGCGACCTCCTGGATGACGTCGGTGAAGATCTGGGCGAGGGACGGATGCCGCGGCGTGAAGCTCGCGACGTCGCCGTGCTCGACGGCCCGGCGCAGCACGCGCTGCGCGGTCTCGTCGGCATCGACGTCGAACAAGGCGTAGCCGCCGTCGAACTCGACGACCTCGACCCCCGGTTCGGTGCGGAGCCAGCCGGCATCTCCCGTCGAGACGAGCTCGTAGCGGTGCCCCTGGTGCTCGCGGCGGAGCCCGTCGCGGGTGCCGGCAGCGCGGATGGTTCCGCCGGCGATGATGACGAGGTCGTCGCAGAGGCGCTCGACGACGTCGAGCTGGTGCGACGAGAACAGCACGCCGACGCCCTGGGCCGCCCGCGTCTGCAGGACACCGGCCACGACGTCGACGGCGAGGGGGTCGAGCCCCGAGAACGGCTCGTCGAGGATCAGCACCTCGGGGTCGTGCACGAGAGCCGCAGCGATCTGCGCGCGCTGCTGGTTGCCGAGCGACAGCGTCTCGATGTTGTCGTTCAGGCGCTCCCCGAGACCGAGCTCCTCGAGCAGGGTACGGGCGCGCGACGTTGCCTCCGGCTTCGAGAAGCCGTGCAGCCGGGCGAGGTAGACGATCTGCTCGAGCACCTTCATCTTGGGATACAGCCCGCGTTCCTCGGGCATGTACCCGAAGCGGCGGCGGTCGGCAGCGGTCACCGGCGACCCGTCGAGGGTGACCTCGCCCCGGTCGCGCGAGAGCACGCCGAGCATGATGCGCATCGTGGTGGTCTTGCCCGCCCCGTTGCCGCCGACGAAACCGGTCAGGCGCCCGTCGGGCACTCGGAACCCCACGTCGTCGAGCACGCGGTGCGTGCCGTAGTTCTTGGTGATGCCGCTCAGTTCGAGCATTCCGCCTCCTTAGCCGATGTCTCCACGCTAGGGACCGGGCGGGGGCAGGCGGATCCCCCGTACGGCGGATCGTGGGCCGTGCGGCCCCACCCGGCGGGGGAGCCGCACGGGGGAGTGGGGCAGACGACGACCGCGTCAGCGGCGCAGGAAGGTGATGACCGGATGCCCGCCCCGTGGGTCCCGGGTGACCTCGGCGGCCACGCCGTAGACGTCGGCGATGAGCTCGGCGGTCAGCACCTCGGCGGGGGCGCCCGCGGCGACGACCCGGCCCGACTGCAGCACCATCACGGCGTCGCAGTACATCGCGGCGAGGTTCAGATCGTGGATCGCGACGATGCACGTCACCGGCAGGTCGCAGACGAGTTCGAGCAGGTCGAGCTGATGACGGATGTCGAGGTGGTTGGTGGGCTCGTCGAGCAGCAGTTCGCGGGGCTCCTGCGCCAGCGCGCGGGCGATCTGCGCGCGCTGGCGCTCGCCGCCCGAGAGCGTGTGCCACATGCGGTCGGCCCGATCAGCCAGGCCGACGTGCTCCAGGGCGCGATCGACCGCCGCGGCATCGGCCGCCGGGTCGCCGCCGAACGTCGTCCGGTGCGGGATGCGCCCGAGGCGCACGATCTCGCGCACGGTGATGTCGACCTCCGTGTCGGCGTGCTGCGTGACGGCGGCCACGGTGCGCGCTACTCGGCGCCGACCAAGGGAGGCGAGGTCTTCGTCGTCGAGGGTCACGAGTCCCGCGGTCGGGCGGACGAGCCCGTGCAGCAGCCGGAGAAGCGACGACTTGCCCGATCCGTTGGGCCCGAGCAGGCCCAGGGTCTGCCCCGGCTCGGGGCGCACGCTCACGCCGTCGACGACGAGCATGCCCGAGCGCGTCCACGACACGTCGCGTGCGGCGAGGGTCATGCGCGGTTCCTCCGGCGGGCGAGCAGAACGATGAAGACGGGCACGCCGACCAGGGCGGTTCCGACGCCGACGGGCAGCGGCGTGGGCGAGAAGGCGACGCGCGAGCCGGCATCCACCCACACCATGAAGATCGCCCCGGCGACGATCGTGGTGGGGATGAGGCGCCCGTGGCGCGACCCGACGAGCAGGCGTGCCATGTGGGGGAGGACGAGGCCGACGAAGCCGATCGCGCCGGCGACGCTCACGAGGGTGGCCGTGATCAGCGCGGTCGTGACGAGCAGGATGCCGCGCGTGCGTGCGATGTGAATGCCCAGCGAGGCCGCGACCTCATCGCCGAAGACGAAGGCATCGAGGGCCGAGGCGTAGCGCAGGCACAGCAGGGAGCCCAGCGCGACGACGACGGTGCACAGCACGACGTCGTCCCAGCGGATGCCCTCGAGTGATCCGAGCAGCCAGAACATGACCCCGCGCGTCTCATCGGCGTCGGCGAACGCGAAGATCACGAGAGAGGTGAGTGCCGAGAACAGCTGCGTGCTCGCGACTCCGGCCAGGACGACGCGGTCGTTCCCGCCCCCGGCGAGGCGTGCGAGCAGCAGCACCACCGCGAAAGCGACGAGCGCTCCGATGAAGGCCCCGCCGGAGAGGCCGAGCGCGGCACCGCCGAGGCCGAGCACGCCGATCGCGACGGCACCGGTCGAGGCGCCGGACGAGATGCCGAGGATGAAGGGCTCGGCGAGGGGGTTCCGCAGCAGCGACTGCATGATGACGCCGCACAGCCCGAGCCCCGCACCGCACGCCGCGGCGACCAGCGCGCGGGGCAGCCGCTCCTCCCAGACGATCGCGTCCTTGGCGGTCTTGACGGGGATGTCGGTCAGGCCCAGGTGGTTGGTGACGATGTCGCGGACGTTGACGAGCAGGATGTCGGCCGGGCCGAGGGTGATCGCGACGCCGACCGACACGACGAGCAGCAGGATGCCGCCCCCGAGCAACCCGGCCGTGGCGACGGGGCCGCGGGTGCGCACGCTCAGAGCTCGTCCCGGTGCTCGTCCATCCAGCTCTCGATCTTCTCGAGCCCGTCGACGAAGCGGATCGAAGGGTTGAGCTCGGCGCCATGCAGCGCGATGTAGCGCTTGTTGCGCACGGCATCGATCGTGCGCGTTACGGGATCCGACTCGAGGAACGCGATCTTGTCGTCGAGCCGGTCGCCGGGGAAGCGATCGCGTTGCAGATCGCCGAGGACGAGCACCTGCGGATCGCGGTCGACGAGGTCCTCCCAGGTGGTCGCGGGCCAGTCGTCGGCGGCATCGGCGTACACATTGGTGAACCCGGTGGTCGCCGCGAGCAGCGCAGCCGAACCGAGCCCGCCGGCGACGTACGGGGTCTTGGTGTCGGCGAACCAGAAGGCGACGGTGGCGCCCGAAGCGTCGATGCCCTCCGTCGCGGCCGCAGCGCGCGAGCGCAGATCGTCGACGAGCTTCTCGGCCCGATCGGAGACGTCGAAGATCTGACCCAGCTCGGTGATCTCCTGATAGAGCGCGTCGACGGTGAGCGGGGTGGTGCGGGTGCCACCGCCGTTGATGCTGACGCCGTTGTCGCAGTCGGTCGGCGAGAGGTAGCTGCCGATCCCGGTCTCGTCGAACCGGTCGCGCGTCGCGACGCCGCCCTGCGTGAAGTGTCGTCCGAACGAGGCAGTGACGAAGTCGGGGTCGGCGCCGAGCGTGACCTCGTAGGTGGGGGCGTTGTCGGCCAGGCGGGGCACGTTCTGGTTCGCCTCGGCGAGCGAGGGAAGGATCGGGTCGGTCCACGACGCCGTACCCACGATGCGGTCCTCCAGTCCGAGCGAGAGCAGGATCTCGGTGGAGTTCTGGTCCAGCGAGACGATGCGCTGGGGCGCCGCATCGACGGTGATGGAGCGGCCGCAGTTCTCGATCGTCAGGGGGTAGGACGTCTCTCCGTTTCCGGCCGGGGCGGCCGCGCCGGCCGGGACGACCTCCGATGCGCCGCAGCCCGCGAGAGCGAGAGCGGCCAGCGGAACGATGGCGAGACTGGCGAGGAGACGATGACGCACCGCAGAAGGATAGCCTCGCCTAACCAGCATCCGCGAATCGCCGTGTTGGCGGATCCGACCCCCGACCGCGATGATGCGAGCATGCCCGCACCGATCGAGCGCTACGCCCTCCTCAGCAACTGCCGCAGTGCGGCGCTCGTGTCCGACCGGGGCGACCTCGACTGGCTGTGCCTTCCCCGCTATGACTCCGGCTCCATCTTCGGCGCCCTGCTCGGCGACAGCTCGCACGGATGCTGGAGCCTGCGGCCACGCGACCCGGACGCGACCGCGACGCGGCGCTACGACGGCGACACGTTCGTGCTCGTGACCCGGTGGGAGTGTGCCGCCGGTGTCGCCGAGGTGCACGAGTTCATGCCGGTCCTCGACGGGGTCGATGCGGTCGTCCGGCGCGTCGTCGGTGTCGCGGGCGAAGTCGACTTCGTGAGCGAAGTGCGGCTGCGGTTCGACTATGCGCGGGCGGTGCCCTGGGTGCGGCAGATCGGTGCGGCCGACACGTCGGATGCCCGCCCGATGGGCGTCCTGCTCGCGGTGGCCGGGCCGGATGCCGTCACGCTGCGCGGGCCCCGGCTCGTCGCCCGGGACACGATGCACCGGGGCGAGTTCCGTGTCGAGGCGGGGCGCACCGTCGACTCGGTGCTGCGCTGGGAGGCCTCGTACCGCGACATCCCGCAGCCCTTCGACGTCGACGTCGCCCTCGAGCGCACGCGCGGGTGGTGGACCACCTGGGCGCGGCGCATCCGCGACGGCGGGCGGTGGGGCGACCGGGTACTGCGTTCCATGCTCGTGCTGCGGGCGCTCACCCACGCCGAGACGGGCGGCATCGTCGCCGCCGCGACGACCTCTCTGCCGGAGGATTTCGGTGGTTCGCGCAACTGGGACTACCGGTACGTATGGCTGCGTGACGCTGCCCTGACTCTCGAGGCCTACATCTCGCACGGCTATCTCGAGGCGGCCGCGCGCTGGCGCGACTGGCTGCTGCGGGCGGTCGCGGGTGATCCCGCCGACGTGCAGATCATGTACGGCATCGCGGGCGAGCGCGACCTGCCCGAGCGCGAGCTGGAGAGCCTGCCCGGCTACGCGGGATCCGCGCCGGTGCGCGTCGGCAACGGCGCGGTCGACCAGTATCAGGCCGACGTGATCGGCGAGGTGATGGTCGCCCTCGAGGCCGCCCGGCTCGCCGGCGTCACCGAGACCTCGTTCTCGTGGGCGTTGCAGCGGGCGCTGCTCGATCAGGTCGTCGCCTGGCTCGACCGGCCCGATCACGGTATCTGGGAGATCCGGGGTGAACCGCAGATGTTCACCCACTCGCGGGCGATGGTCTGGGCTGCCCTCGATCGGGGCGTCCGCGCCGTCGAGGAGCACGGGTTGAGCGGCGATCCCGATCGCTGGCGGGCCCTGCGCGACCGCGTCCGCGCCGAGATCGACGAGCAGGGCGTGGATGCCGCGGGCGGGCACTTCACGCAGCACTTCCGCACCGACGAGGTCGACGCGTCGCTGCTGCTGCTTCCGGCCGTCGGGTTCTGCGCTCCCGACGATCCGCGCATGCTCGCGACCGTCGCGCGCATCGAGAGCACGCTGCTGCGCGAGGGCCTGGTGATGCGCTACCGCACCGAGGCCGGCGTCGACGGTCTCGCCGGCACCGAGCATCCCTTCCTCGCCTGCTCGTTCTGGCTCGTCGAGCAGTACGCGGCGACCGGACGCATCGACGACGCCACCCGGCTCATGGACCGCTTGTGCGGACTCGCCAACGACGTCGGGCTCCTGTCGGAGGAGTACGACGTCACCGACGGGCGCCAGGCGGGAAACACGCCGCAGGCGCTGTCGCACCTCGCGCTGGTGGGCGCAGCCGATGCGCTGGCGGGGCACGGCGGGCGCGCGGCGCACCGGCGCTGAGCCGGCCGGCGGTACGCCACATCGGCCACCTCGGCGTTCATCGGGCAGATATGCGCGGGGCCTATGATGCCCGGGTGACGTCTCTTTCGGCATCCCCCCGCCGCCCGACGCGCCGCCAGCGACTGGCGGCATTCGGCCGAACCCGTCGGGGTCTCGTCACCGGTTTCGTGGCCTTCCACGCGGCCTACATCCTCGCCCTCCTGCCGCTGATCATCGCGGGCGGCACGGAGGGCGACCTCCCGCTGTACCGGCAGTGGGCGCAGGATGCCGTGCAGGGAACCTGGCCCATCATCGACTTCGAGTGGGTGTACCCGGCGGGCGCGCTGCTGCCGATCGTCGCGCCGATCGCGCTGGGCCCCTACCTGTACCAGCTCGTCTGGCTGCTCATGCTCGCCGGCGCCAACTGGCTCGCCCTCGCCGCGATCGCCGGCGCGCGGCTGCAACGTCGCTCGGCCTATCCGGCCGCTTGGTACTGGCTGCTCAGCATCCTGCTCCTCGCCCCCGTGTCGATGCTGCGCCTGGAAGGGTTCGCTGCTCCGCTCGCCATCGCGGGACTCGTCTGGGTCTCGCGGCGCCCCGTCGTCGCCGGAGCGCTCATCGCGCTCGCCACCTGGATCAAGGTGTGGCCGGCCGCCATCGCGGCCGCGGTGGTCGCGGTGTGCCGGAGCCGCTGGTGGGTCGCCGTGGGCGGTGGCGTGGCGAGCGTCGTCATCATGATCGCGGTGGTTCTCGCCGGGGGCGCATCGAACCTCTTCAGCTTCCTCACGATCCAAGGGACTCGTGCCCCGCAGCTCGAAGCGCCCGTCGCGACGCCGTGGGTGTGGGCGACGATCTGGGAGCTGCCCGGAGCGCGCATCCAGCAGAATTACGAGCTCGCCACCCGCGAGGTGATCGGGCACGGGGCGATGGCTGCCGGCGAGGTCGTCGGCTGGCTCATGATCGCCGCGTTCGCCGCGATCGCGTTGCTGCTCGTGCGAGCCCGGATGACCTGGGTCGCCGGCGCCCAGCGCGTCGAGCGCGCGGAGGGTCGCCTCATGGTGCTGGGCGCCTTCGCCCTCACCGCCGCGCTGATCGTCTTCAACAAGGTCGGCTCTCCGCAGTACATGCTGTGGCTCGCCCCGATCGTCGTCGTGGGGCTGCTCATCGACCCCGAGCGGTGGCGGACGCCCGCGAAGTGGATGGCGGTGACGAGCTTCCTGACGACGCTCGTCTTCCCGATCTTCTACATGCCGCTCGTGCACGCCGACCCGTTCGCGGCGAGCCTGCTTCTCGCCCGGAACGTGCTCCTGGTCGCACTGTTCATCTGGAGCATCCAGGCGCTCTGGCGCATCGCGATGCCGCGCGCGGTGCGGCCCCTCTCGATGCCCGTGCCGCGCCCCTCGCTCTCGCCCGTCTCCGACCCGGCTTGAGCTCGCGGCTGGTCAGGCCCAGCCGTTGCGGTGGGCCAGGACGACGGCGGCCACGCGGTCGCGTGCGCCGAGCTTGATGAGGATGTTCGACACGTGCGTCTTCACCGTGGCGTCGCCGATGAAGAGCTCTCGCGCGATCTCGGCGTTGCTGAGCGCCCGCGCGAGGAGGCGCAGCACCTCCGCCTCCCGCTCGGTGAGGCCGTGATCGGCGGGAGTCGACGCCTGCGGCGCGGCGGGTGCTTCGGTGGTCGCGGAGGTCGCGTCGGGTGGGCCGCCCGCGAATCGCTCGATGACCCGTCGGGTGACCTCCGGAGCGAGGAGGGCGTCACCGGCGGCAGCCACCCGCACGGCGGCGGCGAGCTCCTCGGGTCCCGCGTTCTTCAGCAGGAAGCCGCTGGCTCCGGCCTGCAACGCCTGGAACAGGTAGTCGTCGCGGTCGAAGGTCGTCACGACGACGACCGCGCTGGAATTGCGAGGGTCGGCGACGATGCGGCGGGTCGCCTCGAGTCCGTCGAGGACGGGCATCTGGACATCCATGAAGACGACGTCCGGTTGCAGGCGTGCGACCGTCTCGACGGCCTCCGCGCCGTCGCCGGCCTCGCCCACGACGGCGATGTCGCCGCTCGCCTCGAGGATCATGCGGAAACCGGCCCGCATGACGGCATGGTCGTCGACGAGCACCACCGACGTGGGCCCGGTGGGCGAGGGCGTGGTGGTCGTGCTCACGCGAGAACCCCCTGGGTGCTCGGCTGGGACGACCGCGCGCTCGCGGGAACACGGGCCCGGACGAGGAAGCCGCCGCGAGGACGGGGTGCCGCCTCGAGCCAGCCGCCCGATGCCGCCGCGCGCTCGCGCATGCCCACGAGGCCGAGGCCCGGCGTCGCCCCGAAGCGCACGCGGCCGTCATTGGCGATCTCGAGCTCGATCTCGTCGCCGTCGAAGCGCAGCCGCACGTCGGCGCGCGCGTCGGGCCCGCCATGGCGGCGCGCGTTCGTGAGCGCCTCCTGGGCGATGCGGTAGAGGTTCACCTGAGCGACCTCGGACGCCGTGACCGGTTCGCCGACGACGGTGAAGGTGGTCGGCATCCCGTTCTCCTCCGAGTACCGGACCAGCTCGGCGATCGCGTCGAGCCGCAGCGTCGAATCGTGCGGTGCCGCGGCATCCGGGGTCCGCAGCGTCTCGAGCAGCTGGCGGAGCTCCGTCAGCGACGCCCGTGCCGATTCCTCGACCACGGTGAGCGCGCGTCGCGCCGCCTCGGGATCGCGATCGAGCACCGTGCGCGCGGCGCCGGCCTGCACGCCCATCGCCGAGACGTGGTGCGCCACGACGTCATGGAGCTCGCGTGCGATGCGGACGCGGTCGAGCGCCACCGCCTGCGCCGCGGTGATCTCGCGCTCGTGCTCGAGCTCACGCGTGCGCTGTTCGAGCTCCTCGCGGCTGAGCGCGCCCGCGTAGGCGCGCTCGCCGAACGCGAAGGCGCCGGCGAAGAAGACGACGTTGAAGAGGAACTGCAGCATCATCATCGCCGCGACGGGGGAGAACAGCGAGAACTCCGCGGCGCTGTCGCTGCCCTGTTCGCTGGCCGCCTGGAACATCGCCGCGAGCAGCCAGAAGAACATGCCGATGATGACCACGACGCGGACGATCAGGGCCCGCCGCCGGTCGACCACCCACGCGCCGACCGAGTACATCGCGATGAAGAGGGCGATGCTGCCGACGTACATCTCGGGGATGTGCGCCGACATGCCGACGAAGTAGACGACCGCGACGACGATCAGCGCGACCTCGGGGATGCGGCGACGCAGCCCGAGCGGTGCCGTCAGCGCCACGCTGTAGAGCAGGCCCCAGCCGAGGTGCGGTGAGTCGTCGCCCCAGACCTGCGCGACACTGCCGAGCCAGGTGCTGAGGATCGCGCTCACGAGCAGCGCGGCGGCGAGCCACAGGTCGTTGCGCAGTTGCTCGGGGGTCGCGGCGAGACGCTCGTCGGGTACGGGGGAGGCCACGGACATGACCTCCACGCTACGGTGCGCGCAGGGGTGCGACATCCCCCGAGCGGGGGAGCCGGACGGTCATCGCGACGATCAGAAGATCATCGGACGGTCGTCATCGTCGTCGCCGTCGAGGTCGAGGTCGACGACGACGGGGACGTGATCGCTCGGCGCTTCGCCCTTGCGCTGATCGCGGTGGATTGCGGCGCCGGTGACGGCATCGGCGAACGCGGACGAGCCGAGGATGAAGTCGATGCGCAGGCCCTCGTTGCGGGGGAACCGCAGCTGCTTGTAGTCCCAGTAGGTGAAGCCGGTCGGCACCAGCGGGCGCACGGTGTCGGAGAGGCCGGCGTCGAGCAGCGCCTGGAACGCGGCGCGCTCGGGCGGCGAGACGTGGGTCGTCACGCCCTCGACGAGGGTCGGGTCGCCGACATCCTCGGGGGTGGGGCAGATGTTGAAGTCGCCGGTGAGCGCCAGGGCGAGGCCGGGGGATGCCGCCAGGGTGTCGCGCGTGTACTGCTCGAGTGCCTGCAGCCAGTGGAGCTTGTAGACGTAGTGCGGGTCATCGAGCGACCGGCCGTTCGGGACGTAGAGGCTCCAGACGCGGACGCCGCCGACGGTCGCGGCGATGGCCCGCGCCTCCTGCGGCGCGTCGGGGCCCTCGTGGCCCTTGAGGAATCCCGGCATCCCGGGAAACCCGATCTGCACGTCGGTCATCGGCTCGCGGCTGGCGATCGCGACGCCGTTCCACTGGTTCAGGCCGTGGAGCTCGACGTGGTAGCCGGCCGCCTCGAACTGCTCCATCGGGAACTGCTCGGGCTTGCACTTGATCTCCTGCATCGCCAGGACGTCGATGTCTTCGTTCACCGCGAAGCCGACGATGCGGTCGACGCGAGCGCGGATCGAGTTCACGTTCCAGGTGGCAAGACGCATGCCCCCAGCCTATTCGGCGGCTCGGACCTCGCCCGCTGCGCGGCATCCGGATACCGTCGGGGGATGGCCACGAGATTGCTGCTCATCGCCGATACGCATGTCCCCGGGCGGGCGCGGGCCCTGCCGGATGCCGTCCTCGCCGCGGCCAACGCGGCCGACCTCATCGTGCACGCGGGGGACTGGGTCGCGGCATCCGTTCTCGACGAGCTCGAGCGGCACGGCGAGGTGCTGGGGGTGTGGGGCAACAACGACGGAGCCGACCTGCGGTCGCGACTGCCCGAGGTGGCGCGTCGAACGATCGAGGGGGTGCGGTTCGCCGTCGTGCACGAGACCGGCGCCGCGGCGGGGCGCGAGCGACGGATGGATGCCGCCTACCCCGATGACGACGTGCTCGTCTTCGGCCACAGCCACATCCCGTGGGACACCACGACCCCGCGCGGACTCCGGCTGCTCAACCCCGGCTCGCCCACCGACCGGCGTCGCCAGCCTCACAAGACGTTCCTCACGCTCACGGTCGACGCGGGAGAGCTGCGCGATGTCGACCTCGTCGTGGTCTGAGCGACGGCGTCGGGCCGGGGCGACCCGCTCGTAGAATCGGGGTCATGACCGTCGCAGGCACGCCCGAGCTCGAAGCCGACCGCCAGGACCTCATCCGGCTGATCCAGGACGAGGCGGTGTTCCACGGCGACTTCACCCTCTCGAGCGGCAAGAAGGCGACGTACTACGTCGACATGCGTCGGCTGACGCTCGACCACCGCGCCGCGCCCGCGATCGGCCGCATCATGCTCGACCTCATCTCGGACGTCGACGGCGTCGTCGCCGTCGGCGGCCTCACCCTCGGCGCCGACCCGATCGCGAACGCCGTCATGCACGAGTCGGTGCGCGCGGGCCGCCCCCTCGATGCGTTCGTCGTGCGCAAGGAGCCCAAGGACCACGGCCGCGGTCGGCAGGTCGAGGGCGCGGATGTCGCAGGCAAGCGCGTCGTCGTCGTCGAGGACACCTCGACCACCGGCCAGTCCGCACTCAAGGCCGTCGAGGCGCTGCGGCGCGAGGGCGCTGAGCCCGTCGCGGTGGCCGTCATCGTCGACCGCAAGACCGGCGCCCAGGCAGCGGTCGAGGAGGCCGGGCTGCAGTGGCTCGCCGCGATCGACCTCGACGACCTGGGCCTCGCCCCTCAGTAAGGCGCTTCACCTGGCAGCATCCGCCGCTTCGGGCTGCGTGAGGGGGCATGAACTGCCAGGTGAACCGCAGCCGCCGAGGAATAGCGCGCGGGGCCTGGGCGGTTGCGGTTCAGTATGAGCCTGTACGAGCCCGCCGTCTTCGGTGCCCTGAACCTGTCGAACCGCGTCGTGATGGCGCCGCTCACGCGCACCCGCGCGGGCGAGGACGGTGTTCCCACCGACGTCATGGTCGAGTACTACCGCCAGCGCGCGGGGCAGGGCCTCATCATCACCGAGGGCACGTGGCCTGTCGTGGAGGGCAAGTCGTACCCCGGGCAGCCCGGCATCCAGACCGAGGAACAGATCGCGGGCTGGCGACGCATCGCCGACGCCGTCCATGAGGCCGGCGGCACCATCGTCATGCAGCTGATGCACGGCGGACGCGTGTCGCACCCCGACATCACCGGTGCCGACCGAGTCGTGGGCCCGAGCGCGCTGGCCGCGCCCGGGCAGACCCGCACCCCGAAGGGCAAGGCCGACATGCCGATCGCGCACGCGCTGACCGCGGCAGAGGTGCCCGAGGTCGTCGAGCAGTTCGCGCAGGCCGCGCGCAACGCGCTCGCGGCGGGGCTCGACGGTGTCGAGGTCCACGGAGCGAACGGATACCTCGTGCACGAGTTCCTCTCGCCCGTCTCGAACGTGCGCGACGACGAGTACGGCGGATCGCCCGAGAACCGCGCGCGCTTCGCGGTCGAGGTCACGCGGGCCGTAGCCGCTGCCGTGGGCGCCGACCGCACCGGCATCCGGCTCTCGCCGCAGCACAACATCCAGGGTGTGCTCGAGCACGACGACGCCGACGCCCGCGCGACCTACACGGCTGTCGCCGAGGGGCTCGCCCCCCTCGGGCTCGCGTTCGTCGACGTGCTCAGCGCCGACCCGACGGGTGAGCTCGTGCAGCACATCCGTCGCACGGCCGCCGCCCCCTTCATCCTCAACTCGGGCTTCGGATCTCCGACGACCCGCGAAGAGGCCGAGACCCTCGTGATCGCCGACTGGACGGATGCCGTCGCCGTCGGTCGCCCCGTGATCGCCAACCCCGATCTAGCGGCCCGGTGGGAGCAGCGCGCGGAGCTCAACGAGGCGCGCCCCGAGCTCTTCTACGGCTCGACCGCCGAGGGCTACATCGACTACCCGTTCCTCGACGAGGTGGCCGCCGGCGCGGTCTGAGCGCCCGGAGGCCGGTCCGTCCGTCCCGTGCACAGGCTCAATAGCCCGACGCGCAATCCCGACGAGCCTCTGGATGCCGCGGAGCCTGTGCGCGGGACGGTCGACCTGAGGTTCTGCTCCGGCGTCGACCTCGCATCGGATCCCGGTCCGGGCGCCGCTCTGCCCGTGGTCTTCGACCCGTCGACAGGACGACGCGATGCCGGCCAGCCCCCCGAACACTGCCCGAAGCTCCTCAGCCTGTCGACGGCACGACCGTCGCGGGATCCGAGGCAGCAGTCCTCGGCTGCGACTCAGGCGGCCCGGACATCAGTAGTCGGGCTCAGGCGGTCCGGTGAGAGGTTCGAAGGCGGGCGTCGCGGCACGGTCCCACCGTGCGAGGGGCTCAATGCTCGTGATGATCAGAGCGTGATCAAATCCGACCAATCGCGTCGCGACGCCGGAGCGTGCGTCTACGACGAGCGTCTGCCGGTACGCCGGATCATCGACGTGCTCGAAGGTGAAGAGTATGGAGCGCCGGCCGAGAGGTTGTGCCAGCACGGGATAGAAGCTGCCGTGCGGATTCGCCCAGGTCAGCAGCCGGGTGGGCCACAGCATCTGGAGCGCCTGCGGCATCGGGCGGAAGAACTCGGCCGCCACCTGCTCGTGATTGCGCGAGCTTCGGTACGAGTACGTCCCCTCGCGGTAGTCCTGATGTCGACCGTCCTCGAATGTCAGCTCCCACCAGTCGTCGGTCTGGTCCACGGCGAAGGCGAACTGAACAAGCTCATCCGACGACTGTGCGATCCCACGTCCTGCCAGGCGCCGCGGCTGCTCGAGTTCGCCGACGGCCGCTACGACCTCTGCGGTGTCGGCTCGTCGGAGCACGGAGTCGAATCGGATGGGACTCATCGCCCCGAGTGTACGAGACGGCCCCGCCCGCGCCGCGGCTCAGCTCTGGAAGACGGGCAGCTGCGACGCGAGGCCGAGCAGCAGGCCGAAGAACATGAGCAGGATGATGCCGCGACGGGTCGACCCGCGATTGGTGCCGTCGGTGCCGATCTGCTGGTTGCGCACGAAAATGATCAGCGCGATCAGCAGGATCGCGAGACCGGTGAGCGCGAGGACGATCGACATCAGTCGTCGTCCCCGTCGCGGCGGCGCCGGACGAACTGCACGATGACGACCACGAGGGTCGTCGTGAGCATGAGCGCGACGCTGATCAGCAGGAGGTTCTGCTCGAACTCGTTCACAGGATGCCCGGATCCTCGGTCTCGTACGGCTCCGTCTCGAGCAGATCGGCGACGGAGTCGAGGATCTCGTCGGGGCGGAACGGGTACCGCTCGATCTCGGCGTCGTCCGAGATGCCGGTGCGCACGAGCACGGTGTGCAGACCCGCTTCGATGCCCGCCACGACGTCGGTGTCCATGCGGTCGCCGATCATGCCGGTGTTCTCGGAGTGCGCTCCGATGCGGTTCATCGCCGAACGGAACATCATGGGGTTCGGCTTGCCGACGACGTACGGGCTCTTCCCGGTCGCGTGCGAGATCAGGGCCGCGAACGAACCGGTCGCCGGAACGACGCCCTCCGGGGTCGGGCCCGTGGCATCCGGGTTGGTGATGATGAACCGCGCGCCGGCGTTGATGAACCGGATCGCCTTCGTGATGGCGTCGAAGGAGTAGTTGCGCGTCTCGCCCACCACGACGTAGTCGGGGTCGGTCTCGGTCATGATGTAGCCGGCCTCGTGGAGGGCGGTGGTGAGGCCCGCCTCGCCGATCACGAACGCCGAGCCGCCCGGATGCTGCGAACGCAGGAAGTCCGCCGTCGCGAGCGCCGACGTCCAGATGCGGTCCTCCGGCACCTCCAGCCCCGACCGCGCGAGACGCGCGCTGAGGTCTCGGGGCGTGAAGAAGGGGTTGTTGGTCAGCACGAGGAACGGCGTGCCCGTCTCGCGCCACTGCGCGAGCAGTTCCGCCGCCCCCGGGATGGGGTGGTTCTCGTGGACGAGAACGCCGTCCATGTCCGTCAGCCAGCACTCGATATCGGCGCGTGTCCGCATGGCCCCAGCCTAGCTGTGGCGATCCGGCCGTAGTCTTCACTCGTGGCCCACGATGACTGGAATCCCCGCAAGCTGCCCGACCTGTCGGGCAAGCGGTATCTCGTCACGGGCTCCAACGCGGGACTCGGGTATTTCGCCAGTCTGCAGCTCGCTTCGGCCGGGGCCCACGTCATCATGACCGGCCGCAGCCCGCAGCGGCTCGCGACGGCGCGCGCCTCGGTCGTGCGAGCCCTGCCCGACGGGGTGGGATCGGTCGAGACGCTGCTGCTCGATACGAGCAACCTGGGCTCCGTGCGGGCAGCGGCGGCGACCGCCCGCGGCCGAAAGCCCCTCCACGGCCTGCTCCTGAACGCCGGGGTGGTGCATCCGCCCCGTCAGCGCCGCACGACGCCCGACGGTCACGAGCTGGTGTTCGCCACCAACGTCCTCGGCCACTACGCGCTCGCGGGGGAGCTGCTCATCGCGCTCGCCGCCGGCCGCGGCCGCATGGTCTGGGTCGGCTCGGTGTCGACATCGATCTGGAAGTACGACCCGACCGACATCGAGCTCGAGAGCGACTACTCGCCCTGGCGCGCATACGTGCAGTCGAAGGTCGCCACGACCTCACTCGGCCTCGAGGCCGACGAGCGCCTGCGGGCGGCGAGCGTGCCGGTCTCGAGCCTGGTCGCCCACCCCGGCTATTCCACGAGCGGGCGCACCCGCGGCATCGCCGGCATCAACGAGCCGTCGCGGATGACGCGTTTCACCGACAACCTGCAGGTCGCCGTGACGCAGTCCAAGGAACGGGGGGCGTGGGCGCTCGTGCGCGCTCTCGTCGACCCGGATGCCGCGGGCGGCGAGTATTACGGGCCGGCCGGTGTGCTCCGGGGCGAGCCGCGCGTCGCGACGCCCGCGGCGATCACGCGCGATCCGGACATCGCCGCGCGCCTGTGGTCGTACTGCGAGCACACTACGCGCACGCCGTGGCCGTATCTGAAGGCGAGCCGGACGCGCGCGAAGAGCTGATCGCGCTCAGGCGGTGACCCAGATGGCCGCGGCGGCACCGGGTGGCAGCACGACGGAACCGCCGCCGTCGAGCCGCACGCTGCCGCGTCCGCTGACCGTCAGGGTGTGGCCCACGTCGACGCCGTGGCCCTCGAGCGTGCGCAACAGGGCGGGATCACGGTCGCTCACGCGAAGGATGCGGCCCTCGTGGCCGATCGCCGCTTCGGCGAGCAGCACGAACGGTTCGCGATGGACCTCGCCGTCGGCGTCCGGGATCGCGTCGCCGTGCGGATCGAACCGGGGATCGCCGAGCCGTTCGGCGATGCCCGAGAGCAGCCGGTCGCTGATGGTGTGCTCGAGCACCTCGGCCTCGTCGTGGACCTCGTCCCAGGCGTAGCCGAACTCGCGGACGAGCCAGGTCTCGATGAGGCGGTGACGCCGGATGATGGATGCCGCACGCCGCCGACCGGCTTCGGTCAGGGCCACCGGTCCGTACGGGCGATGCGACACGAGGTCCTGAGCGGCGAGCTTGCGGACCATCTCCGTGACCGTCGACGGTGCGAGCCCGAGCGTCGCCGCGAGCTGCGAGGGGGTGATCGGCGCCGGCTGCCACTCGGTGTGGTGGTAGATCGTCTTCAGGTAGTCGTCGACGGCGGGGGAGGGCACACTCCAGATTATCCGCGGCGGCGGGATAGCCTGTCCCGGTGACCCGCCCCGACCCCGCCGACGCGAGCGGCGACCGCGACGGCGTCGACGCGGAAACGCAGCTGCCGGTCGGCGTGGGGCCGTGGCCGGGCGGTCCGGACGCGTGGCCTGACGACCCCCGGTACGACCCGCAGCTGCTGGCCGACGGTGACCGCCGGAACGTCGTCGACCACTACCGCTATTGGCGGCTCGAGGCGATCGTGGCCGACCTCGACGAGCACCGGCATCCCTTCCACGTCGCGATCGAGAACTGGCAGCACGATATGAACATCGGCTCGATCGTGCGCAGCGCGAACGCTTTCGGCGCGGCGGAGGTCCACATCGTGGGACGGCGGCGGTGGAACCGTCGGGGCGCGATGGTGACCGATCGCTACCAGCACGTCCGCCACCACGAGGATGTGGCCTCCTTCGCGGCGTGGGCACGTGAGAACGACCTCCCGATCGTCGCGGTCGACAACGTCCCGGGGTCGGTTCCGGTGGACCGCGCCGACCTGCCCGAGCGGGCCGTCCTGATGTTCGGTCAGGAGGGGCCGGGGCTGTCGCCCGAGGCCGTGGCTGCGGCATCCGTCGTCGTCGAGATCACGCAGTACGGCTCGACGCGTTCCATCAACGCATCGGCCGCGGGCGCCGTGGTCATGTACGAGTGGTGCCGTCGCTGGGCTCGATGAGGACCGACCGGCGAGAGGTCACCGCTCCGGGTGGCGGTCCGGGGTGACGGCGTAGACGAACAGACCCGTCGCCGACGCGCTGAGTTCGACCGTCGCGTCGGCCGGGACGTCCCGGATGCCGTGCGGCTCGGCGTTGCCGTCGACGGCGGCGCACGGCACCTTTCCGCTCTCGATGGTCGTGCCGTCGGCGGTGACGGTGTAGGCCAGCTCGCTTCCCGATCCGGTGACGCAGGCGATCGTCACGACGGCGGGCGCTTCGCCGGCGGTGACGGAGATGATCGGCTCTCTGCCGGGCTCGAGAACACCGGCCTCGCGCTGGGTCCAGGACGCCCCGCCGAGCCCGTTCTCGGGGACGACGGTATCAGCCCACTGCCGGGCGTCGTCGGCGGTGGGGCGGGGCAGCGTCCGGGGGTCGTCGGAGCGCGTCGGGATCTCGACCGGCGCGGTCTCCTGCGCGCAGCCGGAGGCGAGCATCCCGACCACGAGCACGGCGGCACCGGCGGCGGCGGCAGAGGTGAGCTTCGGCATGCCGCCACGCTAAGCGCGGAATCTGAGGTTCGCACGTGAATGGGGTTTCGACCCGATCACAGTTCGGCTTCGCGTCTCCGGGGTTCAGACGGCGATGCGCAGCCACGCGCCGCGCCGCACGCGCCACCCCAGCGTGACCAGCCGGGCGATCATGTAGACGCCGAAGAACGCCACCGCGAGCCAGGCGAGGCCTGCCGCGCCGCCCGGATGCAGCGCTCCGATCACCAGGAGAGCGGGGATGAAGGGGATGAGGTTCAGGCCTCCGGCGATCGCAAGATAGCGCGCGTCGCCGGCGCCCATCAGCACCCCGTCGAGGACGAAGACGATGCCGCAGACGGGCTGCGCGATCGCGAGGACGAGCAGCGCCGGCTGAATCAGGGCGGCCACGGCAGGGTCGCCGGTGAACAGCAGCCCGATGACCCCTGACGTCGCGGCGATGACGCCCCCGACGAGTACGCCGAACCAGGCGCCCCAGGCGACGGTGCGACCGAGGACGCGCTGGACGAAGGCCTCGTCGCCGGCGCCCAGGCCACGCCCGATGAGCGCCTGCGCGGCGATCGCGAGCGCGTCGAGCGCGAAGGCCGCGGTGGAGAAGATCGTGAAGGCGACCTGCCAGCCGGCGAGTTCGCTCGTGCCCAGGCCGGTCGCGACGGCGACGGTCGCGAGCAGCGCCGCGCGCAGCGAGACCGTCCGGAGGAACAGCCAGCCGCCGAGACGCGCCGACCCGCGCATGCCGTCGGCGCGGGGCCGGAGCGACGCCGAGTGCCGGCGAGCGAGGCGGCCGATCACGACCACGTAGGCTCCGACCATGCCCCACTGGGCGATCACGGTGCCCATCGCCGACCCGGCGATGCCCCAGCCGAACCCGTAGATGAAGAGGACGTTCAGCACCGCGTTGGCGCCGAAGCCGAGGCCGGCGATCCACAGCGGGGTGACGGTGTCCTGCATGCCGCGCAGCAGCCCGGTCGCGGCGAAGACGATGAGCATCGCCGGAAGACCCCACATCGACAGGCGGAGGTAGGTCTCGGCATCCGTCGCGACGGCCTCGCCGGCTCCGAACATGCCGACCAGGAGCGGCGTGGTGAGCGAGCCGGCGGCCGCGAGCACGGCGCCGAGGCCGAGCGCGAGCCACAGCCCGTCGATCCCCGCGCTGACGGCGCTGGTCGAATCGCCCGCTCCGAAGCGACGGGCCACCGCCGGGGTCGTGGCGTAGGCGAGGAACACCATCAGCCCCACGATCGTCTGCAGCACCGCGCCGGCGATGCCGAGCGCCGCGAGCGGCACGACGCCGAGGTGGCCGATGAGCGCGGCGTCGACGATGAGGAACATCGGCTCGGCGATGAGGGCGCCGAGGGCGGGAACGGCCAGCCGCAGGATCTCGCGGTTGAGCGTGGGCGCCATGACTCGAGCCTAGAGGCGTGACGCCGGCGGACCCGCCTTTGCACGACCGCCGGGTCGCTGTCGAGCGCACGGAACGCCACCGCAACGACGGTTACCGTTGATCATCGACCGAGGGAGAGGACGCCGGATGCGGCTGCTCGAACGCCTGGCGATTGCGCGCCTGCACGCTCGGCTGCCGACGTGGGTCCGCGTCGTCGTGGCCGCAGCGGCCGTCGTGCTCGGCGTCGTCATCGTCATCCGTCCCACGACGGCTCTCGACGTCCTCGCCTGGTTGATCGGCGGCGGAATGGCGCTGACAGGCCTCCTCGAGCTCACCGGGCGCGAGGGCGAGGCGCACCGCCCGCGCTGGCGCACGGCAACGGGGGTCGCCTGGCTTCTCGGCGGCGCGATCGTCCTCCTCGCGCCGGGACTGACGGTGCGTGTCGTCGCGGTCGTCGTCGGCATCCTTCTCCTCGGTGGCGGCATCCTCGGCGTCATCGCAGCCTTCGGGCGTGGCCGCACCTGGGACGCGCGCATCGCCGACGCCGCTTTCGGCGCGTCGGGCGTCATCTTCGGCGCGCTCGCACTGTTCTGGCCCGACATCACCCTGCTCGTGACCGCCGTCGTCTTCGGCGCCCGGCTGATCATGAGCGGCGTCGTCGACCTCTGGACGCGGCTCCGCCGCCGTCGCGACGACCGCGTGGCCGAACGCGTGGGGCCGGACGGCAGGCCTCGCCGGCGGTGGGGACGGACCGTGGTCGCCATCGCCTCCGTCGCGCTGGCCGTGACCACGACGATCGTGACAGCGCCGTTGCGCGACGGCTCGACCGTCGTCGACGACTTCTATGCGGCGCCGCGTGACCTGCCCGACGAGCCCGGCCGGCTCGTGCGGGCGGAGCCGTTCGACGCCGGCATCCCGGCCAGCGCGGAAGGGTGGCGGATCCTCTACACGACGACCGGCGTCGACGGAGATGTCCGCGTCGCGAGCGCCATCGTCGCGGTGCCGCGCGAGGGCGACGGGCAATGGCCGGTGATCGACTGGAACCACGGGACCACCGGGTTCGCGCAGCACTGCGCCCCGTCGCTGCAGCCGCGCGGACTGTGGGCGGGCGCCTTCTACATGCTGCCGCGAGCCATCAAAGAGGGCTGGGCCGTCGTCGGCACCGACTACATCGGACTCGGCACCGAGGGGCCGCATCCCTATCTCGTCGGGCTGCCGAGCGCCCACGCCTCGCTCGACGCCGTTCGGGCTGCGCGCGAGCTCGAGGAGGCCGACCTCGGCGCCCGCACCGTCGTGTGGGGGCATTCGCAGGGCGGTGCGGCGGCGCTGTGGACGGGCGCGGTCGCCCGTGAGTACGCTCCCGAGGTCTGGGTGCAGGGCGTCGCCGCCCTCGCGCCGGCGAGCGACCCCGCAGCTCTCGTGCAGGGCATCTCGAGTGTCACCGGCGGCAGCATCTTCGCGTCCTACGCCTTCGCCTCGTTCTCGTCGATCTATCCCGAGATCGAGTACCGCGACTATGTGCGTCCCGGCGCGGAGACCGTGCTGCGGCAGATGTCGGAGCGGTGCCTGTCCGACCCGACGATCGTGCTCTCCGTCGCCGCTGCTCTCGGGATGAGCCGCGACCCGGCGCTGTTCTCGCGGTCGCCGGCATCCGGAGTGCTCGGGCGGCACCTGCGCGAGAACACGGCGCCGCTGCGCTCCACCGCGCCCGTGCTGCTGGCGCACGGCGGGGCCGACAGCGTCATCCCGGTGCAGACCCAGGCCGCATTCGTCGACCGCATGTGCGCGGCCGGTCAGGACGTCGACTTCCGCACGTACGCGGGGTTCGAGCATGCGGGGGTCGTCGAGCGACCGTCGCCGCTCATCGACGAGCTGTTCGACTGGACGAGGGATCGTTTCGCAGGCATCCCGGTTGCCGAGGGATGTACCACCACGGAACGCTGAATGGTCTCAGAAGTTCGTGTCGTCCGGTCGGCCTAGCATGGGTGCCATGACCGACCCCGTCCTTCCCTCCGGCATCGACATCGCCGAGCTGAGTCCCCAGATCCGACCGCAGGACGACCTGTTCCGGCACGTCAACGGCAGCTGGCTCGAGCGCACCGAGATTCCCGACGACAAGGCCCGCTGGGGATCGTTCCACGTCATCGCCGAGCAGGCCGAGAGCGACGTCCGCGCCATCATCGACGAGGCGACGACCGCCGAGCCGGGCACGGTGCAGCGGAAGATCGGCGACCTGTTCACGAGCTTCATGGACACGGCTCGCATCGACGAGCTCGGTTCCGAGCCGCTCCGACCGCAGCTGGCGCGCGTCGACGCGGTCGACTCGATCCCGGCGCTGCTGCGCACCGTCGGCGAGCTCGAGCGCGAGGGCATCGGCGGCATGATCGGCACCTTCATCGAGCCCGACCCGGGCAATCCCGAGCGCTACGTCGTGTTCTTCGTGCAGGGCGGGCTGTCGCTCCCCGACGAGAGCTACTACCGCCTCGACGGCTTCGCCCCGACGCGCACGGCCTTCCGCGGATACGCCGAGCGCATGCTCGAGCTCGCCGGGGTCGCAGACGCCGCGGAGCAGGCCGAGCGCATCGCACGGCTCGAGACGGAGCTCGCCGCGCACCACTGGGACAACGTGCGAAACCGCGACGCCGTCGCGACCTACAACCTGCACACGTGGGACGAGGTGACGACCCTCGCCGGCGTCGACCTCGACCCGTGGCTGGACGGGCTCGCGCCGCGGCACCGTGACGGTTTCGCCGAGATCAACGTCAATCAGCCGAGCTTCCTCTCCGGGCTCGGCACGCTCCTGACCGACGAGCGCCTCGAGGACTGGAAGGCCTGGCTGCGCTTGCAGGTCGTTCGCGCCTCGGCGCCGTTCCTGCCCGACGCTTTCGTCGCCGAGAACTTCGACTTCTACGGCACCCAGCTCACCGGCGTGCCCGTCAACCGCGAGCGCTGGAAGCGCGGCGTGAGCATCGTCCAGGCGGCGCTCGGCGAGGCTGTCGGCGAGATCTACGTCGAGCGGCATTTCCCGCCGCAGGCCAAAGTCGAGATGGATGCCCTCGTCGACAACCTCATCGAGGCGTACCGGCAGTCGATCACGGGGCTCGAGTGGATGACGCCGGCCACCCGCGAGCGCGCTCTCGAGAAGCTCGCTGCCTTCACCCCGAAGATCGGCTACCCCGACCGCTGGAAGGACTATTCCGCGCTCGAGATCGACCCCACCGACCTCCTGGGCAACGTGCTGCGTTCCACCGAGTGGGAGTACGAGCGTCAGCTGGCGAAGCTCGGTCAGCCGATCGACCGCGACGAGTGGCACATGACGCCGCAGACGGTCAACGCGTACTACAACCCGCTGATGAACGAGATCGTGTTCCCCGCGGCGATCCTGCAGCTGCCCTTCTTCTCGTCCGAGCGCGATGCCGCGGCGAACTACGGCGGCATCGGGGCGGTCATCGGTCACGAGATCGGGCACGGGTTCGACGACCAGGGCAGCGCCTACGACGGCACCGGCGCGCTCAACGACTGGTGGACCGACGCTGATCGCGCTGCCTTCGAGGAGCGCACGGGCGCCCTGATCGAGCAGTACAACGCCCTCGTGCCGCGCGGCCTCGGCGACGAGCACACCGTGAACGGCGCCCTGACCATCGGCGAGAACATCGGCGACCTCGGCGGCCTCGGCATCGCCCTCAAGGCCTACCGGCTCCACCTCGCCGCGACGATGTCGCCGGAAGAGCTTGCGGAAGCGCCCGACGGTCCCGTGATCGACGGCTTCACGGGTGTGCAGCGGCTGCTCTTGAGCTGGGGTCAGATCTGGCAGCAGAAGGGCCGCGACGCCGAGACCATTCGACTGCTCACGATCGACCCTCACGCTCCGAACGAGTTCCGTTGCAACCAGATCGTCCGTAACATCGATGCGTTCTACGACGCATTCGGCGTCACCGAGGGAGACGAGCTGTGGCTCGCCCCTGATCGCCGCGTCACGATCTGGTGATCACCCGAACCGAATCGCTCAGACTGACTCCGACGGAGACGAGAACATGACGGTGGATGGATCCGAGTCCTCCTCCGGGACCGCCCGCTCGCGCGCGGAGCGACGGGGCGCCGCGCGTCCGCGACGTCGCTCGAGCGTGCCGCGCCGGGGGTTCGCGTCGACCGAGAAGGCGCTCGACACGCTGGCGGCTTCAGGAGCACGGGTGTCCGTGCGGGTCAGCGACCTCGACCGCGGCACACCGGTGCTCGCGGGCGACGACTTCGTCACGCTGCCCGTCGCGGGGATGGGGATCGTCCCGCTGCTGATCGAGGTGGCCACGCGGTTCGACGCCGGGACCCTCGACCCGCTCGAGATCGTCGATCGTTCGACAGTGGGCGACGTCGCCGTCGCGGGACTCTGGCGACACCTCGTGGCACCGGCCCTCCCGCTCGGCGACCTCGCCGTGCTCGCGGCTTCGACGGGCGACGCCCTCGCGGCCAACGCCCTGCTCGAGCGGGTCGGTCTCGATGCGGTGCGCGCCCGGATCGGGAGCCTGGGGATGCCGCGCACGGCGCTGCTCGACCGGTTCCGTGACACCCGTGGGCCCGACGATGCCCCGCACTACGCGCTCGGCACGGCACGCGAGCTCGCCGCGATGTTCGCGGCCCTCGTCAACACCGACGTCGTCTCGCCCGGCGTCAGCGCCCAGGTGTCGGAGTGGTTGAGCCTGAACCACGACCTGTCGCTCGTCGGCTCGGTGACGGGACTCGACCCCTTCGCGCACGACGACGACAAGCACGAGCTGCTGTTCGTGAACAAGACCGGCCGCGCCGACGGCATCCGCGCCGAGGCCGGCGTGCTCGCCGGCCCCCGTGCCGGGGTGTCGTATGCGTTGCTGGTCGGGTTCGACGACCTGTCGATGAGCGACCGCCTGCGCGCTCATGAGGCGTTCCGCGCGTTCGGGCTCGATCTCATGGAGTACGTCTTCTGATCCGATCCGGCCGTGCGCTTGACTCTCACACCGTGTCAGGCTGTCGAGTGGGATCACCATGTTGAGTATCGGAGAGTTCGCCCGGCTGGCCGGCGTATCGGTGCGGATGCTGCGCCATTACGACCAACTCGGTCTGCTGCGTCCGCATCACGTCGATCCGGCCTCGGGCTACCGCTCGTACTCCGCGTCGCAGCTCGATCGAGCCAACCGGCTGATCGCGCTGAAGGACCTCGGCTTCACCCTCGAACAGGTCGGCCGGCTGCTCGATGACGGTATGTCGTCGGCATCGGTGGCCGCGCTCCTGCGGGAGCGGAGGGCTGAGCTGAGCGGCCAGATCGCCGCGGACGTACAGCGGCTGAACGAGGTCGAGGCGAGGCTCCGATCGATCGAGAAGGAGATACCCGTGTCCACATTCATCGAGACCGCACTGCCCGAGCTGACTCTGACTCAACTGTCGGTCCGCATCGACGAGATGGCGCAGATCGAAGACGAGATCAGCGTCATGTTCCAGCGCGTGAACGACCGTATCGAGTCCGCCGGTGCGCAGCGGGTCGGACCCGGCGTCGCCGTCTACACGACGACAGGCGACGGCATGGTCGTCGCCGCGGCCGAGCAGATCGGTGACGCTCCGGTGCCCGACGGCCTCGAGCGGGCGGTCGTCTCGGCCGAACCGCGAGCGCTCACCCTTCGCTACGAGGCCGACGATCTCGCTGGCATTCAGAGCGCGTGGCAGGCGCTGGTCGCCGAGGCGGAGCGGCGCGGACTGCGATCCGACGGCGCGTGCCGCGAGATCTACCTGCAGACGCCCTATGACGGCGACCGATGGGTCATCGACCTGCAGCAGCCCGTGTCCTGAGCGCCGGCGCGGGCAGCGCTAGCCTGGGGGAGTGAGTTTGCTGGATCCCCGAGAGGCCGCACGACGTGAACAGGCCAAGTATCGGGGGGCCACCTCCGCCTTGGCCGCGAGCCTGATCTGGGGCATCCTGTCGGTCGCCGCTGCGGCGGTCGTCGGGTTCGCTATCGGCGGCATCTTCGAGCAGCTCCGGGTCGTGAACATCAACAGTGTGTTCGGCACGCGCGACACCGGCGTCCCCATGGCTGCGCGCGGGTGGGGCCTGCCCGTCGGCATCCTTCTGCTGATCGTCTGCATCGGCCAGTACGGCAAGTGGAACCACCGGTTCAGCGCCCGCGAGAAGGGCTACGCGGCGATCGGCCCGCTCACGATGATCCTGGCCGGGCTGGCGATCGGCACGTGGATCGCGACGACGATGTGGATCGAGCCCGACGCCGTCGGCGTCGCCGTCGACCCGACATTCGGCGGCAACGAGACCTGGGGTGTCGGCGAGTGGATCCTGTACGCCGGACAATGGTGGCTGCCCGGGCTCTTCACGCTCCTCGCCGTGCTGAGCTACATCGCGCGGGTGCGCTCCCTCGCGACGCGCCGCCGCAACAACGCGGTCATCTCGCGCCTCCTGGCCTCCGGCTCGCGCGTCGACGCGGAGATCGTCGAGGCGCCCCTTCCCGCGCATGACGCGTCGCGGATGGCCGCGTCGCTGGTGGCGAAGTTCACCGATGTCGTGGGCACGGATCGTTGGGTCACGACCATGGTGCTCATCGCGCCGCGCGAGGTGCCGGCGATCGGTGACACGCGTCCGCTCGTATTCGATCCCGCCGATCCCGGCGACACGACGCGCATCTTCCTGTCGCCGACCGGCGCGACGGGCCGCGACGACTTCGAGCCGGTGCAGCCCGCGAGCTGACACCCGGCCCGCGAGCTCGCGCGGCCCGCGGTCAGAAGACGATCGTGTGGTTGCCGTGTCGGATGACGCGGTCCTGCGCGTGCCACAGCACCGCGCGCGAGAGCACCTGACGCTCGACGTCGGCGCCGCGGCGGGCGAGCTCGGCCGCCGTCTCAGCGTGGGTGACCCGGATCGTGTCCTGCTCGATGATCGGCCCCTCATCGAGGTCGGTCGTGACGTAGTGGCTCGTCGCGCCGATGAGCTTGACGCCGCGTTCCTTGGCCTTCTTGTAGGGCTCGGCGCCGATGAAGGCGGGGAGGAACGAGTGGTGGATGTTGATGACGGGCACGCCGAGCTTCTCGAGGAAGTCCGACGATAGGATCTGCATGTAGCGGGCCAGGACGACGAAGTCGACGTTGCCGACGAGCAGCTTCAGGATCTCGGCCTCGGACGCCGACTTGTCGGGGCCGGGCGTCGACGGGACGTGGAAGAACGGGACGTTGAACGAGCGGACGTCCTCGGCCGAGGTGGTGTGGTTCGACACGACCATCGGTACCGTCACGGGCAGATCGCCGCGGCGGTGGCGCCACAGCAGGTCGAGCAGGCAGTGGTCCTGCTTCGACGACAGGATCGCCATGCGCTTGGGCACCGACTGGTCGGTCAGCGACCACTGCAGATCGAACCCGGCGAGCGTCTCGCCGATCTCGGCTTCGATCGACGGGCGGTCGACGGCGAAGTTCGGGCGGTGGAAGACCACGCGGCAGAAGTAGGCGCCGCCGGTCGGGTCGTCGGAGTACTGGTCGAACGCGACGATGTTGCCGCCCACGCGGGTGACCATCGCCGACAGGGAGGCGATGATGCCCGGCTGGTCCTGCCCGTGCACGATGAGGCAGGCGTGGGCGGGGTGGAGCGCAGTCGACGAATCGGTCATCCTTCGATTCTGCCCTGTCCCAGCCCCCGGTTCGGCACCCGGGTCAGTCGACGTCGAGGTAGTCCTCGATGACGAAGGCGGCCTCGCCGGCGTGCGTCGCCGGGAAGAGGTGCCCGCCACCCTCGAGGGTCACGAGGCTGACGAGGCCGGGAGCGGCGGCCTGCAGGCGCTCGCCGTTCGCGGGCGGCAGCACCTCGTCGTCGGCGCCCTGAATGAGCATGACCGGAACCGTCGGAGCGAGCGCGCGCCACTCCTCGGCCGACACGGATGCCGCGGCCGCCGCCTGCAGCGGCTCGAGGTCGGTGCGGGGCTCGTCGCCCTCGGCGCCGAGCAGCAGCACGCCGTCGACGCGGTCGGTGTGGTCGATCGAGACGGTGCGCGCGACGGCGCCGCCGAAGGCGTGACCGCCGACCCAGGCGTCGCCGAGTCCGACGTGGTCCATGACGTCGACGACATCCTGTGCCAGGTCGTGCAGCGTGACGCCCTCGGTCTGCGCCGTGCGGTAGCCGACCCGCAGGATGCGGAAGTCCTCCTCGGCCAGCACGTGGGCGAGCGTTCCGAGCGCCGCGACGTTGCTGTAGCCCGGGATCAGCACCAGGACCGGCTCGCTGCCGGCATCCTCGACGTAGGGGATGGCGCGGCCCTCGGGCTCGAAGATCTGCGGCTGTGTGTCGGTCATGGCTCCCTCTCGCGGTGTCCTGCGACCATTCACGCTAGCCGAATCAGCTGGGCGCCCGCGGTCGCGGGTGCATCGCGGCCCGACAGCCTGCGGGGGTGGGTCACCAGACGATGCCGCCGCCGAGCGAGATGCCGCCCCAGGTGAGCAGCACGAAGATGCCCGCGAAGACGACCGGAGCGATACCCGCGCCGCTGCGCGCGAGGCCCTTGAGCAGGGCGATCACCACCAGCACGGCGGCCACGAGCGAGAGACCGCCCCCGAGCACGAAGCCGATGAACAGCGGGATCGGCATGAGGATGAGCCCGAGGAGGCCGACCCAGAAGGCGGCCCAGGCGGTGGGGTTGGAACGACGCGCGACGGAAGAGGACATGTGTCCATCCTCTCGCGTGTGTCAGCGGACGTCGCGCATGAGAGCGAGCACGGGCTTGCGGGCCGCTGCGAGTGCGAGGCCGAGGACGATCGCGATGGCGGCGAGGATCGAGAAGTAGGGCACCTCGTTCTCGGGATTGTAGAGCGGCGCGAGCAGTCCCGAGATCGCGGTTCCCAGCGAGACCGAGAGGAAGAACAGTGCGACCATCTGCGTCTGGAATCTCGCCGGCGCGAGCTTCGTCGCGGCCGACAGCCCGACGGGCGAGATCAGCAGCTCGGCGACGGTGAAGACGAACAGGATGCCGACGATGCCGAGCAGCGGTGTCGCGTCCGGGCCGCCGCCGGCGAATGGCAGGAAGAGCAGGAACGCCAGTCCCATGACGATGACGCCCGCGGCGAATTTGATCGGCGTCGAGGGCTGACGTGTTCCGAGCTTCGTCCACAGGGCCGCGAAGACCCCCGAGAGGATGATGATGAACACGGGGTTGATGGAATTGACCCAGTCCGGCGGCATCTCCCACCCGAGGACGTTCCGGTCCAGCCGCTTCTCGGCGTAGATCGGGATGACGGTGAACTGCTGCTGATACAGCGACCAGAAGGCGACGCTGACGATGAACAGCGGGATGAAGCCGTACACGCGCGACCGCTCGGTCGAGGTGATCCGGGAGCTCGAGATGATCACGGTGAAGTAGGCGATCGTCGCGGCGATGACGACGATGACGACGACGAGCGACAGGTTGTCGGCCCGGATGACGCCGAGGGTGATCAGGAGCGCGATGGCCGCGACGGCTGCGACCGCGATGCCGGTGACCAGCGGGTAGCGCGGCCGGGGCAGCGGGTTGGGAACGCGACGTGCGGCCTCGGGCAGCGACCGGCGTCCGATCGCGTACTGGATCAGGCCGATGGTCATGCCGACCGCCGCGGCTCCGAACGCCCAGTGGAAACCGAGGCTCGTGCGCAGGAAGCCGGTGAGCAGCGGCCCCGCGAAGGCGCCGAGGTTGATGCCGAGGTAGAACAGCGAGAATCCGGCGTCGCGGCGGGGGTCGTGCTCCGAGTAGAGGGATCCGACGACCGCCGTGGCGTTCGCCTTCAGCCCGCCCGAGCCGAGCGCGACCAGCACGAGTCCGACCGCGACAGACAGCAGCCCCGGGAGCACCGCGAGCGCGACGTGGCCCGCGACGATGATGATCGCGCTGAAGAAGAGCACGCGCTCGGAGCCGAGCAGGCGATCGGCGATCCAGGCTCCGAGGATCGTGGAGAGGTAGACCGCTCCGCCGTAGGCGCCGACGATGCCGACGGCCGTGGCCTCGGGCAGGCCCGCCCCGCCCTCCGAGACCGAGAAGTAGAGGTAGTAGACCAGGACGATCTGCATGCCGTAGAAGCTGAACCGCTCCCACAGCTCGACACCGAAGATGTGTGTGAGCGCCCACGGCTGCCCGAAGAAGCGGCGGTCGTTCCGGCTGTCGTCGGGGGAGTGGGGGCGGGATGCGGTGGTGTCTGCGTCCTCGTGGCTCATGGATGCCGACGATACGCCGCTCAGGGCAGCGACGGGCGCGACTCGTGCGGATCGCGGCGCTGCGGTATGCACAGCGCCACGGCCAGGGCGATCACGGCGGCGCCCAGGCCGAGGGCGAACGAGACCTGGAACGCGGCCGGTGTCGGCACGGCGACGCCGTCGCGCTCGATCGACAGGGCAGCCAGCACGGCGCCGACGAGAGCGGCCGCGGTGCTCGTCCCGAGGGAGCGGAAGAGGGCGTTCAGGCCGTTCGACGCGCCGGTCTCGGTCGGCGGGACCGAGCGCATGATGAGCATCGGCATGCCGGCGTAGCCGAATCCGATGCCCACGCCGATGAGGAGGTTCGCCACGAGCAGGTGCCAGACCTCGGAGGCCCACAGCAGCGAGAAGCCGTAGGCGAGGATCAGGGCTATCGAGCCGAGGACGAGCAGCAGGCGCGGCCCCACCGTTCGGGCCAGTCGCCCCGAGAACGGCGAGAGGATCATCATCACCAGACCCGCCGGCATGATGATGAGGCTCGCCTGCAGCAGCGTCAGCCCGAAGCCGCCGACCGTCTCGGGAAGCTCGAGCATCTGCGGGTACGACACGTTCGAGGCGAAGAGCGAGAAGCCGATCGCGACCGACGCGAGGTTCGTCAGCAGCACTGCCGGGCGGGCGGCGACGCGCAGGTCGAGCAACGGGTCGGCGATGCGCAGCTCGAACCGGCCCCACACCATCAGGACGAGGATGCCGCCGAGGCCGCACGCGAGGGTCGCCGCCGACGTCCAGCCCCAGGTGTTCCCGCGCGAGACCGCGAGGAGCACTCCGGTCAGACCGACCGCGAGGCCGATCGCCCCGATGAGGTCGAAGCGCCCCGGCGTCCGCAGCACGCTCGGGGGAACGACGAGCACGACCAGCACGAGCACGATCGCGCCCAGGCCCGCCGACACCCAGAACAGCACGTGCCAGTCGCTCGTCTCGGTGATGAGCGCGCTCACGGGCATGCCGACGGCGCCCCCGACGCCGAGGGTCGCCGACATCAGTGCGATCGCCGCGTCGACGCGGTTCTCGTGCAGCACGTCGCGCATGATCGAGATCCCGAGCGGCACGACGCCGGTCACCGCACCCTGCAGCGCGCGCCCCACGATCACCCCGACGATGTCCGTGGACAGCGCCGCGACGACCGACCCGGCGATGAGCAGGCCGAGCAGTACGAGCACGATGCGGCGCTTGCCGTACATGTCGCCGAGGCGCCCCGCGATGGGGGTGAACACCGCGGCGGCGAGGAGGGTGGCGGTGACGACCCACGCCGTGTCTTCGCGGCTCGCGTCGAGCAGCTCGGGCAGTTTCGACTGAATGGGGACGACGAGGGTGAACATGAAGGACGAGGCCAGTCCCGCGATCGCCAGCACCGTGACGATCGCGCCCTGTCGCGGCATCCGGGTGAGTCGTCGTCGTCCGCTCTCACCCGATGCCATCCCTTCAGGCTATCCGCGGCGGCGTAGGGTGGGCTCATGAGCGAGAGCGTTCCCCCGACCCCAGCCGACGTGCCCGCGGGGATCGACATCCGCCCCCTCGAGACCGTCGCCGACATCTTCGCCGGCGCCGCGGTGCTGCGCGAGGTGTGGGGCGGCGACCGCGATTCGGTGCCCACGAACCTCATGCGCGCCCTCGCCTACTCCGGCAACTACGTGGTCGGACTCTTCGACGGCGACCGGGTCGTCGGTGCGTCGGTGGCGTTCTTCGCCGAGCCGGGTGCGCGGTCGATGCACTCGCACGTGACCGGTGTGCTGCCGGAGTACCAGCAGCAGGGACTTGGGCGCGTGCTCAAGCAGCACCAGCGCGCGTGGGCCTTCGCCCGTGAGGTCGGCACCATCACGTGGACGTTCGACCCGCTCTTCGCGCGCAACGCGCACTTCAACCTGCAGGTACTCGGAGCCCGCATCAGCGACTACCTCGTCGACCAGTACGGGCTCATGGACGACGGCATCAATCGCGGCGAGGTCACCGACCGGCTCATGGTGACGTGGCCGCTCGCGGCACCGCCGCAGGAGCGTCCGTCCGACGACCGGATCGTCGCGACGATCGAGGTGCCCGCCGACATCCACGCCATCCGCGCCGCCTCTCCCGCGGACGCCGACGCCTGGCGCGACCGCGTGCGCGCGCAGTTCCTCGAGCACTTCGCGGCCGGGCTCACCGTCGGCGGCTTCGACGACGAGCGCGGCTACCTCCTCGTCCGGCCCTGACCTGCGCGGCGCGGCGCGGTTACTCCGCGCCGGCGTCGCGCCAGTCGTCGGACTCGAGGTGCGAGCCGGCCTGCGGGCCCATCTGCAGCATCCCGCCGTCGACGACCCAGGTCGCGCCCGTGACGTACGACGACGCCGGCGACGCCAGGAAGGCGACGACCGCGGCGATCTCCTCGGGCTTGCCCGGGCGCGGGATCGGGATGCCGGGGCGGTGGGTCTTCTCGGCCTCGTCGCCCTCCATGTCGTTGATGGGGGTCGCGATCTCGCCGGGCGCGACCGAGTTGACGGTGATGTCTCGGGGGCCGAGCTCCTGCGCCATCGTCTTCACGAGGCCTTCGAGGCCGTGCTTCGAGGCGACGTAGGCGGCCGAGCCGACCCGCGGCTGCGAGCCGTGGACGCTCGTCACCGCGATGATGCGCCCGCCGTCACCGGCATCCGCCATGAGCTTCGCGGCGGTCTGCATTCCGAGGAAGGCGCCGTCGAGGTTGAGCGCGACGACCGTCCGCCACCCATCGAGGTCGAGGTCGAGCACGGGCCCGCCGGTGCCGCCGCCGGCGTTGTTGACGAAGACGTCGAGGCCGCCGAGCTCCTCGGCGAGGTGCTCGATGACACCGGGGACCTTCTCGAACTCGGTCGCGTCGAACTGGGCGACGACGGCCTTGCGCCCCCGGGCCCGAACGCCCGCTGCGGTCTCGTTCGCGCCTTCCTCGTCGGAGTGCCAGGTGACCCCGACGTCCATCCCTGCGTCGGCGAGGGCGAGGGCGGTCGCGCGGCCGATCCCCGAGTCGGAAGCGGTCACGATGGCACGGCGAGGAGTGAACGTCATGCCCCGACGCTACGAACCCCCGGCGCGGTGTCGCACCCGGTTGACAATCCCGCGCGGTAACTCCTCAGATCCCGGCGCCCGGAAACGACGAAGCCCCGTCATCACGCGAGAGGTGAGACGGGGCGTCGTCGGATCTGAGGAGTCAGCGCGGGGTCACTCCGCCGAAGGCTCCTCCGGAGCCGGAGCCGGAGCCGGAGCCGGAGCCGGAGCCGGAGCCGGAGCCGGCGCCGAAGCCGCGGCGGCGTCGTCGTCGCGCAGGCCCTGGGCGACACCGCGGCCGGTGGCCTGGCCCTGGATGATCTGGCGCAGGTCGATGCCGGTCGTGGCCTGCACGGCGTCGAAGGTGGCGCGCATGCTCGACGCGCTCTCGGAGGCGATGTGGCTCGATGCGCCGTCGCCGCCGAGCACCGTGATGGAGCCGACCTTGTCGAAGCCGCGGGCGAACTCGGTCATCAGCGGCACGAGGGCCTCGATCGCGCGCTGGGCGAGCAGGGCCTCCTGGTTCTGGGCGATGGCGGCGGCCTCGGCCTCGATCGCCTCGGCGCGGGCCTCACCGGCCAGGCGCACGGCGTCGGCCTCGGCCTGGGCGCGCAGGCGCGTGGCCTCGGCCTCCTGGGCAGCGATCTGTGCGCGGGCTTCGGCGGCCTTGACCTCGGCGTACGCGTCGGCGTCTGCCTTGCGCTGGCGCTCGTAGAGCGAGGCGTCGGCGACCTTCTTGATGTCGGCGTCGAGCTGGGCCTGCCGGTTCTCGGCGGCCTGCAGCAGCACGTCCTGCTCGCGCTGCGCGCGGGCGAGAGCCTCGGCCTGCTCTGCCTCGGCGCGGGCGCGGCCGACCTCGGCGGAGGCGGCGGCGGAGTTCTTGTCGTACGCGGTCTGCTCGATGAGGTTCGCCTCGTCGGTCGCGAGCTGGCGAGCCTTGACCTCGCGGGCGGCGTTGATCCGGGCGACCTCGGCCTCGCGGCGAACGCGCTCGACCTCGGTCGCGCCGAGGGCGTCGATGTAGCCGTTCTTGTCGGTGATGCCCTGGATCTGGAACGAGTCGAGGATGAGGCCCTGGGCCAGCAGGTCGCTCTTGATGCCCTCGGCGATCTGGTCCGACAGCTTCTGGCGGTCCTTCATGAGCTGCTCGACGGTCAGCGTCGCGACGACGCCGCGGAGCGCGCCCTCGAGCTGCTCGGTCGTGAACTGCTCGATCGCGCCGTCCTGCGACAGGAAGCGCTCGGCGGCGCGACGCACGAACTCAGGATCGGAGCCGATCTTCACGAGCGCGACGCCCGCGACCATGACGGTGACGCCGTTGGATGCCTGTGCGGTCGGCTCCATCTTGATCTGACGTGCACGCAGCGAGATCATCTCGGCCCGCTGGGTCAGCGGGTTGACGAGGGCGCCGCCGCCGGTGATCACCGAGATGCGCGAGGAGTCTCCCGCCGCGTTCTTCTGGTTGCGACCGACGACGACGAGCGCCTGGTCGGCCTTGGCGACCTTGTACCAGGCCCGCACCATGATCAGCAGGAAGATCAGAAGAATGATGACGGCGATCACGGCGATGCCGCCGATCACGAGCGCGCCTCCGGCGAATAGAGCTTCCATGCTGACCTTTCCCGTGCGTAACGATGTGTCCTTCGACCGTATCGGGGTCGGCCCGCGCGGCGCGACTAGAATCGAGGATGCCGTTGTCTGCGGCATCCGCGCCGCCGGCGCATCCCGAAAACGACCATGAGGAGCCACCTGTGGCCGAGCAGTCCCGCCTCGACAAAGTCATCGCCCTCGCCCGTCACCGCGGGTTCGTCTTCCAGGCGGGGGAGATCTACGGCGGTTCGCGCTCCGCGTGGGACTACGGCCCCCTCGGCACGGAGCTCAAGGAGAACATCCGCCGGCAGTGGTGGCAGACCTTCGTGCGCGGTCGCGGCGACATGGTCGGCCTCGACTCGTCGATCATCCTGCCCAAGCGCGTCTGGGAGGCCTCCGGCCACGTCGCGACCTTCACCGACCCCCTGGTCGAGTGCCTGCAGTGCCACAAGCGCTTCCGCGAAGACACCCTCATCGAGGACTTCGAGGCGCGCAAGGGCCGCAAGGCCGAGAACGGCCTCGCCGACGTCCCGTGCCCGAACTGCGGCACCAAGGGCCAGTACACCGAGCCCAAGTCGTTCTCGGGCCTCGTGAAGACCTACCTCGGCGTCGTCGACGACGAGACCGGCCTGTACTTCCTGCGCCCCGAGACCGCGCAGGGCATCTTCGTGAACTTCTCGAACGTGCTCACCGCGAGCCGCAAGAAGCCGCCGTTCGGCATCGGCCAGGTCGGCAAGGCGTTCCGCAACGAGATCACGCCGGGTAACTTCATCTTCCGCACGCGCGAGTTCGAGCAGATGGAGATCGAGTTCTTCACGCCGCCCGCCGAGGCGCAGCAGTGGTTCGAGCATTGGGTCGAGGCGTGCTGGAACTGGTTCATCGAGCTGGGCATCGACGCCGACAACATGCGGCGCTTCGACGTCCCCGAGGACGACCGCGCCCACTACTCCGCCGGCACGATCGACGTCGAGTACCGCTTCGGGTTCCCGGGCAAGGAGTGGGGCGAGCTCATGGGCGTCGCGAACCGCACCGACTACGACCTGGGCAGCCACTCCGAGGCATCCGGCCAGTCACTGACCTACTTCGACCAGGCATCCGGCGAGAAGTACACGCCGTACGTGATCGAGCCCTCGTTCGGCCTGACGCGGGCCATGATGGCCTTCCTCGTCGACGCGTACGACGAAGAAGAGGTGCCCAACGCGAAGGGCGGCGTCGACACCCGCACCGTGCTGCGCCTCGACCCGCGCCTGGCGCCCGTCAAGGTGGCCGTGCTGCCCCTCAGCCGCAACGAGCGTCTCTCGCCGCTGGCGCGCGAGGTCGCCGACACGCTGCGCGGCCGCGGCTGGAACATCGACTTCGATGACGCCGGTGCGATCGGGCGCCGCTACCGCCGTCAGGACGAGGTCGGCACGCCGTTCTGCGTCACCGTCGACTTCGACTCGCTCGACGACCGGGCCGTCACCGTGCGCGACCGCGACACGATGGCCCAGGAGCGCATCGCGCTCGACGCGCTCGAGGGCTATCTCGCCGAGCGCCTGCGCGGCGCCTGACGCACCTTCGGGCGGAGAACGACGCGAACCTCGGAGCCATCCTGCGATGGACTCCGAGGTTCGCGCTTTTCCCCGACGTTCGCGCCCGAGAGCAGACCCGCGGGTCAGGGGGTGCGGCGTCGCCGCAGCGCCAGGAACAGTCCGCCCGCGGTGAGCAGCACCGCCGCGGCGAGTGCCGCGCCCCACGGCAGTTCGCCCCCGGTCGCGCTGAGGCTACCGCTCCCGCTGGCCGTGCCGCCCGCGGCGCCGCTGCCGCTCGAGGCGCCGCTCACGACCGTCACGGCCACGCGGATGTCGTCGAACCCGGGCGACGTGATGACGAGCGTGTGCTCTCCGGTCGGGAGGTCACGGGGGATGGCGACGGCGAAGCGCACCTCGCCTGACGCATCGGCCGCGGGGATGCCGCTGACGACGATCGGATCGCTGTACAGCGTGGCGCCGATCTGCTGCTGCGGCTCGAGGCCCGAGACCCGCACGGGCAGCGATCCGCCCTGGGCCACGCGGCCGTCGCCGATGTCGACCGTCGCCCACGCGTCGGGCTCGCCGGGCTCACCCGGACCGCCCGGTTCGCCCGGCGTGGTCAGCGACTCGACGAGGTGCAGGACGCCCCACCGCGAGGTGGTCTGGTAGCCGGTGCCGGTCGGCTCGGCCCACGTGTGCACGGCGAAGCGCGAGCCGCCGCGAGCGTCGTTGACCTGCGCGTCGAAGCCTTGGAAGGTGCCGGCGCCACCGAGCGGAACGTCGCTCTGCCCGCCGGACTGACCGACGAGGTCGATGGCCGCCTCGACGATGTACCCGTTCGCGGTGCGCGCGGTCGCGCTCTCGAGCAGTCGTGACCGCTGGAGCGCCTCGTTGCCGGTGCCGAAGGTGACGTCGCCGTCGACCGTGATGCGGATCTGCGTGTCGTTGGGACCGTACGCCCCGCTCTTGGTGTTGCCGAGATCGAGGAAGATCTCGACGCCGTCGCGGTTCCAAGGATCGCTGTTCGACGTGTCGATCTCGGGATCGACGACCTCGAACAGGGTGTAGAGCACGTTGTCGCGCCAGAGCGTCCGGACCGTCGCCGTGGCGCCGGTCGCGTCGCCCTCGACGCGCTTGGCCGTCTCGATCCGCGGAGCGTCGGCCCACGCGTCATCCACGACCGCGTCGACCGTGATCGTGTCAGCGCGCGGGATCTCGAGGTACGACAGCTCCTCGTAGAAGGTCAGCTGACCCGTGGCACCCGCCGAGTTCCACGATCCCACGAGCCCGTCGGCACCGAAGACGCGGACGTCGAATGCGGCGGTCGCGCCTACGGCCGGGGCTTCGTGCGGCAGCTGAACGACGGAGTAGAACGCGCCGTCGGCCTCGACGGTCCGGCCGGCGAGGTCGCCGCCGGTGCCGAAAGCGGCCTGCTCGTCACGGTAGGTGAACTCGATCCGCTCGGGCCGCACGTTCGAGCGAACGAGCACCGTGAGGTGATTGTCGCTCCAGCGCGTCTGGAAACCGCCCGCGTCGCCGGTGAGCGGGTGCTCGGGCAGGTTGCGCCATTCGGCGGCATCGGCGATCGCGCCGTCGAGCCCCACGTCGCCGCGGAACACATCGGCGGTCGTCACCAGCGGCGGCAGACTGTCGTCCTGCCCGATCGCGCCGAAGAACGCCGACTTCGCGCTCAGGTCGCCCGCGAACAGCAGCGGCGCCTGCTCCGAGCGCCACGAGCGGGCGTCGGTGAGACCCCACACGGTGACCGAGTAGAGGCCCTCGGATGCCGGCGCCCCGGCGTGGTAGCCGCGGAACACCTCGAACGCGTCGCGGTAGTAGTACCCCTGGCGCGCGAGGTTCGCCGCGGTGGCGGGGTTGACGGTGACGTCGAGCTCGGTGACCGCCTGCATGAGGCCGAGTCCGGCGAACCGGTCGAGCGTGCTCGCGAGAGCGCTGACAGGGGTGTTGATCGAGACGTGGAACTGGTGGCCGACGCCGTCGAGGGGCGTTCCGGCGGCGACCATCCGGCCGACGAGGGCCTCGTACTGCGTTCCCTTGGCGTCCTGCTCGGTGTTGTAGTCGTTGATGAACAGCTTCACGGGGCGGTCCGAGCCCGGGGCCGCGTAGTCGCGGTTGAACGCCTGGTCGGCGAGCCGGAAGGCGAGGTGGATGAACTCCTCACCGAGGACGTCGTGCCACCGGCTGGTTCGCAGGCCGTCGGGCGTCGCCTGGTCGGAGATGACCTCGTTGACGACGTCCCACGCGACGAGGGGATTGGTCTCGGACCCGAACAGGCCGTAGTCGTCGGCGATCGACCGGGCGACGTCGTCGATGTGCGTCGCGAGCCGGTCGCGCAGCAGTTGCTTGTCGGCCTCCGAGTCGGTGAGCTCTCGCCCGGAAGCATCCTGGAAGAACCAGTCGGGGGTCTGGGCGTGCCACAGCAGCACGTGCCCGTAGAGCCGCAGGTCGTTCGCGGCCGCGTAGTCGAGCAGCGCGGTGGCCTGCGGGTGGCGCTGGAACCGCTGCTGGTCGTCGTACCAGGCCTCGACCTTCATGTGGTTCTCGGGCGTGATCTGGTCGAAGTGGTGCCGGAGCAGATCGGATGCCGCGCCGCTGGTCTCGCGCTGATCGATCGCGACGCCGACGGGGAAGTCGGTCGTGTCCTTCAGCGGAGTGAGATCGAGGTCGCCTTGGCCGGCTTCGGGCACCGCGACCCGCACCTGGTCGACGAGGAACGGCGAGGTGTTGCCGGAGTTGTACCGCGCCTCGATGTAGAGCTCCGCCGCGGCGTCGTACCCGGGGATGGTGATGTCGCCGGCGACGGTCGTCCATCCGGTCGCCGAGGCGCTCTCGGCCTGCAGGAGGTTGGTATAGGCGACCGTGCCGCCGTCGTCGGTGCGCATCGAGACGGTGAGGCCCTGGCCGGGATCTGCGCCGGGCGCGAAGCGCAGCGCCGCGGAGAAGGCGTAGGTCTGTCCCGCGAGAAGGGTGTCGGTGACATCGAGGAGGATGCCGTCGCCTTCGTGCGTCCGATCGGTGACGAGAGCCGCGTGCGACGACTCGTCGGCTCCGCCGGGCACGACCTCCACGGTCGGGCCGGCACCGCTCGACCCGGCCCGCGGCTGCCAGGCGCCGAGGGCGCCGTCGTCGAACGTGCTCTCGATCAGGACGGTGCCCGGGGCGTCGGGGCCGGTACCCGGATTCGCGCCCGGATCGCCGTCCGTCGCCGTGACGGTGACGTCGTCGACGAGGTAGGTGTAAGCGGCCGTGCCGGCGATGTCGCCGGTGCCAAGGTAGAGCCGGACGTCCTCGGTGGTCTGCGGCGACGTCCAGGTGCCGGTGACCGTCGTCCAGTCGCCGGCCGTGATGGTCGTGTTCCCGATCCAGGTGTATCCCGGGACGCCGACCCAGCGCGCCTGCGTGTCGGGCGTGCCCGCGGCCAGCCGGACGCGGGCGCTGACGGTGTACTCGGTCTCGGGCTCGAGGATGCCCGGCGCCGTCTGGATGCCGACGTAGTCGGCGTCGCGGTCCCGCACGACGAGAGCGCCGTCGACGTAGTCGAGCGTGGAGCCGTCGCCTCCGCTCTGCGTCAGTGCGTCACCGAGCGTCGGGCTCGAGAAGTCGTTGGCGACGAGGGGGGTAGTCGCTCCGGGGGCCGCGGCGGCTCCCGTCGCGACGAGTAACGGTGCGGCGAGCGCCGCGGTCGCCGCGGCTGCCAGTAAACGGGGTCGACGAATTCGCATGGTTCGAGCGCTCCTTTGCGCAGACCGGGGGTACGGAATGTCGACTACTCAAACATATTCGGTGTCGTCCGCCAGTCTTTTCGAAAACCGCGACTCAGGAGGCAGAGGCGTCCTTCGCTGCCGCCTTCGCCGCGCGCTTGTATTCGCGGACCTTGGTCAGCGACTCGGGTGAGACGATGTCGGCCACCGAGCGGAACGAGCCCTCGTCGCCGTACGAGCCCGCGGCCTCCCGCCACCCGTCGCCGGTGAAGCCGTACTGCTTGCCCAGAAGCGCGAGGAAGATCTTCGCCTTCTGCTCACCGAACCCCGGCAGCGCCTTGAGCCGCTTCAAGACGGTGGGGCCGTCCGGGTCGCCGGAGGTCCAGATCGCCGACGCGTCGCCGTCCCAGTCGTCCACGATCGTCTGGCAGAGCGTCTGCACCCGGCCCGCCATCGACCCGGGAAAGCGGTGCACGGCCGGCGTCTGACGGAAGACCTCGACGAACTCGTCGGGGTCGTAGCCCGCGATCGTCGCCGCGTCGACCGACCCCGCGCGCTCGCGAATCTTCAGCGGCCCGGTGAACGCCGTCTCCATGGCGATCTGCTGGTCGAGCAGCATCCCGATCAGCAGCGCGAGCGGATTCTCGGTCAGCAGCTGGTCGGCGGCGGAGTCGTCGGTGATGTGCAGGCTCATGCTCTCCATGTTCTCATCGGCGAGACGGCAGGATGGGGGCATGACGGATCTCGTGACGCATGCCCACGACACCCGGGTCGTCGTCGTCGGCGGCGGTATGGCGGGCATCGTCGCGGCGCTCGAATGTGCGCGCCTCGGACTGCAGGTCACCCTGATCGAGGCCGGGCCGCAGCTCGGCGGCTCCCTCGACCGGGCGACGCTGGGCGACCTGACGGTGGATGCCGCGGCCGACGGCATCCCGGCATCGGCGAAGACGCTCGCGAAGCTCATCGACGAGGTCGGGCTGAGCGCTGAACTCGAGACCGCCCGCGACGACGAGCTGTGGCTCGGCGCCGGTCCGGCCGGACCTGCTCCCGCGCCCGCGGGGACGGTGCTGGGCATCCCCGCCAACCCCTGGGCCGAGGATGTGCGACGACACATCGAGGGGCGTGGCGCCTGGCGTGCCTATCTCGACCGCGTGCGCCCGCCGCTGACGGTCGGGCGTCACCGCAGTCTCGGCGAGCTGGTCTCGTCGCGCATGGGCGAGCGGGTGCGCGACCGGCTCGTAGCCCCGTATGTGCTCGCCGTCCACGGCGTCGCTCCCGAGTTCATCGACGTCGATGCCGCGGCCCCGTCGCTCAACCCCGCGCTCACGCGGACCGGCTCGCTGAGCGGCGCGGTCGCGCAGACCGTGCGTCCCGGTTCCCCGCAGCGCCGCGCGCCGCGCGGCGGGCTGTTCCGCCTGATCGATGCGCTCGAGGCGCGCCTGCGGGACTTCGACGTCGACATCCGCACCGGCGCGGCCGCGACGGAGATCCATCGCGAGCGCGACACGTGGCTCGTGCGTGCCGACAGCGTCGAAGAGCCGGTACCTGCCGATCTGCTGATCGTCGCCGCGGACGAAGACGCCGCCCGCCGATTGCTGTCCCCGCACGTGGAGCTTCCCGCGAGCGCCGAGCCCCGGCCAGCGCCGCTCGACGTGGTGCTGCTCCGCATCGAGGGGGTCGACCTGCCCGAGCGGGGGTCGCTCGTGATCGGGCCCGGGTCCGAGCCGGCCACCGTGCGTCCGATCTCGCGGACCTGGCCATGGATCGGCGAAGCGCTGGCCGAGGGCGAGCACATCATCCGGGTGACCCTGCCGCACACCGCCGGGTCGGACGCGGAGGTCGTCGGGGCCGCGCGCGCGGCGGCATCCGATCTGTGCGGCGTCGCGATCCCGGCAGGCGCCATACGCGCTTCGGCCCGCATCAGCTACTCCCGCGCGGCCCCGGCGTCACTGCTGGGTCATGACGAGGCGGCCCAGGCTGTCCGGGCGCGGGCGCGTGAGATGCCCGCCCTGGCGCTCGTGGGCGGGTGGCTGTCGGGCAACAGCCTCGATCGGGTCGCCGCCGACGCCATCGCCGAGGCGGACGCCGCTCGCCGTGCGGTGCTCTGGCGGGGAGTCGATCCGGCATGATAGTCGGCTCCGCCGGGTTTCGGGAGTGGATACCTGAGGCGGCATACGGCGATAGCCTGGGACCACGCAGCAACGTCGAACGTGAGGAGACCCCATGAGGGGCAAGATTGGCATCGCCGTCGGACTCGCCGCGGGCTACGTGCTCGGGGCACGCGCCGGGCGTCAGCGCTACGAGCAGATCAAAGAGAAGGCCCAGCAGGTCTGGGAGCTCGACCCCGTGCAGAAGCAGGTCGGCAAGGTGACCGAGCTCGGCAAGTCCGCCGCCCTCGCCGTCCCCAGCGTCGTCTGGGACAGCGCGAAGAAGGTCGTCAAGGCCGCGAGCAAGAGCGGCACCCCCGGCGAGAAGCTCGACGCGGCCGTGGCCGAGGGCGAGAAGGCTGCCGGCGACGTGCGCAAGGCCGCCGAGCGCGACGCGCGCAAGGTCGCCGACGCGAGCGCCGTGGCGGACAGCTGAGATGAGCACGCCCCGCGGATTCCGCGATCGCGCCGACGACAGCCTGTTCACTCTGATCGGCGAGATCCCCGAGCTGGTCCGCAACCTCGTCGTCGCCGAGATCGATTCGGCGAAGGCCTGGGCCAAGAAGACGGGAAAGGATGCCGGCCTCGGCGGTGTCTGGTTCATCGTCGCGCTGTTCTTCCTCTTCTGGACGATCCCGGCCATCGGCGCTTTCGCGATCATCGGGCTGTCGTCGTGGCTGCCCGCGTGGGCCGCGTCGCTGATCGTGATCGGAATCCTCCTGGTGATCGCCGCCGTGTTCGCGGTGCTGGGGCTCCTCCGCTTCAAGCGTCTGAGCTCGCGGCAGAACCCCGCGCAGGCGATCTCCACCGACGCCAAGATCGTGAAGGAAGTGGCCGATGAGTTCTGAGCTCCCTGACACCGCGGTGCCGCTGGGCATCTCCGACCCGGTCGAGAAGGCGCGTGCCGAGCTGAAGGCCGCGCTCGCCGCCATCGAGCACAAGGCGAACCTCCCCAAGCGGGCGGTCATCGCAACCGACCGCGCCAGCCGCGAGGCGCGCGCCTACGCGCAGCGCAACCCGGCCGGAGCCGCTGCGGCAGCGCTCGGCGTCGCGGTCGCCGTGGGCGCCGTGGTCTGGGGCATCGCCCGGCTGATCGCCCGCTGACCCGTCCGTTCTCGGCCAACCGAGTCCGGATCGATACCTCCCGCCGCCGCCTCGCGCCCGCATCGGAGTATGCTCGGAAACGAGGCAGCGGCGATGGAGCGGATGCTGCCGATGTTGCGCATCCGGGTCTGCACCGCCCGGAGAAGGAACGTGCGTCGGCCGCTCTTTCGGGGGCGGCCGCGCCTCATGAGAGCCACCATATGCATGTCGAGCCCGGCCACCCAGAGCCGCAGAAGCCCCTCCGGGGGTGGCGCGTGCTCGTGCCGCGCGGCGGTCCCTGGGGCGACCAGGTCGCGGCACTCCTACGATCGCACGGTGCCACGCCCGTCATCGCGCCGCTGGTTAACTTCGCGCCCACGACGGACGTCGCCGATCTCGAAGGCGCGCTCGCCGAGCTCGCGGCCGGAGCATTCGACTGGATCACGTTGACGAGTGCCACGACCGTCGACGTCCTGTACGCCTATCGCGCGGAGATCCCCGCGCGCACGCGCGTCGCCGCGGTCGGTGAGACGACGGCTGCGGCGCTGACGGCGGTCGGGTACCGCGTCGACCTGGTTCCCGACGAGGACGATTCGGCGGCCGGCCTCGCCGAGCAGATCCTCGCCATCGAGCCCGAGCCGACACGCGTCCTGGCGCTGCGCAGCGAGGTCGCCAAGCCCGTCCTCACCAGGATGCTCGTCGAGGCCGGTCACGACGTCCGCAGCGTCGTGGCGTACCGCACCGTCGGCGTCCCGGTGACCGAACGCATTGCAGCCGACGTGGCCAGCGGGCGCATCAATGCGGTGCTCGTGACCAGCGGCTCGGTCGCCGAGCAGGTCAGCGAGCAGTTCCCCGATCTGCCGGCGTCGACCTTGATCGCGGCGATCGGCCCGCGTACGGCCCGCGACGCGCGCAAGCTCGGTCTCACCGTCGATGTGGTGGCCGCCGAGACCACGATCTCATCCCTCCTCGATGCGATCGCCCGCCAGCCTGCCCCGGCATCGGGAGCATCGGCGTCCTGACGCGATCGCGGCGGTGATCGTTGCCGGTCTGTGAGCATTTCGTGAGTGTCCGACTGGCAGACTGAGACGCATGGTGACGCTTCTGCTCGACTCCGCGCAGCTCGAAGTCGTGCTTTCGGCGACCGAGCGCGCCGCAGCATTCCGTCAGCGGAATGTCCTGGTGTCTCGCGAGCACATCGCGCGGGTGCAGCTGACGGATGACGCGTGGTCGTGGCTCCGCGGCGTGCCGCGCCCCGGACTGCTGGTTCCTGCGGTCATCGCGGCCGGTTCCTTCGAGTCAGCGGGAGCCACCGATTTCGTCCTGGTCCGGCGTCGCCGCCCGTCGGTCGTCGTCGACCTCGAGGGCGACGACGAGTTCCAGCGTCTGATCCTCACGACGCGGCACGGGGTGGCGCTCGTGCGCGCCCTGCGCCTCGACGTCGAGGACGAGCCGGCTGACGTGGCGGATCTGGTCGATCAGGCGACGTCGCGCCGCCACGACACCGCGTAGCCGATCACGGCGAACACGACGGCGTAGCCGACGAGCACGAGCCCGCCCGCCCACCACTCCAGGGGCTGGCCGGCGCTCCCGCCCATAGCGGCGTAGATGCTGTCGCCCGCGAGCGCATCCGAGGCCGCACCCGGGAGGAAGCGCACCACGTCGGCGAGCCCGTCGACCATGCTCGCGCCCACGCGGGCGATCGGCTCGACGAACTGGGTGAAAGCGAGGATGCCGACGACGGCGGCGATCTGGTTGCGGATGAGGGTGCCGAGCGCGATGCCCACGAGCACCCAGAGCACGAGGGCGAGCAGCATCCGTCCGAGGAACGCCCAGGTCTCGGGGCGTCCGAGCTGCGGGTCGACGCCGAACAGCGCCAGCATCCCCCCGCCTGCGGCGACCGTCGAGCCGACGGCGGCGACGCCGAAGACGAGACCCATGACGACGCCCGCGAGCATCTTCGCCGACAACGCGACGCCGCGTCGGGGTGTGGCCAGGAAGGTCGGCGTCAGGGTCTTGTGGCGGTACTCGCCGGTCACGAGCAGCGAACCCACGACGAGCGGGAACACGTAACCCATCGCCGTGGCGAGCCCGTAGATGAGGCTCGGCAGCCGATCGCCGAGCCCCGTCGGCAGCGACGTGGTGCCCGGCAGCGAGCCGTTCTCGCCCGCCGCGAAGACGGCGGCCATGCCGCCGGCCGTTCCGCCGATGTACAGGATGAGGACGATCAGGAGGATCCACCAGACCGAGGTGGAGAACTGCTTCGTCAGTTCCGATCGGGTCGCGTTCACGAGGTTCATCGCGTCTCCTCCCCGGTCACGGCCGACGGGTGCACGCGGGTGCCGCTGACGAGCTCCAGGAAGACCTCCTCGAAAGCCGGACCCTTCCGCTGCAACGCGGTCAGGGCGATGCCGGCGTCGGCGGCGATGCGTCCGACTGTCGGGGCGTCGGCACCGCGTACGGCAAGGCCCGTGCGGCGTTCGTCGCTCTCGAAGCCGGCGGCCGAGAGGGCGCGGCGGAGCGCGTCGCGATCTTCGGCGTCGACGACGGTCGCGATCTCGTCCTGCGGCACGACATGCTCGATGCCGCCCTGGTAAACGAGGCGCCCGCGCGTGATGATCATGAGCGAATCGACGGACTGCTGCACCTCTGCCAGCAGGTGCGACGAGACCAGGACGGTGCGTCCTTCCGCGGCGAGGTCGCGGAGGAAGCGGCGGATCCAGCGGATGCCTTCGGGGTCGAGCCCGTTCGTCGGCTCGTCGAGGACCAGGACGCCGGGGTCGCCCAGCAGGGCGTAGGCGAGACCGAGGCGCTGCCGCATCCCGAGTGAGAACCCGCCCACCTTGCGGCCGGCGACATCGCCGAGACCGACGATGCCCAGGGCGTCGTCGACGCGCGACGTCGGGATCCCCGCCGCATGGGCGTAGACCCGGAGATGTGCGGCGGCCGATCGGCCCGGGTGGAAGCTGGACGACTCGAGGACGGCGCCGACGGTCTGCAGCGGGTGCTTCAGGTCGCGGTAGCGGCGGCCACCGATCGTGGCGGAGCCCGACGTGGGCGAGATGAGCCCGAGGAGCATGCGCAGCGTGGTCGTCTTGCCCGCACCGTTCGGTCCGAGGAAGCCGGTGACCGCGCCCGGTTCGACCCGCGCCGTCAGGCCGTCGACCGCCGCGACGGCGCCGAAACGTTTGGCCACGTCGGTGAACTCCAGCACCTGTCCGTCCGCCATCGCGCCCCCTCTCGCCGGGTGGTTCCGCTCCCATCCTGCCCGACACGCCGCGTTCACCGCGAACTCCGAGCGGTAGCGTGGCGAGGGTGACCGACGCCGCTGCATCCGATCCGCGTGTCCGAGTCCGTGTCGATCGTGCACTCGGACATCTCACTCTCGACCGGCCGCGCGCCATCAACGCCCTCGACCTCGGCATGATCCAGCGCCTCGCCGCAGCGCTCGACGCGTGGGAGGACGACCCCGGTGTGGACGCCGTCCTCCTCGACGGCGCGGGCGACCGCGGGCTGTGCGCGGGGGGCGACGTCCGCGGGCTGTACGACCAGATCGTCGCGGGCGATGTCGCCGAGACGGCACATTTCTTCCGGGCCGAGTACGCCCTCAACGCACGGATCGCCGCGTACCCCAAGCCGGTCGTCGTGTTCGCCGACGGTGTGACGATGGGCGGCGGGATCGGGCTCGCCGGTCACGCGGCGGTGCGAGTGGTCACCGAACGGTCGCGCCTGGCGATGCCCGAGGTGCGGATCGGGTTCACTCCCGACGTCGGCGGCAGCCTGCTGCTGGCCCGGGCGCCGGGGCGCGTGGGGGAGTACCTCGCGTTGACCGGTGAGTCGATGGATGCCGCTGACGCGATCTACGCCGGGTTCGCCGACCACCTCGTTCCCTCCGAGCGGCTCGATGATCTGCGCGACGCCCTCGTCAGCCGCGCCGACCCCCAGACCGCGACCGAGCTCGTCCTCCTGTTCGACGAGACGGCCGGTCCTGCCCGCCTCGAGGCCGCCCGGCCCTGGATCGACGACGCCTTCGCCGCCGACTCCGTCGGCGAGATCATCGGCCGGTTGCGGGGGTGCACCGAGCCGGAGGCCCACGCCACCGCTGAGCTGCTCGAGACGCTTCCGCCGACTGCTCTTGCCGTCACCCTCGCGGCCGTCCGCGCCGCGCGCGAGCAGGACGAGCTGCGAACGGTCCTGGCGCAGGAGTACGGCCTGGTGCTGTGGTTCGCCACGACGCAGCCCGACCTCGTCGAGGGCATCCGAGCCCGCCTCGTCGACAAGGACGGGGCGCCGTCGTGGTCGCCCGCGTCGCGAGACGACCTCGCTCCCGATGTCGTCGCGCGGGCGTTCGGGTTCGAGCCCGTCCCGGCCCTATGGACTGACTGAGTTCCGTCGGACGTCCGGGCTCCGCCCGGCCCCGAGGTAATAGTCTCGGGATGCTGTGCGTCCGCGCCGTCCCGGGGCTGCGCCGCGCGAGGGAGGGTTCGTGTTCGACAGTCCGCTGTCCGCCTCGGCGTACGACGTGCTCGGGGTCGCGCCCGACGTCGACGACGAGGAGCTTCGCCGCGCCTACCGCCTCCGGCTGCGGCAGACGCATCCCGACACCGGGGGCGACGCCGTGAAGTTCGTGCAGGTGCAGCGTGCCTGGGACCTGGTCGGCACGTCCGCCGCCCGCGCGGCCTACGACCGAGGACACGGTTTCGCGGACGCCCCGACCTTCTCTCCCGACGCCCCGACGTGGCGGCCGCCGCAGCGCCCGGCCGACACCCGCCCGCGGGCGCGGTCGTTCGGGCAGCCCGGCGGCTGGCGCCGTGAGCGCTACCTGACCCTCATCCGGGAGTGGGTCGGACGTGGCGCAGCGGTCGACGACCCGTACGACCCCGCGCTCGTCCGCACCGCGCCCCACGAGATCCGGCGGCTGCTCGCCGACGCCCTCGCTGAGGAGGCGACGGCTCGCGTGGTCGCGGACCTCGGAATGGGGTACACCGTCTGGCATGACGTGGCCGCCGACCCCCGCGATCCCGACGTGAAGCTCGATCACGTGGTGCTCGGGCCCTCCGGGCTCTACGCCGTGCTGTCGGAGGACTTCGGCGCTCCGGTGCGCACTCGGCGCGGCGAGCTGATCGGCGAGGGCGTCGACTCGCCGATCGCGACGCTCGTGCATCGAGCGCGAGCGCTCAGTCGCGCCGCGCGGGTGAAGTTCAGCGGCGTGATCGTGGTGCTCCCCGACGACGATGTGGTGCAGGCCATCGAGGAGCTCGGCCGTGTGCGCGGTCTCGCGGTCGCGGTGGTGGGACGTTCGGCGCTGGCCACGGTGCTCCGTCGCGGGGTCGCCGGTGCGCGCGAGATCGGCGGGAACGAGCTCTTCGACGTCCGCACCCGCCTGCAGCAGACCGTCCGCTTCGTATGACGTCGCGAGGTGCGATGCGCGCCGCGTACGACACCGTCGCGGCCGACTACGCGGCCCTGCTGCCTGATGCGTCGTTCGAGGCCCCGGACGATGTCGCCCTGATCGATCGGTTCCTCGACCTGCTCCCGAGCGGCGCCCGGGTGGTCGACGCCGGGTGCGGTGCCGGTCGGATGCTTCGCCTCATGCACGACAGCCGCCCGGATCTGCGCACGGTCGGCGTCGACCTCTCGCCGCGGATGATCGAACAGGCGCGCTCGAGCTGTCCGTTCGCCGATCTCGCCGTAGGTGACCTCGCCGAGCTGCCGCTGCCTGAGCGGTCCGCGGCCGGCATCCTCGCCTGGTACTCCGTGATCCACGCGGCGCCGGACGAGCTCGCGGTGATCGCCGCCGAGTTCGCCCGAGTCTCGATGCCGGGCGGCCTCGTCCTCCTCGGGTTCCAGAGCGGGAGCGGAACCCGCCGGATCGAGCGTGCCTACGGTCACGATGTCGCCCTGGACGCCGTCCTGCACGAACCTCGCGATGTCGCGGCGACCTTCGCGGCTCTCGGATTCGAGGTGCTCGAGCAGTGCGAGCGTCCCGCGCGAGACGGGGAGCGCCATGCGCAGGGGTTCGTGCTCGCGCGTCGCGAGGTCAGTCCGCGAGACCCCACAGCTGCAGCGGGTGGCTGAGGCGCCACCAGATGTCCGGGTCGGGGATGTCCGCGGTCAGGCGCAGGGTCGTGGTCGCCGAGCCGAGCGGGCCGGTGAGCGTCAGCTCGCCCGCCTCGTCGCCGGCGTCGCGGGAATCGCCGAGCTCGACGTTCGCCGCAGCCTGAGACGACTGCGTGTTCCAGAGCGCGACCCGGACGTCGGCGTCGGTGACGATCTCGGCTGTCGCACCCCACGCGGTGGTCGCGGTGCCGGCGACGGTTCCCGCGGGCAGGGCCGGTGAGGCGGCGATCTCGGTGATCGTGCGATCGAGCAGCTCGGCCGTCGCCGAGTGGCGGGTCTCGTCGTCGGGCTGATCGAGAGCGGTCGCGTAAACGCGGACGTTCACCCCGTCGATGGCGGTGTCTTTCGCGGCGACGAGGTTGTACGACCCGAACAGGCTGCCCGTCTTGACGCCGACCACCGCGGGGTCGGCCAGCAGAGCATTGGTGTTCTCGACGAAACCGGCGCCCGGCAGCTCGACGGAGCGCTGCGCCACGATACCGGCGATGACCGGGTTCGACATCGCGGTCTCGGCGAGGGCGACGACGGATGCCGGTGCCGCCGTGTTCTCCGGATCGATCCCGCTCGAATCGACGACGGTGACGCCGCCGAGATCATGGGCCTGCAGCCAGGCGTTCGCCGCCTCGACGTAGGCGTCTTCATCGGGCCAGAGGTCGAACACGAGGCGGTCGGCGTAGTTGTTCGCCGATCCGATGAGCACGCCCTGCAGCAGCTGATACTGCGTCAGTACGCCGTCGACGGGGACGTCGAGAGCCGACTGGTCGTCGGCGAGGTAGGCGCGGTACTCCCGGCGGTCGGCGGAGGTGAAAGCGAATTCCGGACCCTGCTCGCCGTCGGCGAGCGGCATCCGGTCGAGGACGACGAGGGCCGTGACGAGCTTGGTGATGCTCGCGATGGACTCGGGCTCGCTCGACGAGGCCGAGACGTTCGCGAAGCCCTCGACGCCGGTCGCGCCGGCGCCTTCGAGGGGCCACGCCGGCTGTGCGACGGCTGCGGCGGGGGCGGTTACGGCGGCGGGGAGGATGTCGGGCGCGACGGCGTCGAGCGGCCAGAGAAGCGTCGCCGCCGCGTAGCCGCCCACGGTGAGGGCGGCGATTCCCAGCGTCGACAGGGCAGCCGGCGCCGCCGAGCGTCGCGGCGGCTCGGTGAGCAGGTCGGCGTGCGCGACCGTGTACGGGCCTGCTGAGGCAGCCGCTTCGTTTCGCCTGCCGCCGCGCGCGACGGCGTCCTCGTCGACCCACGCGAGGGCGACGCGCGCGTCGGGAGAACTCACCCGCCCAACGTACATCGCCCGCGCGACGTTATACTTCAGCGACAACCACGGGAGTCCGGTGAGCCGGGCTGAGAGGAAGCGATCCACGCTTCGACCGTCGAACCTGATCCGGATCATGCCGGCGCAGGGAGGAGAGAGAATGCACGCTGCTGCGTCCACCACCGAGTCCGATCGTCGTACCGGCCGCACGCCCGGCCGTTTCCGCTGGCGCGTCGTCGACATCGTCATCGCCAGCGTCATCGGCGTCGCCTGCGCCGCGGTGTTCCTGCTGTGGAACGTCGCCTATCAGGGCCCGTCCGCCGCGCTCACGCCGTTGCTTCCTGGCCTGCAGGGCCTGCTCGCCGGGCCCTGGCTCATCGCCGGCGTTCTCGGCGGCCTCATCATCCGCAAGCCGGGCGCCGCGCTCTACACCGAGCTGCTCGCGGCTGTGATCTCGGCGCTGGTCGGCAACCAGTGGGGCCCCCTCACGATCGTCTCCGGTCTCGTCCAGGGATTGGGCGCGGAACTGATCTTCCTGGTGTTCCTCTACGCGTCGTGGCGTCTTCCGGTCGCGCTCCTCGCGGGTGCGGGGGCGGGTCTCGCCGGCGGCATCAACGACCGCATCCTCTGGTACCCCGGTGCCGACACTCTCTTCACGTCGGTCTACATCGCCTCGACGACGATCTCGGGCGCCGTCATCGCCGGTCTCGGCGGATGGCTCATCACGCGCGCGCTGGCGCGGACGGGAGCCCTCGGCCGGTTCGCGGCCGGGCGCGAAGCCACCGCCCGCGTCTGACGGTGGGCGACGCCGGGGTTCCGCGGCCCGCGACCCTCGAGGCCCGCGGGTGGGGGTGGCGCTACGCGACGCGACGCGCGTGGGCTGCACGCGAGACGGCGTTCCGCATCGATGCCGGCGAGCGCGTGCTGCTGCTCGGCGCTTCGGGGTCGGGCAAATCGACACTGCTGCAAGGCCTCGCCGGGGTCCTCGGCGGAGCCGACGAAGGCGAGCAGGAGGGGGCGCTGCTCGTGGACGGGCAGCCGGCCGCGGAGGCCCGCGGCCGAGCGGGGCTCGTCCTGCAAGACCCCGACAGTCAGACGATCCTCGCGCGGGTGGGCGACGACGTCGCATTCGGCTGCGAGAACCTGGGCGTGCGCCGCGACGAGATCTGGCGCCGGGTACGGGCTGCGTTGGATGCGGTCGGACTCGACGTCCCGCTGGATCGTTCGACCGCGGCGTTGTCGGGCGGGCAGAAGCAGCGCCTCGCCCTCGCGGGCATCGTCGCGATGCAGCCGGGTGCGGTGCTGCTCGACGAGCCGACCGCGAACCTCGACCCTGCGGGCGTCGTCGACGTCCGGGATGCCGTCGCCCGCGCGCTCGATGCCACCGGGGCCACGCTCGTCGTGATCGAGCACCGGATCGAGGCGTGGCTTCCCGTCGTCGATCGGGTCATCGTGCTGGCGCCCGGCGGCGAGGTCATCGCTGACGGCGATCCTCGAACAGTGCTGACCGAACGGGGTCAGGAGCTCGCTGCGGCGGGCGTGTGGGTGCCCGGCATCCGTCCCTCCTTCCCGCCGCGGCCCGCCGCTGCGCCCGGCGACGTTCTGCTGTCGGCCATGGATCTCGTCGTCGGTCGTGCCGTCGGCTCGCCGGCCGCCGGGCCACTCGACCTCGATGTGCGGGCGGGTGAGGTGCTCGGCGTCGTCGGGCCGAACGGTGCCGGCAAGTCGACTCTCGGGCTCACTCTTGCGGGACTGCTCCGGGCGCAGGGCGGCGCCGTGCGCGCGGCGGACGGACTCGCTGCCGGGGCTGCGCTCGTCCGCCGGCCGCGGCGACGTGTCGCCGCGGCCCCCGCCGACCCCGCGGCGTGGACGTCGACGGCGTTGCTGACGCGGATCGGGACGGTCCTGCAGGAGCCCGAGCACCAGATCCTGCGCGCATCGGTGCGCGACGAGCTCGAGGTCGGACCCCGCGCTCTGGGCCTCGAGGAGACGGAGATCACTGCTCGCGTCGACGAACTGCTCGAGCGGCTTCGGCTCGCCCCGCTCGCCGGGGCCAACCCGTACACACTGTCGGGCGGCGAGAAGCGTCGCCTCACTGTCGCGGCGATGCTGGCGGCGCGTCCCCGGGTCGTGGTCCTCGACGAGCCGACTTTCGGCCAGGATGCGCGCACCTGGTCGGAGCTGGTCGCGATCATCGCTTCCCTGCGCGACGGTGTCGACGACCGCGGCCCGCTCGGCGTCGTCACGATCACCCACGACGATGCCGTGCTCGACGCGCTCGCGGCGCGCCGGTTCGCGCTCGCGCCGGCGGGGGTGCGGGCGTGAGCGCCCCCGTGCATCTCGAAGCTGCGCCGCGCGGCGTCGCGACGCTCAACCCCGTGGCGAAGCTGCTGGCGGCGCTCCTCATTGCACTTCCGCTGGTCATCACGATCGACCCGGTCTCGGCCGGCGTGGCCCTGCTCCTCGAGCTGCCGCTCCTGCTCGCGTCGGGCGTCGGGTGGCGCCGGTTCTGGATGCGGACACTGCCGCTGTGGATGGCCGCGCCGGCGGCCGCGGCGACGATCTCGCTCTACGGCGAGCGAAGCGGCGCCGAGGTCTTCTCCTGGGCATTCGTCCACGTCAGCGAGGGTTCGCTCGCGCTGGGGCTGGCGGCTGCGCTCCGCGTCCTCGCGATCGGACTGCCGGCCGTCGTGCTGTTCATCACGGTGGACCCGACCGACCTCGCCGACGGGCTGGCGCAGATCCTGCGCCTTCCGGCCCGTTTCGTCATCGGGGGACTCGCCGGGATGCGGATGCTCGGTCTGCTCGCGGAGGATTGGCGCGCGCTCGCCCTGGCGCGGCGGGCCCGTGGCGTGGCCGACGCCGGCCGGCTGCGGCGCACGCTGGGGATGGCCTTCGCGCTTCTCGTGCTGGCCATTCGACGGGGCTCGGCGCTCGCGACCGCGATGGAGGCTCGGGCCTTCGGTGCGCCGGTGCGCCGCACGTGGGCGCGGGAGTCGCGGCTCGCGGCATCCGATGTCGCGGTCATGGCGGGCGGGCTCGCGATCTCGGTCACGGCAGTGGCCGTGTCGGTCGCGGTGGGAGCCTTTCACCCGATCTTCGGCCCGTCCTGAGATCAGGCCACGAGATCGGGTCTCAGAGGCTCCCGACCGTCGTCTCCGCCAAGCGCCGGGCCAGCGCCTCCTCGACGACGAGCTCGGTGATCAGCCCGGCGGCGAGAGCCCCGCGCAGCGCGTCGAGCTTGGTCAGGCTCGAGACCGCGCACAGGCGGCGGGGGATGCGCCGGATCGCTTCGAGCGAGGGTCCACTTGAGCGGGCGTTGAGCTCGATGCCGGTCGCCGAGCCGTCGATGCGGTAGAAAACCGTCGCGCAGTCGCCGACGACGCCGTCGCGGAGAAGCGAGCGCAGGTCCTCGCCGGTGAGGTAGCCGCCCGCGTACACATGGGACGGGACGTCGGCGTGCGGGGAGCCGAGCCCGAAGACGAACACCTGCACGCGCGACTGCGCGTCGAGGACGCGCCGGATCGACCGTTCGCGCCACAGCAGCTGCTTGGTCAGCGGATCGTCGAACAGCGCCGGCACGGGGAACTGCTGCACGTCGGTGCCGAACGCCTGCCCGAACCGCTCGAGGATCGCGCCGGAGTACGAGATGCCCGACGTCGACTCGTTCGCCGCACCGTTCATCTGCACGATCTGCGAGTCGTGCAGCCGTTTCGTCGGCAGGTGGCGGGCGATCGCCGACACCGTGGCTCCCCAGGCGATGCCGATGCTGGCGTCGGGATCGAGCGTCGACGACAGGACGTGGGCCGCCGTCCGTGCGGTGCGCTCGAGCCGTTCGGCGTCATTCGTGCGCGGCGGGGTGCTCACGACGTGCACCGAGATGCCGAAGCGCTCAGAGAGCCGCCGTGCCACCACCGAGTTCGCCTCATGCGGGGAGTGCACCGTGATCTCCACGAGACCGATGTCGCGGGCGTGCGAGAGCAGGCGCGACACCGATGACCGCGACAGGCTCATCTCGGCCGCGATCTGATCCATCGTCCGGTCCTGCACGTAGTAGAGCTGCGCGGCGCGCAATGCGTCGCGCGTCCGGGCTTCGGCTTCGGCATCCGCGCTCATCGTCGTCCGTTCTGCACGTTCGTGCATAGCCGCGGCGCCGGTGCACATCTGTGCACGACCGTTGCGCATCCGTGCGGTGGACCCCAGTGTAGATCGGGACAGCCGTGGAAAAGGATGCATGTATGACCGAGTCGACGCCGACCACCCGAGCGAACATCCGAGCCCTGCGTGAGCGCCCCCATGCCGAGGTCCTCGTGATCGGCGGCGGTATCAATGGCATCGCGACGTTCCGCGATCTCGCGCTCCAGGGCGTCGACGTCGCCCTCGTCGAGCGCGGCGACTATGTCAGCGGTGCCTCGTCGGCATCGAGCCACATGATCCACGGCGGCGTGCGCTACCTCGAGAACGGTGAGTTCCGCCTCGTGAAAGAGTCGGTGACCGAGCGCAACCGCCTCGTGCGCAACGCCCCCCACTTCGTCAAGCCGCTGCCGACGACGATCCCGATCCACCGCACCTTCTCGGGCATCCTCGCGGCCCCGTTCCGGCTGCTCGTGACGCACGGCCGCGGCAAGCCCCGCGAGCGCGGCGCTCTGCTGATCAAGGTCGGTCTGATCATGTACGACACCTTCTCGCGCGACGGCGGATCGGTGCCTCGTCACCGGTTCCGCGGCCGCCGCAGCTCGCGGACGCAGTTCCCCGAACTCGACGAGCGTTTCCGGTACACCGCAACGTATTACGACGCCTCGATGCACGACCCCGAGCGCCTCGCGCTGGACGTGTTGCGCGACGGAGCGCGCGAGGACTCCGCTCGCGCCGCGAACTACGCCCCGGTGGTCGGTGCCGACGGATCGTCGGTCATCATCCGCGACGCCGTCACCGGCGAGGAGTTCCCCTTCTCGGCGGACGTCATCGTGAACACGAGCGGACCCTGGACCGACCTGACCAACACCGCACTCGGCGCCCCGACGCGCTTCATGGGTGGCACGAAGGGCTCGCACATCGTCCTCGACAACACGTCGCTGCTGGAGGCCACGGGCGGCAACGAGATCTTCTTCGAGGCCGCGGACGGCCGTATCGTCCTCATCTACCCGCTCAAGGGCCGGGTCATGGTCGGCACGACCGACATCGACGCCGACCCCGCGAGCGCGACGGTCTGCACCGACGACGAGATCGACTACTTCTTCGATCTGATCGGGCAGGTCTTCCCCGACATCTCGGTCGATCGATCGCAGATCGTCTACACCTTCTCCGGCATCCGTCCCCTCCCGCGGCACGACGACCTCGCCCCGGGCTTCGTCTCGCGCGACTACCGCATCGAGAAGGACCGTCTGGGCGATGTGCCCGTCCTGAGCCTCGTCGGCGGCAAGTGGACGACGTTCCGGGCGCTCGCCGAGCACCTCGCCACCGACGTGCTCGGCCTGATGCGGCGTCCGCGCCGGGTCGCCACCACCGACCTCGCGATCGGCGGCGGTGCCGGGTACCCCCGCAGCGTCGCGCAGCGCCGTCGCTGGATCGACGCGCATCGCGGTGCGCACTCGGCGGAGTTCGCCGACCGGATGCTGGAGCGCTACGGCACCTACGCCCAGGAGGTGCTCGCTGCCCTCCCTGTCGCTCAGCAGGAGCTCGCGCACCCGCCCGGCTACTCGGTCGAGGAGATCGCCTTCCTCGCGGAGCGCGAGGAGGTCGTGTCGCTGATGGACCTGCTGCTGCGTCGCACGTCGATCGCGTTCGTGGGCGGCGTCTCGATGGAGACGCTCTCCGAGGTCGCCGAGGCGGCTGCGCCGGTGCTGGGCTGGGACGACGACGCCGTGCGTGCCCAGGTCGAGGAGGCCGCGCAGGCCCTCGAGGAGGCGCACCGCATCGACGTGCGGACCTCGCACCTGGCACCGCTCGACGCCTGACGCTCGCAGACCCGGCGAGGCCCGACGCCGGATCACGCTCGGGCCACCCTCTCGCGCGGCGACGTCGCCCGCGATGATTCTGCAGAAAGGTCGACGCTGACATGCACGACATCAATCTCGGGCTCTACTTCGTGTCAGAGCTCGTGGGAACAGCGATGCTGCTCCTGCTCGGCGGTGGCGTGGTCGCCAACGTCATCCTCGCCAAGTCGAAGGGTCTCGGCGGTGGGACGCTGATGATCAACTGGGGCTGGGGCCTCGCGGTCTTCGCCGGTGTGCTCGTGTCGTCGTACTCCGGCGCTCAGCTCAACCCCGCCGTGTCGATCGGCCTCCTGGTGGGCGGGAAGATCGAGTTCGTCCAGTTCCTCGTCGCGATCGCGGCCCAGTTCGTCGGTGCCTTCCTCGGCGCGGTGCTCTGCTGGCTGGCCTACCACGACCACTTCGATGCCGAGCCCGACCCGGCCAACAAGCTCGGGGTGTTCTCGACCGGCCCCGGCATCCGCGCCTACGGCTGGAACCTCGTCACCGAGATCATCGCGACCTTCGTGCTCGTGTTCGTGATCTTCGGGTTCGCCGACTACGGCGACATCGAGATCGGCACGCCCGGTTCGCTCGGACCCCTCACCGCGGTGCCGGTCGCTCTCCTCGTGGTCGGCATCGGCGCCTCGCTCGGCGGCCCGACGGGCTACGCGATCAACCCGGCCCGCGACCTCGGTCCCCGCATCGCCCACGCCGTGCTCCCCATCAAGGGCAAGGGCTCGAGCGACTGGTCGTACGCGTGGGTTCCCGTCGTGGGACCCCTCATCGGCGGTACGCTCGCGGCACTCGCTGCCGGCGCTCTGCTCGGCCTCGCCTGACCCCCTCCACCGAACCGACAACGCGAACAGACAAGGACGTCACATCATGACCGACTACATCATCGCCCTCGACCAGGGCACGACCTCGAGCCGCGCGATCATCTTCGACAAGAAGGGCTCGATCATCTCCGTCGGGCAGAAGGAGCATGAGCAGATCATGCCCCGGGCCGGCTGGGTCGAGCACGACCCGATCGAGATCCGCGACAACATGCGCGAAGTCATCGGCATCGCGCTCGGCCGGGCGAACCTGACCCGTCACGACATCGCCGCGATCGGCATCACCAACCAGCGCGAGACCGCCGTCGTGTGGGACAAGAACACCGGCATCCCCGTCTACAACGCCATCGTGTGGCAGGACACCCGTACGCAGTCGATCGTCAACCGTCTGGCGGGCGACGAGGGCGTCGAGCGGTACAAGGACATCGTCGGGCTGCCGCTGGCGACGTACTTCTCGGGCACGAAGATCGTCTGGATCCTCGAGAACGTCGAGGGTGCACGCGAGAAGGCCGAGGCCGGCGATCTCATCTTCGGCACGACTGACACGTGGGTGCTGTGGAACCTCACCGGAGGCCCGACGGGCGGCATCCACGCCACCGACGTCACGAACGCGTCGCGCACACTCTTCATGGACCTCGAGACCCTCGAATGGCGGGACGACATCCTCGCCGACTTCGGTGTGCCGCGCTCGATGATGCCCGAGATCCGCTCGTCCAGCGAGGTCTACGGCGAGGCGCGCGACACGTCTCTGCTGCGCGAGACGCCGGTGGCCGGCATCCTCGGCGACCAGCAGGCCGCGACCTTCGGCCAGGCGGCTTTCGACGCCGGTGAGAGCAAGAACACCTACGGCACCGGCAACTTCCTGATCTTCCAGACCGGCACCGAGATCGTGAAGTCCGAGAACGGCCTGCTCACGACGGTCGGCTACAAGCTGGGCGACGGGCCGACCCACTACGCGCTCGAGGGCTCGATCGCCGTCACCGGGTCGCTCATCCAGTGGCTGCGCGACCAGCTCGGGATCATCTCGACCGCTCCCGAGGTCGAGCAGCTCGCGCTCTCGGTCGAAGACAACGGCGGCGTGTACTTCGTCCCCGCCTTCTCGGGTCTGTACGCACCGTACTGGCGGCCGGATGCCCGCGGCGCGATCGTCGGGCTCACGCGCTACGCCAACCGCGGCCACCTCTCCCGCGCAGCGCTCGAGGCCACGGCCTTCCAGACCCGCGAGGTGCTGGATGCCGTCAACGCCGACTCCGGGGTCGACCTGGCCGAGCTGAAGGTCGACGGCGGCATGATCGCCAACGACACGCTGATGCAGTTCCAGGCCGACATCCTGGGCGTTCCCGTCGTGCGGCCGGTCGTCGCCGAGACGACGGCGCTCGGTGCCGCCTACGCAGCCGGCCTCGCGGTCGGCTTCTGGAGCGACCTCGACGAGCTGCGGGCCAACTGGCAGGAGGACAAGCGCTGGACGCCGAACGATGACGTCGAGGAGCGCGAGCGCCAGCTGCGGCTGTGGAAGAAGGCCGTGACGAAGTCGATGGACTGGGTCGACGACGACGTCCGCTGAGGTCAGAGGGAGAGGGCGAAGCAGACCGAGCGCGGCATCGTCTCGACATAGGGCTCGTAGACGGGGATGCGGCTGAAGCCCATCGACGCGTAGAGCGCCATGGACTCGGGCTGCTGGAGTCCGGTCTGCAGGATCACGCGCTCCGCGCCGTCCGCGCGGGCGGCCTCGAGCGCGGCCGACATGAGTCCGCGGGCGATGCCGAGCCCTCGGAAGCCCGGTGCCACGATGAGGCGCTTGATCTCCCACTCGTCGCCGAGCCGGCGCAGGATGACGTGCCCCGCAGGGGCCTCGTCGGCGCCGGCTTCGGCGGCGAGGGCGATCAGCGTCGCGACGATCTCGTCGGGGTGCGTCGCGAGTGCACGGGCGCGGGCGCGGCGTCGCTCGTCCGGCTCGTCGCCGTGGAAGCCGTCGTAACGCGCGCCGAGGTCGTCGTCGAGCTGGCGGCGCAGGTCGCGGGCGCGGGCATCGTCGTAGGCGACGTCGACGATCCGCCAGGTCAGGTCTCGTTCCACAGCGACCGATAGTAGGCCAGTCGCGGGCGTTCTAGGGTGGAGGGTCGAGTTCGAAGGAGAACACATGCAGATCGCGGGAGTCTCCGCCCTCATCACGGGCGGCGCCAGCGGACTGGGCGCGGCCACGGCGCGGCGCCTCGCCGCCGACGGCGCGCACATCACGATCGTCGACCTGCCGGGGTCGCCCGGGCAGGAGGTCGCCGTCGAGCTCGGCGGGCGGTTCGCCCCCGCCGACGTCACCGACCCGGACGAAGTCGCCGCTGCCGTCGAGACAGCGGGCCGCGCCGCGCCGCTGCGGATCGTCGTCAACTGCGCCGGAATCGCCCCGCCCGCCAAGGTGCTCGACCGCGAGGGCGCGCCCACGCCGCTGCCGGACTTCGAGCGGATCATCCGCATCAACCTCGTCGGCACCTACAACGTGGTCGCTCAGGCGTCGGCGGCGATCGCGCGGACCGAGCCGACCGACTCGGGAGCCCGCGGCGTGGTCGTCAACACCGCCTCGGTCGCCGCCTTCGACGGCCAGATCGGCCAGCCCGCCTACGCCGCATCGAAGGGGGGAGTGCACGCGATGACCCTGCCGATCGCGCGCGAGCTCGCGCGCTACGGCATCCGCGTCTGCACCATCGCCCCCGGGATCATGCAGACGCCGATGATGGCGGGGCTGCCGGATGCCGCGCAGCGCTCCCTCGGCGAGCAGGTTCCCTTCCCGCAGCGGCTGGGCGCCCCGGAGGAGTTCGCGGCGCTCGCCGCCCACATCGTCGACAACGACTACCTCAACGGAGAGACGATCCGTCTCGACGGCGCGATCAGAATGGCACCACGATGACCGACACGGCGACCGACACCGCATCCGACACCGTCCTGCTGCGGCGCGAGGGCGCGCTCGCGCGCATCACCCTGAACCGTCCGGCATCCCTCAACGCGGTCGACGCCGAGATGGCCGCCCGCTGGCGCGAGGTCGCCGCCGAGGTCGCGGCCGACGCGTCGATCGGCGCCGTGATCCTGGATGCCGCGGGCCGCGCCTTCTGCGCCGGCGGCGACGTCGTGTCGATGTCGACGTCGGGCATGGGCGGCACCGCGGTCACCGAGACGGCCCGCGTCATCCACGACGGCATCACCTCGTTGACCACCGCGGCGGTGCCGATCGTCGCGGCCGTCCAGGGCGCGGTCGCCGGGGGAGGGCTCGGGATCATGCTCGTCGCCGACTACATCGTCGCGTCGCCGTCGGCGGTCTTCGTCAGCAAGTACGCCAACATCGGGCTCACTCCCGATCTCGGTGTGTCGACTCTGCTGCCGGCCGCCATCGGCCAGCGCCGGGCGCTGCAGCTGCTGCTCGACGACACGACGCTCGACGCCGCGACCGCGCGCGACTGGGGCCTGATCGCCGAGGTCGTCGACGACCCGGCCGCCCGCGCGCAGGCGCTCGCCGAATCGTGGCTGCACGGCGCGACGACCGCGTTCGGTCAGGCCAAGCGCCTCGTGCGCGAGGGCGCCGGGCGCACCTTCGCGCAGAACCTCAACGACGAGGCGCGGACGATCGGCGCGCGTTTCGACAGCGACGAGGCGCGTGTCCGCATCGACGCGTTCGCCGCCGCATCCGCCCGCCGCACCCGACCCGAGGAGAAGTCATGACCGACCCGAAGCCCCTGGCGGGCAAGACGCTGCTGATGTCGGGCGGGAGCCGCGGCATCGGTCTGGCCATCGCGCTGCGCGCTGCGCGCGACGGTGCGAACATCGCCTTGCTCGCCAAGACCGACCAGCCGCATCCGAAGCTCGAGGGCACCGTCCACACTGCCGCCGCCGAGATCGTCGCGGCCGGCGGCCAGGCCCTGCCGATCGTCGGCGACGTCCGCGACGAGGGCTCGATCACCGAGGCGGTGCTGAAGACGCAGGGCGAGTTCGGCGGGATCGATATCGTCGTCAACAACGCATCGGCGATCGATCTCTCGGGCACGCTCGAGCTCGCTACGAAGCGTTTCGACCTCATGCAGGGGGTCAACGTGCGCGGCACGTTCCTGCTCTCGCGGGCCGCCATCCCGATCCTGCGAGAGGCCGAGAACCCGCACATCCTCTCGCTGTCGCCCCCGCTCAACCTCTCGCCGAAGTGGCTCGGCGCGCACACCGGCTACACCCTCGCGAAGTACGGCATGACGATGGCGACCCTCGGCGTCGCCGCGGAGTTCGCCGGCGACGGCATCGCCGCCAACACCCTGTGGCCGCGGACGACGATCGCGACGGCGGCGGTGAAGTACTCCCTCGGCGGCGACCGCATGATGGCCGCGAGCCGCACTCCGGAGATCTACGCGGATGCCGCCTACCACGTGCTCATCCAGCCCTCGCGCGATTGCACGGGGCAGACCCTCATCGTCGAGGATGTGCTCGAAGCCGCCGGCGTGACCGACTTCTCGAGCTACGCCGCCGTCCCGGGAACGCCCGACGCCGAGCTGTTCCCCGACGTCTTCCTCGACTGACGGGTCGGGATCAGAGAGGCTTGCGCAGGAAGATCTGGAAGGTGCCGTCGCCCTGCGGCACGCGCTCGGACTCGCTGTAGCCTTCGCGCTCGTAGAGGCGCAGGTTGGCCTCGCTGAGCGACCCGGTGAACAGCTCGGCCTCGCGCGCTCCGGCCTCCCGTCCGCGGGCCTCGACGGCGGCGAGCAGTGCCGTGCCGAGTCCGGACCCCTGCTGGTCGGGGGCGATCGCGATGCGGCCGATCAGCAGCAGTTCGCCGTCGAGGCGGGCGCGCGCCGCTCCGACGATGCGACCGTCGTCGACGGCGACGCAGCCGAGGTTCTCCTGCAGCTCCGCACGGAGCTCATCGAGGGTCTGCGTGAGGGGCGGCATGTCGGCGGCGTCGTAGATGAGGGCCTCGGACACGAATGCCGCGCGCTGCAGGGTCAGCACCTCGCCCGCGTCAGCGGGGTCGATGGGGCGGATGTCGCGGTCGCCGGCCTCGCGGGACATCAGGCGGCCGTCTCGGGGTCGATGATGCCGTGGCGGACGAAGGCGTTCCAGATACCGTCGTCGAGCACTCCGGTGGTGACCTCGCCGGCGATGCGCTGCAGCTGCGGGTCGGCCTCGGCCATCGCGATCGCGGTGCCGCAGACTTCGAACATCTCGACGTCGTTCCAGCTGTCGCCGATTCCGACGGCGTCGGCGGCGTCGCGGCCGAGGTGCGTCAGCATCGCCTGGATGCCGGTTCCCTTGTTCGTGCCGCGCATCCCGACCTCGCCGTTCGCCCCGGTGGGCAGGGGCATGCTGCCCGGGATGACGTGGAACTCGTCGCCGAGCGCGCGCTGGGTCTTCTCGACGGCGTCGGGATCGGAACTGACGAACACCGCCTTCGCGATGTGGTCGAGATCGGCCTCTTCGACGGGGGCGAAGCGCGGCGCGGCCACGACGTCTTCGGCGAGGGCGACGGTCGAGAGGTCCTCGGCGTGGCGGCGTCGGCGTTCGCTGATGAACTCGGCGATGAAGGACCGCACGCCCTCGCTCGCGTACACCCCGTCGTGCGACTGGATGAAGTACCTCGTGCCCTGCTCGTCGAAGTAGGCCATGACCCGCTCGACGGCGGCGCGGGGCATCAGCTCGGCGAGCACCGTCTCGTCGCCGGAGACCGCGAGGGCCCCGCCGTTGGAGATGGCGCCGTCGAAGCCGATGTCGAGCACGCGGGGGTTGATGTCGCCGGCGGCGCGTCCCGTGCACAGGTAGACGAGATGCCCGCGTTCGCGGGCGGCGCGAACCGCTGCGATCGTCGAGGGGGCGATCGTCTCGCCGTGCGCGAGGATGGTGCCGTCGACGTCGAGGAAGATGATGCGAGAATCCGACGTCACCCCTCCAGCGTAATGCGGGGATCTAGAGTGACGGCATGTCCGACGTCGCGACCGCCCTCGCCGACCGGGTGCTGCTGCTGGACGGCGGTCTGGGCACGACCCTCGAGTCGGGAGGGCACGACCTCTCCGACGCGCTGTGGTCGGCGCGCGTGCTGGCCGAGTCGCCCGCCGACGTCCGCGCCGTGCACGCCCGGTTCGCCGGCGCCGGGGCCGACATCCTCACGACGGCGTCGTACCAGATCGGGTTCGACAATCTCGCCGCGGCGGGCTTCGACTCGGCTCACACGCGCCGGCTGCTGGACCTCTCGGTGCGGGTCGCGCGCGAGGGTGGGGCCGAGGCGGGGCGGGACGTGCGCGTGGCCGCATCCGTCGGCCCGTTCGGCGCCACGCGGGCGAACGGCAGCGAGTACACGGGCGAGTACGGTCTCACCGTCGCGCAGCTCGAGCGCTGGCACCGTCGGCGCCTCGACGCGATCGTCGCCGCCGAGCCCGACCTGCTGGCGGTCGAGACGATCAGCTCCCCGGCCGAGGCCGAGGCGGTCGCGCGTGCGGTCGAAGGCGTCGGCATCCCGACGTGGGTCGCGCTGTCGGGGGCGAGCACGGCGTTCGACGAGGCGACGCTGCGCGAGACCCTCGTCGCGATCTCGCGGGTGCCCGGCGTCGTGGCCGTCGGGGTCAACTGCTGTCCGCCGGCCGCCGTGGCATCGGCCCTGACGCCGGCCGCGGCCGTGCCGTTCGTCGTGTACCCGAACAGCGGCGAGTCGTGGGATGCCGATGCGCGGGTCTGGACCGGCGAGCCGGGCCGCGCGCTGGCGGAGGCCGACGCCTGGATCTCGGCCGGCGCGCGCATCGTCGGCGGCTGCTGCCGCACCACGCCCGACGACATCGCCGCTCTCGCCCGTCGGATCAGATGAGGCCGTGACGGACGAAGGCGTTGTGGATGCCGTCGTCGTCGATCGCGGTCGTGACCTCGTCGGCGAGGGCCTGCACCTCGGGCGCGGCGTTGCCCATCGCGATCGCGGTGCCGCAGACCTCAAACATCTCGGCGTCGTTCCAGTTGTCGCCGATGCCGATCGCGTCGGCGGGGTCGACGCCCAGGTGGGCGAGCACCTCGAGGATCGCGGCGCCCTTGTTCACGCCGCGCGGCGCCACTTCGCCCGAGCTGCCCTCGGGCAGGGGGATCGTGCCCGAGACGACGGCGAAGTCAGGGGCGAGCTCCGCGAGCAGGTCGGCGACCGCGTCCGCGTCGTGCCCGAGGATGACGGCCTTGGCGACCTCGGCATCCGAGAAGTGGACCTCGTCGTCGAAGGTCTTCATCCCGACGCTGAAGAACTCGAGCTCCTCCGGGTCGGCCCCGGCGGCCCGCGCGTCCTCGATGTGGCGGGCGCGGTCGCGCTCGAGACGGTCCGCGAGCAGAGCCGGCAGTCCCGGGCTCGCGAACATGCGGTCGAACGACTGGTAGTACCAGTGGATGCCGCGGGCCTCGAACGCGGCGCTGAGGCGTGCGACCTCGGCAGCGGTCATGAGTCGCGAGACGATCAGCTCGTCGCCGACCCCGGCGAACGCGCCGCCGTTGGTGACGGCACCGTCGAAGCCGATGTCGAGGATGCGGCCGCGGAGCTCGGCCATGCCGCGTCCGGTGCTCAGCAGCACGAGGTGGCCGTTCTCGCGGGCACGGCGGACGGCGGCGACGGCGGATTCGGGCAGATGGGTGCCGTCCTGCAAAAGCGTGCCGTCGACGTCGAGGAAGACGGCGCGGCGGCGGAAGTCGGACGAGGTCATGCGGATCCCCTCTCGGATGCGGAGAAGGGCGCGGCCGCGGGCCAGAAGGAGGGCCCCGCGACCGCGCCCGGTCGGGTCAGCGTCTCAGCGGGTCAGCGAGGCGCCGTTGGTGCGGATGACTTCGGCGTACCAGCCGAACGACTTCTTCTCGAAGCGCTCGAGCGTGCCCGAGCCGTCGTCGTTGCGGTCGACGTAGATGAAGCCGTACCGCTTGCTCAGCTGAGCGGTCGAGGCGCTGACGAGGTCGATGCAGCCCCACGAGGTGTAGCCGAGCACCTCGACGCCGTCGGCGATCGCCTCGCCGACCTGCACGAGGTGGTCGTTGAGGTAGGCGATGCGGTAGTCGTCGACGACCGTCTTGACGCCGTCGACCTCGACGAGCTGGTCCTTCGCGCCCAGGCCGTTCTCGACGATGAACAGCGGCTTCTGCCAGCGATCCCAGAACTGGTTGAGCACCAGTCGCAGGCCGACGGGATCGATCTGCCAGCCCCACTCGCTCGCCTCGAGGGTCGGGTTCGGCACGCCGCCCATGATGTTGCCCTCGCCGGTGACCTTCTTCGCCGGGTCGGCGGTCGCGGCGACCGACATGTAGTAGCTGAACGACACGAAGTCGACCGTGTTGGTGAGGTCGTCGCGGTCCTCGTCGGTGATGTCGAGCTCGATGCCCTTCTCGGCGAGCGTGCGCAGGAAGTACCCGGGGTAGGCGCCGCGGGTGTGCACGTCGCCGTAGACGAGGTTCGAGTGATCGAACGACATGACCTCGAGTGCGTCGGCGGGAGAGGGCGAGAGCGGGTACACGGGCATCGACAGCACCATGCAGCCGATCTGCGCGTTCGGGGCGACCTCGCGCGCGATGCGCGTCGCGCGGGCGGATGCCACGAGCTCGTGGTGCATCGCCTGGTACAGCTGCTGCTCCGTCAGCTCGTCCTTCGGAGTGTTGATGCCCCCCGACATGAAGGGGGCGTGCAGGAGCGAGTTGATCTCGTTGAAGGTCAGCCAGTACTTCACCCGTGCGCCGTAGCGCTCGAAGAGGGTGCGCGCGTAGTTCTCGTAGAAGCCGATGAGCCGGCGGTCGGTCCATCCGTCGTAGGTCTCGGCGAGGTGGAGCGGGGTCTCGTAGTGCGAGATCGTGACGAGCGGCTCGATGCCGTGCTTCTCGAGCTCGTCGAGCACGCGGTCGTAGAAGGCGAGGCCCTCTTCGTTCGGCTCGGTCTCGTCGCCCTTCGGGAAGATGCGGCTCCACGCGATGGAGAAGCGGAAGGTCTTGAAGCCCATCTTGGCGAACAGGGCGATGTCTTCGGCGTAGCGGTGGTAGAAGTCGATGCCGACGAGCTTGAGGTTGTCGGGGGTCGGTGCGTCGGTGCGGGCGCCGACGATGCCGCGGGGCATGACGTCCTGCACCGAGAGGCCCTTGCCGCCTTCGTCGTAGGCGCCCTCGAGCTGGTTCGCGGCGGTCGCGCCGCCCCAGAGGAATCCGTCGGGGAAGGTGGTGGTGCTCATGACTCTCTCGTTTCGTATCGCTTGTCCCGATGGTGACGGGACTGTGTATCGCTGGTCCCGCCGATGGCGGGACGGGTGGGGGAGGGGGCGGGGTTCGGGTTGCCCGCCCCCTCCGTTCGGGTGCGTCGGTCAGCTCGCGAGCGCGGACTCGACCGAGACCGCCGTGAACAGCGGCTCGCCGTGCGCGATCGGGCCGGACGCCTGGTCGGTCAGAGCGGGGTACAGCTCGCCGTTGGTGACGATGACGGGCGTCGTCAGGTCGTAGCCTGCCCGCTCGATCGCGTCGCCGTCGAACTCGACGAGCAGATCGCCGGCCTTGACCTCCTGGCCGGTGGTGACCTTGACGTCAAAGTGAGCGCCGGCGAGCTTGACCGTGTCGATGCCGATGTGGATGAGCACCTCGGCGCCGTCGGCGTGGCGCAGGCCGATCGCGTGTCCGGTCGGGAACGCGGCTGCGACGGTCGCGTCGAACGGGGCGTAGACGGCGCCGGAACGCGGCTTGATCGCGACGCCGTCACCGAGGCTGCCCTCGGCGAAGGCCGCGTCGGGGGTCTCGCTGAGCGGCACGACCGTGCCGTCGACCGGGCTGAGAACGACGACGTCGTTGCCGGATGCCTCCGGGGTGGCCGCCGGTGCGGCATCCTCTTCGGGCTCCTTAAAGCCGACGATCGCGGTCAGCAGGAACGGGATGGCGATCGCGGCGGCGAGGCCGATGATGAGCATGACCATGTTCCCGTTGCCGAACAGGGCCGGAAGCGCCAGTCCGGAGGGGACGACGAAGGCGGTCGAGAAGACGCCGCCCATCGCGATGATCGCGCCGCCGACCACACCGCCGACGATGCCGAAGGCGAAGGGGCGCTTGAGCGGCAGGTTGATGCCGTAGATGGCGGGCTCGGTGATGCCGGCGAGGAAGCCCGACAGCGTCGCGGGAGCCGCGAGCGACTTGAGGTTCTTGTTGCGGGCGCGCACCCAGACACCGGCGACGGCGGCAGCCTGAGCGAGGACGGCTGCGAACACGGGGCCGATGAGCAGGATCTGACCGGTGGTCTGGTACTCCAGCGTGAACAGCGGCACGAGACCCCAGTGCAGACCGAAGATGACGAAGACCTGCCAGAAGCCGCCCATGATGGCGCCACCGGCCCACGGGGCGTTCTCGAAGACCCAGCCGATGCCGTTGCCGAGCGCGCCGCTGAGGATCGCGGAGATCGGGCCGATGACGACGAAGACGATCGGGACGGCGATGAGCACGACGATCATCGGGGTGACGAAGCGGCGCACGGCGCCCGGGAGCTTCGCGTAGAGGAACTTCTCGGCGTGGCTCTGCAGCCACACGATCACGATGATCGGGATGACGCTCGAGACGTAGGTGACCATGGTGAAGGGGATGCCGAAGAACGTCAGCCCCTCGACCCCGACGAGCGGGGTGATGGTCGGATAGAGGAGCGCGGCCGCGATCGCGAAGGCGGTGAACTCGTTGGCCTTGAAGTAGCGCGCCGCGGTGAACGCGAGCGCCATCGGCAGGAAGTTGATGAGACCGTCCGACAGCGCGTTCAGCACCGCGTAGGTCGAGTTGTCGGTGCCGATCCAGCCGAAGGTGACCGCGGCGGCGAGGAAGGCCTTCAGCAGGCCGGTGCCGGCGAGGGCCCACAGCAGCGGCGTGAAGATCGCCGAGATCATCGAGATGAAGCGGTTGAAGAGGTTGCCCTTCGGGCCCTCGGATGCCGCGGCCTCGGAGCCGGCGCCGAACTTCGAGATCTTGCCGATCTCGGCGAACACGTCGGGGACGTCGTTGCCGATGACGACCTGGTACTGGCCGCCGGCCTGAGCGACGGTGACGACACCGGGAACGGCCTTGACGGCAGCGGTGTTCGCCTTCGACTCGTCCTTGAGCACGAAACGCAGACGCGTCGCGCAGTGGACGAGGGAGTTCACGTTCTCCTCGCCGCCGACGCCCGCCAGGACGCCGGCCGCGGTCTTCGAGTAATCCATCGGGACTGCTCGCTTTCTGCCGCAGCATCGCGGCACTCGGGTGGAGGAAGCCGCCGCATCCCTGTTTCCGAGCAACAAAAAAACCTGAACTCGTTCACCGTCGATCAAGACGATGTGAGTTCAGGTTTTGCCCGCTGCCGCGGTAACAATCCGGAGACTTCCGCAGGGCAGCGACGCCCTGCGAGGGTCACGGTAGCACGGGACCGGGGTTCTGGCCAGCTTCGTTCGCACCGACCTGCGTCGCCAGGCGCTCGACGTGCACGATGACGTACAGCAGCTCCTCGTCGGTCAGCTCCGACTCCGTCGCCGCACGGACGTAGGCCTTCACCTCCTCCGCGATCGCGTACGAGCGCGGGTAGCTGTGTTTGGCGAACTCGAAGAACGAGGTGTCGGCGCTGCGCAGCATCGTCTTCGAGACGAGGCGCTGCAGCAGGAACTGGATGTGCAGGATGAATCGGGCGTAATCGGGGCTGTCGGTGTCGAGCTTGACGCCGAGGCCGTTCTCGACCGTCATGACGACGTGCTGCAGGCGGCGGAACAGCAGCGCCGCTGTGCCGTTCGGCTCGTCGCGGGTCGCGTTGAGCAGGTGCATCGTGAGGAACACCGCCTCTTCGGCGGGCAGCTCGCGATCGAGGGACTCGGAGATCGCGGTCGCCATCCGCTGCGCCGCGGAGAACTCGTGGGGATGCAGCACGCGCAGTTCGGGCATGTTGGTCGCGGGGATCCGGATGCCGTTGTCGAGCCGCTCGAGCACGAACTGGATGTGATCGATGACGGCCATCGTGAAGAACCGGTCGAGGTGGTGGCCGAGACGGCGCTCGGCCTCGTCGACGGCGCGAGTGACGGCTTCCACCACCGGGTAGGGCACGTCGGTGAGCAGCTGGCGTTCGCGGTCGCCGGCATCCCCCGCATCGAGGATGAAGGTCTTCTCGACCTTGTCGGGGTCGAGGGTGTCGGAGGGCTTCAGCTGGAACCCGAGCCCGCGTCCCATGAGCACGCGTTCGCGGCCGTGCTCGTCGAGGGTGATGACGACGTTGTTGTTCAGCACCTTGTGCACGACGGTGCCCCGCGGGGGCGGAGCGACGTCGTCGAGGTTCATGGCTGCAGTCTAGGGCGGAGCAGGGCGGGGGCCGCCGGGCGCGGCGAACGCCGGCGGCCAGCCTTCGCGCAGGCGGCGCCGGTACCCTGGATCATATGACCGATTCAGATCCCGTGCGCGAGACCGCGTCGTCCGTGCGCGAGACCTCGTCGCCCGTGCGCTCCACCAAGCCGCGTCAGGTGCGCCCGGCGACCGAGGGCTGGTCGCAGCAGAAGGACGAGTCCGGTCGTCCGCTGCTGCAGTTCGCGAGCCCGAAGCGCGGCAAGCCGCCCGTCCACCTCGCCGACCTCACGCCCGAGCAGCGCGTCGAGAAGGTCAAGGAGCTCGGCATGCCGGGCTTTCGGGCGAAGCAGCTCGAGAAGCACTACTTCCGGCACTTCACCTCGGATGCCGCGGAGATGACCGACCTGCCCGCCGCGGGGCGCGACGAGCTCGTCGCGGGTCTGCTCCCGCCGCTCCTGACCGAGGTGCGCCGGCTCGAGACCGACCGCGGCGACACGATCAAGTTCCTGTGGAAGCTCCACGATGGCGCCCTCGTCGAGTCGGTGCTCATGCGCTACACGGGCCGCATCACGCTGTGCGTGTCGAGCCAGGCCGGATGCGGCATGAACTGCCCGTTCTGCGCGACCGGCCAGGCGGGCCTGACCCGCAACATGTCGGCCGCCGAGATCATCGAGCAGGTCGTCCGGGCGAACCGTCTCATCGCCGACGGCGGCCTCGGCGACCCGCGCAAGGTCGGGCACGAGGGCGAGCGCGTCACGAACATCGTCTTCATGGGCATGGGCGAGCCGCTGGCGAACTACGCCCGCGTCATGCAGGCGGTGCGCACGATGGTCGATAAGGATCACGGCATCGGCATGAGCGCGCGGGGCATCACCGTCTCCACGGTCGGTCTCGTGCCGGCGATCCAGAAGCTGACGAAGGAGGACATTCCCGTCACCTTCGCACTCTCGCTGCACGCCCCCGACGACCAGCTGCGTGACGAGCTCATCCCCGTCAACTCGCGGTGGAAGGTCGACGAGGCGCTCGACGCGGCGAAGGCCTACTTCGACGAGACGGGCCGGCGGGTGTCGATCGAGTACGCCCTCATCAAGGACATGAACGACCACGCGTGGCGCGCGGACCTCCTCGCCGAGAAGCTGAACGCCCGCGGACGCGGCTGGGTGCACGTCAACCCCATCCCGCTCAATCCGACGCCCGGCTCCATCTGGACCTCGTCCGAGCCCGAGGTGCAGGACGAGTTCGTGCGACGGCTGAACGAGGCCGGCATCCCGACGACCCTTCGCGACACGCGCGGCAAGGAGATCGACGGGGCGTGCGGTCAGCTCGTCGCGACCGAGGACGACCAGCGCGCGGCCGACACGGTTCCCGCGGGTTGAGGTCATAAGACGCAACTCCGGCCCGCCGGGGCCCACCGCGAGGTAGCGTTTTCCCATGGTTGAGTATCGCTACCTCGGCAACAGTGGATTCAAGGTCTCGGAGATCACGTACGGCAACTGGGTGACGCATGCGTCGCAGGTGGAGAACGACGCGGCCATCGCGACCGTCCACAAGGCGCTGGACCTCGGCATCACCTCGTTCGACACCGCGGACGCGTACGCCAACACGGCCGCGGAGGTCGTGCTCGGCGAGGCGCTGAAGGGGCAGCCGCGCGAGACGCTCGAGATCTTCACGAAGGTGTACTGGCCGACCGGCCGCAAGGGGCCGAACGACCAGGGCCTCTCGCGCAAGCACATCTTCGACAGCATCAACGGGTCGCTCCGCCGTCTCGGTGTCGACTACGTCGACCTCTACCAGGCGCACCGCTACGACTACGAGACGCCGCTGGAAGAGACGATGCAGGCTTTCGCCGACATCGTCCGCCAGGGCAAGGCGCTCTACATCGGCGTCAGCGAGTGGACCGCCGAGCAGCTGCGCGAGGGTCACGCCCTCGCGACGAAGCTCGGATTCCAGCTCGTGTCGAACCAGCCGCAGTACTCGGCGCTGTGGCGCGTCATCGAGGGCAAGGTCATTCCCGCCTCGCAGGAGCTCGGCATCTCGCAGATCGTCTGGTCGCCGCTCGCGCAGGGCGTGCTGACGGGCAAGTACCAGCCGGGCCAGCCCGTACCCGAGGGATCGCGCGCGACCGACGAGAAGAGCGGCGCGAACTTCATCAAGCGCTTCCTGAACGACGAGGTGCTCACGGCCGTCCAGAAGCTGAAGCCGATCGCCGATGAGGCGGGCCTCACCGTCGCGCAGCTCTCGCTCGCCTGGGTGCTGCACAACGACAACATCGCGGCAGCGCTCGTCGGCGCCTCGCGCCCGGAGCAGCTCGAGGACACCGTCAAGGCCTCGGGCGTGAAGCTCGAGGAGTCGGCGTACGACGCGATCAACGACGCCCTCGGCGGCGTCGCGGTGACCGACCCGGCGGAGACCGACAACGTCTCGCCGAAGACGCGCCCGGCCTGATCCGGCCTGACTCCGCCAGATCGTGGTCACGACGAGCGCCGGCATCCTGCCCTACCGCATCGCTGCGGACGGAACGGTGTCGGCGCTCGTCGCACACATGGGCGGGCCGTTCTGGGCGGCCAAGGACGCCGGGGCGTGGTCGATCGTCAAGGGCGAGTACGACCCTGACGGCGAGGCGGCGCTGGACGCCGCGCGTCGCGAGTTCCGCGAAGAGCTCGGGCTCGAGCCGCCCGAGGGCGAATATGCCGAGCTGGGCACTTTCTCGTACTCGTCGGGCAAGCGCATCACCGTGTTCGTCGTCGACGGCAGCGCCTTCGATGTCTCGGCCGCGACCTTCGGCGAGTTCGAGATGGAGTGGCCGCCGCGGTCGGGACGCACGGCGTCGTTCCCCGAGGTCGACCGGGTCGAGTGGGTCGACCTCGACCGCGCCCGCGAGCTGCTGGTGAAGGGTCAACGACCGGCCCTTGACCGGCTCGACGAACTCCTGAATGGGGAGAACTCCCCATCGCCGTGACCGCCCGCGTGTTCCTATGCTGTTCCACGACAACCTGGGGGGACCGCAATGGCCGACGGCGTAGACATTCCGCTCGACTCGATGCAAGCGCTCAGCGATGCGCTGACCGAGATCATCGCCGAGTTCGAGGACGCCGGCTCGCGCACCGGTGACCTCGTGGGTGCGATCGGCAACCCCCAGGGCGACAGTCGTCTGGCCCGTGCCGCCGAGGACTTCGAGTCCGAGTGGGACGACAAGCGCGAGACCCAGCGTGGCAACCTCGAAGAGATGAAGAAGCGGCTCGACGACGCGCGCGAGGGCTGGGAACAGGCCGACCTGGAGCTCGCGCAGAGCATGGAGTCAGCCGAATGACCGAGAACTCGTTCATCTACTCCCGTGAGGAGATGCCCTCGACGCCGGGTCGTCGGCGGGTGCGCAAGATCGAGGGTGATCCCGGTGCGATCAGCGCACGGGCGGCCGACATCGAGTCGCTCGGCGACAAGATGGCCCGTGCGGCGGCGACCCTTGAGCGGTTCGCCGACGGCACCGTGGGCCGTGGCGAGTCGTTCGAGGCGGTCCGCGAGCAGGCGAAGGAGGTCTACGAAGACCTGCAGACGGCGGCTCGCCGGTACCGCCCCAGTGGCACCGCGCTGGCGGCGTATGCGACCGCGCTCAGCAGCGTTCAGGCCGACAGCGACTGGCGGGTCGACGGAGCGAACCGGACGTGGCCCGAGGTCAACGAGGCATCGCGGGCGCTGAGCGGTGCAGAAGCCGACCAGCACGAGTTCGACACCCAGGAACGCCTGCATCCCGACGTCGAGCAGACCGGCACGCGGCCCAGCACTGCTGGCGCGCAGGCGGCGTTCGACGCCGCGGTGTCGTCGTGGGAGGCCTACTGGGGAACCTACGACGCGCCTGTCGAGACATGGGAGTCGGCCTACGACACGGCCGTCAACAGCCTCGAGCGCACCAACGCCGACGGCGTGTCCGACAGCTTCTGGGACAACTCGATGCCGTTCGTCGAGGGGATGCTGACGGTGCTGATGTGGGTGGGTGTCGCGCTTCTGATCGTCGCCTTCTTCGTAACGGGGCCGCTGGCGCTCCTGGCGGGGGTGCTCGCTGCAGTCGCGGGCGTGCTGACGCTCCTCGGCGAGATCTCGCGTCTTGCGGCGGGACGCGGCAGCTGGGCCGATGTCGGCCTCGCCGCGCTCGGGGTCATCCCGTTCGGCCGGCTCGCGCGTCTCGCATCGCTCGGAGACGTCGCCGGTCTCGGCAACCGCATCCTGGGAGGCATCCGTATCGCGGGAGACGAGTTCGTGGAATACGGCTCGGACTTCACTCAGTTCCTCAACCGGAAGATGCCCGACCTGTTCAGTCGCTTCAACGACGCAGGCGAGATGATCTACCGCTCCCCGCACGGCTTGAATTCGCAGAACCTCATGCGGCTGGTGAATACCCCCGGCTATCTGCTTCAGAACAACTCGGTGACGACCGACATCGCGCAGGGTTTCCTCAACCTGATGGGAAACCCGACCACGCGCGGCGAGTTCGCCGGCGGCCTGGTCGACGTCTACGTCACGATCGCGGACACCATCCCGGACATCCCGCAGATGCTCGGTGCGCAGAGCTGACTGCCGCCGGGCCAGTCGACGGCAACGGCGCGCCGCTAGGCTGAACATCGTCAGAGCGAGGGGAGAGGTATGTCGTTGCGTGCCGAGCTGATCGGATCGATGGCCAACGGCGACCCTGACTTCGCTGTACTCCTGCCGCCCGGTTGGGAAGCGACATCTCCCGAGTTCAGCTCGCCGCGCGACCGGGTCAGCGCGGCGGTCGCAACCCTTCCGCTGCACGCACAGGGGGCGGCTCGGGCGCGCATGGCCGAGTTGCTCGACACCGCGAGAGCCGAAGCTGAGCGAGCGGACGTGATTCGCATCTTCGCGCCCACGGCATCATCCGAGAAGGACGTCGTCCCGGTGTCGCTCGTCGCCGCGTGGCTGAATGCTCCTGTCGGATCGACGGCGGCCCAACTCGGGTCCGAGCTCATCGAACGCCATGGAGCCTCCCCGCTCGACCCGACGGGCGCGATCCTCACGTGGCATATCGACACCACTGCACAGATCGAATCGTCCACCGTGCGAATCTCGGGGGCAGGCTACCTGCTACGTGCTCCCGGACTCACCCACAAGGCCCTACTCTTCCGTTCCACCATCTTCGGCGGGCTCGACTCGACGAAGATCTCGGACGAGGGGGTCGCCGCAATGGGCCGACTCTGCGACGCGATTGTCGCGAGCGTGCGCTGGAGGAAACGTGCCTGATCTGGCTATCGCCCCCGACGAGACGATCTGGAGCCGGGTGCCGGATGAGCCCGACGAGATCCTCCGCTGGCGTGATGCGCGCGTCGCCGAGGCGCCCGAAGATCACCGGGATCGCATCGGCGAGGGGGCAACCCTCGCCGGCATGGCGCGCGCCGCGGCACCCTCCGCCACCTTCGTTCTGGCGCTCACCGCGCACGATGCGCGAGTCCTCGGCGCACTGACGGTCTTCGCGTACGCCGACGTGCCTCCTGCTTCGAATGAGGAGCAGGCTATCGAGCTCGCGAGATCAGCGACACTGTCGGATTGGGATTCATTCGCGCTCGCAGGAGAATTCGGGTCGGCACGCGGGTGGCGCGTGACCACGCCCGTCGCGCCCGAGGGCGAGAAGAGCGCCGAAGCCAGCGCCTTCTGGACCACGTACGCGCTCGACCTCGAAGGCGTGTGCATCGTCGCGTTCCTGACCCCGATGTTCCCGGAGGCAGCCGCCGTCGCTCAGCTGCACGTCGAACGGCTGTTGAACACACTCGAGGTGGCCTCGTCATGACCGTGTTGGACGAAGAGTCGATCAGAGTCGCATCCGAAGCCGCGCGTCGCAACGTACGCGGAAGCCTCGGTTCGCGGTCATTCCACCCGCGCGACGCGGAGATGCTGGTATTCGACGCCGCCGGTCAGCGGGCGCACGCTGTGGAGATCTGGCACGCCGCTCGCGCGATCGGCGAGGAAGGCAACAAGTCGGCCCGCGCCGAGCTGCGCCGCCGCTACGGCGGTCGGGCGCCGGGCGTCGGGTGGATCGGGTGGGTGCTGGTGTTGGCTGCGATCTGCGCCGCCCTGGCGCTCGTCATGTCTACGGGCTTCCGTGTTCCCGCGGAGAACCTGGAGGGGGTCGTCGTCGCGTTGAGTGTCGCCGCTGCCGTCCTGATTGCGGTGACACTCGTCGGCGCGCGCTTGCGGGCGACCGATCGTGCCCACGGCCGCATCCTCCTCACCGTGTGCGGTGCCCTCGTCGGCGCGGCAGCGCTCACGCTCGGTCGCGGCGCCGTCGTCGGCGGCGCCATCGTCGCGTCGGCGGCGCTCGTCGCTCTAGCCGCGCTGGCGTTGCTGTACGTTGTGCGTCATCGCCACCCCGACCAGGCGAACGCGATCGATAACGCCACCGCGACGGCATACCGCGAAGCGCTGGCCACGGTGCAGGACCGAGCGGCCGACCTCCAGCGGCAGACCGCCGACCGGCTGGGCCCTGAGCTTGCGGCCGCGATCGTGCGGATCCGCACTGCGGCGTTCGCCGAGGCGCCCGTCTCGCCCCACGGTCTCGATCTGGCGCGCTACGACGATGCGGTTCCCGCCGGTGGCGTGATCATCAGCGACTTCGCGGACCCCCGGGTCTGGCTGCCCCGCGCCCTCGCCGACAAGCTGTAACTCAGGGTGTGATCCTCGGCTGTGGCCCAGCTGTTCGTGCCGTGTGCGCCTTCGACTATCGACGTAGCCGAGCGGGTACTCTCGACTCTCTCGCTCTCGGGAGGGCCGGCGTGATGACCGACGCGCGATGGTCCGGACAGCTCGCCGCGGTCCACGCCGAAATCGCACCGGCTCTCCCACGCAACGTGGAGCCGCGCACTGTCGAGCTCGCGGCGTTCGGGGCGGTCGGCGAGCGGGATCTCGCCATGCGGCTGTGGAAGGACGCGCGCGACGCGGCGGACGGTGCGCGTAGATCGGTGCGGGCCGGTCTGCGGGAGCGGCACGGTTCGCGCCGACCGGGCGGGTGGCCGCTCATGGTCCTGCTCGCGGGAGCACTGTGCGCCGCGGTTGCGGCCGTGCTCTCGAGCGGCCTGCGCTTCGATCCCGCTGACACCGTGGCCGCGGTCCTTACCCTGTCGGGGCTCGCCGCCCTCGCCTGCATCGCAGTCATGATCGCTGCGCGAGGGCGGGCGCTGAACCGCGCCGTCATCCGGCTTCACGGCGTCGCCACGGCGGGGCTCGTCCTCGCCGCAGTGTTCACTGTCGGACGCGGCTGGGACGCGGCGGCGATGATCCTGCTGGTGACAGCGGCGATCGGGGTCGCCGGCCTCGTCGGCGTGCTCGTCGGACGCGCTCGGAATCCCGCCGACACCGAGGTCGTCGACACCGCGGAGAACGTCGCCCTCGCCGAGACGAAGCCGGCAGTCGAGGCGGTCGGCGTCCGGCTTCGCGCCGAGACGGAGGCGGCTCTCGATGCGGCGACAGCGGAGCGCATCGCGGCGCTTCGCGACACGGTGCTGGCGGAACTCGCGGCGCGGGGGATCACGCTCGAACCCGTGCCGCCGCGCACCCCGGCGGGCTCGGTGATCATCGACGCGCTGCTGGCGACGTGGGTGCCCGAGGTCATGAGGGGCGAAGTCTGAGGGCTCATGCACGCGGTTTCGGATGAGCAGGTCGAGATGCTGGTCGCGCGCGCCAAGCCCCGGGTCGAGTTGGCTATGGCGCTGCCGCAGTTCACCCCGGGCTTGGCTGAGGTGAACGTGTTCGACGTCGCCGGTCAACGGTCCGTCGCCGATCGCGCATCCGACGCGGTGCGCAACCTCGGTTCTGAGGCCGTGCGTCGGGCGAAGGGTGGACTGGTCCGCGACTTCGGGGCGCGTAACCCGGAGCGCGGGTGGATCGGTTTCGCGATGTTCCTCTCGGTCGTGACGAGCGTGCTGGCCGCAGCCTTCGCGTCGGGTATCCGGTCGGACCCGGCAGACGTCGCGGTGGCGGTGACCGTCCTCGGCGCCGTCGCGGCTGTCGCGAACGCCATCTCACTCGCGGGGTCGCGACTGCATCCCCTGAACCGCTTCGTGTTGCGCATGCAGGTCTTCATCTGCGTCGGTCTCGCGGCAGCTGCGGCGTTCAGCTTCTCGTACGGGCTCACCGACGCCGCCACGGCACAGCTGGTGTGCCTGCTCGTCGCGGCCATCGTGGGAATCCTGGTCGTGGCGATGCGGTGGCGCGACGCCGACGGCACCGAGACGATCGACCTCAGCGTCGAACGCGCCTACCTCCGTGCGATCGACGAGGTGGCGCTCGGCGCCCGCGACGTGCAGCGACGACTCGATGCCGAGCTCGATCCTGCGACGGCCGCGCTGATCGCGCGTGTCCGCACAGCGTTGTTCGCCGATCTCGGAAATCGCAATGCGGCCCTGGCTGCATTCGACTCGGCCGCGCCGGTCGGCTCGGCTCTCATCGCTGCGCAGACGGATCCCGATCGCTGGCTTCCGGCCTCCGTAGCGAAGCTCCGCAGGCGGCCGGGACGACGATGATGCGCGATGCCGATATCTCATCCGAGTGCCCGACGAGAAGGAGCGCGCGCTCGTCTTCCGGTCGACAATCCTCCACCGTGTCGACGGGACGGAGATACCCGACGAAGGCATCGATGCGATGGACCTCGTCTGCGACGCGATCGTCGCGAGCGTGCGGTGGCGCCGGCGCGGCTGATCCGCGCCGTCCCGCGTCAGCGCTTCTTCTTCGGCGCCTCCGACACATCGAGCTTCTCGTGCAGCCCGCCGAGCGATGACCAGGCACTGGCGGTGCCCTTCGCGGCGTGCTCGGCGCCGCGCACGGCTCGTTCGTCGGCCCACTCGTTCAGGACGTGGCCGCGGTGCCCGCGCACATGCTCGAGGATGACGTCGGGCAGGCCGCGCGCACGGCGGGCGTCGCGGGCGGAGATGAGCTGCTCGAGGATGTCGCGGTTCTTCGTCGGCGCGCCGGTCGAGGTCTTCCAGCCGCGGCGGCGATGGCCGTCCATCCACGATGCGTACGTGTCGATCGCGTACTTGGAATCGGCCTGAACGACGAGCTCGCGGACGTCGGGGTGGTCCTCGATCGCTTTCAGCAGTCCGAGCAGCTCGCCGATGTTGTTCGTGCCCTGCGGGATCGCTCCGGCGGCCCAGTGGCCGTCCTCACCGACCCAGGCCCAGCCGGTCGGTCCGGGATTGCCCTTGCAGGCGCCGTCGGTGGCCACGGTGTATCGGTCGGAACTCACTCGGGCAAGGGTACCCGGGGCGTCGTATGATGCGGTTTCTGTATACGTTGGTGCCCGATTCGCGCGCTATGGGCCCCCGAAGCGGGCTCTGTGTATACAATCGCTGCATGGTGGCCGAGGGTGGAGCACGGGCGGGAGAGCGCGCCTACGCCGCTCTGCTGGCCGAGATCCAGAACGGCGACCTCGCGCCCGGCGCCGTGCTCGGCGAAGTGGAGCAGGCGACGCGACTGGGCGTCAGCCGCACTCCGCTGCGCGAGGCCCTGCGACGGCTCGCGGCCGACGGCCTCGTGCGCCAGGCCTCACCCCGGGTGACCGTCGTCGCCGACATCGACCGCGACGACATCCGCTCGCTGTTCGAGGTGCGCCGTGCGCTCGAGGAGACGGCCGCACGGCTCGCGGCATCCCGGGGCGACGCCGCGCTCTTCGCCGAGCTCGCCGCGGCGTTCGACCGCACTGCGCAGGCCGATGCGCCCGCAGCGGGTGACCCCGACGCGTACTACGCGCTCATCGCTCGCTTCGACGCGGCGCTCGACGACGCCGCAGGCAACGCCTACCTCACGTCGGCGCTCACGAAGGTCCGCGCTCACCTCGTGCGGGTTCGCCGCCTCGCACGCGACAACCCCGCGCGGCTCGCGGCGTCGATCGAGGAGCACCGGCTCATCGCGAGCGCCATCGCCGCCCGCGACGCCGACCTGGCGGCGCACGCCACCCATGTCCACTTGCACAACGCCCTGACCAGCATCCTCGACTCCCTGGAGGCATCCGCATGACCGTCAGCCATCACGTCCGCGTCCACCGCAGCGACGAGGAGCTCGCGCGCGAGGACCAGCTCGCGTGGAAGATCGCCGAGGTCGCCGTCGACCCCGTGGCGGTCGAGCCCGCCGTGGTCGACATGATCGTGAACCGCATCATCGACAACGCCGCCGTCGCGGCGGCATCCCTCACCCGGGCGCCCGTCAGCTCGGCCCGCGCGCAGGCGCTCGACCACCCGGTCTCGCGGGGCGGCGCGGGGGCGAGCGTGTTCGGCGTGACCGACCGCACGAGCCCCGAGTGGGCCGCGTGGGCGAACGGCGTCGCGGTGCGCGAGCTCGATTACCACGACACCTTCCTCGCCGCCGACTACTCGCATCCCGGCGACAACATCCCGCCGATCCTCGCGGTCGCTCAGCACGTCGGTGCCGACGGTGCGGCGCTCGTGCGGGGCCTCGCGACCGGGTACGAGATCCAGATCGACCTCGTGCGGGCCATCTGCCTGCACAAGCACAAGATCGACCACGTCGCCCACCTCGGGCCTTCGGCCGCCGCGGGCATCGGCACGCTGCTCGGCCTCGACACCGCCACGATCTACCAGGCGGTCGGCCAGGCGCTGCACACGACGACCGCGACGCGCCAGTCGCGCAAGGGCGAGATCTCGACCTGGAAGGCCCACGCCCCCGCCTTCGCCGGCAAGCTCGCGGTCGAGGCCGTCGACCGCGCGATGCGCGGCGAGACGAGCCCGAACCCGATCTACGAGGGTGAGGACGGCGTCATCGCGTGGCTGCTCGACGGACCGGATGCCGCCTACACGGTGCCGCTGCCGGCGCCGGGAGAGCCCAAGCGCGGCATCCTCGACTCGTACACGAAGGAGCACTCGGCCGAGTATCAGGCGCAGGCGTGGATCGACCTCGCCCGCAAGCTGCACGGCGAGCACCCCGAGCTGCTCGACTCCGCGAACGTCGAGAGCATCGTGCTCCACACCAGCCACCACACGCACTACGTCATCGGCTCGGGTGCGAACGACCCGCAGAAGTACGACCCGACCGCGTCGCGCGAGACGCTCGACCACTCGATCCCGTACATCTTCGCGGTCGCACTGCAGGACGGCGGCTGGCACCACGTCGACTCGTACACGCCCGAGCGCGCCGCCCGCCCCGACACGGTCGCCCTGTGGCAGCGAATCACGACGGCCGAGGATGCCGAATGGACGCGGCGCTACCACTCGGAGGATCCTGCGGAGAAGGCCTTCGGCGGGCGCGTCGAGATCCGGATGGCCGACGGCTCGACGATCGTCGACGAGATCGCCGTCGCCGACGCCCACCCGCTCGGTGCTCGTCCGTTCGCGCGCGAGGACTACATCCGCAAGTTCCGGATCCTCGCCGAGCCCGTGCTCGAGCCGGCCGAGATCGAGCGCTTCCTCGACCTCGCCCAGCGCCTGCCCCAGCTCACGGCGGACGAGGTGCGCGAGCTGAACATCGTCGCACGTGACGGCGTCATCGCGTCCGCGCCGAACCCGCGAGGGCTGTTCTGATGCTGTATTCGCAGACCACCGCCGCCGACAAGCGCCGCATCCTCCGGGAGCGGCTCGCGAGCGGTGAGACCCTGCGATTCCCGGGGGCGTTCAACCCCCTCTCGGCCCGGCTCATCGAGCGGCGCGGCTTCGACGGTGTGTACGTCTCGGGCGCGGTCATCGCGGCCGATCTCGGCCTGCCCGATGTCGGGCTCACGACGCTCAGCGAGGTCGCCGGGCGCGGCCAGCAGATCGCGCGGATGACGGAGCTCCCGGCGATCATCGACGCCGACACGGGCTTCGGCGAGCCGATGAACGTCGCCCGCACGATCCAGACGCTCGAGGATGCCGGCCTCGCCGGATGCCACATCGAGGACCAGGTCAACCCCAAGCGCTGCGGGCACCTCGACGGAAAGAGCGTCGTCGACGAGAACACGGCCGTGGGCCGCATCCGGGCTGCCGTCGACGCCCGGCGCGACGCGAACTTCCTCATCATGGCGCGCACCGATGTGCGGGCGATCGAGGGGATGGATGCCGCCGTCGACCGCGCCCGCGCGCTCGTCGACGCGGGGGCCGACGCGATCTTCCCCGAGGCGATGCGCGACCTCGCGGAGTTCGAGGCGATGGCGTCGGCCGTCGACGTGCCGATCCTGGCGAACATGACGGAGTTCGGGAAGTCCGAGCTCTTCACGGTGGACCAGCTGCGCGACGCGGGTGTGCGGATCGTGATCTGGCCCGTCTCGCTGCTGCGCATCGCGATGGGGGCGGCGGGCCGCGCGCTCGACGAGCTCACGGCGGCCGGGAACCTGACCGCGAAGCTCGGCGAGATGCAGCACCGCGCCGACCTGTACGACCTCGTCGACTACGAGGGCTACACGCGATTCGACTCCTCGGTCTTCGACTTCACCCTGTCGACTCGCCAGAATGAGTCGATCGACCGGGGCTGAGACCCGCGAATTCTGGCTACTCGACGGAGAGGGAACAGAACATGACCGAGCAAGACATCCGTAAAGGGCTCGTGGGGGTCGTCGCCGATGTGACGGCGATCTCGAAGGTGAACCCCGAGACGAACTCGCTGCTCTACCGGGGCTACCCGGTCCAGGAGCTCGCCGCGACGCAGCCGGTCGACGCCGTGGCGCATCTGCTGTGGCACGGCGAACTGCCGACCGACGACCAGCTCGCCGAGCAGCGCCGGCGGGCTCGGCCGCAGCGGGCGCTGCCGCCGGAGCTGCGGGAGGCGATCGACCGGATGCCGGTGGACGCGCACCCGATGGACGAGGTGCGGACCGCCGTGAGCGTTCTCGGCGCGCTCGACACCGCCGGCGTGGCATCCGTGCTCGACGCCGTCGGGACGCCCGAGCGCAACCTGGAGCGAAGCCTGCGCCTGTTCGCGGTGCTGCCGGCGGTCGTCGCCTACGGGCAGCGTCGCCGCCGCGGGCTCGGCCCCATCGAGCCGCGCGACGACCTCGACGACGCGGCGAACTTCCTGTGGATGACCTTCGGCGAGGAGCCCGATCCGGTCGTCGCCGACGCGTTCAACCGGTCGCTGATCCTCTACGCCGAGCACTCGTTCAACGCCTCGACCTTCACGGCTCGGGTCATCGCTTCGACCCTGAGCGACCTGTACTCGGCCGTCGTCGGGGCGATCGGAGCCCTCAAGGGGCCGCTCCACGGCGGAGCGAACGAGGCTGTGATGCACGTCTTCGACGAGATCGGGGATGCCACCGCCGTCGAGGCCTGGCTCGACCGGGCGCTCGCCGAGAAGCGCAAGATCATGGGGTTCGGTCACCGCGTCTACAAGCGCGGCGATTCGCGGGTTCCGACGATGAAGGCGGCGCTCGACGCGTTGGTCGCCCACTACGACCGGCCGGATGTCGCGGAGCTCTACGACGCCCTCGAGCGCGAGTTCACCGAGCGCAAGGGCATCTACCCGAACCTCGACTATCCGTCGGGCCCCGCGTACAACCTCATGGGGTTCGACACCGTCACTTTCACGCCCCTCTTCGTCGCGGCGCGCGTGGTGGGGTGGACGGCGCACATCATGGAGCAGTACGCCGCCAATGCGCTCATCCGGCCGCTGTCTGCGTACGACGGGCCGGATGAGCGCCACGTCGACGGATATGTCGCCGACGAGGCCGAGGTCGAGGCAGCAGAGCGCCCCGAGGAAGTCGCCGGCTGACGGCTCCCTCGGGGCGGACTCGGACGGGTCAGGCGGTTCGGCGGCGACGCGCGGCGACCAGGAGGCCGCCCAGCGCGAGGGCGAGGATGCCCGCCACTGCGAACCCGATCGGAGCCGTCCCGCCGGTGACGGCGATCGTGCCCGCCGGCGCGGCGGCCGTCACCGTCACGGCGACCTCGATCGGCGTGAGCGTCCCCGACGTCACGACGAGGCGGTGCGCGCCGACCTCGAAGTCACGCGGGATCGCGATCGAGAACGCCGTGCGGCCGGATGCGTCGGCCGCGGGGATGCCGCTGACGACGATCGGCTCGCTGAACAGTGTCGCGGCGATCCGCTGGCCCGGCTCGAGGCCGGTCACCGTGACATCGAGCGTGCCGCCCTGCGCGACCGTGCTGCCGCCGAGCTCGACCGTCGCCCACGGCTGTGCGGGCTCGCCGGGCTCGGCGGGCTCGCCGGGCTCCGTGGGCTCGCCGTCACCGGGCGCGCCGGGGCCGGGAAAGCCGGGCTGCTCGACCGGCGGCTGCTCGCCGGCGACGTAGGCACGGTTCGCCGGCGCCGGTGAGACCGGGCCCACGGCGGCGAAGAACTCCACCGTCGCCTGCAGGTCGACCTGGCCGGAGTCCGCGGCGCCGGTGCCCGTCGCGAAGGTGCCGAAGTTGTCGCCGCCGCCCGCGAGGAACGAGTTGGTGACGACGCGGATCTTCGTGGTGGTGTCGTCGAGCGCGAGCTGCTCACCGTTCAGCTGCATCGAGCGGATGTGCGAGCCCCTCGTTCCCTCGGGTGCGTACTCGAACGTGAAGCCCTTCGACACGCCCATCGCGAGCTTGGGACGCGACGCTCCGTCGGGCTGCCACTGCTCCTCGAGAACCTGCTTGATCTGTGCCGGGGTGAGCTCGAGCGTGACCAGGGTGTTCGCGAACGGCTGGACGTTGGCGACCTCACGGTATGACACAGCGCCGTTGTCGTCGCCGAACAGCAGGTCGGCGCGCAGGCCGCCCGGGTTCATGAACGCCACCTCGGCGTCGCGCCCACCGTAGGCCGGGTTCTGCGACGTGGCCCACAGGTAGACGTCGGCGACGGTGTTGCCGAGCGTCGAGTGCACGCCGCGGTCCTCCGAGCCCGACGCGGTCTTGCCGCGCAGGATGTCGGCGGTGATCGAGCCGACCTGCACGCGGCCCTTCTCGTCCGCGATGCGCACCGCGTTCGCGACGACCTGGGCCGTCTCGGTGTCGGGGTAGGCGATGTACTGCCCCAGCGTGGCGTCGTACAGCGACACCGTGCTGGGGGTGATCGACTCGAGTTCGCCCGCGTCGGTCAGCTCGATGTCGAGCGCGCCGAGCGTCGTGCCGTACTGGTGCGCCTGGAGCACCGGGCGCCCGCCGATCTCGCACGCGTACTTCTGGTGCGTGTGAGCGGAGACGATCGCGTCGATGTCGTCGGACGCGCCACGGACGAGGTCGCCGAAGTCGCCGGTCTCGGTGGCGATCGCGGTGCAGTCGGAGCCCGCGGAGCCCTCGTGGGCGAGCAGCACCACGATGTCCGCGCCCTCGGCGACCGCGTCGGCCGCTGCATCGTTGGCCGATGCGACCTGGTCGCGGAACTCGATGCCCGCGATGCCCTGTGGGCTCACCATGCCCGCGGTCTGCTCGGTCACGGTGCCGACGAACGCGATCTGCGTGCCGTCGACCTCCTTGATCGTGTACGGCTTGAGCGCGTGCTCGTCGGTGCCCTTCACGAAGACGTTCGCACCGAGTGCGAAGTCGCTGAAGGCGTCGGCATCCGCGTCCTCCTCGAATCGAGGGATGACGCGACCGGTCAGGTCGTCGAAACCACGGTCGAATTCGTGGTTGCCGACTGCGCTGACGTCGAGGCCGGCCGTCTTCAGTGCGTCGATCGTGGGGGTGTCCTGATCGATGAACGACTCGAACGCCGACGCGCCGATGTTGTCACCGGCCGAGACGAGCAGGGTGTTCGGGTTCTGCTGGCGGAACGTGTCGACCGCGCCCGCGAGGACAGCGGCACCCGCGACGCCGCTGGATTCCTGCACGAGCCGCCCGTGGAAGTCGTTGATCGTCAGCACGCGGATGTCGGGCTGCGCGACGGGAGCGCCGCCGACGAGCTGCTCGATGCTGTACAGCGTCGTCGTTCCCGACACCTCGTTGCCGACCGCGAGCAGCGGCTGGCCCGTGGGGGAGCGGTGCGCCCCGATGAACTGGATGCCCTCGGGGCCGAGGTCGCCCGCGTCGGGGGAGTCGGCAGCGGCGCTGAAGTCGCGGTTGTTGACGTACGTCACGTACGTCGCCGCCTTCGGATCCGTGATGTCGTAGACGATGACGCCGCCGACGCGCTCGAAGCCGATGAAGGCGTACGTGCGGCCGCCGACCGTCCCGATCGACAGGTTCTCAGGCTCGGGGCCCTTGTCGTCGCTGCGTCCCTCGAGGTTGGCCTCGGTGTGGTTCGAGTTGAAGTACTCGGGCGCGACGCGCGCGAGGATCTGCTCGAACTGGTCGCCCGAGTCGAACACCAGCGAGCCGTCGGTGCCCCAGATCGAGAACGAGCGACCGCCGAAGGAGTACAGCTCGTCGTAGCAGCTGCCGTCCGCGCGCAGACCGTTCTCGATCGTGACGTTCAGACGTCCGAGGGCTGCATCGCCGAGCTGCGCCGCGAGGGGAGAATCGGCGCAGACGGCCGGGAGCCCCTTCTTGCCGAGGTCTTTCACGCGGACGGCCTCCGCGTAGTCGCCCCACTCGCGGGCGTCGCCCTCGTTGGCGGTGACGAGGTAGGTCGTGGCCTTGCCGCCCGCCGTGGCCGAGTACGACTGGATGCCGTCGGGCATGTACATGCCCTTCAGCCCGGCGTACTCGGCGATGTTGATCGCGCCGTCCTTATCGCTCGCGTCGAGCCCGTTGCCGACCGCGCCGTGATCCTTGAACCCGAGCGGGACGACCTTGGTGACCTCGGCCTTGGCGAGGTCGACGACGGCGATCGCGTTCGCCTCCTGGAGCGCCGCGTAAGCGGTCGTGCCGTCGACGGTGATGTACTCGGGCTCGAGGTTGCGGCTCACACGATTGGCGGTGAGGGGCTTGTCTCCCTGGTCCGGTGCCGCGACGTCCGGTCCGAACACGCGCACGCCGGCCGGAAGCGTCTTCGAGCCGCCGGGCTCGAACGCGCCGAAGCCCGCGATGCGCACGGCCGCCTGCGCGGGGGCCGAGACGGTCTTGGGGAGCGCGACGACGCCGACGGATCCTTCCGGGTCGACCGAGAAGTCGTCGGCGGGCTCGCCCTCGTTCGCGACGACCGCGTACGCGCCGTCCTTCGAGATCGTGACCATATCGGGCAGGGCGCCGACGGTGACCGAGCCGAGGCGAGCGGATGCCGCGTCGCCGGCGTTCGCGTCGAAGAAGACCAGTGACCCGTTCGCGGTCTTGTCCTCGGCCTCGAACGCCACGATGCCGAGACCGTCGTCGCGGATCGCAAGGGAGTTCGCCGTGCCGGCATCGGCGATGGTGAACAGCTCGACCGGCGCGGTCGGGTCGCTGTTGTCGAGCACCGTCACCGAGCCGGCCTGCGCGTTGACGACGTAGAGGCGGTCGCGGTACGACTGCACGATCTCGGCGGCGGACTCATCGAAGACGCCGGTCTCGTGGGTGCCGATGGGTGTGAGCGCGAGCGTCGCGCCGGGAGCGGAGTCGGTGATCGGTTCGCTGACGATCGCGGCGGATGCCGTGGTGAGCGGCGTCAGTGCCAGCGTGCAGGTGAGTGCGGCCGTCGCGACGGCGGCGAGCGTGCGGGGAACCGTGCGGCTCCGGGCAGGCGAAGGCATAGGTGTCCTCTGGTCGGGTGAACGGGTGCAGGTCGTGAGTACTCTCCGCACGTGTCCGGCATGTGAATGCCCGGCAACCGATCGGAGACGCGCGGAGAGGCGCGTGGCACGATGAGGGGATGAGCGACTACACGACCATCGTCAGCGAGACGCGAGGGCGCGTCGGCTGGCTGACACTGAACCGACCGGAGGCGTTGAACGCCCTGAACTCGACGCTCGTCGCCGAGCTCGCCGACGCGGCCATGGCGTTCGACCGCGACGAGGCGATCGGCGCGATCGTGGTGACCGGCTCGGAGCGGGCGTTCGCGGCCGGCGCGGACATCAAAGAGATGGCGGGCAAGAGTGCCCGCGACATGGCCATGGAGAACCCTTTCGCGGCGTTGGAGGACTTCGCGCGGGTGCGTACCCCTGTCGTCGCCGCGGTTGCCGGGTTCGCGCTCGGCGGCGGGTGCGAGCTGGCGATGATGTGCGACGTCGTGCTGGCCGCCGACACCGCGGTGTTCGGGCAGCCCGAGATCGACCTCGGCGTCATTCCGGGCATCGGCGGGACGCAGCGGCTGACGCGCGCGGTCGGCTACTACAAGGCCGCGGAGCTCGTGCTGACCGGACGGCGGATGCCAGCGGAGGAGGCGGAGCGCGCCGGGCTCGTGTCTCGTGTGGTTCCGGCGGCGCAGCTGCTCGACGAAGCCGGTGCCGTCGCCGAGCGGATCGCGTCGCGATCGCTGCCGGTCGCCTATGCGGCGAAGCAGGCGCTGCGCGCCTCGCAGGAGACGAGTGCCGCGGAAGGGCTGCGCCTCGAGCGCACGCTCTTCGCGTCGTTGTTCGCGCTCGAGGACCAGAAGGAAGGCATGGCCGCCTTCGCCGAGAAGCGCGCCCCCGAGTTCCGCCACCGCTGACCTGCCGCGGTGTTGGTCGAACGCGGGGCCGCCGCACGCCGACGGGTGACGGTGATCGTGGCCGTCGGCGTCGCACTGGTGCTCGCGGCGGCGGGTGCCGTCGCGTTCGCCCGCTGGGCGCTGAGCCTCGATGCGATGCGTGGGTTCGTCGAGCGATACCCGGGCGCATACCCGCTGCCGGCGGGGGCGCCGGTCGGGATTCCGCCGTGGCTCGCCTGGCAGCACTTCTTCAACGCCTTCCTGATGGTGCTGATCATTCGCACGGGTCTGCAGGCGCGGAAGGAGAAGCGTCCGAGGGTGTTCTGGTCACCGCGGGGCAGGCCGAAGCGCCGGACGAGCCTCACGATCTGGTTCCATCAGGCGCTCGACGTCATCTGGATCGGCAACGGCATCGTGTTCGTCATCCTGCTCTTTGCGACCGGACAGTGGATGCGGATCGTGCCGACGAGCTGGGACGTGCTGCCGAATGCTGCCTCGGCGGCGTTGCAGTACGTGTCGCTCGACTGGCCGACGGAGAACGGCTGGGTGAATTACAACAGCCTGCAGCAGCTCGCGTACGCCACGACGGTATTCGTCGCGGCGCCGCTCGCGGTCGTCACCGGCGCGCGGCTCAGCACCGTCTGGCCGCGGGGCGACGGGCGGATCAACCGCCTGTACCCGCTCGAGTGGGCACGACGCCTGCACGTGCTGGTGATGCTCTTCTTCGTCGTCTTCATCGTGACCCATGTCGCTCTCGTCCTGGCTACGGGAGCGCTCCGCAACCTCAACCACATGTACGCCGCACAAGGATCGGCGGACCCGACGGCCTACGCCGACAACTGGACCGGCTTCTGGCTGTTCGTCCTGTCGCTCGCCGTCATCGTCGGGGCGTGCGTCGCCGCTCGCCCCGCTGTCCTCGTACCGATCGCGCGCCTGTTCGGCACGACCATCACCCGTTGACCGTCGTCGGCCGGTCGGAGATCACGCCCGCGCGATCAGGCGGTGTCAGAAGGGTGGCGGTTCGTCCGGCGGCGGTCCGCTGGGTGCGGCATCCGGTGGCGGGTCCGCGGTGTCGATGGTGAAGCATACGGCCGGTATGGGAACGTCTTCGCGGTAGACCCGGCCGAGGGGTGAGGTCCATTCGAGAACCCCTCCGCCGACCTGCCGGACTTCCCATTTCGTGAATTGCTTCATCGAGTGGTGCCGCTGGCAGAGATGGGCGAGGTTGAAGATGTGGGTATGCCCACCCAGGGCGTAATCGATGGTGTGGTCGATCTCGCAGCGGATCGCGGCCCGGCGGCATCCGGGGAACCGGCAGTGCTGATCACGGGCCATCAGGAGTTTTTTCATGGAAGCGGTCGGCCGGTAGGTGTCGATCTCGACCGGTGTGCGGGTGACGGGGTCGATGAACAGCCGGTCCCACTCGCTGACCTGCCCGGCGAGCTCGCGTGCCGTGTCGGCATCGATCAGCGCAGCGCCCACCGCTTCGGCGGGGTTCTCGTCCTTGACCATCAGCGTCTCGGCGGTGACCGCCACCTGAAGCCGCGCGCGGATCGCCCCGAGCCCACCAGCCCGGTCGATCCCATACGTCGGGTCAACGACGGGCGCCCCGCCGAGTACGAGGTCACCGAGGATGTCGGCCCGCAGCTGATCCATCGACCGCGTGCCGGCGGAATCACTCTCCGCCCGGGCGTCCTTCACCGACTGCCCCATCTGCGTCAGCCGGTCGAGCATCCCCGCGGCGATCACCGTCGGAAGGTTCGCGACGAGATTCGACATCCCGTCCGACCCGTGGAACACCTGCACGCACCGCTCCGCCGCCGCGGCCTTGTGCCGCTCCGTGAACGTCTGCGTATGCAACCGCGCCGCCAACGCATCCAGCGCACCCCGCACCCGCGACGGCACATCCCGCTCGCACACCGCGATCGCGGCCTCCGCGAACGACCCCCGGGCCTCCGCAGGCACTCCCGCGCCGACCCGCACGACCACATCCACGTGGCCACGTTCGATCCGCCGCTGCACCCACGCCTCGAACACCGCGGGGTAGTCGTCGATGACGGTCATCGCGTGGTCGATCTCGCCCTGCAACCTGCGGTCGGTGAGTCGCGCCATCTCCGCGGCCTCGGCCGCGACCGAACGCAGCTCCATGTCCGAGGCCATGCCTCGCACGCCGTCGCGCCGCGCGTCGTGCAGGGCGGCGTGGCCCAGGTCGGCCAGCGCCCGGGTGCGGGCGACATCGGCGGCGTGAGAGAGGTCGAGGGCCGCCGCGTATCTCGCAAAAGCGAGCGCCTGCGACGGCGTGGGTGCCTCGCGTCCCACCTCGCCACCCGCGACATTCGGTGTCATGTTCCCATGATGGCAGTGGGGTACGACATCCAAGTCGAACAGAAGTGCGAATGTGGGCAGCTCGCTAGAAAGACTGGCGGGGGAGGAGCGGCGCCGATCGCTCCGCCGCCGTCACCCGACTCGCGCCGGGTCAGCGGACGAAGCGGACCTCGGTCAGCGTCTCGCCGAGGAACGGCTCGGTGTGGGTCTGCCCGTCGAGCGTGAAGCCATTTCGCTCATAGAAGCGGTGCGCGCGGGGGTTGTCCTCCGCGACCCACAGGTAGACGCCCTCGTCCTTCTCGACGGCCGCGTCGAAGAGCCGCTGACCGATGCCGGTGCCGTGCCAGGCGTCGAGCAGGTAGATGAAGTACAGCTCGCGCATCCGGGGGGCGTCGCGATCGCGCGCCGGGCCCGACCCGACGAAGCCGACGATCTCGCCGCGGACGAGCGCGGCGTACATCCGGAAGTCCTCGCCCTGCGCGGCCCAGTGGGTCCACAGCTCGGCGAGTCGTCGCGGCGAGACGCTCTGAAGAGCGGCGGTGCTGATGAGGTGGTCGTAGGTCTCGTGCCAGCAGGTGGCGTGCACCCGCCCGAGGGCTTCGGCGTCGACATCCCGCACCGGACGGACGACGATGTCGGTCTGCAGTTCGGCTTCCATGGCCAGACTCTACGCGCGGCCGGCGACGGCGTGAAATCGGGGAGTCGGGGTTGCGCCGCCTGCCGTCATGCGCCGACACCGTCCACCACGGCGACCTCGACCGAGACCAGGCCGACCTCGCCCGGGCTCCAGCCCGCCGCGACCAGTCGAGCTCGCAGCGCTCGTTCGATGACCCTCTGCTCGCTGGGGCTGCGCAGCCGTGCACCGGCCCCCGCGGGTTCGACGACGGCGCCGGGATCGAGAGTCCGCGCCGCGGCGATCAGGTCCTCCCGCATCCGATCGGCGCGCGCGGCCCCGAGGGCGGTTCGGACGATCTCGTACGAACCCAGCGTGACCGTCCACGCCGGCCCCCGGTCGTCGCCCGAGGCCCCGCGCGAGCGCTGCGCGGCCAGCGCGGCGCTGCGGTCCGACAGGATCATCAGGAGGGCAGCGCCGCTCAGGAGGACGAGCACGGCCCCCGCGATGGTCGTCGGCGCGACCGAGAACCCGAGGCGGTAGAGCGCTGAATCCCATCCGAGCGTGAGCCCCACGCCGGCGCGGCACACGGAGAAGAGCGCGTAGACCGCCATGGTCGCTGCGAGGAGCCACGACCCGCGTCGCGCTGCGATGGCCGGGTGCCTCGCGGCGACGCTGGTCAACCCGCAGATGACCGCCATGATCAGGACCTTCACCGCGAGCGAGACGGGCAGCCCGATCGCCGCGGAGACGACGCCGACGACAGCGGCGAGCGAGACGGCGATGCCGCCTCGGGCGAGGACGCCGCCGCCGAGCGAGCCGAGCCCGGCGAAGATCAGTCCCGGGCCGAGCACCATGGCGATGTCGCTGATGACGAGCGATGCCGGATCGCCGGTCTGGGTGTGGACGAGGTACAGCAGGCTGGACGCGGTGGCCGAGAGCGCGCCGACGATCCCGAAGCGCAGGAGCGCGCCGCGCCGACGCCAGCTCGGGCGCAGCGTGAACAGCACGACGAGACCGATGATCGTCATGAGGCACGCGAAGACCAGCGCGCATCCCGCTGTCAGCACGGCCCCACCCCCTCGCGCGCCGGCCCGTGAAGCGCGCTCACTCGCAACCTACGCGCTTCGGGGGCCGGGAGAAAAGCACAGCGGCCCAGAGCGTGCAAACCGGCCTGCTATGGTCGTGTCCCGACACGGGGTGCCCGCGACCGCGAGCTGAGATCAGACCCGTCGAACCTGCTCCAGTGCAATGCTGGCGAAGGGATGTCGAAATGCGCGATGTCGTGCCCACCGTCCGAGGACCGGAAGCGGCGCTCCGAGCGCTGCGGGATGCCGCTCCGCTCACCCACTGCGTGACCAACGCCGTCGTCACCGGGTTCACCGCGAACGCGCTGCTCTCGCTCGGGGCGAGTCCGGCGATGGTCGACATCGAGGGTGAGGCGGGCATCTTCGCCGGCGTCGCCGACGGTGTCCTGATCAACCTAGGCACCCCGAATCCGCAGCAGCAGGCCAGCGCCCGCGAGATCGTGGCGGCGACGCGGCGCTGGGTGCTCGACCCCGTCGCGGTCGGGATGCTGCCGGTCCGCACGGCCCTTGCCGCGGAGCTCGTCGCTGCTCGCCCCGCGATCATCCGCGGCAACGCCTCGGAGATCGCGGCGGTCGCCGGAACCGGCGCGGGCGGCCGCGGCGTCGACAGCATCGACGACCCGGACTCGGTGCACGCGGCCGCGGCGGCCCTGGCCCGCCGGTCCGGCGCGGTCGTCGCGGTGTCGGGCGCGACGGACCTCGTCACCGACGGAGAACGGGTCGCGCGGGTTCCCGGGGGACACCCGCTGCTGACCCGGGTGACCGGCGGAGGCTGCTCGCTGGGCGCGACGATGGCGGCCTTCCTCGGCGTCGTCGAGCCCTTCTCGGCAGCCGTCGCAGCGTCGCTCGTGCACAAGCAGGCCGCCGAGGCCGCGGCATCCGTGTCGTCCGGTCCCGGCTCGTTCGCCGTCGCCTTCCTCGACGCGCTCGCGACGCTCGCTCCCGGCGACCTCGATGCCGCACGCGTCGCGACCCGCGCGATGGCGGCGGAGGGCGTCCGGTGACCCGCCGGGTCGACCTCGCCCTGCACCTCGTCACCGATGACCGGCTGAACGCCGACGCGCTGCTGTCGATCGTCGACGCCGCCGTCGACGGGGGCGTGACAGTGGTGCAGCTGCGCGACAAGAGAGTGAGCGCGGCCGAGCTGATCCGCCGCGCCCGGATGCTGTCGGATGTGATCGCGGGGCGGGTTCCGCTGCTCATCGACGACCGGGTCGACGTCGCCCTCGCCGCCATCGATGCGGGGGCCCGCGTGGACGGCGTGCATCTCGGTCAGAACGACATCCCGCCCACGACTGCGCGGCGAGTCCTCGGGCCGGACGCCGTCATCGGGTGGACGGCGAACACGGCGGCGCATCTGCAGGCCGCCCACGCGATGCCGGACGGCACCCTCGACTATCTCGGGGTCGGTGTGATCCGGCCGACGATCACGAAGGCCGATCACCCGCCCGCGCTGGGCATCGAGGGATTCGCAGAACGGGCCGCGGCGACGCCGCTCGCGTGCGTCGCGATCGGGGGCGTGGGTCCCGATGACGTCGCCGCCCTCCGCCGAGCGGGGGCAGCCGGGGTCGCCGTCGTCTCGGCGATCAGCGGTGCCGCGGACCCCGCCGCGGCCGCGCGCGCCTTCGCCGTCGCAGCGCGCGGGCGCGGTTCCGACACTGCGGACGGAGCGGTCCGGTGACCGCGGGGGCACGGGCGCCGCGCGTGCCGCGGGTGCTGAGCATCGCGGGCACCGACCCGTCGGGCGGCGCGGGCATTCAAGCCGACCTCAAGTCGATCGCGGCGATGGGCGGCTACGGCATGGCCGTCGTCACGGCCCTCGTGGCGCAGAACACCCGCGGTGTGCGGGCCGTGCACGTGCCTCCGCCGGAGTTCTTGCGTACGCAGCTCGACGCGGTCGGCGATGACGTCGAGATCGATGCGATCAAGATCGGGATGCTGCACTCCGAGCCGCTCGTCGCGGTCGTCGACGACTGGCTGGCTCGGCGGGGCCATGACCTCGTCGTGCTGGACCCCGTCATGGTGGCCACGAGCGGCGATCGCCTGCTCGATCCCGCCGCAGAGGCCGCGATCCGCGCCCTCTGCGGGCGCGTCGCCCTCGTGACTCCGAACCTCCCCGAGCTGGCCGTGCTCGCGGAGGAGCCGGTCGCACGCACATGGCTCGACGCCCTCGCCCAGGCACAGCGGTTCGCGCGCACATCGGGTGCGGCGGTGCTCGTCAAAGGCGGGCATCTCGACGGCGACGACTGCCCCGACGCGATCGTGACGCCGGACGGGGTCGCGGCGGAGGTGTCGCGTCGCCGCATCGCCTCGACCAACACCCACGGCACCGGGTGCTCCCTGTCGTCGGCGATGGCGACGCTCGGCGCGAGTGGCATCGGCTGGACCGGTGCCCTCGCGCGTGCGACCGAATGGTTGGCCGGTTCGATCACAGCGGGCGCGGCGCTCGGCGTCGGGCGAGGCAACGGCCCCGTCGACCACCTGCACGAGCTGCGCCCGCACCTCCCGTCGCCCGTGTCGTGGACAGAGCGCGCCTGGGCCGGCGCCGCTCCGCTTCGCGCCGCCGTCGACTCCTGCGCCTTCGTCGAGGGGCTGCGCACGGGAGAGCTCGATGAGCCGGTCTTCGCCTGGTACCTCCAGCAGGACGCGCTGTACCTCTCGGAGTACGCCCGTGTCCTCGCCCGAGCCAGCGCGCTCGCCCCGCGAGGCGAGGAACAGGTGTTCTGGGCGGAGGCCGCCGCCTCGGCGATCGCGGTCGAATCCGAGCTCCACCGCTCGCGGGTCGGCGCGGACGCCGCGGACCCCGCCGCCGCGACGCTCGCCTACACCGATCACCTCCACGCCGCATCCGCTCGCGGTGCGTACGGTGAGCTGGTCGCCGCCCTCCTGCCGTGCTTCTGGCTGTACTCCGATGTGGGCGAGCGATTCGCGGCGGCGTCGCACCCGCACCATCCGTATCGGGACTGGCTTTCGACCTACGCCGACCCCGCTTTCGCCGCATCGACCCGCGCCGCGATCGAGATCGTCGAGCGGGCGGCGGCGGACGCGTCGGCGGCAGAGCGCGCGCGGATGAGCGTCGCGTTCGCGCGATCGATGCGCCACGAGCTCGCCTTCTTCGAGGCGCCCATCGCAGCGCTGGCCGGCGCAACACGGGCGAGAGGGCCTGCGCGCGGGGCCTAGTCTGTGCTCATGCCGAAGGAGAGAGCCGGCCGAGCCACGATGAAGGATGTGGCGGCGCTCGCCGGGGTATCGGCGAAGACGGTCTCCAATGTGCTGACGGGCACTGCCGCGGTCCGGCCGCAGACGCAGCAGCGCGTGGAGTCGGCGATGCGCGAGCTCGACTTCGTGCCGAACCTCAGCGCCCGGGGCCTGCGGAACGGCCGCTCCGGTGTGATCGCCATCGCGCTCCCCGACCTCGCGACGGCGTTCTCCGCCGAGATGCTGCATCACCTCGTCGACGCGGCTCACCAGCGCGGCTACGCGGTCCAGATCGAGGAGACCGCGCTCGAGCCGGAGCGTGAGCGCGACCTCGTCTCGCGGGCGCGTCAGCATCTCGTCGACGGTGTCGTGCTCAACCCGATCCGCATCGAGGACAGCGTCGTCGATCGCGACGAACGGCTGCCGCCTGTCGTGCTGATCGGCGAGGTCGAGCAGCACGTCACCGACCGGGTGCTCGTCGACAGCCGGGGCGGCGCGCGCGATGCCGTGGCTCACCTCGTGGCGCGCGGGGCGCGGCGGATCGCCGCGATCGGCGGCGACGATCAGCCCGAGCTCGCCACGGCGACCAGTCGCCTGCGCCTCGCGGGCGTGCGCGACGGGCTCGCCGCGGCCGGGCTCGAGCACGACCGCCGCCGGGAGGTCAACCTGCTGCCCTGGAACATGGAGGCGGGCGCGCTGGGCGTGCGGACACTGCTCGATCGCGGGGTCGAGGTCGACGCCCTCCTCTGCTTCACCGACTCGATCGCCGTCGGCGCGCTGCACGAACTGGCGCGTGCGGGCATCCGGGTGCCGGAGGACGTGCTCGTGTGCGGCTTCGACGACATCGAGCAGTCGCGCTTCACGACACCGCAGCTGACGACCGTCTCCTTCGACCGGAACGAGTTCGCGCGTGCGACGATCGCGCTCCTCGAGGAGCGCATCGCGGCGCGCGACGTTCCGGTGCGAGCGGTGGCGATCGAGCACCGGGTGGTCGCTCGAGCGAGCACGGACGCGGTGCCGCGAGGCGTATCGCTCGGCCGCTGACCGTCGGCATCGACGACATCCGGATTTTCCTTGCGCATTGATTACATCGATGTAAAAGTATGAGGGTCCCTGGTTGTCACGATGTCGTGCCGTCACAAAGGAGTGACCGATGGCCCCACCCATAGAACTCAGCAGACGGCGATTCCTCACGGGAGCCGCAGCCCTCGCCGGAACCGCCTTCCTCGCCTCGTGCGCCGGTCTCCCCGGCGCCACGGGCGCCCGCACCCTCCAGTTCTGGCACCTGCTCTCCGGCGCCGACGGCGTGACGATGTCCGGGCTCATCGACGGCGTCAACGCCGCGCAGTCCGACTATCGCGTGCGTCCGACGGTGCTCGCGTGGGGTGAGCCGTACTACACCAAGCTCGCGATGGCGGCCGCGGGCGGGCGGGCGCCGGACGTCTCGGTCATGCATGCCTCGCGCGTCGTCGGCTACGCGCCGGGCGGGCTGCTCGACACCTGGGACACCGGGCGGCTGGCCGACCTCGGCGTCGACGCGAGCACCTTCACCGACGCGATCTGGCGCAAGGGCTTCATCGGCGACGACCTCTACAGCGTCGCACTCGACGCCCACCCGTTCATCCTGATGTACAACACCGACATCTGCGCCGAGGCGGGGGTTCTCGACAGCGACGGCAAGCTGCTGCCGATCACCTCGCCCGAGGACTTCCTCGAGCTCGGGCGAGCCGTAGCGGCCGTGTCGGAGTCTCACGGGCTGTCCTTCGGCTATCTCGGCGACGGCGCGCAGATGTGGCGCCTCTTCTACACGCTCTACACGCAGCACGGGCTCGAGATCGAGCTTCCCGAGGGCGGCAAAGCGGAGATCGATGAGGATGCCGCGGTCGCGGCGCTGACCTTCATGCAGCAGCTCCTCGACGACGAGATCGCGTCGCGCAGCGCCGACTACCAGAGCGCGATCGCCGAGTTCGCGACCGGGCGCAGCGGGCTCTTCCTCACGGGCGTCTGGGAGCTGCGCTCGATGCAGCAGCAGAACCTGCCGATCGACGCCGCGATCATCCCGGCCGTCTTCGGCACCCCGTCGGTCTACGCCGACTCGCACTCGTTCACCCTGCCGCACCAGAGCGCGCCCGACGAGGAGACCCGCGACCTGGTCTACCGCTTCGTCGCCGACATCCTGAAGGGCTCGTTCGACTGGGCCGGGGCCGGCCACATCCCCGCGTATCTTCCCGTGACGCAGTCGCCCGCCTATGCCGATCTGCTGCCGCAGGCGCACTACGCCGAAGCCGCCGAGCTCGTCCGATACGACCCGCCGGCCTGGTTCACCGGATCGGGCTCGCGCTTCCAGGCCGACTTCGGCGCCGCGGTGCAGAACGTCCTGCTGCAGGGCGCCGATCCGGCCGCAGCGGTCTCCCGCTTCCGCGCGGGCGTCGACCTGCGCCTGCAGACGCCGAACCCCGCCGCACCGGACGGAGCCCGCGCATGACCCTCGACACCGGATCCGGCCGCGCCGGACTCGCCGACACCGCTGCGACGCGCACGATCGTCACCGGCGACCGCGCGGGGCGACGCCGGCACGCCGGCGACCGCGGCGAGCAGCGCATCGCCTGGACGTTCCTCGCGCCGTTCCTCGCCACCTTCCTCCTCTTCCTCGTCTGGCCGCTGCTGCACGGGCTGTACCTGAGCTTCACCGACCAGTCGCTGACGGGCGCCGGCGGGTCGTTCATCGGCATCGCGAACTACGTCGAGGCGCTCGGCGACCCCGTCATGTGGCGCTCGCTCGGCAACACCGCATGGTTCACGGTGCTCTCGACCGTGCCGCTCGTCGTCCTGGCCCTCGTCATGGCGCTCCTCGTGCAGCGCGGCCTGCCCGGGCAGTGGCTCTGGCGGCTGTCGTTCTTCATGCCGTATCTGCTCGCCTCGACCGTCATCTCGCAGATGTGGGTGTGGATCTTCAACCCGCAGATCGGTGCGGCCAACGGCATCCTGGAGGCGTTCGGGCTCGAGCCGATCGCGTGGCTGCAGAACCCCGACACCAACATGCTCGCGATCGTCGTCGCGACGGTGTGGTGGACGATCGGCTTCAACTTCCTCCTCTACCTCGCGGCCCTCCAGAACATCCCCGAGACGCAGTACGAAGCGGCGTCCATCGACGGCGCGGGGGAGTGGCGCAAGCTCTTCTCGATCACGATCCCGCAGCTGGGCCAGGTCACCGTGCTCATCGTCATCCTGCAGGTGCTGGCGTCGCTGAAGCTGTTCGACCAGGCGTACCAGATGCTCGGAGGCATCGCGAGCGAGACGACCCGCTCGATCGTCCAGTACATCTACGAGTCCGGGTTCGTCGGGTACCGCTTCGGCTACTCGGCGGCGATCTCGTACGTCTTCTTCGCCGTGATCGTGCTGATCGGCGTCATTCAGGCCCTCGCCACCCGTCGCCGGAAGGAGCACTCATGAGCGCCGCCACCGCCAGCTCCACGGCCACGCGCGCCGTCGTCGCGCCCGGGGTCGGCCCCGATCCGCGGAGCCGCAAACCCGGTCAGCGCCGGTTCAGCGCGCTCAACATCGTCGCGTTCGTCGCCCTCGCCCTCCTGGCGATCGGGTGGCTGCTGCCGTTCCTCTGGGCGGTCGCGACCGCCTTCAAGACCGAGACGGATGCCGCCTCCGGCGCCGGCGGCTGGATCGGCGAGAGCGGGCCCACGACGGAGGCCTTCACTTCGATCCTCTCGCAGGGCAACGTGTGGGTCTGGGCCGGCAACAGCCTCTGGACCTCCGCCGTGATCACCCTGCTCACCGTCGCGATCTCGGCCGTGGCCGCGTACGCGTTCTCACGGCTCGAGTTCCGCGGCAAGAAGTTCCTCTACGGCGCGGTCATCGCCTCGATCGTCATCCCGCCGCAGGTGCTGATCATCCCGCTGTTCTACGAGATGCTCGCCTTCAACCTCGTCGACACCCCGTGGGGCCTGATCCTGCCGCAGGTCGTCGCGCCGGCGATGGTGTTCATCCTCAAGAAGTTCTTCGACCAGGTGCCCATCGAGCTCGAGGATGCCGCGCGGGTCGACGGCGCCGGACGCTTCCGGGTGTTCTGGTCGATCGTGCTGCCGCTGTCGCGGCCCATCCTCGGTGCCGTCGCGATCTTCGTGTTCATCGGCGCGTGGAACAACTTCCTCTGGCCGTTCCTCATCATCAACGACACGACCCTCATGACCCTGCCGGTGGGACTCCAGACCGTGATCAGCGCCTACGGCGTGCAGTACGCGCAGGTCATGGCCCAGGCCGTCCTCGCCTCGGTGCCGCTGATCATCGTCTTCCTGGTGTTCCAGAAGCAGATCGTCCGCGGCGTCGCCACGACCGGCTTCGGCGGTCAGTGACCGGCGCCGCCCGGCACGCGTCGTCCGCATCCCCTCACCCCGAAAGAACAGGAGCATCATGCCCCGCGCCCGCATCGTCCTCGATCGCGACTTCACCGTGGCCGACGTGCCGCGCCGCCTCTTCGGCTCGTTCGTCGAGCACATGGGCCGCTGCGTCTACACCGGCATCTACGAGCCGGGTCACCCGCAGGCCGACGAACGCGGCTTCCGTCGCGACGTCCTCTCGCTCGTGAAGGAGCTGGGCGCCACCGTGATCCGCTACCCCGGCGGCAACTTCGTCTCGGGCTACAACTGGGAGGACGGCGTCGGGCCGGTCGCCGACCGTCCGCACCGGCTCGACGGCGCCTGGCACACGGTCGAGACCAACGCGTTCGGGCTCCACGAGTTCGTCGACTGGGCGCGCGAGGCCGAGGTCGAGGTCATGGAGGCGGTCAACCTCGGCACGCGCGGTGTCGACGAGGCCCGTGCGCTCGTCGAGTACGCGAACCACGCCGGCGGCACGTACTGGTCGGACCTGCGTCGCCGCAACGGGGCCACAGCGCCCTTCGACATCCGCCTCTGGTGCCTCGGCAACGAGCTCGACGGCCCGTGGCAGATCGGCCACAAGACCGCGCACGAGTACGGCCGGCTCGCGCAGGAGACGGCGAAGGCGATGCGCCTGGTCGACCCCGACATCGAGCTCGTGGCGGTGGGATCGTCGAACCGGCAGATGCCGACCTTCGGCTCGTGGGAGCACACGGTCCTCACGCACGCGTACGACGAGGTCGACTACATCTCGATGCACGCCTACTACCAGGAGGACGGCGGGGACGCGGCATCCTTCCTCGCCGAGGCCGTCGACATGGACGCCTTCATCGACGGCGTCATCTCGACGATCGACGCGGTCAAGGCTGCGGGCAAGCATCGCAAGCAGGTCGACATCTCGTTCGACGAGTGGAACGTCTGGTACCAGCGGGGCCTCGACACCGAGGACCAGCCGCACATCGTCTCGGCGTCGAAGGAGTGGCGCGCCCACCCGCGCCTCATCGAGGACACCTACAACGTCACCGACGCCGTCGTGGTCGGGACCTTCCTGCACAGCCTGCTGCGCCACGGCGACCGCGTGCGCATCGCCAACCAGGCGCAGCTGGTCAACGTGATCGCACCCATCCGCTCGGAGGAGGGCGGGCCGGCCTGGCGGCAGTCGATCTTCTGGCCGTTCGCCCGCATGTCGCAGCTGGCGCAGGGGCGCGTGCTGCGGCTCGCGATCGACTCCGATCAGACGCCGACGGCGAAGTTCGGCGACGTGGATGTCGTCGACGCGGCCGCGACGTGGGACGAGGCGACCGGCCGCGTCGCCCTGTTCGTCGCCAATCGCTCGCTCGAGTCCGAGACCGAGGTGTCGCTCGAGCTGCGCGGGCTGGGCGCGTCGGGCGTCGTCTCGGCCGAGGTGCTGACGGTGCCCGAGGGCGGCGACCGGCGGTCGGCCAACACCGAGCACGACCAGGATGCCGTCGGCCTCGTGCCCCTGCGCGGCGTCGGACTCGACGAGGGCACGCTGCGGGCGACCCTGCCCGCGCTGTCGTGGGCGGTGATCGTGCTCGACACCGCCCGCGCCTGACCGCCACGGGGGCCGACGCTTTGTGGAAGGCGCACAACGGATGCGGGTGGGGGCATGGGGCATCCGATAGCGTCGGCCCTCGTGAACGTGTGGCTCCGGACCCTGCTGACGATCTGGCGAGCGAAGCGACAGCTGCGCAGGAACGGCCCGCGGCCGCTCATGGCGGTCGGCCGGGTGAAGCTCCGGACGCTGCCCACCGACATCGATCTGCTCGGGCACATGAACAACGGGCGGTACGCCTCGCTGTTCGACCTCGGCCGGTTCGACCTGCTGGTGCGCAACGGCATCTGGGACACCTTCCAGGAGAAGGGCTGGTACGGCGTCGTCGCGAGCAGCACGATCACCTTCCGGAAGTCGCTGAACCTCTGGCAGCGCTTCACGATCGAGACGCGCCTGCACGGACACGACGACAAGTCGGTGTACATGGTGCATCGTGCGGTCGTCCGCGGCGAGGTCTACGCCGAGATGCTGGTGCGTTCGCGGTTCCTGCGTCGCACGGGCGGCATCGTGCCGCTCGATGAACTGTTCGCGGTGCTCGGCCGGCGCGACGATCTGCCCGAGCTCGAGCCGTGGATGACCGAGTGGGCTGCGGCGACCGCTCTGCCGTCGACGCGTGCCGAGGCGCCCAGCGTCTGGGAGTGATCCCCGGGCGAGGCGCCGCCCTTCGAGAGCGCTTGCGACATAGGCTGACGGCATGTCCGACACCGTTTCGTCCGGCACCACCCCGCCGGGCTTCCCCGCCGACGATTCCCTCGCCCATCAGGCGGTGGACCTGGCCCAGAAATGGGTGCACACGTCGGCCGATTTCTCCGCGGATGCCGCAGCGCAGCGCCTCGCGGGAGTCCTTCGCGACCCGAACGGCCTGCCGTTCACGATCGGTTTCGTCGACGGGGTCATGCGCCCCGAGAGCGTGACCGCCGCCGCGACCCGACTGCACCACGTCGCCCCGCTGGTCCCGGAGTTCCTGCCCTGGTATCTCCGCGGTGCCGTGCGCATCGGCGGCGCCGTGGCCCCCGTGCTGCCGACCCCCGTCGTGCCGATCGCGCGCACGGCACTGCGCGAGATGGTCGGGCACCTGGTCGTCGACGCGCGACCGCACAAGCTCGGCCCGGCCATCGCCCGCATCCGCGAGTCCGGAGCCCGCCTCAACCTCAATCTCCTCGGCGAGGCGGTGCTCGGCGAGGAAGAAGCACGCCGCCGGCTCGACGGCATCCACGAGCTGATCCGCCGGCCCGACGTCGACTATGTCTCGGTGAAGGTCTCGGCGATCGTCAGCCGCATCTCGATGTGGGCGTTCGACGAGGTCGTCGCCGATGTCGTAGAGCGGCTGCTGCCGCTCTACCTGAGCGCGGCTGAGGACGGCACCTTCATCAACCTCGACATGGAGGAGTACCGCGACCTCGATCTCACGATCGCCGTCTTCACCCGCATCCTCGAAGATGAGCGGCTGCGGGGGCTCGAGGCCGGGATCGTGCTGCAGGCCTATCTGCCCGACGCCGCCGACGCCCTCGACGAGCTGACCGCCTGGGCGCAGGCCCGCGTCGCGGCCGGTGGAAGCCGCATCAAGGTGCGGCTGGTCAAGGGCGCGAACCTCGCGATGGAGCGCGTGGACGCCACGATCCACGGCTGGCCGCTGGCGACCCACGCGAGCAAGCTCGACGCCGACGCGATGTACCTGCGGTGCCTCGACCGTGCCCTGCGCCCCGAGCGGAGCGCCGCGGTGCGGCTCGGCGTCGCCGGGCACAACCTCTTCGACATCGCGTATGCCTGGCTGCTCGCCGGCGAGCGCGGTGTGCGCGACGACATCGAGATCGAGATGCTCCTCGGCATGGCGCAGGGTCAGGTCGCCGCGGTCACGGCCGACGTGGGCCACGTGCTGCTGTACGTCCCGGTCGTCCGCCCCGACGAGTTCGACGTCGCCATCAGCTACCTCGTGCGGCGGCTGGAGGAGAATGCTTCGAGCGAGAACTTCCTCTCGGCGGCGTTCGACCTCGCGACCGACGCGAGCCTGTTCGAGCGCGAACGCGATCGATTCCTCGCCTCCCTCGAGCGCGCGGTCGACCCGGCCCTGCCCAGCGGGCCGAACCGCACGCAGGACCGCACGATGTCGTTGCGGCCCATCGCGCCGCAACGCATCACGCGCGACCCCGCCGAGGGCGACGACGGGCTGACGCAGGCGGTGCTCGGCATCGCCGACGCCGCGGGCCGTTCCGACGAGACCACGGCTCTGGGCGAGCCCGACGATGTCCTGTTCGGCGGCGAGCACTTCGTCGAGACCGCCGTCTACGCCCCGCGCGAGACGCGCCGGGCCCCGGCGCTCGGAGCGCCCGGGTTCGCCAACACTCCCGACTCCGACCCCGCGCTCGCCGTCAACCGGGAGTGGGCCCGCGGCATCCTGTCGCGGATCGAGGGCAGCACGGCCGGTGACGAGACGATCGCCGCCGCCCGGGTCGATGACGCGGGAGAGCTCGATGGAGTCGTGGCGCGTGTGGGATCGGCGGCATCCGCCTGGGGCTCGATGGCCGCGGCCGACCGCAGTGCGGTGCTGCTCGCCGCCTCGCGCGCACTCGAATCACGTCGGGCCGAGCTCATCGAGGTCGCCGCATCCGAGACCGGCAAGGTGCTGGCCGAAGCCGACGTCGAGGTCAGCGAAGCGGTCGACTTCGCCGCCTATTACGCCGCGACGGCGCGCGAGCTCGATCGGGTCAGCGGCGCCGTCTTCGAGCCGGCGTCGGTGACGGTGGTCGCTCCGCCGTGGAACTTCCCGCTCGCCATCCCCGCCGGCGGCGTGCTCGCGGCCCTCGCCGCCGGATCGGGCGTCGTCTTCAAGCCCGCTCCGCAGGCCCGTCGCTGTGCGGCGGTCGTCGCCGAGGCGCTGTGGGATGCCGGGGTGCCCCGCGATCTCCTCGCGCTCGTGGACATCGACGAGGGCGATCTCGGCCGCCGGCTCATCACCCACCCGTCGGTCGACCGCGTCATCCTCACCGGCTCGTGGGAGACGGCGGCGCTGTTCCGGTCGTGGCGGCCCGAGCTGCCGCTGCTTGCCGAGACCAGCGGCAAGAACGCGATCATCGTCATGCCATCCGCCGACCTCGATCTGGCGGCGTCCGACCTGATCAAGAGCGCCTTCGGTCATGCGGGTCAGAAGTGCTCCGCCGCGTCGCTCGCGATCCTGGTGGGGCCGGTCGGGCGGTCGAAGCGGTTCGCGCGTCAACTCGTCGACGCCACGCGGTCGCTGCGGGTCGGACCGCCCACCGATCCGCGCAGCGAGGTCGGGCCCGTGATCGAGCCGCCGCAGGGCAAGCTCGAATGGGCTCTCACCTCACTCGAGGAGGGTGAGCGCTGGCTCGTCGAGCCTCGTCGTCTCGATTTCGGTGACGCGACCGCTGGGCGCTTCTGGTCTCCGGGTGTGAAGGTGGGGGTGAGTGCCGGGTCGCGCACGCACCTCGAAGAGTTCTTCGGGCCCGTGCTCGGCGTCATGCACGCGCGCACTCTCGACGAGGCGATCGAACTGCAGAACGCGGTCGCCTACGGTTTGACCGCGGGCCTGCACACCCAGGACGCCGCCGACCTGGCGACCTGGCTCGACCGGGTCGAGGCCGGCAACCTGTACGTCAACCGCGGCATCACGGGGGCCATCGTTCAGCGTCAGCCCTTCGGCGGCTGGAAGAGGTCGTCGGTGGGCGCGGGCACGAAGGCCGGTGGACCGAACTACCTCGTCGGGCTCGGTTCCTGGCGTGCGTCGAACGGCTCGGCATCCAGCACGCTGCATCTGCGCGGTCTCGACTCGCGCATCACGACCATCATCGAGTCGGCCCAGCCCACCCTCGACTACGAGTCGTTCGAATGGCTGCGGCGCGGCGCGCTCTCGGATGCCGTCGCCTGGGACCGCGAGTTCGGCCAGGTGCGCGACGTGTCCGGCCTCGGCGTCGAGCGGAACCTGTTCCGGTATCGCCCGGTCGACGTGGCGGTGCGAGCGTCTTCGGATGCGACCTGGCAGGCGGTGCTCCGCGTGCTCGTCGCGGGCGTGCGGGCCGGGTCGGCCGTGACGCTGAGCTCGCCGGTCGGTCTTCCCGCGGACGTCCGGCGGGCGCTCGGCGAGGTCGACATCGCGGTCTCGGTCGAGACCGACGGCGAATGGCTGCAGCGCATCGCCGCCCCCGAGCGTCGACCGGGCCGCATCCGCCTGGTCGGCTCGCGTGAGACGGTGGCCGAGCTGCGCACGGCCATCGCGGCAGCGACCGAGGGAGACCCGGATGTCGCCGTCTACGCCGACGAGGTCACGACCGCGGCGCGGATCGAACTGCTGCCCTTCGTGCACGAGCAGTCCATCACGATCACCGCGCACCGTTTCGGCAATCCCGACGACTGGTCCGAGGCGGTCATCTGACGTGCGGCCGCGGTGCCGTCTCGGTAGCGTGGCGGGATGACGGATGACGCAGCCGCTGCACCCACGCTGATCCTCGCCCGCCTGTCGGTCGAGCGCGAGTCGCTCCTCGGTGCCCTGTTCATCGGGCTCGGGGCGGTGGCGCTCGCGATCACCGTCATCGCGCTGGCGCTCTCGCCGGGGCTCAACCTGCCCGTGCTCGTTGGTGTCGGCGCGGGAACGGTGCTGCTCGTCCACGGCATCCTGCGCCGCTCGGCCGCCGCCCGTGCCGCGGCCGCCCTCAACCGGCTCGAGTCCGCTCCGGCCTCCGTCTCTCGCCGAGCCGAGCCGAGCTGAGCTGAGCGCTGCTCGGCGCCTCAGACGAAGGCGGCGAGTACGGCGTCGACGTGGGCGTCGAGCGACGCGGCCGCCGGCTCGGGGTCGAGGCCGAGGAGGCGTCGACGGTGCGGTTCGCCGAGCAGGGCACCGAACAGATGCTCGGCGCGACGGTCGTCGCCGTCCAGGTGGGCCGCGAGGTAACGCTGCGCCGCGATCGGGCCGGCGTCGTAGAACGCACGCGAGACCGCGGGGTCGTCGAGCGCGACCGCGACGGCCGCGCGGTGCAGGCCGATCGCACGGTCGGCGAACAGCGCCGTCGCGATGAGTGTGCAGGCGTGCCGGAGGTCGCGGGCCGCGACATCGAGGTAGCCGTGCACATCGGTCACCGCGGCGCCCAGCAGCGCCGACTTGTCACCGATGCGTTCGTAGATCGTGCGTTTGGTCACGCCCGCCCGCTGCGCGATCGCGTCGAGCGAGGCGGCGTGGAAGCCGACCTCGACGAAGACGTCTGCCGCCACCGCGACGATGCGGGCGTCGCGCGCGGCCTGTTCATGGGCGGGCGGGCGGCCGCGGCGTCGATCTCCGGTCGAGGGCATGACGACAGGCTAGCAGAATGATACGGTGGCGTTTCATTAAGGAGGCGCCATGGACGAGATTGTCTGCCACATCGCGATCGCCGATGACTGGGGCATGAGCCGCAAGTTCAGCGAGTACGAGGTCGCGACGCGGGGCGTGCCGTGGGAACCGGGCGAGTACATCCGGGCCTGCGACCCCGCCGACGTCGCCGACGTCGTCGCAACCGTCTACGCCGACGTGCGGCTGCCGCTCCTGCGAATCGACTGCAGCGTCGCGGGCCTCGCGCGCCACGGCGTCGAGGTGACGCGGGTCGACGGGCAGCCCCGCATCCACGGGCCGATTCCCATGAACCCGGATGCCGTCGTCGGCGAGCATCCGCTCACGGCCTGAGGTCGCCTCGGGCCGTGAGCGGCGTGCGCCGGATCAGGCGTCGATGCCGACCGAGTGCGACAGGCGTGAGCGCTCGTCGCCCGAGAGCTCGAGGTGCACGGCCTTCGCGCTGTCGACGATCGACGCGGCGCGGCGCGCTCCCGGAATCGGGATGACGGTGTCGCTGAGCCCCAGCTCCCACGCGAGCACGACCTGCTGCGGGCTCACATCGTGGGCGCGCGCGACCTCGCCGAAGACCGCGAAGCGATCACCGATCGACCGTGCGCCACCGCCCGTTCCGCCCAGGGGGCTCCAGGGGAGGAATGCGATGCCGCGGTCGGCGCAGTAGCGCAGCTCGTCGTAGCTGCCCGGATGCCGCGGCGAGAACTCGTTCTGCACGCTCGCGAGGTTGCCCTCGCCGAGCACCTGCTGAGCGATCTCGATCTCCTCGACGCTGGCGTTGGAGATGCCGATCGCGCGGATCTTGCCCTCCTGCTGCAAGGTCTTGAAGTTCTCCATGACCTCGCCGTAGACCATCCAGCGGTCGGGGCGGTGGTACTGGTAGAGGTCGATCACGTCGATCCGAAGCGCTCGGAGCGAGGCCTCCACCGCCTTCCGGAGGTAGTCGAGCGAGCCGTCCCGGCCCCACGTCTCGCCGTCGCTGCGGGTGATGCCGCCCTTCGTCGCCACCACGATCTGAGAGCGGTCGCCGCCCCACGTGGCCAGGGCCTCGGCCATGATCTCCTCGTTGTGCCCCATCGTGTCCCAGCTCGGGGCGTAGATGTCGGCGGTGTCGAGCAGGGTGATGCCCGCGTCGAGCGCGGCGTGCACCGTCGCGACGGCATCCTTCCGGTCGGGGATCTGCTTGTCGTTGTTCATCGAGACGGGCATCCCGCCCAGGCCGATGGCCGAGACGGTGAACGGTCCGAGGGTGCGCTGCTGCATGGGTCTCCTTCGACGATTCGCGGTGGTGTGGCTCCAGCCTGTCAGGCGCGACGACGAACGGGCAGGACCTTGCGCAATCGGGTCAGGGGGCTACCGCGGGTCGTCGTCGCAGTCCTCAGCGGCCCCAGATCGTGCCGGGGGAGAATGGATGCCGGCCGCGCGGCGACCCGCCGCCGCGTGCGCGACCGCCGAAGCCAGGAGTCCGAATGACGATCGCCGACCACCACCCGACGCCGGACGCGAACGACGAGGTCAGCGCGAAGCGCGCTCTCGCGGGAGCGCCGCCGCTCCTGCCGGTCATGGCCGCGACGGGTGAGGGAGCGTGGGTGACCGACGTCGAGGGGCGCCGATACCTCGACCTGACCGCCGATCCGGCTCTCACCTTCGGGCACCGCCATCCCGCTCTGCTCGCCGTCGCCACCGAGCAGCTGGGCCGATTGACCAGCACGAGCACCGTCGTCGCCGACGACCGCGCCGACGGATTCGCCGACGCGCTGGCTGCGCTGCTGGGTGCTGAGGCGGTGCTGCCGGCCACCACCGGACGGGACGCACTGCGAGCAGCCGTCGACCTCACGCTCGCCGCGCGGGAACGGACGGCCGTCGTCGTCGCTGCCGGCTCGCATCCCGATCTCACGGCAGCGGGCGCCGTCGTGGTGCCCTTCGGCGAGATCGATGCGCTCGTCGCGGCGCTCGACGACACCGTCGCCGCCGTCGTCCTCGAGCCCGTGCAGGCCGCGGCGGGGGTGATCGGCGCGCCCGCGGGATACCTGGAAGCCGCACGGCAGGCGACCGCCGATCGCGGGATCGCCCTGATCCTCGACGAGACGCGCAGCGGCCTCGGCAGGCTCGGCGACACCGTCGCGCTCGCGGGGGCGGGCGCGGCGCCCGACCTCCGTGTGATCGGCCCGGCGCTCGGCGGCGGCATCGTCCCCGTCGCCGCCGTCGTCGGGAGTCGCACGCTGCTCGGTGAGGCCGCCGACCCGGCATCCGTGTCTCCGCTCGCGAGCGCCATCGCGCACCGCGTGGTCGAGATGCTCGAGGCGGGCGAGGTGCAGAACCGGGCCCGTGCTCTCGCCGAACATCTCGCCGGACGCATTGAGGCCCTTGCCGGGGCGGGCGCGGTGGCCGTCCGGACCGCTGGGGTCTGGGCGGGCGTCGACGTCGACCCGACGGTCGTCACCGCAGCCGAGGTCGCCCGGCGCCTCGTCGCGCGCGGCGTCCTCGTCGATGTCGTCGGCGACGCGACGATCGTGCTGGTTCCGCCGCTGGTCATCCGGGCGACCGAGCTCGACTGGGCGATCGAGCAGCTGCGCGTCGTGCTCGCGGCCTGATCCTGCCGGCCCGGCCCGCGCGCCGGATGTCAACACGGCGGGGGAAACAGGTCGGGAAATACTGACGCAACACAGCCCGGATTAGGCTCGCATCCATGGGTGACCTCTTCGACGGATACGGCTCGACGCTGACGCCGCGCAAGACCGTATCGGGGGTGCCGCCGTACGACGAGATGTTCGAGGTCTCGGGCACGATGCCCGCCCCCGGCAGCTCGCGCGCGGCGTACCGCGAGCTGTATCAGGCGCTTGCGCAGATGACCCAGGAGGAGCTCCGCGGCCGCACCGAATCGCTCGCGAGCTCGTATCTCGCGCAGGGCGTCACGTTCGACTTCGCGGGGGAGGAGCGCCCCTTCCCGCTCGATGCCGTTCCCCGCGTCATCGACTACGACGAGTGGTCGCACGTCGAGTCGGGCGTGAAGCAGCGCGTGCGTGCGCTGGAGGCCTTCCTCGACGACGCCTACGGACATCAGTTCTGCGTCCGCGACGGCGTGCTGCCGGCGAAGCTCATCGCCTCGTCGCAGTACTACTACCGTCAGGCGGCCGGCATCCGCTCCGCCAACGGCGTGCGCATCCAGGTCTCGGGCATTGACCTCATCCGCGACGAGCACGGCGAGATGCGCGTGCTCGAGGACAACGTGCGCGTCCCCTCGGGGGTCAGCTACGTCATCTCGAACCGCCGCGTCATGGCGCAGACCCTGCCCGAGCTGTTCGTCTCGATGCGGGTCCGACCCGTCGGCGACTACCCGAACAAGCTCCTCCAGGCCCTGCGGGCCTCCGCGCCCCCCGGAGTCGACGACCCCAACGTCGTCGTGCTGACGCCGGGCGTCTACAACTCCGCGTACTTCGAGCACACGCTGCTCGCGCGACTCATGGGCGTCGAGCTCGTCGAAGGCCGTGACCTGGTCTGCTCGGGCGGCAAGGTGTTCATGCGCACGACGCGCGGCCCGCAGCGCGTCGACGTCATCTACCGCCGGGTCGACGACGACTTCCTCGATCCGTTGCAGTTCCGCGCCGACTCGATGCTCGGCGCCCCGGGCCTCATGCTCGCCGCGCGCCTGGGCAACGTCACGATCGCCAACGCCGTGGGCAACGGCGTCGCCGACGACAAGCTGCTGTACACCTACGTGCCCGACCTCATCCGGTACTACCTCGCGGAGGAGCCCATCCTCAAGAACGTCGACACCTGGCGGCTCGAGGACCCGGGCGCGCTCGAAGAGGTGCTCGACCGGCTCGACGAACTCGTCGTGAAGCCCGTCGACGGGTCGGGCGGCAAAGGACTCGTCGTGGGCCCGGACGCTTCGCCCGCCGAGCTCGAGAAGCTGCGCAAGAAGCTGCTGGCCGATCCGCGCGGGTGGATCGCGCAGCCCGTCGTCATGCTCTCGACGATCCCCACCCTCGTCGAGGACGGCATGCGCCCCCGCCACGCCGACCTGCGCCCGTTCGCGGTCAACAACGGCGAAGAGGTGTGGGTGCTGCCGGGCGGCCTCACGCGCGTCGCGCTGCCGGAGGGGCAGCTCGTCGTCAACTCCAGTCAGGGCGGCGGATCGAAGGACACGTGGGTCGTCGGCGGTGACGCGCCGCGCACGGTCGAGTACAGCCAGGGCAACCTCGCCGGCCTCGTCGCCGATCAGGCGTCGACGCAGGCGATCCCGATCATCTACGACGAGCAGGACGAGCCGGCCCATTCGCCGCAGGACCACCCCGGCGGCCTGAGCGAGCAGCAGGAGCAGCAGCAGCAGACCGGAGGTGCGACGTGCTGAGCCGCATCGCCGAGAGCCTCTTCTGGATCGGACGCTACATCGAGCGGAGCGACGGCACCGCCCGCATCCTCGACGTCCACCTGCAGCTGCTGCTCGAGGACCCCTGGATCGACGAGGACACCGCCTGCCGGTCGCTCCTGTCGGTCATGGGGTCGTTCCCGCCCGAGGGGCTCGACACCGTCACCCGTCAGGACGTGCTCACCCGGCTCGCGGTCGACCGCACCAATCCCTCCAGCATCGCCTACTCGCTGCAGTCGGCGCGCGAGAACGCCCGCCGCGCCCGCGAGATCGTCTCCACCGAGCTGTGGGAGACCCTCAACACCACCTATTCGCGGATGCCGCGGCGGCTCAACGCCGAGAAGGTGCACGAGTTCTTCCACTGGGTGCGAGAGCGCGCGGCGCTCGCCGTCGGGGTCACCGACTCGTCGACGAGTCGCGACGAGGCCTGGCAGTTCTTCACGCTGGGGCGCTCGATCGAGCGCACCGACATGACCGCGCGGCTGCTCGCGACGCGCTCGTTGACGGAGGAGTCCGGCCCGTCGTGGACGACGATCCTCCGCTCCTGCGGTGCGTACGAGGCGTACCTGCGCACGTATCGCGGGATGCCGAGCGCGCGCAACGCGGCGGAGTTCCTGCTGCTCGACCGTCTCTTCCCGCGTTCGATCATCCACTCGATCCAACGTGCCGAGGAGTGCATGAGCGCGATCGACCCCGTCGCCGACCGGGTGGGGCACTCCAATGCGGTGCTGCGGGCCCTCGGGCGTATCCGCAACGACCTCGAGTACCGGCCGCTCGGCGAGATCCTCTCCGAGCTGCCCGAGCACATGGACAACGTGCAGAAGGTGACCCGCGAGGCTTCCGAAGCGATTCGCGGTCGATTCTTCCCCACGGCGGCGGAACCGAACTGGATCGGAGAGACCTCGTGAAGCGTCTGCGCATCGAGCACGCGACCGGATTCACCTATCCCGGAGACGTCGCCGCGTCGTACAACGAGGCGCGGATGCTGCCGGGCTCGACCGACAGCCAATTCGTGCTGAGTTCGCAGCTCGACATCGACCCGACGACGGCCGTCAACCACTACGTGGACTACTTCGGCACCCGGGTCGCCGCGTTCGACGTGCTCGCCGCGCATCACGCGCTGTCGATCACGGCCCGCTCGCTGGTCGAGGTTCGGCCGCGCCCCATCGAGCACCGGCAGATCTCGTGGGAGGAGCTCGCCGCGGAGACCGAGCGCTCGATCCACACGGTCGAGCAGCTCGGGCAGACGGCGCGCACGGCGCCGCATCCGGAGGTGGTGGCGCTGGCGCGCGAGATCGCGGCGTCGCACGACGAGCCGGGGCCGGCGGCCCACGCGATCGCGATCGCGATCGGGGATGCCGTGGAGTACATGCCCGGCGTCACCGGGGTGCACTCCACCGCCGCGGAGTCGTGGCCCCAGCGCACGGGCGTGTGCCAGGACATCGCGCACATCACGCTCGGCGCTCTGCGGAGCGTCGGCATCCCGGCGCGGTACGTCTCGGGCTATCTGCATCCCGATCCCGACGCTCAGGTCGGCGTGCCGGTGACGGGCGAGTCGCACGCGTGGATCGAGTGGTTCGCCGGTGACTGGCAGGGCTTCGACCCCACCAACAACGTCGAGATCAGCGACCGGCACGTGCTGGTCGGGCGCGGCCGGGACTACAACGACGTCCCGCCGCTGCGCGGGGTCTTCGCGGGCCCGTACAAGAGCGCACTGCACGTCACGGTGACGATCACGCGCGAGGCGTGACTTCCGCGGCATCCGCTTCGACCGGTTCGCGGCGGGCACCCCGGCCGAGGGATGCCGTCGCCGCGAGGCCCAGCACGAGGAAGCCCGCCGCGGCGAAGCTCGCGGCCCGTGTGCCGTCCGAGAGGGCAGCCTTCGCGTCGGTCGCGACGTCGGCGGTCTGCGGCGAGGCCTCGAGGCCCGCGATCGCGCCGCCCGCGCTCTCGACGACGGCGCTGACGACCTGATCGCGCTGCTCGGCGGGGATGCCGCGATCGTCGAGCTGGGCGGTGAGGGCGCCGGAGGTCGTCGAGAACAGGATGGTCCCGAGGATCGCGATGCCGAGCGCCGCGCCGAGCTGGCGCGCGGTGGACTGGGTTCCGGACGCCTGCCCTCCCTCGGCGACGGGGACATCGGCGAGGACGACGCCGGTGAGCTGCGCCGTCGCGAGGCCGACGCCGATCCCGTAGACGAACAGCGCCGGGACGAGCAGGCCCCACGTCGCATCGGGGGCGATGACGAGGGCCACGCCGACGACGCCGACGATCTCGGCGGCCAGGCCCGCGCGAACGATCCAGACCGGCGAGACCTTGCCCGACAGGGCGCCGGCGAGCCCGCTGGCGACGAACGAGCCCGCGGCCAGGGCGAGCAGCACGAGGCCCGTCTGGACCGCCTCGAACCCGAGCGCGAACTGCAGCCACAGGGGAAGGGCCAGGATGATGCCGAACTCGCCGAGCGCGACGACGAGGGCGGCGAGGTTGCCGTTACGGAAGGAGGGGATGCCGAAGAGCCCGAAGGCCAGCAGAGTGGGCTTGCCGACCCGGCGACGGCGCACGCCCCAGGCGATGAAGACCGCGATCGTCACGGCTGAGGCGGCGAACGCGATCGGGACCGGGGAGAGGTCCCACGGCCACGATGCACCGAAGAGCTCGGGCCGCTGGTCGACCGTCCACCAGCCGTAGGTGCGTCCCTCGATGAGGCCGAACACGAGGGTGCCCATGGCGATGACCGACAGGACGGCTCCGACGACGTCGACGCCTGCGGCGCCGCCGCGCGATTCCGCGACCGTCAGCAGGACGCCCACGACGATGAGGATGCCGAGGGGGATGTTGATGCCGAAGGCCCAGTGCCACGAGAACGTCGTGGTCAGCCAGCCGCCGAGCAGTGGCCCGACGGCCGCCATGCCGCCGATCGTCGAGCCCCAGACGGCGAAGGCGATGCCGCGCTCGCGGCCGCGGAACGTCGCGTTCAGGAGCGAGAGGGTGGTCGGGAGGATCATCGCGCCGCCGACGCCCTGAACGAAGCGGGCGAGGATGAGCAGGTCACCGCTCGACGCGAGCGCCGCGCCGACCGAGGCCAGCGCGAAGACGACGACGCCGGTCAGCAGCATCCGTCGTCGACCCACCCGATCGGCGACGCTGCCGAAGACGAGCAGCAGGGAGGCGAACACGAGGGTGTACGCCTCCTGGACCCACTGCACCTGAGTGGAGGTGATGCCGAGGTCATCGACGATCGAGGGGACGGCGACGTTGACGATCGTCGAGTCCACGATGATGAGTGCGACGGCGATGCTGATGAAGACGAGTCCCGCCCACCGGCGGCGTGCCGAAGTTTCCATGATTGCTAGAATAGCTAGCAAAATTGCGGACACAAGATGAGGTTCGCGCAGCGCGAAAACGGCCGGTCCCGCGGGGAACCGGCCGTCTCGATGGAGAAGTGGATCAGGCGGGCGGGTCGCCCGGGTCGAGGGTCTTCAGCATGTCCTCTTCGGCGGCGTTGTCGGCCGTGAGCTCGTCCTCGGTGGTCTCGTCGCCGCCGCGGGGTGCGTCATCGGTGATCGACTGCTCGGCGCTCGGGTCATCGAGGTGACGGTCGCCGGTGGGCTCTTCGGACGGGATTGCGCTGTCGCCGGCGCCGCCGGCCGGGGTGTCGTGGCTGCTCATGGCCGCGACGTTACGCGCGCCGTCGCCGCGCGCGGCACCCCTTGACACACGATCCGGCCGTGGTGCCGATACATCCGTCGGATCGGCGTGACAGGAGTGGTGTCGGTGGCCGCCTGAGGCCACTCCCGCACCGCCGGTCCGGCGAATGTATCGCGAACGGCTCCCCGGCTAGGCGCTGGGCTCGTAGCGGCGCGGCGCGTGCGTGCGGGCGACGAGGTCGCGGAGCGCCTCGAGCGACCCCGAGACGAAACCGGCGGCACGGGCCTGCACCAGCACGTTGCCGAGGGCCGTCGCCTCGACGGGGCCGGCGAGCACCGGCATTCCGGCGCGGTCGGCAGTGCGCTGGCACAGCAGCTCGTTGAGCGCCCCGCCGCCGACAATGTGGATCGTCCGTACATCGACGCGACCGAGGCGCGCGGCATCGGCCACGGCGTCGGCGAACGCCTGCGCGAGCGACTCGACGATCGACCGGGTGTACTCCGCGCGGGTGCGCGGCGGCGCGACGTCGTGCTCGGCGCACCAGGCGTCGATGCGCGAGGTCATCTCGCCGGGCGCGAGGAAACGCGGGTCGTTGACGTCGAAGACGACGCCGTCCGCCTCGCGTGCGGCGTCGAGCAGGGTCGGCAGATCGATGCGGTGTCCCTCGCGGCGTTCCCACTGCCGCACGGCCTCGCTCAGGACCCACAGGCCCATGACGTTGTGCAGCAGGCGCACGCGGCCGTCGACGCCGCCCTCATTCGTGAAGTTCGCCTCGAGAGCGGCGCGGGTCAGCACGAGGTGGTCGACCTCGACGCCCACGAGACCCCACGTGCCGCACGAGATGTAGGCCGCGGCATCCGGCTGCATCGGCACGGCGACGACGGCCGAGGCGGTGTCGTGCGATCCGACGGCAGTCACGGGTGTGTCGGTCGGCGCCCCGATCGACGCTGCGACGTCCGCACGCAGCGGGCCCAGCCGATCGCCCGGCGCGATGAGCGGAGGGAGGATGCCGCGGGGGATGCCGAGCGCCGAGACGAGGGCACCGTCCCACGAGGCCTGCAGCACCCGCAGGAGTCCGGTCGTCGACGCGTTGGTCTGCTCTGCACGGGCTTCGCCGGTCAGCCAGTACCCGACGAGGTCGGGTACGAGGAGGGCGGTGTCGGCGAACGCCAGCACCTCCGGGTCCTCGGCGGCGAGCTGGTACAGCGTGTTGAACGGCAGGAACTGCAGGCCGTTCCGCTCGAAGAGCTCGGCGTGCGGAAAGCGCGCGTGCACGCTCTCGACCCCGCGGACGGTGCGCTCGTCGCGATAGTGGAACGGTTCGCCCAGCATCCGCCCGCCGCGCATCAGCGCGTAGTCGACGGCCCACGAGTCGACCCCGATCGAGGCGATCTCGGGCTTCGCGCGGAAGGCCTCGCGCAGACCGCCCAGTACCGATCCGTACATCCCCACGAGGTTCCAGTGGAGGCCGTCGCCCGCGTGCACCGGATCGTTGGCGAACCGCGCCACCGTCTCGGTGCGCAGCGCGTCAGCCCCCACATGCCCGACGATGACCCGCCCGCTGGTGGCCCCGAGGTCAACCGCCACCACATTCCCTGACGCGCTCACGCGCGGCATCCTTCCCGCGAGTGCACGGCCTGCCGCCGAGTGCACGACCTCGGAGCGAGCGGATGCCGTGCACTCGGCGCGAAGCCGTGCATTCGAATGCCTGCCCTCATCGGAGGAACGCGGCGGCGACGCCGGAGTCCACGGGGATGTGCAGGCCGGTCGTGCGGGAGAGCTCGGGGCCGGTGAGCACGAACACAGCATCGGCGACGTTCTCGGGGACGACCTCGCGCTTGAGGATCGTGCGGTTGGCGTAGAACTGGCCGAGGTCTTCTTCGTTGACGCCGTAGGTTGCGGCGCGGTTGGCGCCCCAGCCGGAGGCGAAGATGCCCGAGCCGCGCACGACACCGTCGGGGTTGATGCCGTTCACGCGCACGCCGTGCTCGCCGAGCTCGACCGCGAGCAGCCGCACCTGGTGGGCCTGGTCGGCCTTCGTCGCCGAGTACGCGATGTTGTTGGGCCCGGCGAAGACGGAGTTCTTCGAGGAGATGTAGATGACGTCGCCGCCCATCCTCTGCTCGATGAGCGCCTTCGCCGCGGCCTTCGAGACGAGGAACGAGCCCTTGGCCATGACGTCGTGCTGCAGGTCCCAGTCCTTCTCGGTCGTCTCCAGCAGCGGCTTCGACAGCGACAGACCGGCGTTGTTGACGACGAGGTCGATGCCCCCGAACGCCAGCAGCGTCGCGTCGATCGCCGCCTGCACGCCGTCGGCGTCGGCGACGTTGGCTGCGACGCCGATCGCGACGTCGGTGCCGCCGAGCTCCGAGGCCGCGGCCTGCGCCTTCTCGAGGTCGAGGTCGGCGACGACGACGCATGCTCCCTCGGCCGCGAGCCGGGTGGCGATGGCCTTGCCGATGCCGGATGCCGCTCCCGTGACGAACGCGATGCGTCCCTGGTGGGTCTTGGGCTTGGGCATCCGCTGGAGCTTGGCCTCTTCGAGCGCCCAGTACTCGATGCGGAACTTCTCCGCGTCCGAGATCGGCGAGTAGGTTGAGAGGGCCTCGGCGCCGCGCATGACGTTGATCGCGTTGATGTAGAACTCACCCGCAACGCGTGCGGTCTGCTTGTTCGCCCCGTACGAGAACATGCCCACGCCCGGAACCAGCACGATGAGCGGGTCGGCGCCGCGGAGCGCCGGCGAGTCCGCGTCGGCATGTGCGTCGTAGTACGCCTGGTAATCGGCGCGGTACTCGGCGTGCAGCTCGTGCAGGCGGGCGATCTGCTCCTCGACCGACGCCGTCGCGGGGACGTCGAGGATGAGGGGCTTGACCTTCGTGCGCAGGAAGTGGTCGGGGCAGCTCGTGCCCAGCGCGGCGAGGGCAGGAGCCTTCTCGGACGCCAGGAAGTCGAGCACGACGTCGCTGTCGGTGTAATGGCCGACCATCGGCTTGTCGGTCGAGGCGATGCCGCGGATCGTGGGGGCGAGGGCTGCGGCGCGGGCGCGACGCTCGGCCTCGGGCAGCGCCTCGAACCCGGCGCGCACGCCGCCGAAGGGCTCTGCCGCGCCGTGCTCGTCGATGTATGCCTGCGCGGTCTCGATGATCCAGAGGCTGTTCGCCTCGGCTTCATCCGAGGTGTCGCCCCACGCCGTGATGCCGTGCCCGCCGAGGATGCACCCGATCGCCTGCGGGTTCTGCGCCTTGATCTCGGCGATGTCGAGGCCGAGCTGGAAGCCCGGTCGCCGCCACGGCACCCAGACGACGCGCTGTGAACCGGTGCCGTCGCCGTAGATCTTCGCGGTCAGCTCTTCGCCGTCCGCGGCGGTCGCGATCGCGATGCCGGCGTCGGGGTGCAAGTGGTCGACGTGCGCGGCATCCACCAGCCCGTGCATCGCGGTGTCGATCGAGGGAGCCGCCCCGCCCTTGCCGTGCAGGCAGTAGTCGAACGCGGCGACCATCTCGTCTTCACGCTCGACGCCGGGGTAGACGTTCACCAGCGCGCGCATCCGGTCGAGGCGCAGCACCGCGAGTCCCGACTCGGTCAGGGTGCCGAGGTCACCGCCCGATCCCTTGACCCACAGCAGCTCGACGGGCTCACCCGTGACGGGGTCGATGTCGATGCCCTTGGCGGAGGTGTTGCCCCCGGCGTAGTTGGTGTTCTTGGGGTCGGAGCCCAGGCGGTTGCTGCGCGCGATGAGGTCGGCGGCTGCGGCGGAGGTCATGGCTTTCCTTCGGGGTAGGGAGGGGAGGTCAGGATGCGGCGAGGGCAGCGAATCGCTGCACGATGCGTGCCATCGATGCGGCGAAACCCGGATGCTCGGGCCGGTTGAGGTGGCCGTGATCGGTGCCTGGCTCGACGACGACGTCGACATCGCCGCCGGCGGCCCGCAGCGTCGCGACGAACACGTCGCCCGAGACGCTCAGTTCGTCGATCTCGCTATTGATCATGAGCGTCGGCGGGAAGCCGCGCAGCTCGTCGGTCGACGCGAGGCCCGGAACGGCCGCGATCGGCGCGCCGATCACCGAGTGGCCGAGGTAGTTCTCGTACATCTCACGGACGACGTCGGCCCCGAACCGGTCGTGCTCGGGGTGCGCGGCGAGAGCGGCGCGCAGCGCGGGGCCGGGGGCGGGCTGCACCGCGAGGAGGGTGGGATAGGCCAGCACGACGAGGCGGGGCAGGATGCCGCCCTCGCCGAGCAGGCGCAGGGTCGCGCCCGTCGCGAGGTTCGCGCCCGCGCTCGCGCCGCCGAGCGCCACGCGCGTCACGCCGAGCTCCTCGGCGTGCACCGTCGCCCACTCCCAGGCGCGCAGGACGTCGTCGGATGCCGCCGGGTAGCGGTTGCCGCTGCGGTCGTCCGTCTGCTGGTCGGCGCCGTCCCACGCGGGCGGCACCGGGGCGAGGCGGTAGTCGACGGAGAAGACCGTCGTCCCCGCCGCGGCGAGCCCGCGAGCGACGGCATCCGCTTCGGGCATGTCGAGGTCGCCGAACGCGAAGCCGCCGCCGTGCATCCATACCAATCCGGTGCCGTCGGGCTCGGCCGCGCGGTAGAGCCGGATGAGCCCGCCCGCCTCGGACGTGGGCGAGGGCGCGGCCGGGGAGGCGGCGCTCACCGGGCGACCCGCTCTTCCGCGGGAGTCGGGACATGCCGGCCGTAGCGCTCGAGCTCGATGTCCTCGAGTGACTTGCCCTCGGTGTTCGGCGCCCAGATGGTTCCGATCAGCAGCGCGGCGACGAGCAGCCCGAGGATGATCACGCCGAGTCCGGCGAGTCCCAGTCCCGACAGCAGGACGGGGAAGACGAGGCTCAGGAGCCCGACCATGACCCGGGCGAGCATGAAGAGCACGCCCTGCGCGCTCGCGCGGTAGCGGGTGGCGAACAGCTCGGCGGTCCACAGACCGTAGAACGCCTGCGCCCCGACGCCGGCGGAGACACCCCACGCGACGGCGAAGAACAGCAGCGAGAACAGCCCCGGGGGAGCGTAGATCAGCACCGCCCACGCCACGACGCCGAGCGCCGCACCGCCGAGGTACAGCCACTTGCGACGCACCCGGTCGCCGAAGCGCATGAAGCCGAAGAAAGTCGCGGCTGCCGTGAGGCTCCAGACGAGCACCTGCAGCAGGTTCTGCTGCATCGGGTCGTGGAGGCCCGCGGCGTCGTACACACGCGGCTGGAAGATGCCGGCCTGGCCCGCGACGGTGTTCCAGAGGCCGTAGACGCCGATGAGGAAGGCGAGGGCGCCCCAGTTCTTCGGTTCCTTGAGCAAGCCCACGATGCCGGAGAAGAACGACGGGCGTTCGCCCGCGACGAGCGCGGCCTCGCGCTGGCTCTTCCACCGGCGCGACTCGGGGAGTCCGCGGCGCACCCACCACGTCACGGCGGCGATGACGAAGAGGTGGAAGAAGATCAGGCGCGAGCCGAGCAGACCCAGCGGGCCGACGATGACCGCGAGCAGGAACCCGACCGCCGGGCCGATGGACCAGGCGAGTTGCGCCGTACCCACGTGTGCGGCACGGTGCTCGTTGGGTGCCTCCTCGGCGATGTAGGTCCACGACGCCGGAACGCCCGCGCCGACCGCGATGCCCATGAGGATGACGCCGACGAGCAGGACCCCGAGGTTCGGCGCGAACGTGACGGCCAGAGCTCCGAGCATGAACACGATCAGGTCGTAGGTGTAGATGAACTTGCGGCCCAGGCGGTCGCAGAGGGGACCGCCGATCGCGGCACCGATCGCGGCGCCGAAGGCGTTGGCCGACAGGGCGGCCACGATGCCGACGACGCCGTCGTCGAAGCCGAAGGCCTCCTGCCACAGCGTCAGGCTCGTGGCGAGCGCGATGATCGCGCCGGCCTCGATGTAGTTCGACATGGCGACGGCGATCGTCGCCTTCCAGGCACTCAGCGGGCGGCGGGTGCGGGTCGTGCTCATGCGCCCCACCCGGCCTGGGTGCCGCCGACGCGGTCGGCTTCGATCTTCTCCTGGTAGCCGGATGCCGCGTACGCGGCCATCGGGTCGGCGGGAAGTCCCCGCGACTCGCGCCACTCGGCCAGGGCCGGGCGGACGTCGGTGTAGAACGCGTCCATGAACACCGCCTGCGCCCCGAGCACGTCGTTCGCGGTGCGGGCGGCGGCGAGGGCGTCGGCGTCGATGAGCAGCGCGCGGGCGGTCATCTCCTGGACGTTGAGTACCGAGCGGATCTGGCCCGGGATCTTCGCCTCGATGTTGTGGCACTGGTCGAGCATGAAGACCACGTCGGGGTTGTCGAAGCCGCCGCCGCGCAGCACCTCGACGAGGATGCGGAACAGCTGGAACGGGTCGGCCGCGCCCACGATGAGGTCGTCGTCGGCGTAGAAGCGGGAGTTGAAGTCGAACGAGCCGAGCTTGCCGAGGCGCAGCAGCTGCATGACGATGAACTCGATGTTGGTGCCGGGAGCGTGGTGGCCCGTGTCGAGGCACACCATCGCGCGCTCGCCGAGCGCCGCCACCTGCACGTAGCTCGTCCCCCAGTCGGGGACGTCGGTGTGGTAGAACGACGGCTCGAAGAACTTGTACTCCAGCACCAGGCGCTGCTCGCCCGACAGGCGGTCGTAGATCCGCTGCAGCGAATCGGCCAGGCGGTCCTGACGCGCGCGCATGTCGTTCTGCCCGGGGTAGTTCGACCCCTCGGCCAGCCAGATCTTCAGGTCGCGGGAGCCCGTGGCATCCATCACGTCGATGCACTCGAGGTGGTGGTCGATGGCCTTGCGGCGGATCGCGTCATCCTCGTGGGTCAGCGCCCCGAACTTGTAGTCCTCGTCCTGGAACGTGTTCGAGTTGATCGTGCCGAGCGCAACGCCCAGATCCTCGGCGCGGCGGCGCAGGGCGCCGAAGTCGTCGACCTTGTCCCACGGGATGTGCAGCGCGACGGCCGGGGCGAGCCCGGTGACACGGTTCACCTCGGCGGCATCCGCGATCTTCTCGAACGGATCGCGCGGCGTGCCGGCGGTGGGGAACACGCGGAAGCGCGTGCCCGAGTTGCCGAACGCCCAGCTGGGCAGCTCGATGCCCTGGCGCTCGAGCAGGGCGAAGTGGTCGGGGGAAAGGGTGCTCACGATGCGTCGTCGCTTTCGTCGGGGTTTTCGGTGGATGTCGTCGGGGCCGTGCCGGTGGCGGTCGCCGTGCCGGTGGCGGTCGCCGCGAGTTGGTCGTGCAGGTTGAAGACCTCGGTGAGGGGCGTGGCGGCCTGATCGGGACGCCCCTCGAGTCCGACGAAGAAGCGGGCCATCTCGGCTTCCCAGCGGGCTGCGACGGGCGACGCGGCGAGGTACGCCTGAGCGGCCGCATCGTCGTCGACCTCGTAGTAGCCGATCAGCCGGCCGCCCTCACCGAGGAACAGAGAGTAGTTGCGGCGGCCGGACGCGGCGATCTCCGCCAGCATCTCGGGCCAGACGGGGGTGTGCCGGGCGACGTACTCGTCGAGCAGGTCCGGATGGATCTGCAGCGAGAAGCAGACCCGGTGGGTAGATGCACTCATCGTCGAGGCTCCTTGGTGAGCTGGTGTGAATCGTTTCACGAGCGTAGCGGGTTGTGCGCGCGGGCACAAACGGCAAGCGCTTACCCACATCCTGCCGTTGCCGTCGTGCTCGCGCTACGGTGGTGTGCATGGCAGTGAGCGTGCGGGATGTCGCGGTCGCGGCATCCGTTTCGGTGGGGACCGTCTCGAACGTCCTCAACAACCCGACGCGCGTGTCGCCGGAGATGGTCGCGCGCGTGCAGCAAGCCATCGCCGATCTGGGGTTCGTCCGCAACGATGCGGCCCGACAGCTGCGGGCCGGACGCAGCCGGTCGATCGGCCTCGTGGTGCTCGACATCGGCAACCCGTTCTTCGCCGAGGTCGCGCGCGGCGCGGAGGAGCGTGCAGCCGAGAGCGGCATGGCGGTGCTGCTCAGCACGAGCGACGAGAAGCCCGAGCGCGAGTCGGCGTATCTCGACCTCTTCCGCGAGCAGCGCGTCAACGGCGTGCTCGTGACCCCCGCGAGCGACGACCTGGAGCGGTTGCGTGGGCTGCAGGCGGCGGGGGTCCCGGTCGTCCTCGTCGACCGCGAGGTGCCCGACGACGTCTTCGCCTCGGTGTCGGTCGACGACGTCGAGGGCGGCTATCTCGCCGTGTCGCACCTGCTGGCCCGCGGGCGTCGGCGCATCGCGTTCGTCCGCGGACCGGTGTCGATCCGTCAGGTCGCCGATCGTCTCGAGGGTGCGCGGCGCGCGGTGGCCGAAGTCGCCGGTGCCCACTTGGAAGAGCTCGCCGTGCCCGCCCTGTCGGTGCTGCACGGCCGAGCTGCCGGCGAGCAGCTGCGCGACCGCCGCGGAGAGGACCGCGTCGATGCCGTGTTCGCGGCGAACGACCTGCTCGCCGTCGGAGTGCTGCAGGCCTTCGCGGTCCTCGGGCAGCTTCGCGTGCCCGAGGAGGTCGCGCTCATCGGCTACGACGACATCGACTTCGCGTCGGCCACCGTCGTGCCGCTCAGCTCGATCCGCCAGCCCGCCCACGAGATCGGATACCGCGCCGTCGACCTCCTGCTGCGCGGCCTCGACGATCCCGCCGGCGAGCACGAGCGCCGCGTGCGCTTCCGCCCCGAGCTCGTCGTCCGCGACTCGACCGGCTGACCGCGGCATCCTGTCGCCCCTCGAGGCACCGTCGCCCGCGGGGCTCTGTCGCCCCGCGAGGTCCCCGCCGCGCGGCCCGGATGAGAGAAGACTCATCGGCGCGCGGGGGAGGTGCGCCTAGGCTCATCGGAACGCAGGAAAGCGCATTCCGATGGGATCCATTCAATGAAGAACAGACTCCGCTCCTCGCTGCTCGCCGGCCTCGCCGCGGGCACGCTCGCCACGGCGACCCTCACGGTCGGGGGCGTCGCGACGCTTCCCGCGGCAGGGGTCGAGGCGCCGCCGTCCCCGCCGATACCGCGGCTCGAGACCCTCGATCGCGGCCTGGTCGCCGTGCCGACGGACGAGGGCGTCTTCCTCAGCTGGCGTCTGCTCGCGGGCGAGGCCAGCGGTGCCGGCGAGACCGGCCTCACGGGCACCGACTTCGTCGTCTACCGCGACGACGTTCCGATCGCCACCGTCACCGACAGCACGAACTACCGCGACGACGCCGGGACGGCGGCATCCGTCTATCGCGTGGCGCCGGTCACGGCGGGCGTTGAGGCGGCGGCGAGCGAGGCCGCGATCGCGATGGATGCCGGCTTCCTCGACATCGCGCTGCAGCGGCCCGAAGGCGGCGTGACCCCGGCGGGCGAGGAATACACCTACTCGGCCAACGACGTCTCCGTCGGTGACGTCGACGGTGACGGGCGCTACGAGTTCATCGTGAAGTGGGATCCCTCGAACTCCAAGGACGTCTCGCAGGTCGGGTACACCGGCGGGGTCTACATCGACACCTACAGCCTCGAGGGACGCCTGCTGAACCGGCTCGACCTCGGTCCGAACATCCGTGCCGGCGCGCACTACACGCAGTTCCTCGTCTACGACTTCGACGGTGACGGCCGGTCGGAGACGATGCTCAAGACCGCGCCCGGGACGAAGTCGATCACCTACGCCGACGACGGCTCGGTGGCCTCGGAGCAGTACGTCACGATGCCGGACGAGGATGTCGCGGCGGGCTACGCCCACACCGATGACTACCGGATGAGCGCCGCGGACTACGCCGACCACCTCGAGGAGATGTTCCGCGGATGGTCGACGCGCGACGAAGTCGTCTCGGGCCAGTGGCCGGCCACCCTGGAAGAGGCCTTCGGCATCGAGCCGCGCTACGACTACCCGCTGTCGGAGGCCGGCGCCCGCGCCCTCGTCGATCACTTCATCGACGTGTACGCGCCGAGCCGAAGCGCCCGCAACGCCCTGCGGAACTTCGAGGGCTTCATCCTCGACGGGCCCGAGTACCTCACCGTCTTCGACGGCGAGAGCGGGGCCGAGCTGCAGACCGTGCGCTACGAGCCCGACCGCGGCGACGACGGCCTGCTGTGGGGCGACTACGCGATGTCGCGTATCGAGCCCGGCAACCGGGTCGACCGGTTCCTGGCGGGCGTCGCCTATCTCGACGGTGAGCGCCCGTCGGCGGTGTTCGCTCGCGGTTACTACACCCGCACGACGATCGCGACCTACGACTGGGACGGCGAGAACCTGTCGAAACGGTGGTTCGTCGACAGCGGGCATGCCCCGATGACCAACCCGTTCAACGACGGTCCCCACGGGGTCGACGGCACCGATCCCGTGTACGGCTCGATCACGACGCAGGGCTTCCACAGTCTGTCGGCGGCGGATGTCGACGGAGACGGCCGTCACGAGATCGTCTACGGATCGGCGACGCTCGACGACGACGGCAGCCTGCTCTACAGCTCGTTCGCCGAGATGCCCGAGGGATCGGCGACCCCGGGCGAGATGGCGCGTCTCGGTCACGGCGACGCGATGCACGTCGCCGACATCGACCCGACCCGCCCGGGCCTGGAGATCTTCACCGTGCACGAGGGCGGGGCATACGCGCCGTACGGTACGGCACTGCGGGATGCCGCCACCGGCGAGGTCATCTTCGGCGCCTACTCGGGCCGAGACACCGGGCGCGGGATGATCGGCGACGTGCGCCCCGACGTGCCCGGCATGGAGGTCTGGTCGAGCATGCCCGGCGGAACGGATGCCTCGGGCCTGCTGACCGCCCAGGGCGAGGTGCTCTCGGCGGCGACGCCCGGCACCAACGCCTCGATCCGCTGGGGCGGCGACCTCACGACGCAGATCGTGAACGGCAGCGGTGACGTCACCCCGACGATCGACGACTGGGCGCGCGGCACCGTACTGACGGCATCCGGAACCCTCGCCAACAACGGCACGAAGGGCAACCCCGGGCTCGTCGCCGACGTGCTGGGAGACTGGCGCGAAGAGCTGGTCGTGCGCACGGCCGACTCGTCGGCGCTGCGGGTGTACGTCTCGACCGAGGTGACCGAGCACAAGCTGTACACGCTCATGCACGATCCGCAGTACCGCGCCGAGGTCGCCCGTCAGCAGACGACCTACAACCAGCCGAGCTACACCGGTTTCCACCTCGCCTCGGGCATGGACTTCGCCGGTGTGCCGCTGCGGCCTGCTCCCGCGCCCGTCGCGACGCCCGGCATCGGGGTGGACTCGACCGGCGTCAACGTCAGCTGGAAGACGACGGATGCCGGCGCCGAGGTCACCGGCTTCACCGTCATCCTCCGCTCGGAGGCGGGCGACACGATCGTGCAGCAGGTCGGGACCGAGGCTCGCTCTGCGCGGTTCGCGACGGTCCCGCCGGGGGAGTGGACCGCGACCGTCACGCCCGCGGGCACCTTCGGCTCGGCGGCGCAGTCGCAGCCGTCGGCGACGGCCACAGTGCGAGAGGGGCAGCCGGTGCCACTCCGAGTCAGCGCGCGGTCGCAGTGCGTCAACGGAGCGGTGCACGTCGCGGTCCATGCCGCGAATCAGGCGGGGGCGCCGGTCGACGTGCGGCTGGCCGCGGTCGGCGGCGAGCACGCGCAGCAGAAGGTCGCGGCGGCCGACGCGGCGTACCGGCTCTTCGACTCGGGCCGCGACTCGCTCGTGCCCGGGTCGGCGACCGTCACGGCGTATCAGTGGGTCGACGGTGTCGGCTACCACGCCACCTACGACGTGCCCTACTTCGCCCGGATGTGCTGAGGCGTCCGGCTCGGACGCGAGGCCCCGATACATCCGAAGGGCCGGAGTGACGGGTGGGGCCGGTGAGGCCGTGCGAATGCTCACCAGCCCCACCCATCCGACAGATGTATCGGGCGCGGGCGCGGGCGTCAGCGGGAGCGGCGGGGGCGGTCGGACGTGGCGTCGGGCAGGGAGATGGGCGTCGTGCCCGCGACCTCGTCGCTGAACTCCTCCGGGGCGACGACCGAGATCGGACGCGTCTCGTCGAGCGAGAGGGCGAACCGGCGCGAGCTCGAGCGGTGCACGCGTCCGGAGACGAGCATCCACGTCACCCCGACCCCGAACGCGACGAAGGCGGCGACGGCACCGAGGCCGATGGCCGCGCGCGGCCCGAACTGGTCGGCGACCCACCCGACGATCGGCGCGCCGATGGGCGTGCCGCCCATGAGGATCGCCATGTACAGCGCGAGCACGCGGCCGCGCAGCGCCGCGTCGGTCGTGGTCTGCACGTACCCGTTGGCCGTCGTGAGGGTGGTCACGACCGCGAAACCGGTGAACATCAGGGTCACCGCGTACAGCCAGTAGTCCGGCATGAAGGCCGACACCGCTGCGGCGGCCGCGAAGAGTCCGGCGCCGAAGATCACGACGCGGATGCGGGCGCGATCGCGACGTGCTGCCATCAGGGCGCCCGCGAGCGATCCGATCGCCAGGATCGAGCTGAGGAGGCCGTACCCGTCGGCATCGCGTCCGAACTCGATCGCCATGGTCGAGGCGAAGATCGGGAAGTTCATACCGAAGGCGCCGAGGAGGAACACCATCGCGAACGTCACCATGAGGTCGGGGCGCCCGCGCACGTACCGGAAGCCGTCGGCGAGGCGCGCCGCACCGGGAGAGGTGACCCGCGGGATGAGCTCGCCGGGTCGGATGAGGAACAGCGCCACGATCATCGCGAGGAACGTCGCCGCGTTGATGAAGAACACCCAGCCGGTGCCGACCGCGACGATGACGATTCCCGCGGCAGCGGGGCCGATCATGCGCGCTCCGTTGAAGGATGCCGCGTTGAGCGCGACCGCATTGGCCGCGATCTCGCGCGCGACGATGTCGGAGACGAACGCCTGGCGCGCCGGATTGTCGAAGGCCGAGATCATGCCGAGCGTGAACGCGAAGACGTACATGAGCGGGAGCGTCATGACGCCCGTGAGCAGCAGCGTGCCGATGACCAGCCCGACGAGCATGAGCGAGCTCTGCGTGACCACGAGCAGACGGCGCCGGTCGAAACGGTCGGCGACCCACCCGGTGACGCCCACGAGCAGGAGCGGCGGGGCGAACTGCAGCGCCATCGTGACGCCCATCGCTCCCGCGTCGTTGTCGGTGAGGCCGGTGAGGACGACCCAGCTGAGCGCTGTGGCCTGCATCCACGCGCCGACGTTCGACACGAGGGCGCCGAAGAACCACACCCGGTAGTTGAACACCGAGAAGGAGCGGAACATCGCGGAGCTCATCGGTCGGCCACCGCCCGCATGATGACGGCGGCGGCCGCGAGAGTCTCACGGTCGGCCGGTTCGAGCTCTTCCAGCGCGTGCTCGAGCCAGGAGTCGCGACGGCGGGTCGTCTCGATCACGACGGTGCGGCCCTCGTCGGTGAGGGCGATGTTCACCTTGCGGCGGTCGCCGTCGTCGGGTGTCCGGGTCAGGTACCCGAGCTCTTCGAGGTGGTTGACGGTGCGGTTCATCGACGGTGCCGATACGCGCTCGCGGTCGGCCAGCTCGCCGAGCGTGTGCGGACCGTGCACGTGCAGGTTCGCGAGCACGGCGTACTGCCCGTCGCTCATCGAATCGACGGCACGCTGCGCGCGGAGCCGCCGTGCGAGGCGGAAGGTCGCCATGCGGAGGTCGGTCGCGTCGTGCGCGAGATCGATGGCGGTCGGTGGGGCGGAAGCGGGGGAGGAGGTGCTCATCTGTGATGTTTAGCTTAGCTCATTAGTCTTGCTAACGGTCTGTGGTGTCCGGAATGCGACGGCCGGAAACGTAGACTCGCCGCATGCCCGAGTTCATCGACGCGCACGGGGTCGCGATCGTCTACGACATCCATCCCGCGAATGGCGAGCAGCGGGCCGTCGTGCAGCTGCTGCACGGTGTCGGCGAGCACGCGGGCCGGTATGCCGAACTCGCCGGGATCCTCACCGCAGCGGGCTTCACCGTCTACGCCGACGACCACCGGGGTCATGGCCGCACCGGCATCCGGCAGCACGGTGATCCGAGCAAGCTCGGCAAGCTCGGTCGGGGAGGGCTGCATGCCGCGCGCGACGCCTGCGCCGAGCTGACCCGCATCATCGAGCGCGACCATCCTGGGGCGCCGATCGTGCTCCTCGGCCACTCGTGGGGATCATTCCTCGCGCAGATGCTGTTCGACGACCGGCCCGAGGCATACGCGGCACTCGTGCTGTCGGGGTCGGCGCTGCGCTGGCCCGGATCGCTCAACTCGGGCGACCTGAACGCGCCGTGGAAGGCGCCCGGCGCGAACGGCGTCGAGTGGCTGAGCACGGATGCCGCCGTCCAGCAGAGCTTCCTGGACGACCCGCTCACGACGACGACCGCGCTGCCCCGCCTGTTCGGGCCGGTCGAGACGCTCAAGCTCATCGGCCGACCCCGACGCGACCTCGGTGTCGACGTCCCGGTGCTGCTCATGGTCGGCCGGGACGACACCGTCGGCGGGCCTCGCAGCGTCCATCGCCTCGCCGACGCCTACCGCACGCGATCGGGCCTGACGGATGTGACGACGCTCGTCTACCCCGGTGCTCGTCACGAGATCTTCAACGAGGCGGTCCGGGGTGACGTGCAGGCCGATCTGTTCGCCTGGCTCGACGCCCGCTTCCCGCGGGACTGAATCGCGGGAAGCAGCGTCGGTGTCACCCGGCGGGACCGCGTCGGATTGCCGTGACGAGCGGGCGTGACGCGAGGAGCGCCAGCGCGACCGCCCCGAAGCCCGCGACGAAGGTCGCCGCGATGACGGCCATCGTCAGCGGCGCGACGACCAGGCTGATCCCCACGACCGGGAGAGCCAGCGCCACGCCGACGACCGCTCCGCCGGCGGCAGCCCAGCGCAGGGGCAGCATCACCGTGATGCGACGTGCCCGAGCGAGTTCCGCGGGCTCCATGCCGAGCCGGTCGAGGCCCACGATGAGCTCGCGGTCGTCGAGCACCGACGCCGCCTGACTGACGCCCACCGAGGCGGCGAGCAGGACGAAGCCCGCCCCGAGGGTGACGAGGACACCGGTGCGGATGTCGGCGAACAGCGTCATTTCAGGCTCGTCGCCGGCGATCTCGGTGAGCGCGATGCCGCTGCCCCCGACGACGGCGATGAACGAGATCATCGCGATGCTCGAGACTCGACGCCAGGCGGTGGGGGCATGTGCGGCGAGCTCCCGGCCTGCGATGAGCTGAGCAGCCGTCCGGGCGCGGCGAGCCATCGAGCGGCCGCGTGCGGCGACGATGGGCGTACCGATGAGGTTCACCAGAGCGAGGGCCCCGGCGAACAGAGCCAGCAGGAGGGCGATCGACGCTGCGGGGGCGAGGACCGCGCTCACGCTGCTGAACTGGGCCACGATCGTGCCGACGGCGACGATCGCGATCCCGGAGATCACGAGGGTGCGGGTGCGTCGCGGCGGCGCCTCGGTGCGGCGGCGCACGCCCAGTGGGGTGAGCCGCACGCGTCGCAGGCTCGCTGCCGCGCTCACCGTCGCGATGAGCCCGACGCCCAGGATGACGGCCAGGACGATCGGCCATCCGGCCCACACGGCGGCGGCACCGACGGGGCCACCGAAGAAGGGGAGCAGCCCGACCAGCGGCAGGGCGATGCCGTAGGCGGCGGCGCCGACCAGTGCTCCCGCGAACGCGACGGCGGATGCCTCACCCACCGCCATCGCTCCGACCTCGGTGTTGGTGGCGCCGAGGAGGCGCAGCGTCGAGAGCCGGTCGTTGCGGCGCCGGCTCGACAGGCGCGCGGCGGCAGCCCCGAGGGTTGCTGTCGGAACGGCGAGAAGGATGAGCGCGAGGACGCTGAGCACGCCGTAGAGGAAAGCCATCTGGCCCGTGCGCGGGTCGGTGAGGAACATGCGGGTGCCGCCCGCGACGATCAGCATGAGCATCGTCGTCACCGCGAAGGCGACCAGTGGCAGGACGATGGCCGCAGACCCTTGCCGCGCCGGCCGGGAGAGCAGGACCGTGAGAGCCGCGACGCGGCGCACACTGCCCGGTGTCTCCGCCGCTCGGGCCAGCGGGGTCGGAGGCTGCGGGAGCGAACCGGTCGCGACGACGACGCTCATCGGGTCACCTCGGCGGCTGCGGCCCCACGCGCGGGCAAGACGGACGAATCGACGATGCGTCCGTCGCGCATCCGGAGGACGCGGTCGCAGCGGCGCGCGACCTCCGCATCGTGGGTCACGACGACGAGGCTGCGGCCCTGGCCGGTGGTGGCGTGCAGCAGCGCATCGAGGACCTCCGCGGAGGTGGTGGAGTCGAGGGCGCCGGTCGGCTCGTCGGCGAACACCACGGGGGCTCCGGTCACCTGGGCGCGGGCGATGGCGACGCGCTGCGCCTGCCCGCCGGAGAGCTCGCCGATGCGCCGGTTCTCCATGCCGGCGAGGCCCAGGGCGCCGAGCCAGGCGGCGGCGTGCGCTTCGGCAGCAGCTCGCGCCGTGCCGACGAGGAGCAGCGGCAGGGCGGCGTTCTCGACGGCGGTGAGCTCGGGCAGCAGCAGGTGGTCCTGGAAGACGAAGCCGAGGCTGCTGCGACGCACGGCGGAGCGGTCGGCGTCGGGCATGCCGACGAGCTCCTGCGCCGGGGCGCCGGGAGCGGCGAGGCGGACGGAGCCGGCATCGGGCGAGATGATTGCGGCGAGGCAGTGCAGAAGCGTCGTCTTGCCCGACCCCGAGGCGCCCATGATCGCGACGGCCTCGCCGGCGCGCACGGTCAGGTCGACGCGGTCGAGCGCGGTGAGCGCCCCGTAGCGCTTCACGAGCCCGCGGGCTTCGAGGACGGGGGCGGAATCGATGGTGGGGTTCATGTCATCCACTCTTCCGAGCGGGGCCCGCGCCGTCGTCCGTCGCGAGGTGTAACGGCATCCATCGGGCGACCGATCCTCCGCCCGGTCCTAGGCTGGACGCATGCACGGCGAATACAAGGTCCCCGGAGGAAAGCTGGTCGTCGTCGACCTCGAGGTGCGCGACGGCCGCATCGCCGATTTCCACCTGGCGGGCGACTTCTTCCTCGAGCCCGACGACGCGCTCGCCGACATCGATGCGGCAGTGACGGGCCTGCCCGAGGAGTCTGACGTCGCCACCATTGCGGCCGCCGTCCGTTCGGCGCTGCCCGACGGCGCCCAGCTGCTCGGCTTCACGCCCGAGTCGGTCGGCACCGCGGTGCGGCGCGCGATGATCACGGCCCCGGGCTGGCGCGAGTTCGACTGGGAGGTCGTCCACGACCGAGCCGTGTCGCCCAGCATGAACCTCGCGCTCGACGAGGTGCTGACCACCCGCGTCGGCGACGGCCGGCGGAACCCGACCCTGCGCATCTGGGAGTGGAACGAATCGGCCGTCGTGATCGGGTCGTTCCAGTCGTACCGCAACGAGGTCGACCCCGAGGGTGCCGCGAAGCACGGGTTCGACGTCGTGCGCCGCATCTCCGGCGGGGGAGCGATGATGATGGCGGCGAACTCGATCGTGACGTACTCGCTGTACGTGCCGGCATCCCTCGTTGCGGGGCTGACCTTCGCCGACTCGTACGCCTTCCTCGACGATTGGGTGCTCGAGGCCCTCCGCTCACTCGGCATCGAGGCGACGTATCAGCCGCTCAACGACATCGCCTCACCGTCGGGCAAGATCGGCGGCGCCGCGCAGAAGCGTCTCGCGAACGGCGGGGTGCTCCACCACGCCACCCTGTCGTACGACATGGATGGTCAGGTCCTCACCGAGGTGCTGCGCATCGGCCGCGAGAAGCTCAGCGACAAGGGAACCGTCTCGGCCGCCAAGCGCGTCGACCCGCTGCGCAGCCAGACGGGTCTGCCTCGCGACGCGATCATCGAGCGGTTCATCGAGGTGTTCTCGAAGCGCTACGGCGCCGTGCCCGGCACGATCTCCGACGAGGAGTACGCCGAGGCCGAAGCGCTCGTCGAGTCCAAGTTCGCGACGGACGCCTGGCTCAAGCGCGTTCCCTGAGCCGCGGCGTCGTCAGCGGCGCGTCTGCGACAGGGCCCAGTGGGCTCGGGCGAGACCGCCGAGCGGCGCTCGCGTGAGGATGGTGGCATCCGATTCGCTCAGGATGCCGCCGTCGACCGCCATGCGCAATGCGGTGGCGATGTCTTCTCGCGCCCGCTCCTGTCGCGCGGCCGGCAGCGCGCCGACGGCGGCGCGCAGGGCCTCGACTCCCGTCCGCGGAGTCGGCGACCCTCCGGCGCGACGCCCGGCACGGACGATGGCGGCGACGGTGATGGCGGACGCGATTCCCTGCACGGCGAAGGCGCCGATGGTGAGGCCGGGGGCACCCGCGTCATCGGAGCGCAGCGCGACGATGATGATCGCGAACGCGGCGAAGAGCACCGAGATGGCATTGATGGACAGCTGGGAACCGCTCGCCTCGGCGCGCCCGCTCGCCAGCTGCCGCCACAGCACCGGACGCGATGCCGCCGCCACGATCGCCAGCGCACCGGCGGCGAGGGTCGGCACGGTCAGGTCGGACGCCGTTCGGGCGGGGATCACGACGACCCCGGCGGCGATGATCGGCAGGAACTCCAGCAGTGCGACGCCCAGTGAGCGGAACATCGACCCGCGGCCGACCGGGCGGCGGCGCTCTTCGTCCGACGCGTCCAGCAGATCCTGGACCGCCGGTTCGTCGGCGAAGGCGGCGCGCTCGATCAGCGCGGCGTCGAATCCGCGCCCGGACTCCACGAGTTCGCGGGCCGCGGACGCGGCGGAGCTCTCACGCATCGTCTTCTACTCTCATCGACTCGGCCAGCGTCCGCAGCGGCTCCTCCACCACACCGACCATGGTCGTGGTCGTCGGGTCGCTCAGCAGGCGCACCGCGCACAGTTCGCCGGAGACGAGGATACCGATCCCCGCCGGGACCGGTGCGCCGGGCGTATCCGGGCCCGCCGCAATGAAGCGAACCACCACGCCCGCGCCGATGCCGGGGACAGTGATCTCCTCGACGGTCGGCGCCATCGCCAGCGGAATGTCTCCGAGGAGGGCTGCGACGACGTCCTGGTCGGCCGCGAGCGGCGGGCGCACCTCGGCTCGCACCAGAAGGGCGACCGGGGCCGCTCCGGGCCAGAACTGCACCCCGAACCCCGTGCTCGGGTCGAGGGCGGCACGCGCCGCATGCGCGATCGCGACGGCGGCTTCCCGGTCTGACGGGGCCATCGGCGATGCGGCGAATCTCGCCGCCGTCTCCCGCTCCCATTCGGTCGTCGCCTGACCTGGAGCGAGGTGGTTCGGGATGTGCAGCCATACCCGCGGGTCGGGCGATACGGTGAGTCTCACCTCGTGCTCCAGTGCAGCGTCGACACGACCGCGTCGCTCAGCTCGAACATTCCGGCGACGAGCGGGTGCGAGCGCGGAACGGACCCATCGGCCGGCGCGACCGCCACCGCCACCAGATGCAGCGCCTCTCGGCGCTCCGTCCCCGGGATCGGCGTCAGATACGTAGTGGTGTACTGGCGGGCTCGTTCGGTTCCGAGGGCGAGGGTTGACTCTGACTCCCAGCGCACGAAGCGGCGATCGTCACGCAGAGCGGTCGCGCCGCGGGTGCGTATCAGATCCGCAACTTGAGCATCGAGCGTCTTCTGAGCGGTGGCCTCGCGGACGCTCGCAGTGATGGACAGCGGTAGTAGGAGGTCGTTGGACCAGGCGCGGGTCTGGATGTAGAAGCGCTCGGTGCCGGTCGCGCGCATCTTCGAGAATGCCCTCGTGGTGATCGCGCGCAGCTGGGCCGCTAATTCCGGCCGGTGCGCTGCACTGAGTCGCTCCGAAGCCCGGCCCATCAGCGCGGCCTGTGCGGCTTGCGTCGTGGTGAACTCCTCCCAGCCGTCGGGAAGTACGACAGAGAACTCCGGGTACGACTGTCCCAGCACATCGGCGCGCAATCTGTTCATCGGTGGGGACTCCTCATGCCGTGCTCAGGATCGGGCAAGCTCAGCCTCCCACGTATCGACGGGCGATGAGGCCTCACTGATCACGTCGTACGTTGCCAATGCGATCTGGCCCGGGGTGTTGGCGATCCAGCCGTAGTGCCCGGCGACCGTTCCCACGACGCCCCAGCCGCCCGTGCTGAGGGCATCGTTCGCGTTCGCAGCGAAACCGTGTCCCATGAGGCGGGCGGCGACGTCGTCCATCGCCGACGAGCCACGCATGGCGGTAGTGAAGGACGTCCATCCGCCCGCCCCGAAGGTGCGCGCGGTGCTGAAGGTATCGCCGAATCGAGAGAAGGCCAGGGCGAAGTCCGTGCGTCCGGCTGTCGTCCCGAGGCCTCCGATCAGGTCGCTTCCGACCGCCGTGAAGCCCGATCGCGCGCCGCCGGCGAACTTGGCGAGGCTGCCGAACGGGATGACGCCGATCACCGCGACCGCAATCTCGAACGGATCCGAGTTACCGCGTCCGGCTTTGTACAGCGTCAGACCCAGGGTGACCAGGGCGACGATCGCGCCGAGAGCGGCGATGATCGGTCCGCCGATGACGAAAGCCGCCACCGCGAGCGCGATCCCCACCCATTGGAGTACGACGAGCGCGCCTTCGACGAAGCCGTCGAAGTCGTCCCAGCCGCTGTCCTGGATACCGCCGGAAGTGGCCGTGCCGATGCGTGATGCGGCCAGCTCGAAGGCGCTCTCCCAGGTGTCGTAGGCGGAATCGTAGGTCTCGGCCTCCGCGACGAACTCGGCATGTGCATTGGTCTGGGCGGTGAGGGCCTGCGCAACGTCACGTTCGTGAGCGAGCTCCGCCGCGCTGGGCCCAGGGTCGTCGGGCGTCGGAGAGGGAAAGAGCGGAGCCGATCCCGCCGTCTCGTCGTAGTTCTGCTGCGCGCGGACGTAAGCGTCCCAGGCGGCCTGGCAGCGTTCGACGATCGGACGCATCGACTGCTGCACATCGCTGAGCGATTCGCCATACTCTCGAACTGCTGCGCCCGTCGGCTCGTAGCGTTCACCGGCGAGACGCAACTCTTCGTGGATCTCGCCGACCACCTCGCGGATCTTCTCGATCGACAGACCCCGCTGACCATCGGCGCCGTCGGCGATCGCCTCGAGCACTCCCGCCGCGCCGATCATCTGCGCCCCTAAGTCCTCGATCTCCCCGCCGCGCCGAACCACGGCGGCGGCGTCACCGGTGACGACGGAGATCTCTCGTCCGCGGGGGGATGGCGCCATGTCGCGTGCGCCGAATCCGTACCCGCTCATGAGGCCCTCGGCATCGTCGCAGCCTCGTTGCGCTCGACCTGAGTGGACCGAGAGGCCTCGACATCCCACTCGGCCCAGCCGCGTCCCGTGCTCTCGACCCGTTCCTGGATCTTCATCAGATCCTCGCGGAGTCCGCGGCGGCGATCATTCCAGCCGCTCTCGAACTCCGACGACGCGTCTCGAAGGCGGGTCTTGCCGTACGGCGTACCTACGGAGTCCTCAAGGTCGTCGGCGCGTTCCTCCGCCTTCTCGAATTCGACGATGATCTGCTTCAACGACCCGTTGAGTTCGTTGAGCACGTCATAAGTGACGATGACATCCGACATGGCGCTCCCCTCTGCTTGCGTTGACAGTGTATTCAGGAGCACCAGACCTCTCGATGGGGAGCACTCCCCATCTCGGGTGACGGATCGACCGTCAGCAGGGTCCGACCCGTACCCCGTCAGCCGACGAGCGCCCGCACCGACGCGTAGCCGTCGGCCGCGACCGTCGGCACCGACGGCGGAGCACCGAACACGCGGGTCGCCCGTTCGTCCGGCGTCCATCGCGGCCAGCCCGGGTCGCCGGTCCGCACGAACGACACGGCGGCACCGTGCATCGCATCGGCCAGCTCCTGCGGCGGGTGCGGCCCCGCGAGCCTCGCGACGCCGTCGGAGTCGAGGACGTCCCACCAGAACGGCACATCGAGGCAGTGCAGCGCCCAGCGCCGGGTCGGCGAGGGCCAGCTGAACCGGTAGGCCCACGTCGGCGAGCCGCTTCGTGCCCGGGCGACGAGCGGCACGGTGTCGCGGAAGATGCGGTCGGTGGCGTAACGGCCGAGGAACGCGGCGGTGCCGAGTCGTCGCTGCGCGCGGTTGTCGCGGATGTAGCGCCAGCGCATCGCGTGGCCGACCCCGAGGGCGGCCAGCGCGAGCGCCGGCGGGACGAAACGCAACGGGCCGGCGACCCCGTCGGTGATCATCGTGAACTCGTCGTCGGTGGTGCCGAGCACGAGCGTCTTGTCCGCGCCGACGCCGGCCGCGAGTGCGTCGAGGGTGGGGCGCGGGATGAGCTCGCCGTCGACGACCGGACCCCACGTGAGCCCTTCGGCGAGCCGCGAGCGCACCGAGGCGATGATGCTGCCGTGCCGCTGCGACTCGAGAGCTTGCTGCGCCGTGAGCACCGTGAGCTCGTCGACACCGGCGAACGCCTCGCGTGTCGGGGCGATGCCGAGGCGCGCGGCGAGCCGGCCTGTCGCCGTCGCGGCCCGGGCGGGCGGCACGTTCGTCAGGGCCGCCGAGATCGCCAGCACACGGCGGAACAGGTGTTGAGCATCCGGCATCCCGAGCAGGGTGAGCACCGCGCCGCCGCCCGCGGACTGCCCGGCAATCGTGACATCATCCGGATCCCCGCCGAAGGCGGACACGTTCGCCCGCACCCATTCGAGGGCGGCGATCCAGTCGCGCACCGCGCGGTTCGTCGGGGCTCCGGGAAGGAGGCCGAAGCCGTCGAAGCCCAGCCGGTACGAGACCGTCACCACGACGATGCCCGCCCGCGCGAACGAGCCGCCGTCGTACCAGGGGCTCGCGGGCGAACCCTGCACGAAGGCTCCGCCGTGGATGTAGACGAGCACCGGATGCTGTGCGCCGCCTGGCTCCGCGGGCGAGTCCGGCGCGAACACGTTGACCGACAGGGTGTCGTCGCCGGGGATCGACGGCTCGGGGATGAGGGTGTCGCCGTAGTCCCCGCGCTGCGGCGTGGGGCCGTACGCGGTCGCGTCGCGGACGCCGTCCCACGGCTCGACGGGTGCGGGCTCGGCGAAGCGCAACGCGCCTGTCGGGGCCTGCGCGTACGGGATGCCGAGGAACGCGAGGGTGCCGTCGGGGCGACGCGTGCCGCGCACCTCACCGCTGGAGAGGGGTGCCGAGACGCTCGCTGTCACGATCCGAAGCTAGCGGACTCGGCAGCGACTCGGTGAGGAGGACGCGGGTCAGGCGATGCGGCGGACCTGCACCGTGATGCGGTCGACCGTCGGATGCTGCGCGCAGAGTTCGTCGGCGACGGCGCGGGCCACCTCGGGAGTGCGCGCGGATGCGGCGACGGAGATGGCGGCCGCGGCGGTCACCACCTCGCCATGGGCTGAGACGAGGATGCCGTTCGTCGGTTCCGCCGCCTCACGGTGGAGCGCGGTGGCCGCCGCTCCGAGCACGCGGGTCAGCGGCGGTCGCGGATCGTGCACGGCGCTGACTCCGGGCACCTCGACGAGGGGGCGCGGAGCCGAGGGGTCGACGACGGAGACGGGCTCGATCATGCGATGTCCTTGGGCGGGAAGGGACGGTGGAGGTCTTCGACGGTGACGTCGACAGCGGTGATGTTCAGCTCGGTGTGCCGGGCGAGCGCGTCGGACACCGCTCGGCGGACCGCTCCGGCGGCGGTCGGCAGCGACTCGCCCCACGCGACCGACGCGGTGATGTCGACGGCGATCGGCGCGTCGGGCACCTCGACGTCGCCGACGATGCGCGAATGGCCGATGAAGACGCCGTCGATCGCATCGCCGCTGGCTCGGATGAGCGCTTGCACGGCTCCCTCGGTGACGGTCATCGAGACCCGAGGATCGGGATGCGAGAGCGGGATCGAGCGCCCGGCCCGCAGCTCGGCCCGGACGGCGTTCATCACGCCGTGGAACCAGTTCTCCGAGGGCTCGGGCATCTCGGCGGCATCCGCCGCGATGAGTTCGCGTGACAACCGCCCCGCGCGCTCGAGCGCGTCGAGGGCGTTCAGACAGTCGGGACAGGTCTCGATCTCGGGGTCGTACGGCGAGCGACCGCTGTCGAGGTAGTCGCTGATCTCGTCGATCGTCTTGCCGCACTCGAGAGTCATGTCTGCGGCATCCATCAGCGCCACCCCGCCATCTGAATCGTGATGCTGGCGCGGGCGCGGGACAGGTTTCCTCGAACGGTGCTGAGAGGGAGGTTCATCTCTTCTGCGATCTCGGTATAGCTGAGCGACCCGACTTCTCGGAGCAGCCAGCAGCGGCGTTGGGCTTCCGGCAGCGCATCGAGTGCAAGAGAGAGCGCTTGCAACTGTGCGTTGCGGATGGCAGCGGCCTCGGGAAGGAGGCCCGCCTCCGCGGCTCTGTCGAATCCGTCCAGTGTGTCATGGTCGGGGCGCTTCCTGAGATGCGCGTACGCCTCGCGGCTCGCGATCTTCATCAGCCACGCCTTCACGGCGTTCGGGTCGCGCAGGGTGGACAGCTGCCGCCATGCGGTGAGGAAGGCCTCCTGCACGACGTCGTCGGTCTCCGAGAGGGTGCCGACGATGCGGTACACGTAGGCGCGCACGAGGCGGGAGTGACGGTGGAGGAGGACATCGAACGCGTCGGCATCGCCGGATGCCGCGCGGGCGGCGAGGATGCCGTCGGGCGCGGCCTGCAGGTCGGCGTTCGACCCGCTGTCTTCGGCTCGCATCGTCCCCCCAGAAAACTTCTCGAACTTTTTTGTGACGAATCCGGATGAGCCGCCCTCTTATCTGTAGAGCGAACGTAACGCTCACCGAATGGCGAGCCGAGAGCTTGCATCGGACAACGCAGACAGATAAGGAAAAGTCATGGCTGAGGACCAGAAGAACACCGCCCCCGCTGCTGAGACCACGAAGCCGCAGGCCGCCGCGCCGCAGGCTTCGCGCGTCGACCGCACGTTCTCGTCGTCGCGTGTCCCGGCCGACACCGATGCCGCGGGCAAGACCACGATCGCCGACGGCGTCGTGGCGAAGGTCGCCGGCATCGCAGCCCGTGAGGTCGCCGGCGTCTACGCCCTCGGTGGCGGCGGAGCCCGCGCCTTCGGTGCGATCCGCGACGCCATCAACGCCACCGACCTGTCGCAGGGCGTGAAGGTCGAGGTCGGCGAGACCCAGGCCGCAGCCGACCTCACGATCGTCGTGGAGTACCCGGCGCCGATCCAGGAGGTCGCCGACAACGTCCGTGCCGCCGTCGCCGGTGCCATCAGCCGTCTCGTGGGCCTCGAGGTCGTCGAGGTCAACGTCGAGGTCAACGACGTGCACATCGCCGGCGCTGACGACGACGACAACGAGTCTGAGTCGCGCGTCGCATGAGTGCCACCGTCTCGGGTGCGCTGATCGGCGCCATCCTCGCCGCCGCCGCCCTGTTGTTCGGCTTCTGGGGATTCCTCCTCGTCGCCCTCTTCATGGCGATCGGCGCGGCGGTGGGTCGCATCGCGTCCGGCAAGCTCGACGTCCGCGGGCTGGCCGACGTGCTGACAGGTCGGCGCACCTCGTCATGACCGTTGCAGAGGCCATCCGTCCCGGTGGCGGCGTCACGGCCGCCACCGGCGGGGCGTCCGGTCTCGCCGGACGGGTCGATGTGCGCGAGCGCGTGGTGCGGAAGGTCTCGGAACAGATCGCATCCCAGGTCATCGGAGTGGACGTGGACCGCGTATCGGTCACGGCATCCGATCACCGGGGTGGGGTGGCCGTCCGCATCCAGGCGCCGTTCCCCGTCCCGTCGCTCGACGACACCGAAGCGGTGCGAGCCGCCGGAGCCGTCGTCGACATCGCCCGTGAGGCCCAGCGCCGGGTGCAGGAAGAGCTCGGCCGCGTGCTGGGTAAACCCGTCACCCGCGTCGACATCACCGTCACCGGTGCCACGACACCCGCAAGGAGGAGAGTCCGATGAGCAGTCCCGTGCTGCGCCGCGTCGTGCGGCGTGAGACGCACTCGCCGCGCACCGTCGCGATGATCGTCGCCGTCGTCCTCGTCATCCTCGCGCTGATCTACGTCGGCACGGAGATCGTGCTGAACCTGGCCGGCCAGCCGGCTCTGCTGCTGGGTCCCGCCGCTGCCTTCGGGTGGGTCGTCGGACTCCCGACGGAGGTACCGGTCGGCGTCAGCGTCGCCATCGGCGCCGTCATCGCGGTGCTCGGCGTGGTCCTCGTGGTGCTCGCCGTCGCCCCGGGCCGCCTGTCGAAGCACCAGCTCGTCGTCGGTGAGAGCGCCGTCGTCGCCGACAACGGCGTGATCGCCTCGGCGATCGCGCAGCGGGTCAGCGACGAGAGCGGACTGCCCCGCGACCAGGTGCGGGTCGGTGTCGGACATCGCTCGGTCGACGTGACCCTCACCCCTGCGGTGGGAGTCCCCGTCGACGAGACGCAGGTCCGCGCCCTGGCGGATGCGGAGCTGGAGTCGTACCGGCTCGCGTCGAAGCTGCGCACGGCGGTGCGGATCGAGCGGCCCCGCGAACAGGAGGAGAACGCATGAACAACACCAATCGCGCGGTCAACCGCACGATCCTCCTGATCCTGGGACTGGTGCTCGTCGTCGTCGGCGGCGGAATCATCGCCGGCGCGGTGTGGCCGGCGGCCGCCGACACCTGGACCTCGGTCGGATCCGGGGCCGAGGACTGGGCGAAGCAGGCGTGGGATGCCACCGTCATCGCGGGCACGAGCCTCACCTGGCTCGCCGTCGGCGTGCTCGCCGCGCTCGCGCTGCTGGTCGTGCTGCTGATCGTGCTGGTCGTGCGCAGCATCCACGGCCGCCGCCGGACCGCGCTCCGGGCGACCGGGGCGGAGAGCGACCTCGGCCGCATCACGGTCACGGAGGGCTTCGCGGCGGATGCGCTGAAGAACGCGCTGGCCGACCGCGACGAGATCCTCAGTGCCCGCGTCACCGCGAACGACATCAAGAAGCAGCCCGTGCTGCACGTCAGCGTGACCCCGCGGCAGAACACCTCGCCGCTGCACGTGGCCGAGACCGTCGAACGTCTCGTCGGCAACCTCGGCACGCTGACGGGCCAGCAGCTCACGACCTACATCTCCATTCACACCGGGCTGCGCGCGAAGCTGGCGCACGACCAGCGCCGCCTGTCCTGAATCGCGCACGTCCACAGCCCCGCCCGCGGGGCGCCACCACCGAAAGAGAGGAGCCCATCATGGGTCTCGACGACAAGATCAAGAACGCCGCCCAGGACATCGCCGGCAAGGCGAAGGAAGCCATCGGCAAGGCGACAGACAACGACAAGCTCGAAGCCGAGGGCAAGGCCGATCAGGTCAAGGCCGAGGCGAAGAAGACGGGCGAAGACGTCAAGGACGCCTTCAAGTAAGCCGCGTGACTGCAGAGGGGGATGCCGTGTCGGCATCCCCCTCTTGTGGTCTCGTCGTGTCAGCCGTCGCGGCGTGCGCCGGCCGACGGGCTGACGGGGAAGATCGTCGGGGTCGCGTACCCGGCGGCAGCGAACGCCTTCTCGACGGCATCAGCCACGTCGTCGACGGCGGCGGTCTCGACGAGTGCGATCGCCGCACCGCCGAAGCCGCCGCCGGTCATGCGCGCGCCGATGGCGCCGGCCGCGCGGGCGGTCTCGACGGCGAGGTCGAGCTCGGGGACGGAGATCTCGAAGTCGTCGCGCATCGAGGTGTGCGAGGCGTCCAGCAGCGACCCGATCGCTCGTGGCCCCTGCTCCCGGAGGGTCTGCACCGTGTCGAGCACACGCTGGTTCTCGGTGACGATGTGGCGGACCCGGCGGAAAGTGACGTCGTCGAGCAGCTCGGCGGCACGGTCGAGGTCGCCGACCGACAGGTCGCGCAGCATCGGGACGCCCATGACCCGCGCGCCCTTCTCGCACGAAGCGCGGCGCTCGCCGTAGCCACCGGTGGAGTGCGCGTGCTTGACGTTGGTGTCCATGACCAGCAGCGTGAGCCCCGCGGCGGCGAAGCCGAGCTCGACCTCATCGGTCTCGAGCGAACGGCAGTCGAGGAAGGTGGCGGCATCCGGCTCGCCGAGCATCGACGCCATCTGGTCCATGATTCCGGTGGGAGCGCCGACGGCCTCGTTCTCGGCGCGACGGCCCACCTGCGCGAGCGCGACGGAGTCGAGTCCGAGGTTCCACAGCTCGTTGAGTGCTGAGGCGGTGGCGCCCTCGATCGCCGCGGACGACGACAGGCCTGCGCCGACCGGCACGTTCGACGCGAACGCGAGATCGGCGCCGGTCAGCGCGGTCGGGTCTGCGCCGGCGGCCTGGATCAATGCCCAGGCGACGCCGAGCGGGTATGCGGACCACTCGGGCACGGCGTGCTCGCCGCCCGTGGTCGGGAAGATCGCGTCGAGGTCGGCGATCGCCACCTCGACCGGCACCGTGTCGAACGTCGAGATGACGCGCAGCCGGCCGTCGTCGCGGGTAGCGAGCGCCACGTGCGTGCGGTGGGGCGTGGCGAACGGGAACACGAAGCCGTCGTTGTAGTCGGTGTGCTCGCCGATGAGGTTGACGCGGCCGGGCGCCGACCACTCGCTCGTCGTGGTCGCGCCGAGCGAGGTCAGGAGGTCGCGCGCATCGGTGCGCGGAACGGTGTCGGTCACAGGGGCACTCCTTCTACGGCCTCGCGGATACGCGCGGCCGCGGTCTCGGGCGGGATGTCGCCGATCCAGGCGCCCATGGCCGCCTCGGAACCGGCGAGGAACTTGAGCTTGTCGGCGGCGCGGCGCGGGCTCGTGAGCTGCAGGTGCAGACGCGCGGTGTCGCGCGCATGGCGGACCGGAGCCTGGTGCCACGCGGCGATGTATGGCGTCGGGGTGTCGTACAGCGCGTCGATGCCGCGCAGCAGGCGCAGGTAGAGCGGGGCGAGTTCGTCTCGCTCGGCGTCGTTCGTCTCGGCGAAGTCGGCGACGTGCCGGTGGGGGAGCAGGTGCACCTCGATCGGCCAGCGCGCGGCGAACGGGACGAACGCCGTCCAGTGCTCGCCGCTGAGCACGACCCGCGGGCCGGCCTGCTCGAACTCGAGGATGCGCTGGAACAGGTCGGGAGCCGTGCGGTCGATCGAGTCGAGCAAGCGGGTCGTGCGGGGCGTGATGTACGGGTAGGCGTAGATCTGCCCGTGCGGATGCGGCAGCGTGACGCCGATCGCCTCGCCGCGGTTCTCGAACGGGAACACCTGCTCGATGCCGGGGAGCGTCGAGAGCGCGGCCGTGCGGTCGGCCCACGCCTCGATGACGGTGCGGGCGCGGGTGACCGTCTGGGTGCCGAACGATCCGGCGTGCTCGGGAGAGAAGCACACGACCTCGGTGCGTCCGACGCTCGTGCGGGTGCGGCCGAGGCCGAGGTGGGCGAGGTCATCGATGCCGCGGGGAGGATCGGATGCCGCGGGCGCGCCGCCGAACGCCTCGGCGAGGGCGGGACCGAACGACGGCGACTTGTTCTCGAAGACGGCGACGTCGTAGCGCGACGGGATCTCGGAAGGGTTGGTGGGTGTCTGCGGGGCGAGCGGGTCGAGCTCGGCCGGGGGCAGGAAGGCGCGGTTCTGCCGGGATGCGGCGATCGAGATCCAGTCACCCGTCAGGACGTCCTGCCGCATCGTCGCGGTCTCGGGGCGCGGGTCCAGGGTGCGGGCGTCGACCGCTCGCTCGGAGTCGAGCGTCGTCTCGGGGTCGTCGTAGTAGATGAGCTCGCGGCCGTCGTCGAGTCGCGTGGAGCGTTTGACGACGCCCGCGCCGAGCGGCACGGCGGGAGGAGCGCTGATGTTCACGATAACACGGTACATTCCGGGCGTGATATCGTCAACACACCCCGACGAGAGGACCGGCATGCGGGTGTCGATGGCCCAAGTGGCGGCCCACGCGGGCGTCTCGGCGCAGACCGTCTCGCGCGTGGCCAACGGAAGCCCGCGCGTCGACCCCGCGACGCGGGCCCGGGTCGAGGCGTCCATGGCGGCGCTCGGCTACCGCATGCATCGCGCCGCGCGGGCCCTGCGCACCGGCCAGACCCGCACGATCGGCCTCGTCGTCTCGACGCTCGCCTCGGTCGGCAACTCCCGCATGCTGCAGGCCATCGCCGACGCGGCGGGCGAGCGCGACTACGCCCTCGCCGTGGTGACGGTCGCCGGAGCGCGCGACATCGCGGAGGCCTTCGCGCAGCTGCGCGACCAGGGCGTCGACGGGGCGATCGTGCTCAACGAGGCGACGCGGCTCGCTCGTGACACCGCACCGCCCGCCGACCTGCGCCTCGTCGTGGTCGACTCGCCGCCGGACGACCGTTTCGCGATCGTGCAGACCGATCACGCGGGCGGCGCCCGGCAGGCGACGCAGCACCTGCTCGAGCTGGGGCACGCGACGGTGCACCACCTCGCGGGGCCCGAGGCGTCGTTCGCGGCGCAAGAGCGCGAACGCGGCTGGCGCGAGGCGCTGATCGACGCGGATGCCGTCGCGCCCGAGGTCGTCCGCGGCGACTGGACCTCGCGCGGCGGTCACGCGGCGGGAGCGGGGTTCGCGGGCGCCACGGCGGTGTTCGCCGCCAACGACCAGATGGCGCTCGGCCTGCTGCGGGCGTTCAGCGACGCCGGTCGCGCTGTGCCGGACGACGTCGCTATCGTCGGGTTCGACGACGTCGTGGATGCCGCGGAGTACCGGCCTCCGTTGACGACCGTCCGCCAGGACTTCGACGCCCTCGGCGCCCGCGCCGTCGAGGCGCTCGTGGAGGTCATCGAGTCGGGCTCAACGGCCGCGTTGCGCACCGTTCCCACGGAACTCGTGGTCCGCGCGAGCTCGGTACGCGGTCTCGCGGCGGAATGAGGCGCAGTTCGGGGTGTCCGACGCGGTTCGAACCGCGCGTCATCCCCGGAACTGCGCCTGATCCCCGCGCTCGGCGAGCGGGTCAGACGGATGCCGCGCGGCGGGCCTCCCAGCCGGTGCGGACCATCTCGTCGACCGAGTAGCGATTCGCCCATTCGAGGTCGCGGGCGGCGAGCTCTCCGGTGGCGACGATGCGGTCGGGGTCGCCGGGCCGGCGGGGGCCGACCCTCGGCGTGAAGTCGATGCCGGTCACGCGGGCCATCGCGTCCATGATCTCGCGGACCGAGAGGCCGTTCTGCGACCCGAGGTTGTAGGCCGGCTCGACGTTCTCGCCGGCCGCGAGGCGCTGGGCGGCGACGACGTGGGCCGCGGCGATGTCGGCGACGTGGACGTAGTCGCGCACGTTCGTGCCGTCTTCGGTGTCGTAGTCGTCGCCGTTGATCTGCGGGATCTCACCGGCGATCAGCTTCTCGAAGACGATGGGGAAGAGGTTGTGGGGGCTCGTGTCGTAGACGGACGGATCGCCCGAGCCCACGACGTTGAAGTAGCGCAGCGAGGTGTGGCGCAAGGGTGCGGGGGAGTCCGCGGTCGCGACCGCCTGGTCGCGCAGCAGCCACTCGCCGATGAGCTTCGACTCGCCGTAGGGCGACGCGGGACGCTTGGGCAGGTCCTCCGTGACGAGCGGCACGTCGGGGGTGCCGTAGACGGCGGCGCTGGAGGAGAAGACGATCTTGTCGACGCCCGCGGTCTCCATCGCCTCGAGCACGATCCGCGTGCCCTCGACGTTCTGCGCGTAGGTGTGCAGCGGGCGCGTCACGGAGACGCCGGCGTACTTGTAGCCGGCGACGTGGATGACGCCCTCGACGCCGTGCTCGCGCAGGGCGCCCTCGACGAGCGGGCGGTCGAGGATCGAGCCGCGGACGAACGGCACGCCTTCGGGGACGAACCCGGCGTGCCCGCTCGACAGATCGTCGAGGACGACGGGGTCGAGGCCCGCCGCGGCGAGGGCGCGCACGACATGCGCGCCGATGTATCCAGCACCACCGGTGACCATCCAGCTCATGACATCCATCCTGCCCGATCCTGGCGGGGCTCCCTCACGGTCACTCCTCGCGGTGGCCGAGGTCGGGCGCGGCGACGAAGGCGGCGACGGGGTCGATGACGTGCTCGAGCTCGACGACGACGACCTCGTTCGCTCCGGCGCGGGTCGCGGGAGCGGGAACGTAGAGCGTGCGCTGCGGGCCGTTGCGCCAGTACCGGCCGAGGAAGAACCCGTTCACGAACGCGTAGCCCTTGCTCCAGGCATCCGTGTCGAGGAAGAGGTCGGCGGGCTCGTCGAGGTCGAACGTGCCCACGAGGCCGGTGCGTCCGGCGACGGCGTGGCCGGACGCCCGGGCGATGCCGGCGGCGACGCCCGCGAGGTCGACGGGCTGCGCCGTCCAGCCGGAGAGCTCGTGTCCGCCGAGGGTGACGGGGCCGACGAGGCCCTTGTTCTCGCCGAGACGGACGTCGTAGTTCACGCGGCCCTGGTCCTCGACGAGCACCGTCAGCCGCGACCCGCGGGGGATCGGCAGCGACCGCTCGTGCAGCGCGCGCTGCAGGCGGCCGATCGGCGCGCCGTCGACCGCGACCCAGGCGAGGTCGCGGACCTCCGCGAAGGCGAGCACGGCGCTGTCGGAATCACCGAACGGCTCGGCGGGCAGCGCGATGTCGTAACGCACGAGGGGTCCGAGCTGTCCGAGCTGCTCGAACGTGGGGGGAGTGACCGCCGCACCCGCGCCGGCACCCGCGCCGGCACCCGCGGCAGCATCCGCCGCGGGAAGCCAATCGCCCGTCGTCCGCAGCGGAACCGACAGGACGGGAGCCTCGGGCCGAGCCGGCGGAACCTCGTCGGGGACCGGGGCGTACCGGGCGATGACCTCGCGGAACGCGTGGTACTTCTCGGTCGGGTGGCCCGATTCGTCCAGCGGAGCGTCGTAGTCGTACGAGGTGACGATGGGGGCGTAGCGGCCCTTGTCGTTCGCGCCGTTCGTGGTGCCGAAGTTCGTGCCGCCGTGGAGCATGTAGATGTTCACCGACGCTCCCGCGGCGAGCAGCGCGTCGAGCTCGGACGCTGAGGCCGCGGCATCCGTGGTGTGGTGCACCCCGCCCCACCAGTCGAACCAACCGTCCCAGAACTCCGAGCACATCAGCGGCCCCGTCGGCTGGTGCTCGCGCAGCGTCGCGAGGCGCTCGGTGGCGCGCGAGCCGAACGATCCGGTCGTGTGCAGGTCGGGCAGCGTGCCGGCCGCGAGCATGTGGGGCTCGGGCTGGTCGACGGTCGTCAGCGGCACGGTGATGTCGCAGGCGCGGGTGAGCTCGGTGAGCGTGCGGAGGTAGTCGTGGTCGGAGCCGTAGGCGCCGTACTCGTTCTCGATCTGCACGAGCACGACGTTGCCGCCGCGATCGATCTGACGCGGGGCGACGATCTCGTAGACCCGGCGCAAGTAGGTGCTCACCGCCTCGAGGTACTGCGGCTCGGAACGGCGCAGCCCGATGCCGGGCGTGCTGGTGAGCCACACCGGAAGTCCGCCGTTGTGCCACTCGGCGCAGATGTACGGGCCGGGGCGGACGATCGCGTGCATGCCCTCGGCCGCGATGAGGTCGAGGAAGCGCCCCAGGTCGTTCCAGCCCGTGGCATCCCATTCGCCGCGCACCGGCTCGTGGGCGTTCCAGGCGACGTACGTCTCGATCGTGTTGAGCCCCATGAGCCGCGCCTTGCGGATGCGGTCGGCCCAGTGGTCCGGGTGGATGCGGAAGTAGTGCAGGGCTCCCGCGATGACCCGGTGGGGGCGCCCGTCGAGGAGGAAGTCGGTCTCGCCGATGCTGAAGGTCGTCACGCGGTCACTCGATTCGTTCCGGGGTTCAGGCGCACGGTCACGCGCGCCCAGGAGAGCGGGGGAAGGGTCAGGGTCACGGAGCTGTCGCGGATGTCGACGGCGAGGGATGCCGGCGCGACGGGCTGCGACGACGCGCTGTTGACGGTGTGCCGGTCGCCGCCGGCGGGGACGGTCAGCACGAGCGCCTCGGCGCCCGCGGCCGAGCGGTCCAGATCGATCGTGACGGGTGTCTCGGCGTCGAGCCCGCGGTGCACGAGGAAGATCGACAGCTCGTCGCCGGCGATCGTCGCAACGGCGTCGACGGCGCCCACGTCGCCGTAGCGCGCGGTCGGGATGACGCCAGTGTCGATGACCGGCACCACGACGTGGCCGGATGCCGCGGCCGCGGTCAGCTGGAAGGGGAAGAAGGTGGTCTGCCGCCAGGCCGCGCCGCCCGGCTCGGTGCGGATCGGCGCGATGACGTTGACGAGCTGCGCGAGATTCGCCATCGAGACGCGGTCGGCGCGGCGGAGCATCGTGATGAGGAGGGACCCGACGACGACGGCATCCGTGACGGTGTAGTCGTCCTCGATGAGGCGCGGGGCGACGGGCCAGTCGCCCGTGAACACCTCGGGCTTGTCGACCTCGTTCCAGCGGGTCTGGTTCCAGACGTTCCACTCGTCGACGCTGATGCCGATGGGGTCGGTGATGCCGCGCTCGGCGCGCACCTCGTCGATGATGCCGGCGACTTCGCCGATGTAGGCGTCGAGCGCGGCGCCGGAGGCGAGGAAGCTCGCGGGGTCGCCCGGGGTCTCCTCGTAGTAGGCGTGCACGGAGATGTGGTCGACGAGCCCCGCGGTGTGACGGAGCACGGTGCGCTCCCACTCGCCGAAGGTCGGCATCTCGTGGTTCGAGCTGCCCGCGGCGACGAGCTCGATGTCGGGATCGATGAACCGCATGAGTCGGGCGCTCTCGGCAGCGAGGCGGCCGTACTCGTCGGCGGTCTTGTGGCCGATCTGCCAGGGGCCGTCCATCTCGTTGCCCAGGCACCAGAGCCGGATGCCGAAGGGCTCGGCGCGCCCGTTCTCGCGGCGGCGCTCCGACAGGGCGGTGCCGCCCGGGTGATTGGCGTACTCGAGCAGGTCGGCGGCCTCGGCGACGCCGCGCGTGCCGAGGTTCACGGCCTCCATGAGCTCGAGCCCCGCCTGCTCGGCCCACGCGGCGAACTCGTGCAGCCCGACCTGGTTGGTCTCGGTGCTGTGCCATGCGGCATCCAGGCGCACGGGGCGCTGGCCGCGCGGGCCGACGCCGTCCTCCCACCGGTAGCCCGAGACGAAGTTGCCCCCGGGATAGCGCACGACGGTCGCGCCCAGCTCACGCACGAGCTCGAGGACGTCGGCGCGGAAGCCGGCGTCGTCGGCCGTGGCGTGACCCGGCTCGAAGATGCCGTCGTAGACGCAGCGGCCCATGTGCTCGACGAAGGTGCCGAAGAGCCGGCGCGGGACAACGGGCCCGGGTGCGGCCGTGTCGAGCGAGATGCGGGTGGGGGAGGTCATTGCTCTTCTCCTGAGGGGACATGGCGAGGGGCGGGCCGGACCGAAGCTCGATGCGACCCGCCCCTCGTCGGGCGTCACTTGTTGACGGTGAAGCCCTGGTCGTTGCCGTACTGCACGAGCTGGTCCTGCCACGTGGCGAGGCCCTCGTTCAGGTCGGACTTCGAGGCGTAGGACTGCCCGACGGTGTCGCTGAAGATGCTGTTCGCGTACACCTGGAAGGGCAGGTACTGCCAGCCGGGACGCACGTCCTTGGCCGCCTGCACGAGCACCTCGTTGATCTTCTGGCCGCCGAAGTACTCGGGTGCCTTGTTCAGGAACTCATCCGACTCGAGCTGCGCGGTCGTCGAGGGGAAGCCGCCGCTCTCGGCGAAGATCGTCAGGCTCTCCTCGTCGTTGTTCAGCCACTTCAGGAACGCGGCGGCGAGCGCCGGGTTCTCGCTCTGCTTCGTGACCGCCTGGCCGCCGCCGCCGTTCTCGGCCGAGACCGGGGTGCCGTCGTAGGTCGGCATGGGAGCCACGCGCCAGTCGCCCGCCGCGTCGGCCACCGACGACTCGAGGTTGCCGGGCATCCAGGCGCCGATGACGAGGGTCGCGATCGAGCCGTCGCCGAGGCCCTTGAACCACTCGTCGCTCCAGCTCGGGGTGCTGGCGATCAGGTCGTCCTCGACGAGCGTGTTCCAGGTGTCGGCCCACTTCTTCGAGCCATCGTCGGCGACGTTGATCGTCACGTCGGTGCCATCGGCGGAGAACGGCTGGCCGCCCGCCTGCCAGATCATGCTGGTGGCGAAGCCGGCGTCACCGGTGTCGTTCGTGATCTTCTTCGTCGGGTCGGCGGCGGTGAGCTGACGCGCGGTGGCGATGTACTCGTCCCACGTCGTCGGGACCGTCAGGCCGTACTGGTCGAAGACCGCCTTGTTGTAGAACAGCGCCATGGGGCCCGAGTCCTGCGGGAGGCCGTAGATCTTGCCGTCGAAGTCGACGGAGTTCCACGTCGAGGCGGTGTAGTCGCTCTCGAGGTCGCCGAAGCCGTAGGGTGCGAGGTCGAGCAGCCCGTCGGTGAGGGCGAACTGGGGGAAGGCGTAGTACTCGATCTGCACGACGTCGGGGGCGCCCGAGCCGGCCTTGATCGCGTTCTGGAGCTTGGTGTACTCCTCGGTGTTGGTGCCCGCGTTGACGACGTTGACCTTGACCTCGGGGTACTTCTTCATGAACGCCTCGGCCTGCGCCTCGGCGGACGGGGTCCACGACCAGTAGGTGATCTCACCGCCGGCCTTCAGGGCCGCGTCGAGATCGTCGGGGTTGCCGCCGCCCGCGGCGGGGCCGGAGGACGAGCAGGCGGCCAGCACGAGGCCGGCGGCTGCGGTCAGGGCCACGACGGATGCGGCGCGACGCAGCGCCGATCCCTTGCGCATGGGTGTCATGGGAGTTCCTTCACTTCGTTGTTGTGGATTCGGGTTGTTGTGGATTCAGGTGGTGCGGAATACAGGGTCTTCGGGGGTGTGCTCACTGCTTGACGCTGCCGGCGCTCAGACCGGACTGCCAGAAGCGCTGCAGCATGAGGAAGGCCACCACGATCGGGATGATCGACAACAGCGATCCGGTGATCACCAGGTTGTAGATCGGCTGCGCCGCGGCTCCGGTGGCCTGGGCGTTCCACTGGTTGAGCCCGACGGTGAGCGGGTACCAGGCGGGGTCGCTGAGCATGATGAGTGGGAGGAAGTAGTTGTTCCACGTGGCGACGACCGCGAACAGCAGCACGGTGACGATGCCGGGCATGAGGAGCTTGGTCGAGATGGTGAAGAACGTGCGCATCTCGCTGGCGCCGTCCATCCGAGCGGCCTCGAGCAGCTCGGTGGGAACGGCGTCGCTGGCGAACACCCACATCAGGTACAGGCCGAAGGGGCTGATGAGCGAGGGGATGATGATCGCCCACGGGGTGTTCGTCAGGCCCAGCTGGCTGAACATGAGGAACGTGGGGACCGCGAGGGCGGTGCCGGGAACGGCGACGGCGCCGATGACGACGGCGAAGACCGCCTTGCGGCCGCGGAAGTTGTACTTCGCCAGGCCGTAGCCCGCCATTGTGGCCAGCACCGTGGCTCCGCCCGCGCCGACGACGACATAGAGGAGCGTGTTGCCGAGCCACCGCAGGAAGATGCCGTCGCGGTAGGTGAACGTGTCGACGATGTTGTTCCACAGGTTGAAGCTGTCGCCGAACCAGAGGCCGAACGTCGTGAACAGGTCTCCCTGCGTCTTCGTCGCGTTGATGATCAGCCAGAACAGCGGCAGCAGCGTGTAGAGGATGAACAGGCTCATCACGACGGTGAGTACGACGGATTTCCGCCGGGCGAACGGCGTGCTGCGGGCGAGGGCGGGAGCGGTCATCGCATCTCCTGACGGGATCCGCGCAACTGGACGACGTAGGCGATGACCGCCGTGATGACGCCCATGATGATCGCGACGGTGGCGGCGTAGTTGTACTGCTGGCCGGCGAACGAGAGGTTGTACGCGTACATGTTCGGCGTGAAGAACGTCGTGATCGTGTTCGGGGCCAGGGGCTTGAGGATGTTCGGCTCGTTGAAGAGCTGGAAGCTGCCGATGATCGAGAAGATCGTGGCGATGACGATCGAGCCGCGCAGAGCGGGGATCTTGATCGAGAGGATCGTGCGCCAGGCGCCGGCGCCGTCGAGGGATGCCGCCTCGTACAGCTCACCGGGGATGGTCTTGAGCGACGAGTAGAAGATCAGCATGTTGTAGCCGACGAACTGCCAGGTCACGATGTTGCCGATCGAGACCATCATCCACTCGGGGAGGAAGGGTCGCAGGACCTGGGCACCGAGCAGATCGTTGATGTTGCCGGCGAGGCCGAACTGATCGCCGTAGATGTAGCCCCACATGAGGACCGCGACGACGGCGGGCACGGCGTAGGGCAGGAAGATGATGATCCGGTAGAAGCCCGAGGCGTGCAGGCGCGCGCTGTCGATCGCGAGGGCCGCAGCGAGGGCGAGCACGAGCATGATCGGCACCTGGATCAGCAGGAACAGCAGCACGCGGAGGAAGCCGTCCCACAGCTTCGGGTCGGCGAAGGCCGTCAGGTAGTTCTCGAAGCCGACGAACGCGTTGCCGCCGACGATCTGCTCGCGGAAGAAGCTGAGGTAGAGCGCGTAGGCGAGGGGCGCGAGGAAGACGAGGGCGAACACGATCGCGAAGGGGCCCACGAAGAGCCATCCGCGCTGTTCGACGCTGACGCGCCGCCGCTTCCGCGCGGTGCGCACGGCGGGAGGGGGTGCCGTTGTGGTCGTCATCGTCCGTGCCTCTTCTGTGATGCAGGCGCTCGTCGATTGAGCGCGGATGTTGACGTAAACATAACTCGGAGACGCTAGCATGTCAACGTCAACATCAAGGAGGATCCGGGCATGGGTAAAGCAGGGCCAGCCGTACGCCCGGACGCTCGACCGCGGCGTCGGGAAGTGTCGATGGCCGACGTGGCGGCGATGGCCGGCGTGTCGGGTCAGACCGTCTCGCGGGTCGCGAACGGCCGCGAGAACGTCGACCCCGAGACCCGGGCGCGCGTCCAGGATGCGATGGCGCAGCTCGGCTATCGACCCAACAGCGCCGCGCGTGCACTGCGTTCGGGGCGCTTCCGCAGCATCGGCGTGATCATGTTCTCGCTCGCGAGCTACGGCAACACGCGCACGCTCGACGCCGTGGCATCCGTCGCCGCCGAGGCGGGGTACTCCCTCACCGTCATCACGGTGCAGTCGGCGACGCAGTCCGACGTCTCGGGTGCATTCGTGCGCCTGGCCGAGCATGCCGTCGACGGCGTCATCATCCTGATCGAGACGCATCGTCTGGGCGAGCGCGAGCTGGCGCTGCCGACGGGACTCCCCGTCGTCGTGGTCGACTCGAGTGCCGATTACCCGTATCCCGTCGTCGACAACGACCAGACGCTGGGCGCGCGCCTCGCGACCGAGCACCTGCTCGACCTCGGACACGAAACCGTGAGTCACATCTCGGGTCCGCGGGAGTCCTTCGCCGCCGAGCGCAGGCGAGCCGCCTGGCACGACACGCTCGTCGCCCGCGGTGCGGCTGTGCCCGAGGTGCACGTCGGGGACTGGACCGCGGAGTCGGGTTACGAGATCGGCCGGGCGCTCGCCGGGGACGACCGCGTGACGGCGGTCTTCGTCGCCAACGACCGCATGGCGCTCGGGCTGCTGCGTGCGCTGCACGAGGCCGATCGTCCCGTCCCGGCGAGTGTCAGCGTCGTCGGGTACGACGATGCTCCCGAATCGGCGAACTTCTGGCCGCCGCTGACGACCGTACGTCAGCACTTCGACCGGATCGGTGCGGCCGCCGTGCGGTCGCTGCTCACCGAGATCGACGGGGGAGAGGTTCCCGCCGAGCGCACCCTCGTGCCGACCGAGCTCGTCGTGCGCGCGAGTTCCGGCCCGCGCCGCTGATCAACCGTTGCACCGGGACACAGACGTCCCTTAGGCTCGATGTTGACGTCAACATGTTTACGTCAACATCACCCCCCTGAGGTCGCATCGTTGCGACCGGATAGGAATGACGATGAAGTCAGCTCGACTGATGTCGATGACCTGCGCGGTGGCGCTCGCGTCCGGTGGGCTCACCGCTGCGGCCGCCGTCGCGCCCCCGCCGGTGCACGCCGCCGACGCCGCCGCCGTGCGGATCACTCCGAATCCCGCCACCGCCTCGGAGAAGCCGTTCGAGGGATGGGGCACGAGCCTCGTCTGGTTCGCCAACGCGACCGGCGACTATCCCGAGGACGTCCGGCAGGACCTCTTCGACGCCGTCTTCGGCGACGAAGGCCTGAACCTCAACATCGCGCGTTACAACATCGGCGGCGGCAACGCCTCCGACGTCCCGCCGTACCTGCGGCCGGGCGGCGCGGTTCCCGGCTTCTGGAATCCGAACCTGCCGGCGACCGATGACGAAGGGGCGATCACCTCGACCTTCGCCGACCGCGACCGGTACCGGGATGCCTGGGACCCCGATGACCCCGACGCGTACGACTTCGAGCAGGACCTCGCGCAGCGCTGGTGGCTCGGCGCGCTGAAGGACAAGGTCACGCACTGGGAGGCGTTCAGCAACTCCCCGCCCTACTTCCTCACCCAGAGCGGCTACGTCTCGGGTGGGATCAACAACGCCACGAGCGAGCAGCTCGCCCCCGCCGACATGGAGAAGTTCGCCGGCTATCTGGTGAACGTCGTCGATGAGCTCGAGCGGGTTCACGGCATCTCGTTCGACACGATCGACCCGTTCAACGAGCCCAACACGAACTACTGGTCGACGCAGATCCCCGACGGTGCCACGTGGCCCACCGGCGGACGCCAGGAGGGTGCGCACATCGGGCCGGAGGCGCAGGACGCGATGATCGCCGCCCTCGCCGACCGCCTCGCGGAGCCGGGGACGACCACCGACGCGGTCATCTCGGCGATGGACGAGACCAACCCCGGCATCTTCGCCACCAACTGGAACACGTGGTCTGCGAAGGCGAAGGACCTCGTCGACCAGCTGAACGTGCACACGTACGGCACCGGCGGGCGCCAGGTCGTCCGCGACATCGCCAAGGCCGCCGACAAGCCGCTGTGGATGAGCGAGGTCGAGGGCAACTGGACCGATCAGAGCAAGGGGTTCGTCACCGACGACATCGACAACGGCCTCGGCATGGCCCAGCACATCGTCGGTGACCTGCGCGAGCTCGAGCCCGACGCCTGGGTGTTCTGGCAGCCGGTCGAGGACCTCTACAACATGGAGAAGGTCGAGAAGCTGAACTGGGGCAGCGTCTTCATCGACTTCGACTGCAACGACGAGGGGCAGTCCGAGCGCCGGCTCCGCGACGGTGACGCCGACCCCTCCTGCAAGGTGCTGACGAACGAGAAGTTCAACACCGTGCGCAACTTCACGCACTACATCACCCCCGGCGACCGCTTGATCGCGACCGACAACGCGCAGTCGACGGCGGCGATCGACGCCGACGGCGAGGGCGCCACGATCGTGCACGTCAACGCCGAGGCCGCCGAACGCACGGTGGAGATCGACCTGAGCGACTTCGGCACGGTGGCCCCCGGGGCGACCGTGACCCCCATCGTGACGACGCAGTCGACCGCCGCGGAGCCCTCGGTCAACGCGCTCCGGCAGGGGCAGCCGGTCGCCGTGGACGCGGCATCCCGCACCGCGACGCTGACGGTGCCCGCCAAGTCAGTCGTGACCTTCGTCATCGACGGCGTCTCGGGCGTCTCATCGGATGCCGCGGCCTTCCGCGACGGCGAGACGGTGCAGCTCACGGGTCTTCAGAGCGGACTCGCCCTCGACGGCAGCTCGAGCCTCGCGGTCCGTTCGCTCGCCACCACGGCCGAGGCCGCCCGCGGACAGGCCTGGACCGTCCGCACGATCGAGGGCGCGGGCACCAACCGCCACCGCTTCACGCTGCAGAACGGTTCCGGGCAGTTCCTCGCTTCGCGCGGCACGGCCACGGCGCTCGTGGATGCCGACCCGGCGGCAGCCGCGGCCGATCCCGCCCTGCAGTGGATGGCCTCGACGACGGACGGCACGTACTACTCGGTGCTCAACGTCGCCGCGGAGCGCGTGCTCGACGTGAACGGCGGCAGCACGACGTCCGGCGCTGCGGTGGGCCTGTGGACCTCGAACGGCGGCGGGAACCAGCAGTGGCGCATCGCGAGCACGAGCGTCGCGGGCACCGAGCCCGTCACGGTCGCGACCGCGGTCGGCGTCGCCCCGACACTGCCCGCGTCCGTGAGCGTGCGCTACGTCGGAGGGACGGTGCGACAGGCGCCGGTGACGTGGCAGCTGGACGGTGTCGACTTCTCGCGCCCCGGTGCGGTGGAGGTCACCGGCACGGGCACCGAGCTGTTCGGCGGCTCGTTCGAAGCGACCGCGACCGTCGAGATCGGCGCCTACACCGCGACGCGGCCGGCATCCGTCACCGTCCCGGCCGGAAGCGCCCTCGACGCCGTCAGGAGCCAGGCCGACGACACCGTGGAGGCCGAGCTGCGACCCTCGGGAGCGGGCTTCCCGGTCCCGGTCGAGTGGGCGTGGGACGGCATCGCCGATGGTGCGTTCGCCGAGCCCGGCACGGTCTCGGTGCCCGGCGTGGCCGCGGGCCCGAGCGGCGAGAAGCTCGACGCGCGGCTGACCGTGATCGTCACGGCCGCGTCCGAGCGCAACGTCGCCCCCGAGAGCCGCCCGAGCGCGACCTTCACCGAGAGCACGCAGTACGCGGTGAGCAACACGATCAACGGAAGCTCGACCGACAAGGGCTGGTCGAACTGGCGCTCGGGCACGAAGAACGCGCAGGACACCCTGAGCTACGCCCTGGCGCAGCGCGAGACCCTGACGCGTGTCGCCGTGCAGTTCTACCGCGACGGCAGCTCGCTGAGCTGGCCCGCGACCATGCGGGTCGACCACCGCGTGAGCGGCGGCGACTGGGTCGAGGGCGACCTCGTTCCGGTGCCGGAGCCCACCGCGGGTGCGCCGCGCGTCGAGGTGCCGGTCACCGGCGCCGCCGACGAGGTGCGCGTCGTGCTGAACGCCCGTCCCGACACGCACATGATCGTGTCGGAGGTCGAGATCTTCGCCGCAGCACCGGCGCCGGCCGGGATCGCCGATCTCGCGCGCCTCACGGTCGGCGACGTGCCCGTCGACGGGTTCGCGCCCGACACGCTGGAGTACACCGTCACGACGACGGGGTCCGCGTGGCCGATGCTCCACGCGCTCGCGGTCGACGACGATGCCACGGTCGTCGTGACCCAGCCCGGCGAGGACCAGGCTGGCGACGTCCAGCGCATGGCGGCGGATGCCGCGCCTGCGGCCGACGACGTGATCAGCAGCACCGGAACCGTGACGGTCACGGCTCCCGACGGCGCCTCGCGCACCTACTCGGTGACCGTGAACCGCGCCGTCGGCGTCGAGACGCCGGTCGTGTCGGGCGAGCCGCGCGTCGGCGCGACCGTGCGCGCGGTGGCCGTCACCGATCCCGCGGACGCGGCACGCGCGTTCGTCTGGCTGCGCGACGGGGCGGCGATCGATGGCGCCACCGCCGACACCTACGCGCTGACGGCCGCCGACGAAGGCCGGGAGATCTCGGTCGAGGTGGCCGCCGAGGCGGCCGGCTTCATCGACGGCAGCGCCCGCTCAGCGGCGATCGTCCCGACCGCCGCCGTCGTCGACCCGGGAACGGGCGGCGGCACCGACGGTGGCACCGGCGGCGGCACCGGCGCTCCGGGTTCGGGCGCTGGGTCGGGTTCGGGTTCGGGTAGCGGCTCGGCGACGGGGACCGGAGCGAACGGCTCGGCTGCCTCGACGGACGCGCGCGATCTCGCACGCACGGGAGGGGATGCCGGCGGCATCACCGCGACGGTGATGGGCGCGCTCGCGCTGCTCATGCTCGGCGCCGGAGCGCTCGTGCTGCGTCGCCGACGCGCGCAGGCCTGAGCGCCTGAGGACCTGAGCGCCCGACGGCGAGGCCGTGCCGATCGATAAGACGATCGGCACGGCCTCGCCGTCTTCGGAGAATCCCACGCTTCTCGGAGCTTCAGCCCGCGCGGCATCCGATCTACGCGTCATTCTCCGAGTTCGCTGCCGCCGCGTGCCGCGTGCCGCGTGCCGCGCGCCGTGTGCCGCATCACGCGAGGCGCTGCCAGGGACCGCGCAGCCGGAGCGACGCGCGCAGGGATGTCGCCGCGGCATCGGCTCGCCGCGACTCCGCATCCGTCGCGAGCGCGATCGTCGAGGCCGGAGACAACGCCAGCACCTCGACGGTGATCTCGCTCGTCGGTGTCGCCCCGGCGTCCCGAAGCGACAGCGACCAGCGCGTGCCGTCCCAGAAGCGGTCGTCGACGATGCGGCCGTCGACCAGGAACCGTCCCACGTCGCCCGCCCAGTCGAGGTCGAGCACGGCGTCCGCCTCGGGGTCGAGCGAGGTCGCGGGGAGCTGCACCCGGTACCGAGCGGCCCGCTCGGCGAACGTCTCGTCCGACGGCGCGCGGTGACGCGGGCCGCCGAAGCCGTAGTCCGTCGCCGGAGCGGCCGGCGGGCGGACGAGCTCGACTCCCACTGGCGCGCTGCCCGTCGCGGTGACGCGGCCGGGTCCGCCGGGCGCGCCCGTGACGATCGACCACTCGCCGGTGTGCGGGTCGTAGCGGTGAGCCTCCCGAGCGTCACGGAGCATCGCGATGTCGGCATCCCACGCCAGCTCGCCATCGGTCAGCCACAGCTCCGGGCGCGACCCGGGGCGCACCCAGAGCCGGTCGGCGTCGGCGGCCGGCAGCACCACGACATCGAGGTCGTCGAAGCGGAGCGGAGCGCGTCCCGGCCGGGCGACCTGCGGTCCGGCCTGGCCGATCGCGATCTCGGCGGGGATGCCGCGATCTTCGAGCAGCACCAGCGTCGGACGCGGGCCGCCCGAGAGGACCGTGATCAGGGTGGCCGTCGCCCAGGCGACCCGTGCCCGACCCACGGTGAGCCCGACGGGCCATCGAGCGAGCGTCCCCGCGGGGACCGTGACCGGACGTGACGGGAGCACGGTCTCGGTGTCGCCGACGACGACGCGCAGCTGGACGTCGGCGACGTCCTCCACCTGTTCGTACGGCTGGTGGTGCGAGATCACGACGACGCCCTCCGCTCCGTCGGAGCGCAGCGCCCACCGGAGGGTGGTCCGGTCGTCGAGCGACGCGGCGCGGACGTCGGGAAGAGCAGACGACATGCCGGACAGGCGGTCGCCGAACGCGGTGAGGAAGGCGTGCTGCGCGCGCAGCAGCGGAGCGGAGTCGGCGAGGTCGCCCGACTGCCCGATCGGGGCGTGGAAGTCGTAGCCGAACTCGGGGAGGTCGTTGGGATACCCGGTGTCGATCGTCTCCTGCAGATCGGGTCCGGGGTTCCGGCCGCCGACGAACATGTAATAGCCCTGCCAGGCCGACCCGTTGCCGATCTTGATGTGGGCGAGCGCGGCGACATCGCGTCCTCCGAGTACCGGGCGACGGTGGTACGCGGTGGCCATCCCCCCGCCCAGCTCGCAGGTCGCCGGGGGGAAGCCGTGCAGGTCGGCCGTCGCGCTCGCCGCCGCGAAGCCCTGGCTCGCGCGCACGTCCGCCCCGACCCCCGGGTCGTCCCAGTCGTGTGAGGGGAAGTAGTGCGCGCGGAACGTCGGGTCCCAGGGTGCGCCCGGGTCGACCCAGAATCCGTCCGCATACCCGCCGAAGAGCGGCATGACCTCACCGTCGGGCAGCTGCGCCCCGCCCCAGGCCGTCGCCGTCCACAGGGGTGCCGCCATTCCCGCTTCGCGGGTGAGGCGCTTGAGCGTGACCAGGTGCTCCGGACGGTCGTACAACTCGTTCTCGAGCTGGATGCCGATGACCGGCCCGCCTGGTCGCGCGCGGCCGCCCAGGGACGCGGCGAGCTGGCCGAACCACTCCCGGACGAGGTCGAGGTAGCCGGGGTCATCGCTGCGGAGGATGACCGGCAGAGCCTGAACCCAATCGGGGAAGCCGCCGTTGCGGGACTCGCCATGCGCCCACGGGCCGATGCGCAGCACGACATCGAGTCCCGCCGCAGCCGCCTCGTCGACGAAGGCCCCGATGTCGAGGTTCCCGTCGAAGCGCGGGTGCTCGCGCTCGGCGACGTGGTGGTTCCAGAAGGCGTAGGTCGAGGCGACCGTGACGCCGGCGGCGCGCAGCTGCCGCATCCGCTCGGACCAGCGATCGCGCGGCAGTCGGCTGTAGTGCACCTCGCCCGACACCGGCACCCAGCCTTCACCGTGCCGGTACAGGGCGCGGTCGGTGACCGAGATGCCGCGGGCGCGCTCGTGGGGAGCGGGCAGCGGTGCGGGCCGTTCGGGCTGCGGCCACGCGGAATGCTCGACGCGGAGCAGCTCGCTCACAGCGCGCCGACGATCGCGTTGTCGAGTTCGTCGATGTCGACGCCGGAGCGCAACGCCCGGTTGGTCAGCAGCACCCACGCGATGCCCGCGGTCGGGTGCACCCAGAACTCCGTTCCCGCCCAGCCGCCGTGACCGTAGACGTCGCGGTCGATCAGGCCCGGCGCTCGGGTGCGGAGGTTCCAGGCGAGACCCCAGTCCTGCCCGCGCTCGGCAGGGTACGGCTCCAATCGGGGGATGTCGCCGGTCAGGGGGCGCCGCATCATCGCGAGCGTCGCCGGGGCGAGGATGCCGTCGCGGGCGCCGGCGTGGATCCGCAGCAGTTCGGTCCCGAGCGCGAGCAGGTCGTGCGCCTTCCCGGCGAGGCCGGCCCCGGGGTTGCGCTGCGCGGCGAAGGCCGCCATGTCGGCGCCCGCGGCGGCGGCATCCGCGATCGGCGCCGTGCCGTCGAGGTCGACCGACAGGCCGCCGGCGCCGATGCCCGATGCCCAGTCGGCGATGTCGTCGTGCCAGATGCGGCCGCTCACGCTCTCGACGAGTGCGGCGACGCCCTCGAAGGCGAGCGTGGAGTACCGCGAGGCCGTGCCGGCGACGAAGTCACGGCCGCGGGTGAGTAGCTCGGTACGGAGCGGGAGTCGGGTGTCGAGCGGCGGCTCGCTGATGCCGCTCGTGTGGCTCACGAGGTGCGAGAGCCGCACGATGTCGTCCCGGTCGCGGCCGAACTCGGGCAGGGCACGGGTCAGCGGAGTCTGCAGCGTGAGCTCGCCGCGCTGGATGGCGCGGGCAGCGGAGATGCCCAGCAGTGGCTTCGTGATCGAGAAGAGCGCGTACCGATCGTCGATGTCCGCCGCGACGGCGTCGAGGGCGAGGACGCCGTTCGCATCGGCGACCCCGACGACCGCGGACGGCAGGCGGCCGTCCGTCACATGCCGGCGGGCCCAGTCGAACGCAGCGGTGAAGCTCGATGTCATCGCCCCAGCCTACGGGAAGCGTTTTCCGTTCGCGCCGGCATACGGCCGTTACGGCAGCACGAGCATGCCGTTGCGTCGGTGCGGGGTTCTCTCGAGCGACTCGTCACGCAGTTCGCGCGGCAGCAGCGCGGCCGGCGCGTCCTGGAAGACGAGCGGCCGGAGAAATCGGCGGATGGCGGTGGCCCCGACGGAGGTGTGCAGCGAGGTCGTCGCAGGCCAGGGCCCGCCGTGGTGCTGCGACCAGGTCACCGCGACGCCGGTCGGCCAGCCCGCGAACAGCACGCGTCCGGCGCGCTCCTGCAGGAGCGCGAGGGTCGCGGCGACGTCGTCGCCCGGCTCGGAGTGCAGGGTGGCGGTGAGGCTGCCGGGCACGGCGGCGAGGGCCGCGTGCACGTCGCCCTCGTCGCCGTACTCGACGAGGAGGGTGACGGGGCCGAAGCACTCCTCGAGCAGGACCTCCGGACGGGCGGCGACCGCGGACGCGTCCGACACGAGGACGACGGGTCGCGCGCCGTCGCCCGAGACGCCTTCCGCCGCCACCCGCACCGACGCGTCGGCCTCGAGCGCGGCGATCCCTGCCGGGAAGGCCTCGGTGATGCGGTCGGTCAGCAGCGGGCCGCCGGTCGCGCCGTGGGCGGCGGCGGCGACGGACTCGACGAATCCACTGCCCCGGGGAACGAAGACGACGCCGGGCTTCGTGCAGAACTGACCCGCCCCCAGGGTGAACGATGTCACGAGTCCGCGGGCGAGCTCGTCGCCGCGGGCCTCGGCCGCCGCGGGCGTCACGACCACGGGATTCACGCTGCCCAGCTCGCCGTAGAAGGGGATCGGGTCCGGTCGCCCGGAAGCGAGGTCGAACAGGGCGCGGCCGCCCGACACCGAGCCGGTGAAGCCCGCCGCCCGAACGAGGGGATGCTGCACGAGGGCGTTGCCCGCCTCGCGACCTTCGACGAGTGCGAAGGAGCCTTCCGGCGCTCCGGCGCCGTCGAGCGCGGCGACGGCGATCTCGGCCGTGCGGCGAGAGAGCTCCGGGTGCCCGGAATGCGCCTTGACGATCACCGGGTTGCCGGCGGCGAGAGCGGACGCCGTGTCGCCGCCGCACACCGAGAACGCGAAGGGGAAGTTCGAGGCGGAGAACACCGCGACAGGTCCGACGCCCACCAGCAGGCGACGCAGCTCGGGCCGGGGCGGCGTCGCCGCGGCATCGGCCTCGTCGATCGTGATCTCTCGGAACGAGCCCTCCGTCACGACGTCGGCGAAGAGTCGCAGCTGTCCCGTGGTGCGGGCGACCTCGCCGCGCAGGCGCGCCTCGCCGAGTCGCGTCTCGCGATCGGCGATCGCGACGAGCTCGTCAGCAGCGCCGTCGAGGGCGTCGGCGAGAGCGCGCAGCCAGGTGGCGCGCGTCGCGGCATCCGAATCGCGCCAGATCGGGGCTGCGGCGGACGCCGCGGCGGCCAGCTCGTCGATGCGATCAGGGGTGGTGGTCATCGGTGTTCCTCGCGGTCGTCAGTGGTGAAGTGTCCGTCGGTGAAGCGCAGGCCCAGGCCGAGGTGGGCGGTCTCGCGGAGCCGTCCGTCGCGGATCACGACGGGGGAGGGGCCGCGGAGGGCGCCCAGCTCGGCGAAGCCGGCATCCTCCACGTCCTCGACCCAGGGTTCGGCCGCGCCGCCGGGGAGGGTCAGTGCGAGCTGGCCCGACAGCTCGGGCAGCAGATGCGGGTGCAGCTCGGCGCCGGCGTCCTCGGCGATCGCGGCGATGCGTTGCAGCGGCGTGATCCCCCCGACGCGCACGATGTTGGGCTGGACGATCTGCGCGGCGCCGCGTCGCAGCACCTCGGCGAAGCGGTACGCGGTGTGCAGGTTCTCGCCGACCGCGATCGGGATGCGCGCGCCGGCGCCGAGTCGACGCGCGAGCTCGGCGTGTCCGTCGAGGTCGTCGGCGCGCAGGGGCTCCTCGATCCAGTCGGGTCGGACCTCAGCGAGGACCTCGAGCGAACGCGTCGCGCGGGTCAGATCCCAGCGCTGGTTCGCGTCGATCATCAGGCCCCGGTCCGGGCCCAGCACCGAGCGGACGGCGCGAAGGCGGTCGAGGTCCTCCGCGACGTCGGGCTTGCCGACCTTGACCTTGACGGCGGTGAACCCGCGCGTGACCCATCGCTCGACCTGAGCGACGAGCTCATCGAGTGAGTAGTGGAGGTTCACGCCGCTGCCGTACACGCGGGCGCTCTCGCGGCGCCGTCCGATCAGCGTCGAGACCGACGAGCCGGCCGCGCGAGCCGCGGCATCCCAGAGCGCCAGGTCGAGGCCCGCGAGGGCGATCGTCGTCACGCCACCACCGCCCGCCTCGTGCAGGTGCTCCCAGAGGCCCTGCCATGCGCCGCCCGGCTCGGCGGAACGTCCGACGGCGGCCGGTGCGATGTCGTGTCGCAGCAGGGCGAGCACAGCCTCCGCCCCGATCTGCGGAGTCCACGAGAAGCCCCACCCCTCGGCGCCGTCACTGCGCTGCACGTGCGTCGCGATGACGACGACCGAGGTGACGTCGGCGGCCCACGGGCGGGTGAGCGGGACCCGGATCAGGCGCGCTGCGAGCGCGGCGATCGTCGTCACAGCAGGGCGCGCCCGGCATCGAGGATCGCCGCGAGGCGGCGTTCCTGGTCGGCGGTGGGGTCGACGAGCGGGGCGCGAACCCCGCCGACGGCCTGCCCGCTCAGGCGCAGGCCCGCCTTGATGAGCGAGACGCCGAACCCGGGCGTCTCGTCGCGGAGCGCGACAAGAGGTGTGTAGAACGCGTCGAGCAGTGCCAGGCGACGCTCCTCGTCGTGCTCGACGTAGGCCCGGTAGTAGACGTTCGCGACCTCGGGCGCCATGGCGAAGGCTGCGGACGAATACAGCGGCACGCCGATGCCGCGATATGCGGCCTGAGTGAGCTCGGCGGTGAGGAGCCCGTTGAAGAACGCGAAGTCGTCGCGGCCGGCGTCGGCGATCACGCGGACGATGAGCTGCGTCGTGCCGATGTCGCCGGTGCCGTCCTTGAATCCGACGATCCGCGGGTTGTTGGCGAGACGGCGCATCGACTCGGGCGTGAACTGCGCGTTGGCGCGGTGGTAGACGATCACCGGCAGGTCGGATGCCGCGGCGATCGCCTCGACGTAGGCGACGAGTCCCTCCTGCGGCCCGCCGACGAGGTAGGGCGGCAGGGCGAGCAGGGCGTCGGCCCCGGCATCCGCGGCAGCGCGGGCGGTCTCGAGGGCGTGGCCGAGCGGGCCGCCGGTGCCGGCGACGACGGGGACGGCTCCCGCGACGCTCGAGACGGCGGTGCGGACGACCGCGGCCGCTTCGGCGGTCGAGAGCGCGTGGAACTCGCCCGTGCCGCACGCGGGGAAGACACCGCCGGCTCCTTCCTCGACACCGCGGCTCACGTGCGATGCGAGCAGCTCGTGGTCGACGGCGCCGGAGGCGTCGAACGGGGTGACGGGGAAGAAGAGGATGCCGTCGAAGTTCATACCGGCACGTCCTTTCGGGTGTCGGTGCGGGAGGGTTCTTCGGTCAGGGCGTCGCGCCACGAGTAGCGGGGCGCCCAGTCCAGCAAGCGACGCGCCTTCGCGTTCGAGAACGCGGGCGCCGTGCCGGTGAGGACGGCGGAAGCCTGCTCCGTGCCGGGGTGGAAGCGGGGGATGAGCTCGGCGAGCGGGCGGCGGGCGAGGGCGTCGTCGGCTCCGACGAAGAAGGTCTCGGCGTTCGGGATCGTGGGCAGAGCGGACAGGAGAGCGTCGGCGAAGGAGGCGACGTCGCGCGCGTCGACGTAGTTGAACAGCGCGGGAGCGGCGAGGCTCGGATCGTCAAGGCGCTCGCGAACGGTGTGGCCCTGCTGCGTGGGGGCTCCGCGCCACTCCTCGGGTGCGATCACGTAACACGGGCGGAAGGCGGCGAAGCGTACGGCGTCGCCGGTCTGTCGGTGCAGCATCCGCATCGTCTGCTCGATCACGAGCTTCGACAGGGCGTAGCTGTTCCACGGCCGTGGCGGCGTGTCCTCATCGAGCGGGAAGCGGTCGGGCACCCAGCCGCGCGGCGCCCCGTAGCCCAGCACGGTGGGGCTGGAAGCGGCGACGATGCGCGGGATCCCTGCGGTCACGGCACCGCCGAGCACTGACACGGCCAGGGCAGCATTCGTGCGCATGATGACGTCTTCGGGGGCGCTGAAGGGGACGGCGATCGCGGCCAGGTGGATGACGGCGGTCGCCCGCTGCGCGCGGAGCGCCGCGGCGGTGGCCTCGGCGTCGAGCAGGTCGATGGCGAGTTGGTCGGCGCCCTGCAGCTCGGGGGCGTCCGAGACCGTCCGATCGAAGGAGACCACCCGATGCCCCGCGGCGACGAGGCCGCCGACGAGGCTGCGACCGAGGCGGCCGGAGCCGCCGGTGACGACGACCCGGCTCATCGCCGGCCGTCGAGCAGTCGGATGCGGAGCTCGGAGGTGTGCACGGGAAGACCCGACGCCAGCGACAGGTTGCCCGCGATGCCCACCGCGATCGAGCGGACGCCGTCGGCCCAGCCGGCGGGTCGAGCCAGCGGGTCATCGCCGGGGCCGACGAAGACGTCGGCGAGCAGCAGCTCGTCTCCGCCGCCGTGGCCGCCCTCGCCCGCCTCGATCGGGATCTCGACGGCGTCCTCCCAGTGGCGCTGGACGATCAGCCGTTCGCCCTGCGGGCGGAGGGAGGCGGGGCCGGCGGAGTCGACGGCCGAGGGGTCGAGCACCGGGTGCAGACCCTCGTCCTCGAGGACGGCGCCGCGCTCGACCACCTCGAGCTCGGCGCGGCCCTCGGTGCCGTTGACGGCGACGCGGTAGCCCTCCCACGGGGCGTGGGCGTTCAGCGAATACGACATCGTCGCCCCGCCGGCGTAGTCGACGACGAGCGCGAGGTTGTCCTCGATGGTGATGCCCTCGCCGAACACGTCGCGATCGCGAAGGTAGCCGTCGTGGCTCTCCGCTTCGAGGTAGAGCGCGCGCAGGCGTTCGTCGTCGCGGAGGTCGAGCTCGAACGGGTCGTGGCGGCCGTCGTGCGTGCCGCGCTGCGGCCGCTCGCCGAGATCGCGGGCCCGGGCGTTCTCCGCCCCGTAGAACCGCAGGCCGCCCGAGGCGAACACGCGGCGCGGCTCGTCACGGATCCACCAGTTGACGAGGTCGAAGTGATGACTCGCCTTGTGGACGAGGAGGCCGCCGGAGTGCTCCTTCTCGCGGTGCCAGCGGCGGAAGTAGTCGGCGCCGTGCTTCGTGTCGAGCATCCACGAGAAGTCGATTGAGGTCACCCGCCCGATGCGGCCGTCCTGGATCACCTGGCGGAGGGCGCTGTTGCGCGGCGAGTAGCGGTAGTTGAAGGTCAGCACGACCGATCGGCCGGTGCGCTCGACGGCGTCCTCGATCGCCGCCGCGCTCGGCGCGTCGATCGTCAGGGGCTTCTCGACCACCACGTCCGCGCCGGCATCGAGCGAGCGCACGATGAGGGATGCGTGCAGGTCGTCGCGCGCGGTGATGATGACGCGCTCGGCACGAGAATCGCGGATCATCTGCTCGAGGTCGTCCGGCGACCACAGCGTCGGGGCGGGCACGCCGCGCTCGACCAGCTGATCGCGGTAGTGCTCGGCGCGTACCGGGTTCGGCTCGCAGATCGCGACGAGCTCCGCCCGATCGGCGTGGGTCCCGGTGATGGCGTCGACGTACATCTGGGCGCGGTGTCCCGCGCCCACCAGGGCGTACCGCGTGCGGGTCATGGCTCTCCTTCGTGCCAAGAGCTGAGAGGCCGTCGATGTGGGAAAGCGCTCTCAGGAAACGTTTTCTCAGCGTAGCACGAGCGATCCTCCCGACGCGAGCGTGCGCGGCTCAGGCCGCGGGAGCGCCGGTGCTGCCGCGGACGATGACGTCGGGCGAGACCGTCACGGCGGGCTCGGGCGCGCGGCCCGTCAGCAGGTCGTGCAGCGCCGACCACGCTCGCGCGCCGAGCTCGCCCATCGGCACGGCGGCGGTCGTGAGTGCGGGGGAGGTGTACCGCGCGAAGGGGATGTCGTCGAACCCCGCGATCGAGAGTCGGCCGGGGACCGGAATGCCGCGTTCGGTCGCCGCGCTCAGCAGTCCCATCGCCGACAGATCGTTGAATGCCAGCACCCCCGTCGCCCCTGACGCGAGAACATCGTCGAGAGCGCCGGCGCCGCTGGCGAAGTCGACCCCGGCGGGGATCTCGGCGATCTCGCAGTCCGCCAGCTCGCGTCGCGCGTCTTCGAGTGCAGACAGTCGCTGCCCGCTCGAGGCGCTGCGCGCCGCGCCGGCGAGGTACGCGAATCGGCGGTGTCCCTGCGCGTAGAGGTGGTCGATGATGGCGCGCAGAGGCGTGCGGTAGTCGGCCGCCACGCTCGGAGCATCGCCCGTGCGGTTGACCAGGACCACGGGGGCGACGTCGGCGACGACGTCGGCGAGCTGGTCGTCGCTCATGCGTGGCGCGCACAGGATCAGTCCGTCCGAGCGCCGCCGCGACTCCAGCGCGAGCAGGCGCTCCTCGTCGACGTTCTCGTCGGAGTCTGCGATGAGCACGTGGTAGCCGTTGGCGACCGCGGCCCGGCTGAGGCCGCGCAGCATCCCCTGGAAGGTGGGGTTCGCCAGGTCGGGCACGACGACCGAGATGGTCTGAGTGCGGCCGAGCACGAGGCTGCGCGCGAGCGGATTCGCCGAATAACCGAGCTGCGCTGCCGAAGCGCGCACCCGCTCGGCGAGAGCCGGATCGACGGTGGCGTTGCCGTTCATGACGCGCGAGACGGTGGCGAGTGAGACGCCGGCGTGCGCGGCGACGTCGGTGATCGTGGTCTGCTTCGCTCCGGCCATCGTTCCCCCGCCCTTCGTCCGGCCATACTATGCGAGGAAACGTTTTATGACAGGAGACGACGATGTCTGCGATCACGACCGCGGAAGCTGCCGACACCGTGTCGGCGACCAGCGCGGGGCCGACGACGGAGCGCGACGTCAAGCGCCGTCGCCTGGCATCCGTTCGTGAGGATGCCGGCGCCGATGCGCTCGTGCTCTCGTCGCATGAGGCGCTCTCGTGGTACCTCGGCGGCATTCGGACGCACGTCTCGTTCGCGGGTCCGCCCGTGCTGGCCGTCCGCGTCGCTGAGGGCGGCGACACTCTCTTCGTCTCGGCGAACGAGGCCGACCGGCTGATCGCGGAGGAGCTCGCGCCGGACGACGCCGCACGCGTCGCCCGGGTCCCGTGGTACGAATCGGTCGTCGCGCACGCCCTGTCCGGTGGTTCCGGCGGGCCCTCCGAGGGGCGGGGTGATCTCGCCGTCGACGAGTCGGAGGTCGGCCCCCAGCTGCGGGCGGCGCGCGCCGAGCTGGTGCCGGAGGAAGTCGATCGTTATCGGGCTCTCGGCCGTGCCGTGGCCGAGGTGTTGACGGATGTCGCCGCGGAACTGTCTCCCCGCACATCCGAGCGTGCCGCAGCTGCCCGGCTGGCTGCCGGGCTCGTGGCGCGCGGCATCGACCCGCTCGTGGTGCTGGTGGCGGGAGAGCCGCGGCTGCCCCACCGGCATCCCCTCCCCACGGACTCTCCGCTCGGTGCGCGGGCGATGCTCGTCGTGTGCGGACGTCGGCACGGGCTCATCGCCAACGCGACCCGGTGGGTGGGTGCGGCCGGTGGCGACGATGAACGGATCCTCGCGGTGGAGGCGGCGTTCTTCGCGGCGACTCGGCCCGGCGCCCACCTGGACGAAGTGTTCGCTGCGGGGTGTCGAGGCTACGCCGATGCGGGGTTCGATCCGGACGAGTGGGAACGCCACCATCAGGGAGGCCCGACCGGATACGCGGGGCGCGACCCGCGGGCGACTGCCGAGACGCGCGACCTCGTGCGGTCGCCGCACGCGTTCGCCTGGAATCCGAGCGCGCCCGGCGCGAAGGTCGAAGACACCGTCATCGTCACGGACGCCGGCCTCGAGGTGCTCACGGTGGATCCACGGTGGCCCACGACCGCGGTCGGCGGCATCGCCCGGCCCGTCGCGCGCCCGTTCTCCTGACGTCCACCGCGCCGATCCGCGCTCTGTTCTGACCTGACCCGACGGTCGCGTCAGAACGGCGGCTCTGATCCGAAGGGGGTGTGGAGTCGTCCCCCTGAACGCGGTGGTGGTGAGAGCGCGCCGGGCGGTTGTTCATCGTCCCGCCCGTCCGGTGGACGAGCGGTCGTGACGGCGACCGTGAAAGCGACGACGGGTGGTGGTGCGTCTTCGCGGTAGATCCGCCCGGTCGGTGACGTCCAGATCAGCCTTCCGCCGGAAAGTTGTCGTACCTGCCATCGAGTGTGGTGTTTGACATCGTGGTGTCTCTTGCAGAGGTTCGCGAGGTTGCACACGTGCGTCGCCCCTCCGTCGGATGCGGCGATCGTGTGGTCCAACTCGCACCGGATGGCGGGTTGCCGGCATCCGGGGAACCGGCAGTGCCGGTCCCGTGCCCGCAGCAGCCGCACCATCGCCGCGGTGGGCCGGTAGCTGTCGCATTCGAGGACGGTTCCGGTGACCGGATGGGTCAGCAGCCGGTCCCACGAGGGGGAGTTGCCCGCGAGTTCGCGCGCGGTAGCGGCATCGACGGGGGAGCGCCCCGCAAGGTCTGCTGGCCCCTCGTCCTTACCCATCAGAGTCAATGCCGAAACGGCGACCTGCACGTGCGCCCGGATCGCGCCGAGGGTCCCGTCCCCGTCGCCGCTTGCGGTGGGGTCGAGGGCGGGTCTGCCCGCGAGGAGGAGATCACTGAACACGTCGGCGCGGACCTGATCGATCGTTCGCGCGTCACCGACGAACAACGACCCGTCAGCGCCCGCGTGGTCGACCAGGCCGTCGGCGCCGGTCGCGTCTGCGGCGAGCTGGGCGTCAGCGCTCGCGGAGGCGGCGTCCGCAGCGTCGGCTTTCGCCCGCGCGTCGATGATCTCGCGCGCCTGCCGCGTCAGTCGATCCACGATGCCGTCGGCGATCACGGTCGGCAGTGTCGCGATGAGATCCGACATGCCGTCGGCCCCGGTCCGCACCTGCACGCACCGCCCCGCCGCAGCCTCCTCGTGGCGTTCGGTGAACGTCCGCGGGTGCATCCGCTCCGCGAGCATCTGCAACGCCGCCCGCACCCGGTTGGGCGTCTCGCCCTCGCATCGCTCGATTGCGGCTCGCTCGAAGTCCTCGCGGTCGTCCGCGGGCACGAGGCATCCGATCTCCTGAATCACCCGGACGTGTCCTCGGACGATGCGTCCGGTCTCCCACGCCGCCATCGTCAGCGGGTAGTTGTCCACCAGGTCGCGTGCTTCGTCGATCCGGCGTTGCAACGTCCGGTCGGTCGCCACGAACACCCCGGCCAGTTCCGCGGCGATCCCGCGCAACGCCATCTCGCGCGCCTTGACCTTCTCCGACGCCCCAGCGGCCTGCTTCTCGGCCAGCACCCCGGCCGCGGCGAGCACCCGAACCTCACGGATCTGCACCGCCCGTGCGGCATCTGAAACACCCTCGGCATCCGCGACGAGCATCGCGAGGGCATCGACGTCACTGTCGCTGCCCATCCCGGCATCCATCGCGCCGCGGAACCCGTCATTCGAATGCATGTTCTAATGTTGCCATCGACCTCCGACATTGCGCCGTGACTGTCCACAGCCTGCGCGGCGCCGCGGCCTCCGGACCGGGACGCGCGCACCCCGCCCCGCCGCCCCCCCGCACCCCGTCGCCTCCGGCGATGATGGAGGTATGGCCCGCTATCTCGTCGTCGATGCCGACCTCGCTGGTTTCGCGCAGTATCAACATCTCGAGGCCGGACCGGATGGCCTCTGGCGGGTCGTGCGGCAGATCGATGATCGACCGGCGGGCCCGCGGCGGTACGGCGTCGGCGCCGTTGATGTCGACGATCAGGGAATGCTGTCGGACCAACCGTCCACGACCCGGGAACTCGACGACGACGATGCCGTCACACCGATCAGCGCGGAAGAGTTCGAGCTCCGCTGGCTCGACGCATCCTGACGTGCGCGAGGCTGCGCGCTCCGGCGGGGCGGCGCCTCACGCGAGACAGGGCCGGATGCGGGGGCTGAGGTTCCCGCATCCGGCCCTGCCGGAGTGTTGCTCGTCAGCTCGCGTCGAGCGCGGTCTTCACCTGCGAGACGAGCTCGGATGCGGCGTCGGCCGGCGTCGCCTTATCGAACGTGACGTCGTCGAGCAGCTTGGTGATGATCGGGCCGAGCTGCGACGTGGGAAGCGCCAGCGGGTTCTGGGGCGCCCCACCCGCGGCGGACAGCCGATCGATGAAGGCGACCTGGGCCTTCTCCGACTCGCTGAACTCGGGCGTGATCGCCTCGAGCACCGCGGGCGTCGCGGGAATGCCGAGGGTCAGCTTGTTGAGGGGCCCGGCCTCGTCGCTGTTGAGGAGAAAGTCGATGAGCATCGCGGCTTCGCGCGGGTGCTTCGACTTCGACGACACGGCGTACTGGACGGTCGGCTGGATGACGAGACCGACCTTGCCCGCGCTGTCGCCCGGCACGTTGAGGATCTGGAGGTCCTGACCGGATGCCGTGGCGTAGATCCCGGTGAAGTTGAGCGGGGCGAATGCCATGCCGATCTTCCCCTGGCCCATCAGGCTCTGCTCGAGGGAGGCCGACGCGTCCTCGGCTGCGGTCGAGGCGTCGGGTGATCCTCCGCTGGCCTGCAGCTCCTTCGCGAAGGTGAAGAACTCGGTCGCCGTCTTCTCGCTCACCCCGAACTCGCCGTCGGTGGTGTAGAGGTCTTCCCCGTTCTGACGAGCGAACGCCATGAGCGACTGGTCGTTCGCGATCTGTGCCGATCCGTAGACGCCGTCGCCGCTCTTCTCGGAGATCTGGGTCGCGATGTCGATGTAGTCGTCCCACGTCCATGTCGTGTCGTCGGGCAGTGGCACGCCCGCAGCTTCGAACACCGCGGGATTGACGATGATGCCGCGCGAGCCGACGCCGGTGGGCAGGGCGTAGAGCTTGCCGTCGATCATGCCCGCATCGAGCGACCCGGGCGTGAACGATTCCTGGTCGACGTCGCTCGAGATGTCGGCGATCGCATTCTTCGCCACGTAGAGCGGGAGGGCGTCGTAGGTGATCTGCAGGGCATCGGGTGCGCCACCGCCGGCGACCTGGGTCGCGAGCTTGTCGTAGTAGCCGTTGTACTCGCTCGGCTCGCCCGCGACGGTGATGTTCGGGTGGGCCTTCTCGAAGAGGGCGATCTGCTCGTCCTTGATGGCGTTGAGCTCGTCGCTTCCCCACCACGCGAAGCGCAGGGTGATCTTCTCGTCCGAGCCGCCGCCGGAGCCGGCGGCGCAGCCGGACAGCGAGACAGCGATCGCGACGCCGGCGGCGGCGAGGGCGAGGAGTCGTCGGTTGTTCATGGGAGGTCCTCTCGGGCGGGTGCATCGCCGGAGGTCATCTTCGACATCCAGCGGAAGCGTTTTCTCGTTGACGCTTCTCGAGGCGAGAAAACGCTTACTGACGGACGTTAACGCCCGCCACGGGCAATGTCAACGATGCGTTGGGCCCCGTCAGGCGCCCAGTCTTGCCCGCAGGAACGCGAGGGCCTCATCCTGCATCGACGCCGACGACACATGCCCTGTCTCGTGGAACGAGCCGGTGTACCCCGTGGCGCCCGCGAGCGCATCGTGGGCCGCTCGCATCCCTCTCACGGGGAAGAGCGGATCGTGCTCTCCGTACTGCACGAGCAGCTCCTGCCCGTCTCGGGGGCGCGCAAGTTCGGGCAGGTCGCCCACCGATCGAATGCCGGGGCTGTGCAGCAGCCACGAATGGGTGTCGATCTCCGCGGGGACGAGCGAGGCGAACGTCGCCATCATGCAGGTGACGACGGTCGCCGAGATGCGCCGGTCGAGGGCGGCCGCGAGCACCGCCCGCCCGCCGCCGCCCGACAGCCCGAGCGTGCCGAGCCGCTCCGGGTCGACTCCGGGCAGTGCGGCGAGCACGTCGAGGGCCGCGAGGTCGTCGCTCGCCACGGCGCCGGCGAGGCTCGTCCCGAGCATGCCCGCGGCCTTCGCGAGCGAGTCCTCGTGCAGCGTCGAGATCGCGTCGAACCGGTCGTCGGAGCTCGGGCTCTCGTCGCGCTCGCGCCACAGCGCTTCACGCGCGGCGATGTGCTCGGCCAGCCGCGGCGTCGGCCGCGAGAGGTCGAACGCGCGGCTGCCCCACGAGAACGTGTCGTGTGCGAGCACCGCGAACCCGGCGCGCGCGAGGTCGTTCGCCGGGGCTCGACCGTCGTAGATGTCGCGCCTCAGTCTCGCTGCAGTCGGATGGGCGGGACGGTCGGTCTCGACGAGCTGCTCCGCGCCGACGGATCGCACCCCGCCGTGGCAGTGCAGCGCGAGCAGGCCGGGGAGGGGTGAGCGGATGCCGGCTGGCCGCAGCAGCCACGCCCGCGTTCGCGGTCCGTACGGCAGCTGCCAGCTCAGCTCCGAGCCGTCGACGCCGTCGCGCGACCACGTGCGATCGACGCGGACGTCATCGGCGACGGGGCGACGCGCGCCGAGGACTCGGGCGAGTGCGTCGCCGCGCTCGTCGCCGGGCCGGTGCGGCGCGGTGGCCGCCAGGAAAGCGGGCCAGTCGGCGTAGCCGGCGAGCGGGCCGGACGGCTGGTTCCCGGCGATCGTGCTGCCGCCGTCGGCGCGAGCGGGTAGGGGGTCAGGCGACGTCATTGTGGCTCCGATCGAGGGACGCTTGTGTGTCCACGTCGATAGTGCATCTTCGCAGAAAGCGCTTTCTGAGCGCTCTGCATCGCTCGACGACGAAGCGATGGATGTGTCGAGGAGGACCGGATGAGCGCCATCGGCGAGCTGTCCCGGCTACGGCGTCCCGCCGGGCGGGCTGCGCGGGAGAAACCGCGCGACACGAAGGCGGCGATGGTCTTCCTCGCGCCGTGGCTGCTCGGTCTCGTGCTGGTGACGGTGCTGCCGATCGCGGCGTCGCTGTACCTGTCGTTCACGAAGTACGACCTGTTCAACGCGCCCGAGTTCATCGGCATCGACAACTACGTCCGCATGGCTCAGGACCCGCGGCTCGCGGCATCCCTCGGTGTCACCTTCGTGTACGTCCTCGTCGGCGTCCCGCTGGCGATGGGCGCGGCGCTGGGGATTGCGTTGCTGCTCGACAAGGGGCTGCGGGGTCTGGCGTTCTACCGCTCGATGTTCTACCTGCCCTCCCTGCTCGGCTCGTCGGTGGCCGTGGCGATCCTGTGGAAGCAGATCTTCGGGGTAGACGGGCTCGTGAACCAGTTCCTCGCGATCTTCGGCATCGAGGGCCCCGGGTGGATCTCCAACCCCGACACGGCGCTGTCGACGATCATCCTGCTGAGCGTGTGGGGGTTCGGCGCCCCGATGGTGATCTTCCTCGCGGGCCTCCGCCAGATCCCGGTCATGTACTACGAGGCGGCGGCGATGGATGGCGCGGGACCTGCCCGCCAGTTCTTCTCGATCACGCTGCCGCTCCTGAGCCCGATCGTCTTCTTCAATCTCGTGCTGTCGATGATCGGGGCGTTCCAGGCCTTCACGCAGGCGTTCATCATCTCGAACGGATCGGGCGGACCGTCCGACTCGACGCTGTTCTACACGCTGTACCTCTACCAGAAGGGCTTCACGGCCTTCGACATGGGCTACGCCTCGGCCATGGCCTGGCTGCTGGTGGCCATCATTGCGGGATTCACCGCGGTCAACTTCGCTCTCTCCAAGCTGTGGGTGTTCTATGACGACTGAACTGATCACGACCGCCGACCGCAAGGACGCCCGCGAGCGGCAGCGTGCCCGTCGGCGGGAGGAGCTCGGCCTCGGTCGTCGCAGCCGCGCGGGCGCTCTCGCGCGGCACATCTTCCTCATCGCGACCTCGCTGCTGATGCTCTACCCGCTGCTGTGGATGATCGTCAGCTCGCTGCGACCCAACGACGAGATCTTCCGGCTGCCCGGTCTGTGGCCGCTGTCGTTCGAGGTCGACAACTACATCCAGGGGTGGAACGCGCTCTCGCCGTCGTTCGGCACCTATCTGTGGAACTCGCTCGTCGTCGTCGCGGGCTCGATCATCGGCAACCTCGTGTCGTGCGCGATGGCCGCCTACGCCTTCGCCCGGCTCAACTTCCACTTCAAGCGCACGCTCTTCGCGATCATGCTCGTGACGATCATGCTGCCCGTGCACATCGTGATCGTGCCGCAGTACATCATGTTCAGTCAGCTCGGACTCGTGAACACCTTCTGGCCTCTCATCCTGCCGAAGGCCCTCGCGACGGACGCGTTCTTCGTCTTCCTCATGGTGCAGTTCATCCGCGGCATCCCGCGCGAGCTCGACGAGGCCGCGCGCATCGACGGAGCCGGGCACGCCCGGATCTTCCTTCAGATCCTGCTGCCGATGATGACTCCGGCACTCGCGACGACCGCCATCTTCACGTTCGTGTGGGTCTGGAACGACTTCTTCGGCGCGCTCATCTACCTCAACAACCCCGACCTGTTCACCGTGCCGCTCGCGCTTCGGCAGTTCATGTCGGCGCAGGGGGCGTCGAACTTCGGAGGCATGTTCGCGATGTCGGTGGTCTCGCTCGTGCCGGTGTTCCTGGCGTTCCTGTTCGGTCAGCGCTTCCTCATCCGCGGCATCGCCACCACCGGCATCAAGTGACCGGCGGGTATGCGCCGGATCAGGCGAGGAGCGCGCCGACCTCCGCGTCGGTCAGGCGTCCGTCGGCCACGAGCAGCCGGTACGCCCTGCGGACCGGGGCGCTGGGGGATGCCGCGACCGCGCGGTCCCAAGCGAGGGCCGCGCCGATGCCGGGGTAGCCCGCCACTCGGACGAACCACGGATCGGCGGCTGAGACGTCATCAGCAGGAGCCAGGGCGATGGTGGCCTCGGCCGTCGGAGGCGCGGCGGGGGAGTGGTCGGTCGGGCCAGCGAAGGCCGCCGACCATGCGAGCCACGGCGCGACCGTTCCGTGCACCGCCGCCTCGCCACGGGCCGAGGGCGTGCGCACGTCGATGTCGACGCAGGCGGGGAGGCGCCACGCGAGCCCGCCGTAGCCGCCGCCCACGCGCCCGTTGCTGCCCGGACCCCCGAGCATCACGGTGCGGTCGGTCGCCGGCGACAGCTCGAACGACAGCTCGATGACGGCGGCGCGCTCGTCGCGATGGATCAGCCGCATCTCGCGGCGCTCGCGCACGACGACGCTGCCGTCGGGGCCGATCCAGCGCAGATCGAGAACCGCGCCGTCGGCGATCCGCTCGACGCCGGCGATCTCGATGCGCCCGTGATCGTCGCGCCAGATGTAGTCCTCGCCCGGGGTGTAGGTGCGACCACCCCAGAAGTTCGTGCCGTCGACATCCTGCAGGGCGACGCTGACACCGAGGTGCCAGTCGTGGTCGGCGGGATGGTGGTCGGTCACGGTCACGCCGCCGGGGGTGCGGAGCGGATGCAGGTACGGGCGCGGGCTCGACGACCGTGCGGTGCCAGCGCCGTCGACGAGCTCCGCCATTGGCGAGCCGTCGCCCGGCAGGGTCAGCACGACGTCGCGAGCCGTGCGCCGAGCCCAGGGAAGGTGCAGCTCGGCGAAGGTCGCCTCGGCGTCGACGGCGCGGACCACGGCGTCTTCGATGCCGTCCACGATGAGCCGCCGGGCGGGGCCCTCGCCGCGCGCAGTGACGAACGCGGGGTCGATCTCGTGCGGCGCGGTGCGTCCCACGGCATCGATGACCGCGACGAACGCGCCCGAGGCTGACAGGGGCGACAGCAGCGCGACACCCTCGTCGCGATGATCGAGGAGGTTCTCGAGCAGGTCGTCACGCTCGAAGCGTTCGCTGCGCCCGTCGACCTCGACGATGTCCTCCGTGTAGAAGAAGCGTGCCGAGCGGCGGCGGCCATGCACCTCGACGTACGGGTCGACCTGCTCGTCGGCGCACAGCGTCAGCCCCGCGGTGACGCGGATGCCGCGCGTCGTCGACACGCGCAGCAGGCTCGTGTCGTCGCCCTCGATGGCGTTGGCGCGGTAGAGATCGGCGGTGACCTGCGTGATGTCGGCGACGGCTGTCGTGCCGGCGATCGCGAGAGCGGTGGCGGTCGCGTGGGCGAGCGGGTTGGTCGTGACCCCGTCGACGACGGCGACACCGTCGAGTTCGCGGCGCCCGGCCCAGCGGCTGCGCTCCCAGTACGCGCGGTCGCGCGCCCAGAGTCCCACGGCTCCGATCGCGCGGACCGGGCCCAGGTCGAAGCGGTCGTCGGCGAAGGCCCGCAGCGCCCGCGACCCGAGGCTCTGGAAGCCCACCTGCACGCGCGCGCTCGACCGCGCGGCGGCGGCCTCGAGCACGCGCAGGTCGGCGAGGGTCAGCACCGGCGGCTTCTCGAGGTACAGGTCGATACCGCGGTCCACGACGGTGCGCGCGAGCTCGAGGTGGGTATGCAGCGGGGTGGCGACGATGACGACATCGACGTCGTCGGTCGCGGCGAGCAGGGTCGGCAGGTCGGGGAAGACGCGGGTGTGTTCCGGCAGGGTGCCCGGTGCCGGCGGGCGGGGGTCGGCCGCCGCGACGAGTCGCACGCGATCGCCCAGACGGCGGAGATTGTCGAGGTGCACGGTTCCGTAGCCGTGGACGCCGACGAGGGCGATGGTGGTGGTGCGTGGCATCCGATTCTCCTGACGTCGCTCCCATCATGCCAGCAAGCGCTTTCCCATGGGTCTCGCGACGCGCGCTCACGTCTTCGGGTGGGAGCGGTGAAGCGACACCCTACGGCAGGCGCCACCGGCCGTCGATGGGGAGCGCTGCCCGCGACGGGCCCGGGTGCCAGGGATTAGCGTCGAGGCACATCGATCCGAGGAGAACCGCCATGGCATCACCCGCATCCCGCACCCCGCGCACGCGACTGAACGCCGGGCTCGTCGTCGCGGCCCTCGGCCTGGCGGCGCTGACGGGCTGCACGCCGGCGGGTGGACCGAGCGGAGCGGCCTCGAGCGCTGCGCCCGAGACCACCGCGGCGTCGCCCTCGGTGTCGGCGTCGGCGCCCGCTGCGGCATCCGGTGCGCTCGACCGCACCGAGCTCGCCGACCTGTTCAGCGGCATCCAGTTCCGCCCCGCCCAGTACGACACGATCGCCGCGATGCTCGAGTCGATCTATCCCGGGTTGACGGTCTCGGACGCCGGGTGCCTCGCTCCCTTCGGCGCCGGGTGGGAATCGGCCGGCGATGCTGTCGAATGGGGTACGAGCAACGACCGATCGATGACGGCTGTCGTGGCCTCCGCGGCCGACGACGCAGCCGCCGAGGGGCTGGTGACTCAGGCTGAGGACGCCATCGCGCGCTGCGCGGACGGGCAGGAGCTGTTCGCCATGCAGGGGGTGCCGGTCACGACCTCGGTCGAGCCGTTCGATCTCGCCGTCAGCGGCGCGGACGATGTCCAGGGGTGGCGGGTGACCGGCGACGTGGGCGGCTCTCCGTTCGCGCTCGTCGGCGCGACGGTCCGCACGGGTCAGAACGTCCTCGCGCTCGTGGGCTGGGATCCCGAGACGAGCGCGGACTACGTGCCGCAGGCGACGCAGCTCTTCGTCGACCGCATCGCGCAGGCGGCCGGCTGATTCGCGCCGAGGGGGTGTGCACGGTCGCGACGGGCGCCTAGCATGGTCGCGTGGCACGGAAACCGCTTTCCCATCCCGCGGACCTGATCGACGGCGCTCATCCGGCGCGATCCGTCCTGCGGCTGCTCGCCCGTCGCCCGGGGCGCATGAGCGTCGCCGTCGGCGCTTTCGCGCTGAAGGAGATCCCGATGTGGTTCCTCCCGGTGATCACCGCGGCGATCATCGACATCGTCGCGGGCGGGGGTGAGGTCTCGGCGGTCATCGGCTGGTTCCTGCTGGCCGCGGCCCTGCTGCTGCAGAACTACCCGAACCACATCCTCTACACGCGCAGCTTCATGACCGTCGTGCGCGACACCGGGGCCGACCTGCGCAACGCGCTCGCCGCGCGGCTGCAGAGCCTGTCGATCGGATACCACTCGCGGGTGAGCTCGTCGATCGTGCAGACCAAGGTGGTGCGCGATGTCGAGAACGTCGAGCTCATGCTGCAGCAGGTCACGCATCCGCTGCTGTCGGCGACGATGGTGATGATCGGCGCCCTCACCATGACCGCGATCGCGGTGCCCCAGTTCCTGCCGGTCTACGCGCTCGCCGTACCGATCGCGATCGGCATCCGGTACGGCATGCGCAACCGCTCGCGCGAGCGCAACGCGGTCTTCCGCCGCGAGGTCGAGGTGTTCTCGGCACGCGTGGGTGAGATGGCCTCGCTCATCCCGGTCACCCGCGCCCACGGCCTCGAGGAGACGGCCGTCACGCGCGTCTCGCGCGGCGCCGAGGGAGTGCGACGCGCGGGTCTTCACCTCGACATGCTCAACGGTCACGTCGCCTCGATCTCGTGGGTGGCGATGCAGCTGCTCGGCGTCGGATGCCTCGTGCTCGCCGCGATCTTCTCGCTCACCGGCATCCTGCCGATATCACCCGGCGAGGTCGTGCTGCTCTCGACCTACTTCACGCTGCTCACGCAGGGGCTCACCCAGCTCCTCATGCTGATCCCGGTCGGAGCGCGCGGGCTCGAGTCGGTGCGCTCCATCGCCGAGGTGCTGCAGGAACCCGACCTCGAGCAGAACGAGGGCAAGCGCCGCGTGGATCGCGTCGTCGGCGACATCCAGCTCGAGCGCGCCAGCCATCGGTACGCGGGGGCGAGCGACGACGCGCTGCACGAGATCGATCTGCACATCCCCGCGGGTCGTACCTACGCGTTCGTCGGCTCGTCCGGATCGGGAAAGTCCACGCTGCTCAACCTCGTCCTCGGGTTCGTTCGCGCGACGAGCGGGCGGCTGACGATCGACGGGGCCGACGTGCAGGAGCTCGATCTGCGGACCGTGCGCCGCGCGGTGTCGGTCGTGCCGCAGGAGTCGGTGCTCTTCGAGGGCACGATCCGCGAGAACGTCGCCTACGGGCTGCCCGATGTCTCCGACGAGCGCATCGAGCGGGCGCTGCGCGACGCCAACGCGTGGGAGTTCGTCAGCGACCAGCCGGCCGGGTGGGACACCGTGGTCGGCGAGCGGGGCGCGCGCCTGTCGGGAGGGCAGCGGCAGCGGCTCGCGATCGCGCGGGCGCTGGTGCGCAATCCCCGCATCCTGCTGCTGGATGAGGCGACCTCGGCGCTCGATCCCGAGTCGGAGGAGCTCGTGAAGGACGCGCTCGCGCGGCTCATGGCCGGCCGCACGACCCTCGTGGTCGCCCACCGGCTGTCGACGATCCGGCGTGCCGACCGCATCATCGTGCTCGAGCGCGGGCGGATCGTCGAGCAGGGCTCGCACGACGACCTGCTGGCCGCCGCCGGCCGCTACGCCCACCTCCACGCCACCCAGTCCTGACCCTCCCCCCTCACCCCTCCGTCGACTCGCCAGAAGGTGCGGATGCCGGTGCCCCCGGATCCGCATTTCATGGCGAGTCGACGGGTATAAGACAGGAGAACTCATGCTCAGGGAGATCTATCGCGACCCGGTGTACGACGGGGCGACCGATCCGGTGGTCGTCATCGAGCCGGGCGACGGCGGATGGTGGATGTTCTACACGCAGCGGCGGGCGACGCATCCCGACCCGGGGCCGGGCGTCTCCTGGGTGCACGGCTCGCGCATCGGGGTGGCGCGCTCGCGAGACGGCGTCGATTGGCAGTACGCGGGCACACTCGAACCGGATGCCGGCGGGCTCGAACTGACCGCCGGGCAGCCTCCGGCCGACGTCGACCGCACCCACTGGGCCCCCGAGGTCGTCTTCGACGGCACCGGATGGCGGATGTATCTGACCGAGATCGACGGTGTACCCGATCGCTGGCCGGGTCATGCCCGCACGATCGTCGCCTACCGCTCGACCGACCTCGTGTCGTGGCACCGGCTCGGACCGCTCGATCTCGCGAGCGACCGCGTCATCGACGCCGGTGTGGCCCGCGGTCCCGACGAGAAGTGGCGGCTCTGGTACAAAGATGAAGCCGCCGATTCCGTCACCCGCGTAGCGGTGTCGGAGGACCTCGAGTCGTGGAGTGACGGCGGGGTCGCGATCGGCGGACGCCCGCACGAAGGGCCGAGCGTCTTCGAGCTCGGCGGCCGCTGGTGGATGATCGTCGACGAGTGGCGGGGGATGGGTGTCTTCGTCTCGGACGACACCGTCCACTGGGTGCGCCAAGGCGGTCCCGACGACGTCCTCCTCGGCGCGGGGGCCGTGCCCGGCCGAGGGTTCGGGCACCACGGCGCCCCCGTTCGCGACGACGACTCCCTCTGGTACTACTTCTTCGCACAGCCGGCCACGACCCCGGATGCCGGTGGCGACGGGGCCGGTGCGGACGACGTCGAGGCTCGCCGGTGCGCCGTCTACCGAGTGCGGCTGCGTGTCGACGCGGGTCGGTTGGTGTGCGAGGCTGAGTCGACGCACTGAGACCGGTAACAGTCGCGAGATCACGGGTCGGAATCGGTTGACCCGACTTCCTTGCGAAACGTTTCATCGCGTAGTACCGTTGCCGGCAAGCGCTTTCCCGACCATCGGAGGCGCGCACCTGCACACACGGACAATGGACGTTCGCGCGCACCGAGACGACGACGTTCGGCAGAGAGGACAACGATGTTCAGCAGAAAGCGGGCACTGGCCACGGTCGCCATCGCGACAGGCGCCGCGCTCACCCTGGCGGGCTGCGCCGGCGGAGAGACCCCGGCCGCGGATGCCACATTCGACCCGGATGAGAAGGTCACCCTGAACCTGGCGTTCTGGGGCAACGACGTTCGCGCACAGCTCTACAACGAGGCGATCGCCGCGTTCAACGAGGAGTACCCGAACATCACGGTCAACGCGACGTTCCTGACCTTCCCGGAGTTCTGGGAGAAGCGCCAGACGGAGGCCGCGGGCGGCGGGCTGCCGGATGTCATGCAGTTCGACTACTCGTACCTGCGCCAGTACTCCGAGAACAACCTCCTGCTCGACCTCGACCCCTACCTCGGCGAGATCATCGAGACCGATGCTCTGCCGCAGAACATCCTCGACATCGGTGTCGTCGGCGACACGACTTACGGCATCGCGACCTCGACGAACGCGTGGGGCATGTTCACCAACCCGAAGCTGCTCGAGCAGGCGGGCGTGGAGGACTTCGCCGGCGGCTCGTGGGACGACTACTCCGAGTGGATGGCGAGCGTCACGGACGCGTCGGGCGGCGCCTACTGGGGTGGCACCGACTACACCGGACGCATCCAGAACTTCGAGCTGCAGCTGCGAGCCGAGGGGTCGCAACTGTTCGACGAGGACGGCGAGCCCGGGTTCGACGAGGAGCGGCTGACGCAGTTCTGGGAGGACGGTGCCGAGCTCCGCGAGAGCGGAGCCGTCATCGGCCAGCAGCGCCTCGAAGAGGCCCTGCCGCTCTCGGGCTTCGACGCCGCGCTGACGGCGAGCGAGCTCACGTGGGACAACTTCGGCGGCGGCTACCTGGGCAACCTGGGCGAGGGCTACACCGAGCTCGGTCTCGTCGCGCCGCCCGTGACGAAGGAGGGCGCGAAGGACCTCTACCTCAAGCCCTCGATGCTCCACACGATCTCGGCGAAGACCGAGCACCCCGCGGCCGCGGCGACGCTCGTCGACTTCCTCGTGAACTCGCCCGAGTCGGGTGAGATCTTCGGCACCAACCGTGGCCTTCCCGCCTCGCAGACCGCCCTCGACGCGGCCGACCTCGACCCGCTGAGCCAGCAGGTGAAGGAGTACGAGGAGTCGATCGCCGACCGCCTCGGCGACGCCCCGCCGGTGCCGATCGTCGGCTACGGCACGATCGAGGAGGAGTTCCGCAAGCTCGGCACCGAGCTCGCCTTCGGCACCATCACCGTGGATGAGGCCGTCGATCGGTTCTTCTCGCAGATGGACATCACCCTCAACGGATGACCCGATCCCGTGGGCCGGCGCACGGCGCCGGCCCGCGGGCCCCACATCCTCCCCGCATCCTCAGGAGCATCGTGACCACTACCGCCACACGGGTGATCGTCACCAAGGACTCGTCGCGTCGCGGCCTGGTCCGGAAGCAGCGGCCCGAACATCTCGATCGCCCCGGCGCTCGCAAGCGCGCCGTCCGCGAGAACATCGCGGGCTACGGCTTCCTCCTGCCGTGGCTCGTCGGATTCTTCGGACTCACGCTCGTGCCGATGGCGTATTCGCTGTACCTGTCGTTCACGAGCTACAACATCTTCTCGCCGCCCAAGTGGGTCGGCATCGACAACTACATCCGACTCTTCACCAACGACCCGAGCTTCATGCAGTCGGCGCAGATCACCCTGATCTACGTGCTCGTGGGCACCCCGATCTCGCTCATCGCCGCACTTCTGATCGCGCTGCTGCTGAACTACCGCGACAAGGGCGCGGCCTTCTTCCGGTCGGCGTTCTACGCCCCGTCGCTCATCGGGGCGTCGGTCTCGGTCGCGATCGTGTGGCGCGCGATGTTCGCCACGGACGGTCCCGTCGACAACGGCCTGAACGTGTTCGGCATCGAGCTCGGCGGCTGGATCGGCAACCCCGGCCTCATCCTGCCGATGATGATCCTGCTCGCGGTCTGGCAGTTCGGTGCCACGATGGTCATCTTCCTCGCCGGCCTCAAGCAGATCCCGAAGGAGTTGTACGAGGCGGCCGAGATGGACGGAGCCAACGCCCTCCGCCGCTTCCGCGCGGTCACGGTGCCGATGCTCTCGCCCGTGATCTTCTTCAACCTGCTGCTCGGGCTCATCGGGGCGTTCCAGGTCTTCGGATCGGCCTACATCATCTCCAACGGCACCGGCGGCCCCGCCGGCATGACGAACTTCATCACGGTGTACCTCTACAAGACCGGATTCGCCGACGGCCGCATGGGTTACGCCGCCGCGATCGCCTGGGTCCTCCTCGTCGTCGTCGCCATCATCGCCCTCATCCTCTTCCGCACCCAGAAGTCGTGGGTGCACTACTCGGGAGACAACCGATGACCACGTCACCCACCTCACCGCTGACGAGCGAGGCCATCTTCGCCGAGCAGCAGACCACGCCGATGCCGCCCGCGCGCCGCAGAGTGAAGCGCAAGACCTGGCAGACGATCGTCTGGTTCGCCGTGCTCATCGTCATCACCGCGGTCGTGCTGTACCCGCTGGTCTGGCTGCTGCTGTCGACGTTCAAGCCCAACAGCGAGTTCGGGCAGAACATGGGCCTGCTGCCGAACGCGCCGACGATCGACAACTACGTCAAGGTCGCCGAGGGCATCGCGGGCGTGCCGATGTGGCGGTTCTTCGCCAACTCGCTGCTCATCGCGGGCGTCTCGGTGATCGGAACCGTGTTGTCGTCGGCTCTCGCGGCCTATGCCTTCGCCCGGCTGCAGTTCAAGGGACTCGGCATCCTGTTCGCCGCGATGATCGGCACGCTGCTGCTGCCGTTCCACGTCGTGATCATCCCGCAGTACATCATCTTCAACAATCTCGGGATGGTGGACACCTATTGGCCGCTGCTGCTCCCGAAGTTCCTCGCGACCGAGGCGTTCTTCGTCTTCCTCCTCGTGCAGTTCATCCGGCAGATGCCCCGCGATATGGACGAGGCCGCGAAGATCGACGGCGCGGGACACCTCCGCATCTTCTGGTCGATCATCCTGCCCCTGATCAAGCCGGCGCTCATCACGTGTGCGATCTTCAGCTTCATCTGGGCGTGGAACGACTTCCTCGGCCCGCTCCTCTATCTGACGAGCCCCGAGAACTACCCGCTGCCGATCGCGCTGCGGCTCTACAACGACCAGACCTCGTCGAGCGACTACGGCGCGACGGTGACGGCATCCTTCATCGCCCTGGTCCCGATCCTGCTGTTCTTCATCGTCTTCCAGAAGTTCCTGGTCGACGGCGTCGCCACGCAGGGCCTGAAGGGCTAGCGATGTCGACCGACGAGCGTCCCCGCACGCGGCGCGAGGAGCGCGCCGCGGTGCGGGCCGACCGCTCCGGCAGCGGACCGACCCTCGAGGGGCGTCCGCAGCTGCGGCATCCCGGGGCGGTCGGGGCGTTCGCGCTGCTCGGCGAAGTGCTGCTGATCGGACTCCTCATCGGCGGCGTCTCGCTCGCCGTCGTCACACTTCCGGTCGCGCTCGCGGCGGGGGTGCGGCATCTGCGCCGCTACGTCGCCGCCGACGACTCGCGGCTGTCGCTGTTCTGGGCGGATGTCCGCGCGGGTCTGTTGCCGGGTGCGGCCGTCGGTCTCGTGACGCTGGTCGTGACCCTCATCCTGCTGCTCGACATCGACCTGGCCCGATCGGGATTCCTCCCGGGCGGCGTCGTGATCGAAGCGGTCGGCTGGGCGGGGCTCGCCGCGCTCGTCGTCGCCCTCCTCACCGCGGCCGGCTCCTGGAGCCCCGAGCTCGGGTGGCGCGGAGCGGTCCGAGCGATCCCGGATGCCGCGCGCGGCGACGTCGTCGGAAGCCTCTACCTCCTCGCCACGGCGGCCTTCGTCGTGATCGTGACGTGGGCGCTGCCGCCCCTCTTCGTCGCCGGCATCGGCTGCGCCGCGCTCGCGGTCGTGGCGATCCCTGCCCGGCCCCGCCGCACCTGAGACCCGTCCCCCCGGGCCCGCTCCCGATGAAAGGACTCCCATGAAGGCACACCGCCTGCTCACCACCGTCGGCATCGTCGCCGCCGGTGCGCTGGCACTGACCGGATGCGGCGGCGCGCAGACGCCCCCCGCAGCCGCATTCGACCCCGACGAGAAGGTCACGCTGACCTACGCGTTCTGGGGCAACGACGACCGGGCGAAGCGCTATGACGAGCTGATCGCGGCATTCAACGAGGAATACCCGAACATCACCGTCAATGTCAGCTTCACCGACTTCCCGAGCTACTGGGAGAAGCGGCAGACGGAAGCGGCGGGCGGGGGACTGCCGGATGTCTTCCAGTTCTCCGACAGCTACCTGCGTCAGTACGGCGAGTCGGGCAATCTGCTCGATCTCGCCGAGGTCGCCGACCAGATCGACATGACCACCTTCGACGACGGTCTCCTCGGCACCGGCGCGCTGGGCGGCACGCAGTACTCGCTGCCGACCGGTTACAGCCTGTGGGCGAACTTCGTCAACGACGACCTCGTCGCGCAGGCCGGCGTCGCGGCGCCCGAAGGCGGCACCGACTTCGCCGAGTTCGACGAATGGATGGCCGAGGTCACCGAGAAGACGGGAGGCGCCGTCTACGGAGGCACGGACTACACCCAGCGCATCCAGGCCTTCGAGCTGGTTCTCCGGGCCGATGGCGGCAACCTCTACACCGACGACGGCGAGCTCGGGTTCACCAAGGACCAGCTGCGCGAGTTCTGGGAGAGCGGCGCCGGCCTGCGCGACGGTGCGGCCGTACCGCAGCAGCGGCTCGAAGAGCTGTCGCCCAAGTCGGGCTTCGGGGCCGCACTGACCGCCAGCGAGATGAGCTGGAGCAACTTCCTCGGCGGCTACCTCGCTGACTCGGGCGCCTCGTCGATCTCGATCGTCGCACCGCCGACGGCGAAGGAGGGTTCAAAGGACCTGTACCGCCAGGCCGGCCTGCAGGTCGCGATCTCGGCCAAGACCGAGCACCCGCAGGCGGCCGCCCTGTTCCTCGACTTCGTCGTGAACTCCGAGGCCGCCGGTCAGGTCTTCGGGACGACGCTCGGCTTCCCGGCGTCGAGCTCGAAGCTCGCCGGGGCGACGCTCGAGGGCGCCGACAAGCAGGTCGCCGACTACATCGAGTCGGCCTCGGACCGCATCGGCGATGCGCCGCCCGTGCCGGTGGCCGGATACGGATCGCTCGAGCAGACGTTCTGGGAGCTCGGCAAGTCGCTCGGGCTCGGAACCACGTCGGTGGACCAGGCTGTCGACCAGTTCTTCTCCGAAGCCGAGGTCGTGCTCGGCTGAGCGCCCGTCAGCGGGCGACGACGGTCGTCTCGAACGTGTACATGTCGGGTCGGTAGCAGTGGTGACCGAACTCGATCGCGCGGCCGGTGTTGTCGAAGGCGATGCGCTCCATCGTCAGCACCGGTCCGCCGCGCTCGGTCCCGAGGAGCGCGTGCTCGTCGCCCTCCGCGCGGCGGGCGCCGATCTTCTGCTTCGCGATCCGGATCGCGATGCCGCGGGCGCGGAGGAGCTGATAGAGCCCACGCTGCTCGAGCTCGTCGCGATCGAGGTCTGCGAGGTCGGCGGGAAGGTAGTTCTCGAGGATCGCGATCGGTGTGGTGCCCGTGAGCCGCTGCCGACGCAGGTAGAGGATGTCGGAGCCCTCCGTGACTCCGAGGGCGGTCGCGCTCGCCGGGTCGGCGGGTCGGACCTCGTGCTCGAGGACGCGGGTCGCCGGTCCCTGCTGGGCGTTGTCGAGATCCTCGTACAGACTCGTGAGCTCGACCTGGCGCGTCACCTGGCCCTGCACGACCTGCGTGCCGACACCGCGGCGGCGGACGAGGAGGCCCTTGTCGACCAGCTCCTGGATGGCCCGGCGGATCGTGGGGCGCGAGAGGCCGAGTCGCTCGGCGATGGCGATCTCGTTCTCGAGGCGCGCGCCGGGCGCGATGTTCCCGGCCCGGATCTCGTGCTCGAGCCGGGTCGAGACCTGGAAGTACAGCGGAACCGGGCCGGTCCGATCGAGCTCGGCGCCGATGCTCTCGGGCCAGACGGTGTCGGCGGTGGTCATCGTCGTGTCATCCCCTCGACGCGCCGAATGCGGAAGCGCGAATGTGCCGACAATATATCTTTTTCGCCCGGGACGGCAGTCACCCTTGTTGCACCCTCCGCTATTGAGCTATTGTTAGGACATGACCGCCGCAACGGAGAGAACGGTACCTCGTGCACGACAGCGTTGAGACCGAGCCGGGCGCCGACCTCATCGCGCTCGGCCGACTGGGAGTCGACCTCTATCCGCTGCAGCACGGCGTCGGGCTCGAGGACGTGTCGACCTTCGGCAAGTTCCTCGGCGGGTCCGCCGCGAACGTCACGGTGGCGGCGGCGCGGCACGGGCGAGCGAGCGGTCTCGTGTCGCGCGTGGGCGACGATCCGTTCGGTCGCTACCTGCTCGCCGAGCTCGGGCGCCTCGGTGTCGACCCGTCGGCCGTCGGAGTCGACCCCGTCCTGAAGACGCCGATCACGTTCTGCGAGATCTTCCCGCCCGACGACTTCCCGCTCTACTTCTACCGCGAGCCCTCGGCGCCCGACCTCAACATCGAGGCATCCGACCTGGACGCGGAATCCCTCCGCCGCGCTCGCATCCTCTGGCTCACCCTCACCGGCTTCAGCCGTGAACCGAGCCGCAGCGCCCACATTGCGGCGCTGGATGCGCGCGAGCGCCGGTCCCACACGGTCCTCGACCTGGATTTCCGGCCGATGTTCTGGAACGACCGCGCCGACGCGACCGCGTTCGCGCAGCACGCCATCGGCCACGTCGACGTCGTCGTCGGCAACCGCGAGGAGTGCGAGGTCGCGGTCGGCGAGACCGATCCCGACCGCGCCGCGGATGCTCTGCTCGCCCGCGGCGTCTCGCTCGCCATCGTCAAGCTCGGCCCGCGGGGCGTGCTCGCCCGCACCGCCGACGAGAGCGTCATCGTCCCTCCGCACCCGGTCGAGGTCGTCAACGGTCTCGGTGCGGGCGACGCGTTCGGCGGGGCACTCTGCCACGGCCTGCTCGAGGGATGGGAGCTGGAGCGGATGCTGCGCTTCGCGAACGCCGCCGGCGCCATCGTGGCGTCGCGTCTGGAATGCTCGACCGCCATGCCGACCACCGCCGAGGTCGAGGCCGTGCTCGCGGAGGCCGGTCGATGAGCCGCGTCGACGTGGGAGCCGTCCGCGAAGCGCGCGCAGCCCGGCCCGAGCGCATCGCCCACGCTTTCGCGGAACGTCGACGCCGGCCGCTCACGCGGGGCGACGGGCGGCTGTTCATCATCGCCGCGGACCACCCCGCCCGCGGGGCCCTCGGGGTGGGGGGCAACCCGCTCGCGATGGCCGACCGTGACGACCTCCTCGAGCGCCTGGCGATCGCGCTGTCGCGGCCGGGCGTCGACGGCGTGCTCGGAACCCCCGACATCATCGACGATCTCGCGCTGCTCGGTCTGCTCGACGACAAGATCGTCGTCGGCTCGATGAACCGCGGCGGGCTGCGGGGTGCGAGCTTCGAGATGGACGACCGCTTCACCGCCTACGACGTGCCGACGATGACGGCGAGCGGGATCGACTTCGCCAAGACGCTGATGCGCATCGACCTCGCCGACCCCGCCACGGCGGACACGCTCGAGGCGACGGCGCGTGCCGTGACGCAGGCCGCGGCCGCGAAGCTCCCCATCATGCTCGAGCCCTTCCTCAGCAGTCGCGTCGACGGGGCCGTGGTCAACGACCTCTCGACCGAGGCCGTCATCCATTCGGTCGCGATCGCGTCGGGGCTCGGCGCCAGCAGCGCCTACACCTGGATGAAGCTGCCGGTGGTCGAGGGGATGGAGCGGGTGATGGCCGCGACGACCCTTCCGACTCTTCTGCTCGGCGGCGACAACGGCACCTCGCCCGACGAGACCTACCGCTCGTGGGAGAACGCGCTCGCCCTGCCGGGCGTCCGCGGGCTCACCGTCGGCCGCACTCTCCTGTACCCGCATGACGACGATGTCGAGGCGGCGATCGACATCGCCGCGCGACTCGTCCACCCCTGACGCTCCGACTCCGAGAGGATCCCCCTCATGGCTGCTTCCGCGACCGCCGACCCGACCGGCGACGTGCCCGTCATCCCGCACTGGATCGACGGAGGCGAGTACGCACCCGACGGCACCCGCACCGCGCCGGTGTTCAACCCGGCCACCGGTCGGGTCAGCGCCGAGGTGGCGCTCGCCGACGAGCAGACGATCGAGCGGGCCATCGCGTCGGCCCGCCGCGGCTTCGAGGTCTGGTCACGGTACTCCGTGGCCCGTCGACAGAGCGTGCTGTTCGCGTTCCGCGAGCTGCTGAACGCCCGCAAGCCGGAGCTCGCGCGCATCATCACCGCCGAGCACGGCAAGGTGGTCTCGGATGCGATGGGCGAGATCCTGCGCGGACAGGAGGTCGTCGAGCTGGCGACCGGGTTCCCGCACCTGATCAAGGGGGCGTTCAGCGAGAACGCGTCGACGGGCATCGACGTCTACTCGATCAAGCAGCCCCTCGGCGTCGTCGGCATCGTCTCGCCCTTCAACTTCCCGGCGATGGTCCCGATGTGGTTCTTCCCCGTCGCGCTGGCGGCCGGCAACGCGGTCGTGCTCAAGCCGAGCGAGAAGGATCCGTCCGCGGCGCTGTGGCTCGCGCGACTCTGGCAGGAGGCCGGGCTTCCCGACGGCGCGTTCACGGTGCTGCAGGGCGACAAGCTCGCCGTCGACGGCCTCCTCGAGAGCCCCGACGTGTCGTCGATCTCGTTCGTCGGCTCGACGCCGATCGCGCAGTACATCTACGAGACGGCATCTCGTCACGGCAAGCGGGTGCAGGCGCTCGGCGGCGCGAAGAACCACATGCTGGTGCTGCCCGACGCCGACCTCGACCTCGTCGCCGATCAGGCTGTGAACGCCGGGTACGGCGCGGCGGGGGAGCGGTGCATGGCGATCAGCGTCGTGCTCGCCGTCGAACCGGTCGCGGATGCGCTCATCGAGAAGATCCGCGACCGCATCGCGGCGCTGCGGGTCGGCGACGGCTCGGCCGAGACCGAGCCCGACATGGGGCCGCTCATCTCTCGCGCGCATCGCGACAAGGTCGCGGAGTACGTCGACATCGCCGAAGCGGACGGTGCCCGCATCGTCGTCGACGGTCGTCGCTTCTCGGTGGCCGGGCACGAGGACGGATTCTTCTTCGGGCCGACGCTGATCGACGGCATCCCGACCTCCTCACGCGCCTACCAGGAGGAGATCTTCGGTCCCGTGCTCGCGGTCGTCCGCGTCGCGACCTTCGACGAGGGCGTCGCGCTCATCAACTCCGGCCGGTTCGGCAACGGAACCGCGATCTTCACGAACGACGGCGGTGCCGCACGCCGGTTTCAGAACGAGGTCGAGGTCGGCATGATCGGCATCAACGTACCGATCCCGGTGCCCGTGGCGTATCACTCCTTCGGCGGCTGGAAGCAGTCGCTCTTCGGCGACGCGAAGGCGTACGGCGTGCACGGCTTCGAGTTCTTCACGCGCGAGAAGGCGGTGACGAGCCGGTGGCTCGACCCGGCGACGCGCGGTGCCTCGGAGCATGGCGGGATCAACCTCGGCTTCCCGCAGAACTCCTGATGAACGCCACCTGGTTCCACCGACGCGGCGCGCTCGCGCAGGGCGGCTGGGAGAGCGTCGTCGACGACCGTCTGCCCGGATGGGCGCACACCGGGCTGCACGTCGCCGCGCTCGCCGACGGCGACGAGGTCGTGCTCCAGGAGACCGGGGCAGAACGGATCGTCGTACCCCTGCAGGGGAGTTTCGTCGTCTACCACGGCGAGGGCGCCGAGTCGCAGACGACGGTCCTCCGCGGCCGCGCATCGGTGTTCGCCGGACCGACGGACGTCCTGTACGTCTCCGCGGGGTCGACGCTTCGGGTCACCGGTGCCGGCCGGGTCGCCGTCGCCTCCTCGCCCACCGACGAGCGGCACCCGAGCCGGCACATCACCGCCGAGGAGGTCGCGGTCGAGCTGCGGGGAGCGGGCGCCGCGAGCCGTCAGGTGCACAACTTCGGCACCCCGGGCTCGCTCGATGCGGCCCGTCTCATCGTCTGCGAGGTCGTCACTCCCGCGGGCAACTGGTCGTCGTATCCCGCGCACAAGCACGACGAGCACGTCCCCGGACACGAGAGCCGCCTCGAGGAGATCTACTACTTCGAGAGCGCGCCCATCGCCGGCGCCGGGCCGACCGTCGACCCCGACGCGGCGTTCGGGCATTTCTCCACGACGTCTTCGCCCGCCGGGGAGATCTCGATCGACGAGCAGGTGCGCTCGGGCGACATCGCCCTCGTGCCCTACGGTTATCACGGTCCGGCCGTGGCAGCCCCCGGCTACGACCTCTATTACCTGAACGTGATGGCGGGACCCGACCCCGAGCGCGCGTGGCTCATCAGCGACGACCCCGCCCACGCCTGGGTGCGCGAGACCTGGCGCACCGAGCAGATCGATCCGCGCCTGCCCTACGGCGACGCCGACGAGGAGAAATGATGACCCGCACGAGACGGATGACGGTCAGCCAGGCGCTGGTGGAGTTCCTCGCGCACCAGTGGACCGTCGACGGCGACATCCGCGAGCGCACGATCCCGGGCGTGCTCGGCATCTTCGGCCACGGCAACGTGGCCGGGATCGGGCAGGCCCTCGCGCAGCTGAACGCGACCGCTCCCGACCTGATGCCGTACCACCAGGCGCGGAACGAGCAGGCGATGGTCCATCAGGCGGTCGGCTACGCCCGGATGCGGCGGCGGCGCGCCACCTTCGCCGCAGCGGCATCCGTCGGCCCGGGGGCGACCAACATGCTGACGGGAGCCGCACTCGCCACGACCAACCGGCTGCCGGCGCTCCTGCTTCCGAGCGACACCTTCGCGACGCGCGTCGCCGACCCGGTGCTCCAGCAGCTCGAGCAGCCCGGCGACATCGGCCTCACCGTCAACGACGCCTTCCGGCCGCTCTCGCGCTTCTTCGATCGGGTCCAGCGCCCCGAGCAGCTCTTCTCGATCGCGCTGGCCGCGATGCGCGTGCTGACGGACCCGGTCGAGACCGGCGCCGTGACGATCGCTCTCCCCGAAGACGTGCAGGCCGAGGCGATCGATGTACCGCTGGAGTTCCTGGCCGACCGCGAGTGGCACGTGCGTCGCCCGGTGCCCGAGGCGGGCCCGCTCGCACGGGCTCTGGAGGCGATCGCGACCGCGGAGCGCCCGCTGATCGTGGCCGGCGGCGGCGTGATCTACTCCGGCGCCGAAGAGGTGCTCGCCCAGTTCGCGGCCCGCACCGGCATCCCCGTCGCCACGACGCAGGCCGGCGGCGGATCGATGCCCTGGGACCACCCCCAGTATGTCGGGGCGGTGGGCTCGACCGGCACGGCCGCGGCGAACGCCCTGGCCGCCGAGGCGGATGTCGTCATCGGGATCGGCACGCGCTACAGCGACTTCACGACGGCCTCGCGCACGGCCTTCCAGCACCCGTCGGTGCGCTTCGTCAACGTCAACGTCGCCTCGTTCGACGCGCACAAGCACGGTACCGACCTGCCCGTCATCGCCGACGCCCGCGAGACGCTCGCCGCGGCCCTGCGAGACCTGCCCGGTCATCGGGTGCCGGCGGAGTACGCGGCACGCATCGCCGAGCACAAGACGCGGTGGGATGCCGCGGTGGATGCGGCCTTCGTCGCCTCCCACCTCGACCGGCCGGGTCAGCCCGAGCTGATCGGCGCGGTCCACGCCGCGACCGACCCGGCCGACGTCATGGTGCAGGCCGCCGGATCCCTGCCCGGCGACCTCCACAAGCTCTGGCGCGTCCGCGATCCGCTCGGCTACCACGTGGAGTACGCCTTCTCGACGATGGGGTACGAGATCGCCGGCGCTCTCGGCGTGAAGCGGGCGCTCCTCGCCGCGGGCGACGACCGCGACGTCATCACCATGGTGGGTGACGGGTCGTACCTGATGCTGCACTCCGAGCTCGCGACCGCCGTCGCCGAACGCATCAAGATCATCGTCGTGATCGTCCAGAACCACGGCTACGCATCGATCGGGCATCTCTCCGAGACGGTCGGTTCCGCGCGCTTCGGCACGCGCTACCGCATGCTCGACGACGAGGCGCGCAATTTCGAGGGCGGGCAGACCCTGCCCGTCGACCTCGCCGCCAACGCCCGCAGCTACGGCGTCGACGTCATCGAGATCGCGCCGGGTCCGGATGCGGCGGCGCACCTGACGGCCGCCGTGAAGCGAGCGAAAACCGCGGACACCGCCACCGTCATCCACGTCGAGTCCGACCCCCTCATCTACGCCCCCGACGGCACGGGCTGGTGGGACGTGCCGGTGGCCGAGGTCGCCGAGCTCGGCTCCACGGCGCGCGCGCGGGAGGACTACGAGCGGCAGCGGGGGGCGCAGCGCCCGCTGCTCGGACGGGAGGAAGCATGAAAGCGACAGTCGCCGGAGCCCCGGTGAGCTTCGGGGTGTTCGAACTGACGCCCGACGGTGCCGAGACGGTCAGCGCCGACGAGATGCTCGGGGCCCTCGTCGAGACGGGGTACGACGGCGTCGACCTCGGACCGGCCGGATTCCTCGGTGAGGGCGAGGCGCTCGCCGCACGACTCCGCCGGTTCGGCCTGGGCCTCGCCGGCGGTTGGGTGCAGCTGCCGTTCTCGGACGACGCGGCATTCGCCGCAGCCCTTCCCGAGCTCGAGTCGGCCCTGCGCAGCTTCGTCGCCGCGGCTGACGCCGTGGGCGGCCGGCCGCCGCTGCCGACGCTCGCCGACGACGGCTCGGCCGCCCGCCGCGCGGCGCCCGGGCGCGGCGCCGAGGTCGACCGGCTCGACGACGCCGGCTGGGACCGCCTCGCGCGCAACGCCGAGCGCGCCGTCGCGCTCGTCCGGGCCGCGGGGCTCGAGCCGACCTTCCACCACCACGCCGGCACGTTCGTCGAGTCGCCGGACGAGATCGACCGTTTCCTCGGGCGGGTCGACATCGACCTGACCCTCGACACGGGGCACCTCGCCCTCGGCGGCGGCGACCCTGTTGATGCGGTACGCCGCTGGGGCGACCGCATCAACCACCTGCACCTGAAGGACGTCGACCTCGGCCGGCTGCGCTCGGTCGTCGCAGCGGGCGGGGGGATGCGCGAGGTCTGGTCATCGGGCGTCTTCGTCGCTTTCGGACAGGGCGATCTCGATGTCGCCCCGGTCATGGCGGCGATGGCCGAGCGCGACTTCGACGGCTGGATCGTCGTGGAGCAGGACGTCCTGAACGGCCCCGAGACCGCGATCGACGCCTTCCTGCGCGAGCGCACCGCCGACCAGCAGACCAACCGCGACGCCCTGCGCGCCTGGCTGTGACCCACGACAGACGGAGAGAACCGTGACCCCTTCCCCCATCCGCTTCGGACTCATCGGCACCGGCCGCATCGGCCAGGTCCACGCCGTCAACATCGCCGCGTCGCCCGACACCACGCTGTCGTGGGTCGCCGACCCGTTCATCGCCGGTGCCACGGGCGTCACCGACCGCTTCGGCGGCCGCGCGACGGAGTCCGCCGACGAGCTGCTCGCCTCGGGTGAGGTGGACGCGGTGATCATCGCGTCTCCCACTCCCACGCACGTCGACCTCATCGCGGCGGCCCTGGACCGCGGCATCCCCGTGCTGTGCGAGAAGCCGATCGATCTCGACCTGGCCCGTGTCGACGCCCTCCGGCCGCGCGTCGCCGCGAGCGGGGTGCCGGTGGCCCTCGGGTTCAACCGCCGCTTCGATCCGGCGTTCGCGGAGGTGCACGCGCGGGTCGGCGCCGGCGAGGTGGGCGAACTCGAGCAGCTCACGATCATCAGCCGTGACCCCGCCGCGCCGCCCGCGTCGTACATCGCGGTCTCGGGCGGCATCTTCCGCGACATGACGATCCACGACTTCGACATGGCGCGCTTCTTCGTGTCGGACATCGTCGAGGTCTCGGCGACGGCGACGACGACGTTCGACGACGGCGCCCGTGAGCACGGCGATGTCGACACCGCGGTGACGGTGCTGCGCGCGGCATCCGGCGCGATCGTCACGATCATCAACTCGCGCCACAGCGCGAGCGGCTACGACCAGCGCCTGGAGGCCTTCGGCGCGCGCGGTTCGCTGCAGGTGGCGAACGCCGGCACGAGTCTCGTCAGCGCGTCGACGGCGACGAGCGTCGAGGCGCGTCCGCCGTACCAGGACTTCTTCCTCGAGCGTTACGCCGCGTCGTACGCCGCCGAGCTCGCGGAGTTCGTCAAGTCCGTTCGCGGCGAGGCGTCGACGAGCCCCACGTTCGAGGACGGTCGCGCCGCCCTCGTGCTCGCCGACGCCGCGCAGCGTTCGCTCGTCGAGCGCGCGGCCGTCGCCGTCTCGTTCGACTGACGCGCGACCGCCCGCCCGGATCGGGTCAGCCGACTGCGTCAGCGGATGCGGCGCAGCCGCACCTCGGCGCGGCCGGGCGTCGTGCCGGTGAGGTAGACGCGCGGCCCGCCGAGGGCATCGGTGCCGCCCAGGTACGTGTAGTCCTCACCCGGGAGGTAGCCGGCGGCTCCGGGCACCCCGCGGTCGACATCGGCCGCGATGCCGAACTCGATCGCCTCGTCACCGACGCGGTAGCGCGCGGTGCCCGCGCCCAGGACGCCGGTTCCGTCGGGTGCCAGGTCGAGGCCCTCGAAGGCTCCGCCGGGCCGGAAGGCGAGTTCCAGGCTCCACGTGCAGAGCGGCCCCTCGGTATCGATCACGAGGTCGGTGCCGGTCTCGGAGGGGCGCACCGCGATGCGGGTGTGCAGGGCGACCTCGTCGCGGGGGCGGACGTCGAACGACATCGCCGCCGAGAACCGCCCTTCGTCCACGAGTCGGTAGTCGCCGTCCGCGCGGTGGAGATCGGTGTCGAGGGGGCCGAAGTAGGCGGGGGAGAGCCGCTCCTCGAGGACGAACTCGTCATCGGAGACGGTCAGGGAGTCGGCGCGGAACGGGCCGAGGCCGAAGAAGTGGCGCGACAGGCGCGCCGACTCGAGCACGGCCGCGCCCGCGAACAGGCGCAGGAACGTCGGGTTCGTCGCGAGACCCGAGCGGATGCGGCCTGCCGCGGCATAGTCCGAACCGCCGAACACCGTGATCGCGCGCTCGGGCGTGCGATCGATGACGAGTCCGGACGACGGCCACGTGCTCCGCATCCGCGCCGCGGGGACCGCAGCGTCGGGGAGCGGCCCCGCGATGGCCGGGTGCAGCAGCACGTCGGCCAATGCGGTCTGGGGGTCGATGACCGGCTCGGATGCTGCGACCCGCGCTGCCCACGCGAGATCGGCGCGACCGGTCTCGATCGCGAGCCGCCGGTAGAGCGTCGCGAAGGGGGCGAGCGGGAACCGCGTCTCGCGCTGGTCCTGCCGGCGGGAGTGCACGGTCTCGACCGATCCGTCGGGCTGGATGAGACCGAGCGTCGACGCGAGATTCCGCTCGACGACGGCGCGCAGGTCGGGCAGGCCGAGGATGTCGGCGACGGCCAGCAGCGACGGGTTCGAGACGTAGACGGCGTAGTTCGCGCTGCGCTCGGAGTACTGCCCGTCGGGAGCGATGTCGATGCCCTCGGCGAGCCAGCACCGGGCGCGCTCGACCAGCCGTTCGTCGGGCCGGTGCCGGTGCAGGCGGGCGAGCGCCGCCGTGAGCTCCCACCGGTGGTTCGGGGTGTGCACGCCGCCGGCGAGCATCGCGGGCGCCGCGCGGTCGGCGATAGCTCCCAGCGTGGTGCCGAGGGCGCTCAGCCGATCGTCACCCGAACGGCGGATGAGCTCGAGGATGTCGCCGACGTCGTTGATGGTGAAGCCGCTGTCGGGTGGCGACTCGACGTTGTCGCCGCCGAGGAACAGCCCCGTCGGCGACTGCAACTCGGCGAGGACCGAGGCGTACCGCTCCGCGAGTGCCAGAGCTGCCGGGTCTCCGGCGAACGCCGAGGACGGGGAGAGGTAGACGGCCACCAGGAGCTTCGCGCGTCGCATGGACTCCCGGTGCGGACCGAGCGGCGCCTCGGCGACGTCGACCGGGGTGTCCATGAGTGCGGCGGCCGCAGCGTCGGCGGCGGCCACGACGTCGCTCAGGAACGTGTCGGCCGGAAAGGCGTCGGTGTCGCGGGTCATTCGGTCTCCGGGGTGAGCAGGCGGGCGCGCAGGGTCACGACCTCGAAGGCACGGAGGTCCAGGACGACCGTTCGATCGTCCGTCAGCGTGGCGGCATCCGCTCGGCCGCCTCCGGCGGTCTCGACGAGGTCGCACACCTCCAGCGACGAGACGGGCACGTCGAAGCGGAGGGTGTTCGAGCGCCGCGCGCCGCGCTGCTCGAACACGCGCACGATGAGGTCGCCGCTGCCGTCCGCGGCGAGCTTGACGGCGGAGACGACGACGTCGGCCCCGTTGCTCGCGACGAGCGGCGCGACCGGGCCCGAACCGTCGACCTCGCGCAGCGGTGAGCCGACGATCGTGCCCCAGCGGGCGGCGTCCGTGGTCGTCTCGGCCGGCGCGAACACCGAGACGAACTCGTGCGCGCCCTGGTCGGCATCCGGATCGGGGAAGGTGGGGGCACGCAGCAGCGATTGCCGCACGGTCGTCACGGTTCCGTGATCATCCGTCGTCCGGGTCGCGTCGTGCCCGTACAGGCCGTCATTGACGATCGCCGCTCCCGTGCCGGGCTCGGCGACGTGCACCCACCGGTGCGCGCAGACCTCGTAGCGCGCGGCATCCCACGAGGTGTTGGTGTGCAGCGGGCGGCGCACGTGCCCGAACTGCGTCTCGTAGGCGGCGTCCGGCGCGTGCACCGCGACGGGGAAGGCGAGCTTGAGCAGGCGGTGCCGTTCGTGCCAGTCGACCCGGGTGCGGATGCGCACGGCGCCGCCGGCCGGGTGGAGGTCGATCCACTGCTCCACCTGTCCGTGGGCGAGGGGGTGGACGACGTGCACGGCCCCGGTCTCGGTGAGCCGGGCCGTGCCGCCGTCGACGTCGGTCGTCGCGAGCCGGTACGAGGCGTCGAGCTCCCAGGCGTCCCACTTGGCGGGAGCGTCGACGTGCAGCTGGAGCAGCCCGCCCCGGTGTCCCACCGGGATGAGCTCGCGACCATCCGGCAGCGCACGGACGCTGCGCAGCGTGCCGTCGGGACCGACGAGGACGTCGATGCTGTCGGAGCGCAGCCGGAAACCGTCCGCGACCGGTTCGGAGGAGAACGGCGTCGCCTCGGGCGCGGGTCCGGAGGACCCGGGAGCGATCGATCCGACGGGCGCCGACGCGGGGTTGAGCGCGAGCCGCGTCGATCCCGAGCCCGCCAGCGCGGCGATCGCCGCCGCGATGATCGCCTCCAGACGCTCGGTCGTCTCGGCGTGCGAACGCTCGGCTTCGCGGTGGACCCACGCGATCGCGCTGCCGGGCAGGATGTCGTGGAACTGCAGCAGCAGCACCTCCCGCCAGAGCTCGTCGAGCTCGTCGGCGGGGTAGGGGATGCCGCGCCGGATGTGAGCTGCGGTGCTCCACTGCTCCGCCTCGACGAGGAGGGCCTCGTTGCGCCGGTTGCCGCGCTTGGTCCGCATCTGCGACGTATAGATGCCGCGATGGAACTGCAGGTACATCTCGCCCGCCCAGACGGGCGGGTCGGCCGGCTCGTCGGCGGCCTCGACGAAGAACTCGCGCGGAGTGCCGAACGCGACCGTGGGCGACCCTTCGAGATCGGCCTGGAGACGCGCGTCGGCCATCATCTCGCGGGTCGGGCCGCCGCCGCCGTCGCCGTATCCGAACGGCATCAGCGATCGCGTGCTCGCGGCGTGATCGGCGAAGTTGCGCACGCTGCGGGCGAGCTCGGTCGGACGCATGTCGCCGCTGTAGGTGTTGTTCGGGGGGAAGTGCGTGAAGATCCGCGAACCGTCGAGGCCCTCCCACACGAAGGAGTGGTGGGGCATCGTGTCGCCGTCGTTCCAGCACATCTTCTGCGTGAAGAACCAGCGCAGCCCGGCACCGCGCAGCAGTTGGGGGAGCGACGCGGGAAAGCCGAACGAGTCGGGCAGCCAGCCGACGTCGCTCCTGGCCCCGAAGTGCTCCTCGAAGAACCTCGTGCCGTAGAGCAGCTGGCGCGCGAGCGATTCGCCGGAGGGCATGTTGACGTCGGACTCGACCCACATGTTGCCGACCGGGATGAACCGGCCCTCGGCCACCCGCTCGGCGACGCGGGCGAACAGCTCGGGGTCGCTGTGCCGCACCCAGTCGAAGTGCTGCGCCGAGGAGCTCACGAACACCGCATCGGGGTCGGCGGACATGAGGTCGAGCACGTTGGCGAAGGTCCGGGTGACCTTCCGCACCGTCTCGCGCGTCGGCCACAGCCAGGCCGAATCGATGTGCGCGTGTCCCGTCGCCGTGATGCGGTGGGCGGATGCCGCGGCCGGTGACGCCAGCAGCGGTGCGAGGATGCCGCGGGCCGCGCTCGCGCCGGCGGCCGGATCGTCCGGGTCGACCGCATAGAGCGCCCGCTCGAGGCCGTCGAGGATCCGGGCACGGCGCGGATCGGTCGCCGTGAGCTCGCGTGCGAGGCCGACCAGGACGATGATCTCGCGACGCAGGCGTTCGACCGTCTCGTCGACGAGCCGCACCTCCATCGCCCCGAGGCGGTAGAGCGGGGCGGCTCCCGCGGTGGCCCTGTCGCCGAGCGCCGTCGGTGCGAACGCGAGCGGGCTGCGGAAGTCGTCGCCGCCGGAGAGGTCGGGGTTGGCGGCCGCCTCGACGGTGAACGAGAACTCCTCGCCCGGGCCGGTGTCGACGGGAACGTGATGGTTGCGCGGCTCGAGGCCCTTGACGACCGACCCCGCGCTCGTGCGCACCAGCCCCTCGCACTGGAACCCGGGCTTGGCCTGCGAGAACCCGAGGTCGAGCGAGAGCTCGATACGACCGTCGCGTCCGGCCCATTCGGCGGGCACCCGGCCCTCGACGAGGAGCCACGTCGTGCCCCACGGCCGCCCCCAAAGGGAGCCGGGCTCGATCGGCACGAAAGCGGCATCCCGCTGCATCCGTGCGACCGGCACCGGCTCGCCCGCCAGGTCGCCCTCGTCGGGCACCTGCCAGGCCGACACCGTCACGGCGCGCCGATCGGCGACCACCCCGCGTGCGAGGTGGTCGCCGACGAACCGGTCGACGCGTTCGAGGATCAGGTCGTCCCGCGCGGGCATCAGTCCTTCAGCCCCGCATTGATGTTCGACGACGTGATGTACCGCTGGAACACGAGGTACAGCGCGATCAGGGGGAGCATCGAGAGCACGGACGCCGACAGCAGGATCGTCCACTCGATGTTCTCCGCGCCGACGAGGGCGCGCAGGGCGATCTGCAGCGTGAACTGCTCCGGGTTGCCGAGGATGATGAGCGGGAAGATGTAGTCGTTCCAGCGCCACTGGAACGACATGATCGCGAGGGTCAGCGCGATCGGGCGGGCCAGCGGCATCATGATGCGGAAGAAGATGCCGAACTCGCTCGCACCGTCGATGCGCGCCGCCTGCATGAGCTCGTCGGGGATCGTGATGAAGAACTGCCGGAACATGAACACGCCGGTGGGCGTGATGATCGAGGGGATGATCACACCCGCGAGCGAGTTGTAGAGCCCGAGGTCGCGGATGACGATGAACAGCGGGTTGAGAATGACCTCGCCGGGCAGCATCGTCATCGACAGGATGCAGAGCCCGAGCACGCTCAGCCACGGGTTCTTGTACTTCGCCAGGGCGTAGCCGGTCATCGCGCAGAGCGCGACGGTCAGGACGGTGGTGACCGTCGCCACGATCGCGGTGTTGAGGAAGTAGCGCGCGAAGTCGATGCGCTCGAGCGCCGCGGCATAGCCGTCGAGGGTCCACTCCCGCGGGAAGAACGACAGCGGGTAGCTGAACAGCTCGCTGCCGGGCTTGAACGACGACAGCAGGAACCACAGGAGCGGGAACAGCATGAGCACGGCGAGGACCCAGAGCATCGTCGTGGGGACGATCGACTTGCGGATGCGGCCCTGCGTACGGCGACGGCGCTCGTAGCGCTTGGTCCGCTTGTCGTCGGGGACGGTGATGGCGTAGGTGGTCACCATGCGTTGTTGCTCCTCCGGCTGATGCGCAGCTGGATCACCGCGATGATCATGAGGATCACCAGGAGGACCATGGATGCCGCGCTGGCGTAGCCGATCTCGGATTGCTTGAAGCCGGTCTCGTAGATGTACTGCACGATCAGACGGTTCTGGGTGCCCGGACCGCCGCCGTTGAGGGATTGGATGAGCGCGAACTCCTTCATGTGCCCGAGGGTCGACAGGAGGATCACGAGCACCGAGGTCGGCGCGATCGACGGCAGGGTGATGTTGCGGAACCGCTGCCACCCGTTCGCACCGTCGAGCTCCGCCGCCTCGTAGTACGACTTCGGCACGTTGTTGAGCGCGGCGACGAACAGGAGCATGTTGAAGGCCGCGCCGCCCCAGGAGGACGCCACGATCACGACGAGCAGCGAGAGGTCGGCGTTCGACGACCACGGCACGCCCTCGCCGCCGAGGGCGCGGATGATGAAGTTCACGAAGCCGAAGCTCTCGCCGAACATCCAGCGCCAGATGACACCGGTGACGATGGGGGAGACGAGCCAGGGCAGGAAGAAGATGATGCGGGCTGCCGTCTTGCCGCGCGCCCACACCGCGTTGATGGCGACGGCCATCGCGAGCGAGAGCGCGTAGCTGAGGGGAACCGCGAAGAGGGTGAAGACGAAGGTCCGGGCCAGCGCGCCGTAGAAGCCCGGATCGGTCATCAGCTCGACGTAGTTCGCGAGGCCGACGAACTCGGCGTCGCCCCAGCCGCGGAAGTCCGTCAGCGAGTACGAGAGCCCGAGCACACCCGGCCACAGGAAGAACAGCGCGAACAGGGCGGCCGTCCCCACGGTGAACAGGAACGGCGCGAGCCGGTAGCGCCCGAAGACGCGCTTGCGAGGACGGGGCGCGCCGGGCGCCCCCGCCGTGGGGGCGGAGGCGTCCGGCGTGATGGTTGCAGTCATGCGATGGGCTCCCCTGGGGAGGTCAGTTCATCTGTTCGGTCGAGATGGAGTTGATGTTCGCCACGGTCTGCTCGAGCGTCTGCTCGCCGCTGAGGTATTTGATGGTCTCGTCCTTCAGCGGCTCGCTGTCGATCGCGAGTCCGGTGTAGCTGTTCTTCAGCCCGTCGACGGTCTGACGTGCCGCGATCTCGGGCGATTCGGCGATCTCGCCGTTGTAGAGGTCGAACGCGTACGCGTCGTCCTGGTAGCTCACCTCGAGGCCCTCGAGGGCCGGCAGGCAGCCGGAGACCTCGCAGTACGCGCGGTAGTTCTCGGGCTGGTACATCCACTTCACGAAGTCGAGCGTCTCCTGCTCGACGCCGGTGCCGTCGTAGGCGACGATCCACGAGGCGGCGCCGTAGTTCGTCGAGCGGACCGGCTGCTGGGGAAGCGGCACCGACAGCCACTCGAAGTCGGTGATGTTGGCCTGGAAGTCGGCGATCTGCCAGACACCCGACATGTAGCCCGCGACGCGACCGCTCTTGAAGGTCGCGCTGGGGTCGTCGCCCGCAGCCCAGACGGCCTTGGGCATGAACCCGTCGTCGTTGAGCTTCTTGAAGTACTCGAGGGCCTTCTCGCCCTCGGCGTCGAGGGCCCAGGTGCCGTCGCTCTGCTCGGTGACGCCCTGGCTGCCGAACTCGAAGAGGAAGGCGCGCAGGCGGTGGGCCGAGCTGTCCATGACGGCGCCGAACTCGGCGTCGGTCTTCTCGACGACCTCGCCAGCGCGCTGGACGTACTCGTCCCACGTCCACTGCTGGTCGAGGGAGGTCGGGTACTCCACGCCGGCGGCATCCCACAGCGACTTGTTGATGAACATGCCGACGCCGGTCAGCGTCGTCGGGAGGGCCTTGACCTTGCCGTCACTCGGGTCCTCGACGCGCAGGGCCGGGATGACCTTCGCCTCCTCGGCGATGTCGGTGAGATCGAGCATGCGGGCGGTCCAGGCGGGGTCGGCGTCCGGTGCCGCGGCCAGGGCCGGGAGGTCGTTGGCCTGCGAGGCCGTGCGCAGTCGCGTGCGCAGGTCGTCGTTGGGGACCTCGACGACGTTGACCTTGACGCCGGTCTCCTCCTCGTACTTCTCGGCCAGCATCGCGTAGCCGCCGCCCTGTGCGGCGTCGCCCGACTGCACGAACTGGAGGACGACCTGATCGCCTTCCCCGCCGCCCTGAGACGAGCAGCCGGCGAGCGCGAGGGCGCCGATCGTTGCTCCGACGAGGACGGTGGTGCGAATGGTGCGGGAACTCTTCACTGCTTCTCCTTCACACGCGCTCTGCGGTGAGCGCTCGATCGTGTCGCGTCAGGCCGTGGTGCAATTGTCGGCATGTCATGACAATGTGGGTGAGACATACGGTAGCCCTCCACCGCCCATCCGGCAAGCGCTTCCCGTTTCGAAGCCGTAAAAGCTGAGCGAGGGATGAATGTTACCGGTAACGTGACAGGTCAACGTCCTTCGCCAGTGCCGGAAAGGTCCTCATGAGCACCCACGGGTCCCTTGATCCCCACGCCGTTCTCACCGTCGTCGATCGGCGCATCTTCGGGGGCTTCGTCGAGCACCTCGGTCGTCACATCTATGACGGCATCCACGAGCCCGGACACCCGTCCGCGGGTCCCGATGGTTTCCGGCGCGATGTCGTCGACCTCGTGCGGGAGCTCGGCGTCTCGACGATCCGGTACCCCGGCGGCAACTTCGTCTCGGGCTACCGCTGGGAGGACGGCGTCGGTCCCCGCGAGGAGCGCCCGCGGCGCCTCGACCTCGCGTGGCATTCGACCGAGACGAACGAGGTCGGGCTCCACGAGTTCTCAGACTGGCTCGAGCTCGTCGGCAGCGACCTCATGCTCGCGGTGAATCTCGGCACCCGCGGCACGCAGGAGGCTCTCGATCTCCTCGAGTACGCCAACCTCGACGCCGACACCGCCTGGACCCGCAAGCGCGCGGAGCACGGGCGACCCGAGCCCCTCGGCGTGCGGATGTGGTGCCTGGGCAACGAGATGGACGGACCGTGGCAGCTCGGTCACCGCAACGCCGACGACTACGGCAAGCTCGCCTCCCGCACCGCCAAGGCGATGCGGATGATGCAACCCGACCTCGAGCTGGTCGTCTGCGGCTCGTCGGGGAGCGGGATGCCGACCTTCGGGTCGTGGGAGCGCACGGTGCTCGAGCACACCTTCGAGGACGTCGACTTCATCTCCTGCCACTCCTACTACCAGGAGCGCGGCGGCGACGCGCAGGAGTTCCTCGCTTCCGGCGTCGACATGGCGCGCTTCATCGAGTCGGTCGTCGCGATCGCCGACTCCGTCGCCGCGACCAAGCGCAGCGACAAGCGCATCATGATCTCGTTCGACGAGTGGAACGTCTGGTACCTGTTCGACGAGAACGGCGAGCAGGACGACAAGCCCGAGGAGGCGGGCTGGCCCGTCGCACCCCGCCTGCTCGAAGACCGGTACCACGCGCTCGACGCCGTCGTCTTCGGCGACCTGCTGATCACGCTGCTGCAGCACGCCGACCGGGTGCGCTCGGCGTCCCTCGCGCAGCTCGTCAACGTCATCGCGCCGATCATGACCGAGCCCGGCGGTCCCGCCTGGCGCCAGACCACGTTCTTCCCCTTCTCGATCACTTCGCGCCTCACCGGCGAGCAGGTCGTGCGCGTGCCGCTCGACGGTGCGACCGTGACCAGCTCGCGCTTCGGCGAGATCCCCGCCGTCAACGCCGTCGCGACGGTCGGCGAGCAGGGGACGAGCGTCTTCGTCGTCAACCGGTCGGTCGACGAGGCGGCCACCATGCGTCTCGATGTCTCCGCGCTGATCGCGGAGCTCGGCCGCGAGCCGCGCATCGCGGAGTCTCACCTGCTGCACGACGACGACATGTACGCCGCGAACACGCTCGACGATCCGGAGCGGGTCGGGGTCGCGCCGCTCGAGGATGCCGTCATCCGCGACGGCATCCTCGAGGTCCCCCTTCCGCCCGTGAGCTGGGCAGCCCTGCTGCTGGCCTGAGCGCGCCCGCTCAGGCGGGGCTGAACAGCAGCCGCACCGACGCCGCGAAGGCGGGCACACGGTACCGGGGGAGCACCCCGGGGCCGCAGGTCGCCGTGCCGACACCCGACTGCGCGATGTCGATCGAGAGGTGGGTCGCGGTGGGGGCGGGCAGGAGGGATGCGTGCGTCGTGTCGGCCAGGGTGCGCCGATCCCACGGCGACACCGTGACGGCGACGCCGGCATCCGTGCTGCCACCTCGGAGCACGCGCACGCGCACGGCGCCCGTCTCGGTGTGGATCGTCGCGTCACGCACACCGCGCCTCGAGCCGCTCTCCTGCGGGCGGACGTGCGGGGTGACGAGGTCGGACGCGCCCACGCGGTGCCACCCGAAGTGGACGCCGGAGTCGGTGTCCGGGTAGCTCGGGCCGGGACCGTAGCCCGCGAAGTCGAGACCGACCGGCGCCCCCTCCAGGGTGAGGTCGATGCCGAGCCGCGCCCAGTCGACCTCCCAGGGCCCGTGCGGCTCGATGTCCAGGTGCAGCAGCAGTCCGTCCGCCACGGCGCGCCACGACCAGACCGCGTCGATCGCGGCGTCGTACGACGGCGTGCCGTCGCGGGTCCAGGCGGTGAGCGCCAGGTCGTCGCGCTCCGTCCCGCGCAGACGGGTCAGCATCCAGTCCATCCGCGCGGTCGCCCAGCGCTCGGCATAAGGCGGCAGGTCGGGCTCGTCCCACCCCGCGGCCCGGTCGTTGTCGGTCGGTGCACGCCAGATGCCCAGGCGCGGCGGGTCGATCACGCGGGCGGTTCCGAGGACGAGCGGCCGAGCTCGGCGGTCGAAGAGCTCGGCGGCCGGCGCGGCCCCGTCCTCCCGCACCGGCGCACCGGTGCGCACGTGCTGTCCGCGGGCGACGACATGGCCGGGCGCCGCCCACGAGGTCTCGCCGCGCAGTGCCGCTTCGAGGGTGAGGACGTCGGCGACCGCCGGAGCCCGGCGGTCGTCCCGGGCTTCCGGGGGAAGCGCGACGACCGAGCGCTCCCGCGCGGCCGCCGCGACCTCCAGCTCGCCCTCGGCGACCACCACGCCATCGCGCTCGCGCCGCCACTGCACGCGCAGGTGCGACAGATCGATGTGGTCGTAACGATTGATCACCGCGGCCTCGCGACGGTCGGCGGCGATCTCGAACACGACCGGCGCGATGATCGCCGCGTAGTCGACGAGGCCGGGTCGCAGCTCGCGATCGGCGCTGACGAGCCCGTCGATGACGAAGTTGTGGTCGTGCACCGACTCGCCGAAGTCGCCGCCGTATCGGATGAGGCGGCGTCCGTTCTCGTCCCGGACGGCGATGCCGTGCTCGACCCACTCCCACACGAACGCACCGGCGATGCGGGGGTACCGCTCGACGAGTTCCCAGTACTCCTTCACGCCTCCCGGGCTGTTGCCCATCGCGTGCCCGAACTCGCACAGGATGAACGGCAGGCCGCGCCGCCGCGCCTCGTCGGCGGTCGCGTCGAACGCGACGGGATGCAGCGCCTCCTCGCCGATCCGGCGCACCTCCTCGTGCGAGGGGTACATCCGCGAGTAGACGTCGACGTCGCGGCTGGACCAGTCGCCCTCGTAGTGGATGAGCCGCGACGGATCGTGACCGCGTACCCAATCGGCCATCGCCGTGATGTTCGAGCCGGCGCCGGACTCGTTGCCGAGCGACCACAGGATGACGCCGGCGTGATTGCGGTCGCGGGTCACGGTGCGGCGGATGCGGTCGAGGAACGCCTCGCGCCACGCGGGATCCGTGCTGGGGTTGCCACGCCACTCGACGTACTCGTACTCGTGGGTCTCGAGGTCGCACTCGTCGATGAGGTAGAGCCCGTACTCGTCCGCGAGATCGAGGAAGCCGGGGTGCGGGGGATAGTGCGACGTGCGCACCGCGTTGATGTTGTGCTGCTTCATCAGCTCGATGTCGCGGCGCGCCAGCGCCTCCGAGTGCACCCGCCCGTGCTCGGGGTCGTGCTCGTGCCGGTTGACGCCCCGCAGCGTGACGGGCCGTCCGTTGACCGTCAGGATGCCGCCGGCCGATGCCACCCGCCGGAATCCGACCCGCAGCGACACGCGTTCGGCGGCGGTGCTCAGAACCGCCTCGTAGAGCCGCGGCGTCTCGGCCGACCACGGCGAGACCTCGCCGGCGTCGATGAGTGCGGGCGCGAGCGCGGTGTCGACGATGCCGGCTCCGGTGCCGCGGACGACCGTGTCGATGCCGAGCTCGTCGATCCGGACGCGGACCTCGCCATCGGTCGCCACGCGCACGGCGAGCTCGCCACGGCCCGTCGCCGGATCGTAGTCACCCGTGACGAAGGCGTCGTCGATGCCGCCGGCCGGACGCGCGAGCAGCGCGACGCTGCGGAAGATGCCCGGCAGCCACCACATGTCCTGGTTCTCGAGGTAGGTGGCGTCCGAGAACTTCGCCACGCGCACCCCGATGACGTTGCCGGAGGGGCGCACGAGATCCGTCACGTCGAACTCGTGGGTCAGCCGGCTTCCCCGCGTCGAGCCGAGTCGCGCGCCGTTGAGGAACACGTCGGCGGCCGACTCGACACCGTCGAAGCGCAGCAGGATCCGTGAGTCCGCCACCGCCGCGACGGTCTCGAGCGCGGGGTCGAGCTCGAACGTCCGGCGGTAGTCGCCGATCGGATTGCGGTCGGGCGGATGCGGCGGGTCGATCGGGAACGGGAACTGCACGTTCGAGTAAGCGGGCAGCCCGAAACCGTTGAGGTTCCAGTGACCGGGGACCCCGAGTTCGGCCCAGTTCCCCGCCACGCCGTCGAGCCAGGTGTCGTCGGGGATGTCGAGCACCGACGCACTGAGGCGGAACTGCCACGTGCCGTCGAGGGTCTGCGCGGGCGCGTCCGAACGCAGGCGTGACCGCGGCGGCTCTGAGCCTTCGCCGGGCCCGATGCGCGCGACGTCGAAGATCGCCGCGCTCATGCGTTCACCGAGGGAGTCGCCAGGGCCGGGGAGAGCCGAGATGCGGCGGCGTCGTCGAGAAAGAGGGTCACATCGGGATGCCGCTGAAGGAAGGACGCCGGCACCGCGGCGGTCACGGGGCCTTCGACCCCGCGGGCGATGGCGTCGGCCTTATGCCCGCCCGTCGCGACGAGGACGATGTGCCGCGCCTCGAGGATCGTCCCCACGCCCTGCGTGAGGGCGTGAGTGGGGACGGGGTCGGCCGGGTCGAGGAAGAACCGGCTGTTGTCGGCGATCGTCTGCGCGGCCAGCTCCACGACGCGGGTGCGCGAGTCGGCGGCCGAGCCGGGTTCATTGAAGCCGATATGCCCGTTCGTCCCGATGCCGAGGATCTGCAGGTCGACGCCGCCCGCCCGCGCGATGGCACGCTCGTAGGCTTCGGCGGCAGCGCCGGCATCCGCTGCCGCACCGTTGGGGACGTGCACGCGGGCGGGGTCGAGGTGCAGCGGCGCGGTCACCTCGCGAGCGATGACGGAGTGGTAGCTCTCGGGGTGGTCCGGGGCGAGGCCGACGTACTCGTCGAGCGCGAAGGCCGTCGCCGACGACAGATCGAGTCCGGCGCGAACGAGAATGGCCAACGACCGGTACAGCGGCTGCGGCGACGAACCGGTCGCGACGCCGAGCACGAGGTCCGGGCGGTCGTCGGCCGCTGAGGCGACCGCGTGCGCGGCAGCCGCGCCGGTCGTGACGGGGTCGGGGGACACGATGATTCTCACGAAGTGCCTTTCGGTGCGGAGCGGGCGGCGAGACGGTGGGCGAGGGCGAGGGCCCCGAAGGCGGGCGCGGTATCGAGGACGGTGACGTTGAGCGCCCCGTCGCGCGCGGCCACGGCCGTGCGCAGCCCGGCCGCAAGCGCCGGCTGGGCTGTCATCACCCCGCCGGCGGCGATGACGTCGCGGCCCCGGGCACCGCGAGCCCGCACCGCCATCACGAGGTCCGCCAGGTGCGCCGTCGCGCGTTCGACCACCTCGCGAGCCAGGGGCGATCCGGCGGCGAGAGCCTCGAACACCCGCGGCGCCAGCCGGCCCCAGGTGTCTTCGCTCGCGTCGGCCTGGAAGCGCAGCGCCAGTTCGACGGCGTCGTGCGCGCCAAGCGCGTCGAGGAGCGATCGCGCGAGGGGATCGCGGAGCGCCGCAGCTCCGTCGCGGTCGACGGCGCGCAGCACGGCCAGCACCGCGCCGCGCGCGAGGCCGGGAGCGCTCGCGTCGTCGGCGATCAGCCATCCGTGCCCGTCCGCGGCGATCGGCGCTCCGTCCGGTCCCGCGCCCACGACGATCGAACCGGTGCCGGCGATGACGCAGATGGCGGTGTCGCGCCGCATGGCGGGAGCGAGCAGCACGGCGTCGTTGACGACATCGACGAGTCCGGGGAGTCGGTCGCGCAGGAGGGCGGTCGCGCGCTGCCGCTGACCGGCGTTGTCGACACCGTGCGCTCCGATGACGGTGGCCGTCGGTGCACGCCCGACGGCGGACAGCACGGCCTCGCTGAGGCGGTCGAAGTTGGCGACGTCGTCGAAGAGCGAGCCGTGCCGCCAGCTCGGGCTCGGGACGATCACGTCGATGTCGACTCCGGGGCCTGAGGCGACGATCTGCGTCTTGGTGCCGCCGACGTCGACGCCGACGATCGGACCGGAGACGGGGCGGGGCATCGGCTCAGGCAAGGTAGAGCGCTCCGTTCACGCGGTCGATCGCGAGCTGTCCGATGCCCACGACGGCGGCGCGCTCGCCGAGCTCGCCCAGGAGGATCCGCGGCGGCGCGGGGAGGCGTCCGGCCAGCCGCCGGTCGATCTCGTCGACCAGCAGGCCGGCACGCTCGGGAAGGGCGCCGGCGAGGATGACCTCCCCGCAGTCGAGGACGACCGCCAGTGCTGCGACCGACATCGCGATGTAGTCCAGGAGCTCGGTCGCCGCCGACCGCGCGGCTTCGGAGCCGTCGGCGTACTCGTCGAGGATGCCGAGGGTCGATTCTCGCCGGGCGAGCGTCGAGCGCGAAGCCCCGACCTCGAGGATGCGGGTCTCGAGGTCGCCCCCTGCGGCGGGGGAGCGGGTGAAGCCGGAACGGTCGGCGATCAGGTGCCCGATCTCGCCGGCGGCGGCGCGCGCGCCGCGCAGCAGCCGACCGTCGGCGACGATTCCGGCTCCGAGGCCGACGCCCAGGAGGAACGCGGCCATGTTGGCGCTTCCCCGACCGGCCCCGTGGGACCATTCCCCGACCGCGACGGCGTTGGCGTCGTTCTCGACCACGGTGGGCAGCCCGGTCCGTTCGGCGACGAGGTCGCGGAGCGGGACGTCGACCCAGCCGAGCTCCACCGAGTCGCCGACGCGTCCCGTCGGGGCGACGACGCCGGGAACGGCCACGCCGACGCCGTTCGCCGGGATGCCGCGTTGTGCGGCCGCCCCGCGGAGGTCGTCGATGAGTTCGAGGGTTCCGTTCAGGCGCGACGCGGGGTCGAGCGAGCCGTCGGGGCCGACGAGCGAACGTTCCTCGGTGTGGCGGATGTCACCGTTGAGATCGATCAGGGCACCGCGGGCACAGGTGTCCGTCACGTCGAGGGCGATGACGCTGCGGGTCTCCCCGGCGAATCGGTAGCGGTGCGACGGCCGGCCGATCGCGCCGTCGAGGTCGCGTTCGACCACGATCGCGCCGTCCTCGACCAGTCGGGTGCACAGCCGATGGACCGTCGCCGTGGCGAGACCGGTCGCCTCGACGAGCTCGACGCGGCCGAGCGGGCCGCGGGTGCGCAGCGCATCGAGGATCGCGGTCTGATTGATCAGCGCCGCGGTGCGCGTCGTCGCCGTGGCCCGGCTCGGGGCTGCCTCATCGTGCGTCATGCGTTCCTCGATCTCATCGCGGGGGCCATTGCAGAATATATCTCGCACTGATAAAAAAGCACACGACCCGACCTCGACCCTCCCGGAGACACAATGACACCCGATGCGCGGCCGAGGCCCGACATCCTCTCGACGATGGGCCGGTGGGGACTCGGCACCGGCCCTCTCGGCAACCTCTTCGCCGCCATCGACGATGACGAGGCGCGACGGATCGTCGACGCGACCTGGGATCGCGGGGTGCGGATGTTCGACACCGCTCCGCACTACGGCCTCGGGCTGGCGGAACGCCGGCTCGGTGACGCGCTGCGAGATCGGCCGCGCGCGGAGTACGTGGTCTCGACGAAGGTGGGCCGGCTGCTCGTCCCGAACCCCGAGGGCGCATCGCGCCGCGACTCCGCCGGGTTCGACGTACCGGCGGACCTCGTCCGACGGTGGGACTTCTCCGCGCGCGGCGTGCACGAGTCATGGGAGCGGTCGCTCGAACGCCTGGGACTCGACGCCGTCGACATCCTCTACCTCCACGATCCCGAGGATCATCTCGACGCCGCCGTCAACGAGGCGCTTCCCGCGCTCGCGGAGCTGCGGGAGGCCGGGCACGTCTCGGCGATCGGCATCGGAACGACGAACGTCGCCGCCGCGATCGCGGTCGTGGAGACGGGGCTCGTCGACGTGGCGATGATCGCGGGGCGCTACACGCTGCTCGACCGCACGGCCGCGGAGCGGCTCCTGCCGGCAGCGCTCGACCACGATGTCGCCGTCGTCGCGGCGGGCGTCTACAACTCCGGCATCCTCGCGACCGCACGACCCGGGCCGGGCAGCTACTACGACTACGCCCCCGCTCCCGCCGAGGTCATCGCCCGCGCGGCTCGGCTCGCGGAGGTGTGCGCCGCCCACGGTGTCGAGTTGCCTCGCGCCGCGCGCGCGTTCGCCCTGCGGCATCCCGCCGTCGTCTCGGTGGTGCTCGGCATCGGCGACCCCTCCTTCGTTCCGGGGACGTTCGACGACGATGAGCCGTTGCCCGAGGCGCTCTGGGCGGAGCTCGACGCGTGAGCGAGCATCTCCTCCGGTACGCGGCGCCCGCGAGCGAGTGGACCGACGCGTTGCCGATCGGCAACGGCGCCCTGGGCGCCATGTGCTTCGGAGACCCGGCCGAAGCGGTCTTCGTCCTCAACGAGGAGACGGCGTGGTCGGGGAGCCCCGCGAGCGAGCGGATGCCGCCGACCGTCGGCGCCGACGCCGCCGCGGCGGCCCTGGCCCGCGCCCGGGAGGCGATGGCCGACGGGCGCTTCGCAGACGCCGACGACGCCGTGCGCCTGCTGCAGCACCGGCACACGCAGGCCTACCTCCCCGTCGCGACCTTGCGTGCGGCGATCGCCGGCTCCGCTCCCGCCGCGGCGTCGGGTCGCGCGGGCTACGAGCGCTCGCTGGATCTGCGGACGGCCACGCACACGGTCCGCACCGGGCCTCTCGATGCGCCGCTGGTGCAGCGGACGTGGATCAGCGCACCCCACGGCGTGATGGTCCACGAGATCGAGGCGCCCGAGGCGGTCGACATCGAGGTCGTCCTCGACACCGGCCTGCAGGAACTCGATCGCGTGGGGTCCGGCGCGGAGGCGACGCTCCTGTTCCGTCTGCCGTCCGACGTCGTCCCGCCCCACGACGACTCTGCGGAGCCCATCGTGTTCGACGCCGCCGCCGAGGTGGTCGAGGGCGCCGTGTGCGTGCGCGTCCTGTCAGACGCCCCTGACCCGGGTCGCCCGCTGGGCGGCATCCGGACGCTCCGGCTCATCGTCGCCGTCGAGACGACCTTCACCCGCATCGGAGCGCCGCCGCGGGGGAGCGCGGAGGATGCCGCCGAGCGCGCACGGGCCCGCATCGAGCGGGCGCTCGCCGACGGCCTCGAGCGTGTCCGGGCCGAGCAGCTCGACGATCACGGACGTCTCTACGGCCGGGTCGAACTCGACCTCGACGCTCCGACACCCGACGCCGTGACCGACAGGCGCCTCCGCGACGTCAACGTCGTCGACGGCGCCGCGGGGGAGCTCGCCGAGCCGGCGGCGGACCCCGGCCTCGCCGCGCTGCTCTTCCACTACGGGCGATACCTGCTGATCTGCTCCTCCCGACCGGGAGGTCTTCCAGCGACCCTTCAGGGCATCTGGAACGGTGAGATGCGGCCACCGTGGAGCTCGAACTACACGACCAACATCAACGTGCAGATGAACTACTGGGCTGCCCACACCACCGCGCTCGCCGAGACAGAGGAGCCGCTGCTCGACCTCGTCGAGGCACTCGCCGACAACGGTCGCGAGACGGCGGGCCGCCTCTACGGAGCGCGCGGCTGGGTCGCTCATCACAACACCGACGCGTGGGCGTACACGCAGCCGGTCGGAAACGGGGTCCACGATGCGCAGTGGGCCTTCTGGCCCATGGCCGGGTTCTGGCTGTGTCGACATCTCGAGGAGCGGCATCGCTTCGGCGCGGGAGACCCCCTGTCGCGCGAGCGCGCGCACCGCGTCATCCGCCAGGCGTCGCTGTTCGCACTCGACTGGGTGCATCGTGGACCGGACGGCACGTTCACGACCCTCCTGTCGACATCCCCCGAGAACGACTACCGCACCCCGGACGGGGGACGTGCCGCGGTCACCACCGGAGCCTCCCTCGACCTCGTGCTGCTCCGCGAGCACCTCGCGGCCGACCTCGCGCTCGCGGCGCAGCTCGGGCACGACTCCGCAGCGGATGCTGACGCGGTCCGCGTCCGCGAGGTGCTGAACGGGCTCGCGCCGGTCCGCGTCACCGCGTCGGGCAGCATCGCGGAATGGGATGGCGATCCCGACGCGGTGGATCCGCATCACCGGCACGTCTCCCCGGTCGCGTTCGTCTATCCCGGCGCCGACGATCTCGGGGAGGAGCATCGCCGGGCCGCCTCCCGCTTCCTCGACGCGCGCGGCGACGATGCGACGGGCTGGTCGCTCGCGTGGAAGCTCGCGCTTCGCGCGCGGCTGCGCGAGCCCGGGCGGGTCGACGGGCTGCTGAAGCTGGTGTTCCGCGACATGACGTTGCCACGCGAGGCGGAGGTGGGCGGGCTGTACCCATCGCTGCTGGCGGCGCATCCGCCGTTCCAGATCGACGGGAACCTCGGCTACACCGCGGCGATCGCCGAGTGCCTGCTGCAGTCGCACCGGGATGACATCGAGCTGCTGCCCGCCGTTCCCGCGTCGCTCGGCGGTGGCCGTGTCCGAGGCCTGCGCGCCCGGCCCGGCATCGTCGTCGACATCGCGTGGGAGATGTCTGACGCCGGCGCCCGGCTGACCTCGGCGCGCCTGACGGCGGAGACGGATGCCGCTGCCGGCACCCGCCTCGTGCGGTGGCCCGGTGGCGCCGCGCGCGTCGAGCTCCACGCCGGGCGCCCCGTCGAGCTCGACCGCGGCTGACCCGCGCCTCTCCTCGGAGGGGGCGACGCGTTACGGCTTGCGCGAGGACCGAGCCGCGATCTACAGTATGGGAAAGCGCTTACCATCCCACCGGTGAGCGGACGAAGCAAAGGAACGCCCGTGTCAGAGACGACCACCCTCAGCCCCGCGCCGGAGACGGCGACCGCCCCGCAGGTCCGCGAGATCGGCATCATCATGAACGGCGTCTCGGGCCGGATGGGCTACCGCCAGCACCTCGTCCGCTCGATCCTCGCGATCCGCGACCAGGGCGGCATCGAGCTTCCGGACGGGACCAAGGTCACGGTCAAGCCGCTCCTCGTCGGTCGCAGCGAGGCGAAGCTCGCCGACCTCGCCGCCAAGCACGGCATCGAGGACTACACGACCGACCTCGACGCCGCTCTCGCCGACCCGCGCTGGGAGATCTACGCCGACTTCCTCGTCACGAAGGCCCGCGCGTCGGCGCTGCGCAAGGCGATCGCCGCCGGCAAGACGATCTACACCGAGAAGCCCACCGCAGAGTCGGTCGACGAGGCGCTCGAGCTCGCGAAGCTCGCCGCCGAGGCCGGGGTGAAGACCGGTGTCGTGCACGACAAGCTCTACCTCCCGGGCCTGCAGAAGCTGAAGCGCCTCATCGACTCGGGCTTCTTCGGCCGCATCCTCTCGGTGCGCGGCGAGTTCGGCTACTGGGTGTTCGAGGGCGACTGGCAGCCCGCGCAGCGCCCGAGCTGGAACTACCGCGCCGAAGACGGCGGCGGCATCATCGTCGACATGTTCCCGCACTGGAACTACGTGCTCGAGAACCTCTTCGGCGACGTCAAGACCGTCTACGCACAGGCCGCCGTGCACATCGCCGACCGCTGGGACGAGAAGGGCGAGCACTACACCGCCACGGCCGAGGATGCCGCCTACGGCGTCTTCGAGCTCGAGGGCGGTGTCGTCGCGCAGATCAACTCGTCGTGGACCGTGCGCGTCAACCGCGACGAGCTCGTCGAGTTCCACGTCGACGGCACGCACGGCTCCGCCGTCGTGGGTCTGTTCGGTGCGAAGATCCAGCCGCGCAACGCGACCCCGAAGCCGGTGTGGAACCCCGACCTCGAGGACACGCACGACTACGACGCCGACTGGCAGAGCGTGCCCACCAACGACGTCTTCCTCAACGGCTTCCGTCAGCAGTGGGAGGAGTTCCTCACCTCCTACGTGGCCGAGACCCCGTACGAGTTCGACCTCCTCGCCGGGGCGCGCGGAGTGCAGCTCGCCGAGGCGGGCCTGCAGTCGAGCCGCGAGGGCCGCAAGGTCGAGCTTCCGGCTCTGAGCATCTGAGCGCCGCACGATGACCGATCTCGCCCTCCTCGGCGCCGACGGCGCCGTCACCTCCGTCCCGCTGAACGACGCGCCCGGTTTCGCCCGGCCGACGAGCGCGCTGCGCAGCCGGGTCGCGTACGCGGCGGCCCATGTCGTTCCCGTCGTCTCGGCCGACAACACCCCGGGCCAGCCGGCGCAGATCGACTGGGACGCGACCCTCGGCTTCCGCCGCGCCGTGTACTCCTGGGGTCTCGGCGTGGCCGACGCCATGGACACCGCGCAGCGGAACATGGGGCTCGACGCCGCCGCGACGCGCGAGCTCATCGCTCGCTCCGCCGAGGTCGCGCGCGAGGAGGGGGGCTCGGTCGTCGTCGGCGTCAACACCGATCACGTCGACGACGAGCACATCTCGCTCGATCAGGTCATCGACGCCTACAAGAGCCAGCTCGCGTTCACGGAGGACCAGGGTGCGGGTCCGGTGCTCATGGCGTCGCGGCACCTCGCCCGTGCGGCGTCGTCGGCCGACGACTACCGCCGGGTGTACCGCGAGGTGCTCGCCGCGGCATCCGGTCCGGTGGTCCTGCACTGGCTCGGCACCGCCTTCGACCCGATCCTCGCGGGCTACTTCGGCTCATCCGATTGGCGCGCGGCATCGGACGTCCTCGTCGAGATCATCGGCGAGAACGCCGACCGGGTCGCGGGCGTGAAGATGAGCCTGCTCGACGCCGCGTCCGAGGTGTCGGTGCGCGAGCGGCTGCCCGAGGGCGTGCGCATGTTCACCGGCGACGACTTCAACTACGTCGGCCTCATCGGCGGCGCAGACGTGCCCCAGGCGACCCAGCCCGAGCGCGACCTCGCCTCGCCGCGGCAGCACTCCGACGCGCTGCTCGGCGCCTTCGCGGCGATCACTCCGGTCGCGTCCGCCGCCATCCAGGCGCTCGACGCCGGGGATGCCGACCGGTATCTCGCGATCCTCGGACCGACGGAGGAGCTCAGCCGGCAGATCTTCGCGGCACCGACGTTCTACTACAAGACCGGCGTCGCGTTCCTGTCGTGGCTCAACGGCCATCAGGCTGCGTTCCAGATGGTCGGCGGACTGCACTCGGCGCGCAGCCTGCCGCACCTCTCGCGGATCGTCGAGCTCGCGAACGCGTCGCACGCGCTCGAACAGCCGGAGCTGGCCGCGGACCGCTGGCACGCGATGCTGCATCTGAACGGAGTCCGGGCATGAGCGTCGTCGACCCGCGCCTGTCGATCAACCAGGCCACGATCAAGTACGCCGACCTCGCGACCGCGCTGCGGGTCACCGCGGATGCCGGGATCGAGGCGATCGGACTGTGGCGCGAGCCCGTGCAGGAGGTCGGTCTCGCCACCGCCGCTGCCATGCTGACGGACTCGGGCCTGCGGTTCACCACACACTGCCGGGCGGGCTTCTTCACGATGCCGGAGGGTCCCGCCCGGCGCTCCTCGATCGATGACAACCGGGTCGCGATCGATGAGGCCGCCGCGCTCGCCGCCGCCGGTGCGCCCGGCTCCACCGCGATCCTCGTGCTGGTCGCCGGCGGACTGCCCGAGGGGTCGCGCGACATCGTCGGCGCGCGCGAGCGGGTCCGCGATGCGATCGGCGAGCTCGCCCCCCACGCGAAGGCGGCGGGGGTGACGCTGGCGATCGAGCCGCTGCATCCGATGTTCGCCTCCGACCGCTGCGTCGTCTCCACGCTCGGCCAGGCCCTCGACATCGCGGCCGACTTCGAGTCCGAGGTCGTCGGCGCCACCGTCGACACGTTCCACATCTTCTGGGACCCCGACGTCCTGCCCGCCATCGAACGGGCCGGACGCGAGGGTCGCATCGCGACGTACCAGGTGTGCGACTGGCGAACGCCGCTGCCCGCGGACGTCCTGCTGAGCCGCCATTACCCGGGCGACGGGGTCATCGACTTCGCATCGCTGACCCGGGCCGTCGAGGCGACGGGGTACGACCGCGACATCGAGGTGGAGATCTTCAACGCCGACATCTGGGCCGCCGACCCCGCCGCGGTCGTGCGCCGTACCGCCGAGGCGTTCGGTGAGGCTGTGACGCCCCACCTCTCGGGCGCGCGCACCCCCACCGCATAGACTCGGCTCGTGGGACAGACGGGGATGTCGCCGCGTGGCTCGGCCACGCTGCACGATGTGGCGAGAGAAGCCGGGGTGTCGCTCGCGACCGCCTCGCGGGCGCTGAACGGCTCGACCCGCAAGGTCGCCGACGCCTATCGCGAACGCGTCGAGCAGGCCGCGGCCCGGCTCGGCTACACGGCGAACCTGTCGGCGCAGGCGACCGCTCGCGGCACGTCGGCGATCGTCGCGCTGCTCGTGGCCGACATCGCCGACCCGTACTTCGGGCAGCTCGCGGCAGGCGTCGCGCGCGGCGCCGACGAAGCCGGGCTCGTCGTCACGGTCGCCATCACCGAGCGCGATCCCGCGCGTGAGCTGCGGCTCGTCCGTGCGCTGCGCGGACAGCGTCCTCGCGGCATCATCCTCGCCGCCTCGCGCACGTCGCGCGAGATATCGGACGAGCTGAGAACCGAGCTCGACCTCATCACCGCGAGCGGGGGAACCGTCGTCGCGTTGGGCCCGGGTGCCCCCGGCATCCGCAGCGTCGCCATCGACAACCGCGGCGGCGCCCGCGAGCTCGGGGCCGCGCTCGCCGCGCGCGGCTACCGCTCGGCCATCGTGCTCGCCGCCGCCGAGGGCGTCGTGACGAGCGACGACCGTCTCGCCGGCTTCGCCGACGGCTTCACGAGCGGCGGGGGAGCCGAGCCCCGCGTGTACCGCGGTGGTTTCAGCCGTGAGTCCGGCGCCGAGGCGATGTCAGCGGCCCTCGCCGACGGCGTCGAGCCGGGAACCGTCGTGTTCGGCATCAGCGACGTCGTCGCCATCGGAGCCCTCACCGCGGTTCGTGCCGCAGGACGCGAGCCCGGCACCGACATCGCGCTCGCCGGCTTCGACGACATCCCGACCGGTCGCGACGTGACACCGCCCCTGACGACCGTGCGGGTGCCGCTCCCCGATGTCGGGTACAGCGCGCTCCGCGCCGCCGTCGACACGGATGCTGACGGGGCCGCGGCTGCGCTGCCCCTCGAGGTGCTCGTGCGCGAGAGCACCCCGCCGCGGAGCGCGTGACGTGACGCGCGTCGTCGTCGCGATCGACAGCTTCAAGGGGTCCATCGCGGCCGCTGAGGCTGCGCGTGAGCTCGCCGCGGGATGGGCATCCGCCGACGCCGACGCGGTTCTCGAACTGCGCCCGATGGCCGACGGCGGCGAGGGCACGCTCGACGCCTTCGCCGCGGCGATTCCCGAGGCGCGCCGGATGCCCGTGACCGTCACGGGCCCCGCGAGGACAGCCGTCGATGCGTCCTGGCTGCTGCTTCCCCCGACATCCGGCGACCGGTCCGCGCCGTCGGGTCGCGGCTCGGTGGGCGTCGTCGAGCTGGCCTCGACCTCTGGGATCGAGCTGCTGGGCGACGAGCGACGCGGCCTCGACGCCGACACCACCGGATTCGGCGAGGCGATCGCCGCCGCGCTCGACGCCGGAGTCGACCGCCTCGTGCTCGGCATCGGATCGAGCTCGTCGACCGACGGCGGGGCCGGGATGCTGCGCGCGCTGGGCGCCCGGTTCACGGATGCCGCCGGACGAGACGTCGTGCCCGGCGCGCGCGGCCTCGCCGACATCGCGCACGTCGACCTGTCGGAGCTCCGACCGCTTCCCCCGGGCGGCGTCGACGTGCTCAGTGACGTGTCGAACCCGCTGCTCGGTACGCGGGGCGCTGCCGCCGTGTTCGGACCGCAGAAGGGGCTCGACACGGCTCAGGTCGCCGCAGCCGACGCGGCGCTGAGCAGGCTCGCCGACCTCGTGCCGGATGGGGCGTCGCTTGCTGCCGCGCCGGGGGCGGGAGCCGCCGGCGGCACCGGGTTCGGGTTGCTCGCGTGGGGCGCGCGCCTGAGCCCGGGCGCCCGCGAGGTCGCCGCGCTCATCGGCCTCGCCGACGCCATCGCCCGAGCCGACCTCGTCATCACGGGCGAAGGCTCGTTCGACGGGCAGTCCGCGGCGGGCAAGGTCCCCGCGTTCGTCGCCGAGCTCGCCGCGGGCGCCGGGGTGCCGGTCGCCCTCGTCGCGGGGCGGATCGCCGCTGACGCCGACACCGCAGCGTTCGCGTCATCCGTCTCGCTCACCGACCTCGCGGGGTCGGCCGAAGCCTCGCTCGCCGACCCCGCCCGCTGGCTCCGCGCGGCGGGCGCGGCTCTCGGCGCTACCTAGCCCGCCCGCGCGTTGACTCGCCCGAGTGAACGGCTTCCCCGCGAACGCACCGCTTGCTCACGCAGGAAGGCCGTTCACTCGGCGCTTGGCCGTGCATTGAGTGAGGGATGCGAGGATGCCGCGGGCTCGGGGCGGTGGACGCCGCGCGGTCGGTAACCGAGAGCGTCCGAGACTCCGAGCAGGTCGGCGAGGTACCAGGCGATGGCGAGCCACATCTCCGTCCCCTGGAGGCCCGGCTCTGCACCGGCGAGCCGGAAGCTCATCCCCGCGCCCGGCTGCCAGCCTCCCAGCACATGATCGAGGAGGCGGACTGCGAGGTCATCGACCTCGGCACGGCGGTATCCGGCTGCCTGCGTGAGCCAGAGCGGATGCGTGACGTCGAGCACATTGCAGGCGTCGAGCCGTGACGGGGCGAACCATCGCTCGTCGCGGGCGTGTCGCAGCACCGTGTCGATGACGGCTTCGGGATGGGGAACCGGGATGCCGTGCTGTGCGAAGGTCCCGCGCGTCGCCCGGTAGAAGCCGTTGACGACGAGCAGCAGGCCGCGGTCGGCGGAAGGCCGGCCCCACATACCGCTCGCGGCATCCGCATGCGTCACGAGCCATCCGAAGAGGGCCTCGGCCACGCCCGGCGCGATCCGGTCGCCCCGGCGCCTGGCCCAGAGCAGAGCCGTCCCGATCGCGTCGACGTGGTGCCCGGCGTTCCAGGGGTCGGTGTCCCAGGGCAAAGAATCGAGTCGCGCGATGACCGAGTCGGCGGTGGCATCGGCGACGAGTCCGATGGGGTGGGCGAACTCCGACCCGATCAGATCGAGCGCGTACCCCGTGGACAGCACGTGGTAGGCCGTGTCGCCGTCGTCCCATCTCGGGACGTCGACCGAGCCGAGCGGGGGCACGGCGCCCGTCGCCGGGTCCTGCCAGCCGCGCAGTCGCTCGATGAGCCCGGAAGGATCGCTTCCCGGCGGCGTGGAGCCCAGCAGCAGGTCGGCGATCTCGACCGCGTCGCCCTGCGCGCGCACCGTCGGGGGAACGCCCGGCCGGTCGGTGTACAGCCCGGTGGCCGGGTCGAATGAGCGGGCGAGCAGGGCGGTCGCATCGGCGCGGGCCCGGTCGGCGAACGCGGCCACGCGATCACGCAGCCGATTTCTTTCGGGTGCGGCATCCGCCGGCGGCACCCGCCACCGCAGCAGACGAGCGGGATTACCGCCGACGATCGCGCCCGCGGGAACGTCTTTCGTGACGACGGCGCCCGCCGCCAGCACTGCCGATGCGCCCACGGTCACGCCATCGAGCACGACGACGTGCGAGCCGATCCAGACGTCGTCACCGATGCGGATGCCGCGGCTGGTGAGCGGCTGCCGGAAGACGGGCGTCCCCGGCTCCATCGAGTGGTTGAAGCCGAGCACGGAGCTGTGCGCCCCCATCCTCACGCCGTCGCCGAAGACGACGTCGCCGCGGACGACGGTCGAGGTGTTCACCGAGCAGTCCGCGCCGATACGCAGGGTGCCGGTCAGGTACGCCCCCGCGGCGATGTACGAGCGATCGCCCAGGATGAGGGCCTCCGCGTCGAGCGCCGCGAGTTCGGAGACGAAGCAGTCCGCACCGAACGACCAGTCCGCGTGCTCGTCCGCCAGCGCCGCCTGATGCTTGAGCTGACGCCGCCGGCTCTCCTCGGGTGCCGTGGACCAGAAGTCCCACGGCGAGTAGTCGTGGCGGTCGATCACGCCGGGTCCTTCGCGCGCGGGGCGACGGTCGACTCGCGCACGACGAGGGTGGGGTTGAGCATCACGCGACGGGTGGGGCGACCGGGGTCGGCCATCCGCGAGACCAGCAGCTCCACGGCCGTCTCGCCGACACTGACGCGGGGTGGGGCGACGGCGGTGAGGGCCGGCGTGAACAGCTCGGCGACCTCGTCGTCGTAGGCGATGATCGACAGGTCTTCGGGCACCGAGATGCCGCGGTTGAGCGCCAGATCGACGAACGCCATCGCCTCGGGGTCCGAATGTACCAGCAGGGCGGTCACCCCGCTTCCGAGCGCGCGGTCGAGCGTCGTGTCGACCGCGGCGGAGAACTCCGCGCTCGCCCGGTCGGGCAGTGTCGTCTCGATGTGCTGAGCGGGCGTGAGCCCGAGCTCCTCGCATGCGGCCTGCCAGCCGGCGGCGATCTTGCGCGAGGTGGGGGAGTTGCGCGAGAGCACCAGCCCGACCTTTCGGTGTCCGAGCGACGCGAGATGACGCGCGGCCAGGACCGCGCCGAGGGCGTGGTCGGTGGTCACGGCCTCGACGGGCACGCCAGCGGGCTGGACGATGGCGTCGCGCTCGACGAGGACGCTCGGGGTGCCGCACGCGGCGAGCCACTGCACCACATCCTGGGAATGCGGGGTGTCGGTGTTCGGCGCCACGATGAGGCCGCGGATGTCGCCGCTCGCGACGAGACGCTCGAGCACGGGGCGCTCGTCCTGCAGCTCGTACGACGCTCCCCGCAGGTGGACCTTGAGCCCGTGTCGGCGAGCGGTAGTCTCCATGCCTCGAACGACCCCGGGCCAGTAGAAGTTCAGCGACGGCACGAGGACGGCGATCGAACCCGTCGAAGCCTCGCCGCCGCCGCCAGCGGCGGGCGCGTGCGGGTGCTGCCCGTTGGTGGGGATCGCGCCCCCGTGCACGCGCTGCAACAGCCCCTCCTGCTCCATCTGCGCCAGATCGCGTCGCAGGGTCACGGTGGCGGCGCCGAGCTCCTCGGTCAGCTGCGAGATGCGCACGGCGCCCTCGCGCTCCATCGTCGCCAGGATGTGCGCGCGGCGTTCGGCGGCCAGCAGCGCCGGTGTGGGGTCGGTCATGGTCGCTCGTCCTCGTTCCGTTCCTGTTCTACCGTGACACGCAGCTCGGTACGACCGTCGACGTCGACGGCGAGCCGGCTGAGGCGGCCGCCCCAGACGTCGGTCAGCATTGGATCGTCGAGTTCGCGAACGACGAGGGTGTGCGGTGCGCCGGCGGGCCACGTGATCCGGACCGGGGTCGCACCGTCGAGCGGGCTCACGCGAGCCCACCCGTCGCCCGTCGTCACCGAGCCCGCGAGGAGCAGGCACACCTCGGTGTCCGGTCCGGCGGCTTCCCAGCGGTCGTCGATCGTGACGCGTCCCGAGCGGTGAAGTGCAGCCCGGCGTCGCCACGAGCGTACCGACCCGGCGGGGTAGGCGCCGCCGATCTCGAGATCCAGCGCGCTCATCTCATCCAATCGGACGATGACCGGATCGGATGCCGCGAAGGCCGCGCCGTGGGGCTGCGCCGCCCCCGAGATGTGCGGCACGCTGTGCCAGTCGCTCTGCATCGTCCAGAGGTCGTATCGGTCGGGGCCGAAGGTCTGTACGGTGTAGGTCGGCCGGCCGGCGTCGACGATCACGGGGACGCCGTCGGACGCGACGATGATCGAGCCGACGTCGTTGTGGTTGTGGTTCTCGTCGTTGTGGCCGCCCTTCATCACGATGGTGAGTCCGGCGGCGCTGCCCGCGTGGCCGCGGGCGAGCCAGACCTGCGTGGACGGAAGCCAGACCTCAGGGGGCAACGGGCTGGATTCGCGCGGCTCCGCGAGCCACGCGTCGTCGGTCAGCGCGCGCAGCAGACGACCAAGTCCGGCCTCCTCGGTGGCGGGGAGATCGTTGCGGCGCTGCGCGACGGCGTGGCGGCGGGCGTCGTCGTCGCCGACGGCGCGAGCCGCCCGGTGCAGGGCGTGCCAGGGCTGATCCGCCGGGGGACGGGCCGGACCGTCGGCGAGGTTGACGTACCACGGACCGCCGAGGTGCGAGCGATGGGGGAACGCGACCGTTTCGCGCAGGGCCTCCACCTCGGGCACCGGATTCCACGCGCCATCGGTGGCGTAGGCGAGCAGGTCGAGAGCCTCGAGCGCCCGGCACGCACCATTCCACCAGTACGCGTATCCCTCGTCGATCGCGCCGTCTGCCGGCAGCACGGCGACGTAGCGGTCCAGGCCCTGTGCCACCAGGGCGACGAGCTGATCGCGTTCATCGCCCTCCTCGCACAGGACGAGCCCCGCGACCAGCACGTTCCCGTGGATCCAGGGATTCCAGTTGTGGACGTGCCCGTCGAGCCCGAGCCAGTGCCAGTCGCGTCGCGAGAGGAACGGCTCGATGACGCGCGTGCGGGCCTCGTGCCGGATGCGCTGCCGCAGCCCGGGGTATCGCTCGTCGAGCCGGCGACCGAGCACGTGATCGATCCACGCGAGCTGTCCGACCACCTCTCCCGCGCCGAGATCGAGGAAGGGGTCGGTGACGGTCGCGAGAACGGACCCATGCCGCGCATAGGTGTCATCGTGGGCGGGCCAGCACCACGTCGACTGCTCGCAGAGCAGCCACACGCCGTCGACGACCTCGTCGAGATATCTCGGATCGTCGTCCGAGAGGGCCGCGACCACGGCCCGGCTCAGTCGTCGTTGGCGAGCGAAGACCTGTTGCTCGTATCCGTCTCGGTCGCCGTCTCGATGGACGCGCGCGGCCGCGCTCGCGCGGGGCTGCGGCCACGGCGCATCGAGGTCGGCACGCGCGCGGTCGACGAGGCGGCGACCGACGTCAGGCGAGACTCGCGCAGCCCAGCGCTCCGCCGTGGGCACGGGAAGCGCGTCGGCGGGAGGACGGAGGCGCGCGGGGATGCCACCGCACACCGCCGCGAGCGGGCCGGCGAACCTATCGGTGTTCCACAGCACGGGTGCTCCTTCGAGTGACGACGATGTCACCAGTCCAGACGAATTAATCGATCAGAAACGATCATAAAGAATCTAAGAAGATCTTGCAATGATCGAAATGGGTTGCTAATCTCCGAATCGGTCGCGATCAACGATGACGACCGAGAAGCCCTTCGAAGGAGAACCGGTGACTTCCGAGCACCCGAACCCGCCCCACGGCGAGACGGTCCGAGACGCCTGGGTCGCCCGAGCCGATGCTCTGCTCGATGCCGCCCGCCGTCATGCGACGCCCGGTGCCGGCCGTATCCACTTCCCGGGTGCCGAAGGTGGCTACGGACACGCCGTCGACGGGCTCGAGGGTTTCGCGCGCACCTTCCTCCTCGCCGGTTTCCGCATCGCGGGGGCACGGGGCGAGGGGGTCGACCAGATCGTCGCGCACTACTCGCGCGGCATCGTCTCGGGCGTCGATCCCGAGGCGTCCGACCGGTGGGTCCGGATGGAGGAGCACGCGCAGGCCAAGGTCGAGGCGGCATCCATCGCCCTCGTCCTCGATCTCACCCGTCCCTGGATCTGGGACCGCCTCGACGCCCTCACGCAGCAGCGCGTCGTCGACTACCTCGCTCCCGTCGTCGGAGACGACACCTACCCGCAGACCAACTGGGTCTGGTTCCGCATCGTCGTGCAGACGTTCCTGCGGTCGGTCGGCGGGCCGTGGTCGGCCGACGACATCACCGCCGACCTCGCCCGTCACGACTCGTTCGTGCGCGAGGGCGGCTGGCTCTCCGACGGCGACGAGCGCTCGTACGACCACTACGTCGGCTGGGCGCTGCACGTCTACCCGATCCTCTGGGCGCGGATGGCGGGCGCGGCCGAGCTCGCCGCAGGCCGGACGGACGCCGACGTCGCCCGCCTCGACGCGTTCCTCCACGACGCACTCGCGCTGGTGGGCGGTGACGGCTCGCCGCTCATCCAGGGCCGCAGCCTCATCTATCGCTTCGCCGCCGCGGCACCGTTCTGGGCGGGTGTCATCGCCGAGGTGCCCTCGCACAGCCCGGGTCGCCTCCGCCACGCGGCCGATCGGATGGTGACGCACTTCGCCGACCGCGGCGCCCCCGACCTCGACGGCGTCCTCACGATGGGATGGCACGGGGAGTGGCGGGGCCTCGCTCAGTCGTACTCAGGTCCCGGCTCGCCGTACTGGGCGGTCAAGGGCTTCCTCGGGCTTCTCCTGCCCGCCGATCACCCGGTCTGGACTGCGGCGGCCGAGCCGCTGCCGGTGGAGCAGCGCGATGTTCTGCGTGCGATCGCGTCGCCCGGCTGGATCGTCTCGGGCACCGCCGCCGACGGAATCGTCCGGGTCGTCAACCACGGCACCGACCATGCGTTCCCGGGGGTCCGCACGGCCGACTCGCCGCTCTACGCACGCCTGGGCTACTCGACCGCCACCTCGCCGATCGTCGACGAGCGAGGCTGGCTCGAGCCGCTCGAGCAGTCGGTCGCCATCGTCGCCTCCGATGGTCGCGCGACGCACCGCACCGCGATGACCCTGCGGAGCGTGCGCGTTCAGGACGACGCGGACGGACGGCTCGGCATCGCCGCATCGGCGTGGGACGCGCACCTCGTCGAACCGGCCCCGACGGCGCACCGCCACGGTTCGGGGCTCGCCGGAGACGTCACGTCCGTGGGCGTCATCACGACCACCTCGATCGTCCGCGGTTCGTTCGAGGTGCGCGTCGTCGTCGTCGACGCCGTCGCGTCCGGGCAGGATGCCGCATCGCTGCGGCTCCGCCTCGGCGGCTGGCCGCTCTCGGGCGACGAGGTCGTCGGCGGCACCGACGACAGCGGAGCGTGGGTGTCGTCGCGGGGCCGCAGCAGCGGCATCCGGGCGCTCTTCCCGGCGGGCGTCGCGGGACTCGTGTCCCGTGCGGACGCCGACCCGCTCGGCGTCCGCACCCTCGTACCCGTCATCGAGCACGAGGTGCGCGTCGGCGAGCCCGTCGTCGCCCTGCTCGACCTCGCCGGGGGAGAGCACAGTGCACCACACGCAGCCGTCGAGATCGACGGCGCCACGGTCACGGTCACCTGGCCCGACGGGGCCCGAACCGTAAGCCGACTCACCGACTCCGAATCGCCTGCCCCGGCGCTTCGGCATCACGAGGTCCGACGTGGGACCTCGCACGCAATCGCAAAGGAGCAGCACGCATGAAGCGCAAGTTCGCAGCCGCGGCGGGGATGGCGGTCGTCGCCACCCTGTCGCTCGCCGCCTGCGGCGGGGGATCCGAGCCCGCCCAGACCGCCGACGGTCCCGTCACCCTGACCCTCTCGGGCTGGAGCCTCGACACGACGCCCGAGTTCCAGGTGCTCGCCGACGCCTTCCACGAGAAGAACCCCGACGTCACGGTCGAGCTCAAGCAGTACGACGCGGCGGAATACAACACGCTGGTCACCGCCGACCTCGCGGCCGGCGTCGGACCCGACATCATCACCCAGAAAGAGGTGAAGTTCGTCACGACGTTCCAGGAGGGCGGCCAGCTCATGGACGTCTCCGACGTCGAGCTGCCCGACGGCGTCGGCGGTGCCTCGTCGTACGAGGTCGACGGCACCGCCTACGGCGTGCCCTACCGCCAGGACCGCTGGGTGCTGTTCTACAACAAGGCGCTCTTCGACGCCGCGGGCCAGGAGTACCCCGACGGCTCGTGGACGTGGGAGGACTACGACGCGGCCGCCGAGGCGATCAACACCGCCGGCGTCGCGAAGGGTACCTACCAGCACCGCTGGCAGTCGACCGTGCAGGGCTTCGCCTCGGCGCAGGAGGACACCGACGTGCTCTCGGGCGACTACGGATACTTCGCCGACTACTACGACCGCGTCCTCGCCCTGCAGGATGCCGGCGCCCAGGTCGACTTCAACACCTCGACGGCCAACCAGCTCACCTACCAGGGCGAGTTCGGCACGCAGAAGGCCGCCATGCTGCCGATGGGCACGTGGTACGTCGCGACCCTGATCTCGCAGCAGGCCTCGGGCGAGGCGAACGACTTCGAGTGGGGCATCGCGCCGATCCCGCAGCTCGACTCGTCGACGACCGGCACGGACAGCACGCCGGTGACGTTCGGCGACCCGACGGGCTTCTCGATCAACGCCAACATCGACGGCGCCAAGGTGCAGGCGGCGAAGGACTTCCTCGCCTACGCCGCGAGCCTCGAGGCCGCCGAAGAGCTGGCGAAGATCGGCATCACCCCGGCCGCGTCGAACGACGCCGTGACCGAGGCGTACTTCGCCGTCGAGGGCGCGCCGACCGACGAGCTGTCGAAGTTCGCCTGGTCGACCGGCGACGTCCACCCCGAGAACCCGACGTCGAACAAGACGGCGGCGATCCAGAACATCCTCAACGACATGCACAGCGCGATCCTGTCGGGCTCGACCCCGGTCGAGCGGGCCATCACCGAGGCCGAGGACCGTGTCGCCAACGAGGTCGGTCTCGACTGATCCCGTGTGCCGTCGCCCCGCCGATGGCACCCCGCGGCCGGCGCGGCACCCCGCGCCGGCCGCATCCCCCGCCGTCCTCCCCAGGAGACACCATGACCACCACCGCCGCCTCCCCGAAGGCGCGCCGCCCCGAGCCGGCGCAGCGCCGCAGGAGATCGAAGCTGACCCTGCGCAACACGCTGCTGGGCTGGAGCTTCATCCTGCCGAACTTCGTCGGCTTCGCCCTGCTGACGCTCGTGCCGGTCGTCACGCTCTTCTACATGTCGCTGACGAACTGGAACATCTTCGGCACGGCCAACTGGGTGGGGCTCGACAACTTCGAGCGGCTGCTCGGCGACGGGAGCTTCCGCATCTCGTTCGTCAACACGCTCTACTACGCCGCGCTGCACATCCCCCTGACGATCATCGCGTCGCTCGGACTCGCGCTGCTGCTGAACAACAAGCTGCGGGGCGTCGCGTTCTTCCGCACGGCGGCGTTCTTCCCGTACATCACCTCGATCGTCGCGATCGCGGTCGTGTGGAACCTGCTCTTCAGCCCCGAGTACGGCCCGATCAACGAGATCCTCCGCGCGGTCGGCATCGCCAACCCTCCCGGCTGGCTCACCTCGTCGGAGTGGGCGATGCCCGCCGTGGTCATCGTCAGCACATGGCGCGACATGGGCTACTACATGATCCTCTTCCTCGCCGGGCTCCAGACCGTGCCGCGCGAGCTGTACGAAGCCGCCCGCATGGACGGCGCGAACGCGTGGGAGCGCTTCGTGAACGTCACGCTCCCGTGCCTGCGGCCGACGATGTTCTTCGTCACCGTCATGCTCACGATCAACTCGTTCAAGATCTTCGACCTGATCCTCGTCATGACCGAGGGCGGTCCGGGTCAGTCGACGCTCGTGATCTCGCAGTTCATCTACCGCAAGGGGTTCGAGGAGAACCAGTTCGGCTACGCATCCGCGGCCGCCGTGGCGCTCTTCTTCCTCTGCATCCTCGTGACCATCCTCCAGTTCATCTGGAACAAGCGGAGGAACGTCTGATGACGAATCTTCTCGTACCTCAGGACGACCGCCGTGCGCTGCGCAAGATCGCGGCCGACGGCCTGCCCGAGGGCCACCGCCCCGACACCGTTTCGCCGTTGCGCCGCATCGGACGCATCGCCGGCTACATCGCGCTGATCATCGCCGCGGCGGCGCTGCTGCTGCCGTTCTTCTGGATGATCATGAGCTCGCTCAAGACGGCCAACGAGGTCTTCTCGGTGCCGATCCAGTGGATCCCCGAGGTGTTCGTCTGGCAGAACTACGTCGACATCTGGAACCAGTCGGGGATGCTGACCTGGATCCGCAACACGCTCGTGCTCGCCGTCGTCGTCACCTTCCTGCAGGTGCTGACCGGCTCGTTCGCGGCCTACGGCTTCGCCCGCATCCGCTTCCCCGGACGCGACGTGCTCTTCCTCGCCTACATCGGCACGATCGCGGTGCCGTGGCAGTCGTACATGATCCCGCAGTTCATCCTGCTGTCGAACGTCAAGGTCTCGAACACGCTATGGGCCATCATCCTCATCCAGGCGTTCGGCGCCTTCGGGGTGTTCCTCATGAAGCAGTTCTACGAGACCATCCCCGAGGAGCTGTCCGAGGCCGCGCGCCTCGACGGCCTGAGCGAGTACGGCATCTGGCGCCGCATCATGCTGCCGCTGTCGGTGCCGGCGCTCGCGAGCCTCACGCTCCTGACGTTCGTGAACACCTGGAACGACTACCTCGGTCCGCTCATCTACCTGCGTAACCCCGACCTGTGGACCATCCAGCTCGGGCTGAAGAGCTTCGTGAGCAACCTCTACGACACCAACTACGCCCTGCTGTTCGCGGGACTCGTCATCTCGGTGGTGCCGATCGCGATCATCTTCCTCGTCGGTCAGAAGTACTTCGTCGAGGGCATCGCGACGAGCGGGATGAAGGGCTGAGGCCGTGAAGCGCATCTCGCACAACACGTACGCGACCGTCTTCGGCGTCGTCTACCTCGGGCTCATGACGAACCTGCTGCTGCTCGCCTCGTGTCTGCCGCTCGTCGTGCTGCTGGTGATCACCGACCCGGCACGGTCGTGGCCAATGCTGGCCGTCGTCGCGCCGCTGTGCGCACCGGGCATCACGGCGGCGTTCGCGACGTTCCGCGCTCACGGCGAGGGCGAGAACCAGGTCGTCCGCGTGTTCGTCCGCAGCTGGAAGTGCTCGTGGCGGAAGGCCCTTGCACTGGGAGCGGTCGTCGTGGCCGCCCTCGTCGTCGTACTCGTGGACGTCCGCTTCTTCGCGCCGCTGCAGGCGGGCGTCGCCGTCGTTCCCCTGCTCGGCGTGCTGACCGTCCTCCTGCTCGCGACGGGGCTCGTGGCACTCGCTGCGCTCGCCGAAGAGCCCGACGCCTCGCTGCGCTCGATCGCGCGGGCAGCGCTGCTGCTGAGCGTCCGCCGGTGGTGGCTGAGCCTCGTGTCGCTCGCGGTCATCGCGCTGCAGGTGGGCCTGTTCGTCTCGATGCCGGCCATCGCGATCGGTCTCACCTCGGCGCCGGCGCTCTACCTCGCCTGGGCCAACGCCCGCTACATCCTCCGTCCGGCGCTCGGCGATCCCGAGCCCCAGACCGTCTGAACCCCGAAGGAACCCCTCGACATGACATCCCTCCCCGGAACCCGCCTCGGCGCGCCCGCGATCGAGGCGGCGATCGGCGCCGTCCTCACCACGCTGCGCCGCAACATCGAGACGTTCGGGCTGCGCTACCCCGACGACACGACGCGCGACGACCGGTACCCGATCCGCCCCGCGGCAGGTGAGTTCCCCCCGGGCGCCAATCGCGGCTGGACGACCAGTTTCTGGCCGGGGATGATGTGGATCGCGTGGGAGATCACGGGCGACGCCTTCTTCCGCGACGCCGGGCTGGCCCATGCGGCGGACTTCGCACGCCGTATCCGCGACGAGGACGACCTCGACACGCACGACCTCGGGTTCCTCTACAGCCTCGCCTCCGTCGCGCCCTCGCGGCTCCTCGGCGACGAGGACGCCCGCCAGACCGCCCTGTCGGCCGCCGATCACCTCATGCGCCGCTTCCTCGAACCCGCCGGCATCATCCAAGCGTGGGGAGATCTCTCCGACCCCGCGCAGCGCGGACGCACGATCGTCGACAGCCTCATGAACATGCCCCTGCTCACCTGGGCGGGCGAGCAGACCGGCGAAGAGCGCTTCGACGACGCGGTGCGACGGCACACGACGCAGCTGCGCACGCACATCCTGCGCGATGACGACACGACCTTCCACACCTTCTACTGGGACCCCGAGACCGGGGAGCCCCTGCGCGGCGCGACCGAGCAGGGCGCGTTCGACGACTCGTGCTGGGCGCGCGGCCAGGCGTGGGGCATCTACGGCTTCGCGATGAACCACCGCGCGACCGGCGACCCGGCGCTGCTCGACGCGTCGCGTCGCTGTGCCGAGCGCTTCCTCTCGCACCTCCCGAGCGACCGGGTGCCGTTCTGGGACATGGTCTATACCGACGGCGCCGACGCGCCCCGCGACAGCTCGTCGGCCGCGATCGCGGTATCGGGGCTGTTCGAGCTCGCCGGTGTGCTCGACGAGGGGGCGGACGCCGACCCCGATGCCGCCTCCCGCTACCGGGCGGCGGGTCACGAGATCCTCGCGTCGCTCATCGAGAATTACACGCCCGAAAGCCCCGAGGCCGCCGACGCGGTGCTCCTGCACAGCGTCTACGACCTGCCGAAGTCGGTCGGCGTCGACGAGGGCACCCTGTGGGGCGACTACTTCTACCTCGAGGCTCTCGTGCGCGCCGCGCGCCCCGACTGGAAGCCGTACTGGTGAGGCTCGTCCGTTACCGCGCTGTCCGCGCGGCCGATGCCGAGGGGACCGTCCGGTCGGGCGTCGTCGTGACGGTCGGCGGCGTCGACCGCGTCGTCGACCTCGGACCCGCGGCGCTGACCGACCTGCTCGCCGCCGACCGCGACGCGCTCGACCGTGCGGCAGCGCGTGCGGATGTCGCCGACTCCGCGCTGTCGTCGGTGCGACTCGAGGCGCCCGTGCGCCCGGGAAAGATCCTCTGCCTCGGCTACAACTACCGCGGGCATGTGCCCGACGGCGTCGACCCGACCGCCGACGACCCCGCGTTCCCCGACGTCTTCGTGAAGACTCCCAACACTCTCGGCGGGCCGGCCGACCCCGTCGTGGTGCCCGCGGTCGCGGACGACGTCGACTACGAAGGCGAGGTCGCCGTGGTCATCGGGCGGCGGGCGAAGGATGTCGACGAGGCGACGGCGCTGGCGTACGTCGCCGGTTACACGATCCTCAACGACGTCTCCGACCGTTCGTGGCAGCGGCGGCAGAGCCAGTGGGCGATGGGCAAGTGCTTCGACGGCTTCGCGCCGCTCGGGCCGTGGCTCGTCACACCCGACGAGGCGGGCGACCCGCAGGACATGCTCGTCGAGGTCGTCCGCGAGGGCCTCGTGACCGTCTCGCAGTCCACCGCCACCACGATCTTCTCGGTCGCGCGCGTCGTGTCGTACCTCAGCAGCGTCATGACGCTCGAACCCGGCGACGTCATCTCGACCGGCACCCCGCAGAAACTGCCCGACGCGCAGACCGCCCATCGCCCGCTGCGTCCCGGCGACGCGGTCACCGTGCGCATCGAGCGTCTCGGCGAACTGACCACCACCTTCATCGGAGGCCCCGCATGATCCTCGACTCCTTCCGGCTGGACGGCCGCGTCGCCCTCGTCACCGGTTCCACCCGCGGCCTCGGCCAGGGCGCCGCCGTCGCTCTCGCCGAGGCAGGCGCAGATGTCGTGCTGCTCGACCGCGGTGACGCCGCCGAGACGGCGGCGGCGATCGCCGCCGCCGGACGCCGCGCCCACCGCATCCGCCTCGACCTCGGCACTGCCACGCCCGAGCAGCTCGCCGACGCGGTCGCGGAGACGGTCGCCGAACTCGGCGGCATCGACATCCTCGTCAACAACGCCGGCATCATCCGCCGCGCCGCCGCCGCCCAGCACCCGGCCACCGACTGGGACGACGTCCTCGCCGTCAACCTCGACGCCGTCTTCCACCTGTCGCAAGCCGCAGGACGCCGCATGATCGCGCAGGGGTCGGGACGCATCATCAACGTCGCCTCGATGCTGTCGTTCCAGGGCGGCATCCTCGTGCCCGGCTACGCGGCGTCGAAGCACGCCGTCGCGGGCCTGACCAAGGCGCTCGCGAACGAGTGGGCCGCGTCGGGCGTGACCGTCAACGCGGTCGCGCCCGGGTACATGGCGACCGACAACACCGCGCCGATCCGGGCCGATGCCGACCGCGAGGCGTCGATCCTCGCCCGCATCCCCGCGGGCCGCTGGGGTACGCCGGGCGACCTGCAGGGCGCGTTCGTCTTCCTCGCCTCGGATGCCGCGGCCTACGTCACCGGCGCGATCGTGCCGGTCGACGGCGGCTGGCTCGTCCGCTGATCCGATCCCCGTTCCACCCCGCTTCACCGCCGGCATCCGCCGACCCACCCCAGAAGGGAACCCCATGCAGCAGCGTTACGCGACCAACCCCGCGCAGATCCCCGGCATGACCACCGCCGACCTGCGCGAGAAGTACCTCGTGCCCGAGGTGTTCGTGTCGGGAGAGATCACCGTGGTCTACACCCACCACGACCGCATCGTCCTCGGCGGCGCCGTGCCGGCCGGGCGCGAGCTGGTGCTTCCGGGCTACCCGGAGATCCGCAGCGACTACTTTCTCGAGCACCGCGAGGTGGGCATCATCAACGTCGGTGGCACCGGCACGGTGACCGCCGACGGCGAGGTCTACACGCTCGTGAAAGGTGCGTGCCTGTACCTGGGCCGCGGCATCCGCGAGGTCGTCTTCGCCGACGCGGGCGAGAGCGAGGAAAGCGACGCCTCGACCGGCGCGCAGTTCTACCTGTTCTCGGCGCCCGCGCACACGTCCCATCCGGCCGCGCTCGTGTCGCCGGGCGAGGGGACGGTGCGCGAGCTCGGCGACCAGGTGACAAGCAACCGCCGCACGCTCAATCAGTACATCCACGAGAACGGCGTGAAGAGCTGCCAGATCGTCATGGGTGTGACGACGCTGCACGAGGGCTCGATGTGGAACACGATGCCCGCCCATACCCATGACCGTCGCACCGAGTGCTACCTGTACTTCGACGTCCCCGAGGACGCCCGCGTCATCCACCTGCTCGGTGAGCGCCAGGAGACCCGGCACCTCGTCGTCGCCGACCGCCAGGCGATCATCTCGCCGAGCTGGTCGCTGCACTCGGGTGTCGGGACCGCCGCCTACTCGTTCATCTGGGCGATGGCGGGCGAGAACCAGGCGTTCGACGACATGGATGCCGCACCCGTCACGACCCTGAAGTGAGGGCTCAGGTGGGCGGCGTGCTGCTGACGGCGGGCGAGACCATGGCGATGGTCGCGCCCGCTGCGGCGGAGCGCCTCGAGCATGCCGAGGTGTTCCGCATCGACGCCGGGGGAGCGGAGTCGAATGTCGCCGCGCACGCGGCCGCGCTCGGTCAGCCCGCCGCGTGGTTCTCCCGCGTCGGCGACGATGCCCTCGGTCGACGGGTCCTGTCGCGGGTCGGTGCCCGCGGAGTCGACGTCTCGCAGGTCGTCATCGACGCCGCTTACCCGACCGGCCTCTACCTGAAGGACCCCGGTCACGGCGTCGCGTACTACCGGGCGGGGTCGGCGGCCGCGCACCTCTCGGAGACCGACGCCGACGCTCTGTCGTGGGACGGCGTCGCGCTGCTGCACGTCTCGGGCATCACGGCCGCACTCGGCGGCACGGCGCCGGCGTTCCTCGACCGAGTCGTCGACCGGGCACGGGCGGCCGGCGTGCTCGTGAGCGTCGACGTGAACCACCGCGCGCCGCTGTGGCCCGTCGCCGCGGCAGCGGCGCCCCTCCTCGCGCTCGCACGCCGAGCCGACATCGTCTTCGTCGGCCGCGACGAGGCCGAGGCCCTCTGGGGTGCCGCGACGGCCGATGACGCGCGAGCGCTGCTCGCGGCGGTGCCGCAGCTGGTAGTCAAGGACGGCGCGGTGGGCGCGACGCTCTTCGCCGGCGGCGAGCGGGTGTTCGAGCCCGCCCTCCTCGTCGACGTCGTCGAGCCGGTCGGAGCCGGCGACGCCTTCGCCGGGGGCTGCCTGGCGGCCCTTCTCGCCGGAGCGCCGGCATCCGAGCGACTGCGTTCGGGTCACTCCCGCGCCGCGCTGACGATGGCGACGACCGGCGATTTCCCCGATGGCGTCACCGCCACTGCTGCCTCCACCCCAGCCGCGTTCTCCGAAAGGAACCCGTCATGACCATCGCCCCCACCGATCCGACCGCCGTGCTCGACGACATCTTCGCCGGAGCCCCGCTGATGGCGATCCTCCGGGGCATGGGACTCGAGCGCTCCGTCCGGCTCGCGACAGCCGCCTGGGACCTCGGCATCGACTCCGTGGAGGTGCCGCTGCAGACCGCAGAGGATGAGCGCGCGCTCCGCGAGGTCGTGCGCCTGGGCGCCGAGCGGGGCAAGGCCGTGGGCGCCGGCACGATCCTGACGGTCGCCCAGGTCGATCAGGCCGTCGCGGCCGGAGCCGCCTATCTGGTGGCGCCGGGTCTCGACGCCGACGTGGTGCGGGCCGCCCAGGAGCGCGGCATCCCGATCCTGCCCGGCGTCGCCACGCCGAGCGAGGTGCAGCAGGCCGTCGCCCTCGGGCTGACGTGGCTGAAGGCGTTCCCCGCGCAGTGGCTCGGCGCGGACTGGTTCCGGCACATCCGCGGTCCGTTCCCCGGCGTGAGGTTCGTCGCGACCGGCGGCATGGACGCCACGAACGCCGGGACCTTCCTCGACGCTGGCGTGCGCGTGGTGGCCGTCGGCTCGGCCCTGGAAGACGAGTCGCAGCTGCCCCGCCTCGCAGCCCTCCTCGCGCGTTGACTCGCGCGAGGAGGGCCCCGAGCGTACGGCTTCGCCGCGAGCGCACGGCCTGCTCGCGCTCGAAGGTCGTGCACGCGGCGCTCGGCCGTGCATTGGGTGCGATGCGGGGCGGGAGCTCGGCTCGTCGTGGTGGGTTCGGATGACGTCGCTCAGGGCAGGACGATGACCTTGCCCGCGATGCCGCTCTCAGCCGCCTCGGCGTGCAGCGCGGGGAGCTCGGCGAGGGGGATGCGCCGCGTGACCTCGACGGTGAGCGCGCCCTCGTCGACGAGGCGGACCAGCTCGGCCAGGCGGTCGCTATCGCGGCGGACGAACACCGTCGCGGCACGGACGCCGCGCGCCTCGTCGCTCGGCGTGGCCATGAACGCCGTCGTGCTGACGACCGCGCCGCCGTCGGCGACGGCCCCGACGTAGGCCACGAACAACTCGGGTTCGATCGGGGCGAGGTTCAGCAGCACGTCGACTCGTCCGTCGATCGCGCCCAGCACGTCGGTCGTGGTGTGGTCGATGATCTGGTCGGCTCCGGCAGCGCGGACGGCGTCGACGCTGCGGGGGCTCGCGGTGGCGATGACGTGGATGTCGGCGCGCTTGGCGAGCTGGACGGCGTACTTTCCGACGACACCGCCGGCGCCGACGATCAGCACCCGCTGGCCGGGCTCGAGGCGACCGTCGTCGAAGAGGGCCTGCCACGCGGTCAGCGCGACGGAGGGCAGCGCGGCGGCATCGGCGAGGGGAACGTTCGTCGGTGCGGCGACCACGGCGTCGGCGGGAGCCAGCACGAACTCCGCCGCTCCGCCGTCGTGCTCCATGGGGAGGAATGCGATCACCGCGTCGCCCACGGCGAGGTCCCTCACGCCTGGGCCGACCGCGTCGACGTGCCCCGAGACGTCGTACCCGGGCACGTGGGGCAGCTCGACCGGGATGGGGAGGAAGCCCGCGCGCATCCCGCCGTCCGCCGCGTTGTACGCCGACGCGGCGACGCGGATGCGCACCTGGCCCGCCGCTGGCTCGGGGCGGTCGATGTCGACGATCTCGAGGACCTCGGGGCCACCGGTCTGAGAGAACTGCACTGCATTCATGATCTGATCCTTCGCGGTCAAGTGCTTCGAATTCGAAGCGATATGGAGAACGTAGCACTGCTTCGAATGTGAAGCAACAGGTAGGATCGAGATATGACGAACGCGCCACGGTCTCTGACGTCGACGCAGCTGGAGGCCTACCTCGCCTTCACGGAGGTGGGCAGCCTGCTGCGCCCCGCCGTCGAGGCGCAGCTGAAGGATGCCGGCGGCCTGAGCTACGTGCAGTTCCAGCTGCTGGCGCGGTTGAACAATGCCCCGGGCGGCACCCTGCGCATGACCGACCTCGCCGACGGCGTGGTGTACAGCCGCAGCGGACTGACTTACCAGGCCACGCTGCTCGAGCAGCGCGGATACGTCACGCGCTCACCGTCCGCCGATGACGAGCGCAGCACGGTGGTCGCCTTGACGGGTGCGGGGCGCGAGGTGCTCGCCGCCGTGTTCCCCGGTCACATCGAGACCGTGCATCGGCTGCTGTTCGCGCCGCTGTCCGACGCGGATGCCGCCGACCTCGCGCGCATCCTCGGCAGCGTGACGACGCACCTGCGCTCGGCGCCGCCGCGTTCGGCATCCCGGCGTCGTCAGGCCTGACTACCGCAATCGCCCGAGTGAACGGCTTAGCTGCGAGTGCACGGTCTGCCCGCGCTCGAAGGTCGTGCACACGGCGATCCGCCGTGCACTGGGTGTGATGCGAGGATGCGGGTCAGGCGCCGAGCGCGGCCGAGACCACGGCGCGCGCTTCGGCCTGCACCTCGGCGAGGTGCTCGGGTCCGCGCAGGCTCTCGGCGTAGAGCTTGTAGACGTCCTCGGTGCCCGACGGGCGCGCGGCGAACCACGCGTGCTCGGTCTGCACCTTCAGGCCGCCGATCGCTGCACCGTTGCCCGGCGCGTGCGAGAGCTTCGCGGTGATCGGCTCGCCCGCCAGCTCCGTGGCGGTCACGGCGTCGCCCGACAGCCTGCCGAGCGCGGCCTTCTGCTCCGGCGTCGCCGCGGCGTCGACGCGCTGGTAGGCCGACGACCCGAACTGGGCCTCGAGCTCGGCGTAGCGCTGCGACGGAGTCTTGCCCGTGACCGCGAGGATCTCGGCGGCGAGCAGGCACAGCAGGATGCCGTCCTTATCGGTGGTCCACACGCTGCCGTCTTTGCGGAGGAACGAGGCCCCCGCCGACTCCTCGCCGCCGAAGGCGACGGAGCCGTCGAGCAGGCCCGGAACGAACCACTTGAAGCCCACGGGGACCTCGAGCAGCTCGCGGCCGAGCGACTCGGCCACGCGGTCGATGATCATCGACGAGACGAGGGTCTTGCCGACCGCGGCATCCGCCGGCCAGCCGGGGCGGTTCGCGAAGAGGTAGTCGATCGCGACGGCGAGGTAGTGGTTCGGGTTCATCAGACCCGCGTCGGGCGTCACGATGCCGTGGCGGTCGGCGTCGGCGTCGTTGCCGGTGAGGATGTCGTACTCGTCGCGGCGCGCCACGAGCGCGGCCATCGCCGAGGGCGACGACGGGTCCATGCGGATCTTCTCGTCCCAGTCGAGCGTCATGAACTTCCAGGTCGGGTCGACCTCGGGATTCACGACGGTCAGGTCGAGGCCGTAGACCTCGGCGATGAGCGCCCAGTACTCGACCGAGGCGCCGCCGAGCGGGTCGGCCCCGATGCGCACGCCCGACGCCTTGATCGCGTCGACGTCGATGATCGTGGCGAGGTCGCGCACGTACGCGTCACGGAAGTCGTACTGGCCGAGCGCGTCGAGGTCGATGTCGGCGTGACGGGTGCGGTGCACGCCCTCCAGGCCGGCGGCGATGAGCTCGTTCGCGCGGTCGGCGATCCACGAGGTCGCGTCGGTGTCGGCAGGTCCGCCGTGCGGGGGGTTGTACTTGAAGCCCCCGTCGCGCGGCGGGTTGTGCGAGGGCGTCACGACGATGCCGTCGGCGCGGCCCGCGTCGTCGAGCGCGCGGCCCCGGTTGTAGGTCAGGATCGCGTGGCTGAGCGCGGGCGTCGGCACCCACGAGTCGCGGGAGTCGACGCGCACGTCGACGCCGTTCGCGACGAGCACCTCGATGGCGCTGCGCTCTGCGGGAAGGGAGAGGCCGTGCGTGTCGCGCCCGAGGAAGAGGGGGCCCTCGATGCCCTGAGCGCGCCGATAGTCGACGATCGCCTGGGTCGTGGCGAGGATGTGGTCTTCGTTGAAGCTCGTCGACAGCGACGAACCGCGGTGGCCGCTCGTTCCGAACGCGACGCGCTGCCCGGGGACCGCGGCATCCGGCTTCCGGTCGTAGTAGGCGGCGATCAGCTCATCGATGTCGATGAGGTCGGATGCTTCTGCGGGCGCTCCTGCACGGCTCATAGTGCTTAGTCTGCCCGTTTCCGGGCGCGGCGGTGACGGATTGACACGGCACTCACGGCCGATCGTGCGCGTCCGCGGCGGCGAGCAGCGCGGCGAGGACTGCTCTGAGCGCGGGGGAGTCGGCCTGCGAGCGCCGATGCACCGCGGAGATATCGCGCGTCGACGCGGGAGCCTCGGTCGGCACCGCGACGACATCCGGGCCGAGATCGCCGCGTCCCAGGCGCGGCACGAGCGCGACGACCGCTCCGGTTCGGGCGAGCTCGATGTGGTTCTCGAACTCCATCGACTCGTACAGCACGCGGGGGGCGCCGCCGATGCCGTCGAACAGCCGCCGCAGCCACTGCCGGCAGATGGTCGTGTCGAAGGTGGCGACCCATTGCTCACGCGCGAGGTCGGCCGGGTGCAGGACGTCGCGGCCGGCGAGCGGATGGTCGCGATGGAGGATGACGTCGGCGACATCCGTGAACAGCGGCGTGACGACCAGGTTCTCGGGGATCGCGAGGGCGACGCCGCCCCACTGGTGGACGATGCCGAGGTCGCGTTGGCCCGAGGCGACGAGCGCCACCGTCTCCCAGGGCTCGCTCTCGCGCACCGGCAGGCGCAGGTCGGGGTGGGCGGCGGCCAGACCCACGAGCACGGGAGCGAGCAGCCCGCGCACGACGGTCGAGAACGCGGCGAGGCGCAGCTCGCCGGTGACGCGGCCGTCTCCGTCCGCACCGACGCCGGCGTGCAGGTCGGCGCGCAGTCGCTCGAGGTCGGCGAGGATCGGGGTCGACCCGACCACGAGCTGCGTTCCGGCAGCCGTGAGGGCCACACCGCGGCCGACGCGTTCGAGCAGTGCGACACCGGTCTCGCGCTCGAGGCGCTTGATCTGCTGCGACACCGCCGAGGGTGTGAATCCCAGAGCGGATGCCGCGGCCGCGACGCTGCCTTCGCGCGCGACGGTTCGCAGCGAGTGGACGGCATCCAGATCGATCATGAAGTGATGCTACCGATTCGAGTGGAGAAAGCATCGCTTGTTGTTGATGGTCCGGCGCGGTGGACTGAGCCTCGTGACTCGACGCGACATGATCCTGGCGGCTGCGGTGGCGGCCCTGTGGGGGTTCAACTTCCTCGTCATCGACTGGGGCATGGCCGGCATCCCGCCCCTGCTGTTCGTGGCGATCCGGTTCGCCGCCGTCGCCGTCTTCGCGCTCGTGGTGCCGCGCCCTCGGGCCGGCTGGGGGTCGGTGATCGGGGTCGGGCTGTTCATGAGCCTCGGCCAGTTCGCGCTGCTGTACCTGTCTCTCGGGCTCGGGCTGCAGCCGGGTCTCGCCGCGCTGCTGATGCAGGCCCAGGCGGTGTTCACCGTCGTCATCGCGGCCGGAGTGCTGCGCGAGCGCCCCACACCGGGGCAGGTGATCGGCGTGGGCCTCGGGATCGCCGGGCTCGCGACCGTCGCCGCCGGCCGTGGGGGAGACGCTCCCGCGCTCGCCGTCGTGCTCGCGCTCGGCGCCGCCCTGTCGTGGGCCGTCGGCAACGTGATCGCCCGCCGCGCCGGCGTGGTCACCGGGCGCGGTCCGCTCGGGGCGCTCTCGCTCACCGTCTGGTCCGCCCTCGTCGTGCCGGTGCCCGCGCTCGTGCTGGCGCTGGTGTTCGAGGGCCCGGAAGCGATCGGCGCGGGTCTCGCCGGGTTCGGCATCCGCGCCCTCGTCTCGACGGTCTACACCGCGGGGCTCTGCACCCTCGTCGGCTACGCGATCTTCAACGGTCTGCTGGCGCGCAATCCGTCAGCCGCCGTCGTGCCGTGGGTGCTGCTGGCACCCGTCGTGGCGATGGCGGCGGCCGCGGCACTGCTCGGTGAGATCCCCGCCCCCGCCGAGATCGTCGGCGGAGCGGTGCTCGTGCTCGGCGTGCTCGTGACCAGCGTGCGCGTGCCGTGGGCGCGCCGGTCTAGGCTCGTTGCGTGACGCCCGAGCACGACGACCAGCCCGCCCGCCGCACCTACAGCTATCTCGGGCCGGCGGGGACCTTCACCGAGGCCGCCCTCGCCCAGGTCCCCGAGGCGCGGGACCAGATCTGGCGGTCGGTGCGCAACGTCGGCGAAGCGCTCGCGGATGTCGTGGACGGACGCTCGGATGCCGCGATGATCGCGATCGAGAACTCCGTCGACGGCGGAGTCTCGACGGCGCAGGACGCGCTGGCCACGATGCCGGGTCTGCGGATCGTCGGCGAGTACCTCGTGCCCGTGAACTTCGTGCTCGTGGCGCGGCCCGGCACCCGGATCGAGGACGTGTCGCTGATCGCCGCGCACCCGGTCGCCTACGCGCAGTGCCTGCAGTGGCTGCTCAAGACGCTCCCCGAGCACGCGCACCTGCCCGCCGCGAGCAATGTCGCCGCCGCGGTCGGCCTCATCGACGGGGTCAGCGACGCCGACGCGGCGATCGCGCCCCCCGGCATCCTCGAGCATCACGACCTCGAGCTGCTCGCATCCGACATCGGCGACAACGAGCACGCGGTCACCCGGTTCGTCCTCGTGAGCCGCACGGTCGCCCCGCCATCGCCGACGGGGGCCGACAAGACCTCGCTCATCGCGGAGCTGCCCGATGACCACCCGGGTGCACTGCTCGAGCTGCTCGAGCAGTTCTCGACCCGTGGCATCAACCTCTCGCTGATCGAGTCGCGGCCGATCGGCGACGCGCTCGGACGGTACCGGTTCGTCATCGACGCCGACGGCCACGTCGCCGACGAGCGCATGGCGGATGCCCTCATGGGCGTGCGGCGCTTCAGCCCGAAGGTGCTGTTCCTCGGGTCGTACCCGCGCGCCGACCGCGCCATCGTCCGCTACCCGCAGCGGTACTCCGACGACGTCTTCGTCGAGGCGCGCGACTGGCTGCGTGCCCTGATCTCCGGCGAGCCCGAGGCCTGACCCACCGCCTCCCCACGACCGCCGGGGCCGGGTCAGGGTCAGGCGGCCAGGAGCTCGAGGGTGCGGATGCGGGCGGGAGCGGCATCCGGCTGCTCGCCGTCGTGCGCGGCCGACACCGGCGAGACCATGACCTCGTCGACGCCGTGCTGCGCGGCGAACGCGGCGAGGGCGGCCTGGGCCTCGGGGCCGGTGCCGACGAACCAACGCGAGCGCAGGGCGTCCAGCAGCGGTGCGGCGAGGTGGTCGGTCGCCTCGGCGGCGGCGGCCTCCTCGACGGTCTCGAGGGCGATGAGCGGACGGTTTCCGCGCAGGCGCGCCATCATGCGGGCCTGCGGCAGCATGAGGGCTTCGGCCTCCGCATCGCTGTCGGCGACGACGGCGTTCGCGGTGAGGAACGTCCGCGGCGCATCGAGGGTCTCGGACGGCCGGAACTGGTCGCGGTAGAGCCCGAGCGCACGGTCGAGGCCCTCGCCCGAGAAGTGGTTCGCGAACACGTACGGCAGGCCGAGGGCTGCGGCGAGCTGCGCCGAGTAGTCGCTCGACCCGAGCAGCCAGACATCCGGTGTCGTCGTGGCGGCGGGCGTCGCGTGGACGTCGTACGTCCCGCCCGACGTGAACCGCACCGTCGCGCCGTCGCCGGTCACGAGGGCCAGAATGTCGCGGACGTTGTCGGGGAACCGGTCGACGTCGCTCGTCGTGCCCGACTGACGCAGCAGCTGCGTGATGACGGGATCGCTGCCGGGGGCGCGCCCGATTCCGAGGTCGACGCGCCCGGGGGCGATCGCCTCGAGCGCCGCGAACTGCTCGGCGACGACGAGGGGCGAGTGATTGGGGAGCATGACGCCTCCCGAGCCGACCCGGATGCGGGAGGTGCGCGACGCCGCGGCGGCGATGAGCACCGGCGGGGTCGTCGAGGCAACGGCCGGCATGTTGTGATGCTCCGCGAACCAGTACCGCCGGTAGCCGAGCTCGTCGGCCCGTTGCGCGACGGTCAGCGAAGCCGTGATCGCCTGCGCGCTGGTCTGTCCCGTGCGCACGGGCACGAGGTCGAGCACGGACAGGGCGGGGCGGGATGCATCAGTCATATCGCCTCTGTCAACCGCGCGGCCTCCGCAAGCATTCCCGCACCCGTCTCACCGCGCCCGCTTCACCGCCTCGTACGCCTGCAGCGCCGCCTTACGGGTCGCCGCGAGGTCGACGATCGGCTCGCGCGCGGCGCTGTCGGGTGCCCACTGGTCGATGTAGAGCCCTCTCGGGTCGAACTTCTCGGCCTGGCGCTCGGGGTTGAAGATGCGGAAGTACGGCGACGCGTCCGCGCCCGACCCCGCGACCCACTGCCAGTTGAAGGCGTTGCTGGCGCCGTCGGCATCGACGAGGGTGTCCCAGAACCACTGCTCACCGAGTCGCCAGTCGATGAGCAGGTTCTTCGTGAGGAAGGATGCCGTCACCATCCGCACCCGGTTGTGCATGTATCCGGTGTGCCAGAGCTCGCGCATCCCGGCATCCACCATCGGCACGCCGGTCTCACCCTTCTCCCACGCCGTCAGGTGTGCGGGGTCGAGGGTCGGCCAGGGGAAGGCGTCGAAGCCTCTCCGCCAGTTCTTCGTCGCGAGATCGGGGAAGTGGTAGAGCGTGTGCCACGCGAACTCGCGCCAGCCGAGCTCGGAGAGGAAGCGCGAGGCGGAGGTCGCATGAGCGCCGGTGCCGCCGCCGGTTTCGACTCCTGCGTGCCAGACGGTGTGCGGGCTCAGCTCGCCCCATCGCAGGCGCGGCGAGAGCAGCGAGGTCGCTCCCGCGCTGGGTTCGTCGCGGGCCGCGTCGTAGGTGCCGAGGTCGTCGTCGAGGAACTCGCGCAGCCGTGCGCGCGCCGCCGCCTCGCCGGGCTGCCAGCGCTCGCGCAGACCGCCCGCCCAGTCGGGCCGGGTGGGCAGCAGCTCCCAATCGTCGAGGTCGTCGCCGGCGGGCGATGAGCGCAGGCCGGGGACCTCGTCCGGCCGGGGGAGCGGCTCACGCGGGGCGGGCAGGTTGCGTGCCGCGTTCCAGAACGGGGTGAACACCGAGAACGGAGTGCCGCTCCCGGTCTTCACCGTCCACGGCTCGAACAGCACGTTCGCCGCGAACGACTCGACCTCGACGCCGTCCGAGCGAAGGCCGTCCTTCAGCTCGGCGTCGACCGCGCGCTCGGGTCCGCCGTAGCGGCGGTTCCAGTAGACGGTGCCTGCTCCGATGTCGTCGACGAGCGACCGCACGGCGGATGCTGCGGCCCCGCGGCGCAGCACGAGATGCGACCCGCGAGAGCGCAGATCGTCGGCGAGCGATGCGAGCGAGTGGTGCAGCCACCACCGTGCCGCGCCGCCGAGCGGTCGGATGCCGTCGGACTCCTCGTCGAGCACGTACAGGCCGACGACGGGCTCGCCGCGGTCGATTGCGGCGCGGAGCGCCGGGTGGTCGGCCAGGCGCAGGTCGTCGCGGAACCAGACGATCGAAGGCGAGCTCATCCCGTCATCCTGTCGGGCCACCCGGGCGACGGCGAGCGGTTGACAGGGGCGGACGCGCGGGGCTCAGTCGCCGGGCAGCGTGTGGCCGGCCGGCACGGCGACGATGAGGCCGCGCGGGTCGATGCGCGTCTGCACGTGCTTCGCCTCGCCGAACTCGTCGCCGTCGAGCTGGACCGGGTGCGGCTCCTGCGGGGCCAGCGCGACCCCGCGGCCGCGCGAGTAGACGACGGCGTTGTCCTTCGTCCGCAGCGCGAGCACGCGGCGTCCGGCGCGGAACTTCCGCAGGAAGCTGTTATCCCACGCGACGCGGCGCCACACGAGCAGCCAGCCCCAGAAGCCCTTCGGCTGCATGATGACGACATCGAGCTGGCCGTCGGTGATCGAAGCCTCGGGAATGAGGGCGATGCCGGCCTGCAGCGACCCGCAGTTCGCGAAGAGCACGCTCTGCACGCGAGCCGCGTGCATGCGGTGCCCGTCGAGCTGGTAGACGACGCGGAACGGCTTGGCGTTGACGAGCGAGCGCGTCGCGCCGTCGACGTATGCGACCCAGCCCACCGATTTCTTCAGCTGCGGGTTGGTGTTGGCGATCATGGCCGCGTCGAGCCCCATGCCGCCCATGACGACGAACGCGTGCTTCTCGACCTCGCCGCTCTCGCGGGTGATCCGCGCCCAGCCGACGTCTATAGCGGTCCGGTCGCCGCTGAAGGCCGCCTCGATCATGGTCTCGGGCTCGGTGAGGGGCAGACCGAGGTTGCGGGCGAGCAGGTTCCCCGTGCCGCTCGGGACGATCGCGAGCGGGATGCCGCTGCCGCTCATCTCTCCCGAAACCGCACGCACCGTGCCGTCGCCGCCCGCCACGAGCACGACGTTGACGCCCGACTCGAGCGCCTGACGCGTGACGTCGTCGCCGAGGTCGTCGACCGTCGTCTCGTAGAAGAGGGGTTCCTCCCACCCGGCGGCCTCGGCCGCGCGCAGTACCTGCTCGCGCAGGGCGTCGCCGTCGACCTTGATGGGGTTGTAGACGAGGGCCGCCTTGGGATTGGGCTTCTCCGAGCCGCCCGCCATCGGCTCCGTCTCGCCCTCTGGGCCGACGCGGCGTGCCTCGCCGGTCTCACCGTCGGTCGTGTCGGGCGCGACGTCCTCGGGCTCGCGGATGACGTCGTCGGGAGCCGCCGCCTGTTCCGGGTCGGGGGTCTGGGAGGTGGGATCGTCGGAGCGCTCCCGTGAGGAGGTGTCGTCGGACTCGGTCGCCATGGCTACACCCTAGGGGTGGCCGCCCGTGGCGGATTGCCCCTTGCGCCGGACGGCCGCGGCGGTACGGGGTGCGCTGATCCGGCTGCGCGGATGCGGGCGACCCTAGACTTGACGCGTGATCGACCTCGCATTGCTCCGTGAACAGCCCGACCTGGTGAAACTCTCGCAGGTGAAGCGCGGGAACTCGTCGGAGAGCGTGGATGACGCCATTGCCGCCGATCGCGAGCGCCGCGAGGCCATCACGACGTTCGAGCGGCTCCGTGCCGAGCAGAACGCCCACGGCAAGAAGGTCGCGCAGGCGCCGAAGGACGAGAAGGCCGCGCTCGTCGCCGAGGCCAAGCAGCTCAGCGAACGGGTCAAGCAGGCCCAGCAGGCCGTCACCGCCGCCGAGGAGGCCGCCGACGCCGCGCTCGCCCGCATCGAGAACATCGTCATCGATGATGTGCCCGCGGGCGGCGAGGCCGACTTCGTCACGCTCCGCACGCACGGTGAGCCGCCGTCGTTCGACTTCGAGCCGCTCGACCACCTCGCCCTCGGCGAGAAGCTCGGCGCCATCGACATGGAGCGCGGCACGAAGGTCGCGGGCAGCCGCTTCTACTTCCTCAGCGGCATCGGCGCGCGCCTCGAGATCGCGCTCATGATGCTCGGCCTCGACCGTGCCCTCGCCGCCGGGTTCACGCCGCTGATCCCGCCGACGCTCGTGCGTCCCGAGGTCATGCGGGGCACCGGGTTCCTCGGTGAGCACGCCGCCGAGGTGTACCACCTCGAGGAGGACGACGCCTACCTCGTCGGCACGAGCGAGGTCCCCCTCGCCGGGTACCACATGGACGAGATCCTCGACCTCGAGCGCGGCGCCAAGCGCTACGCCGGATGGTCGACCTGTTACCGGCGCGAGGCCGGCTCGTACGGTAAGGACACGCGCGGCATCATCCGGGTGCACCAGTTCAACAAGCTGGAGATGTTCGTCTACACGACGCCCGCCGACGCGGCGGCCGAGCACCTGCGCCTCGTCGAGATGCAGGAGCGGATGCTGCAGGACCTGGGGCTGTCGTACCGCGTCATCGACGTCGCTGCCGGCGACCTCGGCTCGAGCGCGGCGCGCAAGTACGACATCGAGGCGTGGGTGCCCACGCAGGGCGCGTACCGCGAGCTCACGTCGACCTCGAACTGCACGACGTACCAGGCGCGTCGCCTCGACATCCGTCACCGTCCCGACGGCGGCAAGACCGAGCCGGTGGCGACCCTCAACGGCACGCTCGCCACGACCCGGTGGATCGTCGCTCTTCTCGAGACACATCAGCGGGAGGACGGCTCGGTCGTGATACCCGAGGTTCTGCGGCCCTACCTCGGCGGCCTCGAGGTCGCGGAGCCGATCGCATGACCGGCGCCGACGGCGGGATGACGCAGGCCCCCGACGCGCTTCCCGACGAGGGTGGCATCGAGGTCGTCGCGCCGCGCGATGCGGCCGAGATCGTCGAGGACGTCGCCGAGGTCATGCCGGCGGTCGCCGGCGCCTCGCGCCTGATGATCGTGCTCGACATCGACGGCACCGTGCTGCTCGAGGACGAGACGCTCAGTCCCGGCGTGGTGGAGGCGGTCGCCGACGCGCACGCGGCCGGTCACGAGGTGATGCTCGCGACAGGACGCTCGTGGGAGGGGACGCACGGCATCCTCGGCTCGCTCGCGCTGAACCCCGACTACGTCGTGTGCTCGAACGGTGCCGTGATCCTCAAGCGGATCGACGACGACTTCGCCGACGTGCTCGCGTACGAGCGCTTCTTCATCGAGACGTTCGACCCGAGCGAGGTGCTCGGCCTGCTGCGTCAGCACCTGCCGCACGCCCGCTACATGGTCGAGCTGCCCGACGGGCGCCGCCTCTACACCGAGGAGCTCCACGACTGGAACCTGCACGACGCCGACAAGGTCGCCTTCGCCGAGCTGTCGGAGCAGGAGGTGTGCCGCGTCGTCGTGGTCTCTCCCGATGAGACCGACTCAGACTTCGTCGAGCTGGTCGACCGCATCGGCCTGAACAAGGTGTCGTACGCGGTGGGCTGGTCGGCCTGGCTCGACATCGCGCCGCAGGGCGTCGACAAGTCCACGGCGCTCGAGCGGGTGCGCACGTGGCTCGACATCGAGCCGGCCGACGTCCTCGTCATGGGCGACGGCCGCAACGACATCGGGATGTTCCGCTGGGCGCGCGAGCGCGGCGGGCGGGCGATCGCGATGGCGCAGGGCGCGACCGAACTGCTGGCCGAGGCATCCGAGACCACCGTGTCGGTTCAGGAGGGCGGCGTCGCGGCCATCCTCCGCTCGCTCTGACCGGGGCCGCGGGCGGCTAGGATCGAAGCTCAGCGGTTCACGCCGCTGGGAGGGTTGTCCGAGCGGCCGAAGGATCCAGTCTTGAAAACTGGTGGGCAGCAATGTCCCGTGGGTTCGAATCCCACACCCTCCGCCAGAATCACTGCCGCGTTCGGCCGGGCACGGTGACGTACCCGGCCGAATAGCTGATGGTCACGGAAGCTGGAAGTAGACCTCGTCGCCGAGGAAGCCCGGCGTCACGCGGATGAGGCCGTCGAGCGAGGACGGCACGAGGTACACCTGCTTGCCGGTGTCGGACGCCCCGGCCAGCAGGCTCGCCGTGCCGAAGGCGGGCTCGACGCCGGAGACGAAGTTGTCCCAGGTGGAGATCACGGTGCCGTCCGCGGCGACGTACTCGACCTGGACGAGTGCAGAGCTGCCGTCGCCGCTTCCCTTGTAGGTGGCGGTCATGTCGAGGATGACGTACTGGGTGCCGTCGCCCGGCTCAGTGTTGATCACGCTGGCCGCCCGGACCACGTCGTTTCCGTCGCGCTCGAACGAGTTGAGCGTCACGTCCCAGTCGTTGTTGCTGATCGACGCGCTGAACGGCAGGGGGTCCTCGCGCGTGCCGGTGGGTCCGTCGGTCGTGGCCTCGTCGGCCGTCTCGGCCTGCGGTGCGGCATCGGCGGGGGCTTCGTTCACCGTCGTGCTTCCGCCCCTCGCCTCATCGACAGCGTCCGAGAGCGCGGTGGCGACGACGAAGGTGAAGACGAGGAAGCCGACGATGGTTCCCACGATCGAGACGATGATCGCCGTGAGTCCCTGCCACTTGACACGACCCGACAGGCAGACGGCGACGATGCCCAGGATGAAGCCGGCCGGGAGGAGGATCCAGCCGAGAAGCAGCGCGCCGGGTATGCAGGCGAAGAGGAATCCGACAGCGGAGACCGCGAGGGCGACGATGCCGACGGCGTTGCGGCGCTTCGCCGGCACACCGGCGGGCTGAGGCGGGTAGTACGGAGCGGGCTGCGTTTCGGGCGCGCCGGACGGCGGCGGAGTGGTGGTCATGCGGATCTCCAGATAGAACGGTGTGATGCCACGCAGACACGACGAGCGTCGTCAGGTGGCGCCCCCAGAGCAGCCACGTCGAACGGGCACCTCAAACTAGTCCTCCGCTCGCGCTGACCTGGACGTGCGAATCGCTGGCGGCCGCCTTCGACGCGACGATCCGGCGCTGCCGACGCCCGGAAACGCGGGCGAGACCACGACCGGAGTCGGGTGACGGATCAGCCATCGCTGGCATACGACACGCACATTCCGGCCCGAAGTTCGTCCAAACGGATGAAGGTCCCCGTCCGCGGCTCGCCCTGCTAGAGCAGCCCGCGGGCGGCGAGCTCGGCGCGCAGCGCGGGCACGATGTGCTCCGCGTACGCGACGGTCAGGTGCGTGCGGTCGTACCGCGTCGGGATGTCGCCCGCGAAAGCAGGGCAGACGAGCTCCCAGCAGGTGAAGGGCAGTGAGCTCACCGCGTGGTTGCCGGATGCGGCCGCCACCTGCTCGGCCGCCGACTCCATCTGGCCCCACGTGCTCGAGACGCCGGCCGCGCATCCGTACGGCGAGGCGGCGGGGGAGTAACAGCGCCCGAGATCGGCGCCCTCTGGCGGCGGCGCGAGGTGCACGATGCGGCCCGGCATCCCGTAGGTGTCGGCTTCGGCCTCCTGGGCGGCGAGCAGCGCATCGGCCGAGAGGTCGGCGCCGTCGGGGGTGTGGCCGAGCGTGTACGCGTTCGACATCATGACGAGGGTGGGCGCGTCGGCGAGGATCATGGCGCGGACATCGGCCTTGCGCTGCGGGCATGCCGTCATGACGCCGGCGCCGTCGTTCTGCACCGCGACGTCGGTGAAACGGCATCCGTAGAGGCCGACGGTCGTCACGCGGATGCCGCCGTCGCTGTCGTCGGCGAGCTTGCGGAACGCCGGGGCGTAGGCCATCGCGGTCGAATCGCCGACGAGATAGACGTGGACCGGGGCGTCGGAGCTGCCCGTGGAGCAGCCCGCGGCGGTCGGCGACACCTCGGGCGAGAAGCAGTCGCGAGCCGGGTTGCTCGCCGACGACCGGGTCATGACCTCGTCGAGCGAGGGATGCAGCTGGGGCCACTCGGTCGCGGTCGCGGCCGCGGCGAGCTCGGCCTGCAGGGCGGCGATCGGGTCGCCGGGGTCTGCGTCGGCCGCGTCGCTCGCGGCGTCGGCGGCGCCCGCGGGCGGGAACGCGATGAGCGATGCCGTGAGGCCGCCGAACACGTTCTGGACGACGAGCACGACGGCCAGCGCGGCGATGCCGAGTCCGGATGCCGCGAGCAGCGCCGGCGGGCCGAACCGGGCGCGCCACGCGGCCCAGGGCGCAGAAGCGTCGGACGCAGGTTCTGTGGTCGTCGCTGTCGCTGTCGCTGTCGCTGTCGCTGCCGCTGCCGCTGTCGCTGTCGCTGTCGCTGTCGCGTGTGCGGGTGCCGGTGCGGTTATCGGTGCGGGCGCATCGTGACGAGCAATGCCCGCGGAGTCGGGGCGGGGCATACCCGGGTAGTAGCGCGTCCCGGGAGTCCAGCCCGCTGGGCGGGTGCTGAGCACGCGTGGCGCCGGTGCCGGAGCGGCGTCCCGAACCGGCGCGGCATCGGGAGCCCGCACCGGGGCCGCAGCGGCATCCTCGCGCGCCGTCTCCGTCGTTTCGCCGCCGACCGGCCGACCGTACGGCGCGAACCGGAACGGCCGTTCGACGAGGTGGTACGACGCCACGGCCAGGACGAGGGTGATCGCGAGCACGAGCACCGTTGTGGCCTCCCGGGCGGGCAGCAGAACGGCGGCGAACACGATGACCGGGAAATGCCAGAGGTACAGCGAGTACGACACATCGCCCGTGAAGACGCTCACCGGGTTCGTCAGCGGGAAGAGGTGACGATGCCGTGGGTCGCCGGGCACGCCGCCCGCGAGCACGAGTGCCGTGGCGACCACGGGCAGGGCGGCCCACGGAGCCGGGAACCCGCCCGCCGCGGGATCGATGACGGCGAACGCCACGACGAGGCTTCCGACACCGATCCACGACGCGAGTCCACCGATGACGGGCGGGATGCGGCGCAGCAGCGGCACGATCGCGGCGATGAGTGCCCCGACCGCCAGCTCCCACGCGCGGGTGAAGGTGGAGAAGTAGGCCGCGACGGCGGCATCCGTGCTCTGCAGCATCGCCCACGCGAAGGAGGCGGCGACGACGATTGCCGCGAGCGCGGCCACGGCCCCGGTCGCCGCGGCGCCGCGACGACGGGCGGCGGGCAGGAGCGAGACGGTCAGCAGGAGCAGCAGCGGCCAGGCGAGGTAGAACTGCTCCTCGACGGCGAGCGACCAGAAGTGCTGAAGCGGCGAGACCGCGTCGTCGGCGTGGAAGTAATCGGTGCCGACCGCGGTGAATCGCCAGTTCGCGGCGAACCCCGCCGACCACAGGGCGTCGAGGAGCGTCTGCTCGGCGCGCGGGCGATTGAAGAAGACGAAGGCGCTCGCCGCTGTGGCGATGAGTACGACGACCGCGAGGGGCAGGATGCGGCGGGCGCGCCGACCGGCGAAGGCGGCGAGGCGGATGCCGCCCGTCAGCTGCGCCTCGCGCAGCAGCGCGCCGGTGATGAGGAAGCCGGAGACGACGAAGAACACGTCGACCCCGACGAATCCGCCACGTGGCCAGCCGACCGCGTGCGCGCCGATGACCGCGAGGACGGCGAGGGCCCGGAGGCCCTGGATGTCGCGTCGCGGCGTCGGGTGGGAGAGCGTGGGGCTGTTCACATGGCGTCCGGAAGGGCGTCCCCGAGTGTAGTGGGAGCGATCTCATAGCGCATCGACGTCCGAACGCAACCCCTGTGCGCAAGATGCGGGAAATCGGGTTCGGTGGTGCTATGACAGCTCTTCCTCGAGCACCTCTCGCCCGCGGCGCCGGAATGCTGCTCCGCGGGTTCTTCGGCGCTCTGCTGATGCTGCGTCGACCGCGTCCGATTCACGTGCGCGGCACGATGCTGACGGGCACGGTCCGCTGGGTCGGGCCCGAGCGCCGGTCGGGCATCTCGTGGATCGACGAGCCGCCGCAGTCGGGTGAGGCGAAGGTCGTCGCCCGACTGTCGCGTTCCGTGGGGCTGCCGGACGCCCTGCCCGACATCTACGGGCTCGCCGTGCGCCTCTCGGGCGAATCCGCATCACCGGAGGTCGACGCCGGCGATATCGAGTTCGCCTCGACAGGACGGGGCGTGCCGCTGCGCTACGCGCTGCTGCCCCTGCGCCGGCCCGAGCGCGCACGCTTCGGCATCCTGCTGCCCTACCGCGGTCGTCGCGGTCCGGTGCTGCTCTCGGCGACGACGGTGGACGGCAGCCCGGATGCCGCGGACTGGCGGCTCTTGCTCTCGTTCGCCTCACCGCTGGGCTCGTGGCGTCCGTTCGCGCTCGTGCGTCTGACCCGCGCCGCATGGCCGGGTGAGCAGCCCCGATTCGACGCCGGGCGGCGGGTGCTGCCCGGTGCGCGGGTCTACCCCTGGGTGCGCGCGCTGCGCCAGCCGTCCTACGACCGTGTGCAGCGGCGCGGGCTGCGGCCCGCCGACGACGCGCCTTCCACACCGGAAGCGCCGGCGCAACCGGCGTGCACGGTCGCAGCGGGCGCGATGGACTGAGCCGGTGCAGCCCGATGAGATCGCCCGTGTCGCCCGAGAGTCCTTCGGCATCGAGGAGCTGCGCCCGCAGCAGCTCGATGCCATCGAGGCGGCGGTCGCCGGGCGAGACGTGCTGGTCGTCTGGGCGACGGGTGCGGGCAAGTCGGCCGTCTACCAGGTCGCTGCGGCTCTCCGGCCCGGCCTGACCGCGATCGTTTCGCCCCTCATTGCGCTGCAGGAGGACCAGCTCGCGCGCATCGAGGAGGCGCCCGATGCGCCCGACGGCGTCGCCCTGAACTCGAGCCGGGGCGTGCGCGCCCAGCGCGAGGCCTGGGAGGCGATCCGGTCGGGAGAGGCCTCGTACGTCCTGCTCGCGCCCGAACAGCTCGCGAAAGACGACGTCGTCGCCGAGCTCGCCGAGGCGGGGGTCTCGCTGCTGGTCGTCGACGAGGCGCACTGCATCGCAGCCTGGGGGCACGACTTCCGCCCGGACTACCTGATGCTGGGCGAGGTCTCCGAGCGTCTGGGGCGGCCGCCGATTCTCGCGATGACGGCGACGGCCACCAGCCCCGTCCGCACCGAGATCATCGAGCGGCTCGGCATGGACGACCCGGCCATCCTCGTGGGTGATGTCGACCGGCCGAACATCGAGCTGAACGTCCGCCGTCACTCCGAGAAGTCGGGCAAGCGCGACGCCGTGATCGACGAGGTGGCCGGGCTGCCCAAGCCCGGGCTGCTGTACACCGCTACCCGGCGCGGCGCCGAGGAGTACGCGGAGGCGCTGCAGGACCGCGGCATCAACGCCGTCGCCTATCACGCCGGCCTGTCATCGAAGGAGCGAAACGGGGTGCACGAGGCGTTCCACGATGGCGAGGTCGAGGTCGTGGTCGCCACCTCGGCCTTCGGGATGGGGATCGACAAGGCCGACGTGCGCTTCGTCGTCCACGCCGACATCCCCGACTCGATCGACGCCTACTACCAGGAGCTCGGTCGCGCCGGCCGCGACGGCGAGCCCGCGACGGCGACGCTTCACTATCGGCCCGAAGACCTGTCGCTGCGACGTTTCTTCGCGGCGTCGGCACCGAAGCGGGGCGAGCTCAAGCGACTCGTCGACGCCATCGCCGGCGCGACGCGGTCGCGCGCCGAGATCGCCGCGGCCGGCGGGCTGTCGGCCCGTCGCGTGACCGCGCTGCTGACGGTTCTCGTGGATGCGGGCGCGGTGCGGACGAGTCGCGCCGGGGTCGCGCTGCGGCGGGGGATGACCGTGGAGCGCGCCGTCGACGCTGCGTTGGAGAGGTCGGCCGAGCGGGAACGCATCGACGCCTCCCGTATCGAGATGCTCCGCAGCTATGCCGAGACCCGTCGGTGCCGGCGGGCGACGCTGCTCGGATACTTCGGGCAGGACTACGTCGAGCCGTGCGAGAACTGCGACACGTGCGCGGCATCCGCGAACGACCGAGCGGCGCGCGAGGAAACCTCGGAGGAACGGGGTGGTCACGCCGACGGTCCCTTCCGCGTCGACGACGTCGTGCGCCACCACGAGTGGGGTGAGGGAACCGTGATGGCCGTCGAGGACGACCGTGTCACCGTGTTCTTCGAATCGCAGGGGTACAAGGTACTCGCCACGGAGCTCGTCGCCGAGCGCGGTCTGCTCGAACCTGCCTGACCGCCGGTCGCGACTCGCCCCTGGGAGCGGTTACCAGTCTCGTCCCGTTCCGGCCGGTTGCCCGCTCGCGGCTGGTTAGCGTGCAGGTGAGCACGGCGACATGTCGGGCGGTGGCGGCTGAATGGGGGGCGTCACCGCCTCGCATGTCCGGGGCGCTCACGGACTTTCCAGACATCCGTCCCTATGATGAGTCGGTCACCGGGAGTGCCTGCGCGACGCGAAGAGCGCGCACCCGAACGCACTCCTCGCCGGCTCGTCGAGAGGACACCCGTGAGCGCACGTTCCGATGCGAAGGCGTCGCGGCGCCGTCGTCGTCCCGTCGCCCGGCACGGCCAGCTGCGGTCGCCGAACCCGCTGACCCAGATCCTGGCGGTGCTCGGCGTCATAGTCGCCGTCGTGGTCGTGAGCGGTGTCGCCGTCGGCGGCTTCTACGTGTGGAACGCCACGCAGGTCGTGGCCGACGCCGGCGTCTCGATCGGCGACGACGACTCGCAGCTCCCCCCGACGATCGGCGAGATCGAGGGCGGCGTGAACATGCTCGTGGTCGGCACCGACTCGTGCGAGGGCGCGAACGCCGAGCTCTCGTCCGCCTGTCAGGCGAAGGACACCGACGGTGAGCGCAACGATGTGACGATGCTCGTGCACATCAGCGACGAGCCGCGGCGCGTGACCGTCATCTCGTTCCCGCGCGACATGATCGTGCCCATCCCCGCCTGCACCGGCGAGGACGGCACCCAGTACTCGGCGATGAGCGCGCAGATGCTCAACGTCTCGTACATGTACGGCGGTCTCGCGTGCTCCGTGAGCACGATCGAAGAACTGACCGGCATTGACATCCAGTTCGCCGCCGCGACCCGATGGACCGGCGTCATCAACATGTCGGATGCGATCGGCGGCGTCGACGTCTGCGTGTCGGATGACGTCAACGACTCTCACACGGGGCTGAGCCTGACCAAGGGCAACCACACCCTCCAGGGCACGGAAGCGCTGCAGTTCCTCCGCACGCGGTACGCGATCGGCGACGGATCCGACCTCGGCCGGATCTCGAACCAGCAGCAGTTCATGAGCTCGATGGTGCGCAAGCTGCAGTCCGACGGGGTGCTCGGAAACCCCACGGCGCTGCTCAATCTCGCCACCACCGCCGTCGACCAGGTCGCCAGCGGGCAGATCAAGCTGAGCTCGTCGCTGTCGAGCCCGCAGCGGATGGTGCAGATCGCCCTCGCCATGCGCAGCGTGCCCTACGAGGACATCGTGTTCGTGCAGTACCCCACGGCCTACGTCAACGGCGGATCACGTGTGCAGCCGGTCGAGAGCGCTGCCAAGGTGCTGTTCGAAGCGCTCGCCGCGAACCAGCCGGTGCAGCTGAGCGGGTCGACGAGTGACGGCTACGGCACCGAGGTCGTCGGCGAGGCGGCTCCTCCCACGCCCGCTCCGACCGATTCCGCAGCGCCCGCCGACCCGGCGGCGACGCCGGACGCGCCCGCGACGGACGCGCCGGAGGCGGGCGGACCGGTCGTGCTGCCGGAGTCGGTCACGGGCCAGACGGCGGCGCAGGTCACCTGTACCGTCAGCTCCCGGTGAGCCGGGGTGCTTTCCGGCCCTCGATTCGGAGCCTGAGGCAGTCCGGGCTATGATTGCCGGGTGCATCCGCGCCGTCTCGCGTCGGATGCCGTGGAGACGTCGCATAGTCAGGCCTAGTGCACCACCCTGCTAAGGTGGAGTCCCCGTAAGGGGACCGAGGGTTCAAATCCCTCCGTCTCCGCCACGAAAGAAGCCCCGGTCCGCCGGGGCTTCTTCCGTGTCGGCTGTATCTCCAGTCGAGGTCTCCTGGCTCCCCGGCCCCGGCCCCGGCCCCGGCCCCGGCCCCGGCGCACCCTGGGAGGATGGGGACATGACTGCTCGACGCACGCTGCTGGTCGGATCCGGCAAGGTCGCCACTCGCCTCGGCGAGAGTCTCGTCGATGCGGGGCAGGAGGTCGTCGCGATCCGGCGGGGCGCCGGCGGCATCCGGCCCGCGTTCACGCCGATCGTCGCCGACCTCGCTGCGCCCCTCGACACGACGCTGCCCGCGGTCGACGCGATGGTCGTCACGCTTCCGCCGGGGGATGACCCCGGCTTCTACCGCGCCGCGCTCGAGCGCATCGCGCGAGCGCTGCCGAAGCCGCCCGAGCGCACCGTCTTCGTGTCGTCGACGCGGGTCTTCGAGGGGTGGGGTCCGGGGCGTCCCCTCGACGAGGACGACGAGCCCCGGCCGACGAGCACGCGCGGCGAACAGCTCGTCGACGGCGAGCATGCGGCCCGCGAGATGTTCGACGCGATCGTCGTGCGGCCCGCCGGGATCTACGGTCCCGGTCGCGAGCGGTTGATCCGGCAGGTGCTCGCGGGTGAGCCGGTCGACTACGAGCGTCGCACCAACCGCATCCACGAGGTCGACCTCGCGCGCGCGATCGCGCACCTCCTCGACGCGGACGCGCCGCCCGCGCTTCTGCACGGCGTCGACCGGCGACCCGCGACCCTCGGCGAGGTGGTCGAGTTCATCGCGGATCGCCTCGGGGTCGACGCTCCGCCGCGCGCGAAGGTCGACCCCGACGCCGACCGTGGCAAGGTGCTCGACGGCTCGCGCCTCGCGGCGATGCTCGACTTGACGTTCCCGACGTTCGTCGAGGGCTACGGGCGCATGATCGCCGATCGAGGCTGATCGCCGAACCCGGAAGCGGCGATACAGTCGTCGGACCGGAGGTGCTGGTGTCGCCTGCAGTGGGCGCCGAGGCCACGCCAGCCCCGGTAGTCCGACGAATGTATCGGCTCAGGCGCGGTCGGCTCAGGCGCGGGGCCGCAGCAGGCCGACGAGCAGCAGGCGCATCGCGGCGACGGGGTCGGTGTCGTCGGTCAGCCAGCGGATCTGGATGCCCTCCCACCCGCTGATCACGAGGTCGGCGAGGGCTCGAGGGTCGTCGTCCGCATCGAGTCGGCCGCGGGCGCGATCGTCGGCGATGGCCGCGGCGTACGTCTCGGTGACCGCGCGGTAGCGCTCAAGCAGCCACGCGTGCGCCTCGTGCTCGGGGTGCGTCGCCTCGGCCGACACGATCGAGAACATGCGCACGAGCTCGCGCCGGGCGAGGTTGCGCTCGACGATCGCCAGCACGCTCGGGATGAACCCGTCGCGGGCTGCGCGCGCGGGGAAGTCGGTGTCGGCGGCATCCTCCTGCTCGAGGACGGCCGCCAGCAGCGAGACCTTCGTGGGGAAGTGGTGCATCACGGTGGTGAGGCTCAGGTCGAGCTGCTTGGCGATCTGCCGGAGCGACCCGCCGCGGTAGCCGTGGGTGCCGAACACGACGGTCGCCGACGCCACGATCTCCGCACGCCGGGCCGCGCTCTTCGCGTACGGCCCGCGAGGGTGGACGGCGTCGGATGGCATGACCCGAGCGTAGAACACATCAATCCCGTGCATCTGCACGTGTTTCGGTCTACGCTGATCGCATGGCAACGGATGACACGACCTACCGCTGGGTGAAGGACGGGGCGCTCGGCCCGGGACGGATGCGCTACGGCGCCGACTACAACCCGGAGCAGTGGCCGCGCGAAGTGTGGGACGAGGACGTCCGGCTCATGCGCGAGGCCGGGGTCAACATCGTCTCGCTCGGCATCTTCTCCTGGGCGCTGCTCGAGCCGCGCCCGGGCGAGTGGGACTTCGGCTGGCTCGACGAGGTCATCGATCTGCTGCACGCCAACGGCATCGACGTCGACCTCGCGACCGCGACCGCGTCGCCGCCGCCGTGGCTCGCGAAGCGGCATCCCGAGATCCTGCCGCAGACGATCGACGGAACGACCCTCTGGCCGGGGTCGCGTCAGCACTGGCGGCCGACGTCGCCGGTCTTCCGCGAGTACGCGCTGCGGCTGACGCGTGCGCTCGCCGAGCGCTACGCCGATCACCCCGCTCTCGTCGCCTGGCACATCTCGAACGAGCTCGGCTGCCACAACCTCTACGACTTCTCGGATGACGCCGCCCGGGCCTTCCGGGTGTGGCTGCAGGCGCGCTACACGACCCTCGACGCGCTCAACGAGGCCTGGGGCACGGCGTTCTGGTCGCAGCACTACGAGGAGTGGGACGAGATCCTGCCGCCGCGCGCCGCTCCGACGCAGCGCAACCCCGGGCAGCAGCTCGACTTCGAGCGCTTCTCGTCGGATGCCGTGCGCGACCACCTCCGCGCCGAGAACGCGGTGCTCGCCGAGGTGACGCCCGGCATCCCGCGCACGACGAACTTCATGGTCGCCCAGAACGTCCGCGACATCGACTACCCCTCGTGGGTCGGCGACGTCGACTTCGTGTCGAACGACCACTACCTGCGCCCGGGCGAGGTCGGGCGCGACGACCTGTCGTTCTGGTCGAACCTCACGGGCAACATCGCCGGCGGCCGGCCGTGGTTCCTCATGGAGCACGCGCCGAGCGCGGTGAACTGGCGCGCCGTGAATCCGCCCAAGCGGCCCGGCGAGCTGGTCCGCGACGCCCTGACCCACGTCGGGCACGGGGCAGACGCGGTCTGCTACTTCCAGTGGCGGCAGTCCCGCGCCGGGGGTGAGCGCTACCACTCCGGCATGGTCCCGCACGCCGGTGCCGAGAGCCGGGTGTTCCGCGATGTGGTCGACCTCGGCTCGCAGCTGCGCGACCTGGCGCCGGTCACCGGCAGCCGGCGCGAGCGGGCGCGCGTGGCGCTTGTGTTCGACTACGAGTCGTGGTGGGTCAGCGGACGCGACTCGCACCCCTCCGAGTCGCCCGCCTACGACGACGAGACGCTGCTGTGGTACCGAGCGCTCCTCGACCTCGGCGTGCGCGTCGACGTCGTGCCCGTCGCGGCCGACCTCGGTGACTACGAGGTGGTCGTCGCGCCGATGCTCCACGTCGTCCCGGCCGCGCTGCGCGAGCGACTGACCGCCTTCGTCGCCGGTGGCGGTCACCTCGTGACGACCTACTTCTCGGGCGTGGTCGACGAGAACGACCGGGTGTGGCTCGGCGGCTACCCGGGCGCGCTGCGCGACCTGCTCGGCATCACGATCGAGGAGTTCGTCCCGATGCTGCCGGGGGAGACGGCATCCCTCGCCTCCGGCACGGTCGTCCGCGACTGGAGCGAGCGCATCGCGCGCATCGAACCGGATGTCGAGGTGCTCGACGCCTACGCCGGCGGCGACCTCGACGGCGCCCCGGCCGTGACCCGACGCCGAAGCGGCCAGGGCAGCGGAGGCAGCGCGACGTACGTGTCGGCTGCGATCGGTCGCGCCGGTGCCGCGGACGTCGTGCGGCGCCTGGCCGGCGACATCCCGGCGCTCGCGGCAGACCCCCTCGCGGCCGACGGCGACGTCGACGTGATCATCCGCCGCCACGAGGGTGGGCGCTTCGTGTTCCTCGCGAACCGCACCGACGCCGAGGTGGTGGTGGCCGCAGCGGGCGACCTGCTCGCGGGTGCCGCCGAGCGAGGTTCCGCGGATGCCGTCGCGATCGCCCCGCGCGGTGTCGCGGTGCTCGCGCAGGAGGGCTGAGCCGCGCGACAATGACCGCATGACCGACACGGACGGCACGCTGGCGTGGCTTCTGGACACCGACCCGTCGCTGCGCTGGCAGGTGGAGCGTGATCTCGCCGACGCTCCGCCGTCCGTGTGGCAGGCCACACGGGCTCGCGTCGCGACAGAGGGCAACGGCGCACGCCTCCTGCGGGAGCAGGGCGACGACGGTCAGTGGGAGGGGGGCGCGTACTTCCCCGCGGGGTTCTTCGACAGCCCGGAGGCCCGCGCGCCGGGACAGCCCTGGACGGCGACCACCTGGACCCTGAAGGATCTGCGGGAGTGGGGTCTGGATGCCGCCGTCCTCGGCGACACCGCGGAACGGCTGCGACGCAACAGCCGGTGGGAGTACGACGACCTGCCGTACTGGGACGGCGAGATCGACGTGTGCATCAACTCGTACACGCTCGCGACGGGCGCCTGGCTCGGTGTCGACATGAGCGGCCTGGCGCGGTGGTTCCGTGAGCATCAGCTGGCCGATGGCGGGTGGAACTGCGAGGCGGAGGAAGGACGATCGGTGCGCGGGTCGTTCCACTCGACGCTCAACGCTCTGCGCGGCATGCTCGCGTGGGAGCAGATCACGGGCGACCCGGCCCTCCGCGAGAGCCGGCACCGCGGGGAGGAGTACCTGCTGTCGCGCCGGCTCGCCTTCCGCGCCTCGACCGGCGAGCCCGTCGGCGACTTCGTGACGGAGTTCGTCTATCCCAATCGCCACCGCTACAGCGCGCTCGTCGCCCTCGATCATTTCCGCGCGGCTGCGCTTCTCGAAAACGCCGCACCCGACCCGCGGCTGGCGGAGGCGATCGACATGGTCCGGAACGCACGCGCGGCCGACGGCACGTGGCATCAGAGAACGCCGTTGGCCGGGCGCGTCTGGTTCGACATCGATGTCGCCGAGGGTGAGCCGTCGCCCTGGCTGACCCTGATCGCCCTGCGCGTGCTGCGGTGGTGGGATGCCGCTGTTCCGGCCTGACGCCGCGCTGTCAACAGCCTGTCGCCCACCGCGGGGCGTCGCCGACGATGGCGGCAGACGAAAGGACTCGCCATGACGACAGACCTGCCCGCTTCCGACGCCCCGCTTCGGGTCGTCGCCCTCAACTGCACCCTGAAGCCCGCACCCGCGGAGTCGAGCACGCAGCTCATGCTGCAGCAGGTGCTCGACGCCCTCGCCGAGCACGGCGCCTCGGGCACGCAGGTGCGCATCGCCGACCTGAACATCGCGCCGGGCGTCGAGACCGACATGGGGGACGGAGACGAGTGGCCCTCCGTTCGCGAGCAGATCCTCGCCGCCGACATCCTCGTCGTCGGGACGCCCATCTGGATGGGACACGCCTCGAGCCTCGCGCAGCGCGTGCTCGAGCGCCTCGACGCGGAGCTCTCCGAGACGGACGACGCCGGTCGGCCGATCCTCTTCGACCGCGTCGCCGTGGTGGCTGTGGTCGGCAATGAGGACGGCGCGCACAAGGCCACCGCCGACCTGTTCCAGGGGCTGAACGACGTCGGGTTCACGATCCCCGCGCAGGGCGGCACCTACTGGAACGGCGAGGCGATGCAGACCGTCGACTTCAAGGATCTGGAGAAGACGCCAGACCCGGTCGCCTCGACGACCGCCACTCTCGCACGCAACGCGGCGCATCTCGCGCGCGTGCTGCGCGCCGCCCGCTACCCGGCGGAGTGAGCGCCGGTCAGCCCCAGCCGCCGAGGTAGGCGGCGAGATCGGGCTCGTCGGTGACGACGCGAATCTCCGCTGTCGTCACCGACGCCGTCGGGAAGAGATCGTCACGGCCCCAGCGCTCGCCCCGCGCGCGGGCGCGCACCGAGATGACCCGCAGGAGGGGCTCGCTGTCGGGGGAGCACAGGGTCAGCTCGCCGAGGCCTTCGCCGTCGACGCGAGCCAGTGCGGCGGTGAGGACGTCGTCGTCGGCGTCGATGCGGACCGGGTGGAGCAGTTCGACGATGATCCGGACGCGATCGAACGCGGGATCCGGCTCGGATTCCTCCGGAAGCACGGCGGCGCGCCCCGCAGCCGGCCCCAGAGCAGCGAGCACGCTGTCGATGGCGAGGAACCGCTGCCCGTCGCTCGCGCGCGGCGGCGCGATGATCGCGATGTCGGGGTGGGTGGGCCGCAGGCCCCGGCCGGCGGAACCGGCGACGGGAATGAGGTCGCTGAGCCGGATGGTCTCCGCGTTGCGGCGCGCCACCGCGCCTTCATCGCGTCCGGCGGCATCCGGTCCGTCGTGCCACGCCACGGCTGCGGGCACGTGGGCGAGCAGCGCGCCGCGCAGCCACGCGCGATAGGTCCATTCCCAGTCCTCCCCGCCATACGACGTGAACGACTCGTCGAAGCCTCCCGTCGCGGCGAACAGCACCCGCGAGCACGCGATGACAGCCCCGATGACGTGGCGATAGCTGCGGTCGTCAGCGCGGAGCAGGTTCGCGGTTCGGCGATACTCCGCCGCGAGCCATTCCGGCTCGGGCAGGGCCGTGCGCGCCGCCTGTTCGGCGAGCCGGGCGGCGTCGACGCCGCGCAGGTCTGCGTGCCGGCGCCGCCCGACCGTGACGCAGTCCGGCGCGAGTGCGGGCAGCCGGGTCAGCTCGCGGATGAAGGCGGGCTCGGGGGCCGTATCGGCGTCGAGGAACACGAGGACATCTCCGCGAGCCGCCGCGGCACCGAGGTTGCGGACGGCCGCGAGCCGGAAGCCCCGGTCCTCGTGGCGGACGAGCTCGACCCCGTCTGGAACGGAGGGCGGCTCGGGCGAGCCGTCGTCCGCGACAATGATCTGCAGCCGGTCGGCCGGGTGATCCTGCGACCGCAGCGCGGCGAGCGTCCGAGCGAGCTGTTCAGGCTGGCGGTAGTGGGCGACGATCACCGAGACGGTCGGCGGCTGTGCGGGCCATCGGCCGTCGAGAAGGTCCCACCGGTTGCCGGGTAGGGCTTCGCCGGGCAGTGGGCCCGTGCTCATCGCGACATCCCGCGCCACCAGTTCAGGTACGACCCAGCGACGTCGGCCAGGTCGGGACGCAGGGGATGCCCGGGGGCCAGACGAGTCGAGGCCGGGTCCTCCCACGCCTCGGCGAGGCGGTCGGTCAGCTCCGCCGGGTCGAAGAGAACCGTCGTCCCGGGGCGCAAGCCGTCCATCTCGTCGCTGTAGCGCGACCGGACGACGAGCGGACGACGTCCGGCTTCGATCCAGTCGAGCATCGATCGCGAAGCCGACACGTGCTCGTGCGCGGCGACCGGGATGCCGGGCTCGCGCAGCCGCCGGGCGAACTCGGCGTCGTCGAGGAATCCGGTGATCTCGAAGCGGCCGCCGAGGTCGGCGGCCAAGCGCTGGAGCGTCGCGACGTCGCCCTCGTGGCCCGGCGAGGCGGCACCCAGAGCGCGGACGACCGCTTCGCCGACCGGTCGGCCCGACGCACGCAGCGCGTTCACTGCCGCGGTGGCGGCGCGCAGGGCCGGCTCGTGCCCCTTTCCGGGGTACACGAACCCCGCGATGAGCACGATGAGGTCGGCGGAGGCGCCGGGTCGGTCCGGGGCGTCGGCGAGACCCGGCTCAGGAGCGCGAGCGAGCCGGGTTCCGAGCGGGATCACCTCGGGCCGCAGGTCGTCGCCGAGGTGCTCCGACACGAGCAGCCGCTCGTGCTCGCTGTTGACGGCCACGGCGTCGGCGGCGGCGAAGAAACGGCGATAGGCGGCGACCCGGCGGTCGTACTTCGTGCCGTCTGACGGCTGCGGCAGATCGTGCAGTGTGAGGGTCAGCCGACAGGCGCGCGAGAGCGTTTCGACCGCGTCGGCGGCCTCCTCCAGGCTCGCTCCGAGCAGGCGGTCGGTCGCGTGCAGATGCACGGGCTCGCCGGGAGCGACCGCTCTCAGCGCGGCGCTGAGGTCGGTCACGGCGGCGGCGCGCACGGCCGGGTCGAGACGGTGCGCGGCGGCGGCGACGTCGGAGCCGTAGTCGGTCACTCCGTGTCCGGCAGGACCCCAGACGAGGCACAGGGGAGGGGTGTCGACGGGCATCCGGTCATCGTTACCGGTCGCCTGTGGTTCGCGCAAGTGCGAGGCGCCGGGCGTCCCGCTCGGCTAGCGTCCGACTCGGATCGCCCCCGTTTCGGCGGTTTCAGCAAGGAGGACCGTGACCATCGTCACCGCCAGTGCGCCCCTGGACGAGATGTCCGGTGCGCCCGACGTGCGCGTCGTCGCGGTGCCCGCCGGGCATCCCTACGTGCAGCGTGTCACGCACGCCGCGGGCATCGAGCTCCTGCCCGACCCGCCGGTGGCTGGCGCGGCCGAGGGCGTGTGGTGGCCCCCCGTCGCCCTCGACCCCGACTGGATTCGTCAGCACGCCGATCGTGCCGACATCCTGCACGTGCACTTCGGCACCGAGTCTTTCGCTGCGGGCCATCTGACGGCGTGCATCGACGCGGCTCATGCCGCCGGTTGGGCGGTCGTCTTCACCGTCCACGATCTGACTCACCCCCAGCTCGCGGACCAGGGTCCGTACGCCGCCCAGCTCGACGAGCTCATTCCGCGCGTCGACGCTCTCGTGACGCTCACCGCAGGCGCCGCAGCCGAGGTGCGCGAGCGCTGGGGACGCGAGGCGGTCGTGCTGCCGCATCCCGCCATCCTGCGCGAGGGCGAGACCCCGTCGGTCGTCGCGGTGAGCGAAGAGCTGCGGATCGGGATGCACCTGAAGGACCTCCGCCCCGGCACCGATGGGCCGACCAGCGCGCGAACGCTGATCGCCGCGGTCGAGCGCCTCCGCGATGAGGGGCATCACGCTGTCGCCGAGATCCGCATGCACCGGTCGGTCCGCGAGCGAGACGCCCGCGACGAGGTGCGGGCGGCCGTGGCCGGCCACCCCTACGCGGTCCTCGTCGAGCAGGGCCGGCTTCCCGACGCCGCTCTGAACACGGCGCTCAGCGGACTCGACGTCTGCGTGCTGCCCTACCGCTTCGGCAGTCATTCCGGCTGGCTCGAGCTCTGCTGGGACCTCGGCGTCCCCGTCGCCGTCCCCGATGTCGGCCACTTCGCCGATCAGCATGACGACGACTCGATCGCGAGCTTCCACCCGGGCGATGTGGAGACGCTCACCGCTGCGTTGCGCACGCTGCTGTCGTGCGACGAGGCGGCCCGTCCCGGTTCGGTCGCGCGGGCCGATCTCATCGATGCGCGTCGCGACAGTCGCCGCGAGCAGGATGCCGGGACGGCGCAAGCGCATGCCGCGCTGTACCGCCGTCTTCGCAGCGAGCGTGCCTCGTGACGGGGCGTCCGCTGCGCATCGCGGTCATCGCGCCGCTCCGGTTTCCGATCCGGAGGCCTCACGCCGGCGGGCTCGAGGCCGCCGTGTGGTCGGAGGTCGAGGCTCTGCGCGCCCGAGGCCACGAGGTGACCGTCGTCGCGGTGACCGGGTCGGACCACGTCGAGCCCGGCAGCATCTGGGAGATGCCCGAGCTGGGCTGGGACGCCGACGCGGTGCGCACCGACAAGACGTATCCGCCCGCCTACGAAACCCTCAGCGTGCCGATGCTCCGGCGCGCTCTCGAGACGATCGGCGCGCGGGCCGCGGACTTCGACGTGATCTCGAACCACTGCCTGCACGCCCTCCCGCTGCAGCTCGCACCGCAGCTGGACGTGCCGATGGTGACGACCCTGCATACGCCCGTCGACGATGACTTCGTGCGGGCCCACCGTGCCGCGGCGGGCCGGGGCAGCACGTTCCTCTCGGTCAGTGAGCACACGCGTCGGGAGTGGCAGCACGCGGGTGTCGCCTCGACCCTGCTGGCCAACGGCGTCGACCCTCGCGTCTGGACCGCCGGGCCGGGCGGCGACGACCTCGTCTGGTTCGGCCGCATCGTTCCCGAGAAGGCCCCGCACCTGGCCGTGGCCGTCGCCCGATCGCTCGGGCGACGGCTCACGATCGCCGGTCGTGTCGGCGACCGCGCGTACGCCGACGACGTGCTCGGCCCGCTGCTCGGCGACGACGTCACGCTGGCCGGTGAGCTCACCCCTCACGAACTCGCCGCGCTCGTCGGTCGGTCGGCCGTCGCGCTCGCGACTCCCGCGTGGGCCGAGCCGTTCGGGCTCGTCGGTCCGGAAGCCCTCATGTGCGGGACGCCCGTCGTCGGCTCCGCGGTGGGCGGCGTGCCCGAGATCGCGGCGGCCTCCGTCGGGATGCGCCTCGTGGGCGCCGGAGACGTCGCCGCGATGGCGGATGCCGTGGCGGAGATCTGGCCGCAGGCCCGTGATCCGCGCTTCCGTCGCGCGGTCCGGGCGCGGGCGGTGGAGCGGTTCTCGCTCGACGCGCGAACGAGTGCCCTCGAGGAGATCTTCGCGTCGCTGAGCACGCTCGCGGCGCCCGCCGAGCTGCCGGCATGACGGGGCGCATCGGCTGGTACGTGCACCACCATGGTCGCGGCCACCTGACCCGTATGCTCGCTATCGCGCCCCACCTCGATGTCGACGTCGTCTGTTTCAGCTCGATGCCCGCTCCCGCCGAGCTGCCCGCGAACGTCTCGTGGGTCGAGCTCTCCCGCGATGACGTGCCCGCACCGGCCGTCCCCGCCGATGACCCGACGGCGGGCGGCCTGCTCCACTGGGCTCCGTTGCGCCACGTCGGCCACCGTTCGCGGCTCGCGGTCATCGCCGCAGCGGTCGGGGCGGGCGACATCGACGCGTTCGTCGTCGACGTCTCGGCCGAGGTGACGTTGTTCGTCCGGCTCCTCGGCGTGCCCGTGGTGATCATCACGCAGCCCGGTGACCGCACGGACGAGCCGCACCGGCTGGCTTATGCCGCGGCGCGGCGGGTCATCGCGCCCTGGCCGGAGGAGATCTATGCTCCCGAGCACCTGACCTCGCTCGGTGACCGCGTCGCGTTCGTCGGCGGGATCTCGCGGTTCGCCGGTCGTCGTCGGCCCGCGCAGCCGCGCGGCGACGAGGTCGTCCTGCTCGGCGGCGGCGGTGACGCCGACGTCTCGGCCGACGACATCGCGGCCGCGGAGCGCGCGTCGGGGCGTCCGTGGCGTGTGCTCGGCGCCGGTTCCGGAGCGTGGGCCGCCGACCCCTGGGATGCGTTGACGACGGCAGCCGTCGTCGTGTCGTGGTGCGGTCAGAACGCGGTCGCCGATCTCGCCGCCGCGGGCGCACCTGCGATCGTCATCCCGCAGGAACGTCCGTTCTCCGAGCAGCGGGCGACGGCCCTGGCGCTCGGGCGGTCGGGCCTCGCCGTCGCCGTGCCCCGGTGGCCCGAGCCGGCGCGCTGGCCGGATCTGCTCGACCAGGCCTCGGCCTGCGGCGAGGGATGGACCGCGTGGCGCGCCGACGGAGCGGCGCAGCGCGCGGCCGACATCATCCGTGCCGAAGCGGCGGCGGGAGCCGGTGCATGAGCGACATGGCGATCGTGACGCTCTGCTCGGCACCGCGCCTCGAGCACCTGCGCAATCAGCTGCGCGCGACGGCGGGTGTGCCGCGGGTCGTCGTCTGGATCGGCGACGACGATGCGCCCCTCCTCGACGCCGAGTCCGTGGTGCGCGTTCCCCCGGGGGCGGCCGGTCTGCGGCTCGCGGCGGCGCGAAACGCCGGCGCCCGTGCAGCCGAGGCGCTCGGGGCGCGCCTGCTCGTCTTTCTCGACGCCGATTGCGTCCCCGGGCCCGAGCTCGTCGATCGATACCGTGACGCGGCGACCCAGCACCCCGATGCGGTCCTGTGCGGGCCGGTGACGTATCTGCCCGCGAGGGCCGCGCTCGACGCGGCGTCCCTCCGTGCGGCCACTGCGCCCCACGCGGCGCGCCCGGCTCCGCCCGCCGGCACCCTGCAACGTGCCGAGCCCGCGGAGTACCCGCTGTTCTGGTCGCTCTCGTTCGCGACCACGACCGCCGTGTGGCGGTCCGTCGGCGGCTTCGACGAGCGGTACGAGGGCTACGGGGGAGAGGACACCGACTTCGCGTTCTCCCTGCGTCGCGCCGGCGTCCCGATGATCTGGGTCGGCGGAGCCGACGCCTATCACCAGCATCACGAGACCTCGTCGCCGCCCTGGCAGCACCTCGACGACATCCTGCGCAACGGCGCCCTCTTCGCTGAGAAGTGGGCCGAGTGGCCCATGACGGGCTGGCTGGAGGCCTTCGAGCGAGCCGGAGCGATCACCCGCGAGAACGACGGCTGGCGTCGAGCCTCGGTCTGACCGCGCCGGCGAGCAACTCGGGTGCGGCAGCGAGCAGGTCGCGGGCCACGGGGTCGGGGGCGAAATCGGCGACCTGCGCGCGCCCATGATCGGCGAGTGTCCGTGCCCAGGCGGGATGCCGCACGGCGACGGTGATCGCGGCGGCAAGACGTTCCGGGTCGGCGGGCGGCACGCTCTGGCAGTCCTGGCCGTCGGTGCAGAAGTCGTCGTATCCGCTGCCGGAAGTCACCACGAGCGGCGTGCCGATCGCCTTGACCTCGAGGGCGACGTTGCCGAAGCCTTCCCAGCGAGAGGGGCAGATGACGACATCCGCTCGTGAGATCGCTCCGTAGAGCTCCTCGCCCGGCAAGTGCCCGAGCCAGATCACGCGGTCGCGCGCCGTCGGCGGCAGCATCTCGAGGAGTGCGGCGCGCGTCGGCTCGTACCGGGCATCCCCACCCGCGCCGGCGAGGACGAGGCGGGCGTCCGGCACGTCCTCGTGCACGAGCCGGAACGCCGAGAAAGCGTCCTCGACGCCCTTTCGTCGCTCGGAACGGCCGAGGAAGAGCACGACCGGCGCGTCATCGTCGGGCCAGCCGTCGGGCGCGGCCGCGCGCGTCGCTGCGGCCGCGACCGCGTCGACGTCGATGCAGTTGCGGACGATGCGCGCCGGCGGCAGACCCGGGTACAGGTCGCTGGTCCGCTCGAGCATCGCCCGCGAGATGGAGATGAGACCGGTGGACCGGTACAGCTGACGCCGTTCCGCCGACGCCTGCCGCACGCGGGCGAGCCGCTGCCCGATAGGCAGGTCTCCCGGCGTGAGCCCGGACACCTGGTCGGCCAGACGCACGCCGGTCGCCAGGTTCGTCAGCAGGGGTGCCGAGCGGGGGAGCGGCGCGGCCAGGCCGCCCCACTCGGGAGCGAAGACGACATCATGGTGGCGAGCGCGATAGGCGCGACGAACGCCTCCGTCGACCAGCCTGACCCCTTCGCCCGGGTCGTCGGACACGAGGTCGTCGTTCGTCTCGAGCGCGAGGTCGACGGCGACCCCCTGGCGGGCCACGGCCGGGAGCAGCGCGGCGTAGTGACGGCCGATCCCGCCGGTGTAGGCGGTGACGCCGGCGTATTCGGGGCTCGCGACGAGCCAGCGCGTCTCGGTCCGCGAGGTGAGCAGGTCGGTCATGAGGCCTCGAGCGGAAGCGTGCCGAGGGAGAGCCCGGTGACCGCGGCGGCCTCGGTGAGCATCGCCCGCACCCGCCGTGGATCGGTGGCGACGGGATGAGGCGACGCGAAGTCGAACCGGAGGGGGATCGACCGCTCGAGCCACAGCGTGCTGCGCCCCTGTCCGTCGCTGTGTCTCCAGCTCACCGTGAACCCTTCGCCTGCGCCGAGCTTGGCGGCGACCACGAGCTGGAGGTGGGCGAGGATGTCGTCGGGCATGGCAACGGCGGTGAGGTCCGATCCGTATCTCAGTTCTCCCATCGCGGCGCTCGCCTCCCCTCGTGCCACGACAGGGTGCAACAGCCGTCCGCTTTTCCGAGTGCCCCTTGACGAGCCGGTGGACAGCGGGCTAACGGGCCGGGCGGTGCAGTCGTCGTCGCACGTCGCCGACGACGCGACGCGCCGCCGCCGACAACCGGCGCAGTCCGCCGCGGGTGCGCCCCCGGCGGCGAGCCGCGCGCAAGATGCTCGCCCAGCGGCGGCGGATGCGCGCGTCGCTGTACTCGGATGCGGTCGCTCGGGCGTTCTCCCGCATCGCGCCCCGCCGGGCGGGGTCGAGCTCGACCGCGGCTCGCACGGCGTCCGCGAGGGCGCCGACGTCGCCGTCCGCGACGAGCCATCCGTTCTCGCCGTGGCGGATCAGCTCGGCCGGTCCGTAGGCGATGTCGTAGGCGATGGGGAGGCAGCCCGCGGCCATCGCCTCGAGGAGGACCAGACCGAACGCCTCCGATCTGCTCGTGAGCAGGAGGGCGCTGGCGGTGGCCATGGCCGCTGCCGGCTCATCGGTGTGCCCGTGGAAGCGGATCGCGTCGTCGTCCTCGGCGAGGACGGCGAGCTCGGCGGCGCGAGAACCCGTGCCGTAGATGTCGAGGGGGACGCGCGGTCCGTCGTCGTTGTGCACGAGGCGCATCGCCGCGACGGCATCCTCCACCCGCTTGATCGCTTCGAGCCGGGCGATGACGACGGCGCCGGTTCGTGCGGCCTCCGTCGGCAGGGTCGCGGCGTCGATGAGAGAGACCGGGTGGGCGACGCTCGTCAGGAACGGACGCGGCCCCACGATCGCCCTCACGTCGGCGGCCTGGGCGTCGGTGGCGAATGCGACGGCGTCGAAATCGGTCAGTCGCGAGAACACCGCCTGGCGCGATGCTCGCACCGAGCCCGGTTTCGGCCCCCGGTGCGAGCCATGGATGACGTGCACGGTCGTGACCCGGCGTCGCCGGTATCCCGCCGCGAAGGGCGCAACGGTCTTGCTGTCGACGATGAGGAACGCCTCGCCGTCGCCCACGAGGTGGTCGAGCCAGTCGGCGTAGAAGTCGTAGCGTCGGCGCCAGGCGCGGACCGGTCGGCCGTCGGCATCGCGGGCCAGGAGGAGGCGGCCCCGGGCGCCGACCCGTCGTTCCGACAGCGCGATCGTGCCATCGGGGCGGAGGTGGTCGATGTCCACCGGTTTGCCGTCCACGCCGAGCCGCAGGCGGCGGAGGATGACGTCGTTCGCCTCATCGATGATGACGCCGTCGTCCGCGGGATCGAGCGCGGGCGGTGCGTCGGGGAGCCCCGTGCCGGGATGCACGCCGCCGGTCCGTGGCCAGTCGTAGAGGTTGCGAATCGTCACGGGCGTCGTGGCGTCGGGGTCGGTGACCGGCGGCAGGGGGAACGCGCGGTCGTCGAGGGTGAGCACGTCGACCGGAGTTCCGGCCTCGGCGAAGAGGCGGCTGCGATCGAGCAGGGCGGTGGTCATGCCCCCGTAGGGAACGGCGATGCCCCAGGTCAGTGCGAGGTGACGCCCGGGAGGAAGGTCGGAGCCGGCCACGTCGACGTCACCGGGGGCCGGGACGCACGGACACGTCCGGGACCAGGGCGTCCCGTGGCAGGTCGAGGGCGGCGAGCACGGTCGTCGCGACCGACTCGGGATCGATGAAGGCGGCGGGGTCGTAGTCGCGGCCCTCCTGGCGGTGCACCTCCGCCTGCATCGGCGTGGCGGTCCGCCCCGGGTAGACCGTCGTCACGCGGACGCCGTGGGCGGCCTCCTCGCCGCGCAGCGCGTCGGCGAGGGCCTTGAGTCCGTGCTTCGACGCGGCGTAGGCGCTCCACGCCGGGTGCGCCGTGAGGCCGGCGCCGGAGTTGACGAACAGGATCTGACCGCGCGCGGCCCGTATCGCGGGCAGAGCGAGGCGGGTGAGCTCGGCGGCGGCGATGAGGTTGACGGTGAGCTGATCGGTCCATGCGGCGACGGGCAGCTCGGCAACAGGACCCAGCTCGACGACGCCCGCGCCGTGGATGACGGTGTCGATCGCCTCCGGCAGCCGGTCCGCGAGCGCGCCGGCGAGGGCCGCGGGCTCGCGCAGGTTCGCGGCGACGCCGACGGCGCCCGGGAGGAGCTCCGCGAGCTCGGCCGCGCGGGCCTCGTTCCGGCCGAGGAGCACGAGCCGGTCGCCACGGTCGGCGAGCCGGCGCGCGATCGCGAGTCCGATGCCCGAGCCCGAGCCCGTGATGAGATGCGTCTGCGTCATGCACCCATCGTCGCATCCGCGCGACGGCCCCGCCGTGCTCGTTTGCGTGCCGCCGTGGAACGTGCGACGATCATCTCGGACATGTGACTGGTCATGCAGGCAGGATCCGAACGTACGTGCATCGCACGGCGGTCGGGTCCTTTTTTTATTGCCTCCGACCGGGGCCGGAGCGGAGCCGCTCCGGCGGCACGGTCCGGGATTCCACAGGAGGAAAACGAAGATGACCACCACGAAGGACGCCGCGGGCGCGATCCTCGAGCACGTCGGCGGACCCGAGAACATCGCCGCCCTGCAGCACTGCTCGACCCGGCTCCGATTCAATCTCGTCGACGACGCCCGCGCCGATGAGGCGGCTCTGAAGGCGGTGCCCGGCGTCATCGGCGTCGTGCGCGGTCCGCAGACCCAGATCATCGTCGGGTCGAAGGTGGGCGACTACTTCACCGAGATCGAGAAGCTGCGCGGCGGGCGTGCGGCGGCACGTACGGCGGGGGAGACCCGTCCGAAGCTGACATGGAAGCGCGCGGGCTCGGCGATCATGGACTTCGTCGTCGCGGTGTTCACCCCGATCATCCCGGCCATCGCCGGCGCGGGCATCTTCAAGTCGTTCCTGATCCTCGCCTCGGCACTCGGGTGGATGCAGACGACCGACCCCAGCTACCAGGTGCTCTCGGCGATCCCCGACGCGGTGTTCTTCTTCCTGCCGCTGCTGGTGACCTACACTGCCGCGAAGAAGCTGGGTGTCAACATCCCGCTGGCTCTCGGCATCGTCGGGCTCTTGGTGTTCCCGACGTTCTCCGGTCTGCTGACGCAGGAGGGCGGTGTCGCGCTCTTCGGCCTCGCCATCCCCGCGATCTCCTACAACGCCCAGGTCTTCCCGCCGATCCTCGCGGTGCTGCTGCTGTGGCCCGTCGAGAAGCTGGCGACGAAGATCACACCCGGGCCCATCCGCACCTTCTTCGTGCCGCTGCTGTGCTTCATCGTGGTCTCGCCGATCATGATCTTCGCCCTCGGGCCCCTCGGTTACGGCCTCGGATCGCTGCTCACCGGCGGCATGCTCTGGCTGTACGGCACGCTCGGCTGGGTCGCTATCGCGCTGCTGGCAGCCGTGCTCCCCTTCATCATCTCGGTGGGCATGCACAAGGCGTTCATCCCGCCCACGATCGCCACCGTCGCACAGCAGGGGCGTGATCCCTTCTACCTCGTGGCCTCGCTCGCCCACAACATCGCCGAATCGGGCTCGAGCCTGGCCGTCGCTATCCGCACCCGCAACAAGACTCTGCGCGGCACGGCCATCTCGTCGGGCATCTCCGCGTTCTTCGGCATCACCGAGCCCGCGCTCTACGGTGTGACGCTGCAGAACCGCCGTGCGCTGTTCGCGGTGATCGCCGGCTCGCTGACCGGCGGCGTCTACCTCGGCATCGCGGCCGTCGGCGCCTTCGCGCTCGTCAGCCCGGGGGCTGCGAGCATCTCGATGTTCATCGACGTGCTCAACCCGTGGAACCTCATCCATGCCGTCATCGGGGCGCTCGTCGCCTTCGCGACCGCCTTCGTCGTCGCGCTCGTCATCTGGAAGGACTCCGACTCGGGCACGATCCGCGCCCTCGAGGCTCAGACCGGCGCGGCGGGCGGGATCGCGCCCGACCCGGTCGGCGACGGCCGCCTCGTCGCCCCCGTCGCGGGCGAGGTCGTCCCGCTCGACCGCGTCGACGACCCGGTCTTCGGCGGCGGCATCCTCGGCGACGGCGTCGCGATCCGCCCCAGTGCGGGCGCCGTGTACGCGCCGCTGTCGGGAGTGGTCTCGAGCCTGCTGCCCTCGAAGCACGCCTTCGGCATCACCGGCGACGACGGCGTCGAGATCCTCGTCCACGTCGGGCTCGACACGGTCAAGCTCGACGGAGCCCCCTTCGTCGCCCACGTCGCGCAGGGCGATCGCGTCGAACGCGGGCAGCTGATCCTCGAGGCCGACCTCGAGGCGATCCACCTCGCCGGCTTCGACACGATCACCCCGGTCGTCGTCCTCAACGGCGACGCGTTCGAGGTCGTCGAAGCCCTCACCGGGCCCGTCGAGGCGGGCACCGGCATCTTCACCGCTCGTACCAAGGAGGCCGCTCGTGGCACTGTCTGATTCGTTCCTGTGGGGCGGCGCGCTCGCCGCCAATCAAGCCGAGGGCGCGTGGCGCGAGGGCGGCCGCGGTCCGGCCGTCTCGGACATCGCGAGGTATCGTCCGAACGTCGACCCCCGCGAATACGCCATTCATCACGCGCACACGGTCGAGAGCATCACCGCCGCCATGGCCGACGACGACGAGACGTATTACCCCAAGCGCCGCGGCATCGACTTCTACCACCGGTACCCCGAGGATCTCGCCCTGTTCGCCGAGATGGGGTTCACGGTGCTGCGCGTGTCGATCGCGTGGACGCGGCTGTACCCGACGGGGGAGGAGACGGAACCCAACGAGGAGGGCATCGCCTTCTACGAGGGGCTGTTCACCGAGATGCGGCGGCTGGGCATCGAACCGCTCGTCACGCTCTCGCACTACGACCCGCCGCTCGCCCTCGCCCTGAAGAACAACTGCTGGGTCGATCGCGGCACGATCGCCCTGTTCGAGCGCTTCGCCCGCACGTGCTTCGAGCGCTTCGGGCACCTGGTCAAGCTGTGGCTGTCGTTCAACGAGATCGACGGCATCGTGCGGCATCCGCTCACGTCGGGCGGCATCATCGAGGAGACCGTCGAAGGCAGCATCCTGCAGGCCTGCTACACCGCACTGCATCACCAGTTCGTGGCCTCGGCCTCGGTGACGCGGATGCTGCGCGAGATGTGGCCCGAGTCGCAGATGGGCTGCATGCTGACCATGCTGAAGACCTACCCGCTGACGTGCCACCCCGACGACATCGCCGCGACCCAGGCGAAGGACCGGCTGCTCTACCTCTGCACGGATGTCCAGGCCGGCGGCGCCTACCCCCGCCTCGCCCTGAACGCGCTCGCGCGACAGGGCGTCGAGATCCCGTTCGCCGAGGGGGATGCCGAGCTGCTGCGCGAGCACCCCGTCGATTTCATCTCGCTGTCGTATTACATGACCCTCGCCGAGTCCGTCGACCCGGATGCCGAGCGGACCCCGGGGAACACGGTACTCGGAGTCAAGAACCCCTACCTCGAGTCCAGCGAGTGGGGCTGGCAGATCGACCCGGTCGGGCTGCGGATCTCGCTCATCGATCTGTACGACCGCTACGGCAAGCCGCTGTTCATCGTCGAGAACGGGCTGGGCATGCGCGATGAGCTGACCGCCGACGGGCGCATCCACGACCCGTACCGCATCGACTATTTCCGGGCGCACTTCCGCGAGATGATCCGGGCCGTCGACGAGGGCGTCGAGCTGATGGGCTACACCAGCTGGGCGCCGATCGACATCATCAGTGCGTCGTCGTCGCAGATCTCGAAGCGATACGGTTTCATTCACGTCGACCTCGACGATCTCGGTCAGGGCAGCGGTGAGCGTCGGCGCAAGGATTCGTTCTGGTGGTACCAGCGGGTGATCGCCACGAACGGCGCAGATCTCGGGTGACCCTCCTGCTCCACGAGCGTGAGGCCGGGTCGATGAGGACGGGCATGCAGATCATCAAGAAGGTGCTCAACTCGAGCGTCGTGCTCGTCGATGACGAGCGCGGCGTCGAGCGGGTGCTGCTGGGCAAGGGCATCGGATTCGGTGCCAAACCCGGCGACGTCGTCGACGAGGGCGCGACCGATCGGGTGTTCGTCGCGCTCGACGACGCCGATCAGCGGAACCTCGTCGAGCTGCTCGCGCAGATCCCGGGTGAGTTCGTCGAGCTCACCCGGGAGATCGTCCGTGACGCCGTGGCCTCGGGGCTGGATCTCGATCCGCACATCTACCTCACGCTCACCGACCACCTCCACTTCGCCGTCGAGCGTCACCGTCGCGGTCTCGTCGTCGTGAACCGGCTCGCATGGGAACTGCGCACCGTCTACCCCGACGAGTACGCCGTCGGCTCCCGCGGTGTCGAGCTGCTGCGGGCGCGCATGCGCGTGGATGTGCCGGACGAAGAGGCCGCCAATATCGCGTTCCACCTCGCCAACGCCGCCAACGGGCGGGCCGGTGCTGACACGATGCATGTCGTACGGCTCATCTCGGCGGCGACCACGATCGTGTCGAACACCACGGGGATCGCCTTCGGCGACGACCTGCATTCGTCGCGCTTCCTCGTGCACCTGCAGTTCTTCGCCGAGCGGGTGTTCTCGGGGCGCATGCTCGACAGCGACGACGGCTTCCTGTTCGAGAGCATGAGCCGGCGGCATCCTCGGGCGACGGCGACGGCCGAACGCGTGCGTGCGCTCGTGCGGACGCAGCACGACATCGAGATCACCGACGAAGAGGTCGCCTACCTCGCTCTCCACATCGCACGCGCCGTGCCGGGGTGATCCCGCGTCAGTATCCGGCGCGGGTGGTGCGGTCGGCCTCGGGCACCCAGGCCGCCGCGAGCGCTTCCGAGCCGCGGGCCAGCAGCGCGACGTCGGCGCCGACGAGCAGGAAGTCCGCCCCGGCCTCGGCGTAGCCGCGCGCGAGCGCGGGGTCGAAGGCGTTCACGCCCGCCGGTGTGCCGGCGGACCGGGCGTCGGCGAAGACGCGACGGACGGCGGCGACCACGTCGGGGTGGGACTGCTGTCCGAGCAGCCCCATCGAGGCGGCGAGATCGCTCGGGCCGACGAACACGCCGTCGATCCCGTCGACCGCGGCGATGCCCGCGGCGGCGTCGACCCCCGCGGCGGTCTCGATCTGCACGACGAGCGACACGTGCTGCTCGGCCTCGGCCAGGTAGTCGTCGACGCGGTTCCAGCGGGCCGAACGGGCGAGGGCGGAACCGACGCCCCGGATGCCGCGGGGCGGATAGTGCACCGCGCGCACGACCGCCTCGGCCTCGGCGACCGACGACACCATCGGCACGAGCAGGTTCTGCGCACCGAGGTCGAGCACCTGCTTGATCACGACGGGGTCGGCGGTCGGAACCCGCACCATCGTCGTGACCGGTGTCGCGGCGGCCGCCTGCAACTGGGCGAGCACGGACTCGATTCCGTTGGGAGAGTGCTCCATGTCGATGAGCAGCCAGTCGAGTCCGGCGCCGGCGCAGATCTCGGCGACCAGCGGCGACCCGGAGCACACCCAGATCCCCGCGAGCGGGCGGTCCGCGCGACCGAGGGCGTCGCGGAAGGTCGGTGTCAGACGAAACGGCATGCGATCACTCCCATCGGGCCATAGTCGCAGCGGACCTCGTCGCCGCGCGACACCCACATCGGCCGCGTGAACGACCCGGCGAGGATCAGCTCACCCGCCTCCAGGCGCGCGCCGTGCTGCGACACCTTGTTGGCGAGCCAGGCGACCCCCGTCGCGGGATGGCCGAGGACACCCGCCGCCACCCCGGTCTCCTCGATCTCGCCGTTGCGCGAGAGCAGCGCCGGCACCCACCGCAGGTCGATCTCGTCGGGACGCCGCCGCTCGGTGCCGAGCACCATCGCACCGTAAGCGGCGTTGTCGGCGATCGTGTCGACGATCGTGCGCCCCTCGAGCTCGATGTGCGAGTTGAGGATCTCGAGGGCCGGGACGGCATAGTCGATCGCGTCGAGCGCGTCGTCGAGCGTGCAGTCCGGCCCGGCGAGGGGACGGGCGAGCGCGAAGGCGAGCTCGACCTCGACGCGCACGTTCGAGAACCGCTCGGTGGCGATCTCGGCGCCCGAGCCGTAGATCGTGTCGTCGAACATGACGCCGTAGTCGGGCTCGGTGATCCCGGTCGCCTGCTGCATCGCTTTCGAGGTCAGACCGATCTTGCGTCCCACGAGCCGGCGGCCCGAGGCGATCATCCGGTCGCGCCACACGCCCTGGATGGCGTACGAGTCCTCGACGGTGGCGCCGGGGTACCGCGCCGTGATGCGCGGGATGACGCCGTGCGTGCGGTCGGCCTCGGCCAGTTCGTCCGCGATGGCGGCGATGTCGTCGGGGGAGAGCATGAGCGTCCTTCCAGAGCTGGTTGCAGATCAGAGCTGGTTGCCGAGCTTGTACTCGCCCTGTTTGTACTCGGGCAGCCCGTCGTCGCCGGGTCGGGTGTACGAGAACCCGTCGGCGCCGATCGTGACGGCCATCTCCGAGTCGTCGGTGCGGGCGCGGAGCGGCTGGGGCTTCCCGTCGAGGTCGAGGACGAGGGAGGCCTCGGTGTACCAGGAGGGCACGACGGGGTTGCCCCACCAGTCGCGGCGCTGGTTGTCGTGCACGTCCCACGTGATGACGGGATTGTCGGGGTCGCCGGTGTAGTAGTCCTGCGTGTAGATCTCGACGCGGTGTCCGTCGGGGTCGCGCAGGTAGAGGTAGAACGCGTTCGAGACGCCGTGGCGCCCCGGCCCCCGCTCGATCGCGTCCGACCGGCGGAGCGCGCCGAGCTTGTCGCAGATCGCGAGGATGTTGTGCTTCTCGTGCGTCGCGAAGGCCACGTGGTGCATCCGGGGGCCGTCACCGCCGGTCATCGCGGTGTCGTGGACGGTCGGTTTCCGCCGCATCCATGCCGCGTACACCGTGCCCGCGTCATCCTGGATGTCCTCGGTCACCCGGAACCCGAGCGACTGCATGAACTGCACGGCGCGCGGGACGTCCGGGGTCACCTGGTTGAAGTGATCCAGACGCACGAGCTCGCCGGGCGTGTGGAGGTCGTAGCGCCATGAGAGGCGCTCGACGTGCTCGGTCTGGAAGAAGAACTCGTACGGGAAGCCGAGGGGATCCTCGACGCGGACCGAGTCGCCGATGCCCCGCACGAAGCCCTCCGGGCGCCGCTCGACCCGGCACCCGAGCTCGGTGTAGAACGCGACGGCGCGGTCGAGGTCGTCGGCCGACCGGACGCGGTACGAGAACGCCGCGACGGCGGCGACCGGTCCCTGCCGCAGGATCAGGTTGTGGTGGATGAACTCCTCGGTCGAACGGAGGTAGATCGCCTCGTCGTCCTCCTCGGTGACGTAGAGCCCGAGCACGTCGACGTAAAACTCCCGTGAGGCGGCGAGGTCGGTGACGACCAGCTCCATGTAGGCGCAGCGGAGGATGTCGGGCGCCGGCGCCGTCGGCGTCGGGATCGGGTCGTCGCAGGTGATCGGCGCCTCCTGGCTGACGAAGTAGCCCGAGGAGGTCCGGGTCATCTGGTCGCGGTGGGTCATGACAGCGTCCTTGCTCTCGATGTCGGGTGGGTCCGGCGGTTCCGGGCGGCGGGTCAGCTTTTGCCGAAAGTCGGGTTGTGGACCGCGCCGAGGGTGATGTGCACCGCCTGCTGGTGCGTGTAGAAGTCGATCGACCGGTAGCCGCCCTCGTGGCCGAGGCCGGACGCCTTGACCCCGCCGAACGGGGTGCGCAGGTCGCGCACGTTGTTGGAGTTGAGCCAGACCATCCCCGCCTCCACGGCCTGCGAGAAGTTGTGCGCCCGCTTCAGGTCGTTGGTCCAGATGTAGGCGGCGAGTCCGTATTTCGTGTCGTTGGCGAGGTCCAGCGCCTCGGCATCCGTGTCGAACGGGGTGATCGCGACGACCGGGCCGAAGATCTCCTCCTGGAAGATCCGCGCCGTCGGGGCGACGTCGGCGAACACGGTCGGGGCGACGAAGGTGCCGCTCTCGAACCCCTCAGGGCGTCCGCCGCCGGCGACGAGGCGGCCCTCGCTCTTTCCGAGCTCGACGTACGACATGACCTTCTCGAAGTGCTCGGGATGCACGAGCGCGCCCACCTCGGTCGCCGGGTCGTGGGGGAAGCCGACTCGCACCCGCTGGGCCTGCGCGGCGTAGCGTTCGACGAACTCGTCGTACACCGCGCGCTCGACGAGGATGCGGCTGCCGGCCGTGCAGCGCTCGCCGTTGAGAGAGAACACACCGAAGATCGTGGCGTCGATCGCCGCGTCGAGATCCGCGTCGGCGAAGACGATCGCCGGGCTCTTCCCGCCGAGCTCCATCGACAGCCCCTTGAGGTGCGGCGCCGCGTTGGCGAAGATCAGCTGCCCCGTCGAGCTCTCGCCCGTGAACGAGATGAGCGGCACGTCGGGGTGCTTCACGAGCGCGTCGCCCGCGTCCTCGCCGAGGCCGTTGACCAGGTTGAAGACCCCCGGCGGCAGTCCGGCCTCCTCGAAGATGCCCGCCCACAGCGACGCGGACAGGGGCGTGAACTCGGCGGGCTTCAGCACGACCGTGTTGCCGGTGGCGAGCGCCGGGGCGAGCTTCCACGACTCGAGCATGAACGGGGTGTTCCACGGCGTGATGAGCCCCGCGACGCCGATGGGCTTGCGGTTGACATAGTTGATCTGACGGCCGGGCACCTTGTAGGTGTCATCGGCCTGGGCGACGATCAGGTCGGCGAAGAACCGGAAGTTCTCGGCGGCCCGCCGGGCCTGGCCGAGCGCCTGCGTGATGGGGAGTCCGGAGTCGAACGACTCGAGCTCGGCGAGGCGGGCGTCGCGAGACTCGACCAGGTCGGCGATGCGGTGCAGCACGCGCGAGCGCTCGCGCGGGAGCATCCGCGGCCACGGCCCCTCGGTGAACGCGCGGCGGGCTGCCGCGACGGCCGCATCGACGTCGGCTTTCTTGCCGGCGGCCGCCTGCAGGTACACGCGTCCGGTGACGGGGTCGAGCACGTCGAACGTCGCGCCGTCGGCCGAGTCGACGAGCGACCCGTCGATGTAGTGACGGATGGCGCCGGGCAGGTCCGCGGGCGTGTGGGGGGCGGTGAGCGTCGTGTCGGTCATCTCGTGCGTCCTTGCAGCAGGGGGCGGTCAGAAGTTGGGCAGGCCGAGCGCCTGATCGGGGTGCTCGTGCGTCATGTAGGCGTCGAGGGTGGCCGAGCGGTGGCGCCGCGCGGCTTGCTCGATCTCGGTGAGGGGCGCCCCTCGTTCGATCAGCGCCAGGATATGCTCGTGCTCCCGCACCGACTCCTGCGCGCGGCCCGGGACGAAGCTGAAGGTCGAGTCGCGCAGGTGTCCGAGCCGTGCCCATTCGGCCTGCACGAGTTCGAGCATTCGAGGGTTGGCGCACTGCTCGAACAGCGTCGCGTGGAACTCCTGGTTCAACCGGGTGAACGAGCGCGGATCGAAGTGATCGAGAGACTCGGTCATCAGCGCGTTGATCTCGCGCGCACGCCGGATGTCGTCGACGCTCAGCGCGCGCGCCGCGAGCGCCGTCGCGGCGCCCTCGAGGATCGACAGCGCCTGCATGCTGAAGCGGTACTGCGAGTCGTCGACCATCGCCACGCGGGCGCCGATGTTGCGCTCGAAGGTCACGAGGCCCTCGGCCTCGAGCTGGCGGATCGCCTCGCGCACCGGGACGACGCTCATGTCGAGCTCGCCGGCGATCGTCCCGAGCACGAGCCGGTACCCCGGGGTGAACTCCTGCTCGGCGATGCGCTCGCGGATCCAGTGATACGCGCGCTGCGACTTGCTCTGCGTCTCGGGCAGGGGAGGCGTGGGGGAGGTCATGCGTCGCGCTCGCCGTCGTACCGGGCGCGCCACGCCGCGTTCATCGGGAACAGCCCGTCGACCGAGGCGCCCTCCGCCACGCGCGCGGCGATCCAGGCGTCCTCGTCCTCCTGAGCGAGGGCCGCATCGACGACCTCGGCGACGAGAGAGGGCGGGATGACGATGACCCCGTCGGCGTCGCCCACGATGACGTCTCCGGGCTGGACGGTCGCGCCGCCGCAGGCGATGGTTCCGCCCGCCTGCCACGGGACGTGCTTGCGCCCGAGGACGGCCGGATGCGCGCCCGCGGCATAGACGGGCAGCCCGATCTCGGCGACGGCGGCGTAGTCGCGCACGCCGCCGTCGGTGACGACGCCGGCGGCTCCCCGGGTCCGGGCGCGGAGGGCCAGGATGTCGCCGAGCGTGCCCGATCCGGTCTCGCCGCGCGCCTCGATGACGATGACCTCGCCGGGCGAGACCGCGTCGAACACCTGCTTCTGCGCGTTGAAGCCGCCGCCGTGCCGGGCGAAGAGGTCGGGGCGGAACGGCACGAACCGCAGCGTGGCGGCCGTTCCGACGAGCTTGCTGGCGGGGTGCATCGGCCGCACGCCGTCGATCGTCACGTCGTCGAGCCCGCGCTTGCGCAGCTGCTGCGACAGCGCCGCGACGGGCACGCGCTCGAGCTTGGCCCGGAGATCGTCGGTGAGGCCGGATGCCGGCTCGTCCGGCAGCCCGGCAGCTTCGCGCGATCCCCACGCCTCCTCGCGCTGGATGTCGTCGACCGTGGGAAGCGAGCCGAGCGCGGGATCGAACGCGGGGCCCGCGTCGGCGACGACGGTCGTCACGAGTCGCCCCGACGTGGCGCCGGTGTCGAGCGCGTCGACCTCGACCTCGACGACGTCGCCGGGGACGATGACCGACGATCCGGCCGGCGTGCCGGTCAGGATGACGTCGCCGGTCTCGAGGGTCAGGTGCTGCGAGAGGTCGGCGACGATCTGCGCCAGCGGGAACAGCAGGCCGCCGGTGGTGTCGTCCTGCACGAGGTCGCCGTTGACCCAGGCGCGGACGCGGAGCCGGTGCGGGTCGACGGTCCGGGCGTCGATGAGGTCGGGGCCGAGGGGAGTGAAGCCGTCACGGCTCTTCGAGCGGAGGTTCGATCCCTTGTCGGCGGCGCGCAGGTCGTAGACGCCGAGGTCGTTGGCCGCGGTGACGGCGGCGACGTGGTCCCAGGCCTCGGCGAGGCCGACCCGGTGCGCGTCGCGCCCGATGACGAGCGCGATCTCGCCCTCGAACGCCAGCAGCTCGGTACCCGCCGGGCGTTCGACCGTGTCGCCGCTCCCGGCGATCGAGCTCGACGCCTTCAGGAAGTACGAGGGGGCGGCGGGCGTGCGCCCGCGCTGCGCGGCCCGGGATGCATAGCTCAGGTGGACCGCGATGATCTTGCCCGGTCGACCGGAGCTTCCTCGCTCTTGTCTCATATTCGAAATCGTATATGATCATCGCCAGCAGAACAACGTCTGCAGACAACGTCGTCGACACCTCGGGAGCACGAAGATGAGCACCCCCACATCCACCCCCGGTCCGGCCGCACGCAGCGGCTTCACTCCGACCGGGACCATCGCCACCGCCGCCGACCGCCGCCGCGTGGTCTTCGCCACCGTCGTCGGGACGACGGTCGAGTGGTACGACTTCTTCATCTACGCCACGGCGGTCGGGCTGGTCTTCGGCCAGCTCTTCTTCGCTCCGCTCGGCGCCAACAGCGCGTTGATCGGTTTCGCCACCGTCGGGGTGAGCTTCCTCTTCCGGCCCCTCGGCGCCTTCCTCGCCGGCCATCTCGGCGACCGGCTCGGGCGCAAGCTCGTGCTGATGTGGACGCTCATCCTCATGGGCGTCGCGACGGCACTGATCGGCCTGTTGCCCACGTACGAGACGATCGGCCTCGCCGCGCCGGTCATCCTCGTGCTGCTGCGCATCGTCCAGGGCATCTCGGCCGGCGGCGAATGGGGCGGTGCCGTGCTCATGGCCGTCGAGCACGCCCCGAAGACGCGCCGTGGCGCATTCGGCGCGTCGCCGCAGATCGGCGTACCGCTCGGCCTCCTCCTCGCGTCCGGAGTGATGGCGCTCATGGCCATGATCGCTCCCGGCGAGGCGTTCCTGGCCTGGGGCTGGCGGGTCCCGTTCCTCCTGAGCGTCGTGCTCATCCTCGTCGGCTGGTACGTGCGTCGCCGCGTGGAGGAGAGCCCCGTGTTCACCGAGCTCGCCGAGCGGCGCGAGAAGGCCCACATGCCGATCGTGCAGCTCTTCCGCAAGCACGCCGCTCTCGTGATCATCGCCGCGTTCGTCTTCGCGGGGAACAACGCCGTCGGCTACATGACCACCGGCGGCTACATCCAGAACTACGCCACCAACCCCGACGGACCGCTCGGGTTCGACCGCGAACCGGTCCTGTGGGCGGTCGCCGGTTCGGCGGTCACCTGGCTCGTCACGACGCTCATCGCCGGGTTCCTCTCCGACCGCATCGGGCGCCGCACGACCTACATAGCCGGCTGGATCCTCCAGCTCGCGGGCGTGTTCGCTCTCTTCCCACTCGTGAACACCGGAAGCATCGGCCTCCTCTTCGCCGGGCTGGCGATCCTGACGATCGGCCTGGGCCTGACGTACGGCCCGCAGGCCGCCCTGTACGCCGAGCTCTTCCCAGCATCCATCCGGTTCTCGGGCGTCTCGATCTCCTACGCCATCGGCGCCATCCTCGGCGGCGCGTTCGCGCCGACGATCGCCACCGCGCTCGTGCAGGCGACGGGATCGACCATGTCGGTGACCTGGTACCTGGCGGGGATGACGGTGCTCGGGCTCGTCGCGACGCTGCTGCTGCGCGACCGCAGCGGCATCCCGCTCGACCCCGACCACGAGGCCGAGCAGTCGGTCAGCCCGATCGTCGGCACCGGCCGGCGCTGACCGCGGCGGCGAGGAGGGCACGATGCAGTTCCATCATCACGGCTACGTCTCGGGAGATCCGCGCGTGCAGCCCGCGGCCGGTCGCGGGCTGCACCGCACCGCCGAGCTGCCCGACGAGACCGACGTCCTCATCGTCGGCTCGGGACCGGCGGGGATGCTGCTGACGGCGCAGCTGTCGCAGTTCCCCGATGTCGACGTGAGATTGATCGAGCGCCGCGAGGGGCGTCTCGAGCTGGGACAGGCAGACGGCATCCAGCCGCGGAGCGTGGAGACCTTCCAGGCGTTCGGATTCGCCGAGCGCATCATGGCCGAGGCCTACAACATCGGCTGGATGAACTTCTGGGCACCCGACCCGGAGGATCCGACGCGCATCGTGCGCACCATGCGCACGGAGGACTATGCGTTGCGGATGAGCGAGTTCCCGCACCTGATCGTCAACCAGGCGCGCGTGCTCGACTACTTCGCCGAGGCCGCGGCGCAGGGACCGGGGCGCGTCGTGCCCGACTACGGCGTCGAGTTCCTCGGGCTGACCGTCGGCGAGGAGGGCGAGTTCCCCGTCGAGGTGCGGGTGCGTCATGTCGCGGGCGCCCGGGCGGGTGAGGAGCGCACGATCCGCGCGAAGTACGTCGCGGGGTGCGACGGCGCGCGCAGCCGCGTGCGCGACGCGATCGGCCGGGTGCACGTCGGGGCGGCGTCGGCGCACGCCTGGGGCGTCATGGACGTGCTGGTGAACACCGACTTCCCCGACTGGCGCATCAAGTGCGCGATCAACTCAGCGGCGGGCAACATCCTGCACATCCCGCGCGAGGGCGGCTACCTCAGCCGCATGTACATCGACCTCGGCGAGGTCGCCCCCGACGACGATCATCGCGTGCGGCAGACGCCGATCGACGAGATCATCCGGCGAGCCAACGCGATCCTGCACCCGTACTCGATCGACGTGAGAGAAGTCGCCTGGCACAGCGTCTACGAGGTGGGGCATCGCGTCACCGACGGCTTCGACGACGTGCCGGCGGCCGCCCCGCGCGCGCCGCGCGTGTTCCTGACCGGCGACGCCTGCCACACCCACAGCGCGAAGGCCGGGCAGGGGATGAACGTCTCGATGCAGGACGGCTTCAACCTCGGGTGGAAGCTCGGCCACGTCCTGACGGGCCTGGCGGCGCCGTCGCTGCTGTCGACGTACGGGGCGGAACGACGCCCCGTCGCGCAGCAGCTGATCGACTTCGACCGGGAGTGGTCGGCCCTCATCGCGCGCAAGCCCGAGGAGATCACCGACCCGCAGGATCTCGCGACCCACTACCTCGCGACGGCGGAGTTCCCCTCCGGCTTCCGCACCCGGTACGACCCGTCGGAGATCGTCGCGGATGCCGCGCACCAGGACCTCGCTTCGGGCTTCCCGATCGGCATGCGATTCGCGTCGGTCGAGGTCGCGCGCGTCGCCGACGGCAACGCCGTGCACCTGGGTCACCATGCCCGGGCCGACGGGCGGTGGCGCATCTATGCGTTCGCCGACGCCCCGTTGCCGGGCGCGCCGTCCGCGCTCGACGACTTCGCGCGGTGGCTCGCGTCGCCCGTGTCGCCGGTGTCCGTGCACACCCCCGCGGGCGCCGACGTCGACGCGGTGTTCGACGTCAAGGTGGTGTACCAGCAGCGGTACGACGAGATCGAGCTGCCGCTCGTGCCCGACATCTTCCGCCCCCGCACCGGCCCGCTCGGCCTGACGGACTGGGAGAAGGTGTTCGCCGCGGCACCGAGCGCGTGGCACGATGCCGACATCTTCGACGAGCGCGGGCTCTCGCGCGACGGAGTCGTCGTTGTCGTCCGCCCCGACCAGTACGTCGCGGCTGTGCTGCCGCTCACCGCGACCGACGAGCTGACCGCCTTCTTCGCGGGAGCCCTGCTGCGCGCCTAGGGCTTCGCCCTAGGAGTTCACGCGGAGGATCTCCTCCTGGTACGGGGCGCGGATCGTCGCCGACACCCGCAGGTCGAGCAGGAGGAACCGGCGCTCATCGGCGGGGCGTTCGCGCCACCGGGCGAGGGCCTCGAGATCGTCGAGCGTGCGCACCACGACGGCCTCGCCGCCGACCGCGCGGCACAGCGCGGCGAAGTCGACCTCGGGGATGAGCATGGGGGCGGGGGCGAGGCCCTGCGCGCCGTACAGGTGCACCTCGGCGCCGTACGCGCGGTCGTTCCACACGACGGCGAGGCCGCGGCCGCCGGCGACCCGGACGGCCGACTCGAGGTCGCTGACGGCCATGAGACCGCCGCCGTCGCCCGTCGTCAGCACGATCGTCGCGTCGGGACGGGCGCGGGCTGCGCCGGGGACCGAGGGGAAGCCGAGGCCGATCGACTGATAGGCGGTGCCGACCATCATCATCCGGTCGGGTGACGACACGGGCCAGTACATGTTCGCCCATCCGATGAAGTGGCCACCGTCCGACACGACGACGCGGTCCTCGGGCAGCAGCTCTCCGATCCGCCGCGCGGCGGACCGCGGGTCGAGACGCCCGTCGGGGGCGAGGGCGTCGCCGGGGAGATGGTCGCGCAGGGCGGCGATGTCGAGCGACTCGCGCCATCCGCTCGCCGGAGGGACGAGCGCGGCGAGCTCGTCGGCGATCGCCCGGGCCGCGAGGGCCGCGTCGGCGCGCAGGTAGAGCCCGACGTGCGGATGCGTCGCCGTGGATGCCGTGTCGATCTGAGCGACCGTCGTCCCGGGGGCGAACAGAGTCCCGAACCGCATCGTGAACTGGTTGAGAGACGCGCCGACGACGAGCACGACATCGGCGTCGTGGATGACGGACATCGCCCCGTCGGCGCCGAATCCACCGGTCACGCCGAGATCGAACTCCGGACGCGGGAAGACCCCCCGCCCGAGGGCCGTGGTCGCGGTCACCGCTCCCGTCGCATCGGCGATGGCGCCGAGAGCGGTGCCTGCTCCGGCGAGCCACGCGCCGCGCCCCGCGAGGAGGAGGGGCCGCTGCGAGCCCGCCAGTGCGCGGGCGATCTGCGTCACGGTTCCGGTCGCGAACGGCGTGGCGGGAGCGAGCTCAGGCGCTCGTCGCGGCTCGGGGGTACGGGTGATCGGGCCGGCGTCGGCTTTGGCGACGTCGTAGGGGATCGCCAGCACGACGGGGGAGGAGTACGCGAGGGCGTGCTCGATCGCGATGACGGTCGTGGCCGCGGGATCCGCCCGGCCCACCGTGTAGGTGCGGACTCCGACCGCCGAGGCGAGCGCGATCTGGTCGACATCCCACGGGCGCGGGCCGGACGTCGGCGCATCGCCGACGACGAGGACCAGCGGGGTGCGTGCCTGCGCTGCCTCCGCGAGCGGTGTCAGGGTGTTGGTGAACCCCGCTCCGTACGTCGCGGTCGCGGCCGCGAGGCCTCCGCCGGCACGGTAGTGGGCATCGGCGGACACCACGCCGCCCGCTTCATGACGGAGCGCGGTGAAGGTGACGCCGGGGGAGCGCTCGAGCGCATCGAGCAGGTGTGCGTTGCCATTGCCCATCACGCCGAAGACGTGCGAGACGTGTCGGGAGAGGGCGGCGGCGACGTGCGCGGAGACGGAGGGCATGGCGATGCCTTTCGAGACGGAACGGTGATGGAGGCCGTATGTGTCTCACGCGCGGATGCCGCTTCGTGCCCATTTTTCGAGCACCGACGGCAACGCCGCCGCCGGACGTTCCGATTATAGGAACGACCGACGACGGCGTGAAGTGTTCGGTACGGGTTACGCCGGGACCTTCAGTCGCGGCACTCCGGCGGCCACCGGCCGCAGCTCGCGCTGCGGGGCCTCGGGTATCTCCTGGTCCAGCGCGACGACGAGTCCGGCGGACGACGTCGCCGCATTGGCCATGTCGCGGATGGCGGCCGGGTTGAGGACCTCCATGTCGGCGCTTTCGAAGACGAAGCGCAGCGGGATGGACGGCTGCAGCCAGATCGAGGAACGACCGTCATCGGCCGTCCACGACATCATGAAGCTCTCGTTGCGCCGCAGCTTCGTCGCGATGACGACTTTGAGGTGCGCGAGCAGGCGGTCCGGGATCTCGATTCGGGTGTCGGAGTTTCCGTAGTGGAGCTGTCCCATGCTGTCCTCCTGAGATCGTCGATGAGCGAGTGAAGTGTTGGTTCCCTCGTTAAGTATCTAGCCAGACAAGACAGTTTCTGTCAATTCTTAGATCCTATGTATCTCACCATCTGTGAAAGACAGAATCTGTCAAGCTGGGCTAGTGTTCTAGGATGCTGTCGGAGGAGGTGGCAACCCGATGCCTCAAAACGTCGTCCGTCATGAAGGACTTCACCTGTACGCGGATCAACCTCGTGACGAGGTCGGTCGTCGGCTGAGCGACGCCGTGCTGCGTCTGCGGCGCGCGGAACAGGTGCAGGCCGGGCTCGCCGTGCGCGCCTCCGAGCTGTCGGCGATCGACTTGACCGCGCTGCGCTACCTCGTTCAGGGACACCGCGACGGCCGCGATCTCGGGCCCAAGGACCTCATCGTCATGCTCGCCACCTCGAGCGCCACGGTGACCAACGTCGTCGAGCGTCTCGCCTCGAAGGGCCTGGTCGAGCGCGTGCAGCACCCCAGCGACCGCCGGGCGCACTACCTCGTTCCGACCGCCGCCGCCGTCGAGCGGGTGGATGCCGCCTTCGCCGCCCATCACCAGGCGATTGTGACGGTCATCGATGAGCTCGATCCCGAGCGTACCGCTATCGCGGCCGAGGTCATCGACCTCCTCGCTTCCGCCCTCGACGAGATCGCCGAGCGCAGGGCCTGACTCCCGAAACGAAGCGGGGGCCGACTCCATATCAGTGGTGTCGGCCCCCGCTTCGTCGTGTCAGCTGTCTTCGCCCTCGGCCTGCGAGGGGTGTCCCGTCTCCTCTTCCGGGGCTTCGCCCGTGTCGGGGTGATCGGGGTCGGCGCCTTCGGCCTGGCTGGGCTTCGCGTCGTCTCGTGACATCGACGGTCTCCTTCCGAGATGGGGTCGTCGTCTCTGGCTATCACGCTTGTCCGACCCCCGCCATCCCCTCGCCCCGGACGGGACGATGTGCCTACGGTCGCCCCATGTCCGACGCATCCGAACCCCTGACCGACGAAGACGCCCGCCGCGAGGAACTGCTGCGCGCCGGCGGATCGACCGAGGCCGACGCGGCGCCGCGGATCGAGACGAGCGAGCACGACGGCGTCACGCGCATCGACATCGCCGACTCGGCCGCCGTGCGTCCGGGACCTGGGCCCGGTACGCCCGAGGCCGACGGTGACGAGCCGGAGGTCGAGCGATGAAGGCCCTCACCTGGCAGGGGCGCCGCAACGTCTCCGTCGAGACGGTGCCCGACCCCGAGATCCTCGAGCCCACCGATGCGATCGTGCGGATCACCTCGACCGCGATCTGCGGCTCCGACCTGCACCTGTATGAGATCTTCGGGCCGTTCATCGACAGCGGCGACGTGCTCGGACACGAGCCGATGGGCGTCGTCGTCGAGATCGGCTCGGCCGTCACGAACCTGGCGGTCGGAGACCGCATCGTCGTGCCGTTCAACATCTCGTGCGGGCACTGCTTCATGTGCCGGCGCGGGCTGCAGTCGCAGTGCGAGACGACGCAGGTCACCGAGTACGGCAGCGGCGCGTCGCTCTTCGGCTACACCAAGCTGTACGGCCAGGTCCCGGGTGGCCAGGCCGAGTTCCTGCGGGTACCGCTCGCGGACTACAACCACATCCGCGTCGGCAACGACCTCCCCGACGACCGGTACCTCTTCCTCAGCGACATCCTGCCGACGGCGTGGCAGGGCGTGGAGTACGCGGACGTTCCCGAGGGCGGCACTCTCGCGGTGATGGGGCTGGGGCCCGTCGGCCAGTTCGTCGCGCGCGTCGGTGTGCACCGGGGGTACCGGGTGCTCGCGGTCGACCCCGTCGCCGAGCGCCGCGCGATGGCGGAGCGGCACGGTGCGGACGTGTTCGACCTGACCGACTCGGTGGTCGACGAACTCCGCGACCTCACCGATGGGCGCGGCGCGGACGCGGTCGTGGATGCCGTCGGCATGGAGGCCCACGGGAACCCCGCCGTCTCGACGGTGCACAAGGCGTTGGGGCTGCTGCCCGATGCCCTGGCTCAGAAGGTCATGGAGACCGGCGGGCTCGATCGGCTGGCGGCGCTTCACTCGTCTATCGACATCGTCCGCCGCGGCGGCACCGTGTCGCTCAGCGGCGTGTACGCCGGCGAGGCCGACATGATGCCGATGAAGACGATGTTCGACAAGCAGCTGAGTCTTCGGATGGGTCAGTGCAACGTCAAGCGGTGGATCGATGACCTGCTGCCTCTCGTCGAAGACCCCGCCGACCCGCTCGGCGTCATGGATCTGACGACCCACCGCGCGCCGCTGTCCGACGCGCCGGGCCTCTACGAGACTTTCCAGAAGAAGGAGGACGGCTGCATCAAGGTGGTGCTGCAGCCGTGATCCCGCCCCGGAGAGGAGACTGCCATGTCGCGTAACGTCCGACTCATGCACTGCGCACCCGAAGACGTCTTCGCGGTCCTGAACGACGGCTGGCTGTTCCCGGCCTGGGTCGTCGGCGCTTCGCGCATGCGCGATGTCAGTCCCGCCTGGCCTCAGAAGGGGTCGCGTCTGCACCATTCCTTCGGGGTGTGGCCCTTCGTCATCGACGACAGCACGTCGGTGCTCGAATTCGATCCGCCGCATCGCATGGTGATGCAAGCGCGCGGCTGGCCGATCGGCGAGGCCCACATCACCATCGACGTCAAGCCCCGGGGTGATGACTGCGTCGTGCGCATTCAGGAAGTGGCCGCGGAGGGGCCGGGATCGTTCATCCCGCAACCGCTGCTCGACCTGCCCCTGCACGTGCGCAACGCCGAGACCCTGCGCCGTCTCGCGCACCTCGCGGAGGGCGGCGCGGGACGGTGACGACCGAGTACGACGCCGTCATCGTCGGCTCCGGGCCGAACGGGCTGGCGGCGGCCGTCACCCTGGCGCGCTCCGGGCTCTCGGTCGCGGTGTTCGAAGCCGAGGATCACTTCGGCGGTGGGGCGGCCTCCGGGGAGATCACCCTCCCCGGCTACCTGCACGACCTGTGCTCGGCGGTGCATCCGCTCGCATTCGAATCCGCCTTCTTCCGCGAGTTCGGACTGCGCCGCCGCGTCGAGTTCGTCGTGCCCGAGGTGTCGTACGCGCACCCTCTCGACGGCAACGCAGCGCTGGCATACCGCGATCTCGATCGCACGGCCGAGGGGCTCGGTACAGACGGCCGTGCATATGCCCGGCTGATGGCGCCGCTCGTCGAACGCGTGCGCGGCATCGCAGACTTCACCGGCGGATCGCTGCTGCGCGTGCCCGGCGATCCGATCGCCGCGGCCTGGTTCGGCCTGCGCACCCTCGAGCAGGGGACACCGGCATGGAACCTGCGGTTCCGCGAGCAGGCGGCCCCGGCCCTCATGTCGGGGGTCGCGGCCCACACCATTCTCGGCCTCCCGAGTCTCGCGGCGGCAGGCGGGGGCCTCACCCTCGCGACATACGGCCATGCGCGCGGGTGGCCCATCCCGATCGGCGGGAGCGGGGCGATCGTGGCCGCCATGGTCGACGACATCCGTGCGCACGGCGGCGAGCTGTTCGCGGGACGCCGCATCCGCTCGCTCGACGAGCTGCCGAGCGCACGCGCCGTGATGCTCGACGTGACGCCCCGCGCCCTCATCGCGATCGCCGGGGACCGGATGCCGACGCGCTATCGGCACCGCCTCGAGCGCTTCCGGTACGGTGACGCGGTGGCGAAGGTCGACTTCGCCCTGTCCGCGCCGGTGCCGTGGCGCGATCCCGCGATCGCGCAGAGCGGCACTGTCCACGTCGGCGGGACCCGGCCGGAGATCGCCGCCTCCGAGAACGCGGTGCGCGCCGGCCGGCTGCCCGACGCGCCGTATGTGCTCGTCGCGCAGCCGTCGCTGTTCGATGCGGGCCGGGCGCCGGAGGGCCATCACACCCTGTGGGCGTACACGCACGTTCCCGCGGGCAGCGAGGTCGACCGGACCGAGGCGATCGTGCGCCAGATCGAGCGGTTCGCGCCGGGCTTCCGCGACACGATCCTCGCGACCCACTCGGAGACCGCGCAGCAGGTCGCCGCGCGCAACCTCAACTATCCCGAGGGTGACATCTCCGCCGGCATCCCGTCGCTCGATCAGCTGATCGCCCGCCCGTTGCTCGCACGCGACCCGTGGCGGACGCCCATGGGCGGCGTCTATCTGTGCTCGTCCTCGACGAGCCCGGGCCCGGGCGTTCACGGGCTGGCCGGATGGTGGTCGGCTCTGAGCGCTCTGCGGCACGAGTTCGGGGTGCTCACGCGTCCCGACCTCTCACCGCATCTCTAGGGGTGGGAGGCGCCGGAGTCAAGCGGAAGAGCGCCCCGTCGCCGCGCTCGTACAGTGGACGCACCATCGTCGTCTGCGGGAGGTTCATGGTGTCCGGTGCTTCCGAGCCCGAATCCGTCGCGCGAGCCGTCGAACGGCTCCGTCTGGCCGAGGCCAGCCTGGCTCGGCGGCGTCAGAGCGACTGCGGTCCCAGTGAGACGGCGCGCGCCGCAATGCGGGTGGTGTACGACAGCGCGGATGCCGGCCGGCGCGTCACCCCGACCGACATCGCCGCCTCGCTGGGCATCTCGACGCCGACGGCGACGACCATGCTGAAGCGTCTCCGCGACGGGGGGCTGGTGGCGTTCGAGCGCAACCCCGACGACGGTCGGAGCAAGTACGTCGTGCCGACCGATCGCAACGCGGACGTCGAGGGTGTCGATCCGCTGACTCTGCGTGTGCGCGACATCGCGCGCGGGCTCGATGACGACACCGCTGCGAAGCTGACGATCCTTCTCGACGCGATCGCGGATGCGGTCGACGAGGAGTGTCGCTGAGGTCAGGCGTCGGCGGACGCGGGCTCCGGGACGACACGCAGACCGTTCGCTCCGCCCGCTTCGAGCAGGAGGGCCTCGACCCAGTGTCGATTGATCGTCGGCGGACGGCTGCCGCTGAACAGGAACACCATCGGAACGGCCGGGTGCACCCACACGCTGAAGAGCCCGCTGTCGGTCGAACGATGGAACATGAACGGCTCGTTGCGGCGCAGCTTGTTCATGAAGACGACCCGCAGGTGCGCGAGCAGACGGTCTTCGACGTCGAACGTCCGACCTTGACTGCCGTAAACGAGTGTTCCCACGGACGCGAGGGTACTGGCGGGGGTCCGCCTAATTAATTCCGGTTAGTTAGGCGAACTAGTTAGAGGAGGGATGGTGCGTAAACCCCTCGTGAACTTCTGTCAAGCGGGTAGGTGCGGACGGCTCGGACCGCGATAGTCGTGTCAGAGCGACGGGAGTGGTCATGGTCTTGGATATGTCACCGATCGCCCGCAAGCCCAGCGCGGTGCGCCTGGCCACGTCGGGCGCTCTGCGTCAGCTGCCGTCGCGGCGGCCGGAAGCGCCGAGCACCGAGGCGGACCTCCGCTGGGAGCTCGTCGACGTCGACCGTTACGAGGTGCGAGAGGGAGAGGTCACCCTCGGCTACATCGACGTCGTCGGCGCGGTCTTCGTAGCCCTCGGCGGGCCCTGGTACTCGGCTGCCGTCGAGCTGCGTCAGACGCTCCGCTTCGATGAAGCGGTGCAGACGCTGCGCTCGGCCCGGCGTCACTGAGGCGCGGCCCGGCAGTGGTCCTCCGGCCTCCTAGGCTGGGGGACATGATCCGCATCGCCACCATCGGCACGAGTGTCATCACCGACGCCTTCATCGGCGCGGCCTCTCGCACCCGGGGGATCGAGGTCGTCGCGGTGTCGTCTCGAGATGCGGTGAAGGCGCAGGCCTACGCCGATCGTCTGGGTGTCGCACGGGCGATCGCCGGCCTCGATACCGTCCTCGCCGATCCCGGGGTCGACGCGGTCTACATCGGTTCACCGAACGCCGCCCACGGCTCGCAGGTCGAGTCCGCCATCGCGGCGGGCAAGCACGTGCTCGTGGAGAAGCCCGCGGTCGCCACAGCCCGGGAGTGGGATGACCTCGTCGACCGGTCGCGCCGCGCGGGCGTGATCCTGCTCGAGGCGATGCGCACGGCGTACGACCCCGGCATCGCGGCCGTCCGCGAGCAGCTCGGATCGCTCGGAACCCTCCGCCGCGCCTCGTTCCACTACGCCAAACGGTCGTCGCGCTACGACGCCGTGCTCGCGGGTGGGACGCCGAACATCTTCGATCCCGCCATGGGCGGCGGAGCGCTCGCGGATCTGGGTGTCTACGGCGTGCACGCGGCGGTCCTCCTGTTCGGTGAACCCACCCGCGTGGTCGGGTCGTCGGTGACGATCGCCACGGGCGCTGACGGCGCCGGTCTGGCGGTGCTCGACTACCCGGGGCTGGTCGTCGACGTCGCCTACTCGAAGATCACCACCGCTCTCCGGCCGAGCGAGATCCAGGGCGAGGATGCGACGCTGCTCATCGATCACCTGGCCAGTCCGCGCCGCGTGACACGGGTCGGTCTCGACGGTGCGGAGTCCGCGTGGACGTCGGATGCTGCCGTCGACACGCTCGACGGCGAGGTCGCGCGTTTCGTCGAGCTCGTGGGCGGCGCGGTCGCTCCGGACGAGGACCAGGCGCGCACGGCGGCGACGCTGCGGACCATGGAGCGCATCCGCCAGGCGACCACCGGCTGACGCATCCGCTGAGCGCCCTGTCAAGGCCCTGGGGTTTCACCCGGTGTCGACGCAGGCTCGTCCTATGCACCACACGGGACTGCGCTGGGATGAGATCGCTGAGGATGCCTGGCGGGTATGCGATCCCACGCGCCCGTCCTCCGATGCCGATGCCGTCGTCGCCTACGTCGAACGGCGCCGGGACGGTGTCTTCGAGGTGGTGTGGCTCTGCGGCACCGCGGGGACCGAGACCTTCGTCGCGATCGGTGAAGCCGCCTGCGCGATCGCCGACCGACACGCCGCGTCCCGCCGCACCGGGTCGCCGCTGGCGACCAAGCCGATTCCCATCGCCCACCGTCCGCCGCTTTCGCGGGCCTGAGGCTCGGGTGCGGTCAGCGCCGCATCCGATCGATCAGCAACCCGACGGCTGCGTTCGCGCTGTCGTCGATGACCTGTTCGGGCTCGCCGTCGAGGTTGAGCAGGACGTGACCCGTCTCTGCGCCGTCGCTCCACCCGAGGTACACCGTCCCCGGCTCGTGGCCGTCGTGCGGCTCCGGACCCCCGACGCCCGTCACCGACACCGCCAGATCCGCGCCTGTCAGGTCGCGGACCGCGCGTGCGAGGTGCTCGGCGCATTCCGGGGAGCAGGGGTCGATCCCCTCGGCCAGACCCAGGACGCGGTGCTTCGTCTCCAGTCGGTAGGCCACGACGCCGCCGGCGAACCAGTCGCCCGCGCCCTCCGCCGCGCCGATGGTGGCGGCGAGGTTGCCCGAGGTCAGCGATTCCGCTACCGCGATCACGGTGCCGCTCTCCTGTGCCAGCCGGGCGAGTTCATCGATGTGGGTCATTTCTCCTCCTGGCGCGACCCTAAGCACCGGTGGAGGAGACGCGAGCGGGGATTGTCTCCGATTCGGCACGGTGATATCGCGCGGGAGGCGCAGAGCTCGACTGGGACTTTGGTCCCTGGTGGAGTCATCGCGAACGCGAGATAGTTATGTGGTCAGACCACATACGACGAAGGAGACAGAAATGACCACGCACGCGGTCCACGCAGCCATCCCCCGCACGGAGGCTCGGACCCGCACCCAGGTGATCGCCCGCCAGGACGAGATCGTGACCTCGCTCGCCGGGCGCCGCACTCTCGCTGCGCTGCGCTACGCGACCGGCTTCATCTTCCTCTGGGCGTTCCTCGACAAGCTGTTCGGCCTCGGATTCTCGACGCCGTTCGAGCGGGCGTGGATCAACGGCGGCACCCCGGCGCAGGGCTTCCTCAACAGCCCCGCCGTCACCGGCCCCCTTCAGCCCTGGTTCCAGAGCATGGCGAGCCCGCTCGCCGACGTCCTGTTCATGGCGGGCATGCTGGCCATCGGAGTCGCCGTCATGTCGGGCATCGGTCTCCGCGTCGCAGCGGTAGCCGGAAGCCTCGTCATGCTCCTGATGTACCTCGCCGAGTGGCCGTTCGCCTGGGGTGCGGCATCTACCAACCCCCTCGTCGACTACCACATCGTCTACGCGCTCGCGCTGATCGTGATCGCCGTGCTCCACGCCGGCGACACCTGGGGCCTCGGCGCCATGTGGAAGAAGCTGCCTCTCGTGCAGCGCTTCCGGTGGCTCGTCTGACACCGAGTCGCCCCGCCGAAGGCGCGGATCCCCCCCGGGGGTCCGCGCCTTCGCTCATTCGTGCGCGGGCTGCGCCGCGCGAAGAGCGGCCTGCGTGCGGCTGGTGACGCCGAGCGTTCGCATGATGCCTGTCAGATGGTTCTTGACCGTCTTCTCGGCGATGCCGAGCTCGGCCGCGATCGCGCGATTCGACAGCCCGCGGGCCACGAGCGCCAGCACTTCCCGCTGGCGTCGGGGGAGAGGGTCCGGAGACGGCGCGGAGGACGCGGTCGTGTGCAGCGTCGCGCCCAGCGGATGGCCCGATCCCACCCGGCGCACGGCGTCGATCAGCTCTCCGGCCGCGACGTCCTCGAGGAGGAAGGCGGACGCGCCCGCCGATGCGCTCTCGCGACGCGCCTCGTCGTCGTCCGAGGCGCAGAGGATGATGCAGTGCAGGCGCGGATCCGCTGCGCGCAGAGCGGCGCAGACCGCCGCGCCGGTGCCGTCTGCCAGCCGATAGCCGAGGATCGCGACATCCGGTCGTGTCACCCCGGCGCGAGCCTTCGCCTGACGTGCGGTCGCCGCCTCGGCGACGACCTGCATGCCCGCGGCCGCGTCGATCAGGTCGGCCACGCCGCGGCGCACCAGGTCGTGATCGGCCAGGACCAGCACGGCGAGCATGGCCTCCACCGTAGCGTTCGGCTGGATACGGTGGGGGGATGGAGGAGCACCGGGCCGGTCCGCGGCGGAGCGAACAGGCCCGCCTCGCGGTCCTGACGGCGGCGGCCGACCTGCTCGCGCAGAACGGCTACGAGAATCTCACCATCGAGGCCATCGCGCGGCAGGCATCGGTCGGCAAACAGACGATCTACCGGTGGTGGCCCTCGCGTGCGGCGATCCTGACGGAGGCGCTGCTCGAGGGCATGATCTTCCGACAGCAGCTCGCGGTGCGGAACACCGGAGACCTGCGCCGCGATCTCACGGAGTGGATGTCGCGGGTGTGGTCGGTCCTCGATGCGCCGCAGGGCCGGATGCTGCTGCGTTCGCTCGTCGCCGCGGCGACCGAGCACCCGGCCATCGGCGAGCTGATGCGCGATCGGCTGAGCGCCGACGGCGGCATCCGGGCGCGGGTCGTCGCGCACGGAGATCCCGCGGTCGCCGCGGTCGAGATCGGCGACGCGATCGCCGGCTGGATGATGATGCAGGTGCTCATGGGCGCGGCTCCGACGCCGGACGGCATCCGGGCGATCGTCCACGCGCTGGTCCCGGGTTAGGGTTGACGAGACGCTGCGTCTCGTCAAGGGCGTCCGCATTCCGAAGGAGTCGCTGATGGCCGAGCTGCTGTACCGCCTGAGCAAGGGAGCCGCGCGTCGCGCATGGCTCGTCGTCGTCGCCTGGGTCGCCGTGCTGGGGATCGCCGGCGGCGCCTTCGCGCTCGGCTTCGGCGGACTCTCATCGAGCTTCGACATCCCGGGCACCGCTTCGTCGAAGGTCACCGACCAGCTCGCCGAGGAGCTGCCCGACTTCGCCGGAGCGGCGGGCACCGTCGTGTTCCACGCTGAGGACGGCGCGCTCACCGACGATCAGCGTGCGGCGATCTCCGACCTCGTCGCCTCCGCCACGGATCTGCCCGACGTCGCGACCGTCAACGACCCGTTCGAGGCCGAGGCGCAGCGCGCGGCGCAGGCCCAGCAGCTGGCTGACGGTCAGGCGCAGATCTCCTCCGCGCGCGACCAGCTCGACGCCGGACAGGCGCAGCTCGATCAGGGCACGGCGCAGCTCGAGGCGGGCCAGGCCCAGCTCGACGCCGCGCGCGCCCAACTCGAGGCAGCCGGTGCTCCGGCCGCGCAGCTCGCCGCGCTCGACGCTCAGCAGGCTCAGCTCGACGCGGGCCGCGCCGAGCTGGAGCGGCAGCAGGCGACCCTCGACTCCGGGCGGACCGAGCTCGAGGCGCAGGCCGAGACCGCCGACCTCGGCGGGCGCCTGCTCGACCTCGCCGACGGTATCGCCCTCGTCTCGCCGGACGGCTCGACCGCGACCGTGAACGTCGCCTTCACCCTGCCGCGCCTCGAGCTGCCGCAGGATGCGAAGGACGCCGTCGTGGAGCACTTCACCGCCGAGCCGATCGACGGCGTCGAGGTGGGCTTCTCGACCGAGATCTCCCAGGGCGTGCCGAAGATCCTCGGCGTCGGCGAGGCCGTCGGCGTCGCGGTCGCCGCCGTGGTGCTGCTCGTCATGCTCGGCAGCCTCATCGCCGCCGCCCTCCCGCTCGTCACCGCCATCGTCGGAGTGGGCGTCGGCGTGCTCGGGGTGCTCGCACTGTCGGGAGTCGTGCAGATGGCTTCGGTGACGCCCGTGCTCGGCGTGATGCTCGGGCTCGCGGTCGGCATCGACTACGCCCTGTTCGTGCTCAATCGGCACCGCAAGCAGCTGCTGCGCGGGATCGACCTGCACGAGTCGATCGGCCTCGCCGGCGGCACCGCCGGAAACGCCGTCGTGTTCGCCGGATCGACCGTCGTCGTCGCCCTCCTCGCCCTCAACATCACCGGCATCCCGTTCCTCGGTCTCATGGGTACGGCGGGAGCCGTCTGCGTCGCCATCGCGGTGCTGATCGCGATCACGCTGCTGCCGGCGCTCCTCGGGCTGCTCGGGATGCGCGTGCTCGGCCGTCGTGCGCGTGCGCGCGTAGGCCAGCCCGACGCGGTATCGACCCCGACGCGCGCGATGCCGACCTGGCGCGCGATCACGACCGCCGTCGTGTCGGTCGGGCTTCTGCTCGCCCTCGCGGTTCCGGCGCTGTCGATGCGCGTGGGCCTGCCCGACGGCGCGTCCGAGCCGGAAGGGTCGTACGGCCAGCGTGCGTTCGAGCTCACCGAGGACGCGTTCGGCCCCGGTGCCAACTCGCCGCTGCTGGTGACCGCGAGCCTGCCCGAGGGCCTCGACGACACGGGACGGCTGCGAGCGCAGGTCGCTGTGGCCGAGGCGATCGCCGACCGCGACCACGTCAGCGCCGTCGCGCCGATCGCGGTCTCCGACAGCGGCACCATCGCGGCGTTCCAGGTGATCCCCACCGAAGGGCCGAGCAGCGTCGCGACCGAGGACCTGGTGCGTGACCTCCGCTCACTGCCGCCCGTCAACGGCGAGTACTCGCTCGGTGTCGCCGGCCAGGCCGCCATCAACATCGACATCTCCGAGGGGCTCGTCGGCATCCTGCCGATCTATCTCGCGGTCGTCGTCGGGCTCTCGCTCGTGATCATGATCGTCGTCTTCCGCTCGCTCATCGTGCCGCTCATCGCGACCGGCGGCTTCATCCTGTCGCTGTTCGCGACCTATGGCGCGGTCGTCGCGGTCTTCCAGTGGGGATGGGGCGCCGAGCTCATCGGTCTGCACACGACCGGTCCGATCCTGAACTTCCTCCCGGTGATCCTCGTCGGCATCCTCTTCGGGCTCGCGATGGACTATCAGCTGTTCCTGGCGTCGGGGATGCGCGAGGCGTTCGTGCACGGCTCCGAGGCGAGGCTCGCCGTCATGCAGGGCTTCCGTGCCGGGCGTTCGGTCGTGATCGCGGCCGCGCTGATCATGGTGTCGGTCTTCGGCGGCTTCATCTTCGCCGAGGCGACGATCATCCGCTCGATGGGCTTCGGTCTCGCCTTCGGCATCCTCGTCGACGCGCTCGTCGTGCGCATGCTGCTCATGCCCGCGCTCATGCACCTCATCGGGCGCGGTGCGTGGTGGCTGCCCCGATGGCTCGACCGCATCCTCCCGGATGTCGACGTCGAGGGCGCCAAGCTCGAGCGCACGCACCCGCACGTCTGAGCGCGCCGGCCGGGGTCAGAACGCGTCGAGGTCGGCGCGCAGGCCCTGCCCGGTGTGCTCCGAGCGCAGGATGCCCCGCCGTCGCAGTACCGGCACGAGCTCGTCGAGAGCGCGGTGGAGCGTCACGGGGTGGAAGTCGCCCGAGAAGATCAGCCCGTCGTTGTCGGCGTCGTCGCCGAGCGCCTGGATGACGTCGGCGATCTCCTCCGCGGTCCCCACCGTGCCTCCGGCGCCGTCGGTCACACGTCCGAGCCGCGCCTTGCCAGCGAGGATGTCGCGCAGCGGCGCCTCGGAGAAGTCGGAGTACCGCCCGAGCAGCCCCCGAATGGTGCCCTTCGAGACGTGATCGCCGAAGATCGCGGGATCGAGCGGGCGGTCGAGGTCGAGCGACGTGAGGTCAATCTCGAGGTCGCTCGACCATGCCTCGGCCACCTCGACGAGCGTCGCCTCGTCGGGATGCCGCGATGCCTCGACGATGCGCTCCGCCTCCTCGACCGAGCTCGCGACGATCGGTTTGACGACGAAGAGAGTCTTGATCGCGTCGGCGTCCCGCCCCGCGGCGACCGCCGCTTCGCGCACGCGGCCGCGGTACGCGCGGATGCTCGCGGGGTCGAGGTTCGACAGGGCGAGCTGGATCTCGGAGTTCGCCCCGGCGAAGCCGATGCCCCGCGGCGAGCCGCCGGGGGAGGCGACGATCGGGTCGCCGGCGGGCAGGGGCTCGGCGTTGAGGGGACCGTCGAACGAGAAGTACTCGCCTCGGTGCTGGACGGCGTGGATTTTCGAGCCGTCGGCGTAGATCTGCGTGTCGGGGTCGGCGATCAGGGCGTCGTCGTCCCAGCTGTGCCACAGCAGGCGCAGCGCATCGAGCCACTCCTGGGCGCGGTCGTACGCCGCGTCGTGCCCGAGGCGCTCCGTGCCGAAATGATGCGCAGACCCGACGTCCGTGACGACGTTCAGGCCCAGCCTGCTGCCGCTGAGGTGCTGCAGCGACGCGAACTGGCGAGCGGCGAGGTACGGCGGCCACGCGGCCGGGTTGACGGTGGGGATGACGCCCAGGTGCTGCGTCGCGGCGAACAGGTACGGGGCGAGCGTCCACGGGTCGTGCTTGGGCCCGCCGTACGCCTTGCGGACGCGGAGGTTCAGCGTCTCGGGAGTGATCCCGACCGAGAGCGCGTCTTCGATCAGGACGAAGTCGAACCCCGCCTGCTCGAGCTCACGGGCCGAGTGCTGGTAGAGGTCGGGCTTCTGCCACGGCCAATTCCATCGCTGGTACGGCCGCGCCCAGCCGTGGGGACCGAACCCGCGCGAGAGGAACCAGCCGAAGTGCTGGGCGCGCGTCATGCCGACACCGCTTCCGGTGCTGCGGCGGTCGCGGCTCGGGCGGCATCGAGTCCGCGGTCGAGGTCCGCGATGAGGTCGCCGGCGTCCTCCAGGCCGACCGAGAGCCGCAGCAGGCCCGGCCCGACCCCGATGCGCGCCAGGTCGGCGTCACTGCGGCTCGCGTGGGTCGTGGTCGCCGGATGCAGCACGAGCGACCGCACATCGCCCAGGTGGGTCATCGGGGTGAACAGCCGCACGCTGCGCGTGAAGGCCTCCGCAGCTGCCCGCCCGCCGGTGAGGGTGAAGGAGAACAGCGCGCCCTGCCCCGCGGGGAGAAGGCGCGCGGCGAGGTCGTGGTCCGGATGCGAGGGGAGTCCGCTGTAGTCGACGCCGTCGACCTCCGGGCGGGTCTCGAGCCAGGCGGCGAGGGTCGCCGCCGTCTGCGATTGCCGCTCCACTCGCAGCGACAGGGTCTCGATGCCCTGCAGCAGCAGGAAGGCGTTGAGGGGCGACGGTGAGGGGCCGAAGCGCATCGCGACGCGGCGCGCAGTGTCGAGGAAGGCGCGCTCGCCCGAGCGTTCGACGAACGTGCGGCCGTCGGGTCCGGTCTCGGCCGCGATCTGGCGGAAACGGTCGGGCGCGGCATCCCAGGCGAAGCGTCCGCCGTCGACGATGACGCCGCCCAGACCCGTGCCGTGGCCCGACAGGAACTTCGACGCCGAGTGGATGACGATGTCGGCCCCGAGCTCGAGCGGGCGCAGCAGGTACGGCGTCGCGAGGGTCGAGTCGACGACGAGCGGGATGCCGTGCCGGTGTGCGACCTCGGCGACGGTCGGGATGTCGAGCACGCCGCCGCGCGGATTCGCGATCGTCTCGGCGACGAGGGCGCGGGTGCGCGGGCCGATCGCCGCCTCCCAGGCGGCCGGGTCGCGCGGATCGTCGACGAAGTCCGTTGTGATGCCGAGGCGCCCGAACTCGGAGCGCAGCAGCTCGCGCGTTCCCTCGTAGATCGCGGAGGCCGCGACGATGTGGTCTCCCGACTCAAGGATCGTCAGCAGCGCCGTCGAGGTCGCCGCCTGGCCGCTGCCGACGAGCAGCGCGCCCACGCCGCCCTCGAGGTCGGCGATGCGCCGCTCGGCCGCCGCCGCGGTCGGGTTGCCCACGCGCGTGTAGCTGAACCCGGTGGCGGGGTCGGCGAAGCGGCCCTCGCCGTCGGCGATGTCGTCGAATTCGAAGCCGGCGGTCAGGTAGATGGGAGTCGCGCGCGAGCCGTACGCGTCGAAGCCACGGGCGCCCGCGTGCAGCTGGCGCGTCGCGAAGGCGAGGGATTCGGAGTGGTTCTCGAGAGCGGGCATGGGGGGAAGAGTACGGCGGGCGGCCGCGGCGGCGCTTCTCCGCCGTCATCCGGAGTCACGCGGTGACCAGAGCTCGCCCTCGTGTGTCTCTCTGTGTTCTCCGGTTTCCGACTGTTTCGGCCCCGTTCACGATGGGAGCGCGCGGTGGCGAGCATGGGGTCATGTCCCCCCTGGTGAGTGTCGACGACCTCGCCGCCGAACTTGCCGCGGACGCTCCGGTGCGTCTGCTGGACGTCCGGTGGCGCCTGGACCGTGCCGAAGGACGACCCGACTACCTGCTCGGGCATCTGCCCGGCGCCGTCTACGTCGATCTCGAGCGCGAGCTCGCTCGTCCCGGTGTTCCGGAACAGGGACGGCATCCGCTGCCCGGCCGCGCGGATCTCGAGGCCGCTGCCCGGCGGTGGGGTGTGAACGCGGGCGACCGGCTCGTCGCATACGACGACAACGACGGGGTCGCCGCGGCTCGTGCGTGGTGGCTGCTCCGTCGCCACGGCCTCGACATCCGGGTGCTCGACGGCGGCTTCCGCGCCTGGGTCGGATCGGGCCGTCGCCTGGAGCACAGCGACCGCGCCGCGGCGACCGGTGACGTCGATCTCCCGGAGGGGAGCGGAGGCCTCGCCGGCATCGACGAAGCGGCTGTCGCCCCGGCACGCGGGGTTCTCCTCGATGTGCGCGCACCCCAGCACTACCGTGGTCAGGCGGTGGGGGCCGACCCCGTCAGCGGCCACATCCCGGGGGCTCGCAACCTTCCGACCGTCGTCCACATCGGCCCGGACGGTCTTCTCCGCGACCCGGACGAGATTCGCACGTCGCTCGCGGCCGTCGGAGTCGGGCCCGACACGGACGTCGTCATCACGTGCAGCTCGGGCGTCGCTTCAGCCCACACTGCGCTGGCGTTCGCGGTGGCCGGGTACCGCCGGGCGCGCGTGTTCGCGGGATCGTGGAGTCAGTGGTCCCGCGATCCGGGACGCCCCGTCGCGACGGGGCCGAGTCCGGCGGCCACGATCGGCGTGGTCTGACCGGGCGACGGCGAACCGCGTCAGTCGCGGATCGCCGAGCCCTCGCTGAGCCGGTGCCACGTGCGGTTGTGGTAGACCAGCGCATCGCCGTGCCCGCCCGGCTCGACGTCGCGCTCGACGTGCGACTGCAGGGCATGGCCGGCGATGACGATCGAACCGCCGGCATCCATGCGAGAGACGACGGCGCAGCGGACCCAGGCGCGGACGCCGCGGTAGACCGGCTCGCCGGTGGTCAGCCGTGACCAGGCGGAGGCGTCGGCGAAGCGGTCGATGCCGCTGGTCGCGCCGAGCTTCGCCAGCGCGAGGTCGTCGGCGTCGAGCAGGTGCACCACGACGGTCTCGGCCGTCGACAGCACGGCGGAGGCGGAGGACTGCGCCGACACCGAGAACACCAGCAGCGGCGGGTCGGCGCTCACCGAGGAGACCGACGTCGCCGTCAGGGCGACCGGACCATCGCCGGCGTCGGCCGTGATGACCGCGACACCGCCGGGGTGCCCGCGGAAGAGCGTCTTGAAGTCATCGGCGGACAGCGAACCGCCCAGATGACGGGAGGGGTGCTCCGCGGACGGGTCGAGGTTCGGCTGCGACATGATCACGACGTTAGTAACCACGACGACCCGTCGCATGTTCCGTGAACGTCGGAGACGATCGATGACGCCGTGTAACGTGCCCCGCGTGACGACGGAACCACACGACGGCTGGACTCGGCGGTACGGTTCGCCCGCTCCCGAGGGCCTCCCGCGCAACGATGTGCTCGATGTGCTCTACCGTCACCGTTCCGTGCGGCGATTCGGGCCCGGCGAGATCGACGATGCGACGCTGACCGCGATCATCGCCGCTGCCCAGTCGGCCTCGACGAGCTCGAACCTGCAGGCGTGGTCGGTGATCGAGGTGCGCGACCCCGACCGACGCGACGCGCTCGCACGACTCGCGGGCGACCAGGACTTCATCCGCCGGGGCGGCGTCTTTCTCGTCTTCGTCGCCGACTGGGCGCGGGCGCGCGAGCTCGCGCATCGCGCGGGGGAACCGTCGGATGCCGTGGAGTACATCGAGAGCACGATCGTCGGCTTCATCGACGCGGCGCTGGCCGCCCAGAACGCCGTCGTCGCCGCTGAATCGCTGGGTCTGGGCGCCGTCTACGTCGGGGCGGTCAGGAACCATCCCGAGCAGATCGCCGACCTGCTCGAGCTTCCCGACGGGGCCTTCCCGGCGTTCGGCGTCGTCCTCGGCCACCCCGACCCGCACGACCGGGCGGGGGTGAAGCCCCGGTTGCCGCAGCAGGTCGTCCGCCACCGCGAGACCTACCGTCTGCCGGACGACGCCGAGATCGCCGCATACGAGGACGCCGTCACGGCGTACTACCGCACGCAGGGCGAGCCGCGGGGCTGGCTCCGCGCCGCGATCGCCCGGGTGCGGGATGCCGCGAGCCTGCACGGGCGCCACACGATGCGCCGCTCGCTCGAACGCCGCGGTCTGTCGTCGCGCTGAGCCCGACAGCCGGAGCCCTCGACAGCGGCGTGGCCCTGGCTTAGGGTGGACGCGTGCAGACCTGTCGTTGTTGTCGCTGAGCGCCGCCGCGCTCACCTCAGACGACCCCGACAGCACCCGCGCCTCTGAGCGCGCGGACACCGTGAGGAAACCCTCGTGCGCTACGCAGAGAACATCGCCGATCTCGTCGGCAACACCCCGCTCGTCCGTCTGACCCGCGTCGCCACCTCGACGCGCGCGACCGTGCTCGCCAAGGTCGAGTACTTCAACCCGGGCAGCTCGGCGAAGGACCGCATCGCCGCGAGGATCATCGAGGCCGCCGAGCGCGACGGACTGCTGCGCCCGGGCGGCACGATCGTCGAGCCCACGAGCGGCAACACCGGTGTCGGACTCGCCCTCGTCGCGCAGCAGCGGGGCTACCGGATGGTCTTCGTCGTGCCCGACAAGTTCGCCGGCGAGAAGGTGGCGGTGCTGAAGGCGTACGGGGCCGAGGTCGTGATGACCCCCGCGAGCGTCCCGCCCGAGCATCCGGACTCGTACTACAGCGTCTCGGACCGGCTCGCGCGCGAGATCCCCGGCGCGTTCAAGCCGAACCAGTTCGCCAACGCCGCCGGACCGCGGGCTCACTACGACACGACCGGACCCGAGATCTGGCGTGACACGGCGGGACGCGTGACGCACTTCGTCGCTGGGGTCGGCACCGGCGGCACGATCACAGGGACGGGGCGTTACCTGCGCGAAGCCTCCGGCGGCGCGGTCACTATCGTCGGTGCCGATCCGGATGGATCCATCTACAGCGGCGAGGTGGGGCGGTACCTCGTCGAGGGCGTCGGCGAGGACTTCTGGCCGGAGACCTTCGACCCCTCGGTGGTCGACCGCTACGAGCGCGTCGGCGACCGGGAATCGTTCGCGATGACCCGACGCCTGGCGCGCGAAGAGGGACTGCTGGTCGGCGGTTCGTCGGGCATGGCGGTCGTCGCCGCCCTGCGGACGGCACGCGACCTCGGACCCGACGACGTCGTCGTGGTCGTGCTTCCCGACCATGGCCGCGGATACCTCTCGAAGATCTACGACGACGACTGGATGCGGACCCACGGGTTCGCCGACCTCGTCGACGAACCCGACCACGGCATCCCCGATCCCCGCACGACCCACGACACCAGGAGCGACGCATGAGCACGCACGATTCCGCCCGCGGCCTCGCCAGCCTCGCCGTCCACGCCGGCCAGCAGTTCGACCCCACCACCGGGGCCGTCATCCCGCCGGTGCACTTCTCGACCACCTTCGCTCAGGACGGCATCGGCGGCCTCCGCGGCGGGTACGAGTACGGCCGCTCGGGCAACCCGACCCGGACGGCGCTCCAGGTGCAGCTCGCGGCGCTCGAAGGCGGCGCGCACGGCTTCTCGTTCGCGTCGGGTCTCGCGGCCGAGGACGTGCTGCTGCGTGCCGCGCTGACGCCCGGCGACGAGGTGCTGCTCGGCAACGACGTCTACGGAGGCACCCATCGCCTCATCGCCCGTGTCTTGGCGCCCTGGGGGGTCAAGCTGCGTGTCGTCGACATGAGCGACCTCGACGCCGTGCGGGCCGCGGTCGCCGAGCGTGCGCCCCGTGTGCTGTGGGTGGAGACGCCGTCGAACCCCCTGCTGCGGATCACCGACATCGCCGGGCTCGCGACGATCGGACACGAGGCCGGATCGCTGGTCGTCGTCGACAACACCTTCGCGACCCCCGCGCTCCAGCGTCCTCTCGAGCTCGGGGCCGACGTCGTCGTGCACTCCACGACGAAGTACCTCGGCGGACACTCGGATGTCGTCGGCGGTGCGCTCGTGCTCGATGACGACGCGCTCGCCGAGAAGATCGGCTTCCTGCAGTACGCCGCCGGTGCGGTGTCGGGACCGATGGATGCCTGGCTCACGACGCGCGGCATCAAGACGCTCGATGTCCGCATGCAGCGTCACAGTGAGAACGCCGGGGCCATCGCCTCGTTCCTCGAGGGGCACGAGCGTGTCGCCCGCGTGTTCTACCCCGGGCTCGCCTCGCACCCGGGGCACGAGCTCGCCGCGTCGCAGATGACCCGTTTCGGGGGCATGCTCTCGCTCGCGCTCGAGTCCGGCGAGGCGGCGCGTCGCTTCGCCGAGTCCACGCGGCTGTTCCAGCTCGCCGAGTCGCTCGGCGGGGTCGAGTCGCTCGTGAACTACCCCGATGCGATGACCCACGCCTCGGTCCGCGGCACGGAGGCCGCCGTGCCGGTCGAGGTCGTGCGGCTGTCGGTGGGCATCGAGTCGGTGGACGATCTGCTCGCCGACGTGGAGCAGGCGCTGCGCTGACGTCCCGGCGCCGGCGAACCGCTCAGCGCCGGAACAGCCGCCGACGGCGTCGAGGCTCGACCGGGGGAGCGGCGGATGCCGCGGCGGCGGCATCCGCGCGACGCTGACGCCAGGCCGCGACCTCGGTCTCGACGTCGCGCGTCGGCGTCACCACCGGTGGGCCGCCCTGCAGCTGCCGGCGGGCCTCGACGACGCGCCGGTTGAAGTCGGCGACGTACTCGCGCACATCGTCCTCGCGGGTGAGCGCGTCGACGCGGGCATCGAACTCGGCGTGCTCGATCCGCAGGGTCAGCGCCGGCGGACCGAGGCCGGTGAGCTGCTCCTCGCGGATCTTCCGTTTGATCCACCAGTCGGGGTCATGGTGCGGGCCGAGGTCGGCGATCGGCTTGCCGGCTCCCGGCAGGTCGTCGAAGTCGCCGCGGCGGATGGCCTGCTGGATCGCCGTCTCGATGTAGGCGGCTCGTTCGCGCGCGCCGGGCGCGGGCGTGTCCGGCGTCGGGGATGCGGGGGAATCGTCGCTCATGTCGTTCTCCGCCTCCAGGGTACGTGCCGGTGCGCGGGCGTCGCCGTTCTCGCGAGACAATGGGGTAATGCCGTTTTCGCCCGAACCGACGCCCGACAGTTCCGGCCGGTGGCGGCGTGAGGCGGGCGAGCTGGGGCGCAGCCTGACGCGATTCGGGCCGTCGCCGGGGCCACGCTGGCATCTGGGGCTGCAGGCCGCGCTGGCGATGGCGGCGCCGGTCATCGTGCTCTCGGCGCTGGGGCTCGAGAGCATCGCGCTGCTCGCGGCGACCGGAGCGTTCGCGACGCTCTACGGTGGGCGTCTGTCGCCGCTCGAGCGCCTGCGCTTCGTCCCGATCGTCGCGGCGGTGCTGTGGTCGTGCGCGGCGGTCGGGGTCGCGGCGGCGGCCATCGGTCCCGTTGCGGTGGCCGTCGGCCTCATCGTGGTCGCCGTCGCGGCATCCGTTCTGGTCTTCGGGCGCTCGGTGGGGCCGCCGGGCCCGCTGTTCGCCGTGCTCATCTACGGACTGTCGGCCCACGTCACCGCGCCGCAGTCATCGCACGCGGTGAACCCGGCGCTGTACCTCGGTATCCTCGCGACGTCGCTCCTGTTCGGGTGGCTGGTCACGGCGGCCCCTCTCGTGCGGCGCGCGCACCGCGGCACGCAGCCTCGAGCGCTGCGCTCTCTCTTCCCCGCCGCCTGGGGCGGGGCGACGACGCGGACACTCGTCACGCGCACGGCGGCGGTGGCGGTCGTCGGCACGGCGATCGCGCTCCTCGTCGATCCCGAGCGCGCCTATTGGATCGTCGGGGCGGGGATCGCCGTGCTCGGGGTCAGCGCGAGTCGGCGCGTCGCGCTCTCGCGCGGCATCCACCGGGCGCTCGGCACCGCGGCTGGTGCGGCGGTGTTCCTCGCGATCAGCGTCGTGCCGCTCGGCGGCGTCGTGCTCGGCATCGTGCTCGGCGCACTGCAGTTCGTCATCGAGCTCGTCGTCGTGCGTCATTACGCGCTCGCGCTCGTCTTCATCACGCCGCTCGTGCTGCTCATCCTGAGCGCGGCGGGCGCGGGCGGTGCGGAGCTCGCGGCAGAGCGCGTCGTCGACACCGCGGTGGGCGTCGGGCTCGGCATCCTCAGCAGCCTGATCGTGGTGGGGCCGCGCCGGTAGGTCGTTCGATACCCGGTATGCATATACTCGCAAACTACATACCCGGTATGCGAAAGGACGATCGTGTCGGTTCGACTCAGCCTTCTGGCGATCCTCGATCAAGGCCCCTGCTACGGCTATCAGCTGCGGGCGGAGTTCGACCGTCGGACCGGGTCGACGTGGCCGCTGAACGTCGGCCAGATCTACAACACCCTCGACCGGCTCGAGCGGGACGGGCTCGTCGAGAAGGGGGCGGTCGATGGGCAGGGCCACGTCTACTGGCAGATCACGGATGCCGGTCGCGCCGAGGTCGCGTCATGGTTGGGCTCGCCCGTCGAACGGCCGGCGGGCACACGCGATGAGCTCGCGATCAAGCTCGCGGTCGCGGCGACCCTCCCCGGAGTCGACGTCGGCGAGGTGATCGCGGCGCAGCGTCGCTCCTCGCTCGCGCGGCTGCAGGAGCTCCGCACTTCCGAGTACGCCGGCGCGAACCCCGAGGGCCCCGAGGAGCTCGCCTGGTCGCTCGTGGTCGATTCCATGGTCTTCGCGGCCGAGGCCGAGGTGCGGTGGCTCGACCACACCGAGCAGCGCCTCGCGCAGCATCCGGGACGCGCCATGGCGATCGAGCTGTCGACCGACAAGCCCAAGCGCGGCCGGCCGGTCAAGGCCTGAGTTCAGCTGCGCCCTTACCCGGTGGCCCAGAAATCGGGGCGCACCTCGGCGACGGGCGCGAGCTCGCACCGTCCCAGGCGAGGAGGTCCCGGGTCAGATCATCGCTGATCCCGAGACTGCGCGGGTCGACGACGTAATCGTCGGTGAAGCTCTCCCACAGCGGGCTCGAGGCCCATCCCGAGAACATGCGGATGACGCGCCGTCCGTCGGGGAGCACGGGCGGCTCGCCGCGACGGGAACGCGCCATCAGGTAGCGATCCTGCATCTCGCGACGACGTTGCCATTCGACGCCGTCGGTCGGGGTGTCGTCGTAGTCGTAACCCGACAGCCAGACCAGACCCCGTTGCGCTCCCTCCCCGCGGACCAGCGCGACTGACCAGAGGTGGCGGTCGTGGTCGTGTCACGGCGATCGGCGAGCTCTGCGCGCATGACGGAGAGCCTACGTGCGCCGGATCGATCGTTCCCAGGCGACTGCCAGGAAACCGCCGCGATCCGCATGAGGGCGCGGATCGCAGGCGGCCCGAACGGGGGCGGATGCACGGTTTTCGCTCGAGGTGTCCAATCCGCATCCGGGGGTCGTCCCGGATAGCCCCACGTGCCGCAATCCAGCGCACGTGACGGAAGGAAGAGACATGCGTACGAACCTGAAGCGAGCAGCAATCTTCGGCACGGCGGGCCTGGGTGCCGCCGCGATCGCCACCGCCGGATTCGCCCTGCCCGCGTCGGCTGACGACACCACCGCAGTCGACTCGTCCACCACCGACACGACCACCACCACGGATGTCGCATCGTCGTTCGATGCGCTGTCGACGTGGATCGACGGCGTCCTCGAGGCCAACGGCAACGGCGTGGGCGAGAACGCGAACGTCGGCAACCTCGGGCTCGAGGGCGGCCTCGTCAACGGCCCGCTGATCAGCGACGTCGGCAACGGCGCGCTTCTCTCGGGCAACGACACCCCGATCGCCTCGGGCAACGACACCGCCGTGGACGCCCCGGTCGACGCCCCCATCGTCTCGGGCAACGAGACCGGCAACGGCAACGAGACCGGCAACGGCAACGAGGTCGGCAACGGCAACCAGACCGACACCGACCTCGGCAACGGCACGGACGTCGGCACCGGCGACGTCAGCACCGGCGAGGTCAGCACGGGCGATGTCACGAGCGGAATCGGCAGCACCGTCGACAACCTCGTCGGCGGCATCACCTCGGACGTGACCTCCGACGTCGACGACCTCGTCGGCGGCATCCTCGGCGACCGCTGATCCAGCGGATCCGGTCCGACCGAGAGGTCTCGAAGGGCGGCACGCGGCTTCGGCCGGTGCCGCCCTTCGGCATGCCCGCTAGCCTGGCGCAGTGAGCGAAGCGATGCCCGGGCGGGCGCGAGTGGGCGTGCGGGATGTCGCCGCCGCCGCGGGGGTGTCGACGCAGACGGTCTCGCGTGTCATCAACGACCACCCCCACATCCGGCCCGAGACGCGGGAGCGCGTGATCACAGCGATGGCCGAGCTCGGCTACCGCGTCAACAACGCGGCCCGTGCCCTCGGGACCGCGACGACGCGCACGATCGGGGTGATCGCCTCCGACACCGACCTCTACGGCCCCGCGGCGGGCATCGGCGCCCTCGAACGTGCCGCGCGCGCGGCGGGCCGGTGGATCGCCACGGCCTACGCCGACGGCTCCGACGCGGGGAGCGTGACCGCTGCCGCCGATCACCTGCTCGCCCAGGGGGTGGACGGGATCGTCGTCGTGGCGCCGCATACCGCCGCCCTCGAGACTCTTGCTGCGGCATCCCTCGGAGTTCCCGTCGTGCCGCTGCATGCACGAGTGGATGCCGCGGGGGAGCGAGCGAGCGGGGGCGGCGACCGCGGCGCCGAGGGAGCGGCGCTCGCCGTCGATCACCTGCTGGACGCCGGGCACCGCCGCATCGCTCAGCTGTCGGGCCCCGCTGCCTGGCTCGAGGCCGTCGCGCGCGACACCGGCGCCGAGTCTGCGCTCGCGCGCCGGGGACTGCAGCTCGCGGGTCGATGGCGCGGCGACTGGTCCGCCGGCTCGGGTGCAGCCATCGCTTCCCGCGTCGCCGCCGCCGTCGGCGACGCAGCCGGGCCGACCGCGATCGTCGTCGCGAACGATCAGATGGCGCTCGGCCTGATCTCCGGGCTGGCCCGCCTCGGGCTGGATGTGCCCGCGGACGTGAGCGTGGTCGGTTTCGACGACCATCCGGACGCCGCGTTCTACCGGCCCGCCCTCACCACGGTGCGTCTCGACATCTCGGGGGAGGCGCGGCGGTGCGTCCGCATCCTGCTGGGCGACGATGCCCCCGCCGACCCCTCGCTGCCGCGGCTCGTCGTGCGCGACTCGACTCGCCGGGTCTGAGGTTCGCCGATCCGTCCGCGCCGACACTCGCGTCGGCGCGGTGTTACCGGTAACATGATCCCACCGCGGCACGACCAATGGAGGCATCCGTGACCCACACCGCCACGCGCGACCGATCGGCAGAGCGCGACGACATCCTCGCCGGTCGCACGAGCCTGGGCATCGAGTTCGGTTCGACGCGCATCAAGGCGTGCCTCATCGGCTCAGACCCCACGCAGGTGCTCGCGACCGGTTCGCACGCGTGGGAGAACCGCTTCGAAGAGCGGCGGTGGACGTACTCCCTCGACGACGTCTGGTCGGGTCTCCAGGCGGCCTACGCCGACCTGGCGGCCGCGGTCGAGTCGGAGTACGACGTCGTGCCCGCGACCTTCGGCGCGATCGGCGTCTCGGCGATGATGCACGGCTACCTCGCGTTCGACGCCGACGACGAGCTGCTCGTGCCGTTCCGGACGTGGCGCAACACGAGCACGGGCCCGGCCGCGGCCGAGCTCACCGAGCTGCTCGGCATCAACATCCCGCTGCGGTGGTCGGTCGCCCACCTGCACCAGGCGGTGCTCGACGGCGAGGCGCACGTCGCCGACATCCGTCACGTGACCACCCTCGCCGGGTACGTGCACGCGAGCCTCACCGGCGAGAAGGTTCTCGGAGTCGGCGATGCATCGGGGATGTTCCCGATCGACCCGGTGACGCGCGACTACGACCAGCGCCGCGTCGACCTCTTCGACGCGCACAGCGCCGGGCGACTCCCCGCGAACCTCCGTGCTCTGCTGCCCGAGGTCCGCGTGGCGGGTCAGGTCGCCGGCTCGCTCACCGCGGCTGGTGCCGCGCTGCTCGATCCGTCCGGCGTGCTGCGCCCCGGCATCCCCTTCTGCCCACCGGAGGGCGACGCGGGCACCGGCATGGTCGCCACCGAGGCCGTCGCGCCCCGCACCGGCAACGTCAGCGCCGGCACGAGCATCTTCGCGATGGTCGTGCTCGAGCGCCCGCTGCAGTCCACGCATCACGAGATCGACGTCGTCACCACCCCCGCGGGCGACCTCGTCGCGATGGTCCACTGCAACAACGGGGCCAGCGAGCTCGCGGCCTGGGTGGGGATGTTCGAGCGGTTCGCCGCGGCATCGGGATCGACGCTCGACGCGGACGCGGTGTACGACACCCTGTTCCGAGAGGCGCTGACGGGCGACCCGGACGCCGGCGGCCTGCTGGCCTACAACCACCTCGCGGGCGAGCCGATCGCCGGCACCGAGGAGGGCCGTCCGCTCTTCGTGCGCACCCCCGACAGCCGGTTCACGCTCGCCAACGCGATCCGGGCGCAGCTGTACGGCGTGTTCGGCACGCTCGCGCTCGGCATGCGCGTGCTCGACCGCGAGGGGGTGCAGCTCGACCGGATGTTCGCCCATGGCGGCATGTTCCGCACCGCCGGAGTCGCCCAGCGATTTCTCGCCGCCGCGCTCGGCGCCCCGGTCGCGGTCGGCGACACCGCCTCCGAAGGCGGGGCCTGGGGCATCGCCGTCCTCGCCGACTACCTCGCCCACGGCGACGGTCTCGATCTCGACGCCTATCTCCGCGAGCGCGTGTTCGCGTCGGCGTCGATCGACGTCGCCGAGCCCGACGAGGCGGATGCCGCCGGCTTCGCCGCCTACCTCGACCGTTACGACGCGGGGCTCGCCGTCGAGCGCGCCGCCGTCGCCGCCCTCTCCTGACCCGTCCGACATCACCGGAAGAAGAACAATGACCCTCTCCACCTCTCTCGAGCAGTACACCGTCTGGTTCGTGACGGGCAGCCAGAACCTCTATGGCGAGGAAACCCTGCGCCAGGTCGCCGAGCAGTCGCAGCAGGTCGTCGACGGCCTCGCCGGGCTGCCGGTGCGCGTCGAATGGAAGCCGGTGCTCAAGGACTCCGAGTCGATTCGCCGACTTGCGCTCGACGCCAACGCTGACGACTCGGTGATCGGCGTCATCGCGTGGATGCACACCTTCAGCCCCGCCAAGATGTGGATCACGGGCCTCGACGCTCTTCGCAAGCCGCTGCTGCACCTGCACACGCAGGCCAACGTCGAGCTGCCCTGGGCCGACATCGACTTCGACTTCATGAACCTCAACCAGGCCGCTCACGGCGACCGCGAGTTCGGCTACATCCAGACCCGCCTCGGCGTCTCGCGCAAGACCGTCGTCGGCCACGTCTCGAACCCCGAGGTCACGCGCCAGATCGAGGACTGGCAGCGAGCCGCGGCCGGCTGGCAGGCCGCCCGTACGCTCAAGCTCGCGCGCTTCGGCGACAACATGCGCTACGTCGCCGTCACGGAGGGCGACAAGACCGAGGCCGAGCTGCAGTTCGGCGTCCAGGTCAACACGTGGGGCGTGAACGAGCTGGCGGATGCCGTCGCCGCGGCCTCCGACGCCGACATCGACGCGCTCGTCGAGGTGTATCTCGCGCAGTACGACGTCGCTGAGGAACTTCTTCCCGGGGCCGAGCGTCACCAGTCGCTGCGCGACGGCGCGGCGATCGAGATCGGGCTGCGCTCGTTCCTCGAGGCAGGCGGGTTCGGCGCCTTCACGACGTCGTTCGAAGACCTCGGCGCGCTCAAGCAGCTTCCCGGGCTCGCCGTCCAGCGCCTCATGGCCGAGGGGTACGGCTTCGGCGCCGAGGGCGACTGGAAGACCGCGATCCTCGTGCGCGTCGCCAACGTCATGGGTTCGGGCCTGCCCGGCGGGGCGAGCCTCATGGAGGACTACACGTACGACCTCGTTCCCGGTTCGGAGCGCATCCTCGGGGCGCACATGCTCGAGGTGTCGCCGTCGCTGACGACCGCCAAGCCGCGTCTGGAGATCCACCCGCTGGGCATCGGCGGCAAGGACGACCCGGTGCGCCTCGTCTTCACCGCCGACCCGGGTCCCGCCCTCGTGGTCGCGATGAGCGACATGCGCGACCGCTTCCGCCTGACGGCGAACGTGGTCGAGAACGTCGAGGCTCCCGACCTGCCGAAGCTGCCCGTGGGCCGGGCGATCTGGAAGCCGGCCCCCGACTTCGCCACGTCGGCCGCGTGCTGGCTCGCCGCCGGTGCCGCCCACCACACCGTCATGACGACGGCCGTCGGTATCGAGGTCTTCCGCGACTTCGCCGAGATCGCCGGCACGGAGCTCGTGGTCATCGACGAGGACACGACGGTGCGAGGATTCCAGAAGGAGCTCCGCTGGAACCAGGCCTACTACCGCCTGGCCCGCGGACTGTGAGCTCTCAGGACCAGAACCGAGAGGGGACGCCCGTGGCGGCATCCGGAACGTCGTACGTGCTGCGATTCGGCGACGCCGAGGCGATCGTGGCGAGCGTGGGGGCGTCGCTGCGCTCCTTCCAGGTCGCCGGACGCGACCTCGTCGTGCCCTACGGCGAGGACGAGGTGCGCCCGGGATACCGCGGTGCGACGCTGGCACCGTGGCCCAACCGCGTCGTCGACGGTGAGTACGAGGTGGCGGGCACGCGCTACCGCCTCGCCCTCACCGAGCCCGAGCGCCACCACGCGCTGCACGGCCTGGTGGCGTGGCTCGACTTCGAGCCCGTGGTCGTCGGGGCCGATCACGTGACGCTCGGCGCCACGATCGTCGCGCAGACCGCCTACCCGTGGACCGTGCGCATCGAGACGACCTACCGGCTCGGGGCCGACGGCCTGACGCAGACAGTGCGTGCGACGAACGAGAGCGCGGGTGCCGCGCCCTTCGGCACCGGCCCGCACCCGTATCTCGTCGCCGGATCGGCGCCGCTGGACGAGTGGACGCTCGAGCTGCCTGCCGACCGTGTGCTCGAGGTCACCCCCGATCGGCTCTCGCCGGTCGGGCTGGCCGACGTCGCGGATGTCGCCGAGTTCGACTTCCGCCAGCCGCGGACGCTGGGCCCCGTCGAGATCGACCACGCGTTCACGGCGCTCTCACGTGGCGAGGACGGCATCGCCGCCGTACGGGTGACCGAACCGTCGGGAACCGGTGTCGCGATCTCGTGGGATGCCGCGTGCCCGTGGGTCCAGGTTCACACCGCAGACCTCCCCGGCGGGCCGGCTCAGCCGGGGCACCGCGCGGGTCTGGCCGTCGAACCCATGACGTGCGCGCCGGATGCCTTCAACGCCTCACGGTACGACTACGACGCGGGGCTCGTCTTCATCGAGCCGGCCGACACGGTCGAGGCCTCCTGGCGCATCAGCGCGATCTGACCGGATCCGAGCTGTCCGAGCCGCCGAGCGGCGGCTGGATCAGTGGCTGTGCTCGGTGGAGAAGAGCGGGTGGTCGGAGTGGCTCGGGGCGGCCCGGCCGGCTTCCGTCGCGCCCAGCGCGGGCGTGACGAGCCCGGCGACGATGACGCAGCCTGCGACGAGTCCGATGACGCTCGTCCGCGGGGCGACGCGGGCGTCGGCGGGGGAGGTGCCGGCGGACGCCGAGCGCGCCCGGCGCACGACGGCCGCCGCGGCCACGCCGTACGCCACTTGGAGAAGTGCGGTCACGCCGACGGCGTGCACGCTGATCCGCATCGGGTCCGCTGCGAGAGCGAGCCCCGATACGACCGTGCCGACGACGGCGATGGCCATCGCGACGCGGGGAGCGACGAGGCGGCCGCGGGTCAGGGCGGCGACGCCCCAACCGAGCGCGGCCGCCCCGACGACCGCCGCGAGGACACCGACGCCGCGGTCAGCGACGCCGGTGCCCTGCGTGATCATGCCCGCGCCCACGCCGAGCTGAAGCAGGCCAGCCCCCCACGCGGCGAGCGTGGGCCAGGAGCGGGTGAGCGCGGCGGTGTTCATCAGGCGACGGCGTGGCGACGGTTGTCGACGGCGCGGTCGGTGCCGAGGCCGACACCCAGCAGCACGAGGGCGCTGGCGAGGTGGAGGAAGTGGTCGGCGGTGTTCAGGGCGAGCACGTTCGCAGCGCTGTCCTGGATGAAGAAGCCGACGATGCCGAGCAGCAGGTAGGCCGCTCCGACGGTGACGTTGACGCCCTTCGCGGCGCGGACGCCCGAGAGGCCGCCGATGAGCAGCGCGGCACCGATCAGGAGGTGCGCGATGTTGTGCAGCGGGTTGACCTCGAAGATGCCGAGCAGCAGGCCACCCTCGGTGGCGATGAAGTCGACGCCCGCGGTCACGGTGAAGCCGAGGAGGCCGACGAGGATGTAGACGGCGCCGAAGATGATCGCCACGAGGCGGTTCGGTGATGTACGCATGAGGGTTCCCTCCCATTGGGCGACGGATGTCGCGGTGCTGCGGTTGTTCGGTGACAGTGGCAGATCGGTTTGCCTCTGACGGAGCCCGGGGCGTCCGATCTTGTGTGAGTCGTCGATATCGATGGGGAGTAATGCCCAGGCCGTGACGCGAGGCTACGGTCAGCGATCTCACGGCTCATAGGCCTTGTGCGCCCTTATCGGGCGGTGGTATGGAGGAGCGTGCGATTCGAGACCACGCTGTCCCAGTTCGGCAACAACACCGGCATCGAGGTGCCGTTCTCGGTGCTGGATGCCCTCGGCGGCGGCCGTCGCCCGGCGGTCTCGGTCACGGTCAACGGGTTCGCTTTCCGCAGCACGGTGGGGTCGATGCGGGGTCTCGCCCTCATCCCCTTCTCAGCGGAGCGACGGCGCGAGAGCGGGCTTGCGGGAGGCGACCGGATCGTCGTCGACATTGAGCTCGACGACGCGCCGCGCGAGGTCGAGGTGCCGGCCGATCTCGCCACCGCCCTGACGGATGCCGGGGCGAGTGAGGCGTTCGCCGCGCTGTCGCCGAGTGCGCGCAAGGCGCACGTCGTGAACATCGAGTCCGCGAAGGCGCCCGAGACGCGCGCGCGGCGGATCGCGGCGGTCGTCGCCAAGCTCGGCTGACACGCGCGCCCCGTAGGATTGGGGTGAGGTGAGGAGGGGCAGCGTTGGCCACCCGTCAAGCGCGTACCAAGAGCTCGGAGATCGTCGCCGAAGGTTTGTACATCGCCTCCGCGGCGACCCGCCTCGCGCTCAAGAACGCCATCCTCGTCGACATCCTCGCCGATGGGCGCGACTTCGAGGCCGATCGTTTCCTCGACGACGCGCGTGACGCGCTGATCTCGCTCGCCGAGGAGGCCGAGGCCGACGCCGAACGCACCCACCGTGAACGCAAGGCGGCGAGCGGCCGCTACAGCGATTCGAGCGGAACGCACGACTATCGCAGCCGTGATGTGTCGAACCTGCGGCGACGGCGGAAGCAGTCGCTGCGGATCGCGAAGGAGCTGCGCGAGCGCGCCGCCGACGAGGCCGAGCTGCGCAAGCTCATCGCCGACGCGCGCGAGGCCGCGTGGGGCGAGGTGGCCGGAAACATCGATCGCACGCTGCGGATCGAGGCGGCGCGGCCCGATCTCGAGCCCGACTACGAGCGCATGCGCACGGCCCGCATGCAGGCCCTGCGGATGGTCGATCTGCCGCGCCTGCGCTCGCAGCGGCGCAATGCTCAGCGCCAGGCGGTCGAGCGCGACGAGGCCGTGGATCCCGCGGTCGCGCCGGTGATCGATTAGCCACTCCGCGCTCGATTCGCTCTTTGCGCGAGAGCGGGCTATGCTTGACGACGGCCCGGGAGAGATTCCGGGACATGCGCCCGTAGCTCAATGGATAGAGCATCTGACTACGGATCAGAAGGTTAGGGGTTCGAGTCCCTTCGGGCGCACACTGTGTTGAGACAGTGAACGAGAAGCCTCCGCTCTGCGGGGGCTTCTTTGTTTTCCTGGCTGCTCCCGCCGACTTTGTTGCGCTCCTATACATTCTCGACGGGTATCGCGTAGCGTGGGGTCGTGACCGAACGGAACTGGGCCGGAACGCACACCTTCGCCGCCGAAGCTGTGCTGACACCGACGACGATCGCCGAGGCGCAGCGGTTGGTCGCCTCACACGACCGCATCCGGACGCTGGGAACGCGGCATTCCTTCAACGATCTGGCCGATACTCCCGGCATCCTTCTCGACCTGACGACGATCGCGCCCGACATCGAGGTCGACGACACGGCCCGCACGGTGACAGTGGGGGCCGGCACGCGCTACGCCGTGGTCGCGCGCCACCTCGCCGATCACGGCTGGGCGCTGCACAACATGGGGTCACTGCCCCACATCTCCGTCGGAGGTGCGACGGCGACGTCGACGCACGGCTCGGGGGATCGCAACGGATCCCTCGCCACCGCCGTGCGAGCGCTGGAGTTCATCGGCCCGGGTGGTGAGCTCCGCACGGTCTCCGCGGGCGACGCCGACTTCGCCGGCAGTGTGGTCCACCTCGGCGCCCTCGGGCCGGTCGTCCGGCTGACGCTCGCGATCGAGCCGACGTATCAGGTGAGGCAGGACACCTACGCCGGCCTGACGTGGGATGACCTCTTCGAGCGATTCGACGAGGTGACGGCAGCCGGTTACAGCGTCAGTGTCTTCACACGCTGGAACACGCCCGACGTCGGCGAGGTGTGGGTCAAGGAGCGCCTCGACGACACCTCGGCTCCTGACATGCCGGAACGGGTGCTGAGCGCACGCCGGGTGACGGCGAAGGCGGACTCGCCGGCGGCCGACGGGGTCGACAACACGACCGAGCAGGGCGGCGTCCCGGGCGACTGGTGCGAGCGTCTGCCTCATTTCCGCATCGATGCGACGCCGTCCAACGGCGACGAGATCCAGACGGAGTACTGGGTCGACCGGGCTGTCGCCGTCGACGCCATCGCTGCCGTCCGCTCGATCGCCGACCGGGTAGAGCCCGCCCTCCTCGTCACGGAGCTGCGCACCGTCGCCGCCGATGACCTCTGGCTCTCTCCTGGGTTCGGACGTGACAGCGTGTGCATCCATTTCACCTGGAAGAACGAGCCGGATGCCGTGCGCACGGCCATCTCGCACGTGGAGCGGGTGCTCGCCCCCTTCGATCCGCGCCCGCACTGGGGCAAGGTCTTCTCGATGCCCATCGGCGGATCGCTGCCGCACCTGGATGACTTCCGGGAGCTCGTGGCGCGCGTTGATCCGGCGGGGAAGTTCTCGGGCCCCTACCTCGAGCGGGTACTGGGCATCCCCGCGCGCTGAGGAGCCCCGCGGCTCAGGTGAAGGGTCGCGAGGCGTCGATGATGCGGCTGAGGTCGACGGCGGTCCGCGTCCACGGTGAGATGCGCCCGTCGTTGCGGGCGGGAACCGTCTCGATGACGCGGGCGAGCGCCTTCTCGGCATCCTCGACCGTGGTCGCGGCGGCGGGGTCGCCCAGAGGGCGAGCCACGGCTCGGGCGGTCGCACGGACAGCCTCGGCGAGTGCGGCACGCGGGGGCGCGGCATCCGGTGTGAGGGGCAGCCCGTCGATGCCGTCGGCCAGCTCGATCGTCTGGCGGACGGTGTTCTCGAGCGCGCGCAATCGGCGGTTGTTCTCCGTCTCGATGCCCCGTCGGCGACGGGCGAGCGGATGCGCTTTGCGGCTGCGTGCGGCCTCGCGGACGTCGGTCGACACGGCGTCGAGGATCTCCTCGAGATAGCGCTGACCGGCCTCGTCGGCCGGTTCACCGTCGGCGATCGAGGTCGCGAGCATCTCGAGCCGGTCCGATACGGCGTCGCGCAGCTGCGACAGGCGTGTGGCGGCGCGGCGGAGGTAGAGGGGCGGAATGATGGCGAGATTGACGGCGACGCCGATGACGACGCCGAACGCCATCGTGACGAGGTACGACACCGAGAAGCCGCCCGCGTCGTTCGCCCCGAGCAGCAGTACGAACAGGGCGGCGATGGCGATCCAGTCCCGGCCGGTGCCGAGCGCCCGGATGCCGCCGACGGCGACGCCGACGCCGACGACGATCGCCACACCCACGATGCGGGGGCTGGGGCCTGACACGAACCACAGGCCCACCAGGCCGATCGCGATGCCGATCGCCAGGCCGCCGACCGCCTGCAGGCCGGCTTTGGCCGAGTCGGCGATCGTCGGATACATGCTCACGAGCACGCCGAGCGGCGCGTAGTAGGAGTACTCATCGTGCGCGAAGGGTACGTACGGCGCGAGATACCAGGCGATCGCCGCGGCGAGGGCCGCCTTGCCGGCGAGCAGCAGACGAGAGAGCGCGAAGGCCTCGCCGCCCGCGGTCCGCGCCGCGGCTTTCAGCGAGACAAGGCGGGGATGGGGTAGGGCGGTCATCGATCGCGACGATAGGCGTACAGTGCGCCCGACAGCAGCCCCTTGACGCCACCGGGCCCGTACGGCAGATGCTGGCGTAGCCTGGGCGAGTGAGCGCTTACGTCTCGGCGTTCGAGCTGTTCTCCATCGGTGTAGGACCCTCGAGCTCCCACACGGTCGGCCCGTTGCGTGCTGCCCGTGCTTTCGTCGTCAGGCTGGAGGCCGCGGGGCGGCTTCCTGAGGTCGCACGTGTCGGCTGCGTGCTGTACGGGTCGCTCGGAGCGACGGGGATCGGGCACGGCACGCCCGACGCCGTGGTCGCGGGGCTGCAGGGTCATGCGCCCGAGACCGTCGATCCCGACGTGGTTCGCGGCGCGTGGACCGAATGGGTCGACGGGTCGCCCCTGGTGCTCGCGGGGTGGCACGCGGTGCCGTTCTCGCGGAGCGACGTGACCTTCGAACCGCGGACGCGGCTTCCGGAGCATCCCAACGCGATGACCCTGAGCGCGTGGGACGCCGCGGGCGATCTCGTCGCGTCGGAAACGTATCTCTCGGTCGGGGGCGGCTTCATCCGTCGCGCAGGCGAAGCCGCCGAGGCGGGCGGACGGCGCGGAGGTTCGTGCGCTGTCGCCTGGCCGTACCGTTTCAGCACCGCGGCGGAGCTGCTCGAGCTGTGCGAGCGCGAGCAGATGAGCATCGCCGGCCTCGCGCGCCGCAACGAGGAGGCACTCCGGCCCGAGGCCGAGGTCGCTGCCGGCCTCGACGCGATCTGGGATGCCATGGCGGGGTGCGTCGAGGCGGGGCTTCGAGCCGACGGCACCTTGCCGGGGATGCTGCGCGTGCGGCGCCGGGCGGGGGCGATGCGGGCGCAGCTCGAACAGGCGGAGGCGGCCGGCGGGCGTGAGCTGCCGGGGGAGTGGCTCGGTGCTTTCGCGCTCGCCGTCAACGAGGAGAACGCGTCGGGTGGACGCGTGGTCACCGCGCCCACCAACGGTGCCGCAGGAATCCTTCCGGCGGTGGCTATGTACTGGTGGCGGTTCGCGGCGGAGTCGCGGCTCGCATCGGAGGATCTGGATCGGCGCCGCGGCATCAGGCGGTTCCTGTTGACCGCGACGGCTCTGGGGTCGCTGTTCAAGGCGAACGCGTCCATCTCGGGTGCGGAGGGCGGCTGCCAGGCCGAGGTCGGATCTGCGTGCGCAATGGCTGCGGGAGGCCTGACGGCGGTCATGGGCGGCAACAGTGCGCAGATCGAGAATGCGGCGGAGATCGCGATGGAGCACCACCTCGGGCTCACGTGCGACCCGGTCGGTGGCCTCGTGCAGATCCCGTGCATCGAGCGCAACGCGATCGCGGCGTCGACGGCGGTCACCGCGGCGCGACTCGCGTTGCGGGGTGACGGGCAGCATTACGTGTCGCTGGATGCCGTCGTCGAGACGATGCGCCAGACCGGGATAGACATGTCGCACAAGTACAAGGAGACGAGCGAGGGCGGTCTCGCGGTGAACGTCGTCGAGTGCTGAGAGGTCCTTCCGCGCCCCATCTTCGGGGGCGCTGTTCGCCGTGCGAGAACCCTTGGCACTCGATGGGGGAGAGTGCTAATCTGGATGCAGTTGAGCCGGTATGGCTCAACTTTCAGATCTCAACACGAAGCATCAGAGAAGGGAAAGATCGATGGCTACTTATGACCCGTTCCGCGACCTCGACCGCATCGCCTCGAGCCTCTTCGACACGCGCCGCGGCCCCCGTCGCATGCCGATGGACCTCTACCGTGACGGCGACCACTACGTGATGACCGCCGACCTGCCGGGCATCGACCCGGGCTCGGTCGACATCGACGTCGACGGCCAGCTGCTGACCATCCGCGCCGAGCGCACGCTTGCGAGCGGTGACGGAGTGAAGTGGATCACGCGCGAGCGTGAAGCCGCGAGCTTCCTGCGTCAGCTGAACCTCGGCCAGGGCGTCGACACGGAAGGCATCGCCGCGACCTACAACAACGGCGTTCTGACCGTGACCATCCCGGTCAGCGAGAAGGCCAAGCCGCGCAAGGTCGAGGTCACGACCGACGCAGCCGCGCCGGTGGTGCCGATCGAGAACTGATCGCGCAGATCCGCGTTCGCACGACGGGCGGCCGCAGCTCTTTCGGGGGCGGCGGCCGCCCTTTCGCGTATATCCCCCAGCGCCCGCGACCGATTCGAAGGTGCGCGATGCGCGCGCCCGACTGCGTGGCTGCAGCATTCAGAAGGGTGCTGCTTCACCCGGCGGTGGTCCACCGGGTGCGGCATCCGGTGGCGGATCGGCGGTGTCGATGGTGAAGCAGACTGCGGGTATGGGTACGTCTTCGCGGTAGATCCGGCCGAGGGGTGAGGTCCATTCGAGGACCCCTCCGCCGACCTGCCTGACCTCCCACTTGGTGAATTGCTTCATCGAGTGGTGTCGTTGGCAGAGGTGGGCGAGGTTGAAGATGTGGGTGTGGCCGCCGAGGGCGTAATCGATCGTGTGATCCAGTTCGCAGCGGATCGCGGCTCTGCGGCATCCGGGGAACCGGCAGTGCTGATCACGGGCCATCAGGAGCTTCTTCATCGAAGCGGTCGGCCGGTAGGTGTCGATCTCGACCGGTGTGCGGGTGACGGGGTCGATGAAGAGTCGGTCCCACTCGCTGACCTGTCCGGCGAGCTGCCGCACGGTGTCAGCATCGACGAGCCCGGCCCCAACGGCTTCGGCGGGGTTCTTGTCACGCCCCATCAACGTCTCGGCGGTGACCGCCACCTGTACACGTGCCCGGATCGCCCCGAGCCCACCGGCCCGGTCCGTCCCGTACGTCGGGTCGACCACGGGCGCCCCACCGAGGACGAGGTCGCCCAGGATGTCGGCGCGCAGTTGGTCCATGGTCCGCGTATCGGCGGACTCGCCCGCCCCGGCGGCATCCGCCCCCGCAGCCGCACCCGCACCCGCGGTCCGCGCGTCCTTCACGGACTGCCCCATCTGCGTCAGTCGGTCGAGCATCCCCGCGGCGATGACCGTCGGAAGGTTGGCGACGAGATTCGACATCCCGTCCGTCCCGTGGAACACGCGAACGCACCGTTCGGCGGCCGCGGTCTTATGCCGCTCCGTGAACGTCTGCGGATGCAACCGCGCCGCCAACGCATCCAGCGCACCCCGCACCCGCGACGGCACGTCCCGCTCACACACCCCGATCGCGGCTTCCGCGAACGAATCCCGCACCTCATTCGGAAGCCCCGCACCGACCCGCACGACCACATCCACGTGTCCGCGTTCGATCCGCCGCTGCACCCACGCCTCGAACACGGCCGGGTAGTCGTCGATGACGGTCATCGCATGGTCGATCTCACCCTGCAGGCGCCGATCGGTGAGCCGCGCCATCCCGGCCGCCTCGGCCGCGACCGACCGCAGCTCCATGTCCGACGCCATACCCCGCACCCCGTCGCGGCGCGCGTCGTGCAGGGCGGCATGACCCAGGTCGGCCAGCGCCCGGGTGCGAGCGATGTCAGCGGCGTGAGAGAGGTCGAGGGCCTCCGCGTATCTCGCAAAAGCGAGCGCTTGCGACGGCGTGACGTCGTCGCGTCGCGCCTCGCCACCCCCGTCACTCGCCGTCATGTTCCCATTGTGGCAGCGGGTACGACATCCGAGTCGAACCTATGTTCTGTTGTCGAAAGTCGGGGCACCGTCCCGCCGGGGGAGGAATCGACATCGCGAGAGGCCGCGCGACCCGCAACCCCGACCGCGGTCGTCAGGACAGACGTCGCAGCTTCGTCGTCAGCTGCTCGAGCTGCTCGAGCTCTTCGGTCGACAGCACCGACATCCGTTCGGCGATGGAGCGGCCGTGGGCGGCGGCGAGTCGACGAAACGCCGACAGCCCCTCCGGCGTCGCCGTGAGCATTGCGCCGCGGCCATCCGTCGGGTCGCCGCACTTGGTGATGAGGCCGCGCGCGACCATCCGATCGACCAGGCGCGAGACGCTCGGCTGGCTGATGAGCATGTTCGCGGTGACGTCTCGCAGGCGAGCGCGATGGCCCGTGCCTCGCGCGACCGTCAGGAGCACGTCGTACTCGGCCTGGGTCAGCTCATCGCCGGCGAAGTCATTGCTGATGTCGTCGAAGATCTCGTGCTGCGCGCGGAAGAGACTCTCCCACGCGGCAACGGCGCGACGACGATCGTTCATGGCGACAACTTTACTGCCCGCCTAAGCTGGTCGGCATGATGCGTCGCACCCGGGCGGCACTCGCGATCGTGGTCCTCGTGCTGATCACGGGCCTTTTCGGGCTGGCGGTCCCTGCCGCGGCATCCGCCGACGAATCCGCCGATCTCGACGACTTCGTCTTCGATTCGCTCGCCGTGGACTACACCCTCAGCCGCGACGAGGACGGCACGGCCAGGATGCGGGTCGTCGAGACCTTCGTCGCCGATTTCCCCCCGTCCGATCAGAACCGGGGCATGCGCCGCCTTCTGCCCGAGACCTACAACGGGCAGCCGCTGCATCCGGAACTCATCTCGGTCACCGACGAGAACGGCGATGCCCGTCCCGTCGAGACCGACAGCGAGGACGGCACCCTCGGCATCCTGACGCGCGGGCCCGAGTACCTGCACGGGCCGAACACCTTCGTCTTCACCTACGACCTCGAGAATGTCGTGTGGGACTTCCCGGACACCGGGCTCGAGTTCTACTGGGACGTCAACGGCACCGACTGGAATCAGCCGTTCCGGCAGGTGACGGCCACCTTGCGGGTCGACCCCGCTATCGCGGACGCCCTCGCCGGCCGGCAGGCCTGCTATGTCGGCGAGCAGGACAGCACCACGCCGTGTCCCGAGATCGTCGCCTCACCGTACGGAACCGCGATCACCGCCTCGGCGACCGACCTCGCGCCGCACGAGACGCTCACTTTCGCCGTCGGGTTCGAGGAGGGCACGTTCGAGGTGTACGACACCGGGTTCCTGGCGTCGCCGCTCGGATGGCTCCAGTCCGGGTCGACGGCGCTGCTCGCCGGCGCCACCGGCTGGGCGCTGCGCAATCGCCGGCGGTACCTCCGCGACGAGCCCGGGCGCCCGACGGTCATCGCCGAGTACGCGCCACCGCGCCGCATCGATGCGATCGACGCGGCGGTGCTGTTGCAGAAGACGTCGAAGGCGATTCCCGCCGAGGTTCTCGAGCTGGCGCTGGTGGGCGCCATCCGCATCGTCGACGATGGGAAGAGCCGCTGGGGACGTGCGAAGCTGCAGGCGGAGCTCGTCGACCCTCGGGCCGCAGACGAGAACGGGCGCAGACTCCTGCGCGGCATGTTCCCGCATCACCGTCGTGGCGAGGTCTACCGCTTCGGATCCTCCGACACCCGGCTGTCCACCGAGACCCAGCGGGCGCTGAAGATGGCCAAAGACAGTCTCCGCGGTCGCGGCATGTACAAGCCCGTGCCGGCGGGAGTGCGTGGCTGGCCCGTCGCCGCATGGGCCATCGCGTCGGGTCTGGTCATCCTGTTCGGTGCGCTCGCGCTGAACGCTTACGTCCACCCCGCACTGCCCATCGTCGGCATCGTTCTGGCGGCGGCGTCGTTCCTGGTGGTCGTCTTCGCGGTCGCCGGTGAGCCGCTGTCGGACACGGGCGCCGAGGTCCGTGATCACCTGCGCGGGCTCGATCTCTTCATCCGGTGGGCCGAAGCCGACCGCATCCGGATGCTGCAGTCGCCGACCGGTGCTGAGCGCGAACCGGTCGCGACGGACGACCCCCGGGAGATGCTCCGGATCTACGAACGGCTGCTGCCGTACGCCGTGCTGTTTGGCCGCGAGAAGGAGTGGGCTGCGCACCTGACGGCGCTCTACGGCGACGCGGGCATCGCGACACCGGTGTGGTACGCGGGAACGGCGGCGTTCGATGCGTCATCCTTCGCGGCGGGCATCGGCACGCTGTCGTCGGCGGCATCGTCGTCGTCGTCGACGTCGGGCGGGTCGAGCGGCGGCGGGTCCGCCGGCGGGGGAGGCGGCGGAGGCGGTGGTGGCGGCGCCTGACGCGTCGTCCGCGCAGTCGGCTCGCGTAGCCGGAAAGCAGTTGAGGGTCCGACCGAAGAGGCATTCGGTCGGACCCTCGTCCCTTTGCACCAAGAGTTTCCTGCAATCACATGCCGGTGGCTGCCACAGCAAAACAGCTACCGTGCGAGCACTCTATAACGGCGAGGTAACGACGAGCAAGGGTTTTCCCGTTATCTTTTCGTAATCATCGGAAACGCTGAGCCGGTACCTCGACGACATCCGGTTTTCGGCCTCCGCAGTGCCGCGGGTCTGTCAGGATGAGCGCGTGCACGCCCACGGCCGAGACACCGCCAGCGGACCCTTCGTGGTCACGCTCGTCGTCGACCTGCCGATCGCCAAGCCCGATGCCCTCGAGACGATCGCCTTCGTATCGGACGGGGCGATCGAGAATGCAGGTACGGCCTTCCCGCGCGTCGGGCTGGGCCGGGACGTATGGGCCGAGGTGCAGATCCCGAAGTTCGCGGACCCGCCGCCGCTCGCCGTCGACGTCTGCTCGGACGTGTCGTGGGATGTCGCGGCGACAGAGGCCGCGCGGTTGGCCGATGCGCTGCGGCGGGTCGGATGGTCGGTGCGGTCGCCGCGCTCCGACGAGGTCTGAGTCGCCCGCCCGTCGCGGTCGGGTCACGCGGCGACGGCGAAGAGCCCCGCGATTCCCGCGCCGTAGAGAACGAGCACGGTCAGCGAGTCGACACCCATCCCGGCGATCCGCTTCGCGGGCCGGAAGATGAGTCCGACGACGTAGACGAGCGTCAGCAGCGCGGCCAGCGCGGTGAGGTAGATGTCGGCTCCATTCGCCTGCGGCAGCACCGCCTGGCCCGAGATCAGGGTGGCCACGAGGAACAGCACGGGCAGGAACGCATTGCCGCCGAAGATGTCGCTCATCGCGAGATTGTCGTCGCCCTGACGGATGGCCTGCAGCCCCGTGGAGATCTCCGGCAGCGCGGTCGCGAGCGCGAGGATGGTCGCGCCGAACAGCACACCCGACAGGCCGATCTCGTCGGCGATGGCGTCGCCGACCCGCTCCAGCACGACACCGGCTCCGAGCGTCGCGAGCGCGGAGACCGCGAAGATCGCGACGACCGCCCCGGTGCTCATCGAATGATGCGGATGCCGCGGCTTGGCGCGCCGGTGCCCCGGGGTGTGTTCACTCGCACCCGGCGACGTGCCGTTCTCGTGCCAGGGGAGGTGCTTGCCGGCGCGCTGCACGAGGAAGAGCCCGGCGAGCCACAGCGCCGCGATGAGCACGACATCGGGGGTGACACGTGCGACGACGAGGTCGCTGGGAAGCTGGCTCCCCGCCATCACGACCGCGAGCACGGCGACCACGATCACGGCTTCGAGCACGAGGACGAGGGATGCGGCGCGATAGGTCAGCGGCCTGACCCCGCGACCGCGCTTGCCGAACAGGTCGAGGATCACCAGCACCACGGTCTGCAGCGCGATGCCACCCAGGATGTTGCCCACGGCGACTTCGAGGTTGCCCGCGATGGCGGCACTGACGGTGATGGCGATCTCGGGCAGGTTCGTGGCCACAGCGAGCACGATCAGCCCGCCGAACGCGCTGCCGATATGCCAGCGATCGTCGAGGACGTCGGTCGACTTCGAGAGCTGGATTCCGGCCACCCACACCACGGCGGCGGCAGCGGCGAAGACCAGGAGGAGCAGCCAGAGGGGCAGGTTCGACATCCCCTCAGTGCACACCCGAACCGGTGCGACGGCGTACCGCTTGCGTTCGCGGCCGGAATGGACTCCGGCTCAGCGGAGCCAGCTGGACCGGCCGAACCGCTCCCACCGCTCGACGATGTGCACATCGCCGTCGTCCATGGTCTCGAGCACCGTGGTGCCGCCGATGACGACGTGCTCGACTCGCGACTCCACCGCGAGCGGGTCGCCCGACCACAGGACGAGATCGCCGTCGCGCCCGGCCTCGAGCGCGCCGACGCGGTCGTCGAGCCGCAGGATGCTGGCCGGGTTCGTCGTGAGCGCCTGCAACGCGACATCCGCCGGGAGGCCCTCGCGCACGGCGAGGATCGCCTGCAGACGGATCTGGTCGATCGGCACCACCGGGTGATCGGTCGTGATGGCGACGGTGACGCCGGCCTCGGCGATCAGGGCGAGCGCCCCGATCGCCCGGTCGCGCAGCTCGACCTTCGAGCGCGAGGTGAGCATCGGCCCGAAGATGACGGGGATGCCCTTCTCGGCCAGGACGTCCGCGATCTTGTGGCCTTCGGTGCCGTGGTTCACGACGAGCCGGTAGCCGAACTCCTCGGCGAGCCGGATCGCGGTGACGATGTCGTCGTGACGGTGGCTGTGCTGATCCCACAGCAGCGTGCCGTCGAGCACCTGAGCGAGCGTCTCCTTGCCGAGGTCGCGCTCGAACGGCTCGCCCTTGGCCGCCGCGGCATCCCGCTTCGCGACGTAGTTCTGGGCGCCGACGAAGGCGTCGCGCAACACGGACGCGACGCCCAGGCGGGTCGAGGGCGTCTGCTTCTTGTCGCCGTAGACGCGCTTGGGGTTCTCGCCGAGGGCGGACTTCACCGACACGTTCTCGGCGATCACCTGCTCGTCGACGGTGCGCCCGCCCCACGTCTTGATGGCGACGGTGCGTCCGCCGATCGGGTTGCCCGACCCCGGCTTGATCACGACGGAGGTGACTCCGCCGCGCAGGGCGTCGCGGAACCCGACCTCGTCGATGTCGATGCCGTCGAGCGCACGGAAGCGGGCGCCGTTGGGGTCGGTCATCTCGTTGGTGTCGTTGCCCGACCAGCCCTCGCCGTCCTCGTGGACTCCGAGGTGGCCGTGGGCCTCGACGAACCCGGGCAGAACCCAGCGCCCCGCGGCATCCACGATCTCGGCGCCGTCGGGCACGGGCGTCTCGGCCCCGCCGACGGCGGTGATCACGCCGTCCGTGACGATCACCGTCCCGCTCTCGATGACGGGCGCGGACACGGGGACGATGCGGCCGTTCACGACGGCGAGGATGCGGGGGGCCATGCCCTCGACCCTATGCCGGACGATCACTGGAGGCAGAACTCGTTGCCTTCGGGGTCTCGCATCTGCCAATACCGCTCGGGCCACGCGCCCCACTGCTGTTCCACCAGCCGCACGACGCTCGCCCCGAGCCCGACGAGACGATCCTTGTCGGCATCCACGGCCTCGGCCGTCGCGCGGCGAGCACCGTCGACGGGTGCGACCGACACGTCGACGTGCAGGCGGTTGCGCCCCCGCTTCGAGCCGGTGACCTCCTCGTCGCGACCGACGGTACTCCCGCCCTCCGACAGTGGGTACACCCGGTATCGCTGGACGGCAACGGGGCTGACCGCTCGCTGGCGACGTCGTAGCGTGAGCCACTCACGAACTGCAGGGAGGAACCACCATGAGCCTCAATGGAAACGTGCCCTTCGTCGCACCCGGTGAGATGCCCATCGACCCGATCGAGGAAGCTCCGACGCTCGAGGTCACGGCTGAGGACCCCCTCGACGAGGACCCCCTCGACGAGGACTGACCCCGCTCCGAAACGGCGAAAGCGCACGTCCGCACGGTCTCCGCGTGAGCGGACCGTGCGGACGTGCGCTTTCGCGAACCGTCAGCGAGCGGTGATCAGTACCAGCCGACCGACTGCGAGTGGCCCCAGGCGCCGCAGGGCGAGCCGTAGCGGCCGGAGATGTAGCCGAGGCCCCAGCGAACCTGGGTGACGGCGTTGGTCTGCCAGTCGCCACCGGCCGAAGCCATCTTGCTGCCGGGAAGCGCCTGCGGGATGCCGTACGCACCGCTGCCGCTGTTGTAGGCCTGGTAGTTCCAGCCCGACTCCTTGTTCCAGAGCGAGACGAGGCACGAGAACTGGTCCTGCCCCCAGCCGAACTCGCCGAGCATGTTGCTCGCGGCCTGCTGCGCGGCGCCGGGGGAGTTGTCGCCCGTCGAAGCGACCGCCGAAGCAGCGGGCGCGGACGAGGACGAGGACGAGGACGAGGAGCGCGAGCCGCTCGAACGCTGCGCTGCGGCCGCGGCGGCCTCTTCCTCGGCCTTCGCCTTCGCGGCGGCCTCAGCGGCTGCGGCCACTTCGGCGGCGATCCGCGCGGCCTCTTCCTCGGCGGCCTTCTGCGCCTGTGCGGCCTCGAGACGTCCGCGGAGGTCGGCCGTCTCGGCCTGCACGTCGTCGGTTGCGTCCGTGAGCTTGTCGGTGAGGTCGGGCAGGAGCAGCGTCGGGATGACCTCGGTGTCCTTCAGGCCCTCGATGCGCTCGCGCAGCTGCGTCGTGTCGATCGTCGTGTCGCCCTCGATCGGAAGCGCGGCGGCTGAGACGTCGCCGGTCACGGTGGCGGCCTCGACGACCGATGCCTCAGCCGCGGCGACGGCGTCGCTCGTGGCCTGCTCGATCGCGCTGAGCGGCTTCGCCGTCGACGTGGCCGCGGCGGTCACCAGTGCAGCGCGCTGCATCACCGGTGCGGGGCCGGATGCCGTGGGCAGTGCGGCCGAGGCCGTCGTGCCCACGACCGCGGTCAGCCCCATGGCCAGCCCGAGGGTGAGGGCGGCGGGACGGACGAAGCGGCGGGATGCGGAGCTGGAGCTCACGCTGGCGGAGCGCCGCAGGTCGCGGCGGGTGGTCTGGCTCGACGAAGAAGTCATGCGAACAGGGGCGGTCCTTCGATGTTTGCGGGCACCGCGACAGGCGGCGGGCGTCTCGGGCGGACGCACAAAACTCCCCGAGTCTGCGGGTTGAGTCTGGACGAGTCCCGGACAGTCCCTGGACGTAACCTGAATGCCCGAGCGCGCCGAGCCCATGACGGGGAGCGTTACTCTGGCCGGAACGGCGGCGCTCGGCGGCCGTCCGACCGTCCGCGTCGAAGGAGGAACACGTGGCTGAAGTCGAAGGAGGAACACGTGGCTGAAATCGAGAGCTTCACGCTGGATCACACCGCTGTGCTGGCCCCGTACGTGCGCCGGATCGGCGTCGAGCACGGACCGGACGGCGGAACCATCACCAACTTCGACGTTCGCTTCGTGCAGCCCAACTCGGGCGAGATCCCGACCGCCGGCATCCACACCATCGAGCACATGCTCGCGGGTCTCCTCCGCGATCGGATCGCGGGGGTCATCGACATCTCGCCGTTCGGATGTCGCACCGGCTTCCACCTGCTCATGTGGGGCGAGCCCGAGGTCGCCGATGTCGTCGCGGCGCTCACCGGCAGCCTGCGGTTCATCGCCGAGGAGGCCGTCGAGGCCGACATCCCGGGCGTCTCCGCTCTCGAGTGCGGCAACTACCGCGACCACTCACTGCACTCGGCGCGCGAGTGGTCGAAGACCGTCCTCGACCAGGGCATCAGCCTCGACGCCTTCTCCCGCGTCGGCGTCTGACGCCGGCCGACCGACCGCCGCGACGTGACCCCGTCTCGCCACCAGCGCGCGCTGCGAGCCGCCGCTGCCGCGACCCTGGCCACGTTCGTCGCTCTGCTGTCGCACGTCGCAGCGGGAGGCGAACCGCCCTCGGCGCTGGGCGCCGCCCTCCCGTGGGCGCTGTCGCTGATGATCAGCCTCGCCGTCGTCGGGCGCCGCGTCTCGGTCGTGCGCCTCGGTGCCGCGGTCACGGCCGCGCAGACGCTCTTCCACGTCATGTTCGCTCTCGGAGTCGTGCCGCTCGCAGGCTCCGCACGGATTCCCACGCCGGCGTCGGGCCTGACGGGGCCGTTCAGCCTGCACGCGGGACATATGTCGCTCCCGGCATCCCCGTCCGCGCCTGGTGCGATCGCTGCGGCAGCCCCGGACGCCGCGATGATCGGTGCCCACATCCTGGCGGCCGCCATCACGACCCTGCTGCTGCATCGCGGCGAACGGCTGCTCGCGGCGCTCGCCGATCTCGCGCGGCGCATCGCGACGCGGCTGCGGTCTGTGACTCGGGATGCCGTCCCTTCCGCGCCGATGCCGCCACGTCTGCGCCCCCTCGCGTCGAGCGTTCGCACACCGCGCCTTCGCGCCCTCGTCGCGGCGCCCGCGCGTCGCGGCCCGCCCGCTCTCCTCGCTCTCTGACGCCCCGGCGCCCGTCGGGGCGATCCGTCGTGCGCGCTGACCATGCTTCGCGTGCCGGCACCCCGATGACCGAGGAGTCCCATGTCCATCACGGAGTCACACGCGTCCACCGACGGCGCCGCCGATACGGGCGGCGCGCCCGCCACCACGTCCCGCGAACACGCTCCGCCCCGGCGGTCGCGTGCGTGGGTCATGCCGCTGCTGCTGCGGATCCACTTCTTCGCCGGCATCCTGGTCGGCCCGTTCATCCTGATCGCGGCGCTCAGCGGAGCGGTCTACGTCGTGACGCCGCAGCTCGAGCGCGTCATCTACGCCCATGAGCTCAGCGCGCCGGTCACCGAGACGACACTCCCGATCGGCGACCAGGTCCGCATCGCCGAGGGGTACATCGGTGACGCCGCCTCGCTCGCGGCGGTGCGGCCCGCGCCCGCAGCGGGCGACACGACGCGCGTCATGTTCGCCCAGGAGGGGCTCGGTCCGAGCCAGACCCGCGCTGTCTTCGTCGACCCCGGAACGGGCGAGATCCGAGGCGACCTGACGGTCTACGGCACGAGCGGCGCGCTGCCGCTTCGCGCGTGGGTCAGCGACCTGCACCGCAATCTCCACCTCGGCGAGCCGGGCCGCCTCTACAGCGAGTTCGCCGCCTCGTGGCTCGGCATCGTCGTGGTGGCCGGGCTCACGCTCTGGGTGGTGCGGCTGCGTACGGCGCGCGCCAAGAAGGACCTGTTCCGCCCGAAGCGCGGAGCGCGGGGCTACCGACGCCTCTTCGGGTGGCACGCGTCGCTCGGAGTGTGGCTCGTGCTCGGAGCGCTCTTCCTGTCTGCCTCCGGCATCACGTGGTCCACCTACGGCGGTGCGAACGTCTCGACGCTGCGAGCGGCACTGTCGTGGCAGAACCCGGCGCTGTCGACGGCGCTCGGTGACACCGGCTCCGGCGGTGGTGCGGGAGCTCATGCGGACCACGGGGTCGTCGCGGCGCCGACCGCCGCGGTCTCACCCGACACCTTCGACGACGTGCTCGCGGTCGCGCGCACCGAGAACGTGAACGTCGGCCTCATCGAGATCCGGCCGCCCTCGGCTGCGGGGCAGGCGTGGGTCGTCCAGGAGATCCAGCGCAGCTTCCCGACGGAGGTCGACGGTGTCGCGATCGACGGCGACACGCTCGCGGTCGTGGACCGGGTCGACTTCGCGGACTACCCGTTCATGGCGAAGCTCGCGCGGTGGGCCGTCGACCTCCACATGGGGTCGATGTTCGGCCTCGTGAATCAGCTCGTCCTGTTCGTGGTCGCCGCAGGGATCGCGACGATGGTCGTGCTCGGGTACCTGATGTGGTGGAAGCGCCGGCCTACCCGCGACCCCGCTCGCCGGATGGGCACGGTCCCCGGCGAGGCCCTTCCGAACGCGCCGGTATGGGGTGTCGTGCTCGTGGTGGCCGTCGCGATCGGCATCGGGTACTTCCTTCCCCTCGTCGGCCTGCCGCTCGCCGCGTTCGTGATCGGGGATGCGCTCGTACAGGGCGCCCGGGGTCGTCGGGCGCGGAGATCTTCCTCCGGGGGAGCGGAAACGAGTGTGGTCAGGCCATGACTGGTCAAGCCCTCGTTCCCGGCGAATTCTCAGGGTAAAGTTCCGGGCGAAGAACTCCGGCCACCCGTCGGAGAACAGGAGAGAAGCCATGGCGACAAGCCCCGCTGAATCGATCGTCGACGCCGTCGGCGGTCCGGGAAACATCGAGAGTCTGACGCACTGCGCCACGCGCCTGCGTTTCCAACTGCGCGATTCCTCGAACGTCGATCAGTCGACGGTCGAGGCGATCCCCGGCGTCATGGGCGCCGTGCCGCAGGCCGGGAACCGCTACCAGGTCGTCATCGGCGGAGCCGTCCAGAACGTCTACAACGACATCAACGCGCTCCCCTCGATGTCGGGCGCCGGCGGTGGCGCTGTCGACGAGGACGACATCGACTCGGTCAAGGCGCGCGAGCGCGCGAAGGGCCCGCGCGGCAAGGTCGCCTGGCTCGACTCCCTGTTCGAGTTCCTCTCGGACTCGTTCCGCCCCATCCTCGGCGCGCTGCTGGGCGCGTCTCTGTTCATCACGTTCATGGCGCTGATGGCGACGCTCGGGGTCATCCCGGCCTGGAACGCCCCGGGCGTCGTCCTCGACCCGTCGTGGCAGTTCGTCAACCTGATGTGGCAGTGCGTCTTCATCTTCCTGCCGCTCATGGTCGCCTACAACGCGGCCAAGAAGGTCGGGGCCGACCCGTGGGTCGGCTTCGCGATCATGGCCGTCGTGATGCTGCCGCAGTTCTCGGGACTGGCGACCCAGGAGGGCGCGCAGCAGATCAACTTCCTCGGTTCGGACATCACGACCGTCTCGGTCTTCGGTCTGCCGCTGACGATCTTCGACTACAGCTCGCAGGTGTTCCCGCCGCTGCTCATGGCGGGTGCGCTCGGGCTGCTCTGGAAGGGGCTGCGCAAGGTCATCCCCGAGAACATCCAGCTGATCTTCGTGCCGTTCCTGGCGATGCTGATCATGATCCCGCTCACGGCCTTCCTCATCGGCCCCATCGGTGTGTACGCGGGTGCCGGTCTCGCGAACCTGCTGAGCTCGATCAACGACTTCTCGCCGTTCATCTTCGCGGTCGTCATCCCGCTCGCGTATCCCTTCATGGTTCCGCTCGGCCTGCACTGGCCGATCAACGCGATCATGCTGCTGAACATCCAGAACCTCGGCTACGACTTCATCCAGGGCCCGATGGGTGCGTGGAACTTCGCCTGCTTCGGCGCGACCGCCGGCGTGCTGTGGATCTCGTGGCGTGCCCGTGACAAGCAGATGCGGCAGACGGCGACGGGAGCCCTCGCGGCCGGTCTGCTCGGCGGCATCTCGGAACCCTCGCTCTACGGCATCCACCTGCGCTTCAAGCGCATTTACCCCCGGATGCTCGTCGGATGCCTCGTCGGTGGTCTCATCATCGGCATCGGAGGTGGCGTCAAGACGCAGGCGTTCGTGTTCACGTCGCTCCTGACGATCCCTGCCTTCGACTCGGTCGTCCTCTACGGCATTGCCGTGCTCGCGGCGTTCGTCGTCGCGATGGCCCTCGTCATCATCAGCGACTACCGCACGCCCGAGCAGCGCGCCGAGTTCGAGGCGCAGCGCGATAAGGCCGAGGCGAAGGCCGGCGCGACGGCTGCCGGTGCTGCGGCCGCGCCCGCTGCGGCTGCGGCCTCGGGCTCGTCGACCGCGGCACCCGCGCAGACCGCGCAGGGGACCGCGACCGCGACCCTCGACAAGCCCGGCGCCACCGATGAGGTGTCGGCGGCGATCGAGATCGCGTCTCCGCTCGACGGCACGGCCGTCGCGCTCTCCGAGGTGCCGGACCCCGTCTTCGGTGGCGGCGTCATGGGTCCGGGTGTCGCGATCGAGCCGACGGGCAACACCGTCGTCTCGCCCGGTGCCGGAACCGTCGCGGCTGCACAGCCGACCGGTCACGCGTTCGGCCTCGAGCTCGACAACGGGGTGGAACTGCTCATCCACGTCGGCATCGACACCGTCAACCTGAAGGGCGAGGGCTTCGAGGTCCACGTCAAGGCCGGCGACCGCGTGGAGCAGGGCACGCCCCTCGTGACGTTCGACCGTGCCGTGATCGAGAAGGCGGGCTACCCGTTGATCACGCCGGTCATCGTCCTCAACGGTGACGGCTTCGCGACGGTCGACCCCGTGGGCTTCGGCCCGACGACGACCGGCGCCCCCCTCCTGGTCCTGGAGAAGTAACCCCCAACCCCCGACGTCGACTCGCCACGAATCGCGGATGCCGGGCCCCCGGCATCCGCAGATTCTGGCGAGTCGACGTTTTACGTAGGCGGGGTCAGGGGAGGCGGCGGAGCAGGAGGACGCCGTCGAGCGGGTGCGGGGGACGGGATGCCGCGTGGCCCCATGCCGCAGAGGCCCCGTGCTCGCGGATCTCTCGCCGCTCGACGATCTCCTCACGCTCGACCACCCACTCTGCGGGGTCGAGGTCGAGCGCGGCGCGCTCCTCGGCGGGCGTGGGGAACGGAGGATGGTCGTGCGGCTCGCCGTCCTCGGGCCCGCGCGGCGGTCCGCCGGCATGCGACACGACGAGCAGTCGTCCGCCCGGGGCGACGTGGCGCAGGGCGGCGCGCAGGAGCGGGATGCGGGAGAACTCCGGGTCCCACGAGTGCAAGAAGCTCGTCGTCACAAGGTCGAACTCGCCGAGCTCGGCCGCGTCGATCTCCCCGGCGACGAAGGTCGCGTCGACCTGAGCGTCACGGGCGGCCGCTTGGGCCCGTGCGACCGCCGTCGGCGACAGGTCGACGCCGGTCACCGACCACCCGCGCGATGCGAGCCACAGGGCGTCGCCGCCCTCGCCGCAGCCCAGATCGAGCGCCGTGGCCGGAGTGAGCGAGCCCGCGGCCTCGAGCTCGGCGATCACCGTCGAGGTCGTCTCGTTCACCCGCCCCGACCACACCCGGTCCGTCTCGGCGTATCGCGCCTCCCAGTCGGCGGCGTGACCGCGGCGCCGCTCGAGCGCTGCGGCGGCGTCGCGGCCGACGAGCGCGGCGTTGACCGCGGCGCCGGCCATCGACCCGGCGCCCATCGACAGGGGAACGTTCGCCATCGGTGCGACGACGTTGCCGACGGCCCACACGAGGGGGTGGCTCGTCGCCCCCGCCGCATCGACGGCGATGAACGACCCGACCGGTCCGTCGGCGCGGGCGAGGTCGAGCCCGGCGAGGAAGCCGTCGTGAGGCTCGAGGTGTCCGCCGGTGAAGATCGCGTCGATCGCCACACGCTGCCCATCGGCGGTCACGACATCGCCGATCGCTGCGTCGCCGGCGTCGTCCGCCGCTTCCGCCGGGCCGGTGACGGCGACCACGGGCGAGGAGACGGTGCGGATGCCGCGAGCGCGCAGCCGCTCCCGCACGTCGTCCCCGAGGTCACCCGCCGCAGCGGTGAACGCCACGACGTCGGGGCTCCACTGCCGTACGAGCTCGATCTGGTGCAGGCTCATCGGCGACGTCGCGAGCACGCCGATGCGGCGATCGCGCACTTCCCAGCCGTGGCAGTAGGGGCAGTGCAGCACGGTCCGTCCCCAGCGCTCGGCGAGCCCGGGCACGTCGGGCATGCGGTCGGAGACGCCGGTCGCGACGAGAAGCGCTCGCGTCGTGATCCGCTCGGTGCCGCAGGCAAGGCCGACCTCGAGGCCGCCGTCGATCTCGGTCACCGACGCGACGCGTGCTGAGCGGAAGACGACGCCGTAGCGTTCCGCCTCTTCTCGACCACGCCGGCGGAGCTCGGCGGGCGAGGTCCCGTCGAAGCCCACGACGGCGTGCATGTGCTCGGCGAACCGATTGCGGGGGCTGTCGGAGTCGAGCACGAGGGTGCGGCGGCGGGCCCGTCCGAGCATCTGCGCGGCGCTGAGGCCGGCGGGGCCGGCGCCGACGATGACGACGTCCTGATCGAGATCATGCATGTCGAACAGCATCCGGTTTCGAATGCGCGCTGGCAAACAGGTTTGCAGAAATGGCAAACTAGACGCATGACCGGATTGGACCAGATCGGCCCGCGCCTGCGTGCGGCCAGGCAGGAACGCGGACTCACCCTCGAAGAGCTCGCGGAGCGGGCGGGCATGTCGACGAGCACGCTCTCGCGGCTCGAGTCGGGCAAGCGTCAGGCGAACCTCGAGCTTCTCGTGCCGCTCACGCGGCAGCTCGGCATCCGGATCGACGATCTCGTGCCCGCCGAGCATCCCGATCCCCGGGTGCGTCGGCCCGCGACGACCCGGCACGGTCATGTCGTCGCGCCGCTGACGCGCGAGAGCTCACCCGTGCAGACCTACAAGGTGACGTTCCCGCCGTCTGATGAGGCGCCGGCCCCTCGGGTCCACGACGGCTTCGAGTGGTTCTACGTGCTGAGCGGGCGGATCCGGCTCGTACTCGACGACCAGGAGCTCATCCTCGCGCGGGGCGAGGCGGCGGAGTTCGACACCCGCACCCCGCATTCCATCAGCGCGGTGGGTACGCGCCCCGCCGAGGTCATCAGCATCTTCAACGCCGCCGGTGAGCGCATGCACACCCTGACGGCCCCCTCCTGACCCCCGCCCCCTACGCGTCGACTCGCCGAGAACTGCGGATGCCGGTGCCCCGGCATTCGCGTTCTCTGGCGAGTCGACGGTGTGTTTGTGGGTCAGGAATCGCGGTGGGTGCGGTAGTAGGACAGGAGGGCCTGGGTCGAGGCGTCCTGCGCGGCGAGCGCGTCGGCGTCGCCCTCGATCGCGGGCGCGATCTGCAGGGCGAGCTGCTTGCCGAGCTCGACGCCCCACTGGTCGAACGAGTTGATGCCCCAGATCGTGCCCTGCGTGAAGGTGATGTGCTCGTAGAGCGCGATGAGTTCGCCGAGCACTCTCGGGGTGAGTGCGGGCGCGAAGATCGACGTGGTGGGGCGGTTGCCGGCGAACGTCCGCGCCGCGACGAGCGCCCCGGTCGTGCCCTCGGCCTCGACCTCGTCGGCGGTCTTGCCGAAGGCGAGCGCCTTCGTCTGTGCCAGGAAGTTCGCGAGGAACAGCCCGTGCACGTCGCGGCCGCCGTCCGTGAGCGGGTGTGCGGGGTTGACGAAGGCGATGAAGTCGGCGGGGATCAGCCGCGTGCCCTGGTGGATCAGCTGGTAGAAGGCGTGCTGGCCGTTGGTACCGGGCTCGCCCCAGAACACCTCGCCGGTGTCGGAGGTGACGGGCGTGCCGTCCCAGCGGACCGACTTGCCGTTCGACTCCATCGTCAGCTGCTGCAGGTAGGCCGCGAAGCGGTGCAGCTGCTGCGCATACGGCAGCACCGCGTGCGTCTGCGCGCCGAGGAAGTTGGTGTACCAGACGTTGAGCAGGCCCATGAGAACGGGCACGTTCTTCTCGAGCGGGGTGGATGCCACGTGCTCGTCGACCGCGTGGAAGCCGGCGAGCAGGTCGCGGAACGCGTCGGGGCCGAGCTCGATCACGAGCGACAGGCCGATCGCCGAGTCGACGGAGTAGCGGCCGCCGACCCAGTCCCAGAATCCGAACGCGTTGGCGGGGTCGATGCCGAAGGCCTCGACCTTGTCGAGCGCGGTCGAGACGGCGACGAAGTGGTGGGCGACGGCGTCCGTCTTCTGCGCCTCGCCGTCGTCGATCGCGCCGGCCTCCTGCAGCCCGGCCCACAGCCAGTCGCGGGCGAGGCGCGCGTTGGTGAGGGTCTCGAGGGTCGTGAAGGTCTTCGACGCGACGATGAACAGCGTCGTCTCGGGGTCGAGGTCGGCGGTCTTGTTCGCGATGTCGAACGGGTCGATGTTCGACACGAACCGCGCCTGGATGCCGGCGGTCGCGTACGGCCGAAGCGCCTCCGAGATCATGACCGGTCCGAGGTCGGAGCCCCCGATGCCGATGTTGACGACGTGGGTCACCTTCTTGCCGGTGATGCCGGTCCATTCGCCCGAGCGCACCCGGTCGGCGAAGGCCGACATCTTCTCGAGCACGGCCTGGACGTCGGCGTCGATGTCCTGGCCGTCGACGACGAGCTCGGGTGAGGCGCCGGCGGGGCGACGCAGGGCAGTGTGGAGCACCGCGCGGTCTTCACTGGTGTTGATGTGCTCGCCCGAGACCATGGCGGCGTAGCGCTCGGCGACGCCGGTCTGCTCGGCCAGGCGCACGAGGGCGGCGACGATCTCGTCGGTGACGAGGTTCTTCGACAGGTCGACGTGCAGGTCGGCCAGCGGCAGGCTCAGACGCTCGACGCGCCCGGGGTCGCTGTCGAACCACCCGCGGAGGTCGGGGGTGAAGCCCTTCTTCAGCGACTCGAGGTCGGTCCAAGCGGCGGTGGTGGTGGCATCGATGGGAGCAGCGGTCACGCTCTCACGGTAGCCGCGCCGCGGTGTCCGCGTCCACGCGGCGCGGCGGAAGAACTCTCGACGACGCGCCCGTCGACCAGGCGGCACACGGCATCGACGTCGCCGAGCTCGGCCAGATCGTGCGTGACGGCGACGACGGCCGTGCCCGTGCTCGCCACGGCGGCGAGAGCGGATGCGACGGCGTCGCGGGATGCCGCATCCAGTCCGCTCATCGGTTCGTCGAGCAGCAGCAGGTCGGCCTCCTGCGCGAGGGCTTGCGCGATGTACGCCCGCTGGCGCTGGCCGCCCGAGAGCAGGCCGAGCGGCCGCCGAGCGAGCGGGGCCAGCCCGACGGTGTCGATCGCTTCGGCGATGCGCGCGCGGTCGCTGCGCCGCAGCGGCAGGAATGGTCCCCGCTCGCGCCAGCGCCCCATCGCGACCAGGTCGGCCACGGTCAGCGGCAGGCGGGCGCCGTCGTTCGAGGTCTGCGGTACGAGACCGACGCGGATGCCGGGTTCCCGGCGCACCGTTCCCGAGGTGGGGGAGAGGAGCCCGGCCGCGACGGCGATCAGGGTCGACTTCCCCGACCCGTTGGCGCCCACGATCGCGTGGACCTCTCCGCCGGTCACGTCGAGATCCACGCCGTGAAGGGCGAGGTGCCCGTCGAAGGCGACGGTCACCTCCCGCAGGGCGACGACGGAGCCACCGGGGACGAGTGGGGTGGTGGAGCTGGACATCCACCCAGTATTGCAAATGAAAACGGTTCTCACTTTCATGTAAGGTCGTCGACCGTGTCCCTCCTCCTCGATCCCTTCGCCGTCACGTTCGTCCAGCGCGCCCTGCTCGGCGGCGCGCTCGTGGCGATCGTGTGCGGCATCGTCGGCACGTGGGTCGTGCTGCGCGGTATGGCGTTCCTCGGCGAGGCCATGGCGCACGGCATGCTTCCCGGGGTCGCCGTCGCGACCCTCACGGGGTTCCCGCCGATGGCCGGCGCTGCCATCAGTGCGGCAGCGATGTCGCTCGGGGTCGGAGCCCTGCAGCGCCGGGGCCGCCTCTCGGCCGACACCAGCATCGGACTCCTGTTCGTCGCAAGCCTCTCGCTCGGCATCATCGTCATCTCGGCGTCGCGGAGCTTCGCGACGGATGCCTCGGCCATCCTCTTCGGCGACATCCTGGCCATCGGTCCCTCCGAACTCGTCGCCCTCGCCGTCGCGCTCATCGTCACCGTCGTCGTCGCAGCCCTCGGGCACCGCGCGTTCGTCGCGCTGACCGTCGACCCGCGACAGGCGCAGCTGCTCGGTCTCCGTCCCCGCGCCGCCCACATCGTCCTCGTCGGGCTCGTCACGCTCGCGGTGGTCTCGGCCTACCAGGCGGTCGGCTCGCTGCTGGTGGTCGGCATGCTCCTCGGCCCCGCCGTCGCGGCCGGGCAGTGGACTCGGCGCATCGTGCCCACGATGATCCTCGCCGCCCTGATCGGCACGCTCTCCGTCGCCGTGGGCCTGCTCATCTCCTGGCACGCCGCCACCGCTGCCGGCGCCACGGTCGCATTCACCGCGATCTGCTCCGGTGCCGTCTCCACCGGCATCCGCGCGCTCGTGCGCGCCCTGACCCGCCCGGACGGGCGCCGCGCGCCGGCATCCGTCATCCCGAACACCCCGGAAAGGACCGCATGAGAACTCGTGCACCTCTCTCGCTCATCGCTCTCACCGCCGGTGCCGCCCTGCTCGCCGGCTGCCAGGCCGCTCCGTCGGACTCGGCCGCCGCGACTCCGGATGCCGATGCCACCGCGCGTGGCGACGGTCACGGCGCCATCGCCGGGGCGCGCGAACTCGCCGAGCCCGCGCTGCACCTCACCAGCATCGGCACCGACGGTGCCGTGCACCACCTCGACCTGATCGACGAGCAGTCCGAGGTCCTCGGTGACATCGCTCCCGCCGACACGCTCGACAGCGAAGGACGCTTCCTCTTCGCGGGCCGCGAGGGTGAGGTGTCGATCATCGACAGCGGCGTGTGGACGTGGAACCACATCGACCACTTCCACTACTACGAGGCGCCGTCCCGCATCCTCGGTGAGCTCGAGGGTTCCGGCACACCGCGCACCGTGACGAGCGATCTCGGGGTCGGCGTCTACTTCGATGACGGCGACCGCGGCGGCGAGGCCGTGCTGCTCGACTTCGACGCGCTCAAGAAGGGCGACATCGTCGAGAGCTTCCGCCTCGACCTCGATGCCCCCGGGTCCCTTGTCGCACCGATCCCCGGGGGAGCGCTGATCGCCGACGCCGGGTCGGGCGAGATCCGCCGCGTCGACGCCTCGGGGTCGGAACTCGACACCACGCCCTGCGTCGACCCGGCAGGATCCATCGCGACGAATGTGGGCGTCGTCATCGGATGCGCCGACGGTGCCGTGCTCGCCGTCTCGGATGCCGCTGGCACGGCTCTCGAGAGCATCCCGTATCCCGCGGGCGGGCCGAGCCGTGCCCTGTCGTTCGCGAACCGCGAGGGTCGCCCCACCGTGGCCGGTCGTACCGAGTCCTCGGCGTTCTGGCTGCTCGACACCCGCGAGCGCTCGTGGACGGCGCACGACGCCGGCCAGCCGATCGTCCGCGTGACGGCCGTCGACGACGCCGACGAGACCGTGGTCGCGCTCGCCGCCGACGGCTCGGTGATCGTCATCTCCGGTGCGACGGGCGAGCAGCTCTCCCGCACGGAGCCGCTGGTGGCGGCATCCGTCGCAGACCCGGCGCTCGCCGCGGGCGTCGACCTCGTCGCGGACCAGCGTCGCACCTACCTCAACGGGCCCGCGGAGCGAACGCTGTTCGAGCTCGATCCCGCCGACGGCGGGCGGGTGGCCCGAAGCTTCGCGACCGAGCACGCCCCCGCCCTCTTCACGGAGACGGGCCGATGAGGCGGGCGGCGCTGGCTCTCGGCCTCGTCGTCGCCGGGGTGGTCTCGCTCGCGGGCTGCTCGGGGGCAGGAAGCGACCGCCCGACCGTCGTCGTGACGACCAACATCCTGGGCGACATCGTGCAGAACCTCGCCGGCGAAGAGCTCGACGTCGTCACCTTCATGCCGCGGGACGCCGATCCGCACTCCTTCGAGCTCTCGGCCCAGGACGCGGCGACGATGCGCAGTGCCGATCTCGTGGTCTCGAACGGGCTCGGGCTCGAAGAGGGGGTGCAGCACCACGTCGACGCGTCCGCCGCGGACGGTGTGGCCCAGTTCGTCGCGGGCGATCACGTCGAGACCCTCGGTTACCTCGACTCCGACGCGGTCGACCCGCACTTCTGGACCGATCCGACCCAGACCGCGAGCGTCGTCGAGGCACTCGCCCCGGTCCTCGCCGACCTCGCCGGCGACGGCGGAACAGCCGTGACGGATGCCGGCGACGCGTACCTCGCGGAACTCGAGACGGTCGACGCGGAGATGACCGCCGGTCTGGAGTCCATCCCCGCCGAGCACCGCGCGCTCGTCACCAACCATCACGTGTTCGGTTACCTCGCGCGCCGCTACGACGTCCGCATCCTGGGGGCGGCCGTGCCGGGCGGCACGACGCTCGCGGCGCCCAGCGCGTCCGACCTGCAGGAGCTCGTCGACGCGATCGACGCGGCCGGGGTCCGCACGATCTTCGCCGACTCGTCGCAGCCCGACCGGCTCATGCGCGTCCTCGCCGACGAAGCGGGGCGCGACGTGTCCGTCGTGCCGCTGCTGACCGAGTCGCTCGCGCCAGAGGGGCAGCCCGGCGACACCTACCTCGACATGATGCGCCAGAACCTCCAGCGCATCACCGACGGCCTCACCCGATGAGGCATTTCCCTGGAAAGGAAACCCACCCCATGAAGAGAACCCTGAAGTTCGGCGCCCTCGCCGGCGCCGCAGCCCTGGTGCTGGCGGGATGCTCGTCCTCGCCCTCCGCGACGTCCAGCCCGTCCGGCGACGCGTCGGCCGAGGCATCCGTCCCCGCCGGTCCCCGGGTCGCGCTCGGCTACGAGGGCGGTGTGCTCGTGCTCGGCGGCGACGAGCTCGAGGTGATCGGAGACTTCGACTCCGAGGACTTCATCCGGCTCAACGCGGCCGGTGACGGCCGCCACGTCATGGTCACCACGTCGGAGGGCTTCCAGCTGCTCGACGTGCAGCAGCCCGAGCTCACCGACCTCGTCGTCCCGGCGGCCGCCGCCGGACACGTCGTCGTCCACGGCGGCAAGACCGTGCTCTACGACGACGCGACGAGCGATACGACGATCTTCGACACCGCCGACCTCGCACAGCTCGACGGCGCGCTGCCCGACGCCGAGGTGATCGCCGGCGTCGAGGCGCACCACGGCGTCTCGGTCGAGCTCGAGGACGGCACGCTCCTGACCACCGTCGGCGGAGAGGCGGGGCGCACCGGCATCCGCGTGCTCGACGCGGACGGCACCGAGGTCGCCTCCAACGCCGACTGCCCGGGCGTCCACGGTGAGGGCACCGCCGAGGGCGAGCGCGTCGTGTTCGGCTGCGAGAACGGCGCGATCATCTACGACGGCGGCGAGATCACCAAAGTCACCTCGCCCGACTCGTACGGCCGGATCGGCAACGCCTTCGTCGCGGAGGACAGCCCGCTCGTCGTCATGGACTACAAGGACGACCCCGACGCCGAGGGCTACCTGCTGCGCAACATCGCCCTCGTCGACACCGAGGCGAAGTCGCTGACCAAGGTCGCGCTGCCCGCCGGCGTCGAGTACACCTTCCGCGGCATCGCGCGCGGGCCGGCCGGCGAGGCCGTGCTGATCGGCACCGACGGATCGCTGCACTGGATCGATCCCGCCACGGGGGGCATCACGAAGTCCCTGCCTGTTGTCGACCCGTGGGAGGGTCCGGCCGAGTGGCAGGCTCCGCACCCGGCCGTCAAGGTCGCGGGCGACATCGCCTACGTCACCGACCCGGCGGACAGCGAGCTCGTCGCGGTCGACCTCACGACGGCTGAGATCGTGCAGACGGTGAAGCTGCCGCACGTTCCGAACGAGATCGCCGCCGTCTCCTGACGCGCCGCGCCGCCGCATCCGCTCCGGTCACCGGGGCGGATGCGGCGGACGTCCGACCTCGCCGTTAGCCTGGCGTCGTGCCGGCCGTCTCGACCTCGCAGCGCACGTATCGCTACCTGCGCCTGACCCTCGCGGGCGCGCCGGTCGCGATCATGCTCGCGGTGCTCTTCGCGATCCCCGACGTGGGAGTGCTGCCCAGCGTCAGTCACTACTTCTACAGCTCGGCCCGCAACGTCTTCTCCGCCGCCCTCGTCGCGGCCGCGGCCTGCCTGCTCGCGCTCTCCGGGCGGGGCCCGCAACGGGTGCTGCTGGATGTCGCGGCGCTCCTGGCCCCGCTCATCGCCATCATCCCGACGCCGATCTCGGCCGGCGAGGTGCCCGGCGTCGTCATCGACTGCGCTGCCCCGTGCGTTCCTGCCGGGTTCACGGACGACCTCGACAACGCTCTGGCGACGTACCTCGTGATCGGCGCGGTCGTGCTCGCGATCGGTCTCGTGCTGGCACGACGCGGCGACGTCGCCCTCCGCGACACGGGGCCGACCCTCGCCGTCGCGGCGGCGGTGCTGGCCGGCGTGGCCCTCGTGTGGACGCTCGCGCCGCAGCTGCTCGTCCGCTACGGTCACACCGTCGCGGCCTTCGGCTTCTTCATCCTCATCGCCCTCGTCGCGCTCGCCGAGGCGCTGCGGCCCTCCGAAGCGCACCCTCCGGCGAAGCGGACGCGGATCGGCTACGTCATCGTCGCGATCGCGCTCCTGGTCGATCTCGCCGCGACCGTCGTGTCGGCGGTGCTGTTCGACCTCCCCGTCGTGCTCGCAGGAGAGCTCATCGCCCTGGTGCTGTTCCTGGTGTTCTGGATGATGCAGACGGCCCAGAAGTGGTCGCTCGCCGATGCCGCGCTGCGAGCCTGAGGGGCGACCCGAAACCCGTTCTTCTCCGTGTCCGCGAGCGGGTCTACTGTTCGTCCCATGACCGCCCCGCTCAGCGCGCTGGAGACCTCGCGCATGCGCGCGTTCCACCAGGTGCTCGGCAACACTCTGCTCGCGAACGTGACCTCGAGCTTCCTCTGGTTCGCCCTGACGTTCTGGGCCTACCTCGCGACGGAGAACGTCCTGGCGACATCCATCATCGGCGGCTCGTACATGCTGCTCGTCGCCGTGTTCGGGGTGGTCTTCGGGGCCCTCGTCGACCACATGAAGAAGAAGGCCGTGATGATGCTCTCGAGCCTCATCACCCTGGCGACCTATCTCGGTGCCGGCGCGGTCTACCTGCTGTTTCCCGAGTCGATCCTCGTCGATTGGGGGCGCCCCTGGTTCTGGGTGTTCGCGGGCCTGATCCTCGTCGGGGGAGTCGTGGAGAACCTGCGCAACATCGCGCTGTCCACCACCGTGACCCTTCTCGTGCCGAGCGACCGCCGCGACCGGGCGAACGGCCTCGTCGGAACGGTGCAGGGTGTGGCGTTCATCGTCACGAGCGTCTTCTCCGGTCTCTCGATCGGCCTCCTCGGGATGGGGTGGACCGTCGTGATCGCGGTCTCCGCGACCGCGTTGGCCCTCGCGCATCTGACATTCGTGTGGATCCCCGAGCGCGGCATCGCCGCATCGCACGAGGCCGCGGCACCGGCCTTCACGTTCCGCGGCGTCGTTCCGGCGATCCGATCCGTCCCGGGGCTGCTGGGCCTGATCCTGTTCACGACCCTCAACAACCTCGTCGGCGGGGTGTTCATGGCGCTCATGGATCCATACGGGCTGACGCTTTTCACCGTCGAGGCCTGGGGAATCGTGCTCGCGGTCACCGGCACGGGTTTCATCGTCGGCGGCGCGCTGGTCGCCGCCCGCGGTCTCGGCCGCAACCCCGTGCGCACCCTGCTGCTGGTCAACGTCGGCGTCGCGGTGCTGGGGATGACCTTCGCGATCCGCGAGTGGTGGTGGCTCTACGCCCTGGGAATCTTCGTGTTCATGATGCTCATGCCCGCAGCCGAGGCCGCCGAGCAGACCGTCATCCAGCGCGTCGTGCCGTTCCAGACCCAGGGCCGCGTCTTCGGCTTCGCGGCGTCGGTCGAGTCGGCTGCTTCGCCGATCTCGGCGTACCTCGTCGGACCGCTCGCGCAGTTCGGTCTGATTCCCTTCATGCGCACGGACGCCGGTGAGCGCAGCTTCGGCTGGCTGCTCGGCGGTGGTGAGGCGCGGGGCATCGCCTTGGCTTTCGTCGCCGCGAGCGCGCTCATGCTCGTGGTGGTGCTGCTCGCGTTCCTCTCATCGCAGTACCGGCGACTGAGCCGGGCCTACACCGACGCGGCGCCGCCGGAGCCCGAGGCTGCCGCCGCTGCGGTGCCGGACCCGACCCCGGTCAGGCCGGCTGACGCGGCGCCCTGAGGCCGAACATCGCGAGCGCGGCGGCGACCACGACCATCGCGACGGTCCATCCGGCGACGCCGGCCCACCCGAGATCGTGGAAGGCGTAGCCCAGCAGCCAGCCGAACAGGCTCGAGCCGCCGTAGTACCCGAGGTAGTACAGCGAGGCGGCCTGAGCGCGCGTCTCCGGCCTCGCCGCCGCGGGAGCCCAGCCCGAGGCGATCGCGTGGGCGCCGAAGAAGCCGGCGGTGAGGATCAGGAGCCCCACGAGCACCGCGATCACGTGGGGCACCGCCGTCACGACGATGCCGATCGCCATGACCGCGAGCGCCGCCAGCAGCACCGGCAGACGTCCGAACCGCCCCGCGAGCGATCCGGCCCACGGCGAGGCGACGGTTCCGGCGAGGTAGGCGAGGAAGAGGAAGCTCACGATCCACAGCGGCAGCGAGTACGGCGGTGCCACCAGGTGGAACCCGAGGTAGTTGTACACGGCGACGAAGCCGCCCATGAGCAGGAACCCCTGCGCGTAGAGGGCCAGCTGACGGCGGTCGCGGAGGTTCGTCACGAGCCGGGCAACGAGCGAGGGGCCGGAGGTTCCGGTCCTCCGCTGCGGCGCGAAGCCGCGGGCCGGCGGGGTGAGCCACAGGAAGAGCGCCGCCGACGCCGCGCACACCGCCGCGACGGCGAACACGCCGCCGCGCCACAGACCGACATCGCCGAACGGGCCCGCGACGAGCCTTCCGAGCAGTCCGCCGATCGTGGTGCCGGCGATGTAGCTGCCGGCTGCCGTCGCGGTGTGGGCGGCGTCGACCTCTTCTGACAGATAGGCGAGGGCGATGGCGGGCACGGCCCCGAGTGCCACGCCCTCGAGCAGCCGGGCGGAGAGCAGCAGCGGCAGCGTCGGGGCGAGCGGGGCCAGCAGGCCGAGCACGGTCGCGGCGATGACCCCGGTCGCCATCGCGGGTACGCGACCGATGCGGTCGGCCACGACCGACCAGGGGATGACGCCGACGGCGAGGCCGAGCGTAGAGACCGAGACCGCCAGTGCGGCGGTGGCCGGTTCGACCCCGAACTCCGAGCCGATGAAGGGGAGGACCGCCTGGGGCGAGTACAACTGCGCGAAGGTCGCGACGCCGGCGAAGAACAACCCGGCGATGAGCCGGCGGTAAGCGGGCGACCCGGGAACATGACCGGTGAACGCACGCACCGGGCCAGCCTACGACCGCGGCGACTGCCAGCCGGACGTGAGAAGGGCCGGTCGACTCAGAATCGTCGACCGGCCCTGTCATCCCTTGCACCAGAGATCACACCGCGCAGTTGGGGGGAACTGCGTGCTTCGAAGTTATAACGACCAGGTAACGGGATGCAACGGCTGGGCCGTTCTCATCAGCGCTGCATAGTGATCGTTCAGGATCGCGGCAGGACCCTCAGCGACCCTCCCGAAGGACGACCGACCCCGCCGAGACCCGGACCTCGACGCGGTTGCGCGACGAGGGGTCTTCGGTCAGGCCGTTGACGAACGAGCCTGCCTCCTGGGTCGAGCTGACGGCGTAATCACCACGGGGGAGCGCGAGGTCGACCCCGCCCGCCTCGGCGGCGATCGTCACCGACGTCGGAGCGGTGCCCGCGAGGGAGCCCGACATCCGGCCGGCGCTGACGTCGACGGTCGCCTGACGGACCCCGTCGAGCTCGACCGAGACGCGTCCGGCGGACACTCGGGTGTCGAGGCTCGTCGCGGAGCCGGCCGTATCGATCGACCCGGCATCGGCGCGCAGCGCGAGAGCGCCGAACTCCCCGTCCGCGCGCAGGGCCCCCGCCCCCACGGTCAGCTGGGCGTCGAGTCCCGCGAGGTCGTCGGGAAGGACGAGCGTCGCCCGCGACGTTCCGCCCCACAGGCGCCATCCGCTCCACCAGTCACGGTCCGAGTCGACCACGAGGCGGTCACCGTCGCGGGCGAGCTCCCACGCCTCGGCGCCTCCCGTGCCCGTCACGGTGAGGGTCGCCTCGTCGACATCGCCGAAGGAGACCTCGACGTCGGCAGCCGCGGCATCCATCTCGAGGATGCTCACACCCGTGGTCGGCGCTGAGATCGTCGAGGTCGCGGTGCCGCCGCTGACGACCGTCGACACGACACTGGTTCCGGCGGTGAACAGGAGGAGGCCCGCGCCCGCGGCGATCGTGAGCCCGGCGATCACGCGAGCTGCGGACGACGGCGTCGACGTCGGCCCCGTCGTGGGTGGCCCGTCGGGGGCTCCCGGCGGCGTGACAGGAGGCGGGGTCAGGGTCGTGCTCATCGCACTGCTCCGTTCTGCGGCTGTGAGCCGCCGTGTTCGAGATGGACGAGAGCGGCGAGCACGCGGCGGTTGCCGTGTTCGTCCTGCTCGAGGTCGAGCTTCTGGAAGAGTGAGGTGATGTACTTCTCGACGCTCGCCTCGCTGAGGAACATCGCGGCGGCGATCGCCTGATTGCTGCGCCCTTCGGCGATGAGGGCGAGCACCGTCCGCTCGCGTTCGGTGAGCCGCGACATCCGCTCGTCGCGCGATCGGCGCATGAGCAGCTGCGCGACCACCTCGGGGTCGAGAACCGTGGCTCCCGCGCCGATGCGCTCGATCGTCGCGAGGAACTCGCCGACGTCGGCCACGCGGTCTTTCAAGAGGTAGCCCAGGGCCGCCCCCTGCGAGGTGATGAGCTCGCTCGCGTAGCGTTCCTCGACGTACTGGCTCAGTACGAGGATGGGCAGCCGGGGGTTCTCGGCACGCAGGGCGAGGGCCGCGCGGATGCCCTCGTCGGTGAACGTCGGTGGCAGCCGGACGTCGAGGATGCAGAGGTCGGGCTGGGTCTCGGCCACGGCGGCGGAGATGCCGTCGGCATCGGGGAGGGCCGCGACGACCTCGTGGCCCGAGTCGGCCAGCAGCCGGACGATCCCCTCTCGCAGCAGCGTCGAGTCCTCGCAGATCAGGATGCGCACGGGACGCTCACCTCCAGAGCGGTCGGTCCGCCGGCCGGGCTGTCGAGGCGTGTCGTGCCGCCCGCGGCGGTGATGCGGTTGATGATGCCGTCGAGCCCGCCTCCGGGGATGACCCGGGCTCCACCGACGCCGTTGTCCTCGACCCGCGCCCAGAGGGTGTGATCGTCGCGGTGACGGACCACCACGCGGCATTCCCCGGCCCGCGAGTGCTTGGCAGCGTTGGTGAGCGACTCCGCGATCGCGAAGTACACCGCCGCCTCCGCGGTGCGACTGCACCGCTGGTCGACCCGTACGTCGAGGCTGACGGGCACGTGCGAGCGGGCGGCGAGGGCGGACAGTGCCGCGTCGAGTCCGCGATCGTCGAGCACCGAGGCGTGGATGCCGCGGGCGAGCTGACGCAGTTCGGTGATCGCGGCCTTCGTCGAGGTGTGGGCCTCGGCAAGCAGTTCCTTCGCGGCGTCCGGATCGTCGTCGATCTTCTGCTGGGCGAGTCCCAGCGTCATGCCCACCGAGACGAGCCGCGGCTGCACGCCGTCGTGCAGGTCGCGCTCGATGCGGGTGCGCTCGAGCTCACCGGCGCGGACCGCGCCCTCGCGCTGCACCCCCGCGGTGCGGGCGGCCTCGACCAGCTGCGCTTCGCGCGAGGGGACGAGGATCGCCTTGGCGAGGATGCCGTGCAGAAGGGTGATCCCCACGAGGAGGGCTGCCGGCACGAGGACCAGGAGCACCCCGGCCACGACGGCGCCCTCGCGGGGAACGCTGATCCAGGTCGAGGCGACGGTGACGGTCTGCTCCGCGTAGAGCGGGGCGAAGATCAGGGCGAAGCCCGACGCGAGCAGTCCGGACAGGCTGAGCGCGATGAGCCCCAGCACCGTCGAGATCGCTGCGTGGGCGACCCCGCGCCACATCCGGCTGTCGGTGAACTGCAGCCAGACCGTGCGGAGCCAGCCGCCGAACCCGGGCCGGCCGCTGCTGCGCGGCGAAAGCGAGGGCAGGCCCCACCCGTACAGGCCGTCGACGCGGGCGTATTCGAGCCAGCCGGTGAGCCAGAGCGCGTAGACGAAACCCACCAGGATCGGCAGGCCGAGTCCGAGTGCCGGAGTCAGGCCGATCCCCGTCGCCATGAGGGTGAGGAGCACGGTGAACACGGCGGTGCCCGCGAAGCCGAGGGCGGCGAGCTGGGCGAGCGCTCCGAGCGGGCGCAACCAGGTCAGAGCACGGGATGGAGGGGCGGTGCTGGCGACGGCGGTGGTCATGGCTCCACGCTAGGACCGCGGCCGGGTGCCGCGCAGGCGAGCCGCCCGGAGACTCCCTTTCGGGTTATCCCCCGGGGGCGCGCGGCCGCAGCCGCCGGTCGTGTCGGAGAGGATGGGGGAGTGACCTCTCCCGACATCCGCCTGATCGCCGTCGACATGGACGGCACGCTCCTCGACGCGGACGGCCGCATCCCCGAGGGACTGTGGCGGCTGTTGCCGCGGCTGCGCGATCGGGGCATCGTGTTCGCTCCCGCAAGCGGACGCCAGCTCGCGACGCTTCGCCGGCAGTTCGCGGATGCGCCGGTCGAGCTCGACTACATCGCCGAGAACGGTGCGTACGTCGTCCGAGACGGCGCCGAGGTCAGCTCGGATGCCGTCGACCCCGCGTTCGCGGCATCCGTCGTCCGCCGTATCCGCGGTCTCGACCACCTCGATGTCGGCCTCGTCGTCTGCTGCAAGCGGTCGGCCTACATCGAGCGCGCGGACGCAGCCTTCTTCGCCGAGGCCGACAAGTACTACGCCGAGCTCGCTGTCGTGGACGACCTGACCTCGGTCGACGACGAGATCCTCAAGCTCGCCGTCTACGACTTCGCGCTCGCCGAGGACTCGGTCGCACCCGAGCTGTTCGACCTCCGCGAGACGCACCAGGTCGTGGTGTCGGGGCAGCACTGGGTCGACATCATGAACCCCGGGGTCAACAAGGGGCGGGCGCTGTCCCGTCTGCAGGAGACGCTCGGGGTCGGCCCCGAGCACACGATGGCGTTCGGTGACTACCTCAATGATCTCGAACTGCTCCAGCAGGCCCGCTACTCGTACGCGATGGCCGAGGCGCACCCCGAGATCGCGGCCGTGGCCCGCTACAGCGCCCCCTCGCACACCGAGGCGGGAGTGCTGACGGTCATCGAGGAGTTCCTCGCCCGCTGAGCGACGGGATCGCTCTGCGCAAGCCCGCACCGAAGACCACGGCGACGGCGTAGCGTGTGCGGCATGGTCACGATTCCCACGGTCTCGCTCAACGACGGCTCCGACTTCCCCGAGCTCGGGCTCGGCACCTACAACCTGCGCGGCCCCGAGGGCATCGACGCCATCGCCGCCGCGATCGACTCCGGCTACCGGCTGCTCGACACGGCGGTGAACTACGAGAACGAGTCGGAGGTCGGGGAGGCCGTGCGTCGCAGCGGCATCCGCGACCAGCTGATCATCACGACCAAGGTGCCGGGGCGCGACCACGGCTTCGACGAGACGATCCGCAGCGCCGAAGGCTCGCTCGGCCGGCTCGGCGTCGAGAAGATCGACCTGTACCTCATCCACTGGCCGAACCCGAGCCAGGGCAAGTGGCTCGAGACCTACCGCGCGATGCTGGCGCTCCGCGACGAGGGGCAGGTCGGGTCGGTCGGGGTGTCGAACTTCACCGAGCCGATGCTCGCCCGCCTCATCGAGGAGACCGGAGTCGCCCCGGCGGTCAATCAGGTCGAGATGCACCCCTACTTCCCGCAGGCCGGCCTGCGCGCGTTCCACGCTGCGAACGGCATCCGCACCGAGAGCTGGAGCCCCCTGGCTCGGCGCAGCGAGCTGCTGAACGAGCAGGTCATCGCCGACATCGCGGCATCCCACGGCGTCACCGGAACGCAGGTCGTGCTGCGCTGGCACACGCAGCTGTCGTCGACCCCGATCCCGAAGTCTGCCGACCCGGTCCGCCAGCGCGAGAACGCCGACGTCTTCGACTTCCTGCTGTCGGGCGATGAGATCGCGGCGATCAGCGCCCTCGAACGCGGCCGGCTCTGGGACGGCGACCCCGACACCCACGAGGAGATGTAGCCCGCGCCGGATAGCGTGGAGGCATGACGACGCCGTTCGACTCTCTCGACGACTACTACGCCCTTCCCCGCATCGACGCGGCGGCGACCGCGCCCGACGGCTCGCACGTCGTGCTGACGGTCGCGACCCTCACGAAGGATCGCACCGGCTACGAGCGCTCGCTGTGGTCGGTGCCCGCCGATGGCGCCGGTGCGCCGCGACGCCTGACCCGCTCGACGACCGGCGAGTCCGGCGCCGTGTTCACGGGGTCCGGCGATCTGCTGTTCGTGTCGGCCCGCCCCGACAACGACGCCGCGGACGGCGCACCCGCTCAGCTCTGGCTGCTTCCGGCCGCCGGCGGCGAGGCGCGCCCGGTGACGCGGCTGGCCGGCGGCGTCTCCGCGGTCGTCACGGCTGCCGACTCCGACCGCATCGTGATCGCGTCGTCGCTGCTCCCCGAGGCCGCCACGATCGAGGCTGACGCGAAGCTGCGGGCGGAGCGGAAGAAGCTCAAGGTTTCCGCGATCATCCACGACACCTACCCCGTGCGGTACTGGGACCACGATCTCGGCCCCCACGAGCCCGCGCTGCTCGCCCTCGATCTGAGCGAGCTGGGCGACGCGCCCGCCGTCATCGCGACCGCCGACCAGGCCGTCGACGAGGTCGTCGGCGCTGGCGCCGAAGCGGGGGAGGCTGCCGACGAGCCCTACCCCGCGGGGCTGCCGCGCCCGCGCATCCTGCTCCGTGGTCGTGCGGCCTCGACGGCGGGTATGGCGCTCACGCCCGACGGTGCGACCCTCGTCGCCTCGGTGCCCGAGCCGCAGGGGCGTGACGCCCGGTACCGTCTCGTCGCGGTCGACACCGCGACGGGCGAGCTGCGCGTCATCCGCGACGAGGTCGACGTCGACGTCGAGATGCCCGCGATCAGCCGCGACGGCGCCCGTGTCGCCTACGTCCGCACGGCGAAGTCCACCCCCGCGGGGCCCGCCGATCAGGAGCTGTGGGCGAGCGCCCTCGACGGTGCCGACGCGCAGCGCCTGGCCTCGGACTGGGACCGCTGGCCGAGCAGCATCCGATTCTCCGATGACGACGCGGCGCTCGTGGTGACCGCCGACCACGACGGTCGCGGACCGGTCTTCACCGTGCCGCTCGACGGCGGCGCTGTCGCGCAGACGACGCACGACGACTTCGCGTACACGCACGTCGAGCCGGTCTCGGGCACCACGGACGTCATCGCGCTCCGCTCCAATTGGATGACGCCGCCGCATCCGGTCCGTGTCGCCGCCGACGGCTCTGTCACGCCGCTGGCGAACCCGGCGCCGTCGCCGGCTACGACCGCCTCGATGGTCGAGGTCGAGACGACCGCCGATGACGGAGCCCGCGTGCGCGGCTGGCTCGTGCTGCCCGAGGGGGCGGATGCCGCGACCCCGGCGCCGCTTCTGCTGTGGATCCACGGCGGACCGCTCAACAGCTGGAACGCGTGGAGCTGGCGGTGGAGCCCGCTGCTGGCCGCGGCCCGAGGCTATGCCGTGCTGCTGCCCGACCCGGCGCTGTCGACCGGTTACGGGCTCGATTTCATCGCGCGCGGGTGGGACGCGTGGGGCGCGGCGCCCTTCACCGACCTCATGTCGATCACGGATGCGGTCGTCGCGCGCGATGACATCGACGAGACCCGGACGGCCGCGATGGGCGGATCGTTCGGCGGCTACATGGCGAACTGGGTGGCGGGTCACACCGACCGCTTCGACGCGATCGTGACCCACGCGAGCCTGTGGGCGTTCGACCAGTTCGCCGGCACGACCGACTTCGCGCCGTACTGGCAGAGCATCTTCAGCCGCGAGGGTGCGGTCGCCAACTCGCCGCATCGCTTCGTCGCCGACATCCGGACGCCGATGCTCGTGATCCACGGTGACCGTGACTACCGGGTGCCGATCGGTGAGGGTCTGCGGCTGTGGGCCGACCTCAACGAGCACCACGCCGCCGAGGACGGCACGAGCCCGCACCGGTTCCTGTACTACCCCGACGAGAACCACTGGATCCTCTCGCCGCAGAACGCGCGGGTCTGGTACGAGACGGTCTTCGCGTTCCTCGAGGAGAACCTGCCCGCGCGCGCCTGAGTCGCGACTCAGTCGCGCCTTGCAGCGCTCGCCTGACAGAAGTAGCCCCTTCCCCGCGTGGGAGGGGGCCACTCCTGTCAGATGAACGGGTTCACGCGGCGACGGGCGGGAGGATGCGGCGGAGGATGAGCCGCTGCGCCAGCGTCCAGGCGACCGTCACGACCAGGTACAGGCCCGCCGCGAGCGGAACGAACACCGCGACGACGGCGGTCGCGAACTGCGCGACCCCGAGCACCCCCGACAGGGCGGCCGGAGCATCCGTCACCCGGAAGGCTCGCCGCGTCAGCTCGCCGACGAGCGCGATCGAGGCGATGACGGCGCCGAACACGAGGGCGGCGGCGAGCGGCAGTGTGCCCGACGCGACGGTGCCCGCCAGGCTCGACCCGAGGGGGACCCCGGCGAGCGTCTCGGCGAGCAGCCCGTTGGTGTGGCCCGCGATCGTCGAATGGATGAACACGCCGTACAGCAGCCCCACGACGGGAGCCTGCACCAGCAGCGGCAGACAGCCCGCCGTCGGCGAGACGTTCTCGTCGCGATAGAGCTTGAGCGTCTCGCGTTGCAGCTTCTCGCGGTCGGTCCGGTATCGCTGCTGGAGCTCGCGCAGCCGCGGCGCCAGGCGTGCACGAGCGCGATCCGCTCGCGCCTGGGCGACGCCCGCGGGGATCAGTGCTGTGCGCACGACGACGGTGATGAGGATGACGGATGCCGCGGCGGCGAGGTCGCCGAGCGCGGGTCCGAGCGCCGCGGTCAGTGCGGTGAGGATCGAGGCCACGGCGTCGAGCGCGGCGGCGATGGGCGGGAAGGAATACAGGTCCATGGAGAGTCCGATCGACGAAGCTGAGCACGGGAGATCAGCCGCGAGGGGACGCCGGACGGCGCGATGCACGGGGCCTTCGGTGCGGGTGCGCGCGGGTGTGGAGCCGTTCCGGACGTGGCTACGCGGCTGGAGCCGCGAGCCCCGGGGCGCGGGGGCGTCGTCTCCCGGGAGCGTCCGGGTCGCTCTGCGCCAGCAGAGTCGACGGCGAGATGGATCGCCGCGGGTGGGGGCGCCGCGAACCCGCCGCCCCCGTCGCCGTGACGGCGCCCGCGATCGAGGCGACCGCGATCGCGATCGTGAGCAGCGCCACCGCGGTCGCCGCTGCGAGCCCGCTCGAGTCGCCGAGCGAGAGGGCGCCGATGACCGAGAGCAGCATCGGGAGCGTGGAGAGGAGGGACATCACGCCACCCCTGTCGGGGCCCAGCCCGCGGCGCGCTCGAGCAGCGCGGCATCCCCGTCGAAACGCGCGCCCTCGGGGCGCGACCGTCGCAGGGCGAGCAGGAGAAGCACGAACCCGCCGATGGGCATCAGGTTCAGCAGCACCCACCATCCCGACAGGTTCGAATCGTGCAGCCGCCGCACCGCGACGGTGAAACCCGGGATGAAGGTGGCCACCACCCACACGGTCGAGGTCCACAGGTAGACCGCCACCAGGGTCGAGAGGGGATCGGTCGGAGCGATCGGCCCGAAGAGCTCGATCCCGCGCCATCCCCACCAGCCGAAGGGGTGCAGCCCGAGGTCGAGCTGCGGCCAGCGCCCCGACAGCATCCGCGGGATCACGAGGAGGAAGACGACGGCGGCCGTGAAGCCGACGGCCATCCACCACCAGTACTCGCTGCGGCTGGCGCGCCCGCGCAGGCGGAAGGCGTGCACCACGAAACGGCGCATCGCCTGGGGCAGCGAAGCGTTCGGCAGCGGTGCTGTCGAGACGGCCTCCATCCCGCGATGCTAGCGGAGCGTCGCGGGGCGGCGCAGTCTTCGCCTGTCAGTTCTGGCCCCATCCCGCGCGGAGAGGGGGCGGGAAGCGTCAGGTGAACTGAACCGTGCGCGTCAGTGGGGTGCGTGATATTCGGGCTCGCCCCGCTTCCAGTAGCCCTTCACCGTGATCTGCTCGGGGTCGAGGCGCCAGCGGTCGAGCAGGAGCGCTCGAGCGGAGCGCACGATCGACTGCTCGGCCGCCACGAAAGCGAAGACGGCGCCGTCCGGTCGGTCGTCGTCGCCGAGCGCGGCGAGACGAGCGGCGAGCGCAGCGCCGGCGGATGCCGATCCGCGGTGCACCTGCTCGACGACGACCCCCGGCGGCGCGGAGATGGGCAGCTCGTGATCGGCGTCGGGCACCTCGATGAGCACGCGCCCGACGGCAGCGGCATCCATGTGATGGGCGAACCGCCGGATCGCGGGGACCGCGGTCTCGTCTCCGGCCAGGAACCAGCCGTCGGGGCGTCCCGTGAGCACGGCAGATCCGCGTGGTCCGCCGATGCCGATCGTCGACCCGATCTCCGCCGTCGCCGCCCAGTCCGCAGCCACGCCGTCGCCGTGCAGGGCGAACTCGAGGTCGAGCCAGCCCTCGTCGGCGTCCCAGGCGAGAGGGGTGTACTCGCGGCTCGGCGCCGCACGCATCTCGTCGATGCTCTCGGGGGCCACCTCGGGGAAGAAGACGCGGACGTGGTCGTCGCAGCCCGGGGAATCGAAGCCCCGCAGATCGGCGCCCTCGAGCCGCACCCGGACATAGGCCGGAGTCAGCCATTGTCGGGCTGCCAGGCGGACGAAGCGAAAACGCAGGTCGAGCGCTCGGCGAGCGATCCGGAACGAGGGGGTTGCGGTCGATGCGGACATGAAGGTTAGGCTAACCTACACTGCCGTCGGGGTCTCGATCCCGGCATCCGGTCGCCCCGTCGACCAGCATCCGATACGCACCGCACCAGGAGTTACGTCACGTGAGCCATGCCATCCGCCGTCCCGCACTCGTCTCGATCGCGCTCGTCGCAGCGCTCGGCCTCGCCGGGTGCGCGTCGTCGGCGAGCCCGGATGCCGCGCCCAGCGGTGACGCGACCGCGCCCACGACCGTCACCGTGACCGACAACCACGGCGAGATCGAGGTGCCCGTCGCCCCCGAACGCGTCGTCGCGCTCGACAACACGACGTTCCAGACGCTGAGCGACTGGGACATCGGCCTCGTGGCGGCACCCAAGCCGCTGATGTACGACCTGTGGCCCAACCTGTCCGGGGGCGACGACGTGCTCGACGTCGGGCTGCACCGCGAGCCCGACCTCGAGGCGATCATCTCGGCCCAGCCCGACCTCATCGTCGGCGGGTACCGCTTCCGCGACATCTACGACGACCTGACGGCGATCCAGCCCGCGACGATCGAGACCAGCGCTCGCGAGGGCGAGGAGCAGGTCGCCGAGCTGAAGCGCCAGGTCGAGATCCTCGGCCAGGTCTTCGATCGGGAGGATGACGCGAAGAAGCTCGCCGACGACCTCGACGGCGCCGTCGCGGACGCGAAGGCGGCCTACAACGGCACCGATACGGTCGTCGGCCTGCTCACCTCGGGCGGCAAGATCTCGTTCGCGGCCCCGGGGGAGGGGCGCGGCGTCGGTGCCGTCTTCCCCACGCTCGGACTCGTCCCCGGCATCGATCGCGGAGCGGAGAACGCCTCGCACGGCGACGACATCAGCGTCGAGGCGATCGCGGCGGCGAACCCCGAGTGGCTGATCGTGCTGGACCGGGACGCCATGTTCAACGAGGACGGCTATGTCTCGGCGAAGGAGCTCATCGAGGGGTCCGAAGCGCTGCAGAACGTCCCCGCGGTGCAGAAGGGGCAAATCGTCTACCTCGCGCCGAGCTTCTACCTCGACGAGGGCATCCAGGCGTACACCAAGCTCTACGCCGACATCGCGACGGCCTTCGCCGCGGCGGCCTGATCGTCCTGCGCGGTGCCCCGTCCGGTACTGCCGGCCGGGGCACCGCGATCCGTCATGACTGCGCTCACCGCCCCCGCCCGCATCCGCGGGCGTCTCGCCCTCCCGGCCGCGATCACCGTCGTGGCCGGTCTCGTCGTGCTGTCCCTCTTCGTCGGCGTCTACGACCTCGCCTCGGACGGCGTCGGCTCGGAGATGCTGTGGATCACCCGGATTCCGCGCACGCTCGCGCTGGTCCTCGCGGGCTGCGCGATGGCCGTCTCCGGCCTCGTCATGCAGCTGCTGACGCAGAACCGCTTCGTCGAGCCGACCACCACCGGGACCACCGAGTGGGCAGCGCTCGGCCTCCTCGCGACGGTGCTCCTCGCGCCCGACGCTCCGCTGGTCGTACGCATGCTCTTCGCGAGCCTCGCGGCGTTCGTCGGCACGATGGTCTTCCTCGCGATCCTGCGTCGCATCCAGCTGCGCTCGTCGCTGATCGTGCCGCTCATCGGCATCATGCTCGGCGCCGTCGTCTCGTCCTTCACGACCTACCTCGCGGTCAGTGCGAACGCCCTGCAGATGCTGGGCACATGGTTCATGGGCAGCTTCACCGCCGTCGTCCGCGGTCGCTACGAGGTCCTGTGGGTCGTCGGCATCGTCGTCGTGCTCGTCGCGCTCTTCGCCGACCGGCTGACGGCGGCGAGCCTCGGCAAGGACGTCGCAACGACGCTCGGTGTCGACTACGACCGGGTGCTCCTCCTCGGCACCGCCCTCGTCGCCGTCGCGACCGGCGTCACGACCGTCGTCGTGGGGTTCCTGCCCTTCCTCGGGCTCGTCGTGCCCAACCTCGTGTCGATGTGGCGGGGAGACAATCTCCGCGCGAACCTCCCCTGGGTGTGTCTCGGCGGAGTGGCTGTCATCGTCGTCTGCGACATCGTCGGCCGCGTCATCCGGATGCCGTTCGAGGTGCCCGTCTCGATGATCCTCGGCGTCCTCGGCACTGCCGTGTTCGTCGTGCTGCTCCTGCGGCAGCGAGGGCACGATGGCTGAGACGCTGCGCGGCACTGTCCGGTCGCGGGTGTGGCTGCGGTTCCTCGTTCTCGCCATCATGGTCGCCGCGGCGGCCGTTCTGCTGCTGACGTGGAACATCCCTCTCGATCCGGCGCAGCGCGGCTATTGGCTCGCCGTGGAGCTCCGGGTCACGACGGTGGCGACGGTCGCGATCGTCGCCTGCTGTCAGGCGGTCGCGACGGTGCTGTTCCACACCGCGACGGGCAACCGCATCCTCACGCCCTCGATCATGGGGTTCGACGCGCTGTACGTCGTGATGCAGACCGGCCTGGTGTTCTTCTTCGGGGGAGCTGCGCTCGCGGCCACCGACGGGCTCGCCAAGGTGGCCCTCCAGAGCCTGCTGATGGTGGCGTTCGCGACCCTCCTCTACGGGTGGCTCTTCGCCGGCAAGCGGGGAAACCTGCACATCATGCTGCTGATCGGAATCGTGCTCGGGGTCGGTTTCGGCTCGCTCTCGACGGTGATGCAGCGGCTGCTGACGCCGAGCGACTTCGACCTGCTCTCGGCGCGCCTGTTCGGCAACCTGAGCAACTCGAACCCCGAGTACCTGCCGTGGGCCGCGGTGATCGTCGCGATCGTCCTCGTCGTGGTGTGGCGCCGCCGCCGACGTCTCGACCTGCTGACCCTCGGGCGCGACGTCGCCACGAACCTCGGCCTCGCGTACAAGCGCGAGGTCACCGTCCTGCTGATCCTGGTGGCCGTGCTCATCTCGGTCTCCACGACGCTCGTCGGCCCGATGACCTTCTTCGGGTTCATCGTCGCGACCCTCGCCTACCAGCTCGCCGGATCGTCCCGCCACGCCGTGATCCTGCCCTTCGCGGCGCTGCTGGGGGCGGCGACGCTGCTCGGCGGCTACTTCGTGCTGCGGCACGTGTTCTACGCCGCGGGCATGCTCACGGTCATCATCGAGTTCGTCGGCGGCCTTTTCTTCATCGTCTACCTGCTGCGAAAGGGCGCGCTGTGATCACCCTCACCGACGTCTCGAAGTCCTACGGGGGCCTGCGCGTGCTGGGTCCCATCGACCTCCAGATCCCGGCCGGCGGGGTGACCGCCCTCGTCGGGCCCAACGGCGCCGGCAAGTCCACGCTGCTGACGATCGTCGGGCGCCTGACCGAGCCCACCACGGGCACGGTCACGGTGGGCGGTCTCGATGTCGCGCGCACCCCGAGCCGCGAGCTGGCGCGCGTGGTGTCGATCCTGCGGCAGGAGAACCACTTCGTCACGCGGCTCACGGTGCGCGACCTCGTCGGCTTCGGGCGGTTCCCCCACTCCGGGGGACGCCTCACTCCCGACGACCGGCGCCACGTCGACGAGGCGCTGCGCTTCCTGGATCTGGAGGACCTCTCGCACCGCTACCTCGATCAGCTCTCCGGCGGGCAGCGCCAGCGCGCCTACGTCGCGATGGTGCTCGCGCAGGACACCGACTGCATCCTGCTCGACGAGCCGCTCAACAACCTCGACATGCGTCACGCCGTGGGGATGATGCGGCAGCTGCGGCGTGCGGCGGATGAGCTGGGCAAGACCGTCGTCGTCGTCATCCACGACATCAACTTCGCCGCCGCCTACGCCGACCGCATCGTGGCCCTCACCGGGGGAACGGTGGCGTGCACGGGGACACCGCGCGAGATCATGCGCCCCGACGTGCTGGAGCGCGTGTTCCAGACGCCGATCGCGGTCCGCGACGACGGCGAGTACCCGCTCGCGGTGTACTTCCGCTGATCGCAGCGCACCGAGAGGGCTTCACCTGGCAGTTGTGGCCGCATCCGGCGCGTGAAGGGGGCGGAAAGTGTCGGGTGAAGCGGCTTGCGCGGCGGTCAGAGCTGCGCGCCGTCGTCGTCGCGGTCGTAGACGCCCTCGTTGCGTCCCCGGCGCGACTCGTAGGCGATGAGCCATCCCACCGAGATCGCCGCGGCGAGCACGAGGCCGAGCCACACGTTGTTCATCACGAGGCCGAACACGATGCCGAGCAGGAAGACGAGGGCGGCGCCGAGCGCCCAGTAGGTGTGTCCGCGCTGCCATCCCCGATTCGCCATGCCCCGAGCCTACGGTGCCGCGCGGGTCAGCGGTCGCGGTGGTCTTCGGGATGCAGCCGCGGACCGCGGCGCGGTTCGAAGACGCCGCCCGCGTAGATGAGCCGGATGACGCGCTGCCGGTGGCCCCGCCACGGCTCGAGCAGTTCGAGCATCCCGTCGTCGTCGACGCGGTGTCCCGTCAGGGCGTAGCCCACGGTGTGGCACAGGTGATAGTCGCCCACGCTCACAGCATCGGGATCGCCGAAGGCGCGGATGCGGGTCTCCGCGGAGGTCCACGGCCCGATCCCCGGCAGTGAGGTCAGGATGCGTTCGTGCTCGTCGCCGCCGCGGGCGCCGGCGACCGCGCGCTCGATCGACGCCCGTCGCTGTGCCGCGCGCACGACGGTGCGCGACTGCGGCGGCTCGAGGCCGGCGCGATGCCACGCCCAGCTCGGAATCAGGTGCCAGTCCGCGGGCGGCGCGAACATCGGACGCGGCGTCGGTCCTGGCGCGCGCTCGCCGTACCAGGTGACGATCGCGCGCCAAGCGCCGAAGGCCTGCAGGCCCGTCACCTTCTGCTCGAAGATCGCGCTCGCGAGGTCGTCGAAGACGAGGTCGGTCGCGCCCAGGCGGATGTCGGGATGCCGATGGTGGATGTCGGCGATGAGCGGATGCCGCGTCCCGTCGAACCCTTCGGGATCGTCGTGTGCGCCGCACAGCCGCGGCAGCTGCTCTACCGCCCACTGGGCGCCGGGGCCCCAGGCGGCTGCTCTCACGAGCGAGCGGCCCACCCGCAGGGCGAGCGTCGCGACGCCGCGCGGCGTGCGGCTGACGCGCCAGATCACGTCGCCTGAGACCGTCATCGTGGGATCGTGGGCGCCGTGCTGCTGGTGACGTACCGCGCGGGCGATGTCGATCGGCGCAGCCGGTCGGTACTCGGTCTCGATCGGGCGGGATGACGGCGGCGTGGCATCGCGCTCGTGGATCGCCGGGCGGCGACCCGGCATCCGTCCCGTCGTCACCGCGCTCATGCCGACACCCTACGTCGGAACCTCCGACATCCCGCCGTGAGCGACGTCGATCGGCGTCGGGGTGACGCGGCGCGAATCAGAAGCGGTCGGGCGACGGCGTGCCGTGGCCGTAGCGGATGACCACGTCGGCGTGGCGGTCGAACCGGTAGCCGACGCCGCGCACCGTGCGCACGATGTCCTCATAGCGGCCGAGCTTCGCACGCAGCCGGCGGACGTGGACGTCGATCGTGCGCTCGCCCGGCGCCTCGTCGTCGGAACCGTTGCTCCACAGCGACTCGACGAGCTCGGAGCGCTCGATGGTGCGCCCCTCGCGGAGCACCAGGTACTGCAGCAGCTCGAACTCCTTGAAGGTGAAGGCCGCCGACTCGCCGTCGATGAAGACGCGCTTGCGCGAGATGTCGACGGTCACGCCGCCGGGGACGTGGTCCTCCGCCGGAACGTCCTGCTTCGTGCGGGCGACCGCGCTGGGCTCGTGGAGGGCGAGGCGGACGACGTCGACGTCGCGTCCGCCGGCGCCGACCGGTGCCAGGGCGACCGTCGCGTAGGTCTCGGCGTGGGGTGCGAGCTCACTCAGCGTGCGGCGCAGCGCCTCGACGAGGGTCGAGAGCGAGACGCCGTCGGCAGCGGCCTTGGCCTCGTCGATGCCGACATACAGAGCGAAGCCACGGGGTGCGGTCGAGGTCGCTGCGGCGGGCGCCGGGGGAGGCGTCTCGACGGCGCGAAGGTGGCGAGCGGGGGCGGCGGGGGCGAGAAGAGCGGTGTTCGACATGGGAGGTTCGTCCTCGGAACGTGAACCCGGGCTGTCAGCCTGCGGCGGGTTCGGGTGTGCGTTGCGTGAGGCCCAGCGGGGGCCGGTGAGCGAGCATCCGGATGTCGGCGTTGTGGGCCGGGCCATCGGAACTCGGGGATCCGCGGCCGCGTTCAGAAGCGGCGGAGGATCAGGCGGGGTTCACCTGTCAGCGGCACATTCGGCAACACATGACAGCACGCTGCGACATCATCATGATGTCGGCAGTTCCGTTCGCCTCCCGGGCGGACAGAGTGCGTGCGATGTCAGTCATGGGGTTGATTATGACGATCCGTGTCCGGATGTGTCAAACACACCAGCGCCGCGCGTCCTTCGATGACGGAATGTGACAGATTGCTCAATCCTCGCTACGGTGCACGATCGTGGCTACGCGGATCCGGATCGTCGGCACCTCCGGCTCGGGGAAGAGCGTGCTCGCGGACCGCGTTTCGGCGCGGACCGGGCTGCCTCGGCTCGAGCTCGATGCCGTCTTCTGGGACGCGAACTGGCGGATGCGCGACCTCGACGAGGCCCGAGCCCGGGTCCGGGAGTTCGTGCGGCAGCATCCGGACGGGTGGGTCGCGGACGGCAACTGGACGTCGCGCCTGGGCGACATGCTCGACCCGGGTTCGCCGGACGGCGCCGACACGGTCGTGTGGCTCGACCTGCCGCGCCGACGGGTGATGCGTCAGGTCGTCGGGCGCACGCTGCGCCGAGTGGTGCGGCGCGAGGAGCTCTGGCACGGCAACCGCGAGCGTGCGGCGAATCTCTTCCGATGGCATCCGGAGCGGAACATCATCCGGTTCGCGTGGACCAACCATCCCGTCACGCGCGAGCGCATGCTCGGGCGCATCGCCGCGGGGGAGCGCATCGTGCGGCTGCGCGATCGCTCGGAGATCGACGCCTGGCTGGCCTCGCTGCCGCCGGCCGGGCGTAGCGTGGGCGCATGAGCGATCTGACCTTCACGCATGAGAGGGATGCCTCCCGCTACACGCTGCACCGGGGAGACGACCTCGTCAGCGTGCTCGACTACCGCGACGACGGGCGCACGGTCGCGCTCACCCGCGCGTACACGATTCCGACTTTCCGCGGGCACGGCTATGCGGCGGAGGTCGTCGAGCGCGCCGTCGCCGACATCGAGGCGCTCGGTGACCGGACGATCAGCCCGGTCTGCTGGTACGTCGCCGACTGGTTCGAGGCGCACCCCGATCGCGCGGGGATTCTGCAGCCGCGGCGCTGACCCGCGAAGCCGCAGATACGTCTCCGGCCGCGCGGCTGTCAAGACGGTGCTCGCGAGAGGACGCCGGGGCCAGACTGGGGCGATCGATCGAAGGAGACAGTCATGAACCGCGATCTACCCGAGGGCGTCGTCGATCCTGACGGCGCCGGTGCCACGTCGCTCGCCGCGAGCGAGGCCGAGGACGACGCCGTGCGCGACGCGGACAGCCCCGCCGACGTCCCGATGCCCGATGGCGACAGCCCCGACGGTTTCGTCGAGAGCGCCGAGATCCAGCAGGGCCTGGACCCCGACCTCGTCACCGACGAGCAGGCAGACGAGGAGGAGCAGCGATGAGCGGTCAGGCTGACGAGATCGATTCGAGCGTCTCTGACTCCGCGACGCAGGACGCGCCCGAGACCGGCCGCGGCGGCACGCGGTCGACCACTGCGGGCACCGGCGGCGACGTGACGCCTCCGAAGGAGGACACCCCGGTCTCGCCTCCGGGCGTGCAGGACGGCCCCGCGCTGTCGATGCACGACACGACCGAGCAGGAGCGCCTCGACGGGCTCGTCGCGCAGCTGCGGGCGGATCTCCCGGGCGAAAACCGTGCGACGGTCGAGAAGTACGTGCGTCAGCGCGTCTCGGAGGTCGGCCTGAGTGTCGGCGACGACGAGATCGCGCGAATCGTCGACGACCTCGCCGCCGACTGACGGATGACGGTACGAATGCCCCGGGTGGGACCCCGGGGCATTCGTCGTGTCGAGGCGGTGCCCTGTACGACGCTCGGCCCGAGAGTGCAAGGGCGGGCCTGCCGCGCTCGTGCGGGCATACCCTGACCCACGATGAGTGACACGGCGAGCATCCCGCTGTCGGTGCACCAGCGGTGGCGGGCCTTCTGGGTCTGCGTCGCCGTCGCGGCGCTGACGATCCTCGACCTGACGAAGGTCAACGTCGCGCTGCCCTCGATCGAGCAGGCCTTCGGTGCGGGTTCCACCGAGCTCCAGCTCATCGTGTCGGGCTACGTCCTCACGTTCGGGCTGACGCTCGTACCCGCCGGACGCATCGGCGACCAGCGCTCGCGACGCGCACTGTTCGTGATCGGGCTCTCGCTGTTCACCGTGACGAGCGTCGTGTGCGCGCTCGCGCCGAACACGGACGTGCTCCTGGCGGCACGGCTGGTTCAGGGCGTCGCCGCCGGCATCCAGATGCCGCAGGTGATCGGACTCGCCCAGGAGATGTTTCAGGGGGCTGAGCGAGGCAAGGCCTTCGGACTGTTCGGAGCCACGATCGGCATCTCGACGGCGTTCGGCCCGACGCTCGGGGGCCTCATGATCGCGCTGGGCGGCGCCGACGACGGCTGGCGCTACATCTTCTGGATGAACGTCCCGCTGACCCTCGCGGTCCTCGCCGGTGTGATCTGGCTGCTGCCCAGAACCCGGGAATCGCGGCCGGCCCGGCTGCAACTCGACCCGATCGGTCTGCTGCTGTTCGCGCTCGTTGTGATCGCCTTCCTGGTGCCGTTCCTGCTCACCACGGGCGCGCAGGGCGATGACCCGCAGCGCTGGTGGTCGCTCGTGGCCTTCGGGGTCTTCGCCGCCCTGTTCGTGTGGTGGGAGCGGCGGTACGCGGCATCCGGCAAGCATCCGCTGATCCCGCTCGAACTCTTCGCCATCTCGTCGTATCGCAACGGCACCCTCATCCAGGCCGTCTACTTCATGGCTCTGCCGGCCATGTTCCTGCTGACGACGCTCTTCCTGCAGCTGGGCGTCGGCCTCGAGCCGGTGTTCGCGGGGATGGTCTCGATCGGATTCGCCGTCGCGAGTGCTGGTGCCTCGTACGTCGGAGGCAGGATCGTGACGCGCGTCGGACGCCCGCTCGTCGTGGGCGGTCTGATCATCATGCTCTCGGCCGTCGTCGCACTCGCTCTCGTCGCGTACTTCGTGCCGCCCGGGATCGTCGAGTTCGCGATGGCGGGAGTACTGACCGTGGGGGGCTTCGGTGGTGGCCTCGTCATCTCGCCCAACCAGACCCTGACCCTCGCCGACATCCCCGTGAAGCAGGGCGGCCTGGCGGGCTCCGTCGGTCAGCTCGTGCAGCGGATCGGCACCGCGGTCGGAACCGCCGTCGCGCTGTCGCTGTTCTACTCGACGGTGTACCGCCTCGAAGGCGGATCGACGCCGCGGATCGACGTCTACCACGACGCCTACGCCCTGGGGATGGTCTCGGTGGGCCTGTTCCTCGCGCTCGCCCTCGTGCTCGGCGTCGCGGACCTCTCGTCACGGCGCCGGCGAGCCCGCGTGGCCTGAGTTTCGCCGCTTCTCCGCGGGGCACCGCGGCGATGTCCGAGCCTCCTCCTACCCTGGTCGGCATGCGGATCCTCCACACCTCCGACTGGCACATCGGGCGGACCTTCCACGGTCATTCGACGCTCGACGCGCTGCGGGGCGTGCTCGAGGCGCTCACCGCGCAGGTGCGCGAACACGAGGTCGACGTGGTGGTCGTCGCGGGCGACGTGTTCGACTCGGCTGCGCCGGCGGCGGGCTGCTACGCCCTCCTCTCCGACACGTTGCGGGGAATCGCCGACACCGGCGCGTGCGTCATCGTCACGAGCGGCAACCACGATTCCGCCGCGCGCCTCGGCTTCCAGGCGGGGCTGCTGCGCGAGGGCATCCACGTCCTCACCGACCCGGCCGCGGTGGGCACTCCGATCACGATCGCGGATGCCGACGGGCCGGTGCATTTCTACGGCATCCCGTACCTCGAGCCGGCGCTGCTGCGACACCTCTGGCCCGAGGCCCGGTCGCAGGCGGCCGTGATCGATCGCGCGATGGGGCTCGTGCGCGACGACCTGGCGGTGCGCGGTGGTCGGTCGGTCGCAATCGCCCACTGCTTCGCTGCGGGGGTCGAGCCGACGCCGCACCTCGAGCGAGACATCCAGCAGGGTGGTCTCGACGTCGTGCCGCTGTCCGCTTTCGCGGGCGTCGACTACATGGCGCTGGGGCACATCCACGGACGCCAGCAGCTCGCCCCCGCCGTCCGCTACGCGGGTGCGCCGCTCCACTACAGCTTCGGCGAGGGTGAGAAGCCCCGGGGCTCGTGGCTGGTCGATCTCGACGCCGACGGCTTCGCCGATGCGCGGTGGCTCGAGCTGCCGGTCCCGCGTCGGGTGGTCACCCTCCGCGGGCCGCTGGCCGACGTTCTCGCCGATCCCGCGCACGAGCGGCACGCCGATGCGTGGGTCTGCGTCGAGTACACCGACACGCTGCCCGAGCGCGATCCGATGCGTCGTCTGCAGGAACGCTTCCCGTTCTGCGCGAAGGTGGTGCACGCCCCGTCGGATGCCGCGCCGGGCGACGCGCGCACCTACGTCGACCGCGTGCGCGCCGCACGCAGCGACGCCGAGCTCGTCGAAGCGTTCCTCGTGCACGTCCGAGAGGGGGCCGGGGCCGACGAGCGCGAGCGCGAGCTGCTGGCCGACGTCCTCGACGAGCGGATCCGCGTGGAGGCGATGGCGTGAAGCTCCATCGCCTGGAGCTGACCGGCTTCGGTCCGTTCCGCGAGAAGCAGACCGTCGACTTCGACGCCTTCGATCGCGACGGCGTCTTCCTCATCTCGGGGCGGACCGGCGCGGGCAAGTCGAGCATCCTCGACGGGGTGAGCTTCGCGCTCTACGGCTCGGTGCCGCGTTACGACAACGGTGAGCGGCGTCTTCGCAGCGACCACAGCTTCCTGGGCGACCCCACCGAGGTGCGGCTGGAGTTCACCGTCGGCGGGCAGCGCTGGCGCGTGACCCGAGCGCCGGAGTACGAGCGGCCCGCGAAGCGCGGCGACAAGCTCACGACCGAGATCGCGCGCGCCGAGCTCGAGCAGCACGTCGACGGTGCGTGGGTGGGCCGGGCGGCGAAACCCCGCGAGGTCGCCCTGCTGCTCGACGAGGTGCTGGGGCTGAACGCGCAGCAGTTCCAGCAGGTGATCCTGCTGGCGCAGAACAAGTTCTCGCGATTCCTCCTCGCCCGCAACGACGAGCGGCAGCAGCTGCTGCGCACCCTGTTCGGCACGAAGCGGTTCGAGCAGTACAAGGACGACCTCGAGGAGCGTCGCCGCGCCGCGCAGCGCGAGCTCGACGCCGCCGGTGATCAGGTGCGGACGCTTCTCGAGCTGGGCGAGGCCGCGATGACGCAGCAGAGCGTCGACATCGGCGACGACGGTGCGACGGGCGACGCCGCGCCGCTCGACCTCGCCGGGCGGCGTGATGCCGTCGAGCGCGCGCGTCGTCGCGCCGATTACCGCGTGGAACAGGCCGACGAACTCCGCCAGCAGGCGGAGTCGCGGCAGGCCGCTCTCGTGGCGACGCACGCCGAGCTCGTCGAGCGGGCGCGGGTGCTCGACGACCTCGCCGCGGCGCGGCGACGCCTGGACGACCTCGACGCGGCCGCCGATGAGGTGGCTGCGGCTGAACGCCGACTCGAGCGTGCGCGTGCCGCCGAAGCGCTCCGCGCGACGCTGGAGCAGGCCGACCGATCGGGCGAAGCGGCGGGGCAGGCCCGCGCGATGGCGGAGCGGGCCGAGAAGCGCTGGACCGCAGCGGGCGGAGGCACCGACGACGACATCTCCGCTCTGGTCGAGACCCTGACCGGCGACATCGCGCGCTGGACCGACGCGCTCGCCCGTGAGCACGAGCTGACGGACGCCATCGACGCGCGAGACGCGACCGCGGCCGAGATCGCCCTCCTTCAAGAACAGGCGACGCTGCTCGACGAGCAGCACGCCCTCCTGCCGGCGGAGCGCGAACGCGTCGCCGCCGAGCTCGCGGCAGAGACGCTCGCGGCGGCGCGCGTCAACGAGCAGCGCGTGCGAGTGAGTGATCTCGCCGCCCAGGCCGAGGCCGCCGACGAGGCGGGACGCCTTGCTGGCAAGCTCGGCGAGGCCGAGGAGCGTTACCTGCGGGCGAGCGGTGCCGCGGAGGCGGCAGCCGCCGCCGTCACCGACCTGCTGCGGCGTCGGGTGGCCGGTCGCGCGGGAGAGCTCGCCGCCGAACTCACCGAGGGCGAGGCCTGCCCGGTCTGCGGGGCGCTCGATCACCCGCATCCCGCACCCCCGGCGGACGACGGTGTGACGGACGACGATCTGGCCGACGCGGAGTCGGCGCGGGATGCCGCCGCCGCCGAGGCCCGCGACGCGGGCGAGCGCGCCGCCCTGCTGCGCGCAGAGCTCGCCGCCGCGACAGCGCGCGCGGGCGCACGCGGCAGCGACGAGCTCGCGGACCTGCTCGCTCAGGCCCGGGACGAGCTGGCATCCTCTGAACGCGGCGCAGAGCGAGTCATCGCTCTCACCGAGAAGCGCGACGTGCTCGACCGTCTCGACGCGGAGGCCACCGAGGAACGCTCTCGCCTCGCGGCCGCCCTGGCCGATGCGCGCGAGCGCTCCGCCGTCGCGACGACGACGCTCGCGCGCCTGGAGAGGGAGGTGGCCGACGCGCGGGGTCCGTTCGCGACGGTCGCGGAGCGCATCGCGGCGGCGACCGAGCGGCGTGACCTCGCGCGCGCGGTGCTCGAGAGCCGGCGGGCGCTCGCCCACAGCGAGGCGACCGCGAGTGATGCGGCGAACGACCGGGCGCAGCGGATCGAGGCATCGGTGTTCGCGGACGTCGGCGAGGTGCGCGAGGCGCTGCTCCCTGATAACGAGCGAACCGCCCTCACGCGGCGCGTCGCCGAGCACGCCGCGGACGTCGCGGCCACACGCGCCCGCCTGCTCGAACTCGAGCTCGCTGCCGCGGGGCTGCCCGACGAGCGGCCCGATCTCGAGGCCGCTGCGGAGGCGGTCGCCGCCGGAGACCGCGCCCGCAGCGCGGCGATCGCTGCGCACCGCGATGCCGTCAACGCCGCCGAGACGATGCGCGACCTCCTCCTGCGCATCGACGACGCGTTCGTCGCGGTGGCGGGTCTCGCCGAGCGGACGGCGACGGTGACCCGCCTCGCCGACACCGTCGCCGGCCGTGCGCCCAACACCCGGAAGATGGATCTCGAGACCTTCGTGCTCGCGGCCGAGCTCGAAGAGATCGTCGCCGCCGCCAACCTGCGCCTGCGCGACATGTCGTCGGGTCGCTACACCCTCCACCACAGCGACGCGCTGCAGGCCCGTGGCGCAGCATCCGGACTCGGGCTCGAGGTGCTCGACGCGCACACCGGCCGTCTCCGCTCGCCGCAATCGCTGTCGGGAGGAGAGACCTTCCTCGCCTCCCTCGCCCTCGCGCTCGGTCTCGCCGAGGTCGTCACCGGTCGTGCCGGCGGTATCCGTCTCGACACGCTCTTCGTCGACGAGGGCTTCGGGTCGCTCGATCCCGAGACCCTCGAGCTTGCGATGCGCACTCTCGACGAGCTGCGCGCGGGCGGCCGGACCGTCGGCGTCATCAGTCACGTCGAGGGCATGAAGGAGCAGCTCGCCGCACAGATCGTCGTCGAGGCGACGCGCGAGGGCCCGAGCATCATCCGGCAGGAGGCGCTCAGCGAGCGCGACTAGGCTGGCGTCGTGAGGACTTTCTGGACCGTCGTCGGAGTGATCGCCGCGATCTTCGTCGCGTGGGTGATCGTCGACATCGTGCTGCGCCTGGCCGTGTTCGCGGTCAAGCTCGGGCTCGTCGCGGTCGTCGCCCTCGTCGTGTTCCTGCTGCTACGCCGGCTGTTCGCGCGCAGCAGCGATCAGACGCCGTAGTCGGCGCGGATCCGCTCGTACAGAGCTCGGCTGCACGCGGCCACGGCCTCATCCCACCCGGTCGTCGCGCCGTCCTGGGCATCATCCGACACCGCTTTGAGCACCCGGATGGGGATGCCGAAGCGCTGCGCGACCCAGATGTAGACGTACGTCTCCATGTCGACCAGCTGGGCGCCGAGTGACTGGATGAGGGCGACCGCCTCGGCATCGTCGACGAAGACGTCACCCGTCGCGATGCGCACCCCGGCGCCCCCGGCCTCGACGCGCTCGGGCATCGAGAGGTGTCGCCCGCGAACGCCGGCCAGATCGAACACGTCGTGCTGAACGGCGTCGCCGACCTCGTAGATGCCGGGTCCGAGAGCGCCGGCCACCGCCCCCGCCGTCCCGACGACGACGATCTCGTCGTACACGGTGCGATCGAGAGCGCGGGTCAGCTCATGCGCGGCGAGCAGCTTGCCCGGACCGGTCAGCAGGATGTCGAACCCCGGGATGTCGGCGGGGAAGCCGGTCAGCTCGTCGCGGTGGGCGACGACCAGGAGGCGTCGCACGGTCAGGCACCGCCCCGAGCGATGATGCCGAGGATGCCGGAGATCAGCAGGTAGGCGCCGATGCCGCCCACCACGACCCAGATCGCGATGCGGGCGGAGGACGGTCGCTTGTCGTCGCCGTTGTCGAGGCTCATCCCGTCAGCCTAGGCGAGGTCGCGTCGACCGGAAGCGCGAGCGGCCAGGGGCCGGATTGACCCGGCGGCGCACCCTGGTACGGGCAGGCGTGATCGTTAGACTCGAACTGAGGTCAGACCATCCAGAGGCGGGAGCGACGACATGCAGACGGTACTTCTCGATACGCCCGCGGGCATCACGGCCCGGCTCGGCTGGGACCCGGCGATCACGGTGCACCACCGGCGGCGCATGATCGCGCGCGAGCTCGTCGCACAGGCGCTCGGCTGCGACGAGAAGGACGTGCGGATCGAACGCGAGGCGCCGCGCGGTTTCGGGTATCACACGCGCCTCGTCGCCTCACGCGACGGAGTCGAGGTGCCGCTGGCGATCACGACGGCCAGCTTCCGCGCGGCGACGGTCGTCGCGGTCAGCGACCCGGGACTGCCGCTCGGCATCGACATCCGCGACGCGCACCCCGAGCCGGCCGATCTGGCCCGGATGCGCAAGCACTCGCGCCTGTTCTCCGGGGCCGACACCCTCGAGCTCGTCGACCACTGGGTTCACGTGCAGGCGGTGCTCGAGGCCGACGGTCGCGGTGTCCGTGTCGCGCCGGAGCAGGTCAGGCTCGATCCGGGCCGGCACCGCGGCTGGATCCCCGATCGCAACATGAAGTACACGCTCGTCGACATCTCGCGCGACGGGTGGCTCATCACCCTGGCCTACGGCACCCTCCCGACGGCCTGACCCGAGTCTTTCCGGTCAGGCCGGTCACTCGACCCGGTCCGGGTCAGTCGACGAGATCGGGCAGCGCCCGACGGAGCTCGGCGAGCCACGCCTCGGCGTTGCCGTCCGACGGCGCGCGCCAGTCTCCTCGCGGCGACAGCGAGCCGGCCGCGGCGACCTTGGGTCCGTTGGGGATCGCGCTGCGCTTGAACTGCGCGAAGCCGAAGAACCGCTTGATGAACACTTGCAGCCACTGGGTGATCTCGGCGAGGTCGTACGCGTACCGGCTGTCGCGGGGGAAGCCGACCGGCCAGTCGCCGGCATCCGCATCCGACCACGCGTGCTGAGCGAGGAAGGCGATCTTCGACGGACGGAACCCGTAGCGCAGGACGTGGTGCAGCGCGAAGTCGTGCAGGGCGTAGGGCCCGATCGTCGATTCCGTGGACTGCACCTTGCCGTCTTCGCCGGCGGGCACGAGCTCGGGGCTGATCTCGGTGTCGAGGACCGACTGCAGCACGGCGACGGCCTCATCGGACAGATCGGTCCCCGTGCCCTCGCGATGCGCGATGACCCACCGGATGAGGTGCTGCATGAGCGTCTTCGGAACGCCGACGTTGACCGCGTAGTGGCTCATGTGGTCGCCGACGCCGTAGGTGGCCCAGCCGAGCGCGAGCTCCGAGAGGTCGGAGGTGCCGATGACGATGCCGTTCAGGCGGTTCGCGAGCCGGAACAGGAAGTCGGTCCGCACACCGGCCTGGACGTTCTCGAACGTCACGTCGTACACAGGCTCGCCGGAGGCGTAAGGGTGTCCGATGCCGCGCAGGAGTTCGTTCGCGGCGGGGCGGATGTCGATCGTCTCGATCGTCGCGCCGATCGCCTCGGCGAGGGCGACGGCGTTCGACTTCGTGTGGTCGCTCGTGGCGAAGCCGGGCATCGTGTAGGCGAGGATGTCGCTGCGCGGTCGCCCCATGCGGTCCATCGCGCGGGCGACGACGAGCAGCGCATGGGTGGAGTCGAGTCCGCCCGAGACGCCGATGACGGGGCGGGGGCCGCCGATGGCGCGCATCCGCTGCTCGAGCCCGGACACCTGGATGTTGAACGCCTCGTAGCAGTCCTGGTCGAGACGTGCCGGGTCGTCCGGGACGAACGGGAAGCGGTCGAGGGTGCGCCGCAGGCCGATGTCCTCGGCGGGCGGGTGCAGGAACGTCTCGACGGTGAGGAAGTCGGTCGCCGTCGTGCGGCGGTTGTCGTCGAAGGTGCCCTGCCGGTACCGGTCCTGGCGCACCCGGTCGAGGTCGACGTCGGCAACGCTGCGCCGCGGCCCGTCGGGGAAGCGCTCGGTCTCGGCGAGGAGCGAACCGCCCTCGTAGATCATGGTCTGGCCGTCCCACGAGACGTCGTTGGTCGATTCGCCGAGACCCGCCGCGGCGTAGGCGTAGACGGCGAGGCATCGCAGCGACTGCGACTGCACCAGCGTGCGGCGGTCGTCGGCCCGGCCGATCGTGATCGGCGAGCCCGAGAGGTTCACGAGCACCGTCGCTCCCGCGAGAGCCGCACGCGACGAGGGCGGCACCGGCACCCACATGTCCTCGCACACCTCGGCGTGCAGGACGAGCCCGGGCACGTCGCGGACGTCGAAGAGGAGGTTGGTCCCGAACACGGTCTCGTGCGAGCCGATGCGGATGCCTTCACCGTCCCACTCCTCACCCGCGGCGTACCAGCGACGCTCGTAGAACTCGCGGTAGGTGGGCAGGTGGGCCTTCGGCGCGACACCGAGGATCTCGCCGCGATGAATGACGACGGCGCAGTTGTACAGGCGGCTGCGGTGGCGGAGCGGGGCACCGACCACCAGCACCGGCATGAGATCGACGGATGCTTCGACGATGCGCTCGATCGCCGCGTCGACGGCATCCAGCACGGCATCCTGCAGCACGAGGTCCTCGATGGCGTACCCGGTGAGGCACAGCTCGGGGAACACGGCGACCGCGACGGAGTCGGCGTCGCACGCGTGCGCCTCGGCGAGCACGGCCTCGGCGTTGGCGGCGGGATCGGCGATGGCCACCGGAATGGTGCAGGCGGCGACCCGCGCGAAGCCGTGGGCGTACGCGCTGGCGAAGGGGAGCGACTCGTTCACCCTCCTCAGTCTGGCACCGGCGTCGGCGGTGTCGCACCCCGCGGCTAGGGTCATTGAACGGAAGGGGATCATGCGATACATCGAGGACGAAGGCCGGGTCGTCTGGAGCGCGAGCGACCTCAAGGCCGCGGCCGAGTGCGAGTTCGCCTGGCTGCGCGCGATCGACGCCAAGCTCGGACGCGTCGCGGCGGTCGACGAGCCCGACGACCCGACGCTCGAGCGGGCCGGACGTCTCGGCGACCGGCACGAAGAGCGCCAGCTCGCGGCGTACCGCGCCGAGTTCGGTGACCGCGTGACCGAGATTCCCGAGACACGGTCATCGGATGCCGCGGGCCTGGCACAGGCCGTCGCGCTCACGCGCGAGGCCCTCGCATCGGACGCGCGAGTGATCTACCAGGCCGCGTTCTCCGACACCGACTTCGTCGGGTTCGCCGACTTCCTGCTGCGCGACGACGACGGCCGGTGGATCGTGCAGGACACCAAGCTCGCGCGTCACGCCCGCGTCACCGCGCTGATGCAGCTCGAGGCGTATGCCGTCCAGCTCGATCGCGAGGGCGCCCGCGTGGCCGATCACGTCGAGCTGCTGCTCGGCGACGGGACGGTGTCGCGGCACGCCCGGGCCGACATCGCCCCGGTGTTCGTCCTGCGTCGCGAGCGTCTGCGCTCGCTCATCGCCGATCGTGCTGTCGCTACGGGCGCGGCAGGTGAGCCCATCGCGTGGGGCGACGACCGTGGCGACCTGCGGATCGCGGCCTGCGGACGCTGCGCGACCTGCGACCTCGAGGTCGTGGCCGCGCGAGATCTCCTGCTCGTCGCGGGGATGCGGCCGATCCAGCGCGAGCGTCTGCGGGCCGCCGGAGTCACGACGATCGACGAGCTGGCCGCGGCACGTGAAGCGCCCGCGCGGATGTCGTGGGACACGTTCACCGGGCTCCGCACCCAAGCGCGGCTTCAACTCGAGAGCCCGGCGGGAGGCGTCACGGCCGCGGTCGACGGCGACCCCGAGAACGCCCCGAGCGCTGCGCCCCTGCCGACCTTCGAGGTCGTCTTCCCCCAGGCGCTCGGCGCGCTTCCCCGGCCCGACCTCGGCGACCTGTTCTTCGACTTCGAGGGCGACCCGCTCTACACCGAAGGGCCGGGTCGCCACTGGGGCATCGACTACCTGTTCGGGTGGGTCGACCTGCGCGAGCAGTACTCCGCGCTGTGGGCTCACACGTTCGACGAGGAGAAGGCGGCGTTCCAGACCTTCCTCGACTTCGTCGCCGTGCACCGCGCCGCGCACCCGGCGATGCACATCTACCACTACGCACCGTACGAGCCGACGCACCTTCTCGCGATGGCCGCGCGGTACGGCGTCGGCGAGGCCGAGGTCGACCGGCTGCTGCGCGACGGCGTCTTCGTCGACCTGTATCCGATCGTCCGCCGGGCGCTGCGGGTGGGGTCGCGATCGTACTCGATCAAGAAGCTCGAACCGTTGTACATGGGCGCCGAGGTCCGGACGAGCGATGTCCAGAAGGGCGACGACTCGATCGTCCGCTACGTCGAGGCGCGGGCGCTCGCCGAGTCCGGTGACGCGGACGGAGCCGCCGCGATCCTCGCCGACCTCGCCGACTACAACCGTTACGACTGCGTCTCCACTCGGCGCCTGCGCGACTGGCTCGTCGATCGGGCGCGAGAGGCGCAGCTGCGGCCCTCGGCAGACGTCGAGCCCGAAGAGCGCGCCTACGAGCCGTCGCCGCGAGCGACCGCGCTCTCACGGCTCGCGGATGCCGCTGCCACAGGCGACCCCGCGGGCACCGAGGCTCCGGCCGCCGTGGCGCTCCGGCTCGGGGCGGCAGCGATCGACTACTACCCGCGCGAGGCGAAATCCTTCTGGGCCACCCACTTCCTCCGTCTGCGCGAACCGCTCTCGATGTGGGAGGACACCCGTGATGTCGTCGCCGTCGCGGCGGAGCGCAGCCGCGTGCTCGAGGACTGGCATCGCCCCGAGGGAGCCCGAACCGACCGGCGCGTCCTCGAGCTCCGCGGCGAGGTCGCGCCGGGCACACGGCTGAGCGTCGATTCGTCCCCCTTCGCGATCTACGAGTCGCCCGCGCCGTTCCCGACCGAACCGCGGCCCCGCTTCATCCACGCCGACCGGCGCGTCCGGGTCGTCGAGGTGCTCGACGACGGCGCGATCGTCGAGGAGCTCGCTGCGGGGGCGTACATGTGGTCGGAGCTGCCGATCGCGCTGACCCCGGCGGCCCCGCCTCCGGCGGGAAGCCAGCAGGCGGCGATCGACGCGTGGGCCGACGAGGTGATCGCCGCGGCGCCCGAACTGCCGGCCGACCCCGCCACGGATCTCCTGCTGCGCCGGCCGCCGCGGATGCTTTCCGGCGGGTTGCCCGGCGATGGATCCGACCCCGTTGCCGATATCTCGCGCGCTATCGTCGACCTCGACCGCAGCTATCTGGCGGTCCAGGGCCCGCCGGGCACGGGCAAGACCTATGTCGGGTCGCACGTCGTCGCGCGCCTGGTCGGTGAACGCGGCTACCGCGTCGGTGTCGTCGCGCAGTCGCACGCCGTCGTCGAGAACATGCTCGACCGCATCGCGGCAGCGGGAGTGCCCCGCGAGAAGATCGCCAAGGCGGTGAAGGGCGAGCCGACCGGTGATGAGGCCTTCACCGTCATCCCGAAGAACGGCGTGGCGGACTTCACCGCGACCCGTCCGGATGGCTACGTCATCGGCGGCACAGCGTGGGACCTCACCCACGCGGGTCGCATCCCGCGCGGCAGCCTCGATCTGCTCGTGATCGACGAGGCGGGCCAGTTCTCGCTCGCCTCGACGATCGCGGTCTCGGTCGCGGCATCCCGCCTCCTCCTCCTGGGCGACCCGCAGCAGCTGCCGCAGGTCAGCCAGGGTACGCACCCCGAGCCGGTCGACACGTCGGCTCTCGGCTGGATCATGGACGGCGCGCACGTCATCCCCGCCGACCGCGGGTTCTTCCTGGCCGAGACCCGGCGGATGCGGCCGGAGGTCGCCGAACCGGTCTCCGTGCTGGCCTATGACGGACGTCTCGCCGCGCACGCGTCGACGGCGGATCGGCTGCTCGAGGGCGTGGCCCCGGGCGTCGTGCCGGTGCCCGTCGCGCATCGGCGCAATGCCACCGCCGCGCCCGAGGAAGCCGAGGTCGTCGTTGGCCTGGTCGGCGATCTTCTCGGCCGCGCGTGGCTGCCCGACGCCGCGCTCGCACCGCGTCCGCTCGAACAGCGCGACATCATCGTGGTCACGCCGTACAACGCGCAGCAGGTTCTCGTAGAAGAAGCGCTCGCCGCAGCGGGATACACCGAGGTGCCGGTGGGAACGGTCGACCGCTTCCAGGGTCAGGAGGCGGCGGTGGCGATCGTGTCGCTCGCGGCATCCTCGGGTCGCGACGCACCGCGGGGACTGGAGTTCCTGCTGCTGCAGAACCGCCTCAACGTCGCCGTCTCACGTGCTCAGCACACGGCGTACATCGTCTACGGCACCGGCATCCTCGACGATCTGCCGCGCACGCCCGAGGGCGTCGCGCGGATGAGCGCGTTCGCTCGCCTCGTTGGAGCGGTCTGAAGCGCGCTGGTCGCTCTTATCGAGCCCACTTCCCACCGAAAGGCGCAGCTTGAACTGCGCCTCATTCGCGGAGGTGCGCTCGCTACCGCGATCGCGGCTCGCGGGTCAGTCGACGGTGCCGTAGAGGCGGTCGCCGGCGTCGCCGAGACCGGGCACGATGTAGCCACGCTCGTCGAGACGCTCGTCGAGCGAGCCGAGGACGAGGGTCACGTCGCGGTCGCCGACCTGCTTCTCGATCGCAGCAAGGCCCTCGGGAGCACCGAGGATGCAGATCGCGGTGACGTCCTGCGCGCCGCGCTTGAAGATGAAGTCGATTGCGGCCCCCAGCGACCCGCCCGTGGCGAGCATCGGGTCGAGCACGAAGCACTGGCGGTCGCTCAGGTCGTCGGGCAGGCGCTCCGCGTAGGTGGTCGGCTCGAACGTGACCTCGTTGCGTGCCATGCCCAGGAAGCCCACCTCGGCCGTGGGGAGGAGCTTGGTCATGCCTTCGAGCATGCCCAGCCCGGCCCGCAGGATCGGCACCACGAGGGGACGCGGCTTCGCGATCGCCAGACCGGTCGTCCGGGTCACCGGGGTCTCGATCTCCACCTGCTCGGTGCGGACGTTACGCGTGGCCTCGTACGCGAGCAGGGTGACGAGCTCTTCGGTGAGCTGGCGGAACACCGGCGACGTGGTGTTCTTGTCGCGCAGGACCGAGAGCTTATGGGTGATGAGGGGGTGGTCGGCGACGTGAACACGCATGTGATGATCCTACGCGGACGGCCCGTGTGTCCTCGGCTCTACGCTGGTGCGGTGACCCTCACGGCATCCGCTGGCGACATCCGCAGCATGGCGCGCGCCCTCGAGCTCGCAGAGGCGGCTGCGGCGGCCGGCGACATCCCCGTGGGCGCGGTCGTGACGGATGCCGCGGGTGCGGTGATCGGCGAGGGCCGGAACCTCCGCGAGGCGACCGGCGACCCGACGGCTCATGCCGAGGTGGTCGCGCTGCGCGCCGCGGCGGCCGCGACCGGGTCGTGGAACCTGTCGGGGTGCACTCTCACCGTGACGCTCGAGCCCTGCATCATGTGCGCGGGCGCGCTTCTGCAGGCGCACGTCTCGCGACTCGTCTTCGGGGCGTGGGACGACAAAGCCGGAGCCGCCGGGTCGCAGTACGACCTCGTGCGCGACCGTCGGTTGCCCGTGCGGGCGGAGGTCGTCGCGGGCGTGCGCTCCGCGGAGTCGTCGGCGCTGCTGCGCACGTTCTTCGCGCAGCAACGATGACGGGTCCGGTCAGTCCCAGGAGCTGAGGATGATCGCCTCGGTCGGGGGAGCCGGCGAGATGGGCGTTCCCAGGTAGCCCATCGTCGACAGGATCGCGGTGCGCACCTTGCCCGGGCGCTCGAGGTGCACGGCGTGCCCGACGCCCTCGATGACCACCTCGGTCACCTGACCGCCCGCCTCGCGGTACCGTTCGAACACGGCACGGGTCTGCGCGACCATCTGCTGAGCCGGTGCGGCCTCCACGCCGGGCCAGCCGGGGATCGCGCCGATCTCGCCGAGGTGACTGCTGTCGGCGAACGAGCCGTCGGCGACGATGACGTCGGCGCCGCCCCGTACCCACAGGATCGGGGGAGCGTCGTAACCGGCCGCCAGGTCCACGATCGACGAGACGTCGAAGTGTCCCGGGGCGAGGGCGTTCTGAGCGCCGAGCCGGCCCGCGGCGAAACCGGGCCAGTTCTCGCTCGGAACACTGTCGCCGGGGTAGTTGCCCTCGGCCGTCGAGGTCGTGAGCATCGCCTCGACCCACGTGTCCTCGTTGTCGGACTCGTAGTCGGGCGAGACGAACGACGTGCGGAAGAACGAACGGGCGGTGCCCTCGTCGTCGCCCGCGTCGCGAGCCGTGAGGCGGTCGACGAGGGCCGGGCTGACGGCGCCCGCGCCGCATCCGGCGTCATCGTCGGTCAGGCGCGTGCCGTCGAGGCGGGTACCGCCGAAGCCGTGCGGCGACACGGGCGAGAGCAGGCTCAGCGAGAGCACCCGGTGATCGAGGGCGTACTGCATCGCGACCGCGGCACCCAGGCCCCAGCCCACGAGGTGCACGGCATCGAGGCCCAGAGCCTCGAGCGTCGCCCGCACGTCGTCCGAGAAGTCGCGGACGCCGCGGGTCGCGTCGACGGGAAGCCGTTCGGTGTCGCCGAAGCCACGGAGGTCGATGGCGATCGGGCGGACGTCGCTCGGCAGGTCTTCGATGATCTCCTGCCAGAAGAGGCTCGACCCGGGAGCCGTGTGAAGCAGCACGAGCGTGCGGTCGGCCGGGGTCTCGGGGTCGTCTGCGGCGCGTTCGAGGATGTTCACCGCCAGGCGCGACGTCTCGATGGTGCGTGGCGTGATGCCGTCGAAGAGGGGCATGGCGGGATCCTTCGCTCTGCTCTGCGCGGCGAGCGCCTCCGCGCCCGCGGACGCTTCGACTCTACCTCGCGCCCGTTCCCTCCGCTGGGAAACGGCCGGACTTAAGATGGCCGCATGCCCGACCTCGTCGCCCTGCCCCCGATCGCCATCCTCGGAGCCGGTTCGATGGGAGGTGCGGTGCTGTCGGGGCTCGTGGCCTCGGGCGCCGCGGCCGGGGGAGTGACCGTCACCAACCGCACCGCCGAGAAGGCCGCCGCCCTCTCCGACCTGCCGGGAGTGACGAGCGTCGCGCTCGCCGACACTCCCACGGGCAACACGGATGCCGCCGCCGCGGCCGATGTGGTCCTGATCGGCGTCAAGCCCGCGATGGTGCCCGACCTGCTGCGCGAGATCGCGCCGGTGCTGCGCCCGGGGGTGGTGGTGGTGAGTCTCGCCGCGGGCGTCACGATCGACACCTTCGCCGGGATCCTGGGGTCGGATGTCGCAGTCATCCGGTCGATGCCCAACACCCCCGCCGTCGTCGGAAAGGCCGTCACCGGGCTGGCCGCCGGCCCCGCGGCATCCGACGATCACCGGGCGACCGTGCGTGCGCTGTTCGAGACGTGCGGCGTCGTCGTCGAGGTTCCGGAAGCGCAGATCGACGCCCTCTCGACGATCTCCGGCTCGGGCCCCGCCTACGTGTTCCTGCTGATCGAGGAGCTCACCCGCGCCGCGATCGACAAGGGCTTCGCCGAGCCCGACGCGCGGGTGATGGCCGAGCAGACCTTCATCGGCGCGGCCGCTCTGCTCGATGCATCCGGTGAGGACCCGGCCGAGCTGCGCCGACGCGTCACGAGCCCGAAGGGCACCACCGAGCGGGCGATCGCCGTGCTGCAGGAGGCCCGCCTCGACGACGTCTTCGCTCGCGCGACCGACGCGGCTCTGGCCCGCGCCCGCGAGCTCGCCGCCGGCGCCTGACCCCGGCACACCGCGACACCGCGGCGACCAAACCCGGTCAGCGGTCGAGGGAGGCGAAGCGCTCGATGTCGGAGTTCGTGCCCGAGACGATGATGAGGTCGTGGTTGGTCACGACGGTGTTGGCCTCGGCATAGCGGAACGGCTTGCCGGGGCTCTTCACGCCGACGACCGTGACGCGATACTTCGTCCGCACGCCCGACTCGTTGAGGCCGACGCCGCGGATGAACTTCGGCGGGTACATCTTCGCGAGCACGAAGTCGTCGTCGAAACGGATGAAGTCGAGCATGCGCCCGCTCACGAGGTGCGCGACGCGCTCGCCGGCCTCGCGCTCGGGGTACACGACGTGGTTGGCGCCGACGCGGGCGAGGATCTTGCCGTGCGACTGCGAGACCGCCTTCGCCCAGATCTGCGGGACCTTCAGGTCGACGAGGTTCGCGGTGATGAGGACCGACGCCTCGATCGACGAGCCGACGGCGACGACGGCGACCTGGAAGTCCTGCGCACCGATCTGCTTGAGCGCGTCGAGGTTGCGGGCGTCGGTCTGCACAGCGTGCGTGACGCGCTCCGACCACTTCTGGACGAGCTCGAGGTTGTCGTCGATCGCGAGCACCTCGCGGTCGAGGCGGTCGAGCTCTCCCGCGCAGGCGGCGCCGAAGCGCCCCAGCCCGATGACCAGGACGGGAGCGTCGCTTCGGATCTGCTCAACCAACGATCGGCCTTTCGACGGGCAGGGCGTACAACTGCGAACGGGATGCCGCGGCCACCGCTGCAGCGAGAGTCACTGTACCAACGCGGCCCATGAACATGACGAGGGCCATGACGTACACCGCGGGGTCGGGCAGTTCGGCCGTCAAGCCTGTCGACAGGCCGACGGTCGCGAACCCGGAGATGACGTCGAACAGCACCTCGTCGACGGGGGCCTTGGTGATCTGCGCGATCGTGACGGTGCCGATCGCGACGATCGTGGCGCTCCAGGCGACGACCGAGAGCGCGACGCGCTGCACGTCACTGGGGATGCGGCGGCGGAACACCTGCACCGACGGGCGCCCCTTCGCCTCGGACCACACGGCGAGGGCGAGCACCGCGAGGGTGGTGACCTTGATGCCGCCCGCGGTCGAGGCCGAGCCGCCGCCGACGAACATGAGCATCGATCCGACGATGAGGGATGAGCCGTGCATCTCGCCGATGTCGATGATCGAGAAGCCGCCCGACCGGGTCATCGCCGAGATGAAGAACGCCTGGAACGTGGTGTCCCACGCCTCCATCGACCCGAAGGTCGCCGGATTGTCGTACTCGAGGAGCAGGAAGACTCCGGCGCCGGTGAAGAACAGGATGATCGTGGTGATGATCGTGAGCTTCGCGTGCAGCGACCAAGCCCGCACGTGCCACTGGTGGCGCCAGAGCGTGAAGATCACCGGGAAGCCGATCGAGCCGAGGAACACCCCCGCCATGAGCACGGTGAGCATCACGTAGTCCTGGGCGAACGGCTGCAGGCCCTCGGCATTCGGCGAGAAGCCGGTGTTGGTGAAGGCCATCGCCGCGTAGTACGGGGCCTCCCACAGCGCGGTGAGCGGATCGACGCCGCCGAACAGCAGCGAGGGATACAGCAGGATCGCCAGCCCCGCCTCGATGACGAGCGTCGACAGCGCGACGGTGCGCAGCAGCAAGCCGACCTCGCCGAGGCGGACGGCCTGACCTTCGTTGACGGGACCGCCGTGTGCGCGCATCGGATTGCTGTCGCCGGCGGCGATGAGCTTCGCGCGCAGACCGAGGCGCTTGGAGATGACGAGGCCGAGGATCGACGCGAGGGTCAGCACGCCGAGCGCACCCACGTTGACGCCGATGTAGATCAGGACGTGACCGAACGGCGACCAGTGCGTGGCCATGTCGACGGTCGCGAGCCCCGCGACGCAGATCGTCGACACCGCGGTGAACAGCGCGTCGGCGAACGGGGTCGCCCGGCCCGATGCGGATGCCGCCGGCAGGGAGAACAGCGTCGTGAAGACGAGGATCAGCGTCGAGAAGATCAGCACCGCGAACCGAGACGGCGACGCGGTCGCCAGATCACGCCCGGCGTCCCAGGCGCTGCGCCCGAAACCACCGAGGCGGTGGAGGACGATCGCGCCGACGGACCTGTCCGCCATGCGTGTTCCTCCCCACGATCGCAGCTGCTGCTCCCGGCGCCGCAGTAGGTCGGTGCCGATGTCATGGTACTCGGGCGCGTGCGCCGACTAACCTGATGGCATGGCGGACATCTTCGACGTGATCGCCGACGGTACCCGTCGGGACATCCTGCGGCTCTTGCTCGATCGCGACTCCGATCCCCGCTCGTCCGGCACGAGCGTCTCGCAGATCGTCAGTGAGCTCGGGGTGAGCCAGCCGACGATCTCCAAGCACCTGAAGGTCCTCCGGGGTGCCGAGCTCGTCACGGTCCGAGAGGAAGGGCAGCATCGGTACTACAGCCTGTCGCCCGAGCCGCTCGACATCGTCGACGACTGGCTCGTCCCCTTCCTGTCCTCCGAGGCCTACGACGCCGAGCCCGTCGCCGCCCTCCCCGAACAGGCCGTGGCTGCGGCCGAGCTCGTCGGCCGGGCCGCGGCATCCGCCAAGCACGCCGTCACGAGCGTGTTCGGCAAGCGCTCCGGTCGCTGACGCGGCGGGATCCGTGCCCGGTCCGCAACACGTGTCACTCCGGTTTACACGCGTCGCGCCGCGCCCCTAGAGTGTTCGCATCCGGGGGAAAGGGATGACGATGGCCGAGCTGCCCGATGTGCGCTTCCTCACCGTTGCGGAGGTGGCCGAGATCATGCGGGTGTCGAAGATGACGGTGTATCGCCTCGTGCATTCCGACGAGCTGCCGGCTGTCCGCTTCGGTCGGAGCTATCGCGTGCCCGAATCTGCCGTGCGCGACGCTGTGCAACGGCCGATCGCCGACGTCGGCTAGACTGATCCGAGGCATTTTTCGCGAGGTGCCTGTTCCCGGACGCAGACGAGATGCGTCCAGACCCTGACATAGTGAGGTTTTCCGTGGGTTCTGTCATCAAGAAGCGCCGCAAGCGCATGGCGAAGAAGAAGCACCGCAAGCTGCTTCGCAAGACTCGCCACCAGCGCCGCAACAAGAAGTAAGTCGCGGCGACGTCACTGAGCGCCCCATTCGGCTCCGGCCGAGGGGCGCTTCGTGCTTTCCGGATGCGGCCGCCCCACGGCGCCGCGGCCTAGGCTGAACGTGGAGGAACGAGCATGAAATCCATCACCATCGACGAGCTCCGCGCGGGCCGCGACATCCCCCTCATCGACGTCCGCGAGGATCACGAGTTCGCCGCGGGACGGGTCCCCGGCGCGATCAGCATCCCGATGTCGCAGCTCGGTGAGCGGATCGACGAGCTGCCCGACGGCGCCTTCGATGTCATCTGCCAGGCCGGCGGACGGTCGGCCCAGGTCGTCGCCGCCCTCGAGGCACGCGGCTACGACGCCACGAACGTCGCCGGCGGCACGGGCGAGTGGGCCTCGCGCGGCTTCGAGCTCGAGCGCTGACAGCGGCGCGCCACCGATGTCCACGCTGACGCTCATCTCCAAGCCCGGCTGCCACCTCTGCGACGTCGCCCGCGAGATCGTCGACACCGTCGTGGCCGACCTGCCCGGTGACGCGGACGTCGAGGTCGTCGAGAGGTCGATCTTCGACGACCCGGCGCTCTTCGAGCAGTGGTGGGAGAAGATCCCCGTCGTGCTGATCGACGACCGCCTCCACGCGCACTGGCGCGTGTCGGCCGACCGGCTGCGCGCCGCGCTGACCGACGAAACCCCGACCCCGAACGAGGAGTCCGCATGACCATCCGCCACGTCGTCGCCTGGAAGCTCGCCGCCGAAGACCCCGAGACCCGGGCCGAGCACGCCGCCGAGGTGGCGCGCCGCATCCAGGGTCTCGTCGGTGTCGTCCCCTCGATCCGCTCGCTGAGCATCGGGCCGAACGCGGCTTACGCCGATGTCAACGGCGACGTCGCCCTCGTCGCCGACTTCGACGATGTCGCCGGTCTCGAGGCGTACCAGGTGCACCCGGCTCACCAGGAGGTCGCCGCCTTCGTCCGCGGCGTCGTCGCGAGTCGCATCTCGGTCGACTTCGAGGTCTGAGCGACCCGGCCTCGACCGGCTCGCCCCGAGGGGGTCTCAGTTCCGCCGATCGCGCTCGGCGAGCTCGTCCGTCATGACCACCGGGATCGCGTTCGTGAACGTGCTCGCCCGTCGTTCGGCCTCGGCACTGCCGGTGAAGAGCCCGTCGTTGGTCGGGGTGGGGTCGTGCGTGATCGGGTCGTCGGTGTGGTGCCCTGGGGCCGTGGCATCCGACATGACGATCCGCTGAACCGGAACGGCCTGCGGCATCGTGCGCTGCACCCACGTGACCATCGCTTCGCGCACGAGGCAGCGGAGGTCGAACAGCGTGGGAGCGTCCTTCGCGGTGACCAGGATGCGCACGCGGACGTAGCCGGCGACGGCATCCGTCACCTGCAGCACCGACGTCCGGCGATCCCAGAGGTCGGTCTTCTCGAGCACGTCGTGCAGGTGCGCGCGCATCGCGGCGGGCGAGACGTTCCAGTCGAGATCCATCTCGACGGCCCCCAGCAGCTCGGAGCCGCGCCGCGTCCAGTTCTCGAACGGCGTCGTGGTGAAGTAGGTGCAGGGAAGGACGAGTCGGCGGTCATCCCACAGGTCGAGCACGACGTAGCTGAGGGTGATCTCTCCGACGCGGCCCCATTCGCCGTCGGCCACGACGACGTCGTCGACGCGCAGGGCGTCGCTGAAGACGATCTGCAGCCCCGCGAAGACGTTGGCGAGCACCGACTGGGCGGCCAGTCCCGCGACCACCGACGCGATTCCCGCGGAGGCCAGGACGCTCGCCCCCACCGCCCGCACCGAGTCGAAGGTCAGGAGGGCCGCGCCGATGCCGATCACGATGATGATCGCCACGGCCAGACGCCGCACGATGAGCATCTGCGTGCGGATACGGCGGGCGACGCGGTTGTCCGGCACATCGATGCGGTAACGGCCGAGTGCGATGTCGGTGACGACCAGCACGAGCGAGGCGAGCAGCCAGGCGCTCGCGGCGATGATGACGATCGTCAGCAGCTGGCTCAAGACCGACCGCCAGAGCTCGTCGGGGAAGGCGGTCTGCACGGCGGCCCACAGGACGATGGCGACGAGCAGCGAACGGAACGGCGCGCGCGAGCGGCGGCCGAGCACCTCCGGCCAGCGCTGCCGTCGGGCGGCGATGCTCAGCGCCACATGAGCGACCACAGCGATCACCACGGCGACCGCGAGACCCACCAGCACCGCGATGGCGAACTCCATCCACCCGTCCCACATACGTCGTACTCCTTCCGTCACGGGAGAAGCCACGATACGGGCGGCGGCGGACGCTGCCTGAGCGCTTGCCGGGTGCGTGGGGTGTTGTGTTACGGGGCGAGGCGCGTCGGCCCGCGGAAGAGGTACGTGACCTCGCGGATCGACGATTCACCGAGCAGCAGCATCAGCACGCGCGCGAGGCCCATGCCGAAGCCGCCGTGCGGCGGGGCGCCGTAGCGGAAGAAGTCGAGGTAGAAGTCGAGGTGCTCGGGGTCGAGCCCCTTCTCCTTCGCCTGCTCGATGAGAACGTCGACGCGGTGCTCGCGCTGCGCGCCGGTCGTGATCTCGACGCCGTTGAAGAGCAGGTCGTACGACTTGGTCAGCCCGGTCTCCTCGTCGCGCATGTGGTAGAAAGCGCGGATCTCGGGGTGATAGTCGGTGATGAAGACGAACTGGTGACCGTAGGTCTCGAGCACGTGCGCCGAGATCTGGCGTTCGCCCTCGGGGTCGAGGTCGCCGTCGGTGCGCGGGATGTCGTAGCCGCGTGCCGCGACGATCTCACGGGCCTCGGCCAGGGGGATGCGGGGGAACGGGGTCTGCGGAACCTGCACCTCGACACCGAACAGTTCGGCGATCTCGTCGCCGTGCTTGTCCTTGACGGCCTGGAAGGCGAACTGCAGCAGCTCTTCCTGCATCGCAGCGACGTCCTCGTGCGAGTCGATCCAGCTGATCTCGGCGTCGATCGAGGTGAACTCGGTCGCGTGCCGCGAGGTGAACGACGGGTCGGCGCGGAAGACGTCGCCGATCTCGAAGATCTTGCCGAAGCCCGCCGACTGCGCCATCTGCTTGAAGAACTGCGGGCTCTGCGCGAGGTACGCCGTCTTGTCCTCGAAGTAGGGCACCTCGAACAGCTCGGCGGCCGACTCGGAAGCGGAGGCCATGAGCTTGGGGGAGTGGATCTCGATGTAGTCACGCTCGATCCAGTACGTGCGCATCGCGTGCTCGAGCGTCGTCTGCACGCGGAAGATCAGGTTGTTGCGGCGCTGACGCAGGTCGAGGAAGCGCCAGTCCATGCGCTTGTCGAGACCGGAGTCGGCCGCGATGGGCGTCTCGGGGAGGGCGGCGGCCGCGATGTCGAGGGCGCCGATCTTGATCTCGACGCCGCCGAGCTTGACGCGCTCGTCGTGCTTGAGCTCGCCCGTGACGGTGAGGAACGTGCCCGTCGAGAGGTTCGAGATCAGCTCGGTGAGGGCGAGGGCCGCGGCATCCTGCTCGCTGCCGTCCTCGGCCGGGCGCGTCGCGGGGTTGACCAGCTGCACGGCGCCGGTCTCGTCGCGGAGGATGACGAACTGCACCTTCTTCTGATCGCGGACGGTCTCGACCCATCCGGACACCGAAACGGGGCCGTCGGGGCGGGCCTGCAGCTGCTGGACGAGAACGCGTTCACTCACGAGGGGAGAGTCTACGCGTCCAGCAATCTCCGACGTTGCCGTCCTAGGCTGTGCGCGGGGCCCGGCCGGGCATCCGATCACCGAGCGCGAAGGCACCCGATGACCGTCATGACCCGCACCGCCTACGCCCACGCGTCGGAGGCCTCCGCAGACGAGGGCGGGTCGTGGCTGACCACGCTCGCCGACTGGACCGTCTCGCTCATGGACACGATCGGGCCGGCGGGGGCGGCGATCGCGGTCGGCATGGACAACCTGTTCCCGCCGATCCCCAGTGAGGTCGTCCTGCCGATGGCCGGGCTCGCGGCCTCACGCGGATCCTTCACGCTCGCCGAGGCGATCCTGTGGACCACGTTCGGGTCGGTCTTCGGCGCGTACATCCTGTACTTCCTCGGCCGCTGGCTGGGAGCGGAGCGGTTGCGCCGCATCGCCGACCGGATGCCGCTGGTGACCGGCGACGACGTCGTGCGGTCGGTCCACTGGTTCGAGAAGCACGGCTCGATCGCGGTGTTCTTCGGACGGATGGTGCCGCTGTTCCGCAGCCTCATCTCGATCCCAGCCGGGGTCGCGCGGATGCACTGGTGGAAGTTCGGCCTGCTCACCACCGCGGGAAGCCTGATCTGGAACTCGATCTTCGTGATGGCCGGCTTCCTCCTCGGCGAGAATTGGCACATCGTCGAGCGCTACGCCGAGACCTTCCAGCTGATCGTGATCGTCGTCGTCGCGGTGCTCATCGTCTGGTTCGTCGTGAAGCGCGTGCGCGATCTGCGTCGAGATCGAGCCGCGGGCGCGGGGCCGGCGCCGGAGCCGAGCGTCGAGGGGTCCTGACCCACCGGCTGCCGGCCGATCGGGCGCTCAGGGTCCGCATAGGAGCTGCCGCCGTAGACTGGAGACCGTGCCCGCAGCCCGTCTCCATCTCGTGCGCCACGGTGAGGTTCACAACCCCCAGCGCGTGCTCTACGGACGGCTGCCGCACTTCGGACTGAGCGAGGACGGACGGCGCATGGCCCGTTCGGCCGCCGAGCACGTCGCGTCGCTCGACCGCCCGGTCACCGCCCTGATGTCGTCGCCGCTGCAGCGCACGCGCGAGTCGTCCGAGCCCTTCACCGAGCTCTTCGGCCTCGATCCTGTCATCGACGAACGAGTCATCGAGCCGCACAACGTCTTCGAGGGTCGGCGCATGCGCAACGCCCTCGTCAACCCCTGGAACTGGTGGCACCTGCGCACGCCGGCGACTCCGAGCTGGGGCGAGCCCTACCTCGAGATCGTCGCGCGCATGGATGCGGCCATGCGCGACCTGTGGCACTCGACCGATTCGGGCGATGCGGTGATCGTCTCGCACCAGCTGCCGATCTGGATCACCCACCTCGCGATCGCCGGCGAGCCGCTGCGCCACGACCCGCGTCGGCGTCGATGCGCGCTCTCGAGCGTCACGAGCTTCGAGCTCTCCGACGGGGGAGAGCGCGCCGCGTGGCGCGAGGTCGCGTACGCCGAGCCCGCATCGACCGCGGGCGCCGTCGATGTAGGAGCAGTCTGATGAAGCGCCGCCTTGTGGCCGCCGTCCTCGCACTCGGACTCGCGGCGGGCCTCGCCGCCTGCTCGAGCCCCAACGACGACCTCGCCGGGCAGTACCGCGACGGCGACAACAAGGGGTTCATCTCGGGCGATGGCACGACCACCGAGATCCCCGAGGCCGAGCGCGGCGCTCCGATCGCGTTCAGCGGCACGGCCGTCGACGGCTCGACGATCTCGAGCGCGGACTACGCCGGCAAGCCGCTCGTCCTCAACTTCTGGTACGCGCAGTGCGGCCCGTGCCGCGCCGAAGCGCCGCTGCTCGAAGAGGTCTACACCGATACGCAGGAGGTCGGCGCGGAATTCCTCGGCGTCAACATCTACGACGGTCCCGAGCAGGCCTCGGCCTTCGAGCGGAACTACGGCATCAGCTACCCCTCGCTCCTCATGCAGGGCGACAGCGAGCTGAAGCTCGCGCTCGCGGCATCCGCGTCGGTCCAGGCGGCGCCGACGACGCTCGTGCTCGACACCGAAGGGCGCGTAGCGGCCCGCATCGTCGGCCAGCTGCGGGATGCCGGCATCCTCCGCACCCTCGTCGAGGACGCCGCGAAGGCGGGCGCCGGCGCGGGATCGTCGTGAGCCCGGGCGAGATCGTCTTCGGCGGAGCCCTGTGGCTCGCGGTGCCGATCGCCGTGCTCGCGGGACTGGTGTCGTTCCTGTCGCCGTGCGTGCTGCCGCTCGTCCCCGGCTACCTGGGCTTCCTCGGCAGCGCGGTCACGCCGCGCGAGCCCGCTGAGCGGGTCGCCAGCCGCGGTGAAGCTCGGAAAATGTCGGAAAGCTCGGAGGGTGCCGCCGGATCGGTCCGCGTTTCGACGGATTCTCCGACGTCCGCGCCGGGCCGCGGACGCCTGCTGCTCGGCGTCGGACTGTTCATCGCGGGGTTCACGGTCGTCTTCCTCGCGATGGGTGTCTTCGCGGGCACGATCGGCCGCGCATTCTTCGAGTACCAGGAGGTCATCACGCGCGTCCTCGGCGCCGTCGTGATCGTCCTGGGGCTCGTGTTCGTCGGCATGTTCGGCTTCGCGCAGCGGATCTACCGGCCGCAGCTGCGGCAGAACCTCGGCCTCGCCGGAGCGCCGTTGCTCGGCATCGCGATGGGCATCGGCTGGGCGCCCTGCATCGGTCCGACCCTCGCCGCGATCCTCTCGATCGCCCTCAGCCAAGCCGACCCGACCCGCGCGGGCGTTCTCGCCGTGGCGTACTCGCTGGGGCTCGGCATCCCATTCGTCCTGCTGGCGCTGGGCGCGAGCTGGGCCACTCGCTCGGTGGCCTTCGTGCGCCGCCACATCCGCGTCGTGAACATCGCCGGGGGAGCGCTGCTCGTCGTCCTCGGCCTGCTGATGGTCACCGGCGTCTGGACCACGATCATGTCCGTCTTCCAAGGAGTGGTGGCCGGTGTCCCGACCTTCCTCTGACCAGGCCGATCCCTCGGCGCCGCTGCGACCGGGCGACCACTCCGACGCCGCTCCCGCGGCCGAACCCGCCGACGGCGACCGCGAGATCACCCAGCCCCAGCTCGGCTTCGTCGGGTGGCTGCGGTGGGGCTGGCGGCAGCTGACGAGCATGCGCACGGCGCTGGTCCTGCTGCTCCTGCTCGCGATCGCGGCCATCCCGGGGTCGATCGTGCCGCAGCGCAGCGCCGACCCCAACGGCGTCACCCAGTGGCGCACCGACAACCCCGATCTGTACCCCATCCTCGATGCGCTCCAGATGTTCGACGTGTACACCTCGGTGTGGTTCTCGGCGATCTACATCCTGTTGTTCGTCTCGCTCGTCGGGTGCGTCATCCCGCGCACGAAGCACCACTGGCAGGCCATGAAGTCGCGCCCGCCCCGCACCCCCGTGCGCCTGTCCCGGTTGGCCGATCACCACACGGTCGGAGTCGCCCTGCGCGACGACGAGGATGCCGCGGCCGCGGCGTCGGCGGCCGTCGACGAGGCTCAGCGACAGCTGCGCAAGTCGGGTTACCGCGTCGAGCGGTACGACTCGGGCCAGGTGGCATCCGTCTCGGCCGAGCGGGGCTACCTGCGCGAGACGGGCAACCTCGTCTTCCACGGTGCGCTCGTGGGCGTGCTGATCTCGGTCGGCATCGGCGGCGGGCTGACGTACACGGGTCAGACCGTCATCGTCGAGGGTGACACGTTCGTCAACTCGCTCGGTCTCGGGTACACCTCGTTCAACCCGGGCCGCTTCGTCGACACCGACCAGATGCCGCCGTACTCGCTCACCCTCGACAAGTTCGACGTGACGTACGGCCCGTTCAGCGGGGGACCGGGTCACGGGATGGCCGGAGACTTCCTCGCCCACCTCACGGTGACCGAGCCCGGGCAGGAGCCGCGCGACGGGGAGGTGCGTGTCAACCACCCCTACGGGATCGAGGGTGACCGCGTCTATCTGATGGGCAACGGCTACGCCCCCACGATCACCGTCCGCGACGCCGCCGGCGAGGTCGTGTTCAGCGAGGACGTGCCGTTCCTGCCGCAGGACAACAACATGACCTCGATCGGCGTCGTCAAGATCGCCGACGGGATGCCGAAGCAGCTCGGATTCGCCGGCTTCTTCTACCCGACGGCAGCGACGCTCGAGACGGGGGCCATCGCCTCCGCCTACGGCGACCTCACCAACCCGCTCGTGACCTTCCGTGTCTACGAGGGCGACCTCGGCATCGACGACGGGACGCCCCGCTCGGTCTACACGCTCGACCCGACCGGCATGGAGCAGATCGCCGGCGGCGACGCGGAGGCCGCGTCGCTCGAGCTCGAACCCGGTCAGACCGTCGACCTCCCGGGCGGTCGTGGCACCGTGACCTTCGAGGACCAGCGCGCATCCGGCGCTCAGGAGGCGGTCAAGCGCTACGTCTCGCTGTCGATCCACCGCGACGTGGGGGCGCCGTTCGTGCTCGTCTTCGCGATCCTCGCCACCCTCGGCCTGCTTGCGGGGCTCTTCGTGCCGCGCCGGCGCCTGTGGGTCAAGGCGACCCCGGTAGACGGAGCGATCCGCCTGGAGTACGCCGGCCTCGCCCGCGGCGAGGACCCCGCGATCGCGCAGGCGGTCGCCGACATCTCCCGCAGTCACCTCGCCGCCCTCGGGCGCGATGAGGTCGAGCTGCCGCCCGAGGCCGAGCGTCCGCGCCGTCCCCGCCCCGCCCGCGCGCAAGCGCCCGACGTAAACTGAGGATCATGCCCGAAGACCTGTCGCTGGATGCCGTCTCGGTCCTGCTCGTCTGGACAGCGGTGGCTGTCTACGCGCTCGCCTTCATCGCCTACGCGATCGATCTGGCTCGTCGTTCCGATCTCGCGCTGAAGACGAAAGACTCCGTCCCCGCCGCGGCTGCGGCTCCCGCCCTCGTCGCCGCCGGCGGTGCGCAGACGATCGGCGAGATCCGCGCCGCGGAGGCTCAGGCCGAGCTCGCGCTCAACGCCCGCCCCGCCGACCGCCCGCGCCTGCTGTGGGCGCGCATGGGAACGACCCTGACCTGGATCGGGTTCCTCTTCCACCTCGGAGCGACCGTGCTGCGCGGCATCGCCGCCGAGCGGGTGCCGTGGTCGAACATGTACGAGTTCGCCCTCACCGGCCTGCTCCTCGTGGTGATGGTCTACCTCGTCGTGCTCTTCCGGTACGACCTGCGCTTCCTCGGCACCTTCATCACCGGGCTCGCGGTCGTGCTGCTCGGCGGCTCGGTCATCAACTTCCACGTCGCGGTGGTGCCGCTCGCCGACCCGCTGAAGTCGATCTGGCTCGTCATCCACGTCTTCGTGGCCTCGCTGGCGTCGGCGTTCTTCGCGCTGGCGTTCGCCCTGTCGATCGTGCAGCTCATGCAAGCAAGACGCGAGGCACGCGCGATCGCTCGGGTCAGCGCCGAGGCTGGGGATGCGGCATCCGCGGGATCCGCTCCGCAGCGCGACGGTGCGCGGTTCCTGCGTACGCTGCCGAGCGCCGACGCCCTCGAGTCGCTCGCCTACCGCTTCGCGATCATCGGCTTCATCTTCTGGACCTTCACCCTCATCGCCGGCTCGATCTGGGCCAACGACGCGTGGGGCCGGTACTGGGGCTTCGACACGAAGGAAGTGTGGACCTTCGTCATCTGGGTGCTCTACGCCGGCTACATCCACGCTCGCGCGACGCGCGGTTGGCGCGGAAACCGCAGCGCGTGGCTGTCGATCGTCGGCTTCTCAGCGGTGCTGTTCAACTTCATCATCGTCAACCAGTTCTTCAAGGGTCTGCACGCCTACAGCGGCCTGAGCTGACCCCTCGTCGGGGTGCGGGGCGTCGCCTCGGTTGGCAGCCGGCGCCCATTCCCGTCGCTGGAAGGGGCGTGAACTGCCAAGTGGGAGTCGCCTGTGGTGCGCGGCGTCGGCTCGGTTGGCAGCATGTGCCCCTTCCCGTCGCGCGAGCGGGCGTGAACTGCCAATTGAACTTTGCCGGGGTCCGGGACGTCGGCTCGGTTGGCAGCGTGTGCCCATTCCCGTCGCGGGAGGGCGCGCGACTGCCAGCTGGGAGTCGCCCGTGGTGCGCGGCGTCGCTTCGGTTGGCAGTAGCTGCCCGTTCTCGTCGCTGGAGGGGGCGTGAACTGCCCACTCAACCTCGCCGTGGTGCGCGGCGTCGGCTCGGTTGGCAGCATGCGCCCCTTCCCGTCGCGCGTGGGGGCGTGGACTGCCAACTGGGAGTCGCCCGGGGTGCGGGACGTCGGCTCGGTTGGCAGCGTGTGCCCATTCCTTTCGCTCGAAGGGGCGCGAACTGTCAACTCACTCGCTCCGCCCCGCCTCAAGAGAAGGCGGGGCGAACGCGTGTCAGACGGCGGCGGGGCGCAGCACCGCGCGCACCGAGGTCGTGCGCGCCCGGGCGGTGACGATGACCGTGACCACGAGTGAGATCGCCGTCCACACGAGCAGCCCCGCAACCGCGGCTCCGGCACCTCCGGCCGAGGTGAGCACCGCGAGCAGGCCCTGGTAGGCGGATGCCGTCGGCAGCAGCCCCGCGATCTGCGACAGCACTCCGGGCACGGTCGAGACGACTCCCGTGGCCACCGCCAGCACGGCGACACCGGCCGCGACCCATCGGCCCGCTCCGCCGAGCAGCGCGACGAGGGCCTGGTTCACGGCGGCGAAGGCGACACCCGCCAGGGCGGAGAGTCCGGCGAACGCGGCCCACGTCCACGGGTCGTACGAGGCCGCGAGCTGCACGACCACCGCGACCAGGACGCCCTGCACGAGCCCGACCACCGCGGCGGGGGCGAAGGCCCACAGCGTCAGCAGGAACGACGGGCGACGTGAGGTCAGCGCGCCGCGGGGGACGGCCTGCAGCGCGACGAACGATCCGATCGCGCCGAGCCACAGGGCGAGGCCCGTGAGCAGCGGGATGGCCGAGGCGCCGAACAGGTCGGACCCGAGACCCTCCGCCTCGACGGGGGCGGCCACGACGCTCGCGAGGTCGGTCGCCTGCTGGTCGGTGTACGACGGCAGCGCCGCCGTCGCGGTGTCGAGGCCGTCGGCGAGGGTGCCCGTGCCGTCGGCGACGGTTCCGACGCCGGTGGCGAGGTCGGTCGCACCGCCGGCCAGTTCGCCGGCGCCGGACGAGAGCTGTGAGGCGCCGTCGGCGGCCGATCCGGCACCTGCGGCGAGGGCCGAGGCGCCGGAGGCCAGCTGGCCGCCTCCGGCCGCGAGAGCGTCCGCACCGTCGGCGAGCTCGGTCATGCCGTTCGCGAGCTGCGTCGCCGCACCGGCGGCCTGCTGCAGACCGGAGATCAGCTCGGGCGCAGAGGCCGCCAGTCCCGAGACCTGTCCGGCGATCTGACCGGACTGACCGATCACACCGGTGACCTCGGGCAGGGCGCTCTGCGTGCGCGCGGAGACGGTGCGAAGGGCGTCGCAGACCTGCGCCGATCCGCCGTCGGCCTCGCAGCTCGCCGCGACGGCCGCGAGCTCGTCGGCGGCCTGCGTCACGCCGGTCGCGATGCGGTCGGAGTTCTCGGCGAGGTATTGCGCTCCGGCAACGGCCTCGGCGGGGATCTCGGGAACGCTCAGCCCGCTCAGCGACTGCGACAACTGGGTCGCGAACTCGTTGGTTCCGCCGGCGAGGGTGCGCGCGCCCTGCGCCCAGGTCGTCAGGCCCGTCTGGGTCGCCGCGGCCCCGTCGGAGAGCTGCGAGGCACCGGTCGCGAGCTGGCCGACCCCGTCCGAGAGGGTTCCCGCACCGCTGGCCAACTGGCCCGCACCGTCGGCGAGCTGCGTCGCGCCGTCGGCTGCCTGCCGCCCGCCGTCGGCGAGCTGTCGGGCGCCCGAGGCGGCATCTCCGAGCTGATCTCCCAGCGTCGTGAAGCCGAGGAACACGTTCTCGAGGTAGACCGTCGAGAGCTGCGAGCCCATGAGCGAGGTGGCCGCCTGTGTGATCTGCGCCGTGATGGCGTCGTCGACGACGAGGCTGTCCGGGGCGGTGTCGACCCGGATGGTGGCCTTCTCGGGCGTGCCGCCCGGGGCGGTCGAGGTGGCCGCGGCCGAGAAGCCGCTCGGGATCGTGACGACGGCGTCGTAGGTGCCGTCGGCGAGCCCGGCCCGGGCGTCCTCGTCGTTCGAGATGACCCAGTCCAGGTTGCTCGGGACCTCGTCCGACCCGGCGACCAGACCGGCGGTCAGCTGCCGGCCGAGGGGCGCGAGCTGACCGTTGACCTCGACCGCCTGGTCGTCGTTGACGATCGCCGCCCGCATGTTGTCGAGGCGCTCGACGGGGTTGTAGAGCGCCGCGACCAAGACGCCGCCGATGAGGACGGGCAGCAGGATGACGCCCACGATCGTGAGCCAGGTGACGGGCTTGCGCGAGCGGGCGCGCTCGATGAACAGGGTCATGACGGGATCACCTCGGTGTTCGGGTGCGACGGTTCGGACGCGGATGTCGCGGATGCACCGCCGTGCAGGGGGAGGGTGTGGGGCGCCGCGCGATGGGCCTCAGCGAGGATGTCGAGCACGCCGAGCTCGCGCCGGACGATCGCCACGACGGTGAGGGCACCGGCCCCCGCGTGGCGTTCGTCGAGGTCGGATGCCGCATCGCGGAGCACCGCGGCGGCCTGATCGCGGTCAGCGCCGGTGAGGGCGTCGAGTCCGTCGACCACGACGATCGTCGCTCCGCCCGAGGTGGCGCGACGCAGCTCGGCCACCGGGTCGGTCGTGTCGTCGAGCAGCGCGAGGCCGACGTGCGAGCGGACCCACGGCGCCCGCTCGGGCAGCAGGTGCCCGCCGACGCGGAGCAGCCCCCCGTCGACGCGGAGCCGCCCGGAGACGGCGAGGGCGAAGGCGCGGCCGACGCGCGGATCGGGGTGGGAGACGACGAGCGACTCGCCGGGCTCGACCCGGAAGGTCGCGTCGGAGAAGACCGCCGCGTGGCCGTCGTCGTCGGCGTGGACGGCGACATCCTCTCCGACCAGGGCGGCGGAGGTGTTGCGCTCCGGCCACTCGCGCAGCGAGAGCTCGCGCTCGACGGCCTCGCCCTCGATGTCGAAGTGGGGGAGGACGCGGTCGAGCCAGCGCGGCATCCACCACGCCTTCTCGCCGAGCAGCGCCATGACGGCCGGCACGAGCGTCATGCGGATGAGGAATGCGTCGACGGCGATGCCGACGGCGAGCCCCAGTGCGATCGGCTTGATCGACGAGTCGCCCTCGGGGACGAACGCGGCGAAGACGGCGAACATGATCACCGCCGCGGCCGTGACGACGCGCGCCGACGAGGTGAAACCGGAGCGGACAGCCCCGACGGCGGTGAGGCGATCCGCGCGGCCGCCCCGGTCGCGGCGGGCATGGACGTAGTCCTCGCGCATCCGCGAGACGAGGAAGACCTCGTAGTCCATCGCGAGGCCGAACAGGACGCCCATGAGGATGATCGGCATGAAGCTGATCACGGGCCCCTCGCGGGTGACGTGCAGCAGGTCGGCGAACCAGCCCCACTCGAAGACGGCGGCGACGACGCCGAAGGCGGCGAGCACCGACAGCAGATATCCGAGCGCGGCCTTGATCGGCACCCAGATCGATCGGAACACGATCGTCAGCAGGATGAGCGAGAGCCCGACGACGAAGACACCGAAGGGCAGCAGGGCTTCGCCGAGCCGATCGGAGATGTCGATACCCACGGCGGTGAACCCGGTGACCTTGAGGTCGACACCGTACTCGTCGAGCAGGCGGTCGTGCTGTGCCCGCAACTCGCGCACAAGGTCGGCCGTCTCGGGGGAGTCGGGTGCGGTCTCGGGCACGATCTGCACGAGCCCGGTGTCGGCGGTCTCGTTGGGGGTGGCGAGCGCGACCTCCTTCACCCCGGGAATGGTGGCGATGTCATCGCCGATGTCCTGCATCAGGGTCAGCGGATCGTTCGAGGTGACGATTGTCCCGGTCATGATCAGCGGACCGTTCGCGCCGGGACCGAAGTGCTCGGCGGTGAGGTCGTACGCCTGCCGGGCCTCGCTCGAGGGCGGCTGCACCCCCGCGTTGGGGAGGGCAAGGGTCAGGCTCGCTGACGGGATCGCGACGACGCCGAGACCCGCGATGACCGCGATCGTGGTGACGAGCGGATGCCGCGTGACGCCGCGCACCCAGCGCTCCGAGAACGATCGACGGGGCGCGGCCGGTCGCTTCCGCGACCGCTTTGCTCGGCGGGGCCAACCGACGACACGAGCTCCCGCGAAACCGAGGAGCGCGGGAGTGAGGGTGACGGCGACGACGACGGCGATCGCGACGGCAACGGCTGCAGCGATGCCCATCGTCGTGAGGAAGGGGATGCCGGCGAAGCTGAGCCCGATCAGTGCGATGAGCACCGTGATGCCCGCGAACGCGACGGACGATCCCGCGGTTCCGGTCGAACGAGCGGCGGACTCCTCCGGGTCCATGCCCGCACGCACCTGGTCCTGATGTCGGGCGGCGATGAAGAGCGAGTAGTCGATGCCGACGGCGAGGCCGAGCATGACCGACAGCAGCGGGGTCGTCGACGACACCGAGGCGAACTGCGTCGCCACGAAGATCATCGCCGTCGCGAGCGCGACCCCGATGAGAGCGCTGACGAGCGGGAACCACGAGACGGCGAATGAGCGGAACGTGACGATGAGGACGAACAGTGCCACCAGCACACCGATCACCTCGACGATCGACAGCGCCGGGATCGAGGTCGAGAACAGGTCACCGCCCAGCGCGATCTGCGTGCCGTCGGGCAGGTCCGCCCGCATCCGGTCGGCCACCGAGGTGAGCGCGTCCTTCGTCTCTGCGCTGACCGAGGTCGCCTCGCCGTCGAACTGCACGCGGACGATCGCGGCCCGGTCGTCCTCCGAGACCAGGCCGGAGACCGTCTGGTCGAACGGATCGGTCACGGCGAGGACGTCATCACCCAGGTCGCCGAACGCGGTCACGGTGTCGGCGATCTCGTCGGCGAACGGCTCGTCGCGCACGCTGTCTCCCTCGGGGGCGACGACGACGAGCTGCGCGCTCGTGCCGCTCGCCTGGGGGAACGTGCGGTTCAGCAGCTCCAGCCCCTCCTGCGCCTCGGTCCCCGGGATCGAGAAGGAGTTGTCGGTGCCCTTGTTCAGCAGCGCCGCTCCGCCGCCGGCGATGACGAGGATCAGCAGCCACGAGACGAGGACCCGCCAGGGGTGACGGAACGACCAGCGTCCGAGGGTGAACAGGAGTGTGGACACGGGCGCTCCAGGTCTGATCGATCGTCACGGTTGTTCGATACAGCGCTGTATCCGATACAGCAATGTATCCTATGTTCATCACGCACTGGTCAGGCTGGACGATCGGTGTGAACGCGAGGAGCACCATGGACGCCGAGGCACGCACAGCCACCCGCAGTCGCGAGAACACGCGCGCCCGGCTGCTCGATGCCGCCGCCGAGGTCTTCGCCGAGGTCGGTCTCGACGCGGCATCCGTCGAGGCCGTCTGCGACCGCGCCGGGTTCTCCCGCGGCGCCTTCTACTCGAACTTCGACTCCAAGGGCGAGCTCTTCCTCGCCCTGGTCGAGCGGTCCTCCAGCGAGAAGCTCGACCTGGTCGCCGACCGCGTCCGCACCCTCGATCGCACCGCGGCGCCCGATCCGTCCCTGCTCGTTCCCCAGATCGTCGACGTCTCGCTCGGGGGCATGGAGCCCCGGCTGGTGTCGGAGCTGCGCACGCAGGCACTTCGCGACGAACGGATGGCCGAGGCCTACCTTCGCCTGCAGGACGGCATCGTCGAGCGGGTGCGGGTGATCGTCGACGACATCCGGAAGGTCTACGAGCTGCGCTTCCGGCTGCCGATCACGGAGGTCGCGCAGCTCATGGTCGATCTCTCCGATGCAACGTGCGAGCGGGCGGCGGTCGAAGGGCTCGGCGAAGCGGAGACGACGCGGCTGCTGCACGAGCGCATCGGGCAACTCGCGACCGCGCTCCTCGACGCCTGAGGCCCGAGCGACCTGCGCTCAGCGCGGCTGTGCGAGCACCGCGAGGCAGCGCTCGAGCCGCTCGCGCCACCACCGCTGCCGCTCCGCGGACGGGGCGAGCGCGGCGACGGCATCCCGGTCGACCGTGACCCGTCCGGTCGCGAGCTCACCCGAGAGCGGACGCAGGGCGGGGGTCGCGACATCGGCGGCGAACAGCGAGGCCGTTCCCAGGCCGCAGTCGAAGTCGAGCTCGGGAAGAGCGGCCGCGAGGGCGACCCCCATCGACAGGCCGACGCTCGTGTCGAGGGCGCTCGAGACCACCGCGGGAAGTCCCGCCTCCGCGACGATCGCGAGCGCACGCCGGACGCCTCCGAGCGGCTGCGCCTTGATGACGAGCAGATCGGCGGCACCGGCTCGCGCCACCGCGAGCGGGTCGTCGGCCTTGCGGACGCTCTCATCGGCGGCGACGGGGATCCCCATGTAGTGCACGCGGCGGCGCAGCTCGGCGAGCTCCTCGACACTCGCGCACGGCTGCTCGACATACTCAAGATCGAACTCCGCCAGGGCGTGGAGCGCGTGCTCGGCCTCGTCGAGATTCCACGCGCCGTTCGCGTCGATCCGCACACGTCCTTCGGGGCCGAGCGCCTCGCGCACTGCCCGCACGCGGGCGACGTCGTCGGCGAGCACCTGGCCGCGCTCCGCGACCTTGACCTTGACCGTGCGGCATCCGTCGTACCGCGAGAGCACCTCGGCGACGCGCTCGGCCGCGACGGCCGGCACGGTGGCGTTCACGGCGACACGGTTCCGGACGGGGGACGGGGCCGGTTCCCAGCCGAACTCGAGCGCGGCGGCCAGCCAGGTCGCGGCCTCGTCGTCGTCGTACTCGGTGAACGGCGAGAACTCCGTCCAGCCTTCCGGCCCCTCGAGCAGCAGCGCCTCTCGCACGTCGACGCCGCGGAAACGCGTCGTCAGCGGCAGCGCGACGACGTGCGATCGGTCGAGCAGCTCGGCCAGGGAGGGGAGGGGCAGGGCGGGGTCCACGCGTTCATCCTCCCACCGCGGCATAGGCTGGCGGCATGGTCTCGGAACTGTTCGATCCCGCGGAATGGTCGCTCGCCCCCGGGGCGGACGCCTACACCGACATCACCGCTCACGTCTCGACCGACGGGCGCATCGCGCGCATCGCGTTCGACCGTCCCGAGGTGCGCAACGCCTTCCGCCCGCATACGGTCGACGAGCTGTACCGCGCGCTCGACATCGCGCGCCAGGACCCGCACATCGGCGTCGTGCTGCTTACCGGCAACGGTCCGAGCCCGAAGGACGGCGGCTGGGCGTTCTGCTCGGGCGGCGACCAGCGCATCCGCGGCCGAGACGGGTACAAGTACAGCGACGACGAGAGCGCCGTGGCCGATCCGGCCCGGGCCGGGCGCCTGCACATCCTCGAGGTGCAGCGCCTCATCCGGTTCATGCCGAAGGTCGTCATCGCCGTCATCCCGGGTTGGGCTGCGGGCGGCGGGCATTCCCTGCACATCGTGTGCGACCTCTCGATCGCCTCGGCCGAGCACGGCCGGTTCAAGCAGACCGACGCGGATGTCGGGTCGTTCGACGCCGGGTACGGCTCGGCGTACATGGCGCGGCAGGTCGGCCAGAAGATCGCCCGCGAGGTGTTCTTCCTCGCGGAGGAGTACTCCGCGCAGCGCGCCTACGAGATGGGCGCGGTCAATCGTGTCGTCCCGCACGCCGAGCTCGAGCGCGAGGCGATCGCGATGGCCCGCGCGATCCTCGGCAAGTCGCCCACCGCGATCCGCATGCTGAAGTTCGCCTTCAATGCGATCGACGACGGAATGGTCGGCCAGCAGGTGTTCGCGGGCGAGGCGACGCGGCTCGCCTACGGCACCGACGAGGCCGTCGAGGGGCGTGACGCCTTCCTGCAGAAGCGCGACCCCGACTGGTCGCCCTACCCCTACCACTTCTGAGATGGCTCGCCTCTGACATGGCGGTCGACCTCGTCCCGGTTGCGTCGGAGCCCCGCGAGGTGCTCCGGGCCCTTCGGCAGACCCTCGACGGTGCCGGGCCGGCGCTCGCCCTCGGCGCGCCCGCCGGCACGAGCGCTCCGGCGCAGGCGCCGCCCGGAACCGTCGCCGTCGTCACGACGTCGGGGTCGACGGGGATGCCCAAGAGCGTCGTGCTCAGCCGTTCGGCCCTCATCGCCAGCGCCGCGTCGACCGCGGCCCGCATCGGCGAAGGGCGCTGGCTCCTCGCCCTGTCGCCCGGGTACGTGGCGGGGCTGCAGGTGATGGTGCGCAGCCTCCTCGCGGGGCACGAGCCGGCCGTCCTCGCGGGGTCGTTCTCGCCCGCCGCCTTCGCCGCGGTCACCGCGTCGATGCACTCGAGCGTCGGCGGGCAGCGCGCGGCGACGTTCACCTCGCTGGTACCGGCCCAGCTGGCCGATCTGCTCGACGCGGCCGAGACGGATTCCGCCGTCGCCGACGCCCTGCGGGCCTACGAGGCGATCCTGGTGGGCGGGCAGGCGCTCCCGGCGTCGCAGCGCGAGCGCGCCACGCGGTTGGGGGCGCGCATCGTGCGCACCTACGGCTCGACGGAGACCAGTGGCGGATGCGTCTACGACGGCGTCCCGCTCGACGGGGTGGGGGTGCGGATCGTGGCCGGCGAGGTGCAGCTCTCGGGCCCCATGCTCGCCGACGGCTACCTCGGCGAGCCCGACCGCACGGCGGCATCCTTCATCGTGGACGACGGTGTGCGCTGGTACCGCACCGGCGACGCGGGGGAGTTCGACGAGAACGTGCTGCGGGTGACCGGGCGCGTGGACAACGTCATCATCTCGGGTGGCGTCAACGTCTCGCTCGACCGCGTCGAGGCCGTCGTTCGGGAGCGACCCGGACTCGCGTCGGCCGTCGTCGTCGCGACGACCGACGAGCGATGGGGGCAGGCGTCCGCCGTCGTCGTCGAGATCGCGGCGCTCGCCGAGATCGGTGCCGACGAGTCGGCTCTGCTGTCTGAGATCCGGGACGCGGTCGGCGACCGGCTCGGCAAGCCGGCGCGCCCCGCACGGGTCGTCGCGGTCGAGCGCATGCCGGTGCTCGCGAGCGGAAAACCCGACCGTGCGGCGTTGCGTCGCATGCTCGCGATCTAGGATGATCCCTCGTGGCTCGCTCGTCTCGCTCCCCGAAGTCGTCTCGTCCCGCGCCGCGCGGCGGTAACCCCGCCAAGCGCGGCCTCGTCTCGGCTCCGCCGCCGCGGAAGGCGACGGCTCGCGACTGGATCGGCGCGGCGCGGCTGCGCACCCTGCCGCTCGCGATCACCCCGGTTCTCATCGGCACGGGGGCGGCGATGCTCGTCGACCGCGACCTGCACTGGGTCATCGCGCTGTGCTGCCTCGTGGTCGCGGTCGCACTGCAGATCGGCGTCAACTACGCCAACGACTACAGTGACGGCATCCGGGGCACGGACGATGTGCGCGTGGGTCCCGCGCGACTCACCGGCGGCAAGCTGGCGAGGCCCCGAACGGTGCTCACCGTCGCCCTCGGGTTCTTCGGTCTCGCCGCCGTCGCCGGCATCGCGATCGTCGTGCGGACGGGGCACTGGTGGATGCTGCTGGTCGGGGCCGCCTGCGTCGTCGCGGCGTGGTTCTACACCGGTGGCAAGCGCCCGTACGGCTACGCGGGTCTCGGCGAGCTCTTCGTCTTCGTCTTCTTCGGCCTTGTCGCGACCGTCGGCACGACCTTCGTCCAGGCCGGATTCGTTCCCCAGGAGAGCTGGTTCGGCGCGGTGGGCGCTGGGCTCCTCGCGTGCGCCGTGCTCCTGGCGAACAACCTGCGCGACATCGACCAGGACCGCATCGCCGGCAAGCGCACCCTGACGGTCCTGATCGGCCGGACGGCGACCCGCATCGTCTTCACCCTGTTCGTCCTGGCGCCGTTCGCGATCGCCGTGCTGCTCGCCCTGGTCTATCCGATCGCCTGGCTGAGCCTCTTCGCGCTGCTGCCGGCTCTGTCGGCGATCCTCATCGTCTGGACGTACCGCCAGCCGCGTGAACTGGTCGTCGCCCTCGCGCTGACCTCCTTGACGTCCGTCGCGTACGGCGCGTTCCTGTTCTGGGCCTTCGTCGGCTGAGGCCCGGAAGACCTGAGGTCAGGACGCGGCGTCTTCGGCCTCGGCGTCGGTCTGGGCGCCGGAGCGGCGGCGCGTGCGTCGTTCGGCGAGGCCCGAGGCGACATCGTCGAGCGGTCGGCGCAGGAAGATCATCGACAGGCTCAAGCCGATGAGGGCGGCGAAGATCGCTGAGAGCCAGTAATACTCGCGCATGATGGGGAACAGCATCATGATGCCGAACGGGACCAGGAAGGCGAGGAGCCGCAGCACCGAGTAGACGACGGCCGAGCGGGCATTCATCCGGCCATTCTACGTCCGGGCCGAGGGGGTCGCCGGACGCCTAGGATGGGGGGATGGCGCGGCTCCTGCTCATCGGTGTGCTGCTGGCACTCGCCTTCTGGGTGTACAGCATCGTCGACTGCGCGCTGCAGGACGCGACCCGTCACCGCGGCGTCAGCAAGCCGGTCTGGATCCTCATCGTGGTCCTGCTGCCCGTGCTGGGCGGCATCCTCTGGTTCGTCGTCGGACGCGCGCGCCGCACGAGCGCTCCCGTCCGCCGCGCCCCGGACGACGACCCCGACTTCCTCGGCAGCCTCGGGTCGGTGCGAGACCAGGACGAGCGCATCCGCCGTCTTGAGGAGGAGCTCGCGGCCCTCGACGCCGAGGCCGACGACCCTCGCGACGTTCCGCCGGCTTCCTCGTCGTCGAGCGATGACGACGCCGAAGGTCCGGCCGGCTCACGCGGCCCGCGCGCCTGAGATGAGCGGCGCCGAACACGCTCCGACGCCGGCGGATCGGGCGCCGGCGACCGACGCCGCCGCTGCACTGCTCGGTGCTCTCGTCGCCGGGGGAGTGCGCCACGTGGTCCTGAGCCCGGGATCGCGCTCCCAGGCGCTCGCGCTCGTGGCGGCGGAATTGGAGCGGCGGGGCCTCATCCGTCTGCACGTCCGCATCGACGAGCGGGTCGCCGGGTTCACCGCGCTCGGCATCGGACGTGACACCCGGATGCCGGCGGCTGTCGTATGCACGTCGGGAACGGCGGTCGCCAACCTGATGCCTGCCGTTCTCGAGGCGCACCACTCCGGCGTGCCGATGCTGCTGCTGACCGCCGACCGGCCGCCGGAGCTGCGCGGCATCGGGGCCAATCAGGCGACGCATCAGCCCGGGATGTTCTCGCGCTTCGTCCGGCTCGAGGTCGACGCCGTGACGCCGCAGGACATCGACGACGCCCCCACCGCAGCGCAGTCGGCGGAGATCGCCGTCCTGGCTGCCGACGCGCTCACCGCGGCGCTCGGCGACCGGTCGCGGCCGGCCGGCCCCGTGCACCTGAACCTGCCGTATCGGAACCCGTTGTCGGGCGCGATCCCGCCGTGGCTCATCGACGCGGACGCCGAGCTGGCGCCCGCCCCGGCCGCCCGCGGCGCCGAGCCGTGCGAAACAGTCGACGCCACAGTGTCGGGCGCGCACTATCAGGGCGGCGGGGGGATCGGCCAAGCCGAACCCCCGATTCCCCTCGAGCCGGTGGAGCTCACCCGCGGGCCGAACACGCTCGTCGTCGCGGGCGCGGATGCCGGTCCGGCGGCGGAGGATCTCGCTCACGCGGGAGGCTGGCCGCTCGTCGCCGAGATCGTCAGCGGTGCGCGGTTCGGGCGCAACCTCGTCCACGGTTACCGTGCGGTGCTCTCCCGCCCCGATCTCGCCGACGCCGTGGAACGGGTCGTCGTGTTCGGGCACCCGACGCTCAGCCGCGAGGTGGCCGCGTTGCTTTCGCGACCGGAGGTCGAGGTCTGGGCCGTGCGCGGCCCGGGAGAGGACCTCAATCTCAACGGAACGACGACAGCGGTCGCCGCGGTGTCCGTTCCGCCCGGAGAGGCGGACCGGGCCTGGCTCGGCGCCTGGATGCGCGCATCGCGTGAGGAGGCCGTCGACCTGAGCCCCGCGGCGCCCGATGTCGACGGGCTCGCGTCGGCGGTGCCGCAGGAGCGACTCGGTGCGATCTCGGCGGAGATGGCCGTTCTCAAGGCTCCGCTCGACCGTGAGTCGCTCGTCGACGCCGTCTGGCGGGCGAGCTGGCCGCACGATCGTCTGCTGTTCGCCTCGTCGAGGCTCGTTCGCGTGGCCGACACGGTGCTCGGTGGCAAGAAAGTGCCCGTGCACGCCAATCGGGGGCTCGCGGGCATCGACGGCATCGTCGCCACCGGAATGGGTATCGCGGTCGCGAGCCAGGACGACGCACGGGCGGGCGTGACCCGCGTGCTCACCGGCGACCTGTCTCTGCTGCACGACGTCGGCGCGCTGCTGCTTCCCGGCACCGAGGACGAACCCCGGATCCAGGTCATCGTCGGCAACGACGGCGGGGGCACCATCTTCGACGGGCTCGAGGTCGCCGGCACCGCACCGCCGGAGGCCGCCGACCGAGTGCTCTTCACGCCGCATGAGGCGCGGCTCGAGCAGCTCGCGCTCGCCTACGGGTGGGAGTACCGCCGTGTGACGACGCGCTCCGCGCTCGACCAGGTGCTCACCTCGCCGGTCGGCGGACGTCAGCTCATCGAGGTCCCGCTCGCCCGCTGAGTCGCTCCGCCCGGTGTGCGGCCCGTGCGCCCGCTCAGGCCAGCGCGTCGATGATCGGCCGGAACTTCACGCGCGTCTCGAGCATCTCCGACTCGGGGTCGCTCGCGCCCACGATGCCCGCACCGGCGTAGGCGGTGAAGGGCATCGAGGCGCCGCCGTCGGCGCGGTCGCCGGGACGGAACTGCGCGCACCGCAGCGCGATGGCCCACTCGCCGTCGCCGTGCGCGTCGATCCATCCGACGGGTCCCGCGTACCGTCCCCGGCTGAAGGGCTCGAGGCGGCGGATCTCGTCGAGTGCGTTCGGGGTCGGTGTGCCGGCGACCGCCGCGGTGGGGTGCAGCACGGCGACGAGGTCGAGGGCGGAGGCATCCCCGGCGAGCTCGCCCTCGACGTCGGTCGCCAGGTGCCAGACGTTCGGCAGCTTGAGCATGAACGGCTGCTCGCCGGCGACGAGCGACGAGGTCGACGGGCGGAGTGCGTCGAGCACGCTGCGCACCGCATAGCCGTGCTCGTCGAGGTCCTTCGTGCTGGTGGCGAGGGACAGTGATGCCGACGTGTCGGCGTCGGCGTCGGCCCCCCGTGCGATCGTTCCGGCGAGGACGCGCGCGGTGACGGTGCCGCCCGACACCGTCACGAGAGTCTCGGGGCTTGCACCGATCAGACCGTCGACCGCGAACGCCCACGTGTCCGGGTACGCCGACGACAGTGCGCGCACGAGGCGCCGGAGATCGGCATCCGCGGGAACGGTGCCGGCGAGATCACGCGCCAGGACGACCTTCTGCAGGTCGCCGTGGAGGATCGCGTCGACGCCCGCGCGCACGATCTCCTGGTAGCCGTCGGGTGTCAGCGCTCCGGGGCCGGTCGTCGCCGACCAGTGCGGGCCGAAGCCGGTCGCGACGGGGAGGGCGGCATCCGGGTCGGAGCCGTCGGCGGTGATCGCGGTCACCCAGGCGCGTGACCCGCGGCGACCCACGACGAATCGAGGCACCGCGAAGTGCAGCGGCGGTGTCGTGGCGTCGGCGCGGTCGTCGGGGCGGGGATCGAACGGCAGAGCGCCGAACGCGAGGAGTCCCGATCCGGGCAATCCGACCGGATCGTCGATCTCGGCGGCGGCGACCGTTCTGCGCCACCAGTCGGCGGCTTCGCGTGGACCGGGGTTCGCGTCGGCTGAGTCGAAGGCCGCGGCAGTGCCGCGCGCCACGAGGATGTCGCCGCGTCGCGACCACACCGTCGGGTGCTGCGGGTCGGCGAACACCAGCAGCTCGTCGGGTGCCTCGATCTCGCGAGTGACCACGCGCAGCCGGGCGGCGGGCGCAGAATCGTTCACTCGACCAGCCTAGACTCGGCGCGTGATGCTCCGCCCCGTGCCGGGAACCCCGGTGACCTTCCGCTGGCGCAAGTGGAACGGCGGAACCCACTGGGTGCACGCCTGCACCTACCTCGGCAGCGACGAGCACGGCGACTGGTTCGGCCAGCGCCCCGGCGACCGCAGCAACCGGCCCGGACGCGACTTCGTCGCGACGCATCCGTGCGTGATGCTCCTGCCTCCGGTCGGCGAGTGGGTGCTGACGATGAACGCGCCGCCGCATCCCACCCGCGTGTACATCGACATCGCCTGGGACGCCCGGTGGGACGAGGGCGGCGAGCCCACGGCGATCGACATGGACCTGGATGTCGTCGACTCCGCCACCCGCGGCATCTGGATCGACGACCGCGACGAGTGGGACGAGCATCGCGTCGCCTACGGGTACCCGCGGGAGATCGTCGCCGAGCTCGAGGCCCTCGCCGTCGACCTCGAGGCGGCCGTCACCGCGCACCGACCGCCCTTCGACGCCCCCACGGCCGCCCATTGGCTCGGCATCCTGGCATCCCTCCCCGCCCCCGCCGCCCCCTGACTCCCGTCCGCCCGCCGGGGGACCTCGCGGGGCGGGGCTGAGCGGGCACGGCCGCGCCTAGACTCGGAGCGTGACCAGCGAGCCCAACCGCGCCGACCTCGGCAAGGACCCGTCGCGTGTGAGCGGCATGTTCGACCAGGTGGCCGGCGCCTACGACCGCACCAACGACGTCCTGAGCCTCGGCCAGGACCGCCTCTGGCGCATCGCGGCCACCCGCGCGATCGACCCGAAGCCGGGGGAGCGCATCCTCGACCTCGCCGCGGGAACGGGTGCGAGCTCGGTGTCGCTCGCCCGCAGCGGTGCCGAGGTCGTCGCCGCGGACTTCTCGCCCGGCATGATCGCCGAGGGCGTCCGCCGGTACGGAGCGCAGGCGCCGGGCGGCGGCATCCCGAATCTGTCGTTCGTCGAGGCGGATGCCACGAACCTGCCCTTCGAGGATGCCGAGTTCGACGTCGTCACGATCTCGTTCGGACTCCGCAACGTCAACGAGCCGAAGAAGGCGCTCGCCGAGATGCTGCGCGTCACCAAGCCCGGCGGCCGCCTGCTCATCAGTGAGTTCTCGCAACCGCCCTCCCGGGCGTTCGCTGGGCTCTACCGCTTCTACAACGACCGGGTGCTGCCGCTGGTCGCGCGCGCGGTGAGCTCCAACGCCGAGGCCTACGACTACCTCAACGAGTCGATCCGCGATTGGCCCGACCAGCGCACCCTCGCCGGGTGGATCCGCGAGGCCGGCTGGGACGAGGTCGCGCACCGCGATCTGTCCTTCGGCATCGTGGCGCTCCACCGCGCTGTCAAGCCCGCGGTCTGAACCGGCTCGCGCGGATCGGCGCGGTCGCCCGGCCGGTAGGCTGGAGAGGTGACATCGAGCCCATCCGCGCCGCGGCTGGCGAAGCACCTCGGGATGACCGAGCGCATCTTCGCCGGACCCCGCACCCGCAAGCTGCTCGCGACCGTCGAAGCCGGGCTCGAGCGCGTCGAGTCGCGCCTCGGCGATGAGCTCACCGTCAGCGACGCGCTCGTCGACGCCAAGACCCGATACCTCTACGAAGCCGGCGGCAAACGGTTGCGGCCCATGCTGGCTCTGCTCACCGCGCAGCTCGGCGACGGTGCGACCGAGGACGTCATCGCCGGCGCTGCGGCGCTCGAGCTGACCCACCTCGGATCGCTGTACCACGACGATGTCATGGACGGTGCCGACAAGCGACGCGGCGTCCCCAGCGCACACGAGGTGTGGGGGAACAACGTCGCGATCCTCACCGGCGACCTGCTCTTCTCGCGGGCGAGCCAGCTGATGGCGCGCATCGGCGAGCGAGCCATCCGCGTGCAGGCAGACACCTTCGAGCGCCTGGTGCTCGGTCAGATGCACGAGACCATCGGCGCTCAGCCCGGCGATGATCCTGTCGAGTTCTACATCCAGGTGCTCGCCGACAAGACCGGCTCGCTCATCGCCGCTGCGGCGCAGGTGGGCGTGCTCTTCTCCGGCGGACCGGAGGAGCTGGCCGAGCCGCTGCTCGCGTTCGGCGAGAAGGCCGGCGTCGCCTTCCAGCTGCTCGATGACGTCATCGACCTCTCCGCCGACCCCGAGGCCACGGGCAAGGTTCCCGGAACCGACCTGCGTGCCGGGGTGCCGACGATGCCCTACCTGTTGCTGACCCGCGCCGACGACGAAGCCTCGCGTCAGCTCGCCGCCACGATCGACCGTGGCGTGGCCGAGATCGCCGAGGGCGCCGACCCCGCGATCCTCGACGAGCCGCTCGCCCGGCTGCGCGATCACGCCGTCACGGCCGAGACGCGCCGGCTCGCCGAGAAGTGGGCCGATGACGCCGTCGCGGCCCTCGCGCCGCTTCCCTCCGGCGCCGTGCGCGACGCACTGACCCGGTTCGCCGAGGTCGTCGTCGACCGCGCCAGCTGACACAGACCCCCGCTGCGCCCGCGCTCGGGTGCCACCAGGAACGAGGAACACCCATGACCAAGCTGAGGCTGGCCATCGTCGGAGCCGGGCCCGCCGGTATCTACGCCGCGGATCTGCTGCTGAAGGCCGAGCGCAAGTTCGACGTCTCGATCGACCTGTTCGATCACCTGCCCGCCCCCTACGGGCTCGTCCGCTACGGAGTCGCGCCCGATCACCCCCGCATCAAGGGCATCATCAACGCCCTCCGCGACGTGATCGACAGCGGCGACATCCGCCTGTTCGGCAACGTGCGCTTCGGCGAGGACATCACGCTCGATGACCTGAAGCACCATTACAACGCCGTCATCTTCGCCACGGGCGCGGTGCGCGATGCGGCGCTCGACATCCCCGGCATCGACGCCGACGGCTCGTACGGCGCGGCCGACTTCGTCAGCTGGTACGACGGCCACCCCGACTTCCCGCGCGAATGGCCGCTGGATGCCGCATCCGTGGGCGTCATCGGCAACGGAAACGTCGCGCTCGACGTGGCTCGTCTGCTCGCCAAGCATGCCGACGACCTTCTGGTCACGGAGATCCCCGACAACGTCTACCAGGGACTCCGCTCGTCGGCCGTGACCGACGTCCACATCTTCGGCCGCCGTGGACCCGCGCAGGTCAAGTTCACGCCCCTCGAGCTGCGCGAGCTCGGCGATCTGCGCGACGTCGACCTCGTGGTCTACGACGAGGACTTCGACTACGACGAGGCCTCGAAGGCGGCGATCGCGTCGAACAAGCAGGTGATGGTCATCGACCGCGTGCTGCAGTCGTGGCGTCAGCGCCCGGGCGTCAACGGCGCCGGGGGAGAGGCCTCGCGTCGCCTGCACCTGCACTTCTACGCCAAGCCGGTCGAGGTCAAGAAGGATGCGGCGGGTCGCGTCGCCGCCCTCGTCTACGAGCGGACCCGCCCCGACGGTCAGGGCGGGGTCGAGGGAACTGGCGAGATGCGCGAGGTCGCACTCCAGGGGCTCTACCGCGCGGTCGGGTACTTCGGGTCGCCCCTGCCGGACGTGCCGTTCGACGCCACGCACGGCGTCATCCCGAACCACGAGGGTCAGGTGCTCCACGAGGACTCGAACGAGCGCGTGCCGGGCGTGTACGCGACGGGGTGGATCAAACGTGGACCCGTCGGCCTGATCGGTCACACGAAGTCCGACGCGATGGAGACCGTGCGCCATGTCATCAACGATCAGGGGTCGTGGTGGCAGCCGGTCGACCCGTCCGAGCAGGGCGTCCTCGATCTGCTGACCGAGCGCGGCGTCGCCTGGACCGACCTCGACGGGTGGCACCGTCTCGACGAGCACGAGATCGCTCTCGGCGCCCCTGCCGAGCGCGCACGTGTGAAGGTCGTCGACCGCGACGACATGGTCGCCATCTCGCGCGGCGAAGAGGCCGGGCGATGACCTTCCGCAGCAAGGAGACGCTCGACTCGTGGATCGAGGAGTTCCGGCAGTTCGGATACTCCCTCGCCGTGAAGGTCATCCCGCAGGACGGCAGTCTCGGCCGCGACACGGGGCTCGTCGCGATCAACATGATGAACGCGCAGACCGTGACGTACATCGAGCCGGACGTGCCGGGCGGAAACACCTGGCGCATCACGTTCGAGGCGCGCGAGACCGAACTGCGGCTCGGAGCCGGCGCCGCGCTCGCCCTGTCGACCGAGCTCGCGATGGTGTCGACCCTCTGCGCGTTCCTCGAGACGAAATCGCACGCGTTCGCGGGCGACGACCCCGCTGAGATCGTGAGCCCGGTCGCCGAGAACTGACCGGCATCCTCGTCCGCCCGGCGTACTACAGCGCGTCGGGTTGGGCAACCCGTGGTCGCTGCATTCCTCCGACGCCATGATGGGGGAACGCCCGGTGCCGTGAGCGCGCTGGGTCGCGACGATACGGAACGAGGAGGCCCGATGCGCACGACCCGGGTCCTGGCAGCCGCATCGGTGGTCGCGCTCGCAGCGACGCTCGGCGCCTGCGCCCCCGATGACGGTGTGCCCACGCTCACCTGGTACATCAACCCCGACGACGGCGGGCAGGCGCGGATCGCCGCCGCCTGCACGGATGCCGCTGACGGCGCGTATCGCATCGAGACGTCGCTGCTGCCGCGTGATGCGGCGTCGCAGCGCGAGCAGCTCGCCCGGCGTCTGGCAGCCGGCGACACCTCGCTCGACATCATGAGCCTCGACCCGCCGTTCATCCCGGAGCTCGCCGAGCCCGGCTTCCTCGACGACGTTCCGGGAGAACTGCAGAACACCGACGGCATCGTCCAGGGCGCGGTCGACTCCGCGAGCTGGGGCGGCGAGCTGGTGACCGTTCCCTTCTGGGCCAACACGCAGCTGCTCTGGTATCGGCAGTCGGTCGTCGAGGCGGCGGGCCTCGACATGTCGCAGCCGGTCACCTGGGACGACATCATCGCCGTCGCCGAGGAGCAGGATCTGCGGCTCGGCGTTCAGGGCGCGCTGGCCGAGTCGCTGACCGTCTGGATCAACGCCCTCGTCGCGTCGGCCGGCGGCGAAATCCTGAAGAACCCCGAGGCGCCCGCTGACGAGCTCGAGCTCGGGCTCGACAGCGACGCGGGACGAGCCGCGGCGGAGATCATCCACCGCATCGGGGCCGACGGGCTCGGCGGGCCGGGTCTCCCGACCGCCGACGAGAACGCCAACATGAACCTGTTCCAGGGCGAGCAGGGGTCCTTCATGGTGAACTGGCCGTTCGTGTGGCCGGCGATGACCGGCGCCGACCCCGCCATCGCCGATGACCTCGGCTGGGCGGTCTATCCGCGTGTCGATGCCGACAAGCCCGCCGCACCTCCCGTGGGCGGCATCAACCTCGGCGTCGGCGCCTTCAGCAAGAACCCCGACCTCGCCTGGCAGGCCGTCGAGTGCATCGTCCAGCCCGAGAACCAGTCGCAGTACTTCGTCACCGACGGCAACCCGCCGTCCAACGCCGCCGCCTACGACGACCCTCGCGTGCAGGAGGAGTTCCCGATGGCCGACACCATCCGCGAGTCGCTCGACCTCGGTGTGCCGCGTCCGCAGACGCCGTACTACAACGAGATCTCCATCGGGCTCCAGCGCACATGGCACCCGCCGGCAGCCGTGAACCCCGACACCACCCCGAGAACGTCGAGCGAGTTCATCCTCGCCGTCCTGCGAGGGGAGCGTCTGCTGTGAGCACGCGGGAGAGCGCGTCGCCGCGGCCGCACCGCTCGGCCCGGGCGCGTGCGGAGGGACGACTGGGCTGGATGCTGGCCGGACCGGCATTCGTCATCATGCTGCTGGTCACGATGTACCCGATCGGGCAGGCCCTGTTCGATTCGCTGTTCAGCCTGCGACTCACCGCCCCCGATGAGCGGTCGTTCGTCCTCTTCGAGAACTACAGGGTGGTGCTCAGCGACCCCGCGTTCTGGCGGTCGATGGGGGTCACCCTCTTCATCACGGTCGTGACCGTGCTGTTCGAGCTCATCCTCGGCTTCCTCCTCGCGCTGGTGATGCACCGGGCGATCAAGAAGCTCCGCGGGCTCGCGCGGACCGCGATCCTCGTGCCGTACGGCATCATCACCGTCGTCGCGGCCTTCGCCTGGTTCTATGCGTTCGACATCAACTCGGGCGGGTACGTCAACAACTGGCTCAGCTGGATCCCGGGGTTCGACCCCGAGCTCAACTGGTTCGCCGAGCAGGGCACCTCCCTCGTGGTGATCATCTTCTCCGAGGTGTGGAAGACGACGCCGTTCATCTCGCTGCTGCTGCTGTCGGGCCTCGCGCAGGTGCCCGGCGATCTGGAGGAGGCCGCGAAGGTCGACGGGGCCACCGGGTGGGAGGTCATGCGTCGCGTCATCCTGCCGAACATGAAGGCCGCGATCATGGTCGCCGTGCTCTTCCGCACGCTCGAGGCGTTCCGCATCTTCGACAACATCTACATCATGACCGGTGGCGCCAATGACACCGAGGCGCTGTCGCTGCTCGCGTACAACACGTCGATCGGGCGCCTCGAGATCGGGCTCGGCTCGGCGATCTCGGTGCTGCTGTTCCTCAGCGTCCTGATCATCGCCGCGATCTTCATCAAGGGCTTCAAAGTCGACCTGGCGACGGGACGGAACTCCTGATGCGCACGCTCACCTGGCCGCAGCGGATCGGATGGGCCGCGATCATCATCGCGGTGCTCGTGTGGTCGCTCTTCCCCGTCTTCTCGATCCTTATGACGTCGTTCAAGACGCCGTCGGGTCTGTTCTCGGGAACCCTGCTCCCGCAGGAATGGACGCTCGAGAACTACACCGAGATCCTCGCCCCCGGCGGCGGCGCGCAGGATCTGTTCCTTCCGGCGCTGCGCAACTCCGTCGGCATCTCGCTCATCGCCACCTTCGTCGCGGTCGTTCTCGCCACGCTGTGCGCCTACGCGATCGCGCGACTCGAGTTCCGCGGCAAGCGCATCATCCTCGTCACCGCGCTCGCGGTGTCGGTCTTCCCGATCGTCTCGATCGTGACGCCGCTGTTCAACCTGTGGCGGGTCATCGGCCTCTACGACACCTGGTTGGGGCTCATCATCCCGTACCTCTCGCTGACGCTGCCGATCGCTATCTGGACGCTCGCGGCCTTCTTCCGCCAGATCCCCTGGGAGCTCGAGCAGGCGGCGCAGGTCGACGGCGCGACGCCGTTCGAGGCCTTCCGCAAGACGGTCGTCCCGCTCGCGGCGCCCGGAGTGTTCACGACGGCGATCATCGCGTTCTTCATCGCGTGGAACGACTTCGTCTACGGCATCTCGCTCACTTCGACGAGTGCGGCGCGCCCCGTGCCCGCCGCTCTGTCGTTCTTCACCGGAGCGTCGCAGTTCGAGCAGCCCACGGGCGCGATCTCGGCGGCCGCCATCATCGTGACGATCCCGATCGTGGTGGTCGTCGTCATCTTCCAGCGCCGGATCGTCTCCGGCCTCACGCAGGGCGCGGTCAAGGGATGACCTCCAGCATCCCCGCCGCCGCCGCGTCTACCTCGAAGGGAACGTCATGGCCTCCATCACGCTGAAGAACATCGTGAAGACGTACGACGACGGCTTCACGGCGGTCAAGGGCGTCGACCTCGACATCGCCGACGGCGAGTTCGTGATCCTCGTCGGACCCTCCGGGTGCGGCAAGTCGACGCTCCTGCGGATGATCGTGGGCCTCGAAGACATCACAAGCGGCGAGATGCTCATCGACGGCGACCTCGTCAACGACAAGGCGCCGAAGGATCGTGACCTGGCGATGGTGTTCCAGAACTACGCGCTCTACCCGCACCTCACGGTGTACGAGAACATCGCCTTCCCGATGCGATTGAAGTCGAGCAACGTGCCCGACGACGAGATCGACGAGCGCGTGCGCCGGGCCTCGAGCCTTCTCGAGCTCGACGAGCACCTCGAGCGCAAGCCGGCGAACCTCTCGGGTGGCCAGCGTCAGCGCGTGGCGATGGGCCGCGCGATCGTCCGCAACGCTCGGGCGTTCCTGTTCGACGAGCCGCTGTCGAACCTCGACGCCAAGCTGCGCGGGCAGATGCGCACCGAGATCGCCCGGCTGCAGCGTTCGCTGGGAACGACGACCGTCTACGTCACCCACGATCAGACCGAGGCCATGACGCTCGGCGACCGGGTGGCGGTGCTCCGCCGCGGCGAGCTGCAGCAGGTGGCCAGCCCTCGCGGGCTGTACGAGCAGCCGGTGAACCTCTTCGTCGCCGGCTTCATCGGGTCACCGCCGATGAACTTCCTGCACGGCACGGTCGAGGGCGACACCCTCAAGCTGCCGATGTTCGACGTTCCGCTCGATGACCGGCTGCGCCGCGCGATCGGAGAGCGCGAGCTCGTCATCGTCGGCGTGCGCCCCGACGCATTCGAGGATGCCGAGACCTCCGACCGTCCGCTCGAGGGTGGTGTGCGCGCCGAGGTCGATGTCGAGATGACCGAGTGGCTCGGCGAGGTGCTGTACGCCTACATCCCGTTCGAGGTCGAGGAATCGGTCCGCGAGAAGCTCGCCGAGCTCGACCGCGATCTCGACGGAGAGGGGCTCCGCACGGAGCTCGTCGTGGCGCTCGACTCGCTCAGCAACATCCGCGCGGGGGATCCGGCGACACTGTGGTTCTCGCCCGACTCGCTGCACGTGTTCGACCCCGAGACGGGAGAGAACCTCACGCGCGACGAGGAGAGGGCAGCGAAGCTCGAGGACGATGCCCGCGAGCAGCGCAAGCGCGCGCTCCAGCGTGCCCAGGAGCGCGAAGCCCGTCGCACCGGCTCCGGTGCGGGCTCGGGCTCGCAGCAGAGTTCCGCCGCCTGACGCCCTGCGCCCGCGGATGTCCACGACCTAGGGTGGGGGCATGCGGGCGGATGAGGTGACGTGGGGTCCCGACCTGCTGGGTCCCGGCTTCGAGCAGGCGACGCTTCCGCTGGGGTCGGATGACGAGGGCGACGTTGTCGCGACACTCGTGCGGGCGATGCCGCATCCGGGGCTCCGCCTCTTCGGCGCGTGGCGCGACATCGACGTGCTGTACGTCCACGGCTGGTCGGACTACTTCTTCCAGACCGACCTCGCCCGCCTGTTCACCGACCGTGGCGCGCGGTTCCACGCGCTCGACCTGCGGAAGTACGGGCGCAGCATCCGTCCCGGACAGGCGCGCGGGTACGTCACGTCGCTCGATGTCTACGACGACGACATCGAGGCGGCGCTCGCCGCGATGGACACCGAGCGTCAGGGCCGGCGGCTCGTGCTCCTCGGGCACAGCACCGGCGGACTGACGCTCACCCTCTGGGCGGCGCGCCACCCGGGGCGAGCCGCCGCCGTGGTGCTGAACAGCCCGTGGCTGGAGCTGCAGCTCGGCCCCCTCGGGCGGCAGGCGGTCGCGCCGCTCGTCGAGGTGCGGGCGCGCTTCGACCCGCGTGGTGCCCACCCCGCCGTCGATCTCGGGTTCTACACGCGGGCCCAGCGCGAGGTGGGCAGCCTGCCCGACGCGCCCGACGGCTGGCGCCCCGAACGGGGCTTCCCGACGCATCCCGCATGGCTCGCCGCCGTCATCGCCGGGCATGCGCGCGTCGCCGCCGGCGTGGATGTCGGCGCACCGGCCCTCGTTCTGCTCTCGGCGCGGTCGACGTCGCCGCTGCGCTGGAACGACACGATGACCTCGACCGACTCGGTCCTCGTCGTCGACGACATCGCACGCGCGGCCACCCGCATCGCCGCCACCGTCACGATCGCCCGCATCGACGGTGCCCTGCACGACGTCTTCCTCTCGGCTGCGCCCGCACGCGCCGAGGCCGCTGACCGACTCGTGTCGTTCGTCAGCGGCCTCGACCGGTGATTGCTCAGCCCGCGATGATGCGGGGGAGCGTCAGCGGTAGTTGACGAACTGGAGGTCGACGTCGAGGTCGGCGGCCTTCAGCATCCGCTGCACTTCCTGCAGGTCGTCGCGCGACTTCGACTGCACGCGCAGTTCATCGCCCTGGATCTGCGACTTGACCGACTTCGGGCCCTCGTCGCGGATCATCTTGCTGATCTTCTTGGCATCCTCCGACGAGATGCCCTCCTTCAGCGTCGAGACGATGCGGTACTCGCGACCGGAAGCGGTGGGCTCGCCCGAGTCGAGGCTCTTGAGCGAGATGCCCCGCTTGATGAGCTTCGTCTGGAAGACGTCGAGCACGGCCTTGGCGCGCTCTTCGGAGTTCGCCTTGATGAGGATCGACTCGCCCGACCACTCGATGGAGGCATCGGTGCCCTTGAAGTCGTAGCGCTGCTCGACCTCCTTGCGGGCCTGGTTCAGCGCGTTGTCGGCCTCCTGGCGATCGATCTTGCTGACGATGTCGAACGAGGAATCTGCCATGCCGCTACTCTAGCCGCGCCCGTGGCCGCGCGCCGGGGGAGGCTAGGCTCGCGCCATGACGAGTGAGCCCGCTAACCGGCCCTGGAGCCGCCGCGGCCGCGGGTGGGGAATCGCCGCGACGATCTTCGCGGGCATCGGCATCCTCCCGGTCGCTGTCGTGGTCGTCCTCGGGTACACGGTGGATCCGCTCTGGGGATGGATGCTGTTCGTCGCCCTGCCGATCTCGATCGCGGCGGGAGCTCTCGGCGGCGTGCTCGGCATCATCGGGCTGATCGCGGCGCGCGGCGACCGAGGAGGATACGGGTGGCCCGTGGTCGGGCTGGTCCTCGGCTGGGGGCAGGTGCTGCTGGGGACCGGATTCCTGAACGGCTGGTTCATCTGACGCCGAGGGCGTCTGTCACGACTAGCAGATCCGGCGCGGAAAAGCAGGTGTACGAGCCTCTTCGCGCATGCCAATAGCATCGTCTCGAACCGGCGGTGCTCGCGGCCGGGGCGAGGGGGACGCGTGAACGACGTGCCGGACTCTGTTCCGACCGTGCCGGCCGGCTGGCATCCCGATCCATCGGGACAGCAGCAGCTCAGGTATTGGGACGGCCAGCGATGGACCGATCACGTCTCGCCCTACCCCGTGGCGGAGCAGTCGGCGTCGGATGCCGCGCCGGCGGCGGCCCCCGCTGCCGCGCCCGGTCCCGCGCCCAAGAACCCCGGGCAGAAGGTGATGACGCGCGCGACCTGGATCGTGCTGGCGGCCACACTCCTCATCGTCGGCGGCGCAGCCGGATTCGTCGGTTGGACCGTCGTCTCGGCCAACGCAGCAGCGACGTCGGAGGCGCCGGATGTCGTCGACGGCTTCCTCGCCGCCGCCACAGCCGACGAGCCCGGCTGGACGGAGTACGCCTCGCCCGGGTACATCGCGATCTCGGGGTCGGCGACGCCTCTGTTCGGCGATGCGCGTGCCGCGGAGGTGCTCGACCTCTCTATCGAGTACGACCGGCGCGGCATTTTCTATGGAACCAACGGCGCCGCCGGCTACGAGTCGCCCAGCGGCGCGGACACCGCCAAAGCACTGGTCGATGTGACCTACACCTTCACCGTCGACGGCACGCCGCAGACGGCGACCTCGACCCGCGAGATCTGGCTGACCCGGCCCTACTACTACGGTGACGATGTGCCCTCCGGCGCTCGCCAGGGGGAGACTCCGACGGCCATCGGTCCCTGGCGGGTGACGGGCGCCGCTTCGGCGTCGTCGTACGACGGAGCGGTCGTCGCGACGACGAGCTTCGAGCCCGCCCGTATCGATCAGGCCTGTTACACCTCCGACGTCGTGCTGTCGCAGATGTCCGAGATCGCGCGCACCGAGGGCGTGCTGGCCGCGGTCTGCCTGAGCGGCGGAACCTCGACCTCCTTCGACGACGGCATCGACATCGACGCCCTCGCCGCCGGGTTCCCCGTCGTCGGCCAGGCTGCGCCGCTGACCGATTTGATGGGGTGGCACAACGATCCCAACACTCCGGCACCCCTCGAGCAGTACCTGATCTCTTCGGGCGGGACCGACTACGTCTTCGTTCTCGCCTCGACCGGCGTCGGCGGCGAGCTGACGACCGACTCCGAGCGCCGCATCATCCTCATCTCGAAGGCGGAGACCCGATGACCGACACGACTGAAGCGCAGCCCGTGGCATCACCGCAGCCGAAGCCTCGCAACCGCGCGGCGCGCACGATGCAGATCGTCATCGCCTCCCTCGGCATCGGTGCGCTGCTGATGACCGTCGCCGCGGGCGTCGTGCTGTGGCCGCGGACGCCCGAGGCCGGGCCGACGGCCGATGTTCCGGTCGCGTGGGCTCCGTGGGCCGACAACGACCTGGCGACTCCCACCAGCGCCACGTTCGCCGAGATGAACGCCGCGATGCGCGACAAGGATCGCGAGCGGTTCCTCGCTCACGCTACGGGTGACGCGGCGACGCAGCTCGCGCTGTGGTGGGACAACTCGAGCAAGATCGGGTGGGATGTCGCGGCGATCGCGCCGTCGGACCTCGACGTCGACGAGACCGGCACCATTGAGGTCATCCTCGGCGCTCAGTATGCGTTCGCGGCGCAGCCGCAGCGAGGCGACGGTGACAGCGACGCCGGCCTCGACCTCATTCAGGGCTTCGCCTACACCGTGACCTTCGAGCCCGGTACCGTCCCCAGCCGGTCGTTCGACCGGTACGAGGAGACGGAACCGCCCGAGCCCGCTACGATCACGTCCATCGTCCCCGCGCGCGAGCCGAACCCGTGGGACGAAGGCGAGATCTACGTCACCAAGCGCGACCACGTCGTCCTTTTCGGTATGAGCGACGAGGCTGAGCTAGTCGATCAGAACGCGGATGCTGCCGAGCGGTCGGCCGTCATTGCGCTGGACACGATCCGCGCCCTCGGCGGCGAGCCGACGCAGGACGGCTTCGTGTCCGCGATCACCGACGACGATGACCGCTTCCAGCGCTGGCAGTACGGCAAGGGCACGCCGTGGGACATGGATGTCGCCGGTTACGCGCGTCCGACTCTCCGACCGCAGATCGCGCAGCGCTTCCTCGACCCCGTGATCGCGACGGGATCCGACACCTCCGGAACGCTCATCGTGATGGGCCCGGGCAGCGCGTCGGGTCGCGAGCAGGTGTTCGTCCACGAGTTCGCACACGGCCTTCACTACGCAGCGGCGCCCGGGTCGTTCATCGCACCGCCCGTGGCGGTCCACGAGGGATTCGCCCGCTTCGTCGAATGGAAATCGGGGCTCGCCGATCCCGGGTACCTCCGGCCTGAGGTGAAGGCCGCCGTCGCCGCGCAGGGGATGGGTGCCTTCACCGACGAGGCGCTGCGCAGCAAGGACGCGAACCTCGCGTACGACGCCGCGGGCTCGTTCTACGCCTACGCCGATGCCTATGACGGGTCGGCCTGGACGATGGCAGTGGATTCGGTCCTCGGCGGCGGATTCTTCGTCGACAGCACCGAATTCACCGAGGCCGACTGGCAGGCGTGGGTCGCGTCGCAGTGACCGCGGGAGGGCGTCCGTGCACGCGGCCCGCGGATGCCGTGCGCTTCGTAGGCTGGAACGCGTGCAAGCTCTGACCGAAGACCAAGTCCGCGCTTCGTTCGTCAACGCGACGGCCGACGACCGCCGGATCATGGCGATGCCGATCGACTTCATGCTGCTCGACTGGGACCACCTCGACTTCCTCGCTTGGCGGGATCCGAACTCGCGCGAGCGGGGATACGTCATCACGCAGCGCGAGGGCGCCCCGGTCGGAGTCGTGCTGCGTGCAGCATCCGGAAGCTCGCGTGCGCGCTCCGCGCTCTGCAACCTCTGCCACACCATGCAGCCCGGCGACCAGGTCACCCTCTTCAGCGCGCGCAAGGCCGGACCGGCCGGCGATGCCGGCGACACCATCGGCACGTACATCTGCGCCGACCTCGGATGTCACGACAACGTGCGGATCGCGGGGCCGCTCGCGCCCAGCGAGATCCGCGCGAGCGTCGATCGCCGGATTGACGGCACGCGCCACCGCACCGAGGCCTTCGTCGAACGGGTCATCGGCGGCGACGACTGACGGCCCTCGCCGTGGTTCGGAGCACGCGGTCACAGGGGGTAATATGGGTTCTCGCGCCTCCGGTCGACTGCACAAGCCGGGCGGGTGCGCACTGGCGAGTTACCCAAGCGGCCAAAGGGATCTGACTGTAAATCAGACTGCATTGCATTCGGGGGTTCGAATCCCTCACTCGCCACATCGAGAAGGGCCCCCGCTGAGCGGGGGCCCTTTCGTTTTTCGCTGCGGGGCGCGCGATCGGCGGAATCAGCAGGCCGTCGACACGGTGCTCCGGCACAGACCGATGCTTACTGTGCTGCCTACGACAGTGCGATGTTCGTCTTCGCTCTTCTCGAGCGTCTGCAATGCCAGGATGAAACCCATTTGTTCACCTCCCTCATCCTCTCGCCGCCGGAGAACCGGCGGGCACGAGCACCGGGGGGAGGAAGGGCAGAACCGGCTGGTCACTGTTCGAAGCCGGAGGCGACGCGGAGGCGAGCGCGAGCAGCACGCCCGCGGCGCCGGTCGCAAGATCGCACGACGCGCGCAGCATCCCGTCGCCCACGAAACGCGCGCCGACCGGCGCGTCGAGGGCGTGCAGCGTCATTCGCCCGAGGTGATGGTCGCGCGCGCGGACCGTGTCTGCGCTCGCGTGTCCGGTCGCCTCCAGAGAATGAAGGAAGAGGGCCAATCCGGCTCGGCCGGCGAAGAGTCCCGCCTGGACGACGAAGGGCGCCGACGCCGCGCGGATGATGCCGTGCAGCGTGACACGCAGCTCGTCATCGGCAGGCTCATGCGCCAGGTACCGTGCGAGCACGAGGCCGACGCCGGCCGACCCGTGCGCGAGGTAGGGAAGCATGCGCCATCCCTGGTCGACCTGCACCGAGCCGTCCGCGTCGCGGCGCAACGTGCGGAGGTCGACGTCGAGCGCCCGGCGGGCGATCTCGAGGAAGCGGCGCTCTCCGGTGAGCTCGAACACCCGGAGAGCCAGAAGAGCTGTCCCGCTCGCGCCGCCCATCAGGCCGCCGTGCCGTCGTGACGGCACGGGCGACGGTGCTCCCGACGGCGCGGCGTGACCGAGCAGCCCCCAGCGTTCGCGGAGGATTTCGATGATCGCGGTCGCCCGCTCGATGTTGCGCTCGGAATCGGGCTCGTCGAGCAGAGCGATGCCGATCCCCGGAAGACCCGTCGCGAGGTCGGAGCCGAGTGACCCGACGGCGTCGTCGTGCAGGTACTCGTCGAGTGCCGTCGCCTCGTCGGCGAAGCCGAGGCGCCGGCAGGCCCAGAGCGCACCGGCCGCGCCGTCCATCAGCCCGAGGCGTGCCTGCCCGGGACGCAGCTGCGCGATCGAGCGCGACACCCACGATCGCAACTCCGACGGAAGGGCGACCCCCGCGGCATCCAGCGCAACGGCGACCCCCAGTGCGCCGTGACCGAGGGAGAACGCAGGCTGCCCGAACTGGCGGGGATCGCCCGGCCACAGCCGGTCGGTCCGCTCGGGCGTCGCGTCGGCCACGAGCTGCTCGGCGACACGCTCGATCGATACGACGGGTGCAGGATGCCGCGCCGCACAGTCGGCGGGCCGAAGCCGGGCGGTCATCCGCTCGCACCATTCGCGGGGCAGATCGAAGACCGCCGCGGCCTCGGTGACGAGGGCATCCGCCTTGGCCGGCTGCAGCGCCAGCGGGCTCGTCATCGGAAGGAAGACGTAGAGCTCGATGCACGCCAGAGCGTGTGCATCGCGCCGCACGGGGTCCGGCTCGTCCGGGAGGGAGAATCCCGCTGCGCCGAGGACGGCGGGCATGCGAGAGCCGACGGGAAGCGACATCTCCAGGTCGAGGAGGCTCACCGACCCGTCGGCGTCGACCATGACGTTCGCCGGATGCAGGTCGCCGTGGGTGACGCCCGCGGCGTGCAGCCGGGTGACTTCCCTCCGCAGCGCGTCGAGCACCTGCAGCATCCGATCGCGGTACGCGCGGCGCTCCGCTGGCGTTGAGGCGGCGGCGGTGAGCGGGCTGGTCGTCGCGACCAGCCGATCGAGGGGCTGGCCCGGAACCCGTTCCAGGGCGACGAAGCGGTGGCCGTGCGCCTCGAAGGCGGCCCTGACCGCCGGGACGCGGACCCTCCCGGCGAGAGCGCGGAGGGTGCGTTCCTCGTCGCGGAGCCGCCCGACGGCGTCGCGCCCGTCGGGCGTCCAGCCAGCGAACGGGCGAGCCTCCTTCACGATGACCTCTGCGCCGTCGAGAGCCCCGGTGTAGACGCCGCCGGCGTTGGAGTAGTGCAGGGCACCGGTGATCTCCGGGAAACCGGGCGGCGGCTCGTGCCCGAGCGCGTCGAGTTGCCGCTGGAGAAAGGGCGGCAGTTCGATCCAGGGTGGGATGTGGAACCCCGCCGTCCGCTGGTCGGGTACCCACTTTCCCGTCCGCAGATCCTGTATGGCGGGCAGGGCATCACCGTCGACGAGGACTTCGTGGTCGGTGAAGGCACCGTACCGCACGAAGAGCGGGCCAGCGTTCCAGCGCAGGTCCGAAAGGACATACGGGCCGGGCTCGCCGCCGAGCACCTCGTCGAGCGAGACGAGGCAGTGCTCGAGGCTCCGCTCGGAAGGCGGATAGAGCGTGATGAACTTACCCGCGCCCGCGCGGTCGGCATCCTTGGCGAGCACGGCCGCGAGGGCGCGTTCGTCTCGCAGGTGCTTGAAGGCGATGGTGTGGCGGTGGCAGTACCTCGAGGCGATGTCCAGCACGGTGCCTGCCGCATCGGGAAGCGCGGTGATATGCACCTTCCATCCCTGTTCGGGCAGACGATGCGCGGGCGGCAGCCACACCGACCACGGGCCCCGTCGGCTGTGCCGCCAGCCCTGCGACGTGAGGGTCGTCGGCGCGTACACAGCGGTATTCCCGTCGGCCTCGGCGCTCGCGTCATCCGTGCCGGGCACGTCGTAGAACACCCGATCCCGTGTCGCGAAGCGCCCGAAAATCAGTTCCATCTGCTTCCCCCATGGCCCGGAACGGCGGGCTCAGGGTCATCATCCGTCCGCTCGAGCGGCGCCGCCTGCGCGGCTGCCGGCACAAAGGCGCCCTGAGCTGCCGGTGGTGCCGCGTCGCAGCCGTTCACGGACACCGAGGCGGCGCGCAAATAGGTCCTAAAAATTCATCCGAATGGATGAAGTAATCGCGATTGTTGAGAATACCCGCGGCACGGAGGTGCGAAGGACTAAAGACCTGAAACTGTTCGAAAAGCCGGGCGCCCCCTAGGCGCGCCCTGGCGCAGGTGTTTGACTGAGGCCACCCGGGAGAGGCACGGAGGCTATGAATGACGAAGCGGAGACGCCGTCCGAGCCGATTGATGGGGCCCTCGACGTCGAAGACGAAGTACGGGTCCTCCTCATCAATCGACGGGACGTCGTCCGACGGGGCTTGAGAGCGGTCATCGAGGATTCGGATGACGTCGTCGTGGTGGGCGATGCGGCGCGACTCGACGACACGGGACGAATGATCGACCGGACCGAACTGGATGTCGCCATCCTCGATGCGACGGAACCGACCGCGCGCATCGTCGACACAGTCGACACGATCCGGCGTGTGCAGGCGAACGTTCCCGTGGTCGTGCACGGACGCACCGACGCCGGGGAAGCGAAGCGCATCGCGTGGGCGGCTGGGGCCGATGGCTACCTTCTCGATGACGCCCGCGGGAAGGACGTCCTGCAGCTGGTGCGGCGGATCGCGCGCGGGGATGGTTCCCATGGACTGCAGGCGGTCGCGACCTCGGGCCCGCCGGCCGACGAACCGGCCGCGCCTGATCTCACCCTGCGTGAGCGGCAGGTCCTTCGTTTCATCGCCGCCGGAATGACGAACCGGCAGATCGGCCTCCGGCTCGGCCTGGCGGAGAAGACCATCAAGAATTACGTCTCGGGACTGCTCGCCAAGTTGCATCTGGAAAGTCGCACGCAGGCTGCCGTGTATCGCGTCATTCACGACGAAAGCACGCGCAGCGGCCCTTTATGAGCGAGATGGTCCTTTCGACGTCGAAGGTCGAAGGGACGAATGGCACTGCCGACCTCGCTCGGTCGTGGTCGAGGGTGACCATACGCATCCCCGTGAAAGGGAGCGTCTGCACCCCGCCCCGGAGAGAGGGAGACGCCATGACCGGCATGAGACAGGAAGCCTCGCATCACTCGTCGACGGAAAAGCAGGTCGCGCCATGACGGCGCGTTCAGTCGTCGCGTCTCGCGGCGATCGGCTCGGCGCGAGCAGCCGTGGCGTCATCGCTGCACTGGGAGCTCTCGTCGTCGCGGCGCTCGTGATGTTCCCGCTCGGTCCCGCCGCGCATGCGCGCATCGATGATGCGACGCCCATCGGTGATGGTCAGATCGGCCCCAACACCGAGATCCAGATCACGAGCCTCGGCCCGGGGGCGACGCTTCCCGGTCTCGAACCTCCCTCGCCCGTCACCCAAGACCCGCAGGCGCCGTATCCGACGAGCAACCCCGAGGGATACGCGTCGGTCTCGACGTTCGCCGGCACGATCGTCGCGTCGAGCGTCTCGGACCCGTCGCTGACAGCTGAGATGTACTGCATCAATCTGCGCGTCTCGACCTACGTGGGGATCGGATACGAGTCCGGCAGTTGGGAGGAGTCGAACGTGCCCAACATCGGGTACGTCACCTACATCCTCAACAACTTCTATCCCACCGTTCCGGAACCGGCGGGTCTGTCGGCGAACCAGCAGGCTGCCGCCGTGCAGTCGGCGATCTGGTACTTCACCGATGGCTATGTGCTCAGCACCACGGCGAGTTCCACGGTGCGCGAGGCCACGGCGGCGATCGTCGCGGCAGCTCAGGCCGCCGGTCCCGTCGTGGAGCCGCCCGCGCCTGAAGTGAGCATCACGCCGGAGTCCGACACGGTCGGAGCGACATCGAGTGCCGGGCCTTACACGGTCACCGCCGAGGGAGCGACCGACGTCACCGTCTCCGTTCCCGGCGGGTACGCCATGTTCACGGATGAGGCGGGCATGGAGCCCCTGGCAAACCCCGCGACCGTCCCATCGGGCACCGACATCTGGGTGAGAGTCCCCGACGGATCACCGGGAGAAGCGGTGATCAACGCGCGCGCGACGGTGACCGTCCAGCGCGGACAGGTCTACCTGTACGACGGCAACACCCCGGACCTCGCCGACGCGCAGCGGCTCATCCTCGCAGACACCGCCGAACTCGACGCGGTCGACTCTGCGGTGGCGGAGTTCCTCGCCGTGGGCTCGCTGACGGTCAGCAAGGCGTTCGCCGGTGAGGCGCTCGGGTTGCAGGGCGACATCCAGCTGGCGATCGACTGCGGCGAGGGCTACGCCTATACCGCCGACATCCCCGCCGGTACCGCGTCGACGCAGACCTTCACGTACTCGGGCATCCCAGTGGGCACGACCTGCACCGTGACCGAACCGGTCACGGGCGCGAACACGGCCGTCGACGTCTCGACGGATGCCGGCCAGGACGCTGAGATCACGTCGGAGGGTGCGGCCGTCACCATCACCAACACGGTGACCTATCTGCCGGGAGAGCTGCGAGTCGTCAAGAACATCGACGGCGACGCGGCGGGGCAACAGGGTGCCATCTCGCTGCGCATCGTGTGCGGAGACGTCCTCGACGAGACGTTCGAGATCCCCGCGGGTGCTGCCGCGGGGGAGTACGAGCAGCTCTTCACCGACATCCCCGCGGGTACCGAGTGCACCGTCACGGAGCTGGAATCGGGCGCAACGGCGCAGGTCGACGTCACGACCGGCGCCCCGGTCACGGTGGCGATCGAGCCGGGCGCGACGGTCGATGCCGCCCTGGCCAACGACGTCGTGTATCTGCCCGGTTCGTTGCGGGTCGTGAAGACGATCACGGGTGGTGGCGCCGGCTTGCAGGGCGACATCGAGCTCACCGTCCGTTGCGATGACGGGGCCGTGCTCGATGAGACGTTCACGATCCCCGCGAGGAGTGCAGCGGGCGACTACGAGCAGGTGTACACCGACCTGCCCGCCGGTTCGGACTGCGTCGTCACGGAGACGAAGGCGGGAACGACCGCGCTGGTCCAGGTAGCCACCGCCGACCCGGTCACGGTAGAGATCCCACCGGGCGACACCGTCGACGCGGCCCTCGTGAACGACGTCCGCGGCGGCAAGCCGGTGGTCCCGGGTCACAGCGCCCTGCCCGCCACCGGTGGCAGCGAACCGCACCTGGCCCTCATGCTCGGACTGGGCAGCATGATGGTCGGTCTGCTCCTGCTGGCGGGAGGCTTGCGGGTCCACCGTCAGCGCGCGATCCGCTGAGCCTGATACGACCGTCCCCCTCCCGCTCGTCAGCGGGAGGGGGACGGTCGTGCGGTCGGTTGTGCGGTGAAAACCCGTGTCGAAGTTTCACCCGGATGGATGAAGTAATCTCACACCCGGTTGCGCGCGCCCCACAGTGCGAGCTGGGTGCGGTCGGCGAGATCGAGCTTCTTGAGTGCGGAATGCAGCTGCGATCGCACGGTGTGAACCGACACCTGCAGCGTCTCGGCGATGCCCTCGTTGCTCGTGACTCCGCCGGCGAGCACGGAGATCACGCGGCGCTCGGCCGAGGTCAGCAGAGCGCTTGCTTCGGGGTCTTCGGGAGCGCCGCCGCGGCGCACGAACTCTCGGATCAGCGGCGCCGTCACTCGCGACGACACGAGTGCCTCGCCCCGCGCTGCGGCGTAGATCGCGCCGACGAGCTGGTCCGAGTCGTGGCTTTTCAGCAGGTATCCGACGGCGCCCGAATCGAGTGCCTCACTGACGTAGCCGTCGACGGCGAAGCTCGTCATGACGATGACGGCGATGGGGGAGCGACCGTCGTCGGGACGAGCGAGCAGGCGCGTGGCGGACAACCCGGACATCTGGGGCATCTGGATGTCCATGAGCACGACGTCGGCGCGTTCGGCCCGTGCGACGTGAACGGCGTCGACGCCGTTCGAGACCTCGCCGACGACCTGGATGCCGGGAGCGCCTTCGAGCTGAAGCCGCAGCCCCCGGCGCACGGCGCGATTGTCGTCGGCGATCAGAACGCGGATGCGCTCGGCCCCACGATTCATACCGTTCTCCTTGTCAGGCGATCGGGTCGATCGGGATCGCGATCCGCACATCCCATCCGCCGGTCGGCGTCGGCCCTGCGAACAGTGTGCCGCGCAACAGTTCGACGCGCTCGCGCATCCCGCGCAGGCCCCAGCCGAGATCGAGGCCCGGCACGGGCATCGAATCAGTGCCGGGTGCTTGGTTGACGACCCGGGCGCGGAGCTCCTCGTCGGTCACGGTCACCGAGATGGTGACCGGCGCTCCGGGGGCGTGTTTCGCCGCGTTCGTCAGTGCCTCCTGGAGAACGCGGTAGGCGGTGGTCGAGACGACGGCGGGCAGATCGGACACGGCTCCGTCGAGGTCGAATGAGACCGGCATGCCGCGTTGCGACCAGAACTCCACGAGCTCACCGGCGCGACGCAGGTCGCGGGTCGTCTCGGCGGGACCAGCTGCGTCGGCGGCGTGCAGATCGCTCAGCGCACCCGCCAGGCTCGCGGCAGCGAATCGGCCCTCGTTGCGCACCTCGCCGACCAGACGGATGGCTTCGTCGGGGCGTGCCGGTGCGAGGGAGATGGCGGCGTCGGCCAGCGTCACGAGCCCGGCGAGGTGCTGGCCGGCGACATCGTGCAGCTCTTGCGCGATGCGGGCGCGCTCGCGTTCACGCGCGTCGTTGACCCGCGCATCGTGTTCTTGGCGCGCGAGCTCGGCCTGCTCGCGAGCAAGGTTCACCTGACGAACCTGGGCGCCCCACCAGATCCCCAGGGCGGTCGCTCCGAGGGCCGGCGCGGTGAAGCGGAAGAACTCGTTCGCCATGAAGCTCAGGGCGGTACCGACATCGCCCGAGTAGAAAACGGCCCAGGTGAAGAGCCCGCCCATTCCGGCGACCACGACGCCGAGCAGGCACACGACGGCCGAACCGGCCGAGACCCGGCGGGCCAGAAGGAACTGCGCGAGTGCCACGACGAGATACGTGCCGATGAGCCAGTTCGGTATGTCGAAGGCGCCGAGGAGGAGGAGGTAGACGGCCACGGTTGCGAAGACCGCGATGCGGGGCCACCGATCGCTCAGGAGGACAGCCGAGGCTTGGGCCACGCATGCCAGGGCGAGGATGACGCACAGCAGCGATATCGATATGTCGAAGGGCCAATCGACGGGGCCAGCCATCATCGCGGTGATCGGCGTCGCGAGCACCTGAACGGTCGTGCTCACCGAGACGATCGCGACCAGGATCAGCGCCGCGCGACGCGTGCGGAAGAAGGTGCGCGTCGCGGATGCGTCGAGCTCAAGGCCAGGCTCTCGGGGTGGGTTCACCACAGAATCCTCTCAGCCCCGCACGGAACGCTCGTGCATGCCAGGATGTGAGGTGTCAGCGCGGAAGGAAACCCTGTCGATGAGCAAGCCCATCACATCTCCGGAATCGAACAAGCTGCTGCGAGCCGCGATCTGGGTCGCCATCGGTGCGCTCATCGCGGCGGCTATCGTCTGCGTCGTCTGGGTGCTGATCGGGTCGGGCACCGGAATCGTCGCCCGCGCGTTCATGACCGTGCTGCTGCTCGCCGGCTTCGCAGGCATCGCCATCCTCGAGTCGCACCTCGCAGGTCGTCGCCCCGCGTGGTTCGCTCTGACGAGCATGGGCACCTGGGTCGTGGCGCTGCTCGTGGGCGCCGTCATGATCTGGCTTCCATCCCCGACCGAGAGCTTCGGCTGGGGGTACGAGCGGTTCATGCGGTTCCTCCTGGTGTTGCTCATCCTGCAGCTGGCGCTGCTGCACCTGCGACTCTTCACCAAGGCCTACCTGCGCAACCCCACGACCTTCCTGTCGATCGTCACCTATGTGACGATCGCCTTCCTCGGCATCGTGGCCGTCATGCTCATCGTGCCGTTGGTCGGAGGGGAGTGGTTCGACTTCCTGCCGATCTACTGGCGGGTCGTGGTCGCACTGACGATCCTCGCCGCCGTGGGCACGGCCCTCGTGCCCCTCGTGAACGCGCTACTGATGCCTCGCGCTCCTCAACCGGCTGCCCCGGCATGGCCGACCTACGCCGATGGCCGGACGCCTCTCCCCGTCCTCGCCGACGGATCGCCCGACTGGCAGGCGTACTACACGGGGCGCCCCACCTACCCGCAGGGTTACGCTCCGGCGCAGCCGGCGCCGCAGGCCCCCGCGCCGGGGCAGCAGTCCGCCCCCGCACAGCAGGTGGCCCCGGCGCAGCAGGCGGCCCACGCCGAGCCCGGGTACGGGGACTATCCGCCGCCTCCGCCGCTGCCCGACCAGCCCATCGCCCCGCGCTGAGGCTTTCCGCGGCCGCACGTCAGGCGATGGGGAGGGCTGCCGTCACCACCCATTCGCGCCCCTCACGCCGGGAGTCGAAACCTCCACCGAGGAGGGCCGCCCTCTCACGCATGCGGATACTGCCGTAGCCACTCGAGGGGAGCGGGGTGAGGGCTCGCCGTCGGCCGAGGGTGCTGCGAACGTGCAACCTGACGACCTCGTCGACGATGTCTACAGAGACGGAGACCGGTCCCGGGGCCGCGTGCTTCAGGATGTTCGTCACGCTCTCGCGCAGCATGCGAGCCACCGTCGTGTCGATGATCTGAGGCAGTTCGTCAGCGCCATCCGCCACGGACATCGAATACGGGAATCCAGCTCGCATCAGATCGCGCTCGGCCTCGTGTAGCGCGACGCACAGCGACTCCGGGGTCGACGTATCGGCACGCTCGTTCTGCACGCGTGAAACGAGTCGATGCAGATCGCGTAGTGCCCGTCGTGCGGCGTCGCGGATGGTGACCTGCGATTCGTGCAGCGAGACGGTCCCGGCCTCGAGCGACATGAGCTCGGACTGCATCACGATCACCGTGAGATCCCTCGACACGACATCGTGGAGTTCGTCAGCGATGAGAAGCCGTTCCGACTGACGCACCTCCTGCTCGATGATCATCTGCCGGGCGAGTTCCTCGCGAAGGCGCTGCTCGCGGCTCCGAGCGAACCGGAGCAGGAGCCCGATCCCCCCGGAGACCGTCGCGAGCAGCAGGTAGATCACGATGGTCGACAGCTGGTCGGACGCCGCCGAGAAGACCGCTGCGGCGACGGAGACGAGGAGGAGCCCGACGTACGCGGCGAGCAGGCGGGTTCCGGCGGTGCGCGCCGCGAACCCCGTCGCCACCGCGAGCGCGAGAAGCATCTCGGTCGAGGATCCGACCAGCAGAGACAACCCCATCGACGCGGCGAGGGCGATGATCGTCGCCGGTGGGCTGATGACGAATCCCGCGAACAGCGCTGTGACGACGACCTCGAACGTGGCTTGCAGCGCGTCGTCGCCGCCCCGGGTGATGGCAAGCAGGATTCCGGTGACGACGGCCACGACCACGATGGAGAGAATCGCCCGACGTTCGATCCCTGTGAGGGCCGGCACCGACGGAATAGCGCCGCGCGATTGCCGCGTCGGCAGGAGTGCGCGTTCTGCCATGCGGTCCATCATGGTCGACCGGCCGACGTAACTCACGGATGTCGGTCGGCGCCGAACGCTGGCATCACTTACACAGTCCGAGCATTTCGCAGATCGTCGTCCACAGGCTGGCGGTGGGCAGGATGGTGAAGATGCGCATGGGTCGTTCCTTCGTGTTGATGGGGTGGGCGGATCGAGTAGTCACAGAAGCGCGGCAAGCGCCAGGATCAAGCCTGCGAAGCCGACGAAGGTCCAAGGCAGGAGCAGGAGCAGCGTGGACGCCCGGGACCATTGCGCTTCGGTGTGCAGATCGAGCTCGTCTCGGAGCGCTGCGGCGATGGCGCGCCGGGTAAGAGAGACGGACAGCATCACCAGGGCGATGAGGAGGCCGACGCCTCCGGCGATCGACCACGGCGACGCCGAGGCATCGCCGTCCATCCACCGCACCGACGCGATCACGAAGACGATGAACGTCGCGATGGCCGCGAAGAGGGAGAGGATCGTCGTCCTCGACGGCAGATCCTCGGAGCCGGGCGCCGCGAGCGTAGCCGCATAAGCCACCGGGTCGCCGAAGGCATCCTCGGCGGCGTCGTCGTCGCCGTCTCGGAGATGCACCCGCACCGTTTCGACCTCCTCCCGAATGCGTTCGTCGGGTACGTCGCGGCGCTCGAGCTCGGTGCTGAAGAGTGAGATCCAGCGTTCGTTCGTGGTCATCGGCGAGTCCCTTCGAGGGTGATGAATGTGTTGACGGTGGTGACGAAGCGCTGCCACTCTTCGGACAGCCGGACGAGTTCCGCTTGACCATGAGGAGTCAATGCGAAGTACTTGCGGCCAGGGCCGCCGTCGCCTGGTCGCCATTGCGTGGTGACGAGGCCCGCGGATTCACAGCGAGCCAGCAAGGGGTACAGGGTCCCGCCCTTGACCGCCCCGAATCCAGATCGGGCGAGAGTCGCGCTGATCGCGTACCCGTACGACGCGCCGTCCTGGAGCGAACGCATCACCAGGAGGGGGAGGAGGCCCCGCATCCATTCGCTGTTCCAGGTTGAGGCGTGATGCGACGCGTTGCTGCCGTCGATTGCGTCCATGACTAGATCGCAACACGACCTAGTCCCACGGGCCATCTACTTCTGTCCAGAGGCGTCTCGACTTTCGTCTTGGTTGCCCCGGGCTGTCGGAGCCGTTGGTATAGCCTCCCGGTGTGGGGGAGATCCGAGTGGTGATCGTCGATGACGATTCGCTGGTCCGACGCGCGCTGGGGGCCTACATCACAGCTGCGGACGGTATGCGCGTGGTCGGTGAGGCGGAAGACGGCGACGTTGCCGCCGATGTGGTGGTCCGCTCCGCGGCCGACGTCGCACTCGTGGATCTGCGCATGCCCCATGTCGGAGGTTTGGAAGCCACCATCGCGATCTTGTCGTCGAGCCCCGCCACCAAAGTGATCGGTATCACGACGATGGCGACGGCCGAAGCGGTCATTCCGGTCCTGAGAGCAGGAGCTGCCGGTTACCTGGTGAAGGATTCGTCCCCCGACGAGATCACCGACGCTATTCGAGCCGTGCACCGCGGGACCGGAGCGCTGTCGCCGGCGGTCAGCGGCCAGCTGATCCGAGCCCTGCAGACAGCTGAAACCGGTGCATTGCGACTGCCTACCGAGTCGGAGAAACTATCGGCGCGCGAGGCCGAGATCGTGCGATATCTGGCAGCGGGCCAGTCCAACGGCGAGATCGCCCGTTCGATGCACGTATCCGAAGGAACCGTCAAAGCCCACTTGAGCAACATCATGCTGAAGTGGAACGCCCGCGACCGGGTGCAGGTGCTCATCACGGCGGCGCGGTTCGGACTCGTCAGCTTCCGGTAGAGCGACTTCCTGCCGAAACTGGCCGAAAGACGACACAGGTATCGCCTTGAGGCCGACGCGCTGATGTCCGTGTCGTCATTAGCTTCGCTGTCACATCCATCGACCAGACCCGCACCCGGCGGGCCAGGGGATGCCAGTGAAGGAGAAGCGGTACATGAGTGCAACCACGGCGGGCGTCGTCCGCGAGCAGCAATCCACCTCGATCGTGAAGCTGGCCGCCATCGGCGTGGCTCTCGCCGTTGCGATCACCGGCCTGATCGTGACGGGCTTCAGCCCCATGTGGATCGCCGGTTCGCTCGGCATCAGTGCGGCAGCCGCCACGCAGATCGTCGCCGCCATCAAGGCGGGTAAGAACGCGTTCACGATCATCGCGGCGGTCGCCGGGGCAGGCGTCGCATCCGCGTTGACCGCGACCATCGTGTGGCTCGTCTTCAACTGGGCCGTCGAGCCGGCCGTCGCCTGAGCGACGCTCGTCGGGGCCGGCGGGCTGAGCGCGTCGGCCCCTATCACTCCATTCCTCTCGACCGAAAGCGGACACATGTCGATCACGCCGTACGCTGCACCCGTTCGTCCCCGGACGCTCGTGCTGGCCTTCTGGCTGCTCCTGGCTTCGGCCTGCCTCACTGTCGCCTCGAGTGCTACAGCGGCTCTCGCCGTCTTCTCGCCCGATGGCGAGGCAGCGCTGCGTGCGAGCCTGCAGGCGACGCCGGGCGCGGACGTCGGTGAACTGGACACCGACACACTCGTCGCGGTCTCTCAGACGACAGCCGTGGCCATTCAGGCCTTCCTCGCTCTGGTCTCCGTCGTCATCGTGCTCTGGATCGCGTTCTCGCTCCGCGCCGGTCGCCGTTACATACGCGTCGTTCTGACGATCCTCGCCGGTCTGCAGGTGATCGCCGCTGCAGCGGCGCCGACGGCCGTCGCGCTCATCAGTCTCGTCGTCGTTCTCGCTGCCGTCGTGCTCACGTGGTTGCCCGCGTCGAGCGGATACCTCGCAGCTCGCACGGCGGCGCGCCGTGCTGCGCCCGAAACCGTCATGGTCGGATGACGGCGACGCTCTCTCCCCGCTCTCGCTGGATGTCGCCGCCTGACGCTCGCGTCTCGGGCCTCGTCGCGGTGCTGATCCTGGCGATCGTCGGCGGTGGAGCTCTCGGCGGAGCGCTGGCTGTCTCCGGAGCCACCGTCCCGGGAGACCCGGGCGAGCGTGCCGGGCTTTCCGGGACGGACGGGTTCGGCGAGGTGTTCCTGGCCGTCGTGACTCTGAACGCTCCCGTCGCCGCTTCGCTCGCTGCCGGGGCCGTGACCGCCGGCACCTTCACCGCGGGGTCGGGCCTGCTGCTCGGTGTCTATCTCGGGGCGACGGTGACGGCCGCAGCCAACACCGTCGGCACCGGAGCGCTGCTCGGCTCGGTCGCCGCCTACATCGGCATCGAGATGCTCGGTCTCCTGACGGCTGCGGTCGCCGGTTTCCTCCCGATCGCGACTGCGCTGGCTGGACGACGCACCCTCACAGGAAGTCCGTTCCGGCGATATACGTCCGCGCTCGCCCCCGCGGGAGTCCTCATGCTCGTCGCCCTCGGCCTCGTGGTGGTCGGGGCGTTGATCGAGGCCGCGGTCATCACCGGCGCGTTCGGCGGCGACGGATGAGCCGGAGGGAAGCATGATCGAGGTCTCCGACGCGCACAAGCGCTACGGCTCGACGGTCGCGCTCACCGCCGTCGATCTCACGGCCGAACCGGGGCAGGTGACCGCCGTGATCGGCCCCAACGGCGCTGGGAAGTCGACGCTCTTCCGCGCTGTCCTGGGGCTCGAGACCCTCGACGCGGGCTCGGCGCTGGTGGACGGGCTGCCCTACTCCCGTGCGCGGACACCTCTGCGTGCCGTCGGAGCCGCTGTTGATCCATCCGCGTTCCACCCCGCGCGGCGGGTCGTCGACGAAGTCCTGATCGCGGCAGTCTCACAAGGACTTCCAAGACGGCGCGTCGAAGCGGTGCTCCACGAAGTGGGGCTGTGGCCGGTGCGTCACCGACGTGTGCGGGCCCTGTCTCTCGGAATGCGCCAGCGGCTGAGCCTGGCTGTGGCCTTGATCGGACGTCCGCGCAGTCTGATCCTCGACGAGCCGCTCAACGGTCTCGACGTCGATGGCATCCATTGGATGCGCGGTCTTCTGCGCGAGGCCTCCGACGGCGGGTGCGCTGTTCTGATTTCCTCGCACATACTCTCCGAACTGGAGCGGGTCGCCGACCGCATCCACGTGCTCGCCAGCGGTCGGATGATCTCGTCCGCCGACGTCGCGGCATCGGCAGAACGCTCTCGGCACGTTGTCGTGGTGAGCGACGATCCCGGCGCGCTGCGGAGTCTGCTGGTGACGCAAGCCACCGACATCGTCCGCGAGGGACGTGCTCTTCTCGTCTGGGGTATGACCGTCCGAGCCGTCGCTGAGGTGGCGTTCCGGCATCGGTTCTTCGTCGAATCACTCGCGGAATCCCACGACTCGCTCGAGAGCGACTACGTCCGTCTGCTTGCCGAAGCGGCACCGCTCGACCCCGTGCTGAAAGAGCCTCCGCGCTCGGACGGGCCGTCATGACGGGATCGGTGAAGTCCGCGCTGATGAGTGAGCGCGCCCGGCGGGCGCAGCGTATGAGGGATGTGGTCCGCGCGGAGTTTCTCAAGGCGCGGAGCCTGCGGGTCCAGCCGTTGCTCTGGACGGCCGGGGTGCTCGGCGCTCTCGTGGGTACAGCCGCCGCTCTCCTCTTCGCGAGCATCCTCGGTTCCATCGACGCCGATCTGCCTCCGGGCGAGGTCGCTCGGCTGGTCGAGCGTGCCCCCGTTGCCGGTGCCGGGACTGCTGCGCTGCTCTGGGGATTCGCCGCGATCCACCTCACGGCGAACGAGCGCGCGACGGGACGCGAGCGCTTGACGGACATCGAGGTGCCGTCGCGGGGGCGGACGTTCGTCGCGCGACTCGCGGTCGTCATCATGGGGGCCGGGGTCCTCGCGGCGTGCACCTCTGCGCTCGCCGGAGCGGCGACGGCTTCGTATGTTCTCGCGAGCGGCGGCACGCCGCAGGTCGCGGTGCGCGACATCGTCGGGTGGGCGGTCGTGGCACTGGCGACGAGCCTGTGCGTGGCGTGGGCGGCGTGCCTGGGGCTCGCGATTCGCAACGGCGTCGTCGCCGCCGCCACCCATCTCACCGTGTTCGTCATCCTCCCCGCGGTGCTCGGATCTGTGGCCGCCACGTCACGGCACGAGGGCTACGCCTGGGCTGCGTCGATGATGCCGGCTGGGCGGCTGGGTTTCGTGGTCGATGCATCCGGCGCGGATGAGGTTCTGCCTCTCATCAGCGCATGCGGGGTTCTTCTGGTGTGGCTCGCGGGCGCGACCACGGTCGCCTGGTTGCGCTGGCGTGTGCCGGCGGTTCGGAGCGAGGTGCGCCGGTGATCGTGGATCTGCGGCACGCGTGGATCGTCGCTGCCGCACTGACGACGCGTCGCCTGCGCCGGTTCGCGCCGATTCCGCTACTCGCGCCGCGAACGGCCGTCACAGCCTCGATCATCGGCGTCGGTCTCGCGGTCGGTGTCGGCGTCTGGGCGGGGTACGTGCTGCGCTTGATCGGGGTGCCGTCGCAGACAGCGGCCGGCGTCGTGATCCTCATCGGGCTCGTCTTCGGCATCGGGACGGGATCGGTCTGGGGGGAGGTCCGCCCGGCGCTCATCGAGCACCGCAGCTGGCAGGTCTTCGCCGACCGGGGAGTCTCGCCCCGCGCCTACCTGTTCGGACGGCACCTGCTCGGACGCCTCGTCCGCCTCGTCGCCATCACGGTCGGCATGCTCGTGGCGCTGCGGCTGCTCGACGAGTCAGCGAGCTCGATCGGTGCGTGGACATGGGCAGCGGCGGCGCTCGCGGGCGCGGGATCGGCGTCGTGCGGCATGGGTTTCGCCCTGCTGCGACTGCCTCTCGCTCGGCGCAGTACAGCTGTTACGACGGCGTGGGCTCTCACCGCGCTCGCGGTCGTCACTGTCGCGGTCGCCTGGGTGGTGACATGGGTGAGCCGAGCCTTCGGCGCGCTGCCGAGCGCGCCACTCGACGCATTCGAGGTGCCAGCCCCGACCGGCCTGACGACGAGTTTGGGCCTGTGCTGCCTCGCTGCTGCCGTCGCCGCCGGGGCAGCGGCCCGACAGGTGCGGACGCTTCAGTGGGCGGAGATCATGCCTCGAGCAGATCGCATCGGCGGTGGTGGGACTCGGCGGACGGGACGCTCGTCGGGAGGGCGACGATTCGCCGAACTGGCCCTGCTCGACATCCGCCGCGCGCTTCGGTCGTTCGAATGGCGCGTGAGGCCGAGTCTGTTCACACTTCTCGCGATGCTCCTCGCCGTCGTCTCACTGGGGGCGCTCGGCGGGTGGATCTGGGCGCATCCGATCCAGGAGCTCTCTGCTCAACCGGTGGGTGCGACGGTGGTCGGCGGCATCTGCGCGGGGTACGGGTTCGTGGTCTTCTCATCGCTCGCTCCCTTGGTCTCGCTCGACTCCGACCGCCGGGCGGTCGTGCTGATGCGCACCTTTCCCGGGGGCGTCCGCTCGCTCGCCGTCACGCGAGCCGCCAGCGGCAGCATGATCACGGCGATAGCCGGGGCGGCATTCATCGGCGTACTCGCCGGCCTGACTCCGATTCAGGCGCATGCCGTCGGCACCGCCGGGGTCGCGTGCGCGGCGGTGTCCGTCGTGGCGCCCACGCTTGCCTGCGCTGTGTCGCTGAGGTACCCCCAGACCGATTGGAAGGAAGCGAGCGAGCTCGGTCAGCGGGGCTGGATGCGAGCTGCCGCGACTTACGCGGTCGGCATCGCGATCGCCGCCGCTCTGTCGATCGGGTCCGCCGTTCCTTGGACGCACGCGTCCGCAACCCTGGCCGTCGTCGCCCTCGTCGTCGGGTCCCCCGTGGCCGCAGCTGCCGCGACAGCGCTGCTTCCCACAGTGATCGGAGCACACCATCGTCCTCATCGTTGATGCTGAGATCGGCTACAGCCGCACTGTCGTGCTCCACCGGGCGCGGTTCGAGGTTGCGCCTGGCGAGGTGATGCTCGTCCGCGGTCCTAACGGCGCCGGCAAGTCGACGCTCCTGTCCACCATCGCGGGCGTGCGGAGGCCACTCCGTGGGTCGACGACGGTCGGAGGTGCGCAAGCCGCCGCGTCGGCGGCGAAGAAGGACATCGGCTACGTGACGGACCCGCCCCACCTCTTCGAAGAGCTCACGCCGGGAGAGCATCTCGAACTGGCGAGGTCGCTCTGGGCCGCGGCGAAGATCGGGACAGGCGGGGCAGAGCTGAGCGGTCGCATCCTCGACGGGACGCCGGACTTGCCGGCTGCCATGCTGTCTCTCGGTCAGCGCAAAAGGGTCGGCATCGCGCTCGCGCTTCTCCACGCACCCACGTTGTGGGTTCTCGACGAACCCTTCAACGGGCTCGACGCATCCAGCGTCTCGGTGCTCCGAGAGCTGCTGACCGGTCATCTCGCTCAGGGCGGTGCGGTGGTGTGCGCCACGCATGATGAGGAGGCGCTGCGGGCGGTCGAACCCCGAGTCCTCGACCTGGGTGATCCGGCTTCGAGGCTGGCTTCCGGCACGACCCCGTAGCGTGGAGGCATGGTGGATGCCCGAGCGCTCGAAGACCTGGCCGTCGACATCGCCCGCGAGGCGGGTGCGCTCGCGCGCCGACGCCGCGGCGAAGGAGTCGCGATCGCCGCGACGAAGTCGGCGCTCGCCGACATCGTCACCGAAGCAGACCGCGAGGTCGAGCTCCTCATCCGCGATCGCATCGCACAGGCGCGCCCCGATGACGGCTTCCTCGGCGAGGAGTCCGGCGCCGAGCGCGGCGCCAGCGGGCTGACCTGGGTCGTGGACCCCATCGACGGAACGGTCAACTACGCCTACGGCATCCCGCATTACGCCGTGAGCATCGCGGTCGTCGACGGTGAACCCGATCCGCAGCGATGGGAGGCGGTCGCGGCGGCGGTCTTCTCTCCGGCCGTCGACGAGATGTTCCGGGCGACCGCAGGCGGGGGAGCGTGGCTCGGGGATGCGCGCCTGGCGGTGTCCGAGCCGTCGGATGCCGGTGCCCTCCTGGCGACGGGTTTCGGCTACGACCCGGCGACGCACGCGGGCGACCTCGCGCGACTCGGGCGGATCATGCCGGTCGCTCGTGACATCCGCCGAGCCGGCGCCGCGTCGCTCGATCTCGCCTACGTCGCGGCGGGGCGTCTCGACGGCTATGTCGAGCGCGGACTGCAGCCGTGGGACCACGCCGCCGGGGCGCTTCTCGTGGCCGAGGCCGGCGGCGTCGTCACCGGTATGCCCGGCGAGCGGCCCGGCCGCACCATGACGATCGCCGCGTCGTCGTCGCTCCACAGTCGGCTGACCGAACGGGTTTTCCACGAAAGCTGACGCGTGGATCGCGTTCCCAGCTGTAAGACGTTAGTGTTTACCCGTTCGTTATCTTCGGAACCCGAGCCGAGGGATCGAACGCAACCCGGACTGTTCCGCTGCGCACGAGCGCGCGCTGTTTTCGAGAGCCTGCGATTTGACTTCTGAGACCACTCCCACTGAGGCCGCGTCCTCGCGACCCTCGGCAGGGGAAGCCTCGGCGGGACTCACGCGGGCTGCCGGTCTCACCCGGGCACAGTGGCGGCGGCTGGCAGCTGAAGCCGAGCTCGCCGCGAAGGTCGCCGCCGTTCCGGCCGATGACGTCGCAACGATCGACGAGGCACCGCAGACGCCGGACGTCGAAGCCGTCGATTCGCCGGCCGCCGCGACCAGCGAGACCGTAGCCGACGAGATGGTCCTCACCGTCGTGGACGGCGACGCTTACGCGGGACCGAATTTCGTCGCGCCTTCCCGCCGTCGTCGCACCCGCCCGGCCGCGGAGCACGGTGCCGCGCAGGGCGAGTCGTTCGGCCCGGCCGCGGTCGACTCCGAGACGCCGGATGCCGACGACGCGCGCTCGCACAGCGACGCGCACGCGAGCGACGAGACGCGCGAGCCGTCCGACGCGCACGACGTCGACGAGTTCGAGTTCGCCGCGCGGCTGTTCTCCTTCACTGCGCAGACCCCGGTGCAGGTGGGCGAGGAGTCCATCGCCGAGCACCAGCAGCGCACCCGCGAGGTCACGGTCGCGCGTCCGGGTCGCCTGCGTCGCGTGGGCAAGCGAATTGCTGCGGCATCCGTCTCGATGAGCGCCGTCGCCGCCGTCGGTCTCCTGGCCGTCGGCCTGACGAGCCCTGCGGCCGCCGTCTTCGCCTCGGGCGACACGGGTCGCGACATCACGGCCGAGGCGCCCCGGACATCCGCGTCGATCGAGCCTGAAGAGATCCAGGCGTACGTCTCGTCTCCGAACACGGGCGTCACCTTCGATCGCAGCGACACCTTCGATGTGACGTCCGTCTCGGAGATCGCGGCCGACTCGGGTGTGACCAACTTCGCCGGTACGTGGGTCAACGACCCCAACGCCGCGATCCAGTGGCCGTTCCCGGTCGGGGTTCCGATCTCGGCGCAGTTCGGCTCGGTCTCGTACCTGTCCGAGTTCTCCCGCCCGCATCGCGGTGTCGACCTGACGCCGGGGGCCGGGGCGGAGATCCACGCCGTCGCGGGCGGAACCGTGCGCATCGCGACCGAGGCAGGCGGCGACTACGGCGTGACCGTCGTCATCGACCACAACATCGACGGTGAGCTCGTCTCGACGCGCTACGGCCACATGCAGTACGGCTCGCTGCGGGTGAAGGTCGGAGACACGATCGAGCCCGGCGAGATCATCGGACAGGTCGGCAGCACCGGCAAGTCGACCGGCGCGCACCTGCACCTCGAGGTGCTCCTCGGCGGGACGACGCAGATCGACCCGATCGCCTGGCTCGAAGAGCACACGAAGCGCTGACCTGATTCGAAGTGAGGCCGCCGAGATGGTATCCTCTTCTAGTTGCCCGCTTGCGGGTAGCACGCCCCGATAGCTCAGTGGCAGAGCACTTCCATGGTAAGGAAGGGGTCGTCAGTTCAATCCTGACTCGGGGCTCGCAGCATCCTCGGATGCGATGCGGCAGGGTAGCTCAGTTGGTGAGAGCGCACGACTCATAATCGTGAGGTCGCGGGTTCAAGCCCCGCTCCTGCTACAGATGAAAACCCCCGGACGCACCGGGGGTTTTGTCGTATTCGGCAACGGCAACCGCGCGCGAAAGTCCGCGGGAACGAGAAGGCGCCCGGGACCCCTCCAGAGTCCCGGGCGCAGGTCGGACGCGAGACGAGGACCTAACTCGCGGCCGAGGGATCGAGCAGGCCCGCCCTGCTCCCCATCAGCGCTGGATCGCACCCGACGTCACGATCATGCCTCGCGTGGCAGGATGTCGTGGCGCGCCCGCTATCCGCCCGCGTCGCGGAAAAATGGCCGGTGAAGCAGGATAACCGGGTCGCAACGACCTCGTGTGCGAGCTACGTATGGGCTGAAGTTCCGCGCAGGATTTCATCCGATCGGATGACGTGGCGCCGCGCGTCCCGCAGAAACCAGAACGCCCCGTCATCGGAGGATGCGGGGCGTCCCACGATCCGGGGGGAAGATCGTCGACGTCATCGACGCTAGGGCCTCCCCGCCGGTCCGTCGAGTCGGCCTTTCGGGGGACACGTCGTCTGCAGGTGACGCGTCAGCGCCGGTGGAACGGGCAGCCGCCGCCGGTGCCCGTCGCCCGCACGCGCCCGCCCGACGCCGGCTTGGTGGGCAACCGGCGCATGTTCACGTCGAGACCGGAGTCGAGGATAGTGACATCCGGGTGGCTCATCGCCGTGATCGCCGTCGCGAGTCCGGCGATCGCGAGCTTCTCGCCAGGGCAGCGGTGGCCCGTCGCGACATCGGCACCGCCGTGGGGGATGAACGCGGGGAGAGCCTCGTAGTCGTCGACGCCGACGAAACGCTCGGGCGCGAACGAGTCGGCACGCTCCCATGAGTTCTCATCGAGGTTGGTGCCGAGGATGTCGAGGACGACGCGGCCACCCGCCGCGACGCTCTGGCCGTCGAGTTCGATATCGGCGACCGCACGCGCGGGGAGCATGGGGACGAACGGGGCCGTGCGCCGGATCTCCTGCGCGAACGCCACGGCGAGAGGCCCGCCGTCGAGCGTCTCGCGCTCGGCCGCCTCCGCGCCGATGCGATCGCGCCACTCCGGACGGTCGTGGAGCTCCTTCGCGGCGAACGCCACGAAGCGTGCGACCGCGATCATCGGACGCATGCTGTTCTGCAGTTCGATGCCGGCCAGGCGGGCGGACAGCAGGACACCTGCGCGGTCCCGGTGCCAGGCCCATGCATGCAGGGCCGTTCCGGGCTCGGGCTCGAGGTCGCCGTCGCGCACCGCCTCGATGAGGTGCTGGGTGTGCCGGTCTGACCAGCGGCGATTGATCCAGGCGAGGAGGTACTCGGGGGAGTAGGGGACGCCGAAGCCATCGACGATCTGGGCGAGACGAGCCGCCCACCGCGTCTTTGCCGCAGGCGTTCCCGGGAGTCCTGCCCACCGCATGACGGCGCGGCCGAAGGCGCCCACCGCCGCGTCGTAGGCGGAACGCTCCCCGCCGGCGAACCAGTCGTCGAGCTCGCCCTGCCATTCGGCAGCCAGAAGCGGACGCAGACGCTCGACCTGCTCGTCCTCGTAGGCGACGTCGAGGAAGGTCGCCTTGCGGTGCCGGTGGTCCTCGCCGTCGAGGCTGTGAACCGAACCATGCCCGAACAGGGTCTCTTGCACGATTCCCGGCATCGCCCCGTGGCGCCGGACCCGCTTCTCGTCGTAGAACACCTCGACGCCCTCCGCGCCGCGGACGAAGACGGTCGGGTCGCCGAGCAGGCCCATCGGAGCCGAGCGCGCTCCAGCCCGTAGGCGACCCCAGATGCGGTCGCCGAATCGGTACCCACGCAGCAGGAGCTGAGGGGAGTCGTCGGTCAGCGTGCGTGCAGCGGCGGCGATCGAAGACATCATGTCTCCACGCTCACACGTCGGGTCCGATGAGCCGAGGGGGAGGCGGATCGGACCGCCGTGTGCTAGCCCGCGGCTCCGGACTCGAGGCGCCGCGCGGCGCGCCGCAGCACGGCCGACTCGATCAGCAGTACGCCGCCCACCGCCGCCGCGCCGAGCACCACCAGGAGGAGCGCCGGCAGCGCGTCGGGCCCGGGGGCCTGGACGGCGCCGCCCTCCTGCCAGGGCCACAGCGCCCGGAGCGAGCCGATCATGAGACCCGTCATCGTCGCGAGCATGATGCGCCGACGGTGGATGAGCAGCCACTGCAGCACCGAGACGAACATGCCGAGACCGATCATGGCGCCGAGGATGAAGACGCCGAGATAGAGGAAATCGCGCTCGTTGACGGCGGCCAGCGTCGGCGCGTACATCCCGACGGCCAGGAGGATGAACGAGCCCGAGACTCCGGGCAGCACCAGGGCACACACGGCGAACGCCGCCGCGAGTGCGACGACCGGCAGGGGAGGCTCGAGGGGGTCGACCTGGGGGAGGCTCGTGAGGGCGAAGCCGGCGACCGCGCCGACAACGGCGACCGCGTACTCGCGCATTCGCCACCGGCCGCCGACCATGCGGATCGGCACGACGAGCGACGCGAGGATGAGCCCGGCGAACAAGGCGCGTGAGGCGACGGGCTCGGCCTCGATGATCGGGGCGAGGACCGCGGATGCGACGAGGACGGCGGTGATCATGCCGACGCCGACCGGGAGCACGACGGACCAGCGCACGGCGGCCAACTCGGCACGAGCGCGCGTCATCCCGCGGCCTCGAACGCCGTCCGCGACACCACGGGCGACCCCGCGGGCGAGGTGGCCGGCCGACTCGATGAGCGTCTCGTAGACGCCGATGATGAGCGCGACGGTGCCGCCGCTGACTCCGGGAATGATCTCGACGGTTCCGATGAGAGCGCCGCGTCCGGCATCCAGCAGCATTCGGGCGACGGGCATGGGTGACCTCCGGGAAGAGCGATGACGGAGCGTGCCAGCCTACCGACGGCACCTGAGCGATCGAGGGGTGCGCGCGTTACCGCGCACTCCGGTCCGGTGCAAGTGGCTCGACGGATTCGCCGCCCCGCCGCATCGTGGAGGCATGTCCAACGCATTCAACGACGACCTCGCCCGCCCCGCCGCAGCCGAGGATGCCGGCATCCAGCCGCTGCGCGACGGCGATGCGACCAGCGTGGCCGACCCCGACCTCGACCCGGCCCAGCGCGAGTGGGACCGCACCGACGCGATCGACGAGGCGCTCGACTCCGGCGTCGACCCCGCCGAGCTCGATGTCGCGACCGCGACCAGCGACGACCCGGCGCACATCCCGTCTGACGAAGACGAGATCCCCGCAGAGGACCTGCCCACGGGATACGCCCAGCCGGAGACCCAGGGAGACGACCCGGTCATCGCCGAACTCGGCGAGGACGGCGAGGGTGACATCAACGACGAGGGCATGTGACCGCGGGGATCGAGTCGTACGCGCCGATCGGTGACGGCCGCACCGTCGCGCTGATCGGTCTCGACGGCAGCGTCGATTGGCTGCCGCTGCCCGATCTGACCTCGACGCCCGTCTTCGCGCGCCTGCTCGATCGCGAGACGGGCGGATGTCTCGAGCTCGCGCCCACGGAGGATTTCGAGACCACCCGTCGGTACGTGCCCGACACCAATGTTCTCGAGACGACGTTCACAACGGCTCGCGGGTCCGTGAGAGTCACCGACGCCATGGTGTCGGGAGTCGCCGGGCGGATGCCGTGGGCGGAGCTGGCTCGCCGCATCGACGGGCTCGAGGGCACCGTGCCGATGGCCTGGCGCATCCATCCCGGCACCTCGCTGCGTACGGCGTCGCCCTGGATCGAGCGCACCCAGCACGGCGACGTCATCCGCAGCGGCAAGACCGCTCTCGTCGTCGTGGGGTTCGAGCACGGGCCCGAGGCTCCCGATCCCGACGGCACGAGCGGCCCCCGCCTGACCGGCTCGTTCACCGCCTCGAAGGGTTCGCGTCACCTCATCGCGCTCGCCGCGACGCACGACGAGCCCCTGCACCTTCCCGACCCCCGTAACGTCGACGTCGGCATCGACCGGACGATCGACAGCTGGCGGCATTGGTCCGAGGTCTTCTCGTACGAAGGCCCCTGGGAGGAACGCATCCAGCGCAGCGCGCTCGCCCTCAAGCTGCTCATCTTCAGTCCCACCGGCGCGATCGCCGCTGCCGCCACCACGTCGCTGCCCGAGAATCCCGAGGGCGGCAAGAACTGGGATTACCGCTACGCCTGGGTGCGCGACCTCGCCTACACCGCTCACGCGCTCGTGCGCTTCGGTCTCCGCGAGGAGACGCACGCGGCACTGTCATGGATGCTGCGCACCATCCGCGAGCACGGGCCCGAGCTGCACGTCATGTACACCTTGGGCGGCGAACTCGTGCCCGATGCTCAGGACTACCCCGTGCCCGGCTGGGGAGGCGTCGGTCCGGTCGTCACGGGCAATCCCGCGCGCGAGCAGCTTCAGCTCGGCGTCTACGGCGACCTCATGGCGATCTGCCGGACGTACGTCGATGCGGGGAACGTCCTGGACATCGGTACGGGGCGGATGCTGGCGGGCGTCGCCGACCGCACCTGCGACCTGTGGCGCAATCCCGACTCGGGAATGTGGGAGCTGCCGGAGGAACGGCACTACACCTCCTCGAAGATGGGATGCTGGAAAGCCCTCGACGACGCCGTCGCGCTCGCCGAGAGCGGCGCGATCCCCGGGAGCGCCGAGCGGTGGAAGGCCGAGCGCGAGCGCATCCGGCTCTGGATCGACGAGAACTGCTGGTCCGAGGCGAAGTCGGCCTACGCCTTCTATGCGGGTTCGGACGAGCTCGACGCCTCCGTGCTGCTGCACGCGCCCACCGGCTTCGACCGCGGCGAGCGGATGTCGTCGACGATCGACGCCCTCACCGACGAACTGGGCGCCGGCCCGCTGCTGTACCGCTACAGCGGGGTGTCGGCGGAGGAGAAGACGTTCGTCGCCTGCGCGTTCTGGCGCGCCGAGGCGCTGGCGTGCGTCGGCAGGCATGACGAGGCGCTCGACCTCGTCGACCAGCTCGTCGCCCTCGCGAACGACGTCGGCATCTACGCCGAGATGATCGACGCCGACGACGGCACCGCCTGGGGCAACACCCCGCAGGCCCTCAGCCACCTCGCGTTCATCGCGACGGTACTCACCATCCGCGACGTCGTCCCCGAGGAGGCCCTCCGTGGCAGATGAGATCGGAGTGTTCCGCGACACTCGTGCCGTGCTCGTCGAGAGCATCTGGTGGGACGACCGCACCGACGAGGTCGTGTGGGTCGACATCACCGCAGGGCTGCTGCATCGCGGCCCGCTCGACGGGGCGGTCGACGGCAGCGACGACCGGGTCGTCGAGCTGCCCCCGCCGCTGTCGGCGGTGCAGCCGGCCGCCGGAGGCGGCTACATCGCGGCGCTGAAGGACCGCGTCGTCCTTCTCGACGCGGACGGCCGTATCGAGCGCGACCTCGCCGCGCTGCGTCACCGCCACGACGGCATGCGGCTGAACGAGGGCAAGGTCGACCCGTTCGGCCGCTTCATCGTCGGCGCCATGGAGCTCACGACTGACGACCCCGATGCGGCGGTATGGTCGGTTGACCCGGACGGCGACGTGCGGGTGCTCGGCGGTGGCTACGGAATCGCGAACGGTATGGAGTGGTCCGACGACGGGCGCACGATGTACATCACCGACACCGCGACCTCGACCGTCTACCGCGCGTCCTACGGTCCCGCCGGCGAGCTCGGAGAGCTCGAGCCCTACCTCGTCGGCCGGTCGAGTGACGGGCTGGTACTGGCGACCGACGGCTCGTTCGTCAACGGGCTCTATGGCGAGGGCATGGTGGCGCGCTGGAGCGCCGACGGAGACCTCGTCGAGGAGATCACGATGCCCGTGCCCAACATCACCTCCGTCGCGTTCGCCGGGCCCGATCTCGACGTCCTCCTCGTCGGATCGGCGCGCGAGAACCTCACCGAGGAGCAGCTGCAGCGGCATCCTCTCTCGGGCGGCATCCTCCGCCTCGAACCCGGCGCGACCGGCCGCCCCATCCACACGTTCGGGTCTGCGTCGATCGCCTGATCGACGGACCCGAGTGACGACCACCCCCAGGAAGACCGATGGAAGGAGACACCATGTCCCGTGACCAGTACACCTTCGTCAACCCCGCCGAGCTGTACGCGGACATCGAGCCCGAGAAGCAGCACATGGACGAGCCGGGCCTCGACGCCGACCTCACGCCGAAGGCCGATCTCGGCGAGGAGAGCTACCGCGGCAGCGGCCGCCTGACCGGGCGCAAGGCGCTCATCACGGGCGGCGACTCGGGAATCGGCGCCGCTACCGCGATCGCCTTCGCGCGCGAGGGTGCCGACGTGGCCATCTCGTACCTCCCCGAGGAGGAAGAGGACGCGCAGCGCATCGCGGGCATCCTGAAGGATGCGGGTGTGACGGTGGCGCAGCTTCCCGGCGACCTGCGCGACCCGGAGTACTGCCGCTCGCTCGTCGCCGACACGGTCTCGGCGCTCGGCGGCATCGACATCCTCGTCAACAACGGCGGCAAGCAGATCTTCCAGTACGAGCTGGCCGATCTGACCGACGAGCAGTTCGACGACACCTTCAAGACCAACGTCTACGCGATGTTCTGGATCACCAAGGCCGCGCTGCCGCACCTGCCGGCAGGTGCCTCGATCATCAACACCACGTCGATCCAGGCCTACTCGCCGTCCGAGACGCTCGTGGACTACGCCTCGACGAAGGCGACGATCAACACGTTCACCAAGGCGCTCGCCCAGCAGCTCGCGCCGAAGGGCATCCGCGTCAACGCCGTGGCGCCGGGGCCGATCTGGACGCCGCTCCAGCCGAGCGACGGCCAGCCGCAGGAGAAGATCGACAGCTTCGGCGAGGAGACCCCGCTGGGACGTATGGGTCAGCCGGCGGAGCTCGCGCCCGCCTACGTGTTCCTCGCGTCAGCGGAGTCGAGCTACGTCGCGGGGGAGACCCTGAACGTCAACGGCGGAATGCCCACGCCCTGACGTCATCGCTGACGAGTGCGCCGGTGGCCGCGGCTGCCGGCGCACTTTTCCAGCGTATTGATTGCGCACAACCTAGTTGTGTACAGTGCATATATGGAACCGACGCAGCACATGGTCTGCTTCTCGCTCTACGCCGCGTCGCGGGCGACGACGAAGGCGTACGCGGCTCTCCTCGAGCCGCACGGGCTGACCTACCCGCAGTACCTCGTGCTCGTGCTGCTGTGGAACCGCGACGGCCGCAGCGTCAGCGACCTGGGCCAGGCGCTCGACCTCGATTCCGGCACGCTGTCGCCACTGCTGCGCCGGATGACGCGCGACGGCCTGGTGGAACGGGGTCGCGACAGTGTCGACGAGCGCGTCGTGACCGTGTCGCTCACCCCCCGAGGCCGCGAACTGCGCTCGGAGCTCGCCCACGTGCCCGCCTGCATCGCGCAGGGGATGGGCGTCACCGTCGACGGTGCCCGGCAGCTGATCGCCGCCCTCACCGAGTTGGCGGACGGGATGCGCGACACCGCCACCGATCTGCGCGCGGATACCCGCGCGACGAAGACCACCCCCGAAAAGGAAATGAAGGAGGAGCACGCATGAGCGCTCTCTACACCGCCGAAGCACTCTCGACGGGCGCCGGCCGCAACGGGCACGTCCGCACCACGGACGGCCGGGTCGACCTCGAGATGGCCATTCCGAAGGAGATGGGCGGTTCGGGCAACGGCTCGAACCCCGAGCAGCTCTTCGCCGCCGGCTACGCCGCCTGCTTCCACTCCGCCCTGCAGATGGTGGCGCGCTCCAAGAAGATCGACGTGACCGACTCGGCCGTCGGCGGCCAGGTGCAGATCCACCCCACGGATGCCGGCGGGTTCTCGCTCTCGGTCGTCCTCGAGGTCGTGCTGCCCGGCGTCGAGCGCGAGGTCGCCCAGGAGCTCGCGGACGCCGCGCACCAGGTGTGCCCGTACTCGAACGCGACCCGCGGCAACATCCCCGTCGAGATCACGGTCTCGGAGGACTGATCCCCGCGTCCCCGCGTCGCGCGCTCAGATGCGCACGACGCGGGGACGGTGCCGCACCTCGCGGTGCAGGCGCTCCATCTTCGCGTCGAGCTCGGCCGCCGTCTCGGCGGCATCCTTCAGCTCCGCGGTCAGCTCCGCCGGCACGTTTGCGGCGAACTTGTAATAGATCTTGTGCTCGAGGCTCGCCCAGAAGTCCATCGCAATGGTGCGGAACTGCACCTCGACGGGCACGGTGATGCGTCCGGTCGAGAGGAAGACGGGCACCTCCACGATCGCGTGCAGGCTCTTGTAGCCGTTGGGCTTGGGTTCAGCGATGTAGTCCTTGACGGTCCGGACCTCGATGTCGTCCTGGGCCGTGAGCAGGTCGAACAGGCGATAGGCGTCCTGCGTGAAGCTGCAGGTGACGCGGACGCCGGCGATGTCGGTGATGTGCTCGCGGATCGACGCGAACTCGGGTTCGACCCCCTTCCGGACGACCTTCTCCACGATGCCGTCGGGTGACTTCAGTCGGCTCGAGAGGTGCTCGATGGGGTTGTAGTCGTGCAGCTGCTGGAACTCGTCGCGCAGGATCTGCAGCTTCGTCTCGATCTCCTGCATGCCGAAGCGGTACTCCAGGAGGAACTGCTGGAACTCGTCGCGCAGGCTCCGGAGCTCCTGCGGCGTGAAGTTCTGGAGGCCGTCGGTGATCGAGAGCGGGGGCACGGAGCTGCCGGTCGTCATGGCACCGACGGTACCGAGCCGGCATCGGCGGCGGCTGTGAGGATCCACGGTCGTTCGCGTGTCGGAGCCCGGCGCTACCATGAACCGTCCGGTCGACTCGCTCAAGGAGACCCATGCTCGGCAAGCTCCTGTTCCGCTATCTGCGCACCTATCGGTGGCTGCTCCTGGGCGTGCTGGTGTTCCAGTTCGGCTCGGCGATGGCCTCGCTCTATCTGCCTCGACTGAACGCGGACATCATCGACAACGGCGTCGCCCGAGGCGACACCGCCTACATCTGGTCGCGCGGGGCCATCATGCTGGTCATCGCGCTCGGGCAGATCGTCGCGTCGGTCATCGCGACGCTGTGCGCCGCCCGTGCCGCGATGGCCGCGGGACGCGACATCCGACGCGACGTCTTCGAGAAGGTCAGCGGCTTCTCCGAGCGCGAGGTGTCGCGCTTCGGCCCGGGCACGCTCATCACCCGCAACACGAACGACGTGCAGCAGGTGCAGATGCTCGCGATGATGGGCGCCACGATGCTCGTCACAGCTCCGATGCTCGCGATCGGCGGCGTCATCATGGCGCTGCAGCAGGATGTCGGGCTCAGTTGGCTGATCGGGGTCGCTGTGCCGCTCCTGCTCGTGGTCGCCGGGCTCATCATCGGCCGCATGGTGCCGCTGTTCCGCCAGTTCCAGACCAGGCTCGACAACGTCAACCGCATCATGCGCGAGCAGCTGACCGGCGTCCGGGTCGTGCGGGCGTTCGTCCGCGAGCGCATCGAAGAGCAGCGATTCCGCGGTGCCAACACCGACATCATGATCGTCGGGCGCAAGGTCGGGTCGCTGTTCGTGCTGATGTTCCCGCTGGCGATGCTGGTGCTCAACGTCACGGTCGTCGGCGTGATCTGGTTCGGCGGCATCCAGGTCGATCAGGGCAACGTGCAGATCGGCACGCTGTTCGCGTTCATGCAGTACGTCGGCCAGATCCTGATGGGCGTGCTCATGGCGACGTTCATGACGATCATGATCCCGCGCGCCGCGGTCTCCGCCGACCGGATCGGCGAGGTGCTCTCCTCTCAGGATGCGCTCGAGCGTCCCGCCTCGCCCGTGCGGGAGTTCCCCGAGCCGGGCGCCATCGTGTTCGACGACGTCGCGTTCACTTACCCGGGCGCCGAGACGCCGGTGCTGCAGGGCATCTCGTTCCGCGCGGATCCCGGCGAGACGGTCGCCGTCGTCGGTTCGACGGGGTCGGGCAAGACCACGCTCGTCTCGCTCATACCCCGGCTGTTCGACGTCACCGGGGGATCGGTGACGGTCGCCGGCGTCGACGTGCGCGAGGCCGACCTCGACCTGCTCTGGAGCGGCATCGGCTACGTCCCTCAGCGCGCGTTCCTGTTCACCGGCACGGTCGCGTCGAACCTCCGGTTCGGGCGGGAGGACGCGACCGACGACGAACTGTGGAAGGCACTCGAGATCGCGCAGGGGCGCGACTTCATCGCGGAGATGGAGGGAGGCCTCGAAGCGCGCATCGCGCAAGGCGGCACCAATGTCTCGGGAGGGCAACGCCAGCGGCTCGCCATCGCACGAGCGATCGTGCGGCGCCCCGACGTCCTGGTCTTCGACGACTCGTTCTCCGCGCTCGACCTCACCACGGACGCGCGACTGCGCGAAGCGCTGTGGCGCGAACTGCCGGAGGTTACGAAGATCGTCGTCGCACAGCGGATCTCCACGGTGACCGGTGCCGACCGCATCCTCGTGCTCGACGACGGCCGGATGGCGGGTCTCGGTACGCACGAAGAACTCCTCGAGTCCAACGAGACGTATCGCGAGATCGTCGAATCGCAGCTGGGAGTGGACGCATGAGCGCCGAGAACCTCACCGACGAGGAGCGCGCCGAGCTCGAGCTCGCGGAACAGGCTCGTCAGAACTCCGGCAGCTGGGACAGTGTCGCTCCCGGCAAGGCGGCGAAGTTCGGGCCGAGCTTCCTGCGGATGATCGGTCTGCTGCGCCCCTATGCCCTCGTGTTCGGTCTCATGACGGTTCTCGGTGCCGTCGGCGTGGTTCTCGCCGTCCTCGCCCCGCGCGTGCTCGGCGATGCCACCAACCTCATCTTCGAGGGCGTCGTCTCCGCGAACCTCGGCTCGCAATTCCCCCCGGGTACGAGCCAGGAGGACGTCGTCGCGGCGCTCAACGCCGCGGGGCAGACGGACGTCGCCAACATCGTCGGGGCGATGCAGAACTTCCAGGTGGGCGCGGGCGTCGACTTCGACCGGCTGAAGTGGGTGGTCGTCACCGTCCTCGCGATCTACGTCGGCTCCGCCGTGCTGACCTGGCTGCAGGGCTTCGTGATCAACATCATCATGGTGCGGACGATGTGGCGACTGCGCGAGTCGGTCGAGGCGAAGATCAACCGGCTGCCGCTGTCGTACTTCGACCGGGTCCAGCGCGGCGAGCTGATCTCGCGGGTCACGAACGACATCGACAACATCACGCAGACGATGCAGCAGTCTCTCTCGACTGCGCTCACGAGCGTGCTGACGGTGGTCGGCGTGCTGTTCATGATGTTCTCGATCTCGTGGCAGCTGGCGCTCGTGGCGCTCGTCTCGCTGCCGCTCATGGCCGTGATCTTCGGTGTCATCGGGCCGCGGTCGCAGAAGGCCTTCGCGGTGCAGTGGCGCAAGGTCGGCCGCTTGAACGCTCGTGTCGAGGAGTCGTTCTCGGGGCACGCCCTCGTCCGCGTGTACGGTCGCGAGCGAGACGCCCGCGAGAAGTTCGAGGCCGAGAACGACGAGCTCTTCGAAGCAGCCTTCAAGGCGCAGTTCCTCTCGGGCCTCATCATGCCGGGCATGACCTTCATCGGGAACCTCACGTACGTCGGCATCGCGGTCCTCGGCGGTCTGATGGTCGCCTCGGGCCAGCTGCGACTCGGCGACGTGCAGGCGTTCATCCAGTACTCGCAGCAGTTCACCCAGCCGCTGTCGGAGCTCGGCGGCATGGCCGCCGTCGTGCAGTCGGGCACGGCTTCCGCTGAGCGGGTGTTCGAGCTCCTCGACGAGGACGAGCAGGACCCCGACGCTCCCGATGTCGAGCCGGCGCGCGGAGGCCGCGGCGTGATCGAGTTCGAGCATGTCCGCTTCGCCTACTCTCCCGAGAAGCCCCTCATCACCGACCTGACCTTTCGCGTCGAGCCTGGCCAGACGGTCGCCATCGTCGGTCCGACCGGGGCCGGCAAGACCACGCTCGTCAATCTCCTCATGCGTTTCTACGAGCTCGACGGCGGCCGTATCCTCCTCGACGGTCAGGACATCTCCGAGCTGTCCCGAGACGACGTGCGCTCGCGCACCGGGATGGTGCTGCAAGACCCCTGGCTCTTCGCCGGCACGATCCGCGACAACATCCGCTACGGCCGCGAGAGCGCGACCGACGACGAGATCGTCGAGGCGGCGATCGCGACGCGTGTCGACCGCTTCGTGCATTCGCTGCCCGACGGGTACGACACCGTCCTCGACGAGGATGCCGCGAACGTCTCGGCCGGCGAGAAGCAGCTCATCACGATCGCGCGCGCGTTCGTGGCGCAGCCCGCGGTGCTCATCCTCGACGAGGCGACGAGCTCCGTCGACACGCGAACCGAGCTGCTGCTGCAGCAGGCCATGTCGGCGCTGCGCGAGGGGCGGACCTCCTTCGTCATCGCGCATCGGCTGTCGACGATTCGCGATGCCGACCTCATCCTCGTGATGGAGCACGGCGACATCGTCGAGAAGGGCTCGCACGACGAGCTGATCGCGGCTCGGGGCGCCTACTGGCGTCTGTACCAATCGCAGTTCGAGCAGGCGGCGACGGAGCAGCCGGATTCGGTCGCCGAGCTCGGCGGAGCCGAGGATGCCGCGGGCGGCCGGCCGGTCTCGGCCGATCGGTAGTCTGAACGAGGCGGATCTGCGCCCGACGCGAGAGAAGGCAGAGTTGAGCGGTTCGACGCCTCCGGGCTGGTACGACGACGGGCACGGCGCACTGCGATGGTGGGACGGCTCGCGGTGGACCGAGCACACGCACGCCCCCGTCGAGCCCGAGCCGGAGGCCGAGTCTCAGCCCGAAGAACCGCCGGCCGTGACGGAGGCCTCCCTCGCCGAGAGCCAGCACGGGGTCGCGGCATCCGACACGGCGTCGCCGACCGACGCGCTGCCGCCGATCCCGCCGTCGCCGGGAGGGTTCGCGCCGGTGTATCCCGGCGCGCATCCGTCGATCGCGACAGCGGCCGTGACCGGCGCCGTCGGCGAAACCGACGCAGCGCCTGCCCGCCGTTCCCGGCTCTGGATCGTCTTCGTCGCGCTCGGCGTCGTCCTCGTCGGGCTCGTCGTCCTCGCCGCCGTGTTCATTCCGCGCTTCATCGTGGGGATCCTGGATCCGAGCAGCGATCGCCCCGGTGCGACTGCGGTCCAGGGGGCCGATCTGCGGGCGGCCGAAGACATCGTCGACGCGTACGACGACGCATGGGACGAGATGGACTGCGCGGCCTACCAGGCCATCCTGACTCCCGAGTTCCTCGCGAGCGGCGGACTGTCCGACTGCGCGGACTTCGCCCAGGCGGCCCGCGAGTTCAACAACTCGGTCGAGGACTACGAGGTGAGCTTCATCTCGACGACCCGAGAAGGAGACACCATCTACGTCGAAACCGTCGAGACCTTCACGCAGACGGCGGACGCCGCCGGTGCTCCACTCGAGAACCCCGTTCCCGCGAGCTTCTCAGCGCTTTACACGCTCGTTCCGGGTGGCTCCGGCTGGCTCATCGACGATTACGTCGAGCAGTGATGGTCGAGCGTGGTGCGCGCCGGAGCGCGCGGTTCTATCTGGCGTGTGCCGGGGTCGGGCTCGCGGCCGGCCTGTTGTCGGGACTGTTCGGCGTCGGCGGCGGAACGGTCATCGTCCCGCTCCTGGTGCTGCTGCTCGGATTCGATCAGCGGCTGGCTGCCGGAACCTCCCTCGCCGCGATCGTCCCCACGGCCTCGGTCGGCGTCATCTCCTACGCCCTCACCGGATCCGTCGCCTGGGTCCCGGCCATCATCCTCGCCGCGGGTGCCGTGATCGGCGCACAGATCGGCAGCTGGCTGCTGGCCAAGATCCCGCAGAACGCGCTGCGGTGGGGCTTCGTCGGGTTCCTCGTCGTGGTCATCGTGATGCTCTTCATCGTGGTGCCCTCGCGTGACGCGGTACTCGAGCTGAACTGGGGCGTCGGTATCGGGCTCGCCGGGCTCGGGCTTTTCACGGGGATCATGGCCGGCCTGCTCGGTGTGGGCGGGGGCGTGATCGTCGTTCCGGCGCTGATGTTCCTCTTCGGCACGAGCGACCTCATCGCGAAGGGCACCTCGCTCCTGATGATGATCCCGACCGCGATCTCGGGAACCGTCGGCAACGCTCGGCGACGCAACGTCGACCTCGTCGCGGCCCTCGTCGTCGGGCTCGCCGCGTGTACAACCACGGCGCTGGGGGCGTGGATCGCGACGCTGCTGAACCCGCTGACGGCCAACATCCTCTTCGCCGCGTTCCTCACCTTCATCGCGTCTCAGATGGCGATCCGCGCCGTGAAGGCGCACCGGGCGGCACGCGCGACGAAGCGGGCCGCGCAGCCGTCGGGGGGCCACCGGTAGAATCGGACGGTGTCCGTGAACCCCGATCTGGTCGACCGCGCCTTCGCGCCGACCGCCCCGTACCTCGTGGGTCGCGAAAAGGTGCGCGAGTTCGCCCGCGCCGTCTTCGCGACCGATCCGCAGCACACCGACCCCGAAGCGGCACGTGCGCTGGGTCACGCCGACGTGGTCGCTCCGCCGACTTTCGCCATGGTGATCCAGGACCTCACGCTGCAGCAGCTCCTGGGCGAGCCCGACTCGGGCATCGCCCTCGAGCGGACGGTGCACGCCGAGCAGCGGTTCCGCTACACGCGCCCGATCGTCGCGGGCGATGAGCTCACCGCGCAGCTCACCGTCACCGGCATCCGTGCCTTCGGCAAGGGGGCGATGGTGACGAGCGAGGCGGATATCCGCGACGTCGCCGGTGACCACGTCGTGACCGCCGTCTCCGTGCTGCTGGTCGGGGGAGAGGACGCATGAGCGATCTGACTGTCGGGTCCGTCGTCGCCGAACGCACCGTCGAGCTCACGCGCGAGTCGCTCGTACGGTATGCCGGGGCATCGGGCGACTTCAATCCCATCCACTACCGCGACGACGTCGCGGCACGCGTCGGCCTGCCCGGTGTGCTCGCCCACGGAATGCTGACGATGGGGCTGGCCGTCGAGACGATCGTGGAGTGGCTCGGCGACAGCGGCCGCATCGTCGAGTACGGCGTGCGTTTCACCCGCCCTGTCGTCGTCGATGCTGAGACCGGCGCGACTCTCACCGTCGTCGCGAAGGTGGGCGCCGTCGATGAGGGCGTCGCACGCATCGACCTGACCGTCAGCCACGACGGCACCGTCGTGCTCGGCAAGGCGCAAGTGCGCGTGCGCACCGCCGAGTGACCGTGGCCGAGATCGAACCGCGACCCCTCGCGGAGCTCACCACGCTGCGCGCGGGCGCCGTGCCCGACCGCATGGTCGAGGTGCACACGGCCGACGAGCTCGTCGCCACGATGCGCGAGGTGTGGGCGGCCGGTGAGCCCTGGCTGGTCGTCGGAGGCGGGTCGAACCTGCTGGTGGGTGACGAGCCGTTCGACGGCACCGTCGTCGCCGTGCGCACGACCGGGATCGAGGAGCTGCCGTCGCCGCATCCCGGGCGCGCGCGTCTGAAGGTGCAGGCCGGACACTCGTGGGACGACCTCGTCGAGTACGCCGTCGCGGCCGGTCTCGGCGGGATCGCCGCGATGTCGGGCATCCCGGGCACCGCGGGGGCAGCTCCCGTTCAGAACATCGGCGCCTACGGTCAGGAGGTCGTGCAGACCCTCGTCGAGGTCGAGCTGCTCGACGAGTCGACCGGCGAGGTCAGCGTCGTGCCGGCATCCGAGCTGGGCCTCGGCTTCCGCACCTCGGTGCTGAAGCATCACCACGGATCGGTCGCGGCGCGTTCCGCGGTCATCCTGTCGATCACGCTCGAGCTCGACCGCGTCGGGCACGGCGAGTTCGCGATCAGCGGGCCGCAGCTGCGCGGCGCCCTGGGGCTCGACCCGGAGGCGACGGTGTCGCTGCGCTGGGTGCGCGAGACCGTGCTGTCCGTACGGGCCAGCAAGGGGATGGTGCTCGACGACGCCGACCCCGACACGTGGAGCGCCGGGTCGTTCTTCCAGAACGCCGTGGTGACCGCCGCCTTCGCGCGGACGCTGCCCGACGCCTGCCCGCGCTGGCCGGTGGCACCCGACCCTGTGAGCGACCGGGTGATCCCGTTGAACGAGTACTACGGCGTCTCGCCGACGGGTGAGGTGGCTGAGCCGGACGTCAAGGTGAGCGCGGCCTGGCTCATCGAGCACGCCGGTATCGGCAAGGGTTTCTCGCTGCCCGGATCGCGAGCCGGCCTGTCGACCAAGCACGCCCTCGCGCTCACCAACCGCGGGGGAGCGACGGCCGAGGAGCTCGCCGCACTCGCGCGGTTCGTCCAGCAGCGCGTGCAGGCCGAGTTCGGCCTCATCCTGCAGCCCGAGCCCGTCCTCGTCGGCGTCGAGCTCTAACCCCGTCGCTACCGTCGACTCGCCAGAGAAAGCGGATGGTCGGGTGCCGGCATCCGCAGTTCTTGGCGACTCGACGGGGCGGGGACAGGGCGGGGCGCGTCACGGGGCGGACAGGAGACGGCGGATGCGGCGCACGAGCGCGCCGGGATCGTCGAAGTCCCGCGCGGTCACGACGGTGACGCGGTAGCCGAGCGACTCGAGTTCGGCACGTCGTGACTGGTCCCGGCTCCACTGCGACAGATGGCGGTGGTAGTCGCCGTCGTACTCGATGATGAGCCGGGCCTCGCGATACAGCAGGTCGACCCGGGCGACGAAGCGCCAGCCGTCGCGGACGACGACGTTCGTCTCGGGTCGGGGGAGCCCCGCCCGCACCAGCAGCACCCGCAGTTCGGACTCGCGCGGCGACTCCGCGCCGTCATCGAGCAGGGCCAGGGCCTCCGCGCGCCGGACCGCGCCCCGGCTGCGGCCCGCTCTCTCGTGAGCGAGGCCGAGCGCGTCGATCGTCGTGCGCGGCCCTCCGCGAGCGATGAGCGTGTCGCCCGCGGCCACGAGAGCGCCCAGCGACATCGACCCGGCGAGGTCGACCCACGTGCGTTCGACCGTCGTGAGGCGGATGCCGCCCACCTCGACGATGTCGTCCGGACGAACGGCCAGCGCACGGCCGACCACTTCGGGACGTCTGATCCGGTTGGCCGGAAGAGCGACGGCGAGGTGCGGTCGCGTCGCTGCGGCGTCTCGGAGGGGGGCGGGCAGCGGCATCCGGTGCACCGCGGCGGCGGTGGGCCCGCAGAAGAAGGCATGCGGCGGCACCCGTTCGCGGATCAGCCTGAGCAGGTCGAGATCGCTCAGCGGCTCGCGGGCCCGCGCACCGTGAAGGGGCCGGGCGAGATCACGAGCCCGCAGGCGGCCGGCGGTGACGCCGAGATCGCGGGCCTTCTCGGTGAGGAAGCCCGCGGGGAGAACATCGGGAAGCGGAGCGCGTCGCATCGCGCCAGCATCCGCCTCCGAAGGCTCGCGCCGACCTTCCGCTGCCCGTCCCGGGCACATCCCCGCCCCTTCAGCCCCCTGTGCAGGACCCTCGGCTCTACTCCCCTCCCCGTCGAGTCGCCGGAAACGGCGGATGCGGGCGTGCCCTGATCCGCGTTTCTTGGCGAGTCGACGGGGAAACGAGAGGGGGTTAGGAGAAGAGGCGCTGGAGGCGCTGAATGCCCTCGAGCAGCTGCTCGTCACCGAGCGCGTACGACAGGCGCAGGTAGCCCGACGGGCCGAAGGCCTCGCCGGGCACGACGGCGACCTCGGCCTGCTCGAGGATCAGGTCGGCGAGCTCGAGACTCGTGTTCGCCTCGACGCCGCCCCAGGAGCGTCCGAGGAGTCCGGTGACGTCGGGGTAGACGTAGAACGCCCCGAGGGGGTTGGGGACCTCGACGCCGGGGATCTTCGCGAGCTCCTCGACGATGAGCCGGCGCCGACGGTCGAAGGCCAAGCGCATCTCCTCGACCTCGGTCTGCGGGCCGGTGAGTGCGGCAAGGGCCGCGCGCTGCGCGACGTTGTTGACGTTGGAGCTGAGGTGCGACTGCAGGTTTCCGGCGAGCTTCATGGCGTCGGCGGGGCCGACCATCCAGCCCACGCGCCATCCGGTCATGGCGTAGGTCTTGGCGACACCGTTGACCAGGATCGTTTGACCCGCGAGCTCGGGCACGGCCTCGACGATCGAGACCGCGCGGACGCCTTCGTAGACGAGGTTCTGGTAGATCTCGTCGCTGATGACCCAGATGCCGTGCTCAAGAGCCCACTGGCCGATCGCCGCGGTCTCCTCGGGCGTGTACACCGACCCCGTCGGGTTGGAGGGCGAGACGAAGACGAGCACGGTGGTGCGCTCGGTGCGCGCGGCCTCGAGCTGCTCGACGGTGACCTTGTACTCCTGGTCTGCGCCGGCGAAGACCTCGACCGGGATGCCGTCGGCCAGGGCGATCGCTTCGGGATAGGTGGTCCAGTACGGCGCGGGCAGCAGCACCTCGTCGCCGGGGTTCACGACCGTCTGGAAGGCCTGGTACACCGACTGCTTGCCGCCGTTGGTCACGATGACCTGCGAGGGCTGGACCTCGAGGCCCGAGTCGCGCAGCGTCTTGGCGGCGATCGCCTCGCGCAGCACGGGGAGGCCGGCGGCGGGGGTGTACCGGTAGTTGGCCGGGTCGGCGAGGGCGTGCTGAGCGGCCTCGACGATGAACTGCGGCGTCGAGAAGTCGGGCTCGCCCGCGGCGTACGAGATGACCGGCCGGCCGGCGGCCTGCAGGGCCTTGGCCTTGGCGTCGACCTTGAGGGTCGCCGACTCGGCGATGGCGGAGAGCTTGCGGGACAGCGGTGCGCGTTCGGTCACCCTTCGAGAGTAGCGGCGTGGTCCACCGAATGGTGGACGGGGATCGACCGGATGACCCCTGCCGCACGGACGGCGGAACCGGCACGCTGGAGGCATGACCACGAGAGCGAGCACACCGACCGTCGTGCGCGGCCTGACCAAGAGATACGGCGACGTGACGGCCGTCGACGACGTGAGCTTCGACGTACCCGCCGGGGGCGTGTTCGCGTTCCTCGGGACGAACGGGGCCGGCAAGTCCACGACGATCGGGGCGCTCACCACGGTGATCGAGCCGGATGCCGGTCGGCTCGAGGTTGCCGGTCACGACGTGCGCTCCGACGGTGACGCCGTGCGCCGCGCGATCGGCGTCGTCTTCCAGGACTCGCTCCTCGATTCCGCCCTCACCGTGCGCGAGAACCTGACGGTGCGGGCGCGTCCGTACCTCGGCTCGACGGCGGCGATCCGCGACCGCATCGACCGCCTCGCCGAGATCATCGACCTGGGCGAGTTCATCGACCGTCGCTACGGCCGGCTCTCGGGCGGGCAGCGTCGCCGCGCCGACATCGCCCGCGCGCTGCTCCACGACCCGGAGATCGTCTTCCTCGACGAGCCGACGACGGGACTCGATCCCGCGAGCCGGCAGATGGTGTGGCGGACGATCCATGAGCTGCGCGAGCGCGCCGGTCTCACCGTGTTCCTCACGACGCATTACCTCGAGGAGACGGAAGAGGCCGACCAGGTCTGCATCATCGACCGCGGGCGGATCGTCGCCGACGGCACTCCTGCGCAGCTGCGGGCGCGGTACAGCTCCAGCATCCTGTCGCTCGTCACGGCCGACGGCGACGAGCGCATCGCGGTGGCGGATGCCGCCGAAGCCCGCCGCATCCTCGCCGAACGGGGCGACGCGGTGCTCGACTTCGAGTTCCGTCATGGACGCATGGACGACGTCTTCCTGGCCCTCACCGGACAGGCGGCGGCGGGGGAGACAGGAACAGGGGAGGCGCCGCGATGAAGACCGTGCAGGCGTACGTCGGGCGCAATCTCCGACTGTTCTACCGGGACCCGCTCGGGGTGTTCTTCTCGCTCACCGGCGCCCTGGTGGTGTTCCTCCTCTACGCCCTGTTCCTCGGCCAGATGCAGGTGGACTCGCTCGCCGCGACTCCGGGGTTCGATGCCGACGCCGCCCGCGACTTCGTCGACTCGTGGATGTTCGCCGGGGTCGTGGCCGTCGCCGCCGTCACGACGCCGCTCGGCGCGCTGTCGACGTTCGTCGAGGATGCCGCGTCCGGACGGTTCCGCGACTTCCTCGTCTCGCCGGTGCGCCGCGCGCAGCTCGTGCTCGGCTACCTCGGGTCGGCGTTCATCATCGGTTTGATCACCACGCTGATCGTGCTCGCCGTCGCGCTGGCCTACCTCGGGCTCACCGGGCGGACGCTCCCCGACGCCGGGCAGATCATCCGCATCGTGCTGTGGACCGTCCTCTCGGTGGCCGCCTACACGGCGCTCTGGGCGTTCGTGGTGTCGTTTCTTCGCACGAGCGGGTCGTACTCGGGACTGTCGACCCTCGTGGGAACCCTGACCGGCTTCGTCGCGGGTGCGTACATCCCCGTCGGCTCGTTCCCCGACGCCGTTCGGGATGCCGTCGGCGTGCTCCCGTTCGCGCAGTCGGCGATGCTCGTGCGGCGCGAGTTCGCCGCCGATCCGCTCGATCGCCTCGCGGGCGGGGCGCCGGGCGCGGTCGAGGAGCTCAGCCGCATCTACGGGCTCGACCTGCAGGTGGGGTCGGCGACGGTACCGGTCTGGGTCGCGGCGGTCGTGCTCGCTGTCGTGGCCGTGGCGTTCACGGTGCTCGCCGCGGCCCGCATCCGCTCGCGCATCCGCTGAGGGGCAGGATGGGAGCGTGATCAGTCGCAGCTGGGTGGATGTCGCCGTCGGTGTCGTGCTCGCCCTCGGCGTGGGCATCCTCGCAGCCGCGGGCGAGACGGACCGGCTGCCGTGGGCGGTCGCGGGCCTGGTGCTCCTGCTCGCGGCGTATCTGATCGCGCGGCCCTCCGCCGGCGCGGAGGATCCCCGGCGCTTCGCTGTGTTCCTCGCCGTCGTGACGGTCTCGATCGCAGCGATGACGTTCGGCGAGGTCTCGCTCGCGACGATGCAGGTCATCGTGTATCCGCTGGTGTGGATCTTCGCTCCGTTGCGCCGTGATGGTGTCGTGGGATCGCTTTCGGTCGGCGCCGGGATGCTCGTCGGGTATGCCGGCGGCTTCGGTTTCGCTCCCGACGCGCTGCTGGAGGCAGCTGCCGTCGCGGTGCTCTCGGTTGCGTTCTCGATCGCGATGGGGTGGTGGATCTCAGCGATCGCCGCATACGGCACCGAGCGCGCGCGCCTGCTCGACGAGCTCTCCCGGGCGCAGCAGCAGGTCGAGGCGCTCAGCCGCGACAAAGGCGCGGCCGACGAGCGGGAGCATCTGGCCCGCGAGATCCACGACACCCTCGCGCAGACCCTCGCGGGAATCGTCATGCTCGCCGAACAGGCCGGGCGGCGTTCGCGCGCGGGGGATGCAGGCGGCGCCGCGACCGCGGTCGAGCGCCTCGAGGTGGCCGCTCGCGACGCGCTTGGCGAGGCCCGTGCGATCGTCGCGCGCACCGCCGCCGTCCCCGACGACCCCGTGCTCGGCGCTGCGGTGGAGCGGCTCGCGCAACGTTTCCGTGCCGATACCGGACTGGAGATCTCGGTCGTCGACACGGCTTCCGGGGCCGATCGCGAGACGCAGGTCGTCGCGCTGCGCTGCCTGCAGGAGGCGCTGGCCAACGTGCGCAAGCACGCGGGAGCCGCGCGGGTCACGGTGGCGCTCACGCGCGAGGACGACGGCGCCCTGCGACTGGTCGTCGAGGACGACGGGCGCGGGTTCGACGTCTCGTCTCCGCGCACCGGGTACGGTCTCGACGGCATGAGCGAGCGAGTCGCACTCGCCGGGGGGAACCTCGAGATCACGGCCGTCGCGGGTTCGGGGACGACGCTCTCCGTTCGGCTGCCCGGGTCGCCTGTGCCGAGCGCTGGCGCGGCGGTACGCGCATGATCCGTCTGCTCATCGTCGACGACCACCCGATCGTCCGGGCGGGGCTGGTCGGTCTGCTCGCCGACGAGCCCGGGTTCGAGGTGATCGCGGAGGCCGCCGACGGCGACGAGGCCGTCCGGCTCGCCACCGAGGCGCATCCCGACGTCATCCTCATGGACCTCCGGATGCCGGTGCTCGACGGCGTCGCAGCCACGGCTCGTATCGTGGCGGCGCGCGATGGGGCCGCGGGGCCGCGCGTGCTCATCCTCACGACCTACGAGAGCGACGACCAGATCCTCGCCGCCATCGAGGCCGGAGCCAGCGGCTATCTGCTGAAGGCGGCTCCACGCGAGGAGATCGTGGCGGGAATCCGGTCGGTCGCCGCCGGCCAGTCGGCTCTCTCGCCGGCCGTCGCGGTGCGTCTGGTGGAACGGATGCGGCAGCCCGAGCCGGCGGCATCCGCTCTCACTCCGCGCGAGACGGACGTGCTGCGCCTCGTCGCCGCGGGGCACGGCAACAGGCAGATCGCGGTGCAGCTCGGGATCGGCGAGTCGACCGTCAAGACGCACCTGTTGCGGGTCTACGACAAGCTCGGCGTCGACAGCCGAACCCGCGCCGTGACCCTGGCCCTCGAGCGCGGCCTGCTTCCCTGACCCGAGTCTCTTGTCTCCCCGTCGACTCGCCACGAAAGGCGGATCCGGTGGGATCCGCATCCGCAACTCATGGCGAGTCGACGATCGTTACCGGGTTGTCACGCGCGGACGCGGGGGCTGTTCTAGCGTGGGCGGGAGGGGCGACGGGGGAGGAGCCGGATGCGGATGGAGATGCGGATGCTGGCTCCGCTTGCCACGGGCGCGGCCACGCTATTGCTTCTCGCGGGGTGTGCGTCGATCCCGCTCGGCCCGCCGCCGGTCCGCGAGGTCGCGGCCGTCTCCGACACGATGTCGTGCCCGGACCTGGTCCTCAACCCGCTTCCCGGTGCCGGTCTCGTCCCTGAGGACTTCGAGGTCGTCGCGGTGCTGGAGTGCGCCAACGGCGTGACGCGCGAGGATGCCGACGGCACCGTCGCCGGGAACGAGGTGCGGCGCTACGAGGGCGACCTCACGGAATTCCTCGACGCGATGGCGGCGCCGAGCGATCCTGGGCCGGCAGCGGTCTGCCCCGCCATCGGGTACGGCTTCCGCGCGATCTGGGCGACGGATGCGGCGGGCCGCTTCGTGCCCATGTCGTTCCCCTCGACGGCATGCGGCGGGCCGAAGGAAGAGGAGCCGCTCGCCGCGCTGGCGCGCCTCGAAGTCGTCGACCGTACGTTCTCGGATACCGTGCGCGTCGAGCTCCGCGAGGCGACAGCGGCGGGCTGCGCGACGCGTGCGGGGGTGGCTCCGCTCAACGTCCTCGGGTGGGCGCCGACCGAGACGCCTTCGGCGGTCGAGGTAGAAGTCTCCGGCGCGATGGTGTGCGTCTACCAGGCTGATGCCGCCGATGCCCTCGACGACGCCGGAACACCGACCCTCACCGGCGACGGAGGACTCTTCGCGACGGCATTCTCGCTCGACTTCCCGGAGGCGCATGTGGTTCTCACCGCGGCGGCCGGCCCCGCCACGGCCCGGGATTGCGGCGAGGCGGCATCCCGTTTCGTCGTTCTGTATCCGCGCACCGTGACGAACGCGGTGGACACGCCGGTGCCGGTGACGGTCGAGCTCGACGGCTGCCAGCGCATCATCGGCACCGACTTCCGGGCCCGGCCCGCTTCTCCCGAGGTGATCGCCCTCCTGTCCCCCTGACCCACCGCTCTCGCCGTCGACTCGCCAGGAACTGCGGATGCGTGGGGTGCGGGATCCGCAGTTCGTGGCGAGTCGACCGGGGGTGAGGGACTTCAGAGGTACCTCGCGTAGGCGGGGAGGGTCAGGAACGCGGGGAACGCGGAGCCGAGCGCGACCTCGCGGAACAGGGCCGCGGCATCGTCGAAGCGGTCGCCGTCGCGGCGCTCGACCTCGGCGATGACGTCGTCGACCAGTTCGTCGACCCAGGCGCGGGTGATCGGCGTGCCGTCATCCGTCGTGCGGTCCTGGTGGATCCACTGCCAGATCTGCGAGCGGCTGATCTCGGCTGTGGCGGCATCCTCCATCAGGTCATCGATCGCGACGGCGCCGATCCCGCGCAGCCAGGCCTCGAGGTAGCGCACGGCGACGGACACGTTCGCGCGCACACCGGCGGTCGTGATCGGCAGGCCGATGTGGCAGTCGATGAGTTCGGATGCTGCGACCTCGACGTCGTCGCGCTGCCGGTCGAGCTGATTCGGGCGGTCGCCGAGCACGGCGTCGAACTCGGCGCGCGCGATCGGGATGAGGTCGGGGTGCGCGACCCACGTGCCGTCGAAACCGTCGCCGGCCTCGCGACGCTTGTCGGCGGCGACCTTCTCGAACGCGGCGCGCGTGACCTCGGGGTTCCGCCGATTGGGGATGAAGGCGCTCATTCCGCCGATCGCGTGCGCGCCCCTGCGGTGGCAGGTCTTCACGAGCAGCTCGGTGTACGCGCGCATGAACGGCACCGTCATCGTGACCGCGCTGCGGTCGGGCAGCACGAACCGGGCCCCGCGTCCGCGGTAGTTCTTGATCATCGAGAAGATGTAGTCCCACCGTCCGGCGTTGAGACCCGCGCAGTGGTCGCGGAGAGCGAAGAGGATCTCGTCCATCTCGAACGCCGCCGGCAGCGTCTCGATCAGCACGGTCGCTCGGATGGTGCCGTGGGCCAGTCCGAGCCGTCGCTCCGTGAACGAGAAGACGTCGTCCCACAGCTGCGCCTCGGCGCTGGATTCGAGCTTGGCGAGGTAGAAGTACGGTCCCCGGCCGCTCTCGACGAGCCGGACGGCGTTGTGGAACGCATAGAGCCCGAAGTCGACGAGTGACCCGGAGGCGTCGAGGGTGCGCCCTGTGCGGTCGGTGTAGGCGAGGTGCTTCTCGGTGAGGTGCCAGCCGCGCGGGCGCATGACGATCGTCGGCGTGCGCTCGGCGGTGACGGTGTAGCGCCGCCCATCGGGACCGGTGTGCTCCAGCTCACCGCGGATCGCGTCGCGCAGCGACAGCTGCCCGCCGATGACGTTGCGCCAGGTCGGCGAGGTGGCGTCCTCCTGGTCGGCGAGCCACACGCGGGCGCCCGAATTCAGGGCGTTGATCGTCATCTTGGGATCGGTGGGTCCCGTGATCTCGACGCGGCGGTCCTCGAGGCCCGGGCCCGCACCCGCGACGCGCCACGAGTCGTCCTCGCGGATGTGCGCGGTGTCGCTGCGGAACGATGGGTCGGCCCCGTTGCCGATCTCGAAGCGGCGCCGCATCCGGTCGGCGAGGCGGTCGTGCCGACGCCCCGCGAAGCGGTCGTGCAGCGCCGTGACGAAGTCGAGCGCGTCGGGCGTGAGGATCTCGTCGAAGCGCGGGTGCATCTCGCCGCGCACCTCGATCGCGGGTTCGTGCGTCTGCACGGGTACGGGCCCCGTCCAGGTGCGCCGCCGGCTCTGAGTCTCTGTGATGGTCATGGTCTCGTCTCCTGTGATCTGTGACGCTCGGGTCAGAACTGGGATGCCTCGGTCGATCCGGCCAGGGCGAGGGTGGCGCTGTCGGGGTTGAGCGCCGTCGAGAGGGCGTCGAAGTAGCCGGTGCCGGCTTCGCGCTGGTGGCGGGTGGCGGTGTAGCCGTGCGCCTCGGCGTCGAACTCCGCCTGTTGCAGCTCGACGTACGCGCTCATTGCACGGTCGGCGTAGCCACGGGCGAGGTCGAACATCGAGTGGTTGAGGGCGTGGAATCCGGCCAGGGTGATGAACTGGAACCGGTAGCCCAGCTCGGCCAGCTCCGCCTGGAACGTCGCGATCTGCGCGTCGCTGAGGTGCCGCTTCCAGTTGAAGCTCGGCGAGCAGTTGTACGCGAGCAGCTTGCCGGGATGCTCCGCGTGGACGGCTGCGGCGAACTCGCGGGCCAGCTCGATGTCGGGCTCGCCGGTCTCGACCCACAGCAGGTCTGCGTAGGGCGCGAACGCGAGGCCGCGCGCGATGACGGGGTCGATCCCGGCGCGGGTGCGGTAGAACCCCTCGCTCGTGCGCTCGCCGGTGAGGAAGGGGCGGTCGCGCTCGTCGACGTCGCTCGTGATGAGGTCGGCGCCCAGCGCGTCGGTCCGCGCGATCACGATCGCAGGCACGCCCGCGACATCCCCGGCGAGCCGCGCGGCATTGAGCGTGCGGATGTGCTGAGCGGTCGGCACCAGCACCTTGCCGCCGAGGTGGCCGCACTTCTTCTCACTCGCGAGCTGATCCTCCCAGTGCGTGCCGGCGGCACCAGCGGCGATGAGGGATGCCGCGAGCTCGTAGGCGTTCAACGGACCGCCGAACCCCGCCTCGCCGTCGGCGACGATCGGGGCGAGCCAGTCGCGGGTGCGGCCGCCCTCGGCGTGCTCGATCTGGTCCTGTCGCAGCAGCGCGTTCGAGATGCGCCGCACGACGGCGGGCACGGAGTTGGCGGGATACAGGCTCTGGTCGGGGTAGGTCTGCCCGGCGAGGTTCGCGTCGGCGGCGACCTGCCAGCCGGACAGGTAGATCGCCTTCAGGCCGGCGCGCACCTGCTGGACGGCCTGGCCGCCCGTGTAGGCCCCGAGGGCGCGGACGTACTCCTCGGTGTGGAGGAGGTTCCACAGCGACTCGGCACCCCGGCGGGCGAGGGCGGCCTCCTCACGGACGGAGCCACGCAGCCGGATGACGTCGTCTGCGCGGTACGTGCGCTCGATGCCGTCCCAGCGGGGGTCGGTCTGCCACAGCTCCTCGAGCTCGGCAGCGGTCTGAACCTGGTCGCCGGGCCGCAGCGGACCCGGAGCGGGAATCGTGGTCATCTCGGTCTCCTTCGTCAGAACGGGCGGCTCTGCCCGTCGTGGAGACCACTGTGGGCGAACTATCGGGCGCAGCACCGCCGGGTTCGAGGAGAAGATCGGCCGATCTTCTGCTTTCGTGACAGAATCCCGCCATGACGCGCAAGGACGCCGTCGCCGCCGCGGGCGTGGCGCTCGACGATGAGGACATGGACGCCTTCACGATCGGCCGGCGCATCCGGCAGATCCGCACCGGACGAGGGATGACCCTCGACGACCTCGCCGCTGCCGTCGGGCGTGCGCCGAGCCAGCTCTCGATGATCGAGAACGGTCGCCGCGAGCCGAAGCTCTCGCTGCTCCGCACGATCGCGCGCGCCCTCGGCACCTCGCTCGATGCGCTCCTCGAGTCCGAGGAGCTGGATGCCCGTGCCGCCCTGGAGATCGAGGTCGCCCGCGCGATGGCGGGGCCGACGTTCCGAAGCGCCGGGATCACGCCGTTCCGCATCCCGCGCGCCGTGCCCGACGAGGTGCTGCGCGCCCTTCTCGCGCTGCAGGGCGAGATCGAGCGGCTGCACGACGAGCGCGCCGCGACCCCCGAGGAGGCGCGGCGCGCCAACGTCGCCCTGCGGCGTCTTATGCGGACGCAGAACAACTACTTCCCCGAGCTCGAGCAGCAGGCGCGGGAGCTGCTGGCGGCGGTCGGGCACCCGGGCGGGCCGCTCACGCAGCGCACCGCGAGCGACATCGCGGGGCATCTCGGCTTCAGCATCCATTACGTCGCGGATCTGCCGCAGACGACCAGAAGCGTCGCCGACCTCGCCCATGGGCGGCTCTACCTGTCGAGCCGCCTCGCTGCCGCGACGTCCGCCGATCCGCGGACCGCCGTGCTGCAGGCGCTGTCGAGCCGCATCCTCGGTCACACCGAGCCGGCCAGCTACGACGAGTTCCTGCGGCAGCGGGTGGAGACCAACTACCTCACCGGTGCCCTGCTGATCCCCGAGGCCGATGCCGTGCCCGCCCTGCGCGAGGCCAAGGAGCGGCGCGCGATTTCCATCGAGGATCTGCGCGACGCGTATTCGGTGACGTACGAGACCGCCGCGCACCGATTCACGAACCTCGCGACGGAGCATTTGGGCATCGCTGTGCACTTCCTCAAGGTTCACGAGTCGGGGACGATCACGAAGGCGTACGAGAACGACGACGTCGACTTCCCGACCGACCGCCTCGGCGCCATCGAGGGGCAGCTGTGCTGCCGGGAGTGGACGAGCCGCGCGGTCTTCGACGTCGATGACAGATTCAACCCGTACTACCAGTACACCGACACCGGCAACGGGACCTATTGGTGCACGGCTCGCGTCGAGCATTCGAGCGAGGGCGCGCACTCGGTCAGCGTCGGCGTGCGGTTCGATGACACGAAGTGGTTCCTCGGGCGCGACACACCCCATCGCGGGGTGTCACGGCACTCGGTCGACGTGTGCTGCCGACGTGCGCCGGCCGACCTCGAGGAGCGGTGGCGTGCCGCCGCGTGGCCGAACGTGAAGACCCCGCGCACGCTGCTGGCGACTCTGCCGACCGGCGCTTTCCCGGGCGTAGACACGACTGATCTCTACGCGTTCCTGGAGGCACACGCCCCCTCCTGAAGCACCCCGTCGGCTCGGGTCAGGGGGCGGCGTTCCACCGGGGGCGGTAGGGGGTGCCGGGGGCGGGCGAGGCAGTGTCGATCCCGGTCAGGACGGCGGCGGCGTCGGCGACGGGGAAGGTCGTCACCAGGCGGATGCCGTCGTCGGTGACACGCGCGTACACGAGCGCGGCGGCACCGGTGGATGCCGACAGCACGGTGACGTACTCGCCGCCGGCCTCGGACCGCGCCGCTGCGGGGGAGCGGAGCAGGCTCGTCGCCGCGTCCGTCACCCGTTCGAGCAGCGTCGGCCCCTCCGCCCAGGGCGCGAACGCACCGTCAGCGAGCCCGAACGCGCGGGCGAGCTCGGGGCCGAGCCAGCGTTCGCGCTTCAGGCCGTACGGCGTCGGCGTCAGCGAGAGCAGGTAGCCGTACACGTGAAGGAGGCCCGCGTTCCCGACCGGCCAGGCACTCGGCTCGCCGGCGAGATCGTGCAGCCGGTCGAAGACCGCACGGTCGAGCACGGGCGCACCGACGTTCTCGTCGACGATGGTCGACCGCGACCAGCGTGCGAAGCGACCGGATGCCGCATCCGCGGCGATCGATCGCGAGAGCCAGGGCACCGCGTCGAACGCCTGCCCGGCGTCGCCGCGCGCGGCGGTCGCGGCCGCCGCATCGAGTCGTCGGATCTCGTTCATCCGCAGTTCATCGACTGTGGGATTTGTGTCCACGTGTGCACCTAACGATGGACGAAGCGTCCAATCAGAAAGTCCGATCCGTGCCGAACCCTGCTCTCATCATCTTCGATTTCGACGGAACCGTCGCCCTCGGCGACGGGCCGGTGCTTGCCTACGCGCGTGCTGCCGCCGCTGCCTCCGGCGATCCCGACCGGTTCCTCGCCCGGGTCGACGACGGGCTGCGCGGCCGACCGTCCGGTGCTGGGGCGCCGCTCGACGCGTACGACGTGATCCGCCTCGTGGCCGAGGACGCGGGGGTCGGGGCCGAGGCGCTGTCGCGTGCCTACCTCGACAGCCGCGCACTGCTGGGCACCGATCTCGCTCCCGTCGAGGCGCCGGTCGGGCTCGCCGCGGTCGCCGAACGCCTGCCGGCCGAGTGCGTCCTCGTCACCAATGCCCCGGCGACCCGCGTCGCGGAGACCCTCGACGCGCTCGGGCTCGGCGACGCCTTCGCGCGCATCGTCACCGACGCGGGCAAGCCCGCCGGACTCGAACGGCTGCTCGACGCGCCCGAGGTCCGTGACCGCCGGGTGCTCGCGGTCGGCGACATCTGGCGCAACGACCTCGAGCCCGCGCACCGGCGCGGACACGACACCGCGCTCGTCGGTCCGTGGACGGATGCCGCGGCATCCCCGACCTTCCACGCCGACACGCTCACCGAACTGCTGCCGCGCATCGAAGCGTGGGCCGCGGCATCCGCCCCCTGACTCCGTACCCCTCTCACACCACTCCTTTCCCACCCCTCACCCGAAGGACATCCACTCATGCGCACCACCCGACTTCTCGCCGCGGCCGCCGTCAGCGCCATCGCCGCCATCACCCTCGCCGGCTGCGCGGGCTCGCCCGCCGCCGGTGACACCCCTGAGGCCGCCGCCGACCCGACGTCGCTCGTGCTCGCGCTCGTCCCCTCGCAGGACCAGAACGGGCTCGTCGAGACCGCGGCTCCGCTCACCGACTACCTGAGCGACGAGCTCGGCATCGAGGTCACCGGTGTGGTCTCGAAGGACTATCAGGCCGCCGTCGAGGCGATGGGCGCCGGCCAGGCGCAGATCGGCTTCCTCCCGTCGCTGCAGCTGTGGCAGGCCAACGACATGTACGGCGCTGACGTCGTGCTGCAGACCGAGCGCAACGGCAACATCAGCTACCCCGCGCAGTTCATGACGAACAACCCCGACAAGTACTGCGACGACGCTCCCGTCGAGCGCGATGGGATGCTCTTCTGCAACGGCGCCGACGCGATGACGGGCCCCGCGGGCCTCGACTCGATCACCAAGGTGAAGGGCGCGAAGGTCGCCGTGCTCGGACCCGGGTCGCCCGCCGGCTACATCTACCCGATCCTCGCGCTGCAGGAGGCCGGGCTCGACACCGACAGCGACATCGATCAGCTGCCCGTGACCGCGAACGACGCGTCGGTGCTCGCCGTCTACAACGGTGACGCCGAAGTCGGGTTCAGCTTCTGGGACGCGCGCACGATCGTGAAGAAGGACACCCCGGACGTCGGGCAGAAGGTCGTCGTGTTCGCGATGACCGAGGAGATCCCGAACGACGGTGTCGCGCTGAGCTCGGACCTCTCGCCCGAGCTGCGCGAGCGCATCGCGACCGCGCTGGAGGACTTCTCGAACACCGCCGAGGGCTCGGAGGTGCTGCAGAGCATCTACTCGATCACGAAGCTCGCACCCGCCGACGCCTCGTCGCTCGACGTCGTCGCACGCGCCGCGCAGGCGCTCGGACTGCAGTGACCGACACCACTGCACGCGATGCCGGGGCCGCGGCCCCGGCATCGCCGTCGGGCATCCGACTGCACGACGTCACGGTGCGCTACCCGAACGGCACTCTCGGCCTGCGCGGGGTCTCGCTCGAGATCGGTGCGGGCGAGATGGTCGCCGTCGTCGGGCTGTCGGGATCGGGCAAGTCGACCCTCATCCGCACGATCAACGGCCTCGTCCCCGTGACCTCGGGCGTGCTCGAGGTCGGCGGCGTGCGCGTCGACACGGCGCGTGGGCGCGAGCTGCGTCGCCTGCGCGGCGACATCGGCATGGTGTTCCAGGGCTTCAACCTCGCCGGTCGCACGAGCGTGCTCAACAACGTCCTCGTCGGTCGCCTCGCCCATACCCCGGTGTGGCGCACCCTGCTGGGCGCCTACCGGTCCGACGACCGCCGCCTCGCCTTCGAGGCGCTCGAGCGCGTGGGGATGCTGCCGCGGGTCTGGGATCGCGCCGCCGCTCTCTCGGGAGGTCAGCAGCAGCGCGTCGCGATCGCCCGCGCCCTCGCGCAGCAGCCGCGCATCGTCCTGGCCGACGAGCCGGTCGCGAGCCTCGACCCGCCCACCGCGCACGGGGTCATGAAAGACCTCCAGCGCATCAACACCGAGCTCGGCATCACGGTGCTGGTGAACCTGCACCTGCTCGACCTGGCGCGCACCTACGGCGTGCGACTGATCGGGATGCGGGCGGGCGAGGTCGTCTACGACGGCCCGGCAGCGGATGCCTCCGACGCGGACTTCGCCGGCATCTACGGGCGATCGCTGACGGCCGAGGACCGGCTCGACGCATGAGCGCGCCCGCACTCGTCGTCCCGCCGCGACCCCGCGGACGTGCGGTGCCGTGGCTGGTCGGGGGGATCGTCACCGTGATCACGGTGGTCACCTGCCTTCCCGGCATCGGCGTCGGCCTCGACCTGTCGGGCATCGCGCGCAACTGGCAGCACGGAGCCGACAAGGTGCTCGGATTGCTGCAGCCGGACTGGACCTTCTTCCCGCGGACCGTCGCCCCGCTGCTGGAGACGCTCCAGATGGCGGTGATCGGCACCGCGGTGGGGGCCGCGCTCTCGCTGCCGCTGAGTCTGTGGGCGGCTCGGCCGACCAACCCGCGCCCGGTGCTGCGGGGTGCGGTCCGCGCGATGCTCAACATCGTCCGGAGCGTTCCCGACCTGCTGTCGGCGGCGATCCTGGTGGCGATGGTCGGGGTCGGCGCGCTGCCCGGCATCCTCGCCCTCGTGATCTTCAACGTCGGCATCATCGTGAAGCTGGTCTCCGAGCAGATCGACGCGATGGACACGGGGCCCCTCGAAGCGGGCCGCGCCGCGGGCGGGACGCAGCTTCAGATCAATCGTGCCCTCGCCCTGCCCGACACCTGGCCCGCGTTCGCGGCGCAGACGCTGTACGTCCTCGAGCTCAACGTCCGCGCGTCGACCGTCCTGGGGCTCGTCGGCGCCGGCGGCATGGGCCTCATCATCGACGCCGTGCGCACCTTCTACCGGTACGACCAGCTGTCGCTCATCATCCTGGAGATTCTCGTCGTCGTGCTCGTCATCGACGCCGCCAGCTCCGCCCTGCGACGGAGGCTCGCATGACCGCTCCCGTTCTCGCCGATCCGCGACGCACGTCAGCGCCGGCCGTGCCCTCCCGCCCGCGTCGACGGGTGCGCACCGTGGTCGCCGCCGCCGTGACGATCGTCGTCATCCTGGCCTTCTGGTCGGTGGACATCACCTGGTCACGGCTGGCCGACTTGCCCGCCGAGCTCGTGCGCTACGGCTGGCTCATGTTCTCGTCGCCGACCTGGGAGAAGCTGCCGGACGCTCTGTGGCAGACCTGGCAGAGCGTTCAGATGGCGTGGGTCGGGACCGTGCTCGGGGTCATCGTGGCCACACCGCTCAGCCTGGTGGCGGCCCGAGGGTTCGGTCCGGCATGGCTCCGCTCGATCCTGCGGTTCGTGTTCTCGACGATCCGCGCCGTTCCCGAGATCATCTTCGCGATCATCATCCTCTCGATGACCGGGCTCACGCCGCTCACCGGGGCGCTCGCCCTCGCGGTGAACGGCATCGGCACCCTCGGCAAGTGGGGGTACGAAGCCGTTGAAGCCGTCCCCGCCGGACCCATCGAAGCGGCGCGCGCGGCCGGGGGCAGCCCGGCGCAGGTGCTGCGATGGGGCGTGTGGCCGCAAGCGACCCCGGTGTTCCTGTCGTTCTGGCTCTACCGCTTCGAGATCAACGTGCGCTCGTCGGCCGTCCTCGGGCTCATCGGAGTCGGCGGGATCGGCGACATGCTGACGACCTACACCCAGTACCGTGAGTGGTCGACGGTGGGGATGCTGCTGATCGTCGTGATCGTCGTCACGATGACGATCGACGGCATCTCGGGCCGCATCCGCCGACGGATCATGGAGGGCGCACGTGTCCGGTAACGCTCCGCCGACCGTGCGCATCCAGGCGCTCCGCAACGGGCTGCAGCCGACCGAGCGCCGCGTCGCGGACGTGATCCTCGACGCGCCCGAGGTCGTGGTCGAACTCACCGCGCAGCAGCTGGCCGACCGTGCGGGGGTCGCGCGTTCGTCGGTGGTCCGCGCCTGTCAGACGTTCGGGTTCCGCGGCTATCCGCAGCTGCGGGTCGCGCTCGCCGCCGAACTCGGAGCGGCCGCGCCGGCGCCATCCGACCACGGCGACGGGGCGCTCGGGCGCGTGCGCAGGTCGATCGATCGAGCCGCGTCGTCGCTGCCGGCGTCGACGAGCCTGCTCGAGGCTGACGAGGTCGAGCGAGCGGTGACGGCTGTGGTCGGCGCCGGCAGGCTGCTGGTCGTCGCCAACGGACTCTCGTCGCCGGTCGCGAGCGATCTCGCGATGCGCCTGACCGCCGTGGGGCGGCCCGCCGAGGTGATCGCCGACGTCATCGCGCAGCAGATCTCCGCTCGGCAGCTCGGCAGTCGTGACGTCTGCATCGTCGTGAGCGGCTCGGGCGCGAACGAGGCGAGTCTGCGGGCCGCGGCGGCGGCCGCGACCGGGGGAGCCGTCGTCATCGCGATCACCTCGTTCGCGGCATCCCCGCTCGTCGAACGAGCCACGCACGCGCTCGTCATCGCGCCGGCGGGGACGAGCTTCCGCGATGAGCTCGAGCACACGTCGCGGGCCGCGCACGCGCTGTTCGTCGAGGCTCTCGCCGACGAGGTGGCCGCGCGCCTGCCCGGCGGCGCGAGCGCCGTGCGCGCGCAGGTGCTCGAGGTCCTCTCCGACAATCTCGGGGCTTGAGCACGGGGTCAGGGGGAGAGGCGGAGGGCCGTCCAGACGGCGGCGCGGTCGGCGAAGCTCGACAGGTCGCGGCCGAGCAGGCGCTGGGCGAGGGCGATGCGCGTGCGGACGGTGTGTCGATGCACGCCGAGGGCGCGCGCCGTCGACTCGTGAGCGCCGTCGTGGTCGAGCCAGGCGACGAGCGTCGCCTCGAGCGCCGTACCGTGACGTGCATCGTGGGTGCGCAGCGGGGTGAGCTCGGCTCCGGCGCGGGCGCGAGCGGGCGCCGTCGCGAGATCGTCGAGCAGGTCGCCCGGGGCGTCGACGACATCGGTGACGGCACCCGGACGCCCGCGGTCGCGCGCGAGCCGGGCCCGGTCGCGGGCCGCCGTCACGTCGTCGTCGGTCACGGCCCCGGCGGTTCCGAGCCGCCACGACAGCCGCGCGGCGATGTCGTCGAGCATGGGCCGTTCGCCCGCCCCGACGATGAGGAGCACTCCGTCCTCGTCGCGACCGTAGAACAGTCGGCCCCCCGCGGCGTGATTGTCGAGCACTTCGCGGGCGCCCGTCGGCGCGTGCGCATCGGCCACGGCGACGACGTAGGGCGCGGCGGGGAAGCCGCCCCAGGCGTCGGTCGCCACCTTCCGTGCGAGGGTGAGATGCCCGTCGACGAGCAGGTCGACGAGCGCCGCCCGCAGTCCGCTCCACGCTCCCGCAGTCATCCGTCGCTGCTCGAGAGCAAGGCCCGTCATCGCGACGACGGCGGTGACGACCGCCCGGGCATCCTGGTCGAGCTCGATGCCGGCGGTGACGAGGACGCCCCGCTGACCGGCCGAGCCGAGGGTCTGCAGCGTCACGGGGTGCCCCGCCAGCCGCATGGCCGCCCCTGTCCCGCCGCCCCTGCGCAGGAGGGCCGCCGCCTCGGCGTCGACGGCCCGGCGCAGGTCGTCGTCGACCGACGACCCGGCGGTCGAGTGCTCGTGCGTCAGTGCGCCCGAGGCGTCGTAGAGGCGGACCCACGCGCCGAGCTGGCGCGCGAGCTCGGCGAGCGTGGCATCGAAGCCGTCGGGGCGCAGAGCCGCGATCGCGAGGGCGCGCTGCGCGTCGAGCGCCCAGCTGCGCCTCGCGTACGCCTGTGCCGCGATCGCCTCGGCCGCCGCTCGGGCGACGGCGATGAACGGCGTGCGGTACGGCACCTCGAACAGCGGCATTCCCGCCGTGGTGCACGCGACCCGGAGGGCATCGGGGATGCCGTCGCGGACGACCTCCGTGCCGAAGCCGAGCCCCCGCACTCCGCGCGCCCGCAGGCGGCCGACATAGGCCTCCGCCTCCGCGTCGGCGTCGGCGTCTCCAGCGAACTGGGTACCCGTCGTGAGGAGGACGACGTCTTCCGAGAGGAAGGGCGTCGGGTCGGCGAGATCCGAGCTGTGCACCCAGCGCACGGGCGCGTCGAGGTTGGCGTCGTCGGCCGGTGTCGCGAGGCGCAGATCGAGCTCGCGCCGGGCCAGCAGCGCGCGGATCGTCGGCGACGGGTGAGCGGCGGCGGGCATCGGCATCCTATACATGCTGGCGATAAGAGGTGGCATCACTGTACAACCCGGTGAATGCGGGTTGCGCGATGCGCGTCTTACTGTCGCGGAATGAGCACCACGACCTCGACGCCGACCATCCCCCTCGGCGGCCCGACCCTCCCGCAGGAGCGCCGCGTCGTCACCGCGATCCCCGGACCCCGTTCCGAGGAGCTGCTGGCCCGCAAGGCAGCCGCCGTCCCGGCCGGTGTCGGCCACACGGCGCCGATCCATGCCGTCGCCGCGGGTGGCGGAGTCGTCGTCGACGCCGACGGGAACTCGCTCATCGACCTCGGCTCGGGCATCGCCGTGACCTCGGTCGGCAACGCGCATCCCGCCGTCGTCGCCGCTGTGCAGGCGCAGGTCGCGCAGTTCACCCACACCTGCTTCATGATCTCGCCGTACGAGTCGTACGTCGCCGTCGCCGAAGCGCTCAACCGACTCACCCCCGGCGACCACGAGAAGAAGACCGCGCTGTTCAACTCGGGCGCCGAAGCGGTCGAGAACGCCGTGAAGATCGCACGCAAGGCGACCGGCCGTCAGGCGGTCGTCGCCTTCGACCACGGCTACCACGGCCGCACGAACCTCACGATGGCGCTCACCGCGAAGTCGATGCCCTACAAGAGCGGATTCGGGCCCTTCGCCCCCGAGGTCTACCGTGCGCCGCTGTCGTATCCGTTCCGCGACGGACTGTCGGGCCCGGATGCCGCGGCCCGCGCGATCTCGCAGATCGAGAAGCAGATCGGAGCCGACAACCTCGCCGCCGTCATCATCGAGCCCATCCAGGGCGAGGGCGGGTTCATCGTCCCCGCCGACGGGTTCCTGCCGGCGGTCGCCGATTGGTGCCGCGAGAACGGCGTCGTGTTCATCGCCGACGAAGTCCAGACCGGCTTCGCCCGCACCGGTGCGATGTTCGCGAGCGAGCACTTCGGCATCGTCCCCGACCTGATCACGACGGCGAAGGGCATCGCGGCCGGCCTGCCGCTCGCGGCCGTCACCGGCCGCGCCGACCTCATGGACGCCTCGCACCCCGGTGGCCTGGGCGGCACGTACGGCGGCAACCCCGTCGCCTGCGCGGCGGCCCTCGCCGCGATCGACGCCTTCGAGAACGACGGCCTGATCGAGCGCGCTCAGCAGATCGGGGCGCGCCTGACAGCTCGTCTCAACGCAATGCGCGAGAGCGACCCCCGCATCGGGGAGGTGCGCGGGCTCGGCGCGATGATCGCCGCCGAGTTCGTCGACCCCGCCACCGGCGCCCCCGACGCCGCGCTGACCTCGGCGATCGCGAAGGCGTGCATCGCGGAGGGCGTCATCGTCCTCACGTGCGGCACCTACGGCAACGTCATCCGGTTCCTTCCGCCGCTGTCGATCGGCGACGAGCTGCTCGACGACGGCCTCGACGTCATCGCTGCGGCGCTCGGGCGGGTCTGAGCGTGGCAGCCCCGAGCACCAGCGGCTGGGAGAACCCGGTCTCGCCCGAGACGTCCGCGGGGCTCGGGGCGGTGACGAAGGCGCGCTCGAACAAGCTGCGGTCGCGCCACGTCACGATGATCACGCTCGGCGGCATCATCGGCGCGAGCCTGTTCGTCGGGTCGGGCAACGTCATCCGCACGGTTGGGCCGGCCGCCGTCCTGTCGTACCTGCTGGGCGGTCTGCTGGTCTTCCTCGCGATGCGCATGCTCGGCGAGATGGCGGCCTCGCGTCCGGCGATCGGCTCGTTCATGGAGTACGCCCGCGTCGGACTCGGTGATTGGGCGGCCTATCTCGTCGGCTGGCTCTACTGGTACTTCTGGGTCGGCGTGCTCGCCTACGAGGCAGTGCTCGGCGGCGAGACGATGCACACCTGGTTCCCGGTCATCCCCTCCTGGGGCTGGTCGCTGATCCTGCTCGCGGTCTTCGTCGGCACGAACGTCATCTCGGTCCGCACGTTCGGCGAGGTCGAGTTCTGGCTGGCCAGCATCAAGGTGCTCGCGATCGTCGTGTTCCTCGGCGCCGGCATCCTCTTCGCCCTCGGGCTGTGGCCGCAGGCGACCTTCGCCGTCCCCAACCTGTGGGAGCACGGCGGGTTCGCGCCCAACGGCATCGGCGTCGCCTTCACCGGGGTGGCCCTCGTGATCTTCTCCTACTTCGGCACCGAGATCGCCGTCATGGCGTCGGCCGAATCCGTCGATCCTGCCAAGGGCATCCGGCAGGCGACGAGCACCATCATCTGGCGCATCCTGCTGTTCTTCGTCGGGTCGGTGCTCGTGATCGTCACCGTCGTGCCCTGGGACGAGCTGCCGGCACCGACGGATGTCGCGAACGCGCCGTTCACGGTCGCGCTGTCGCGCTTCGGCATACCCGGGGCCGACGTCATCATGCAGCTCGTGATCTTCACGGCCGTCATCTCGGTGCTCAACTCGGGGCTGTACTCGGCCTCGCGGATGTTCTCGGCGCTCGCCGATAAGGGCTTCGCCCCGAAGATCGTCGCGCGGCGCTCGCGCAACGGTGTTCCGGTGATGGCCCTGCTGGCCTCGACGATCGGCGGGCTCATCGCGACGCTCGTGAACTTCCTCACGCCGGGGTCGGGCATCTTCGACTTCATCATGAACTCGGCCGGCCTCGTCGCGCTCTTCGTGTACGTCTTCATCGCCCTCACCCAGCTGCGGCTGCGTCAGCGGATGACGCCCGAGGAGGTGGCCGCGCTCAAGCTGAAGATGTGGCTGCACCCGTGGCTCAACATCTTCCTCATCGTCGCGATCGCCGCCGTCGTGGTGGTCATGCTCACGACGGAGTCGGGGCGTTCGCAGGTGTGGACGAGTCTCATCGCCACCGGTGTACTACTGGTGTTCTGGCCGCTCGTGCGCCGCAACCTGCGCGCCCGTCGGCTCGACCGGGAGAGTGTCGCCCCGGTCACGGGTTCTGCCAACGAAGGAGTCGGAAATGACTGAGATCACCCGCGACGTCGCGATCGTCGGAGCCGGCGCGGCCGGACTGACCGCCGCGAACGACCTGAGGAAGGCCGGGCTGTCGGTCGTCGTGCTCGAGGCGCGCGACCGCGTCGGCGGACGCCTGTGGACCGATGAGATCGACGGCGCCATGCTCGAGCTCGGCGGCCAGTGGGTCTCGCCCGACCAGCACGCGCTGATCGACACGCTCGCCGACCTCGGACTCGAGACGTACACGCGGTATCGCGACGGCGACAGCGTGTACGTCGGTCCGGACGGGCAGGCGCGGCGCTTCCGCGGCGAGATGTTCCCGGTGGCGCCGGAGACCGAGCGCGTCATCGACGAGATCACCGCGCGGCTGGACGAGATGGTCGCCGAGATCGACCCCGACCGGCCGTGGGCGCACGAGAAGGCGGCCGAGTGGGACCGCATCTCGTGGGACGCGTGGCTGCGTCAGCAGACCGATGACGACGAGGCGGTGCGCAACCTCGCCTTCGCCACGGGATCGGCGATGCTCACCAAGCCGACGCACACCTTCTCGCTGCTCCAGTCGCTGCTCATGGCGGCGTCGGCGGGCTCGTACTCGCACCTGGTCGATGCGGACTTCATCCTCGACAAGCGCGTCGTCGGAGGTCTGCAGCAGGTGCCGCTGCGCCTCACGGAGCGGCTGGGCGAGGACGTCCTGCTGGGTCAGCCGGTGCGCTCGATCGAGTACTCCGACGCGGGTGCGGTCGTCCGCACCGACGAGGTCACGGTGCGGGCACGCCACGTCGTGCTCGCTCTGGCGCCGGTGCTCTACAACCGCATCTCGTTCTCGCCGCCGCTGCCGCGTCTGAAGCACCAGATGCACCAGCACTTCTCGATGGGCTTCGTCATCAAGGTGCACGCCGTCTACGACCGGCCGTTCTGGCGCGAGCAGGGGCTGTCGGGCACCGCCTTCAGCCCGTACGAGCTGTCGCACGAGGCGTACGACAACACCAACCACGGCGACGAGCGGGGCACGCTCGTCGGGTTCGTGTCCGACCAGAACGCGGACGACCTCTTCCGCCTCTCCGCGGACGAGCGGCGCGAGCGCATCCTCGAGTCGCTCTCGCACTACTACGGACCCGAGGCGAAGAACCCGATCGTCTACTACGAGAGCGACTGGGGCAGCGAGGAGTGGACGCGCGGCGCCTACGCCGCGAGCTTCGACCTCGGCGGCCTGACCCGTTACGGCGCTGAGCAGCTCGAGCTCGTCGCACCGTTGCACGTTGCGTGCAGCGATCTCGCCGGACTCGGCTACCAGCACGTCGACGGAGCGATCCGCATGGGCCACCGCGTCGCCGACGAGATCCTCGAAGCGGACCGCGCATGAGCCGCTCGGCGTCCGGCGGCCGCATCGTCGTCGGATACACCGCGACCAAGGCGGGGCGGGATGCCGTGGCCTTCGCGAGTCGCCTCGCGACGGCATCCGGGGCCGCGCTCCACCTCGTGCTCGTGCTCCCCGCCCAGAAGCCAGGGGTCGTCCCGCCGGACGCGGGCTACGAACGGCTGCTGCGCGAGCAGGCCGCCGGCTGGCTGCGGGAGGGCGCCGCGGAGGTGCCCGAGGGTGTGTCGCACCGCGCACACGTCCGCTACGGCGAGTCGGTCGCCGCGGGACTCATCGACACCGCCGACGAGCTGGGCGCGTCGCTCATCGTCGTCGGGGCCGCCGACGGCGGCAATCGGGGCCGGCACCGGCTCGGCACGACGACGACCGAGCTCGTGCACTCGTCCGACGTGCCGGTCGCCCTGGTTCCGCGCGGCGCGCGCCGCGTTCCGGTCGAGACCGGCATCACGCGCCTGACCGCCGCCGTGGGCGAGCGCGAGGGCACCGAGCTCCTCGTCGAGGCGACCATCCGGCTCGCCGCAGCGACCGCGGCGCCGGTGCGGCTGCTCTCGCTCGTCGCCCTCGACCTGCCCGCGGGCCTCGACACCGGGGCCATCCGCACGGTCGGTCAGAACCACGCGCAGGAGGTCCTGGACGAGGTCCGCGGAGCTCTTCCGGCCGAGGCCGAGGTCACCGCCGTGGTCGCGGCCGGCGACGGCATCGAGGATGCCGTGTCGCACCTCGAGTGGGAGGCCGGCGAGGTCGTCATCGTCGGCTCCAGCCGTCTCGCGCAGCCGCGACGGCTCTTCCTCGGCTCCACGGCGGCGCGGATGCTGCGCGTCGTCACCGCCCCCATGATCGTGGTGCCCCGCACCCGCAGCGACCGCGAAGGAGCGAGCGCATGACCCGAGCAGAACAGACGGGGGTGCCCGCGGGCGACCCCGTCACCGGCGGCATCTCCCGGAAGGGGCTGAGCGCCGGAACGGTCGGTCTCATCGGAGCAGTCGTCATCGGCATCTCCTGCATCGCCCCGGCCTACACCTTCACCGCGGCGGTCGGGCCGACGGCATCCGTCGTGGGCACTCAGGTGCCGGCGATCGTGCTCGTCGGTTTCATCCCGATGCTGCTCGTCGCCTTCGGATACCGCGAGCTCAACAACCGCATGCCCGACTCGGGCACCAGCTTCACGTGGGCGACGCGCGCCTTCGGCCCGTGGATCGGGTGGATGGCCGGTTGGGGGCTGGTCGCTGCGACCATCCTCGTGCTCTCGAACCTCGCGGGGGTCGCGGTCGACTTCCTGTTCCTGCTGATCGCTCAGCTCACCGGGCAGGAGTCGATCGCCGGCCTCGCCTCGGTGGTCTGGATCAACGTCCTCGTCTGCGTGCTGTTCGTCGCCGCGGCGACGTTCATCTCGTACCGCGACATGCAGACGACCCAGAAGCTGCAGTACGGGCTCGTCGCCTTCCAGGTCGTCGTCCTTGTGCTGTTCGCGATCGCGGCGATCGTCGAGGCGGTTTCGGGCAACGCCTTCGACGCCACGGCGTTCGACTGGTCGTGGTTCAACCCGTTCGCGGTGCCGACGTTCAGTGCCTTCGCCGCCGGGCTGTCGCTGTCGATCTTCATCTTCTGGGGCTGGGACGTCACGTTGACGATGAACGAGGAGACGAAGGACCCCGAGCGCACGCCGGGACGCGCCGCGACGATCACGGTCGTCATGATCGTCGCCCTCTACCTGCTGCTCGCGATCGCGATGATCATGTTCGCCGGCGTCGGCACGGGCGAGCTCGGGCTCGGCAACGAGGACATCCAGGAGAACGTCTTCTTCCACCTGTCGGGCCCGATCCTCGGCCCGCTGGCGTTCCTCGTCTCGCTCGCGGTGCTCACCAGCTCGGCGTCGTCGCTCCAGTCGACCTTCGTCGGGCCGGCGCGCACACTGCTCGCGATGGGCCACTACGGCGCCCTCCCCGAGAGCTTCGCGAAAGTGAGCCCCCGGTTCTTCACGCCCGGCTACGCCACGATCGTCTCGGCGATCGTCGCATCGGGCTTCTACGTCGTCATGCGTATCGTCAGCGAGAACGTGCTGTGGGACACGATCCTCGCGCTCGGCATGATGATCTGCTTCTACTACGGCCTGACGGCGTTCGCCTGCGTGTGGTACTTCCGGCGCCAGTGGTTCGACTCGGTGCGGAACGTCTTCTTCACGTTCCTCTTCCCGCTCGTGGGCGGCGTCATCCTGGCGGTGCTGTTCGTCACGACGCTCATCGACACGATGGATCCCGCGTACGGCAGCGGATCGCAGATCGGCGGCATCGGCCTGGTGTTCATCCTCGGCGTGGGAGTCATCCTCGTCGGCGTCGTCGTGATGGTGTGGCAGGCCGTGAAGCGCCCCGCGTTCTTCCGGGGCGAGACTTTGACCAAGGATGCGCCGGTGAGCCGGCGCGCGAGAGGAGTGGCGCGATGACGCACGATAACGAGACACGACTGCTGGCGGGGATCGAACGCGGCCTCTTCATCGGTGGCGAGTGGGTGGATGCCGAGGGCGGCGCGACCTTCCCGGTCACCGACCCCTCGACCGGCCGCACGCTCATCGAGATCGCCGACGCCTCGCCGGCGGACGGCATCCGCGCCCTCGACGCCGCCGTCGCGGCGCAGGAGGAGTGGGCCGCCACTGCGCCGCGCGTGCGCAGCGACATCCTGCGCCGCGCGTTCGACCTTGTGCAGGAGCGCAAGGAGGACCTGGCGCTGCTGATGACGCTCGAGATGGGCAAGCCCCTCGCCGAGGCGCGCGGCGAGGTCGTCTACGGCGGTGAGTTCCTGCGGTGGTTCAGCGAGGAGGCGGTGCGCATCTCGGGCCGCTACGGCCTGAACCCTGAGGGGACCGGCCGCATGGTCGTCTCGCAGCGTCCCGTCGGCCCGTCGTTCTTCATCACGCCGTGGAACTTCCCGCTCGCGATGGCGACCCGCAAGATCGCTCCGGCGCTTGCGGCCGGGTGCACCGTCGTGGTCAAGCCCGCGGCGCTCACGCCGCTCACCACGACGCTGTTCGTCCAGATCCTGCAGGAGGCGGGCCTCCCGGCGGGCGTCGTCAACGTCGTCAACGCGACGCGCTCGAGCGAGGTCGCCGCGCCCATCATCGCCGACCCCCGGCTGCGAAAGCTCTCGTTCACCGGCTCGACCCCGGTCGGGCGCAAGCTCATCGAGCAGGCGGCGGAAGGGGTGCTGCGGGTCTCGATGGAGCTCGGCGGCAACGCCCCGTTCGTCGTGTTCGACGACGCCGACCTCGACAAGGCGGTGGAGGGCGCGATGCTCGCGAAGTTCCGCAACATCGGGCAGGCCTGCACCGCGGCCAACCGCTTCATCGTGCACGAGTCGATCGCCGACGAGTTCGCCGACCGGCTCACCGAGCGCGTCTCGGCGATGAAGATCGGTCGCGGTACCGACGACGGCGTGCAGATCGGGCCGCTCATCGACGAGAAGGCGGTCGCGAAGACGGGCGCGCTCGTCGAGGATGCCGTCGCGCGGGGCGCCACGGTGCGCACCGGCGGGTCGGCCATCGACGGGGAGGGGACGTTCTTCGAGCCCACGGTCGTGACCGAGGTCGCCGCGGGCAGCGACATCCTGCGCGAGGAGATCTTCGGACCCGTCCTGGCGATCGCGACCTTCTCCGACGAGGACGAGGCCGTGCGCCTGGCCAACGACACCGAGTACGGACTGGTGTCGTACGTGTTCACGCAGGATCTCGCGCGCGGCCACCGGATGATCGATCGCCTCGAGACCGGCATGATGGGCCTGAACGTCGGGGTCGTCTCCAACGCGGCGGCCCCGTTCGGTGGTGTGAAGCAGTCGGGAATCGGGCGCGAGGGCGGACTCGAGGGCATCCACGAATACCTCTCGACGAAGTACACCCTGATCCCCGCCGACTGACGAGACGAAGGAGAACCGATGAGCACGTATGCCGTGACCAACCCCGCCACCGGCGAGACGCTGGCGACGTACGACCCCGCGACCGACGAGGACGTCGAGCGCGCCCTGACCGCCGCGGACGAGGCGTACCGCACCTGGTCGCGCGTCGTCGCGCCGGCCGAGCGGGCCGAGCGTCTGCGCCGCGTGGCCGAGCTGCACCGCGAGCGCCGCGACGAGCTGGCCGCCATCATCGTGCGCGAGATGGGCAAGCCGCTCGCCGCGGCGGAGGGCGAGGTCGATTTCGCCGCCGACATCACCGCGTACTACGCCGACCACATCGACGAGATCACCGGCGACACCCCGATTCCGATCGAGGGGGAGGGTGCCGCGGTCATCCGGCGCAGCCCGCTCGGCGTGCTGCTCGGAATCATGCCGTGGAACTTCCCGTACTACCAGGTGGCCCGTTTCGCGGCGCCGAACATCGCGGTCGGGAACACCATCCTGCTCAAGCACGCGCCGCAGTGCCCCGAGTCCGCCGCCGCGATCGCCGCGATCTACCGCGACGCGGGCTTCCCGGCCGGGGTCTACACGAACCTGTACCTGAGCAACGAGCAGGCCGCCGATGTGATCGCCGACCGCCGCGTGCAGGGCGTCTCCGTGACCGGGTCGGAGCGCGCCGGATCGGCGGTCGCCGAGATCGCCGGCCGCAACCTGAAGAAGGTCGCGCTCGAGCTCGGCGGGTCAGACCCGTTCATCCTGCTCTCGACCGATGATCTGGATGCCGCGGTGTCGGCGGCCGCCGAGGCGCGTCTCGACAACGTGGGACAGTCGTGCAACGGAGCGAAGCGGTTCATCGTGGTCGATGGACTCTACGACGCCTTCGTCGAGAAGTTCGCCGCGGCGCTGGCCGACGCGAAGGTCGGTGACCCGTTCGCCGACGACACGGTCCTCGGGCCGCTGTCGTCGCTGACGGCGGCGGAGCGGTTGGCGGAGCAGGTCGACCGAGCCGTGGCGCAGGGGGCGACCCTCGTGACCGGCGGACGCCGCGACGGCGCCTTCTACCCGGGAACGGTGCTCACCGGCGTGACACCGGAGATGGATGCCTACCGCGAGGAGTTCTTCGGTCCCGTCGGCGTGGTCTACCGCGTTGCGGATGAGACCGAGGCGATCGAGCTCGCCAACGACAGCCCGTTCGGGCTCGGGTCGTACGTGTTCACGACGGATGCCGAGCAGGCTGAGCGTGTGGCCGATGCGATCGACGCGGGAATGGTCTACATCAACCTCGTGCTCGCGGACGAGGCCGGGCTGCCGTTCGGCGGAGTCAAGCGCAGCGGCACCTCACGCGAGCTCGGGCTCCTCGCCGCCGACGAGTTCGTGAACAAGAAGCTCATCCGTACGGGCGCCTGACCCGTCGCGGGAGCCCACGGAGCAGCACGAAGGGCGCGCCGAGCGGATCGGCGCGCCCCTCGTCGTGGGTTATCGGGGTCGTGGGGTGACCGGGCTCAGGCGTCGAGCAGAGAGCGGACCTCCGCGGCCTCGGCGGGGCGGCCGAGAGCCTCGTAGACGTCGCCGAGCTCGCCCGCAGCCACCTGGAGCAGCGGCGGGATCTCCGCGGCACGCTCCATGACCGACCGATAGAGCGGCACCGCGTCGGCCGCGCGCTCGTGCTGCGTGAGGACGCGTGCGGCGAAGAGCTCGGACGCGCCGGCAGAGCCCGCGTCGCCGACCTCGGCGAAGCCGTCGGCGGCCTGCAGAGCGGTGGCGACCGCCTCGTCCGCCTGCCCGAGCATCGCGAGCGCGCGGGCTCGGGAGTCGGTGATGTCGGCGGCGAGCCACGGGGCACCGAGACCGGACGCGATCTCGCGGGCCTCGTCGAGGGCTGTCAGCGCCTCCTGCTCGCCGCGGGCGGCGCGGACCTGGCCCTCCGAGTGCCGCGCTTCGGCGAGCAGGCCGCCCTGGTCGGGCTCGGTGCGCGCGATCGCGACCGCCGTCTCGAGCGAGGCGAGGGCGTCGTCGAACTCTCCGAACCGGTGCAGCAGGCGACCGTGCGACAGGAGGGCGTTGGCGCGACCCACCGCGGCCTCTCCCTCATCGAACAGCTCGGCGGCGAAATCCCAGGCGCCGACCGCGCGGCCGGGTTCGCCGGCGTCTTCGAAGGCGCGGGCCAGCAGCATGAGCGTCTGGGCGCGAGACGCCGCGGGCTCCTCGCGGTCGGTCTCGTCGGAGTAGACGTTCACGAGCAGCTCGGCGGCCTCGTCGGCCGAACCGGATGCGAGCAGCGCCCGCGCGAGGCGGTACTGCACCGCGGTCACGGAGTCGCCGTTCTCCGTCGCGGCCCGCTCGGCGAACCGGTAGCGCGCGACTGCCTCGCCCGGAGCGCCGGCGTCCTCGTTCAGCGCGGCCGCGAGCACGTATGCCCCCGGGAGCACGCTGCGCGCGTCGAGCTCGACGAGGATGCGGCAGAGCTCGTCGGCGTCGGCCACGCCGTCGAGGAACCTCTCCTGTCCGCCGCGCATGCGAGCGCGCAGGCCGAGCAGCCGGGCCCGTGCGCCCGCGCCGAGCGTGGGGTCCTCGAGGGCCGCGGTGATCGTCGCGTCGCACTCGTCGAACGCCCCCACGGCGCCCTGGAACGACGCGCGCGCGAGCGTGACGATGCGCCGCAGGTCGTCGTCACCCAGGGCGGCGTCGCGGTCGCGGGCGTCGTCGAAGAGGCCGCGGGCCGTCTCGGGGTCGCTCTCGGCGACGGCCATGCCGAGCACGACCTCCACGATCGCGTGCAGGCGCGGCGGCACGCTCTCGCCGTCGGCGAGGAGCGCGCGAAGCGTCTCGAGGTCGTCGGGGGTGCCGCGTCCGAAGAGCGCGAGCCCGGCGCGCTCTTCGACCCGGGCCTCCGCGTCGCGACCGGCGGCGCGAAGGGCGTCGAGACGGTCCTGCAGGGCCGCTTGAGCGGCCTCGAGGTCGTCGCGCGCGACAAGAGCGGCGATGCGCGCCGAGTGGAGCTTTGCGCGCTGCTCGAGGGTCGCGCCGGGTAGGGCGGCATCCGCCGCAGCCAGGGCCTCGGAGGCGCCGTAGTCGCCGAGGTCGATAGCCCGCTGGACGAGCTCTTCGGCCGACCGTGCGGCCACGGGGGCGACCCGGGGGAGCAGGGGCTCGGCGCTGAGGGGGAGCGAGTAGCGCTCCTGCCCGACGGCCCAGGCCCGGTTGAGGCGTCGGCGGTGACCGTCGGTGCCGTCGCGGCGATCGAACTCGCCGGCGATCCGCTCGGCCTCCGTACGCATCACCGCGGCCAGCTCGGCGGCGCGCCACGGGCCGTCGTGGTCGCCGAAGAATGCGCGGAGCCGGTCGGAGTCGGCGCCCCGCACGATGGTGTCGGCGTGACCCGCGGCGCTGACGGCTTCCAGGGCGATCGCGAAGGCGGTGAGGGCGGAGAGATGGCCGTCGACTCCGAGCGCGTCGTGCGCGAGCCAGTCGAGGTGGCGTTCGACGAGCGAGAGTGCCCGTGCCTCGTTGCCGGTGATGGCGCAGAACACGATGTTGTCGGCGACGATGGCGAGGTTGTCCGCGTTGTCCTTCGCGAGCCGGTAGCTGCGCAGGTGGGCGAGGCGGGCTTTGTCGTATTCGCCCGCGTGCAGGTACGGAACGAGCGACCGTGCGAGCGCGTGCTCCGGCTCTTCGCCGCACGAGAAGTCGCCCTCGACGAGCTCTTCGACGAGGCGGATCGCCTCGTCCTCGCGGTCGGTGTCGATGAGGTAGCCGGCGACGACGCTGCGGACGCACGCCTCGCAGTGGCTGTGGCTGTCGCGGGGTGTCGTCTCGAGCTTGGTGCGAAGCTGTTCGGCCTCGTCGAGGCGGCCGGCCATCCACGCGTTCTCGAAGCGGGCCATGAGGACGCCGCTCTGACCGAGCCCGGCGGCGCGGTAGTGGTTCTCCATGTCGTCGAGCACGGCGGAGATCTGTTCGCGGTCGAACGCCGGGGATGCGGCCAGGCTGTCGGCCATCCACTTGAACTGCCACATGAGGTCGGCGGTCTCGTCGCCGAGGTCGGCGGGGAAGCGCTCGGGGTCGTCGTCATGCTTGCCGAGGCACCACGCGAAGGAGGTCAGCATCGCCTCGGTGTCGCCGCTCATGCAGGCGGACGAGGTCAGCCGCATCCGGGCCCGGTACTCCAGGGGCTCGTCGCCCGCCTCGACGGCGAGGGCGATGGCCTCGTTGATGAGGGCTCGCTCTTCGATGCCGACCGGGGTGCGGTCGATCTGCTCGAACAGTTCGAGGATGCGGTCGCTGGTCATGCTGTCCTTTCATGGGGGACGAGGCGCGGGATGCGGTCAGGACGCAGGGCGCGCGGAGAGTTCGACGAGCGCATGGAGCGCGCCCATCATGAGCGCGCGGTCGTCGCCGCTGAGGGGGCGCTGCGCGGCGAGGAGAGCCTGGACGTAGAGGAGGTGGACCGTGCGTGCGAAGGCGAGGTCGTCGGGGATGTCCAGGAGCGAGCGCACGACCGAGTTCTGCCAGTTCAGGCACAGCCGAACGCCCCCGGACGCGCCCTCGGGCGACGCCGGGCGCAGCTTCTCGGCGGTCGCGTCGATGCGGTCCATGACGCTTCCCCACAGCGGGCTGCCCACTGATCGGGCGCGGCCACGGTCGATCGCGCGCAGCGCTTCGGCGCCTGCGAGGTAGACCGCCGGGATCTCGGCGGCGTCGAGAGAACGCACCGCGACGGTGCAGCCGACAGCCGACAGGGCGGAGCTCGCGCGCTCCTCCAGTGCGAGGACGCGGGCGCGGTCGTCGAGCGGGGGCGGATCGAGCCGGTCGAGTTCCTCAGCGAGGTCGACGTGCTCGACCGTGACGCCGTCGAACACGAGCGGGAGCAGGCGCACCAGTTCGGCGTCGAACAGATATCCGCCGTTGACGAGCGGCTGTCGCGGGTCGGCGATGCCGGCGATCTGGCGGTACTCGTCGACCGTCTCGACGTATCGAAGGTGGGGGAAGCGGCCGATCAGGTCGCCGACCCGCAACCGGCCGTGCGTGGTCTCGACACTCAGCCATCGTACGATGAAGGCGGCGAGCTCGTCGTCATGACGCACGAGCGACTTGAGAGCGACTTCGTGAACCGCGACGAACTGCGCGAGACGGTGCGGTTCGGTCAGGCCGAGGTCGAGCACCCAGCGCCGGATCGCGGCTCCGAGCTCTTGGCGTGTGTGCTCGAGAGCCTCATCCTCGACCAGCGCCTCTCGGCTCGCGGTCGGGCTGAGCGCCGTGGAGTCGATCACGGCTCGGACGAAGAAGGCCCAGTCGGGCAGGATGTCGTCGGCGTTCTCGCTCAGCAGCATCCGGCCGAGGTAGACGCGGGTGGCCTGCCGGGCGCCGGGCGGGGGAGCGTAGGGGAGGACGTACGCGGTTCCGACGGTGTCGGTTCCCGGGACGTGCAGGGGAATCGCGTCGAACGGGTCCTGGCCGAGCAGATCGCGCCCGTAGGCCCAGCGCGCCGCCTCGTCGATGCCGGTCGTGGCGGCACGGAAGGGGGGCGTGCGGGTCGTCAGCTGCTCGCCGCCGCCGGGAAGGTCGACGCGCACCGCGATGGGGAGGAACTCGCCGAAGGTCTCGGCCAGCTCGACCGTCGCGGGCGTGCTGAGGAGATCGCGCTGGCCCGGGCGCGGACGCAGGTGCACGCTCGTGCCGACCGGGAGGTCGTCGGGAATCGTCCGCACCGTGAACGTGCCGTCGGCGTTGCCCTGCCATTCGACGGCGTCGCCCCCGCGCGCGCTCCGCGATCGGATGACGATCGTCTCGGCCACCATGAAGCACGACAGCAGTCCGATGCCGAACTGCCCCAGGAAGTCGCTCCTGGGCAGGTCGAAGATGTCGCGCTTCGAGCTGCGGCCGACCGTCGCGAGGAGGTCCGTCACCTCTGAGGCGGTGAGCCCGATGCCGTCGTCGCGCACGATGAACTCGTCACTGCGGTCGCTGAGCGGGGTGATGCGGATGCCGCTCGACTGGCGCGGCATCCCGGCGGGGGATGTGCTCGCTTCGAACTCTGCCCGAGCGGTGATCGCGTCGCAGGCGTTCTGCATCAGCTCTCGCAGGAAGACGCGAGGACCCGAGTAGATGTGTCGACTCAGGAGGTCGACGATGCCGCGAAGGTCGACCTGGAACTGCTGTGATCGTCCGGTATTCATCCGCCTGATTTCGTTTCGGGTAAGCACCACCGATGGCGTCCTCGGTGCGACAGCAGAGCGTAACAGTTCCCGGTAAGGGCGCATTTCTGATTCGCGTCCAGAATCGACGCGCAATTATCGACCGCCGGCTCATGGCAACCGGACCGGTTCAGAAGGGTGGCGGCTCGTCGGGCGGTCCGCTGGATGCGGCGTGCGGTGGCGGATCCGTGGTGTCGATGGTGAAGCAGACGGCCGGTATGGGAACGTCTTCGCGGTAGACCCGGCCGAGGGGTGAGGTCCATTCGAGAACCCCGCCGCTGAGCTGTCGGACTTCCCACTTGGTGAATTGCTTCATGGAGTGGTGTCGCTGGCACAGATGGGCGAGATTGAAGATGTGGGTATGCCCACCCAGGGCGTAATCGATGGTGTGG
>NZ_QMBN01000002.1:1051806-1065140 GCF_003289625.1 Microbacterium sp. SMR1
TTCGCAGCGGATCGCGGCCCGCCGGCATCCGGGGAACCGGCAGTGCTGATCCCGCGCCATCAGGAGCTTCTTCATCGAAGCCGTGGGTCGGTAGGTGTCGATCTCGACCGGGGTGCGGGTGACGGGGTCGATGAAGAGCCGGTCCCACTCCGACACCTGCCCGGCGAGCTGCCGCACGGTGTCGGCATCGACGAGCCCGGCCCCGACGGCTTCGGCGGGGTTCTCGTCCTTACCCATCAGTGTCTCGGCGGTGACCGCCACCTGAACCCGCGCGCGGATCGCCCCGAGCCCACCAGCCCGATCGATCCCGTACGTGGGGTCGACCACCGGCGCCCCGCCGAGCACCAGGTCGCCGAGGATGTCGGCCCGCAGCTGATCCATCGTCCGGGTATCGTCGGGCTCGCCCTCCCCTGCTCCATCAGCACGGGCGTCCTTCACGGACTGTCCCATCTGGGTGAGTCTGTCGAGCATCCCCGTGGCGATGACGGTCGGGAGGTTCGCGACGAGGTTCGACATCCCGTCCGTCCCGTGGAACACCCGCACGCACCGTTCGGCGGCGGCGGTCTTGTGCCGTTCAGTGAACGCCTGCGGGTGAAGCCGGGCCGCCAACGCGTCCAGCGCACCCCGCACCCGAGAGGGCACATCCCGCTCGCACACCCCAATAGCGGCTTCCGCGAACGAATCCCGCACCTCATTCGGAAGCCCCGCACCGACCCGCACGACCACATCCACGTGTCCGCGTTCGATCCGCCGCTGCACCCACGCCTCGAACACGGCCGGGTAGTCGTCGATGACGGTCATCGCATGGTCGATCTCACCCTGCAGGCGCCGATCCGTCAGCCGCGCCATCCCGGCCGCTTCGGCTGCCACCGACCGCAGCTCCATGTCCGACGCCATGCCTCGCACGCCGTCACGGCGCGCCTCACGCAGAGCCGACCGCCCCAGCTCCGCCAACGCCCGAACCCGCGAAACATCAGCCGCACGAACCTGGTCGAGCGCGTCCGCGAACACGGAGAACGCCTCGGCGTGCGGCGACGCATCCGAGGCAGCGCCACCCCTGAGCCTCCCGCCGCAGTTCGTTTTCATGTTCCCATCCTGGCGCCCACCTCAGACATTCCCATCGAACGTACGTCCCCCTGTGGGTAACTCGTCGCACGTCCCGCCGAGGGAGGAGCCCGTGCCGAAATCGCGTCGACGTTCGCGACCCTGGCAGTCATGACGTACACTGAGAGGAGCAGTCGAAATCTGCATTCTTTCGCCATGCCCAAGCGTCGAAGACTCGACGGCTGTGGAGGAATGCGGGCGTAGACCCCGGGGTCCGAAGGATCTCTAGGGCGGTAGCTCAATTGGCAGAGCAGCGGTCTCCAAAACCGCAGGTTGCAGGTTCGATTCCTGTCCGCCCTGCGCGTCGGCGTCAGCCGGCACACGGAAGGTATCAGGTGGGTTCGATGGTCCAAGAGGGTGGCGAAGTCGTCGCCGCAGGTGGCGCGCCCCGCGAGAAGAAGCCCAACATCTTCGCGCGGATCATCATCTTCATCCGCCAGGTGTTCGCCGAACTCCGCAAGGTCGTCACCCCGACCCGCCAGGAGCTCGTGAAGTTCACGGCAGTGGTCCTCGGATTCGTCGTCGTCATGATGGCGCTCGTCTACGGCCTCGACGTCCTGTTCGTCTGGATCACGACCGTCGTCTTCGGCGTCCCGGGCTGATCGACGGGCCCAGCCCGCACGACCCGCGAATGCCTGCCAGCCAGGCATCCCGACAACCGATGGAAGAGAACGCAGTGTCAGAACGCATCCCCGACGACGTCGATTGGGCCACGGCCGCCGAGCAGTCCAGCGAGGACGACGAAGCCCAGGAGGGCAACGTGCTGGCAGGCCAGGAGCGCGCCTCCGACGCCGCCGAGCACGCCGCCGTCCACGTCGTGGACGATGAGGCCGAGCAGGACGACACCGACCTCGACGGTGTGGAGATCGACGACCCCGAGGCCGACGCCGTCGTGAACGACGCGCTCGAGATCGACGAGACCGCCGAGGCCGAAGCCGCCGCGGAGGTCCTGACCGACTCCCTCGAGGAGGAGATCGCCGAGCAGGCCGCTGAGGCGGCCGATGAGGTCGAGCCCTACGACGGTCCCGAGCCCGACGTCGAGGTCTCCGAGGAGGCCGTCGACTACCTCTCCGAGTTCGAGGCCGCCGCCGGCATCGAGATCTCCGTCGGCGACGACGAAGACCCGTACGAGGCGTTCCGTACCGAGCTGCGCATGCTGCCGGGCAAGTGGTACGTCATCCACTCCTACGCCGGGTTCGAGCGCAAGGTGAAGGCCAACATCGAGCAGCGCAAGTCGACGCTCGAGGTCGAGGAAGACATCTACCAGGTCGAGGTCCCGATGGAGGACGTCGTCGAGATCAAGAACGGTCAGCGCAAGATGGTCACGCGCGTCCGGATCCCCGGCTACGTGCTCGTCCGCATGGAGCTCACCGAAGACACCTGGTCGGTCGTCCGCCACACGCCCGGTGTCACGGGCTTCGTGGGCAACGCCCACAACCCCACGCCGCTGCGCTTCGACGAGGCGTTCAACATGCTGAAGTCGCTCGTCGAGGTCAAGGAAGCGGCTCCCGCCAAGGCCGGCGCGGCCAAGGGCGTCGCCGCCCCCACGCGCAGCGTCGTCACCGAGGTCGACTTCGAGATCGGCGAGACCATCACGATCAAGGAGGGCTCGTTCGCCGGCCTTCCCGGCTCGATCAGCGAGATCAAGCCCGAGAGCGGCAAGCTCACGGTGCTCGTGTCGCTCTTCGAGCGCGAGACGCCCGTCGAGCTCTCGTTCGACCAGGTCACCAAGCAGTAACGCGACATCGCGTCGACGAGCGCCCCTCCGCCACCCGGCGGCCGGGGCGCTTCGTCGTCCCGGCGCCGCCCTCGCCAGCATCCTCGAAGCCGAGGATGCGGTAAGCTTGGGGAGTTTGCGGGCGCTTGTGCGCCAGCATGATACAACCGCCGCTCGGAGATGCCGGGCGTGCGGGAGAGGGATGCCGCCGGCATCCGCTCGACGAAAGGAAAACGAATGGCACCGAAGAAGAAGGTGACCGGCCTGATCAAGCTTCAGATCAACGCCGGAGCAGCCAACCCGGCGCCGCCGATCGGCCCCGCGCTCGGTCAGCATGGCGTCAACATCATGGAGTTCTGCAAGGCGTACAACGCCGCGACCGAGTCGCAGCGCGGCAACGTCATCCCCGTGGAGATCACCGTCTACGAGGACCGCAGCTTCACGTTCATCCTGAAGACCCCGCCCGCCGCGGAGCTCATCAAGAAGGCCGCCGGAGTCGCCAAGGGTTCGGCCACGCCTCACACGACCAAGGTCGCGAAGCTCACGAAGGACCAGGTCCGCGAGATCGCCGAGGCCAAGATGCCCGACCTGAACGCCAACGACATCGAGGCCGCCTCGCTGATCATCGCCGGCACCGCCCGTTCCATGGGCATCACGGTCGAGAGCTGAGGGGGAGAACACAATGGCTAAGTCCAAGGTTTACGAAGCAGCCGCGGCGAAGATCGACCGCGACAAGTTCTACAGCTCCACCGAGGCCGTCGCTCTGGCGAAGGACACCGGTTCGAAGAAGTTCGACTCGACCGTCGAGGTCGCGCTGAAGCTCGCTGTCGACCCGCGCAAGGCGGACCAGATGGTCCGTGGCACGGTCATCCTGCCCCACGGCACGGGCAAGACCGCTCGCGTCATCGTCTTCGCGACGGGCCCGGCCGCTGAGGCCGCCATCGCCGCCGGCGCTGACGAGGTCGGTGGCGCCGAGCTCATCGAGAAGGTCGCCGGCGGCTGGACCGCTTTCGACTCGGCCGTCTCGACGCCCGAGCTCATGGGCCAGGTCGGCCGGCTGGGTAAGGTCCTGGGTCCCCGTGGCCTCATGCCCAACCCGAAGACCGGCACCGTGACCCCCAACCCGGCCAAGGCCGTCGAGGAGATCAAGGGCGGAAAGATCGAGTTCCGTGTCGACAAGCACGCCAACGTGCACTTCGTCGTCGGCAAGGCGTCGTTCTCGGCCGAGCAGCTCGAAGAGAACTTCAACGCGGCGGTCGAGGAGATCGTCCGTCTGAAGCCCTCGAGCGCCAAGGGTCGTTACATCCAGAAGGGCGCCGTGTCGACCACGTTCGGCCCCGGCATCCCGCTGGACGTCAACGCGCTCGTCTGATCGCGATTCGCATGAACGGGGTCTCACCTTCGGGTGAGGCCCCGTTCGTCGTTCCGGGCCCACCCGGATCGCGCTAGCGTCGGCTCATGCGGCATTCCCTCACCGATCTCGTCGGAATCGATCTGCCCATCGTGCTCGGACCCTTCGGGGGCCTGTCGTCCGCGGCGCTGACGGCCGCGGTCAGCGAGGGAGGTGGACTCGGGTCGTTCGGGCTCTACGGTTACGACGGCACGCGGATCCGCGAGACCGTCGCGTCGATACGAGAGCGCACGGCTCGCCCGTTCGCTCTCAACCTGTGGCTGCCGCTCGGCGACGAGGTCACGCCGGACGGAGTGGATGCCGCGCCGTCGCGCGACGCGCTGCGGCCGCTCTACGCCGCCGCGGGCGCGGCCGTGCCCGAGCTGCCGGAGCGCTTCCTGCCGCCGCTCGAGGAGCAGCTCGCTGCGATCTGGGAGGCACGACCCGCGGTCCTGAGCGTGGTGTTCGGCGTGCCCGCGTCGGCGGTCGTGGAAGACGCGCATCGGCTGGGCATCCGCGTGATGGGGACCGCCACGACGGTAGCCGAGGCGCGGGCGCTCGAGGCCGGCGGCGTCGACGTCATCGTCGCGAGCGGCGCCGAGGCCGCGGGTCACCGCGTTTCGTTCCTCGGGGCGCCGGAGGATTCCCTCGTGGGGACCTTCGCTCTCGTGCCGCAGGTCGTCGACGCCGTGTCCGTGCCGGTGGTCGCCGCGGGCGGCGTTGCCGACCGGCGCGGCGTCGCCGCAGCGTTCGCCTTGGGGGCCTCGGGGGCGCAGGTCGGGACCGCCTTCCTCCGGACGCGACAGTCGGCCGCATCCGAGGGCCATCGCGCCGCGATCGCCGGGGCGCAGGACACGTCGACGGTGCTCACGCGTGCGCTGAGCGGGCGCCTCGCGCGAGGTATCCCGAATCGCGCCCTGCGCCACATCGAGGCGAGCGGGGTGATCGCTCCCTTCCCTGCGCAGAACTGGCTGACGGGAGTCTTCCGTGCCGCAGCCGGCGGAGATCCTGAGCTGTCATCGCTGTGGGCGGGGCAGGCGGCGGGTATCGCCCGCCGGGATGACGCGGCCGAGGTGCTGCGCGAGCTCGCGGCCGGGCTGCCGGACTGCTGATGTACGGCCGGCACCGCGGCAACGCGGCGGCGCGGCTGCGGTCAGTGGGTGTCGCGCACCTCGAAGCCCGTCGAGCCGACGCGCTGCGCGTCGGTCACCCGGGCCGTGCCGACCCGGGCTCCGGGAGGGCCCTCCGCCATCCAGGCGAGGATTGCGTCGACAGCATCATCCGTGCCCTCCAGGACGGCCTCGACCGAACCGTCGGTCCGGTTGCGCACCCAGCCCGCCACTGCGCGCCGGTCGGCTTCCAGCAGCAGGCTGTAGCGGTATCCGACGCCCTGAACGCGGCCTTCGACGATCACGTGAACGCTTCGCATCCCCTCATCCTGCCTCACGGCCAGACAAGGCTCACGGCGAGGAGGATCATGACGACGGCGACGAAACCGTCGAGCACCCGCCACGCCCGCGGGGTCGCGAGCACCCGGCCGAGAAGCCGCGCGCCGAAGGCGAGCGCGAAGAACCAGAGCACGCTCGCCGCCACCGCCCCGACGGCGAACCAGACCCGGTCGTCGCCATGGGTGGCGGCGATGCTCCCGAGCAGGAAGACGGTGTCGAGGTAGACGTGCGGGTTCAGCCAGGTCAGCGCGAGGCACGTGAGCACGACGGTGGTGCGGCGTGCCGGCGCCGGCCGTTCGGTCGCCGCGTGCGCGTCGAGGGCTTGTCCGCTCGGACGCCAGGCGCGGCGGGCAGCCAGGAGGCCGTAGGCGAGAAGGAACGCCGCACCGGCCCACCGGACGACGGGTACGAGCCACGGCACGCCTTCCACCAGCAGGCCGAGGCCGGTCACCCCCGCGACGATCAGCACGGCGTCGGATACGGCGCAGATGGTTGCGACGAGCAGGACGCGTTCCCGCCGGATGCCCTGCCGCAGCACGAACAGGTTCTGCGCGCCGATGGCGACGATGAGCGACAGACCGAGGCCGAGGCCCGAGAAGGAAGCGGAGAGCACGAGTCGACGCTAGGGTCGCAGGTCGGTACAGTCCAGTTCATGGATCTGCAGTCGATGAAGCACAGCTGAAGATGCGCGTTCCGGTCGAGCTGGTCGAGACCCTCGCGGTGATCCTCGACGAGGGGAGCCTGGATGCCGCCGCGCGTCGTCTGCACATCACGCCATCAGCCGTGAGCCAGCGGGTGCGGGCTCTGGAGCGCGTCGCCGGCCGGGTTCTGCTCGTGCGGTCGAAGCCCGCGCGCGCGACCGAGGCGGCGCACCGCTTCGTGCGCTACGCCCGCCAGCTCGCCCTGCTCGAGCGCGACGCGTTCGAGGGGGCCGACGAAGAGGCCACGAGCGTTCCGCTCGCGGTCAACGCCGACTCGCTCGCGACGTGGTTCCTGCCGCCGCTCGCCCGGGTCGCGTCCGCACGGGATGTCGTGTTCGACCTGCATCGCGACGATCAGGACTTCACCGCCGGCCTGCTCGAGAGCGGAACGGTCATGGGCGCGGTGACCTCTCGGCGGGTTCCGGTGGCGGGATGCCGGGTATCGGCGCTCGGCGCGTTGCGGTACGAGGCGGTCGCAACGCCCGCCTTCGCGAGGCGATGGTTCGCGGAGGGCGCGGGCGTGGGCGCAGGACCCGATCGCGCCGGACTCGTGTCGGCGCCGGTCGTGGACTTCGACCGTCGCGACGAGCTGCAGACCCGGTGGCTGCGCGGCGCGGGTGTGGCTGCCGCCGCACCGCCGCGGCACCGCGTCCCGGCATCCCAGGACTTCGCGACCGCCGTGCTGCTCGGCCTCGGGTGGGCGCTCCTGCCGACACTGCAGTCACGCGTGCACGTGGAACGGGGCGAGCTGGTGCGACTCGGGGGAGACGACATCGTCGTGCCGCTGTACTGGCAGCAGTGGAACCTCGCTTCGCCGCTCCTCGACGCGGTCGCCGAGGAGGTCGTCGCAGAAGCGCGGCGCGTGCTCGAACCCGTCGCGTGAGCCCGAGCTCGCTTCGCCGAGAGTGCACGCTCGTCGCGAGAGTGTCGCTATGACGGTGCGCGGTGGGCGCGAGGGTGCGTGCTCGGCGAAACCCGGCCGTCGGGCATGGGCTCAGGATTCCGCGACCGTGAGGACGACCTTTCCGCGGGAGTGACCCCGCTCGACCTCGATGTGAGCGGCGGCGACATCGGCGAGGTCGTGGACGCTGTCGACGAAGACCTGGATGGCGCCGGAGTCGAGCAGGCGGCCGAGGGTGGCCAGCACGCTGCCGTCGGGGATCACCTTGTACCCGGTCGCGCGTACGCCCGCCGCCGCGGCCGCCTCGGCGTACCCCGGCCATCCGCCGGTCGGAACCATGACGTACAGGCCGCCCTGACGGAGGACTCCGAGCGAGCGGGAACCGGTGTCGTCGTGCACGTTGCCCACGAGGTCGATGACGACATCCATCTCGCCGACGACGTCCTCGAAGCGCGTCGTCGCGTAGTCGATCGCGACCGAAGCGCCGAGCTCGCGCAGCCAGGGCAGGTTGCGGTCCGAGCCGGTGGCGGTCACCTGTGCGCCGAAGTAGGCGGCGAGCTGCACAGCGAAGTGACCGACCCCGCCCGATCCGGCGTGGATCAGCATCCGCTGTCCCTCGTGCGCGTGGGCGGTCTCGACCACCAGCCCCCAAGCGGTGAGCGCGGCGAGGGGAACCCCCGCCGCCTCCACGTGCGACAGGCTCGCGGGCTTCCGGGCGACCGACAGCGAGGGCACGACGGCGTACTCCGCGTAGCTGCCACCCGACCGGGGGAACGGCAGCATGCCGAACACCTCGGTGCCGGGCTGCAGCTCGTGGGTCTCGTAGGGGCTCGCGATGACCACGCCGCTGAAGTCGAAGCCGAGGGTGCTCGGCCAGCGATCGATGAGTCCTGCCACGCCGCGCCCCAGCCGCGTCTTGGTGTCGATGGGGTTCACACCGGCGGCCACCACTCGCACGAGGACTTCGCTCAGGGCGGGAGAGGGCACCGGGACATCGGTCACGCGGAGAACCTCGGGCGCACCGGGTTCATCGAACACGACCGCTCGCATCGTCTCGGGCGGCGCCTCGGCCGGCGTCGTCGGCTGGGAGGCGGTTGCTGTGCGCAGCGGCCGGAATCTCATCCGTCGCTCCTTCCTCACACCGCCGGCGTCGGCGGCGATGATGCTCGGTCGATCTCAGTCAATCGTGAGATTGTCTCGACCGTGTTACGCCGCGGTCACCGGAGGGAGAAGCTCGGCGTCGCCGGAAGCGGGAGCGAGGGCGTTCAGTCGGGCGTCTCGGATGACGACAGGGCGTGAAGCAGCCGGGTGAGCTCGCGGATGTCGTCGACGTGCCACGACTCGAGCGCGGTCAGCAGCGAGTTCTCGCGCGGCGCGCGGACGGCGTCGAGCCGGCGGATGCCGTCGGGGGTGGCCGAGAGCAGGCTCGAGCGGCCGTCGGCGGGGTCGGGCGTGCGCTGCACGAGCTGGAGCTCCTCGAGCTCGCGGACCGTGCGGCTGATCTGGCCCTTGTCGGAGTGGAGCGTCTCGGCGAGGGCGGAGAGCGTGATCTCGCCACGGCGCGCGATCGTCGTGAACACCTTGTACGCGCCCGGGAGCATTCCCGGGCTCAGCCGGTCGGCGTTCTCGGCGAACAGCCGCCGGACGTGCGTGAACAGCTCACCGAACTCGAGCTCGAGCGCCCGGACGGCCGCGGTGCGCTCGTCGTCGAAGACCGATCCCCACGGGCCGGGAGTCCCGGGGGTGGTGCACCCCCGGGACTCGGCGGACTCTCGCGCGGTCATCCCGATCACCCTATCGAGCCGAGCGGCGCGTCTCCGCGTCGACCGGGGCGTCGGAGTCTGCGGCATCCGTGTGGACGGCGCCGGTCGCGGTGAGGGCGTTCATGCCTTCCGGAACCGACACGGTGGCCAGGTCGGCCTCGCCGGCCTGCAGACGCTCGGTGGTGGTCATCGTCGTCAGCGGCTTGTTCGGCAGGAACACGATCGCGATCAGGCTCAGGACCGCGAACGGCACGGCGATGAGGAACGAGTGCGAGATGCCGGTGGCGTAGATGTCCTCGAAGACGATCCGCAGCGCCTCGGGCATCGCCGAGACCTGGGGGAGCGTGCCCGACTGCAGCTGCGCGGCCCAGGTCTGGGCCTGGTCGCCGAGCGACATCAGCGCGGCCTGGATGTCGTCCTTCCGATCGCTGACGAGCGTGGTGACCTGCGAGGCGAGCGCCGCCCCCATGACGGAGACGCCGATCGTGCCGCCGAGGCTCCGGAAGAACGTCACGCCCGAGCTCGCGACGCCGATCTCGGTGGGGCGAGAGGTGTTCTGCACGACGAGCACGAGGTTCTGCATCGTCATGCCGATGCCCGCGCCCAGCATCGCCATGTAGATCGAGACGAGCGTGAAGTCGGTGTCGTAGTGGATCGTGGAGAGCAGGCTCGCTCCGCCGATCAGCAGCAGTGCGCCGACGATGAGGAACGGCTTCCAGCGGCCGGTCCGCGTGATCAGCGCGCCCACGCCGATCGAGGCGACGAGCAGTCCGCCGATCATCGGGATGGTCATGAGGCCGGCCTCGGTGGGGGTGGCTCCACGGGCGAGCTGCATGTACTGGCTGAGGAACACCGAGGCGCCGAACATGGCGATGCCCGTCGCGATCGAGGCGATCACCGAGAGGGTGAAGGTCAGGTTGCGGAAGAGCGTGAGGGGCACGAGCGGCTCGCGCACCTTGAGCTCGGTGATCACGAAGAGCACCGCGCCGATGACGGCGCCACCGACCATCAGGAGGGTCTCGACGCTCATCCACTCGAACGAGTCGCCCGCGAGCGTCACCCAGATCAGCAGCAGGGAGACGGATGCCGACAGCAGCACGATGCCGAGGTAGTCGATGCGCGTCTCCTTGCGCGGGTGCGCGGGGATGTGGAGCGTGCGCTGCACGATCAGCAGGGCGGCGACGGCGACGGGGAGGGCGACGAAGAAGTTCCAGCGCCAGCCCCAGGCATCGGTGATGACGCCGCCGAGCAGCGGGCCGCCGATCGTGGCGACGGCCATGACGGCGCCGAAGAGGCCCATGTAGCGGCCGCGCTCGCGCGGGCTGATGATGTCGGCCATCAGCACCTGGCTGAGGGCGGCGAGGCCACCGGCGCCGATGCCCTGCACCGCGCGGAACGCGATCAGCATCTCGGGGGACTGCGAGAACCCGGCGGCTGCGGTGGCCAGCACGAAGATGACGATCGCGAGCTGGTACAGCACCTTGCGGTTGGTGAGGTCGGCGAGCTTTCCCCAGATCGGGGTCGAGATCGCGGTCGTCAGCAGAGTCGCCGTGACGACCCACGTGAAGGCGGCCTGAGTGCCCTCGAGATCGTGGATGATGACCGGCAGCGAGGTCGAGACGACGGTCGAGGCGAGCATCGACACGAACATGCCGAGCAGAAGGCCCGAAAGGGCCTCGAGCACGCCGCGGCGCGACATGTTCTTCCCCTCGGGTTGAGTGGATGCGGAAGCGGACATGAGTCCTCCTGGGATTCGGACGGACGCGGCTGCGTTGGCGCGGATCGTCGGCGGACGGTACTTCGGTAGCCGCGGGGCGGCGTAACTGGTTGACGAAAGTCAACCGTTGAGATCGGTCAACTATATGTTCAATCGTTGAGTTACGTCAACTATTCCCGCGCGCGCTTCGCTGCGACGAGGATGGGGACGTGTTCAGTGTGGAGGCGCTTCCCGATACCCGCATCGAGGTGGCCGTGCGAGCCGATTGGCAGCGGCTCATCGAAGCCGACCTGCCCAGCGCGGGGCGGCATCCCTCGGAATCAAACCGCCCCCACGTGACTCTCGTGGTGCGCGACGACCTGTCGACGGATGCTGGGCGCGAATTGGCGCGTCTCGGTGACGCCCTGCCGGTGGAGTGCCGGCTCGGTGGCGCGGCGGTGTTCGCTGCGGGGGAGAGGTTCGTCCTGGCCCGGCCCCTCGTCATGACGGCCGCGCTGTTGAGGTTTCACGCCCGCATCGTCGACCTCATCGGACCGCCGCCGGTGCGCTACACCGTCACCGCGGCAGACCGATGGACACCGCACATCACCCTGGCGCGCCGGATGACGGCGGAGCAGATCGGACGCGCGCTCGGCATCGTCGGGGCGCCGACCCTCGAGGGTGAACTGACTGGACTGCGCCTCTGGGATGCCGAGGCCAAGGTGGTCACGCCGCTGCGGTGATCGCGAGACGGTGCCGGGCGGCGAGGTCAGTCGCTGAGGGCGAGGGCTCGGAAGGGTTCGCGCGGACGCGATGCGACGATCCGCGGCGCTTCCGCCGCGCGCCGCTGCATCGTGCGGCGGTACAGCTCGTCGATGAGATCGGTCGCGAGATTCACGAGTGATCGGATCTCGCGCTCGTCGCGGTCGACCCACGCGCAGCGCGGCTCGTCGTCGATGGGGACGAAGTCGTCGTGCTGCTCCCACACCACGAGGGTGCGCTCGGCGCCGAGGACGTGCTGCTGCCACCACACCTGACGCAGATAGGTGCGGGGGATCGAGCGCCAGCTCTTGTTCGTGGTCTTGATCTCGGCGAGGGTGACACGGCCGTCGGCATCCACCATCACGCCGTCGGGCGTGGCGAGGTGTCGCTTCTCGACCACGGCGTGGAAGAGCGCGGACGAGGGCTGGATGCCGTGCGTCGCAGCGACCCAGGCGGCGATCTCCGGCTCGCGGCGGCGACCGTGGTCGGTGTACGCGTTGCCGGAGAACCCCGAGCCCATGAGCTTGGCGTCGGCGGCGCGCGCAATCGCCTTCGGGCTCGTCAGCGCCGCGACGTCCGTCGCCGTGATGCCCCGCGAGCGAGCCCGGATCCACGCCACGCGGTCGCGCGAGTCCGCGACGATGCGAGCAGCGAGTTCGGGTGACACGCCTTCGACCCTAACCCCGCCCGCCCTCCCTCCCCGCCCTTGCCCCTCGGCGTGCCCTCACCCCCACCCCACCCTCACGTAGGTGTTGAGTGCACGGCATCCCATCCACTGCACGGCACGGGTGCGAGGATGTCTCGTTCACCCGGCGGCAAGCCGTGCGCTCAACGGGGAGGGTGGATGTTGAATGCCCTGAGGTGGGCGGCGAGGGTTGACGGGGAGGTGACGTGACGAGGTTCCCAGCGCACGAGGCGGCGCCCGGTCGTACCCCGGATCCAGTCTTCGCGGCGCTTCTCGTCGAGGACCGTCCTCTCTGCCGAGCGGGCTGAGCGGAGCTCCGGGTCGAGGTACTTGCCGACGCCGTCGCATTCGCCCCAGGCATCGGCGTCGTCGAGGCCGAAGTCGACGCGGTACCAGCCCGCACCGCGCGGGCCAGCGATCGGCACCTGTAGCCGAACCGACCGGAAGCCGAGTTGGTGCAACCGGAACCGGCTCACGCTTTCCAGGGTCGACTCGGCCCGGCCGTCGGCGAAGCCCGCCACCCATCGAGCCCGCCTGATCCCTCGCGCCGCGCCCGCCTCGGCGATCCGAGCGGACATCGCCATCCGCCAGTCGTCGGGGGAGCGGCCCGTGCGGTCGCACCAGATCCGTTCCGCGCGGTCGGCCATGACGAGCGCCGCTTCGGGAGTCATGGTGCGCGTGACGTCGAAGACCGTCCGCGCGAGGGAGGTGCAGCGGATGCCGTTCACCTCGACGACGTCATGCGCATCGAGGGGCGCGCAGTGGCGGAATGCATCGGGGCCGCTGGAGACCCGGGCGCCCGGGGCCGTCGTGAGGTGGACGCGGGCCGGCCGGACGCGATAGAGGTCGAGGCCGTGCAGCACCCCGGCGGACTCGTGCGAGACGACCGCGTGGCCCCGGACCTCGTGCGCGACCGCCATCACATGGAGCAGATGCGCGTCCTCGGCGTAGAGCTCATCGAGCGCGGCACGGTCGACGTACCAGCCGCGTCGCACGTGCACCCGGATGCCGTCCCGCACCGAGCGGTCGATCGAGCGTTCGCTCTCACCCGCCACGAGCAGGTCGCGTCGGCGGTGGAGCAATGTCCGCACCTCATCCGGTCCTCGTCGTCTGCGCATCCCGCCCATGCTCACCCCCACCCCCACACCCCACCCCATCCCCCCACCC
>NZ_QMBN01000003.1:0-339979 GCF_003289625.1 Microbacterium sp. SMR1
ATCGGACGCTCCCCCAACTGACCTCACAGCCAGCCCAGAGGGCAACTTCACAACCATACCCCACCGACGACCTGTTCCAGAACGAGACTCGGAGACCGAGTCAGTTGTGGGGGTGTGATGGGGACCCTGTGGCAGGTCTTGGACCTGCGACGCTCGGAAGCGTCTGTTTCGGGTTGTTCTCCGCTTGAGGGAGGCGGGACCTTCCGGCCCTCTCGCTCTTCCCTGTGGGGCGAACAAGTAATAAGTTACGCGGCTCCCGGCATCGTGGCAAAGCGACGCGACATCCCGGGCGTGTCGCGTCCGCAGATCCGCGTCATTCCGCGGGAAGACGGGGCACGGCGTCGACGAGCTGCGCGGTGTACTCGTTCGCCGGCGAAGTGAGCAGCCGCGACGTCGAGCCCTCCTCCACGACGCGACCGGCGCGGAGCACCGTCATCCGCTCGCACAGCGCCGACACGATCGTCAGGTCGTGCGAGACCAGCAGCATTCCGATGCCCTGCTCTGCCGCGAGCCGCTGGAACAGCTGGATGACATGCATGCGCACAGACGTGTCGAGAGCACTCACGGGCTCATCCGCCAGCAGCAGTCGGGGCCGCGGCGCGAGGGCGCGAGCGATGGCGACCCGCTGGCGCTGTCCTCCGGAGAACGCGTCCGGGTAGCGGCCCGCGGCATCCGCGTCGAGGTCGACCGCCGTGAGCAGCTCGGCGACCCGGGCGTCGAGCTGCGATCGGTCGCGGGTGATGCCGAGGGACCGCAGCGGTTCGGCGATCGACTGCCCCACCGTCATCCGCGGGTCGAGCGACGAGAACGGGTCCTGGTAGACCGGCTGCACCGCTCGGCGCAGCGAACGCATCTGTGCACGGTCCGCGCCGCGAAGCGGCGCGCCCTCGAAGAGCGCGCGCCCCGATGTCGGCGTCGCCAGGCCCAGCAGCAGCCGGAGTACCGACGTCTTCCCCGCGCCCGACTCCCCCACGAGCCCGACGGTCTCGCCGGGAGCGAGCGACAGCGATACGTCGTGGAGCACATTCGCGCTGCGACCGTAGGCGAAGTCGACATGCTCGAGCGCGAGTGTCGCGCGACCGTCGGCCGTCATCGGGTTCCCTTCGCCGGCAGGAAGTCGTCGAGAGCGCGCGAGGCGGCGACCAGTTGCGCGGTGTACTCGTGCTGGGGAGACCGGAGCAGTTGCGCCGTGTCGCCGAGCTCGACCTGACGCCCGTCACGCATGACGAGGACGCGGTCGGCGATACGCGAGACGACCGGCAGATCGTGGCTGATGAACAGCAGCGTCATCCCTCGCTCGGTCACCTCGCGCTGGAGCAGATCGAGGATGCCTGCCTGGACCGTCACGTCGAGCGCGGTCGTCGGCTCGTCGGCGATGAGGATGCTCGGCCCGGCGGCCAGGGCGAGCGCGATCGCGACGCGCTGTCGCTGGCCGCCGGAGATCTCATGGATGAACGATCGCGCGATGCGCTCGGGGTCGGGCAGCTGCACGTCCGCGAGCGCATCGAGCACGCCGCGACGCAACCCGTCACCACTCAGACCGCGGTGCTTGGCGAGCGGCCACGCCAGCTGTCTGCCGACACGCATGAGCGGATCGAGCGAGGCGAGCGGCTCCTGGAAGACCGCCGAGATCGTCCGGCCGCGCACCCGGTCGAGGCGGCGCGAGGCGGTTCCGACAACCTCGACCCGGCCGTCGGGGGTCGCGATCGTCGCCGAACCGAACGGCGTCAGCGGAAACGCGAGCAGACCGAGCATCGCCAGCGCGGTCAGCGACTTGCCCGAGCCGGACTCGCCGATGATGCCCAGACGTTCGCCGGGCTCGAGCGTCACGTCGACGCCGTGCACGAGCGTGCGGTCGTCGCCGATCCGGACGCCGAGACCGGATGCGGTCAGCGCGGCGGTCATCCGATGCTCCTCGTGGTCGGATCGGCGATGTCGCGCAGGCCGTCGGCCAGCAGGTTCGCGCCGATGATGAAGGCGACCAGCAGGACGCCGGGGAGGATCGCCGCCGTCGGTGCGACGAGCACCGTGCTCTGCGCCTCCTCGAGCATCCGGCCCCACGATGCGTTGGGCGGCGGGGAGCCGAGCCCGAGGTACGACAGCGACGCCTCCGCGCCGACCGCGCCGCCGAACTGGAGGGCGAGCGGCACGATGAGGGTCGGCCAGACGTTCCGCAGCACGTGTCGGAACACGATGCCGAGCTTGCTCGTGCCCGAGGTTCGAGCGGCGGTGACGTAGTCCATCGCGAGGACGCGTGTCGCGGCGATGCGGGTGAGCCGGGCGATCACCGCCGAGCCGGCGAGACCGATCGCGAGGATCGCCGAGTCGACCGATGCCCCGCGCCAGGCGACGATCAGCATCGCCAGCAGCAGGGTCGGAAAGGCGATCGCGATGTCGAGCAGGCTCGTGAGCGCATCATCGACCCATCGCCGGGCCACAGCCGCGAGCAGACCGAGCCCGATGCCGACGATGGCCGCGATCAGCACCGACCCGAACCCGACGGTCAGCGCGAGCCGCGCCCCGATCATGAGTTGCGTGAAGAGGTCGCGCCCGAGGCGGTCGGTTCCGGCCCAGTGCTCGGCGGACGGCGGCTGCAGCCGGCCGCCGCTGGTGTCGTCGAAGGTGAACGGGGTCCACAGCAGCGAGATCAGGCCGATCACCGCGATGGCACCGAACAGGATACCGCCGACGGCGAGGTTCACCGAGCGCCGGCGTCGCGGGCGCCCGCGCCCGGGCGCCCTGACGGCACCCGAGTCCGGAAGGGTCGTCGCTGTCATGCCGCCGCCTTCGCTCTGCGATTGCCCGAGATCGTGTCGCGCAGTCGCGGGTCGATGATGCGCTGCGTGATGTCGGCCGCGAAGCCGAGCAGCAGCACGAGGGCGGTCGAGAAGAGCAGCACCCCCTGGACGCTCGGGAAGTCCTGCTCCTTGATGCCGACCAGCAGCATGTCGCCGAGACCGGGGAGCGCGAAGACCCGCTCGATGATGACGGCGCCGACGAAAGTCGTCGACAGCTGGATCGCCAGGATCGAGATCAACGGGACGACGGCGTTGCGCACGCCGTGACGCCAGATCGCCGTGGCGAAGCTCTGCCCCGTGGCCCGAGCCGCGCGCAGATACTGCTGGCCGAGCACGTCGAGCGTCGCGCTGCGGACGTACCGCGCGAGATCGCTGCCCGCCACGAGCGCGATCGTGAGCACCGGGAGCGTGAGCGAGACGAGCGCGGCGCCGGGGTCCTCCCAGTCGCGCCGCGGGAAGCCGCCCGCCGGCAGCAATCGCCAGTTCAGCGCGAACACCGCGACGAGCAGGATGCCGACCCAGAAGACCGGGATCGCTCCGCCGAGCTGCGACACGGCCGAGAAGGCGGTCCCGTACCAGGTGCGTGCCTTCCACGCCGCGATGAACCCCACCGGCACCGCGATCAGCACCGACAGGACGAACGCGATGAGCGTCAGGGGCAGCGTGACGTTCAGCCGACGGAGGATCTCGCCGCCGACCGGCAGGTTGTTCGTGAACGATCGCCCCAGGTCGAAGCTCGCGAGTTGGCCGAGGTAGGCCAGGAACTGCTCCGGGATCGGCCGATCGACGCCGAGCCGCGCGGCGGCGGCCGCGATCTCGGCGTCCGTCGCCCCCACCGAGATGAGGGCGAAAACCGGGTTGCCGAGAACGCGCAGCACGACGAACAGGATCACCACCGCCAGCGCGAAGGCCAGCAGCAGCAATCCTGTCCGTCGAATCAGATACCGGGTGATGGAGATCAGGCCTTCGTGATGTCGGAGACGTAGAACAACGAGTTCAGTCCATTCTTGGGCACGCCCGACACGCCCTCGGCCGCGATGCGCAGCTGCGGGTTGAGGTAGAGCCAGACGCTGGCGGCGTCATCCGAGATCTGCTGGTTCGCCTTCTTGATCAGCTCGGTCTGCTCGTCGACGGATGCGGCCGCCTCGGAGTCCGCGAGCCACGTCTGCACATCGGCGTTGTCGTAGCCCCAGTAGAAGTCGGGGTTGCCGTAGAAGTTGATGTCGCGGTCGTTGACGTGGCCCTGCAGCGTGGCCTCGAAGTTCTTCTCGGTGTAGACCTTCTGGTACCACTCGTCGTCGGTGATGATGTTGATGTTCAGCGTGATGCCGACCTTCGCGAGCTCCGACTTCAGGAACTCCGCCACCGTCGAGTGCACGCCCGAGTCGGGGGTGTCGACGGTGAACGTGAACCCTCCCGGCTGACCGGCCTCGGCGAGGAGCTTCTCCGACAGCGCCGGGTCGTAGGGGTTGTTGTCCGCGAGGTCGATGTACCAGGGCTCGGAGGGCGGCACCATCGAGCCGATGAGTTCGCCGCGGCCGTCCCAGATCGCATCGAGCAGCTTCTCGCGGTCGATAGCCGAGTAGATCGCCTTGCGCACGCGCGCGTCGTTGAACGGAGCGATCCGGTCGTTGAACGCCAGCAGCTCCTTCGTCGTCGAGGTGCCCTCGATGACCTGGAAGCCGGCCGCCTCGAACTCGGCGATGCTGTCGGGGTTCGACTGGCTCGTGACGAGGTCGACCGCCCCGGTCGTCAGGGCGTTGTTCAGGGCCGTCGGGTCGGCGTAGTACTGGTAGACCACTCCGCCGTTCTTCGGCGCGTCGCCCCAGTACGCGTCGTTGACGTCGAGGGTGATCGAGTCGCCCTTGCGGTAGTCACCGAGCTCGTAGGGACCGGTGCCGTCGGCAGTCGCCGTCAGGTCGCCGGCATCGTCGTTGACGATCCAGACGTAGCCCAGGTTGTAGGTGAAGCTGATCGAGGGCTGCGAGAGGGTCACCTCGACGGTCTTGTCGTCGACCGCCGTGACGGTGTCGATGACGCTCAGCTGGCGCTTGCGCGCCGCGATCGACTCGTCGCCCACGAAGCGCTCGAGGCTGTACTTCACGTCATCCGCGGTCAGCTCCTTGCCCGAGTGGAAGGTCGCGTCCTCGAGGGTGAAGGTGTACACCAGCCCGTCGGGCGACACCGTCGTCTCGGCTGCCAGAAGGGGCTCGACCTGAGCGTCATCGGTGATCCGGAACAGACCCTCGTACACGTTCCCCGTGAAGACCTCGGTGACCCCGGATGAGCCGCCGAAGATCTGGTCGAGGTTGGTCGGCTCGTTCTGCGATCCGACGACGATCTCGGCATTCGGGTCGCTCGCGCCGGCGGAACCGGCCGGCTCGGTGGATCCGGAGCATCCGGCCAGGACGAGAAGACCGGCCGTCGCTGCCGCGGTGGCGGCGACGATCCGGGAGAAGCCGCGTGAAGTCACGGGTGTTCCTTTGCTGTGTGGAGGGGGGCGGCGGAGCGCGGTGCGGGCGCTCCGCCGTTTCGAGTGGTGCGGGAGAAAGGTCAGAGCGAGAAGTCGCCGGCGAACCGGACCTTCTTCTCCCCGGCGCGGACCGGGAAGGGCAAGCGGTTCTGCAGCGGCGGGAGGGGGCAGTTCATCTGGTTCGAGAAGCCGCACGGCGGAACGACGGCCCGGTTGAAGTCGACCGTGACCGGCGTGCTGTCGCCCGGAGCCAGGTCGCCGGTCGCGCCGGGGTGGTCGAGGAAGAGGAAGCGACCGGCGCCGTAGGACTCGGCCCCGTTGGTCTGATCGCCGAAGACGAGGTGCAGCTTGGGCCCGCCGTAGTTCGTGTCGAAAGCGGCGAGTCGGTACTCGGTGCCGTCGATCTCGAAGACCAGGTCGCCCGAGACCGGGAGGCCCCGCGTCGCGCCGCCGTCCTTGATGTGCTCGAAGGGGACCACGCGGTCTTCGTCGACGAGCTCGAAGCGGCCCTCGATGACCCAGGCCGGGTCGTACTCCCAGCGCTCGATGTCCTCGAACGCTTCGTTGGCGGGCGAGTCCTGCCGCCAGATGCGGTAGCCCTCCTGCGGAAGACCGGTCTCGATGTCGGTTCGCTGCAGTCGGGTGAGCAGCGCGTCGACCGGATGCCCCGCACGCGCCGTCTCGTCGTCGACGGCGGGCTCGCCCGGAGCCGACCAGTGCGTGAGCACGAGGGCGAGGGACCCTTGCGGAGCTGCGACCGATTCCCGGCGGTAGGCCGCCCAGGCTCGGTAGTCGGACTCAGCCGAAGAGACGGATGCTGCTGCGGATGCGGATGTGCTCACCATGACAGGCAACCAAACGCGGGGCCGTCCCGAGAAATTCCGTGTCCGCGTATTGCGTCGTCAGCGCGACGACGCTGACGTATCGCGCGCGGGGCCGCCCACCCACAGCGCCCAGGCGACGAGCACCGGCTGGAGGAAGAGGCGGCCGAATCGCCGCGCGTCGGTGTCGAGGCCGGGTGCCGCGGCTCCGGTGCGCCATTGGTGGATGTTGCCCGGGAGCACCGCGACGAAGAAAGCGGCGATCGCGGCGGCGATGCGTCGGCGCTCGCGCGGCAGCGCGATGAGCCCGGCACCGAGCATGATCTCGACCGCGCCGCTGGCGACGACGATCATGTCCTTATCGGTGTGCAGCAGCCGCGTCGCCCAGTCGGGCACCGCGATGCGATACCCCCGCCGGAGCACGGTCAGATGCGCGGCTCCCGCGACGATCAGCAGAGCGGCAAGGGCAAAGCGGGCAACGATGCGCAGCATCCGATCACGTTACGCCCGTCCGGGAGGTCCGATCACCAGCAGCACGACGTACGCCGCGATGATGCCGACCGCGAGGATCACGGCGAGCACCGCCGGACGGCGGACGAACCACCGGAGGAATCGGTCGACTGCCCGCTGGTCGCGCGGGTCGTCGGTCGCCTCGGTGCGCCACTCCCCCTCGAGGAGCCCGCGACGACGGAGCACGATCTCCGTCGGCACGGTCGCGTACGGGACCACGGCGGCGGCGACGGCGCAGATCGTCGGGACGAGCGACCACCGGTTGTTCCACGCGACGAGCACCGCGGTCGCGCCGTAGCAGAGGAACACGAAGCCATGGATGCCCCCGCCGATCGTCACGGCGATCGGAAGGTCGAAGGCGGACCGGAGGATGAGGCCCAGGATGAGCAGCGTCCACGAGAATGCCTCGGCGATCGCGAGCGAACGGAATGCGGTCAGCGGGGTTCGGAACACCCTCGAACCCTACCCAGCCGACTCAGACGATTCCTGCGCGGATGCCGTCCATCGACGAGGCCAGCCCCGGCATGTTGTCGCTGAGCGTCGCGTCGAGCTCGAGCAGCCGTTGGTGGGCCTGCTCCATGACTGCGATGCCTTTCGCTGTGATGCGCAGATCGGATGCCGAGCCGGCGTGCGCGGTCGCATCGGCGACGAGCCCCTCGTCGACGAGGGTGCGCACCGCGGTGTGCGCGGACTGCACCGTGATGTGCGACCGGCGGGCGAGCTCGGAGAACGAGATTCCGGGCTCTGACCCGATGTGCCCGAGCAGGCCGAACTTGCGGGTGGAGAGGCCGAGGTCGCGCAGGGCTGCGGAGAGCCGGCCTTCCCACGACGCCGAGACGGCGATGAGCGCGATGACCGGGCTGAAGCGCGGCTCGCGCGTGAGGGCAGGAGTTTCCGACACGGTCACGATTGTAGGAGGCGCGGGCTCTCTCGTGCGGTGATGGCGACCGAGAAAAGCTGTGTCGCGCGCCTAACGCGCCGAGCGTCGTTCGTCAAGGACCGCGCGCCGACGCGAAGGGATGTTCATGATGAGTTCCAGGGAAGAAGCGGGGAGGTCACCATGATCACGAACGAAGAGCAGAACGAGCAACACACCGACATCCGCGGCGAGAAGCCGTTCGGTCAATGGCTCGGGCTGATCAACGGCGGCCGCTGACGCCACGCGAATGCCCCCGGCATCCTCTCTCGCGAGGAGGATGCCGGGGGCTTCGTCATTTTCGGGGGTCGAGCCTTTTAGATAGCTCCTCTATGCATGTTGTATAGTTAAGCTATGCAGTTCTTCGACTCCCCCATCCTCTTGATGTCGGCGTCGAGCCGGTTCAACCGCGCTGTGGCCCGCCGGGTGGAGGTCGCCGCCGCCGCGGGAACGTGGCGTGCGCTCGCCGCGCTCGACGAGCTCGGCCCCACGCGGGTCAGCGACCTCGCCGAGTGGCAGCGCGTGAGCCAGCCCACCATGACGACGCTGGTGCGTCGGATGGAAGCGGAGGGACTCGTCGAGCGCGCAGCCGACCCCGAGGACGGCCGGGCCTCGCTCGTGTCGATCACCGCGGAGGGGCGGCGCCAGTTCGAGGCGTTCCGCTCGCAGGCGCTCGAGGTGACCGGGCCGGCTTGGGCGAGGCTCAGTGCCGCCGACCGATCGACCCTCGCGCGCGCTGCCGAGCTCCTTGCAGGGCTGCTCGAGGAGCCGGAACTGCGATGACCACCACAGACCCCGAAGAGAGGAAGGTGCGCGTGACCAGCGCGATGAACACAGAACGGTCCGCGACCGGCGATCAGACGAAGGCGACAGCCGAGACCGCGAAGGCGTCCATCTGGCGCCAACCCGTCGCGGTATGGGCGATCGCCTTCGCCTGCACGGTGTCGTTCATGGGCATCGGTCTGGTCGATCCGATCCTCCCGGCGATCAGCCGCGAGCTGGATGCAACGCCATCCGAGACGATGCTGCTCTTCACCAGCTACCTCTTCATCACGGGCATCGTGATGCTCTTCGCCAGCTGGGTGTCGTCGAGGCTCGGGGTGAAGAAGACCCTGCTGCTCGGGCTCGCCCTGATCGTCGTGTTCGCCGCGGCGGCAGGACTCTCCGGCGGCGTGGTCGAGATCATCGGCTTCCGCGCCGGCTGGGGAATCGGCAACGCACTCTTCATCGCGACGGCGTTGGCCGCGATCGTCGGAGCCGCGAGCGGCGGAAGCCGTCAGGCGATCGTGCTGTACGAGGCATCCCTCGGCATCGGCCTGGCGGTCGGACCGCTCCTCGGCGGCGCGCTCGGCGAGCTGTCGTGGCGCGGTCCCTTCTTCGGCACCGCCGCACTCATGGCCATCGCGTTGCTCGCGATCCTCGTCGTGTTCCGCTCCCCCACGCCGGCGGCCGGTGCCGCCGCGCCGGCGAAGGTGTCGCTTCTCGCGTCGTTCCGCGCGCTGCGCAACCCGGCCCTGCTGACGCTGTCGCTGACGGCGTTCTTCTACAACGTCGCGTTCTTCGTGCTGCTGGCCTATAGCCCGTATCCCATCGAGTCCGCCGCGGCGCAGGCCGGGATGACGTTCGGAGCCCACGAGCTCGGACTCGTCTTCTTCGGCTGGGGGCTCGCCGTCGCACTGACGTCAGTGCTCGCAGCTCCCGTGCTGACCCGGTGGCTCGGCTTGCGGCCCGTTCTCTTCACGATGCTCGGGCTGCTGGCCGTCGCGGAGGCCGTCCTCGCGATCGGCATCGACAGCGCCACCGTGCTGATCGTCACCGTCATCGTGGCCGGTCTGTTCCTCGGCGTGCTGAACACCGCGCTGACCGAGGCCGTCATGGAAGCCACCGACCTCCCCCGGAACGTCGCGAGCGGCACCTACTCGGGCGTGCGCTTCATCGGCGGCGCTATCGCTCCCGCCGTGGCCGGCCCCCTCGCCGCCGCGATCACCCCGAGTGCGCCCTACTGGCTCGGTGTCGCCGCGCTCATCGTCGCGATCGCGATCCTCGCCTTCGCCGGCCGGACCCTGCGCCACCTCGGCCGCCCGCATGAGACCGCGATCGCCGAGGCCGCCGACATCGGCCAGGGCGACGCCTGACCGGAGGGCATCTGCATGTCGGAGGGTGGATTCCGAGCGAGCCTCCCTCCGACGTGCAGCTTTCCTCCGCTGTGCCGCAGCCGAAGCTGGCGCTCACGGGCGACGTAAGGGAAACGGCAGCCCCCCATGGTGATCATCACCGCGGGCTGCCGTTTGTCGTCACACGAGTTCGTCCGAGCCGATGTCCCGACCGTCCCGCGCCGCCCGCTTTGTCACGGCCCGCTGGTCGACGAACCCCTGTCGAGCGACGTACGCGCCCACGAGCAGCGCGCCGGCTCCGCCGAGGACCGCCCACCAGGGAAAACCCGGGATTTCGGGAGCTGCCCCGATGTTTTCCAGGGCAGACGGCGGCGTCGGTGTGATGCGCTTCCCGGTCACGACGATGCGATGGGAATTGATCCCGAGCGGGGTGCAGGTGATGAGGGTCGCGAGGTCCTCCCCCGGAACCGCGCGCAGCGAGCCGCTGTCGTTCGGGTCGATCACTTGGACGTCGAAGACCTCGTAGACGAAGACGTCGCCGAGCACCTCGATGGTGAACGTGTCTCCGTCCTTCACCTCGTTCAGGTTCGTGAACATCGTGGAGTTCGCGAGCCCGCGGTGCGCGGTGATGACGGTTCTCGTGCCCGCACCTCCAACGGGGAGATGCGATCCCTCGAGGTGGCCCGCTCCGCGGAGCAGGGTCGCCTCGGAAGTGCCGTGGTAGATCGGCAGGTCGACGTCGATGCCGGGGATCTTCACTCTCGCCATGAGCCCGTCATCCCCGGCCTTCAGCATGTCCGCGTAGCGAAGTGCGGAGTCCGTCGAGTTGCCTGACCCGACGGGGACGTTCCCGCCGGGCTCGAGCTTGACCCCGGCGGTGAGCGCGTCGTTGTACTCGTGCGCGAGCTCGAACTGCCGCGCCGGGTTCGGCTCGATGGAATTCAGGTTCGTCTCGGCCTGCACAATGACCTGCGACTGGTTGTAGGAAGACACCCACGCGGCCGTCATCGGATACAGACCGGCGCCGAGACCGGCCATGGCGAGCACCATGATGACGTAAGTGATCAGGCTCGGCTTCCACGTTCGACGCCGCATCCTGCGCAGAGCGGCTCTCGTGGGAACTGCGGTGTCGGTCATGGATTCCTGTCTCAGCAACGGGGACGGACGAACATGCCGCCGGGCGGGGCCGCAACGGAGCTCGTTGCGGCACCGCCCGGCGGCTGTTCGGGTGTTACGCGCTTTCCTTTGCCTGACGCCGGGCCCGCATGAGCACCAGCCCGACCGCGACGGCGAGTGCCGCGACGCCACCGGCGATCAGGAGCACCTGCCCCGAGCCACCCGTGAGCGGCAGCTGAGGAACACCCTGCTGAGTGTTTTCGATCTCGATGTTGTCCGACGTCGTGTCGCCGACGCGAACCGCCACGGGCGTGAACGGGTTCGAAGGCAGGACGTACCCGGCGGGGGCCGCGGTCTCCTTCAGCACGTAGCAGCGCTGGGTGCTGTCGATCGCCGGATTGACACTGTCGCTCACGAAGAGACCGGTGAGGGAGATCACTCCCGAGGAATCTGAGGTGAAGCTGGTCTTCCCGCCCACGGAGATCGGCGAGCCGGCCGCCGTGGCAGCCGAACAGTCCGCTGCGTAGGGATCGGCGGCCGCGTAGATCTCGAACTCAGCGCCAGCGAGGGTGCCGGTCGCCCCAGACGTGCCGACCGCGCGCTTGGTGATCTGAAGGTCGCCCCAGTTGGTGTGGACCACAGGAGAATCCAGCGGCGGGTTGGTGCTCGGGTCGAAGCCCGGGTTGTTCGGCCAGAACTGCGCCGTGTTGGGGATGACACCGTCGACGACCGCGTTCACGACCCCGGCGAAGACGACCTGGATCTCCGCGCCGACGTGGGCGTTGGGGCCCTCGTTCAGCCACGCGATCCCGGCCGCGGTGAAGTTCATCGTGATCTGCTGGCCGGAGACACTGATCGTGTAGAACGAGGGGTCGAGCGCAGTGCCGTCTGCGGTGACCGCGATGTCGGCTGCGGCCGCCGGGGTGAGACGGGTGTCCAGCGTGTCGCGGATCGCGAATCCGGTCCAGGCCTGCGCCATGCGCGACACGGGAACCGTGACCGGGAACTTCACGGTCGACCCGAGACCGTAGTCCTGCTGGGGTTCGATCGTCTTCTCGATCGAGCCCGAGCCGTTCTTCGGGTAGGCGTGCGTGTCGTACACCCAGCCGTTCTCGTACGGGAGGGGGATCGTGACGATGAAGGGCAGCGACTTCTCGATGATGTTGGCCGGCGCCGCGGTCTCGCACACCTGGTAGAGACCGACGGGCAGTGAGTCAGCCGTCGCCGAGCCGTTGGCGGAGGTCAGCGGCATCACCGTCGGCGTGCCGAGCGTGTACCCGGCAGGAGCGGTGCAGGCGGCACCGGGAGTGAGTGCGTCGAGGCCGTTCCAATTGGCGGGGACCGTCAGATCGACGGCGCTCCCGGACTTGAGCAGGGGGTAGACGGTGAACTCGACCCCGGCGACCGGATCGGTGAAGTCCCCCGCGGCGGGGGCCTGGCTCACGTCGCCCGTGGCGCTTCCGGCCTGGTTCAAGTACTTGTGAACGGTGATCGAGCCGGTCCGGTCAGGGTCGATGTTGCCGTAGTCCTGCGGGGCGGCGAACGCAGCCGAGGAGCTTCCGAGGATCGCGGTGATGCCGAGAGCAGCAACACCCGCGATCGTGGTGATGCGGCGTCTGGCCGTAGGTGACTTCATGAGGTGAAGCCCTTTCTTTTGGGTGAATCGAGAATCGATCGGGGTTTTACGACGCCGTCGACCTCCGAGGAAAGTCCTCGTATAGATTTATCCGACTCCAGGTTTCGCCGGTAGGGATATGCGTATGCTCTAAACAGCGCGCTCCCAGCGACGGGCGGATTCGCGACGTCACCAGTCGGCGATGCTTGTCGCGACGACGCGAAAAAGGGCGGATGCCGCAGCATCCGCCCTTTTTGTATGACTAAATCGACGCGAGACCGGAGGGCTTCTGCGCGTCGGAGGGCGGACTCCGAGAAGCCACCCTCCGACGTGCAGTTCTCCTCCGATGAGGATGCGGGTCAGTCGCCCTTCACGTTGACCAACTGACGCAGCGTGTGCCGCACCTCGACGAGGTCGGCGGCATCCGCCATGACGCGATCGATCGGCTTGTAAGCCTGCGGGATCTCGTCGATGAACGCATCCGTGTCGCGGAACTCGATCCCCGCCATCGCCTCCCGCAGCTGGTCGTGCGTGAAGGTCCGGCGCGCGGCCGACCGCGAGTACTCCCGCCCCGCGCCGTGCGGGGACGAGTTGAGCGAGAGCGGGTTGCCGAGCCCCGAGACGACGTACGACGCCGTGCCCATGGATCCCGGGATGAGGCCGGGCCGGCCGGCATCCGCCTGGATCGCGCCCTTGCGCGACACCCACACCTGCTTGCCGAAGTGCCTCTCGCTCTCGGTGAAGTTGTGGTGGCAGTTGATGCGCTCGAGCTCCTCGACGTCGACGCCCATCGTCTCGGACAGCTGACGAGCCACCCGGTCCATCATCTCCTCGCGGTTCAGGAGCGCGAAGTGCTGCGCCCACCGGAGCTCGCGGATGTAGCGCCGGAACTCCTCCGTGCCCTCGACGAGGTACGCCAGGTCGGGGTCGGGAAGGTCGATCCACCACTGCTTCGCGAGCCGCTGCGCGACCCCGATGTGGTACGTCGCGATTTTGTTGCCCACTCCCCGCGAACCGGAGTGCAGGAACATCCACACCGCGTCGGTCTCATCGACCGACACCTCGATGAAGTGGTTGCCCGAGCCGAGCGACCCGAGCTGGTTGCGCCAATGCCCGGCATAGCGGGCGGGGTCGAACTCGTTCTTCTCGGCGAGCTCCTCCAGCTCGGCGACGCGCGGCTCAGCCGTCGCGACGATCCTGCGGTTGTCGCGACCGGCCGACAGCGGAATCGCCCGCTCGATCTGCTCACGCAGCGCCCCGAGGTCGCGGCCGAGCAACTGCGACTTCGTGAACTGCGTGCGGACGGCGATCATGCCGCATCCGATGTCGACGCCGACGGCAGCCGGCATGATCGCCCCGAGCGTCGGGATGACCGACCCGACGGTCGCTCCCTTGCCGAGGTGTGCATCGGGCATGAGCGCCAGATGCGGATGAATGAACGGCATGCCCGACGCGGTGCGAGCCTGATCGAGAGTCTTCTCGTCGATGATGCTCGCCCACGAGAGCAGCCTGTTCGAGAGCTTCTCCATGGTTCCTTTCCTTGTGATGACGGTCCGGGAACGGGCGCATGGAGAGGAACACACGAACGCCCCGGACCTGTGCGGTGCGGGGCGTTCTGACAGTGGCGGTGTCAGACGTCTCGCACCGGAGGGTACGACTCATTGCGGAGCTGGAACTGGCCCAGGTCCGCTGCGATCAGGCGCTCGTTGCGCGTGGTCATGTCGTTCCTCCGGTGATGCCGTGCGGATTCGCGCGGCGTCGCAACCCTATGCGTGGGCGCGGCGCGGCGTCAACGAAAAAGCGGCGCGTGCGCCGGGAATCGCCGGAGCGATCCCGTCACACGCGCCGCTTTCGTGCGCGAGTCGGCTCAGAAGTCCCAGTCCTCGTCTTCGGTGGCCTCGGCCTTGCCGATGACGTACGACGAGCCCGACCCCGAGAAGAAGTCATGATTTTCGTCGGCGTTCGGCGACAGGGCCGAGAGGATCGCCGGGTTCACGTTCGTGACCGTCGCCGGGAACATCGCCTCGAAGCCGAGGTTCATCAGCGCCTTGTTGGCGTTGTAGTGCAGGAATTTCTTGACGTCCTCGGTCAGGCCGACAGCGTCGTAGAGGTCCTGCGTGTACTGCACCTCGTTGTCGTAGAGCTCGTAGAGCAGCGAGAACGTGTAGTCCTTGATCTCGTCGCGCTCGGCCTGCGTGAGCTGCTCGTAGCCCTTCTGGAACTTGTAGCCGATGTAGTAGCCGTGCACGGCCTCGTCACGGATGATGAGGCGGATGATGTCGGCGGTGTTCGTCAGCTTCGCCTTCGCCGACCAGTGCAGAGGCAGGTAGAACCCCGAGTAGAACAGGAACGACTCGAGCAGGGTCGAGGCGACCTTGCGCTTGAGCGGCTCGTCGCCACGGTAGTAATCCATGACGATCGAGGCCTTCTTCTGAAGGTTCGGGTTCTCGACCGACCAGCGGAACGCGTCGTCGATCTCGGGCGTCGAGGCGAGCGTCGAGAAGATCGACGAGTAGCTCTTCGCGTGCACCGACTCCATGAACGCGATGTTCGTGTAGACGGCCTCCTCGTGCGGCGTGATCGCATCGGGGATGAGCGAGACGGCGCCGACGGTGCCCTGGATCGTGTCGAGGAGCGTCAGCCCCGTGAACACGCGCATGGTGAGCGTCTGCTCATCGGGCGTCAGCGTGTTCCACGACTGGATGTCGTTCGACAGCGGCACCTTCTCGGGCAGCCAGAAGTTGTTCACCAGACGGTTCCAGACTTCGAGGTCTTTATCGTCCTGGATGCGGTTCCAGTTGATCGCCTGCACGTGGTCGACGAGCTTGAGCGGTTCGGGAGTCATGTCGCTTCAGTTCCTGGTTCGGGTTCCGGCATCCGTCACAGCATGCAGCTGACGCACTCGGACATGTCGGTGCCCTCGAGCGCCATCTGCCGCAGGCGGATGTAGTAGATCGTCTTGATGCCCTTGCGCCAGGCGTAGATCTGGGCCTTGTTGATGTCGCGCGTGGTCGCGGTGTCCTTGAAGAACAGCGTGAGCGACAGCCCCTGGTCGACGTGCTGGGTCGCGGCGGCGTAGGTGTCGATGACCTTCTCGTAGCCGATCTCGTACGCGTCCTCGTAGTACTCGAGGTTGTCGTTCGTCATGAACGGCGCCGGGTAGTAGACGCGGCCGAGCTTGCCTTCCTTGCGGATCTCGATCTTCGACGCGATCGGGTGAATCGACGACGTCGAGTTGTTGATGTACGAGATCGAGCCGGTCGGGGGCACCGCCTGCAGGTTCTGGTTGTAGATGCCGTACTGCTGGATGGATGCCTTCAGCTCGCGCCAGTCGTCCTGCGTCGGGATGTGGATGCCGTCGAACAGACCCTTCACCTTGTCGGTCTGGGGCGCCCACTCCTGCTCGATGTACTTGTCGAAGAACTCGCCCGACGCGTAGGTCGAGTCGGGGAAGCCCTCGAAGTACGTGCCGCGCTCGATCGCGATCTTGTTCGAGGCCCGCAGCGCGTGGAACAGCACGGTGTAGAAGTAGATGTTCGTGAAGTCCAGGCCCTCTTCCGAGCCGTAGTGGACGTGCTCGCGCGCCAGGTAGCCGTGCAGGTTCATCTGACCGAGACCGATCGCGTGCGAGCGGTCGTTGCCGTCCTCGATCGAGCGGACCGAGGCGATGTGGCTCTGATCGCTGACCGCAGTGAGGGCACGGATGCTGGTCTCGACGGTTTGGGCGAGGTCCTTGCCGTCCATCGCGAGCGCGATGTTCATCGACCCGAGGTTGCAGGAGATGTCCTTGCCGATCTGGGCGTACGAGAGGTCCTCGTTGTACGTCGTCGGGGTGTTGACCTGGAGGATCTCCGAGCACAGGTTCGACATGTTGATCCGACCCTTGATCGGGTTGGCCTTGTTCACCGTGTCCTCGAACATGATGTACGGGTAGCCCGACTCGAACTGGATCTCGGCGAGGGTCTGGAAGAACTCGCGCGCGTTGATCTTCGTCTTCTTGATGCGCGCGTCGTCGACCATCTCGCGGTACTTCTCGGTGACCGAGATGTCGCCGAACGGAACGCCGTAGACCTTCTCGACGTCGTAGGGCGAGAACAGGTACATGTCCTCGCCGTTCTTGGCGAGCTCGAAGGTGATGTCGGGGATGACGACACCCAGCGACAGCGTCTTGATGCGGATCTTCTCGTCGGCGTTCTCGCGCTTGGTGTCGAGGAACTTCAGGATGTCGGGGTGGTGCGCCGACAGGTACACCGCGCCGGCACCCTGACGCGCGCCGAGCTGGTTGGCGTAGCTGAAGCTGTCTTCGAGCAGCTTCATGACGGGGATGATGCCCGACGACTGGTTCTCGATCTGCTTGATCGGAGCACCGGCCTCACGGATGTTCGACAGCAGCAGGGCCACGCCGCCGCCGCGCTTCGAGAGCTGCAGGGCGGAGTTGATGCCGCGGGCGATCGACTCCATGTTGTCTTCGATGCGGAGCAGGAAGCACGACACGAGCTCGCCGCGCTGCGCCTTGCCGGTGTTGAGGAACGTCGGGGTGGCGGGCTGGAAACGACCCGAGATGATCTCGTCGACGAGCTGCATCGCGAGGTTCTCGTCGCCGTCGGCCAGGCCGAGGGCGGTCATGACGACGCGGTCCTCGAAGCGCTCGAGGTAACGCTTGCCGTCGAAGGTCTTCAGCGTGTAGCTCGTGTAGTACTTGAATGCGCCGAGGAAGGTCTCGAAGCGGAACTTCTTGCCGTAGGCGAAGTCGTTGAGCTTCTGGATGAACTCGAGCGAGTACTTCTCGATGACCTTGGGCTCGTAGTACTCCTTCTCGACGAGGTAGTCGAGACGCTCCTTGAGGGAGTGGAAGAAGACCGTGTTCTGGTTGACGTGCTGGAGGAAGTACTCCCGCGCGGCGCGCTTATCGGCGTCGAACTGGATCTTGCCGTCCGCGCCGTAGAGGTTGAGCATCGCGTTGAGGGCGTGGTAGTCGAGCCCGTCGAAGCGCGCGTCGACCTTGAAGCCGTTATCGGTCAAGGCTGTTTCCAGTGCTGATTCCACCATCGTTCCAATCCTGCGCTCACGCGCTCGACGTCTTCGGGCGTGCCGAACAGTTCCACCTTGTCCAAGTGCGGCACGGAGCACTTGCGGCTGATGATGTCGCCGGCGAGGCAGTACGACTCGCCGAAATTCGTGTTGCCGGTGGAGATGACTCCCCGGAGGAGGGTGCGGTTGCGCACGTCGTTCAGGAAGCGAACGACCTGCTTGGGCACCGCACCCTTCTCCTCACCGCGCCCCTGTCCCCCGCCGTAGGTGGGGGTGACGAGCACGAAGGGCTCGGTCATGACGAGGGGCGTCGGTGAGGAGTGAAGGGGGATGCGGAGCGCCGGCAGTCCGAGCTTGTCGATGAATCGCGCGGTGTTGCCGGAGACGCTCGAGAAGTACACGAGCAGAGGCGCCCGCGTCGCGACCGCCGTGCTCATGGCTCAGGCGAAGCGAGCGGCCAGCTCGTCGATCTTGTCGGGACGGAAGCCCGACCAGTGGTCCTCGTCGGTGATGACGACGGGGGCCTGCAGGTAGCCGAGCGACTTGACGCGCTCGAGCGCCGCCGGGTCCTCGGAGAGGTCGAGGACGTCGTATTCGATGCCCTTCGAGTCCAGCGCACGGTACGTCGCGTTGCACTGCACGCAGGAGGGCTTGGTGTAGACCGTGATCGCCATGTCGAGTGTGGTTTCCCTTCGCTTCTTACGCATCTCCGGCTGAGAACCTGCCGGAGCCTCAATACTACATATGGGTGCCGACATCGGGGGGCACCACAAGGGGTAGTAGTTACAAGTCTGTAGTTTTGCACCGCTCTCCCCAGGTACAACACATCTTGTCCACCGTTTCATCCACAGATCAGCGACTCGATCGAAGCCCGGTTCGACGCGTGATTCCGCGCTTCCGGGCGACGTCGCGCGAGTCTGTCCACAGGTCGGACGCTAGACCGACCCACCGACATCCGATTCGGGCGGATCTCGTCGCATCGGCGTGTCGCGGGCGTGTCGCCGCGGCAGCCGCCTGGGCGTCGCCGACCGGGCTTCGGAATCGCTACCGTTGAGGGGTGGCGGGATACAGAGAACTGCTGCGCGCACCGGGTGTCGCGCGCATCATCGCCGCACAGTTGACCGCTCGCTTTCCGAGCGGGATGACGAGCCTCGCCATCCTGCTCCACATCGAGCACGTGACCGGGTCCTACGGGTCGGCCGGTTTGGTCCTGGCGGCGACCTCAGTCGGACAGGCGATCGCAGGCCCGGTGACGAGTCGATGGATGGGCGTCTGGGGCATGCGGCGGGTGCTGACGCTGACGCTCGCCGTGTGCGCGGCGTCGATCGCTCTGCTCGCGGTGCTCGACGTGCCGCTCTGGGTCTACATGGCGCTCGGTCTCATCGCGGGCCTGTCGACCCCGCCGGTGCAGTCGGCCGTGCGCACGATCTACCCGAAGATGGTGACGTCGCGGCAGCTCACCCCCCTCTTCTCCCTCGACGCATCGCTGCAGGAGATCATCTGGATCATCGCGCCGGTGCTCATCACCTTCGTCGCGCTGCAGGCCGGCACGGTGCCGGGGCTCCTGCTCGTCGTCGTCATCCTCATCGGCGGCGGCGCGTGGTTCATCTCTTCGCCGGAGCTCGGACGCGTCCGCATCCCGCGCAGCCGGCGCAGCCTGGGCCGCGTGCTGCTCAAGCCGCCGGTCATGCTCGCGACCGCGACCGGCTTCCTCCTCATCGGCGCGTGCTCCGCGGTCGAAGCGGGCGTTGTCGCGTCGTTCGGTCACGGCGGACTCGAGTCCGGCCTCGTCCTCGCGGTCTTCGCCGTCGGCAGCCTGGCAGGCGGCCTGTCGTTCGGCCACATCCCGATCGGACGGTGGGCCATGGCTCGCCGCTTCCTCATCGTCACCGTCGGGCTGGCGGCGACCATCTTCTCGCTCAACGCCTGGTGGCTCGGCGGCTCGCTGCTGGTCGCCGGCATCGGCATCGCGCCGGCGCTGGCGGTCATGTTCGCCATCACTTCGGCGAGCGTGAAGTTCAGCGAGACGGCCGAAGCCTACGGCTGGATCGGCACTGGGCAGCTCATCGGAGCCGCGGCGGGTTCCGCCATCGCCGGTTTCCTCATCGACGGCGTGGGCCCGCAGGGCGCATATGTGGCCGCTACCCTGTTCGCCGTCGTCGGCCTCGTCGTCGCGGTGACGTGCGTGCAGTGGTTCCCCGACCTCCGCGGGCGTGACGCGTCACCCATTCCCGACACCGCACCGGTCCACACGATCACGTGAGGCTGGTTCCGCGCAGACGGTCGCTCAGTCGTTGACGCGCTGCAGCATCGCGAGGACGGCCGCCGCGTAGGCATCCTCGGGCTGCGGATGCTCGAACGCCAGCTCCTCGCCGGCGAACTCGATCTCCACGCGGTGAGTGTCTGCGAGCCGGCGCAGACTCCGGAAGCCGCCGCGGAGCATCTCACGCAGCTGGTCCTCACGGGGAAGCCATAGCGCCTCGTCGAGCGCGACGGAGTCGAGCGCCCACTCCGTCGTGCCGTTGAACGCGAGGATCGTCCCGGTCGGATAGCGCCGCGGTTCGATCGTCATCTCGCTGACGGTGAAGACGTCGGCCTCGAACTCCGGCTCGTTGAGCTGGAAGCGGTCTCCAGATGCCGGGCGCCAGACGAGCCCGGCCTCGCGCAGGGCGAGCGCGGCGTCGGTCGAGATCATGCCCCCATCCTGCACCAGGCGGCCCGCTGAGGAGGGCGGGAGCAGAATGGATGCCGTGAGCGACTTCGACCCGGCCCGATACCTTCCCGACAGCCTCATCGAACGGATCCGCGGGCGAGCCGCGGGCGTCGACGCGGACAACGTCTTCCCCGACGAGGATCTCGCCGAGCTGCGAGAAGCCGGCTACCTCGGCATCCTCGTTCCGGAAAAGCTCGGCGGCGCGGGCTTGTCGCTCGCGCAGGCATCGGTTATGCAGCAGCGGCTGGCCGGTGCCGCGCCCGCGACAGCGCTCGCGATCAACATGCATCTCGTGTGGACCGGGGTCGCCAAGGTGCTCTCCGACCGCGGCGACGATGCCTTGCGCTTCGTGCAGGAGGGCGCCGCGGCCGGCGAGGTGTTCGCGTTCGGCATCAGCGAGGCGGGCAACGACCTCGTCCTGTTCGGCAGCGACACCGTGGCCGAGCCGCAGTCCGACGGCGGGTACGCCTTCACGGGCACGAAGATCTTCACCTCGCTCGCTCCGGTGTGGGACCACCTCGGGCTGCACGGCCTCGACACCACGAGCGAGGACGCGCCGAAGATGGTGTTCGCCTTCGTCGACCGCACCGACGCGGTGCGCACGCGCGACGACTGGGACACCGTCGGCATGCGGGGGACGCAGTCGCGCACGACCGAGTTGCACGGCGCCATCGCATCACCCGACCGCGTCGTCCGTCGGCTCTCCCCCGGCCCGAACCCGGATCCGCTCGTCTTCGGCATCTTCTCGGTCTTCGAGCTGCTGCTCGCGTCGGTGTACACCGGCATCGCCCGACGCGCTCTCGACGTCGCCGTCGTCGCCGCCCAGTCGCGCACCTCGAAGAAGACGGGGCTGGCGTACAGCCAGGATCCCGACATCCGCTGGCGCATCGCCGAGATGGCGCTCACGTACGACGGAATGCTGCCGCAGCTCGAGGCGATCGCGCGCGACATCGACGAGCGGGCCGATCACGGCGGCCTCTGGTTCGCGAAGCTCAGCGGGCTGAAGCACCGCGCCGTCACCTCGGCGAAGGCCGTCGTCGACGAGGCGATGCTGGTGGCGGGCGGGTCGTCGTACTTCTCCCGCTCCGAGCTCGGTCGCCTCTACCGTGACGTCGTAGCAGGGATGTTCCACCCTTCGGATCCGGAGTCCGCCCACAGCACCGTCGCCGCCGCCTGGCTCGGCCCTCTCACCCCCTGACCGGTCGCCCGCTCGGCCCGTGCCGGTCGAGTCGCCACAAAACGCGGATGCCGCGGCCCCCGGATCCGCACTTCCTGGCGACTCGACGGTAGGCGGAGGGACGGATGCGGTCAGCGGGTCTCGAGGTCGTAGGCCTTGAGGAGCTCGGCGACGGCCTGCTCGCGGTCCGCGCCGCCGTTCTCGAACATGTGCGTCACGTGGGTGCGGAGGTGGTTCTCGATGAGGAGCTTGTCGAGCGACGCGAGGGCCTTCTGGATGGCCCGTGACTGGGCGATGATGTCCATGCAGTAGTCCTCGTTCTCGATCATCCGGGCCAGCCCGCGGACCTGGCCTTCGAGGATGCTCGTGCGGCGCAGGGCTCGCTTCTGGATGTCGTCGATCACGCGGTCAGGATACGCCGAGACCGGCCCCGCTCGGCGAAGCCCCGTGGGAGGATGACCGGATGGCACGCACGCCGACCTCCCTGCTCTCCCCCGCCGACCAGGCTCGACGCCAGGGGCTGCGGCGGATGAAGGCCGTCGCCCTCGGCGCGTTGATCTTCATGGCGATCGTCTTCGCGATCTCCTTCCCCCTGCAGCAGACCGTCCCCGCGTTCGGCTATGTCCGCGCCGCCGCGGAGGGCGGCATGGTCGGAGCCCTCGCCGACTGGTTCGCCGTCACGGCGCTCTTCCGGCATCCGCTCGGCCTGCCCATCCCGCACACGGCGATCATCCCGCGGCGCAAGGACGAGATCGGCCACACCCTCGGCGAGTTCGTCGAGACGAACTTCCTCGAAGCGGGCGTCATCCGCGGCAAGCTCGAATCGATGGGCATCGCCGCCCGGCTCGGCGCGTGGCTACGGCGTCCCGAGAACGCGGAGCGCGTCTCCGCCGAGGCATCGGCGGCGGCATCCGGCATCCTGACGGCGCTGAGCGACGACGAGGTGCAGGACCTGATCGAAGACCTGGCGCGCGAGCACCTCCTGGCCCCCTCCTGGGGGCCCTCGATCGGGGGATGGCTCGAGCGCGTCGTCGGCGCCGGCGCCCACCACGGAGCCGTCGATCTCGCCATCGACAACATCGAGACCTGGCTCGTCGCCAACCGCTCGGTGTTCACCGGGCTCGTCTCCCGCCGCCTGCCGTCGTGGTTGCCGTCGGTGGCAACACGGCTCGTCGACGACACCGTCTACCGCGAGGCGCTGACGTTCGTCGCGGCCGTGCGAAACGACCCCGAGCACCCGGCACGGAAGGCCATCGACGGCTACCTCGCTCGTCTCGCCGGCGATCTGCAGGGCGAGACCGAGACTGCGGCGCGGCTCGAGGCCGCCAAGGCGGCGGTCTTCGACAGTCCTCGCGTTCGCGCCCTGGCCGCCGAGGCGTGGGGCACGGCGAAGGCCGGTCTCGTCCGCTCGCTCGGCGACGCCGAGAGCCCGCTCCGCCGTCGCATCGCTGCCGCGCTCACCGAGGTCGGCGAACGCCTGTCGACCGAGACGGCACTGCAGCAGCGGATCGACGCGCGCGTCATCGACGCCGCCGCGACGCTCGTGGCCCGGCATCGGGCCGACATCGCCTCGGTGATCACCGAGACGGTCGAGCGCTGGGACGCTCAGGAGACGACCGAGAAGATCGAGCTCATGGTCGGCCGCGACCTGCAGTACATCCGACTCAACGGCACGATCGTGGGATCGCTCGCCGGACTCGTCATCTACACGATCGCCCACGCGGTCTTCGGCGCGGGAGGATGATTCCATGACGACGCTCATCCTCGCGCGGCATGCCAAGAGCGACTGGGGCTCGCCCTCACTCGACGACCACGACCGTCCGCTGAACGACCGCGGCATGCGCGACGCCCCCGCGATGGCTGAGCGGCTGGCGAGCACGGGCGTCGAGGTCGAGCGCATCCTCGCCTCGACCGCGCTTCGCGCTCGCACGACGGCGGCGGCCTTCGGTGCCGTGCTCGGGCTCGAACCCGAACTGCGCGACGAGCTCTACGGCGCCTCGGCGCGCGTGCTCCTCGACGCGGCGAGCGGCAGCGGTGCGCGGTCGGTGCTCGTGGTGGCGCATGACCCGGGGATGACGGTGCTCGCCGAGCGCTTGTCGAACGGCGGCATCGGCGGGATGCCGACGTGCGCGGTGGCCACTTTCACGTGGCGGACCGACGACTGGGATGTCGCGACCGCGACCAACCCCGACGAATGGACCTTCGACAGCCCGAAGGGCTGAGCCCGCGCTGGCGGCTCCGGCTCAGGCGACGGCGACGACCGTTCCGCCGGTGAGGCGCACCAGCTCGTCGAAGGTCAGCGGGAAGACGGTGTGCGGGGTGCCGCCGGCCGCCCAGATCTCGGCGTACTGCGCGAGGTCTTCGTCGATGAGCGTCGCGAGAGGTGCCGGGTGTCCCGTCGGCGCGACCCCGCCGATCGCCTGTCCCGTCGCGGCGCGGACCTGCTCGACGCTCGCGCGCGTGATCGCGCTGCGCCCGGTGCGCTCGGCCAGTGCGGCCGTGTCGACGCGGTGCGCCCCGCTGGTCATGACCAGCAGCGGCTCGCCGTCGGACCAGAAGACCAGGCTGTTGGCGATCGCCCCCACCTCGACGCCGAGCGCCGCCGCGGCGAGGGCGGCCGTGGATGCGGCATCCGGCAGAACGACGATGTCGCCGAGGATGCCGGCAGCGCGCAGGGAGTCGTGGACGATTCGGCTTCGTGGAGGCAGATCGGTGGTCACGCTCACACTCTAGAAGGGGCACAATGGGCTGGATGCCGCAACGCCGCGGCACGGAGAGCATGAGCCCACAAGGCTCCGCCGAAAGAGGATCGCGATGACCCACGCCCTGCCCTTGCCCGATTTCACGCACGAGCGCGTGGAGGTGATCACGGGGCGGCGGAGCGGCCTCTTCATCGCCGCCGCGCTGCACTCCTCGGTGCTCGGCCCCGCCCTCGGTGGCGCCCGGGTGTGGACGTACCCGCACTGGAGCGACGCCCTCGGCGACGCCCTGCGCCTGTCGGCGGCGATGACGCTGAAGAACGCAGCCGCGGGTCTGGATGCCGGCGGCGGCAAGGCCGTGATTGGACTGCCTCCGGGAACCGTGCTCGACGCCGAGCGGCGCCGTGCCGCATTCCTCGACCTCGGTGACGCCGTCGAGTCGCTGGGCGGCCTGTACCGCACGGCCGAGGATGTCGGCTCGACCACCGACGACATGCTGACCGTCAGCGAGCGAACGGCACACGTCGTCGGTCTGCCCGACCGCGTGGGAGGCTCGGGCGAGCCTGCTGGCCCGACGAGCATCGGCGTGCACGCGTCGCTGCTCGCGACGCTCGAGCGCGCGACCGGTTCTCGCGAGGTCGCGGGACGGCGGGTCACGATCGCCGGGCTCGGCCAGGTGGGCAGCCGGTTGGCCGTGCAGCTCGCCGCCGAGGGAGCAGAGCTGACCGTGACCGATGTGAACCCGGCCAAGCGCGAGCTCGCGACGAGCCTGGGTGCCACGTGGATCGAGCCCGCGGAGGCTCATCTCGCCTCGGCCGACGTGTTCGTGCCAGCGGGCATCGGCGGGGTGCTGACCGACGAGGTGATCGACGCCCTCGATGCGCAGGCGGTGTGCGGACCGGCGAACAACCCGCTGGCGCACCGCTCCGGCGCCGACCGCCTGGCCGCCCGCGGCATCCTGTACGCCCCCGACTTCGTCGTGAACGCCGGCGGTGTCATCTACCTCGACCTCGCCGCGAAGCAGCGCGATCGCAGCGAGATCGCGACGCGCGTCGAGGGCATCGGCGACGTGCTGCGGCGCATCTTCGACGAGGCCGACGCGCGCGGTGTCACGCCGCTCGCCGCCGCGGAGTCGCTCGCCGCCGAACGCCTCGCCGCCGGGGCCGCCCGCGACGCCCTGGTCTGACCGCGTAACCGGGATGCAAGGGATCGTGGCCGACACGTCGGCGGAACGGCATCCGCACCGGCGCGCCGCGCCCGATCCCTTGCATCCCGGCACCATCATCCACGGGGCAGGCGGGGGCTCAGATCTGCAGGATGGCGCGCGCGATCAGGAAGTACAGGATCAGGCCGCTGGCGTCGACGAAGGTCGTGATGAACGGGTTCGAGAAGACAGCGGGGTCCACCCGGATGGCCCGTGCGAGAAGGGGCATGACTCCCCCGACCGTCGCGGCCATCGTGCACACCGCGATCAGGGTCGCCCCGATGACGAGTCCGATGCGCGGCTCGTACACGAGCGACGTGACCGCGAACCCGACGAGCCCCAGGATGCTGCCGAGGAAGAATCCCACCCGCACCTCGCGGCTCAGCACCCGCACGACATCGCGGGGTCGCACATCCCCCAGCGCGAGCGCACGCGTGACCGTCGTCGCCGCCTGGTTGCCGGTGTTACCGCCGGTTCCGATGAGCAGCGGGACGAACAGCGCGAGCACCGTGATCTGGGCGAGCGTCGCCTCGAACGCAGACAGCACCTGCACGGTCAGGGTCGCTCCGACAGCCAGCACCAGCAGCCAGACGACGCGTGACCGCACGATCTGCAGGATCGGCGTCGAGAGGTAGGGCCGGCGCAGCGGCTCGGCGCCGCCCTGGCGCGCGGCATCCTCGCTCTCCTCGTGCTCCAGGATGCGGGCGGCGTCGTCGACCGTCAGGATGCCGACGAGCCGCTCCTCACTGTCGACGATGGGCAGCGCGAGCAGGCCCCGCTCGGTGCAGCGACGCGCGGCGGTCTCGGCGTCGTCGTCCACGCTCGCGGTCTGCGCGCTCTGCATGATGTCGCGGACGCCGGCGTCGGGGTCGGCGGCGAGCAGGTCGCGCAGGCTGACGACCCCGGCGACGCGACGACCCGCGTCGACGACGGGGAGCGTGTACACCGTCTCGGCGTCGTGCAGACGCGCCCGCACCCGGTCGAGCGCGCCCGCGACCGTGCTGCCGATCGGAACCGACACGAACTCCGGGCTCATGCGGCGCCCGATCGAGCCGCGACGGTAGCCGAGCACGGCGGCGGTCATCTCGCGCTCGTGAGCGGGAAGCCCGCGCATCAGCCGGGATGCGAGCGATGCCGGCAGCTCGTCGACGAGCCAGGCGCGGTCGTCGGGGTCGAGGTCGCCGAAGATGTGCGCCACCTCGGCGTCGCGCAGGTCTCCGATGAGCTCCCCCTGCATGTTCGGCGAGAGCGCTTCGAAGACCTGCAGCGCGTGGTCCTTCGGCAGCAGCCGGTAGGCGACGGCGCGGCGACGACCGTCGAGTCGCTCGAGCACCTCGGCGAGACGCTCGGGCTCGACGTCGGCGAGAGCGGCCGCGGCCGACGGCAGATCACCGCGCGACAGGGGCGCGGCGATGCCGTCGACGACGATGGTCAGTTCGTTGATCTGCTCCGGAGTCATGGGAGCCCTCCTCATGTGGACGCGCGCACATCCGTGGCATCGTCACGAAGACGACGGCACGGAGAACATCGCGAAGCCTGCTGGCGCGTCGCACCGCGGCTCGTCCGCTCAGGAGTCGATTCGGTCGACGAGCGGGCCGGCAGCGGGCACGGCGCTGATGATCTCGCGATGGCAACTATCACCGCTCATTGAGCACCTCACCTCACTTCCTTTTTCTCGCAGGTCGACGACGGGCAGATGAGGATCTGCCGTCGATCACGGGCCGGGCGGCGGCACATCGGATGCCGCGGGCCGAACCCCGCCGACCATGCTACGCCTCGCACCTGAACGAACCCGACCATCGCCGGAGAACCCCCTCCGGTCTCGCGTCACGAGAGCGTCAGGCGGGCCCGTGGCTCCTCGGGCGGCACAGCGGCCAGGAGTCGCCGGGTGTACTCGTCCGACGGCTCGGCGAAGATGCGCCGGGCAGGGGCCGACTCGACGACCTTGCCGTCCCGCAGCACGACAACATCGTGACTCATCTGCTGCACGATCGCGAGGTCGTGGGCGATGAAGAGGTACGTCAGTCCCAGCTCGCTCTGCAGGTCGCGCAAAAGGTCGAGCACGTGCGCCTGCACAGACACGTCGAGCGACGCCGTCGCCTCGTCGAGGATCATCAGCTCCGGTTCGAGGGCGAGGGCGCGAGCGATCGAGATGCGCTGACGCTGCCCGCCCGACAGCTCGTGCGGGAACCGGGTAGCGAACGCCGCGGGAAGACCGACCATGTCGAGCAGTTCTGCGGTGCGCCGCTCTCGCGCGGCGGCGGTCGGCCCGCCGAGCCGGTGCACGGTGAGCGGCTCGATGATGGCGTCGCCGACGCTCCGCCGAGGGTCGAGCGAGGCGAACGGGTCTTGGAAGACCATGGAGATCCGCCGGCGGTCGCGCCGCCCGGAGCGCAGCACGTCGCGTCCGGCGAGCGTCGCGGTGCCCGAGTCGGGTCGCACGAGACCCGTCAGCGCATTCGCGATCGTCGATTTGCCCGACCCCGACTCGCCCACGAGAGCCGTCGTGCAGCCGCGCCGCACCGAGAACGACACCCCGTCGACGGCGTGGATGGTACGGCGTCCGGTGGGAGTCGGAATCGTGAACGACACATCGAGATCTGTCACCTCGAGAAGGGACTCGGATGCCGCGGGCTCGGGCGGACCGGCATCGGCCACGATGCGCGGCCGCGCGCGGAGCAGCTCGCGCGTGTAGTCGTCTTCAGGGGCGGCGTAGACGTCTTCGACGGGTCGGTGCTCGCGGGTCCGTCCCTCGCGCAGCACAAGGACGTCGTCGGCCACTTGCCCGATGACGCCGAGGTCGTGGCTGATCCACACCACGGCGGTACCGCGCTCGTTCTGGAGCTCGCGCACGAGGTCGATGATCTGGGCCTGGGTGGTGACGTCGAGGGCGGTCGTCGGCTCGTCGGCGATCAGGAGCGCCGGATCGCAGGCGAGCGCGATCGCGATCATCGCGCGCTGACGCTGCCCACCGGAGAACTGGTGCGGGTAGGCGTCGACACGCTCGTCGGGTCGGGGCAGGCCGACGGCGTCGAGCAGGTCGATCGCACGCGTGCGCGCCGCGCGGCGTGACAGACGGCGATGGGTCTCGAGCGACTCGGTGATCTGCCGACCCACGGTCAGGAACGGGTTGAGCGACGTCGACGGGTCCTGGAAGACGAAACCGACGCGGTCGCCATGCACGCTGCGCAGCGTGCGCTCGGATGCGCCGACCAGCTCCACGCCCGCGGCATCGATGCTGCCGTCGTCGTTCCGGCGGCGCAGCACGCTCGATCCGCTGACGCGGGCCCCCGGGGCGTCGATGAGTCCGGTCGCTGCCAGCACCGACATCGTCTTGCCCGACCCCGACTCGCCCACGATGCCGAGCGTCTGGCCGGCGATGACGTCGAAGCCGAGGCCGTGAACGATCTCCTTCGTTCCGATGGCCACGCGCAGATCGCGCACCGAGAGCACCGGGTGAGCAGCGGCGGTCATCGCGCCCTCCTCGCTTCGATCAGGGTCCGCTGACGCGGATCGAGGATGTCGCGCAGGCCGTCGCCCACGAGGTTGAAGGCGAGCGCCGTGACGAAGATCGCGGCCCCCGGGAAGACGCTCATCCACCAGGCCTGGCCGAGGAAGCCCTGCGCGGTGAACAGCATCCCTCCCCACGATGGCGCCGGAGGCTGCACCCCGAGCCCGAGGAACGACAGCGCCGCCTCGGAGAGGATCGCGAAGGCGAGCGACAGCGACGTCTGAACGACGACGGGACCGGCGATGTTCGGAAGCACATGGCGGGTGAGGATCCACCACCCGGGCGTCCCCATCGTCTGCGACACCTGGACGAACGCAGAGGTGCGCACCGACAGCGCGCTGGCTCGGGCCACCCGCGCGAAGATCGGGGTGTAGACGATGCCGATCGCGATCGTCGTCGTCACCTGGCCCGGCTGGAAGATCGCGACGATCGCGAGCGCGAGCAGCAGCACCGGGAACGCGAACATCACGTCGACGACCCGCATGAGGGCGGCATCCACCCACCCGCCGCGGTAACCCGCGACGGCGCCTATCGCGAGGCCGAGGACGAGGGCGAACAGCACGGCGACCACCGCGATCGTGAGCGAGGTCGACCCCGCCACGAGCACGCGCGAGAGGACGTCGCGACCGAGTTCATCGGTGCCGAACCAGTGGTCGGGGCCGGGGGGCTGCAACGCGCGCGAGACGTCGATGTCGTTGATGCCGAAGGGGGCGATCCAGCCCGACAGCACCGAGAGCAGCACGATGGCGAACAGGCCGGCACCACTGACCACCGTCGTCGGGTTGGACAGCAACAGACGCCAGGCGGGCGTGCGGCCGCGGTCGGCGACGGCGGGTGCCGTGGCGGGCTCGGGGGTGGCGGAGGCATCGATGGTCATGAGACTCGGATCCTCGGGTCAGCGATCGCGTAGAGCACGTCCACGATGAGGTTGACGGCGATGAACATCACGGCCACCAGCAGGACGGCTCCCTGGATGAGCGGATAGTCGCGGGCAGCCACGGCTTCGAAGACGAGACGTCCGAGACCCGGCCAGGCGAAGACGACTTCGACCACGACGACTCCGCCGAGGATCGTCGCGAGCTGGATACCGGCGATCGTCAGAACCGGCACCAGGGCTCCGCGCACGATATGCCGGAATGTCACGACCCGGCGCGGAAGCCCCTTCGACACCGCGGTGCGGACGTATCCTGCCGACGCCACGTCGATGACGGCCGCTCGGATGTAGCGGGTCATGATCGCCCCCGCGACCAGGCCGACGGTGAGCCCCGGCAGGAACACCTGTCGCAGCCATCCGCCGGGATCCGTTCCGAAGGCGACGTAGCCGCTCGCCGGCAGCCAGCCGAGCGTCACGGAGAACAGCGAGATGAGCAGCATCCCGAGCCAGAAGTCCGGGATCGAGACGCCGAATTGACTGGTGAGCCGCACGATGACATCACTCACGCGTCCTTCGCGCAGCGCCGAGTGGATTCCCGCGGGGACGGCCAGGACGAGGGCGATGACGAGACCCACCAGAGCCAGCGAGACCGTCGCGGGCAGGCGGTCGAGCAGCGTTACGGTCACCGGCTGCCCGTTGCGGAAGCTCACCCCGAGGTCACCCGTGACGGCGCTGCCGAGGTAGCCGAAGAACTGTTCCCACAGGGGGCGATCGAGGCCGGATGCCGCGCGCAGGGCCTCGTAGGCCTCGGGCGTGTACCGCGTGCCGAGGGCCAGGCGCACCGGGTCGCCCGGCACGAGCTGGATGAGGGCGAAGACGACGACGGCGACCCCGAGCAGCACGAGCGCCGACGAGAGCAGGCGCACGCCGAGGAACCGGGCGATACGCGCGGGGCTGATTCTCATGAGGCCTCCTCTCGGACGGACCGTGCTGCTCGAGGTCGTCACCTCAGTCGCCGATCGATGCGTCGTCGAACCGGATGGCGCGGTCGGCACGCGTCTCGTAGCCCGAGACCTGCGGCGACCACACCTGGATGACCGACGGGTTGTAGAGGTAGATGTAGCTGGCCTCGTCGGCGATGATCGTCGCGGCCTGGGCGTAGAGGCCCTTGCGCGCGTCCTGGTCGACCTCGACGCGAGCGGCGTCGAGCAGTCCGTCGACCTCGCTGTTGGAGTACTTCTGCGCGTTGCTGGCCCCGTCGGTGTGGTGCTGCGAATAGTAGAAGTCGTCGGGGTCGATGTTGCCGAGCCAGCCCATCATGAGCATGTCGAAGTTTCCGGAGTTCTGCTCGTCGAGCCAGGTGGAGAAGTCGGGCTGGCGGATCTGCACGTCGATGCCGAGCGGCTCGAGGTTCGCGGCGATGATCTGCGCGGCCGTGACGGTCTCGGGATAGTCCGACGTCGCGAGCAGGTCGAGCGTTCCGCCGGTGAAGCCGGCCTCGTCGAGCAGCCCGCGAGCGGTGTCGAGGTCGGTCGAGTACCGGTCGTAGGAGGTGTACCAGACGCTCTGCTCGGGGATCGCGAGCTGGTTCTGCGCGGCGGTTCCGTAGCTGACCGCCTGGACGATCGCGTCCCGATCGATCGCATACGCGATCGCCTGCCGCACCCGCACGTCGCTCCACGGTCCCCGCGCTTCATTCAGGGCCAGGTACCAGTAGTCGCTCGAGGGGGTGAGGCCGAGCTGCACGGCGTCGTCGCCCTGCAGGTCGGAGACCTGCTGCGTCGGGACGACATCGGTCCATTGGATGTCTCCGGCGCGAAGTGCGGCGAGAGCCGTGGCCGGCTCCGAGATGAAGCGGAACTCGACACCGCCGAGCTCGGGTGCACCACCCCAGTAGTCCTCGTTGGCGGCGAGTTCGATGCGGTCGCCGGCCGTGTAGCTCGCGACCGAGAAAGGCCCGGTGCCGATCGGCGCGGTGGTGATGTCGCCCGACTCGACGTTCTCCTTCTTCACGATCGCCATGCCCTTGAAGCCGCCGAGGTTGCTCAGCAGGTTCGGCGTGGGCTGCGAGACGGTGATGACGACGGTGACGTCGTCGGGAGCGGTGACGTCGGTGACCGCGCTGAACTTCCACGCGTTGGCGAGTTCTTCGTCGATGATGCGGTCGTAGGAGTAGACGACATCCGCACTCGTGAAGTCGGAGCCGTCGTGGAAGGTGACGCCGTCGCGCAGATCGAAGGTCCATGTCAGCTGGTCATCGCTGACTTCCCAGCTCTCGGCGAGGGCGGGCTGCATCTCGAGATTCTCGTCGGGGGCGACGAGTGTGTCGAAGACGTTCTCGAGCACCTCGAACGCGAAGTACGAGCTCGTGCGATGGGGGTCGAGCTGGTCGGGTTCACCGCCGATGGCCGCGACGAGGACGTCGCCTTCGACGCCGGCGGCGCCGTCGATATCGACGCCTTCGCCCGCGGAGCAACCGGCCAGGGTGAGCGCCGCGACGAGGGTCACGGCGCCGAATGCGGTGCGCTTGTTCATGGTCTGCCTATCGGGTCATCGGTCGGGGCATCATCGCTGGTGCATCATTTTGATGATGATTCGATCAGTATGTGCCACCATGAGGGAGGGCGACAAGCGCACGCCCAACTCGAAACAGAATCTTCACAATCGCCCCGCGAGAGGAATCGCATGACCTTCACCGTCCTGGCACGCGATGGTCGTACGGACCTGATCGGCGCTGCCACGGCGAGCAAGTCGCTCGCCGTGGGCAACGCCGTCATCGATGTGCGGCGGGGTGTCGGCGCGGCGGCGAGCCAGGCATGGACCAATCGGGCGCTGCGGGGCCGACTTCTCGACGCGGTCGCGTCGGGATCCGCAGCGGATGCCGTCGCACTCATCCCCCGCTGGGACGACGAGCCGGCACTGCGCCAGGCCGCCGTCCTGCCGGCGGCGGGCGCGGGGGCAGCGCACACGGGTGCGGACACGTCGCCGTGGAGCGGCCACCTCGTCGAGAGTGACCTGATCGTCGCCGGCAACCTGCTGACGGGCGAAGACGTGCTCGGCGCCATGCGAGACGCATGGCTGGCTGGCGACGAAGACCCGACGATCACGCCCGCCCCCGATGCGGCCGCTTTCGCTGCGCGCCTCGTCGCCGTCCTCGCGGCGGGTGAAGCGCAGGGCGGCGATCGCCGGGGACGCCAGAGCGCCGCGGTCATGGTGACGTCGTCGGGTGTCGCCGGCGACGCGTGGGTCGACCTCCGGGTCGACGACCACGACGACCCGCTCGCGGAACTCCGCCGGCTCGTGGAGCTGCGCGCGAGCGATCTGCGCCTGGATCTCAGCGCTCGAAAGGCGTGACGGCGCCGAGCACGACCGTGACGTCGTCGTGGCCGTTGGCCCACCAGTGCGCCTCGGAGCAGCCGTAGGTCACCGTGTCGCCGGTTTCGAGCCGCACGCGACGCTCGCCCTGCGCGACGATGAGCACCCCGCGCTCGACCGTGACGGTCTCGGTGCCGATGTGGCGGAACGGACGGCTTTCATTGCTGAATCCGACCGGTAGGGTCGACCGGATCAGCTGGAGCATCGATTCGCCCCGCGGCGTCAGCAGCTCGCGGACCGACTGCTGATCGGCGGGGATATCGGCGATCGGCGGCATCCGGTGCCCCTGGCCGGCGGCCACGACGGCGAGCTCCCCCGCCGGCTCGTCGAGCAACTGGCCGACCGGCACACCGAGGGCACCCGCGAGTCGATGGATCGACTGGAGCGACGGATTGCCCATTCCGCGCTCGAGCTGGCTGACGAGCCCGAAGCTCACTCCCGCCTTCTCCGCAAGGGCGTGCACGCTCAGCCCGAGGCGCTTACGCGAGTCACGGACGGTCGCGCCGAGAGCGCGCACCACTTGGGCTTCGTCGGTCTCGGGAGGGCGCGTCACGCCTGTCACCCTACCGGCGACGACACCATGCGCCGGGGTGCATCACGACGACAGGGCGCCCGACCGTGCGGTCGGGCGCCGTGTCGAGAGGGGTCTGCTGATCAGCTGGCGGCAGCGAGGTTCTTCGCGACGTGCGCGTGCACGGCCTTCAGCCACGAGAGCAGGAACTCGGACGTCGACTCGTTGGTGACGGTGCCGTCGTCGTCGATCAGCCCCTCGGTGAGCTGCAGGTAGCCCTCGGGCTGCGAGAGCTCGGGCGACGCGAGGAACGAGAGGATCGAGCGCAGGTGCTGCTGCGCGACGGCGGTGCCCACCGCACCGATGGAGATGCCGATGACAGCGGACGGCTTGCCGGCGAAGCTGTTGTCGCCCCACGGACGGCTCGCGGTGTCGAGCGCGTTCTTGAGGACGCCGGGCACCGAGCGGTTGTACTCGGGGGTGACGATGATGACGCCGTCGGCCTTCTCGACCGCAGCCTTGAACTCGGCAGCCTCGGCGGGAATCGACGCGTCGTTGTCAGCCGAGTAGAAGGGCAGCGGTGCGATCGGGATCTCGGTGAGCTCGAGCCCGGCCTGCGGGGCCAGCTTGGTGAGCGCCTTCGCCAGACGACGGTTGATCGAGGTCGACGAGATGCTGCCGACGATGACGCCGACGTTGTAGGTGGTCATGGACGAAACCTCCCGGGGGATCGATTCAGTTGCATGCATTCTACGCCCCCTCGCCGACCGGCTCGCGACGCGCACGGCTGCCGCCGTACGCGCCCGGATCCGTCAGAGCGAGAACGGCACGACGAGCGCAGCCCAGGCGAGGAACGGCCCGATCAGCACGATGACCCCGGAGTACCGCAGAATCCGCTGGTAGAACGCGGGCGGGTCGACGTTCTGGGCGTTCGCGAGGACGAGCGCGCCATTGGTCGAGAACGGTGAGACGTCGACGACCTTCGCGGCGATCGCGACCGCAGAGATCGCCATCCCGCCGGCGACGGGGCTGTCCTGGATGAGCGGCAGGAGCATCGGGATCGAGATCGCGATGACCGCCGTCGACGAGGCGAACGCCGAGACGACACCGGCCATGACGCAGAGCACGAGCACACCGATGAGGGGCGAACCGAGGCTGCCGATCCCGTTCGCGACCCACTCGATCGCGCCGGCTTCTTCGACGATGCTGATGTAGGTGATCATCCCGGCGACGAGGAGGATGGTCGACCAGCTGATGCCCTCGACCGCCGCGGTGAGGTGCTTCTTTTCGATGAAGGCGATCAGGGTGCCGGCGACGAGCGCGAGGATGCCGATGTCGAGGTGGAACACCATGGCCCCGACGGCCAGCCCCAGCAGGGCGAGCAGCGTCAGAACCTGAGCCGGCGTCGTCCGCACGCGAGGGGTCTGGAGGGTCTGCGTGAGAGTGAGGACCGAGCCCTGCTCAGCGCCGCCGACGGAGATGTTCCCCGTTGCGGGCACGCGGGGTCCGGGCACCGCGCCGCCATCACCGGTGCTGCTGTCCGCAGCGCCCGGGTACGCTCCCCCGCGAAGCCGGTTCTTCCACGAGAAGAACAGCTGTGTCAGGATCGCGATCAGCGTCGAGTAGACGAACGCCGTCACGAAAAGCACCATGGGCGAGAAGCCCGGGGTGTCGCCCACCATGCCGCTGACGAGCAGACCGAGCACCGAGATCGGCGAGAGCGAACCCGCCAGCGCTCCGTATACGACGGTCATTCCCACCGGTAGGGGGTCTAGGCCGTGCTTGGCGGCGAAGCTGAGCGCGACGGGGGCAACGAGGGCGACGGCGGCCGGCGGGAACGTGCCCATGGCCGTGAGGATCGCGGCGACCCCGAACAGCACCCACGGCACCAGCGCCGTCCGGCCCCGCACGAGGCGGACGCCGCGGTCGACGATGAGGTCGACGGTGCCGTTGAGCTTCGCGACGGCGAACAGATAGGTGACGCCGACGATCGTGAGGAAGAGGTCGGCGGGGAAGCCCGCGAGCATCTGCTTCTCGTCGAGGCCGAGCACGAGCGTTCCGACGAGGAAGGTGCCGATGAATCCGAGGATGCCGATGTTGATCGGCCGCACGGTGGCGATGATGACCATCGCGAACAACGCGAGTATCGAGATGAGTTCTGGTGACATCGTTGTCTCCCAACGGGGGTTGGCGGCAGCCGGCTGCGCCTCGGCGAGGCCGGCCGCCTATCTGATCATCGGACGAGGAGGGCTTCCTCGACCAGTCCCGATGCGTGATCGGGCAGCTGCTCCAGCGGCACGGTGACGGAGGCATCCGCCAGCCGCCGCGCCGAGCGGGTGATGCCGACCGCGGCCAGGGCGCCGTGTCGGCCGATGCGGGTGCTGACGACACCCGACGGCGTGCGAAGCGAAGTGACGTCGGCGGCGCCTCGCGCGGCCATCCTCGACACGACGGTGCCGGGCGTCGCCGCCGCCAGCGTCAGCGCGACGCTGCCGGTGATCGCAATGGCCGGGTGGGCCTTGCCCATCGACATCATCGTGACCCCGAAGTCGTGATCGTCCGCGCTGCGGGGCGACACCAGAGCGACCTTGGGCACCGCTTTGAGCGCGGCGGCGGCGGTCGCCGCGAGCCCCATGCGGACGGCGCCTTCTCGACGGATACCGTCGATGCGGGCGAGCAGCTCGGGTCGCGCATCGATCTCGGCGGGCGTCTCGAGGCCGGTCAGGCCCAGCGCCGCCGCCTCGGCGATGACGACGGGCGCGCCGCCGTCGATCAGGGTCACCGGAACACCGTCGATCTCTTCCAGCGCGACGCCGGAAGGAAGCAGCCGTCCCGTGGTCCGGCCGGCCGGGTCGACGAACCAGAGCACGACCTCGAGGCCCGCGAACGGGACGCCGACGATGTGCGTGTCGCCCGACTCGTCGAACATGCCTCCGGGCGTCGGCACCTCGGCGACGATCAGCTGACCCGTGTTCGTGTTGAAGATGCGCACCGCGGTCCGATCACCGCGCGGCGCGAGCCACCCGGCGTGGAGGGCGTAGGGCGCGACGGCGGCCGAGCAGTTGCCGCAGTTGCTCGACCAGTCGACCCGGCCGTCGGCGAGACCGATCTGGGCGAAGGTGTAGTCGACGTCGGCGTCGTCTCGCTGGCTCGGCGCCAGGATGACGGCCTTGCTGGTGGTCGAGGTCCCCCCGCCGAGGCCGTCGATCTGGCGCTCGTCCGGGCTGCCGTACAGACGCAGCAGGATGTCGTCGACGGGCGCGCCGACACGCTCCAGCTCGTCGCGGCGGAACACCCAGCACTTGCTGGTCCCGCCCCGCATGAGTGTCGCCGGAATCTCCAACATGGGCGCCTCCTGAGGTGTCGGCATCCATGCTCGCTCCGAGTACCGTGCAGCGAAATTGCCGATCACTTCACACCTGTGAAGGAAAGCTTCACAAGCGGCAACGCTGAGATCCTGGCCATCTCCTGAGTATCCAAGCCTGGCGTGTCATATCGATGAGCCGCGATCGTGAAGTCCCGCTTCATCCGCTTTCAGTATGCGAATCCTCGCCTGTACGGTGAAGGCGGAAAGCGAGGCCCCCCATGCTCGATGTGCGACGAATGGCTGTTCTGGTGACGATCCTCGACCACGGATCGCTGACCGCAGCAGCGAAGACGCTGGGGTACTCCCCCTCGGCGCTGTCGCAACAGCTGCAGCGCCTCGAGCAGGAGGTCGGCCAGCCGCTGGTGCGGCGCCAGCCGCGCGGCGTCACGGCCACCGAGGCGGGCGCGCTGCTCGCCGGGCACGCCCGCTACATCCTGCGCCGGCTGCGGGCGGCGGAGTCCGAGCTGGGCGAGCTCGCGGGTCTGCGGCGCGGCCGCATCGCGGTCGGCACGTTCCCGACGATCGGCACTACGCTCATGCCGGTCGCGATCAGCCGCTTCCGGCGCGACTACCCCGATGTACGCCTCGACGTGCACAGCGCTCGGTTCGACGAACTCGTCGCCGCTCTGCAGGAGAACACGATCGGCCTGTCGCTGCTGTGGGACTACGAGTGGAACCGCATCGACGAGCCCGACCTCTCGATCACTCCCCTGTTCGAAGACCCGACAGTACTGGTGGTCTCGCAGGACCACCGCCTCGGGCGCACCCGCCACGTGACGATGTCGATGCTCCGACACGAGGAGTGGATCGTCCGAAAGCGCGACCACCCGGTCGCCGAGGTCCTGGAGCGCAGCTGCCGGGCCGCCGGATTCAGCCCGACCATCGCGTTCGAGGCCAACGACTACCAGGAAGCCCTCGCGATGGTGAGCGTCGGCCTCGGCGTCGCCCTCGCTCCGCGCACGGCGGTGCAGTCCGCACGGCCGGACGTCCGTATCGTCAGCCTCGGCCAGGACGCACCCTCGCGGCGCGTCGTCGTCGCGCATCGCAGCGACCGCGTCCGCCCGCCCGGGGAGCGCGCGATGCACCAGATCCTCGTCGACGTCGCCCGGGAGCAGCTCGTCGCCGGCTGACCGCCCCCCAGATGCGAAAAACGGCATCCTGATGGATGCCGGTTTCTCGTTTCGGTGGACCTGAGGGGATTCGAACCCCTGACCTCTTCATTGCGAACGAAGCGCGCTACCAACTGCGCCACAGGCCCGGAACTCCCCCACACTATCACGCAGTCGGGGCTGGTCCGTGCGCGCACAATGGAAGGATGCTCCACCCCGCGGCATCCGTCATTCGCAACGTCCGTGTCTCCGACGCCTCCGCCGTCGACATCCGCATCGCCGATGGCGTGATCGCCTCCGTCGAGCCGGCGACGCCGCAGGTGCCGTCGGCAGACGCGGGCGACACCGGCCTCGAGATCGACGGGCGCGGGATGCTCGCGCTGCCCGGCCTCGTCAACGCCCACGCCCACGTCGACAAGTCGTGGTGGGGGCTCCCGTGGCAGTCGTACGGCGGCGAGGGCGGCACCGACGGCCGCATCCGCCACGAGCGCGCCCGTCGCGACGAACTGGGAATCCCGAGCGTCGCGACGACGGCACACGTTCTCGAGCAGTTCGTCCGTCACGGCACGACCGCCATCCGCACGCACGTCGATGTCGACCTCGGCGTCGCCCAGCGCGGCATCGAGGCCGTGCGCGAAGCGGTCGCCGCGTACGACGGAGCGCTTCAGGTTCAGATCGTGGCCTTTCCCCAGGACGGCGTGCTGCGCCGCCCCGGCGTCATCGACCTGCTCGACGAGGCGGCCGCCGCCGGCGCGGACTTCATCGGCGGGCTGGATCCCGCATCGATCGATCGCGACCCGGTCGGCCAGCTCGACGCGCTCTTCCGCGTCGCCGCCGACCGCGGCGTCGGAATCGACCTGCACCTGCACGACCCCGCCGAGCTCGGCGCGTTCCAGATCGAGCTGATCATCGAGCGGACCGAGCGGTTCGACCTCGCGGGACGCGTCAACCTCGCGCACGGGTTCGCGCTCGCACAGGTCGGCGCGTCGCAGCGACGTGACCTGCTGCAGGCGATGGCCGCACTCGACATCACGATGACGACAGTGGCGCCCCTGCGCCTTCCCCAGCTGCCGCTTCACGAACTGGATGCCGCGGGCGTGCGCTTCGGCTTCGGCACCGACGGCATCCGCGACCTGTGGAGCCCGTACGGCACCGGCGACCTGCTCGGCATCGCCTGGCAGTACGCCCGCGCCTCGAGCATCGTCCGCGACGACGACCTGCGCCGTGTGGTCGACATCGCGACGGGCGGATCGGCCCCCTTCGCGGGACTGCCGGTCGGGCGGATCTCAGCGGGCTCTCGCGCCGACATCATTCTCGTCGACGCCGAGAACCCGATGGACGCGCTCGTGCGCACACCCGAGCGCGAGCTCGTCGTCGGCAACGGGCGCGTCCTGTTCCAGCACTGAGCCGCAGGCGCGGCGCCCGTCGCTCGGGGATCAGCCTGCTGCGCGCTGCGCGAGAAGTCGCCGGACGTGGTCCTCGATCTGCGCGTCGTCGACCTGACCCGTCGGCACGAACGCCGGGGTGGGTGCCTTGGCCGCGCGGCTGGCGGCGAGGGATGCCGGCGCGCGACGCGCGGCCTCTCGCTGGATCGCCTCACCGACGGCGGCCTGACGGAGAGCTTCGCGGGCGTCGACCTCGTCGAGCACGGCGGCGGCACGCGACCCGGCCGAGGCCGTGAGCGGGCGGGGCAGCTCGCGGGGAGTCCAGGTGGCACGCGCGTCGGCGAACTCGAACTCGGGCACCACGGCCGAGGCCGGCTGGACGGTAGCGGTGACAGACGGCGCGACGACGGCCGAGCGAGCGGCGCGTCGAGCCACCGCAGCCATACGGTTGAGCACGACGGTGGCCACGAGCAGGGTCGCGATGCCCGCGATCAGCAGCGCGGCCGATCCGGACGACGCCAGCATCCAGCCGCCGGCGCCGCTCGCGCCGACAGCCAGCAGAGCGACGATCGTCGTCGCCAGGCGAAGACGGCGACGGACACGCGCGCGGTGCTCGGGCGACGTCATGCGTGCGGAGCGCGCGACACGCACTTCGCGGCGCGCTTCGATGAGCCGGCGGCGCTCGCTCTCGAGTCGCAGCTGCTCCTTCTCGTGCTGCACCTGACGCGCGAGCTTCTGCTGCGCCAGCGCGGTGCGCGTCGAGAGCTCGACCCGCACCTCCTCCGGCGCCTCAGCCGTCTCGGCGAGCACGCGCAGCGCCTGGTTCAGGCGGACGGCGTTGCGCTCGGCGGCGTCGTAGCGGTAACGACTGTGCCAGGACGGAAGCAGATAGACCATCCACAACGCGACCGCGACGAGGACGATCACGCCACCGCCGAGAACCTGCCCACCCATGGGGACAACCGTACGTGGCATCCCGCGTGGTGACACCTCAGACACACGCGTGTCTGAAGTTCTTGTTCAACTTTAAGCTTCGAGTCCCGCCGCGCGCCGGTCGGCACGGGGGATGGCCGCCGCATCAGGCGGCACTGCGCCCTCGAGCCAGCGCCCGAGGACGCCGCGCGGCACCTCCTCCGCGACGAGCGCGAAAGCGAAGTGATCGCGCCAGTCGCCGTCGATGTGGATGTAGCGACGGCGGAGTCCCTCGTAGCGGAATCCGAGCTTCTCGACCACCCGCAGGCTCGCCCGGTTCTCCGGCCGGATGCAGATCTCCATCCGGTGCAGCCGCAGTTCCTCGAAGCAGAGGTCGGTCGCGAGGGCGACAGCGGTCGGCGTGATGCTCTTGCCGGCGAACCGCTCGCTCACCCAGTACCCGATCGTCGCCGACGACAGTGAGCCGCGCGCGATGCCCCAGACGTTCAGCTGCCCCGCGATCTGCCCCTCGTGCTCCATGACGAACGGCACACCGGCGCCATCACGGTACTGCTGCAACAGACGCCGGATGCCGAGCCGCATGTCGAACGACACCGGCCCGTCCGGGCTCGTCGCCTCCCACCGCTGCAGCCAGGAACGGTTCGCGAGCAGCTCTGCCTGCAGGGTGCGGGCGTCGCGCGGCCTGATCAGCCGAATGGCCACCGGTCCGTGGTGGCGGGGTGCGGTGGCATCCACGCGCGTTCCGGTTCTCGTGTCAGAGGTTTCCGACGAAGTCCTTCAGCCACGGGCGGAGCTCGGGCCCGAGGTCATCACGGTCAGAGGCGAGCTGCACGATGGCCTTGATGTAGTCGAGTCGGTCCCCGGTGTCGTAACGGCGTCCGCGGAAGACGACACCCAGGACTCCCTCGGTCGTCGCGAGCTCCTGCAGCGCATCGGTCAGCTGGATCTCGCCGCCCTTGCCCGGCTCGGTGCGCTCGAGGATCTCGTACACGTTCGGCTTGAGGACGTAACGCCCGATGATCGCGTAGTTGGAGGGGGCGTCCTCCTTCTTCGGCTTCTCGACGAGGCCGGTGACCTTCACGACATCCGGATCGTCGGTCGGCTCGACGGCCGCGGCGCCGTAGAGGTGGATCTGGTCGGGGTCGACCTCCATGAGGGCGACGACCGTGAGACCCGAGCGCTCCTGCTCCGCGAGCATCTTCGGCAGCAGCGGGTCGCGCTCGTCGATCAGGTCGTCGCCGAGCATGACGGCGAAGTTCGAGTCACCGACATGCGCACGCGAGCGCAGCACGGCGTGCCCCAGGCCCTTCGGCTCGCCCTGACGGACGAAGTGGATGTCGGCGAGGTCGGACGACTCCTGCACCTTGCGAAGCTTGACGTCGTCGCCCTTGCGGGTGAGGTTGTGCTCGAGCTCCGGGACGGAGTCGAAGTGGTTCGACAGGTTGTTCTTATTGCGACCGATGATGATCAGGACGTCGTCGATGCCGGCCTGCGTCGCCTCTTCGACGACGTACTGGATCGCCGGCTTGTCGACGACGGGCAGCATCTCCTTCGGCATCGCCTTCGTGGCGGGAAGGAAGCGGGTGCCGAGGCCTGCGGCGGGGATGACCGCCTTGATGCGCTGCTGAGACATGGGTCCACCATATCGATCAGGTGGCGCAGGCGAGTGGTTTGACGCCCACCCTTTACAATCGGGGGCATGTCCGACGCGATCGACAACGCCAAGCGCGCTCTGCGGGCGGACCTCCGCGAACGCCGGTACGGGATGTCGGATGCCGCTCGCGCAGCTGCGGCCGACGGCATCCGCACACAGCTCCGCGAACTCGTCGCCAGCACCGGTGCCCGCTCGATCTCGTGCTACCTCTCGGCGCCGACCGAGCCCGGCACGCGCGCCTTCATCGACGAAGCCGTGGCCGCGGGCGTCCGGGTACTCCTGCCCATCAGCCGCAACGACGGTCTGCTCGACTGGGTCGTCGCCGAGCCGGGCGCCGCCGTTTCGGACGGACTGTTCGGCATTCCCGAGCCCATCGGCGAAGTGCTCAGTCCGATCTCCGTCGGAGAGGTCGATCTGCTCGTGATCCCCGCCGCGGCGGTCGACTCCGCCGGCATGCGTCTCGGCTGGGGCCGCGGCTACTTCGACAAGACCCTCGGTTCGATGGAGAACCGCCCGCCGGTGTACGCCGTGCTCTTCGACTCCGAACTCGTCGAGGAGGTGCCGCGCGATCTGCACGATCAGCCGGTCACCGGCGTCGTCACTCCCACCCGAACCGTCGTCCTCGCCCCCGAGGCGCACTGAACACCGAGGAACCATGCCCACCTACGCCTACGCCTGCAAGTCGTGCGGGCACCGCTTCGATGCGGTCCAGTCCTTCGCCGACCCCGCTCTCACGGTCTGCCCCGAGTGCTCGGGCGAGCTGCGGAAGCAGTACGGGTCGATCGGCGTGACCTTCAACGGCGGCGGCTTCTACCGCACCGACTCCCGCGCGAGCGGCTCGGGGGCGGGCACGTCAACCGGTGGCGGCGACTCGTCGTCTTCGGCATCATCGAAGTCCGAGGCGAAGTCCTCCCCCGCCGCGGCGGGCTCGTGACACCCGGCGCGTCCGGAGAGAGGAGAGCCATGATCAAGGGCTTCCGCGACTTCATCATGCGCGGCAACGTCATCGACCTGGCGGTCGCCGTGGTCATCGGCGGTGCGTTCACCGCCATCGTCAACGCGATCGTGTCGAGCATCATCAACCCACTAGTCGAGCTGTTCTACCAGCCCAACGAAGAGGGCATCGCCGGCCCGACGCTCACCGGTATCTACGGTCAGCCGGTCCCGTTCCCCCTGGGGGGACTCATCAGCGCGATCATCAGCTTCTTCGCCGTCGCTCTCGTGGTCTACCTCGTGTTCGTCGTTCCGATGAACAAGTGGAAGGAGCGTCAGGCCGCCAAGGCCGGCGTCGTCGAAGAGGCGGCGAAGCTCCCGACCGAGCAGGAGCTCCTCATCCAGATCCGCGATCTGCTGGAGAAGAACAACGCCGCGACCTCTGCTTCGAGCGCCGCAGCCGCGACCACCGACGCCCCGCTGCGCCGTTCGCAGAACACTCCCCCGGCGGCGCCGTCCGCCTGACCGGATCAGTAGTGCGGCGGAACCTCGTTCCGCATCCGCGCATCATTCGGACCGGATGCCCCGGCCGCGCCCTCGGCGCCGGCCGGGGCATCCGTCGTCTCATCGGCCGATGTCGGCTCGGCCGTCGTACCCGGAGCGGCGGTCAGTCGAGCTCGGCGGCTGCCGACCCGCTCGACCCGCTGTCGGTCACTCGATGACATCGAGCGGCTCGGTGCTCGCGTCCGCGGTCGGCGCCTCGGGCTCGACGCCCAGGATCGCAGCGACACGCGCGGCCACACCGGCGGGGTCGCTGTAGAGGTCGAACGAGTGCACGCGGATGTAGTGCCATCCCAGCCGCCGCAGAATCTGGGGACGCAGCCGCAGCGACTCCCGGAGCGACTGCCCGATCGTCTCGGGGTCGCCCTCGACGACGACGGCCTTGCCGTCGCGCTGAGCGACCAGCGGCAGCAGCCCGCGGTACGCGACGTCGACCGCCACGCCCAGACGGCGGAGGTTCTGCGCGAGGGCCAGAGTCAGCGGGTCGGCGAGGTCTTCGAGGCGGGCCTCGCGAGCGCGTGCCGCGATTCCCCCGAGGATCGACATGAGCGTGGCGGCGCCGTTCTCGAGGCGTCCGTCGTCGAACGCCGACGGCCGGATCGACGACACGATCACCATCGAGCGACGGGCGCGCGTCATGCCGACGGTCAGCAGCCGCTCACCATCCGGCCCCGACAGCACACCGAAGTCGCTCAGCACGCGCCCGTGGCGCGTCAGACCGTAACCGAGCGAGAACACGACGCGGTCACGACTCTCGGCGACCGACTCCTCGAGCCCGAGCACGGCGAACGGCTCAGCCGTCTCGCGACCGACGAACTCGGCGACATCCGATCTTCCGGCGAAAGCGGCCTCGACGGCGGCGCGGATGCGCAGGGCGTGCTTGGTCGACGCGGTGACGACCATCAGCGACTCGTTCGGCCGGTTGACGGCGTGCTCGACGACGAGCGTCACGACGCGGGCGACCTCGGCATCGGGGCTCTCGACCGCTCCCGAGTCGGGGTCCGGTGCACCGACACCACCCTCGACGTAGTCAACGCTGAGGCTGCCGCGTCCGAGATACGAGCCGGCCCAGGGGAACGAGACGATCTCGCCGCCGTAGAAGGCCTCGTTGACGAGTTCGGCGAGGTCTTCGCCGCCTGCGCGGTAACTGCGGGTCAAGGTCTCGACCGGAACGATCTCGGCGAGGCGCTCGAAGACGCTCCGCTCGTCGGGGTCTGCGATCGGCTCGTCCGACGGATCGCGGTCGGCGGCGATCTCGAACGGGGTCGGGCGCTGCGTGACAGGGTCGCCGAACGCGACGATCTGCCGCGCGCGGCGAAGGGCCGAGGCCGATTCGGCGACGCTCAGCGCGCCGGCATCCGCCAGGATCACGACGTCGAACGCGGGCCGGGCCGGCAGGGAGGCCACCTCGTAGGGCGACGCGATCCAGACGGGCGCGAGCGTGCGCAGGAGCTTCGGCGCGACGGCGAGCAGTTCGGCAGCCGACGCTGTGCCCTCGCGCAGCGCGGCCTTGAGCGCCGCGGTCTCGTCAGCCTCGTCGACGATCGCGATCTTCCATCGCGTCGCGAGCTCGGCCGCCAGCTGCTGCCCCGCCGAGGCGGCGTGCGCCTCGTCGACGAGGCGGAAGTCGCGTTCGAGACGATCGACGACGCTGGTGTTGGCTCCGAGCAGTGCACGGTCGCTGCGAAGCATCGCCTCGAGGGCGGACTGCCACCAGGCGAACTCGAACTCCGCCGCGACGCGCTCCTCGGGCACATGGCGCACCGAAAGCTCGGTGAGCAGGCCCTCGAGGCCGAGGGAAGCGAGTTCACCGCGCAGCGTCGCTCGTTCGACGAGGTTGTCGAACACGTCGGACTCCGCGGCGAGCCCGGCGAGGATCCGCACGAGCTCGGGGATCGGCGTCGCGAGCAGATCGTGCCCCGGGCCGAGCACGCGCGAGAGCTCGGCGAGGTCGGCGTCGACGCGCTGCCACGAGGTCGCGACCGCGTCGAGACCCGCGGGGATCTCGGGGACGACGCCCACTTCGGCCAGACGCTGCCACTGCTCGCGCTGCTTCTGCACGCGCACGAGGGCGTCGTGCATGTCGGTGACGTGCATGCCCGGCCGGACGTACTCCTTCGAGAGCCGTCGCAGGCGACGCCGTGTCGCACCGTTCATCTCGGGAGTGTCGCGGCGGGTGGAGTGCGCCTCGATCAGATCGCCCAGCGGACGCTCGAAGACGGTCAGGCTGAAGCGGTCGAGCGACGCGCGGATCCCCTGGAGAAGGCGGATGTACGCACCGAGCTCGGCGAGCGTCGTGAACGGCCGCATCCGGGTCTGCCCGATGAGCTCGTACCCGCGCTCGAGGATCTCGGGGATCTCGGTGCGATGCAGGCGGCCTGCCAGAGCGTGTGCCGCGCGTGCCTGCTCGGTCGTCTCGAACGCGACGCCGTACCACGGCGAGTCATCGGGCCCGAAACGGAACTCGCCCAGCCGAGCGGCGGTCGCGAGCGATGCGGCCGCTTCGGCGCGACGCGTCGAGAGGCGCTGGAGGGTCGCGGCATCGAAGCGCGTGGCTGCCGACGGCTGCGGCGACTCGGCCGCGATCGTCGTCAGCTTCTGCAGCACTTCGAGCGGCGAGACGCCGAGCATGGGATGCCGCTGCGTCAGCGAGACGCGATAGTCGCGCAGAACCGTGCGCAGCCGAACGAGGGCGTCGTCGATCTCGCCCATCTTCGGGTGCTGCGCCTTCTCGTTGCGGGCGATCGCGCGAATGAGGTCGCGGTGGACGCCCCGGGGCGAGACGGCCAGCCCGGGCAGCCCGATGCCGGCGAGGCGGTGACGGACTCCCTCCAGAGTGGAGCGGCGAGCGCTGACGACGAGGACGCGCTTGCCGCGGCGGACCAGCTCGCCGACGGCGTTGATGATCGTCTGCGTGCCCCCTGTGCCCGGCAGCGTGTGGACGACGAGCGACTGCCCGGCGACGATCCGGTCGAGGACGCCTTCCTGCTCGGCGTCGGCGTCGAGCAGCAGTCGGTCGGATGCCGGCGGGCGGTCGTCCGAGGGAACGGCGTCGGGAACGGGGTAACGAGTAGCCACGAGCGCGCGGTCGTCCTCATGGCCGGCGAGAGCGTTGAGCACGGGGACGTCGAGGTCTGCCGCATCGCGCTCGGCGCGAGCGGCGACATCCGCGAACGTCGAGACGATCAGCCGTGGCTGAACCGTGAAGGTGTCGACATGGGCGGTCAGGGCGCGCAGATGGTCGATGACGGGCTGCGGCTTGAAGACGCCGCCGTCGTACGCGAGCGCGGCGAGCCCGCGCCGGTCGAGGTCGATTCCGAAGTGCGCACGCGCGATCTCGACGAGCTCGGGATTGACGGAGAACGAGCCGTGGAGTTTGAGATCGAAGTCGCCGTGATGGCGGCGGATGGCGAGCGGGCGGAGAAGGACCGGGGCGTTGTAGGTGAGACCTCCGGCCCGCCACGAGGCGAATCCGACGCCGAGGTGGACGGTGTCGAGGCCGCGCGTGGTGCGGAGTTCGACGTCCTTCGCGGTGATGCGCCCGGCGGCGAGGCGGGCCGTGCGCAGCGCCACCTCGTCGCGGAAGAGGTTCGACAGGAGCGTCGAACGGCCGGTGATGAACTGCGGGAGGCTGCCCGGATGCGCCTTGGTGATGTCGATGCCGACATCGTCGGAAGCGATGTAGTGGAGCAGCGTCGAACGGCCGCCGAGGCGGGCGGCCTGCACACGGATGCGTTCGCGCTCGGGGTCGGCCACGTGGGCGACGGCGACGTCGTCTTCGGCGACATCGAGTTGCGCCGGGGTCACCGAATCGACCCGAACCTCGTCGGCTGCGTCCGGACGGACGGCTCCTCGATCTCCTCGCCACACAGCACACACCCTAAGCGGCGCGCCTGCATCCGACCCTCAGGCGCCGCCGAGTTTCGCGCTATTTCCGACACGCCGGACGATCGGCGGTTCCTCCCCCGGCGCCTGTCGCCGCCGCCCATCCCCCGCATCGTCGCCGCGCACGGGGCGCAGCGGGGCCGCCCGGGATGATGGAGCCATGACCGACGCAGCATTTGCGGTGCACCCCACGCCGATCGGCGATGCCCTCCTGGTCGTGACCGAGACCGGCCTCGCCCACCTCGACATCCTCGACCGCCCCGCGGACATCGCCCTCGTCGACCTCGCCCTCAGCCTCGGCGCGCTCCCGGTCCACGACCCGGGCGCGGCTGCCGACGTGGCCGCCGAACTCGACGAGTACTTCGCGGGCCGGCTGCGGCAGTTCCGGACGCCGATCGACTGGCTCCTGGCCCCGCCGGGATTCGCCGGCGCCGCACTGCGCGCGGTTTGCCGCGTTCCCTACGGCGAGGTGGCGACCTACGGCGAGATCGCGATCACCGCCGGCTCACCGCGAGCGCACCGAGCCGTCGGGTCTGCGTGCGCGCGGACGCCGATCTCGATCGTCGTGCCCGCACACCGTGTCGTCCGCAGCGACGGATCGATCGGACAGTATGGCGGCCATCCCGAGCGCAAGCGATTCCTGCTCGACCTCGAGAGCAGAGCCGACTCCGGCCGCGTGTAGGCCGCGCCGGAACGGCGACGGCCCCGGGCAGCGCGCCCGGGGCCGTCGTCTCGATCAGCGAGGTGTCGCGGCCTAGTGATCGACCGCCTTCTCCGCGCCGTGACCGGTCAGAGAACGCACCTCCATCTCGGCCGCCTTCACCGGGTCCTCCCGCCGCCGCTCGGTGACCGAACCCAGCCAGCCGAGGAAGAAACCCAGCGGGATCGACACGATGCCCGGGTTGTTGAGCGGCCAGATGGCCGTGCCGACGTTCTTGAACACGCTGGTCTCGGTGCCCCAGAACACGGGCGAGAGGATGATGAGGATGATGGCTGCCGCCAGGCCGCCGTACATGCTCCACACCGCGCCACGCGTCGTGAACTTCCGCCAGAAGAGCGAGTAGATGATCGTCGGGAGGTTCGCCGAAGCCGCGACAGCGAAGGCGAGGGCCACCAGGAACGCGACGTTCTGTCCCTGCACGCCGATGCCGCCGACGATCGCGAGGATGCCGATCACGATGACTGTGCGGCGAGCGACCTTGACCTCGCCGTCGGGCGGCACGTTCCCCTTCTTGACGACGTTCGCGTAGATGTCGTGCGCGAACGACGCCGCCGCCGTGATCGTGAGGCCCGCCACGACCGCGAGGATCGTCGCGAAAGCCACCGCCGAGATGAAGCCGAGCAGCAGGGGGCCGCCCAGCTCGAGCGCGAGCAGCGGAGCAGCGGAGTTGACCCCGCCGGGCGCCGAGGCGATGCGCTCCGGACCGACGAGCGCGCCCGCACCGTACCCGAGCACGAGGGTGAGGAGGTAGAAGAGGCCGATGAGCCAGATCGCCCACACCACCGAGCGACGGGCCTCTTTCGCGGTGGGCACCGTGTAGAAGCGCATGAGGACGTGCGGCAGACCCGCCGTTCCCAGCACGAGCGCGACCGCGAGCGAGATGAAGTCCCACGGGTTGGCGCCGTACTGCAGGCCCGGTCCGAGGATCGCCTCTCCCTTCGGCGAGGCGGCGACCGCGCTCTCGAGGAGCGTGTTGAGGTTGAACCCGTTGATCGCCAGCACCCAGATCGTCATGACGAGCGCGCCGCCGATGAGCAGGAACGCCTTGACGATCTGCACCCACGTCGTGCCCTTCATGCCGCCGATCAGCACGTAGACGATCATCAGCACGCCGACGACGGCGACCACGATCGACTGGCCGACCTGCTCGGTGATGCCCAGCAGCAGTGAGACCAGACCGCCCGCTCCCGCCATCTGCGCGAGCAGGTAGAAGAAGCACACCGCGAGCGTGGTGATGGCGGCCGCCATCCGCACCGGCGTCTGCTTCAGCCGGAACGACAGCACGTCGGCCATCGTGAACTTGCCGGTGTTGCGCATGAGCTCGGCGACGAGCAGCAGCGCGACGAGCCAGGCCACGAGGAATCCGATCGAGTACAGGAACCCGTCGTATCCGTTGATCGCGATCGCGCCGCAGATGCCGAGGAAGGATGCCGCCGACAGATAGTCGCCCGCGATCGCGAAGCCGTTCTGCGGCCCGGTGAACGAGCGGCCCGCGGCGTAGTAGTCGGCCGCGGTCTTGTTGTTGCGGCTGGCACGGATGACGATGAACAGCGTCACCGCGACGAATGCGCCGAAGATCGAGATGTTCAGCACCGGGTTGTTGTCGACGGTCTCTCCCGCCGCGACGACGGCCGCCCCCAGGCCGTTCACCGCTTCCCAGAATCCGTTCACGATCCGGCCTCCTGTCGCTCGAGATCGTTCCGGATCGCCGACGAGATCGGGTCGAGCTTGTGGTTGGCGTACCAGACGTAGCCCATGGTGATCGCGAAGGTCGTGACGAACTGGCCGAGCCCGAACAGCAGACCGACGGTGATGTCACCCCAGACACGCTGCGCCATGAAGTCGGTCGCGAACGACGACAGCAGCACGTAGACGAAGTACCAGACGAGGAAGACGATCGTCAGCGGCCATACGAAGCTGCGGTGCTTGCGCTTGAGTTCCCGGAACGGCGCCGACTCCTCGACGGCGACATAGTCCACTCCGCCGGGAGGCGGCGAGTGGGTGGGCGATGCGGTCATGTGGCCTCCTTGCCTCATGGTGAGCAGCTCTCCAGCGGTCGTCGTCGTCGAGCGACCGCGATGGTAGGGTCGACGCTACGAAAGGCGGCAACGAGGCCGTCACCCCCGGAAGTAGGTAGTGCGTGACGGCACTGGCGGCACCCGAGAACGACGCGCAGCTGGTCTCCCGCGCGGTCGATGACCTCGCGCGCAGCACACGCTTTCCCGTCGTCTTCGGCGGCCTCGAGAGCCAGGGCTCGGTTCACGTCACCGCGATCGCCGGAGCGCGGTCGCATTCCATCGACGATCTGGTGGTGCGCGTCGGCCGCGGGCTGGGCGGCGCAGCGATGGTCGAACGGCGTCCGCGGCTCGCTCTCGACTACCGCACCGCGCGCACCATCACGCACGACTACGACCGGGCCATTCTCGGCGAGGGCATCGCCACCCTCTTCGCCGTACCGATCGTCACCGAGGGCCGGGCGCGCGGGGTGCTGTACTGCGGCTCCTGGTCGCAGGCTCCGGTGGGCGACCTCGTGGCGCGTCCGGCGTTCCGAGCGGCTGACGCGATCAGCACCGAGCTGCGCATCCGCGACGAGGTGCAGCGCCGGCTGACGCTGGCGCCGGCACCCGAGTCCGCGGCCGGCCTCTCCCCCGCCGCGCGAGAGGACCTGCGCGAGAGCTTCGCCGAGCTGCGCAGCATCGCCGCGACGATCGACGACGCCGACCTGCGGGCGCGGCTGGCGGCGATCGAGCGCCGCCTCACCACAGTCGCGGGCGACGGGGCGGCGTCGGCGAAGGATGCCGAGGTGCAGCTCTCTCCGCGGGAGCTCGACGTTCTCGCCTGCTGCGCCCTCGGCTCGACGAACGCGGAGATCGGGGCGGCGCTGAGCCTCAAAGAGGGAACCGTGAAGTCATACCTCCAGGCGGCGATGGCCAAGCTCGACGCGTCGACCCGTCACGCGGCCGTCGCGCGCGCGCGGCGTCTCGGCCTGCTGCCCTGACCGCGGGTTCAGGCGGCGATGCGCAGGCCGGCGACCTGCTCGGCGATGACGGCGCCGTACTCCGTGATCATCCGGTCTCGACCCAACCGGTCCCGAGCGGCGAGCGCGGCGCCTCCGAACGCGACGCGCTCCTCGACGGCACGACCCCAACCGGCCGCGATCGCATCCGGGTTGCGCGGGGTGACGATGCCGATCCCCTCGACGAGGCGGGCCGCGTCGCCGACATCCGTCGTGACCGGTACCGCACCGCTCGCCGCCCCCTCCAGCAGGCACAGCGGGGCCGCCTCGCCGAACGCGCTCGTGAGTGAGACGACGTCCGCGGCGCGGTAGATCGCGGGCATGTCGTCACGGATGCCGAGAGCATGGATGCGGTCGCCGCCGATGACCTCCAGCAGCTCCGTGAGACGGGGGTTCTCGCGCGTCATCCCCGCTCCGCACATGACGTAGTGCGCATCGGGCACGAGCGCTCGATGCGCGGCGACCGACCGCAGGAACAGCTCGGGATCCTTCATCGCGTCGAACCGAGCCGCGTAGGCGACGACAACCGCCCGGTCGGGGATGCCGAGCTCACGCCGCACGCGGTCACCCCCGCGGGTGACCGACGGCTCGAAGCGCGAGAGGTCGATGCCGTTGTCGACGACATGACGCTGCGTGTCGCCCAGGACCGACGCGTAGGCGGCATCCGTCGACCGCGCGCATGACACCGCCGCCGTGACGATCCCACGACGGACGCTCTCACCCAGCCACTCCAGAGCATCGCCCGAATGCTCCGGGTCGGACCGGTGCAGGCATGCCACGACAGGCCGGTCGGGCAGCATCATCGCCTCATCGAGAGCGAGCAGGAGTCCGAGCGGCTGCTCTTTGAGGGTGAGCACGACGTCGGCCGCGGCGATAGCGCGCGCCGCGGTGCGCAACTGCCGCGAGGAGAAGGCGTGCGGCGCGTGCGGCACCGGCCCCGCCGTCTTTCCCAGAGACGTGATCCCGATGCCCGAGGCGCGCAGCGCCCGATACCGCGGGTCGCCGGCCATGTGCTGGACGGTCGACTCGCGCCGCGCCCGCGACGCGATGGCGAGCACGCTGTGGTGCTGTTCGCCCCGCGCGTGGAGGCCGGCGACGACATCGCTGTGCAGGATTCGAGCCCCGCCGGCGAAGAAGCCCTCGGTGAGGGAGAGGACGCGAAGCGGAGCGCTCATTCAGGACCTTCGGGATCTACGCGGCGGGTGCGATCCATCGTGCGGCAACGCCCGCCCGCGGCGAGTGAACCGCGGACGAGCGTTGCGTGAACGAACGGCGCCGGACGCCGGTCCCGAGAGCCGGGCTCAGAGGATGGGCTTGCCTCCCGTGACCGCCAGACGTGCGCCCGAAATGTACGACGCTTCGTCCGACGCCAGCAGCACGTAGGCCGAGGCGAGCTCGGCAGGCTGCCCGGCGCGTCCCAGCGGCGTCTGCTCGCCGAAGCTCTCCACCGCATCCGCCGGCAGGGTCGCCGGGATCAGCGGAGTCCAGATGGGCCCCGGGGCGACGCTGTTCGCGCGGATGCCGCGCTCGCCCAGCATCTGCGCGAGCGATGCCGTGATGCTCGCGATGGCCGCCTTCGTCGCCGCGTACGGCAGGAGGTTGGGCGAGGGCTGGTCGGACTGCACCGAGCTCGACCCGATGATCGACGACCCCGGCCCCATGTGCGGCAGCGCAGTCTTTGTCAGGTGGAAGTACGCGTCGACGTTCGTCGCCCACGTGAAGTCCCACTCCTCGTCGGGGATCTCCTCGAGCGTCTCGCGGTTCATCTGGAAGGCGGCGTTGCTGACCAGGATGTCGATCCCGCCGAGCTCTTCCACGGTGCGGCGGACGACCTCACGGCAGTGGGCCGGGTCGGAGATGTCACCCGGGATGAGGACGGCGCGGCGCCCGGCCTCTTCGACGAAGCGCTTGGCCTCTTCGGCATCCTCGTGCTCCTCGAGGTAGCTGATGGCGACATCCGCTCCCTCGCGGGCGTAGGCGAGCGCCACAGCCTTGCCGATGCCGCTGTCGCCGCCGGTGATGAGCGCGCGCTTGCCGGCAAGCTTCCCGGAGCCGCGGTAGGTCTCCTCGCCGTAGTCGGGCTTCGGCACCATCGCCTGGTCGGTTCCCGGGACGTTCTGCTGTTGGGGTTCCATGGTCATCCCTCTCTGTCGTCGAACGGTGCTTCTACCCGATCCCCCTCCGCCGTCGGATTCACGGGGCTTGACACGAGAGGGCCGAGTCCGGCATCGCGCGACCGTGCGGGGCCGCCTCAGTCGACGCCCCGCGAGCGGGCGATGGCCGCAGCGGGGGCGATGCCGCCGTCCCGCCAGACCGCGCCGTGGCCGGGCAGCACGAGGTGTGCACCCGTCTCGGCGAGCAGCGAGAGCGAGTCCAGCGCCTCGTCGCTGTGCGCTGTGGCCGCGCGAGCGACGACCCGCGGACCGGTGCGTCCCGTGTACGGATCGAGGGTGACCAGTGCGTCTCCGGTCAGCAGGATCCCGGCCGATTCGAGCAGGAACGCGCAGTGCCCGTCGGTGTGGCCGGGTGTCGCGATCGGGAGGATGCCGCCCGCGAGCGGGATGGAGTGTCCGGGCACGATCGACGGATCGGTCCGCACGCCCTTCACCCCGAGCGCTCCCGCGCCAACCATCCTCGCCAGGATCGGGAGCGCCGCCGGGTAGCGGAAGGGATACGGGAACCGGGCGGCCTCGTGCGCATAGCGGTATGGATGCCGCGCCAGCTCCTCGTCGCCGGGGTGGACGTCAGCGACGAGGTGGTGCTCGTCTGCGAGGCGCTCGCACATCCCCACGTGGTCGAAGTGGCCGTGGGTGAGCAGCAGCGCGTCGATGTCGGACGGGTGGGCGCCCACAGCCGCGAGGGCCTGTTCGAGGAGCGGCCACGTGCGCGGAAGTCCCGCGTCGATGAGGACGAGCCCGTCATCGGACGCCACGAGGTAGGCGTTCACGCCGCCGCGGGCGAGTTGATACACACCCTCGGCGACCTCGGTTACGCGCGGTCGGTGATCGGTCATGGCTCCCCCTCCGGTCCCGCCCGATGATCCGCGGGGGCTAGGGGGAGCGCGCGGGGCTTGACAGATCGATCGACCGTCACCCGCCGCGCGGGCGTGATGTTTGCACCGAGCCCGGGAGGAGTCAAGGCCCGTGGCGTGCGCGGCGGGCCCGACGTACGTTCGCCGCGCCGGCGCACTCGGCGTTCGGCCGATCCCCAGGAGGCGAGATGTTCTTTCATCGACAGGAACTGCAGTTCGAGGCCCGTCCGGAGAAGCCCGACGCGATCTTCGCGCGACGGATGCAGGAGGTGCTCGGCGGCCAGTACGGCGAGATCACCGTGGCCATGCAGTACGGGTTCCAAGCGTGGAACGCCCACATCCCGGGCAAGTACCGCGACCTGCTCTACGGCATCGGGGCGGAGGAGTTCGGCCACGTCGAGATGCTCGCGATCATGATCGCGCAGCTGCTCGAGAAGGCCCCGGCCGAGCAGTCCGAGGCTGCGGCGAAGTCCGACCCCGTCCTCGGCGCCGTCATGGGCGGCATGGATGTGCAGTCCGCGATCGTCGCCGGTGCCGGTGCGCGCCCGGTCGACTCGAACGGCAACCCCTGGCAGGGCTCGTACATCACCGCGAGCGGGAACCTGCTTGCCGACTTCACGGCCAACGCCAACGCCGAGATGCAGGGCCGTGTGCAGGTCGCGCGGATCTACCACATGACCGACGACAAGGGGGTCCGGGACATGCTCTCGTTCCTCCTGGCGCGCGACACGATGCACCAGAACCAGTGGATCCGCGCGGCGCAGGAGCTGCGCGAAGAGGGAGTGGAGGACATCCCCGTGCCGTCGAACTTCCCGCTCTCGAACGAGGCGCGCGAGCACGCGTACAAGTACATCAACTTCTCCGACGGTGCCGCGGCAGCCGAGGGCTCGTGGGCATCGGGTCCCACCCCCGACGGCAAGGGCGAGTTCACGTACCTCGACGGACCCGACACCTCGGTTCCGATGCCCCCGCCCACGCAGCCGGACCCCCGGTTCTACGGCACCGACGCGAAGCCGAACCTCCTCGACAAGGCCGAGGGCGTCATCCGCGACAAGCTCTGATCCTCGGCGGGGCACGGTCGCGGGCGCCGCGGCCGTGGCCCGCCCGTGCGGGCGCGCGCTTAGTCGGCTCTGAAGCCCGAGAGCTTGTGCGTGCCGTCGCAGAACGGCTTGATCGCGCTCACGCCGCACCGGCAGAGAGCCATCGTGCGCCGGTTGCGCGGGATCGGGTTGCCCGCGTCATCGAGCAGCTCCACGTCGCCCCGCACGAGCAGCGGCCCGTCGGGGCACGCGGTGATGGTCACGGATGCACCGCGGTGCTCGCTCATCGTGTCTCCTTCTTCCGTAGCGTTCTCATGCTGTTCGCCGCTTTCCGCAGTCGCGTGCCCCGGTAGGGCACCCCGCCGCGCAAGCGCAGAGACAGCGCCACCCAGCTCGTCACGCCTCGCTCGACGACCCAGGGGACGGCCCACAACGCATCCGTCCGCCCGAACACCCCACCGCTCCCGTCGCGGCGGCGCCCGGCCTCCGCGACGGCGATGACCGCCACCCCGGCGAGCGCGAGTGCTGCCGGTCGCCGGCGCAGCGCGAGGATGAGCGGAACGACTGCCAGCTCCACCGCGAGCCGAGCGGGCTGCGCGAGGCTGTCGTACGCCTGGCGCACGCGCTGCTCGCGAAAGCGGCCAGCAGTCGCGGGCCGGCGCGCGACGAAGATGTCGCGTGCAATGCGACGGCGGCCGCCGCGGGCGAGGACCGTGCGTTCGAGCTCGAGGTTCTCGAAGAGGACGTCGGTGTCGTAGCCGGGGCGCGCGCGGGCGGTCCGCACGGCGACGGTTCCGGAGAAGTCTCCCCCGAAGGCCCGGTTGATGAGGGTTCGGCCCGTATCCCAGCGGGCGTGCCACGGGCGGGGTCGCTGCCAGATGTTCTGGGGCCGCACGATGTCGGCATCCGCCAGCGCCGCAACCACCCGTTGCAGCGCGCCGTCGTCGTACCGGACGTCGTCGTCGGCGATCACGGTCACCGGATGCCGGGCGAGGAGAAGCCCCGTCATCGCTCCGCGTGCCTTCCCATTGCGGCCGGGGACCGACGGCGGAACCACCCGCACGGCGTTCCAGTCTCGGCGGTGGGCGGCGAACAGGTGCGCGGGCGAGCCGTCGACGACGGTGACGTCGACGCGACGGGCGAGCCAGGCGAGGTACTCCCCCAGCTCGGCCTCATCGGCCCGACGGGTCTCGTCATCCCAGCGCAGCGGCAGAACGTACTCGACGTCCTCGCGCATCACGCCGTGAGGTCGGGAAGAACGCCGCCGCGGAGCGCGCTGCGCCCCGCCTCCCAGGCGGCAAGCACATGGTCGCCCACGAGGTCGTCCAGGACCAGGCACGCGCGGGCGCCGAAGAGGATGTCGGGCAGCAGGTCGGGCTCGTCCTCGGCGAGGGATCCCGCGAGGTCGCGGCCGGCGATCTGCTCGTGCACGGCGTCGGCCTCGACGTGCTCGTCGAAGTACCACGTGACGTCGGTCCCGAATCCGAGGCGCCGGAAGCCGTCACCGTAGGAGCGATTGGGGATCGACGAGGTCATCTCGAACGCTGCGAGGTGACCGACGATCGCGCCGCGCAGGCGACGGTGGAGCCCGAACAGCGACATGGCGTTGTGGCTGGCGAGCACGACGGCGGGCACCGTGTCGATGTACGCGCCATACGTGTCGTCGAGGCCCGCGCCGCGCACGGTCTGGGCGAAGATCGTCGCGTGCACGCCTGCGGGGTCACCGCCGCCGTACTCGTCGGACTGGATCTCGACGAGCGCCGCCTTCGAGCGACCGCTGAGCCGCGGGATCGCCCACGAGTGCGGGTCCGCTTCGCGCAGCGTGTAGACGGTGCGGAGGATGAGGAACTCGCGCAGCTGCTCGAGCGAGGCCTTCTTCGCGACGTATCGCGACATGCCGGGCCCCGCGGTCGGGGCGGTCAGGTCGAACAGCCAGCGAGCGACGGCGTCACGGTCGGGCTCGGGCGGGTCGATGACCTCGGCGGAATCACGCAGGGCCGCTTCGAAAGCGCGCTCGATGCGGCCGCGCGCCGCGATGAGCGACGGCTCCCATTCCCACGAGGCGTCGAGGCCGGGCAGCGAGCCGTAGTGGAGGGCGTACATCAGGAACAGGGCGAGCTGCAGGTCATCGTCGCGGAGGATGTCGCCCGTCTCGGCGAGCGCGCGACCGACGATCTCGGGAGCATCGACGGGCAGACCGCTCGTCGCCGGCGCGACGAGCACCCGCTGGAGCATGGCGCTGACAGGTCCCCTCGAGCAGAACGGCAGGGGGTCGGCGATGCCGAGATCGATCGGGACGGTCTCGATGGTGGTGCTCATAGGGCTCCTCGGGGGTGACAGCCGTGACCGTACGTGCCCCGCGCGGCATCCTTCGAGCGGGTTGACCCGCGTGATCGCGGTGTGCAAGCGGCACCATCGGCCCGGCGCGACGCGCGCGGGTGATAGCGCCTCGTCGTCAGCTCGTCCAGCCCGTGGGCGGCAGGCGGAGTCGCGCGCAAGGTGACGGGCACGAACTCCGGCAGAGAGGCGATCGATGAAAGCCATGACCTATCGCGGACCGTACAAGGTCCGCGTGGAAGAGAAGCCCGATCCGCGCATCGAACACCCCCATGACGCGATCGTGCGGGTGACGCTCGCGGCCATCTGCGGCTCGGACCTGCACCTCTATCACGGCATGATGCCCGACACCCGGATCGGTCACACCTTCGGCCACGAGTTCATCGGCGTGGTCGAACAGCTGGGCGGTGCGGTGACGAACCTCGCCGTCGGCGACCGGGTCATGGTGCCGTTCAACATCTACTGCGGATCGTGCTACTTCTGCGCACGCGGGCTGTTCTCGAACTGCCACAACGTCAACGCCAACGCGACCGCGGTCGGGGGCATCTACGGCTATTCGCACACGGCGGGCGGGTACGACGGCGGTCAGGCCGAGCGCGTGCGTGTTCCGTTCGCGGATGTCGGCCCCACCGTCATCCCGGATTGGATGTCGGACGAGGACGCGCTCCTCCTCACCGACGCCTATTCGACGGGCTACTTCGGCGCTCAGCTGGGAAACATCGTCGAGGGCGACACCGTCATGGTGCTCGGTGCCGGACCCGTCGGCCTCGCGGCGGCGCAGTCCGCCTGGCTGATGGGCGCGGGGCGTGTCATCTCGTTCGACCACCTCGACTACCGCCTGACGAAGGCGCGCGAGTTCGCCCGCGCCGAGACGGTGAACATCTCCGAGCACCGCGACGTCGTCGTCGAGATGAAACAGATGACCGACTACCTCGGTGCCGACGTCGTCATCGATGCCGTCGGTGCCGAGGCGGACGGCAACGTCACCCAGCACGTCACCTCTGCCAAGCTCAAGCTGCAGGGCGGCTCGCCCGTCGCCCTGAACTGGGCCATCGACGGAGCACGCAAGGGCGGATCGGTCTCGGTGATCGGCGCGTACGGTCCGCTGTTCAGCGCGGTGAAGTTCGGTGACGCGCTGAACAAGGGCCTCACGCTGCGGATGAACCAGGCACCGGTCAAACGGCAGTGGCCGCGGCTGTTCGAGCACATCCGCGCGGGGTACATCTCACCGGGCGACCTGATCACCCACCGCATCCCTCTCGAGCACATCGCCGAGGGCTACCACATGTTCTCATCCAAGCTCGACGACTGCGTGAAGACCGTCGTCGTCCCCTCGGAAGGCTGACCCATGTCCTCGAACTCTTCTGACGTGCCCACCCCGTACACCGCGAGCGTGCCGCGGCCGGCTCCCGATCGTGCGGCGCTGCGCGCGCGCATACCGGGATGGGGCGTCGACCTCGATCCCGCCGACCGTCCCTCCGGCACCGTCGAGAGGCTCGACGAGGCCGCCGCCGGACGCGGGATGCCGCCGCGCCAGGGCCTCGACCCGCGACGCGAGCGCTCGATCGAGCACGCCTTCCTCACCCCCGTCTACGGCACGGCGCAGCCGCTTCACGGACTGTCCGGTCGTATCCGCAGGCTCGGATACGACCGGTTCAGCGAGGGGCGCGGCGCGCACTGGCTGCTCCTCATCGCCGGCGATCGCGTCGAGGCGATCGGTGCGCATCTGCGTTCGTTCGCGACCACGCGGCCCGATAACCCGATCACCGAGACCGGTGTTCTGAGCGAGGCCCGGCGGCATCCGATCCGGTCGCGGTTCGGACACGGCCGAGTCGATCAGCGCCACACGTGGCTCGACCCCGTTCTCGTCGCGGGCCCGTGGGTGCTCGCCGTGTGGGGTGTGTTCCGCCTCGTGCGTCGGACAGTCCGACGGAGCTAGCCCGGGCGGGCGTTCAGCGCCGCGGTGTCTCGGCGACGGTCGCCGGATCAGCGAGGGGTTCGAAGAGCGCGCCGTCGCTCGGCGGCGTCTTCGCACCGCGACGGACGCGCGCGTCGGCGATGTCGGCGGACAGGCGCGCGGTCACCCGTGGCGCCAGCCGCGCACCGATGAGCGAGGCCCGCGCCTTCCAGCCGGCGGGCTGCGCGACCCGCGGGCGCAGGCCCGCACGAAGGATGGCGTCGACGACCGGTTCCGGCTCATCCATGAGCGGCATCCGCAACGCCCGGCCCGCGTGGTTGCCCGCGTGCCGCCAGAAGGGTGTCCGCACGGCCCACGGCAGCACGGCAGCCACCGCAACGCCTGAGACTCCCGTGAGCCGGAGCTCCTGCTGCAACGTCTGGGTGAGGCTGAGCAGCCCGGCCTTGGTCGCCGCGTACGAGGCCTGGTAGGCCAGGGGCACGACGCTCTCGACCGAGGCCGTGTTCACGAGCACGCCGGATCCCTGCGCGATGAATCGACGAAGCGCGACGTGCGCTCCGCGCATGGCCCCGATGAGATTCGTCTCGACGACGCGGACGTGCTCCTCGATCGGGACGTCGCCGAACAGGCCGATCGTGCCGACGCCGGCGTTGTGCGCCCAGACGTCTATGCGCCCGAACACCGTTTCCGCCTCGTCGGCGAGGCGCTCGAGGTCGCCCGCACGTGAGACATCCCCGGCCACGGCATGAGCTCGTCCGCCGGAATCCCGGATGCGCTCGACGAGGCTCGTCAGCGCGTCCGGTCGCCGGGAGAACACGACGACGGCGGCTCCGAAGCTCGCCGCGCGCAGGGCGACGCCTCGCCCGATGCCCGTCGAGGCCCCCACGACGACGACGGTAAGCCCGGACAGGTCGGCGAGACGCGAGGAAGCAGCCATGCTCGAAGCATCACCGCCACCGCGCTCACCGCGATGCCCGTTGCGCCGGGTGCTCCCAGGCGCTACGGGCATCGCCGTAGGCGCACTGGTCAGCGGTCGGTACGCGCGTCCTCGGCGGCCTCTTCGGCCTCGGCGCCCTCTTCGGGCGACTCGGAACCGGCGGAGGCCGCTTCGTCGTCCTCGTGCTGGTGCTCGTCGTCTCGTCCGTGGTGGTCGGCACTCATCTGGCTTCTCCGATCGGCTCGTGTGGCGCCCCCCGACTGCGGAGGCACCTCCCACTCTGCACGCGGATCGGATGCCGCGAACCGGGCTTGCACCGGGAGCGGATGCGTGCGAGCCGCACCGCTCCCGGAAGCCGCGGTCAGTCGCGCGTCTCGGAGCGGTGGCGGGGCTTGCGAGCCGGCCGGTCGTCGCGGTCGCCGTCACGGTCGCGGTCACGCGGTCGATCGTCACGGTCGAAGCGGCCGCGCGAGCTGCGGCTCGGGCCGCCGGTGTCGACGCGGATCTCGATCGCCTTGCCCGAGATGCGGGTGTCGGCCAGGCGGTCGAGCGTCGACTGGGGCATGTCGGACGGCAGCTCGACGAGCGAGAAGTCGGGACGGATCTGGATCGCGCCGAAGTCGCCGCGGCTGAGACCGCCCTCATTCGCGAGCGCCCCGACGATCTGACGGGGCTCGACGCGGTGGCGCTTGCCCACCGCGATGCGGTAGGTCGTCATGTTCGGGTTGCTCGCACGCGGGCGGCGTTCCGGCCGCCCGTCGCGGTCGTCGCGGTCGAACGAGCGCGGGGCACGGTCCTCGCGCGGCGCGCGTGCGCGCGGCTCGGGGTCGGGCTCGAGCAGCAGCGGGGTCTCGCCCTGCGCGACCACGGCGAGCGCGGCGGCGACGTCCACTTCGGGCACATCGTGGTGACGGACGTAGTGGGCGACGATGTCGCGGAACCGCTCGATGCGGTCGGTGTCTTCCAGCGCAGCGGTGATGCGGTCGTCGAAGCGCGACAGGCGCGTGACGTTGACCTCGTCGACGCTCGGCAGCTGCATCTGCGTGAGCGGCTGGCGCGTCGCGCGCTCGATCGCGTTCACGAGCCCGCGCTCACGCGGCGTGACGAAGCTGATCGCGTCACCCGTGCGGCCGGCACGCCCGGTGCGGCCGATGCGGTGCACGTACGACTCGGTGTCGGTCGAGATGTCGAAGTTGACCACGTGCGAGATGCGCTCGACGTCGAGGCCGCGGGCAGCGACATCCGTGGCGACGAGGATGTCGAGCTTGCCCGACTTCAGCTGGTTGACGGTGCGCTCGCGCTGCACCTGAGCCACGTCGCCGTTGATGGCGGCGGCAGAGTAGCCGCGGGCGCGCAGCTTCTCGGCGACCTCCTCGGTCGCGCTCTTCGTGCGGGCGAAGACGATCATCGCCTCGAAGTTCTCGACCTCGAGGATGCGGGTGAGCGCATCGATCTTCTGCTGATACGACACGATCAGGTAGCGCTGGGTGATCGTCGAGGAGGTCGTCGTCTTCGACGCGACCGTGATCTCCTCGGGGTCGTTGAGGTACTGCTTCGACATGCGGCGGATGGCCGCCGGCATCGTTGCGGAGAACAGGGCGACCTGCTTGGTGTCCGGGGTGTCGGCGAGGATCGTCTCGACGTCCTCGGCGAAGCCCATCTTGAGCATCTCGTCGGCCTCGTCGAGCACGAGGTACTTCAGCTCGGACAGGTCGAGCGTGCCCTTGTCGAGGTGGTCCATGATGCGCCCGGGCGTTCCGACGATGACGTGGACTCCCCGGCGCAGCGCCGAGAGCTGCACGCCGTAGCCCTGACCGCCGTAGACCGGGAGGACGTGGACACCCTTCGTGCGCGACGCGTACTTCTCGAACGCCTCGCAGACCTGCAGCGCGAGCTCGCGGGTCGGGGCGAGCACGAGGGCCTGCGGGGTCTTCTGGGTCAGGTCGAGCCGGTCGAGGATCGGCAGCGCGAAAGCCGCGGTCTTGCCGGTACCGGTCTGCGCGAGGCCGACGACATCGCGCCCCTCGAGGAGCGTCGGGATGGTCGCGGCCTGGATCGCCGACGGGGTCTCGTAGCCCACGTCGGAGAGCGCCTTGAGCACCTGCTCTCCCAGCCCGAGGTCGCGGAAAGTGATGACGGGCGGCTCGTCGACGGACTCGGGTACAGACTGTTCAGCAGAAGTGGACACGCTTCAGGGTAGTCCGCCTCTGCCGAGATCGCATGATCGGCCCGGCGCGACGGAGCCCGGTGCCCTAGCCTCGAAGCAGGTCGACGGGCTCGAGGGGGTATCGATGCCGGAGTGGTTGCTCTTCACCATCGCCGCGGTGGTCTTCTCGATCGCGGCCACCTGGCTCGCCAAGCGGGCGCTCGAGGCGCGTGTCGGCTGGGTGCGCGGTCCTGTCGTCTCGCTCATCGTCTTCGTCGTCTTCGGCCCGCTCGGCATCTGGGTGCTGCGTGGAGCGGGCGTGCTGCAGGAGCAGGGCGGGCTGCTCACGGATCAGCCCGTCGCTTTCGGCTTCGTTCTGCTCGTGCTGGCCTGGCTGTTCGCGATCGTCCTCATCGCCCTCATCACGCTCGAGCTCATGTGGCCGGCGCGGCCGCCGGTCGGTCCCGTCACCTACGTCCGCGAGGCGTTGCACCGCCGCCGCCGGGCGGTGAGGTACGCGCGTATCGTCGCGATCGCCTCGCGGCACGGCCTCGGCGGAATGCGCAGCGAGTCGGCGCGAGCCGAACTGCCTCGGGCGCTCGCGGCCACCCTCGACGACGCGGGCGTGACCTTCGTCAAGCTCGGTCAGATCCTGTCCACCCGCAACGATCTGCTCCCCGCCGAGATCACGAGTGCGCTCGCCTCGCTGCAGATGGACACGACGCCCATCCCCTGGCCGGAGGCCAAGGCCGCGATCGAGAAGCAGCTGGGCCGGCCGATCGAGCTCGTCTTCGCCGGCATCGACGAGACGCCGCTGGCGGCGGCATCCGTCGGTCAGGTCCACAGCGCACGGCTCAAGGACGGACGCGCCGTCGTGGTGAAGATCCAGCGACCGAAGGCGCGCGCGCAGGTCGCCACCGACCTCGACATCATCGAGCGTGCCGCCGCCGACCTCGAGCGGCGCACGACGTGGGCGAAGGATGTCGGCGCCTCGGCCCTCGCCGCGCAGTTCTCCGCCGCTCTGCGCGAAGAGCTCGACTACCGCGTCGAGGTCGCGAACATGGAGATGCTGCGCGACTCGATGACGGCCGCCGACGCTCGCGCGGTGCGGATCCCGGACGTCTATCCCGACCTGTGCACCGAGCAGCTGATCGTGATGGAGCACGTCCAGGGCATCCCGTTCAGCCGGCTGCCCGAGCCCGGCAGCGACGCGCCGGGCGCCGTCGCGCCCGCGGAGGCGACGCGCATCGCCGACGCCGTGCTCGACGTCATCGTCGGGCAGATCGCACTGCGGGGGGTCTTCCACGCCGACCTGCATCCGGGCAACCTCATCCTGCAGCCCGACGGGATCGTCGCCCTCATCGACTTCGGGTCGGTCGGGATCATCGAACGCAGTATGCGGCGCCTGCTGCTGCCGATGCTCGTGGCATTGCACAACGAGGACGACTCCGGCGCGACGGATGCCGTCCTGATGCTCGTGAAGCCGCGCGGCGACGCCGAGCTCGATGTCGGAGCGCTTCAGCACGACATCGGCGTCATCCTCACACGACTGCACAACTCCACCTCCGACCAGCATCTCTTCACCGCGCTGATCGAGGTGCTCCGGCGCCACCGACTCGCACTCCCGCCCGGTCTGCTGCTGGGGTTCCGGACGCTCGGCGCGATCGAGGGGACGCTGCGGCGCCTCGATCCCGACTACGACATGATCAAGCGCGCTCTCTCTCGGGCCCCGCAGTACGCCCTGCACATGGGCGATCCGCGCTCGGCGCCGATGACCGCTCAGGTGCAGCTGCAGCTTGGGCTCGAGCGAGCGCGTGAGCTGCCCCGCCGCGTGGACGGCATCCTCAGCGACCTCGAGTCGGGCCGCCTCACCGTACGACTCCGCGCTCTGGAGTCCCCCGACGACCGCTCGTGGGTCGAGTCGCTCACCGGACGCCTCACCACGACGCTCGTGGGAGCGACCCTGGTCATCGTCGGCGTCATGATGGGGGTCGTCCAGCACGGTCCACTGCTCACCGACTCCGTGTCGGTGTTCCCGTTCCTGGGTAGTGTGGTCGGGCTCGGCGGCCTTCTGCTGCTGCTGCGTTCGCTGCGTTCGGCGCTCGTCCGTCGCGATGGAAGGTGACCCATGAAGATCCGCGATCTCGTCCACTTCGTCGCGGCCGCCGATGCCCTGCACTTCCCGCGCGCTGCGGAGAAGCTCGGAGTGTCGCTTCCCGTGCTGTACTCGTCGATCGACCGCCTGGAAGAAGAGGTCGGACATCCGCTGTTCACGAAGGACGGCGGCAAGCCGCGCCTGACCCCGGCCGGCACCCTGCTGCTCGCCGACGCCCGAGCCGAGGTCGCCGCGGCGCCCGCGCCGGCTGTCGCGCCGAAGCAGAAGGCGTCGGGCGGCGGAAAGGCCAAGGCGTCGAAGGGCTCGGGTCGCGCCCCCATCGTCAAGGGACAGCCCAAGCCGTACAAGAAGCGTCAGGGACGCTGAGGCCTCAGCCGCGGGTGGCGGCAGTCTCGTGTGCGCTGTTCCCGGTGCGCGACTGCGGCTGCGGGGTCCAGCGGAACAGGTCGATGAGCCGCGCCAGCGCGGGGACGCGCGCGAGCAGAAGCAGCAGGCCGTAGCCGAGGGCACCGCCGGCGACGTTCGAGAGGAAGTCGTTGATATCGGCGATGTGTCCGCCGGCGAAGTACGCCTGCGCCGCGAGCTGCAGCGACTCCACGGTCAGGCTCGTGATCGCCGCCGTGCCCACGACCTTCAGCCACGTCGGCCGGGCGAGCATGAGCGGGATCAGGATGCCGAGCGGCACGAAGACCAGCATGTTCATCAGCGCGTCGTCGAGCTCGTAGTCGGCGAACGGGATGAGCGCCAGGCCCGGCGTCCACGGGATGCCCGAATCGGGCTTGTCGAGGAAGATCGGGAAGATCGTGTTGCCCACGATGCCTGCCGCGTAGACGGCGACCGCCGCGGCCACGGCCGCTCGAGGCAGCGAGAAGCTGCGCCGAGCCCAGAGCACGGCCAGGAGCACGGCGAAGACCACGATGCCGAAAGGGATGACGACGGGAAGGACCGGTACTTCGGCGAAGGGATTGCTCATCACCGTCGACGCTATCGCGCCGCCGCCCCACGCCCGGACGGCGTGCCTCACCGCAAGCGCGGGTCGATGAGGAACTTCATCGTGTCGGGGTCGGAGTTGCGCCTGAAGAAGTCGGCGAGGTCATCGAGACCGCCGCGCGCAGTCACGAGGTCGTCCACTTTCACGGCCCCCGACGCGACCAGCTGGATGGCGAGCGGCCAGGTGTCGACATAGCGGAAGAGCCCCTCGACGACGAGCTCGCGACTCTGGAGCAGGAAGAGGTCGAGGTCGACCGTCGCTGATCCCATGCCCACGAGGACGGCGCGGCCGGCGCCGCGGAGCGACCGCAACCCGGCGGCGATCGCCGCGCGGGCGCCGGACGCGTCGATGAACGCGTCCATCCGCCCGTCGAGTGTCGCCACCTCGGCGGGCTCCAGCACCCGCGTCGCCCCGTGCGAGAGTGCGACCTGCCGACGAGCGTCGACCGGGTCGACCACCACGACCTCGGCGGCGCCGAACGCGCGCGCCGCAGCACCGGTCAGGATGCCGATGGGACCGGCACCGGCCACCAGCACCCGCGAGCCCGGCACCACCCCGGCCTTGCGCACGGCGGCTATGCCGACCGACAGGGGCTCGAGCAGCGCACCCTCGTCGTCGCTCATCGTCTCGGGCAGCGGGTGCGCCGCGTCGCCGGGAACCGCGAGGTAGCGCGCGAACGCGCCGTTCTCGGGCGGTGCCGAGGGGAACCGCATCCGCTCGCACAGATTCGTCCGCCCCGCCCGGCACGCCGGGCACCAGCGGCAGGGACGCTGCGGGTCGATCGCGACCCGCTCTCCGATCCGGTTCGCGTCGGCGGGAGAGGCGACGGCGGCGATCACTCCGGCGGCCTCGTGTCCGAGGATGAGGGGGCTCTCGACGACGAGGTCGCCGACGCGGCCGTGCTCGAAAAAGTGGACGTCCGACCCGCAGAGCCCGACGGCGGTGAGCTCGACGAGCACGTCGCCCGGTTCCATCTCCGGTACCGGCATGTCGCGGACCTCGAGACGACCCGGCTCGACCAGCACGCTCGCCATCATGCGATCGGGGATGCCGCTCATGCGTGCACCCGCTGACCCGCAGATCCGGTCGTCGGCGCTCCTGCGGACGGCGCGTCGATCTCCTCGTCGTAGCGGGCGAGCGCCGCGGCGAGGTCGTCGGCCCGGCGGCCCGCTGCCTCGACCGGATCGAGCGAGAACAGCAGCGTCTCGGGCAGCGATGTCGCGAAGTAGTCGACCCGTGCCGGAGCAGAGCGCAGCTCCGTCACCCGGGCCGCGACGCGTGACCGCAGGCTCGCCGCGGCGGCGGCGTCACCCCGGGCACGGGCGGCCCGCGCCCCGTCGAGCGTGTCGGCGTCGACCTCCGCCGCGGCCGCCTCCGCCATCGCCGCCCGCCACGCGTCATCGGCCGCCGCCGTCTCATCGAGATTCGCTCGAAGCCGCCCGAGACGCAGCCACAGGGCCGCCCGGCTGTCGAGCAGGTGCCAGGCCTCGCCGAGCGATCGCGGAGCGTCGAGAGCGCGCTCGAGGATGGCCGCGGCCTGCGCGGCATCCGGCTCCACCTCCGCAGCGCGCGCGATCGACGCCCGGGCGAACGCGCGGATCGCGACGCCCTCGCCGCCTTCCCACGGCTGCAACGGACGGCTGAGCAGCAGGTCGATGGCCTCGGCGGGTCGCCCGACCATCGTCAGCAGGTCGGCCACCGTCACGAGGAGGTCATCGCGCACGATGAGCCGGTCGCGGTGCGGCTCGAGCCTGGCCAACCGGGCGGCTGCGGAGATGCCGCGCCGCTGCGCGAGCTGGTCGAGCTCGAACCAGAGCCGGGGGTCGTCGCTCACCTCGACGGCCCGGTCGTACAGCACGGCAGCCGCGTCGAGGTCGCCCTCGACCTCGGCCGTGGCCAGCGCGGCGTTGCGCAGCAGCACCCCGTCGCGCGTCGCATCGTCGAGCGCAGCACGCCACTGGACCAGCGCGTCGGCTCGGCGTCCGCGGTCGTAGAGCCACATGCCGAGCAGCGATCGGGCACGCGCATCCGTCGGATCCGCGACCACGGCAGCGTCGAGGGCGTCGAAGGCGTCGAGCCCCGCGGGGAACACCCAGTCGGCGGGCGCGCACTGCGCGCGACGGCGTGCCTCGGCCGCGGCATCCGTCTCACCCGCCTCGGCGAGCACCCGCGCCCGGACGTACTCGGCGATCGGAGCGACGCCTCCCGTGCCGGCCGCCGGGATAGCGGCCGCGGCGGCGAGCACGGCGAGCGCGTCGTCTCGTTGCCCCACGCGGGCGAGGTCACCGGCGAGGTCGAGCAGCACGAGGCCGTCGTCGGGAAGCCCGCGCCCACCGAGATAGGCGGTAAGCACGTCGAGCCGATCGCTCTCCTCGAGCGTCATGAGCTCGGCCGTCGCCTCGACCTCGCGCCCGAGGCGACCCAGGATGATCACACGCAGGTTTCGCGCGAGCGGGTCGTCCGACCCGTGACGCAGCGCATCGTCGAGGCGGCCGAGCGCGGCGAGGTCGCGCCCGGCTCGCGCGTCGAGCAGAGCCATCTGCACGCTGGCGGGGTGGGCCCACCGCACGTCCCACGCGGCCTTCGCGAACGCGTCGTACGCACGCTCATCGTGGCCGCGACGCGTCTCGACGAGTCCGAGGCGGTAGTGCGCCTCGCCGTCGGCGGGGTTCGGGTTGCGGAAGGTCAGCCGGTCGACCGCGGCGCGCAGGTAGGCCGCGGCGGCGTCGTACTCACCGCGGCCGTAGGCGGAGGCGCCGAGCGCCGTGTTCGAGCGCGCGTCGCCGGGGTCACGGCGGAGCGCCTCTTCCCAGTACGGCTCGGGATGCCGCGTCGGGTGGCGGTACTGCGCGAGGTGGACGCCCGTGAGGTACAGCTCGTCGGCTGAAGCGATGTCTGCGGGCAGCGGCGGCTCGGTCGCAACGGCAGGCTCGGGCGCGGCGTCGTGGTCAGCGCGCGGGCGCCACCGGATGAGCTCGCGATCGCCGTCGTGGACGACCACCTCGACATCGGTCGCACCCGCTCCCGCCGGGCAGGGAATCGAGTCGACGAAGGGCCGGCCCGGCTCGAGGTCGATGACACGCTCCGCGGTGTCGGCCCCGACGGAGACCCGCACCCGGGCCGCGGGTACGGCCCCGGTGACGGCGACGCCGACGTGCACGCGCCCCTCCTCGAGACGCACCGAGACCGCGGCATCCTTCGTCGCCTGATGCGCCGCGCCGATGCCGGTGATCGGGAACCAGTACTGCGAGAACGTCTTCACCTCGCCCGGTGCCAGGTAGGCGAAGTCGGGCTGGTTGTCGGTGTACACGCCGGCCATCAGCTCGACGTAGGGGCCGTCGCCGTCGGTCAGCTGGTCGTCCCAGGCGTGGCCGAAGGGGGCATTGCCCCACGTCCACTGCTTCTTGCCCGGTGCGATGCGGCGGTCCGCCCAGTGCACAAAGCCCGCACCGGCGGCATGGTCATAGCCGCCGAAGAAGTCATCGCGCGTCTCGACCACCATGTACGACGTCGGCACCGGGATGTTCCCGTAGTAGTCGATGCGGTCGGCATCGGGGTGGGCTGCGTCGACCCGGGCCGGGTAGTCCACGCCGTAGTACGGGCGGTCGGCTCGCGGGAAGGCGGTGACGGCACGCCGAGCGTGATCGGCGACGTAGCGGACGTCGGTCGGGAAGAACGACTGGTAGTCCTCGTGCGCGCGCGCCGCGACGTTCGCCCACCACAGGAACGTCTGCGGCACCTCGGTGCGGTTGTGCAGGCGGGCCCGCAGCTCGATCAGTGAGCTGTCGGGGCGCAGGCGGATGCCGTGGGTGCCGCGCATGCGCGCGAAGGGGTCGTGATCCGACATCCAGACGGTGACCGCCCCGTCGGGTTCGCGCTCGATCCAGCTCTCCATCGGCAGGAAGGTCGCGGGCCGGTGGTGCTGCGGCCAGTTGAACTCGACACCCCCCGACACCCAGGGCCCGGCGAGCCCGACGAGGGCGGGCTTGATGACGTTGTTCCGATAGAAGAAGTCGTAGTCGGCGCTCTTGTCGTAGCCGATGTGGATGCGGCCGCCGAGCTCGGGAAGCAGCACCAGCCGGATCCAACGGTTCTCGAGGTGCACGGCCCGCCAGTCACGCTCGCGCGGCTCGGCGGCGATCCGCTCGGTGAACGGCAGCGGGTACACCCGCCCGCTCGACCCCTGGTAGACCCGACGGTCGAAGAACATCGGGAGCTTCTCCGGTTGCGCCGGCTCGTACGTGGGGATCGCGAGTGGCTGCTCCCAGACGGCCACGCCGCCGTCGTCGAGCGTCGCCTGCTCGTCCGCGGGCGGCTCGGGAAGACGCAGCGAGGATGTCGAGGTCGAATGCATGCCTCCAGCGTCGCCGAGCGAGCGCGGCCGCGACATGGCGGAAGCGGCCGTGCACCTGGACGATCCGCCGATATGCCAGGATGGCGACCATGGCCATCTCGGACGGTTTCGCGGGTGAGAGGCTGTGCGTCGTGCCGGCGCCGGCCATCACCGCAGCACTGCAGCGCCCCGTGACCCGCCGACTCGTCGTCACCGATGCCGGCTGGTTTCCGCACGCCGCAGATCATGGCCGGACTCGCGAGCGCGGCATCCGCACGACGATCGTCATCGTCTGCACGGCGGGCGCGGGGTGGCTCGAGATCGCCGGGACACGCCACCGGGTGCAGGCCGGCACCGCCGTGGTGATCCCTGCGCGCACGCCGCACGCCTACGGGGCGGATGCCGATGACCCCTGGACGATCTGGTGGTGCCACGTCGTCGGCTCCGACGTCGATGACCTCACCGCGGCGATCGGCACGACCGCCGCGCGTCCGCTCGTACGGCTGCACAGCGTCGAGCGTGCGGTGTCGCTGCTCGATGAGATCGTGCGCGGGCTCGAACGCGATCAATCGCCGGTGCGTCTGGTCGCCGTCACGGGCGCAGCGTTCAAGCTCATGACGCAGCTCGCGTCAGACCAGGCGCTGCCCGAGCGCGGCGACCCGCTCGAACGCGCGATGACGTTCCTGTCCGAGCGGCTCGACAGCGCGGTGCCGGTCAGCGAGCTGGCCGCGCTCGTCGGGGTCTCGGCATCCCACCTCACCTCGCTGTTCCGGCGCGCGACGGGCGGGGGCGTCCTGGCGTACCACACGGGCCTCCGCATGACGGCGGCGCGCACCCTTCTCGAGCGCACCGACCGCACCGTCGGCCAGATCGCGACCGAGGTGGGTTACAGCGACCCGTTCTACTTCTCGCGGCACTTCCGACGCGTGCACGGGATGAGCCCGAGCCGCTACCGGCAGGAGCGTCGCGGATGACCCCGCTCAGCTGCCGTCGCGCGTGGCTGTAGTCGGAGCCGCGAGGATCTCGGCGTTGAGGCGTCGCTGCCACGCGACATCCGACCACTGCGGATGATGCGGCGCCGCGTTCGAGCTGAGCACCATTCCCCACACCCCGTGCTCGAGCGCGGTGCGTACACCGTGCTCGGCGAGCTCCGTTCCGACCGGCCCGTCTTCGAAGTCGGCCCGGAGCGGGGTGTAGCCGACCCACCCCTCCCCCACGACAGCGGGGATGCCGCGGCGCCGCGACCACGCGGCGAGCGCCGTCACCCGCGACCCGATCTCGCGCAGCATCTCTTCGCGGTAGAGCCCGTAGTGGTTGTAGAGCCAGCGGTCCCAGAGGTCGGGGTCGACCCAGTCGTATCCGTAGATCTGCTGATCGGTGATGACGGTGGCCTCGAACTTCCAGTCGGCGGCGCGGCCGTACTCGGCGAACGTGGGCGCGTCATCGACGAGCAGTGCCCGCATGGCTGCGCCCGGGAAGCCGTCGGTGCCTTCGGAACGGATGTCGATGCGTCGCTGCAGCGCGTCGAGCACGCCGTAGGCGTAGACGTGCAGCTGACCGACCTGGAACCGCTCGGAGAGTCCCGCGAGGTCGAGGAAGGGCGCCTTGCCGTAGCTGGCGGTGACGAGGTGACCGGGGTGCGCGGCACGCACGCGGTCGAGGGCGGCATCCCCGCCGTCGACGAACGCGGGGACGATCGAGAAGTCGACCTCGTTGTGGAGCTCGGCGAAGGCGATCGTATCGTCCAGACCCGCGGCCTCGATCTCATCGAGCATCCGAATCGTCGCGGACGCGAGCAGGTCGTAGCGCTCTTCGAGCGGCACGGCGTCGATCGCGCGGAACCAGCGCTCGTCCGCCGCGAACGCCGGCGACTGCTGGTACTCCCAGCTCGCGAGGATGACGACGATGCCGCGTTCGCGGGCACCGCGCAGCAGGTCGAAGAAACGCGTGCGGAGGTCGAGCCGGTAGCCGCCGGGCACGTCGTACCAGCGCGTTCCGTTGCCGAACACCTCGCCGTGCGGCGAGCGCCCGAGTCCCTCGATCTCGAGGTCGCTCGCAAGGTCGTCGAGTCCGAGACCGCCGAACAGCAGCAGCGGCGCGGCGCAGATCCGGATGGCGTTGTAGCCGCGGTCGACGGCCTCATCGAGGGCTGCGCCGAGGTCGGCGTAGGGCTCGCCGGCGCCGGCACGCGTGTACCAGGAGAAGTCCCACAGGGTGATCGTGAGGCGCGGCGGCAGGTGGGCGGGAACGGCGCCCGTCAGCGCCCGGGTGTCGGGGGCCGGGTCGTGTCCGGAGCCGAGGTAGCGGGTCATCGGGTCATCCCTTCGTCGCGCCGGCGGTGAGACCGGCTCGCCAGAATCGTTGCAGAGCGGCCATGACCACGATGAGCAGGACGGCCGAGACCGCGGCTCCCGTCACGACGAGCTCGTAGTACAGCGGTGCGCGCTGCGTCTGGCCGTTCCAGAGCATGAGCCCGAGGGTGACCGGGAACGTGCGGGCGTCGTTGAGCATGACGAGCGGCAGCAGGTAGTTGTTCCAGATTCCCACGAACTGGAAGAGGAACACCGTCACGAGGGCGGGCGCCATCATGCGGGTGGCCATGGTCGCGAAGATGCGCACGTCGCCGGCGCCGTCGAGGCGCGCGGCCTCGATGACCTCGTCAGGCACGCCCGCGGTGGCGTAGATGCGGCAGAGGTAGACGCCGAACGGGCTGACGATGCTCGGCAGCAGGAACGACCAGTACGTGCCGGTGAGGCCCACCGCATTGAACATGAAGTAGGTCGGCAGGGCGATCACCGTCGCGGGAACGAGGACGCCGCCGAGGATCATCGCGAACACGGCCTCGCGTCCGGCGAAGGCGTACTTCGCGAAGGCGTAGCCCGCCGCACCACTGAGGATCGTCGCGATGAGTGCGCCGAGCCCCGAGTAGAACAGGCTGTTGAGCAGCCACTGCGTATAGATGCCGCGATCGGTCGTGAAGAGGTTCTGGAGGTTGGTCAGCGGCTGCGGCGCATCGCTGAACCAGAGTCCGAACGAGCCGAACAGGTCGGCGTTGCTCTTGGTCGCGGCGAACAGTACCCACACCACCGGCAGCGCGAAGTAGACGAGAGCGGCGACGAGCACGGCGAGGGTCGGCAGCGATGCCCAGAACCCCACGCCCGGTCCCCCGGTGCGGCGAGCCGCCCGGCGATCCCGACGATCGGATGCCGCGCCGGTGGTGACCGAGCGGGTGGATTCGGTGACGGGTGCGATCACCATGCGCGGTTCCCCTTCCGGTTGACCAGCCGCAGGAACACGAACGAGAACACGAAGGCGATGACGGCGACGATGACGGCCATCGCGGCGGCGAGGTTCGGATTGCTCTGCGTGAACGCCTGGTTGTAGGCGGCGAGGTTCGGCGTGTAGTCGGTGTTGATGGCGGTCGTGAGCGGCCGCAGCACCAGGGGTTCGACGAAAAGCTGCAGCGTGCCGATGATCGTGAACACCGTGGTCAAAACGAGCGAGGGACGCAGCAGGGGGAGCTTGATCTCCCACACGATGCGCCACTCGCCCGCACCGTCGATGCGCGCGGCCTCGTACAGATCGGCGGGCACCGCCTGGAGCGCCGCGATGAGGACGAGCATGTTGTAGCCGGCGAACGTCCAGATGCCGATGTTCGCGATGGCGAACATGACGGTGCCCGATTCGAGCGGGGCGGCCGAGATGCCGAGGGCGGAGAGCCCCTGGAGGATCGGACTCGTGCTCGGCACGTAGAGGAAGCTCCACAGCAGCGAGGCGATGACGCCGGGCACGCCGTAAGGCATGAAGAACGCGACGCGGAAGAACTGCGGCCAACGGGCTCGGGTCGACTCCAGCAGCAGCGCGAGCACCGCCGAGAGCACGACCATCAACGGCACCTGGATGAGGGCGAACACGGCGATGCGTCCGAGGCTCGAGACGAACGCGGGGTTCGCGAGCGCCCGGGCGTAGTTGTCGAGTCCGACGAAGAGCGTCTCCGGCGCGCCCAGCCCGAGTCCGCTCGCCCGGACCGTGAAGAGGCTCTGCACGACCGCCCAGATGATGGGGGCGACGTAGAAGACGGCGAAAGCGAGGAGGAACGGGCCGAGCAGCAGCAACAGCGGCAGCCGGCTTCGGGTGGTGTGCATGCGATTCCCTTCGGGGCGCGACCGGGAGGGGCGGACGGCGTCGCTGCCATCCGCCCCGCGGGGTTCAGTCGGCGACCGAGATCCCCTTCGCCGTCATCTCGGCCACCATCCGCTCCTGCACCGCGGCGTAGGCCTCGGTGAGCGGGGTGCCCGACTCGACGGCGGCGGCGACCTCGTCGAGGAGGCTCGCGTTCAGCGCGTCGACCAGCGGCGGCCACTGCCAGTCGCGCGCGACCTGCTCGCTCGATTCGGCGAAGACGTCCCAGATGTCCTGGCCGCCGAAGAACTCGAACACCTCGGGAGCCGACTGGATCGAGGGGATCGAGTCGACGTCCGCGATCGCGGGCCAGCCCGCTCCGTTCTCGGTCAGCAGGCTCACGCTGTCGAGGTTGCTGTTGAGCCAGAGGGCGAATTCGGCGGCCTGCTCGGGGTGCGCCGACCCCTTCAGCACGACGTTCGCGGAACCACCCGACCAGCTCGCCGAGCGGGGGTTGGCCTCGTCCCACTGCGGCATGAGTCCGACCGACCACAGTCCCGAGGTCTCGGGGGCGTTGTTGCGGATGATCGCGTCGGCCCACGAGCCGCTCATCCACGAAACGATGCGCCCGGCCTGCACGTCGGCGAACCACTCGCTCGACAGGTCGGCCTGCACCTTCACGAGATCCTCGTCGATGAGGCGCTGCCAGTACTCGGCCATGCGGAGGGTGTCGGGGTTGTCGATCGCGACCTTCCAGGCGTCGCCCTCGACTTGGAACCAGGGCTCGCCCGCCTGCTCGGCGAGGCCTTCCATCCACGCAGCCTGGTTCGGCGCGAACGCCGCGATGTAGCGGTCGGGCGCCGTCGCCCGCACCGCCACGGCGGCCGCATAGAAGTCGTCCCACGTCGCGGGGGCCTCGGTGATGCCCGCCTCGGCGAACACGTCGGAGCGGTAATAGAGCCCCATCGGCCCGGCCGCCTGCGGGATGCCGTACACCCGATCATTGAACGTCGTCGCGCCGATCTGCCAGTCGGAGAAGACGTCGACCTCGTCGCCGACGTAATCGGTGATGTCTTCGAGGGCGCCGTTGAGGAGGAACGTCGGCATCTGGTCGTAGCCGACCTGGGCGACATCCGCGGGGTTGCCGGCCTGGACATCCGAGAGCATCTTGGCGTAGCCGCCCTCGGCGCCCGAGACGATTGTCTGCAGCTCGACCTGGATGTCGTCATGCTGCTCGTTGAAGAGATCTACGGCCTGGTCGATACCGGGCACCCAGGTCTGGAACGTGAGGGTGACCGGCCCCTCGTCGGCGGGCGCGGAACAGGCCGCGAGCGGCGCGATGACGGCGGCGGTGACCGCCAGCGGGAGAAGGCGACGGCCGCGGAGCCGCCGGGGTGGAGTAGACATCGATGCCCCTTTGCATGTGTGCGACGAGCTGCTCGGGTAGCAGCCGGATTTCACACGCTAGAACCGCCGAGAGCGCGCGCACATAGCCGAATGAGCGTGCGCCCTGGACGATCCGCTGATCACCCCCTGAGGACAGCCCCTCTCCGGGACGCCTCATAAGTGGGCCTCATACGGTGGGAGCACACGGAGGGAGCAGGGATGCCGGAGGAAGTCGTGTCGGACGAAGCGCGGGTCAGCATCGGCGGCGGCGAACTGCGAGGCTCGCGCCTGAACGGGGTCGACCGCTACCTCGGCATCCCGTACGCGAAACCGCCCGTCGGCGAGCGCCGCTTCCGGGTCGCCGAGCCGGTCGACCCCTGGGACGGCGAGCGCGACGCGACACGGTTCGGCCCCACGGCCCCGCAGACCCCGTATCCGGGCGACCTCGGCGAGCTGCTCACCGTCCCGACGATCGAGGGCGACGACATCCTCACCGTCAACGTGTGGGCACCGGTGGGAGCGGCGGACGCCCCCGTCGTGCTGTGGCTGCACGGCGGCGCTCTCGAACGCGGCGCCGCCGCGCAGACGATCTACGACGGCACGACGTTCGCCCGAGACGGCATCGTCTTCGTCTCGGCGAACTACCGCCTCGGCGTGGAGGGATTCAGCGTGCTGGACGGCGTTCCCCGCAACCTCGGGCTGCGGGATGCCGCGGCGGCCCTGCGCTGGGTCAGCGACGAGATCCGGGCCTTCGGCGGCGATCCGGCGCGCATCACACTCATGGGCGAGTCGGCCGGCGGCGCTCTCGTCGCCGCACTGGTGAGCGAACCCCGTTCACGCGCCCTGGTCGCGGGAGCGATCATCCAGTCGGGTCCGCTCGAAGCTGCGGAGCCCGACAAGGCGCGCCGGGCGTCGGACGCGATCGCCCGCGAGCTCGGCATCCCGACCACCCGTGAGTCCTTCGCCGCAACGTCCACCGCAGATCTCCTGAGCGCGCGGTCGCGGGCCTCGGCCGGTTCGAGCCCGCTGCGCGGCGCGCCGGGATTCGTCCTCGCCCTCGACGATGAGTCGCTGCCCGAGGTGCCCGAGGTCGCGCTGACGTCGGCGGAGCTGCCCATCGTGATCGGGACCAACACCGACGAGTACCGCCTGTGGCTGACACCCGACGCGATCGCCCGGATCGGGCGACTCAAGGCGTGGGTGGCGCGGCGCGCGATGGGAGTGTCGGAGCGGGCGGCCCGGGCCGTCGCACGCTCATTCCCCGGCGCATCGCCCGGTGAGGTCCTGGGTCAGCTGCTCACCGATCGGATGCTCCGCGCACCTGCGACGCGCGTCGCCCGCGCGCGCACCGCTCCGACGTTCGTCTACGAGTTCGCCTGGCGCAGCCCAGTTCGGGGTTTGGATGCCGCACACGCGCTCGAGATCGGCTTCACCTTCGACCGGCTCGGCGACCCCGAGGCACTGCTGCTCGCGGGCCCCGACGCCCCCGCCGACCTCGCGCGCGACATGCACGCGGCCTGGGTCGACTTCATCCGCAGCGGCGACCCCGGCTGGGCGCCGTTCTCACTGTCGCGCATGACGCGCATCTGGGATGCGGCGAGCCGCGACCTTCCGCAGCGCCGGGTAGAGGTCATCGACGCCCTGAGCTGACCCGGGCATACGCGAAATCCGCCGCGTCGGCTAGGGCCTCTCGCCGATTCGTCGTCGGTGCGAGAGTTTCGTCCGGACCTCTCGCACCGACGAACGGAGCCGTCATGACGGACGCCAACACCTCACCTGCCACGGGCGACGACGCAGCCGACGCGCAGACGCCCGCCCCGGAGGCATCCGAGAACACATCGGGCGTCACCCGCGCCGCGTCGCGGGTCGTGCACGGTGTCGCTGATGCCGGCAAGGGCGCCATCCACAAGGTGCAGGATGCCGCGAAGGATGCGCTTCCCGACGCCGTTCCCGACGTCGCAGACAAGATCGTCGACGCCGCAGCCGGCTTCGCCACCGCCCGGATCGATCAGAACGTCAGAATCGTCGACGGCGCGCTGACCCTCACCCGCCGCACCGGCAAGGCCGCGCGCATCGCTGCGGTCATCGGTGTCGTCGCCGTCATCGCACTGCTCATCGCCCGCCGCTCGTAACGGGATCGAAGCGCGCTCCCCCGCGCTCACCGCGCATCGAGAGCATCATCGCGAGGGCGATCCAGCCGATGAGCGGTAGGACGATCAGAAAGAACCACACGCCGCTGCGGTTCGTATCGTGCAGGCGACGCCAGGTGACGGCCAGCATCGGCAGCAGAGTGGCCAGCGAGAAGACGAGCACGATCACGTCGGGGACGTTCTGCACGACTCGAGTGTCGATGGGCCGCCAGTCGCCTGTCGTGAGACCGTTGACCACCTGGACCACGATCGGGAACAGGACGATCACGAGCATCGGCCACCAGAACTCCGCCCGGCTCGCGCGTCCGCGGAAGGTCGAGTAGTTCTGCATCCACCGCCGCAGCGCCGCGAGCGGCGATGCACCGACATAGGGCCGGGTGAGCGGAGGTTCAGTCAGACGGTTCGGTCGGGGAGTCGCTTCACTCGTCATGCCGTGAGCCTACGGGGCGCCCTCACGCGGGCGCCTACCGGAACACGCGCCCGATCGACGCACCGGTCTGCGAGATCTGCAGCCAGATCGCAAAGCTGTACAGCGGTCGCATGACCCACCGCAGCAGCGGGATTCCTCGCCGCGAACTCGTGCGCTCCCACGCATGCCGGATCAGCAGGCGGGTACCGCCGGCCGCGGGCTCCAGCTCGATCCGCATCCGGCGCTTGTTCGACGTCGGCGAGTCGGGCCAGGTCGTGGTCCACTCGATCGCCGTCGTGGGCTCGCTCTCAACGAGTTCGATGCGGGCGCGCCGACGCTCGGGGTTGATGCGCTGCGGCTTGCCGTTCGGCGCCGTCTCGAGCGCGTACGCGGTCCATGTGGCTCCCGGCGCGACGTCGTCGGGCAGATCGTCGACCCGGCCGAACAGGAGATCCCATTCCGGCATCCGGGCGGGGTCGTTGAGCAGCGCCCACACGTCTGTCACTGGAGCGGGGACATGCACTGCGCCGGCGCCCGAGTGCGACCGGCCGTTGTCGGCGGCGCGAGTCGGCAGCGCGGGGTAACGCTCAGCCTGATCCAGGAGCTCGCGCACCTGCTGCGGGCTCGTGTCGAGGCGCTGGAGAATCGCCTCGATGAGCCCGCTGCCCTCGTCGACCAGCTCGCGCAGCACCGCGGCGGCATCACCGCGCTTGCCGCCCTGACCCGCGCGTCGGAGGACGTCGAGGGCGCGATCGTTCCACGCGAACTCCCCACGCTCGTGATATGTGATGCGGCCAGGACCGGGCATCGTGGCCTGCACTCCGAGTGACGCGAGCTGATCGGCGTGCTGCTGCTCGACTGCCGCGCGCGTGCGCTCGAGGTCGGCGCCGAGCGCGCGCAGAACCTCGCCGGCCACCTGCTCGTTGATCGTCAGGGCCAGCAGAAGGTGGTCGATGTCACCGCTCTGCTCGCCGAGTCGAGATGCCTCCTCCGCACCGGCGAGGGACAGGTCGTACATCGTCGCGGTCGCGACCGTGAGCTTGCTCATCGGGTTCTCCTCGGGACATCGATGGTCGGATCGATCCGTTTGGCGTACTTCTTGTGCACGGCCTGGCGCGAGACGCCGAGCGCGTCGGCGATCTCTTGCCAGCTCATGCCCGCGCGCAGGCCCGCCTCGACCTGCGCCAGCTCGAGGCGCTCGGTGAGAGAGCGCAGCGACGCGATCGCGCGCAGACCCGCACGTGGGTCACGCGTGTCTGCGGCGACGCCGGCGATCTGGGTGGATTCCATATAAGCAACCTAGGTTGCTCGCGGCATTCTTGTCAACCTTGGTTGCCAAGCGAGGGACGCGTCGTACTACAGCCCACCCCGGATGACGACGACGCTGTCACTGATCTGCTCACGGCCCGGGCGGCTCTCGGCATCCGGCAGGTAACGGAAGTCGCCGACCTCGATGGCAGGCCCTCCCGTGATGATCGTCCCGAGTCCGCCTCCCGAGGAGCATGCCTTGTTCTCGAAGCCACCGTCGTGGAGCTGGATGAGGCAGATCTCGTCGTCCTGGCTCTTCGCGAGGAACAGCTCGACGCCGTCCACTTCGCCGACGAAGCGCGTCGTCTCGGACGCGATGCCCTCGATTGCCCGCTGGTCGGCGACGACGTCGCGGTCGGTCTGCTCGGTCGCAAACTCGGGCGGATCGCCTGCCGAGCAGCCTGCGAGCAACAGGATCGGTGCGGCCAAGAGCAGCGCTTTCATCGGCGATCGCATGCCTGCACCCTATCGGGATGGCTGTCGCGGCTCAGGCCTCGGTGACGCGGCCACCCTCGACGTGCCAGCGGCGGTTGGTGCTCACGGCATCCAGCATCCGCCGGTCGTGGGTGACGAGCAGCAGCGTGCCGTCGTACGACTCGATCGCCTGTTCGAGCTGCTCGATCGCGGGCAGGTCGAGGTGGTTGGTCGGCTCGTCGAGCACCAGGACGTTCACGCCGCGCGCCTGCAGCAGCGCGAGACCGGCGCGGGTGCGCTCCCCCGGCGACAGCTCGTCGACCGGGCGCAGCACGTGATCGGCCTTGAGACCGAACTTCGCGAGCAGCGTGCGCACCTCGCCGGACGCCATCTCGGGCACGAGGGCCTCGAACGCGTCGGCCAGTGGGCGTGAGCCCACGAGCAGCGAGCGGGCCTGGTCGATCTCGCCGATGCTCACGCTCGACCCGAGTCCCGCCGATCCTTCGTCGGGCGTCTGCCGACCGAGGATCGTGCGCAGCAGCGTCGACTTGCCCGCGCCGTTCGGCCCGGTGATGCCGATGCGGTCGCCGGCGTTCACCTGCAGCGAGACCGGTCCGAGCGTGAACGCCCCCTGCCGGACGACCGCGCCGTTGAGCGTCGCGACGACGGAGCTCGACCGCGGCGCAGCACCGATCGTGAATTCGAGCTGCCACTCCTTGCGGGGTTCCTCGACTTCTTCGAGCCGGGCGATGCGGCTCTCCATCTGGCGCACCTTCTGCGCCTGCTTCTCGCTCGACTCCGTCGCGGCCTTGCGCCGGATCTTGTCGTTGTCGGGGTTCTTCTTCATCGCGTTGCGGACGCCCTGGCTCGACCACTCGCGCTGCACGCGGGCACGCGCGACGAGATCGGCCTTCTTGCCCGCGAACTCGTCGTACTTCTCGCGGGCGTGGCGGCGCACGGTCGCCCGCTCTTCGAGGTAGGCGTCGTAGCCGCCGCCGTAGATGCGGTGCGAGTTCTGTGCGAGGTCGAGCTCGAGCACGCGCGTGACGCTGCGCGCGAGGAACTCCCGGTCGTGGCTGACCAGCACGACTCCCCCGCGCAGGCCGCGCACGAACGCTTCGAGACGCTCGAGCCCGTCGAGGTCGAGGTCGTTCGTGGGCTCGTCGAGCAGCACGATGTCGAAGCGCGACAGCAGCAGCGCGGCGAGTCCGACCCGCGCTGCCTGACCGCCCGAAAGAGAGGTCATGTGGATGCCGTCGGCGTCGAGCTCGAGCCCGAGGTCGGCGAGCACGATCGGCAGGCGCTCGTCGAGGTCGGCCGCACCGCTCGCGAGCCAGCGTTCCAGGGCCGTGGCGTACCGGTCGTCCGCGCCGGGGACCGAGGGATCGCCGAGGTCGGATGCCGCGGCATCCATCTCCGCCGTCGCCTCCGCACACCCGGTGCGGCGGGCGATGTACGCCGCGACGGTCTCGCCCTCGACACACTCGTGCTCCTGCGGCAGCCAGCCGACGAACGCGTCGGCGGGCGCGAGGCTCATGGTTCCCGCCTGGGGTGCGTCACGCCCGGCGAGGATGCGCAGCAGCGTGGACTTGCCGGCGCCGTTGGCCCCGACGACCCCGACGACGTCGCCCGGGCTGACGGTGAGATCGACACCGTCGAAGAGTGTGCGGTGGCCGTATCCGCCGGCGAGGCCCTGAGCGACGAGAGTTGCGGTCACCGGACGATTCTTCCATCTGGTGGGGCGGGCGCCGGGTCGTGCGGGGTGACCGGTGGCTAACGGGACGTGAACCCGTGAGCCGGAACGACGCCTGTGTCGATTCGCGGTCGCGGCGGGTGGGCGTCTAGCCCTCGCCGAGCGCCGCGTCGCGTTCTCTGCGCCAGGTGACCAGGTATGGATAGGCGGTGTTCACGTCGTGTGCGCGGCGAGCGGCGCGGACCGCGGGGGCGAGCAGAGCCGCGTCGGCGCGATCGTACGAGTGACCGAAGGGCAGGGGGAACCGCGACCGGAAGTGGTCCATCCACAGCAGCACGAGGTCGCCGTCGTGGGCGAGGACCCCGTTCGAGAACGATCCGCGCTCGTGGCGGACGATGTCCCAGCCGCCGTCCGTCCGCGGAACCGCGGAGAAGTCGGGGTCACCCATCCACCGCCACGCATCGCGGTGGCGCACCGGTGCGCCGATGCGACCTGCGAGGGCTGCGGCGAGGGCGTCGGGGGTCCAGGGCGCGGGGAAGAACGACGAGAGGCTCGCGATCAGTGCGAGCGGGCTGAGAGGTCCGGCATCCACACTCCTGCGCTCAGCGGCGAGAGCTTCGTTGAGGATGACCGTGTTGGTCGCGGGCGCTCCGGGATCGAGCATGGCGAGGTAGAGCTGCAACATGTCGAGGTACCGCCGGTGGTCGGCGGCCGTCGCGAACGGCGGGAGCGGGATGCCGGCGACCGCCTCGCGTCCCGCGGGAACGTCAGCGTCGAGGAACTGTTCCATGCGGCCAGTTTGGCGCAGCTCGGGGCGGGTGCTGGCGAGGCGAGGCGCAAGTGGGCCATTCGAACGACGAACACGAATCGATAGCATCGAGGTCAACCATGGGGAGGGCGCATGAGGAAGCACTGGACCATATGGTCGGCATCCGTCTTGGCTCTCCTGACCCTGATCGTGGTTCTCGGCAACGTGCTCCCTCCCGACTCACCCGTCACGACTTTCGTCACCTTCGCGACCATCATCATCTCGAGCGGCGGGCTGTACTGGCTGCATCAGAAGCGGAGCCGGACGCGCGAGAAGAGCGGTCACAGCGACGGATGACTGCACCCCGCCAGCTCACGAGCCCGGCTTCATCACGGGAGCCATCGTGAACGTCACGAGCATCGTGACGTTCGTGGTCCGCGGGGCCGCCGATTTCGGTCGCGGGAACGACGATGCACCGCCTGTCCTGCCGTCGGACTTTCCGCGCCCGACCGCTACTCGGACCGTCGGCACATGAGAACGGCCGCGCTGGCCTCTCGCGAGGGGGTCTCAGCGCTACGGACGAACCCGAGCCCCGCGCCCGCCGAAGACGACCACGTCGTCGTGCTGCAACTGGCGTCCGCGGCGGCGGTCGACCTCGCCGTTGACCGTGACGAAGCCGTCGATGATGGCTTCCTTCACGTCTCCGCCCGAGTCGAGCAGGCCCGCGAACTTCATGAACTGGCCGAGGCGGATGCCGTCGCTCCCGATCGAGACGTCGATGATCCGGGTGGAATCGGGCAGGGGGAAAGGCTAGTCGAGCGACGATGCCCGGAGGATCACCACCACCACGGCGCTGACTTGTCTACGCCACTCGCGCCAACGCGGCAGCGACGGCGTCTGCGGCAACATTGACGGAAGTCGTGGGGCCAACCATGCTGCCGTGGACGATCGCCCAAACGTCGTCGGCGAATGCGTATCCCAGGTATGTACCTAGGCCTTCCGGGATGCCTTTCGAGAACATGGCGATCTCGCCGCGCGTCGTGTGCTCATATTCGTCGGATTCAGCCAGCGCGCTGACGAGCTCCGATGCCGCTTCCTCGTCGATGTCGAGAACCATGACGGAGAAGCCTCCGTCCGTTTGAGGAATGCCGTAAGTGCAACCCACCACATCCGCCGCGGTGTCGAACGCGTCTTGTGCTGCAGGCCCCAATACGTCCGGCGCCTCGATGACCTCGAGCGGATGCGGGCCTTCGACCCGATCGTCGTTGACGGACACACGCACCTGCTCGATGCCCATGAGATTTGAGCAGTCCGGGAGCGCGGCCCGCTCCAGGGGCGGCGTGACACCCGGCTGCACCGTCGGACTTAGGGCACTGGGCTCGGGAGTCTTGCGGGAGTCGGTCGGTGGCGGGGACGAGTCCATGCCATCGATCTGATCTGCGCAGCCACTCACCGTCACCAGCAGGAGTGAGAGCACCGCTACACGGAAAATGCGTGACGACATGCGTCGACCTTATCGGCGGCGCTCTCGCGGACGCGTATGCGCTCGACACCGACCTCGCGACAGTGTCAGCTGCCGCACCCCTCCGGCTTACGGTGAGACCATGTTGCACTCGACTCGGCGAGGCTCCGGCAAGCCGTTGCTCCTGGTTCATGGGCTCGGCTCCAGCGTCGGCAACTGAGCACCGGTGATCCCGGCGCTGGCGGCTGAGCGCGAGGTCATCGCCGTCGGCCTCCCTGGGTGCGGCGAGTCCGCGCCGCTCGTAGGCGAAACCAGGTCGCCACGCTGACGATCGCCGTCGAAGACTTCATCCGCGACGCGGAATCAAGGGACGTCGACGTGGCCGGCAGCTCCATGGGCGACCGGATAGCGATGGAAGTGGCGCGATCGAGGCAAACTTTATCGTGCACGCCATGGTCGCCGCCGCGCAATCGAGCTCGGCATCGAGAGCGAAACCATCCCCACGATTCAGTTCGGCCCGCGCAGAATGATCCCGCGTGCCCCGCTGCTGCGGGCCTTCGGCGTCGACGCCTGACGGACGTCTACGGCGCAGGGTCAAAGGGTATTGGCACCAGGGCCATCAGAATCGCGTCCGTTGATGCACGGAGGCAACAGTACGCGTGCTCGTGAGCTTGATCCGGATCCCCTGGCTCTTCGCGAGCTGCGTCCTGGGACCGAGCTGATGAACCGGGGTCGCGCGGGTCGGCGGCCGGTTCGAGGGCGACGCCCCATCGACCGACGAGCCCTACGCGACACAACGCGCACCGATGCGCTGTGTCGTCCGCTGTCAGGTTGCCAGGGCGACGTGCACTTCTAGCTGCTTGACCGCATACTGGCGCACGGCCACGCCATCCGCCACATCTGGGTGGAAAAGTGCGATGTTGATGCCGTCGCTCACGGAGCTCCGATAGACGACGCCGTCGTAGCCGCAATGCTTGATGAATTCGCAAAGGTGCTGGCTCGGGACGTACTCGAACGGTGCGCTCTTGGGTAGAACGGGACGGGTGAGTTCGTCGCCCAGGCGTTCGAGGAACGGAATGTCGGCCAGTAATTGAACCACGGCTTCATCCTCTAACCCGAATGGTGATATCCGTTCCCGCGGCTGCCGGAGATCGACAGCTTTTAGCTCTGGAATGGTGAACTCCGCTACGCAGGCTGCCTCGCCCGTGTGGGGACGAACTTCGGAAACGGCAGTGCGCGGAGAGGACCCAAGATACAGGTAAGGAATCCCTGCAGGGTTCGCCCGACCATGTCCGGCGTAGGCGGCCGGCGGCGCCCCCATCTTGTCGATCGCGTAAGCCACGTCATCGTTCATGATGCGGGCGCGGTGCCAACTTTCGCTTAGCGTGGAGGGATCTTCGATGAGCAGGCTGAACAGGTAGCGCAGCCTGTCGTAGTCGATCTCCTTACTCAGGAACCAGCGGTTGCCGTGCATCATCTCGGCGCGCAGGTCATCCCACTTCGTCAGGTTTTCCGTGTCATATCCGCTAGGTGGGCCGAAGGACTTCCGGAAAAGGTCACCACTATCGAGAACGTCGGCGAGGAGATCCTTCGCGTGCGCGTCGTCTACCATCACAGGGTGAGTGAACAGAGCCCAGTCCCGGCGGAGGATCTCCGGCAGGGACAAACCATCGTCGACTATTTCGTAGACACCGACCAGAACCTCGAACGCCTCACGTAGGTCCGTCGGTTTGACGAGCGCCGTCTCTTCCGTCCTGCAATACCAGCAGGTGCCGGTTCCTACAGAAGGATCAGCGAAGAAGTTGTCCCGCAGGTGAGTGTCGCCGAAGCATTCCGCGCAACAAAACCGGTCAGGCACTTTGCCCGCGTTGGTAGTCGGCGAGTGTCTCAAGGTGGTGGCGAATGGAGAGCTTCTTGACGTAGCCGAGGCCAGGGAAGTGGCCGGTCTCGTGCAGGACGCGGAATTCCTGCATGGCGGAGGTGTTCAGCAGCTTCGAGTCCCCCGAGTCGTACCTCGCAATGAGCTTCCTCAGAGCTTGAACAAACTTGCCGGCGGGGTCGGTGGGCGTGTCGTTGGTGTCGGATTTGAAATGGTAGACGAACATCGCATCGTCCTTATCCGGGTCGATGAAGGTCAAGTGGATCGCGACCGCGTACGCAGGCCCTCCTCCTTCGCTGTACCGGTCCCCGACGGTGAGGAAGTCGCCGTAACCCTGCACTCCGAAGTCGCCATAAGTGACGTGCAGGTCGGAGAACTGGTCGATAGGCCCGTAGTCGGCGTTCTTACGCTGTTCGAATCCGTCCTTGATGAGCACCCTCGCACTGCTCTGGAAGTGACGACGGTAGAGGGTGCTGGCCTGTTCCTCGATGAAAACGTTCGTCGTGCTCGACATCCGGTCGCCGAGGATCGAAATCAGCGCCTTCGGCTCAGTGAAACCCGCGTGGATGATGGCTTGCGTGTGAGCCGTGTGACTGTCGATCAGGGACTGGGCAGCCTCCACCGGTGTGTCGCTGAGGAGGAGGGCGCCGGCTGAAATTGCGTCGTTGCCGCGGTAGTTCCGTCCGAGGAGGGAACTGATACTGGTGCCGTTGGCCTTCATATCGCCGTGCCGTGGGTTGACGATCACGATGGCGCGCGCCCCCGCGTCCGTCAGCGCACCCAGCGCGCGTTCGAGGCCGGTCAGCGTTTCCCGCACGGGTTCGATGATGGGAACGAAGCCCGCGTCCGCGATGAGAGCTGCGCTCTCACGCAGAGCGATGAGCTCGAACTGCTTACCTCGAAAGTAGGGGTGGTACATCGGGGGGTCAACTCCAAGCGAGGGCGGCGGGAACTGGCAATCTCGTCGCGTCCCGGAGTTTCCTCTCCGACGCTCCGTTCATCTTCACAGCTAGCATGGCAGCACGCAGCGACATCGGGACTGTTTTAATGAAGTCCGATGCTGCGCTCTGGGAGCGGGTGGCCTTGAGCGTCGTGACCATTTGGGCGTGGACGTCCTCAGGGTTAAGGCAGCGGAACATTTCCCGCAGCGCGCCACGCATCTGGGTGTTCGGCACGTTCGGCGGCACGAAGTCAAGTGCCCGGAGGATCTGGTGCGCTTCGTCGACACGGATGAAGTCCAGTGCGGCGATGGGGTCAACGCGCGCCGCGTCGACGACGGCAGGGCGTTCGACCTGCAGGGTGAACTTCTCCGACAGTGCGATGACGCCCACCCATTCCGGGGCGAGACGGAGAACGTGCGCGACGTGCGAGGGGCTGGTGACTACGTTCACCGCGGCGAACACTTCACCGTAGGCGGCCACCTGGTTGGGCAGCCGGGCCAGGGAGTCACGCTCAGACTTGATCTCGTAAGCGGTGGCAGTCCCGTTGAGGACGACGACGTCGGCCTTGCAGATGCCGACGCGAGCCTCGCTGAGCATCGACGCGGTTCGCAGGCTGTGCTGGCCGAGCAGGATCTTCTGGGTGATCGCGGAACGGTAGATGTACTCGTCTCTGTTTCCCACAGAGCGCAGCAGGCGGAATGCGTGGTCGAAGACATCACCGATTGTGGCATCGCCGGGCATCGCTGAGGCCACACCGGACTGGGCCAGAAGCCGAGCGAAGAGTTCCGAGCGTCCACTACGGCCGAACTCGCGCACAACGGCCGCGGAGAACATGCGCGTGAGGGCGGCGAACTCGGACTTCCCGGGATTCATCGACAGCCCCCTTCCACGTAACCCTTACCCACGGCCTCGCTGCTGATCGATTCTATCGGGGGCTCCGACACCGAGGATGGAACGCCACCCCCCCGGAGACGTCGGACTTCCCGCGCCCGACCGTCACCGCGACCGTCGGCCCCTAAGAACGGCCGCGCTGGCCCCTCGCGAGGGGAACCTCGGCGCTACGGACGAACCCGAGCCCCGCGTCCATCGAAGACGACGATGTCGTCGTGCTGCAGCTGGCGTCCGCGGCGACGGTCGACCTCGCCGTTCACCGTGACGAAGCCGTCGATGATGGCTTCCTTCACATCACCGCCGGAGTCGAGCAGGCCCGCGAACTTCATGAACTGCCCGAGGCGGATGCCGTCGCTCCCGATCGAGACGTCGATGATCCGGGGAGTTTCAGCCATGCGGAAATGCTAGCCGAGCGCTACGGGCGCAGGACCAGGATGTCGCCGGGCTGGATCTCCACCTGGGACATGAACTTGCCGTTGTATGCCATCACGGTGACGTAGTCGATGCACAGGCGATCACCGATGCCCCACGCCGTGTCGCCGGACGCCACCGTGTACGTCGAGATCTCGCCCTCATTATCCAGCCGGACCTCGCCAGATGCGTAGGCGGTCGGACCGAGGTCGGTCATCGTCTCACCGAGCCGCGCCGCAGGATTCCATGCGTCGTAGGGATGGATCGCGGCCCACATCGGGCAGTCGCCCGGACCCTTCGCGGAGATACTGACTCCGCCGGTGTCCTGGTACTCGACCGTGCCGTCCTGGCCGTCCAGTGGTGTGGTGATCTTTACGACGGTGTCTGACCGCGGGCTCACCGACGGGGCCGCTGTCGGCCGGACGTTCGAATCAGAGTCCGCGCTCATCGAATCTGCGAGCCCCGAAACGGCCGGCATAGCCAATGCGACAAGACCGGCGACCGCTAGCCCGGCGGCGCACAGCAGAATTCCCTCGCGTTTGTTCATTGCTGAGGAGGCTATCGGACACTCCACTTTCCCGCGCCGACTCGAACGAGAATCACGCTTAGTGCCGCGAGCCGCTTCGCTCAACCGAGACCACCGCGGCCTACCATCCAATCATTCCCAGGTGCCGGCCGTTCAGATGGTCGAATGGTCGGGCACCCGACGGTGTGGCAGGTCGAGTTACGGGTATTGAACGCGATGTCGTTGGACCCCGACGCCGTGCGCTCAGCCAGCGCAGCTTTCGTGATCGCAATCATCGCTAGGCTTCGAGAGTCGCCGGGATCGCGCCGCCGACCATCTCGAGACACGGAGCGCCAGAACACCCATGCCGTCGATACCCGCAGAGACCAGCATCCCTGTTTATCTTGCTCGTGAACTCGAGCTCGCGAGCAAGGCGATCCCCGAGCCGGCCCTGGTCGTCGTACCGGTGATCGATGGCTGGGACGACTTCTCCACTTCGTTCCGTGCCGCGCTGCACTTCACCCGATCGAACAACTCCGCCGTCTCGGTACGTCTCATGTTCGCCGACTCGGCGAGCACCGGGCCAGCGACGACGCGACTGCTGGGCGGCCGTCCGTATATCGCATTCGACGAGATCGAAGAGCCGTTCGTGTCGATCCTGGGTGAGGCAGCGGGATACCGCACGCTCGTCGAACGCCTCGGTTTTGAGCATGCGGTCTCGGCGCTTCGCCGCATGCGTGACCTCGTCGTCGCCGAGCTCGAGGGCATTGACGAGCCCATGCTCCAGCTCTCTCGTTCGAAGGACTTCGCGCAGGGCGTGCTGCGCGACGACGCCACCTGGACCGCCTACCGGCAGGGCGGACGCTACCTTACGCCGACCGGCGCCGCCGACGTTGACGACGCTGCACGCTCATTCGAAGCGTCGGCGCAACTGCCGGGCATGAGGGGCGCGCACATCCTCGACGCAGACTTCGGCTCGGACTTCCCGTTGGCGCGGCGGTCACTCGTTCTCGTCGGGCAGAACGGCGTCGGCAAGACCCGGTTCCTCCGTTCGCTCATCGATGGCCTGCAGACCGCACCCGACGAGAATGCTGCGGCCCTCCAGCATCCCGCTTCTTTCGAGCCCCGCCCGCGTGTGTCGCGAGTGCTCGTCTTCTCATCGACAGTGTCGGACCCTTATCCCGCCGAGGTCCCGCCTTGGCGCGGTCTCGACTATAGGTATCACCGCATGGTCGGCCATCCGCCCGGAGCGGACGATGATCTGGCTCGATCGCTCGTTGATTGCTTGCGCTCGGCGGGTGAGGTCGAAGGTCTTGGTGCGCGGGGCGGGATAGATGTCCTCGACGCCGTGCTGGAGCCGCTTGGCATTCGTGACGAGCTTCATGTTGAGGTGAAGGCCGTCCCGCCGGATGCGGACGCACTCCCGCCAGCAATCGCCGTTGGAGGAAGGCTATACCTCCCGTTCTTCCACAGATGGAATGAACAGCGACGGTTGCATTTGCACGCACGGATGATCGAGAACGCTCCACCCAAGGCGATCGTCGCCGGCCGCGCGCGCGACCTGAGCAGCGGCGAGCAGACACTCCTGCGCTTCGCGGTGCAGGCCATCGGCTCGTTGCGCACCGGTTCGCTGCTGATTTTCGATGAGCCGGAAACACACCTGCACCCGCACTACGTCTCGACGTTCATGTCGATCCTCGACGCGCTACTCGAAGCATCGCACTCGATCGCTCTGATCGCCACCCATTCCGTGTATGTCGTCCGGGAGGTTCCGGCACGCCGCGTGCGAATCGTGCGTCACGACCGTGACGGCGAGATCACGATGGATCCGCCTCGATTGCAGACCTTCGGAGCGAGCATCGACAGCATCTCAAGCTTCGTCTTCGGCGACGTATCGACGAAGCATCGCTTTCAACAGGTGCTCGACGAATGGTTGGCCGAATCGCCGGGTGCCACAGTCGCGGACTTCCGCGAGCGCTTCCGCGAAGACCTTAATGCCGAGACGCTCTCGTATTTCGCGCAGCGCGTCGCCGAGAAGGGTGCGAAGTGAATCATCTGCCGCTGCCGCCCGGTGCCGGCGACGCGATCATTCATCACGAATGCCAGTTGGCCGGATGGAGCGGTTATCTGCATCGGTGGTTGGCCGCCGCAGCCGGATATCGCACTGCCGGCGGCGACCCGTGGCAGGTCACTCCCGCCGCGTTCTCCCAGACTGAGGCAAAAGAGCTGTACGTCCTTTACGATCGTCGGCGCAGGTACGGCGACATTGCCAAGATTCGCAGGCCCGCGGGCGGATATCGCTCCTGCCCCATGTGTGGGTCGGGCGGCACAGGAGTGGTGGATCACGCGCTACCCCGTGGCGAATTTCCCGAGTTCTCCGTCGTACGAGAGAACCTCGTGCCAGCATGCCCGTACTGTAACAGCGACGCGAAAGGAAGCACTTATCGCGGCACGGCCCCCGATGAGCGCCTGATCCACCCGTACTACGACACCTGGGCGTCCCTTCCGCTCTGGCACGTGGAATTCGGCCCCGACCTCGACGCGCTGGTGTTCGACGCCGTCCCGGATGGCGAGCTACCGCCTGCGCGGCGCGCCACCGTTGCTTTTCATCTCGGCTCGGTGCTCGGTGCCGAGTGGCGGAACAGCACCACTTCGTACTGGGGAAGCTTGCCGCGAATGATGCGTGTACGTTTGGGGCTCCCAGTTTCCGTCGATGCTGTTCGGTGCGAGCTCGAGATGCGCCTCGCGGAGGAAGAGGAGCTCTCCGGCCCCAATGCCTGGCGGTCCGCGTTCCTGCGCGGGGCGCTTCGCGATCAGCGAGTCATTGCGCACCTCGCTGCCGTCGCCGAGGCCACACTGGCGCCATAGGCGCACGGCGCACGGCGGATACGGCTCGTCACCGCCCGAACACGCGCCCAGCGACAGAACGGCGACAGCGACGAGCGCCGGCATGGCAGGACGATGTCTCACGGAACACCTGCACGCTGATGTCGGCTCGACCTGCTCAGTTGAGCTCAATCGCACGGCACATCGACACGACCTCGGCCCTTGGCAGACGTACACCAGCGCGGCTCCGTCTGTGCGATGATCTCGACGCCGTACCAGCGCACCGCGCACTTACTCGATCGACTCGCTCGTCACCGTCGCGCGGTGCCGCGCGGTCGAACGGACCTCAGAACGATATGTAGTTACCGTTGTCATGCAGCATGAACGATTGCGCCGTCTCGGGTACCACGTAGGCCGTGTAGCCGGTGAAGGAGTTGCCCGGGTAGAGGGTCGGCCCCTCCCACATCTGCGGCATCCCGTCGCCGAAAACAACCGATTCGCTTGAGTACTGATTGCCTTCCGCCGTAGCGAGCGAGAGATCCCATTCCGCCAAGCTCGGCTCCACTCCATCAGGGTCGATACCAGTCATGGTGAGCTCTACGACGACGTACTTGAAGCCGCTCGGTGCCGGCGAGTTGAACTGATTCCAATCATTCACAAGCCCGCCTGCGTTTGCATCCACGATTCGCCCGGTGAGACTGTACTTCTCGCCGCCGAACAGGCCGACAGCGACGTAAGGCTGAGGATAAGGGCGTTCAGCTGACCCGTCCGCACTCGGCGCCGCAGGCTCCGCAGCCGGTCGTGACGGGGCCGATTCCTCGGCGACCGCCTCTTCCGCCGGCGGTCCCGGCTGCTGTGTCGCTGGCGGCTCGACAGCCTCCGCTGCCGGTGAGGCAGCAGCCACCGGCCTTGCCGGGGCAGTCACGACATTCATGAAGCTGATCGTCATCACCAGCCCTGTGAGCATCGCGAGGCCGAGCACGAGGCCGAAAATGCCCATCACCTTCGACTGGTGCTTGACCAGTGCAAAGATGCTCAGCGCGACGGCCGCGACCCCGAGCAGCAACCCCAACCACGGAATCCAGCCGATAATGAAAGCGCAGATTCCAACGAGCAATGCCGCGAGCGCCAAACTCTTGGGCTTCGCAGGAGCATTGCCGGGGTACGCGGGCGCGTTTGGAGCCTGCGTGTACGTCGCAGTGGCAGCGCTCATTGCGATCGAACCGTTACCCGTCGCCGGTGACGGCGAGGGCTGTGGCCCGCTCACGGGCGGCGGCGACTCGAGCCAGCGAGAGCCGTCCCAGTAACGCGGTTCATTGTTTGCGTGCGGTGCCGCGTACCAGCCGGCAGGTGTTCCAGACATTCGTCTCCCCAGATGAAATCCAACGCCCCAGTGCGTCTACAGGGACGTTACCGCCTATCGAGCACCTCGCCAGTCACGCGAGCATCCTTCCGTCTCGAAGTGCGGCGATTGTCAGCGCGATTCCGATGACCGCCTGCACTCCCCCGACAGCGAGCCACGAGCTGACAGCATCCACTTCCGGCATCGCCGCCACGGCGATGTAGTTGCCGACGTGGAAGCCACCGTGCACGCCGACGGCGGCCCACAGCGACCCCGTCCACAGCAGCAGCCCGACGGCGAGCAGGGAGAAGCCGAGCGGGAGCGCGAGGTACAGCACGTGCTCCGAGACCGATTGCTGTCCGCCCTGCGACACCAGGTGGATGGCGGTGAAGACGAGCGTGGTGACCGTGATCGCCAAGACGGGGCGGTCACGCAGCCGCCAGAGCAGCCATCCACGGAACAGCAATTCCTCGGGCAGCGACTGCTGCACGAAGGCGAGCCCGAGGTAGTAGATGATCAGTAGCGCGCTGATGAGGACGGCATCCTGTTCCCCGCCGGGAAGTTCGTCGTCTCGGACGGGGCCGATCGCCGGAAGCGCTGCATAGACGATGACCACGGTGAGCGCGGAGACTCCGATGCCGAGCGCAAGCCACAGGCCCGAACTGCGTCGCCAGCTCCACCCTGCGGCTCGCAGGGGTGCGCGCTCGACCGTGGTCATCCAGATGCGCAGCACGAGTAGGACGAATCCAAGCACCGACAGTTGCACGACTGCGGCCAGCGCGAACCCCCACGGCGACGAACCGCCGAAGACCTCCGCCGCCCCCGGAATCAGAACCACAACGGCGGGAATCACCCCCGCCAGGAGGTTTGCCGCCATCAGGATCGCGACCGCGACGACCGCTCTCACGATGATGCCGACCGGACCAACACCGAGTCGGGGCTGGCCCGGTGAATGAATGAAATCGCCCGAAGGTGCGGCGCTGGATGCCGGTGAGGAGGTCATGTCGCAAAGCTAAAAGCGGGTATATGACGCGGCATCGCCCTCGGGTCAGTCCTGTTCATTCGGCGGTCACTGCTCGCCGCGCGAAAGTCGTGACTCGGGTCACCGCCATGACCCGCTCCGCCTGCATACGCTGAAGCCATGGCGCGCATTCCGACTCTCCGTACCGGTCTGCTCGACATCGCCGTGAGCTTGGGCTTGGCCGGTCCGGTTCTGATGGTGCTCTACTCCTACGACATCCGTCCCCTCTGGCTCACCGCAACGGTCACGGTTCTGACGGTCGTCTCCGTTGCCCTCTGGGTCATCTGGCGCAAGTCGGGCCAGCGTTCGCGTGTTGCGGCTGCCCTGTTCGCCGTCATCGCCGTCGTCGTGATGTCGTTCGGCAACGGCGCCCTCTACTACGGCATCATCTGGGCGGCTCTGCTGATGCTCGGCGTCACGTTCTCCGCGACGAGAGTGCTGTGGGGTTATGCGACCGCGCTCGTACTCATCGTCCTATCCCTGCATCTCGCCAGCGGAAGCCCGGCAGAGTTCATGCTCGCGGAGGCCATCGGCACGGCAGTGCTCGCGGGGATCGCTGCGGCGGTCGCGGTCGTGCTGCGAGACAGTCTGCGTGTGAACGACGATCTGCAGGATGCTCTCGCGCGGCTCGACGCGGCTTATGCCGAGTTGCAGCGACGGTACGCCGCCGATCGCGATCTAGTTCTCGCGCAGGAACGGGAGCGTACGGCTCGCGAACTGCACGATGACCTCGGCCATCGCCTCACGGCGGTCGGGCTCTCGCTGGACTACGCGAGCCGCGTCGCCGATCCGGCTGCAGCGCGCGACGAGGTCGTCCACGCCCGAGCGGTCGTCGGCGAGAGCCTGGAAGCGATGCGGCGGCTCGTCCGTGCGATGCATCCGATCGAACTCGGCGAGATCGGCGACCTCGATGCGTTCCGCATGCTGGCCGAGAGCTTCCGCGGCACGGGACTGACTGTCTCGGTCGAGATCGAGGGTGAGCGCTCTCTGCCACGCGAGCACGCACTGCTCCTCCTCCGCTTCGTTCAAGAAGGTCTGACAAACGTCATCCGACACGCGGATGCCGCCACCGCCAGCCTGCGCATGGAGGTCGGCGCCACGTCGATTCAGGCGACGCTCGACGACGACGGCGTCGCGTTCCAGGGTGGGACACCGCCGGCTGCGGGCTTCGGCCTGCGCTCGCTGCGTGCACGGGCCGAGGAGCTCGGCGGCTCGCTGGCGGTTGAGGGAGGAGCGTCGGGTTTCCGACTCTCGATGCTGCTGCCCGTCCGGGCTGGCGGCGAGACTGCGGGTGCCCCGGAAGATGTGAGCGTGCCGGCGGGAGTCGCGTGAGCGTCATCCGAGTGCTCGTCGTCGACGATCAGGAGCTTCTTCGTCGCGGCCTGCGAATGATCCTCGAGACCGACAGCGGCGTCGAGGTGGTCGGCGAAGCGGAGGACGGTTCGCGGGCGCTCGCGCTCATCCCGACCGTCCGCCCCGACATCGTGCTCGCGGATGCGCGCATGCCGGTCCTGGATGGATTGGCGCTCGTCCGAGAGTGCGCGGTGCATCATCCGGGTCTGCCCGTGCTGGCCCTTACGACGTTCGACGACGCGGAACTTGTCCGGTCGCTGCTCGAAGCGGGCGCCGCGGGATTCCTTCTGAAGGATGTCTCCCCGGACCGACTGCTCGACTCGATCAGGCAGGTCCTGAATGGCGGCTTGGTCATCGACCCGCGCGTCGCACGCGTCGCGCTCAGCCGTGACAGCGGTGTCGCTCCCCCGCTCTCACCCGAGCTGACGCAGACGGAACAGGCCGTCGCCGAGCTGCTCGCGCTCGGGCTACCGAACGCGGAGATCGCGGCGCGCCTGCACCTCGCTCACGGCACCGTGAAGAACGCGGTCTCGGCGCTGCTGAGGAAGCTGGGACACAGTGACAGGACGTCGCTGGCGTTGGAGTTGGCGCGCGGGAGGTGAGCGCAACCAGGGCTCCGTTCGGGAACCGCTCGGGCGCGCTCGCTCAGGTCAGGCGCGGCCCGCTTGCAGGCCGACATCGATGACAGATCTCATGTACTCCCGGAGACCAGGGTCACAGACGTACACGTACGTCCCCAGAATCCCGCGCGTCAGCAGGACTCCATAGATGTTTTGGACGAGCGCGAGGAGATCTGCATCCGTCGTGCGCCGACCGAGCTGGCTCAGGTTCTCCTTGCCCTTCCTATCGCGGTACGCAGCGCGATCCACCGCGACTCGTCCGTCATAGCGCAAATCGTTACCGATGATCACGCCGGTGTAGTTGAGGTCGTATCCCTGAACCGTATGGATGGATCCCACCTCCTCCAGCGACCCGGGAGAGTTGATCCAGTCCTTGTCAGTGCGATTCCACGTGAACGGGATCCCTTCCAGCTCGAAGTCGGATCCCGGTTTGTTCCCTCGTGTCCTCCAATCCCAGGCGTAGCCGGCCACGAGACGGGCAAGCCCAACCTCGCGGTCGCGCTCGCGGATCGCATCTTGCATGCCCGCGACGCTGTCGAAGAACCTCAGATCGTATTTGCCGAAGTCAGGGCGGTCTCCCGCCCGCAGCTCGCCTCGCAGCAGCTGACGAGTGAACCCGACATAGTCGGCATCCGCCCTGACGCGCATCTGTCTCGCTAAGGGGAACCACCGCTTGTCTCGCTGCGCGTCCCTGATCTCGGTGTCAAGCACCTCACTCGGGAGATCTGCCGGCCGGACACCCTGCCGCTCGTCGATGAGCAAGATCTGGTGACGGCTTTGCGCACGGACCCAGTCGAGTTGAGTCTTGGTCGTGTCGTCCAGTCCGAAGAGCCGTGCGTTGATCTCAGCGAAGTCCCGGTTTCGGATGCCCGACGACTGATTCGCGCGACGATTGAGCCGGTGCGTTTCGTCCACGATCAGTAGGTCGAACGGCACCGTCGACTTGCCCACATCGAAGGGGTTGAGAACGAGCTCCTCGCTGACCTTGGGGGTCTTCCGAAAGACCTTCTTGATCGAGTCGCGTAACGACTGCTGCGGGACGACGAGCCCGATACGGACGCCCCTCAGCAACTCCCGGTTCTCAGGAACGAAAAACTCCGCAAAGAGGGAATCCTGTTCGACTTCATCCGCGTCGTCATAGTCGCGTATGTCACCCAGCAGCTTCATGAGGAAGATGGCAACGATGGTCTTGCCAGTGCCGGGGTTTCCCTGGATGACGCTGGTGGATCGGGTGCCCGCCGCGAGATCTTCCAGAAGCGCCTCGACGATCTGCTCGACGGCAATCGCTTGCTCATGCGTGAGGACCTTGAACGGCGAGAGCTTGAATAGATCGGTGTTCTCGATCTCGGGAATGCTCCGCTGAAATAGCCCCTCGGAGCGCAGCTGCTCGAAGACCTCGCGGAAGCCCTCCCGGTACCGTTCCCGCTCGTAGTAGCGCGCATCGATGATGCCCTCGTTGCCGTTGAGAACGGTGAAGTGCCCGTCACCTGCAAGCCAGCGGATGAGATGCGACTCGAGATCGAGGCAAGCTGACTTGTTGAATGCCTCGTCGATCACCACCCGCGATCGGCGCAACGCTGCCTTGGCCGGATTGCGCAGGTGCTGCTCCATCCGCGAGGCAGCATTGATGGTCTCGCCGACATAGACGAGCGGTGGGCCCGGGGCTCCGGCGCTGTCGAGTACATACACGACCGGCCAATTCGTCCGCCGCTCATCTTCAGACGCCCAAGCCCGGACGTTTGACGCGGTGAGGTCGAACTCCTGAATCTCAGAGGGCGTCATACTTGGTGCTCCGTCCCCTCGCCTTGTCGACGGGGTACTTTGCCCGGGTCTCGGCAAGCTTGTCGAGAACGATCTGGTCCAGGTCGAGGCCAAGCCGCTCCGCGAGAAGAGTGCAGTAGGTTACGACATCAGCCAGCTCTTCTCGAACCCGCGTCTCGTCGGCATCGTCGCTCCACTGGAAGCACTCGAGCAGCTCCGCGGCTTCTATTGAGATGCTCTTGGCGAGATTGCTCGCCGTGTGGAACTGACCCCAGTCACGCTCCTCGACAAACTGCGACAACGCTTCTTTCACCGACTCACTCGTCACGGTGTGACGGTACCGCAGGCGAACCCGACTCACGGCTTCGGAGGTCCGGGACAAGCGAGCCAGCGAGTAATAGGTGCCCCTGGAGGGATTCGAACCCCCGACCCGCTCCTTAGGACGGAGTGGCTCTTCCACTGAGCTACAGAGGCTAGGCACCCCAAGTCTAGACGGCCGCGGGCCGCGGCATCCCGTCCCTCCTCAACCCCAGCGCGCCCCGCCCTAAGCTGACCAACGTGACCCGAGATGCCCCAGCCGCCGCGCCAGCGCGCGGGCCGCTACGGACGGCAGTCGGGATCCTCGCCGCGTTCGTCTTCTTCTTCGCCACCATGGCGACCTGGATCGGCGGACTCATTGCGTTCGACGCGCTCGGCATCCCGATGCAGGGCGATGAGTGGCTCGGCTGGGTGCTCGCGGGGCTCATCGCCCTCGCGGTGTGGCCGCTCGCGGGACGGCGAGCACATCGCGAGTTCTGGGCTCACCAGCACCACGGCGCCACTCCGCCGAGAGCGTCCGTGACGGCACCGGATCGCGCTCTGCGCATCCTCGTCATGGTCGTCGGCGCGGCGGGGCTCGTCGCGCTGTGCGGGCCGCGCAACATCACCCTTGCGCTGGCCGAGGCGTGGCAGATCATCGCTCCGGGCGGACGGTCATCTAGTGCGCTCCTGCAGCTAATCGGTCTGCTGCTGTGCTTCGTGCTGATGGTTCCGCCGATACTCATCACACAGCGGAGCCTCCGCCGCACCCCGCGCGATCACCCGGATCGCCTGGGCCTCGAGCTCCGCCAGAACTGGTACGTGTCGGCGGCGACCGCGTGGGTCTGCTGCCTGCTGCTCGGGCTGATCGTGAGCTTCGTTCTCGCCAAAACCCTCTGACGCGGTAGTCGCCCGCCGACCTTCAGAATCGCCTGGGAGTCGGCGCTCACGTTTGCGTTCGGCTCGGATTCTCGGAATCGTGGCGGGCTCCGCAGCAATCCACGGAAGGAGAGCTTCATGCTCACGCTCACCGAGAACGCCGCCACCGCGGTGAAGAACCTCACCGCCCAGATCCCCGCCGAGACGGGCGGTATCCGTATCAGCGACTCCGGCTCCCCCGAAACCGGCTTCGCCCTCTCCCTCGCCGAGGCCCCGCACAGCGAGGACGCCGTCGTCGAAGCCGACGGTGCCCGCATCTTCGTCGACCCGGCCGCGGCCCTTGCGCTGGATGACCGCGTGCTCGACGCACAGGTCGACGGCGAGGGCGCGATCAGCTTCGCGCTCGGCGTCAGGGGCTGACACCCCACAGACTTCGAGAGCCCCGGCATCCGCATCCTCAGCGCGGAAGCCGGGGCTTTCGTCTGTCCGAGCGACAGCAAAGTGAGTCCAGGATGCGACGCGCATTCATTCCCGGCGACAAGCGAAATTTGAGCATGGCCCGCCATCGGGCATATTAGAAGGGTCTCATCTGAAAGGCCCAACGACGTGACCGATCGCACTTCTCCGCCGCCCGCATCGTGGTATCCCGACCCGGGTGGAGTATACGAGAGCCGCTACTGGGACGGCGCTACCTGGACGGACCACATCGTGATCGATGGGGTTCAAACGCGCGAGCAGGTCCGCGAAACACCCGACAGGGCCGCGACCACGCCCGGCCAGCCCACGACACGGCGTGCGGCCCGTGAATCGACGGTCAGCGAGTCCGCGAGCGATGACATGCCCGCTACGGGCGGGCAGGTCGACGCACCCATCCTCAATGAAGCTGCGCCCGCCATCGCGCAACAGCCGAGCGCGCCTCTCGCCCCGCAGGAACTGTCGCCAGCTCGGTCGACACCGCCGCAGAAGGTGCCGTTCTTCGGTGCCCGCAAGTTCGCTCAGGACCTCCAAGCAGAGAATGCCCGCCTCGAGGAACTCATCGCTCGCTACGGCCTTCGCGAGCTTGCCGACTTGGACGCGGCGAAAGTGAGCATTCAGGCGGAGACCGCGCGGGCAGAAGCGGATCTTGACCGCGCTCGTTCCGGTGCCTTCGCGGCCCACCAGGAGAAGGCATCGGTAGCCGCCCAGGTCATCGACCTCCGCAATCAGATCGAACTGCAGGAGTTCGGACTCTTCGATTTCGAACATCCCGCGGAAAGCTCAGTAGCGCTAGCGACGGAACTTGAGTCCGTGCGCAGCGAGATCAAGAGCAAGATTAGAGCTGGTGGGGCCACGCAGGCCACGCAGAACTTCACGTTCAACAACAGCGCCGCCAAGGGACGAAAGTTCGTCGCCGACATGTCGAAGCTTCTTCTGCGGGCCTACAACGCCGAGGCTGAGAACTGCGTCAAGACGGTTCGAGCAGGCAACCTCGAGGCCGCCCGCAAACGTCTCTCGACGGTCGTCGATCAGGTCGAGCGTCTTGGCAAAATGATCGACCTGCGCATCACTCCCGGGTACCACCGGCTTCGGCTGCGCGAGCTCGAACTTGCGAGCCGTCATCTCCAGGCGGCCCAGGCCGAGAAGGAGCTCGAGCGCGCACGACGCGAGGAACTGCGGGAGCAGAAGAAGGCTGAGCAGGAGCTCGCGCGAGAGAAAGAGCGGCTGCAGAAGGAGCGCTCGCATTACGCGAACGCGCTCGCGACCCTGGAAGCGAAGGGTGACCTCGAAGGGGCACAGCGCATTCGCGAGAAGCTCGACGATGTTGAGAACGCGATCGAGAACGTTGACTACCGCGCGGCGAACATCCGAGCCGGTTACGTATACGTGATCAGCAACATCGGTGCTTTTGGCCCCGATGTCGTCAAGATCGGACTCACGCGACGGCTCGACCCCATGGACCGGGTGAACGAGCTCGGAGACGCGTCCGTGCCGTTCCGATTCGACGTGCACGCGCTGTTCTTCGCCGATGACGCTGTTGCGATCGAGTCCATGCTGCACCAGCAGTTCGCTGAGCAACGGCTGAACAAGGTGAACCTGCGGCGGGAGTACTTCCGCGTGACGCCCGAAGACGTACTCAAGGCGCTCAATGAGCATCACGTCGAGGTCCTCGAGTACACCCTGGACCCGGTTGCAGCCGAGTATCGGAGCTCCATCGCCGTCGCCTGAGACCCGTCGATAGGGTCGAAGGGATGGAAGCCGAGATCATCCCCCGCATCGTCCTGTTCGTCACTATGGCCGGCTCGGGTGCTCTGCTGATCTGGATGGCGCGGGCTGCGGCATCCGGAAAGCTGAAGCGGAACTCGCTGGCCGGCATCCGCACCCCCACCACCATGGCCAGCGACGAAGCATGGCTTGCTGCCCACGAGCGTTCGAAGGGGGCGACCCTCCTCACCGGTTACCTGTCCATCGCAATCGGCGTGGCCTCTCTCGTGCCGATGGCGCCGGCAGCGCTCGGGATCATGGTGCTCGCGGGCGCAATACTCATGGTCGTCGTGATGATGTGGGGAACCCGCGTCGGCACCAAAGCGGCGCTGGCGGCAACCGAGGCAGCGCAATGACACCAACGCCCGTCGAGATCAACCTGCACGACGACGTCGTCTTGCGGTCGCTCCGCACAGAGGATGCCGCGGCCCTCGCCGAGGCGTACCGCGTGAATAGCGAATACCTCGCACCTTTCGAGCCCCTCCGCCCGGCGAACTTCACCACCGAATCGGGCCAGCGCACCGAGATCGCCGCGCTCACCGCAAGCCGCGAGGCCGGTACGGCACTCCCCCTCGTCCTCGCCCACGGATCACGGATCATCGGGCGGATCACACTCTCGGCCATCACCCGCGGAGCCTTTCAGAGCGGCAACCTCGGCTACTGGATCGACCGAAGCTACGCAGGTCGCGGCCTCATGACCGCGGCGGTCAACGAGATCTCACGCCTCGCTGCGGACGAGCTGCAGCTGCACCGCATTCAAGCCGGCACGCTCGTCGACAACGTCGCCTCGCAAACCGTGCTCAGAAAGTGCGGCTTCATCGAATTCGGGCTCGCACCTCAATACCTGCTCATCGCCGGGCGCTGGCAGGACCACCGGCTATTCCAGAGGATTCTCGCGAGATAACCCGCGGGCGAGCGCACGAATACGGCAGGATGGGCCCGCACCATTCTCGTGAGTCGAACCACCCACTGGAGGATCCTGTGACCTACGCCGCCGCGCCCCAAGCTCCCGCTTCCGGACCCAACCCGCTGTCACAGCCTCTTTATGGCGCCTCGTTCGGCCAGGCGTTCGCCCGCTTCTGGCGGAAGTACGTGACCTTCTCGGGTCGCGCGAGCCGGAGCGAATTCTGGTTCTGGTACCTCGCACACTTTCTCGTCGTGACGGCCATCACCGTGTTCATGATCATCGGCGCGTTCGCCGGGATGACGACCGACCCACTCACCGGCCGGAACGAACCCGGACCGCTCCTCGGCGTGGGCGCACTTCTCTTCGTGCTGTGGCAGCTCGCGACCCTCATTCCGATGATCGCGCTCTCGTGGCGACGACTGCACGACGCGAACCTGGCGGGTCCGTTCTGGTTCCTCGGTCTGATCGCCGGGATCGGTGGGATCGCGGTCCTCGTGCTCTGCGCACTGCCGAGCAACCCCGCCGGAGCCCGCTTCGACAGGTGACCGCCGCCGCCCTGTAACCCGAGGCGCGCAAGAAGCTGCCCGCCGTCACTCGCCGCGATCGGCGAGCCAGTACAGCGCCCCGTCGGCTGTGCGCACGAGCACTCCGGTGTCGACGGCGTGACGGCGGAAGAACGCGGCATCCGTCACGAACATGCTCAGCCGTTCGTTGAGCGCCGGCTCGCTCACCCGTTCGCCCGCGCCGACGACCCGGCGCGCTACCGCCGCCACGGCGGGGTCGAGCTCGTCGAGCGCGAGGTCGCCCGCTGAGATCCGCGACCCCTGCAGAACGGCGAGAGCACCGAGCTGAACGTCGAGCGCGGCGAGCGCGTCATCCAGAAAGCTCTCGCTCAGGCGCACGCCGTCATCCGTCCGTTCGGCGACGCCGCTTCGAACGAACGCCTCCGACTCTCCATCGACGGATGCCGACGGCGTCGGCCCGATCAGCTCAGCGAAGGCCACCCGCAGCCGCGGGCTCCGGAGCATCATGACGAGGGAACGAACCGGACGCAGCGACGAGTCGGACATCCCTCGATCCTCACCGAGCCACGCGCGCGCAGCAAGACGAGGCCCGCTTCCTGCTGAAGAACACCCTCCCCAACGAGCTCGTGGCCGCGGTGCGGGCCGTCACGGCACGTGATGCCGTCGTGTCGCCCCGGACTACCGCGAAGCTCATCGACGCGGCGATGCCGCATCTCTCGCGCACGGGCCGACCGGCATCTCTCGAGGCGCTCTCGGCCCTGTCGCCCGCGAGCTCGAGGTGTTCCACTACGTCGGGGAGGGCTTGACTAATGCCGAGATCGCGGCTGCGCTGCACCTGAGCGAATCGACCGTGAAGGCCCGCTTCGGCCGCATCCTCGTGAAGCTCGATCTCGCCAACCGCGTACAGGCTCTGATCCTCGCCTACGAGCTCGGAGTCGTCAGCGTCGACCGCTGAGCCTGTTTGCGGCACGGCGCCGCGGTGTGTCTCACCCGGGCTGGTGCTTCGCCTGGCACGTCGCGCCCCTTCGCGAGCTGGGTCTGCGCATCAGATGACAGGTGAACCGCATGAGTCTGGGCCGCGCACGTGCCAACCTCGCGCAGCTCGACCTGTCCCACGGCAGCCCGCGCTCCGCCGGGCACGTCGAGCCCCCTCGCAGCGCCGATAGGGGCGCGAAGTGACAGGTGAAGCCGCCAACCCGGGGAGCCATCGCGCGACTCGGCAGGTCACGCCCCCTCACAGCGCCAGCATGGGCCCGAACTGACAGGTGAAGCCCCCAGCCCGGGGAGCCATCGCGCGACCTGGCACTTCACGCCCCCTCGCAGCGCCAGCATGGGCCCGAACTGACAGGTGAAGCCCCCAGCCCGGGGAGCCATCGCGCGACCTGGCACCTCGCGCCCCCTCGCAGCGCCAGTACGGGCGCGAAGTGACAGGTGAAGCGCCAGGTCAGGCTGCCAACTGATCCAGCAGTGACGTCAGGTGCGCGCGGGTCAGCGCTGCTGCGCGCTCGCCATCGCGGTCGGCGATCGCGTCGGCGATGCGCTCGTGCACCTCGTGGTCCGCGTCACCACCACCCGCACCACCCGCAGCACCCCCGCCCACGCGACCCGCGCCAGCACCCCCGCGCCCGCCCCGCGCGCGGAGCATCGCGATCATGGCCTCGCGGCTGCGCGGGGTGAAGCCGTCGAACATCTCCAGCAGCAGCGGATTGTGCGACGCGGCGACGATGATGCGGTGGAACGCGGCATCCGTGTCGACATGTTCCTCGACGTCCGAACGGTGCGCCGCACGCCGGTCGAGGGCAGCGCGGAGCGCCCGCACCTCGGCGGGGGTCCGGCGCACGGCGGCGAGCGCCGACGCTTCGACCTCGATCGCGAGACGGGCTTCGAGCACGGCGCGGATGTCGGCCCGTCCGACGACGCGCGACCAGTCTTCCGGGGCGTCGAGTGCGGCGACGAACACTCCCGCTCCCTGGCGTGAGATCAGCACCCCACGTCCGGCGAGCTGTCGAATCGCCTCGCGAACGGTCGAGCGACCGACGCCGAGCTGCGGCGCCAGGGTGGTCTCCCCCGGCAGCTTCGCGCCCAGCGCCCACTCCCCCGCACGCACCCGGGCGAGCAGCAGCTCGGCAGCCTGATCAGCGAGCGGTTCCCGTCGGACGGTCGTCATACCCACATCCTCTCACCAATCAGGCAACACCTCAGCTTGTCTGAGGAGTTGTGCTAGCGTCTGGGTCATGCTCGATCGTCACGACCTCCTTCTTCGCCGCCACGGCGGGGCCTAGCCAGACCGGCTCCCCACCGTGGAGCCTCCCCGCGCCGGTCTCCCCTACCGACCATGCGAGAAAACCCATGACGATCCACGCCTCCATCCGCCTCTCCACGCCCGCGGGCCCCGTCCCCGCCGATGCGCCCACCTGGAACCGGCAGCGCCAGTCGCAGATGCCGTCGCACCGGTACCGCGACGCGTTCGCGCGCGTCGACATCCCGGCGGCAGATCAGGCAACCCCGCGCAGCTGGCCCGCCAACCGCCTCACGGCCGCACCGCTGTGGGTGCCCGTCGACCTCCGTGACGGCAACCAGGCCCTCGCCGAACCCATGGATCCCGAGCGCAAGCGTCGCTTCTTCGAGCTGCTCGTGACGATGGGCTACAAGGAGATCGAGATCGGCTATCCCTCCGCCTCCCAGACCGACTACGACTTCGTGCGGCTGATCGCCGAGACCGATCTCGCGCCCGACGACGTCACGATCGTCGTGTTCACGCCCGCAAGACGCGACCTGATCGAGCGGACGGTCGCGTCGATCCGCGGCATCCGCAACGAGGTCGTCATCCACATGTACACGGCGACCGCGCCGGTGTGGCGGGATGTCGTGCTGGGGCGCGACCGCACCGAGCTGGCGGAGCTCATCCTCGCGGGCGGTGAGGACGTGCTGCGCCTCGCGGGCGACTCGCCGAACGTCCGCTTCGAGTTCTCGCCCGAGGTGTTCAACCTGACCGAGCCCGACTACGTGCTCGAGGTCTGCGACGCGATGACGGCCCTGTGGGATGCCACGCCCGCGCGCCCCGTCATCCTGAACCTCCCCGCCACCGTCGAGATCGCGACACCGAACGTGTACGCCGACCAGATCGAGTACACGCATCGAAACCTCACCCGTCGCGATTCGGTGATCTTGTCGGTCCACCCGCACAACGACCGCGGCACCGGCATCGCCTGCGCCGAGCTGGCCGTGCTCGCCGGGGCCCAGCGCGTCGAAGGGTGCGTCTTCGGCAACGGCGAGCGCACCGGCAACGTCGACATCGCCACGCTCGCGCTCAATCTGCACGCGCAGGGCGTCGACCCCATGATCGACTTCTCCGACATCGATGAGATCCGGCGCACCGTCGAGTACTGCAACCGCATCGAGATCCACCCGCGGCATCCGTACGTCGGAGACCTCGTGCACACGGCCTTCAGCGGCACGCACCAGGACGCCATCAAGAAGGGCTTCGCCGAGCACCGCGAACGTGCCGCCGCGCTCGGGCGCGACGAGCGCGAGATCGACTGGCGCGTGCCCTACCTGCCGATCGATCCCGCCGACCTGGGGCGCAGCTACGACGCCGTCATCCGGGTGAACTCGCAGTCGGGCAAAGGCGGCGTCGCGTACCTGCTCGAGACGGCGTACGGCATCGAACTGCCACGGCGCTTCCAGATCGAGTTCGCCCGGCACGTGCAGCGACACACGGATGCCGGCGGCGGCGAGGCCACGGCGAGCGAGCTGTGGGAGCTGTTCCGGACGACCTATCTCGGCGACATCGCGACCGGCCCGCGGCTGACGCGCTACGACTCGACGGATGCCGGCACCGACATCACCCTCGCCGTGGACGGGGTCACGCACACCAGCGAGCACCCCGGAGTCGGCCCCGTCGAGGCGCTCACGGCCGCCCTCGCCGAGCACGGGATCACGATCGAGGTGCTCAGCCTGCACCAGAGCAGCATCGGCAGCGGCACCGATACCGACGCCCTGACCCTCGCTGAGTACCGTGACGGCTCCGGCGTGGTCGCCTGGGCCGCCGGCTCGAACCGATCCGTGCTCGCTGCCACTCTCGACGCGATCATCCGCGCCGCGCAGGGGCCGGCCGAAGCGTCAGACTGACCTCGTGAGGATCGCGATCGCCGGCAGCACCGGCACCGTCGGCAAGCTCGTCCACAGCATCGCCACCGAACGCGGACACGACGTCGTCGCGCTCGCGCGCAGCAACGGTCACGACCTCGAGCATGCCTCGCTCCCCGCCTCGGTTCTCGACGGTGTCGACACGATCGTCGACGTCAGCGGCATCCAGACCCTGTCGCGGCATCGCTCGCGCCGGTTCTTCGAGAGCGTGTCGGCCAACCTGCAGCAGGCGGGAACGGCCGCAGGTGTCAAACACCTCGTCGCTCTCTCGATCGTCGGCATCGACGGGGTGGATGCCGCCTACTACGGCGGCAAACTCGCGCACGAGCGGGCGGTGCAGCGCGGGGCGCTCCCCCACACGCTGCTCCGCGCTGCGCAGTTCCACGAGTTCGCCGAGCAGACGCTCGTCCGCGGAAAGTTGGGCCCGATCACGGTCGTGCCGGCCGCCCGGGTTCGCCCGATCGCTGCGCGCGAGATCGCCGAGCACCTCGTCACACTCGCGGAGGGCGAGCCGGTCGGCCGGGCGCGCGATCTGACCGGGCCGCGCGACGAGCTGCTCATCGACATGGTGCGAGCGCTGCTCGATGCCCGCGGCATCCGCCGCACCACGGTCGAGACGCGCCTGCCGGGCTCGTTCGGCCGTGCAATGTCGTCGGGGCGCCTGCGCGGGCACGCGAACGCCGAACGCGGAACCGTCATGTTCGCGGAGTGGCTCGCGAGCCAGACCTGAGTCGGCGGTCACACCGCGCGCACGGCGTCCGACAATACACAAGACTTGTTGCGCAATGGTTCTTGTGCATCTAGCGTTGCGGGTATGACCTCTGCTGATCGCTCCGCTTCTCGACTCGAGACGGCGGCCGCCATGCGCGTGCTCGCGCACCCGACCCGACTGCGTCTCCTCGGCATCCTGCGCGAGAACGGCCCGCAGACGGCGGCTCAGCTCGGCGAGATCGTCGACGAAGCGCCGGGCACGATCAGCTATCACCTGAGCAAACTCGCCTCGATCGATCTCATCGAGCCCGCCGAGCCGCGCAGCGCCGATCAGCGCGAGCGCTGGTGGCAGGCCGCCGCTGCCGAGACGACGTGGGAGCCGGCCGAACACCTCGACGACCCAGCCCAACGAGCTGCCTCATCGGCGCTGGAGAAGTCGATCGCGCAGATCTACGCCGCCCGCTACAGCGAGTACGTCGACGCGATGCCGACTCTTCCCCCCGAGTGGGTGGCCGCCGGGGCGACCGGTGACCGGACGCTGCGCCTCACGCTCGACGAGCTGACCGCGATGCGCACCGACCTCGAGTCGCTCATGCACCGGTGGCAAGAAGCGAGCGCGCAGCACGACGATGCAGATGATGCCGCCGTACCGGTCGCCCTCGTCTACCAGGCCTACCGCCGGCCATGACCACGACCGACTCCCCTGTCCGTTCGGCCGATGCGACGCACCGGCGCGCAGCATCCCGCGCCCTCTACGCCCTACTGTCGGCGCACGCGATCTCGCAGACGGGCAACGTCATCACGGCCTTCGCGATCCCCTTCTACGTCCTGGCCACGGGCGGCTCGGGCGTCGAGGTCGGGCTGGCCGCGTTCGCCGCGACCGCGCCCGTCATCGTAGGAGGCGTGTTCGGCGGGGTGGTCGTGGACCGCATCGGCGGCCGTCGCGCCGCGATCGTCGCCGACATCGTGAGCGGTGTGACGGTTCTCGCGATCCCCGCGCTCGCGCTCACGGTAGGCCTGCCCTTCTGGGCTCTGCTGGCACTCGTCTTCACGAGCGGCGTGCTCGACACACCCGGCCAGATCGCCCGCCGCGTGATGCTGCCCGAACTCACGGAGGCGGCGCACGTCAGGCTCGAGCGGAGCGTCGGACTCCTCGACGGCTCGGAGCGCCTCTCCAAGCTCATCGGCGCGTCCGTCGCCGGCGCGCTCGTCGCTCTCCTCGGACCGATGGCAGCCCTCGTCACGAACGCTGCTGCGTTTCTCATCTCGGCTGCGATCACCCGCCTGATGGTCCCCGCGACGACGGCGCGAATGACCGCCGTCGGCGACACGGATGCCGCAGCCCGGCGCTCGTACTGGCGCGAGCTGCGCGACGGGTTCCGGTTCGTCGTGCGTGATCCGCTCATGCGGCTCATCGTCGGCATGGTGCTCATCACCAACCTGCTCGATGCGGCCCGCAGCGCCTCGCTGATGCCTCTCTACGCGAACGCCGAACTCGGCGGCGCCGGAGCCCTCGCCGTCATCGTCGCTGTCATGGGCGGGTGCGCGCTCATGGGCAACATCGCGTTCGGCTTCATCGCGCACCGGATGCCGCGGCGCGTGACCTTCGCGCTGTGCTTCCTCGTCGCCGGCGGCCCGTCCAGCGCGGTGTTCGCCCTCGGCGCGCCGTTCCCGGTGCTCGTCGCTGCCGCCGGCGTCTCGGGGCTCGCGGCCGGCGCGTTGAACCCGATCCTCGGCGCGGTGCAGCTCGAGCGCGTCCCGGCGCCCATGCGCGGTCGCGTCTTCGGCCTGCTCAACGCCGGCACATGGGCAGGGGTCCCGCTCGGCGCGCTGCTCGGCGGCATCGCCGCCGATGGCCTCGGTCTCTTCGCATCGTTCGGCATCGTCGCGATCATCTACACCGTGGTCACGACGGCACCCCTCACGGGCGGAGCCTGGCGGCTGATGGAACGGCGACCGAACGAACAGGCGGCACTCTAGGCCCCTGCGCCGCGTCTCGCACGTCGTTCCCTATCCGGCATCCGCTCGTGTTGACTGCGGGGATGAGCAACTGGGCCGAGACCGTCATGTTGTGGCACGTGTACCCGCTGGGGTTCACGGGAGCACCGATCCGGCCGGACGGCGCCGACGACGACGGCCAGTCGGATGCCGGCGCCGCAGACCAGCCCGTCGAGCACCGGCTGAACCGCATCGAGGCCTGGCTCGATCATGTCGTCGAGCTCGGCCTCAACGGGCTGCTCCTCGGCCCGGTCTTCCCCTCGAGCACGCACGGATACGACACCGTCGACTACTTCCGCATCGATGCCCGGCTCGGTGATGACGGCGACATCGACCGTCTGATCGCGGCGGCCCACGACCGCGGCATCCGCGTGCTGTTCGACGGTGTCTTCAACCATGTGGGGCGCGAGCACCCTGCGTTCGCGGCTCTCGAAGAGCAGGGGCCGGAAGCCGACACCGCCGACCTCTTCCGCGTGCGGTGGGACGGCTGGCAGGCCGGCGAGCCGGTCGACGCCGACGTCTTCGAGGGGCACGACGCCCTGGTCACGCTGAACCACGACTCCCCCGCTGTCGCGGATCTCGTCGTCGAGGTGATGACCCACTGGCTGGGCCGCGGCATCGACGGCTGGCGACTGGATGCCGCCTACGCTGTGCCGTCCGCCTTCTGGGCGAGAGTGCTGCCGCGGGTTCGCGCCGAGTACCCCGAGGCGTGGTTCCTCGGCGAGGTCATCCATGGCGACGCTGCCCGCATCGTCGAGGAGTCGACGATCGACTCGCTGACGCAGTACGAGCTGTGGCAGGGCATCTGGCACGGCATCGCCGACCGCAACCTGTTCGAGCTGAAGCACGCGATCGAGCGGAACAACGAGCTCCTGTCGGTCTTCGCTCCGCAGACCTTCGTCGGCAACCACGACGTCACGCGGATCGCCTCGGCGATCGGCCCCGACCTGGTGCCGCACGCGCTGGCGGTGCTGTTCACCGTGGCGGGGGTGCCGTCGGTGTATGCGGGCGACGAGTACGGCTATGAGGCGGTGAAGGAGGAACGTCTCGGCGGTGACGACGCGGTGCGCCCCGAGTTCCCCGACGCGCCGCCCGCGCCCGATTCGCTGCCCGAGAGCGCGCAGCACATCCTCCGCACCCATCAGCAGCTGATCGCCGTGCGCCGGCAGCATCCCTGGTTGCATCGCGCCCACACCGACGTGATCCATATCGACAACACCGCGATGGTGCTGCGGACCGCGACGGGAACGGATGCCGTCGTCACGGCGCTCAACGTCGGCGACGCGCCGGTGACCGTGCCGGTGGCCGATGCGACGCGGCTGCTCGCCGGATCGCTGGTCGACGACATCAACAGGCACGCCGGCGAGGCATCCCTTCCCCCGCGCGGTTGGGCAGTCCTATCGGCTACCCCCGCCTGACCCGCGACCCGACCCAGATGGCGGTCGGTTCTCCCCCACGCGTGACGACAATTCGCGTCGGCTCGCATCGGGTCGCGCGGTGGCGTCAGCGGAAGTCTCGTGACTGGTGCCTCACCCCCACCCGCAGGTCTTCGAACGCGTCGGCGAGGATGTTCACGACCCCCTCGTTGGACCGCTCGAGGATGCCGCGGACGATGAGCGCCGGGCTGTCGCGCACCACCCGCCGGTAGCGATGCCACATGCCCGTCGAGCAGATGACGTTCATCAGTCCGTGCTCGTCCTCGAGGTTGAGGAACGTGATGCCGGAGGCCGTCGCCGGCCGCTGCCGGTGGGTGACGAGCCCGGCGATCTCGACGCGGCGCCCCGACTCATGCTGTCGCAGGTCGTTCGCGGTGAGCACGCCGCGCGCATCGAGCTGCGAGCGGTAATGGGTCATCGGATGGTCGTCGGGTGAGATGCCCGTGGCCCACAGGTCGGAGGCCAGCACGTCGTAGCTCGACTGGTCGGTGAACAGTGGCGGCTGTACGGCGATGAGCGAATCGGGCAGGTACTCGATGCGGTCCTGCGCGGCCGATCCCGCCAGCCAGATCGCCTCGCGACGGGTGTGCCCGAAGCACTCCAGCGCTCCCGCGGTGGCGAGCGCTTCGAGCTGCGTCGTGTCGGCACCGGTGCGGCGCACCAGGTCGCGCATGTCGCGATAGGGGCCGGATGCCTCGCGCTCGGCGACGATCCGCTCGGCGAACCTCTTGCCGATGCCGGTGACCGCGGCGAGCCCGAGCCGCACCGCGAAGCCGCCGTCGCGGCGATGCGCCGCCGACTCGTCGGGGGCGTTGATGTCGAAGACCGGCACGGGAGGCTGCTCGCCGAGGCAGCTGTCGCGGCCCGTGGGACCCGGCCGCCCCGCCTCACCCGACACGGATTCGAGCACGGCCTCGGCTCCCGAGAGCTGCAGGTCGGGGCGTCGCACCTCGACCCCGTGACGGCGGGCGTCGGCCGCCAACGTCGCCGGTGAGTAGAAGCCCATCGGCTGAGCCCGCAGCAGCCCCGCGAGGAACGCCGCCGGGTAGTGCAGCTTGATCCACGAGCTGGCGTAGACGAGCAGCCCGAACGACAGCGAGTGGCTCTCGGCGAAGCCGAAGTTCGCGAACGCCTGGATCTTCGCGTAGATGTCGTCGGCGGCATCCCCCACCAGGCCGTTCTCGGCCATGCCCTCGTAGAGCTTCTGCTTGAGCGAGTCGATGCGCTCGATGCCGCGCTTGGAGCCCATCGCACGACGCAGCAGGTCGGCATCCTCGCCCGAGAGTCCGCCGATGACCATGCCCATCTGCATGAGCTGCTCCTGGAAGACCGGCACCCCGAGCGTGCGTTCGAGCACGGGCTTGAGCTTCTCGTGCGGATACGTCGTTTTCTCGTATCCGAGCTTGCGGCGCACGTACGGGTGCACGGCACCGCCCTGGATGGGCCCCGGCCGGATGAGAGCGATCTCGATCACGAGGTCGTAGAACCGTCGCGGCTGCAGGCGCGGCAGCAGTCCCATCTGCGCGCGGGACTCGACCTGGAACACCCCGATCGAGTCGGCCCGGCACAGCATGTCGTAGACGGCGGCCTCTTCCTTCGGAAGCGTCGAGAGCTCGAACCTCTCCCCCGTCGCTCCCTCGATGAGGTCGAAGCAGTACTGCAGCGCGGCGAGCATCCCGAGGCCCAGCAGGTCGAACTTCACCAGGCCCATCCAGGCGGCGTCGTCTTTGTCCCACTGGATGACGGTGCGGTCCTGCATCCGGGCGTGCTCGATCGGCACGACCTCGCCGACGGGACGATCGGTCAGCACCATGCCGCCCGAGTGGATGCCCAGGTGCCGGGGTGCCTTCAGCAGCTCGGCGGCGTAGCTGAGCACCCGCTCGGGGATGTCGTGGTCGGGACCGGTGTCGAGCGTGGCCCCCCAGCGTTCGACCTGCTTCGACCAGGCATCCTGCTGTCCCGGGGAGTGCCCGAGGGCCTTCGCCATGTCGCGCACGGCGTTCTTGGGCCGGTACTGGATGACGTTCGCCACCTGCGCCGCACGCTCGCGCCCGTAGGTGGCATAGACCCACTGAATGATCTCCTCGCGCCGGTCGGAGTCGAAGTCGACGTCGATGTCGGGTTCCTCCTCGCGGAGGGCCGACAGGAACCGCTCGAACGGCAGCCGGTAGTAGATGGAGTCGATCGCGGTGATGTCGAGCAGGTAGCAGACGGCGCTGTTGGCCGCCGAGCCACGCCCCTGACAGAGGATGCCGCGCCGCCGCGCCTCTTGCACGATGCCGTAGACGATGAGGAAGTAGCCGGGGAAGTCCTTCTGCTCGATGACCGCGAGCTCTCGCTCGATGCGGTCGCGGTCTTCGGGCGGGAGGTTCGGGTACTTGCGGGGCACCGCCTCCCACACGATCTGGCGCAGCCACGACATCGGCGTGTGCCCCTCGGGAACGGGAAGCTTCGGCAGGGCGGGCTTGGCTCGACGCAGCGGGAAAGCGAGCTCGTCGGCGAGCTCGACGGTGCGTGCCACGGCTCCGGGGAACCGGCGGAAGCGCCGCGTCATCTCGGCTCCCGACCGCAGGTGCGCCCCGGCGTGGGACGGCAGCCACCCGTCGAGCTCGTCGAGACCGCGGTTGGCCCGGACCGCCGCGATCGCGGCAGCGAGGTGGGCGCGATCGGGCACGGCGTAGTGCACGTTGTTCGTCGCGAGGATCGGCAGGCCGCGCTCACGCGCGAGGCCGGCGAGGATGTCGTTGTGCCGCGAGTCCAGCGGCTCGCCGTGGTCCATCAGCTCGACCTCGACGGCGTCGCGCCCGAACCGGTCGACCAGAGCGTCGAGCTCGGCGGCGGCAGCATCCGGTCCGCGCTCGATGAGCGCCCGGCGCACTGCTCCCTTGCGGCATCCGGTGAGGATGCTCCATTCGCCTCCGGCGATGTCGGCCAGATCGTCGAGCCGGTACCGGGGCTTGCCCTTCTCCGCTCCCGCGAGCTGGCCCTGCGTGAGCGCCCGCGCCAGCCGGTGGTACCCCTCTTCGCCGCGGGCGAGGATGAGCAGATGCTCGCCCGGCGGGTCGGCCTCGTTGCGCGCGGCGCCGACGCGCTGCGGCAGATCGAGCGACAGCTCCGCCCCGAACACGGTCTTGACGGCCAGCTGCTCGGCGGCCTCGGCGAAGCGGACGATGCCATAGAACCCGTCGTGATCGGTGACAGCCAGGGCGTGCAGCCCCAACCGTTCGGCCTCTTCAGCCAGCTCTTCGGGCGATGAGGCCCCGTCGAGGAACGAGTACGACGTGTGCGCGTGCAGCTCGGCGTATGGCACCGCGTTCTCGGGACGCTCGATCCTCGGCGCGGAGTACTTACCCCGCTTGCGCGACCACGCGGGACTGTCGCCCCCGTCCGCACCCGGCGGCGCGCTCGGCGCGCGGTTGCCGCTGAGCAGCCGCTCCATCTCGGACCACGGCACCGAGGGGTTGTTGAAGCCCATCAGTCGTACCGCCCCTCGACCGACCATTCGCCGCCGTCGCACACCAGCAGCCATGCGGTCTGGGTGGCATCGACCATCTGGAAGCGGTGGGCATGGCGCGCTCGCGCGGCATCCCACGCCCGCTCGATCACCGGCCACGGTCCCGCCCACGAGCGGATGCCGCGAGACCCGGTCGACGACACCAGAGCGGCCGGGATCGCCGTCAGCTCGCCCCGTCCGTCGACGGCCACCATGTCGCCCTCCCGATCGACGACAGCCAGCGGCAGCGCCCGCTCGAAGACCGTCGCGGGCAGCGGATCGGGCAGGCTCCCCGGCCAGGGCCGTTCGCGCGAGCTCGTCACCGGGCGGTCACCCCACGGCACGAGCACCTGCCGCTCGGCGAGCCAGCGGCCACCGCCCACGACCGGGGTCACGACGCCCGTGTGGCCGAGCATCGCCTGCACCCGCGACAGAGCGTGGTGCACCCGCTGCTCGGGACCGGAGCCGAACAGCGAGACGGCGTGATGGGATGCCGCATCCACCGCTTCGGGCTCGATCTTGACCCGAGCGACACCGCTGGTGAGCTTGCCGCTCTCGGCCAGCTGCCAGCGCACCCGGTCGACGACGGCGGCGGCGTCGAAGGTGCCGGGGTGGAGCCAGACACGGTTGCTCGTCTCGCCCCGGTCGCCGGTGAGGATGACCCGCAGCTCGGTGCACACGAGGTCGACCGCGCCGAGTCCGGAGATGAACTCCTCGGCCGCGACCCTCATGCCGAACGCGACCTGGTCGGCGAGGTCGAGCGGAGGCTCGAACGAGACCTCGCGGTGCAGCTCGGGCGGCGGAGTGCGCGGGACCACCGGGCGTGAATCGGCGCCGGAGGCGAGGCCGTGCAAGCGCGCGCCGCGGGGGCCGAAGCGTTCGACCAGTCGTTCGGGCTCGATCGCGGCGAGGTCGCCGAGGGTCTGCACGCCGAGCCGGGCGAAGAGGTCGACGGAGTCGTCGTCGAGCACCGCGATCGTCAACGGAGCGAGGAACTCCGCCGAGCGCCCGGCCTCGACCACCCGGATGGGCCGGTCGGGGCGGGTGCTCATCCGCGCGGCCTGCTGCGCCGTGAAGGGGCCGTCGGCGACACCGGCCCGCACGTCGAGGTCGCCCTCGGCGACTGCGGCCAGCAGCGCGCCGGCGGCCTCGGTCTCACCGCCGTAGAAACGTGCGGGGCCGCGCACGCGCAGCGCGCAGAGCCCTGCCTCGAGCACCTGCACTCCTGGCGCCATCTCTTCGAGGCGCGCGACGATGGGAGCGAACTCCCGGTGATCGCGCACCGCATCCGCGTCGGCCACCTGCAGCGCGGGGCATCGCGCCTGCGCGTCGCGGCGACGCTGCCCGCGGGCGACGCCGTCGGCACGCGCGGCCGCTGAACACGCGATGACCACGCCCTTCTCGAAGACCGCGATCGGCGCGTTCGGATCGCCGCCGCTTTCGCGCACGAACGCCACGACCGGCCAGTCGGGCACCCACACCACCAGGCTGCGTACCGGTGCCGTCGCCTCCTGCTCCCCCACGTCAGACCGCCCGTCGCATCGGGATCGGCTCGACGACCGGGCCGCCCGCGAGAGCCCGCTCGTGCGGAGCAGCCGAGATCGCGCCATCGGGCGCGGGCAGCAGCATCCGCGCCGATCGGGGAACCGGGAACCGCCGGCTCGACACGGTGACCGTCAGCTCGCGGTCGCTGAGGTAGCCGTCACCGTCGCCCAACCCCGACCACCGCGGATCGGTGACGTCGAGCATCGCCTCGGTCTGCGGCCACGGCCCCTGCACGAGCAGCACCGTTCCGCGGTCGCGCAGCCGGCCGGCGAGCTTGGCGATGTCGGAGTCTTTCGCACGCTCGGGCGGACGCACCGCGACGACAGGAAGGACGTCGGCGATCGTCGCGGTGACGGCGAGCCACCGGGCTCCCGGATCGGGGATCAGCACGACGCGGGACAGGTCGACCCCGGCGTGCTCCGCCGCTTCGGCTCCGAAGCCCGGCATCCCGACTACACCGCACCACGACCCGGTCTGCGACGGCTGGGCGAGTAGGGCGAACAGCAGTGAGGACGACGAGCCGAGCGAATAGGCGGCGCCGGGACGCAGCCCCCGCCCGGGCAGCAGTCCGGCCAGGGCAGGATGGGTCGGCAGTACCGGAGCATCGAGGCGGCGCCCCTGCATCCGCTCCATCTGCGCGCGCAGTCGCTGCACGTCCTCGGCGGCAGCGGGATTGCGCATGATCGTCCTCACTCAGCAAGGGTAGAACATATGTTCTAGACCATCAATGTCGAGATCGAAGATACGACCGACTTCCGACATCGCCTGGCAGATTGGATCGCGTGAACGCCTCCGACACCCCGCCCGTGACCCTGCGCCCCTATCACCCTCCGAGAGGGCGGCGAGTTGCACACCCGCAGCGGGCGCGGTCGGCGGCGACCCCCGAGCTCACCTCCGACGTCAGCATCGCCGCCCGGCCCTTCTTCGAGAGCGTCGGCTTCCGCGTCGTCCGCGAGCAGCACCCGGTCAAAGAAGGGGTCGAGCTGACGAACTACCGGATGCGGAAGGTCCTCTCGCCGTCCGCGACCGCGGCATCCTGATCTCCGGCCTCCGCGAGCACGGCGGCCAGCCCCTCCCGCAGGTCGGCGACGAAGGCCTCGGGCATCTCGAGCGACGGGAAGTGCCCACCGCGCCCCGCTGCCCGCCACCGGACGATGTTGCGGAAGCGTTGCGCCACCCACGGGCGGGGGTGCTTCTCGATGTCGTGGGGATACGTCGTGAGAGCGGCCGGCACGTCGACCCGGAGGTCGGGGTCGAGCGACTGGTGGCTCTCGAAGTAGATGCGCGCCGCTGACGCACCGGTGCCCGTCAGCCAGTACAGCGTCACGTTGTCGAGCAGTCGGTCGCGCGAGATGCTCTCGAAGGGAGTGTCGACGGTGTCGGTCCATTCGTGGAACTTCTCCAGTATCCACGCGAGCAGACCCACCGGAGAGTCGACGAGCGCGTAACCGATGGTCTGCGGCGACGTCGCCATGACCTTCGCGTAGGCGAGTCGGTTCGCATCGAACGCGCGCGTCTCGTCCACCCAGCGCCGCTCGGTCGCATCGAGCCCATCGGCGCTGAGCCCCGGCGGACTCTGGGGCGTACTCGTGTGCATGCCGATCACATGGCTCGGGAATCGGCCGGCGAGCACGATCGTGACGGGACCACCCCAGTCGCTGCCGTGCGCCAGGAACCGCTCGTAGCCCAGGCGCGTCATGAGCTGCGCCCAGGCAGCGGCGATCCGTTCCGTGCCCCATCCGGGCTCATCGGGCTTGTCGGAGTAGCCGTATCCCGGCAGGGACGGCGCCACGACATGGAACGCCGGCATCGTCGGATCGTTCGGTTCGGCGAGGTCGTAGATCACGTCGACGAACTCGGCGACGCTGCCCGGCCACCCGTGCGTCATGATCAGCGGCACCGCATCGGGGCGCGACGACCGGCGATGAAGGAAATGGATGCCGAGGCCGTCGACGACCGTGCGGAACTGACCGATCTCGGCGAGACGCCGCTCGAACGGGCGCCAGTCGTAGACCGTCCGCCAGTACTTGACGAGGGCGGCGACATCGGCTCGTGGTGGGCCCTGGGCCCAGCGATCCTGTCCGCGGGCGTCGGGGCGGGTGGTCGCGCGTTCGGGTAGACGCGCCATGCCGAGGCGCGCCCGCAGGTCGTCCAACTCAGTATCCGCCGCACGTTGCACGAAGGGCGATACCGCCTCGGACGGGTGGGAAGCGGTCACGATCACTCCGTTCGTCGCGGCACGCAGTTGCGAACCGCCATAGCCGGTTCTATCAGAATCGGGCAGCCAATGGAACCAGCTATGGTGGTGCCATGTCGGACGGCTTCCCCGAGTTCCGTGTCGGCTCCGTGCTGTCGACGAGCTTCACAGGCACGCTGACCGAGCGACACGGCGCCCGCGTCGAGCGCATCCCCACACCGGCGCGGCTCCAGGCGTGGTTCGAGAGGTTCGATCTCGCGGTCGCACGGTGCTCGGCATCCGATCTCGACCGGGCCTATGTCCTGCGAGAGGCGATCCACGCCGCCGCGACAGCGCGGGCGCAGGGCGCGGCGTTGCCGACCGAAGCGGTCGATCGGCTCAATGAATTCAGCGCACGCGGCGGGGCGACCGCCGCCCTGACCGACGACGGCCGGCGGCGCTGGCACCTTGGATCGCCCGCTGCGGTCGACGCCGCGCTCGGAGTCGTCGCCGCAGACGCGATCGAGATCCTCGCCGGCGCGCGACCCGGCGCGTTCGCACTGTGCGCGTCACCGACATGTCGTGCCGCGTTCTTCGACACCAGCAGAGCCCGCACCCGGCGATGGTGCGACATGAACACGTGCGGCAACCACGCGAAGAAGGCTCGGCTGCGCGCGAAGGAAGCTCACACGGGAGAGGCTCACTGAGGAGTCACACGTCACGCGTTCTGAGGACGAGAAGAGCGGCGAGCGTCGTCCATAGCGTGAAGATCGCCATGATCCCGAGTCCCACCAGCGGCGGCATCCCGCTCGTCGTCCCGACAGCGTACGAGGCCTGGCCGGCCGTCGTGGGCCAGTAGGTACCCGCGAACTCACCGATGACCCCGGGCATCCCCGGGGCGAGAGCGGGCACGAGAAGCGCGACGGTCACGATGATCGCGAGCGCACCGGAAGAGCTTCGCGTGATGATGCCGAATCCGAGGCCGAGGACGGCCGTGAGGACGAGGTACACGATCGCACAGACGATGGCCCGAGCAGTTCCAGGGTCATCGAGTGCCGACACGGGCAGACCAGCCGCAGCAAGCGCGGCCTGCGTGGCACCGAAGCTGCCTGCCACCGCCGCGACTGCCACGACCAAGCCGACGAGCGCCGAAACTCCGAGCTTCGAAGCCAGGAGGGCCCCGCGCCGGGGCACGATGGCGAGGCTCGTGATGATCTGCCCCGAGCCGTATTCACTGGTGATGGCCTGCGATCCGATGGTCGCGAGGAGGATCTGACCGACCAGGATGCCCTTGAAGCTGATGCCGGTGGGGTCGAAATCGGAAGGGAGCGCGGCCTGCCAATCGGCCACGAGCCCGCTCACCCCCAGCAGGCTGACCATCACCGTCACGACGACTGCCGAGGCAGCGAGGATCCAGGTGCTGTGGACACTGCGGGCTTTGATCCATTCGGAAGCGAAGAGGTTCATGTCAGGCGGCCTTCTGCTCGATCGTGGTCATGGCGAGAAACGCGTCTTCGAGCGAGTCCCGAACGAGGGTGAGCTCGAACACCTCGGCGCCGGAGGCGGCTGCGATGCGGCCGACGCTCTCCGTCGTCGTCCCCGAGACGACGAGAACGTCGTTGCGATCGGCGTCCGCCCGAACCGGAAGCCCGGCTCGCCGGAGCGCATCACGCAGGACATCGGCATTCGGAGTCCGAACGCGGACGTACTCGTTCGTGTGCGAGGCGATGAATGCGTCCAAAGACTGGTCGGCGAGCAGACGACCGTGGTTGATCACGATGAGGTGATCCGCCGTCAGTTGCATCTCACCCATCAGATGGCTCGAGAACAGCACCAATCGGCCTTCCGCGGCGAGCTCGCGCATCAGGGATCGAGCCCAGCGGATGCCTTCCGGGTCGAGCCCGTTGAGAGGTTCGTCGAAGATGACGATGCCGGGGTCGCCGATCAACGCCGTGGCGATCCCCAGCCGTTGCTTCATCCCGAGCGAGAAGTCGCCGGCCGGCCGGCTCCCTGCTTCAGCCAGGCCCACCAACTCCAGAACCTCCCCGACTCGACCCCGCGGCACGCCTCCAGCACGCGCGACGGACGCGAGATGATCCACGGCCGTACGCCGCGGATGAACGGCACGCGCATCGAGCATCGCGCCGATCACCCGCATCGGATGGGGCAACTCATGCAGACGATGCCCGTTCACGGTCGCGGCGCCGCTCGTGGGCTTGTCCAGGCCGAGGAACATGCGGAGAGTGGTGGACTTGCCCGCCCCGTTCGGCCCGAGGAAGCCGGTCACGATCCCGGGCCGAACCTGGAATGACAGACCGTCGACGGCGGTGACGGTTCCATAGCGCTTGACGAGATCGTGAGCTTGGAGAGATGCCTGCGTTGTCTTCTGCACGGTAGGTACACTACACCGTACCGTGTAGTTCTGCTGCACTGGTCGGTGTAGAGTTCGGGAAGAGCAAAGGATGACGATGAGCGATGCGAGGCCGGTTAGGCAGGGCCAGGAGCAGAAGCGCTCCGCGATACTCACGGCGGCGCGAGAGCTCTTCGTCGAGGTGGGCGTCGAGCGATCGAGTATGGATGCCGTTTCGGCGCGCGCGCGTGTCTCCAAGCGCACCGTCTACGACTACTACGGAGATAAACGGCGGCTGCTGCTCGGAGTGGTCGAGAGCGCGGGCGAGACGGCCGTGAACACCCTCCGCGAGCTGTCCGAGACGCACCTGCCGGACACAATCGCGATCGACGGCCGCGATAGATTGCACCAGGCTGTGATCGCGTTCGCCGCCGAACTCGGGGGGTTCCTCGCCACGTCGACGAACTACGCAGCTGCGGTCAAGCTGATCTCGGAGAACGAATCGCTCCTGCCCGAACTCGAGGACCACCCGCTGGACCGAGCGCACGCCGACGTTCTCGCCGAGCGCTTCGCTCACTTCGCGACCGAGGGTCTGCTCGACCTCGACGACCCGGGACTCGCCGCCGAGCATTTCCACGCGCTCACGACGCTCCGGGTTCTCAACGAGCCCGCTCGCCGCCGGACGGACGCCGAGCGGGTCCGACAGATCATGACCGATGGCGCCGGCGCATTCCTGCGCGCTTACGGCCAGAGAGCGCGGTAGGCGCGCACCGCGGCGATCAGGCGGCGAGACTCAGGTACGGCTCCCAGCGCGGGTCGGATCGCTCCGTGCCCCGTACGGCCCACTGCGGGCCTCGCGGGGGCTTCGGCAGCCATCGCAGCTCCCACCCCATCTCCTGCGGAGTGTGGTCGCTCTTGAGGTTGTTGCACCGCAGGCAGCAGGCGACGAGGTTCTCCCACGAGTTGCTGCCCCCGCGCGAGCGCGGCATGACGTGGTCGATCGTCGACGCCGCCTTCCCGCAATAGGCGCATCGGTGCGCGTCGCGGCGGAGCACGCCACGCCGCGTCACCGGCACGCGGCGCGCACTCGGGATACGGACGTACCGGGTCAGGACGATCACCGCCGGGCGTTCGTACGTTCCATCGATCCCGAGAACGGGATCGTGGACGACGTGCTCGACGATCGTCGCCTTGTCGTTCAACACCAGGAGGAGGGCCCGACGGAACGACACCACAGCGAGTGGCTCATACCCGGCGTTCAGTACCAGAGTGCGCATTTCCTGTCCTCACGAACTGCCCTGACGGCTTCAGCGGATGTTCGATGACCGACGTCGCGCGAGCCGTGCGGGCAGGTCCCGCGAGGGTGCGAGCACGAAAAAAGGCGCTGTCATGAAGACAGCGCCTTGATTCACGGCCGAGGCCGCAGTGGTGCACACGATGCCGCAGGACGTAGCGACCGATCGCATTCACGGTTCGAATGCCCGGTACTGGTCCCATCAGCTCCCCCTCGGCGTGCGCGAGCGTCGCGTTCAGGGTAATACACCCTCGACGCAGGAAGGTCGACGGGAGATGAACGGATGATGCGTGTCGTCAGCCCGCGTTCGCGACGAGCCACGACTCGGCGTTCATGTACGCGCCGTCGACCACGATCTCGAGATGCAGGTGCGTTCCGAACGCGCGGCCCGTATCGCCGACCTGGCCGAGCAGCTGTCCCGCCGAGACGGTGTCGCCGACCTGCACCGCGCGGGTGCCCCAGTCCATGTGCGCGTAGAGGCTCGTGACGTTCGTGCCGTTGATGTTGTGCGCGACCTTGACGTACACGCCCCAGCCCGGACCGCTCTCGCTCGAGGCGACGACCGTGCCGTCGGCGACCGAGTAGATCGGCGTGCCACGGTCGGCCATGTAGTCGGTGCCGCGGTGACCGGCGTACGGGGTGCCGAAGTTGTTGAACGACATCAGCGGACGACGCACGAGACCGGAACCCGGCGCGACGAGCGGGATCGACTGGCTGTACGACGTCGACGACGAGGCGGTCGAGCTGCTCGCGGAGATGCGGTTCGCGAGGGCCTCGGCGGCTGCCTTGGCGGCGGCCTCCTCGTCCTTCTTCTTCTTGATCTCTTCGGGCGTGGTCGCCGTGAAGCCACTGCGGTCGAGAGACGCGGGTCCGACCTCGGACGCGACGACGATCGACTGCGCGTTGTTGGCGGCGACCTGCTGCAGCGTCATCGCGTCGGCCGACGTACCGCGCACGGCGGCGAAGGCCGGGATGGCGACGGTGGCGACAAGGCCGACCACGGCAGCGACGGTGAAGGTGCTGCGAACGGGGTGGACCCGGCGACGGCTCCGGCGGGAAGCGCGGTTCTCGATGGTCGCGACGTCCCGCTTCTGCTTCTTCGCCATCGGGAAGCGGCGGCCACGCAGGGCGCGACCAGAGCGTTCGGGATTCGTCGCGTCGACCTCGGGTACGTCTACCGACGAATCGTTGTGTTCAGCCAAATCAGTCCTCCGGCGCCTCTGCGCGATGGTCTGCGCTGGCTCGTCGACACTGCGCGTGTAGATCCACGCGACATTCGGGTGTCACCGCGTGGACGACGAGCCGAAGAGGCAATCCATGCAGCGGTCTCGGGCGGGCTTCTCGCCTGAAGACTTCTCGAGGCTACCGGAAGGTAACGAATAAGTCACGCTGTCGTTCCCTTCCCCACCGGACGCTCAGGTCCGGTGGCCGAACGCTCGCGGACTCAGTCGCGACGCGTGAGGAAGATGTGCGACGCGACCTCGACGGGCAGCTCGAGCCCCTCGTCGACACCGTCCATCTGAACGAGGACGTACCCCTCCGAGAACTGGAACGTGCCCTCACGGCCGGGGACGACGCCCGCTGCCCGCAGCTGCTGCAGCAGTTCGGGGTCGACCTGGGCCGGCTCGGCGAGCCGTCGCACGGTGCCCTCGATCGGCCCGCCGGTCTCGTTCAGCAGACGCACGAGGCCCACCACACCGTCGTCGAAGGTGCGCGCAGGCACATCCCCGAGCTGGTCGAGACCGGGGATCGGGTTGCCGTAGGGCGATTCGGTGGGGTGACCGAGCAGCTCGATGAGGCGACGCTCGACGAGCTCGCTCATCACGTGCTCCCAGCGGCAGGCCTCTTCGTGGACATAGGCCCAGTCGAGTCCGATGACATCACTGAGCAGGCGCTCGGCGAGACGGTGCTTGCGCATGACGTCGACCGCCTTCTGCCGGCCGCTGTCGGTCAGCTCGAGCGAGCGGTCTTCCGACACGACGACGAGTCCGTCGCGCTCCATGCGGCCGACCGTCTGCGAGACGGTGGGACCGGAGTGCCCGAGGCGCTCGGAGATGCGTGCACGCAGGGGGACGATCGCCTCTTCCTCGAGCTCGAGGATGGTACGCAGATACATCTCTGTCGTGTCGATGAGATCGGTCATCACAGCCCTTGTCGTGCGCGTGGTCGGGAGGATCCCAGCCTATCCGCTGGTGAGGACATGCGAGGCTGCCCTTACCTCCTACTCATGGCACGGCAGGCCCGGACGCCACCCCTAGAATCGGCTCATGGCGCACGTCACCCTGCCCCGAGACATCCTTCCCCGCGACGGCCGCTTCGGCTGCGGTCCCGCCAAGATCCGCCCCGAGCAGGTCGCCGCCCTGTCGGGTCCCGGCTCGATCCTGCTCGGCACGTCGCACCGCCAATCGCCGGTGAAGAGTCTCGTCGGCCAGGTCCGCTCCGGCCTGTCCGATCTGCTGCGGCTGCCCAACGGATACGAGATCATCCTCGGCAACGGCGGATCGACCGCTTTCTGGGATGCCGCGGCATTCGGCCTCATCGAGAACCGCAGCCAGAACCTCATCTTCGGCGAGTTCGGCGGCAAGTTCGGCGCGGCCGCATCCGCGCCCTGGCTCCAGGCTCCCGACATCCGCAAGGCCGAGCCCGGCTCGAGCATCTCGGCCGAGGCTGTGGAGGGCGTCGACGTGTACGCCTGGCCCCACAACGAGACGTCGACCGGTGTCGCCGCCCCCGTGCGCCGCGTCGTCGGCGACGAAGGCGCGCTGACCGTCATCGATGCCACGAGCGCGGCGGGCGGCATCGACTTCTCGGTCTCGCAGTGCGACGTCTACTACTTCGCCCCGCAGAAGAACCTCGGCTCGGATGGCGGCATCTGGTTCGCCGCGGTCTCCCCCGCCGCGATCGAGCGGATCGAGCGGGTCGCCGCGTCGGGCCGCTACATCCCCGAGTTCCTGAGCCTGAAGAACGCGCTCGACAACTCGCGACTCAACCAGACACTGAACACGCCCGCCGTCGCGACGCTCTATCTGCTCGACAAGCAGCTCGAGTGGATCCACAGCAACGGCGGCCTGCAGTGGGCGGCTGACCGCACCGCAGAATCCTCTTCGGCGCTGTACGACTGGGCCGAAGCGTCCGAGCACGCGACGCCGTTCGTCGCCGATCCCGCCGACCGCTCCCCCGTCGTGGTGACGATCGACTTCGACGACACCGTCGATGCCGCTGCCGTCGCCAAGAGCCTGCGCGGCAACGGCATCGTCGACACCGAGCCGTACCGCAAGCTGGGCCGCAACCAGCTGCGCATCGCGACGTTCGTCTCGATCGAGCCCGACGACGTGCGCCAGCTGATCAAGTGCATCGACTACACGATCGACCGTCTCTGAGCGCGTAACGCCGCTGAGACGACAGAAGGGATGCCGCACCGCGCGGCATCCCTTCGTCGTTCCCGCTCGAGCGGTCAGCGCTCCCAGGGCGATTCGTCGTGGTCGGAGTCGTCATCCTCGGCCGAATCATCGTCCTCGTCCGAATCATCGTCCTCGTCCGAGTCGTCATCATCGTCGTCGAACTCGTCGTCAGCCGAGTCGTCTTCGTCGTCATCGGCAGCGCCGGAATCGAGCGCGTCGATGTCGACCCCGTCGACGTCGCCCGCGTGGGTGACCGCCGTGCTGCCGTCCGCGAAGTCGTCCTCGTCCGCGTCGTCGTCGAGGTCGTCCGCGTCGTCGTCGAGATCGTCCGCGTCGTCGTCGCTGTCATCGTCCTCGTCCGCGGCGGCCTGTGCGGCCTGGTAGTCCGCGAGCCGCACGGCCCACGGAACCCACTCGGGAGCGAGCAGCGCTCCGACGGCCGGGAGCAGCTCGACCTCGAGCACCGTCGGCTCGGCGTCTTCGACGACGGCGACGCTGACCGTCCACAGCCACCCGGGGTAGCCGGCCAGACGGTTGGCGAAGCGCAGAGATACGACGCCGTCGGCCTCGACGACGTAGTCGACGGGATCGCCGACGGTCGACGGGGGCGTGATCTCGGCGAGCGCGGCCAGGGCGAGATCGTGAGCGGCGAGCAGACGTTCGTCGACCGCGACCGGCTCGGACGCTACGGCATCCTCGGGCGCTGCGGCCTCGTCAGACGCCGGCTCGATGACGTCGACCTCGTCCGTCGCCGACGTGTCGGCGGGCTCAGGCGTCGAGGTCATCGGCGACCTTGCGCAGCACCGCGGCGATCTTCTTGCCGTGACCCGAGCTGGGGTAGCGGCCGCGACGGAGATCGGCGCCGATGCCGTCGAGGAGTTTCACGAGGTCCTCGACGATGATCGCCATGTCGTCCGCGGGCTTGCGGTTGCGCTTGCTCAGGCTCACGGGAGCCTCGAGCACGCGGACGGCCAGCGCCTGCAGACCGCGCTTGCCATCAGCGACACCGAACTCGAGGCGCGTGCCGGGCTTGAGCGACTCGGTGCCCGCCGGGAGTGCCGTGGCGTGCAGGAAGACGTCCTGGCCGTCATCGGAGGAGATGAAGCCGAACCCCTTCTCGTCGTCGTAGAACCTGACCTTGCCGGTGGGCATGTGCGTACCTCGCTGTCACGGACCGCGTTTCGCGGGCAGAACGGAATGCCGGGGCCGTGTCAGCCCCGGTAACCAGCCTACGGCACCACTGCGAACCGCTACGCTGATGCGGATGAGCACGCGCAGCACGGGCGACGACCTTCCGGTCCGCCGTATCGACCGCATCCTCGCGTTCATGTCGCTGGGGCTGCTGATTCTGGCGATCGTCTGTTTCTTCGCGATCATCATCGGCACCGCGACCGGCATGGAGCAGACAGACTTCGGCACCGGGGCGTGGCCCACGGTCAGCGCCATCGTGTGGATCGCGCCGCCCGTCGCGTTCGCCCTGCTGCTGACGGTGCTGATCATGACCTTCATCCGACGGAGCCGGGCCAACAAGGGCCGGTGACGTGTCTCCCGTCGACGCCCGTGCCCTCGCGAGCTGGCTCGCCACGGTCGACGACGACGTCCTGACGGACCTGCTCCGTCGACGCCGCGTCTCGCCCGACGTCGCCTGGGCCGATTTCTTCGACGCCGCCGAGGCCCTGCTCGATCCCGCGGCGGTGGCCAAGGCCGCTCCGCTTCTCTCCCGGCCGCTCGTCGAGGCCATGGACGACGCGGTCGCCTCCGGCGATGCGGTTCCGCCCGGTACGGCACGCGACGCCCTGCTGCATCTCGGGCTCGTCTCTCCTGGCGGGATGCCCTACGCCGGTGCCGCTACGGCGTGGCGCGATGTCCCCCGCCCCGAGGCCCCCGGCCGTTCCATCACGAGGGGCTCGCCGGAGGAAGATGCGCAGCTGGCCGAACGCGCCTTCACCGCGCTCTCATCACTCGCCGATGTCCTGTCGCTGACGCAACCGTCGCCCCTCGGACGCACCGGTGCGGGAACCCTGGGTGCCGCCGACCGCCGCCGCCTGATCGAAGCAGGAGCGGTGGCGGATGCCGAGACAGCCGACCTCGTGATCGGGATCGGTCTCGACGCCGAGCTCCTCGGTCCGGTCGAGCGCGAGTGGCGGGTGACGACCGACGGAACCGCCTGGTTGCTCCGTGGCTCCGCCGATCGCTGGGCCGACACCGCCGGCCGCCTGCGCGACGCGCTCCCGGCGGCTCTGCGGACGACGGACGGCGGATGGCAGCCGCCGGCGCAGTGGCACCTCGCCTATCCGCTCGACCCGCAGTGGTACGCCCGCGCCGACCGCCTGACGGCGCAGTGGCGGCTGTGGGCGATCATCGACGCATCGGGGCGCCCGGCAGCCTGGGCGACGGCGCTAGCGAACGGAGGCGACGTCGACCGGACGACGCTGCAGGAGCACCTGCCCGGCGAGGTCGACCGCATCTTCCTCCAGAACGACCTCACGGCGATCGCGCCCGGGCCGCTCGAGCCCGCGATCGATGCGCGGCTGCGCCGGGCGGCGCGGCGCGAGTCGCGCGCGCAGGCGTCGACCTACCGGTTCTCGGCCGAATCGATCGGAGCAGCGCTCGCGGCCGGAGAGGATCCGGCATCCCTCGCCGAGTTCCTCACCGCGATCTCGCTGACCGGCCTGCCGCAGCCGCTGGCGTACGAGCTCGAACGGGCGGCCGGCCGCCACGGCCGACTGCGCGTGGGCTCCGACCCCACCGGTCGAACGCAGGTCACCGCATCCGACCAGGGTGCCCTCGACACGCTCGCCGTCGATCAGGCGCTGCGTCCGCTCGGGCTCGTGCGCGATGGCGACCGGCTCGTCAGCCGCAGCTCGGTCGACACCGTCTTCTGGATGCTGAGCGACGCTCGCTACCCCGTCGCCGCGGTCGACGAGAACGGAGAGGTACGGATCCTCGACCGCGCCAAGCTGGCCGCATCGGCGGACGACGCACCGGCGGGCACCGACGACACCCGCTTCTTGCCTCTCATCGAGCGAATGCGTCGAGCCCATTCCTCCGACGACGCGGATGCCGCGTGGCTGGGGCGCGAGCTCGAGCAGGCGGTCAAGGCACGCGCGGCGATCGAGGTGAGCGTGCGTCTGCCGGACGGCTCGACGCGTGACTTCGTGCTCGAAGCGACGGGGCTGGGCGGCGGCCGGCTGCGTGGGCGCGACCGCGCCTCGGATGTCGAACGCACTCTGCCGGTGTCGAGCATCGTCTCCGCCCGGCTGACCTGAGCATCGCAGGCACCCTCCGTACAGGCCGACGTGGGCTGAGCACCGGTACGATTGCTCGTTATGGCTGATGGCCCCCTGATCGTCCAGAGCGACCGCACCGTGCTGCTGGAAGTCGCCCACCCGAGCGCGGAGGACGCGCGGCACGAACTGGCGATCTTCGCCGAGCTCGAGCGGGCGCCCGAGCACATCCACACCTATCGCATCACGCGCCTGGGGCTGTGGAACGCACGCGCCGCGGGGCACGATGCCGAAGACATGCTGGCCACACTCGACCGCTGGTCGCGCTTCCCCGTGCCGCCGTCGGTGTCGACCGACATCCGCGAGACGGTGACACGCTACGGCCGCCTGGTCATCGAGCGCGACGACGAGGGCACCCTGATCCTGCGGTCGAGCGACGCGGCCGTTCTCTCGGAGGTCACGCGCAACAAGCGCATCCAGCCGCTCCTCCTGGGCAACCCCACGCCCGACACGTATGTCATCGATGCCTGGGCCCGCGGCCAGATCAAGCAGGAGCTGCTGAAGATCGGCTGGCCCGCCGAAGACCTCGCCGGCTTCACGCCGGGCACGCCGCATGAGATCGAGCTGCACGAGGACGGCTGGAGCCTGCGCCCCTACCAGCGCAAGGCGGTCGACATCTTCACCGAGGGCGGCTCGGGTGTGGTGGTGCTCCCCTGCGGCGCGGGCAAGACGCTCGTCGGAGCCGCGGCGATGGCCGACACGAAGACGACCACGCTCATCCTCGTGACCAACACCGTCAGCGCGCGGCAGTGGCGCAACGAGCTGCTCAAGCGCACGAGCCTGACCCCGGACGAGATCGGCGAGTACTCCGGTCAGTCGAAGGAGGTCAAGCCGGTCACGATCGCGACGTACCAGATCCTCACCGCGAAGCGAAAGGGCGAGTACGCCCACCTCGCGCTCCTCGACGCGCTCGACTGGGGTCTCGTCGTGTACGACGAGGTGCACCTGCTGCCCGCCCCCGTGTTCAAGCTCACCGCCGACCTGCAGGCGCGACGCCGGCTCGGCCTCACCGCGACCCTCGTCCGGGAGGACGGCCGCGAAGGCGACGTGTTCAGCCTCATCGGCCCCAAGCGCTTCGACGCGCCGTGGAAGGAGATCGAGGCACAGGGCTTCATCTCCCCCGCCGTCTGCTACGAGGTGCGCGTCGACCTCCCGGCATCCGACCGCCTCGAGTACGCGGCCTCGGCCGATGACGAGCGGTACCGCCTGGCTGCCACCGCGCACGCGAAGATCGGGGTCGTCCGCGACCTCGTCGCGAAGCACACGGGCGAGCAGATCCTCGTGATCGGGCAGTACCTCGATCAGATCGACGTGCTGTCCGACGCGCTGGGAGCGCCGAAGATCACGGGTTCGACGCCCGTCGACGAGCGCGAGGAACTGTACGAGGCGTTCCGAACGGGTGAGATCCCCGTGCTGATCGTGTCGAAGGTCGCGAACTTCTCGATCGACCTCCCCGACGCCTCCGTCGCCATTCAGGTCTCGGGATCGTTCGGCTCGCGCCAGGAGGAGGCGCAGCGACTCGGGCGTCTGCTGCGGCCGAAGTCCAACGGTCACACCGCGAGCTTCTACACGCTCATCGCGCGCGACACGGTCGACCAGGACTTCGCACAGAACCGGCAGCGCTTCCTCGCCGAGCAGGGGTACAGCTACACGATCCTCGACGCCGAGAAGCTCGAAGCGGCCTGAGCCGGTCGCCCTACGGCGGAGGTGTCAGGGCTTGGTGAGCTCGGGCGTCGGCTCGCCGGGAAGCGGCACGGTCGCCGTCGGCGTCGGCATGGGGATCGGCGGCGGCAGCTGGGTCCGCGGCAGGCCGTACGTGCGCGCGATCGGTCGCCGCCGCAGCACGAGCTCGACGGCGAGACAGTAGCCCCCGAGCAGCAGCACCGACGTCGCGAAGCTGACCCAGCCGACATCCGCCGCCGCCGGGTCGGCTCCCGTCGCGATCCCGGTCACGAAGGCCAGCAGGTTGTTGACGATGTGCACGGCGATGGCCGCTTCCAGCCCGCCCGTCCGCCAGGTGAGCCAGCCCGCGGCGATCGCGAAGAGGCCGACCGCGGCCTGACCGACGGGGTCGTACCCGTGTCCGAGGACGAACACGGGCACCGGCAGCAGGATGGCGAACAGCGGATGCCGCAGCCACCGCCCGATCGACTGCATCAGGTAGCCGCGGAAGATGTACTCCTCGGCGGCCGCCTGGACCGGCACCACGAGGATGACCACGAGCAGGCTCAGCCACAGGGTGGCGCCCACCGGGGGCGTGAGCGATTCTCCGCTCTGCTCGGCGGGGAGGAGCGCGGTGGCGATGGCCACGACGATCGCCATGGCCACGGCCAGCCCGGCGCAGACGAGCAGCCACCGCCACCGCAACCGTCCGAACACGGCGGAGGCGAACCCGACACGACGTCCGTTGACGATGAGCGACGCGAGCAGGTACGCGGGCAGCAGCAGCGCGATCGCGCCGAGGCCGATGAACAACGAGAGCGGGTCCGAGATGTCCAGGACCCCGCCATCGTTGAGGACCCGGTTCAGCGCCCGCGCCGCCTCTTCGCTCGACAGCGCGATCAGCAGGGCGACGAGTGCGGCGCCCAGCACCATGAGGAGGAACAGAACGATGCCGAGAGCGCCCACCGCGAGCGGGGTCCACCACCCCGAACGACGACGTGCGAAGACGAGCCGATGGAATGCGAGACGGTCGGAATCGATCGGACGCGGCATGCCTCCATCCTCTCGCGACCCCTACCAGGTCGACCCCCTGCGGCGCGATATCCAGCAAACCGATGGGATCCGGTGCCAGTATGGGCCTATGACAGCACCGCGCATTCTCGTCGTGGACGACGAACCGAACATCCGTGACCTGCTGATCACCGGGCTGAAGTTCGCCGGATACCAGGTCCGCGCCGTGGGCAACGGAGCACAGACGATCTCGGCCGTGCTCGAGGAGGAGCCCGACCTGATCGTGCTCGACGTGATGCTGCCCGACATGAACGGCTTCAGCGTCACCAAGCGCCTGCGGGGCGCGGGCTACACCGCGCCGATCCTCTTCCTCACCGCAAAGGACGAGACCGAGGACAAGATCGAGGGACTCAACGCCGGCGGCGACGACTACGTCACGAAGCCGTTCAGTCTCGACGAGATCGTCGCCCGCATCCAGGCCATCCTGCGCCGCACGATGCAGGCCGACGAGGAGTCGATCATCCGCGCCGGCGAGCTGACGATGGATCAGGACACCCACGACGTCCAGGTCGGCGACGTCTCGATCGACCTGTCGCCCACCGAGTTCAAGCTGCTGCGCTACCTGATGCTCAACCCGAACCGGGTGCTGAGCAAGGCGCAGATCCTCGACCACGTGTGGGAGTACGACTTCAACGGCGATGCCGGCATCGTCGAGAGCTACATCTCGTACCTGCGCCGCAAGATCGACCCGCACTCCTCCGAGCCGCTGATCCAGACCAAGCGCGGTTTCGGATACATGCTCAAGGCCGACAAGTCGGCGTGATCCGCGGGAGCGCAGACGCCTGAGCGATTCCGCGAACGACGGCGTCACCCGGTGGTGGCGCGGCATCAGCCTGCGCACGAAGGTCACGGGCGTCATCGTCACCCTGCTGGCGATGGGGCTGATCGCGGCGGGCGTGGGAACGATGATCTTCCTGCGCAACGCCCAGGTCGCCGCGCTCGACGGCAGCCTGAGGTCGCTGGCCCCGACCGACCTGGCGAGCACGGTGATGGATGTCACCGTCGAAGACGGCATCGCGCTCTTCGAGGCGAAGGAGTCACCGGCGCCGACCACCTTCGTCGTCGCGATCTACAGCGCTGAGGGCGAGCTGCTGTCGGTCGCGGGCGGGCCCGAGTCGGTCCGCCCCGATCTGCCCGCCTCGTTCCCCCTCGACCGCACGGTCGTCAAGGGCACCGAGCCTTTCGAGCTCCCCGCTCGCCAGGGAACCGGCACCTTCCACGCGAGTGTCGATGTCCTCCAGCCCGAGGGGTCGCGTGAGAGCTATACGCAGCTCGTCGCGCTTCCGCTGACCTCGGTGACGCAGACCGTCGCGAACTTCATCAGCATCTACACCGTGATCGCCGCCCTCATCCTCGTGGCCGGCGCTCTCGGCACCCGCTGGCTCGTGACCCTCACCTTCCGCAGCCTCAGCCAGGTCGAGGAGACCGCGATGACGATCGCGGCCGGCGATCTGAGCCAGCGCATGGGCGACATCTCCCCCGGCACCGAGGTGGGCCGGCTGAAGATCGCCATCAACGCGATGCTCGACCGCATCGACACCGCCCTGGCCCAGCGCGACGCCACGGTCCAGCAGATGCGGCGGTTCATCGGCGACGCCAGCCACGAGCTGCGCACGCCGCTCGTGACGGTCCGCGGATACGCGGAACTGTACCGGATGGGCGCGATCACCGACGCCGAGCACACCGCGCAGTCGATGGAGCGGATCGAGAAGGAGGCCGTTCGGATGAGCGGCCTCGTCGAAGACCTCCTGGCGCTCGCGCGCCTCGACGAACGCCGTGACCTGGTCATCGCGCCGGTCGACCTGCGTCCCATCGCCCGTGACGCCGCGCTCGACACGCGAGCGGCGGCGCCCGAGCGCCATGTCTCGGTGATCGAGTACTCCGATGAGACGCTCACGGTGGATCTGCCGACGAACACGCGGACCGGCACGACGACGAAGCGTTCCGGCGGTGCCCGCAACCGCACCGGCCAGACGCTCTCCCGCCTGCGGCGGCGGCCGAAGGACGAGCGGGGCGCTCGTTCGGGAGACTCCGGCACGGCGTCCCGGAAGACGGATGCCGCGTCCGCGAGCACGTCGCCCGGCGCGACCGCCGACACGAAGCCGCTGCTGCAGCCAAGCGAGCCGCCGCTCGTACCGGTCGTCCTCGGCGACGAGAACCGCATCCGCCAGGTCGTCGCCAACCTCATCGGCAACGCGCGGCGTTACAGCCCGGAGGGCACCCCGATCGAAATCGCCGTGGGCCTGGATCGCGACGCCCGCATGGGATGGATCTCGGTGATCGATCACGGCGAAGGCATCCCCGAACCGCTGCGCGAGAAGATCTTCCAGCGGTTCTGGCGGGCCGACACGTCGCGCACGCGCGAGACCGGCGGCTCGGGCCTCGGCCTGTCCATCGTCGCCTCGATCGTGGAGGCGCTGCACGGTTCGATCGACGTCCAGGCCACGCCGGGCGGCGGCGCCACGTTCCGGGTCGCGTTCCCCCTGGCCGATCGCCGCGAGGCCGCCGAGCATCTCTGGATCGAGACCCAGCCGCTGCCGCGTCTGCGCGACGAGCGCTGAGCGGGGTGGCGGCGGCTTCTCCCCCGCCGCACCGGGCACCGGCCTCTCCCCGATCGCTTCCGCGCGCGAGTACAGCGTGTCGACGGCGACCTAGCGTGTCGGCATCCACCGCACACGACACAAGGAGCGACATGGCCACCTTTTCGATCGACAGCGACGCCGTAGCGAGCGCCACCGCCGCCATCCGCGCCACCTCGGGACGCATCGAGAGCGACACAGGCGCGATGATGGCGCAACTGACACAACTGCAGGGCTCGTGGACCGGCAGCGCCGCTCTCGCATTCCAGGCCATCGTCGAGAGGTGGCGCGCGGCGCAGCGCGAGGTGGAGGCGGCGCTCGGCGACATCGGATCGGCACTGGATGCCGCCGGCCAGCAGTACCTGCAGGCCGAGGCTGCGGCCGCGGGCCTGTTCCGCTGAGGCCCCTCCGAAACGCAGAACGGCCCCTCCCGAAGGAGGGGCCGTTCTGTATGCGATGGATCAGAAGTCCATGCCACCCGTGGGGTCGCCCGCGGGAGCCGGGGTCTTCTCCGGCTTGTCCGCCACGACCGCCTCGGTCGTGAGGAACAGGCCCGCGATCGACGCGGCGTTCTGCAGCGCGGAGCGCGTCACCTTGGCCGGGTCGATGATGCCCTGCTCGAACAGGTTGCCGTACTCGCCGGTCGCGGCGTTCAGGCCGTGTCCGATCTCGAGCTCGGCCACCTTGTTGGCGACGACGCCCGGCTCGAGGCCGGCGTTCAGAGCGATCTGCTTCAGCGGAGCCTCGATCGCGACCTTGACGATGTTCGCACCGGTCGCCTCGTCGCCCGAGAGCTCGAGACCGCTGAACGCGTTCTTGCCGGCCTGGATGAGCGCGACACCACCACCGGCGACGACACCCTCTTCCACAGCTGCCTTGGCGTTGCGGACGGCGTCCTCGATGCGGTGCTTGCGCTCCTTGAGCTCGACCTCGGTCGCAGCTCCGGCCTTGATGACGGCAACGCCACCGGCGAGCTTCGCGAGGCGCTCCTGGAGCTTCTCGCGGTCGTAGTCGCTGTCGGTGTTGTCGATCTCGCGACGGATCTGGGTCACGCGGCCCTCGAGCTGAGCCGAGTCACCGGCACCCTCGACGATCGTGGTCTCGTCCTTCGTGATGATGACCTTGCGCGCACGGCCGAGCAGGTCGACGGTGGCGTTCTCGAGCTTGAGGCCCACCTCTTCGGTGATGACCTGGCCACCGGTGAGGATCGCGATGTCCTGCAGCTGAGCCTTGCGACGGTCGCCGAAGCCGGGAGCCTTGACGGCAGCCGACTTGAAGATGCCGCGGATCTTGTTGAGGACCAGCGTCGCGAGAGCCTCGCCCTCGACGTCCTCGGCGATGATGAGGAGCTCCTTGCCCTCCTGGATCACCTTGTCGACGATGGGCAGAAGGTCCTTGATGTTCGAGATCTTCTGGTTCGCGATGAGGATGTACGGGTCCTCGAAGACGGCCTCCTGGCGCTCCGGGTCCGTGACGAAGTAGGGGTTGATGTAACCCTTGTCGAAGCGCATGCCCTCGGTGAGCTCGAGCTCGGTGCCGAAGGTGTTCGACTCCTCGACGGTGACGACGCCCTCCTTGCCGACCTTGTCGATGGCCTCGGCGATCAGTTCGCCGATCGAGGCGTCAGCAGCCGAGATCGAAGCGGTGGCAGCGATCTGCTCCTTCGACTCGACCTCCTTGGCGTCAGCGAGGAGCTGGTCGGTGATGGCCTTGACGGCCTTCTCGATGCCCTTCTTGAGCGAGATGGGGTCGGCGCCGGCTGCGACGTTGCGCAGGCCTTCGCGGACGAGCGCCTGAGCGAGGACGGTCGCGGTGGTCGTTCCGTCGCCGGCGACGTCGTCGGTCTTCTTGGCGACCTCCTTGACGAGCTCCGCACCGATCTTCTCGTACGGGTCGTCGAGCTCGATCTCCTTGGCGATCGAGACGCCATCGTTCGTGATGGTGGGGGCGCCCCACTTCTTTTCGAGCACGACGTTGCGACCGCGCGGGCCGAGCGTCACCTTGACGGCGTCGGCCAGCGTGTTCAGGCCGCGCTCGAGGCCGCGGCGGGCCTCCTCGTCGAAAGCGATGATCTTTGCCATGTGTGTGTCGTCCCTCCCGGACGGTGGAGAACAGTCTTTAGCACTCGATGAACGTGAGTGCTAAAGCCATTCTGGCACTCGCCCATGGGGAGTGCAAGCCGCGTGGCCGGTGACGCGACCCGGGGAAACGACGGAGCGCACCGCGATGGCGGTGCGCTCCGTGGAGTGTTGCGATTCAGGCGACGACGCGCACCGATTCCGCTTGCGGACCCTTCTGCCCCGTCCCCACGGTGAACTCGACCGCCTGCCCCTCTTCGAGCACGCGGAAGCCGCTCATCTCGATGTTGGAGTAGTGGACGAAGACGTCCTGCCCTTCGTTCACGGTGATGAAGCCGAAACCCTTCTCGGCGTTGAACCACTTGACGGTGCCCTGTGTCATGCGAATCTCCTGATGCTGTGCGACAGCGTCATCGTATGCAGGGCGTTCCGCCGGATCCGGCGCTTCCGGTCACTGTTGACACGGCCGCATCGAGAATTTCACGAGCGTGAAACACGCCCGGTCGTCAGCCCTCGCCGCCACCGCCCGCGCGGTCCTCGCCGACTACCACAGTGAGCTGCTTGCTGGGCTCCCCGTCCGCGCCGTCCGGGCCTGCATAGGCCTCGCTCATCTCCACGTCCGCTCCGCCGATCACTTGGGCGAGGCCCCGCGCGGCACCCTCGTCCTCCGCATGGACGTAGAAGATCGTGGTCGTCGCGAAGTCATGAGTGCTGGCGTCACCCGCGTCGACGACATCCGAGTTCCATCCGGCACCGACGACGGTGTCACGGAGGGCGGTCGCCAGTCCGCGCTCCGACGTCGCGTTGAGGATCAGGACGGGATACGAGGTGTCGACGACCGGATCGGCCTCGACGGGAGCCTCGACCACGGACGTCGCCGTGGGCGCCGCCGGGAACAGCCCGATGCGACCGGTGACGATCATCGTGCCGAGGACGCCCGCCGCCACCAGGACGAGGACCGCGACGGCAGCCCAGACCAGGAGCACGCCGGCACGCAGCCGGGGGTTCTCGGCCCGGTGGGCGCCGACGCGGGTGGTGTCGGCGGGCAGCTCGTCGAAGCGGTCTTTCGGGTATGTCGTTGTCGGCACGGAGGAATGCTATCTGCCGAAGCTTCGCGTCACATGGCCGCGCGGTCGGCTCGCGAGCGCTCGGCCGCCGCACGCATGCGCCGCAGGCGGTGCACGAGCAGGGGGTCGTGCGACACCGCGTCGACCGACTCGATGATCCGCCCGAGCAGCTGGTAGTACCGCGCAGGGCTCAGCGAGAGCTCTTCGCGAACGGCCTCTTCTTTCGCGCCGCTGTGAGCACCCCAACGTGCCTCGAAATCGAGGATCGAGCGGTCGCGTTCGGAAAGTGCCACGTCTCCACGCTACGACCGCGCGCGCTCGGAGCCGGGACGCCACTCCCACCATCGCCCCAGCGGGTCGGCCGCAGCGTCGATCTCCCCGTCGAGGGCGACCGCGAAGCCGTCGCGCCAGCCGGAGGGAGCACCGCCTGCCCAGCCGTCATGGGTGGCGGGCTCGTCGATAGTCAGCCAGCGCCCGAGTCCGCGCGCACGCGTGACCACGCCCGCGCGTCGTTCCCGCGGGATGTGCACGAGCACCCCGGGCGTGGTGATCACGAGCGTCGCGTCGGCCGGGGCGAGCGCTGCTACGTCCGGAAGAAGGTCGTACGCGTCGCCGGCGAACAGAAGGGGCGGGTCGGATTCCGCGACAGCCGCCGCCGCTCGGATGCGCTCCGCCCGCCCGCTCTCGCCCGGCCACACCAGGCGCGTCAGCCAGTCGACGTCGCGGGGATCGCGCACGTCCAACGGGGCGAGATCGATGCCGGCGCGCCAGACGATCTCGGGATGCCGCACGCGCGGCATCCGCACCCCCCTCACCTCGCTCGGCAGCTCGACCACGGCTGCCCCCGCGGGCGGGTCGAGGCGCGTCTCGCCGTCGTCACCCCGGTACCGATACGAGTAGCGGTCGGGATACAGGCACAACCCGGCGCTCGCTCCGACCTCGAGCAGCGCGATAGGCCCCGAGATGCGCGACAGCGTCGGCAGAAGCGCCGCGCAGCGGAGCGGCTCGTTCGTCTGCACCGAGCGGACGAGGGTCTCCGAGACGACGGCGTCGGCGTGATCGAGCACCCACGATGCCCACGACGACGAATCCACGTCGCCGGAACCCAGCAGGCGGCAGACCGCGAACACCAGCGGCGGCTGGCGCCGGTTCGCGGGAAGCCGCGACAGCACCTGCTGCAGGTCGCGGTCTTCGACGACGCGCCGCGCCCATGCCGCGTAGAGATCCGATCGCCCGGGTGCCTCGTCGACGGCGAACCGCCGGTAGCGCTCGATCACGGCGGCGAACTCGTCGGACATGAAGCCATTCTCCGGGAACATCGACCCGCAACGTCGAGTTGAATAGGACGAGGCGAAGGAGCAGACATGACCTATTCCGTGAACAAGACCGACGAGCAGTGGCGCGAGGAGCTCACCCCTGAGCAGTACGCGGTGCTGCGGCAGGCCGGCACCGAGCGCGCGTGGACCGGGGAGCTGCTCGACGAGAGCCGCGCGGGCCTGTACACCTGCGCCGCCTGCGGCGCCGAGCTGTTCCAGAGCGGAACGAAGTTCGACTCGCACTGCGGGTGGCCGAGCTTCTACGAGTCGGTGCGCCCCGAGGCCGTCGAACTGATCGAGGACCGCTCGCACGGCATGGTGCGCACGGAAGTGCGCTGCGCGAACTGCGGTTCGCACTTGGGGCACGTCTTCCCCGATGGTTTCGGCACGCCCACCGGTGACCGCTACTGCATGAATTCGCTGTCGCTGTCGTTCACGCCCGAGCAGGAGAAGTGACCGGAGCCTTCGAAGCCGCCGGCGCACGCCGGTCGTGGTCGAAGGTCACCGACGAGGCACCCTCGCACGAGGAGCTCGTGCGACTGGTCTCGGCCGCGGGGCGGGTCGCCGACCACTCGTCGTTGCGTCCGTGGCGGCTCATCGAGATCCGAGGCGACGGACGGACGCGGCTGGGCCGCGCGCTGAACAAGGCCGAGGGCAAGCTCGGTGTCTCGACGAAGCCGATGCGCGCCCCGCTGCTCATCGCGGTCGTCGCCAGCTACAGCAAGAAGAGCAAGGTCCCGCGGTGGGAGCAGGAGGCCGTGGCATCAGGCGTCGCTCACATGCTGAGCCTGCTTCTCGACGAGGCCGGGTGGGGCGTGTTCTGGCGCACGGGCGGCGCGACGCGATCCAAGGCGGTCGCGAAGGCGCACAAGCTCGGCAAGCGCGAGGAGCTGCTCGGCTGGCTCTATGTCGGCGGTAAGCCCGCAGACCGCGACTCCGGGCGCCGCAAGTCGATCGACGGCGAGTCGTTTCTGAGCCCGATGCCCTGAATCGCCCTCAGGTCGGAGGCTGCGAGCGGGATCGGAGCCTGCGGGCCGACAGACGACGCTCGTCGAGGAGGTCGGCGATGTCGACGTCGAGCGCTGCCGAGATCCGCGCCAGCTCCTCGATCGACATCGCCGACGGCTGCCGAACGTGCAAGCGGCGGGCGAGCGTTCGCATCGGGATCCCGCTCGCCTCTGCCAGCCATTCCTGCGTCAACCGCTCATCCGCGAGAACCGCGCGGATGGACCGAGCCACTCGAGCGCTTAGCAAGCCGTCTGCCATATGGCAACACTATTGACGCTCTTGCCACATGGCAATAGTTCAGCCAAACTTGGCACGTGCCCACAGGAAGAACGCCGGAACCCGGCTCGCTCAGTCGCCACGTCGCGAATCTGCTCGCCGTCGAGATCGCTCGTCGCGGGCTGCGTCAGACCGATGTCGCCGCCCAGGTCGGCATGTCGGCCTCGCAGCTGTCGCGCGTCCTCGCCGCGAAGAAGGTCTTCACGATCGATCAGCTCGACGCGGTGTGCCGCGCCGTCGGCATCCCCATCGGGCAGGTCGTCGTCATGCCCGGCCGGCGGCGGTGGCCCGGCAGCGGAGCCGTCGACATCGCCGTGTCCAAGGCGCCGCAGAACGACCGCGGAGCGGACGAGTGTGACGGATGATGCAGCCGGGCGGCAGAATGCCGCCAACTCCGCCAAACTGGGCACGTGCCCTCAGGAAAGACCCCGGAACCCGGCCCGCTCAGTCGTCATGTGGCGAGTCTGCTCGCCACCGAGATCGCACGCCGCGGACTGCGCCAGACCGACGTCGCCGCCCAAGCGGGCATGTCGGCCTCGCAATTGTCGCGGGTGCTCGCTGCCAAGAAGGTCTTCACGATCGACCAACTCGACGCCGTCTGCCGCGCGGTCGGCATCCCCATCGCGCAGGTCGTCGTCATGCCGGGCGGGCGGTCTCGCCGGACCCGCGACGGGTCTCCCATCCCTCGCATCGATGTCGGACCCTCACGCGATACTGAGCGGGCGGTGGCCAAAGCGCCACACGATGACCGCGGAGGGGACGACGGTGACGGATGACGAACTTCTCGACACACTCGATCTTCTCGGCGTACGCCTGACCATCACCGACCTGCCTCCCGACCGCGACGGAGAGTACGAGCACGGGCTCCGTATCGTCCGGCTCCGGCCGGGAATGGCCCGACGCCTCCACCGGTCGGTGCTGGCGCACGAGTGCGCCCATGCCGTCCACGGTGACGTGCCGCTTCGCGACCCGCACCACGCCGAACGGCAGGAGGCGAGAGCCGACGAATGGGCGGCGCGGATGCTGGTGTCCGTCGACGACTACGCGCGCGCCGAGAACATTCACGACGGACACGTGGATGCGATGGCCCTCGAGCTCGATGTGACCGTCGACCTCATCCGGGCCTTCCAACGCACGCTCCGGCATCCTCGCACCCTTCGTATGCCGGACATTCCGACGGGCGCGCCGCGGTAGCACAGCGATCCGCATGCAGCCGACCGCATGAGTCGAGACGTAAAATCGAGGGATGCCCGGAGGCGCCTCGAGCGCGGGTCGGAGGCAGAAGCCGCTGGCCACCGGAGACACCGCGGGAGTCGCATTGCACGGAAACGCCACCACTCGTTACGACGACGTCGCCCTCCTCTCGGTGGCGAGTGTCCTCCCCTCCCGCATCACCCCGTCAGACGCGATAGAGGAGCGGCTGTCGGATGTGCTGCGTCAGCTGAAGCTCAAGCCCGGACTGCTGCGACGCGTCGCGGGCGTGAACGAGCGACGCAATTGGGCGGCGGGCGAGTCGTCCGACGACGCGACGATCCAGGCCGGTCGGCGAGCGCTCGACGAGGCGGGTGTGCGCCCGGATCAGATCGGACTGCTCATCAACACCTCCGTGTCGCGCAAGCATCTCGAGCCGTCGGTCGCGGTGCGACTGCACCACGGGCTCGACCTGCCCACCTCGGCCATCAACTTCGACGTGGCCAACGCCTGCCTCGGATTCATCAACGGCATGAGCCTCGCGTCGGGCATGATCCAGTCGGGCCAGATCGACTACGCGATCATCGTCAACGGCGAGGACGCCGACGAGATCCAGGTCAACACCGTCGAGCGACTCAATCGCGGCGGTCTCGGCCGCGACGGCTTCATGAGCGAGTTCGCGTCGCTCACGCTCGGCTCCGGCGCCGCCGCGGCCGTGCTGGGGCGGGCGAGCGAGAACCCCGGCGGGCACCGGATCGTCGGTGGCGTCACCCGCGCGGCCACGCAGTTCCACGAGCTGTGCGTCGGCAGCGTCGACGGGATGTTCACCGACGCCAAAGCGCTCCTGAAAGGCGGGCTCGCGCTGGTCGTCGATGCGTGGAAGGAAGCGCAGTCGACCTTTTCGTGGTCGACGATCGACCGCTACATCACGCATCAGGTCTCGTCCGTGCACACCAACGCGATCGTCAAGGCGGTCGGTCTCGACCGGCGTCGTGTTCCGGTGACCTACCCTCACCTGGGCAACGTCGGACCGGCGTCCATCCCGATCACCCTCGATGCGGAGAAGTCGACGTTGCAGCGTGGCGACCGGGTCCTGCTGATGGGGGTCGGGTCGGGCCTGAACACCAGCATGCTGGAGCTCGCCTGGTGATCCCCTCGGTGCCGCGGCAGCTGCCCGGAGTAGAGAGCAACGTATCGACGACCCGCGTCGTCACCGGTGTCGGCGCCGACGCCGGGTCGCAGCGCCGGTGGCACCTGCTCGACACCGCCCCGCTGCTCGTGCGCGAAGGGATCACGCCCGTCGGGACGATCGTCGCCGTGCACGGCAACCCGACCTGGTCGTATCTCTGGCGCGGGCTCGTCGCCGCGTCGCTGCAGCGTGCACGGGCCGGCGGGCCGGCCTGGCGGATCGTCGCCGTCGACCAGCTCGAGATGGGCTACTCCGAACGGACGTCGCTGACGAGAGGCCTGCCGCAGCGCATTGCCGACCTCGGTGCGATCATCGACGACCTCGACATCACCGGCACGCTCGTGACTCTCGGACACGACTGGGGCGGCCCGATCTCTCTCGGGTGGGCCGTGCGCAATCGTGACCGGGTCGACGCCGTCGCCGTGCTCAACACGGCTGTGCACCACCCGGCCGGGATGCCGCTGCCCTCGGCGCTGCGCGTCGCGGGAGCCCGATCGCTGCTGGCCACCACGACGGTCAAGACGACCGCGTTCCTCGACACGACTCTCGCGCTGGCCGATCCCCCGCTCGCGCCCGACGTGCGCGCCGCCTACCGGGCGCCCTACGCGTCGAGCGAGCTCCGCCGGGGCATCGGCGCTTTCGTCGCCGACATCCCCGCGACGCCCGACCACCCGAGCACGCCGGCGCTCGATGAGCTCGCGGGCGGTCTCGTCGACCTCACCGTGCCCGCCCTGCTGCTGCGCGGACCGCGCGACCCCGTCTTCGGCGAGCACCACCTCGACGATCTCGCGCGTCGCCTCCCGCACGCCGACGTCCACCGTTTCGAAGGCGCCGGTCACATGCTCGCCGAGGAACGACCGTACGCAGATCTGGTGCTCGACTGGCTCGATGACAAGGGCCTGTCCGGCGGCGACCACGGGGACTCCGTCGACCACGGCATCCGCGCCGAGGAGGAGAACGCGCACGACGACGCGCAGCCGTTCGTTCCGATCTGGCAGCGACTGTACGACCGCCGCGACGACGGCGACACCGCCGTGGTCGACCTCACCCGTCGGGTCGGCGGCGAACCGCTCGATGTCAGCTGGAACGAGCTCGCGCAGCGCGTCGACCAGCTCGCCGCCGGATTCGCGGCGTTCGGCATCAGTCCCGGAGACCGCGTCTCGCTCCTGGTCCAGCCCGGCCCGACCCTGACGGCCGTGCTCTACGCATGCCTTCGCATCGGTGCCGTCGTGGTCGTCGCGGACCGGGGGCTGGGCGTCCGCGGACTCTCGCGGGCCGTTCGCGGCACCGAGCCCGCCTTCGTCATCGGCGAGCAGGCGGGCCTCGCAGCAGCCCGCGCACTCGGATGGCCCGGCCGACGCATCTCGGCGCCGAACCTTCCGGCGCCGGCAGCGCGCGCGCTCGGCGTCGAGGCGAGTCTGGCCGAGATCGCAGCATCCGGGTCGCGTGCCGCTGTTCCGGCGCCCCCGAGCGCGCACGACGAGGCGGCCATCCTCTTCACGTCGGGTTCGACGGGACCGGCGAAGGGCGTCGTGTACACGCACGCGCAACTGGCCGCGCTGCGCGACACGCTGGGGGCCCACTTCGACGTCACCCCGGACGTCGGACTGGTCACGGGCTTCGCTCCGTTCGCGCTGCTCGGGCCCGCGCTCGGCACGCGCTCGGCGACGCCGCGCATGGACGTCTCGGCACCGCGCACCCTCACGGCCTCCGCCGTCGCCGAAGCCGTGCGCGCCTCACGTGCGCGGATCGTGTTCCTCTCCCCCGCCGCCGTCGCGAACGTCTGCGCCACAGCCGGCGCGCTCACTCCCGACGATCGCGCAGCGCTCGCGCAGGTCCGGACCTTCCTCTCGACCGGCGCGCCGGTGAGCATCGACCTCCTGCGTCAGGCGCACGAGCTCATGCCCGCCGCCGCGGCGCATACGCCCTACGGCATGACCGAGTGCCTGCTCGTCACCGACGTCACCCTCGACGAACTCGAGAGCGCGCAGCAGGCACCCGACGCCGGGGTCTGCGTCGGCACGCCGATCGGGTCGGGCACGGTGCGCATCTCGGCGCTCGACGAAGACGGGCGGGCGACGGGCGATCTGTCCGACGCGCCGCACGTGACGGGTGAGATCGTCGTCTCGGCACCGCACCTCAAGCGCGGATATCACCGCCTCTGGGCCACCGACCGCGATGCCGCACGCGACACTCAGGCGCATCCGGGACGCTGGCACCGCACCGGCGATGTCGGCCACCTCGACGCCGATGGCAGGCTCTGGGTCGAGGGGCGGCTTCCCCACGTCATCGTCACGGCCGACGGCCCCGTGACGCCCGTCGGTCCGGAGCAGCAGATCGAGAGCATCGACGACGTTCGCCGTGCCGCGGTCGTCGGGGTCGGACCGCGCGGCCGCCAGGTCTGCGTCGCGGTCGTCGAGACGACGCCCGGCGCGCGTCGGCCGGGCCTCGCACCGTCGGAGCTGGCCGAGCGTATCCGGGCGGCATCCGACACTCCCGTGGCCGCGGCGCTCGTCGTCGCGGCGCTGCCGACCGACATCCGTCACAACTCCAAGATCGACCGGTCGCGCTTGGCGGCATGGGCCGAGCGCGTGCTCGCGGGCGAGAAGCCGAGCACGCCGTGATCGTCCTCGCCACCGGTGCATCCGGATTTCTCGGTCGCGCCGTCGTCGCCGAGCTGATCTCCGCCGGACATGAGGTGCGAACCCTGCAGCGTCGCCCCTCGGGTGTCGCCGGTGCGCACGACATCCGGGGATCCGTCACGGATGCGACGACCGTGTCGGATGCGGTGGCGGGCGCCGATGCCGTCGTCCACCTCGCCGCGAAGGTGTCGCTCGCCGGTGACCGGCGTGAATTCCACGACGTCAACGTCGGCGGCACGACGACTCTCCTCGACGCCGCGGCGGCAGCCGGCGTGGCGCGCTTCGTTCAGGTCTCCTCACCATCGGTCGCCCATGCCGGGTCTGCGCTCGCAGGAGCGGGGGCCGACCCGGCCGACCCCGTCCGCGCGCGCGGCGAATACGCGCGCACGAAGGCGGAGGCCGAGCTCATCGCGCTGAGCCGCGACAGCGCAGCGATGCACGTCGTCGCGGTGCGGCCGCACCTGGTGTGGGGGCCGGGCGACCCGCAGCTCATCGAGCGCATCGTCGCTCGGGCGCGGCGGCGAACCCTGCCCCTCCTCAACGGCGGCACGGCGCTGATCGACACCACGTACGTCGATAACGCCGCCTCCGGCATCGTCGCGGCCCTGCACCGGGCGGATGCCGTCGGCGGTCGCGCCTACGTGCTCACCAACGGCGAACCGCGGCCCGTGGGCGACCTGATGGCGGGCATCTGCCGCGCGGCGGGAGCCCCCGAGCCGAAGCTGCGCCTACCGGCTGCCGTCGCGCGCGCGGCGGGAGCCGCCGTCGAGAAGGTCTGGGAGGTGCGTCCCGGCGCCGACGAGCCGCCGATGACGCGCTTCCTCGCCGAACAGCTGTCGACCGCGCACTGGTTCGATCAGACCGACATCCGGCGCGACCTGCAGTGGGCGCCGACCGTCTCGATCGATGAGGGTCTCGCGCGCCTCGCGGAGCACTACGCCGCTCGTCGCTGAGTCGCGCTCATCACACCTCAGCGGACTCGGCGCCGCCACGGTACGACGGCGATGACGACGCCGACGAAGGCCACACCGGCCGCGACCGTGGCGGCCAGCAGCGACGGTCCGGCCGGAGGGGGCGCGATCGCATCGAGGACGATCGATGCGGCGAGCAGCCCCACGACCGATCCGAGGCCCAGGAGCAGCACGCCGGTGCGCTTCACCAGCGCGGCCGAGATGACGATGTAGACGACCCCCATCGCGCCGCCCAGGTACATCCAGGGCTCGGACGGCAGCGCCGCGGGCATTCCATTGAGGGTCACGCTCACCGCAGCCGCGATGCCGAGCGCGATGGAGCCGCCCGTGAAGTTCACGACCGTCGTCGACAGCGGGCTGCCCAGCTCCTGGCGCAGGCGCCCGTTGGTGCCCTGCTGCCAGGCGATGCCGGCTCCGGCGATGAGCGGCAGCGCCAGCATCCACCACGCGACCGGTTCACCCCGCTGACCGAGCGCGCACAGGACGACTCCGACGATCGCGAGCAGTCCCCCGACCAGGCGGGGCACGGTCACGGCGACCACCCCGGCGGGTCCGTACCCGACGCGATCGAGTACCAGGCCGCCCGCCGTCTGGCCCGCGACCAGCCCGACGGTGAAGAGCGCGACACCGATCGTGGCGACGGTGAGCCCCTGCGTGGCGACCGTGACGGCGCCCGCGAGGCCGCCCAGCAGCATCCAGATCGGGATGCCGCGCCCCGCCCCCGCGATCAGGAGACGGAGTCCCCGCCGGCCGCTGGGGGCCAGCAGGGTGATCGCGAGGATGAGCACCAGCCCGCTTCCGAACGAGATGGATGCCGCGACGAACCCGTCACCGATCGCTGCGCCGAGCGCGCCGTTGATGCGCGCTTGAACGGCGGTGAGGACGCCGATGAACACCGTCGCGGCGATCGCCGCTCCGAGCGGCAGAGCCGGGGGTCGAGTCTGATCGGTCACTCGGTCAATAGTGCATCAGGAGCGCCGCACGCCACGAACCCGCGCGCACTGCATCCGCCCCTCTTGACGCTCGCAGGACGAACCGGGACCGTGGACAAGGAGAACGGGGAACGATTCGCGGGTCTGGTCCACACGCCGCATATCCCCCCTCGGTGCGGCGGCCGACCCGCGAATCGTTCTTCTCGGGGACCATCATGGGGCGATTCATCTACGGCAACGGCAACACCAAAGTCGAGATCGAGGACCGCGCGCTCGCGCACCTGCAGCAGGTGATCGGGTCGAAGCTGCGGCGCAACGAGTGCTTCTTCTTCACGTGGCGCGACGACGTGAGCATCGGCGACGGGCGGCGGTCGGTCTGGATCCATCAGAGCGCCGACCTGGTGTTCAAGTACCACGGTCACCGTTCGCCGCAGCTGAACCGCGACTGGCTCGAGGCGCTCACCGCCGTCGCGAATTCCGGCAGCGGTCTGTACTTGACCCCGGAGCCGACCCCGCGGGGTCGCAGTGACGTGGACGCCGCGGCCCGCGGCCGTGTCGACCTGATCGGGCTGAACTGACGCGACGCTTAGGCTTGTCCCATGTACGTGGGCACCATTCGTCGTGTCGAGAACACCACCGTCGAACTTGCCGGGCACTCGCTCGAGGAGATCCGCGATCAGGCGCAGGCTGCTGCGCCGGAAGGCTTCGACCTCGTGTCGGCTCCCGTCCAGATGATCAAGGGCAGCACCGAGCTGAAGGCGACCGCGACGTATCAGCGGCGCGACGGTTTGCGCGACATCGAGGCCGATGACCGGCAGGCGCTCTTCGCGCAGGTGCCGGAGGGCTGGCAGCTCGTCAACATCCGCAAGCACTGACGACGCATCCGCGCGCCATCTCGTCGGGATGTCGTCGGGCCATGACAGTCTTCGGGCCGGGAGAGGAGAACCCGGCCTGTGGGGACGAACAAGCGCTACGCCGATGCGATCGATCGCCGTGCCGACGAGCGCACCGAGCGGGTCCTCATGCGCATCCCGCCGTGCACGATCCCGATGCAGGCCTACGGCCCCGACCCGCTCGAGTGGCCGGCGGAGCGGCCCACGGTGTGGGCATGGGTGTCGTGGCCGCACAAGCCGGCCGAACGCGTTGCGGCTGTCGCACACGGATGGAACGACCGCGTCGTGGTGGTGCATTGGATGAGCCCGGCCGGCGAGCTCAACACCGTCGTCTGGCGCAACGCCGTGACACGTCGCACCGACCGCGCGCACGGATAGCCCGCCGCTCCCGAGTTGGCAACCCCGTGCCGCGCCGTCGCTCCGCGTGGCATGGTGCGTCACGATGCGTTACGTCAAGTACGGGGGCGAGACCTTCATCACCAGCGACGCCGTCGCTCGCGCATTGCTGGCCTTGACCGCGAGCGTCGCCGCCACGTCGGGAAGTGAAGTCGTCACCATCCTCGCGATCGAGCCGGGATCGGAGGAACCCGCGCAGGTCGACCTCGTGATCGGGACGGGCATCCACATCCTGTCCCGGCCCGCCGCCATCGATATCCCGGAGCCGGATTTCGAGGACGCCGTCGGCTGGCTGCAGCTGCATCCCGACTATCCCCGGCTCTCCCCGGAGTCCGACGCGACGTCCGGGACCGAGGATCTCGCATCATGGAACGACGATTTCGGTGGAGCGATCGACATCATCTGAGACCTCGCGGCGTGAGCCGTTACGCGCCGAGCCCTTGACGACCGCTCGCGCGACGAGGACCGTTGTGAGCAAGCAAGCGTGAAAAACGCGACGGCCTCCTCGCTCCCTCCCCTCATCGGAGCGGCCGTCGCCCTGTGCACGTATGGCGGCCAGCATGGGCCGCTTCATCTACGGAAATGGAACACCAAGGTCGAGATCGAGGATCGCACGCTCGCTCACCTGCAGCAGGTCGTCGGCGCGAAGCTCCGACGGAGCGAATCGTTCTTCTTCACCTGGAAAGACGACGCGAGCGTGGGCGGCGGGCGGCATGCCGTGTGGATCCACCCCGCCGCAGACATCGAGTTCAAGTTCCACGGGGGGCGCGAGCCCCAGCTGAGCCGGGAATGGCTTGCCGCGCTCGCCACGGTCGCGAGCTCTCCGACAGGGCTCTACGTGGTGCCGGAGCCTGCCCCGCGGGCGGCATCCGTGCGGGGCGGCGGAGCTGAGCTCTATGGGGAGCGCATGGGCGCGTGACAGGCCGATGCGCGCGGCACGGCATCCGGTTTCGGTCGCCGCGAGCACCGGCGCGGCTCCTGAGGTTGCGAACTTCAGGAACGGTTGGCTGCGCGGGTGATAATGAGCGCTGGCAACACGACAGGGTGTCTTGCCGGGTGCCATTGGAGGAGCGCATGCCGTTTCGCACGAAGGAAACACTGGAGGCCTGGCTGGCCGAGTTCGCTGAGCTCGGTTACCCGATCAGCGAGCGGCTGCGGGTCATGCCTCAGGACGGCACCGGGGGCCACGATACCGGCCTCATCGGCCTCGACCTGGCGAACGCCGGCACCGTGACCTACCTGCAGCCCGAGCCCGTCGGGTCGACGCACTGGGCGATCACGTTCGAAGCCCGCGAGCAGGACGTCAAGCTCGACGCGGGCCGCGCCTTCGAACTTTCGTCGGAGCTCGCGATGGTGTCCGCTCTGTGCTCGTTCCTGCAGTCCAAGTCCGCCGCGTTCATCGCCAATCGGGCAACCTGAGGACTCAGTCGCCGGGCGGCTCCGGGACCAACCGCAACCCGGCCGCGCTGTTCGCCGCCTCGTTGAGAACCACGAGCCACCGCCGGTTGAGGGTGCCCGTCGGCGCGTCAGCAAAGCTGAAGTACAGCGAGGAGGCGCGGGAGATCCAGACGCTCCCGTGCTGACCTTCCTGGCCCTCGGCCGCGTCGTCGCCATGCGTGTCGGGCTCGCTGCCCCATGTGAAGACGAAGCTCTCGTCACGACGGAGCTTGGTGACGATGACCGCTCGGAGATGCTGCAGCGCCCAGTCGTCGATGTTGATGGCCGGTGCGACACCGTAGATCAGATGTCCCATGGTTCTCCCTCTCGAGCAGCGGTTCCGACCCGCCCCGGACCGGGGGCTCCTGTGACGCCTGAGCGTCCGAGCGGCTGACCAAAATGTACCGCGCCCGTCGGGGCGTCGGGTGACTGCGCCGAGGGCGCAAATGATGCGTCGCACTCCCCCGCTCGCGCAAGCCACCTTGCGCACTTTCGCCGCCCGACGACAATTGTCCGGTGCGTCGGATCCACTACGGAACGGGCGTCGTCCTCACGACGGACGACGTCGCCGACGTGTTGCTCCGACTCAACGTCGCCCTCGCGAACCTTGCACACTCCGAGCGGGTGACGATTCCCGTCGCGAGTGGCGATTCGGCGAACAGCAGCGTCGAACTCATCCTCGGGCCCGGCATCGCGATGATGTCCGAGCCCGCTCCGTGGCACGGAGACGAACCGGACTTCTCGACCGGTGCCACCCTGCTCCGGATGAACCCGCACTACCCCTATCGGCGCCCGGCCGGACAGGCGCAGCCGATGTCGCCGATCGAGACCGACGACTGGGACCCTGATCTCGACGGCTACTGACACCGGACGGGGTCACGGAGCCGACTACGGGACTCGAACCCGTAACCCCCGTATTACAAGTACGGTGCGCTACCAATTGCGCCAAGTCGGCAAGGCGTCCAGTCTAGCGACGGACGCGAGCGGCGCCGAAACGTCGGCGGCGCTGAGGCGGCCCGTCAGGACGCGGGCGCCTCGGTCGGCGTCGGAGTCGGGGTGGGCGCGGACTTGTAGTACGCGTCGCTCGCGGTCGTCAGCACGAACTGCGAGAACTCGGCCGGGTCGCTCAGGTCGCCGATGTACTGCTTGCCGTTGACGAGCACCATCGGTGTTCCGGTCAGCGCCAGTCCATTCGTGTCGGGGATGCCGGCGACGGCGCGCTCGGTCGCCGACTTCGCCCATGCGGCGTACGAGCCCGACTCGATGCAGTCGCGGACGACGCGGGTCGAGTCGACGCCGGAAGCCTGCGCCATGTTGGCGAGCTCGGTGTCGGAGTAGCCGTCGGAGTCGACCTCGGGCTGACGCGTCAGCAGTTCGTTGTTGAACGCGAAGAAGGCGTCGGGCGCGTTCGTCGCAACGCACGCTGCAGCGCTGGCCGCACGGAGCGAGTACTTCGTTCCGTTCGACTTCGCCGTCAGCATCGCGACCGGGTAGTAGCTGAGCGTGACCGCACCGTCGTCGACCCACGAGGTCAGCTGCTGCGCATTGGCGACCTGCCACTCGCGCGCGCCGGCGGAGAGGTAGTCGACGTAGACCCGGATCTCGACGGGCGGTGCCGTCGTGGAGGTCGGAGTCGGAAGGCCCTCGGCGGGAGTCGCGGCCGCGGCATCCGGGGCGGGCTCGGCAGGCGCGGACGCGTCGGTCTCGGCGGCGATGTCGGTGGAGACCGAGGTATTGACGACGTCGGCGACGACGAAGCCGTCGCCCGACGCGGTGGCGGGCTCGAGCTGCGGCTTGCTGCCGGCGCTCGAGACGGTCATGGTGACGGCCACCGCTGCGGCTGCCACGACTCCGACGGCGAGCACCCCGAGACCCGAGCGACGCGCGATGCGCGCACGCGACTGCCGGGTGTGAACCTGCAGCGCCTTCTCGCGCACCGCCTCGCGACGGTCGATGACTGCCGGCGATTCGGGAGCGTCAGGAGTGTCGTCAGAAGACATGGAACCTCGGGGAACAGAAGTAAGGATGAGGCCGCGCGGGGCGACTCGCGACGGGCCTCACGGGTCACTCGATGGTAATCAGCCAGCCTGGGAAAGCCCAGAGCACCACCCGGAATGCGTTGTCTCCCGCACGCCCGCGCCCGTGCCATACTGAGAGCGCGCCCGATGAGGGGCGTACGGGGGCGACCCCGTTCCATTCACAACGGATCGTCCGGCACGTACCTGCCGGTGAAGGAGAAGAAACGATGGCGACTGTCACTTTCGACAACGCAACCCGTCTGTACCCCGGTGGCACGCGCCCCGCGGTCGACAAGCTCAACCTCGAAGTGGGCGACGGCGAGTTCCTCGTCCTGGTCGGCCCCTCCGGTTGCGGAAAGTCCACCTCGCTGCGCATGCTCGCCGGCCTCGAAGAGGTCAACTCGGGCAGCATCCGCATCGGTGAGCGCGACGTCACCGACGTTCCCCCGAAGGACCGCGACATCGCGATGGTCTTCCAGAACTACGCGCTCTACCCGCACATGACGGTCGCCGAGAACATGGGCTTCGCGCTCAAGATCGCCGGTGTCGGCAAGGAAGAGCGCGCGCAGCGCGTGCTCGAGGCCGCCAAGCTCCTCGACCTCGAGGAGTACCTGACCCGCAAGCCGAAGGCCCTCTCGGGTGGTCAGCGTCAGCGCGTCGCGATGGGCCGCGCCATCGTCCGCAAGCCCCAGGTGTTCCTCATGGACGAGCCGCTGTCGAACCTCGACGCCAAGCTCCGCGTCCAGACGCGCACCCAGATCGCTTCGCTGCAGCGCAGCCTCGGGGTCACCACGGTCTACGTCACGCACGACCAGACCGAGGCCCTCACCATGGGTGATCGCATCGCGGTCCTCAAGGACGGCATCCTGCAGCAGGTCGGCACCCCGCGCGACCTGTACGAGAAGCCGAACAACGTCTTCGTCGCCGGCTTCATCGGCTCGCCCGCCATGAACCTGTTCACGGCGTCGCTCGCCGAGGGCGGTGTGCAGTTCGGCACCAAGGTCGCCGCGGTCGAGGCCGACACGCTCGGCAAGGCACACGGTTCGACGGTCACGATCGGCATCCGCCCCGAGGACATCATCGTCAACCCCGAGGACGGCCAGGGCCTGACCGTCGACGTCGACCTGGTCGAGGAGCTCGGTGCTGACGGCTACCTCTACGGCCACACCGACATCAACGGCAAGCGCACCGACATCGTCGCGCGCGTCGACGGCCGCCGTCACCCGAACGCGGGCGACAAGGTCGTCCTGGCTCCCGTCACCGGACACGTTCACGTGTTCGACGGCGAGACCGGCGAGCGCCTCACCGACAAGGCCATCGCTTCGGCCTGATCCGGTATCTTCGTACGCTGCGGCGCGGGTGGCCTCTGGTCGCCCGCGCCGCAGTCTTTGCGCCTCACATCCGATCGGAGAATCCGTGACCGCCTCGCTCTCGATCACTGCCAGCAGCGTCGACCCGGGTCTGCTCGCCCTCCCCTGGTCGACGACCCTCGCCGATTGGTCGACGCCCGACATCGTCTACCTTCCCAAGGGCATCTCGCGTCACCTCGTGCGCTTCGCGAACCTGTCCGGACGCGTCGTGGCGATCAAGGAGACGACGGCGACGATGGCTCGGCGCGAGTACGAGATGCTCGGCTCGCTGCAGCGCCTCGACGTGCCCTGCGTCGAGCGCGTCGCAGTCATCGACGGACGTCGCGACGAGAACGGCGAGGAACTGCCGGCTGCCCTCGTCACGGCCCACCTGAAGTTCTCCCTCCCCTACCGCGCCCTCTTCACCCAGGTGCTGCGTCCCGACACGGCGACGCGTCTCGTCGACGCCCTCGCCGTGCTCCTCGTGCGCCTGCACAACGTCGGCTTCTTCTGGGGCGACGTCTCGCTGTCGAACACGCTCTTCCGCCGCGACGCCGGCGCGTTCGCCGCGTACCTGGTCGACGCCGAGACCGGCGAGCTGCACGAGCGGGGCCTCACGCGCGGTCAGCGGATGCACGACCTCGACATCGCACGCACGAACATCGCCGGCGAGATCATGGACCTCGAAGCCGGTGGCCGCCTCGAGGGCGGTGTGGACGCCATCGCGATCGCCGACGGCATCATGTCGTCGTACCACTCCCTGTGGGCGGCCCTCACCGACCAGGAGACGTTCTCGGCGAACGAGTCGTGGCGCATCACCGAGCGCGTCCAGAAGCTCAACTCGCTCGGGTTCGACATCGGCGAGATGTCGATCGACGCGGCCGCCGACGGCACACGCGTATCGATCCAACCGAAGGTCGTCGACGCCGGCCACCACCAGCGTCGCCTGCTCCGCCTGACGGGACTGGATGTCGAGGAGAATCAGGCCCGCCGTCTGCTCAACGACCTCGACGAGTTCAGCGCGCGTGTGTCACGCCTCGGGTCGAACGAGGAGATGGTCGCGCACGAGTGGCTCACCCGCGTGTTCGAGCCCGTCGTCCTCTCCGTGCCCTGGGACCTGCGCGCCAAGCTCGAACCGGCGGAGCTCTTCCATCAGGTGCTCGAGCACCGCTGGTACCTCTCGCAGACCGAGGGGCGGTCCGTTCCCCTCGCGGAGGTGCTGTCGTCGTACGTCGAGAACGTGCTCCGTCACCGGCGCGACGAGGCGACCGTCATGGGGCCGCCGACCGAGACGATGTCGGTGCCGATCGTCACCGATTCCGTCCCGGTCGACGACGACGAGGCGGAGGTCGACTGGCGCGACCTGGTCTGAGCGCCCGGTCGCCCGCGCTTCGAGGGCGTGCCGCCGGTCAGTAGCCGACGGTGAAGCGCTCGCGGACGTGCTTCGGGTTCTCGATCTCGTCGACGACCGCGATGGCGAAGTCGGCGCCCGAGATGGACGAGTCGCCGTTCTCGTCGGTCACGAGCACGTCTCCACCGTCGCGATAGTGTCCGGTGCGCTCGCCCGGGTTGAATGAGCCGAAGCCGCCGGCGGGGTGGATGAAGAACCAGTCGCGACCGCTCTCGTCGGCCTGCAGATCTTCGAGGATGCCGATCGCCTCGAGCGCCTCGTCCTTGAACTCCTCGGGGAAGCCGCTGTCGATCAGGCGCGGACCGCCCGGCGCGACGAGGCTGCCACCCGCGCCGCCGACCACGCCGACGCGCACGTTCTCGGGAAGACTCTCGACCAGCAGCGCCGTGTTCGGGCGCACCTGGCCCTGCATGTCGCCGCGCGGCGCGACGGCGGAGACCACGATATCGACGCCCTCGAGCTGACCGACGAGCGCCGGCACGTCGAGCAGGGTGCCTTCGAGGTAGGTCGCACCCTCGACGCGCTCAGCGGGAACCTTGCGGGCGACCGAGACCACGGTGTGGCCGCGCGACACGGCTTCCTCGACGATGTGGCTGCCGGCGTAGCCGGTGCCTCCGATGACAGCGATGCGTGCCATGACTGTTACCTCCGTTGGATGTCGAGCGCAGACCGCGGTCCGCGCGTGTGGCGAGTCAGCGAGCGGGCTGGGTGTGCCAGATACGGTCGATGTAATCGCGGATGGAGCGGTCCGACGAGAAGAAACCCGTGCGGGCGACGTTCAGGATGGCCGAACGGGTCCAGGCATCGCGGTCGGCGTAGGCGGCATCCACCCGCTCCTGCGCCGCGATGTACGACGTGTAGTCGGCCAGCACCATGAACCGGTCGTCGTAGAGCAGGTTCGAAACGACGGGCTCGAAGGTCGAGCGGTCGCCCTCCGAGAACGCGCCCGACCCGATCAGGTCCAGGGCACGGCGCAGCTCGTCGTCAGCCTGGGCGAACTCTCCCGGCCGGTAGCCGGCGGCCCAGAGTTCCTCGACCTCGGGCTCGCTCATGCCGAACAGGAAGAAGTTGTCGTCACCGACGAGCTCACGGATCTCCACGTTCGCGCCGTCATCGGTGCCGATGGTGAGCGCGCCGTTCAGGGCGAACTTCATGTTGCCCGTGCCCGAAGCCTCCTTGCCGGCCAGCGAGATCTGCTCCGACAGGTCGGCGGCGGGGATGACCCGCTCGGCGAGGGTGACGTTGTAGTTCGGCGGGAAGACGACCTTGAGGCGCCCCTCGAGGCGCGGGTCGTTGTTGACGACGGCGCCGACCGCGTTGATGAGATGGATCACCCGCTTGGCCATCGCGTAGCCGGGAGCCGCCTTCGCGCCGAAGATGAAGGTGCGCGGCTGCAGGTCGGATATCGCCACTCGGCCCGACACGACACGCTCGTAGAGGGTGACGATGTGCAGCAGCTTCAGCGTCTGACGCTTGTACTCGTGCAGCCGCTTGACCATGACGTCCAGCAGATGGTCGTCGGCGATCTCGAAGCCGTCGCGCTTCATCAGAACGTCGTTGAGGCGCCGCTTGTTCGCGGCCTTCACGTCGGCGAAGGCAGCGCGGAAGTCCGGGTCCTCCGCGTACGACTCGAGTTCACGCAACCGCTCGAGGTCGGTGAGCCAGCCCGTGCCGAGCGCGGCCGTGATGAGTTCGGAGAGCTTCGGGTTCGCGAGCCGCATGAACCGGCGCGGCGTGACGCCGTTCGTGACGTTCGTGAACTTCTCGGGCATCATCTCGTCGAACTGATGCAGCACATTCTCGCGCAGCAGCTGCGAGTGCAGCTCGGCGACACCGTTCACCTTCGCCCCGGCGACCGTCGCGAGGTAGGCCATGCGCACGGCCCGGTGCTCGGAGACGATCGACATGTCGCGCAGACGCTGCTCGTCGTCGCCGAACCGCTCGCGCACGCGCAGCAGGAACTCGTCGTTGATGCGGTAGATGATCTCGAGATGCCGCGGCAGCAGGCGACCGAGCAGATCGACCGACCAGACCTCGAGCGCCTCGGGCAGCAGGGTGTGGCAGGTGTAGGCGAAGCACTTCTGGGTGATCGCCCACGCGGCATCCCAGTCGAGCTTCCGCTCGTCGACCAGCACGCGCATCATCTCGGGGACGGCGATGACGGGGTGGGTGTCGTTGAGCTGGAAGATGACGCGGTCGGGCAGATCCTCGAGATCGAAGTCCTCCGGCAGCACCTTCGTCATGTAGTCGGCGATGGATGCCGCGACGAAGAAGTACTGCTGCTGCAGGCGCAGCTCCTTGCCCTGCGGAGTGGAGTCCTCGGGGTAGAGGACCTTCGAGATGTTCTCGGCGAAGGTCTGCGCGCGCACCGCCTCGACGTAGTCGCCGCTGTTGAAGGTGCGCAGGTCGAAGGCCTTCGTCGCCTCGGCGCTCCAGAGGCGGAGGGTGTTCACCCGACCGTTCTGGTAGCCGGGGACCATGTAGTTGTAGGGCACGGCACGGACGCTCCAGGCCGGCACCCACCGGCTGCGGATGACGCCGTCATCGTCGTAGGTCTCGGTGTGACCCGCGAACGACACAGTCTGCGCCGCTTCGGGGTGACGGAACTCCCACGGCGAGCCGAGTGCGAGCCAGGCATCCGGCTTCTCGATCTGCTCGCCGCCCCGGAACACTTGCCGGAAGATGCCGTATTCGTAGCGGATGCCGTAGCCGATGCTCGGCACGCTGAGGGTGGCCAGCGAGTCGACGAAGCACGCGGCCAGCCGCCCGAGACCGCCGTTGCCGAGGCCCGGCTCGACCTCGTGGGCACGCATCGTGTCGATGTCGACGCCGCACGCCGCCAGTGCTTCGGTGGCGATGTCGGTGAGCCCCGACGCGAGCAGGTTGTTGTCGAGCTGGCGCCCGAGCAGGTACTCCGCCGACAGGTAGCAGACGGCCTTCCGCTGGTCCTCGCGCTGACGTCGCTGATCTTCGAGCCACCGCGCGACGAGGTAATCGCGGACGGTCGCCGCGAGCGCCATGTACTTGTCGGTCTCGGTGGCCGCCGACAGTGCGACGCCGCGCTCCATGTTGAGGTTCAGCAGGAACTCACGCACGAAACCGTCGACCGTGGCCGGAGGCGAGCTCACCGGCGCGAGCGCCAGCGGGTGGGTCGCGACGATCGTGCGGGAGCCGGAGGTGTTGTCGTTCTCGCTCACGCTTCGAAACTACCCGCTGGATCGTCATCCCGCGGGGTCGTCTCCGATGGACCTCCCGGAATTTACAGGAAGGTCATCGCTCGGTCACAGCCGGCGTCACCGCGATCACTCCTGGGCGGCGCGGATCGTGGCGACCTGGTAGAGCGCGACGGACGCCGCAATACCGGCGTTGAGCGACTCGGTCGCCGACGAGATGGGGATCGAGACGACCTGGTCGCACGTCTCCGTCACGAGACGCGAGAGCCCCTTGCCCTCCGAGCCCACGACGATGACGACCGGGCGGTCGGCCAGCTGCAGCGCCGGCAGCGAGACGTCTCCCCCGCCATCGAGACCGAGTACGAAGACGCCCTGCTTCTTGAACTCCTTGAGCGTGGTCGTCAGGTTCGGTGCGATCACGACCGGGATGCGCGCGGCCGCGCCGGCGCTGGTCTTCCACGCGGCGGAGTTGACGCCCGCCGAGCGGCGCTGCGGCACGATGACGCCCTGGCTGCCGAAGGCGGCCGCCGAACGCATGATCGCCCCGAGGTTGCGGGGGTCGGTGACGCCGTCGAGCGCGACGAGCAGCGGAGTCTCGCCCGAGTCGATGACCTGCTCGAGAAGATCCTGCGGGTGGCCGTACTCGTACGGGGGCACCTTGATCGCGACGCCCTGGTGCACGCCGTCGAACCCGGCCATGCGGTCGAGCTCCTGCCGCGTGACCTCGAGCACGGGGATGCCGCGGTTCGTGGCGATCGACAGCATCTCCTTGACGCGGTCGTCCATCTCGACGCGCTGCGCGATGTAGAAGGCGGTGGCGGGGATCTTGGCGCGCAGCGCCTCGAGGACGCTGTTGCGGCCGGTGACCGTCTCGGTGTCGTCACCCGACTTCGACTTCGGCGCGCGGTTCGAGCTGCCCTGGCGCTGCTGCGGCTTGCCGCCGGCGGCGATGTAGCGCTCCTGGGCGGCCTTCCGCTTGCCGGCGGGGTGCCAGGCGCGGTCTTCGGCCTTGGGGGTCGGGCCGCGCCCCTCGAGCGAGCGACGGTTCTTGCCGCCGGTGCCCTTGGTGGGGCCCTTCTTCTTGCCGCGTCCGGCGGACGGGTTTCCTGGCTTAGCCACGGTTCACACTCCAATGGGTCCCCTCGGGACCGTCTTCGAGGACGATGCCGGCCGCCGCGATCGCGTCGCGGATGCGGTCGGCCGTCGCCCAGTCCTTGGTGGCGCGCGCCTCGGCGCGCTGGTCGATCATGGTGCGCACGAGCGCATCGAGAGCGATGGTCTCGGCGTCGTCGCCGCGCGCCTCGCCGGCGGCGTCGAGTCCGAGCACAGCGAGCATTCCCGAGACGGCTGCGACGGCATGCGCCACTGCGTCTCGATCGCCCGCGTCGAGAGCGGTGTTGCCCGCCCGGACCGTCTCATGGAGCACGGCGAGCGCCTGCGGGACGGCGAGATCGTCGTCCATCGCCGAGGCGAAGGCGGCGGGAAGGTCGACCTCGCGAGGCGCTGATGCGTCGGGAAGCAGGCGCGCGGCGCGCTGCAGGAACGCCTGGATGCGGGCAAGCGCCGCCTCCGCCTCATCGAAACTCTGTGAGGTCAGGTCGAGGCTCGATCGGTAGTGGGCGGCTCCGAGCGCGTATCGCACGACGCGGGGGTCGCGCTCACGCAGCACATCGTCGGCGAGCAGGAAGTTGCCGAGCGACTTCGACATCTTCTGATCGCCGACCGTGACGAGGCCGTTGTGAATCCAGTAGCGCGCGAAGGCGTCACCCGCGGCGGTGGACTGCGCGAGCTCGTTCTCGTGGTGGGGGAAGCGCAGGTCGAGCCCGCCGCCGTGGATGTCGAACTCGCCGCCGAGGTAGCGCCGGCTCATCGCCGAGCACTCGATGTGCCACCCGGGACGGCCGAATCCCCAGGGGGCGCTCCAGGCGGCATCCGACGGCTCGTCGGGCTTGGCGCCCTTCCACAGGGCGAAGTCGCGCGGATCGCGCTTGCCTCGGGGGTCGGCGTCCGCCGCGGCCTCCATCGCATCGAGCGACTGGCGCGTCAGCGAGCCGTACTCGGGCCACGACCGCACATCGAAGTACACGTCTCCCGATCCGTCCGGCGCCGCATAGGCGTGGCCGCGCTCGATGAGGGTCTCGATGAGCTCGATCATCTGCGGAACGGATGCCGTGGCGCGCGGCTCGTACGTCGGTGCGAGCACGCCGACCGCCGCATAGGCGCGAGTGAACTCGAGCTCGATCCGGTAGGCGAGCGCCCACCAGGGCTCGGCGTCCGTGGCATTGGCGAGGATCTTGTCGTCGATGTCGGTGACGTTGCGGACGAAGGTCACCCGCCCGTGACGGTACTCGAGCCAGCGACGCAGGATGTCGAACCCGACAGCGGCCCGGACATGGCCGATGTGGGGCCCCGACTGGACCGTCGGACCGCAGACGTAGACCGTGACGTTCGACGGGTCGCGCGGCGCGAAATCGCGCAGCGCCTGCGCGCGGGTGTCGTAGAGGCGAACGGTCACTGCACCAGCCTACCGGCGGGCTGCCACGCCGCCGTGGCATGAGCGCGTTCCGAGACGCGGTAGAACTGGAGGGTGCTGCCCGTGATCGCCGTCCTCGCCGCGGCAGTGCTGTTCGGCACGACCGGCACCGCACAGGCCCTCGGCCCCGAAAGCACCACACCGCTGGGGGTCGGCGCCGCCCGGCTCATCGTCGGCGGCACGGCGCTCGCTGCCGTCGGCCTTTCGGTCGGGGCCCGAAGACAGCGCGCACGCTTCGCTCGCGACGGCATCCGCCCGGTCACGAGTTCACGCGCCGTCGCCCTCATGGCACTGACCGGGCTCTGCCTCGCCCTCTACCAGCCGTTGTTCTTCCTCGGCACGGCGCGCAACGGTGTCGCCGTCGGGACGGTCATCGCGCTCGGATCCGCGCCGGTGCTGGCGGGACTGCTCGAGTGGGCCCTCACGAGGCGGCGGCCGACGACGTCGTGGATGACCGCGACCGCCCTGGCCACGGCCGGAGTCGCCCTGCTCGCCGTCGCGGGAGGCGGCTCGGCGGGGGCGGACGGTCTCGGCGTGTTGGGGTCACTCGGGGCGGGCGCCTCGTTCGCGGTGATCGCCAACGCGCAGCGGCGGCTGATCTCCGGCGGCTGGGACGCCTTCACCGTCTCGGGCGCGATGGGAGCCGGAGCTGCGGCGTGCGGCGTCGCGATGCTTCCCTTCACCGACATGGGCTGGCTCACCGACCCCCGCGGCTGGGCGATGGCTCTCTGGCTCGGGCTCGCGACCGTCGCGCTCGCCTACGCCCTGTTCACCTGGGGGCTCGGCGGTCTGAGCGCCGCGACCGCGGCGACTCTCACCCTCGCCGAACCGCTGACGGCGAGTCTGCTCGGCGTCATCCTGCTCGGCGAACGTCTCGCTCCGCTCGCGCTCGTTGGGCTGGCGGTGCTCGCCGCGGGCCTGGTGCTGCTCGCCGCGACCTCGCGCTCTCGTAGCAACCCCGCCCCGACACCCCTGGAGGCCTGACATGACGGAATCGCTCACCATCGTCCGAGATGATCTCTCCGGCCTCGCGACGCGCGGGCTGCTGGCCGCGCATCTGGCCGGCATGCTCGCGAACACGCCCGTCGAGAGCGTGCACGCACTCGACCTGACGGCGCTGCAGCATCCCTCCGTGCGGGTGTACTCGGCTTGGCTCGGCGACGAGATCGCCGCCGTCGGAGCGTTCAAGGTCTTCGGCAGCGACCGCGCGGAGATCAAATCCATGCGCGTCTCGGAGGCCTTCGTCGGGCGCGGGCTCGGGCGCGCGATGCTGCAGCACCTCGAGCGGGAAGCCCGGGACGCCGGCATCCGCTCGCTCTGGCTCGAGACCGGCTCCGGGGCGGATTTCGTCCCGGCACGCGGACTCTACGAGAGCGCCGGGTTCTCGTACTGCCCGCCCTTCGGCGATTACTCCCTCGATCCGCTGTCGGTGTTCATGACGCGCGACCTCGATCCCGCGACCGAGTCGGCTGCTCGCTGAGCCGCAGCGCGGTCGACGTCGGGCGCACCTCGATACATCAGGCGCAGCTCGAACCGCGCTTCATCCGCGCAACTGCGCCCTACCCGTGCCGATGACGGTCGACCCGTCAGCGGATGCGGTGAACGAGGGCGACGGCGGTCGCTGAGACGCCTTCGCCGGTGCCGGTGAACCCGAGCCCGTCGGTCGTCGTCGCGGCGACGGAAACCGGCGCCCCGAGGGCATCCGTCAAGACCGCCTCGGCTTCGGCACGGCGGGGCGCGAATCGCGGGCGGTTGGCCTGCACCTGAACCGAGACGTTGCCGATCGCGAACCCGGCCTCAGACACGAGCTCGCGCACCCGCCGCAGGAAGACGACGCCCGAGGCACCCGCGTATTCGGGACGGTCGACGCCGAAGTGGGTGCCGATATCGCCGAGGCCCGCGGCCGCGAGCACCGCGTCGACGATCGCGTGGGCGACGGCGTCACCGTCGGAGTGTCCGCGCAGTCCGGCCTCACCGGGCCAATCGAGCCCGGCCAGCCGCAATGCCCCGTCTCCCCCGAAGGCGTGGACGTCGGTACCGATACCGACGAGCGGGATCACGGATTCCGCCGCAGTCGTCGGCCGCAACAGGTGACGCGCTCGATCGAGGTCGGCGGGCGTGGTGATCTTGAACGACAGGTCGTCGCCCATCACCGTGTGGACGGGGTGACCGGCGGCCGCGAACAGGGCGGCGTCGTCCGTGTACTCCTCGGCCGCCGCGGCGTACGCCGCCTCGAGGAGAGCGCGGGGGAAACCCTGGGGGGTCTGTGCCGCTACGAGCGGAGCGCGATCGACGGCTTCGTCGACCACGGCGCCGGTCACGCGTTTGAGCGTATCGACGACCGGTCGGGCGGGGACGACCCCGGCGCCGGTGCGTTCGACTTCGGCGATCACCCGTTCGAAGACATCCGGCGGGGTGAGGGCGCGAGCGGCGTCATGGACGAGGACGGTCTCAACGTCGGCCCACAGTGCTGCGAGCCCCGCGGCGACCGACTGCTGCCGCGTCTGCCCACCGACGACGACCGAGACGAGATCAGACCGCCCGCCGAATGCCGCTTCCGCCTCGGTCAGCGCGTCGCCCTGACGCCCGTGGGGAACGACGATCACGACCTGCGCCGCCGGCGCCGCGGCAATGCCGTCGAGGGCGTGCCTCAGGATCGAATGCTCGTCGATACCGACGAAAGCCTTCGGCGCCCCGGCCGACAATCGTGTTCCGGAACCGGCCGCGACGACGACGATAGCGACGCGCGGAACGGGGATGATGCCCACGGCAGCGGATGCCGGATCGGCCTCAGGAGGCGAGGACCTCGTCGAGGACGCCCGAAGCGTGGTCCTCATCGGCCTTCAGCGCGAGCGCGATCTCGGAGACGAGGATCTGACGCGCCTTGGCGAGCATGCGCTTCTCACCCGCGGACAGGCCACGGTCCTGGTCGCGACGCCACAGGTCGCGAACGACTTCGCTCACCTTGATGACATCGCCCGAGGCGAGCTTCTCGAGGTTGGCCTTATACCGACGCGACCAGTTGGTCGGCTCTTCGGTGAAGGGAGCGCGCAGGACGTCGAACACGCGCTCGAGACCGTCCTTGCCGATGACGTCGCGAACGCCGACCAGGTCGACGTTGTCAGCCGGGACCTCGATGATGAGGTCTCCCTGGGTGACGTTGAGCTTCAGGTATTTCTTCGTCTCGCCCTTGATGATCCGGTCCTTGACCTCGATGATCGTGGCTGCCCCGTGGTGGGGGTAGACGACGGTTTCGCCAACCTCAAAAAGCATGGAGTTATATCCCTTCGGCAACATCCAGGATAACACAGGGGGCATACAGTAAGGTTTGCCGCCGCTTATGCCCCGCAGCGTCCAGCCGATGTCGGCGGACCAGCCTCGTCACCCTCTAGACTGCTGAGGACGCCGTCTGCCTGCCTGGAGGATCCGTGAAACTGCGAATCGTCGCTTCGATTGCCGTGGGCGCCGCCCTGACCCTGGGAGCCGCCGGCTGCAGCATGATCGCGCCGCAGGCGACCACGATCGACTTCTCCGCTTCGGACGGCGTGAACATCCCGCCGTCCGGCCCGCTCGACGTCCGCAACGCGATGGTCATCGCCGACGAGTCCGGCACGGCCGGCAACTTCCTCGCCGCCATCGTCAACCCCACCGACGAGGACCACACGCTCATCTTCGGGTTCGACGGCGTCACCACCGAGATCGAGGTCCCGGCCCGCGACAGCATCAGCCTGGGCGTCGACGGCAACGAGCCGATCCTGCTCGACGGCATCGACACCAAGCCCGGCGCGACCCTTCCGATGTCGTTCCAGTCGGGCGACGCCGAGGGCGTACGCATCGACGTGCCCGTCCTCGACGGCAAGCTTCCCTACTACACCGAGTACGTCCCGCTCGAGACGCCGACCCCGTCGGCCACGCCCACTCCAACGGCGACGCCCACCCCGTCGGCCAGCCCGACCCCGTGACGACTCGGCGCATCTGACGCGACGAGAGGGCCCGGCGTTCATCGCCGGGCCCTCTCTTTTCATCGCGCTCGCGAGCGTCAGCCTTCGAATCGATAGCCGAGGCCCCGAACGGTGAGCAGCATCGACGGCTGCCCCGGGTCGCTCTCGATACGCGAGCGGATGCGCTTGATGTGCACGTCCAAGGTCTTCGTGTCACCGAAGTAGTCGCTGCCCCACACGCGGTCGATCAGCTGGCCGCGGGTCATGACACGTCCAGCGTTGCGCATCAGCACTTCGAGCAGCTCGAACTCCTTGAGCGGCATGTTGATCACGCTGCCGTCCACGGCGACCGTGTGACGGTCGAGGTCGATCGTGACCCGCCCGCCGACGAGCACGCGTTCGTCGACATCGACCTCTGCGGTCGCCGCACGGCGCAGCACAGCCCGCATCCGCGCCAGCAGCTCGCGCGACGAGTACGGCTTCGTCACGTAATCGTCGGCGCCCAATTCGAGCCCGACGACGATGTCGACCTCGGAGTCCTTGGCCGTGAGCATGATGATCGGGATCTTCGACGTCGTCCGGATGATGCGGCACACCTCGGTTCCCGGCATCCCGGGCAGCATGAGGTCGAGCAGCACGATGTCGGCACCACGCGACTCGAAAGCCTCGAGCGCAGCGGGTCCGTCCTCGGCGATCTCGACCTCGAAACCTTCCCGTCGCAGCAGGTAGGCCAGCGGGTCGGCGAGGTCGGGCTCATCCTCCACGAGCAGGACACGGGTCATGATGGGTCTCCCTTCGTCCGGGCGGGAAGGGCCCGGGCGATCTTCTTTCTGGTCTTCCTGGGCGTCGGCGCCGCGCCGTCGGGCGCGGCGATCGCGGGAAGGCGGATGGTGAACGTGGAGCCGCGGCCCGGCCGCGACCACAGCTGGACCTCGCCCCCGTGGCGCTGGACGGCGTGCTTGACGATCGACAGCCCGAGCCCCGTGCCCCCGGTGCGTCGGGAACGGGCGTAGTCGGCCCGGTAGAAGCGCTCGAAGACGCGCTGCTGCTCACTCTCGGGGATCCCGATGCCCCGGTCGGTGACGGCGATCTCCACCGTGTCGCCGTTGCCACGGATGCCCACGCCCACTTGGCTCGCCGGCGGCGAATAGACGATGGCGTTGGCGATGAGATTGCCCACCGCTTCGCTCAGCACCTGCACGTCGCCGCGGACGTAGAGCCCGCGGTCGCCACCGCGCACGAGCGCGACGCCCGCCGACTCGGCAGCGATCGCGTGCGTCTCGATCGCCGACGTGACGACCTCGTCGATCGCGACGTCGCGCAGCTCGGTCAGCTCGTCGGAGGACTGCAGGCGAGACAGGCTCATGATGCGCGAGGTCAGGTTGCCGAGCCGCATCGCCTCGGCGCTCAGCCTGCTGGCGAACGAGCGCACCTGTTCCGGGTCGTCGGCGGCCGACTCGATCGCCTCGGCGAGCAGAGTGACGGCTCCGACCGGTGTCTTCAGCTCGTGGCTCGTGTTGGCCACGAAGTCGCGGCGCATCTCGGCGAGCCGCTCGCGCTCGGTGATGTCGCGGACCAGCACGAGCGTGAAACGCGGCGTGATGCTGCTGGCGCGCGCGACGATGAGGCGCGGTTCCGCCGGCGCGACGCCGCGTCGGAGCTTCAGCGTTCCCGTCTCGGAATGCGGCACGCCGCGGGAGGACCGCAGCAGCTCGCGCAGCTCGTCTCCGGGGATCGACTCGCCCTCGAAGAGACCGAACAGCTCGGCGGAGGGCGACGTCGCGACGATCGTGAACGACGCATCGACGATGAGCGCAGCCTCGTCGAGGGCGCCCAGAACCTCACGCGCGCCCGCAGGCAGTTCGCCGTCGGCCTGTTCCTGCGCCTGAGCGCGAGCACGCCAGGCGAGGAAGGCCACGGCGCTGATGAGAAGGCCGACGAACACGCCCGCGAGAAGGGCGAGCAGCGCGAGCTGCGTCGGATTCATTCCTCCAGATTAGAACGCGGCGCAGGGTCCGCCCATCGCGTCTCGGCCGTTCCTACCCCGACTCGCGCGGATGTTCATCGGCTCGGCACCGTTCGTTAACCTTGTCGAGCGACAATCGCGTCGCCGTGAGTACGGCGTCGTGCTGTCTCCGCAAGAAGGAAAGGTGCTCCGATGCGCGAAGTGTTCCACCAGTCCCTCGAGGACGTCCAGACCCGCCTGGTCGAGATCTCCGAGCTGGTGACCGTCGCGATCGAGAAGGCCACGCGTGCATTCGGCACGAGCGACATCACCCTCGCCGAAGAGGTCATCGACGCGGATGCCGTGATCGATGAGAAGGCCATCGCGATCGACGAGCTGGCGATCGAGATCCTCGCCCGCCAGCAGCCGGTCGCCCGTGACCTGCGCATCGTCGTCTCGGCGCTGCGCACGAGTGCGTCGCTCGAGCGCATGGGCGACATCGCCGAGCACATCGCGCAGCTCACCCGCATGCGCTTCCCCGAGCGAGCGATCCCGAAGGGCCTCAAGGGCACCTTCACCAAGATGGGCGAGATCGACGTCGAGGTCGCGCGCACGCTGACCGAGCTGCTGCGCTCGGAAGACCTCGCGCTCGTCGAGACCCTGCGTGCTCTCGACGACCGGCTCGACGACCTCCACCTCAGCGTCTTCGAGAAGGTACTCAGCGAGAACTGGCAGGGCGAGGCCGCGGCCACGGTCGACGCGACCCTCGCCAGCCGGTACCACGAGCGCTTCGCCGATCACGCGGTGACGGTCGGCAAGCGCGTGGCCTACCTCGCGACGGGTGAATGGCGCCCCGACACCGAGACGATCAACGTCATCGTGAACGAGAGCGGTCTCTGACCGACATCCGGTCTCGACGACGAAGGGGCGGTGCCGATCGGCACCGCCCCTTCGTGCGTGTCGTACTTATGCCTTGCCCTGGTTGGCCACGGCAGCAGCTCCCGCTGCGGCCGCCTCGGGGTCGAGGTACTCGCCCGGACCGAGCGGCTTCAGGTCCTCGTCGAGCTTGTAGACCAGCGGGATGCCGGTGGGGATGTTCAGCTCGGCGATGTCGTCGTCGCTGATGCCCTCGAGCTGCTTGACGAGCGCGCGGAGCGAGTTGCCGTGAGCGGTGACGAGCACGGTCTTGCCGGCACGCAGGTCCGTGGCGATGTCGGACTCCCAGTAGGGCAGCAGACGGTCGATGACGAGCTTCAGTGACTCGGTGCGGGGCACCTCGCCGTCGATGTCGGCATAGCGCGGGTCGTTCACCTGGCTGTACTGGTCGTCGTCGGCGAGGGGCGGCGGCGGCACGTCGAACGAACGACGCCACAGCATGAACTGCTCGTTGCCGAACTCCGCGAGGGTCTGCGCCTTGTCCTTGCCCTGCAGGGCGCCGTAGTGACGCTCGTTCAGACGCCACGAACGCTTGACCGGGATCCAGAGGCGGTCGGCCGCATCGAGCGCGATCTGAGCGGTCTGGATGGCGCGGCTGAGGACCGATGTGTACAGGACGTCGGGAAGCAGGCCCGCCTCGGCGAGCAGCTCACCGCCGCGCTGGGCCTCGGCCTTGCCCTGGTCGGTCAGTCGGACGTCGACCCATCCGGTGAACTGGTTGGACTTGTTCCACTCGCTCTGCCCGTGGCGGAGGAGGATCAGCGTGTAGGGCGCACTCATGCTCCGAGTCTATCGAGCCGGGGCCTGCGATCATGGGGTCATGGCCCCGGGACATATCGGGCAGGCCACCCGTGGAACCACGAACACGAACCGCCTGCGTCGCGTCGATCGCTGGATCGCGCGGCATCCCGTGCTGCGCCGGTGCGCCGACCCCCTGGTGATCGACCTCGGCTACGGCGCGAGCGGCGTCACGGCGTTCGAGCTGGAGGCACGCCTGCGCCCCGCGCGACCCGACGTCGAGGTGCTCGGGCTCGAGATCGATCCCGAGCGCGTCGCTCGCGCGCGCACGCAGCTCGAGGAGGTGCGGGTCGGACGGACGCCCTTCGCCCCGGACGCCCGCGTCGGATTCGCGCGAGGCGGGTTCGAGGTGCCCGTGCCGGGGAGCCGACGGCCGGCGATCATCCGCGCCTTCAACGTGTTGCGCCAGTACGACGAGGCGGATGTCGCCGACGCGTGGTCCCGGATGACGTCGCGCCTCGCGCCCGACGGGATGCTCGTCGAGGGCACGTGCGACGAGATCGGCCGGGTGAGCACCTGGATCGAGGTGGGCCCGGATGCCGCACCCCGCAGCCTCACGATCTCGCTCCGTCTCGCGGGGCTCGACTCCCCCGCGATCGCCGCCGAACGGCTGCCCAAGGCGCTCATCCACCGGAACGTCGCGGGTGAGCGGGTGCACGAGCTGCTGTCGTCGCTCGACGACGAGTGGCGACGGGCCGCGCCGGCATCCGCTTTCGGCCCGGTGCAACGGTGGCGGACGGCCCTGGGGGCGATGGCTGACCGCGGAATCGACCTCGGCGACCGTTCACGGTGGCGCCTGGGCGAGTTCACCGTTCCCTGGAGCGCAGTCGCGCCGCACTGACGCCCGCCGCGTCCGTCATCGCGCGAGGTCAGCCCTCGTTCCAGTCAGCGGCGTCCCGTCGCGCCGCAGCACGGCGAGCGACGGCGACAGCGGCTTCGTAGCCCTCCTCGGGGTACGAGACGAGGTGCTCCGTCGCGAGGGCGTGCACGCGGACGTTCCACTCCCCCGCTGCCGCAGCCCGGTCGATCGCGTCGCGGCCCGATTCGCCGAGCATCACGAACGCCCGGCTCAGACTCTGCTGCAGATCGTCCGGCCCGAGGCCGAAGTGCGCCGCCAGTTCCGATGCGAGCGCGGCGCGCTCGGCCTCGGGTGCGAGTCCGGCTGCGGTACGCCACGCGGTCCGCGCGACGTCGGCGTTCTCGTCGTGCAAGAGCTCCGATGTGATCGCGGGCCAGGCCCGGGGGTCGCGGATCTTCGAGAGCGTGTGGAGCGCCTGAGCCCGTGCCCTCGGGAACGGCGATCCGAGCTCGGGAAGCACCCGATCGAGAGTCGTGTCGCGGTCCTGCCGGGTGAGGGCCCAGGTCAGGGTCTCGCGAACGGTGAGGTCGGGCTCGTGCGCGCACTGCTCGACGAGCACCGGAACGTACTCGGGACGCGGGTAGGTTCCCGCCGCCATCGCGCTGCGAACCCGCTCCGACCCGTCGGGTGAGGCCAGTGCGCGGCGCAGCAGATCCGCGGCCGTGGGGGCGTCGGCGGCGGACGGGATGTTCTCACTGGTCATGGTGTGGCTCCTCGTCTCCTATCGAACACGCTCAGCGGCCCTCGGGCTCGGATCCGGCCGATCTCACGAGGCGGCTGCGGCGCGCGGCTTGCCGCGCCCGCCCGCGACCGCGCTCGGCGAGGAAGCCCGCCAAGTCGTCGACGACGGCTTCGATGAGCGGAGCCCGCGGCCCGTCCGCATCCCACCCCGCGTACAACTGCGCCTCGAGGCATCCGTCAGCCCCGGCGATCGGGACCGTCACCGTTCCCGGAGCCGGGTCGTCCGTCAGCACGGCGATCCCGCGTCCCGCGGCCACCAGCGCGCGAGCGATCGCGGGCTGGCGCACGGTGATGGGGTCGTCGTAGGCGAGGCCGGCCCGGCCGACCTCGTGGTCGAGGGCACGTCGCGCCGCGCTGTTGGGCGTCAGCAGCACGAGCGGATGCTGCACGAGCTCGCCGACGCCGACCTCCGCGCGCCGCGCGAGGTCGTGCTCGCGCGGCACATGAGCCCACACGCGCGCTGCGGACAGACGGCGCCCACGCCACCCCGGCCGCGGCGTCGTCGTCGAGATCCCGAGGTCCGCGCCTCGCGTGGCGGCCAGGTCGAACACGCGGAACGGGTCGGCGTCGTCGCAGTCGAGCACCGGCGCGGCCGCACCCCGTGCGACGAGGTAGGGGGCGATCGCCGACGTGATGGTCGCCGACGGCGCGATGACGTGCAGAATGGCTCGGGTCTGCCCGCTCTCCTGCTTGGTCCGTCCCACGACGTTCTCGGCGAGCGCGAGCAGGTCGGTTACGCGATCGTAAAATCTGGCACCGGCCGGAGTCGGGCGCACCGGCCCGTTGCCCCGGACCAGCAGGCGAACCCCGAGCTCCTCCTCGAGCCGCTGGATCTGCCGTGACATCGCCGGCTGCGTGATACTGCGGCGACGCGCACCCGCCGAGATCGAGCCCTCCTCGACGACGGCGGCGAAAGACGCGAAAGCGAACAGGTCGGCCATGCATCGAGAACATACCTCAATGCCCGAATATCATTCGACAACATGGCGGGCTCTCGGGAGCATGGCCGGACGGCGCTGCTGCGTCGATACGAGAGGACCCGACCCCATGACCGTTTCCGCCTCCGCGCTCCACGATGAGCGCAAAGCCCGCCGCGCCGCCTTCGGCTCGTTCGTCGGCACCTCGATCGAGTGGTACGACTTCTACCTGTTCGGAACCGCAGCCGCTCTCGTGCTGCCGACGGTGTTCTTCCCCGGCGCGGATCCGGCCATCGGGCTGCTGGCATCGTTCGCGACCTTCTGGGCGGGCTTCCTCGCGCGGCCCCTCGGCGGACTCTTCTTCGGCCACATCGGCGACCGTCTCGGACGCAAGAACACGCTCGTCGTCACGCTCATGATCATGGGCGTCGCGACCTTCCTCATCGGGCTCCTCCCCGGGGCCGACGCCTGGGGCATGGCCGCCCCGATCCTGCTCATCGTGCTGCGGGCCGCACAGGGGTTCGCGGTCGGCGGCGAGTGGGGCGGAGCCGTCCTGATGGCCTCGGAGAGCGCGCAGAAGGGACGGGGCGTGCGGTCGGCGATGTGGGTGCAGCAGGGTTCACCGGTCGGCAGTATCCTCGCCACCGTCGCGTTCCTGCTCGTGGGGCTGCTCGACCAGGAGGCCTTCCTCTCGTGGGGCTGGCGGGTGCCCTTCCTCGCCTCGGCCGTGCTCGTCGCCGTCGGGCTGCTCATCCGGCTCAAGGTCGAGGAGTCGCCCGAGTTCGAGGCGGCTGCGTCGGATGCCAATGTGCCCCGCATTCCGATCAGCGAGCTGCTGCGTCATCATTGGGGCACCCTGCTGGTCGGCGTGCTCGCGTGCGGCCTCGGCATCGGCGGCGCCTATTTCACCTCGACGTTCATGCTCTCGTACACGACGACTCAGCTGGGCGTCGACCGTCAGACGATGCTGATGATCCTGCTCGGCACGGTCTTCGTGCAGTTCGCCTGGCAGCCGATCGCGGCGCGCATCGCCGAACGCGTCGGGACGGCACGGTTCATGGTCGTCAGCCTCGTCGCGGCGATCGTCATAGCGTTCCCGGCATTCCTCGTCATCTCGTCGGGCGAGCCACTCGGCATCTTCCTGGTTCTCGCGGCGGTCATGATCCCGACCTCGGGCTACTACGCGGTGCTCGCCGGCTTCCTCGCTCAGGCGTTCCCCGTGCGCATCCGCTACACGGGCATCTCGGCCGCGTATCAGCTGTGCGCCACCCTCATCGGCGGCACCACTCCCCTGCTCGCACAGCTCGCGCTGAACATCGGCGGGGGCAGCTGGGTCGGGATCGCGGTCTTCTACGTCATCCTCATCGGCATCACCCTCGTAGGTGTCGTGGGCGTGACGGTGCGCAGCGGCTTCTCGGCCGCCGCGGAGAAGCGCGAGCGCGAGGTGTCCGCATGAGACTCGACGCGATCATCGAGAACGGGCGCATCCGCACCGGCGATGCCGAGCGACCGATGGTCTCGCGGGTCGGGGTCTTCGCTGGGCGGGTCGTCGGGGTCGATGAGGAGATCGACGGTGCGACCGCGGAGCGCGTGCTCGACCTCGGCGGCGCTCCCGCGGTGCCGGGCTTCCATGACGCGCACCTGCACTTCAGCCTCCACGGGCAGAAGCTCCTCCGGCTCGATCTTTCGCACACGGCACAGCCCGACCTCGACGCCGTCTACGCGGCGATCGCGACGGCCGTGGCTGCCACCGCTCGCGGCGCGTGGGTGCTCGGGCGCGGACACGACCAGAACAAGCTCGGCCGCCACCCGCAGCTGGCCGATCTCGATCGCATCGCGCCCGACAACCCGGTCTACCTCGAACACACCTCGGGACATATGGGCGTCGCCAACAGCGCCGCCTTCCGGGCCATGGGCCTCGACCCCTCCGCGCTGCCGCATCACGTCGACGGCGGACACATTTCACGCGACGCCGACGGCCACCCCGACGGCCTGCTGCAGGAGCGGGCGCAGGAGCTCGTCACGGGCGGGTTCCTGCCGGTGGCACTCGATACGCACCGCGAGGGCTCTCGGCTGGCCTCGGCCGACCTGCTGGGATACGGCATCACGACCGTGACCGAACCGGGCATCGGGGCACCGGGGCAGATCGGGCAGAGCCCCATCGAGCTGCGCGCCTACCAGGAGGGAATCGAGGCCGGCGACATCCGCCTGCGCATCAACGCCATGCCCTACATCCGCGTCATGCACGACCTGGGCGCGATCGGCGGCGGCGCACGAGGATGGGGGCTCGACTTGGGAGCCCGTACCGGGCTCGGCGACGACCGACTGCGCATCTCGGGGACCAAAGTACTCAGCGACGGCTCGCTCATCGGACGCACAGCGGCGATGTGCTGCGACTTCAGTGACGACCCGGGCAACCGGGGCTTCCTGGTGTGGGAGGAACCGCAGCTGCGCGAGATGATCCGCGACGCGCACCGCAACGGCTGGCAGATCGCCACTCATGCGATCGGCGACCGAGCGCTCGATGCGCTGATGGATGCCGTCGACGCCGCGCAGCGGGAGTTCCCCCGTCATGATCCGCGGCACCGCATCGAGCACTGCGGCGTCTCGCGTCCCGACCAGATCGACCGAGTCGTCTCACTCGGCCTCATCCCGAGCCCGCAGGGCCGGTTCGTTTCCGAGACCGGCGACGGCCTGCTCGCGGCCGTCGGACCCGAGCGCGCCGACATGGTCTACCGCATGCGGACCTGGCTCGACCGCGGTGTCGAGCTGCCCGGTTCGACCGACGCCCCCATCGTGCACCCCGACCCGATCGCGAGCATCCATGACATGGTCAACCGCCGCACGGCGGCCGGTGTGCCGCTCGCGCCCGCCGAAGCGGTGTCCCCCGCACAGGCTCTACGGGCCTATACCTACGGTTCCGCCTACGCCGCGCGCGAAGAGCATGTCAAGGGCACCATCCGCCGCGGGATGCTCGCCGACCTCGCGGTGCTCAGCGACGACCTGCTCGAGGTCGACCCCACGCGCATCTCGTCGATACAGGTGGGCGCGACGATCGTCGGAGGCGAACTCGTGCACGACCGCGGCGCGGTCGTGTCGTGATGGTGCCGCAGCTGCGGTGACGCCCGGCCGGATCAGCCGCCGATGTCGAGGGCGACCTTGATCCAGCCGGGCTCGCGGCGGTCGAAGGCCTCGTACGCATCGATGACGCCCGCCAGCGACTCGTGCGCCGTGATGAGGGCGGTGGGATCGAAGACACCGGCGGCGACCATGTCGATCAGCGGAGGCGTGACGCTGTGGTGATCGCAATTACCCATCCGCACCGTGAGGTTCTTGTTCATGGCCTGCCCGATCGGATAGACCTCGGCCAGCGGTGAGTAGACCCCGATGATCCCGATGCGGCCGTACTTGGCGACCATCTCGACCGCCCAGCGCGACGCCTGCGACGGAGCGTCTCCCGGTCGCCAGAGATCGCCCTGGGGTGCGATGTCGGGCGCGACCTGCGCGACCTCTTCGTCGAATCCCGCCGCGGCGTCGTCATCCGGAGCGGCCGGCCCGCGAGCCGGACGCTCGGCATCCACCCCCACGGCGTCGATGACGCAGTCGGCCCCGATGTCGTTCGTCAGCTCCATGACGGCCGACACGGGGTCGACGTCGTTGAAGTCGACGACCTCTGCCCCGAGGGTCCGTGCCTGTGCGAGGCGATCCGCGACGCCGTCGACGACGATAACGCGTCCCGCCCCCTGCTTGAAGGCCGAGACGACGGAGAACTGCCCGACGATCCCCGCTCCGAGCACGACGACGATGTCGCCCCGGGAGACACCGGCGAGCTGAGCGCCGAACCAGGCGGTCGGGAAGATGTCGGAGAGCAGGATCGCCTGATCGTCCGTGACGGAGTCGGGCAGCTTCGTCATCGTGTTCTGTGCCCACGGGATGCGCGCATACTCGGCCTGCAGGCCGTTGACCGGACCCGTCGCCTCGGGCCCGCCGAAGAAGGATGTGCCGGCGTGCGGCCCGTTCGGGTTCGCCACATCGCACTGCGCGGTGTGCCCGTCGCGGCAGTAACGGCACGCGCCGCACGACATCGTCGAGTTGATCACGACACGGTCGCCGGGTTGGAAGCCGCGGACATGTTCGCCGACCTCGGTCACGACGCCGACCGCTTCGTGTCCGAGGATGGTGCCCTCCTTCATCCCCGACATGGTGCCGCGGATGAAATGAAGATCGGTGCCGCAGATCGCGCTCCGGGTGATGCGGACGATGGCGTCATGCCCGTCTTCGATGCGCGGTTCCTCGACCTCGTCGAGCCGGATGTCGCCGATGCCGTGCCAGACGACTGCCTTCATGATCGCTCCTCACTCCAGGGGAAGACGACCACGCTAGGGAGAGGCCGGGATGCCGCGCGAGGCGGTTGCGAACCCCTGCTGCCTGCCGTACCGTCGGCGGGCGCTCAGATCCGCGGCATCGCCGCGCGGGCCTCGGCCTGCGGCATCCCCGCCGCCGTGAGCAGATCGACGACCAGTGGACGCAGCGCCGTGATGACGTTCTGGTCGCCGAGTGAGGAACCGGGCGCCAGACTGGTCGGATCGAGCCGGGTCGCGACCGCGAGCAGCGACTCTCGGGCGGCCGGTTCCAGCGCGATGTCGTCGATCGACTGGCCCAGCAGGTCGGCGGCGCGCGCGATCTGGGCGAGCAGGTCCGCCGCGATCGGGCGCGGCTGGCGGTCTTCGAGGGCGTACACCACGCGGCGCGCGATGACCCGGAGGTTGCGTGTCGCGAGGTCGAGGGATGCGCGCATCCGGTCCTGCCGTTGCAGCTCCTCACGCTGGCGCCGGAGGAACGGCGAGATGCGCGCTACGGCGAGCCCGGAGTCCAGCGAGGTCGTCCAGTCGTCGACGAGCGGCTGCAGCGCCCGCGCCTTCTCGAGTCCGCGGTCGGCACGCACGCGGTCGCCGCGGCGCAGCGCCTGGATGACCGTCGCCGCCGCGCCGTCGAAGTCCGCGAACAGGGCGCGGCCCGCGCGCGAGACTTCGCGCAGCGGCCGGCGCGGCAGCAGGGCCGTCGCCAGCAGCGCGGCCACCGCTCCCACCGATCCGTCGACCAGGCGCAGGAACGGCATGCTTCCGGGAATCGCGATCACGATCACCGACTGGATCGCCGCCGAGATCGCGAAGCTCGGCTGCGCCGAGAGCGCCCGTGCGGTGAGCAGCGTCGCGGCGAGAGCCAGGGCGAGCTGCCAGGTTCCCGATCCGACGACGACCACGATGAGCTCCGAGACGAGCACGCCCACCAGCATCCCGATCACCGTCTCGAGAACCCGACGAGGCCGCGCGTCGCGCACCAGACCCAGGCTCGAGATGGTCACGGTCGCCGCGAGCAGGGGCGACGGATGCCCCAGCGCGAGGTGCGCGAAGGCGTAGGCCGCGGATGCCGCGACGACGATCTGCACGATCGCCGGAGCGGAGTCGCGCGCGCGCTCGAAACCCCGTCGCGGGCGCACGCGCGCCCGCCAGCCGGTCGCGATGGGTGCGGTGACGGCGGGCGGCTCGTCGGAGCGCTCGGGCGACACGTCAGGTGCGGCGGCTCAGGCGGGGCAGCCTCGGCGGCGCAGCGGTGCGCCCGGCGTCGGGCGGCACGACGACCTCCTGCACAGCGGCCACGCTCTCGCCGTCCGCGTCCACCACGAGCTCGGCGTCGACGGGCACCGACCGCTTGACGATGGCCAGGGCGATCGGGCCCTGCTCGAAGTGCCGGGCGACCGAGGTGATGCGACCGACTTCGTCGCCGTCGCGGCGCACGACCGCTCCGCGTTCCGGAAGCACCGCGTCGCTGCCGTCGAGCTGCAAGGCCACCAGCCGGCGGGGCGGGTGGCCGAGGTTGTGCACCTTCGCCACCGTCTCCTGGCCGCGGTAGCAGCCCTTCGACAGGTGGACGGCGGTGCGGAGCCAGTCGACCTCGTGGGGAAGCGTCATGCCGTCGGCCTCGGTGGCCGCGCGCGGCCGCCACGCGGCGACGCGCAGGGCGTCCGCGGCCCATCGCCCGGCGACACGGCGACGGCCCGCGGCGGCATCGTCGGCGAGCCGGTGGAGCTCCTCGCGGTCGACGACCGCCTCGGCCCAGTCGCGTCCGGCGCCGGGATGCCCCTCGCCGGCCGCGTACCCCCACCCTCCGATCGAGACCTCGGGCCACGGGTCGCGCCACACGGCGGACGATGCGAGATCGGCCACTGCGGATGCCGTTCCGCCGACGACCGCCGTGTCGCCGGAACGATCGACGACCTCGACCCGCAGCCGGAACCGCATGCGCGTGAGCCAGGTGATCAGCGCCTCGAGACGCTCGACATCGGTGATGAGCCAGGTCGTCTCGCCGTCATCAACGACGGATGCCGCGTGCTCTACGTGACCGTGCGGGTCGAGCACGAGCAGTTCGGTGCTCTCCCCCGGGAGCAGCTGCGTCAGCGCCTGCGACGTGAGCGAGTCGAGCCAACTGAGCCGGTCGGGGCCTGCGACCGTGACCACTGCACGGTCGCCCAGGGGTGCGACCGCACCGCCACTGTCGAGGAGCTGCTGCTCGCGCATCGGATTGCCGATGTGCGTGAGCCCCAGGTCGTCGCACACCGCTCCGTCGACGCCGGCGAAGGTCGCGCCGTCGCCCGGCATCACTCGGCCTTGGCCAGACGGGCGGACGCGTGCGAGGCGAGCTCGCCACCGAGCGCCGCGATGTCCCACGCCCAGAGGAGGTGGCCGTCGACCAGCCCGTACATGCGAGTCGCCGCGGTGTACTCCTTCGCCCCCGCCGTGCGGACGACGGCGTCCGTCGCGAGGTCGATGCGCGGCCCGCGGACCTGCCCGAGGTAGAGCTCGCTCACGCCGTCGGAGTGCACGAGGGCGACCTCCAGGTCGAAGCCGCCTTCAGCGTTGCGGAGCGCCTCGACGTCGTCGACGGTGCGCTCGCGCCCGGGTGCGGATGCCGGAAGCAGTCCCGGTCCCGCATCCTCGGCTCCTGCCGGACGCGCGACCCTCCAATAGCCGGTCTCGGCGACCAGCGGGCGGATGCGTGCACCGCTGTCATCGAGGAGCCAGGCGCTGGCGGAGTAGTTCAGATAGTCGCCACCGTCGTGGCTGAAGCTCACCTGGTGCGCGAACTCGCCGGTCAGATGACCGTCGGCCGTCTCGTAGTCGATGACGCCCGAGCCCTCCCAGACTCCGAGCAGCCACGACAGCGGGACGAGGTCCGCCGGCAGGTCGGTGGGCAGCTCGAGCACGATGTCAGCGCTGGCCGCGGTAGAGGTTCTTCACGACGACACCCGACACGAAGACGATGGCGAGCGACGCCAGTCCGAGCAGGCCCACGTAGAAGATTTCGAGCACGAGGAGATCCATGTCTCTACTCTATGCCCGCGCGGACCGTTCACGCCTGTGGCAAGCGGTTGCGGTCAGGCTCCGACGAGCGACGCGAGCCCGAACCCGATGCCGACGAAGCCCATGACGAACAGCGCGCCGAGCACACTCACGGCCACGCGCTCGATGAAGCCGCGCACCCGTCCCAGCGCCAGCTGGATCGCGAAAGCGAGGATCAGGCAGCCGCCGAGGGCCACCGGCATCCACATGGCCCGGTCTTCGGCGGGGGCGAGGATCCCGACGACGACTGCGGCGACAGCCGCGGCGATCCAGACGGCGACGACTCCGACGACGGTGCGCGGGGGTGCGAGATCGGGCGTGGTCACCGTCCCATTGTGGCCCACCATGTCGCGCGGTGCGACGGTGCGCACAGGCCGCGCCCAGCGAACGCCTAAGATGAGGTCACGTCCCGGCCGCTCCCGGAGGAATCCCCGTTGGCACAGCTTCTCGTTCTGAGTTCCACGCACGGCGGTGGTCTCGCGCTCCCGGCGCTCGAGCTGCTCAGCCACCGGGTGCGGCAGATCCCCGCCGAACCCGCACAGCTGGTCAACGCCCCCAGCGCCGAAGTCGTCTTCGTCGACGCGCGTCATGACCTCGTGGGGGCGAAGTCGCTGTGCAAGATCCTCGGCAGCACCGGCATCGACGCACCGCTCGTGCTCATCGTCACCGAGGGCGGCCTCACCGCCGTCTCCACCGACTGGGGCATCGATGACGTCATCCTCGCGACCGCCGGCCCCGCCGAGATCGACGCGCGCATCCGTCTGGCGATCGGACGTGTGAGCAAGGAGGCGGTCTCGAGCCGCATCCAGACCTCCGGCATCACGATCGACGAGTCGTCGTACTCAGCGAAGGTGCACGGACGGCCGCTCGATCTCACGTACAAGGAATTCCAGCTGCTGCACTTCTTCGCGACGCACCCCTCGCGGGTGTTCACCCGCGAGCAGCTGCTGAGCGAGGTCTGGGGATACGACTACTTCGGCGGCACGCGCACGGTCGACGTTCACGTCCGGCGACTGCGCGCGAAGCTCGGCGACCTCGAGCAGCTGATCGGCACCGTCCGCAACGTCGGCTACCGCTTCAACGTCTACGAAGACGAGCCGGTTCCCGCCGGCGGCGCATCCGCGCAGAGCTGACTCTCCGCCTCGTTCACCGGCAGGACACGCAGGACTGCCATGATGAGGGGATGATCGACACCGAGGCTCTGGACTCCGGTCTGGGCGACGCCGACGACGACGACTTCGACCCGGCCGTCGAAGACGTCGACGCACAGCTGCCCGACCACCGCTACACCGACCGTGAGATCAGCTGGCTCGCCTTCAACCAGCGCGTGCTCGAGCTCGCCGAAGACCCGACGCTGCCGGTGCTCGAGCGGGCCAACTTCCTGGCGATCTTCGCGAGCAACCTCGACGAGTTCTTCATGGTGCGCGTCGCCGGCCTCAAGCGGCGAATCGTCACCGGCCTCGCGGTACCCACCAACGTCGGCCGAGCTCCGCAGGAGGTGCTCTCCGACATCTCCGCCGAGGCGCACGCGCTGCAGCTGCGCCACGCCGGCGCATGGGGCGACATGGTGCAGCCCGCCCTGGCGGAGGCGGGCATCGAGATCGTCGGATGGGACGACCTCGACGATTCCGAGCGCGGCCGACTGTATGACTACTTCCAGGCGCAGGTCTTCCCCGTTCTGATGCCGCTGGCCGTCGACCCGGCACACCCCTTCCCCTATATCTCGGGGCTGTCGCTGAACCTCGCGATCCGCATCCGCAACGCCAAGACCGGCCGGCAGGAGTTCGCGCGCCTGAAGGTGCCGCCGATGCTCCCCCGGTTCGTCGAGCTGAACACCGGCACGTCGGTCAAGCGCTACCTGCCGCTTGAGGACCTGATCGCGAACAACCTCGAAGACCTCTTCCCCGGCATGGAGATCCTCGAGCACCACACGTTCCGGCTCACGCGCAACGAGGATGTCGTGATCGAGGAGGACGAGACCGAGAACCTGATCCAGGCCCTCGAGGCCGAGCTGCTCCGGCGTCGCTTCGGGCCGCCGATCCGGCTCGAAGTGACCGAGGACATGGACGACGTCACGCTCGACCTGCTCCTCGGCGAGCTCGACATCACCGACCAAGAGGTCTACCGGCTGCCGGGACTGCTCGATCTGCGCGGACTCTTCGACCTCGCGCGCATCGATCGCCCCGAGCTGCGGTACAAGCCCCACGTCCCCACGACGGCGACCGCCTTCCAGCCTGCCGAGCAGAACGGGCGCACCGACTTCTTCGGCGCCATCCGCGCCGGCGACGTCCTCGTACACCACCCGTACGAGTCGTTCACCACGAGTGTCGTCGCGTTCCTCGAGCAGGCGGCCCGCGATCCCCACGTGCTCGCCATCAAGCAGACGCTCTACCGCACCTCGGGTGACAGCCCCATCGTGCAGGCGCTGATCGACGCCGCCGAGCGCGGCAAGCAGGTGCTGGCGCTCGTCGAGGTGAAGGCACGCTTCGATGAGGCCGCCAACATCGTGTGGGCTCGCAAGCTCGAGAAGGCCGGCGTGCACGTCGTCTACGGCCTCGTGGGGCTGAAGACCCACTGCAAGCTGCTGCACGTCATCCGCGAAGAGGACGGCACGCTCCGCAGCTACAGCCACATCGGCACCGGCAATTACAACCCCAAGACCAGCCGGCTCTACGAGGACTTCGGCCTGTTCACGAGCGACGAGCAGGTCGGCCGCGACCTGACGCGTCTGTTCAACGAGCTCAGCGGCTACGCGATCGAGAAGAAGTTCAAGCGGCTGCTGGTCGCACCCCTCCACCTGCGGAAGGGGCTGCTTCGGCACATCGACGCCGAGCGCCGCAACGCGCTCGACGGCAAGCCCGCTCACATCCGCATCAAGGTCAACTCGATGGTCGATGAGCAGATCATCGACGCCCTGTACCGGGCGAGCCAGGCGGGCGTGCGTGTCGACGTATGGGTGCGCGGCATCTGCTCGCTGCGCACCGACCTTCCCGGCGTCACCGACAACATCACCGTCCGGTCGATCCTCGGGCGCTATCTCGAGCACTCGCGCATCTTCACGTTCCACAACGACGGCGACACGATCGCGTACATCGGCAGCGCCGACATGATGCACCGCAACCTCGACCGCCGCGTCGAGGCCCTGGTGCGCGTCGTCGCTCCTGCCCACGTGAAGGAGCTGACGACGCTGTTCGACCTGGCGATGAGCGACTCGACCAGCTCGTGGCACCTCGGTGACGGCGGAGTGTGGACGCGCCACGCGTTCGACGACGACGGCAAGCCGCTGGTCGATCTGCAGGACCGCACCATGGCTCAGGTGCAGCGGCGCCGCCGGGCGCGGGCGGTGCGATGACCGACACCGCGGTGTACGCGGCAGGCGGAGTCGTCTGGCGGTGGGTCGACGACAAGGTCAGGGTGCTGATCATCCATCGCACCAAGTACCGCGACCTCACCCTGCCCAAGGGCAAGGTCGATCCCGGTGAGATGCTCGCCGAGACGGCCGTGCGCGAGATCCGGGAGGAGACCGGCATCTCGGTCCGGCTCGGTCCGCCCGTCGGTGTCTCGAAGTACCACCTGCCGAGCAAGAAGCAGAAGATCGTCCACTACTGGGCGGCTGAGGCGACCGACCTGGCGATCAGGATGTCGACGTTCGTACCGAACAAGGAGATCGCCGCGCTCGAGTGGATGAGTCTGAAAAAGGCTCGCAAAGCGCTCAGCTACCCGGTCGACGTCGAGATCCTCGACGAGTTCGTGCGGCTCGTCGACGAGCGCGCCATCGACACATTCCCCCTCATCGCGCTGCGGCACGCGAAAGCCGTGGCTCGCGAGGACTGGGACGGCGAGGATGCCGCGCGGCCGCTCTCGTCCCGAGGCAAGAAGCAGGCGCACGCGATCGTCGGCCCGCTCGTCGCGTTCGGCGTCCGCCGCATCATCTCGTCCGACGCGCGGCGATGCGTGCGCACCGTGACGCCCCTGGCGGCCGCGATCAGCAAGCGGATCGACAAGTCTCCGCACCTTTCGCAGGACGCCTGGGAGAACGGTCAGGCCGATGTCCGGTCGGTCGTCGGTGATCGCGTGCGCGCCCGCAAGCCGGTCGTGCTCTGCACCCACGGCCCGGTGCTGCCCGACCTCCTCAGCGAGATGGCGCTGGCCACCGGCACCCTGCGCGGGTCGTATCTCGGCAGCGCCTCATCGCTCGAGACGGGCGCATTCTCGGTCGTGCACCTGCCGCGGGAGAACCCCGGGGCCGGGATCGTCGCAATCGAAACCCACATGCCGAAGGTGTGATCTCGCACGCGATGATCCCCCGATAGCCGCGTCTTTCCGGGGCTGGGGAGCGCCGTTCACCTTCTGTTCACCCCCACAGCGCACTCTCGTAAGGGACGGTGTCTACCGTTCGGGACGAACCTGCACCGGGTTCTCGTCATCAACATGCGAAGGATTCACACAGTGAAGCTCTCCCGACTCGCCCAGCTGGGCGCCGTGGCCGCCGTGGCCTCTCTTGCCCTCGCGGGCTGCGCTGCGAACGAAGGCGGCGCTCCCGACGCCGGCGCCGGCTCGAGCGACTCCTCGGCCCCCTCCCTCGAGGGCAACCTCGTCGGTGGCGGCGCCTCGTCGCAGGAGGTCGCCGTCCAGGCCTGGACCCAGGGCCTGCAGACCGCCAACCCCGGTCTCACGATCGACTACGACCCCTCCGGCTCGGGCACGGGACGCGAGTCGTTCCAGGCCGGCGCCGTTCAGTTCGCCGGCTCGGACCGCGCGTTCAAGACCGACGAGATCACCGCCGGCCCGTTCGAGGCGTGCGCCGAGGGCTCCGACCTCGTCGAGCTCCCGACCTACATCTCGCCGATCGCCGTCGTCTTCAACATCGACGGTGTCGACTCGCTCAACCTCGACGCCATGACGCTGGCGAAGATCTTCGCGGGCCAGATCACGACGTGGAACGACCCGGCCATCACGGCCCTCAACGAGGGTGTCGAGCTGCCCGCGACCGCGATCACCCCGGTCCACCGCTCCGACAAGTCGGGCACCACCGGCAACTTCACCGACTACCTCGGCAAGACCGCTCCCGACGTCTGGACCGCCGGTTCGGTCGAGGAGTGGCCGGCCCTCGGCGGCGAAGCCGCTCAGGGTACGTCGGGTGTCATCTCGGCCGTCGAGGGCGGCCAGGGCACCATCGGCTACGCCGACGCCTCGCGCGCCGGCGACCTCGGCACCGTCGCGATCAAGGTCGGCGAGGAATTCGTCGAGTACTCCCCCGAGGCTGCTGCCGCGATCGTCGACGCCTCGCCCGAGGAGGAGGGTCGCGCCGCCACCGACATCGCGATCAAGCTCGACCGCACCAGCACCGAGGCCGGCGTCTACCCGATCGTCCTCGTGAGCTACCTCATCGGCTGCGCCGAGTACAAGGACGCCGCGACCGCTGAGATGGTCAAGGGCTTCTTCAGCTACGCCGCGAGCGCCGAGGGCCAGGATGCCGCGGCATCCGCTGCCGGCTCCGCTCCGATCTCGGAGACCCTGCGCACGCAGGTGACCGAGGCCATCGAGGCCATCAAGTAATACGCTCCGGGTGCCCGGTCCGGTTCGCGCCGGACCGGGCACCTCGCGCGGTTCCCGTCCGTCGCACAGAATCGAAGCCATGACCACCACACCCGAGGTCACCCGCACCGGAGCCCCGAAGGCCAAGACCCGAGCGGGCGACCGCTGGTTCTCCGGCACGGCGCTCTTCGCCGGCTCGATGATCCTCGTGACCCTCGCCGCGGTCGCGATCTTCCTGGTCATCCAGTCGCTCCCCGCCTTCGTCGCCACCAACGAAGACGCCTCGATCCTGCCCGACAACTTCTGGTCGTACGTCGGGCCGCTCGTCTTCGGCACCGTCTGGGCAGCCGCGTTGGCGCTGCTCATGGCCGTGCCGCTGTCGCTCGGCGTCGCCCTCTTCATCTCGCACTACGCCCCGCGCCGGCTGGCTCAGGCCCTCGGGTACGTCGTCGATCTGCTCGCGGCCGTCCCCTCCGTGGTCTTCGGTCTGTGGGGCATCGGCGTACTGGCACCGGCCGTGCAGCCGATCTACAGCTGGTTCGTCGACAACGTCGGGTGGTTCCCGCTCTTCAACGGTCCGGTCTCGAGCACGGGCCGCACGATCTTCACGGCATCCGTCGTCCTCGCGGTCATGGTCACCCCGATCATCACCGCGATCTGCCGCGAGATCTTCCTCCAGACCCCGACCCTGCACGAAGAGGCTGCGCTGGCCCTCGGGTCGACGCGCTGGGAGATGATCCGGATGGCCGTCTTCCCCTTCGCCCGCAGCGGCATCGTCTCGGCCGCCATGCTCGGCCTCGGGCGAGCACTCGGCGAGACCATGGCCGTCGCCATGGTCCTGTCCGTGTCCGGCGGGGTCACGTTCGCGCTCTTCACGTCGGGCAACCCCTCGACGATCGCGGCGAACATCGCTCTCACCTTCCCCGAGGCCTACGGGACGAACGTCAACGTCCTCATCGCCACGGGCCTCATCCTCTTCGTCGTCACCTTCGCGGTGAACGCGGTCGCGCGCTACATCGTGAGCCGCCGCAAGGAATTCTCGGGGGCCAACTGACATGACCGCGACTCTCACTCCCCCGAGCACGTCGGCGCGCAGCGCTTCGACGAGCCTCACCACGGGGCACCTGCCCAAGTGGGGGCCTTGGGCGATCCTCGGCGCCTCGCTCGTGGTCGTCGGCATATTCTTCGGCGTCATCGCCGCGGCATCCGGCGATGCGCTCAACGTCCCCGGATGGCTGATCCTGTCGGCCGTGGCATACCTCGTGCTCATCACGGCGGTCTCGGCCGCCGTGGAGGGCCGCCGCAAGTCGGTCGACCGCCTGGTGACCGGGGTCGTCACCGTCGCGTTCCTCATCGCGATGGTGCCGCTCGTCTCGGTGGCTTTCACCGTCATCACGCTCGGCGCTCCCAGCTGGAGCGGCGAGTTCTTCAGCTCGTCGATGCGCAACGTCGTCGGTGAAGGCGGCGGCGCGCTGCACGCCATCATGGGCACGGTCCTGATCACTCTCGCCGCAGCCGTGATCTCGATCCCGATCGGAATCTTCACCGCGATCTACCTGATCGAGTACGGCCAGGGGAAGCGTCTGGCTCAGGGCATCACGTTCCTCGTCGACGTCATGACCGGTATCCCGTCGATCGTCGCGGGCCTGTTCGCCTACGCCCTGTTCGCGCTCTTCCTCGGCCCCGGCATCCGCCTGGGCATCATGGGGTCGGTCGCACTCGCCGTGCTGATGATCCCGGTCGTCGTCCGCTCGACCGAGGAGATGCTGCGTCTCGTCCCCAACGAGCTGCGCGAGGCGTCGTACGCGCTCGGTGTGCCCAAGTGGCTCACGATCGCCAAGGTCGTGCTCCCCACCGCCATCGCCGGTATCACCACCGGTGTGATGCTCTCGATCTCGCGCGTCATCGGCGAGACCGCCCCGCTGCTGATCACCGCCGGCTTCACGGCATCCATGAACTACGACCTCTTCAACGGTCGTATGCAGACCCTGCCGGTCTTCACCTACACCCAGTACATGAACCAGGGCATCCCCGCCGAGGCCTTCGTCGGCCGCGCCTGGGCTTCGGCTCTGACCCTCATCGTCATCGTGATGCTGTTGAACCTCGTGGCGCGCCTGATCGCCAAGTTCTTCGCACCCAAGACCGGCCGCTGACCCGAAAGAAGAAACCTCCGTGTCCAAGAGCATCGAAGTCAACGACCTCAACGTCTACTACGGCGACTTCCTCGCCGTCGAGGGCGTCTCCCTCGACATCGAACCCCGCAGCGTCACCGCCTTCATCGGCCCGTCGGGCTGCGGCAAGTCGACCTTCCTGCGCACCCTGAACCGCATGCACGAGGTCATCCCCGGCGCTCGCGTCGAGGGCAGCGTTCTGCTCGATGGCGACAACCTGTACGGACCCGGGGTCGACCCGGTGCTCGTGCGCCGTCAGGTCGGCATGGTGTTCCAGCGGCCGAACCCGTTCCCGACCATGTCGATCCGCGAGAACGTGCTGGCCGGCGTCAAGCTCAACAACCGTCGCATCTCGAAGTCGGACGCCGACGCGCTCGTCGAGAAGTCGCTGCGCGGCGCGAACCTCTGGAACGAGGTCAAGGACCGCCTCGACAAGCCCGGCTCCGGCCTCTCGGGCGGACAGCAGCAGCGTCTGTGCATCGCTCGCGCGATCGCGGTCTCGCCCGACGTGCTGCTGATGGACGAGCCCTGCTCGGCCCTCGACCCGATCTCGACGTTCGCGATCGAGGAGCTCATCCAGGAGCTCAAGAGCGACTACACCGTCGTCATCGTCACGCACAACATGCAGCAGGCGTCGCGCGTCAGCGACAAGACCGCGTTCTTCAACATCGCCGGAACCGGCAAGCCCGGCAAGCTCATCGAGTACGACGACACGACGTCGATCTTCACCACCCCGTCCGTGCAGGCCACCGAGGACTACGTCTCCGGCCGCTTCGGGTGAGTCGAGCCCCCGGCTCGTCGTGTGCCGGGATGCAAGGGATCGTGCGCAACGCGCCGGTGCGAGGACTCCTCGCCCGGCGCGTCGCCGTTTCCGCCTTGCATCCCGGTGCGACGGGCTGCGTCGGGCGTTCGGGCGGCCGTCGTGCCCGGATGCAAGGGATCCGTGCCGACACCCCGGTGAGGATGCCGTTCGGGCGGGGTGTCGGGGCGAATCCCTTGCATCGCGGAACGGGCTCGCGCCGCACAGCGGTTCCTGCACGGAGCGGGGCGGGCCAGGCCAGTGCACAGAACGAGCGATGTGTCCCACCGGTCGGCGCCGGGTCGAGCACGGTGAGGAGATGTGCGAGTCGCGATCGGTCTTCACGACCCGGGAGCTCCGGGCCGACGGGCTGAGCCGCCGGGAGATCACCGCGGCGGTCGATTCCGGCCGGCTCAGCCGCATCCGGATCGGGATGTATGCCTCCCCTGGCGCGTGCGCCTCCGCCCGCGCGGTTGCAGCACACGGCGGCTCGATGGCGTGCGTCACGGCGGCCCGCCACCACGGCCTCTGGACCCTCGATGACGACGACGAGCCGCACGTATGGCTGAAGACCGGCCAGCGAGCCCACCACGACGGGTCGTGCGGGTGCATCGAGCACTGGGACCGAGATGCACGTGACGCGGCATCCGGTCCTCTTCCCCTCCGGCAGGTCCTGCGCCAGATCCTCGGATGCCGCGGTCCCGAGCACTTCTTCGTCACGCTCGAATCCGCGCTGCGACAGCGCCGCCTCACGAGGGACGATCTGCGGTGGCTCCGCCGGCACACCAATGGCCGCGGCCGGCAGGCGCTGCGCCTCGCTCGAACGGATGCCGACAGCGGACTCGAGTCGCTCCTGCGGTGGCGTCTACGGAAGCACGGCCTCCGGGTGAGGACGCAGGTCTCCGTCTTCGGAGTCGGCGTCGTCGACGCGCTGATCGGCGACCGGCTCATCGTCGAGCTCGACGGCAGGGCCAATCACCACGGCGAGGCGAAGCGCCACAAAGACCTCACTCGCGACGCGAACGCCGCCTCATGGGGTTACGTGACACTGCGCTTCGACTACGCGCTCGTCGTCTACGACTGGGAGCTCGTCGAGTCCGCCGTCCTCGGCGCCCTGCGCTCCCACCCGAGCCTGCAGCTCGCGGCATCCGCCTGATGCCCACTCCACACCCTCGGCCTTGACCGCCGAGACCGGGGGTCAGTCGCGCGGCGAGAGCAGGTAGGCGTTGAGCGATGCCGTGAACTCGGCGTCCATGTCGAGAGCGGCGCCGTCGAGCTCGATGATGGGAGCCGCGAGCCGGACGCTCGACACCAGCCATGCGGCATCCGCTCGTCGCAGCTCGTCGACCGGAATCGTCTCGTACGCCGTCTCGAAGCCGCGCTCCGCGAGGTGCTCGAACAGGCTCAGCTGCGTCGTGCCGTGCAGGATCCCGCCGTTGGGCGCCGGGGTGACGAATGTGTCGCCGCGCCGCAGGATGAGCGATGCCGTCGGCGCCTCGAGCACGAACCCGTCGGAGCTGAGGAAGATCGCATCGTCGGCTCCCCGCCGGTGCGCCTCGCGCAGGGCGGCCATGTTCACGGCATACGACAGGGTCTTCGCACCCAGGAGCAGCCACGGAGCCTGCGCGGGCGCGTCGATGGCGTAGCCGCGGTCGAGCGTCACGACGCGGATGCCGCTCGTGCGCGGCTCGCTGAAGTCCGCCGCGGCCGCTGCCGTCGCCCACGCCGTCGGGGTCGGTCCGTGCTCGATGCCGCGGCTGAGGATCAGCTTCACGACTCCCTCTCCCGAACCGCATTCGGATGCCGCGACAGCCACGGCCGCCCGCCACTGGGCGATGTTCGGCACCGGCAGGTCGCAGAGCTCGGCGGAGTGCGCCAGGCGCTCGAGGTGCGCCTCGACCTCCTGGGGGTGGCCGTCGACCACGCCGATGGACTCGAAGATGCCGTCGCCGCGCTGGGTGCTGAGCTCTCCCACCGTCAGCGCCGGGGCCGCGGGATCGACCGCAGTGAAGGTCGACGCGAAGTCCGACCGGGTGTCATCCGCCGCGAGCGGGTCGATCATCAGCGCGAAACGCAGTGCCATGCGCCGAGCCTACGACGCGCCCGGTGCCGGGATGCACGACATCCTGCGCGACACCCCGGTACGGATGCCGCTCCCCCGGCGCGTCGCCCACGATCCCTTGCATCGCGGCCCGCCCGCCGCCGCCCGAGAGTCCCCTCCAGTACCGGCCGACCACCGGTTTTGTCTACCCCGGGAATGCCCACGCCCGAGGCTCCGTTAGACTGTATGTGCCGGGCCGCAGTAACCCCGGGCTCCATCTTCAGCCGCTGCGAGCGGCCACGCGCCGAGAGGCGTTCTGCGGCCCGGCACTTCTCATTTCCGGCCTCTTTTCCCGGCTTTCTGTCCGGGCGCCGGCGCTGCCTCAGGTAAGAGCCTCGCGGCGCCACAGCCCCGCGCACGAGCCCAGGTCGTCGGCGTACGTGCTCAGGCGCAGGGCGCGTGCGGTCAGCGCCGACGAACGGTCGGGTTCGCTGACGTCGTGGTCGTCGGCCACCGAGGTCGCTCCGGCGGATTGCACGCGGCAGAACGACGCGGCGCGTTCGAGCGCAACCGCGAAGTCGCCGCGGAAGACGCCCCGCATGATCACGTCGATGAGGGCCACGAGCTCTTCCGGCCCCGCCGGCGTGGGGGCCCCGGCGATCACTTCGTCGGCAGAACGCAGCACGACCCGTCCGCGTTCATAGAGCAGCGCGGCGGTGCGCGGGTCGCGGTGGATCATCAGCTGCAGCAGGTAAAGCCGCCAGAGCGCGCCCGGGAGCGACTTCGCGGGCGATCGCGACCACAGCTCGGCGACGGTGTCGATGCCGTGCTCGGCGGTGAATCCGACGAGGCGGTCGACCACGGCGTCGCTCGGGTCTTCGCGCACCCGCGACAGCAGGGCACCCGCCGTCGCGTGGGCGACGCGAGACACCTCCGCCGGATCTTCACCCGCGAAGTGCCGATCGAACTCGTCGGCGGGTCGCCGAACGGGCTTGTGGTAGTCCCGGGATCCGTCCGTCATCATTCCAGGCTAAGCGAGAGCGGCAGCCCTCCGGCCCTCGCGGGCACAAGCTGGAAACGACAGAACGGCCCACTCGGGGCCGGCCGTTCCGCTGCCGGATAACGGGGTCGGGCAGTCAGGCGCTCGTCGGGATCGCGACGATCGGGTCGGTGGTGGGCAGGCCGCTCGGCGACCCGCCGCTCTGCTCGATCGTGAGGGCGATGACGTCCTCAGGCTGCATGTCACCCTCGAGAAGCATGGCGGCCGAACCGTCGCTCGATTCAAAGGCGCCCGCCGGGATCGGCGCGCTGCCGCGCACGAACCATGCCTCGTACGACTGGTCGTCGGCGATCTCGGGCAGGCCTTCGGCGACGAGAACGACGCCGTCGACGCTCGGCGACCAGTGAACAGTGGCTTCACCGCCGTCCACGAGCTGTGCGGTGCTCGACTGGGCGTCGTCGGAACGCTCGATCTGTGCGAGCACGCTCTCGGCGGACGGCGCGCGCATGCCCTGAGTCAGGGTGCCGACACCCCAGCCGATGCCGACGAGCAACGCGATCGAGGCGGTCAGTGCGAAGAGGCTGCGCGTCCAATTGCGACGCTGCACCAGCTGCACTTCCTCGGTCACGGGAGAGCCGACGGAGTAGCCGGATGCCGCGGCCCGCGGGTCGTCGTTCTGGAGCTCGTCCGCCGGGTCGGCGATGTCGTCTTCGTGGCGCGGCGCTTCGACGGGTGCGGACGTCTCGGCCCGCGGCCCGACGGCTTCGGGCGCACCGATCTGCGCGAGCAGGCTCGTTTTCAGGCCCGGCGGGGGCGTCACATCGGCGACACCTTCCGACAGCAGAGCCGCCGCTGCGGCATCCGCCTCGACCAGGGGCATCCACTCGGGGTGCGCGTCGAGGGCCTCGCGATAGGCGAGCTCGTCCTCAGGCGACAGCGCTCCGAGCGCGTACCCTGCCGAAAGCTCGGCGAATGTCTGTTCGTTCACGATGTCACCCCCATTGCACTACGGAGCTTGGTCAATCCATCACGCATCCGTGTCTTGATCGTTCCGAGCGGCGCTCCCACCAGCGCTGCGATCTCGCTTTGACTGTAACCCCCGTAGTAGGCGAGGGTGATGGCCTCTCGTTGCGCCTCGGGTAGAGAGCTGAGAGCCCGAGCGACGCGCCGTCCTTCGATGCGCAGCTCCACCTGTTCGGCGACGCCTTCGGGCTGTGTCGCCATCTCTCGGTAGCCCGCGCGTACATCGCGATCGCTGCTCGCCTGCGACGACCGGACTCGGTCTACCGCTCGGCGGTGGGCGATCGTGAGAACCCACGATCTTCCTTGCCCCTTCTTCGGAGCGAACGTCGAAGCGGATTGCCACACCTCGAGGAAGACCTCCTGGAGCACTTCCTCGCTCTGCGCGCGGTCGACCAGCACGCGCAGGATGAGTCCGAAGACCCGTCCGGACAGGGTGTCGTACAGGCTGGCGAAAGCACTGTGGTCACCGTCGGCGCAACGCTGGATCAGCTCCGCGACGTGATCCGTCGACGGCCCGTCGTCGGGCACGTCCATTCCATCTATGACCATCGCTACCAGCATGCCGCATCCTCCGACCTGTTCCCGGATGCAGCGCCGACCTGTTATCGGTTCTCTACCTGCCGCGCTTCGCGGCCAGGACCGTCACGGCGTCCGTGTCGCCCTTCTTCGGATGAGAGGAGTGCTTCGGATGCCTGAAAACTCGGTTTCGAACTTTCTTGAACTTTTTCCGATCCGATCGGTGGGGGCCTCCGAAGAACCCTCGACGCCGGGGACGGACCCACGGCGGAGAACACACGGAGGCAATCATGCTCAGCACCAAGAAGAAGTTCACTGCTGCCCTGGCCCTCGGCTTCGCCGGAGCCCTCGCTCTGTCGGCCTGCTCGTCGGGATCGGGTGACACGATGACCGAGGAGACCGAGGCCCCCTCGTCGTCGGCCGCCCCCATGGAGTCGGCATCGCCCGACGCTTCGATGGACCCGGCCGCCAACCTCGTCGGCCCCGGCTGTGCCGACTACGCCGCAGCCGTTCCGGACGGCGCCGGCTCGGTCGAAGGCATGTCGCAGGACCCGGTCGCCACGGCCGCCTCGAACAACCCGCTGCTCACGACGCTCGTCGCCGCCGTCAGCGGACAGCTCAACCCCGACGTCAACCTCGTCGACACGCTGAACGGTGACGAGTTCACCGTCTTCGCTCCCGTCGACGACGCTTTCGCGAAGATCGACCCCGCCACCATCGAGTCGCTGAAGACCGACTCGGCGACCCTCACGTCGATCCTCACCTACCACGTCGTGCCCGGCCAGATCGCGCCCGACGAGATCGACGGCACCCACACCACCGTCAACGGTGCCGACCTGACCGTCACCGGCTCGGGCGACAACATCATGGTCAACGACAGCGCCGCGGTCATCTGCGGTGGCGTCACGACGGCCAACGCCACGGTCTACCTCATCGACACGGTGCTGATGCCCCCGATGTGACCCGAACAGCCGCGGTGAGGGGTTCCCGCGGCACGGCCTCGGTATCTCCGTGGCCGAGGCGAAGCCGCCGGTGCGAGCACACCGGCGGCTTTGTCGTGCCCGGACGGATGTCGGCGGGTCGGGTGTCGGTCGGTTCGGGGCCTCCCCCGCGGCTACTAAGCTGGGAAGCTCAGGGCCTCTAGCTCAGTCGGTAGAGCATCGGACTTTTAATCCGCGGGTCGTGGGTTCGAGCCCCACGGGGCCCACTCCTCGAAGGATGGCACGGCACGCAGAACGCGGTCAGCGCATCACTCGAGCTGTGCTTGCGCGGACCACGAATTCCACCGACGGAAGCTGGACGGCCTCCGGTTCTTTGCCTTCGACCAGCGCGACCAGGGCATGCGCACATGCTCTTCCCCAGGCGATCACATCCTGACGCACCGTTGTCAGCGGCGGCACGATGTACGGCGCGAGCGGGATGTCGTCGAACCCGACGATCGACAAGTCACCGGGCACCGTCAGCCCGCGGTCGATGGCGGCCGACATCCCGGCGATGGCCATCAGATCGTTGGCGTAGACGATCGCCGTCGGAGGATCCGACAGGTCAAGTAGCTCGTGGGTCGCCGAGGCCCCCGCCGCACCGGTGAAATCGGCGCTGACAGCGGGCCCGGGCGGCAGCCCCAGGTGCGCCATCTCTTGCTCCCAGGCCTGCCGGCGGACGTGGGAGTGGATGTAGCGGTCCGGGCCGCCGACATGCGCGATCCGTCGGTGCCCGAGGGCACTCAGGTGGCGCACGGCGCGCCGCACGCCAGCGGCGTCGTCCAAGCCGATGGGCGCTATGTCGCCACTCGCGGGACCAGCTGGCCCGACCATGACGAACGGCATGCCGAGGCGCGTCAACTCATCGGGACGGGTGTCGTCCATACGCAGGTCGCCGAGGAAGACGCCATCCACCCGCGACTCGCGCGCGAAGCTGACATACGCTGCGTGCTCGGCATCTTCGCTCTCGACCACTTGGAGCATGAGCGCATAGCCGATGCCCGACAGGCCGCTCTCGACGCCAGCGATGAACTGCGGGAAGAAGGGGTCGGTGCTGAACAGCTCGGGCTCGCGGCGCACGACATAGCCCAGAGCCTGCGCACGGCTGCGAGATAGGGCACGCGCGCGCGAATCAGGGCGCCAGTCGAGATCGGCCGCGGCCTGCAGGATGCGCTGACGAGCGGTGTCGCCCACACCGCCGCGTCCATTGAAGACGAACGACACGGCGCTCTTCGATACGCCCGCGCGAGCGGCGACGTCGCCGATGGTCACCTTGCGCTCCCGATGCTCGCCGCGGGACGGGCGGGGCCGGTCCTCGGGGCTCTGCGAAGCAGCCGGGCCTGGCGGGGGCGTGGTCATCGCCCCATCATAGCGCGCGTTTTAGCGCTCTTTTAGTGCGGATCGCCGGCGTTGATCCGCGTTCTGGTGCGGCGAAGACGCGTTCACGCCCAAGAGTTGACCTACGGGAGACAAACCGGTTTACTACCATCGTCGGGATGCCTGCCGTCCACCCAAGACCGACGGCGCACGCGACTCGAGAATGAGGAGTGCCGCGATGACGCGCGTAGCAGACAGGGTCTCCGATCCGACCGGCGTCGTCTCGCCCCAGACGACCGCGACACCGCGACGGAAGCGACGAGTGCACCGCTGGCTGGGCGAGAATCCGATCGGCCTGCTCTTGAGCAGCCCCTATGTCGCCTTCGTCGTCGTCGTCTTCCTCGTGCCGTTCTGCTTCGGCATCTGGATGTCGTTCCACGAGTTCTTCTTCACCGCCCCCGGCGTCGCGGTGCCGCATCCGTTCGTCGGATTCGACAACTTCGCCACGGTGCTCGCCGACAGCCAGGTACGGCAGGCGTTCTTGAACCTGCTGATCTTCCTCGTCATCAACGTGCCGCTGACGGTCGTGCTCGGCCTGCTGCTCTCGAGCGGACTCAACGCCGTCGTGCACTGGAAGGGCTTTTTCCGCGTCGCCTACTACATCCCCTACGTCACCGCGTCGGTCGCGACGATCGCGGTGTGGATCTTCTTGTTCAACGGCAACGGCGTCGTGAACGCGCTGCTGGGCAGTCTCTCCCCCGACCCGACGTGGCTCGCGAATCCGACGATCATCATGCCGCTGATCGCGGTGTACGTGACGTGGAAGAACCTCGGCTTCTACATCCTGCTCTATCTCGCCGCACTGCAGAACGTGCCCGAAGAGCAGTACGAGGCCGCGCAGCTCGACGGTGCCGGCCGCTGGCAGCGCTTCCGCTCGGTCACCCTGCCGGGAGTGGCTCCGGTGACGTCGCTGGTCATTCTGCTGTCGATCATCACGACCGGCCAGATCTTCACCGAGCCATATCTGCTCACCGGCGGTGGGCCGAACGGCGCCTCGCTGACACCGGCTCTGCTCATGTACCAGAAGGGCATCCAGCAGGGGCAGCCCGACATCGCCGCTGCGATCGGCATGATCCTCGTCGTGGCCGTGATGCTCGTATCGCTCGTGTCGCGCCGCCTGACGGAGAGGAAGAACTGATGACCACCGAAACCCCCCTCCCCGTCGACGCACGCACAACACGCGCCCGTAGGCCCGGCGGGTCGCGTGTCCTCGCCGCGCTCCGCTTCGGCGCGCTCGGCGTCGGCGCCCTCGCCGCGCTCGTGCCCTTCTACTACATGGTCATCGGGGCGCTGCAGCGCGAACGCGACACCAGCCTGTTCGGCCTGCTCCCGCTTCCGGGCAACCTGACGCTCGAGAACTTCATCGAAGTGAACGAGTCGATCAACCTGCTGCGCTCGCTCGGCAACTCGCTGATCATGACGGCCGGTGTCGTCGGCTGCACGCTCGTGTTCGGCCTGCTCGTGGGCTACGCACTGTCGATCCTGCAGTTCCGCGGTCAGGGCCTCGTGTTCGCCCTTGTGCTGCTGGTGCAGGCGATCCCCTTCCAGCTGCTGATGATCCCGCTCTACGTCATGGTCGTGCGCTACTTCAACCTCGCCGACAACTACGTCGGCATGATCTTGCCGTTTGCGATCAACTCGGTCGCGGTTCTGATCTTCCGCCAGTACTTCCTGCAGATCCCGAAAGAGATCTTCGACGCCGCTCGCATCGATGGGGCGAGCGAGATGCGCATCCTGCGGTCGATCGCGGTGCCCCTCGTGCGCCCCGCAGTGCTGACCGCCATGCTCGTGACCTTCATCGGGCCGTGGAACGAGTTCCTCTGGCCCTTCCTGGTCACCAAGAACGCCGACCTGCAGACCCTCGCCGTGAGCCTGGCCAACTTCTCGCAGTCCAACGGCACCTTCCTCGCCAACCCGATGGGTGCCGTACTCGCCGGAGCCTGCGTACTGGCCGTGCCGGTCGTCGTGCTGTTCCTGCTCTTCCAGCGCCATTTCACCTCGGCGAACCTCGGGTCCGCCGTCAAGGGCTGACGCAGCCCGTCCCTCCGAATGAAAGACACACGATGACCACTCATTCCCCCGTGGAATCGATGACCGACGTGCCGTACGCGCTGCGCCGGATCGGCACGATCATGACCTCCGACGCGAACGATCCGTTCGAAGTCGAAGGCGTGCTCAACCCCGGCACCGCCTGGGGCCCCGATGGTGAGCTGTACCTCTACCCACGCATCGTCGCCGAGGGCAACGTGTCGCGCATCGCACGCGCACGCGTCGTAGTCGACGACGGCCAGCCGGTCGCTGTCGAGCGCCTCGGCGTCGTGCTCTCGCCCGACGAGGGATGGGAGTACGGCGCGAGCAACGCCGGTGTCGAGGACCCGCGCATCACCTTCGTGGCGCCCCTCGGTCTGCACGTGATGACCTACGTCGCCTACGGCCCGCTCGGTCCGAAGTCAGCCATGGCCGTGTCGACCGACACCGTCACGTGGCGTCGACTCGGGCCCGTGCGGTTCGCGTACCAGCCCGAACTCGACTCAGACCTGAACCTGTTCCCCAATAAGGACATCGTGTTCTTCCCGGACGCCGTTCCGGGCCCCGATGGTCGCCCGAGCCTCGCGGTGCTGCACCGCCCCATGTGGGACCTCGATTGGTTGCGCGACGGCGAAGGGGCGCGCCCTCCGGCGGGGATCGACGACGACCGCCCCTCGATCTGGATCGGCTACATCGACCTCGAGGCCGCGACACGCGACCTGTCGACGCTCACCCACATCGAGAAGTCCGAGATGATCGTCGCGCCGGAGGCCTGGTACGAGAGCGCCAAGATCGGCGCCGGCCCCTCCCCGCTCCGCGTTCCCGAAGGCTGGCTGCTGCTGCACCACGGCGTCTCGGGCGCGCAGCCGAAGGGGTTCGAGCTCGCACACGGCTCGAAGTACGCAGCGGGCGCCATCATCCTCGACGCGGCGGACCCACGCCGGATCATCGCGCGCTCGTCCGAGCCGCTGCTCGCGCCCGAGGTCGCAGAAGAGGTGTCGGGCACGCTCGGAAATGTCGTCTTCCCGACGGCCATCGAAACGATCGGCGGGCGCGACTTCGTGTTCTACGGCATGGCCGACTCGTCGATCGGCGTCGCAGAGCTGCGGCGCACCAACGACTGATCCGCAGCGCGAACCGAACCACACACGACGGAACCCCCTTCCCACCGGGAGGGGGTTCCGTCGTGTGTGTACTCAGGCACCCGCGGGTCGGACAGACGAGTGCGGCCGGTACCCCACAGGGCTCCGGCCGCACTGTCGCTCCGGTTTCAGGCGCGGTTTCGACGAGCGCCGCGCACCGCGGCGGCTCCCGCTACCAGCAGCGCCCCGGCGATGCCGATCGCCCACATGACGCCCGCGATCTGCCCGCCCGTAGCCGACAGCTCACCGTCGCGGTCCAGGTCGCCGGTGGACGGAGGGCCGGCGGGGTCGCCGCCCGAACCGCCGCCGGCGCCGCCATCCGAGCCACCGCCCGTGCCGCCATCCGAGGGCGCAGCGGCGACCGTGACCACCAGCGACGCGACATCCGTCTCGCCCTGCATCGCGACGAGCGTGTGCTCCCCCGGTGCGACATCGGCAGGCACCGCCGCCCTCAGCTCGAACGCCCCTTCGGCATCCGCGATGACTGCGCCCAGGTCGACAGGCGTCGAACGCAACTGCACCACGTACTCGGCGCCGCTTTCGAACCCGGTGCCGACGACGCTGATCGGCGACCCGGCCCGCACCTCGCCCGACACCGACAGCGTCGGCGTCGCGGGTGCTTCATCGACGAGCAGCCCATCGATCGCCGCGCGGAGCGCCGCGGCTCGAGCATCCGCCGTCTCCTGCGAGACGCCCGCGGGCGCCCGAAGCAGCTCCTTCGCGGCCTCGAGGGCCGGAAGCAGCGGTTGCCAGCTTTCGGCGGTGTACCGCGTGCTGTCGAGGGCGTTCGCCTGCTCGACCAGCCTCTGCAACTCCGCGGTCGAGATGGCGATGCTTACGCTCGACCACACCGGCTCGTCGCCGTTGGCGTGCAGCAGCAGCACCGACGTCGACCCCGACCGGCCCGTTGTCAGGTCGAACTCGATCCGGCCGTCGGCCGCCACGCGGGCGTCACCGTCGACTGTCGCGACCGCAGCGTCGAGCGGGTACGCCGAGAACGTGTCATCGCCGTCGAGCGGGGTGATGGATGCCGCGACCACCGCGGTGCTGTCCGCCTCGACGGTCACCGACTCGGTCAGCGACGCGAAGTTGTACCCGCCGTACAGCTCGAGCTCGAAGATCGACATGCCGTAACGAGTGACGGGCAGCCCCTCAACACGCACGTAGCGCACTTCGGTGTCGGCGAAATCGACGACGTTGCGCAGCTCGGCCGATGTCTTCTGCACCCGCGCGAGCTCGCTCCACGTCGCGCCGTCGATCGATCCCTGCACACGGTAGTCGTTCGACGTCGCCGCCTCCCACGTGATGACCGCCTGGTTGACCGTGCGCTCAGCGCCCAGGTCGACCTGCAGCCAGCGCGGAGTCGTATACGGCGCGTTCTGCCGCAGCGACGCCCACCGGGTCGTCGTGTTGCCGTCGGTCGCGTACTGAGCGGCGAGGGCATCGCTGAACTGCGAGTCGGCTGTCGTGTCCTTGCCGAGGGCGAGATTCTCGCGCCCTGCGGGCGCTGCGTTCGCCGAGACGATCAGGTCATCGGGGAACACCTCGAACTCCCACAGCGAAACGCCGTATTGCGAGGCACTGCGCGCCGACGCCTGCATCCGGACGTACCGGGCGTCTGCGTCGATCTCGAGCACGTCGACGCCCCCGTCGCTGCCGGCTTCCGGGGTGGTGTAGACATCACGCCACGACGCGGCGTCATCGGAGACCTGGATGCGGTAGCGGGTCGCGTACGACGCCTCCCACCAGAGCCGCACCGCTCCGATCGGCTGCACCGACCCCAGGTCGACCTGCGTCCATGCGGTGTCCGACAGGTTCGAGCTCCACCGGGTGGCCATGTTGCCGTCGGTGATGCTCCCGATCGCGCTGCCTCCCGACGCGGTCACCGACCGGCCGAGGGCGATGTTGCGCGTCGAGCTGACCTCGAACTCTGCGACGCCGTACGACCCGTCGCCGACGCTTTCGAGCATCAGCAGGCGCACGTATGTGGCCGCCTGCGGCGCGAACTCGACCGCATCCGTACCACCGTCGCCGTCCTGCACGACCCGCTGATCGACCCAGGTGCGGCCGTCGAGAGATGTCTGCAGCAGGTAGCGCTCGGCCGCGGCATCCTCCCACTCGATCGTGACCCCTGTGACGAATGACCCGACCCCGACATCGGCGGTGAGCCACTGCACACCGGCCTCGCTCGATCGCCACGCCGTGCCGGCGTCACCATCGCCCGCGAACGCGGCGTCGGACCCGGCCGCCGTGCTGCTGGCGCTGAATGGCGACGCAGCGCCGCCCTCGGAATTGGTCAGCGGCGCGGTCACCGTCTGCCCCAGATAGGCGCCCGAACCGAGCGCGAACGTGCCGCGCTGGCTCGTCTCTGCGCCGATGAGGTCCACCCGCACCAGGAGCGCCGGCTTGTCAGGGTTGGCGAGGCTGACGACCGGAGAGTCGCCCGACTCGTCGAGGATGACGATCGCGGGCTGGTCGACGCGCAGCACGCGTCCGTCGCCGAGATCGAGGTCACCGGCTTCGTAGAACGTGGCCATCGTGCGCTCGAGCCCTGCGTGGCGCACCGCCTGCACCGACGCGTCATTGCGCAGCGTCTCGACTGCGGGGGCGGCGGCATACGCGGCGACCTCGCCGGGGCCGGCCGCCGGCAGGACCGTGTACTCGTAGCTCGCATCCGTCGGCCGCACGCCGTGATCGAAGTAGAGCGTGAATGCGTCTCGCTCGACGACGTCTTCACCCACCCAGCTGCCGCTCTGCAGCTGGCGTGAGACACGCAGCGAGCCGTCGTCCGGCACGACGTAGCCGACCTGGTCGTTGTAGGCCCAGCGGGCGCCGTCGAGCGGCTGGTCGGCCGTGCCGGCCTCGATCGCCTCGCCGCCTACCGAGGCGTTCGGCTTCGCGGACGCCTGGTTCACGACCGTGTGCACGGCGCCGTCCGACGTCGACCGGATGCCGGCGCCCAGGGCAACCATCTCGTCGTCGAAGTAGTAGTAGCTCTTGCTCGCCTTCGACGACGAGCGATCGAGCGTGTACACGCTCGCACCGTACGTGCCGTCGGAGACACCGCCGGTGAAGCTGCCGCCGTTGCCGACGCGCCCGTTCGTGCCGCGCGTCTGTTCCTTGACGTAGGGAGCGGTAACTCCCGGGTAATGGAACCAGTCGAAGGCGGGCCCGAGCTCGAGGTACTCGCGACCGGTCACCTGGATCGCGGTCGCGCCGGCGGAGTTCCAGTACACCTCGTTGCCGACTGCGGGACGGAACGTCGACCGGTACTCGGCTCCGACCGTGCGGCTGGAGTTCAGACGGGTGAAGATGCCGTAGTCATCGCGCAGCTGCGACGAGAACTCCGAGCGCCAGAAGTACTTGTTTCCGGTTACTCCGTTCCCGACCGCCTGCCCGCGGATATTGGCCGCGAGATCGCGGTACGCGGTGGCGTACAGGGCGTCGGTGCGCACCATCTGATCGAGCGGCTCGAGGAACTCGGCGGCGTAGCCGGTGACGCCGTCGACCGTCTTGGGCGGACGGTAGCCGAGATACAGCATCCCGACCTCGCCGCGGATCATCCATCGAGTGCCGTTGATGATGTAGAACGCGATCGTGTCGAGCTGTTCCCGGGTGAAGCCGAGGCTCGTCCCGCGTGCGGCATCCGCCCAGATCGCGACGTTGGTGAAGAGGGCCATGCCGTAGCCCTCGCTGTACAGCTGGGCCTCGTGTGCCCAGAAGCTCGCATCGGGCTGCACCGCTTCGTTGACGTCACCGGACTCGTCGACTTCGACCGTCTCGACCATCGTGGCGAACCCGGCGGTGATGTCCTCGAAGTTGCGGGTCGACACCGCCTCGAAGAGGTAGTTGGTCGTGCGCCACGCACCGTTCGCGCCGACGGGGTCGAGCTTGCCGGTGTTGTGCTCCTGCGCCGCGTCGAACGCCTCGCCCGACAGCTCATCACCCACGAAGACTGCTATGCGGCCCATCACCATCGACTCGCCGATCTCGGTCTCCCACCAGTTCTGGTTGCCGGGGTCGACCCGATCCCAGTGCACGAGGGCGCGATCGAGAGCTGCTATCAGTTCAGGGTCCTCGAACCCGGGGGCATCGGGCGACCGGTAGGCCTGCGCCATCGCGAGCATGCGGTACAGGGCGATGTAGGCGGACCACGTCGAGCCGTTCGCGGAACTCGTGCGGTCGGCGTAGTTCACGTCCGCCCACGAACCGTCCTCGTTCTGCGAGGCGGCGTACTCCTGGGCCTCCGACGCGCGCGCGAGGAAGATGCCGTTGGCGATGATGATGTCATCGCCCTGCCCCAGGTAGTAGTCCTGCAGGCGGCTGACGATCGTGTCGACGTCGTCGTCGAGGGTGGCAGCAGCCGCCGGCGGAGCGATGAGGGCGCCGGCGCCGAGCACCAGGGCGGTGATGGTCGCGGCGAGCGCGGTAAGGGATCTCAAGACGGCTCCTTCGGCCTGACGGGCGCAGTGGAGCGTCGGTACGCAGCACTGCGGAGATGGGGATGATGCAGGACGGCACGAACACCGTCGACGGAACGGAAAGGCCGGGCGGAGGACACCCTCCGCCCGGCCCGGGAATCAGCCCTGCGAGGCGAGCTGGTCGATCGTGTCGGCTGCGCTCTGCATGGTCTCGTCGAGATCGGCGCTGCCGGTCTGCACCGCTGCGCCCCAGGCATCGCGGAAGGTCTGCCAGATCTCCGACGCGTTCGCGATGTTCGGCACGTCGACCGTCAGCGGCACCTCTTCGGCGAAGGTGGCGAGCAGCGGGTCACCGGCGAGATAGTCGGCGGCGACCTCGGTCAGGTCGGTGCGGATCGGGAACTGCCCCGTCGTCTCGAGCAGCGCCAGGTCGTTGTCTGCGTTCATCGAGAACTGGGTGAAGTCCCACGCGGTCTGCTTGTTCTCGCACGAGGAGTAGATGCCCACGTTCTTCGAGTCGCCGAACGTGTACGTCTCCTCGAGCGGAATGCCGTCGGCCGTGGGCAGCGGCACCACTCCGAACTCGACCTTGCCCTCGAACTGCGCGGCGCCCCAGGGCCCCGCGATACCCATCGCGGCGACGCCGTCGGCGAACGGGCCGGCCCAGGCGTCGCCGGAGTAGGCCTCGGCCGACGAGTAGCCCTCGGCATAGAGCGTCTTCCAGAACTCGAGCGTCTCGAGTCCCTCCGGGCTCGTGAACGTTGCTGCTCCGTCAGCTACGAGCTGCTCACCGCCCGAGTTGGCCAGGAAGAAGGGGTAGAAGTCGAACAGGGCGTTCGTGTAGTCACCGGATGCCGGCGGGTACAGCGCGAAGTCCGCCGAACCCGCGGTCTTGATCGCCGCCGCGGCGGCCAGCACGTCGTCGTACGTCGACAGGCTGGGGTTCTCGGCATCCAATCCGGCCTGGGCGAAGGCCGTCTTGTTGTAGTAGAGCATGAACGGATTCGCCTTCCAGGGCACCTGGTACAGGTCACCGTCGGGCGAACGGAATCCGTCTGCGGCATCGCCCGAACGCTCGGTGATGAATGACTCACCGTCGTCGAACGTCTTCGAGATGTTGACCAGACCGCCCTGCTTCTGGAACGCGGGTACCGCAGCGGGCGCCGTGTTGTAGACGAGGCACGGCGTGTTGCCCGCGGTGATGGCGGCCGCGATCGCGTCTTCGGAAGACTTGCCCGAGGGGATGGCCTCGGCGGTCACCTGCGCGTCGGGGTTCTCGGCGTTCCACGCGTCGACGACGGCCTCAGCCCACGCGATCTCCTGCTCGTTGGTCGAGTACCAGATCTTGATCGGGCCTTCGGTCAGCTCAGAGCCTGAGCCGGGACCGGTTCCGCCACCTGCACAGGCGGTGAGCGGCAGGGCGACGGCGACGAGTGCGGCGGCCGCGACAACGGAACGCTTCATTGCGCGCTAACTCCTTCGTATGGCGCTGCCCGCGTCAGCGACGGAACTTCACTGTGATGCGGCTCCCGATGCGGTCATCGGCGACGACTTCGGCACGCCGGAACGAGTTCGAAGTCGCGTCCTGCCACGATTCACGCGTGCGGGCCGCGTTCGTCGTGACGGTGGATGCTGCACTCCTAGTAAACCGGTTTGGTCGGGGACATGTCAAGGCGCAATACACCTTCTCGCACGGCAACTAAAACGGTCTATCCCGACCATGCCGGCGCACCCGCAGCACAGGTTCCCCCCGGTCGATTCGCCAGGATCTGCGCATGCCGGAGGCCCAGGATCCACCGTTCGTGGCGACTCGACGATCGGGGCACCCCGCAACCCCCTTTCGACCGCATCCGCTCCCCCGTAGCGTCGGCCGCATCCCCACGACGATGCGAACCATACGGAGGACGCGATGACCGATGTATCGAACCAGGGCCCGGCTGAGGGCGACGACCGTCCCGAGCTGACGACCCGACAGGGACACCCCGTCTACGACAACCAGAATCAGCGGACGGTCGGAGCTCGCGGGCCGGCGACGCTGGAGAACTACCACTTCCTCGAGAAGATCAGCCACTTCGACCGCGAGCGCATCCCCGAGCGGGTCGTGCACGCGCGCGGCTTCGTCGCTTTCGGCTACTTCGAGGCGACCGGGATGTGGGGCGACGAGCCCATCTCGCAGTTCACGCGCGCGAAGCTCTTCCAGGAGCCGGGCAAGCGCACCGACCTCGCCGTCCGGTTCTCGACCGTCATCGGCGGACGCGATTCGTCGGAGGCGGCGCGCGACCCGCGCGGCTTCGCCGTGAAGTTCTACACCGAAGACGGCAACTGGGATCTCGTCGGCAATAACCTCGGTGTCTTCTTCATCCGTGACGCGATCAAGTTCCCCGACGTCATCCACTCGCTCAAGCCCGACCCGATCACTTTCCGGCAGGAGCCGGCGCGCATCTTCGACTTCATGTCGCAGACGCCCGAGTCGATGCACATGCTCGTGAACCTCTTCAGTCCCCGCGGCATCCCGGCGAACTATCGCACCCAGCAGGGTTTCGGGGTCAACACCTACAAATGGGTCAATGAGCACGGCGAGACGAAGCTGGTCAAGTACCACTGGATCCCCTCCGTCGGCGTCAGCTCGATGACCGAAGCGGATGCCGCCGCCGTGCAAGCCGGTGATCTCGGTCACGCATCCCGCGATATGTACGAGGCGATCGAGCGCGGCGAGTATCCCGAATGGGAGCTCCAGGTGCAGATGATGGACGACCACGACCACCCCGAGCTCGATTTCGACCCGCTCGACGACACGAAGGTGTGGCCCGAGAACGAGTTCCCGCCGCGTGTCGTCGGCAAGATGGTGCTCAATCGGAACGTGTCGAACTTCTTCGCCGAGAACGAGCAGATCTCGTTCGGCACCGGCGTCCTCGTCGACGGCCTCGACTTCTCCGACGACAAGATGCTGGTAGGGCGCACCTTCTCGTACTCCGACACTCAGCGCTACCGCGTCGGTCCGAATTACCTGCAGCTGCCGGTCAATTCCCCGAAGAACGCCTCGGTGGCGACGAACCTCCGCGATGGACAGATGGCGTACCACGTCGACAACGGCGGTGAGAATCCCCACGTCAACTACGAGCCGTCCATCACCGGCGGGCTCCGCGAAGCCCAGTACCCGACCCACGACGAGCAGGGGCCGGAGATCGTGGGGCGGCTGACGCGCAAGCGGATCCCCCGGACGAACGACTACACGCAGGCCGGACAGCGGTACCTGCTGATGGAGGACTGGGAGCGCGATGACCTCGTGGCGAACTTCGTCGACCTGATCGGACAGGCCGCTCGCCCCGTCCAAGAGCGGATGCTCTGGCACTTCTACATGGTGGAGGACGACCTCGGCCGTCGCGTCGGCGAGGGCTTGGGAATCACGCTGGAGGAAATCAAGGACCTGCCGCCTCTGCAGTCGCAAACGCTCAGCGAGGACGAGCTCGAGCGACTGCGCAATCTCGGGCACAACGGCTCTCGCGACGTGGCGGGTCTTCAGATGACTCATTGCGTTCCCAATGCGCGCGCACAGGTGGCCTGAGCATCAGATAGCCACGACACGAAATACTGCGGTCACGTGGTGATGCAGAACGCCGTCAAACCGTTAATATGTCAGCCATGGCCCGCAAACAAATCACCCAGCTCATCGACGATCTCGACGGAACCGTTCTCGAGAGCGGCGAAGGAAAGCAGATCACCTTCTCCATCGAGGGACGCGCTTACGAGATCGACCTCTCCGACGATAACGCCGAGAAGTTCTACAAGGCGCTGGCACCGTTCGTGGATGTCGCTCGCTCGATCCGCGCGAACACGCCTTCGCGTTCGCGCTCCTCGCGCGCGAACAAGAGCGACCTCGATCTGACGGCCGTCCGTGAATGGGCGCGTTCGAACGGTCACACCGTCAACGAGCGCGGCCGTGTTCCGGCAGCCGTGATCGAGGCGTACCGCGCCGCGAACTGACCCCATTCCATCGCAGAAATGGCTCAGGCACCTCCAGGCCTGAGCCATTTCTCGTTCTCCTCGATGGACGGAGGATCCCATGACCGAACCGCCATCAGGCGATAGCGATAGCGATAGCGCGAGCAAGAGCGGCGGCGTGAACGGGGTCGCGATCGGGATCGCGCTCGGCCTTCCGCTCGGCAGCGCCATCGGCATGCTCGCGTTCGACGACATCGCGCTCGGCGGCGCAATCGGCCTCTCCCTCGGGATCGTGTTGGGCGTCGCGGCCGACGCGCGCCGCCGCGATCAGTCGGATGATGCCGATGCCGGCGGCTGAACCCGCAGGTCACGGCCCCGCGCGGAATCCCGGATGCGGTCACGCGGATGAGGCGACGTCCTGCGCGGAGCTGATCAATCGCGGGACGCCCGTGAACCCCGCCGCCGTCGGATGCCGAAAACCAGCGCCACCACCCAGTAGAGCGCGAGTAATGGCGAGATGACGGCGAGCACGATGCGGATGACGTCGCCGCCGTTGAGCGCCCAGGGAATCCAGATGGCCGACATCCCGACCCAGACGACCGCCTGCATGACGATGACGCCGAACGGGGTCGCGGCGGAGGCCGTTCCGATTCGCTGCCACAGACTCTGCACCCAGCGAACCTAACAGCCGATCAGCCCCGGTCGTGAAGCGTGACGTGGTACCCGTCGGGGTCGGCGAAGGTGAAGGTCAGCCCGAACGGTCCGTCGACAGGCTCAGACACGATTCGGTGCCCGGCAGCGAGCAGTTCATCGTGGATATCCTGCACACCGGTCGCATGAAGCCACAGCGCGACGCCCTGGCCGGGCTGCTCGAGCGCGTCGAAGTCGACGCCGGGCATCGGGTCCCGCAGGGCGAACGCGATCGGCGTGGTGGAGAAGACGACGGCATGCGGCGGCCCCTGCGGCGATTGCTCGAGCCCGAGGAACCGCTCGTAGAACGCGTGGGCGGCCGCGAGATCGCGCACTTGGAGGGAGATGAAGTCGGGTCCGGTGACAGGCATGAGCAGATTCCTTTCGCATGTCAGTTATCTGACACGTCCCACTATGTCAGAATACTGACATGAGTCAAGACCGCGACGGAATCGACCTCGAGACGTCGATGGGGTACCTCGTGAAGGAGGTATCGAGCGCCCTTCGATCGGCGATGGAAGACGTGCTGCGCCCGCTCGGCATGAACATCACCCACTACTCGTGCTTGGAGCTGCTCGCACAGCGCCCCGGACTGTCGAACTCCGAGCTCGCTCGGGGCACGTTCGTCACGCGACAGAGCATGAACGTCCTGCTGCAGACACTGGAACGAAACGGCGAAGTCACGCGTGCGAACACGCCTGCAGCCGGCAAGGCACTGCCGACGGAGCTCACCGCGCGCGGGCGTGAACGACTGGCGACGGCGACGGCGGCGGTACGCGGAGTGGAACTGCGGATGCTGGCAGGGATCGATGACACCGACAGGCTGACGACGTTCCGGGCGCTGCGGCGTATGGCGCGGTCTCTGCGGCAGCCCGGCGCCGTCGGCGACGAACCAGCGGCGGACCCGGCGTCTCATGCACCCTCTCTAGGCTGAGGTCGTGCCCGGCTTCTTCACACTCCTCTTCGCGGCGCTCGGCATCCTCCTCGCCGCCCGCGACCCCCGTCGAATGCTGCCCGGCGTCCTGCTGACGCTTGCAGCGAGTGCGCTCGTGGCCGAGGTGGTGATCTTCATCCTCGGCGTCGGGCTGGTGGTGGCGACACTGACCGTTCCCGGGAACAGCGTCGTCTCGCTCGTGCTGATCTTCAGCATCCCCCTGCTCGCAGCGGTGGGACTCGGCGTCGCGCTGCTCGCCAACGGCGTGGTGATGATCCAGCGCGAAGGACGGTCGCTGGCGAACCGCCTCTCGCTCCTGGCCGGAGTCGGCGTCTTGGCCATCCTCGCGCTCGGCATCGTCGCCGTCACGGCGGGATGGTTCGAGCTCGCCGTCATCCTTCTGCTGCTCGCCGCTCCGATCGGCTACGTCGGCATGGGCTTCGTCGCCTACCTCTGCTGGTCGGCGGTGTACGCGCGCATCGCACGACGCGCGCCCGCGCCGGCGGCGATCGTCACGCTCGGCTCGGGCCTGCGCCGAGACGGGAGCGTCCCGCCGCTGCTCGCCCAGCGCGTAGCGCTCGGCGTGGCGACGCTGCAGCGCTCCCCCGGCGCGATGCTCGTCGTCTCGGGCGGTCAGGGCGCAGACGAGCCACGGAGCGAGGCGGCCGCGATGGCGGAGTACGCCGCAGAGCTCGGCGCCCCCGCGGAACGCCTGCTCGTCGAGAACGCATCCCGCACCACCGAGGAGAACCTCACGCTGACCCGCGCGATCCTCGCAGAACGTGACGTCACCGGCCCGGTGCTCGCCGTGACGAGCGACTATCACGCGTTCCGCGCCGCGACGCTGCTGCGCACCCTCGGCATGCGGGGCCACGCGATCGGCGCCCGCACCGCCCGCTACTACCGGCCGAGCGCGCTCCTGCGCGAGTACCTCGCCCTGCTTCGCGACCACCTCGTGCTCAACGCCATCGCACTCGGCGTCCTGATGTTGCCGCTCATCGCGTTCGTTGCGATGTCGCTGATCACTCTCTTCGCGGATTGAACGTCATTCCGCGGGGGTAGGCGAGATCCATCGACAGGCTCACGACACGAGCCCTGCCTCGGGCGAGGCTGGAAGCATGATCGAAACCGCACGATTCCTCGTCGTCTCAGACGAGTGGCTGCCGCGCGAGTGGATGCCGGGGGTGGCGACATCCGTCGTCGTGGTGCTCGCCGTGATCGCTGCCCTCGCGGCGATCCTGTTCATCTCGAGCCTGATCTCGATCCTCGCTTCGCCGCGCTACACCGGCGGCGGCAAGCTGCTGTGGATCATCGGGATCTTCGTCTTCCCGATCGCCGGCCCGCTCGTCTGGTGGCTCGGTGGCCGCAAGGCTCGCATCCGCACCGACCGCGTGTGACCGGAAGCGCCCCTGCAGGTCGTCAGACGATGGCGACGGCGTGACCCGAGACCGTGATGCCCCCTGAGACGGGGATCTCGACAGTCAACTCCCCCGGTCGGCCGACGTGTGCGCCCTGCTCGATGACCACGACCGCGGGAGCGTCGACGGCCCCGAGCGAGCGCAGGTAGGCCCCGAACGACGCCGCAGCCGACCCCGTCGCCGGGTCCTCCGTGATCCGACCGACGGGGAAGAGGTTGCGCGCTTGGAAACGATCGGATGCCGCGCGGAACGCAACGGTGATGGTGGCGGGCCACCCTCGGTCGTCGAGCAGCGCACGAACCGCGTCGGGGTCGAACGAGAAGTCGTCGAAGGTCTTCTGCTCTGCCAGCACGATGACCGGATGCGTGTTGCCCGTGTTCGCGAGCCGCGGCGGCAGCTCGGGGTCGAGGTCGGCCCGCGTGAGGCCGAGCAGATCGAGAATCGCCTCGAGATCGGCGTCGTCGAGGTCGCGGACCGATGGCTCGATGCTGGTGAAGGAGGCACGGATGCCGTCGCCGTCGCGCGAGACCGCGATCGACACGACGCCGACGGGGGTATCGAAACGAACCGCGCCGTCTGCGGCGACCTGGCCTCGCTCGGCGAGCGCGACCGCTGTGGCCACCGTGGCATGGCCGCAGAACGGAACCTCGGCGATGGGCGAGAAGTAGCGGACCGAGCGCGCACCGTCGACGGTCGTGCCGGTGACGAAGGCCGTCTCGGCGTAGTCGACATCGGCCGCGATGCGCTGCATGGCGCTGGCGTCGAGTGCGCCGGCATCCAGGACCACGCCGGCGGGATTCCCACCTTCGGGTCGCGTGCTGAACGCGGTGTATCGCAAGACCTCGGGCGTACTCATCCGTTCAGGCTACGCCCGCGCGTCGGTGGCACGCCGAAGTTGCCGACGACGCGGCGACGCTCAGCGCTCGGGCGACGGGGCGAGCCGGTACAGCACCTGCGGACGGCCGCGTTTGCCGTAGCGATGCGAGAGATGGATGACGCCGGTGTCGACCAGGTGCGTCAGGTAGCGGTTCGCGGTAGCGCGAGAGATGCCGCAGGCCGCGGCCACCTCGGCTCCCGTGAGCGCGACGACCGGGTCGAGGGCGGCGACGACCTGCGCGAGCGTCGGCGCAGCGAGGCCCTTCGGCAGGCCGGCGTGGTCACCACCGCCCGTCATCCGTCCCTCCCCCCGGTGCGATCCGGATGCCGCGACCGGCGCGGTTCGGATGGTGCCGGTCGACAGCAGCCGGTCGATCTCGCCCTGAGCCAGAAGCGCGTCACGGTCGCCGCTGACGATCCGCTCGCGGTCGGCGGCATAGCGTTCGAGTCGCTCGCTCAGTGCGGCCTGCGTGAAGGGCTTGACGAGGTAGCCGACGACCCGCGCAGCGAGAGCCTGACGCACGGTGGTCTGATCCTGCGACGAGCTGATGACCAGCACGTCGGGTCCGTCGTCGCCGAGCGTGCGCAGCCGGTGGAGCACCTCGATGCCGCTGATGCCGGGCAGCCGCATATCGAGCAGGATCAGGTCGACCCCGGACCGGCTGTGCTCGAGAGCCGCCTCGCCGGTACCCGCGGTGGCGACGACGACGAAGCCGGGGGTGTCGGAGACGAATCCCGCGTGGAGGGCGCGCGCACCGCGGTCGTCATCGACGACGAGGACCCGGATCGGTCCGGTCATCGCGCAGCCTCCAGCTCGAAGGCGAATCGCGCTCCCCCGAGCGCCGATCTCCCGACCTCGACCGAGCCCGATCGGGCCGTGACGATTCGGCGTACGACATCCAGTCCTAAGCCTCGACCGAGGCCCGTCGTGTCGGTCTTGGAGGAGTAACCGGGCGCGAAGATACGGCGGGCGACGCGCGGCTCGACACCCGGGCCGTCGTCGTCGACCGAGCCCACGATGCGGGACCCCCGGCGGCCCAGCTCGCAGATCACATTCGCCGCGCCCGCCTCCGCCGCGTTGCGGCACAGGTTCGACACCACCGACACGACCCCCTCGTCGATGTCATCATCGATGTCGAGGTCGAAGCGCACCCGAGCCCCGAGCTCGTGCAGCTCGGCACGCACGGTCGGGATCATCGCGGCGAGCACGGGCTGGTCGTCGCGGGCCCCGTCATCGCCGGCGCCGAGGGGGCGGCGCACGCTCGCGATCTCTTCGATGTATCCGCGAGCCTCGTCGGTGTCGCCGCGGGACAGGAGGCCGTGGATGACGTGCAGCCGGGTGCTGAACTCGTGCGACTGCTCGCGGAGAGCCGTCGTCGTCCGCCGCATCTGCGCGTGCTCCGCGGCGATGACATCCAGCCGGCGGAACCGGCGCTCCACCGCGGCGGTCAGGATCGAGCTCGCGAGCGTCGCGACGACGAGCGCACCAATCGCCCAGGGCAGCAGGGCGCCGACGGCCTCGTCGAGCTCGCCGGCGATCTGCGACTCGAGCACACCTACAGCCACCATCCCGATGGGCGTTCCGTCGGGCCCGCGCACCGGGACCTTCGCGCGCAGCGACGGCCCCGAGGCGCCGACCTCCGTGCCGACGAACGTCTCGCCCGCGAGCACGGAGGCGTTGGCGGTCTCGACCTGCACGCCGCGTTCGGACGCCAGAGGGTGGGTGATCCGGACGCCCTCGTCGTCGGTGATGACGACGTAATAGACACCCGCGGCTCCACCGACAAGCTCCGCGATCGGCTGCAGGACCGCGGTCGCATCGGCCAGGTCGGCCGCATCCGCCAGGTCGGTCGACGACCCGGCTCCCGTGGCTCCGGCCACGGCCTCGCGCACCTCCGGAAGGTCGGCGAGGCTCGAGGCCACCTCGAGCACGCGTTCGGTCGTCGCCTCTCGGATCGTGCGCTCCTGCGCCGCGAGAGCGATGGCCACGGTGGCCGACAGCGCCGCGAGCGTCACGACCGACGGGAGCACGAGCAGCACGAGGCGCGCGGCAGACGCTCTCACCGTGAACGGCATCCTGTCCACTTCCTCGTGCGATCGGACGCTGTCGGGCCGTGCCCGTGCGCATCTATGAGAACAAATCCCGCCACGCTCGGGGGCGGCTCAGCGAAGTGCCATCCTAATTCGATCTCGCGGAGACGACGATGTCCGCGCGAATGGAGTGATCATGACGCATAGCGCGACAGACGCCGGCGCGCGCCCGGCGCACCGTGGCCGCACGCTCGCGGCCCGCATCATCGGGGGCGCCGTCGCGGCGGCGGCCATCACGACCGCTGCGGTCGGCTCGGTCACCTCGGCCGCCACCGGCCAGGAGATCAACGCCTCGATGACGATCATCGCCCCCGCGGCCGCCGGCGGCGGCTGGGACGGCGTGGCCCGCGAGCTGCAGCAGGCGCAGAAGGCCAACGGCCTCGTCAACAACGTGCAGGTGGTGAACATGCCGGGCGCGGGCGGGACGATCGCGCTCGGCAACGTCTCGGTGCTCGACGGTCAACCGCGCAACATGCTCGTCGGCGGCACCGGACTGCTCGCGGCGACGATCCAGTTCGACTCAGCCGCCAAGCTCAGCGACGTGACTCCGCTCGCGGTCGTCGTCGAGGAGTACGACGTCATCGTCGTGCCGGCCGACTCGCCGTACGAGACTCTCGACGACCTCGTGAACGCCTGGCGCGAGAACCCGAAGTCGATTCCGTGGACGGGCGGCGGATCGTTCGATCAGCTCGTGGTCACCGACCTGGCCCTCGCCGCGGGCATCGACCCCGTCGACACGACCTACATCTCGTCCGACGGCGGTGGTGAGGCCATCCAGGCGCTCCTCAACGGCACCACGAAAGCGGCCGCCGGCGGCTACCCCGACAACATCGATCAGATCGAGGCGGGCCGGCTGCGGGCGCTCGCGCTCGTCGCGAAGGAACCGATCGACGGCATCGACATCCCCACCGCCGCTGAGCAGGGCTACGACATCTCGCTGTCGAACTGGCGCATGCTCGCGGCGCCCTCGGGGCTCGATGAGGCCGACGTGACCGCTCTGACCGAGCTCGTGCTCGACTCTGTCGCCACCCCGGAGTGGCAGGACGCGATCGAGCGCTACCGCTGGACCGAGCGGATCATCACCGGAGACGAGCTGACCGCCTTCCTCGACGACGAGGAAGAGCGCATCACGAACCTGTACGAGGAGATGGGACTATGACGTTCCCCCCGAACCCGACCGCAACCTCGGCCGTCGTCGGCGATCGCTTGCGGCTCGTCTCGGGCCCCGGCATCGCCGCCCTGCTCAAGGGGCTGACGATGCCGGTGATCATCGCCGCATTCGCCACCTATCTGCTGGTGGGGATCTTCACGATGAAGGTGCCGGCGAACGCCGTGTTCCCCGGTCCCCAGTTCTTCCCCGCGATCATCGCCGGAGGGCTCTACATCTTCGCGGCCGCGCTCGTCGTGTCGGCGGTGAAGGAGATGCGCGAGACGAGCGCGGCACAGCCCGACATCGCAGCGGTCAGCGCCGACGTCATCGGCGGCGACGAAGCGGATGCCGAATCCGACGGCTCCGCTCCCGCCCGGGCCGTCCGGGTGGACGTGCGTTCGCTGCTGTGGGTCGTCCTGTCGTTCCTCGGCTTCGCCTTCCTGCTCGAGGTCCTGGGGTGGATCATCGCGGCAGGTCTCCTCTTCTGGTGCGTCGCGCGCGCCTTCGGCTCGACGAGGCATCTCGGCGGACTCGTCGTCGGGCTCACGGTGAGCTCGATCGCCTACATCGGTTTCGACATGGTGCTCGGGATGCCGCTCCCCTCCGGCATCCTCGGAGGGTTCTGACATGGATGTGCTTCAGCTTCTCGGCGAGGGCTTCGCCGGTGCACTGACCCCCGCCAACCTGCTCTGGGTGCTCATCGGCTGCCTGCTGGGCACCGCGGTCGGCGTTCTCCCCGGACTCGGCTCCTCGATGGCAGTCGCCCTGCTGCTGCCGATCACGTTCTCGCTCGATCCGACGGCCGCCTTCATCATGTTCGCGGGCGTGTACTTCGGCGGGCTGTTCGGCGACTCGACCATGGGCATCCTCATGAACACGCCCGGCCAGGCCTCGGCGATCGCGTCGACCTTCGAGGGCCACAAGATGGCGCTCAACGGACGCGCGGCCCAGGCGCTGGCGACCGCAGCCATCGGCGCGTTCATCGGCGGCTTCGTGGCGTCGATCGTCGTGGTCTTCGTCGCTCCGGCCCTCGCGGACTTCTCGAGCAGGTTCGGCCCCGCCGAGTTCTTCGCGCTCGCGGTCTTCGCGTTCGCGGCGACGTCGTCGGTCGTCACCGACAACGTCGTCAAGGGCCTCACCGCCCTGTTCATCGGCCTCGGCATCGCCGTGATCGGCATCGACGGAGTCTCAGGCGCTCCGCGCTTCACGATGGACTCCCCCCACCTGTTCGACGGCATCTCCCTCGTCACGGTGACGGTCGCGATCCTCGCCCTCGGTGAGGTCATCTACGTCGCCTGCCTCGAACGGCATACCTCGAACAAAGCGCTCATCAAGCCGACGGGGCGCCCGTGGCTCTCGCGCCGCGAGCTGAAGGAAGCCGCACCCGCCTGGGCACGCGGCACCGCGATCGGTCTACCGTTCGGCGTCGTGCCCGCCGGCGGTTCGGAGATCCCGACCTTCCTCGCCTACGGCCTGGAGAAGCGACTCGATGCGCGGCGCAAGAACCCGCAGTTCGGCAAGGGCGCCATCCGTGGTCTCGCCGCTCCGGAGGCCGCCGGCAACTCCACGACGGGTATGGCGATGGGTGCGCTGCTCGCGCTCGGGCTGCCGATCTCGGCGACGGCCGCGATCATGCTGGCGGCCTTCCGCCAGTACGGCCTGCAGCCCGGTCCGCTGCTGTTCGACCGGGCACCCGACCTGGTGTGGTCCCTGCTGGCGAGCTTCTTCATCGCGATGGTCGTGCTGCTCATCCTGAACCTCCCGTTCGCGATGCTGTGGGCGAAGCTGCTGCTGATCCCGCGCCCGTACCTCTACGCGGGGATCACGGTGTTCTGCGGCCTGGGTATCTACGCGACCTCGGGCTCGACGTTCGACCTGCTCATGCTGCTGGGCATCGGACTGCTCGGGTTCCTCATGCGCGCGCTCGACTTCCCGCTCGCGCCGCTGATCATCGGCATGGTGCTGGGGCCACTAGCCGAGACGAGCCTGCGCGACGCGGCGATGAGCTCCAATGGCGACTTCTCCGTGCTCGTCCAGAGCCCGATCACGATCGTGCTCTACGCGCTCCTCGCGCTCGTGCTGATCGTCTCGGTGCGGGGCCGCGTCGTCGCCCACAAGCGCGAGAAGCAGCTCGTGAAGAGCTGATCGAACACGGCACGGACGGGTAAGGGCGGATGCCGCAGCACGCGGCATCCGCCCCTCCTCCGTCTTCCCGACGATCAGGCCGAGGCGAGCAGTCGATCCGCCGTGCGCAGTGACAGCGCCATCTGCGTCAGTCCCGGATTCGCCGACAGCGCGCTCGGGAACGTCGAGTTGTCGCAGATCCACATGTTGGGGATGTCGTAAGACCGACCCTCCGGATCGACGACGCCGTCACCGGGATCGCTGCTCATGCGACACGTGCCCATCGTGTGGGCTGTCCGCGCGAGCACGCGCGTCTCGCGTGCGCCGGCAGCGTCAAGGATCCGCGTCATGATCCCCACGGCGTGGTCGTCGATCGCTTTCTCGTTCGGCCCGGGCGAGAAGCTGATCTCCGCGCGCGGGATACCCCACTCGTCGGTCTCGTCCGAGAGGATCAGCCGATTGTCGTCGGACGGGAGGCACTCGCCGTTGATCCCGATGCCCGCGGAGAACTGCCAGGCGTCGAGAGCGTCCATCAGGTCCTGACCCCACAGCGACCCGCCGCGCACGAGCGACGTCGCGTAGGTCAGCGGCATGACCCCGAGGCTCTGAATGAGGTAGCCGCCCGCGAAATCGACGCCCTCGGGCCGCACGAAGTCCTCCGTGATCGCCGCAGACGGATAGCCGCGGTAGCCGCGGATGCTCTCGTCGAAGCGGCCCCACACCTGCACCGCGCCGTGAGCGAGGAAGTTTCGACCCACCTGACCGCTCGAGTTCGCGAGCCCGGTGTTGAGCAGAAGCCGCGGCGTCTCGATGCCCCCGCCGGCGAGAACCAGAGCAGCGCAGCGCTGCCGGTACTCGACGCCCTCGTGCAGGTAGACGACGCCGGTCACCCGGCCCGCGGCATCCTGTTCGATGCGATGCACCATCGAGTCCGGGCGGATTTCGGCTCCGTGAGCGACTGCGACGGGCAGATAGGTGATGGCTGTCGTCGCCTTGTACCCGAACCGGTCGCCCTGATGGATACCGCCGACGTCGATGCTCGCTTTACGCAGGCCGTAGTGCGGCTGGTCGCGATCGCTGGTGATGATGGCGGCCGGAGCGTCCGTCGCGGTGATCCCCAGACGTTCGCACCCCTGCAGCACGAGATCGGCCGGCGCATTACGGCGGGTCGGACCGTCGAGGTACTCGCGCTGCGGATCCCACGGGTAGGGAGTCGGACCGCTGACGCCGATGACCCGCTCGACCTCGACGATGTACCGGATGAGCTCGTCGTAGTCGATCGGCCAGTCGTGTCCCTGCCCCGTCTCGCTGTGCAACGAGAGGTCGCGGCGGTCCGGGCGCGGGGTGAACGCACCCCAGTGCAGCGTCCCGCCGCCGACGCCCCAGCCGCTGTTGTTCGGGCCGAAGGCTGTGGGGGTGTCGCCGCCGCTGAACCGGTCGGACATCCAGTTGATCCGCGTCGCCTCGCGCTCATCGGGGGTGAACTCGTCCATCTCGAGGTTCGGTCCGGCCTCCAGCGCGACGACCCGCAGTCCGCGCTCGGCAAGCCTGCTGAGCAACGGCCCGCCGCCGGCTCCGGTCCCGACGACGACGACATCCACGACCTCGTCGAGGTCGTATCGGCGCATTCCGGAGAGGTTCATGCGGTGCGTCCTTTCGCGGCGCCGAGGCGTCCGAGCTCTTCGGGTTCCCATTCCTCGCGCTCGCCCGCGGCCAGCACGAGGTAGCCGGCGGGCTCCGGCCCCGTTCCGCCGGTCGCGAAGCCGGTGTAGCCGACACGTGCGAGCGACGCCGGGTGCGACAGCCAGACGCGGGCGAGGTCGTTACGGGCGTCCTCGAACCACAGGCTCAGCTGATCGGGCGTGAGGACCGTGCCGGAGGGGGCTTCGCCATCGATCACCTGACGGATGACAGCATCCTGGGCGGCAGGTCCGCGCATCCAGATGGCGGCGAGCGCGTCGAGCCCGGCGCGATAGGCCTCGACGTCGGACGACATGCCGGTGGGACGCCAGCCGTCGCTCTCCTCCGCTTCGATCATGCGGTCGAGGCGGGCAGCGAGATCGATCGTCGCTCCAGCGCCCTGCGGGACGATACGGCGCGCGACGTCGCGCAGGAGCCCCAGCTGCGCGGGGGTGAGGGCCGTCGGACGATAGGCCGGGTCGTCGGCGAGCGCACGTCGGGCGAGAGTGGCGCGCATGGCGGCGTCCGTCCGCGACGACGCGATGATTCGCGCCCACGCCTCGGGAACGCGCGGACCCCACGCGGCGATGTCCGCCGCGAGGTCGCGCACCGACGCCCCGACGTCCTCCGTCGCGGCCGCGGGCACCTCGTGCTCTCGGATGCCGTCGGGGATCACCGTCCCCTCGAGCACGACCCCGGCAAGCCCGAAGACGCCGAGCGCGCCGTCGAGGATCCGCTCGACGAGATCTTCCGCGAGCCTGTGATCGTCGTAGCCGGCCACGAGGATCCACGGTGTGGTGATCTCGGCGTGGGCGATCTCCTCGATCAGAGCATCGGCGCCGAGAGCCGGGTCGACCGTGATCTGCCGGAACGCGTCGGCGGAATCGTCCGAAGCGTCATCGAGCTGCGGTACGTCTCCCCGGAGCGAGACGACCGCGAATGCGTTGTCGCTCACGGGGTGACCATGCCCCCGTTGACGTTGAGCGTCTCACCCGAGACGTAGCTCGACTCGGCCGACGCGAGGAAGACGAACGCAGGAGCGATCTCGGCCGGCTGGCCGGCGCGCTGGTAGGTGCTCTCGTCGTCGAAGGCCCGCATCTGCTCGTCCGAGACGCCATCGCTCACCTGGAGCGCCGACCACGTCGGACCGGGGGCGACGACGTTGACCCGGATGCCGCGCGGCGCGAGCTGCTGTGCGAGCCCCTTCGAGAGATTGTTGATCGCGGCCTTCGTCGCGGCATAGTCGACCCGGTCGGGTGCCGGCTTGTACGCCTCCAGCGAGGCGGTGTTGATGATCGAGGCGCCCGCCGGAAGATGGGCCAGAGCCGCCTTCGTGATCCAGAAGTTCGCGAAGACGTTCGTGTGGAAGGTCTCGGCGAACTGCTCGTCGGTCAGGTCTTCGAGCCGTTCGACCGCGACCTGCTTTCCCGCATTGTTGACCAGGATGTCGATGCCCCCGAGGAAGTCAGCGGCCTCCGCCACGAGCGCACGGCAGGCCTCGGCCGTCGAGATGTCAGCGGCGATGGCATGCCCGCGCACGCCGGCGTCGGCGATGAGGCCGAGGATGCGGTCGGCGTCGCGCTGCTCGGCAGGCAGGTGGACGATCACGACGTCGGCGCCCTCGCGGGCGAAAGCGATCGCCGTCGCACCGCCGATGCCGGAGTCCCCGCCGGTGATGAGGGCTTTGCGACCGAACAGGCGCCCCGAACCGCGGTACGTCTGCTCGCCCAGGTCGGGAACCGGCTGCATGTCGGCCTGGATGCCCGGCTCGGGCTGGTGCTGGACGGCCGGCTCGACCCGGTCGTATCGGGTCACCGGGTTGTCGAAGGTGTACTGATCGCTGTGCTCCACGGGCTCACGGTAGGTCTCGGCCGAAACTCGGCGCGAACGCTTGCCAAAAGTCAAGGAGTGGGCGTAAAGCGGATCACCAGCCGACGCCCTGCGGACCCGCCTCGCGGCGTCAGGGCTGCAGCGACCCCGTGACGAGCGCGATCGCCGTGCCCACAGCGTCCGCCGCGCCGGCGGCATCCACGCGCGCGAGGGCGAAGGCCGACACGACCAACCCCGTGCACGCGTCCGCCAGGGTCGCGACCTGAGCACCGTCGAGGTCGGAGCGGCGGGCGGCGACACCGCGACCGAAGGCTGAGCGCAATTCGGATCGGTACCCGGCGATCACGTGCGCGACGGCTTCGTCGCGCCCGATGGGCGCCGCTGCCGTGTTCACGAGCAGGCACCCGCTCGACGCCGGAAGCGAAGCGGGCTGCTTGAGGGCGGTTCGCAGGCCGAGGAGGTACTCCTCCAGCGCGCCCGGGGCGACCTCATCGACGGTCAGAGGCGACAGTCGGGGCCGGATGATCTCGTCGAGGTAGCTCTCGACCGCGGCGTCGAAAAGGCCGCGCTTGGAGCCGAATGCGTGATAGATGCTCGATCGGTTGAGGCCGGTGACGCGCTCGAGCTCGGGCAACGGTGCGCCTTCGTAGCCCTGCTCCCAGAAGACGCTCCGCGCCGCGCGAACGACGTCGTCGCGGTCGTAGCTCTGCGTTCGGCCCATGCGCCGCGCCCCCTTTTGTGTATCGGTCAGTTCAGTATATATTGAACCAAGCGATACAGAAACTGCGGTGTCCACCGCCGGAAGGGAACAGCTCATGATCTTCGTCGGTCTTGCGCTCGCGGGCCTCGCAGCGCTCATCCACGTCTTCATCTTCTACCTCGAGTCCATCGCCTGGACGAGCGAGCGGGCACGCAAGACGTTCGGCACCGGAACGGTCGCGCAGGCCGAGACGCAGAAGGCGCTCGCCTTCAACCAGGGCTTCTACAACCTCTTCCTGGCGATCACGGTGTTCATCGGCATCGCATTCGTCATCGCCGGGAACGTCCCGGTCGGTGCGACCCTCGTCTTCACCGGAGCAGGTTCCATGGTCGCGGCCAGCCTCGTGCTCATCCTCTCCGACCACTCCAAGGCCTCCGCCGCCCTCAAGCAGGGCGTGATCCCCGCCTTCGGCGTCATCGCACTCGCGCTCGGCCTCGCGATCTGACCCGGCGCCCATCCGCGCCGCCCTCTCGTCCGCGACTCCGACCGAGCCCGCGGCATCCGTTACCGACCCCTCACGAAGGAGAAACATGACCCACGCAACGAGCACCCAGATCCGTCTGGCCCGCCGCCCCCAGGGCTGGCCGACGCCCGACGACTTCTCGATCGAGCGCGTCGAGCTGAGCGAGCCCGCGCCGGGCGAGGTGCGCGTGGCGAACGAGTTCGTCTCCGTCGACCCGTACATGCGCGGGCGCATGAACGACGTCCGCAGCTACGTCGCGCCCTACGCGCTCGGAGACGTGATCGCCGGCGGCGCGATCGGCCGCGTCGTGGCGAGCGCCTCGGACGACCTGCCCGTGGGAACGGTCGTGCTGCATCAGCACGGGTGGTCGGATGTCGTCCAGGCCGATGCTTCGACGTTCCGCGCCGTCCCCGAGGTGCCGGGCCTGCCGCTGTCGGTGCGCCTGCACATCCTCGGCATGACCGGCCTGACCGCTTACGTCGGACTCACGGCCATCGCGCACATGAAGCCGGGCGACACCGTGTTCGTCTCGGGAGCGGCCGGAGCGGTCGGCACCGCCGTCGGTCAGATCGCCAAGCTGCTCGGAGCAGGCCGGGTCATCGGCTCGGCCGGCTCTGCGGAGAAGGTCGCGCTGCTCACCGAGAAGTACGGCTACGACGCAGCCTTCAACTACAAGGACGCGCCTGTCCGCGAGCAGCTCGCCGCGCACGCCCCCGACGGCGTCGACGTGTTCTTCGACAACGTGGGCGGCGACCACCTCGAGGCCGCGCTCGACGTCATGAACGCCGGCGGACGCCTGGCGCTCTGCGGCGCGATCACGGGGTACAACACCACCGAGAAGACGCCCGGGCCCGACAACATGGCCAACATGATCACCCGTGGTCTCACCGCGACCGGCTTCACGCTCGCCGCCTACCTGCACCTCGCGCCGGAGTTCACCGAGAAGATGAGCGCCTGGTTCGCCGAGGGGAAGATCGCCTACGACGAGACCATCGTCGACGGCATCGAGAACACCGTCGAGGCCTTCCTGTCGATGATGCGCGGCGCCAACACCGGCAAGATGCTCGTGCGAACCTCCGCGCGGTAAGCCCTGACCCGACCGAAAAGGCGGTGACGCTTCGCGCGTCACCGCCTTTCGCTTCGGCTCGACGACGGACGAAGCCGTCACTCCCGCAGGTGCAGGCTGCCGTCTCGCCAGTCGGCGGAGCGAAGGTCGTCGATCCGGGCGTCGACAACGGCGGAACCGAGGTGGTCCCCCACACCGACGACCCATCCCGCTCCGGCGGCGCGGGCCGAACGCACGCCGGCCTCGGCGTCCTCGAACACGACGCATCGCGCGATGTCGACGCCGAGCAGCGCGGCGCCGGCGAGGTAGGGCTCGGCGTCGGGCTTGCCGTGACCGACGTCCTCCGCCGACACGAGCGCGGACGGGACGGGATGCCCCGCGGCCGCGAGCCGCCGGCGCGCCAGCTCGCGCGTGGCCGAGGTCACGACGGCCCACGACCCCGACGGGATACGTGAGGTGAGGGCGACCGAGCCGGCGATCGGCGCCGTCAGCGCGGCGGATGCGGCCTCCGCCTCATCGAGAGCGGCGACGGCCTCGTCACGCAGGCCCGCCGCCACAAGCGTCGCGACGGTGTCGGCGGCGCGCACCCCGTGCTCGATCTGCGTGCGGAAGTCGAAGCCCGGGGCGTACCGCTTCGCCCAGGCGTCCCAGGCGGTGGCGGCGGCCTCGAGCGAGTCGACGAGCACTCCGTCGCAGTCGAACAGCACGGCGCGTGGGGTGATTGTGGTCACAGGATGCTCCAGGGAGGACGATGCCCGCCGGGGCGGACCCCGGCGGGCATCGGTTCGGTTCAGCGGGACGTGGCTGCGGGGGCCGCGGGCGCGTCGGCCTCGGCTTCAGCCACCTTGCGCCGGTCGCGACCGCGCAGGGCGAAGGTCGTGCCGTAGAGCGCGACGAGGGCGACGGCGAGCGCGACGATGACGGCGATCTGGCCGCCGGCACCGGAGACGCCGCCGAGGATCAGGCCGAACACGCCGTAGTCCGAGTCGGAGAAGGTCGAGTTCGAGAACCCGATGTCACCGAGGACCGGCAGCAGGAACAGCGGCAGGAAGGTGATCGCCACGCCGTTGGCGAAGGCTCCGAGGACGGCGCCCCGGCGACCGCCGACGGCGTTGCCGATGACGCCCGAGGCGGCACCCGTCATGAAGTGCGCCACGACGCCGGGGATGATGATCGCCGTGCCGAGCGCGGCCATCCCGAGCATGCCGACGATGCCGCCGACGAAGCTCGCGAGGAACCCGATGAGCACCGCGTTCGGGGCGAAGGGGAAGACGATCGGCACGTCGAGCGCGGGCTTGGCGTTCCTGACGAGCTTCTCGGAGATGCCCTTGAAGGCGGGCACGATCTCGGCGAGCACGACGCGCACGCCGGCGAGGATGATGAAGACGCCGGCCGAGAACGTCGCGGCCTGCAGAGCGAGGAACACGATGAAGTTCTGTCCGTTCGACAGCTCCCCCTCGATGTACGCGGCTCCCGCGAACAGTCCGACGATGATGTAGATCACGGCCATCGAGAGTGCGACGATCACGGTCGTGTCGCGGAGAAAGCCGAGCCCGCTGGGGAATGAGATCTCCTCGGTCGACTTCGAACCGCCCTTGCCCCGGGTGATCAGGGCGACGAGACCGCTGAGGGCGACGCCGGCGCCGCCGGTGTGCCCGAGGGCGACGTCGTCGCTGCCGGTCACGCGGCGCATGAACGGCTGGACGAGAGCAGGCGAGACCACCATGTAGATGCCCTGCGCGATCGAACCCCAGAGGACGACAGCCCACGGCTCGAATCCGGCGACACCGAGGATGACGGCGAACATGGCCGCGATGTAGAACGCGACGTGACCCGACAGGTAGATGTACTTGAAGCGCGTGGTCGCCGCCAGCACGATGTTGACGATCATGCCGAAGAAGAAGATGAGCGCGGCGGCGGAGCCGTAATCGAGCAGCACCTGGGCGACGATCGCCTCGTTGTTGGGGACGACGCCCTGCACGTTGAACGCGTGCTGGAACATCGCACCGAACGGATCGAGCGAGCCGACCACGACGCCGGCGCCGGCGGCCAGCACGAGGAAGCCGACCAGGGTGCGGATCGTGCCTTTGAGGACGTCGCTGAACGACTTCCCCTGCACGGCGAGACCGATCAGGGCGATGAGCGCGACGATGACCGCCGGCTGGGTGAAGATGTCGAGCAGGACATCGATGACAGCATCCATCGCGGATGCTCCTTTCGTCGGTGAAAGCGTCGGGTGGAGGGCGGGAGGGTCGGGTCAGGAGTGCCGCTTGACGGCCTCGTCGACCTTCGTCCGGAGCTCCGCGAGGTCGATGATGCTGTCGAGCGCGACGACGTCGTCGCCGAGGCCGCTCGCGGCCTCCGCGATGTCGCGGCCGACGAAGATGGTGTCGGCGTCGCCCCGGGCGACCGAGCCGAGGTCGGCGTGATCGACGGTGATGCCGGAGACTCCCAGCTCCTTCAGCACCTTCTCGATGTTCATGTGCACCATGAAGCTGCTGCCGAGGCCGGAGCTGCAGACGGCGAGGAACTTGGTCATTGGTTGACTCCTGTCATGAGGGCCGCGCGGACGTCGGCGGTGGTTCGGGCGGAGAGCAGAACCGCACGGGCGCGGTCGTCGCTGAGCAGTCGGGCGAGCTCCGACATCGTCGAGAGATGCGACTCGGTGTCGGTCGCCGCCAGGCAGAAGAAGAGGGTGATGGGGTGGGCCTCTTCGTCGTTGAGCAGGACGGCGGGGTCTACCCAGAGCGCGGAGAGCCCCGTGCGCACGACACCCTTCTCGGGGCGGGTGTGGGCCAGCGCGATGCCGAACCCGAGATCGATGTAGGTGCCGCCGGCGGCGATCGACTCGATCATCGCGTCGATGTACGACCGCGTGATGGAGCCGTCGCCGAGAAGCGGTCGGCTGACCGTCTCGATGGCCGCGCGCCATCCGTCGAGGTCGGTCGCGAACTGGATGCGGTCGTCGCTGAGCTGTTCGATGAGCATGGGGGTCCTTCCGGTCAGACGCCGGGCCGAGGGCCGTGGAGCGTGAGGGAGATCTCGCTGTTCTCCGGAGCGTGGCGTGCCGTGCCGAAGGCGACCGGCGTGCCGTCGGCGTCGAACACGAGGGAATCGATGGTGAGCAGCCGCAGGCCGGCGCTCACCCCGAGGTTCAGCGCCACGTCCGGCGCTGCCTCGTCGACGCGCACCGTCATGTCGTTGCGGACGAGGCTGACTCCGTACTGCTCCTGCAGGAAGGCGTACAGCGACTGGTCCGAGAAGTCACCGGTGTACACCCCGGGGTACCGGGCGTGCGGAACCCACGTGAACACGTGCTGGTGGAGCTGGCCGTTGACGTAGCGCAGACGGACGAGCTCGACCACGCCCTCCCCCTCCTCGAGTTCGAGGAGGCGGGCCACCTGCGCACCGGCGGGCACGAGCTCCTGACGGAGCACGCGGGTCGTGACGACGTTGCCCGCGCTCGTCTGCTGACGGTGGAACCCGGTGACGACGTCGGCGAAGTGCTCCGGGTAGTGATCGCCCGCAACCGGCTCGGTGACGAACGTGCCGCGGCCGTGCTCGCGAGCGAGCCATCCGTCCTGCACGAGCCCGTCGACGGCCTTGCGCAGGGTGATGCGGCTCACCTCGAACTCCTCGCACAGCTCGGGCTCGGACGGCAGCCGGTCACCGACGGCCATCTCGCGGATGCGTCGCAGGAGTTCGTCGTGGACGGTCCGGTACTTCGCGGTTCCGGCTGCTGTCACCATTGGTCGCCTCCTTGCTGACTCGCGTCATCATGACGTCATGACTAATCCGAGCTCGATCATGCCCGAAACCCGGCTTTCCCGCAAGATTGCGTCACAAAGTCGTTATGACATCATGATGACTATGGAGAACCTGATCTCGACGCCCGCCGCACCGGCCACCATCCCGGACACCACCGAAGCCACCGATCACGACGTCGTCGTCGCCGCCCGCCTGCTCGCTGCGGATGCCGTGGAGGCCGCTCGCTCCGGACACCCGGGCACCGCGATCGCCCTCGCGCCGATCGCGACCGCGCTCTTCCAACGGCACATCGAGCACGACCCCGCCGACCCGCAGTGGCAGGGTCGTGATCGCTTCGTGCTGTCATGCGGGCACGCGAGCATCCTGCTGTACACGCAGCTCTTCCTCACCGGGTACGACGTCACCATCGATGACCTCCGCGCCTTCCGCACGCTCGGCTCGCGCACTCCCGGCCACCCCGAACTCGGGCACACCGCCGGGGTCGAGACGACGACCGGGCCGCTCGGACAGGGCCTCGCCACCGCCGTCGGCATGGCCATGGGCATGCTGCACGAGCGGGCGACCTTCGACCCCGACGCCCCGCGGGGCGCATCGCCCTTCGACCGGCACGTGTGGGTGCTCGCCTCCGATGGTGACCTGCAGGAGGGCATCTCTTACGAAGCCGGGGCCCTCGCGGGCCGTCATGGACTCGACAACCTCACCGTGGTGTACGACGACAACGACATCCAGATCGAGGGCGACACGCGCCTGACATCGTCGGAGGACGTGGGCGCCCGCTTCCGCGCCCAGGGGTGGCACGTCGAACGGATCGAGCTGGCCGCAAGCGGCGACGTCGACGTCGACGAGCTCGACCGCGTCCTGGGCGCACCGAACCCCGTCGGCAAGCCGCGCCTGGTCATCCTGAAGTCGCAGATCGCGTATCCCTCGCCCGGAGCCCTCAACACCGCGGCATCCCACGGCGCCCCGCTGGGGGCCGCCGAGATCGGACTGCTGCGCGAGGCGCTCGGCACGCAGGCTGCGCCCTTCGACGTGAGCGAGGCGGTCCTGCGCCGTTCGCGCGTCGCTCGAGCGCGCGGTGCGCGTCTGCACGCGGAATGGGACGAGGCGTTCTCACGGTGGCAGGCATCGGATGCCGGTCGAGCCGACGCGCACGCCGCGTTCCGGGCACGCCGCCTGCCCGATGATCTCGACACGCGACTCCCCCGCTTCGACCCCGGCACGGAGGTGTCGACGCGCGACGCCTCCGGTGCCGCCATCCAGGCCCTCGCGCAGGCGCTGCCCGCGATGTGGGGCGGATCGGCCGATCTCGCCGAGCCCAACCGCACCGAGATCCACGCGGGCGGATCGTTCCTGCCCGAGGAGACGGCCCTGGGAACGCGAGCGGGCCGCAACATCCACTGGGGCGTCCGTGAGCACGCGATGGGTGCCGCGATGAACGGCATCGCCCTCGCCGGCGGTTGGCGCGTCTTCGCCGGCACGTTCCTGGTGTTCAGCGACTACCAGCGCCCCGCGATCCGCCTGTCGGCGCTCATGGGACTTCCGGTGACCTACCTGTGGTCGCACGATTCGGTCGCGCTGGGTCAGGACGGCCCCACCCATCAGCCGATCGAGCACCTGGCGAGCCTGCGCGCGATGCCCGGCTTCACCGTGGTTCGCCCAGCCGACGCGAACGAGACCGTAGCGGCATGGCAGGCGATCGTCGAGGCGGACTCCCCCGCCGGGCTCGTGCTGGGCCGGCAGGGCGTGCCGGTGCTCGACATTCCGATCGCTGACGTGCGCGCCGGGGTCCGCCGCGGCGGCTACGTCGTGCGCGACGTCGTCGCTCCGGACGCCGTCATCATCGCGACCGGGAGCGAGGTCGCCCTCGCGCTGTCGGCCGCCGAGACGGCCGCAGCATCCGGGCTCGCGATCCGGGTCGTGTCGATGCCGAGCCGCGAGTGGTTCCTGGCTCAGGACGCGGCCTACCGCGACGCGGTCCTGCCGCCGTCGCTCCACGCGCGAGTCGCGGTCGAGGCGGCGTCGCCGTTCGGCTGGCACGAGATCGTGGGCTCGTCGGGCGCCGTGGTCGGCATCGACGAGTTCGGGCTCTCCGCTCCGGCGGCAGACGCTCTGCGCGAGCGCGGCATGACGGAGGAGCGCGTTCTCGACGCCCTCCGCTCCGTCACCGCCCGGAGCTGATCGACCTCATCCCTCGACCCGACCGAAAAGGCGGTGACGCTCCGCGCGTCACCGCCTTTCGCGTCGGCTCGACGACGGTCAGCGCCCCGGCGTCGCGACGGGGGCCGGGCGGCGGACGAAGAATGTCAGCACCACCGCCGCCGAGGCGATGCATGCGCCGGTGACGAACGCCGTGTGGACCCCCGTGGCGGTCGCGGCGATCACATCGACGCCGTCAGCGACAGCCGATACAGCACCGACCGACATCAGGGTCACGAACAGAGCGGTTCCGGCGGCACCGGCGACCTGCTGCAGCGTGCTCACCGTCGCACTGCCGTGGGAGTACAGCCGCGCCGGCAGCGAGCCCAGCGCCGAGGTGAGCAGCGGCGTGAACACGCAGCCGAGGCCGAGGTTGAGGGCCATGTGGACCGCGATGATCCAGGCGATCGGGGTTCCGACGCCGAACGTCGTCATGCCCCACAGCGCGGAGGCCGCGACGATCATGCCCGGGATGACCAGCGGGGTCGGGCCGAACCGGTCGAACAGCGCGCCGACCACGGGAGCGATGAGCCCCATGAGCACGCCGCCGGGCAGCAGCATCAGGCCCACGGTCAGGGTGTCGAGACCGAGCACCTGCTGCAGGTACAGCGGCAGCAGGATGAGCGATCCGAAGAGGGCCGACATCACGACCACGACCAGCACGACGGCGAGGCTGAACGACCGCGACTGGAAGGTCCGCAGGTCGAGCAGGGCCGCATCGGTGCGCTGGAGCTTGAGCTGACGCACCACGAAGGCCGCCAGCGACAGGGCACCGACGACGAGGGGTATCCACACCGGGACCGGCGCGTGGCCGGTCGCCGACTCTCCGATCGAGCTCAACCCGAAGATCAGCCCGCCGAAGCCGAGAGCGGAGAGCACGACGGATCCGACGTCGAAGCGCGCCTCGCGCGTCTCAGTGACGTTCTGCACCCAGATCGCGCCGAGGCCGAGCGCCAGCAGCGCGATCGGGAGGACGAGCCAGAACATCCAGCGCCAGTCGAGCACCGACAGGATCAGACCCGAGACGGTCGGGCCGATCGCCGGCGCGACGGCGATGACGATGCTGATGACGCCCATCATGCGACCCCGGCGGGCGGGTTCGACGACATTCAAGACGGTGGTCATCAGCAGCGGCATCATGATGGCGGTGCCCGAGGCCTGCACGACGCGGCCGGTGAGCAGCATCCCGAAGCCCGGCGCGAGCGCCGCGATCAGCGTGCCCGCAGCGAACAGCGACATCGCGGTGAAGAAGACGCTGCGGATCGGGAAGCGTGCGAGCACGTAGCCCGTCAGAGGGATGACGACGGCCATCGTCAGGAGGAATCCGGTGGTCAGCCACTGCGCGGTCGCGGCGGTGATCTGCAGGTCGACCATGAGCCGCGGCAGCGCGACACCCATGATCGTCTCGTTGAGGATGACCACGAACGCCGAGGCGACGAGCAGTGCGATGACGGGGCCGGTGCGCACAGTCGTCGCGCGGGAGGCAGGAGGCGTCGGGATGGCTGAGGTATCGGGATGCTGCTGCTCAAGTGTCACTGACTGATTATATGGCAGTCTCTGCCACATTGGCGCTGTGCGACACTGAGGTCATGCACCGCGACGGCGAGAACGACGCCCCGATCATCGAGGAGCATCCCGCGGGTCTGCGCGAACGACGACGCCAGGAGACCCAGCGCGAGCTGTCGGATGCCGCGCTCGACCTCTTCGAGCAGCACGGTGTGCATGGCACCACGGTGGACGACATCGCACGCCGCGCCGGCACGTCGCAGCGCACCTTCTTCCGCTACTTCGCGACGAAGGAGGCAGCCGTGTTCGCCAGCGCCGACGACTCGGCGCGCGTCGTGGGCGACGCCATCGACGCCGTGCGCGCGGGAGCGTCCGTCGTCGAAGGGATCGAACGCAGCTGGCTGAAGCTCCTCGACCGCTTCGACGCGCATCCCGACGAGCACATCCGCGCGCTGCGCATCCGCCGTCTCGTCGGCTCGGAGCCGTCGCTGCTGGCCGTCGCGCTGCGCAATGAGGCCGAAGAGGTCGAGCAGCTCACCGACGCCGCCGTCGACGCGGCGGGCGCCGACGCCGATGTGCTCGCCGCTCGCGCGGCCGTTTCGACGATGGCCCTCGTCCTCCGGCTCACGATCGACGAGTGGGTCCGGCGTGCCGAGCTCAACGAGCGCGCGAGCGTCCGCCAGATCTACCTCGAGATGCGCCGAGGCGTCGCGACGGTCGCCCGCGACCTCGAGGCCGATCCCCCGCACCACGGCTGACCGAGGTCCCATTTCGGCCGGAAAAACCGGCGGTGGACCCGACCTAAGTGGGACCTCGCAGGGTGGAGTCGGAGCTCAGGCGCGTACGCGCTGAGGCGACGCCGGGCCGCGGGCGCGTCGTCGCGGCGAGCGCGCATTGCGGCGCGCAGACGCCGGCCGGGCCGCTTCGGCGACGGCTGCAGCAGCCGCGTCGGGCGAGGCGTGGGTGCCGAGATCGGCGCCGTGGCCGCTCTCGGCGTCGAAGGTCGCCGGTGCCGAACCGGTGGTCACGAATCCGGCGTACTGGCCGTCGAGGGTCGCGACGAAGAAGTCGGCGTCCGCCTGTCGCCAGACGAGCGCGGGCGCGGAAGAAGAAAGAGTTGAAAGCACGATGTCCTGAGAATGAGCGCGCACAGCATGATGCGCGGAAGAAGAAGGGAGCTGGATGAACCAGTGATCGCGTCGGACGATCTGCTCGACAGTGAGCCAGGCGAACGACACACGAGCCCCGAAGGGACGTTTCAACGCTAGCACGCCCCCGATGAGCGGGGGCCGGACGGGGTCAACCGCTCCACCGCCCGGCCAGCTCGCGGAGCCTGACGATCGCCGCGGCGACGAAGTCGGGGTGCGCCCGGTACCACTCGGCGTGAGCTTCGGCGACGAGTGCCGGATCGACCTCGACCCCGTCGACGATCCACGAGCGACGCGGTGCATCGGGCAGCCCCCAGGCGTCGACCACCCAGTCCTCGAGCGGGGCCCACACGGCGTTCAGCAGGGGCCTCCCCGGGTCGGTCGGGCCGCCGGGCAGGCCGAGCGCCGACAGCACGCGCTCCGCCAGGGGCATCCATACGCCGTTGCCCGGATGGTTGATCGTGCGCATGACCTCGGCGGAGGTAGGCCGCAGCAGGTCTGACGCAGCGACGTCGATCGCCTCCTCCCGGCGACGCAGCTCGGCGAGGGAGTCGCTCTCAACCTGGTGCACAGCCCGGCGGTCGAGCAGCGGAAGCGCAGGGAGCCCCGCCGCCGCTGCGAGGGTGCGGATGTCGTGGTACGCCACGATCGGCGGCACCTCTTCGATCCCGTCCACGTGCAGCGCAGCCTGGAACGGATGCAGGCCCGCGTAGCGGACGACCGGGAAGGTCACGAGGCGGGCGGTCGGGGCGAGGGATGCCGCCAGCTGGCGGGTTCCCAGGCGCAGGCCGTGGTAGTCGTCCCGCACGGGCTGAGCCACGAGGAAGGATGCCCGGGGCAGCAGCTCGTGCAGGCGCTCGACGTCGGCGGCATCCATCTCGTGAACGGGAGGAACCCGAACCGTCGGACGGTCGGGGGCGTCGAGCACGATGCGCATCGATTCGGCCTGGCAGTTGCCGACGACGAGCCCGAAGCCCTCCGGCGGCTCGACACCCCGGAACGGGGAGGGGGCGTGGTGCATCCCTCTACTGTGGCCATCGGCCTCGACGGACGCCGGTGTTTGCGGTCAGCCCGCCCGATGCGCTATCGCCGAACGCGCCCGGTGACGACGCACGCCGTCACGATTGGCGCACCGAACCGAGCAGTAGCGCTGCCGACCGTTCCGGGTCACGTCGACCACGACGTTGCGGCACGGATCTCCGGCGACGCGGCCCGCGGCGCACCGCGACAGCCTCTCCATCCCCCGCGTCGTCACGTGGAGGGCCGTACCGACCGCGATGACCGCACGAAGCACCTGAGGCAGACGCTGGTCGTCGTCGCGGTAGTGGAGGTGCCACTCGCCGTCGTGGTCGGTGAGCCGGGGGTACGCCGTCGCTGCGGCCATGAGTCGGTTGAGCAGCGTGGCGCGCTGCGCTGCCGACTCGGCATCGACGACCTCGAGCCAGGAATCGATGACCGCACGGGTCGCATCGAGGTCGGACGGAGCCGCCGGGGCGTAGATCGCGGTCATCCCGAACTCGTATGTGCGCTCGACGATCGCATCTCGATCGCTCGGCCAGTCGTTGGCCAGCGAGGCGGCGAGCAGGACCGCGTACTCGCCGTAAGGGTTGAGCTGCATAACGGCATTACATCACGATCGAATCATGTCACCCTCCTCCCCCGCATCGCCCGTCGCACCGCTTCACACGCGCACTCACGAGCACGGCTGGACGACCGAGTCCGCGCACCCCACGTCAGAGGGAATCGTCCGTTACGTCCGATGCGCGGGATGCGGCACACGACGGGTCGACCTGCAATCGACACCATCGCTCCCGCCGGTCGCGGAGACCGCTGAAATCGATCAGCCGATTTCACCCGGATGAGTGAGACGCCACCACTCGGAGGGAGGCTCGATCTCACCGTCGAGCACGACGGGCACAGTGACCGACTCCGGGCCGGCCGACCAGGTGATCTCGCCGAGTACCTCGCCGTCGGTCCAGAGGCGGGGCTCGCGCACGTCCCCGTCGACGACGATCGGGGTGTCGGACCACGTGCGCAACGAGGCCCCCTCCCCCAGCACGACCCGGGCCGAGCTGCCCCACGCGGTCGTGTAGGTGCCGATCTGCTGGCGGGGCTGCGCGACCGAGGTGACGTGGAACCCGTCGACGACACGTTGCAGGATGCCGAGCACACTGGCGCCCACGCCGCGCTGCGATGAGCCGCCGAGCGCCACCCCCACGACGCTCAGCGGCTCGGGAAGACCGACGTCGAGGGTCGCCGTGTAGAGCAGATTCGCACCGGTTTCCTCGAGCGTGCCGGTCTTGAGTCCCGTGATCCCGCTCTGTCCGAGCAACCCGTTCGTGTTCGCCATGGCCCCCGGCCCCGGCAGGTTCAGAGACGGCGTGGCGGCGATCGCCGCCACCGTCGGATCTGCGGCGGCGATGCGACCGAGTGCGATCAGGTCGCTCGGCGAGCTGGTGTTCCGGGGATCCAGCCCCGACGGCTCGACGATGCTCGTCCGCTCCAGTCCTTTCGCCGTGAGCCACCGGTCAGCGGCTGCGCGGAAGCCCGACACCGAGCCGAACGCCCACACGGCGATCGCCTCGGCGTAGTTGCTCGCCGAGGGGATGAGCATGGTCGCAAGGGCGTCGCGCAGCGAGAGCGAGCTGCCGATCGGCATCGGAGCGATCGTCGCGTCACGGACGAAGTACGCGTCGTAGAGCGCGTGATCGTCGCGGTCGAAGGTGAGCGTCGGCCCCCGGTCGCCGTCGGTGATCGGGTAGGCGTCGAGGACCACGAGCGCTGTGACGAGTTTGGTGATGCTGGCGATCGGACGAGGGTCGTCACCGCCCTGGACCGTCCAGACCCCGGCGGCCTCCGGGCCGAGATACGGGTCGGCGCCCGCGACCGAGAGCGCGGCTGCACCATCAGCGGTGAGACCGAGGTCGACGGCAGCCGGCGGGGCGGGCGCTCGGGGAATCGAGACCTCACCCGCAGCCGGCTTGAGCGGGGCCGTCAACGCCCAGGCGGCGTATCCCCCGGGCGCACCGAGCACGATCGCGGCCGTGACGCCCGCGGCGATCCAGCCGGTGCGGCGTCGACGGCGGCGCGATGCCGACACTTCTTCCGGGGACGCCGCCGGCACCCCGGCGGCTGCCGAGAAGAACTCGCCGAATTCGCCGAGGTCGTCGCTTTCCGAGTCGCGTCGCGTCATCGCGGTTCCCTCCGTCTGTGTCGCCCATCTTCACCCAAACGTCATCCTCATGGATGATTCGCGACTCTCAGCGACCCCATAGTGTTGAGGCGATCTTGAAACAAGGGGGTTGCACGTGCACTGCAAAACGCTTCGATGGGCCGCACCGGCCGCGATCGGTCTCGTCTTCGTTCTGGCCGGCTGCACGGCCGCCGACGGTTCCGCCGACGCGGCTGAGGAATCGCCGCTCTCCGAGTATTTCTCCGCCTTCTACGGCAGCGACATGAGCGAGGAAGAGCAGCAGGCGAAGTTCGAGAAGGAGAACAAGCAGCGCGAAGAACTCGTCGCGCAATGCATGCAGGACGAGGGCTTCGAGTACATCCCCGCCCCCAGCAGCATGTCGTTCAGCTCGGGCACCGAATGGAAGCCCGAAGATCGCGACTTCGTGGCCCAGTGGGGATACGGCGCGGTGGAGTACCCCGAGGCCGACGAACAGACTGAGCCCGAGCAGATGCCCCCCGACCCCAACTCGGACTACGTCATGGCGCTCTCCGAGTCGGAGCAGGCCGCGTATTACGAGGCGTTGTACGGGCCGACCCCGAGCGAAGAGGAGATGTCGGAGGACGGATCGTACGAATACAACTGGGAGACAGCCGGCTGCAACGGCTGGGCCTCTCACGAGATCAGCGGCGACGACCCCCTGCAGTCCGACGAATTCGCCGACGTGATGGACGCCATCACGAAGTTCTACGAGAACTCCTCGTCTCTCCCCGCCATCGTCGACCTCGACCGCGAATGGTCCGCGTGCATGGATGCCGCGGGATACCCCGGATTCGCCACCCAGGCGGACGCCCAGAACTCGATCTTCGACGAGCTCAACGAGATGTACGAGACCATGACGGAAGCCGGGCCCGACCAGGCGACGATGGACGAGATCCACGAGCGCGAGGTCGAACTCGCTCTGGCCGATCTCGACTGCCGCAAGGAGACCGACTACCGCGCGAAGTACGACAAGGCGCAGTTCGACGCCGAGGAGCAGTTCATCGCCGATCACAAGACGGAGCTCGAGGCGATGAAGGCGGCGGCTGAGCAGGCTCGCCCGTGAGTGGTGAGCGCGTGAACGACGCCTCGGCGGCTGACGACTCGTTCGATGAACTCGTCGGCGACCCCGCGGAGGCGCCCGACGCCGCCGACAGCACGGATGCCGCGGTATCCACGCCGGCGGCCGGAGGTGGGCGACTCGCCGTCTGGCGATCGGTCGTCTCACGCAACCGCGTGCTCTGGATCTCCGCAGCAGTGGCCGTGGTCGCGTTGGTCGGCGGGCTTCTCGTCGGCCGGTTCGTCATGGCGCCCGCCTCGGCGGCGGCAGACGACGCCCCCGCACCCGGTCTCGTGACCGTCCCGGTGGAGTTCGGCCCGTTGAGCAATGACGTCACCATCCGCGGTGAGGTGGGCTTCGCCGACCCTGTCGAGGTCAAGATCGATACGTCCGCGATCTCGGGTCCTGCCGTCGTCACCGGGCAGGTTCCGGCCCTGGGAGCCGAGCTGACGCAGCTCTCGATCGCGCTCGAGGTCGCGGGGCGTCCCGTCATCACGCTGCCCGGCGAGCTGCCTGCGTACCGCACACTCCGGTTCGGCGTCTCCGGCCCCGATGTCGTGCAGTTCAAGGAGGCCATGCGCTCCGTCGGCATCGACGCGGGAGATCCCGCCGACAACGTCTTCGACGAGCAGGCGGCGAACGCGGTCACCGCGCTGTACGCCGCTGTCGGCTACACCGGCCCCGAGTCGGAAGAAGACGGCGACAGCGCGGTGCGCGCAGCGCAGGAGAGCGTCCGCTCGGCCGAGCAAGCTCTCTCCACCGCGCGCGCTCAGCTGGCCTCGGCAGGACGGGACGGTGACGCCATCGCTCGCGCGGACCTCGAGGTCGCGAACGCCCGGGCGGTCCTGCAGGGCGCGCGGGATAACGGCGCCTCCTGGGACGAGATCGTCGCCGCCCAGAACCAGGTGGCTACCGCGGAGCTCGCGCGCGAGCAGGCGAACGCCGCCCCCGACACGAGCAGCGAGCGCGCTGCGGTCGATGCCGCCGCGAGCCAGCTCTCGCAGGCGCAGGACGACCTCGCCCGAGCCCGCCAGCAAGCGCTGCCTGCTCTGCCTGCCGGCGAAGTGCTCTACCTGACCGAGCTGCCCCGCCGCGTCGACGCGGTCACGGCCGAGCGCGGCAGCATCCTCTCCGGCGCGGCGATGACCGTCTCGGGGGCGACCGTGGCGCTGAACGGCTCGGCGGCCGAGGCCGACGCGAAGCTGCTCGCGGTCGGCTCGGCCGCCACGTTCGCGCTGCCCGATGGGACTGAGCACGCCGCGACCGTGACCGCGGTGGAACCGGGCACCGGCGGCGAAAGCCGGTGGAAGGTCAGCCTCGAGCCGGCGGAGCTGACCCCCGAGCAGATCTCGCAGCTCCAGGGCACGAACGTGCGCGTGACGATCGCCGTCGGCGCAACCGCCGGCGACGTGCTGAGCGTTCCCGCGGCGGCGCTGACGGCGGGGCCGGGCGGCGAGACCCGCGTCGAGGTCGTCGAGGGCGACCCGCGTGACCCCGACGCCCGAACCCGGCTCGTCGTCGTGGAGACCGGACTGTCGGCCGGCGGCGCCGTCGAGGTGCGTGCCACCGAGGGCGAGCTGGCGGAAGACGATCTCGTCGTGGTCGGGCGATGACAGACACGATCGTCGCCACCTCCGACCGTTCCGCCGCACCGGACGCGGGCGAGGACGTCATCCGATCGGATGAAATTCCGCCGGTGATCGAACTGCGCGACGTCACTCGATCATTCCCCGGACCGCCCGAGGTGCAGGCGCTCAAAGGCATCAATCTGACCGTCTCCGACGGCGAGTACGTGTCGATCGTCGGGCCGAGCGGGTCGGGCAAGTCGACGATGCTCAACATCCTCGGCCTCCTCGACCGCCCGACGGTGGGTGAATACCGCCTCGCGGGCGAGCTCACCGGCGGATACACCGAGGACGAGCGCGCCGCGGTGCGAGCACGTCGGCTCGGGTTCGTGTTCCAGGCCTTCCACCTGATGCCGCGGCGGACCGTGCTCGAGAACGTCATGCTGCCGATGCTCTACAGCGGCACACCGCGGGCCGAGCGCGCCGACCGCGCACGGGCCGCGCTCGAGCGCGTCGGCCTCGGCCACCGCGTCGACTTCCGGCCCGGTCTCCTCTCGGGCGGCGAGCGCCAGCGGGTGGCGGTGGCGCGTGCCGTCGTCACCCAGCCGCGGGTCATCCTCGCCGACGAGCCGACCGGCAACCTGGACCAGTCCACGACGGCGGACATCATGGCGTTGTTCGAGGAGCTGAACGCGGGTGGGCTGACCTTCGTCGTCATCACCCACGACCAAGGCGTGGCCGACCGCGCGGCACGGCGCATCCGCATCGCCGACGGCCGGATGAGCGAGCTGAGCTGATGCCGGCGTTCTGGAAGAAGCTCCGCGGGCGCGTCTCTCGCCGCCGCACCGACGTCGAGACGACGACTGCGGTCGCTGAGGCACGCCAGGTGGCGCGCGCCGATCGCTTCGGATTCGGCGACCTCGTGCTCGAGGCGACGACCGACATCGGCTCACGCCCGGGACGCCTCGTGATGACCGTCATGGGAACCGTGCTGGGCATCGGCGCGCTCGTCGCGACCGTCGGCTTCGCGCAGACCGCAGCCGGCCAGATCGCCCGGCAGTTCGACGCGGCCGCAGCCACCCATCTGAGCATCGCCCCGACCGAAGCGCAGGCGCGGGGCGGACAGCGGGTCGCGACCGCCTCGCTGCCGTGGGACGCCCCCCTGCGCCTCGAGCACCTCGCCGGCGTCGAGTCCGCCGCCGTGCTGGCGCCCGTCACGCTGCGCGAGAACACGATCACCACCGTCCCCATCAACGATCCCTCGATCGCGGCGCCCGCTCCGCCGGCGCTCTTCGCGGCCTCGGGCGAGATCCTCGACACTCTCGGTGGGCGCATCGTCACCGGCCGATCGTTCGACGAGGGGCACGACGCACGCGGCGACCGCGTCGCGATGCTGGGGTCGCGGGCCGCCGAGCGGCTCGCGATCAACCGCGTCGACACGCAGCCGTCGGTGTTCATCGGAGGGGTGGCCTACGCCATCGTCGGCATCTTCGACGAACTCGACCGCCGCGCCGAGGTCGTCGATGCCGTGGTGATCCCCACGGGCGCTGCCCGGCAGGACTTCCAGCTCGCCTCCCCCGGCGACGCGATCGCGCGCATCGTGGTCGGCACCGGTCCGCAATTGCGCGAGCAGGCACCGCTGGCCCTCGCCCCCGACGCGGTCGACACGCTCGAGGTCAGCGCACCGCAGGGGCGTTCCGACCTCGCCCGCGACGTGCAGGGCGACGTGAATGTGGTCTTCCTCATCCTCGGCGTCATCGTGCTGCTGGCGGGAGGGCTGGGGATCGCGAACGTCACGACCCTCTCGGTGCTCGAACGCACCGGCGAGATCGGGCTGCGCCGCGCGCTGGGGTCCACCGGCAGGCAGATCGCCGGCCAGTTCGTCGTCGAGTCCATCGTCATCGGATTGCTCGGTGGCCTCATCGGGTCGGCGCTCGGCGTGTTCGCCGTGCTGGGGGTCTCGATCGTGCAGCAGTGGTCGCCGGTGCTCGACCCGTGGGTAGCACTCGGCGGAACGGTCCTCGGAGCGATCATCGGCCTCGCCGCCGGCGGCATCCCGGCTCGACGAGCCTCTCGGATCGAACCCGTCGTCGCCCTGCGCGGCAACGCCTGAACCGTCGCCCCATAGCGCGGACCGGGCCCGAGCGCCAGTCCTCTTCGCTCGGGATCGCGCAGGTCTACCGTTGCTCGCGGTGGGGACGGCCGAGGACGAGGACGCGGGATGATCGACGGTGTCGCGAACGATGATGTCGCGCTGCCGGGCGCCCTCCTGGCGGGCCGGTATCGCGTCGTCGAGCCGATCGGCTCGGGCGGCATGGCGCGGGTGTTCCTGGCGCGCGACGAGGCCCTCGGACGCCCGGTCGCTGTCAAAGTGCTGCGGCCCGAGCTGACCGACAGTGCCGCGTCCGATCGTGCGGCGATCGAGACGCGCCTGCTCGCCTCGCTGAACCACCCGGGACTGGTCACGCTGTTCGACGCCCATCTGACGGCCGAACCGCGCTTCCTCGTGATGGAGCATGTCGTCGGGACGACGCTGGCCCAGCGGATCGCGACAGGTGTGCTCGACGAGGGCGAGCTCACAGCGCTCGGCGGCCAGCTCGCGGACGCGCTTCACGTCGTCCACGACGCGGGAATCGTGCACCGCGACGTGAAGCCGTCCAACATCCTCCTCGCGCGCTCGACGGTCCCGGGGGTTCCGCTGCGCGCCAAGCTCGCCGACTTTGGCATCGCCCACCTTCTGGACAGCGAACGTGTCACCTCACCGAGCCTGCTGATCGGCACCGCCGCCTATATTGCTCCCGAGCTGCTGCACGGGGCCGACCCGGCCCCGCCGTCGGACATCTACGCCCTCGGCCTCGTGATGCTCGAGGCGGCCACGGGCGAGCGCGCGTTCTCCGGGTCGGACGGCAATCGCGGCCAGCTGCTGGCACGCTTGTCACGCGATCCCGACATGCCCCAGGGGCTCGATCATCACTGGCGCGACCTGCTGTGCGCGATGACAGCACGCCGCCCCGAGGATCGCCCGACCGCGCTCGAGGTCATGTCACGGCTGAGTGGGGCGCACGCCCAGGCCGACGTCGCGGGAGAAGCCACCGTCGCCTTCCCGGCCAGCACAGCAGCGACGCGATCCGGCTTCGTGCCCGCCGCGAGCCGCGCCGCTCAGTCTGACGTCGCGACCGCCGCGTGGCCGCTCACCTCGACGCACGGGACCGCGTCGCCGACGAACCTCGACGCCCCCGTGACGGCAGCCGCGGCTCTCGCGGCACGCGGAGCGGGCACGGAACCCACGTTCTTCTCGCCCAGCCTCAGTGCGACCGCAACGTCCGCACCGGAACGGGTCACCGCCGCCCGACAGCGTCGCCGAAAGCGGACGGCGATGGCTGTCGGCGCCCTCGCCGCAGGGTCGGCTGGCGTGGTGGTTGCCGCACATCTCATGCTGATGCCGCCGCAGGCCTCTCCGGTGACGGATGTCGCCGTGCCGACCGTCGTCGAGACTCCGTCCCCGTCCGTTTCGGGCGTCGACGGCGATGCAGGCGAGAGCGAGGAGCCAGAGACGCCCGCGGACGATGTCACGACGGGGACGCAGACTGTCGTCGCCCCCGGCACCGGTCAGGCCGGCGCTCCGACGCAAACCACCGACACTGTGCCGGCCGACATCGTGCCAGCCGACACCCCGACCACCGAAACGGTCATCAGCGACGCGCCTCCCGCGGGGAGCAACGGATCAGCGCCGGGCGAGAACAGCGGCAACAGTAACGGTCCCGGCGCGAACAGCGGCGCGGGGCCGATGTCCAACGGTCCGGGCTCTCAGAAGCCGGGGAAGCCGGAGAAGCCGGGCGGCTGAGCTCTCAGCGGTCCGTGCTGGCGGCGAGCGCCGCGCCCGCGTGGGCCAGCTCGGCGAGCGCGGCCGCGCTCGATTCTTCCGCGACTCCCGCCACGAGGTCGGTCAGGATGCGTACCCGACGACCGTGCGCGATCGCGTCGAGGGCCGATGCGCGCACGCAGTAGTCGGTTGCGATGCCGACGATGTCGACGTCGACGACCCCGTGCTGCGTCAGCAGGTCGGCGACGGCATGCCCCTCCTCGGTCGTCCCTTCGAAGAGCGAGTACGCGGGTACGCCCTGCCCCTTCTTCACGTGGTGGGTCACGGCGGACACGTCGAGCTCGGGGTCGTACTCCGCGCCCGCGGTGTCGGCGACGCAGTGCACCGGCCAGGTGTCGACGTAGTCGGGCTCGTCGACGGCGAAGTGCCCGCCGTTGTCATGATCGCCGTGATGCCAGTCGCGCGAGGCGACGATGATCTCGTAATCACCGGCGTGCTCCCGGAGGTGACGCGTGATCGCCGCGGCGACCGCGTCACCCCCGGTCACACCGAGTGCTCCGCCTTCGGTGAAGTCGTTCTGGACATCGACGATGAACAGGGCACGGGTCATGCGTCGAGGGTACGCCGCGTGTCCTCGCGCTGCACGTCCCGCTCGCGTCGCCACTGCTTCGAGGGCCACCAGATGGCGGGGCCGATGTCGTGAGCGAGTGCGGGGACGAGGAGCGAGCGGACGACGAAGGTGTCGAGCAGCACCCCGAAGGCCACGATGAAGGCGATCTGCGCGAGGAACAGGATCGGGATGACGCCGAGAGCCGCGAACGTCGCCGCCAGCACGAGCCCCGCCGAGGTGATGACCCCGCCGGTCGCCACGAGCCCCCGGGCGATGCCTCGACGGGTTCCGTGTTCGAGAGTCTCCTCACGAACACGCGACATGAGGAAGATGTTGTAGTCGACCCCCAGCGCCACCAGGAACACGAAGCCGTACAGCGGCACCGCGGGATCGCCTCCGGGGAAGTCGAACACGTGGTTGAACACGAGGGCACTCACTCCCAACGCCGTGCCGAACGACAGGATGGTGCTCAGGATGAGCAGCACCGGCGCGAGGATCGAGCGCAGCAGCAGCATCAGGATGAGCAGGATCACGACCAGGATGACCGGGATGATGACTGTCCGGTCGCGGATCGAGGTGTCGTTGGTGTCGACGTTCGTCGCTGTGGTCCCGCCCACGAGCACCTCGGGTACCTCGTCGGCGAAGGTCGCTCGTAGATCGCGCACCGTCTGCTCGGCCTCGAGCGAGTCCGCCGGATCGGCGAGCGTCACCGACAGCAGGACATCGCCCTCCGACACTGTCGGCTCGGGGGCCGGTGCCCCCGGGGGCCCGGCGGCGGTGAAGACCGGCTCGCCGCCCTCGAGAGCCACCGAGACCTGTCCGGTGGGCGAGTCCGCTGCGACCGCGGCGACCGACGAGATGCCGGGGTTCTCCTCGAGCACGGCGAGCGCGTCGGCGAGACGGTCTTGCGGAACGATCACGGACGCCGGGCTGCCCGACCCCGCCGGGAAGTGCTCGGCGAGAGCCGCCTGACCGTCGCGGGCTTCTGAGGCTCCGAGCACGAGGTCGCTCGAGGGCACACCGTTCGCGTTGAGCTGCAGCACGCCTGCAGCCCCGACGAGCAGCACGACGGTACTCGCGATCCAGACCGCCCGGGCACGACGTGCGACGAAACGCGCCTGACGCGGCCAGAGTCCGCGAACCGGCTCCCGCGGGTCGTCAGGAAGATCGATGGCGCCGGTGCGGGGGATGAAGGGCCAGAAGGCGGCCCGCCCGAACAGCGCCAGGAGTGCCGGCAGGAAGGTCAGCGCCGAGAGCATCGAGAACGCGATGCCGATGGAGGCGATCGGACCGAGCGCCTTGTTGCTCGCCAGGTCGCTGAGCAGCAGGCAGAGAAGGCCCGCGATCACGGTGCCGCCCGAGGCGAGGATCGGCTCGACAGCGCCCTTCCAGGCGCGGAGCGTCGCGTCCCAGCGGGATGCGCCCGCCCCGATCGCCTCGCGGTAACGAGCCGTGTAGAGCAGGGCGTAGTCGGTCGCCGCGCCGATCACCAGGATGAAGAGGATGCCCTGCACCTGTCCGTTGAGGACGACGATGTCGGCCTTGGCGAGCCACCAGACCGTCAGGAGGGCGACGCACAGCGCGAAGACCGATGTGAGCAGAACGAGGATCGGCAGCAACGGCGAGCGATAGACGACGACCAGGATGATGAACACCGCGGCCAGCGCGACGATCAGAAGCAGTCCGTCGATGCCGAGGAAGCCCTCGGCGAGATCCGCCGTGAACCCGGCGGGTCCCGTGACCCACGCTTCGACGCCCGCGGGCAGGTCCTCCTGGACGAGCGCCCGGACCTCTTCGACGACGTCGCGCACCTCCCCCGAGGCGTCGATCGGCACGAAGACCTGGACAGCCAGACCGTCCTCGGACGGGATGGGCGGCGACACCTCGCCGACACCGTCGAGCTCGCCGATGGCGGTGCCGAGCTCGCCGAGTGCTGCGAGCTGCGCCTCGTCGAGCGGATCGGATGCCGCGGCGACGACGACCGCCGGGATCTCCTCGCCGCCGGTGAAGTCGGTCAGGCGCTCACTGACCTTCGTCGCGTCGGCGCTCGCGGGGAGGAACGAGGACTGGTCGTTCGTGGCCACCTCGCTGACGCGCCCGAAGTAGGGTCCACCCACCGAGCCGCCCACGAGCCAGACGAGCACGAGCAAGGCGGGAATGCCGATGCGCAGCCAGCGTGGGACACTTCGTTTGCTATTCACGTAGGTAGCTTATCTAGCTACATTCGGATACGCCAGTCCGTCTGCCGACTCGAGACCCCGCTCAGCCGCGGACGAAGAGGACGATCCAGGATGCGACGAGCGCGACGACGCCCACACCGAGAAATCCGGATGACAAGCCGACGAGCAGTCGGCGAACCGGCGGCCGACGGGTCAGCCGCATCCTTCCCCGCCACCCGTGGCGATACCAGATGTCGGCTCGATCGCGGCCCGCGAGGAGCGCGGCCGTGTGCTCATCGACCCGCGCACTGTTCGCCTCACCCTCGTCGTCGAACCAGCGCACCCACGTGCCGTCGGGCTCGTGGTCGACGAGCGCATCGGCCGGAAGCCACGTCCCGTCCGCCGCCCACAGCACGAGGAGCGCGATGCCGAACGTGACAGCGCCGCCGAAGCCCGCCCAGCTGAGGATCTCGAGGACCGCGTCGAGAGTCGTCGTCACGCGCGCCGCCGGCTCGGGAAGCGGGTCGCTCGGGCCATGCACTCAGTATGGTTCACGCCGGGCGCGAATTCATGACGGACGCAGGAGCACTGCGAGAGAGGCGAGCGTGCGCTCGAGCTCGATCGAGGGCTCAAGAAGCCACTGGATCTGCAAGCCGTCGGATGCCGCGATGAGCAGAGCCGCCAGTTGTTCCGCCGGCACGTCGTCACGAACGGTTCCCGCACGCTGCTCGGCCCGCAGCCGCTCGGTCAGCTCGCCTCGAATGCGCTCGAACCGGGCCGTGAAGAAGCGCTTGCCGTGCTCACTCCCCGCCTCGAGCGCACCGGCGACGAGGATCGAGTAGAGCTCGACGAGGCCCGGAACCTCGAGGTTGTCGACGGCTGCGCGCGTCATCACCCCGACCGCCGTTTCGGGCGGAGTCCGACCGCGCTGTCCGCGCTGCGTCTCAGCGTGCTCGTACACGGCCACGAGGAGCTGCTCGCGCGACTCGAAGTAGTGCAGCAGTGCGGCGTGCGAGACCCCGATGGCCTCGGCGATCCGCCGCAGCGACGTTCCCTGCAGCCCACGCTCCTGGAAGACCTCGATCGCGCGGTCGAGGATCTCCTGACGTCGCGCCACACCCTTGGCGTACGCGCCGGGGCGCCCCATCTTCGCGCGATCGTCGTTGCTCACACCGCGACTGTAACAAGAAACCTCCACCTGGATGTATTACGTGTTAGCGTGACGTCGTGCCACCACGGGCACCCCGCACGATGACGTACGAAAGAAGGTCGACTGTGACTCAGGTCCAGGCATCCGTCCAGCTCTATTCGCTTGCGAAGGAGTTCTCCGCCGACATGTCCGGCTCGCTGGCGAAGCTCGCCGAGATCGGATTCGCACACGTCGAGGCGTTCGACTTCGTCTCGCGTCCGACCGAGATCCGCGCGGCGCTGGATGCCGCCGGCCTCACCTCGCCGACCGGTCACGCTCCCCTGCTGACCGACGAGCTCTGGACGCCGGACGGCTCCATCCCCACCCCCGCACCCGAGGTCGTCTACGAGGCCGCCGCAACGATCGGCATGAAGACGGTCATCGACCCGTTCGTCGCCCCCGAGCGGTGGCTCACCGAGGACGGCGTCGCCGACATCGCGGAGCGCCTGAACGCGCAGGCCGAGATCGCCGCCGGCTTCGGCCTGAGCGTCGGTTACCACAACCACGCGCAGGAGTTCGTCGCGTCCTTCGACGGTCAGAGCGCCTACGAGCGTTTCGTCTCGCTCCTCGACGAGCGCGTCACGCTCGAGCTCGACCTCTTCTGGGCGCTCACCGGTGGCCAGGACGTCCCGGCCCTCGTGAAGAGCCTCGGCGACCGGCTCGTCGCCGTCCACGTCAAGGACGGCGTCGTCCCGGCCTCCAACCCCTGGGCCCCGGGAGCCGCGGAGTTCGGATCCGACAGCCTCGATCAGCGTCACGCCGGCACGGGCGACGTCCCCCTCGCCGAGTCGCTGCGCGCGGCGACCACTCTGAAGTACGCCGTCGTCGAATACGACAAGGCACCCGGCGACGTCTTCGCCGACGTCGCCGCCAGCCTGGCGTTCCTGCGTGAGAACGGAGTCAGCGCATGACCGGGCCCGTCGGAGTCGGTTTCGTCGGCGTCGGTGTCATCAGCGACACCTACCTCGAGAACCTCGGCTCGTTTCCCGATGTCCGCGTCGTCATCCTCGGCGACCTCGACGTCGACCGCGCCAAGGCTCAGGCCGAGAAGCACGGCGTCGCCGAATGGGGCACGACCGACGATGTCCTCGCGCACCCCGATGTCGACGTCGTCGTCAACCTGACGATCCCCGCCGTCCACGTCGAGATCTCCTCGCGCGCGATCGCGGCGGGCAAGCACGTCTGGACCGAGAAGCCGCTCGGCCTCGACCGCGAGAGCACGGCGGAGCTCCTGCGCCAGGCGGATGCCGCGGGCCTGCGCATCGGTTCGGCCCCCGACACGCTCCTCGGCCCCGGCTTCCAGACCGCGAAGCGCGCGATCCAGAGCGGTGTGGTCGGCGAGCCCATGTTCGCGTCGACGACGTTCCAGACCGTCGGCCCCGACCTGTGGCACCCGAGCCCCGCGTTCCTCTTCGCCCAGGGAGCCGGACCGCTGCTCGACATGGGTCCGTACTACTTCAGTGGTCTCGTCAGCCTCTTCGGGTCGGTCGACCGCGTCGCCGCCGTCGGGCGTAAGAAGCTCGAGGAGCGAACCATCCAGGCCGGGCCCAACGCGGGCACCGTCTTCCCCGTCGAGGTGCCCACCACGATGCAGGTCATCACGGCCTTCGAGGCGGGTCAGCAGGCGGCGAGCCTGCTGAGCTTCGACTCGGCCCTCGAACGCCACGGCGTGTTCGAGGTGCACGGCACCGAGGGCTCCATCGTGCTCCCCGACCCCAACCAGTTCGAAGGACGCATCGCCTACGTCAAGGCGCGGAAGTCGATCTCGGACGGCAACTGGGGCGAGCAGGAGTGGATCGAGATCGAGCAGGAGGGCAAGCTCACCGGCCGCGGCCTGGGCCTGCTCGACATGGTCCGCGCGATCGCGGAGGACCGGCCGCATGTCGCCACCGGCGAGCTCGGCTACCACGTGCTCGACGTCATGCTCTCGGCGCAGGAATCGGCCGCCTCGGGCGAGTTCGTGAAGGTCGCGAGCACCGTGGCGCCCGTGCCGACCGTGCCGGTCGACTTCGACCCGTTCGCCGCGACGCTGTAAGCCGCGCTGCGGCCCGCCCAACGGGAACGCGAAAGGCCCGGACTCTTCGGAGTCCGGGCCTTTCGTTGTGGAGCCGCCTAAGGGAATCGAACCCTTGACCTATTCATTACGAGTGAATCGCTCTGCCGTCTGAGCTAAGGCGGCGCGCGTCGCTGTGCGATGCACGATCAGCAATGTTACATGGTCTCCGACCCCGTCGCGAACCGGCGGCGCGGCCGACGCCCTTATATCGGGAGACGCCGTGTTACGCGACGATTACTCCCCGTCCACCCGTGGCGCTTACCGTCGGAGGGCACCGCGATGAGGCGAGCGCGACCCCGGTCGCGCACGGGCGGGTCACCGCCCCGCGGTGCCCGATCCGAGGAGCACCACTCATGTCCAAGCGACTTCTGACCGCGGCCGCCCTGGCCCTTCCCCTGACCCTCCTGCTGGGCGCGTGCGCGTCGGACGCCGGCTCCGGCGACGCCGGCGATGGCGCGCAGGACGGCCCGGTGCGCATCGGCGTCGTGGGCGCGGGCGACCCGTACTGGGAGACCTACAAGGAGGCCGCGGCCGAGGAAGGCATCGAGGTCGACATCGTCGACTTCACCGAGTACACGCAGCCCAACCCCGCGCTGTCGGCCGACGAGCTGGACCTCAATCAGTTCCAGCACATCATCTACCTCGCGACATACAACGTGAACGCCGGCGACGACCTCGTCGCCGTCGGCTCGACCGCGACCTACCCGCTGGGCCTGTACTCGACGCAGTACGACTCGGTCGACGACATCCCCGAAGGCGCCACCGTCGCCGTCCCCAACGACGAGAGCAACCAGGCTCGCGGGCTGCTCGTGCTGCAGGCGCAGGGCCTCATCGAGCTCAAGGACGGCGGGTCGGTCTTCTCGACGACCGCCGACGTCGAGCCCGGCTCGAAGGTCAAGGTCGAGGCACTCGACGCCGCCCTCACCGCGACGTCGCTGCCCGATGTCGCCGCCGCGATCATCAACAACGACTTCGTCGAGGATGCCGGGCTGAAGTTCGACGACGCGCTCGCGACCGACGACCCCAGCGACCCGAGCGCTCAGCCGTACATCAACATCTTCGCCGCCAAGGCCGAGGATGCCGACAACCCGACCTACCAGAAGCTCGTCGAGATCTTCCAGGACACCCAGGCGGTCACCGAAGGACTGCAGGAGGCGTCCGGCGGCTCGGCCGTGCTCGTGAAGACGCCGAAGGACGAGCTCGCTTCCGCCCTGAAGCAGGTCGAGGACGACATCCGCGCCAACCAGTGACATCCCCGCGTGTGCGGCCCGCTCCCCCGGACGGGCCGCACACGCATGTCTCGTTCGAGGAGCCCCGCATGACCCTCATCCGCCTGTCCGGCGTGACCAAACGCTTCCCTCCGTCCACCAAGGGCGGCGAGCCCGTCGTCGCGGTCGATGACGTCGACCTCGAGATCGAGGCAGGAACCGTGTGCGGCATCGTCGGGTACTCCGGCGCGGGAAAGAGCACGGTGCTGCGCCTGGTCAACGCTCTCGAGACGCCGACGAGCGGCAGCGTCGAGATCGACGGCCGCGACATCACGGGGCTCCGCGAGCGCGAGCTGCGCGCCCTCCGCGGCGACATCGGCATGATCTTCCAGCAGTTCAACCTGTTCGACTCGCGCACCGTCGCGGGCAATGTCGCGTACCCCCTCGAGGTCGCCGGCCGCTCGCGTGCCCAGGTCAAGCAGCGCGTGGCCGAACTGCTGGAGTTCGTCGGGCTCTCGGGCAAGGCCAAGAACTACCCCGAACAGCTCTCGGGCGGGCAGCGGCAGCGCGTCGGCATCGCGCGGGCGCTGGCCACGAGCCCCCGCATCCTGCTGGCCGACGAGGCGACGAGCGCTCTCGACCCCGACACGACTCAGGAGGTGCTCGCCCTCCTCAAGCGCATCAACACCGAGCTCGGCGTGACGATCCTCGTCATCACCCACGAGATGGAAGTCGTCCGCGCGATCGCCGACCGCGTCGTCGTGATGGAACATGGACGCGTCATCGAGAGCGGTGACGTGTTCGACGTTCTCTCGGCACCGTCGCACGACGCCACGCGCCGCTTCGTGGCGAGCATCATCGATGAGGCGCCCACGGGCGAGAAGCTCGCGGCACTGCGCGCCCGGCATCCCGGCCGCATCGTCACGTTCACGATCCGCGAGGGCGAGTCGCCGCAGGCGGACGTGTTCGCGGCGCTGTCGTCGCACGGCGTCCGGTTCGAGCTCATCCACGGCGGCATCAACGACATCCGCGGTCGCGTCTTCGGCCATCTGACCCTCGCTCTGTCGGGAGAGAAGGACGCCGTCGACCGTGCCGTGGCGGCGGCATCCGCCCACGCACCGCTCATCGAGGAGGACTCCCGTGGATAGGCTCATCGACCTGCTCCCCGACCTCTGGCCGGCGACGGCCGAGACGCTCTACATGATCACGCTGAGCCTCGTGTTCGGCGGTATCGCGGGCTTCCTGATCGGCCTCGCGCTGTACGCGACCCGGGCCGGCAGCCTGTTCCCCAACCGCGTCGTGTTCGGCATCGTCAACGTGATCGTCAACACCTTCCGGCCTATCCCGTTCATCATCTTCATGGCCGCGGTCCAGCCCCTCGCCCGCGCGTTCAGCATCCGCGGCATCGGCATCGAGTTCGCCGTCTTCGCGATCTCGATCGCGTCGATGTTCGCCATCGGACGCATTGTCGAGCAGAACCTGCTGACCGTGCGCCCCGGGGTGATCGAGGCCGCACGCGCCGCCGGCGCGAGCCGCTCGCGCATCCTGTTCCGGCTGGTCCCCCGCGAGTCGCTCGGTCCGCTCGTGCTCGGCTACACCTTCATCGTGGTGGCGCTCGTTGACATGACCGCGGTCGCCGGTGCGATCGCCGCGGGTGGCCTCGGTCAGTTCGCGCTGGTGAACGGCTTCCGTCAGTTCAACCCGTGGGTGACCTGGGCGGCCGTGATCATCATCATCCTGCTCGTGCAGGGCGTGCAGTTCCTCGGCAACGCCCTCGCGCGCCGCATCCTTCGGCGCTGACACCCGCCGAGGTCCCAGTTGGGCGGGGTTCGCGCCCGTCGAGGTCCCAGTTCGGCCGGGTATGGCGGCATCATTCCGGGCCCGAGTGGGACCTCGGCGGCGGGGGCTAGCCTGGCGGCATGCTTTCGGATGCCGATCTGGTTCGCATCGCGCGTGATCTTGCAGCGACGCCGGGCGTGGTCGCGGTGGCGCTCGGCGGCAGCCGCGCGCGCGGCACGCATGCCGCCGACTCGGACGTCGATCTCGGCGTCTACGTCGACGGGCGAACATTCGACCGCGGCGTCCTCTCCGCGTCGGTGTCTCGCTGGGCCGGGACGTCGGTCACCGTCGGACCGGCCGGGAGCTGGGGCCCGTGGGTGGATAGCGGCGCGTGGGCGACGATCGCGGAAATGCCCGTCGACGTCATCATCCGCGACGCCGACCGCGTTCGAGCTCAGGTCGCGAGGGCTCGTCGCGGCGAGTTCGCCTTCCACGCGCAGCCGGGGCATCCATTCGGGTTTCTCGATATCGCATACGCGGGCGAGGTCGCACTCGCGAAGCCGCTCGTGGATGGCGCGGGTTTCCTGCGCGATAGCTCCGCTGCCCTCACTCCCTACCCCGAGCCGCTGCGGCAGGCCTTCCTCGACGATCTGTGGCAGGTGGACTTCCTCGTGGACGCCGCAGCGAAGGTCGCTGATCGCGGCGACACCGCCTACCTCAGTCTCTGCCTGAGCAACGCGGCCGTGCGGCTCGGGTACGCGTGGCACGCCGACGCCAGAGCCTGGGCCATCAACGAGAAGGGCATCGTCCCGGGAGTCTCTCGTCTGATCTCGGCCCCGGCCGACTTCGACATCCGGGTCGCCGCTGCTCTCAGCGCGCTCAACGCCTCACCCCAGGGCGCGCGGGCAGCGGTCGAGATGCTTCGGACCCTGCCTCGCCCGTCCTGACCGCCGCCGAGGTCCCACGTGGGCCGGTTTCAGCGGCCCCGTTCCCGGCCGAACTGGGACCTCGCGCGGCAAGCTGGGACCGGGGGGGATGCCGAGGGACCAGACACCTAGCGGCAGACGAGGCCGTCCTCGGGCACCGTGTCGTCGAGGAAGAAGGCCTCGACCGCGTCGTCGACGCACGAGTTGCCCTTCTGGAACCCGGTGTGCCCCTCGCCCTCTCGCGTGACGAGCACGCCCGAGGCGAGCTGATCGGCGAGCGATTCCGACCACTCGTACGGAGTGGCGGGATCGTTGGTCGTGCCCACGACGACGATCGGCGCGGCACCGTCGGCCGTGATCTCGCCGCGGGTACCGGTGGGCGGGTACGGCCAGACTGCGCAGGCGTCGACGCCCTCCCAGTACGGTGCGACCGTCGGCGCTTCTACCGCGAGGCGCGCCTTCGACGCGGCCTCGGCCTCGGGGTCGTTCTCGGCCGGGTAGTCCATGCAGTTGTACGCGCGGAACGCCTCGGACGAGTTGTCCGAGTACTGCCCGTCGGACGTGCGCGCGTAGTAGAAGTCGGCGAGCAGGAACGCCGTCTGCGGGTCGCCCGCCAGCGTCTGCGAGAGAGCCTGCCTCAGGATCGGCCAGTTGTCCTGCGAGTACAGCGCGGCGATGATCGCGGTCATGAGCGAGTCGGCGCCGAGCCGGCGACCGTCGGATGCCGGCAGGGGCGACGCGTCGACGCTCGCAAGCAGCGTCCCGAGGTCGGTCATCGCGTCATCGACGGACCCGCGGAAGGGGCAGTCCTCCTCCTCGATGCATGCCGCCATGAACGCGCGCAGCGCCGACTCGAAGCCGACCGCCTGGGTGGCGCTGACATCGAGAGACGACACGCTCGGGTCGATCGCACCGTCGAGCACGAGACGCCCGACGTTCTCGGGGTAGAGCTTGGCGTAGGTCGCCCCGAGGAAGGTTCCGTACGAGTACCCGAGGTAGTTGAGCTTCTCGTCGCCGAGCACCGCACGCAGCAGATCCATGTCGCGCGCGGCGAACTCGGTCGTGATGAAGGGCAGTATGCCGCCGCTGTTCTCGTCGCAGGCGGCGGCGAACTGCTCGTTGCGGGCGGTCAACTCCGCTTCCCACTCGGGCGTACCGCGAGGGGCGGCCGGGATGTCGAAGAAGTAGGCGTCGGTGCCCGCGGCGTCGAAGCACGCGACGGCGCTCGAGCGGCCCACGCCGCGCGGGTCGAACCCGATGACGTCGTAGGCGTCGGCCAGCACTGACCCGACCGCGAACTGGGCGCTGTCGGCGATCAGGTCGTACCCGCTCGCGCCGGGACCGCCGGGATTGACCAGCAGCGACCCGAGCGCTTCGCCCGATCCCGCCGCCCGCCGCACGACCGCGAGTTCGATCTCGCCCGCGGACGGATCGTTCCAGTCACGCGGCGCGCGCACTGTCGTGCAATCGTATGAACCCGAGTCGGCGCCCACGCAGGACTCCCATTCGAGTTCCTGCCCGTAGAACGGCATCAGATCCGCTGAGACGCCCTCGGTGATGGGTGTGCGGCTCGGCGCCGGCGAAGCCTGATCGGGGCTTCCCTTGAAGACGCATCCGGTGAGGACCGTCACCGTGGCCGCGGCGATCGCGACGACGGTGACCAGACGACGGGGAGCTTTCACGGTGTCCTTCCGCTGGCGACGGTGATGAGCATGCTCTCGAGGGCGAGCAGGGGGGCCGCGTTGCCTTCGAGGGCGCTCCGCGTGGCCGAGATGCGATCGAGCACGACGAGCGTGCGGTCGGGAGTCCATGCCGACGCAAGAGCGGCGAGCTCGCTCGTCAGCTCGCGATTGATGAGGTCGCCCTCCCGGCCGAACTGCAGCATCAGCGTGTCGCGGTACATCGATTCGAGATCGGTGAGGACCCGATCGATGCCGTCGCGCAGGCTGCGCGTCGCCCGACGCTTCTGCTCGTCCTCGAGCGCGCTGAGCTGACCGCGCACGGCGGGCGGCACGGGTGCACCCGGAGCGACCCCGAGCGTGCGCCGCAACGCCTCGCGCTCGGACTCGTCGCGTTCGGCCGTCAAGGCCTTGGCATCCTCCGTCGCGGCGCTCACGATGCGACCGGCCGTCTCGACGGCGTCGGACACTCCGCGCACCGCCAGCACCGCGCGCAGCGTCGCATCACGGCGCTCCCGAGAGGCGGCATCCGTCGCGAGGCGCTGGGCCATACCGATGTGGCGCTGGGCGAGACGAGCGGACTGCTCGGCCACCGCTTCGTCGACGCCCGTGCGCGCGGAGATGAGCCGTGCGACATCCGCTACGTCGGGCTCACGCAGTCGCAGCGTTCGCACGCGCGACCGGATCGTCGGCAGCAGATCAGCATCGCTCGGCGCGCACAGCACCCAGACCGTCTGCTCTGGCGGCTCCTCGAGAGCCTTGAGCAGAACGTTGCTCGTCCGCTCGACCATCCGGTCGGCGTCTTCGACGACGATGACGCGGTAGCGACCGAGAGACGGCGAGAAGTACGACCGTTCGACGAGCGCTCGGGCGTCGCGGATGGAGATGACCACGCCCTCCGTGCGGAGGGCCGTGAGATCGGGATGCGTGCCCGCGAGGACCTGCCGCATCGCGCCCTCATCCCCCGGCTCGGCGATCAGCGCTGCCGCGAACGCGTGCGCGAGCGTCGAACGCCCCGAGCCGGGCGGGCCCGTGATGAGCCAGGCGTGCGCGAGCTGCGCGGGGTCGGATGCCGCGGCCTGCAGCGCCGCGACGGCCGAGTCCTGACCCCAGACCTCGCCCCACGGCGGCGCGAGCGGAGCGGAGGCGGTCATGGGTCCAGCCTACGGGGAGCCTCCGACGTCGGTTACCCCGCGCCGCGCGGGCCGCGGCCGGCCGCCCGCGCCGACTCAGCCGCGCAGCGAGCGTTCGACACGTGCACGGATCTCGACGGACAGGTCGACCGGTGGACGGGATGCGTCGAGCACGAGGAACCGCTCGGGTTCCGCTGCGGCGAGCCCGAGGAAGGCGGTGCGCACACGCTCGTGGAAATCGGCCTTCTCGGCCTCGAGCCGGTCGAACGGTTTGTCGTCGGCGTCGAGACGTGCTCGGGCGGCGGCGGGGTCGAGGTCGAGCAGCACCGTGATGTCGGGTAGCGCGCCGTCGGTGGCCCACAGCGAGAGGTCGCGCACCTCGCCGGCATCCAGGACCCGTCCGGCCCCTTGGTAGGCCACGGACGAATCGAGGTACCGATCCTGCACGACGACGGCGCCGCGGTCGAGGGCCGGACGGACCACGGTCGCGACGTGGTGTGCACGGTCGGCGGCGTACAGCAGGGCTTCGGCGCGCGGAGCGATGTCTCCCCGGTGGTGCAGGACGATGTCGCGGATGAGCACGCCCACGTCGCTGCCGCCCGGCTCGCGCGTGCGCACGACCTCGCGTCCGCTTTCGCGGAGCCAGGCCTCGAGAGCGGTCGCCTGGGTCGTCTTCCCCGACCCGTCGCCGCCCTCGAGGGTGATCCAGAGTCCGCGGTCGGCGGTGCCGGTCACTTCTTCTTTGCCGCGGGCTTGCGTGTCGTCGTGGTCTTGCGCGCCGCCGTCTTGCGCTTGGGCGCCGGGCCCTTGGCGCGCTTGTCGGCGAGCAGCTGAACGGCGCGTTCGAACGTGACCTCTTCAGCGTTCTCACCGCGCGGGATCGTCGCGTTGGTCTCGCCGTCGGTGACGTAGGGGCCGAAGCGGCCGTCCTTCAGCTTGATCGGCTTGCCGCTGGTGGGGTCGGCCTCGAACTCCTTGAGCGCACTGGACGCCGCACGAGCGCCGTACTTGGGCTGCGCGTAAACGGCGAGGGCTTCCTCGAGCGTGATGTCGAACAGCTGCTGCTCGCTCGCGAGCGTGCGCGAGTCGGTGCCCTTCTTCAGGTACGGACCGTAGCGGCCGTTCTGCGCGGTGATCTCGTTGCCCGACTCGGGGTCGACGCCCACGACGCGAGGAAGCGACAGCAGCTTGAGCGCCTGTTCGAGGTCGACCGTGTCGACGCTCATCGACTTGAACAGCGACGCGGTCCGCGGCTTGGGGGCCGCTTCCTTCTTCTTCGTCGTCTTCTTCTTGGCGGGGGCGACCTCGCCGGTCGCCTCGTCGACGGTCTCCTCGGGCTCGGGCTCGAGCTCCTGCACGTAAGGGCCGAAGCGTCCGTCCTTGACGACGATGAGCTTGCCGTTCTCGGGGTTCTCACCGAGGACGCGGTCACCGGCGACGGGAGCGTCGATGAGTTCCTGCGCCTTCTCGGGCGTCAGCTCGTCGGGCGCGAGGTCGTCCGGGACGTTGACGATGCGCGTCTCGCCCTCGCCGACGGGGACGTCGAGGTACGGCCCGTACTTGCCGAACCGCAGGGTCGCCACGTCGCCGATGGGCGTCGCGTTGAGCTCGCGGGCGTCGATGTCACCGAGGTTCTCGACGATGTTGCGCAGGCCCACGTGGTTGTCCGAGCCGAAGTAGAACTCCTTCAGCCATGCCTCGCGCGCCTGCTCGCCCCGGGCGATGGCGTCGAGGTCGTCTTCGAGCGCCGCCGTGAAGTCGTAGTCGACGAGGTCGGAGAAGTGCTGCTCGAGCAGCCGCACGACGCTGAACGAGAGCCAGCTGGGGACGAGCGCCTGGCCACGCTTGGTGACGTAGCCGCGCTCGAGGATGACGTCGATGATGCTCGCGAAGGTCGACGGACGGCCGATGCCCTTCTCCTCGAGCGCCTTGACGAGGCTCGCCTCGGTGTAGCGGGGCTTGGGACTCGTCGCATGACCCTTGGGCTCGACATCCGACAGCGCGAGCTCGTCGCCCACGGCGACGGGCGGCAGCGACTGGTCGGCGGAGCGGTCGTTGTCGCCGCGCTTCTCGTCGTTGCCCTCTTCGTACGCCTCGAGGAAGCCCTTGAAGGTGTAGACGGTGCCGGATGCCGTGAAAGCGGCCCGCTTGCCGGCTGCGTCGACCTCGAGCGTGACGGTCGTGGTCTCGTACTTCGCGTCGGACATCTGGCTGGCGACGGTGCGCTTCCAGATGAGGTCGTACAGGCGCTGCTCGTCGCGGTCGAGACCGGACGCGACGGATGCAGGCGTGCGGAACTCCTCGCCCGACGGGCGGATCGCCTCGTGCGCCTCCTGGGCGTTCTTGGCGTTGTTGCGGTACGAGCGCGGGCTCGCGGGAACAGCACGGTCACCGTACAGCGCGACCGCCTGCGTGCGCGCCGCTGTCACGGCCTGAGCCGACAAAGCGGTCGAGTCGGTGCGCATATAAGTGATGTAGCCCTTCTCGTAGAGACGCTGGGCGACGCTCATCGCGTGCTTGGCGCTCATCGAGAGCTTGCGGCCGGCCTCCTGCTGCATCGTGGAGGTCGTGAAGGGCGGCTTGGGGCTGCGGGTTCCGGGCTTGGCCTCGACCGCGGTGACGGCGGCGGTGGCAGCCTTCTCGATCGCTGCGGCGAGCTCGCGGGCGTCCTTCTCGCTGAGGACGACGACCGCCTTCTTGAGCGATCCGGCGTCGTCGAAGTCGGTGCCGCGGGCCAGCGGGGCGCCGTCGAGACGCGCGAGGCGGGTCGAGAACGAGCCGCCGTCCTTCGCCGCGTGGGCCTCGATGTCCCAGTACGACGCCGAGACGAACGACATCCGCTCGCGCTCGCGCTCGACGACCATGCGGGTCGCGGCGGACTGCACGCGGCCGGCGCTCAGCGCCTGACCGTCGCGGCCGGAGCCGATCTTGCGCCAGAGCACGGGTGAGACGTCCCACCCGTACAGGCGGTCGAGGACGCGGCGGGTCTCCTGCGCGTTGACGAGCGCGAGGTCGAGCTCGCGGGTGTTGTCGGCAGCCGCGCGGATGGCGTCCTTGGTGATCTCGTGGAAGACCATGCGCTTGACCGGGACCTTGGGCTTGAGCACCTCGAGCAGGTGCCAGGCGATCGCCTCGCCCTCGCGGTCTTCATCGGTGGCGAGCAGGACCTCGTCGGCGTCCTTCAGGGCGCGCTTGAGCTCGGCAACGGTCTTGGTCTTGCGATCGCTGACCACGTAATACGCATCGAAGCCGTTCTCGACGTCGATGGAGTACTTGCCGTACGCCTGCTTCTTGTCGGCCGGGATGTCCTCTTTCTTAGCGAGGTCCCGGATGTGCCCGACCGAGCTGAGCACTTCGTACTCGTCGCCCAGGTAGCCCTGGATCGACTTCATCTTGGTCGGGGACTCGACGATGACGAGTTTCTTGCCGCCTGCCACGAGTCTTCCTTTCTCCAGCGCACACCATACACGCGCCACACGGTGGAGGACGCTGGGAACGGCGCGCCATATCCTCGCGTCGGCATGCCGGGGCTCACGGGCCGCGCGGGCGCGCGCGTGCACGCGAAATACACCCTTCACAGGCGCGCCTGGCGACGGCAGGATGCGACGGGGTTCAGCCGGGAATCACGCATTGCGGATGACCCCCACGCGGCGGATGACGGACGCCCCCTACGATCGCAGCAAGCCGGCGGTTCCTGATCAGTCCCACTCGGCCAGGCCCGGTGGCTGAGGCGACCGGGCCGCTCCCCCGGGTGGCGGGTTCACGACCGCGGTCGAGACATCGAATGAGTCACTCCGGCGGGCCGGCCCGGGCGCGCGCCTGGACAGCGAACACACCGCCCGACGACGCGACCGCGACGGTCGCGACCACGCCGTCCACCTCGCACGCTGTGAGCGCGAGCCCCGACCGTGCGACGACTTGCCCGGCTCGCTCGCACGGCACTCCCCCGACGAACCCGAGCGCGGCATCGGCCGCCGCGAGCGCCGCCGTGTCGGCGACGGCAGACACCCGCGCCGACTGGATCCCCGCGACTCCCGCCAGGGCGCAGCCCGCGGCGACCGTCGCCGTCACTGCCAGAACGCCGATGGCCGTCGCGACGCCCGCCATCAGAGCCCTCCGGTGAGCGCGCAGCTCTCCGCGCGCAGTGACGGCAGCGGCAGCGGGATCGCATGATCGGCCGTCACGATCGCGCACGTGAGGTCCGCGTCGGATCGCACGTCGAGCGCGGCGCCCCCTGCCGCTGCCTGCACCGCCGCCGCCGCGCGCCCGGGATCCTCGCCGCGCGCGACGAGCCGCGCGGCCTGAGCAGCCGCATGCTCGAGCCGGATCTGCGTGCCCGCCGCCGCCAACGCGGCGACGGCGAGCAGCACCAGGAGCATCGCCGCCGGAACGACGACCGCGAATTCGGCGGCCACCGAACCGCGCTCGTCTCGGCAGAACCTCATTCGACGGTCAACGCCCGCCGCACGAGATCGGTGAGGATGCCGCGCACCTCGTCGCTGCGCATGATCACCACCAGCAGGCCCGCAAAGGCGACGGCGGCCATCGTCGCGATGGCGTACTCCGCGGTCGCGGCGCCGGACTCGTCGGCGAAGAGCCTCGCGGCGCGCGCTCGCGTCAATCGAGGAAGGGATCGGTTCATGTCTGCTCCGTTCTGTCGTTGCGTGTTCGGATCGGGCACGGTGGGCACGGTCTGGGTCTGGTCGGACGCGATCGAGCTCGCGCGGGGGTGGCGGTGTCACAGCGTCACCGAGGTGCTCGTCATCGCGCTGAGGAGCATCGGCGCGACGCCGATGAGGAGAAACGCGGGTAGTGTGCAGACCCCGAGCGGCAGCAGCAGCCGTGATGTCAGCTGTGCCGCCCGCATCCGCCCCTCGATGCGGGCACGGTGACGCTCGAGCTCCGCGGTGGCGCGCAGAAGGTCCACCGCCGGCACGCCTGCCGAGGTCGAGAGATCGAGGACGTCGCGGTCGGCATCCGCCGGCGAGACGTCGACGGATGCCAGTACCTCCTCCGCACGGCCGATCGATACGCCGCTCGACAGCGCGATCGCGAGGAGTTCCGCCGACATGCCCGGGATACCACCGCCCGGCCGGGCGCGAGCTACGAGACGACGTGTCCACACGTGCGCGCCCACCATCAGCAGCGCCCCGACGACGAGGCACGCTGCGCCCACAGGGTGCTGCAGCGTGGCAAGCACATCGAAACCGAGCAGCAGTGCCAGCGCGACGGCGACGAGCGGCAGCCACCCGACCAGGCGCGCCGTGGCCGTCGGCTCGGCGAGCGCGACGCGGATGTCGTCACGCGCTGCCTCGGCGTCGCGGAGCGCCTCGGCCATCCCGCGCAGCGTGCGCGCGAGCGGGGCGCCCACCGTCGTCGCGACCTGCCAGGCTTCGGCGACCTCGCACCAGGCGCCCTCCTCGGCAGCGATGGCGTCGGCGAGCGGTCGGCCCGCTCGTCGTTGTTCGTGCACGCGCCGAGGTGCCGAGTCACCCGAGGCGGCGAGGTGCTCCCAGGCCCGGTCGGGTGCGATGCCTGCTTCGAGGAGCACGGCGAGACGATGCAGGACGGGTGCGACATCCGCCGCTGCAGCATCCGACTCAGCCGCGGAACGGCGCCAGCGCCAAGTCCGCGTCATGCCTGTTCCTCGATTCCGAGGCGCCCGTCCCGGAGGACCGGGCGGACGATCCCCATGACCCGTCGCACACCGTCGACGTTTCCTACGTGGACGACCGCGCCGATCGCGCTCACCACCTGGCGGGCGACGCCGTGATCGTCGAGGCCCGCCAGCGCACCGAGCGCCTCGAGCCGGGCCGGGACCTCAGCCAGACCGCTCGCGTGCACCGTCCCTGCTCCGCCCTGGTGCCCCGTGTTGAGGGCGGTCAGCAACTCGCGGACCTCTTCGCCGCGGCACTCGCCCACCACGAGCCGATCGGGCCGCATGCGCAGCGCCTCCCGGACCAGCCGAGCGAGCGGCACAGCTCCGGCGCCTTCGAGATTGGGCTGGCGCGCCTCTAGCCTCACATGGTGCGGGTGATCGAGCCTCAGCTCGGCGACATCCTCGATCGTGACGATCCGGTCGGTCGGGCTCGCGGCCGAGAGCAGCGCTGCGAGGAGCGTCGTCTTGCCGGCGCCCGTCGCCCCTGTGACGAGGAGGTTGGTCCGCTCCTCGACGAGCCGACGAAGGTCCGCGGCGACCGCGGTGTCGAACATGCCTCGCTGCTCGAGATCGGCGAGACTCAGTTGCTCGACCGCGGGGAGCCGGATCGAGATCACCGACCCCTCGCAGGCCACCGGCGAAAGCACGGCGTGCACCCGGATGCCGCCGGCCCAGCGCACGTCGGCACAGGGCGTAGCGTCGTCGAGATGACGCCCGCCGAGGGCGATCAACGCGACGGCGAGAGCGCGCACCTCCGCCTCATTCGGACACCACCCCTCGACGGCCTCGGCGCCCCGACCGCGGTCGATGAAGACGCCGCGTTCCCCGTTGACGAAGACGTCCGTCACATCGGGATCGAGCAGGTACTCGCGCAGCGGGTCGAGCGCCGCATCATCGGGGAGCTGTCGCCGCGGTCCCGGCACCGACGCCGGTTCGCCGCGTGAGGCCGCAGCGGAGCCCGGGCGCGGAACGACGACGAATGCTGATGCCATGCCCCGACACTAGAAAGCGCCCCCGCCCTCATTCGCGGGCCGCCGCCATTCGTGGCACAAGCCGTGTCTTATCCCCGTTGGGGAGGAACCGGAACGAGACACTGGCATGGTGGTTCACGACGAGTCGACCGGTGCGGTTCACCGCAACACGGGCTTCCGATGGTTGTGGGCGTCGAATGCCCTCCAGGAGACCGGACGCCAGTTCGCGACACTCGCCCTGTCGGTGACGGCGGTGGCCGTCCTCGGAGCCGAGGCGTGGCAGGTCGGTGTCATCTCCGCGCTCGGCCTGAGCGCCTATCTCGTGATCGGTCTCCCGGCCGGCGTCTGGGTCGATCGGTGGCCTAAGAGGCCCGTCCTCGTGTGCACCGAGCTCATCCGTGCTGTCGCTGCGGCGAGCGTCGCGGTCGCGTACATCGCCGGCTGGCTCTCGGTGTGGCAGCTCATGGTGGTCGCCGCGATCATCAGCGTGACGTCGGTATTCTCCGACACGGCGCAGACGGCGTTCACCCCGGCCATCGTCGGGCCGTCGCGGGTATCCGAGGCAACGGCTCGAATCCAGTCGACCGACACCTCGATGCAGGTCGTCGGCCCCGCGCTGGCAGCAGCCGTGCTCACACGCCTGGCGGCACCGCTCCTCTACGTCATCACGTCGGTCACCGGCATCCTGGCCGCCGTCGCGGCCTCGCTCATCCGCGCACCGGAGCCTCGCGAGAAGGGTGTCGCCCCTCCCCCGTTCTGGGCGTCGCTCGTCGAGGGGATCGCGTTCGTCCGGCGGCATCCCGTTCTCCGGACCATGCTCGTCACGAATGCCCTCATCAACGCCGGCGCCGGCGTCTTCGCAACGCTGATCGTTCTCGTCGCGCTGGACGACCTCGGGATGACCGCGAGCGGCTACGCGCTTGCGAGCGGCATCGGGGCGACCGGGGCCATCATCGGGTCGTTCGTCGCCATGCGGATCCGCACCCGCCTGGGTCCCATCCGAACGATGCTCATCGGATACTGCCTGCTTCCCGTGGCCGCACTGATCCTGCCGTCCGCGTACGTGGTGCCGCTTCCCTCAGTCGTGTTCGTCGCGGGGTCGAGCTTCGCCTTCGGCCTGATCGTCGTGACGACGATGATCAGCTCGGCCGGTCTGCGCGCCGAGGTGACTCCGCCACAGCTGATGGGACGAGCCACCGCCGCGAACCGATTCGTCACGCAGGGCGCCATGCCCCTCGGGGCACTCGTCGCGGGCATCGTCGGCAGCGCGGCATCGAACGGTGTCGCCCTGTTGCTGTCGCCTCTGCTGCTCACCCTCGCAGCGGCCGCGTTCGCTCTCTCGCCGCTGCGGCCCCACCGTGCGCTGCCGGACGAGTGGAAGCACCACCTCGCCAGGTGAAACCCGCGAGAAAAAGAAGAAGGACGGCACCCCACATTGGGGGATAGGGGTGCCGTCCACGCAACGTCCCGCCGCTTGGGGGGTAGGTCGGGCCGCCACGGGCGCGAACGATGTCGCAGCCGGGATCAGCTTACGCTGTCGAACCGGCTGCGACCCAATCACCACACCCCCGCGCCACCCTCGGCATGACCACCCACTATCGGCGGTAGTCTCCTGATCTCGCCGCGGTCTAGATTGACCGCACGCCGCCCGCGCGCGGCGCCATCGACCGCGAAGGAGCGTGCCGTATGAGCAGCCAGATCGACCACCTGCTGACCGAGACCCGACGGTTCGCGCCGTCGCCCGAGTTCGCCGCATCCGCCGTCGGCACCGCCGAGCTCTACGAGCGCGCCGCAGCCGACCGCGAGGGCTTCTGGGCCGACCAGGCCCGGGAGCTGCACTGGCACAAGCCCTTCACGCAGGTACTCGACTGGTCGAATCCCCCGTTCGCGGAGTGGTTCGCCGACGGCGAGCTGAACGTCGCGTACAACTGCCTCGACCGTCACGTCGAGGCCGGCCTCGGCGACCGCGTCGCGCTGCTGTGGGAGGGCGAGCCGGGCGATGACCGCGCCGTCACCTACGGCGAACTCACCGACGAGGTCAAGCGCCTCGCCAACGTCCTGACCGAGCTCGGGATCGAGCAGGGCGACCGCGTCGCGATCTACATGCCGATGATCCCCGAGGCCGTCGCCGCGATGCTCGCCGTCGCCCGCGTCGGCGCCGTGCACTCGGTCGTGTTCGGCGGGTTCTCCGCCGACAGCCTGCGGACCCGCATCGACGACGCCGGAGCCAAGCTCGTCATCACCGCCGACGGCGGCTATCGCAAGGGCAAGGTCTCGCCGCTCAAGCCCGCCGTCGACCAGGCGCTGGCCGACCGGGGCGCAGGTCCGCAGCTCACGGTCGAGCATGTCATCGTCGTGCGGCGCGGCGGCAACGACATCGAGTGGAACGACGAGCGCGACCTGTGGTGGCACGACGTCGTGCCCGCAGCATCCCCCGACCACGAGGCACAGGCGTTCCCCGCCGAGAACCCGCTGTTCATCCTGTACACCTCGGGTACGACGGGAAAGCCGAAGGGCATCCTGCACACCTCCGGCGGATACCTGACGCAGGCCGCGTTCACCAACCGCGTCGTGCACGATCTGCACGCCGAGACGGACGTCTACTGGTGCACCGCCGACATCGGGTGGGTCACCGGCCACAGCTACGTCACGTACGGACCGCTCGCCAACGGCGCGACGCAGGTGCTCTACGAGGGAACCCCCGACACGCCCCACTCGGGCCGCTCGTGGGAGATCATCCAGAAGTACGGCGTGACGATCTACTACACCGCCCCCACCGCGATCCGGTCCTTCATGAAGGTCGGCCGTCAGGTTCCGGCGCAGTACGACCTGTCGAGCATCCGCCTCCTCGGCTCGGTGGGCGAGCCCATCAACCCCGAGGCGTGGATGTGGTACCGCAAGGTCATCGGCGGCAAGAAGGCGCCCATCGTCGACACGTGGTGGCAGACCGAGACCGGCGCCATCATGATCTCGGCGCTGCCGGGCATCACCGAGACGAAGCCCGGATCCGCGCAGGTCGCGCTCCCCGGCATCTCGATCGACGTCGTCGACGAGGAGGGCAACCGCGTGGGCGAGGGAAACGGCGGACTCCTCGTCATCACCGAGCCCTGGCCGAGCATGCTGCGCGGCATCTGGGGCGACCCCGACCGCTTCGTCGAGACCTACTGGGAGAAGTTCCAGAAGCAGGGCTACTACTTCGCCGGCGACGGCGCCCGGCTCGACGACGACGGCGACATCTGGCTCATGGGCCGCGTCGACGACGTCATGAACGTCTCGGGCCACCGCCTGTCGACGACCGAGATCGAATCCGCGCTCGTCGCGCACGAATCGACCGCCGAGGCGGCCGTCGTCGGAGCCTCCGACGAGACCACGGGCCAGGCCGTCGTCGCGTTCGTGATCATCAAGCAGAGCTACCTCGACGCCCACTCCCCCGACGGTCTCGCGACGTCGCTCCGGCAATGGGTCGGCGAGCAGATCGGACCCATCGCGCGGCCCCGCGACGTCTACATCGTCGGCGAGCTGCCGAAGACCCGCTCGGGCAAGATCATGCGACGACTGCTGCGGGATGTCGCCGAGGGCCGGGAGGTCGGCGACACCACGACACTCGCCGACACCGCGGTGATGTCGGTCATCAGCGCACAGCTGAAGTAGCCCGCGCGCGGGCTCGATCGCGTCACTCGGCGTCGCGATCGAGTCCGCGGGCCCGGATCTCCTCGATGTCGAGGTCGGCGAGGATGCGGCGTGCCACGAGGTCGTCGATCGTGCCGTCACGCCGCAGGCGCAGCAGCACCTCGCGCTTGCGATCGAGCATCGCCAGCCGCAGCCGCGTCGCCTCCCGGTGCCGGATGAGCGGCGAGCGCTGCGTCAAGTCGATGTCGTCGCTCACGGCGAGCATCTCGAGCTGCGGCGCAGGCCGATGCCCGTCCCCGTCCGACGGTCCCGGCGGCACGGGGCCCATGCGCGACGCATCCTCGTCGGACGAGTCGTCGTCGATGTCGGCATCCGGGTCGCGTTCCTCCGCCGCCCGCTGGCGCGCGACGGCGCGGGCGTTGGCGAGCTCGAGGCGTTCGTAGCCCTCGTGCCGGGCACGGTCGCGGACACGATCGCTGACCCCGTGCTCCGCGGCGAGGTCGTCGAGTGCTGCGAGAGCGGCGCCCGAAATGGCCCGCTGGGCGAGCTCGTACTCCTCGATCGCCGCATCGTCGGCAGGGAGCTTCGCCCACCGGATGACGACGGGCAGCAACGGCCCCTGCACGAGCAGCGTGAGCACGATGACCCCCGCGGTGACGAACACGATCGAATCGCGTCCCTCGACCGGCTCGCTCGAAGCCGTCGTGATCGGCACCGACAGCGCGATGGCGAGCGACACGGCGCCGCGGAACCCCGACACCGTGCTGACGACCCGCGAGCGATGACGCAGCGATCTGCTCGACCCGGCCGCCGGGCGCGAGAAGGGCGAGAACAGCCACTGGAACAGGTAGCGCACGACGAAGAGGGCGACCCACGCCGCGAGAGTGACGAGAAGCAGGATGCCGATCTCCGACGGCGAGATCTCATGCAGCACCAGCTGGACCTCGAGGCCGATGAGCACGAACAGCGCTCCGTTGAGCAGGTACACCCCGAACGGCCAGGTGGCATCGGCGGCCCGGCGCGACATCGCCGTCGTGATGCGCGGCGACACCCAGGCGACGATGAGCCCCGCGAAGACCACGGCGAGCACGCCGGACGCCTCGATCAGCTCGGCGATGAGGAACGCGACGAACGGAACGAGCAGCAGCGTCAGGTTGATCGTCAGAGTCGACTGCATCCGCCGCAGCGCGAGGAAGGCGAGGGCCGCGACGGCGATGCCGGCCGCAGCGCCGCCGAGATACGAGAGGAGCACCATGCCCGTGATCGAGAGGGCGCTGACCTGGTCGCCGAGCAGGAGCGAGACCGCGATGGCGTAGAGGACGAGGGCGGTGCCGTCGTTCGTAAGACTCTCGGCCTTGAGCTTCATGAAGGTGCGGGCGGGAAGCAGCCTGCCGAGCGCGGCCACCGCGGTGGCGTCGGGAGGCGCGACCGCCGCCCCGAGCACGAGGGCGGCCTCCCACGGCACACCGAGCCAGGTCGCGACCGCCGCGACGGCGAACGCCGAGGCGACGACGAGCAGGGTGCTCATCGGCACGATGTAGCGGAGCGACCGGCGGACCGAGCGGAGCGACGTCGTCCACGCCTCGCGGAACAGCAGCACCGGCAGGAAGAGCAGCAGCACCGTCTCCGGCGGCAGCTCGATCGCCCGCAGCTCGGGGACAAACCCGAGCAGCAGACCGATCACGAGCAAGACCAGCGGCGTCGCGACGCGCAGCCGCGGCGCCAGGACGGTTCCGACCAGAAGGGCGATGCCCAGCAGAACCGTGACCTCGAGTCCCTGCATCCCTACCGCCCTTCCGCGTGGTCCACACCAGAGCGTAGGGCCGCGAGCGACCGCACGGGCGGTGTTCCGGCCGAGGTTCGCGGTGGGCGGAGAGCCCGAGGATCAGACCAGGGCGAAGACGACCTCGACCTCGACCGGAGAGTCGAGCGGCAGCACCGGCACCCCGACCGCCGACCGCGCGTGACGACCGGCGTCGCCGAAGATCTCGCCCAGCACCTCGCTCGCACCGTTGATGACACCGGGCTGTCCCGTGAACTCGGGGACGGACGCCACGAACCCGGTCACCTTCACGACCCGAGCGAGGTTGTCGACACCGCCGGCCACATCCGCCGCGGCGGCGATGGCGTTGAGCGCGCACTGACGCGCGAGCTGCTTGGCCGCGTCGGCGGCGACGAGACCGTCGCCCTCGCCGACCTTGCCGATCGCGGGCAGCGCACCGTCGACCATGGGCAGCTGCCCGGAGGTGTAGACGAGACCGTCGTGCTCGGTCGCGGGGATGTAGGCGGCGACGGGCGGGACGACGGGCGGAAGCTGGATGCCGAGCTCGGCCAGACGCGCCGAGACGCTCATGCGCCCGTGCCCTCGAACTGCTGGGCCGCCTGGTGGGCCGCCCCGAGACCGGCGTTGGCTGCTCCCCCGCCCACGGGACGCTTGAAGTAAGCGACGAGCCCGCCCTCGGGTCCAGGAACGACCTGCACGAGCTCCCAGCCCTGCTTGCCCCAGTTGTTGAGGATCGCCGCGGTGTTGTGGATCAGCAGGGGCGTGGTGAGGTACTCCCACGTCGTCATCGGGGCTCCGATCTGTGGCTTTCGCTCGCGCGCCGGCATGCGCGGAGGCACGCGCGCAAGGGGTGGTCCTGAGGCGGATGCCCAGGTATCTCGCTTACGATCACCCTATGCCTCACAAGAAACGCACGGCCACCGGTGTGCTCGGCGGTCTCGCCGGCCTGGTCGGCCTGAGCGCTGTGGCCGGGATCCTCGTCACGGCTACCGTGACCCCCGCCATCGCCGTGTCGGGTTACGCAGCCACCAGCGCGATCGACGTCTTCGACAACATGCCGAGCTACCTCGAAGTCGACGAGCTCATGCTGCCGACCGAGTTCTACCGCAAGGACGCAGACGGCAACGACGTCCTCATGACGCAGTTCTACGACCAGAACCGCATCCCGGTCACGTGGGATGAGGTCGCGCCGGTCATGTTCGACGCGATCACGTCGAGCGAGGACAAGAACTACTACACGCACGGCGGCGTCGACCTTCTCGGCACCGCGAGCGCGGTGTTCGGCAACCTGCGCGGCGGCGACACCCGCGGCGGCTCGTCGATCACCCAGCAGTACGTCAAGAACGTGCTGCAGCAGGCGTGCGAGAAGGAAGCCAAGTCGCAGGACGAGGTCGAGGCGTGCTTCCGCTCGACCACCGTCTCTTCCGGCACCGACGGCATCGAGCGCAAGCTGCAGGAGATGCGGTACGCGATCCAGCTCGAGAAGCGGTATCCGAAGAACGAGATCCTGCTCGGCTACCTGAACATCGCGCACTTCGGCGGCACCGTCTACGGCATCGGCGCGGCGTCGCAGTACTACTTCGGCGTGCCCGCCTCGCAGCTCACGATCGGCCAGGCCGCGGCGATCGCGGGCATGGTGCAGGAGCCGAACACCTACCGTCTGGATCGTCCCGACAGCGAGTCGAACGGCGCGGCGAACGGCTACGAGCTGACGAAGGACCGTCAGATCTACGTGCTCAACCGCATGTTCTCGGATGGCAAGATCACGCAGGAAGAGCGGGATGCCGCCATCGCGGAGCCGATCACCCCGAACATCCAGGAGCGCCCGCAGGGCTGCCAGCTCGCCGCCGGCGCCGAGTTCTTCTGCGAGTACGTCCGCAACATCGTCCTCGACGACCCGGCCTTCGGCGAGTCGCTCGAGGAGCGCCAACAGAACCTGCGCCGCGGCGGCATGAAGATCTACACCACTCTCGACCCGCAGCTCCAGGATGCCGCGCTCGACGCGATGTCCGTCGTGCCCGCGACCGACGACCGTCTGAACCTCGGCGCCTCTGGTGTCCAGGTCGAGGTCGGCACCGGCCGCGTGCTCTCGATGGTGCAGAATCGCCCATTCGCGCCCACCGGAGACGACGCCGGCACGGTGACCCCGGTCAACTACAACGTGCGCAACCAGGACGGCGGCGGTGGTCACTCCGCGGGCTCGACCTACAAGGTGTTCAGCCTCATCAACTGGCTCGAGCAGGGGCACTCCGTGAACGAAGTGATCAACGGCCGTGTCGGGAACAAGCGCGTGCTGACGAGCTGCGACGGCGCCACCCAGAACGTCCGCACCGGCAACAGCGGCCGCCCGAACGAGATCGGCAACTTCCAGAGCAGCAACGGCTACTCGGGCACGATCAAGAAGTTCACCGAAGACTCGCTGAACTCGGGCTTCCTCGCGATGGCCGAGCGCATCTCGGTGTGCTCGACCAACCAGGTCGCGATGAAGATGGGCGTCATGCAGTCCAACGGCGACCCGCTGGACATCAACAACAACCCCTATGACGTGCTGGGATCCGCGGCGGTGGCACCCATCGACATGGCGGAGGCCTACGCGGCGATTGCCGGTGGAGGCACGCGGTGCGAGCCGAAGGTCATCGACCGTGCGGTCAAGTCCGACGGCACCGACATCACGCCGCAGACGAGTTGCGACCAGGCCATCTCCGCCAACGTCGCCGCCACTGCCGCTTTCGCGCTCGAAGGCGTCATGAACGCGACGGGCCAGGGCGCCCGCATCTTCGACGGCGTGCCGGTGTTCGGCAAGACCGGTATCCACGAGTACGAGCACACCTGGATGGACGGTGCGAGCACCAAGGTGGCCACCGTGGTCTGGGTCGGCAACGTCGACGGCTTCGCGAAGCTCAACGAGTACCGCGTCAACGGATGGCGACTCGATCAGATCCGAAACGCGATCTGGCCGAAGATGCAGGGAGCGGCGAACGCCAAGTTCGGCGGCGATCGGTTCCCGACCCCGGACACGAACCTCACGAAGAACACCCTCACGGAGCTCCCGAACGTCGTCGGTCAGAACGTCGATGAGGCGCGCGGCACCCTCGAGGCGGCCGGCTTCTCGGTGAACGTCGCCGAGCCCACCGACTCGACCGAGCCCGAAGGCCGGATCGTGTCGCAGGATCCGGGCGCGGGTCGCGCCGCGGGCGGCGCGACCATCACGATCACACCGAGCAACGGTCAGGGCGCCACGGTGCCGCCGGTGACGGGCAACCCGCAGGAGGCCGAGCGCCAACTGCGAGCCGCCGGCTTCACGAGCGTGACGACGGCGTGTACCGAGAAGGACGACCCGCCGCAGCCGACGGTGACGGGCACCAGCCCTGCCGCAGGCGAGGCGGTCGGCCGCGGGACGCAGATCACCATCGAGTACACCGCGAAGAACTGCTGATGGCAGGCGTCCGCAGGACGCTCTCCACGATCGCCACCGCCGGCGCCCTGGGCGCCGGCGGTGCGGTCGTCTGGGGGGTGGGCATCGAGCGCCATCTGTTCACCGTCCGTCGCCACGAAGTCCACGTGCTGCCCGAGGGCAGCCCCAGCATCACCGTGATGCACCTCTCCGACGCCCACATGGCGCCGTGGCAGCAGCGCAAGCAGCGGTGGATCGCAGAGCTGGCCGAGACGACGCAGCCGGACCTGGTCATCAACACGGGCGACAACCTCGGGCACGCACGCGGCCTCGCCGGCATCCGCCGCGCTTTTGCTCCCCTTCGCGGCGTGCCGGGCTTCTTCGTCCACGGGTCGAACGACGTGTTCGAGCCGAGCGCGCGGAACCCGCTGCGCTACTTCACGGGCCCCTCGCGTCACGCCAAAGCGGCGCCGAAACTCGACACCGCGGCGATGGACTCGTTCTTCGCCGAGGACCTCGGCTGGTCCGAGCTCGACAACGCCGCCGCTGCCGTGCGCGTGGCCGGCATGCGAATCGACGGCGTCGGGGTCGACGACGCGCACCGCGACTGGGACGACCTCGACGTGCTGCCGGGCGCTCTGGCGGCCCTGCAAGGCCGCAGAAGCGCCGACCTGACCCTGGGCGTCACCCACGCCCCGTATCGCCGCGTGCTCGACCGTTTCGTGGATCTGGGGGCGGACATGGTCTTCGGCGGCCACACTCACGGCGGGCAGGTCCGCATCCCCTTCGCCTCGCGCGCCCTCGTCGCCAACTGCGATATTCCGCTCGATCAGGCGCGCGGCCTGAGCTCATGGGGTGCGGACCGTGTCCCACTCAATGTGAGCGCGGGCCTCGGTCACTCCATCTATGCGCCGGTGCGTTTCGGGTGCCGCCCCGAGGCCTCCGTGCTGGTCCTCCGCGCGCGGGCGTGAGCCGATTCGTCTTCCGAGCCGGATCGGGGTAAGCTTGGAGGGTTGCCACGGGGTGTGGCGCAGCTTGGTAGCGCGCGTCGTTCGGGACGACGAGGCCGCAGGTTCAAATCCTGTCACCCCGACAGCGAAGAGGCTCCGCCGCAAGGCGGGGCCTCTTTCATGCCACCGGAGAACGGAGCACGGATGCCCATCCCCCGACTGGTCGCCTTCGACCTCGACGACACCCTCGCTCCCTCGAAGAGCGCCATCAACCCGCGCATCGGGCGCCAGCTGCTCGAGCTCGCAGCCCGTGTGGAGGTCGCGATCATCTCCGGCGGACAGCTCGCGCAGTTCACCGCGCAGGTCGTCGACCAGCTGCCCGAGACGGATGCAGACCTGCTGTCGCACTTCCACCTGCTGCCGACCTGTGGAACGCAGTACTACCGCCTCTCCCCCGCCGGCATCGAGACGGTCTACGCCCGCTCGCTGACCGATGACCAGAAGTCCCGCGCCCTCGCCGCGGTCGAGGAAGAGGCGCGTCGGCTCGGCCTGTGGGAGAGCGAGACCTGGGGCCCCATCCTCGAGGACCGTGGGTCTCAGATCACGTTCTCCGCGCTGGGTCAGCAGGCTCCCGTCGACGCCAAGATGGCGTGGGATCCCTCCGGCGAGAAGAAGAATGCGCTGCGAGCGGCGGTGGCAGACCGCATCCCCGACCTCGAGGTGCGCGCGGGCGGCTCGACGTCGGTCGACATCACCGAGCGCGGCATCGACAAGGCCTACGGCATGACCCGGCTGATCGAGCAGAGCGGCATCCCGCAGGACGACATCCTGTTCGTCGGCGACCGTCTCGACGAGAACGGCAACGACTATCCGGTGCTCGCGATGGGCGTGGCCTGCCACGCGGTCGAGGGCTGGGAAGAGACCGCCGACTTCCTCGACCAGCTCATCCCCACGCTTCCGCTGCGCTGACCCCCTGACGCGGGCGACACCGCGCCACGCATTCGGGCCCCGGGCCGAGCAGCCTGACAACTGCCGGCACCGGGGCCCGTTGCTTCGCGTCCCGTCGTCAGGCTCGCGACGCCGTCTTGGCCCGCGTGGCGGCGCGACGCGGCGCCGAGCCTGTGATCGGCACGAGCCGCTGCAGCTGCGTGACGTGACGCGGCTCGAGCTCCTCGAGGCTCGAGACGCCGAGCAGCTGCATCGTGCGCTCGATCTCGCTGCGCAGGATCGCGATGGTCCGGTCCACGCCCTGACGGCCGCCCGCCATGAGCCCGTAAAGGTACGCGCGCCCGATCAAGGTGAACTTGGCACCCTGCGCGATGGAGGCAACGATGTCGGCACCGTTCATGATGCCGGTGTCGACCATGACCGTGGCGTCCTTCCCGACCTCGCGCACGACCTGCGGCAGGAGGTGGAACGGCACGGGGGCGCGGTCGAGCTGGCGGCCGCCGTGGTTCGAGAGCACGATGCCGTCTACGCCGAGGTCGATGAGCCGCTTGGAGTCCTCGACGTTCTGCACGCCCTTGATGACGATCTTGCCGGGCCACATGCTGCGGATGACCTCGAGGTCGTCGTAGCTGATGGTCGGGTCCATCGCGGCGTTGAGGAGTTCGCCGACGGTGCCGCCGGTGGTCGTGAGCGACGCGAACTCGAGCTTGGGCGTCGTGAGGAAGTCAATCCACCACCAGGGGCGCGGGATGGCGTTGACGATCGTCCCGACGGTCAGCGCGGGCGGGATGGAGAATCCGTTGCGCTTGTCACGCAGGCGCGCTCCCGCAACCGGGGTGTCCACGGTGAACATGAGAGTGTCGAAGCCCGCCTCGGCCGCCCGCTTGACGAGACCATATGAGATCTCTCGATCGCGCATGACGTAGAGCTGAAACCAGTTGCGTCCGTGCGGGTTGGCCGCCCGGACGCCCTCGATCGACGTCGTCCCGAGCGTCGAGAGGGTGAACGGGATGCCGGCCGCGCCCGCGGCGGATGCCCCCGCGCTCTCGCCTTCCGTCTGCATCAACCGGGTGAATCCGGTCGGGGCGATTCCGAACGGCAACGCCGAGCGCCCGCCGAGGATCTCGGTCGACATGTCGACCGATTCCGCCGGACGCAGGATGTCGGGGTGGAACTCGATGTCCTGGAACGCCTGCCGTGCTCGCGCGAGCGAGATCTCGCCCTCCGCGGCACCGTCGGTGTAGTCGAACGCCGCCTTGGGCGTGCGGCGCTTCGCGATGGTCCGCAGATCATCGATCGTCAGGGCCGACGTGAGTCGGCGGCGGCGTCCATTGAGATCGGGGGCCTTGAACTGCATCAGTTCGAGCAGCTCGGGAATCTTGGGCAACTGTCGGGTGACCATATTCTCTCCTCAGTTCCGGCGGGGCCGACGGGGTCGGACCGGATGGGTTCAGGTGGATTCGGGGCGCACGGGGTTCGCGGACGCGTAGTACCCCGTGATGTGGTCGTGGACGGCGGTGCGGGCATCGTCTACCCGCTGTTCGTCGATCGCCGCCACGATCGCGTTGTGCTCGTCGCGCAGGCGGTCCACCGCGCTGTCCCAATCCGGGATGCGCGCGGCACCCTGGAGCACGTAGTCCTCGATCGACGACCGGAGGCCCGCCATCATCGCCGCCACGACCTCGTTGCCCGACGCCTCGGCCAAGGCGACGTGGAACTGCGCATCGAGTGCCAGGAAGTCGGCGGGGCTGAGGTCGGCGGCATCCATCGCACGGAGCGCTTCGCGCGCCCGCTCGAGATCGACGTCGGACGAGCCGGCCAGCTCACCGGCGACCCACTCCTCGAGCAGGAGACGCGTGTTCACGACATCCGAGATGGCGAAGCCCTGCGCGGCGACCTGCAACCGGAGGAGCGCCTGCATGCCGCCGGTCGGGCGGGCCACGACGATGGCCCCCGCGCTCGGCCCCGATCCCGTCGCGGTGCGGATGAGGCCCATGACCTCCAGCACGCGGAGCGCTTCGCGCACGCTGGATCGCCCGACCCCGAGCTGCGCGACGAGGTCGCGCTCGGACGGCAGTCGGTCGCCGGGACCGAGCTTGCCGGCGAGAAGATCGGATTCGATCTTCTCCAATACGACGCGCCAGGCGCGCGCCGGGGTTCCGTCAGCCATGACGCCCCTCTCCTTGGTGGCCGGACCACGATACATCTTGTGGTCTGACCGCGCAAAGCGCTGGACAGGCGCGTCGTGAAACGTATCAGTCGCCGGACACCTCAGGCGAGGCGACCACCCGACTCGCGGAGATAGCACTCAGCGCACATCGACTCGTACGTCACCCGGTCGAGAGCGAGCTCGTCGATCGCCACCTGGTCGCCTTCGAACACGAAGCGTCCGCCGACCAGACGTGCGTTGAAGAGGGCCTTCCGCCCGCAGCGGCAGATCGTCTTCAGCTCTTCGAGGCTGTGCGCGAGCTCCATCAGACGCGCCGAACCGGGAAAGGCGCGGGTCTGAAAATCGGTGCGGATGCCGTAGGCGAGCACCGGGACGTTCTCCTCCACCACGGTCCGCAGCAGATCGTCGACCTGCTCCGACGTCAGGAACTGCGCTTCGTCGATGAGGAGGCAGGCGACATCCGCTCCCGTCTCGGCGCGCACGCGCTCACGATGCACGCCGAAGACGGCCCGCAGGTCGTCGCCCGCACCGACGAGGAAGTCGACGTCTCGCTCGACGCCCAGCCGGCTTGCGATCTGACCCGCGCCCTTCGTGTCGATCTCGGGCTTCGCGAGCAGCACGTGCTGGCCGCGCTCCTCGTAGTTGTAAGCCGCCTGCAGGAGAGCCGTCGACTTGCCGGAGTTCATGGCTCCGTAACGGAAGTAGAGCTTGGCCATGCCCGTCAGGGATTGATCGAGAGCGCTTCGGCCGTCGCCTCGATCGACGCGCGAGCGGCATCCGCCCGCGGGTTCAGCGGCTGCCCGTAGCTCGGGATGAGCTTCTTCAGCTCGGGCTCCCAGCCCGCGATGCGGTCGGGGAAGCACGTCTTGAGAAGTCCGAGCATGATGGATGCCGCAGTCGAGGCGCCCGGCGAGGCCCCCAGCAGACCGGCGATCGACCCGTCGGCAGAGGTCACGACCTCGGTGCCGAATTGCAGCACGCCGCCCTTCTTCGGGTCCTTCTTCATGACCTGAGCACGCTGACCGGCCTGGATCAGCTCCCAGTCCTCGTCCTTCGCGGTCGGCATGAAGACGCGGAGCGACTCCACCTTCTTGCGGTGGTTCTTGAGCAGCTCGCCGACGAGGTACGAGATGAGACTCGGGTTGTCGACGGCCACCTTCAGCATCGGCAGCAGGTTGTGGGGGCGCACCTGCGACACGATGTCGGTGATGCGGCCGTTCTTGAGGAACTTCGGGCTGAACGTCGCGAACGGTCCGAACAGCAGCGAGGCCTCGCCGTCGACGACGCGCGTGTCGAGGTGGGGAACCGACATCGGCGGAGCACCCACGGAGGCCTGCGAGTACACCTTGGCCTTGTGCTGCGAGACGACGGCGGGGTTCGTGGTCTTGAGGAACTGCCCGCCGATCGGGAAGACGCCGTAGCCCTTGATCTCGGGGATACCCGACTTCTGCAGCAGCTTTAGCGCCCAGCCGCCGGCCCCGACGAAGACGAAGCGCGCGTCGGTGTGCCCGGGGGTCTTGCCGAGGCGATTGCGCCAGAAGACCCGCCACGAGCCGTCCTTCTGGCGGCTCAGCGTGCGCACCTCACGGTCGGTGATGACCTCCACGCCCTGCTCCTGCAGGTGCGAGAACAGCTGCCGGGTGAGCGATCCGAAGTCGACATCCGTGCCGGCGGGGACGCGCGTCGCCGCGAACGGCTCGCCCTTGCGGCGCTCCTGCATCAGCAGCGGCGCCCACTGGTTGATGACGCGCGAGTCTTCCGAATACTCGATGCCCGCGAAGAGGGGCTGGTCCTTGAGCGCCTCGTAGCGGCGCTTGAGGAACGCGACGTCCTTCTCACCGCGGACGAAGGTCATGTGAGGCGTCGCGTTGATGAACGTCGACGGTTCGTCGAGGATGCCGCGCTCGATGAGCGAGGCCCAGAGCTGACGGCTCTGCTGGAACTGCTCGTTGATCGTGATCGCCTTGCCGGGATCTACCGAGCCGTCCGACGCCTCGGGCGTGTAGTTCAGCTCGCACAGCGCGGCGTGACCCGTGCCCGCGTTGTTCCACGGGTTCGAGCTCTCCTGCGCCAGATCCGACAGGCGCTCGTGCACCTCGATCTTCCAATCGGGCTGGAGCTGCTTCAGCAGCACACCGAGCGTGGCACTCATGATGCCCCCGCCGATCAGGACGACGTCGACCTTTTCACTCACGATGCACCAGTCTATCCCGGTGGCGGCGCGCGGCATCCCGCCGCCCCGCCTTGACGTCAGAGACGCTCGGCGACGATCTCCGCGATCTGCACCGCGTTCAGCGCGGCACCCTTGCGGAGGTTGTCGTTGCTGATGAACAGCACGAGTCCCTTGCCCTCGGGCGCGGACTGGTCGGCGCGGATGCGGCCGACGTAGCTCGGGTCGTTGCCGGCTGCCTGCAGAGGCGTCGGGACCTCCTCGAGCACGACACCGGGCGCCGCGGCCAGGATTTCGCGCGCCCGCTCCGGCGTGATGTCGCGCGAGAACTCGGCGTGGATCGACAGCGAGTGACCCGTGAACACGGGGACGCGCACGCAGGTGCCGGCGACACGCAGGTCGGGCAGCTCGAGGATCTTGCGGCTCTCGTTGCGGAGTTTCTTCTCCTCATCGGTCTCGTTGTCGCCGTCGTCCACCAGGTTGCCGGCGAACGGGATGACGTCGAACGCGATCGGGGCGATGTACTTCTCGGGCTGCGGGAAGTCGACCGCCGAGCCGTCGTGCACGAGATCGAGCGCGTGTCCCTGAGCGAGGACTCCCTCGACCTGGCCGAGCAGCTCTTCGGCGCCGGCGAGGCCCGAACCCGAGACCGCCTGATAGGTCGAGACGATGAGGCGCTCGAGCCCGGCCTCGGTGTCGAGCACCTTCAGCACCGGCATCGCGGCCATCGTGGTGCAGTTCGGGTTCGCGATGATACCCTTCGGCGGGTTCACCGTGGCGTGGGGGTTGACCTCGCTGACGACGAGGGGAACCTCGGGGTCCATGCGCCAGGCGCTGGAGTTGTCGATGACGACGGCGCCCGCTTCTGCGAAGCGCGGCGCGTGCGCGCGCGATCCGGTCGCCCCCGCAGAGAAGAGGGCGATGTCGATGCCGGCGGGGTCTGCGGTGGCGATGTCCTCGACGATCACGTCGTGCCCGGCGAACTCGATCGAGGTGCCCGCCGAGCGCGCGGTGGCGAACAAGCGCAGTTCGCGGATCGGGAAGTTCCGCTCGACGAGAATCTCGCGCATCACCTTTCCGACCTGGCCAGTGGCGCCGACGACGGCGACGGAGAGTCCGGAATCGGAGATGCGGGTCATAGCGGTTCCTTGCGTGGAGCGTGATCGGGTTTCGGCGATTCTATCGGCGCACCGGGGCGGGTCCGACGCACGTGACAGCCGATGACCGCGCGATTCACGCCATCTCGGGGCGGTTCCACTCCCCCGGCACGTCGAGGGCGCCGTAAGCGAGGTCGACCCCGCCAGTGCCGACGGAAGCGGTGCAGACGAGCAGCGACAAGGTCGGGACGCCGTACGGACGGTTGTCGCGGATGATCGCGGCGTCGTCGGTGGCCGGGGTGGCCGCGGTGTCCTGGAGCACGTCGAGCCAGGGCTGCAGGCCGTCCGCGCGATCGAGCTCCGGCGCGGCCGCCGCGAACTCGCCGAGCCAGCGACGGATCCGGGCGGTGCGCGGATCGTCGACGTCGTCGTGGGCGATCATGTGGGTGCCGGGACCGAGTTCGACCGTCCGCAAGGTCGCGGCATCCCACATCGAGACCCGGACCCCACCGGGCGAGACGTCGACGAGATTGAAGCCGTGCGTGGGCGGGGCGCCCGTCGGCGGCGAGCCTGCGACCGCATCCAGGACGATGCCGCCGCGCGACAGCGCCGGCGCGTCATCCGGGAGCACGTCGGCTCGATTCAGGATGACGGCCAGCCGGCGAGCGGCCGGGTCGGCGGCGAGCCAGGCCCCGCCGGCGCGACGGTCGCGCACGCCGACGACATCGGCGTACGTGTCGGGCCACCAGGGACCGATCGGGTCCCACGCACGCGACGGATCCTCGTCGCGGACGGCCAGCAGCCGAACCGGCCGGCTCGGATCGGCGGGCACCTGGATGACGACGGTGCACATGGGATCACTCGCTCTCGGCGGCCGGTGGTCGATCCGCGCACCCCGCCCGGGGCCGTGGGAGGATCGGGGGCATGTTCATCGTAGTCGGGGTCACCGGTGGCATCGCCGCCTACAAGAGCGTCCAGCTCGTACGGCTGCTCGTCCAGCAGGGGCACGACGTCCACGTCATCCCCACCGAGGACTCGCTGCGCTTCATCGGCCTGACGACATGGGAGGCGATCAGCCGCAACCCCGTCACGACGTCCGTCCACGACGACGTCGCGCGTGTGCGGCACGTCGCCCTGGGGCAGAGCGCCGACCTCGTGATCGTCGCGCCCGCGACGGCCAACACGATCGCGTTGATGGCCGCGGGTCTGGCATCCGACCTGCTGGGCACGACGCTCCTCGCCACCACGGCACCCGTCGTGGTCGCCCCGGCGATGCACACCGAGATGTGGCGGCACCCGGCGACCGCCGCCAACGTCGCCACGCTCCGCGAGCGCGGCGTGCTGCTCGTCGGGCCCGCGGACGGCCCGCTGACCGGCGGCGACAGCGGCCCGGGCCGCATGTCGGAGCCGGAGGACATCGTCGCGGCGGCTCTCGCGCTGGTGTCCCCCGCGCCGACCGACCTCGACGGCCTGCACGTCGCGGTCTCGACCGGCGGCACCCGCGAACCGCTCGACCCCGTGCGCTTCCTCGGCAACCGGTCGAGCGGCCGTCAGGGCGCGGAGATCGCCGTCGAGGCGGCGCGGCGCGGCGCCACGGTGACGCTCGTCGCGGCATCCGTCGACGCCGGCGTTCTCGACGCCGCCGCGGCCCACCCGCGCATCACGGTCCAGCATGTCGAGACCGCGGCTGAGCTCGGCGGGGCGATGTCGGATGCCGCGACCGCCGCCGACGTCGTGGTCATGGTCGCGGCCGTCGCCGACTATCGCGCCGCTCGGGTGTCGGAGCACAAGCTGCGGAAGGAGGACGGTCCGCTCGAGACGATCGAGCTGGTGCCGAACGACGACATCCTCGCAGGGCTCGCCGCCGCTCGCCGCGACGGTCAGACCGTTGTCGGGTTCGCCGCCGAGACCGCTGACTCCGACCTGCTGGTGCGCGCCCGACGCAAACGCGACCGCAAGGGCGTCGACCTCCTCGTCGTGAACGAGGTCGGGTGGGACGCCGGTTTCGGTGCGGGCGAGAACGCCGTCGCCGTCATCGGAGACGGCGGCGCGGTCGTCGCCGAAGCCTCCGGCCCGAAGGACGCCGTCGCGCGCGCAATCTGGGACGCGATCGTCGCGCTCCGCGCCGCGAGCTGACGCTCACCCCCTGGCCGGGCGAGATGCATCCGTCGGATATGTGGTGCCCACGCGCACTCGGAGTCACGCGGAGGCGACACCAGCCCCACCGGTCCTGCAGGTGTATCGCCACCGGCGCGCCGTGGCGGGGCCGACTGCGGACGGGCGGGATCAGCTCAGGGCGCGCTCGCGGATGAAGGCCGTCAGCGCGGCGGCGTCGTCGGGCAGGTCGACGACGTGCTGCGGCGCATCGAGCATCGCCTGCAGCTCGCCCGAGTACGTCATGTCGATCCCGATGGCTTCATGGATGGTCTCCGCGAACTTCTCGGGCTTGGCGGTCTCGAGGACGAGCATGGCCTCGCCGGGCTCGATGTACTGGCGAGCAACGGTGACTCCGTCGGCCGTGTGCGGGTCGATGATCTCGCCCGCTTCCTCGTGGACCTCGCGGATGGTGGCGAGCCGGTCGGCATGCGTGGACGTTCCGCTGACGATGCCGAACTCGGCGGTGAAGCGAGCGAGGTCGGCGGAGAAATCCGCGAAGCCCTGCGTCTCGAGATCCTTCCACGCCGCGACGACGCGCTCGGGGTCTCGCCCGACGAGTTCGAAGATGAAGCGCTCGAGGTTCGAGGCCTTGGAGATGTCCATCGACGGGCTCGAGGTCTGCAACGTCTGCGCGGCGGAGCGCGGACGGTAGATGCCGGTGCGGAAGAACTCGTCGAGCACGTTGTTCTCGTTCGCCGCCAGCACCAGCCGACGGATCGGCAGACCCATCTCGCGCGCGTAGAACCCCGAGAGGATGTTGCCGAAGTTGCCGGACGGCACCGTGATCGAGACCTCGGCGTGGCCGTCGGCGTCCGTCGCGCGCAGCCAGGCCCAGAAGTAATAGACGACCTGCGCCGTGATGCGGGCGAGGTTGATCGAGTTGACCGCGCCGAGGTGCAGCGACCGCTTGACCTCGAGGTCGCCCGCGAGCTCCTTGACCAGGTTCTGGCAGTCGTCGAAAACGCCCTCGATGGCGATGTTGTGGATGTTCGGCTCGTCGAGCGAGAACATCTGCGCCCGCTGGAACGGGCTCATGCGGCCCTGCGGCGACAGCATGAACACGGCGATGCGCTCCTTGCCGCGCAGCGCGTACTCAGCGGCCGATCCGGTGTCGCCCGAGGTCGCACCGAGAACGTTGAGCACGGACCCCGTGCGCGCGAGAGCGTGCTCGACGACCTGACCGAGGAACTGCATCGCGAGATCCTTGAAGGCCAGCGTGGGGCCCTCGGAGAGCCCGACCAGCGTGATCCCGCCACCGATCCGCCGCAGCGGCACGACAGCATCGGGGAAGGGAGCGTATGCGGCCTCGGTCATGCGGGCGAGGTCGTCGCGCTCGATGTCGGTGGCGAAGAGCGCCAGGACCTCGGTGGCCAGCTGCGGGTAGGTCAGAGCCCGCCAGCGCTCCAGGGTCTCGGGAGAGACCGAGGGCATCTCTTGCGGCACGGCGAGACCGCCATCGGTCGCGAGCCCCTCGAGGAGAGCGTCGCAGTACGGCAGCGGCTCAGCGCCGCCTCGGGTCGAGATGTACAGCACGCGGGGCTCCTCGGTGACGGGTCGGGGACGGCTTTCGATTGTCGCAGGTGCCGCGCCTGCCCGGCGGGGCGTCAGCGCCCGGTGCCGGCGTAGACGACCGCTTCGGTGTCGCCGTCGAGCCCGTACGCCGTGTGCACGACGCGCGCCGCCTCGGCGAGCTCGTCGCCGCGGACGACGACGGAGATGCGGATCTCCGAGGTCGAGATCATCTCGAGGTTCACCCCGGCGTTCGACAGCGCTTCGAACAGCGTCGCGGAGACGCCCGAGTGCGTGCGCATTCCGGCACCGACGACGGAGAGCTTCCCGATCTGATCGTCGTGCACGAGGCTCTCGAAGCCGACCTCGCTCTGCTCCCCCGCGAGGGCGCGGAGCGCGACGGTCGCATCCGTCTTGGGCAGCGTGAACGAGATGTCGGTGCGACCCGTCGTGGCCGCCGAGACGTTCTGGACGATCATGTCGACGTTCGCGCCCGACTTCGCCACGATCTTGAAGATCTCGGCAGCCTTGCCCGGGACGTCGGGCACGCCGATGACGGTGATCTTGGCCTGGCTGAGGTCGGTGGCGACGCCCGCGACGATCGGCTCTTCCATCTCTTCTTCCTTTCGGCCTTCGGGCAGCGTCATCCCGGGACCGAGCACGAACGTGCCGGACCCCGAGCTGAACGTCGACCGGGCGTTGATCATGACGCCGTGACGGCGGGCGTACTCCACCGCACGGATGTAGAGGACCTTGGCGCCGTTCGCGGCGAGCTCGAGCATCTCCTCCGCCGAGACGACGCCGAGCTTGCGAGCCTTGGGCACGACGCGCGGGTCGGCGGTGTAGATGCCGTCGACGTCGCTGTAGATCTCGCAGACGTCGGCCGAGAGCGCTGCGGCGAGCGCGACGGCCGTGGTGTCGGATCCGCCACGGCCGAGTGTCGTGATGTCGCGGGTGTCGCGGTTGAACCCCTGGAACCCCGCGACGATGACGATCGCGCCCTCGTCGAGGGCCTCGCGCAGCCGCACGGGCGTGACGTCGACGATGCGCGCGGCACCGTGCGTGGCATCCGTGATCATGCCCGCCTGGCTGCCGGTGAACGACCGGGCTTCGAAGCCCATCGAGTGGATGGCCATCGCCAGAAGAGCCATCGAGATCCGCTCACCCGAGCTCAGGAGCATGTCGAGCTCGCGGGGAGCCGGGATCGGGGCGACCTCGTTCGCGAGATCGAGCAGCTCGTCGGTCGTGTCGCCCATCGCGCTCACCGCGACGACGACGTCGTGACCGGCGCGACGGGTGTCGACGATGCGCTTCGCGACCCGCTTGATGCTCTCCGCGTCGGCGACGGACGACCCGCCGTACTTCTGCACGATCAATGCCATGTGGGACTCCCGGATGCCGGTGCCGGCGCGATTGCTACGGGCGCCCGGATGCCGCGCCCACCGGACCATCTTACGGAGCGTCCCATGCGCACAGCGCCATGTGACGACCGACCATCGGCGCGGGATCCCGGGTGCGCGGACCTAGGCTGGAACCCATGGGACGCCGCTCGCTCTTCACGGCGCTGAATGCGCTCGTCCACACCTCAGACCCGGCCGGCGGCCCGGCGACGGAGATGCTCCCGGTGATCGACGACGCGTTCGCGGTGCGGGTGCTCGACCTGGCGATCCGACTCGGCGAGACGATGCTCGTGGCGGGCTCGCCCGCCAGCGAGGTGACCCTCACGATCGTGCGGGTCTCGGGCGTCTACGGCCTCGACCCGGTGCACGTCGACGTGACGTACAACTCGATCACCGTCGCGCACCATCGCAGCGGCGAGGACCGACCGATCACGCTCATGCGCGTGGTCCGCGGCGCCGCGCCCGACCATGCACGGCTGCAGCGGTTGCAGGCGCTCGTGGCCGAGATCCGGTCGGGACTCCCCCTGGATGCCGCGGCCCTGCGCTTCCGCGGCATCCGTCGCACACCGTTCCGGTATCAGCAGCCGGTCGCCGTCGCCGCGCAGGCGCTGCTGGCGGTCGGCGTTGCGGTGATGTTCGGGGCGAACTGGCTCGTCATCGTGCTGTCGTTCCTCGCCGCGGGGTCGGCGGCGGTCACCCAGTTCCTCCTGGGCCGGGCGCGCGTGCCGTTCTTCTTCAGTCAGATCGCCGGGGCGTTCGTGCTCACGATCGTCGCAGCGGCCTCCCCGCTTCTTCGAGCGACGGGGTGGGAGGCCGCGATGACCATGCGCCCCTCCGTCATCGTCGCCTCGGGCATCGTGCTGATGCTGGCGGGCCTCACCGTGGTCGGGGCGGCTCAGGACGCCATCGACGGGTTCGCGCTGACGGCGATGGGCCGCATCCTCGAGCTGGTGACGCAGACTCTCGGCGTCGTGCTCGGCATCCTCGCCGGCATCGAGACCGCGCGAGTCATCGGGCTGGGCCTGGAGGCCCCGACGGAGGCGCTGCCGCTCGGACCCGTGCCGCTGCAGTTCCTCGGCGCAGGTCTGATCGCCCTCGCCGTCGCCGTCATCAACGGGGCCGGGCTCCGCATCATCGTCGTCAGCGTCGCGCTCAGCGTCGTCGCGTGGCTCGGGTACGTGGCCGCGGCCTCGCTCGGCTTCGAGACGGCGGCGGCGAGCGGCGTCGGCGCGTTCGTCGGGAGCCTCGTCGGCATTCTCGCCGCCTATCGTCTGCACGTTCCGTCTGTCGCGATCACGACGGCGGCGATCCTGCCTATGGTCCCCGGTGCCGCGGTGTTCCGCGGGCTCCTCGGCGTGGTCGAGTCGGGTGACAGCCCGGCGACCCTGCTCACCGGATTCAGCACCCTCGCGGCAGCCGCGACCGTCGGCATCGCCCTGGCGGTGGGTGCGTCGCTCGGCATCTACCTCGGCCAGCCGCTCCGCGCGTCGCTGGGGTCGGTCATCCGTGCGCGCGCGCGGGTGCGCTGAAAGCGAGAGAAGCGAAACGGCCGCGTCACGAGCAGGCGGGGAACCTGCCGCGGACGCGGCCGAGACGAAGCGACGCGGAGATCAGCCGAACAGCGCGGCGGCCTCCTCGTAGCGGTACAGCGGGACGGTGTTCAGCTCGCCGAGGGCCTCGTCGAACGAGACGCGGACGATGTCGGTGCCCTTGAGCGAGACCATCTGACCCCAGGCACCGTCGACGAGCGCGTCGGCCGCCGCGAGCCCGAGGCGCGTGGCCAGCACACGGTCGAACGCGGACGGCGAGCCGCCGCGCTGGATGTGACCGAGCACGGTGGCGCGCGTCTCGATGCCGGTCAGGCGCTCGATCTCGGGGGCGAGCACCTCGCTGATGCCACCGAGACGGGGACGGTTGAACGCGTCGAGGCCCTTGTCGCTGTAGGCCTCGTCCTGACCCTTCAGCTTGAAGCCCTCCGACACGACGACGAGCGGGGCGCGGCCGCGGTCGAACGCCTTGGTCACCTGCGCCGTGATCTCCTCGATCGACATCGGCACCTCCGGGATGCAGATGACGTGGGCGCCGGCGGCGATGCCGGCGTGCAGGGCGATCCAGCCGACGTGACGGCCCATGACCTCGGCCACCATGCAGCGCTGGTGCGAGTCACCGGTCGTGCGCAGGCGGTCCATCGCGTCGGTCGCGATGTTGACGGCGGTGTCGAAGCCGAACGAATAGTCGGTCGCCTTCAGGTCGTTGTCGATCGTCTTCGGCACACCGAGGACGTTGATGCCGTCGTTGGCGAGACGGTTGGCCGCAGCGAGCGTGCCTTCTCCGCCGATGGCGATGATGCCGTCGATGCGGTGCTTGTCGAGGGTCGCCGCGATGTTCTCGGCGCCGCCACGGGGGCCTTCGTACGGGTTGGTGCGGCTCGTACCCAGGATGGTTCCGCCGACCTTCGACAGGCCCTTCACCTCGTGGCGCGTGAGGGGGAAGAAGTCGCCGTCGACGACGCCGCGCCAGCCGTCGCGGATGCCGACGAACTCGATGTTGTACGAGGTGGTGCCCTTGAGCACGACGCCTCGGATGACAGCGTTGAGTCCGGGGCAGTCGCCGCCGCTGGTGAGGATGCCGATCTTCATGGGGAGATCCTTCGTTGTTGCTCAGGGTGGAGTGTGGCGACGCTGCCTCAGGTCGAGACTATCGTCGCGGCGCGGGTGCTGCCAGGCGAGCCCGCCGGGAGAACTCGCGAGGCCCGTGCGGATGCGACCAGGCGCGCCCTCCGACCACCGACGAACAACGGAGAGGACGGCTCAGTCCGCGCCGAGCGCCTGACGCAGCAGGTGCATGAGAGCCGACAGCTGCACCGAGTCGCTCGAGGTCGGGTCGACGGCCTCACCATCGAGCGCCCGAGCCGCGAGACCCTGCTTCGAGTCGATGAGCTCGGCGATCTTCGTGTCGATCGTGTGAGCGGCGATGATCCGCCACGCGGTGACGGGCTCCTCCTGACCGATGCGGTGCACCCGGTCGATCGCCTGCGTCTGCTCGGCCGCGGTCCACGACAGCTCGGCGAGGACGACGTTCGAGGCTGCCTGCATGTTCACGCCGACGCCGGCAGCCGTCAGCGAGCACACCGCGATGGCGACATCGGGATCGTTGTTGAACGCGTCGATCGCGTCCTGGCGTGCCGTCGCGCTCTGATCGCCGCGCAGCGACACGGTCCGCAACCCGGCGGCCGCGAAGTGGGCCTCAGCGGCATCCATGACGTCGATGTGCTTGGCGAAGAACACGACCTTGCCGACGGAGCGCTGCAGCTGGGCCGCGTAGTCGGCGGCGAGCACGGCCTTGGCCTGGCCGATGCGGCGGACCATCGTGAAGACGTTCTCGGCGCCGGTGCCCGCGGCCTTCGACTCCTCGAGCTCCTGCGTCGCGACGAGGCGCACGATGTCGGAGTCGGCCTCGCCGATGAGCACACGGTCGCCGCGCGCCTCGATGATCCGGCGGTACCGCGCGGCGAGACGCTCGCCGAGTTCGTGCTCGGCCTGGCGGATCGACCGGCCGTACTCGTCGTCGAGCTGCACGGGCAGGTCGGCGATGAGCTTGTCGGGAAGGTCGGCGGCGACGTCCTTCTTCTTGCGGCGCACGATGCCCATCGAGATGACGGCGTCGCGGGCAGCGGGATAGAACGCCTTGTCGGCCGGCGTCAGGCCGGTCTCGTCCAGACGCTCCATGAGCACGGGGCCGGGCTTCTCGCCGTTCGTCCACCCCAGGAACCGCCAGATCGCGTCGAAGTCCTCGACGTCGTTGATCAGCGGGGTTCCGGTGAGGGCCAGCATGAGCGGGTCGCGCACCTGCTCGCGAATGCGGCCCGCGAGGGCGAGCACGTTCTGCGAACGCTGCGAGCTGAGGTTCTTGATGAAGTGCGCCTCGTCGACGACCATGCCGCGCAGGCCGATCGAACCGAGCCACGAGAGGTGGCGGTCGAGCACCTCGTAATTGACGATGAAGACGTCGGCGAATGCGTCGATCTGATCGCCGTCGCCCGAGATCACGGTCGCGCGTCGCTGCGGCGTCCAGCGCTCGACCTCGCGCGCCCAGTTCATCTTGACCACGTTCGGCACGACGGCCAGCAGCGGATAGGCGCCGGCGACGGATGCTGCGAGCACCGACTGCGCCGTCTTTCCGAGACCCGGCTCGTCGGCGAGGAGGAACGAGCGGTGACCGGCTCGCACCGACTCGAGGAACCGCGACTGGTGCGGCATGATCTCGAGACCCTTGGGCGACAGACGGTCGAACTCCGGCACGGGAGGCAGGTCCATCGAGGCAGCCGCCCCGCCGGCGCCGGACTCGAACGCCTTGTAGAGCGGCCCCATCAACTCCCAGCCGTCGAGTCTCCGACGCGGGGTGTCGTGCGGCGCGTGCAGCTCGAGGTCGGGCGCGAGGAAGGGGTTCGCCTCGCGTCGTGCGATCACCTGCGGCGGTGTGACCTGCCGGTCGGCGAGAGCCGCGGGCACGACGGGCGCCTGAACCGGAGCGGCATCGGTGATGATGAGCTCGTCCTCCGGCAGCTCGGCACCCGACTCGAGAAGCCAGTCGCGCCGCATCCGCTTCGCCACCGGCGACGTCGCCTGGTCGACCTCGAGCAGCTGGATGAGAGACGTGTCGCGCGCGGCCGTCTTCGCGAGGATCGTGGCGACGCCGTCCAGCCGCTTGAGCAGCTCCGCCCGGGCGGCGGTGGAGACGTTCTCGTCGGCCTTCACCCGCGCGCGCTCTTCGCGCACCAAGAAGGCGATGACCTGGAACTTGACGCGGTTCGTGGGTCCGAGCTTTCCGCGCTGGGCCTTGGCCTCGACCTCGCGCACCTTGCGCGCCAGGATCGGGATCAGCGGCGCGTCATCATCGCGTCGGGCGGACGAAGATCTCCGTCGGCGGTTGGCGGTCGCTGCGGCGGTGGCCATGGTCGGCATGCTCCTCCTGAGCCTGAGTGCCGGAGTTCCGTCGTGACGGAAACGTACGAGGTGCCGCTCGAACGGACACCGGAGCGTCATGCGAGCGAAGGGCGTTCGCGTCGGTCGGCCACGGGCACTCGCTTCAGCGAGCTGCGGCGTCGAACCCGACGATGTCCCCGTCGTCCATTCTATGCCATGTCAGGCGCGCCCCGCGATGCGGCCGCGGGGCGGACGGCGTAGCCGGGCTCAGGGCCACAGCTGGGCGACGATGCCCGGCGTGTAGGAATCGGGGCCGTAGTTGACCCACCGCGTCGCGATCCAGGCGTTGCCGCGGAAGAAGTGCGTCTCTCCCAGCTCGACGACCTGCTCGTCCATCGAGAGGGTCTGCTGCGACGTTCGGAAGTACTCCCCGCCCGACGCCTCCTCGGCGGCGAAGCCGGACGACGTCAGCGAATCGGTGATGAGCTTCGCGTCGGCGGGCGAGACGATCGACACGGTGGTTGCCACACCCCGGTCGGAGGGAGTGCCCCACGTGCACCTCAGGCTCGGCACACCCGACTCGAGGACGGTGAGCGCCTCGGCGTTCTCCGTGGAGTACATCGTCACCCCCGGGTCGTTGAGCGGGGGGAGCTCCGCTTCGAGCGTCGCGCGCAGCTCACCGGTGAAGATGTCGTCGCACGACGAGGGCAGCCCGATCTCCTCGTTCGTCGCCTGCGTCTCGATGGGGCTCGGCGTCGCCGAGGGGGTCGGCTCGGGCGACCGCGTCGCGGCGGACTCGGTCGGGGCGGGGCTCGCGGTCCCGCCCGCCGGAGTCGCGCATGCCGTGGCCAGCAGCGCGACCGCCGCGATGACCGGGATGAAGCGGAGGGCGGTGCGGTGCGTGACGGGCATGCCCAGATCGCAACGAGCCATGCGGGCTATCCGCTCCGGCGCGCGGGCCGCAACGCCGATCGCAGTCGCAGGCTGTTGAGCACGACGAAGACGCTCGAGAACGCCATGGCGGCCGCGGCGACCATCGGGTTGAGCAGACCGGCCACCGCGAGCGGCACGGCGGCGACGTTGTAGGCGAAGGCCCAGAACAGGTTGCCGCGAATGATGCCGAGGGTACGGCGGCTGAGTTCGATCGCCTCGGCCACGGCCCGGGGGCTGCCAGCGGTGAGCGTGATGTCGCTGGCGTGCTTGGCGGCATCCGTGCCACCGCCCATCGCGATGCCGAGGTCGGCAGCGGCGAGGGCGGCCGCGTCGTTGACGCCGTCGCCGACCATCGCGACGCGCTTCCCCGCGGCCTGGCGGCGCCGTACCTCATCGAGCTTGCCCTCGGGACGCACGTCGGCGACCACGTCGTCGATGCCGAGCTCGCGGGCGACCGCCCCCGCGGCGCCGGCGTTGTCGCCGGTGACCAGGACCACCGAGGCCCCGGTGCGGTGCAGCCGCGCCACGGCCTCGCGGGCGTCGTCTCGGACCCGGTCCGAGACCGCGATGACCGCACGGACCGCCCCGTCCCAGCCGACGGCGACGACGGAAGCACCGGATGCCGCGGCGTCGCGCGCGGCTTCATCGAGCTCGGAGCTCAGCTCGCCCAGTCGCTGGGTGACGAAGGCGACGCTCCCCGCGGTGACCTCGCGCCCCTCGACTACGCCGCTGACGCCGCCTCCGGCGACGCCCGTGAACTCCGTCACCGGCGGCACGGTGCCGGCGGCTGCGACGATCGCGCGCGCGATCGGGTGCTCCGAGGCGGATTCGACGGCGCCGGCCGCCCGCAACGCGTCGTCGCGATCGGCTCCGGCCGCGGTGACGACCGAGGCGACGGACATCCGCCCCTCGGTGAGGGTGCCGGTCTTGTCCATGAGCACGACGTCGATGCGCTCGGCGGCCTCGAGGGCTTCGGGACCGGTGATGAGGATGCCGAGCTCGGCGCCTCGGCCGGTGCCGACGAGGACGGCGATGGGCGTCGCGAGCCCGAGCGCGCACGGGCAGGCGATGATCAGGACCGCGACGGCGGCGGTGAAGCCCGCGGCGACGGGTGCGCCGGCGATGATCCAGCCGAGAAGGGTCAGCACTGCCACGACGATGACGACGGGGACGAACACCGCCGAGACGCGGTCGGCGAGACGCTGCACGCGGCTCTTGCCCGACTGGGCCTCGTCGACCAGCCGCGCCAGATGCGCGAGGCGGGTTTCGTCGCCGACCGAGGTGGCGCGTACCCGCAACCGTCCGCCGGAGGCGATCGTGCCGCCGGTGACCTCGGAACCGGGGCCGACGTCGACGGGCACCGACTCGCCCGTCAGCATGCTCTCGTCCACCGCCGCCGCGCCGTCGACGACGATGCCGTCGGTGGCCACCTTCTCACCGGGCCGCACGATGAACTCGTCGCCCGCATGCAGCGCGTCGATGCCGACGCGACGCCCGTCCGGCAGCTCGACATCCGCCGCCCCGAGCTCGAGCAGGGCGCGCAGCGCGGCGCCCGCGCGCCGCCGCGAGCGCTGCTCGATGTATCGACCGAGCAGGATGAGCACGGTCACCGCTGCGGCGACCTCGAAGTAGACGAGCGATGTCGGGTCGTGCACGGGGCCGAAGAGGACGACATCGTGACGGATGCCGATGCGCCCGGCGGAGCCGAACAGCACCGCCCACAGGCTCCAAGCGAAGGCCGCGAAGGTGCCCAATGTGACGAGCGTGTCCATCGTCAGCGCGCCGTGGCGCGCGTTCGCGAACGTGGCACGGTGGAACGGCCAACCCGCCCAGAACACGACCGGCGCGGTCAGGACGAGCGACACCCACTGCCAGCCGGGGAACTGCCACGCCGGCACCATGCCGAGCGCCACGACGGGCGCGGCGAGCACGATGCCCCAGATCAGCCGGGTGCGCAGAGTGGTCTGCCCCGGCATGTCCTCGACGTCGTGCTGGTGGCCCGGAGCGTCATGATGCTCCGCCGGATGCTGCGCCGGAGAGGAGCGCACTCGAGCGGTATACCCCGCCTGGCCGACGGCCTCGACCAGGTCGTCGACCGAGACGGCGGCGGGATGCTCGACGCGCGCCGACTCGGTCGCGAGGTTCACCGTCGCGTGGACACCGTCCAGTCGCTGCAGCCGCTTCTCGACCCGGGCGACACAGCTCGCGCACGTCATCCCCTCGATGTCGAGGACGGCATGGCTGCTCTCCCGCCCGGCGGTGTCCGCGCTCATCAGCGGCGTCCGGTGACCGTGTAGCCCGCCTCGGCCACAGCGGCCGAGACGACGTCGTCGTCGGGCGGCTGCACAGCCGTGACCGCGACGGTGCCGGCGTCGACGTCGACGGCGACGTCGGAGACGCCCGGGACGAGCCCGAGCTCGCGGGTCACCGCTGCGGCGCAATGCCCGCAGGTCATGCCTTCGACGGTGTAGGTCTGAGTCGTCATGATGCTCCTTCGTGGTTCAGCGACGACAACAGGATACCCCCCAGGGGTATTCCCGTCGATGCCTCGAGATTCGGACGGCGTACGCTGAAAGCATGTCCACGATCTCCGAGCGCGAGCTCGCCGCGACCCTCGACCACGCCATCCTCAAGCCCGAGCTGACCCGCGACCAGGTCGACGCCGAGCTCGACATCGCCGCCGAGTGGCGAGTCTTCTCGGTGTGCGTACGCCCCTCCGACATCCCGCACGCTGTCGCGCGTCTCGCGGGCACCGGTGTCGCCGTCGGTACGGTCATCGGCTTCCCCCACGGCACGACGTCCACGGCGGCGAAGGTCGCCGAGGTCCGTCAGGCCGCCGCGGACGGCGCCTCGGAGTTCGACATGGTCGTCAACATCGCCGCGCTGCGCTCGGGCTTCGACGACGTCGTCGTCGACGACATCCGCGCCGTGGTCGAGGCCGCCGAAGGCAAGATCGTCAAGGTCATCCTCGAGACGAGCCTGCTCGATGACGAGCAGATCGCCCGCGGCAGCCGCCTGACCGAGGCCGGCGGCGCCGACTTCGTCAAGACCTCGACCGGCTTCGCCGGCGGCGGGGCGACAGTCCCCCACGTCCGCCTCATGCGCGAGAACGTCGGCGAGGCCGTGCAGGTCAAGGCCTCCGGCGGCGTGCGCAGCTTCGCTGACGCCGTCGCGATGCTCGACGCAGGCGCCACGCGCCTCGGCACGAGCGGCAGCGCGACCATCCTCGGCGAAGCGCGCCGACTCGAGGCCGGCGGCGAGGCCACCGGCGCAGTCGACGAGTCGTCGTACTGATCACGCGGGCTGCGGCCCGCACGGGCGCGCGAGGCGCTGGCTTCAGGCGAGGGCCTCGCGCACGCGGACGACATCGTCGTCCATCTGCTCGATGAGCGCCGGGATACCCGCGAACGCGACCATCCCGCGGATACGGGCCGTGAAGCGGACCTCGACGCGGTGACCGTAGAGGTCGAGATCCGTCTCGTCGAGCACGTACGCCTCGACCTGTCGCTGCGGCACGTCGTCGAACGTGGGATTGGTGCCCACCGAGATCGCCGCCGGATACCGGATGACACTCGCCGGCATCGCGCCGTCGGCACCCGGCATCCCGAGGTCGACGAGCCAGCCGGCGTACACACCGTCGGCCGGGATGAAGCCCGCGGCGTCGGTGGCGAGGTTCGCGGTCGGATACCCGAGTTCCCGGCCGCGCTTGAGTCCGTGGACGACCTCGGCCTCGACCGCGTGAGGGCGGCCGAGCAGGCGGGCGGCACCGGCGACATCGCCGGCCGCGAGCAGATCGCGCACCCACGTCGACGAGACGCGCCGGCCGGCGTCGCGGGCGCGGACGTCTGTGACGACGTCGACATCGAAACCGTGCTCGCGCCCGAGTGCGGCCAGCACCTCGGGATCGCCCTCGCCGCCTCGACCGAAGCGGAAGTCGTCGCCGACGAGGACGCCGACGGCACCGAGCGCGCGAACGAGGATGCTCTCGACGAAGTCACGCGCCGAGAGCGCTGCGAGCTCGGCGTCGAACCGCAGCACGAGGACGGCATCCACCCCGGCCGCCGCGAGGAGCCCGATCTTCTGATCCAGAGCGACGAGCGGCTCCGGGCAGAGCTCCGGACGCAGCAGGCTCAGCGGGTTGCGGTCGAAGGTGACCGCCACGACACGCGCGCCGCGGGCGGCGGCATCCACCCGGGCCCGGTCGATGACCGCGCGGTGCCCGGAGTGCACGCCGTCGAACTTGCCGATGGCCACGACGCTCGGGCCGAAGTCCGCGGGGACCTCCGCGGGGTCTCGGTACACGGTCACCATGACGATCCCTCCAGGACGGCCGGGCGCTCGCTGCTCTCTCCGGCACCGTTGCGGTGCGACACGAGCCACCAGATCCCCACGAAGGGCAGGGCGAGCGGAACCCAGAAGTAGCCGAAACCGTAGCCCGACCAGACGGTGGCGTCGTGCGAGAACAGGTCGGGCAGCACGAGGCTGAGCGTGCCGACGACGAGCACCCCGGCCAGCTCGAAGCAGATCGCGACCCACGCGATCGCGTACCAGGTGCGCGAGCCCGACTTCACCAGCGCGACGGTCGCCAGCACGTACACCAGCGCCGCGGCCGCCGACAGCGAGTACGCGAGCGGTGCGTTGGAGAAGTCCTCGACGATCTGGACGAACGAGCGTCCCGTCGCGGCGAGCGCCATCACGGCGTACACGACCACCAGAACGCGGCCGATGCCGGTCATTCGAGGGCGGGGATGATCCATGACCCCACCAATGATAGGCGTCGCGCGGACGGCTTCAGACGACCTGAACCGTCCAGATCACCTGCATCCGCCACACCATGATCGCGACCGACAGGGCGGCGACGCCGAGGATGACGGTGCTCCAGCGACTGCGTTCGATGAGCGCCCAGAACACGGCGGCGGGCGGCAGCAGGACGGCCGAGACGAGATACACCCAGAACTCCAGGAGACTGCCCGAAGGGGCGTTACCCGCGAGCGGGGCGATGATCGCGACGACGACCTGGGCGATGAGAAGCACCTCGACGAGGGCGAGCGACCCGACCGAGAGGTCGCTCGGGCGGCGGTTCGCGAGGCCGAGGACGGTACAGAGCAGACCGGCGGCGACCGCCACCGCCACCTGAACGATGGTGAAGACCGTGATCATGCGTCCTCCGCCATGTTCATCAGGCTCTTGACGTCGTCGCCGCGACGCTCGACGATCCCCACCAGTCGCCCATCGGGGTCGATCGCCGCCGGGTGCGGTGCCGACAGGCGCGCCGCTGCTCCGACGAGACGCTTGCCGTGGCGCAGGTCGCGCGCCTCGTCGGCGGTCACCTCGAAGGCGCCGAGCACCGCGGCCGCGACATCCGCGTCGCGCAGCAGCGTCGCGTCCGGGGTGATCTCGGCCTCGGCATCCGACACCTCGAAAGGTCCAATGCGGGTGCGTCGGAGCGCCGTCAGATGCCCGCCGACGCCGAGATCTGCTCCCAGGTCGCGGGCCAAGGCGCGGATGTAGGTACCGCTCGTGCAGTCGACGACGACGTCGACGTCGATCGCGCGGGATCCGCCCGCGACATCGTTCAGGACGACGTCGCGGACGTCGCGCACATCGAAGCGAGAGACGGTGACGCGACGTGCCTTCAGCTCGACCTCTTCGCCCGCGCGAGCGAGGTCGTACGCCCGCTTCCCGCCGACCTTGATCGCCGACACCCGGCTCGGCACCTGGTCGATCTCGCCGGTGAGCGCCGCGATGCCGCGATCGATGCCGGCGCGGTCGACCGCGGCGAGGGCTTCGTTCGTCGCGTGCTCCGTCACGGTGCCGTCAGCGTCGTCGGAATCGGTCGAGACGCCGAGGCGGATCGTCGCCTCGTAGGTCTTGCCGAGCCCCACGATGTACGTCAGCAGGCGGGTCGCCGGCCCCACACCGAGGACGAGCAGCCCCGTCGCCATCGGATCCAGAGTGCCGGCGTGGCCGATCTTGCGGGTGCCGAGGGCTCGACGGGCTCGGGCGACGACGTCATGACTGGTCATCCCGCCCGGCTTGTCGACGAGCAGGATGCCGCGGGGCGCGGGTTCGGGCATGTCTCCCAGCCTACGGCGATGCCCCGCCGGCCCCGTCCGCGGTCAGTCCAGCGCCAGCTCGATGGTCGCGAAGGAGTGCGGCGGCATCGTCACGACGAGCTCGCCCCCATCGAGGGCGGTCGCGAGGGGCCGCGGCTCGACACGAGCGGGCACGTCGGCGTCGTTGTACGTCGTCGCGCTCTCTGCTCCCAGCACCCGGGCACGCACGACGCGGGCGCCACGTCCGCGGAGGTCGATGCGCACCTCGCACTCGTCGTCCGCCGAGAGGTGGGTGAGCGAGATGAGCGCCGCCCCCTCCTTCGTAGAGGCCGACATCGACACCAGCGGCAGCTCTCCCCCGCGCGCCGTCGTCGCGGGCGCGTCGAGCACGTGCGCGGCGAGCGCACGGGCGTCCTGGTGCCCCTTGTTCATCTCGAACACGTGGTAGGTCGGCGTGAGAACGAGCTTCTCGCCGTCGGTGAGGATCATCGCCTGCAAGACGTTCACCGTCTGTGCGATGTTCGCCATCGAGATGCGCCGCGCGTACCGGTGGAAGATGTCGAAATGGATGCCGGCGACGAGCGCGTCGCGGATCGTGTTCTGTTGGAACAGGAAGCCCGGGTTCGTGCCCTTCTCGGCGTTCCACCACGTGCCCCACTCGTCGCAGACGAGGCTCACCCGGTTCTCGGGGTCGTACGAGTCCATGACCGCGACGTGTCCGCGGACGACCCGCTCGAAGTCGCGGGCGTAGGCCATCGTGTCGTAGAACTGCTCGTCGGTGAAGGTCGTCGCGTCTTCGCGATTGATGCCCGATCCGGTGTGCGTGTAGTAGTGGAACGAGATCGCCTGGTACGGATGCTTGTCGTACAGGTTCGCGGCGTGCGACTCGACGAGCGTCTTCACGAGCACCCGCGTCCACTCGAAGTCGTCCTCGTTGGCGCCGGCGGCGATGAGCGTCAACCTGTTCTCGCCGTGGTCGTGGCAATAGGTCGCGTAGCGCCGCGCTTCTTCCGCGTAGAACTCGGGAGACAGGTTGCCGCCGCATCCCCACGGCTCGTTGCCGATGCCCCAGAAGGGCACACGCCAGGGCTCGTCGCGACCGTTCTCGCGGCGCAGACGCGCCATGGGGCTGTCGTCGTCGCGCGTGAGGTACTCGACCCACTCCGACATCTCCTGCACCGTGCCGCTGCCGACGTTCCCGTTGACGTACGCCTCGGTGCCGAGCAGGTCGCACAGATCCATGAACTCGTGGGTTCCGAAGTGGTTGCTCTCGACGACGTCGCCCCAGTTCGTGTTGGCGATCTTCGGCCGTTGCTCGCGCGGACCGATGCCATCGCGCCAGTGGTACGTGTCGGCGAAGCAACCGCCCGGCCAGCGCAGGTTCGGGATGTCGAGCGCGCGGAGGGCCTCGACGACGTCGGTGCGGATGCCGCGGGTGTTGGAGATCGTCGAGTCCTCGCCGACCCAGAAGCCGTCGTAGATGCAGCGTCCGAGATGCTCGGCGAAGTGCCCGTAGATGTGCCGGCTGATGCGATCGCCGACGACGTCGAGGTCGATGACCGCACGTGCGGACGAGGTCATGTGGTTCTCCAGTGCTCGTGCTCGGTGAGCGGGACCAGCGGAGGACGCTCCGCGGTCGTGGTCAGGGTGATGCGGCGTCCCTCTCGCGCCGACCGCGTGAGGGCGCTCATGATCTCCAGGACGTGCAGGGCGACCTCACCGCTCGCACGTCCCGCGCCGGCGCCGCCGCGTACGAGGTCGAGGACTCCGATGCCGCGGCCCGCGCCTCGATAGCCCGCGCGCGGCGCGATGGCCGTCCACTCCTCCGCGCGGGGTCGCCGCATGGTCACGTCGCCGTCGAAGAAGTTGGGGTCGGGCAGGGTCAGCGATGCGCTCTCGCCGTGCACCTCGATCGGTGCGGCGTGGGTTGCGGCGGCGTCGAAGCTGAAGGTGACCGTCGAGACCGCGCCGCCGGCGTGCTCGAGCACGCCGGTGACATGCGTGTCGATCTCGACGGGGATGCGCTCCCCCGCTCGCGGGCCCGAACCGATCGTGCGCTCGTCGCGTGATCGCGACGAAGCACCCGACACGCTGACGACGGGTCCCAGCAGGTGGAACAGCGCCGTGAGGTAGTACGGCCCCATGTCGTAGAGCGGTCCGCCGCCTTCGCGATAGTAGAAGTCGGGATGCGGGTGCCAGGCCTCGTGGCCCGACGACAGCCACGTCGCGACGGCCGCGACCGGTCGGCCGATCTCGCCGGCGTCGACGACCGCTCGCGCGGTCTGCACTCCGGACCCCAGCACGGTGTCGGGGGCCCCGCCGACCCAGGCGCTGGCCGCGCCGGCCATGACCCCGAGCGCTTCGTCGAAGGTCGCGGCCAGCGGTTTCTCGCCGTAGACGTTCTTGCCCGCGGCGAGTGCCGCGCGCGCGACCTCGCCGTGAGCGGCGGGGATCGTCAGGTTGACCACGGTCTGCACCGCCGGGTCGGCGACGAGCTCGGCGACCGATAGGGCGCGGGCTCCGGGGAACCGCTCGGCGACCGACCGGGCGCGGTCGACGTCGAGGTCGGCCGTCGCAACGATACGGACGGCGGGGTGATCGCCCAGCGTCTCCAGATACTGGCCCGAGATGACCCCGAGGCCGACTACACCGATGCCGTGCGGCTCGCCCACAGCATCCCCCTCTCGATGATGGTGCGGACGTTGACGTCGCGCAGCACGACGAGGCTGTGCCCCGGCGTCGCGACGAAGATGCGGCCCTGTCCCCACTCGCGTGTCCAGACGGCAGGCGAGGTGATGGGGCGGTGCCACGGGTGGTACGGCTGCACGGGATGCGTCGTCGTCGCGAGCACGTCGTTGAGGTCGTCGGAGAGCACCCAGTACTGCTCCGTGCGGAGCGTGAAGTCCTCGAGGCCCGCCATGATCTCCGAGCGGCGACCTGCGTCGGTGAGGTCGACGGTGTAGCAGAGGTAGTTGTCGGTCTCGTCGCCGACGCGGGCATCGGGGTGCTTCGCGGGATGCGTCGCGAACTGGCCGCCGACGAGCTGCAGGTAGTCGGAGTTGTCGCGGTACGAGTCGGCGATGCCGCCGTGCCAGCCCGCCAGCCCCGTTCCGCGCTCGACCGCGTCGCGCAGGCCGGCGAAGGCCTCGCGTGAGATCTTCGACATCGTCACCGACTGCACGATCAGGTCGGTGCGCTCCATCGTCTCCCGGTCGGTGTAGACCTCGTTGTCCTCTTCGATGCGGACCTCGAAGCCGTTCTCTTCGAGGAAGGGCACGAAGAGGTTGGTGGCCTCGACGGGTTTGTGCCCCTCCCAGCCGCCTCGGACGATGAGCGCCTGTCTCGCGGTCATGAGATGACCCCTTCCACTCGGATGCTTCTGCTGTCGGATGCCGCGCTCTCCTCGACCGCCGCGAGGACGCGCTGCACACCCGCGGCCTCGGCGAACGACGGGTGCACCTCGATCTCACCGGCGACGGCGCGGACGAAGTCGACGCTCTGGTGGGTGAACAAGTGCTCGTAGCCGAGTCCGTGTCCTGCCGGCCACCAGGCTCCGGCATAGGGATGCTCGGGCTCGGTCGCGTCGATGCGGCGGAACCCCTGCTCACCGGCAGGGAGCGTCGCGTCGGCGAAGAGCAGGTCGTTCAGGTGCGAGAAGTCGAAGGCGACGGCTCCGCGGTCACCGCTGATCTCGATGCGGTTGGCGTTGCGGTGCCCCGAGGCCATGCGCGTGGCCTCGAAGATGCCGAGGGCGCCGTCGGAGAACGATGCGGTGAACGCCGCGGCGTCGTCGACGGTCACGCGTTCAGTTGCGGTTCCGGCACCGGCTCGGCCGCCGAGCCCGACGCGCTCGTCGAGGACGGGGCGCTCGTCGACGAAGGTGCGAAGTGTGCCCGAGACGCTCGTGATGCGCGCGCCGGTGAGCCACTGGGCGGCATCGATGCTGTGCGCCCCGATGTCGCCGAGCGCACCCGATCCCGCGCGATCGCGATCGAGACGCCAGGTGAACGGCGCCTCCGGGTCGGTGAGCCAGTCCTGCAGGTACTGGGCGCGCACGTGCCGGATGCGGCCGATGCGTCCCTCCTCGATTAGACGTCGCGCCAGAGCGAGGGCGGGCGTGCGGCGGTAGCTGAACCCGCACATCGCGACGACCCCGCGCGATGCCGCCGCGGCGGCGGCATCCGTCATCCGGTCGGCGTCGGCGACGTCGTTGGCCAGCGGCTTCTCGCACAGCACGTGACGGCCGGCGTCGAGGGCTGCGAGCGCGATCTCGGCGTGGGTGTCGCCCGGGGTGCAGATGTCGACGGCGTCGATGTCGTCGCGTGCGATGACACTTCGCCAGTCGTCGCTCGACTCGGCGATGCCGAACCGCGATGCGGCGTCGGCCGCGCGTTGCGCGTCGCTGCCCGCGAGCACGACCACCTCCGGCTCGACCGGCAGATCGAAGAACCGCGGAGCGGTGCGCCAGGCGTGCGCGTGCATCCGTCCCATGAACCCGGTCCCGATGATCGCGATGCGCAATCGTCTCGACATCCTCGTCTCCCTCCGCACCGGTGCGTGTGATCGCGGACCACGATGTCACAGCCCCTCGACGCGGACGTCGGGCTTTGCGCAAAATAGGCGCATGCCGTCTTCCCGACCGAGCCTCACCGACGTCGCCACGGCCGCGGGCGTCAGCGTCGCGACCGTCTCACGGGCGCTCCGCGGCCGCGGCGAGCTGTCGCCCGAGACCCGCACGCGTGTGCTGCAGACGGCAGAACGGCTCGGGTACACGCGAAGCGGGACACCGCGCGGCCGGCCCCGCGGCGGTACGTCCCGCATCTTCGATCTGGTTCTCGGGCACTTCCATGACCCCTACACCGACGAGGTCGTCGCCGGGGCTCACACGGCGGCCTCGCGCCTGAGCTACGACCTCGTCCTCACCGCGGAGCGCGACGATCCGGGCGATGACTGGCCGGCCCGCATCCGCTCCCGGGGATCGGCGGGGGTCGTGCTCGGTCTGATCCTGCCCACCGCGGCCCAGCTGGAGGTCGTGCAGGGCGCGGGCATTCCCGTCGTCCTGCTCGAGCCTCCATCGGGGACCACCCAGCACGTGCCGAGCGTGCGGAACACCGATCACGCGGGCGGCTCGGCGGCGGCGGAGCACCTGCTGGCGCAGGGCGCGCGGCGCTTCATCGTCATCGGCGGGGCTCCGTCGTACCGGTACGGCCGTGCGCGGATCGAGGGCTTCCTCTCGACGCTCGACGAGACGGCCCCGGCTGCGCCTCGCATCCTGACGACGGCGGACTGGGGTGCGGCGGACGCGCGACGAGCGTGCGCCGCGGCGCTCGATGACCTCGGCGGCGAGGGCCCCATCGGGCTCTTCGCCTGCTCCGATGAGATGGCCGCGGGCGCCTACCGGGCGATCGCCGAGGCTGGGCTCGCGGTGGGGCGCCACGTTCTTGTCGTGGGATACGACGATGTGCGGGGCGCGCGGTGGCTGCATCCGCCGCTCACCACGATCCGTCAGCCCATCCGCGAGATGGCCGCCGCGGCGGTCACGCTCCTGGCTCAGATGGCGGGCGGTGCGCAGCTCGCCGACGAGGTGGTCGAGCTGCCGACGGTTCTCGTGGCCCGCGGCTCGACCGGCCGTCCGCGCTGACCGAGGCCGCCACCGACGGGGCTCACGCGGGCGCGACGACCGGGAAGTACACGGCGTAGCGCTCGTCGACGATCTCGTTCAGCGGCACGAATCGGATGCCGGCCGAGCCGCCGACGCTGCGGTATCGCGTGAGCCACTGCGACCACTGCCTCTCGTCGTCGGCAGCCAGCAGCGTCGCCGGGTCGGAGCTGTCGCCGATGAGCGGCGTCTCACGGTCGACGAGACCCGCGAGCACCACGGCGCCCTCGACGAAGGCGACGGTCTCGGGCTCATCCGGGATCGGCACCGTCCGCAGCTCGAATCCGAAACCGAGTTCGATCTCGGTGCGCCCACCGGGATGATCGATCTCCACGAAGCTGCCGCGCCGCACCACGGCGACGTCCGACCGGACGTGCACCTCGCCCGCGGTCCAGGCGGGCACACGCATCCGGACGCGGCCCCGAACGGTCGGCGGCGACTCGACCGCCACCGAGACCCGAAGGGCGTGCGGCCGATGCGCCGGGCCGCCGGGGCCCGCGTTCGCGTCCGGACCGACGTAGAGGGCGTCGTCGATCGTGCGGACCTCGACGACCAGCTGGCCTGCTGCCGTGGCGACGTCGGCGCGGACGGGGATGTACTGAGCGACGGTGACGGCTTCGCCGTCGCTGTACACCGCCAGCGACGAGTGGCGCGTGTGCGCCTGCACCACCGTGCCGTGGCAGCACCAGAAGTCCTCGGTGGGCGATCCCCATTCCTTGCGCGCTCCGCTCTGCAGCGGCAGGAAGTAGCTCACCATGCCGGTGCCGGGATGCTGCTGCGCCAGGATGCCGTTGACGAGGTTGGCCTCGATGTAGTCGAGGTACGACGCCTCGCCCGTCCATCGGAACAGCACGTCGGCCAGCCGGATCATGTTGTAGACGGCGCAGTGCTCCTGGGTCTTCGTGCCCCGTCGCGCGGCGAAGGCGAACGGCGGCGTCCAGATCTCACCCGAGGTCTGTCCGCCCGTGCAGAAGGTTCCGCGTCGTGTGACGGCCCAGTCCCAGTACGCCTCGACGATGCGTCGCCAGCGCTCCTCACCCGTGACCTCGAAGGCCCGCGCGGCACCGAGCACCTCCGGGATGGTCGTGTTCGCGTGCATGTTGGTCAGCATGTCCTCGCCCGCCAGCAGACCGTCGAAGAGCGACCGGTGGTCGTATCGGTCGAGGAGCTCGCGATACATGTCGTCGCCGGTGGCCTCGAGGAGGTCTGCCCACACCTCGAGCATGCCGCCCGTCTCGACCTCGAGGATGGCCTGGAACTCGTCGCGCTCGAACTCCCGCGCCCACTCCGCGATCAGCGCCGCAGCGCGGTGGGCGATGCGCAGGGCTCGCTCGTCGCCGAGGTCTCGGTACACGTCCACCAGACCCATGAAGGTCTTGTGGATGTTGTACTGCGGCGCCCACACCTCGCGCCCCTCGGCGAGCCGGCGCAGGAACGTCTGCGGAATGCCGAACACCCAGCCCGCGCCGGCATCCTGGCACGCCTCGAGCTCGTCGAGGACGACGGCCAGCTTGCCCCGCAGCACCGGATCGCCGGTGACGGCGATCTCGCGCGCGGCGGCCGACATCCAGTGCCCCACGAAATGGCCCCGCAAGAGTGCGCCGGGCGTCTCCCAGCCCCAATGACGTGCCCAGCCGTTCTCGACGCCCGGTGTGACGGACGGCTTCAGGTGCCAGGCCTGATCGCCGATGCCCGCTTCGATGCGGTGGTTCTGCACGAGAGCGTGCTCGTCGAGCGACACGAGGTACGCGCGATTGATGCGACGCCGGCGATCATAGGTCCCCGGGAGCAGCCGGGAGGCATCGGGCGCGAGGGCGGATGCGGTCATGGTTGTGCCATCTCCTTCGATGTGCTGAGATCGATCTCTGACTGTACCGCCCGAGCGATGTCAGCAGAATAGGAGCATGGATTCCATGCGCGTGATCCACCTCAACGCCGAGGACGTCTCCGTCGTGATCGCAACGGCGGACGATGGGATGCCGGAGATCGTCCACTGGGGCGAGGCGGTGACGTCAGCGGAGCCCGACCTCCTCGCATTCGTCGCGGCCGAGCAGCGGAACGGGATGGCCGGTGATTCCGACGTTCCGTACCGCGCGAGCGTGCTGCCCGAGCACAGCCGCGGGTGGTTCGGAGCCCCGGGGCTGTCCGCACATCGCGACGGCTCGGGGTGGGCGCCGCGGTTCGTGCTGCGCTCGCTGACTCTCGACGGCGCCGAGGCCGGACCGGGCGTGACGTCCGGCGGAGCGGGGCGGGTCGACGCAGTCCTCCACGACGATGCTGCTGAGATTGAGCTCGGTGTAGAGATCGATCTCACACGAGACGGCCTCGTGCGTTCCCGCGCTCGGGTCCGGAACACCGCCGGCGCAACCGAGGCGGCGGCACCGCTCGAGATCCAGTCCCTCGCCGTCGCCCTTCCGATACCGACGTGGGCGCAGGAGGTGCTCGACTTCACCGGCCGATGGGGGCACGAGCGCATCCCCCAGCGGCATCCGGTCGTCCGCGGTGATAACTCGCGCGTCTCGCGGCGCGGCCGAACCGGTCTCGACGCGACGCTGGTGCAGGCGGTCGGCACGCCGGGGTTCTCCGCCGGATCCGGCGAGGTATGGATCGGACACGTCGGATTCAGCGGCGACCACGAGCACACGATCGAGCGCACCGACGGGCGCCTGCACTTTCGGGGCGGCGAGTCGATCCTTCCCGGCGAGATCCGGCTGACGCCCGGCGAGGAGTACACCGGCCCCTGGGTGTTCGGCAGCTACGGGCGCGGACTCGACGGCGCTGCGGCGCGCTTCCACTCCTACCTGCGTGAGCGCTCGCGTTCGTCGCGCCGCCCCCGCCCCGTGACGATGAACGTCTGGGAGGCGGTGTATTTCGACCACGACCACCGCGTACTCGTCGATCTGGCGGCCCGCGCCGCCGAGCTCGGCGTCGAGCGCTACGTCCTCGACGACGGCTGGTTCCGGGGGCGCAATGACGACCGCGCGGGGCTCGGCGACTGGGCGCCCGACCCGATTGCGTGGCCCGACGGCCTCCGCCCACTGGCCGACGAGGTGCGCTCTCTCGGCATGGAGTTCGGGCTCTGGGTCGAGCCGGAGATGATCAACGAGGACTCCGATCTCGCCCGTGCGCACCCCGAGTGGATCCTTCGGGCGGGGCCCGAGCTGCCGCCGCGCCAGCGGTTCCAGCAGGTGCTCGACCTCACGCATCCGGCCGCTTTCGACCACATCCTGGGCGTGCTCGACGGGCTCATCGAGGACATCGGCGTGAGCTACCTCAAGTGGGACCACAACCGCGACCTCATCGCAGCCGGGCACCCCGCCTCGGGCGCCCCCGCCGTTCACGAGCAGACCCTCGCGGTGTACCGCCTCATCGACGAGCTCCGCCGTCGCCATCCCGACCTCGAGATCGAGAGCTGCGCCTCCGGCGGCGGGCGGGTCGACCTGGGGATCCTCGAACGGACTGACCGGATCCATCCCTCCGACAGCCACGACCCCCACGACCGTTTCGGCATCCTGCGCTGGACGGGACTCCTGGTGCCGCCGGAGATGATGGGATCGCACGTCGCCTCCCCCGTGTCGAGCGTCACGGGACGCGCGCATGACCTGCAGTTCCGGTGCGCCGTCGCCTTCCTCGGCCACTTCGGCATCGAGTGGGACATCCGCGATCTCGACGAGCACGACCGGCGCGTCCTCGGCGACTGGATCGCACGATACCGCCGGCACCGCCACCTCATCGCGACGGGGCGCACCGTCGGCTCGGGTGAGCTCGACGCCGCGGCTCCGCAGGTGCGCGGCGTGGTCGCGCCCGACGGGTCGGAGGCGCTCTTCACGATCGTCACGCCGACGACCTCGGCCGACACGATCGCCCGTGTGCGGTTCCCCGGCTTGTCGACCGACCGCAGCTACCGGGTGTCGGTGAGCGGCTCGGACTCCTTCGGACCACCCTGGCAGGTTCCGGCGTGGCTTCGGGAGAGCCCGGGGCTCGGCGGTGACGGTGACGGTGGCGGCGAGCGTGTGGGTGACGGCCCGGTCATCGCGGGTACAGTGCTCGCACGGGTGGGGCTGGAGTTCCCCACGTTCCACCCCGACCGCGCGGCGGTCGTTCACCTCGCGGCGGTGGCAGCGCCGTGATCGGCGCGCGCCGGGCCGCGGCATCCCGTCCCCCGATGGGGTGGAACAGCTGGGACTGCTTCGGGTCGTCCGTGACGGAGGCCGAGGTGCTGGCGAACGCCGAATACGTCGCGGAGCACCTGCTCGCGTTCGGCTGGGACACGATCGTCGTCGACATCCAGTGGTACGAACCCGATCCGGGGGCGCACGACTATCGCGAGGTCTCTCGGCCACTGCTCGATGCCTGGGGCCGGCCGCTCCCCGCGCCGGGACGCTTCCCCTCCGCGGCGGACGGGAGCTTCCGGCCGCTCGCCGACCGGGTCCACGAGCTCGGCCTGCGCTTCGGGGTGCACCTCATGCGGGGCGTGCCGCGCGCCGCAGCGGATGCGGCTCTGCCCGTCTCGGGTCGCCCCGACGCGACGTGCGACTCGATCGCCGACCGCTCGAACGTCTGCGTGTGGAACCCCGACAATTACGGCGTCGATATGACGGCACCCGGTGCGCAGGAGTACTACGACTCGGTCATGGCGCAGCTGGCCGCCTGGGGCGTCGACTTCGTGAAGCTCGACGATGTGCTCTACCCGCCCGTCGAGACCGCTGAGATCGCAGCGATCTCGCGCGCGATCGATCGGTCGGGACGGGCGATGGTCCTGAGCCTGTCGCCCGGCAAGCGACTGTCGCTCGCGCACCTCGAGACGCTGCGCGAACACGGCCAGATGTGGCGGATCTCGGACGACTTCTGGGATGACTGGGCGCACGTGGTCGAACAGTTCCAGCGCGCCGCCCGCTGGGCGCCGTTCCAGCGGCGCGGTGCGTGGGCGGATGCCGACATGCTCCCTTTCGGACGCATCGGCGTGCGCGGACACGTCGGCGAAGACCGTCTCAGCCGCCTGTCGGTCGACGAGCAGCGCACCGTCATGACGCTGTGGAGCATGATGCGCTCACCGCTCATGATGGGCGGCCACCTGCCCGACACTCCGCCAGAGACGCTCGCGCTGCTGCGTAATCCCGGCGTCCTCGCGCTGCGCGACGGCGAGGAGTCGCGCGAGATCGTGCGCGACGGACACCTGGTCATTTGGAGCGCGCGCGCGGGCGCGCGCGAGTACCGTGCGGTGTTCTGGCTCGGCGACGATGAGCAGGAGCTCGTCGTTCACCTCGCCGACCTCGGGCTCGGGCTCGGGATCGCGGACATGGGGACGGCGGGTTCGTGCACGGATGTGTGGAGCGGGACGAGCGTCGAGGTCGCCGACGGACGCGTCACGCTGACGGTGCCGGCTCACGGCACGCGTCTACTGGTCTTCGACTGACCGGCGGGCGAGCGGAGCGGGCCGGGCTGTGGAAAGTCACGGGCGATGTCGGAGGCCCGTGGCAACATTAGAACATGCATTCGAAGGGCGAGCTTAGTGGCGGGATGGGCAGCGACGGCGACGTCGATGTCCTCGCTCAGCTGGTCGCGGATGCGGAGGGGGCGGCGGATGCTGCGCGGTTGGCGCAGATTCGGGAGGTTCGGGTTCTCGCGGCAGCTGGCGTGCTGGCCGAGAAGCAGGCGGCTGCGGCGGCGGAGCGGGTCAAGGCACGGGAGATGGCGCTGCGTGGCATCGCAGCGGAGCTCGCCGGGGTGTTCGTCGCGACCGACCGGACACTGCAACGGCGGATCGACGAAGCCCGGGATCTGGTCGAGAACTACCCGGTGACGATGGCCGCGTGGGAGGACGGGCGCATCGTCCGCGGGCACGTGCGGGTGATCCAGGAGATCGGATGTCTCGTGCCCGCGGAGGAACGGGCAGAGTTCGAACGAGTCGCGATCGAACGGTGCGAGGGCGAGACCCCGAACCGGGTGCGCGACGCGTTGCGGATGATCGCCGAGCGGATTCACCCGCGCAGTTTCACGGAGCGGCACGAGGAGGCCGCGGCGGGGCGGTGCGTGCGAGTGCAGGCCGGGGCGGACGGGATGTCCGACCTGATCGCGACGCTGCCGACCGTGATCGCCGACGGGATCGTGGACCGGCTGACGCGGCAGGCGCGAGAGATCATCAACGCGCGGGCCCAGGCTGACGCCGCGGATGCGGATGTGGAGAGCGATGCTGAGAGCGCAGTGGGCGCCGGGTCGTCGTTCATCGACGATGCCCGCACCATCGACCAGGTCCGCGCCGACGTGTTCAGCGACCTCCTCCTCGCCGGAACACCCGCCCTCGACCCCACCGCGAGCGGTGACGGCGACGGAACGCTCGGGGCGATCCGGGCACACGTGCAAGTCGCCGTGTCCGCACTGACGCTCATGGGACAGGACGAGGGCCCGGCTGATCTGGCCGGCCGCTCCCCCATCGATGCCGCCACAGCACGGGAACTGGCCGGCAACGCCACTTCGTGGGATCGGTTGCTGACCCACCCGGTCACCGGGACCGTGCTGGAGTGCGATGCATACCGGCCCACCGCCGCGATGGTACGGCTGCTGCGGGCGAGGGACCGGCACTGCCGGTTCCCCGGATGCCGACAACCAGCCATCCGGTGCGAGTTGGACCATACGATCGCCGCATCCGAGGGCGGGGGCACGCACGTGTGCAACCTCGCCAACCTCTGCAAGAGACACCACGACGTCAAACACCACACCCGATGGCATGTCCGACAACTCCCGGGTGGGCGGCTCGTGTGGACCTCACCTACCGGGCGGGTCTACCGCGAAGACGCACCCCCACCACTCGTCGCCTTCACCATCGACGAGCCACCCGATCGCCGAGGCGATCAAGCACCACCCGGAGCGTTTCCCCCACCACGATCACTGGGGCGACCCGACGCGCCTCAGGGGTCCGCTCCGCCGTTCTGACGGGATCGTCTTCGCCCTGAACCAGCCCGCGGGAGGGGGTGGTTGCCGTGCCCGTCACACCGCGAGAGCGCCGTCCATCATGCCCGCGACCGCGTCGCGCCGCCGGAAGACGACACGCGTCTGCTCGCGTTCGGCCGACCGTCAGGACGCGCGGCGCGGGTCGCTCCCGAGTCTGCCGACGGCGTCATCGAAACCGCCGGCGCGAGCGAGTTCCTCCGCGCGCGCCGATGCCCGCTCGAACAGGTCGTCGAACCTGACCGGGGCGCCGGTGGCCGCGGACGCCACGGCAGCCTCGACCATGGCGAGGCTGCCGATGTTCCGCGTGATCTCGCCGGACGGCACCGGACCGCCGTCGAGGGCTGCGACGAACTCGGCGAGGGCGGCATCCAGCCCCTCGGCCCCGTCCGCCAGCACAGCAGCCTGCGCGCCGCCCTCACGTGGCTGGATCACGACGTCGGTCTCTCCGTCCCAGGCAGCGGATCCATGGGCAGCGTTTCCCCGCCAGTCGCCGTTCCACGAGGTCGTCAGACCGTCGGCGCACCAGCTGCCGGAGTACGAGAACCGACGTCCATCGGCGAAGCGGAAGATCGCCTCGGCCGCGGCGGCGCCGCGATACCAGCTCCAGCTCGGCGAGAACTCCTCGCAGAAGACCGACACGGGTTCACTCGAGAGCAGGTACCGGGCTTGGTCGAACTGGTGAATCGCCATGTCCACGAGCAACGGCGACGGCATCTCGTCTCGGAAACCTCCGAACCGGGGGTTCTGGAAGAAGCGGACGTCGAGCTGCTCGGCCCCGCCGAGGCTGGCCAGGGCGTCGCGGAACGCCCGGATCCCGCGGGAGTGCCGACGCGACTGACTCGTCGCCATCAGGGTTCCGGTCGACGCACTGACGGCGGACAGTAGCAGCGCCTCGGCCACGGTCGGCGTCACCGGCTTCTCGCTCAGGACGGGAACGCCCGCCCGCAGCGCCGCGGCGCTCACCTCGAGATGCGCCTGCGGGATCGTGACGTTGACGACGAGGTCGACGTCGAGGGCGTCGAGCGCGTCATCGACCGAGCCGAAGCTCGGGACATCGAGCGCCCGCTCGACTGCCGCGGCCCGCGCGGCGTCGGCGACGATGTCGACGAGCCCGACGATCTCGAGATCAGGACGACGAGCGACTGTGTCGATCCACGCCTTCCCCATCGCTCCCGCCCCGACGACGACGACACGACGGGCGCGCCCCGTCACGACTGCTCCTCGCCGTCCCACTCCCGCGGAACGTCCCACTCCCCCGTGCGATGCATCGCCAGACGGGCGGCGGCGCGGGGGCGGTCGTTCCGAGCCCATCGCGCCGCGTTCGCGAGGACGAGCTGGATCTCGGGCTGATGGTAGACGGGATAGTCCTGGTCACCTGGCGAGAAGTAGAACACCCGCCCGTGACCGCGGAAGAACGTCATGCCCGAGCGGAACACCTCACCGCCCGAGAAGTTCGAGACGAAGACGAGCTCGTCCGGCTGCGGCACGTCGAAGAACTCGCCGTACATCTCCTGCTCGGGGATGACGATCGGCTGCGGCACGCCGGCGGCGATCGGATGCGTCGGCGAGACCGTCCACACGAGCTCCCGGTCATGCGCCTGCCGCCAGCGCAGCGCGCAGGTCGTCCCCATGAGACGGATGAAGATCCTCGAGAAGTGCGCCGAATGCAGCGCCACGAAACCGAGCCCGCCGAGCACGTGCCGATGGACCCGCTCGACCACGACGTCGTCGACCTCGTCGTGCAGGAGGTGCCCCCACCAGAACAGCACATCCGTCTGCGCGAGGCGCTCCTCGCTCAGCCCGTGCTCCGGATCGTCGAGCGTCGCCGTCTCGACGACGGCAGCGTCGCCGAGCAGTCGCCGCAGGCCCGCGGCGATGGTCCCGTGCATCGTTTCGGGATAGAGGGCGCGCGGGATGCCGTGATGCTTCTCGTGATGGTTCTCGCCCCACACCAGCACGCGGATGGGGGTGGATGTCGTGCCCGTCACCCCTTGAACGCCCCGTCCATGATGCCCGCCACCATGCGGCGCCCGACGACGAAGAAGACGATGAGCAGCGGCAAGGTTGCCAGGAACGACCCGCCCATCGTCAGCGCCAGGTCGATCGACCGGTTCGCCTGCAGCTGCTTCAGGGCGATCTGCACCGTGAACAGCTCGGGCGACTTCAGCACGATGAACGGCCACATGAAGTCGTTCCACACCGAGGTGAACGTGATGAGGCCGAGCACGAAGGCCGCCGGCCGCACGACCGGGAACCCGATGCGCCAGAAGATCTGCCAGCTGTTCGCCCCGTCGATGCGGGCCGCGTGCATGAGCTCGTCGTTGAGGGTGGTCGCCATGTGCTGCCGCATCCAGAAGATGCCGAACGCGCTGGCGAGCCCCGGGACGATGATCGCCTGCAGGGTGTCGACCCAGTCCAGCCACGAGATGATCAGGTACTGCGGGATGACGCTCAGCTGAGCGGGCACCGTCATGGTGAGCAGCACGATGACGAAGAGCGCGTTGCGGCCCCGGAACTGCAGCTTCGCGAAGGCGAAACCGGCGAGCGCGCACAGCAGTGATGCGATGACGGCGATCGAGAGCGAGACGATCGCGCTGTTCAGCAGCGACTGGAAGAACGGCACCGTGTCGAACACCTTCGTCGCGATGTCGAAGAAGTTGAGCCCCGGGTAGAAGCGCGGCGGGATCGAGGTGACCGCGGAGGCACCCACCGACGCGATCACGAACATGTAGTACAGCGGGAAGACGCTGATCACGACCGCGATCCCGAGCAGCACGTAGACCGGCCAGGGCACGCGGCCGACGCGCCCGCCTCCGCGCCGCGGACGCTTGCGGGGCGCGCTCAGCGCGGTCGGATCGAGGGGACGCGGCACAGCTGTGTCGACGGCGTCGGACATCATCGGGCCTTTCGGGTGCGGGTGGTCAGGAAGAAGTTGATCGCCGAGACCACGACGACCACGACGAAGAGGGCGACACCGATCGCCGAGCCGTAACCGAACTCGAACTGGCCGAAGCCCTGCTCGTAGAGGAACAGCGCGAGGGTCTGGCACTGTCGCCCGCCGCCGCAGGTCAGCCCCGACTCGGGAGCCACCAGCAGGGGCTCCGTGAAGATCTGCAGCCCGCCGATGGTCGACATGATGACGGTGAAGATGATGATGGGCCGCAGCGACGGGATCGTCAGGTGGATGAACTGCTGCCAGCCGGACGCGCCGTCGACCGAGGCCGCTTCGTACATTTCGCGCGGGAGCGCCTGCAGCCCGGCGAGGTAGAGCAGCGTGTTGTATCCGAACCATCGCCACATCACCATCGACGAGATGACGATCCACGAGCCGACCTGAGACGACAGGAAGTTCACCGCCGGGATGCCGAAGAGGTCGAGCACCCAATTGATGAGCCCGAAGTTCTTATCGAAGATCTGCGCGAAGACGAGGGCGGTCGCGGCGACCGAGGTGATGTAGGGCACCAGCAGCGCCATGCGGAAGAAGTTCGCCATCTTGAGGGTGGCGTGGTTCAGCAGGTGCGCGAGGCCGAGCGCCAGCAGCAGCTGCGGGATCGTGGAGATGAGGAAGATCCCGAAGGTGTTCACGAACGCGTTCCAGAACCGGGAGTCCTGGACGAGCCGCTCGAAGTTCGCCAGACCGACGAACGTCTGCTCCCCGATCGGGTTCCAGTCGAACAAGGCCACGTAGAACGTGAACAGCAGGGGGAACAGCCCGAAGATCAGGAAGATCACGAAGAACGGGGCGATGTAGATGTACGGCGCGATGCGCTCCGCGAGCGGCTGGCGGATGGCGCGTCTCGGCGGACGCTCGCGCCGAGCGGTCTTCTTGTCGATGGTGATGGCGGTGGCGGTGGCTGTCGCGGTCATGATGCGTCCTCGATGAGGGTGGTGGCCCGCCCACGGGCGGACCACCACCGAGCGGGTAAGGTCAACCGCCGATCGCGGCCCGGGCGCTGTCGACGCCGGTCTGCCACGCGTCGCGCGGCGCGACGTTGCCCGCTTCCATGTCGACGAGGGCATTGAGCAGCGCCGCCCCGATCGCGCTCGTGTCCGGCCCGTTGTGGAAGGACTGGAACTTCAGCACCGAGTTGCTGATGACCTCGCCGATCCGGGAGTCCCCGAAGAAGGGATCGGTGTAGCCGGTCACCTCGCTGCTCTCGAGAGCGCTCTTGGCCGCCGGGAACGTGCCGGTGCGGGCGAAGTGCGCCGTTTGTCCTTCCGGCGAGAGCATCGTCTCGATGTACTTCCACGCGGCCTGCGGGTTCTTCGCGCGGGCGGGGATCGCGATGACGCTGCCACCCCAGTTGCCGCCGACGCCGGGGATCGCGGCGACTCGCCAGAGCCCCTCGGTGTCGGGAGCGTCGTTCTTGTAGCCGGACAGCATCCAGGAGGGCGCAGTGCTGACCGCGAACGCGCCGTTCGCCTTGCCCGGAGCCCAGCCCGACGACCAGGCGGCGATGCCGGCGCTGATGCCCGCCTCGTAGGTGCGCACCGCGACGTCGAACGCCTCCTCCACCTGCGGGTTGGTGTCGAAGATGAGCTCGCCGTCCGGTGTGTAGTACTTCTCGGTGACCTGGTTCACGGTCGAGAAGAAGACGCTCGTCTCGACGTTGTCGACGAAGGGCTCTCCGGTCGCGGCCGTGTATTTCTTGCCCATCTCGATGAAGCCGTCCCACGTCGACCACATCTCGGCGACCTCGTCCGGGTCGGTCGGCAGTCCTGCCGCCTCGAAGAGGTCTGCGCGGTAGGCGAAGCCGAGCCCGCCGATGTCGGTCGGGATGCCGATGATCGAGCCATCCTCACCCGTCGCCTCGGCGATGGCCCAGTCGAGGTAGCCGTCGCCGATGTCGTCGCCGCCCAGCGTGCGGAGGTCGATGAAGTTCCCGGGGTTCTCGATGAATTTCGGCAACTCGTCGTTCTGGATCATGACGAGGTCGGGGACGCGTCCGCCGGCCAGGGCCGCGGTGAGCGCGGTCGCGGTCTCGGCGGTGCTGCCGACCTCCGACAGCTTCACCTTCGCGTCCGGGTTCTGCTCGAGGTACTGGTTGACGGAGTCCTGCTGCCCGATTCCCGTGAACGACCAGAACTCGAACTCGGCGTTCGGGTCGTCCGACCCGCCGCCCGATCCACCGGACGTGCACGCGGTCATCGCGATCGCGACGACGCCGAGAGCGGCGACGGGCAGGGCCAGTCTGCGACGATTCACAACTGCTCCTCTTCTTTGGGGACATGTGATGTGCGCGGGGCGATCAGATACCCCACTGAGAGATCGTTCTCTCATGCCGGGAAACAGTATCCCGAGATCGAACAGCTGGCAAGCCGCGGCATCCGCCAGTTTCGTCACACGCACTCCAAGACCGGGACCATGAACGGATGGGTTGCGCGCAGCGGCTGCTGTCGTGCGAAGATCATCGCGTCAGAGAACGATCTTTCGCTCGCTGAACCCGACCTAGGAAGAGGGAGCCATGTCTCGACCGACCATCGTCGACGTTGCCCGCGCGGCCGGCGTCTCACGCGCTACGGCAGCGCGCGTCCTGGCCGGAGCGACGAACGTCGACCCGGCGATGGCGGCCGCCGTCGGCCGCGAGGCCGCGCGCCTGGGCTACGAGACGAACTTCGCCGCGCGCGTGCTGCGCGGCGGGCGCGCCGGCGCGATCGGACTCGTCATCGCCTTCGACGAGCTCGGCGGGCTGAGCGGCACGTTCTTCACCGCGGTCATGAAGGGCGCAGCCAAGGGCCTCTCTGCCGGCGAGGTGCAACCGGTCCTGCTTCCCGCCGATCACGAGGACCTCGATCGCATCCCGCGGTTCCTGCGATCTGGAGCACTCGATGGCGCCATCGTCGTGCTCCAGCACGAGATCACCCACCTCGTCGACCGGCTCGCCGACTCGCCGGTGCCCATCGCGTGGGTCGGTCGTCCACGTGGCGAGATCGGCCCCGACCCGATCGTGATCGACTCGGACAACTACGGCGGCGGGGTCCTCGCGGCGCGGGCGCTGGTCGAGCATGGGCGCCGCAACATCGGCATCATCACGGGCCCCCTCGACATGGAGCAGGCGCGCGAGCGCACCCGCGGATGGACCGACGAGCTCGCGCGCCACGGCATCGAGCCCGGACCCATCGTCCACGGCGACTTCACCCTCGACAGCGGCACGGCGGCGATGGCCCGGCTGCTGCAGCGCGTCCCGACCCTCGACGGGGTGTTCGCCTGTTCCGACCTCATGGCTGCAGGCGCCACGCGCGTGCTGCAAGCGGCCGGTAGGCGTGTGCCCACCGACGTCTCGCTCGTCGGCTTCGACGACATCCTGCTCGCCGCAGCGAACGACCCCCCGCTGACCACCGTGCGCCAACCGCTCGAGGAGATGGGCCGTGCTGCCGCCGACACGCTTCTGGGCGCCATCCGCGGGGACGACGTCGAGCGTGTGCAGGTGCTGCCCACCTCGCTCGTGCACCGGGAATCGCTGTGACCTCGGCGCGCTCGTGAAAGCCGGCCCGGATCTGGTCTTCCGCAGCACGGAGCCCGCCGAGTCGTGGGAGCACGGCCTCATCGTCGGAAGCGGTCGTGTCGGCGCCGTCGTCCACGGACCCGGCGACCAGCTGCGCATCTCGATGGCCCACGAGAGGTTCTTCCTGCCCGCGAACCCGCGGCCACCGGCACCCCGGCTGCATCCCGCCCTGCCGCGGTTGCGGGCGGCCCTCGGGAGCGGCAACCCGGCGCTGGCCGCCGAGATCTTCGACGCCGCACTGACCGACGCCGGGTTCGCCGAGCTCGTCTGGACCGACCCGCTCGCGCTGTGCGGCTCGCTGACGGTGGCGACGACGGGCGGATGCTCGACCGAGACGCGCGAGATCGACCTCGTGCGTGGCGTGGCGAGCGTCGCCTGTCGCGACGACTCCGGCGCGTCCCATCGGGTCAGCATCGTCGCCCCGCGTGACACCGACACGATCGAGCTCGCCCTCGAAGCCGACGCCGACACCGAGATGCGGATCCGCCTGGCACTCGCTCCCGTCGACGACACCCCCGCCGCGTCGTTCGCCCCCGATTACACCGGAACCGTCACGGGGCGCCTGCGCGCGGGCGACACCGGATGCCTCGAGATCGTCGACGTCGCCGGTCGACTCCTCGCCACCGTGACCGCGGCGATCCCCGAGCCCGGCGTCGCCTGGCGGGAGGATGCGGACGCGCTCGAGGCTCGCGTGCTCGTACCCGCGGGGGTGAGGCGGACGGTGCGCGTCGATCTGTCGGTCGTGGGGCAGCCATTCGCTCCCGCGCGCGCTGCCGACTGGGACGACCGGCTCCGCTCGCAGGAGCGCGATCACGGCTCCCTGGTCACCTCATCGCTGCTCGACCTCGACGTCGCACCCGGCGTGGGCACGGCGACGACCGGTGAGCTGTGGCGGGACGCCCGATCGGGAAGCGCCGACGCCGTCCGTCGCGCGATCGAGATCGCCTATGTTTCGGGCCGGTCGAACATCATCTCGTCGGCCGGAGAGCTGCCGCCGACCCTCCAGGGCGTCTGGCAGGGCACCTGGAGGCCGGCATGGTCGGCCGACTACACGATGAACGGCAACGTGCAGAACGGGGCCCTTGCCGGCGTGGGCGTGACGGGAACACCCGAGCTCGCGCTCTCGCTCCTCGGGCTCGTCCTTCCGCACCTCGACGACTACCGGGAGAATGCGCGGCGGATCTACGGCGCCGACGGGATGCTGCTCCCCTCGCGCATGTCGACGCACGGCATCGCCAACCATGTCGACCGCGCCTACCCGCACGTCTTCTGGGCCGGCGCCGGCCCTTGGATCCTCCGGATCGCGGCCGACGTCTTGGCGCTCACGGGCGACCGCTCGATCGTGGACGATCGCCTCTGGGAGCTCGTCGAGGGCGTGCTGTCCTTCGGTGAGACCGCGACGGTCGTCGTCGACGGCATCCGCCATTTCTCACCGAGCTATTCACCCGAGAACACTCCGGCCGGGTGGGCGACGCCGCTCGCGGTCGACGCCGCCGTCGATGTCGCCGCCTACCGCGACGCCGCCCGCGCGGCCCGTCTGCTCGGTCGAGCCCGGGCAGACGGCTCGCTCGAGGAGCGGTGGGACGCGCTGGCGAACAGCCTCCCCGACCTGGCGGTCGCACCCGACGGGACGCTGGCCGAGTGGCTCGATCCGGCGTTACCGGAGAACATCGCGCACCGACACGTCTCGCAGCTGTACCCGCTCTGGTACGACCCCGACGAGATGTTCGCCGCTGACAGCCCCTCGGCCGCCGCGCTGCGCGAGGCCGCTCGTCGGACGATCGACGCGAAGATCGCCTGGCGTGCGCACGATCCCGCTCCCCCGCCGGGCCGGATGGAGATGGCGTTCGGGCTCGGGCAGCTCGGTCAGGCTGCTGCCGCTCTCGGCGATGCGGAGGCGGCGGTGCGCTGCGTCGAATGGCTCGCACTCCTGCATTGGCGGCCGTCGCTCACGACGACCCACGACGCCGACAGCATCTTCAACCTCGACGCCAGCGGAGCGCTGCCCGCCGTCGTCGCGTCGATGCTCACTCGGTCGACGATGGGCTCCCTCCATCTGCTGCCCGCGCTTCCGGCACGGTGGCCGCGTGGCGAGGTCACGGGCCTCCGCGCGCGCGGCGGCATCGTGATCGACCGCCTGGCGTGGGATGAGGCATCGGCGACGGTCGAGTTGCGCAGACTCCCCGCAGCCTCGTGGCTGTGTCCGGCGGGAACCATGATGGTGCATTCCGGCTCGGGGTTCACGTGGTGGGACGAGCAGGGCGACGCAGACGGCAGCGCGCGCGTCGTCGAGCTGCTAGATGAGCCCGTCACCCTGAGACTGCGGCGCACCCCGCGACGGAGGAGCACAGCCACGACATCGTAGGCTGATCGGATGCCCGACCTCGCCTCCCCGCTCATCGCGTGGTACCGCGACAACGCGCGCGATCTCCCGTGGCGACGCCCGGGATTCGGGGCTTGGGGAACCCTCGTCAGTGAGTTCATGCTGCAGCAGACCCCCGTCGCCCGGGTGATCCCCCTGCTGGAGGCGTGGCTCGAGCGATGGCCGACACCGGCGGATCTCGCCGCCGCGGCCCCAGCCGACGCGGTCCGGCAATGGGCCAACCTGGGCTATCCGCGGCGCGCGCTCTGGCTGCACCGTGCCGCCGTCGAGATCCGCGACCGCCACGCCGGCGTCGTCCCCCGCGACGTCGACGACTTGCTCGCGCTGACCGGCATCGGCGACTACACCGCGCGTGCCGTCGCCGTCTTCGCGTACGGCGACCGGCATCCGGTCGTCGACACGAACACTCGCCGCGTCCTGGCGAGAGCCGTGCAGGGGCGTTCGCAGCCCGGGCCGGCGGCGAAGCGCGACCTCGCCGACATGACCGAGATCCTGCCCCACGACATCGCCGCATCGGCCGTCGTGAACGCGGCGGCGATGGAGCTGGGAGCGCTCGTGTGCACAGCCCGAGTACCGAGGTGCGCTGCGTGCCCGCTGGCCGACCGTTGCGCGTGGCGCGCCGCCGGCTATCCCGACACCGGCGACACCCGCGTGAAGCAGGCGCGGTACGAGGGCAGCGACCGGCAGGCACGAGGCGCGATCCTCGGAGTCCTGCGCGCTGCGACGACGCACGACGTCGCCGCCGAGGACGTCATCGGCGACTGGCCCGACGCCGCTCAGCGTGACCGCGCGATCGACTCGCTCGTCTCAGACGGCCTCGTCGAAGCCGTCGACGGCCGGCTGCGCCTCCCCCGGTGACGAGACGGAAGAGGGATGCCGCGGCAGCGCGGCATCCCTCTTCTCAGTCCTCGTCCTCGTCGGCCTCGCGAGGCTTGACGTAGGGGTCGGCTTCTCCCGCGTAGCTCGCGCCCGTCGCGGTGGCCGCGGTGGCGGCATCCCGCTCGCGCGCCTCGCGCAGCAGGTGCTCGATGTGACCCGCGTTCTCGGGGATGGCATCGAGGATGAACTCGAGCGTGGGGGTCACCCGCACGCCGAGCTTGCGACCGACCTCGCTGCGGAGCATGCCCGTCGCCGCGCGCAGGGCGTCGGCCGAGTCGGCTCGCTCCTGGTCGGAGCCGTACACGGTGTAGAACACCGACGCGTGCTGCAGGTCACCCGTCACACGCACGTCGGTGATGGTCACGAAGCCGAGGCGCGGGTCGCGCAGGCCCTTCTCGAGCCGCTCCGCGACGAGCACGCGGATGCGATCGGCCAGACGCGACTGACGTTCGCTAGACATACCTTCTTCTCCCTACTCAGGCCCGCTCGTCGGCGGACCGGCGATTGCGGAGGCGATGGATGTCGCTCGGATAGTCGGGGTCTTGGGGGTCCTGTTATCCGAGCGACATCCGTCGCCGTAGCAACCAACGATGGGTCAGCCGCGCGGCTTCTCCACCATCTCGGTCGTCTCGATCTCGTCGCCGATCTGGATGTCGTTGTACTTGCCGAGGCCGATACCGGCTTCGAAGTCCGTACGGACCTCGGTGACGTCGTCCTTGAACCGGCGGAGCGACTCGATGGCGAGACCATCGGCGATCACGACACCGTCGCGGATGACGCGCGCCTTGGCGTTGCGCGTGATCGTGCCCGAGCGGACGATGACACCCGCGATGTTGCCGAACTTCGAGGAGCGGAACACCTCGCGGATCTCGGCAACACCCGACTGGACCTCTTCGTACTCCGGCTTGAGCATGCCCTTGAGCGACTGCTCGACGTCGTCGATCGCGTTGTAGATGACCGAGTAGAACCGGACGTCCACACCCTCGCGGGCGGCACGCTCACGCGCCTTCGTGTCGGGACGGACGTTGAAGCCGATGACGATCGCGTTGTCGATCGTCGCCAGGTTGATGTCCGACTCGGTGATGGCGCCGACGCCGCGGTGGATGATCCGCAGCTGGACGGAGTCGTCGACCTCGATCTTGAGCAGCGACTCCTCGAGGGCCTCGACGGCACCCGAGACGTCACCCTTGATGATGAGGTTGAGCGACTCGACCTTGCCCTCTTCGAGAGCACGGGTGAAGTCCTCGAGCGAGATGCGCTTGCGGGCCTTGGCCAGCTGCGCATTGCGCTCGGCAGCCTCGCGCTTCTCCGCGATCTGACGCGCGGTGCGGTCCTCCTCGGTGACGATGAACACGTCGCCGGCTCGGGGCACCGAGTTCAGACCCTGCACCTGCACCGGGCGCGAGGGGTAGGCCTCGTCGACCGCGTCGCCGTTCTCGTCGATCATGGCGCGGACGCGACCGTAGGCCGTTCCCGCGACGATCGCGTCGCCGACGCGGAGCGTTCCGGACTGGATGAGCACCGTGGCGACCGAACCGCGGCCCTTGTCGAGCTTCGCCTCGATCGCGACACCGCGCGCCGCCTTGTTCGGGTTCGCCGTCAGGTCGAGACCGGCGTCGGCGGTGAGCAGGACGGCGTCCAGGAGCTCCTGGATGTTGGTGCCCTGTCGAGCCGACACGTCGACGAACATGACGTCTCCGCCGTACTCCTCGGCGACCAGACCGTACTCGGTGAGCTGCTGGCGAACCTTGGCCGGGTTGGCGTCGGGCTTGTCGACCTTGTTCACCGCGACCACGATCGGCACGTTGGCGGCCTGCGCGTGGTTCAGGGCCTCGACCGTCTGCGGCATGATGCCGTCGTCGGCCGCGACCACGAGGATCGCGATGTCGGTCACCTGCGCACCACGGGCACGCATGGCGGTGAACGCCTCGTGACCCGGGGTGTCGATGAAGGTGATCGCACGCTCGATGCCCTCGTGCTCGGTCCAGACCTGGTACGCGCCGATGTGCTGCGTGATGCCGCCGGCCTCGCCCGCGACCACGTTGGTCTGACGGATCGCATCGAGCAGTCGGGTCTTACCGTGGTCGACGTGGCCCATGACGGTGACCACCGGAGGACGGATCTCGAGGTCTTCGTCGCTCTCCGCTTCCAGCTCGGCGTCGAGATCGAGACCGAAGCCCTCGAGGAGCTCTTTGTCCTCGTCCTCGGGCGAGACCATCTGGATCTTGTAGCCGAGCTCCTCGCCGAGCACCTCGAAGGTGGCCTCGTCGAGCGACTCGGTGGCCGTGGCCATCTCGCCCAGGTTGAACAGGATCGTCACGAGCGTGCCGGGCTGCACCGTGTAGCCGCGCAGCGCCTCGAGCTTGTCCGCGAAATCGGCGATCGATGCACCGCGGCGCAGGCGGATGATCTCGCCGTTGCCCTTCTGGACGTTGACGCCGCCGACGACCGGCGCCGACCGCATCTCGAATTCCTGCCGCTTCGCCCGACGCGACTTACGCTGCTTGGACTTGCCGCCGCCCTTGCCGAAGGCGCCTGCGGTGCCGCCGCCGGGGCCGCGACCGCGACCGCCGCCGCCACCGGGACGACCGGCGAAACCGCCACCGGGAGCACCCGGACGCTGGAAGCCGCCGGCACCGCCGGGACGACCGGGACCGCCGGGACGCTGCTGGAAGGGAGCACCGGGACGACCGCCGCCGCCGGGACGACCGGCGCCACCGGGGCGCGGAGCGCCGGGACGGGGAGCACCGGGTCGCGGGGCCTGCGGACGCGGGATGTTGCCGGGCGTAGGCCGCTGGCCCATGCCCTGCGCCGAGGCGAAGGGGTTGTTGCCGGGACGGGGACCGGCGGGACGCTGGCCCATGCCCTGCGAGGGCGCGAAGGGGTTGTTGCCGGGGCGTGCGCCACCGGGACGCGGCGGCTGCGAGCCGCCGGGCGTCGGGCCTGCCGGCTTGGCCGGACCGGGCTTGCCGGCGCCGGGAGTCGGGGCCGACGGAGCGGAAGGCGCCGCAGGGGTCGCCGACGGCGCGGCAGGGGCAGCAGGAGCTGCCGGGGCGGATGCCGCGGGGGCAGCCGGAGCTGCGGGCGCGGCGGGCTTCGCGGGGCCGGGCTTGACGGCCGGGCCGGGCTTCGCTCCGGCGGGACCGGGCTTGCCGGCGCCGGGGCGCGCAGCACCCGGACGAGCGGCACCGGGCTTGGCGCCGCCCGACGCAGCGGGAGCGGGAGCCGCGGCGGCAGAGCCGCCCTCAGCCTCGAGCGCAGCCCGCAGCTTGCGAGCCACGGGGGGCTCGATGGTGGACGAGGGGCTCTTGACGAACTCGCCGAGCTCCTTCAGCTTCGCGAGCGCGACTTTGCTGTCGACGCCGAGTTCGGAAGCGATCTCGTGTACGCGTGGTTTTGCCACAATTCTCCTGTCTGAAGGCCCACCCTCGGACAGGGCGGACCGCTTAAGCGCGGACGGGTCTCATTTCGAGCCGTTCACTTCGTGTCCATAGCCGTTCAGCCTTTGCGCTGGTGATCAATCGGGAAATCCTGCGTGTCCAGTGGGCCGGACACCCGCAGGGCTCGTCCGAACGCGCGGCGCCGCAACGCGGCATCCATGCATTCGTGCGTCTCGTGCACCCACGCGCCCCTGCCCGGCAGCGACGCGGCTCGATCTGCGATCAAGACGCCGTCGCGGGCCACGACTCGCAGGAGTGAGGACCGGGAGGCACGCGCGCGACAGCCCACGCACGTTCGAACAGGTTCCATTCTACCCCCTCGACCGACGTCCCGGTTTCGTCAGGACTCCAGGATCGAGTCGGGCTGGATGTCGATCTTCGCGCCGGTCAGCTTCGCGGCGAGGCGGGCGTTCTGCCCCTCCTTGCCGATGGCGAGCGACAGCTGGTAGTCCGGGACGAGCGCCCGGACGGCCTTCGTGGCCGCGTCGAGCACGAAGCTCGAGGTGACCTTGGCCGGCGACAGGGCGTTGGCCACGAACGCCGGCAGGTCGGCGTTGTAGTCGATGATGTCGATCTTCTCGCCGCCGAGCTCTTCGGTGACGGCGCGGACGCGGCGGCCCAACTCGCCGATGCAGGCGCCCTTGGCGTTGATGGAGGGATCGTTGGCCTTGACCGCGATCTTCGTGCGGTGACCGGCTTCGCGTGCGAGCGAGGTGATCTCGACGAGACCGTTGGCGATCTCGGGCACCTCCATGGCGAAGAGCTTGCGGACGAGTCCGGGGTGCGTGCGGGAGACGGTGATCGAGGGGCCCTTGGTGCCCTTCGAGACCGAGGTCACGTAGACGCGCAGACGCGAGCCGTGCCGGTACTCCTCGCCCGCGACCTGCTCCTCGGGCGGGAGGATGGCCTCGATCGTGCCGAGGTCGACGTGCACCATGCGCGGGTTCGGCCCCTGCTGGATGACACCGGCGACGATGTCGCCCTCCTTGCCCCGGAACTCCCCCAGCACGGCGTCGTCGGCGATGTCGCGCAGGCGCTGGCTGATGACCTGCTTCGCGGCGAAGGCGGCGATGCGGCCGAAGTCGTCGGGAGTCGACTCCTCTTCGCCGATGACGGCGCCCTCCTCATCGCGGAGCGGCACGTAGATGGCGACGTGGCCGGTCTTGCGGTCGAGCTCCGCACGAGCCCCTTCGGGCAGCTCGCCGTCGGGCGAGGTGTGCTTGGCGTACGCCGTGAGGACCGCCTGCTCGATGATGCGGACGAGTTCGTCGAAGGGGATCTCCTTCTCTCGCTCGACGGTGCGCAGCAGTGAGAGATCGATGTCCATGGGGGCCCTCCATATTCAGCTCTTGTCCGGGCGCGTTTCGCGCTCCCGGCATCCATCCCACGTTACCCGATGGGGCGGGGAACGTGTTTGCCCGGCGCCGAGGGCGCCACGTCGAGCGGGCGATCTCGGGATACTGGGGGCATGACCGAACGCGCTCCCCGCCTCGCCGACCCCGGACTGATCGGACTGCTCGGTTTCGTGATCGCCACGCTCACGGCACAGCTGGAGCATCTCGGACTGCAGAACGAGAGCCCGGTGTTCTGGGTCGGTGCCGTCTTCGGCGGCGTGGTTCAGGTCACCGCGGGGATGCTGTCGTACTTCGCGGGCGACGACTTCCACTTCATCGTCTACAACGCCTTCGGGTGGTACTGGATCTGCATGCCCGGCTTCCTGCTCGGCGGCGAGCTCGGGTTCTTCGAGGTCGAGGGGCCTGCGCGTGGCGTGTTCACGCTCATGTTCTCGATCCTGGCCCTCGTGTTCGCCCTCTCGGCGGCATCGCGCAACACCGTGCTGCCGGTGACACTGCTGGCCGTCGCGGCCGGCCTCGGCCTGCAGACGGTCACCGCGTTCGGCGGGCCGCCGGCCGTCGGAGCAGCCGGCTCAGTCGCATTGCTCCTGGCCTCCGCGCTCGCGGCGTACATGCTGCTCGAGAAGTTCTACGCGCGAACGCTCGGTCGCAGCATCCTGCCGCTGGGGCCCGCGTGGTTCCGGCTCGCCTCCCCTGTATCGATTCAGGCGCATACTGTTTGAGGACCGGGCGGCCCGCGCTGCGGGAGACCACGCCCGATCGTGACATCGGTCGCGACGACGGCTCTGCCGCCGCGACCGCAACGCGAAAGGAACCTCTCATGACCACCAACGCGCACGCCGCCGTTCTCCACGGCCAGGACGCACCGTTCACATTCGAGGAGATCACCCTCGACGACATCCGTCCGAACGAACTGCTCGTGAAGGTCGCCGCCACCGGCCTCTGCCACACCGACCTCGCCGTGCAGCACGGTCACATCCCCGCGGCGTTCCCGTTCGTTCTGGGCCACGAAGGCGCGGGCACCGTCGAGCAGGTCGGCGATGCCGTCGTCGGCTACGCCGTCGGCGACAAGGTCGCGGTGTCGTTCGCCTCGTGCGGCCACTGCACCAACTGCCTCACGGGACGCGAGGCCTACTGCCGCAACTTCATGGCGCTCAACTTCGGCGGGGCGCGCGAGGACGGCTCGGCCACCATGACCGCCGCGGACGGTTCCGCCGTGCACGGCTCGTTCTTCGGTCAGTCCTCGTTCGCCAGCCACGTCATCGTCGAGGCCCGCAACGCGGTGAAGCTGCCGACGACCGCCGACGTCGAGATCGCCGGCCCCCTCGGCTGCGGCGTGCAGACCGGAGCCGGCACCGTGCTCAACTCGCTCGACGTTCCCGCCGGCGCATCGGTCATCGTGACCGGCACCGGCGCCGTGGGGCTGTCGTCGATCATGGGCGCGAAGGTGGCCGGCGCCACGACGATCATCGCGGTCGACATCATCCCGGAGCGGCTCGAGTTCGCGGCGAAGCTTGGCGCAACCCACACGGTCAACAGCAAGGACGAAGACGCCGTGGCGCGCATCCTCGAGATCACAGGCGGGGTCGGCGCGGACTTCGCCGTCGACACCACGGCCGTTCCCGCGGTCGTCGACACGATCGTCGCCGCCACCGCGTTCGGCGCGAAGATCGCGCTGGTCGGTGTGCCGAAGCCGGGCACGGAGATCGCGCTGGCGTCCATCTCGGGCTCGGGCAAGACCTTCGTCGGCGCGATCGAGGGTGACGCGGTGCCGCAGAAGTTCATCCCCGAGATGCTCGCGCTGCACGAGGCCGGACGCTTCCCGTTCGACCAGCTCATCACCAAGTACCCGTTCTCGGAGATCGAGCAGGCCATCGCCGACACGCAGTCGGGCAAGGCGGTCAAGGCCGTCCTCGTCATGGACTGACGACCCGGATACGCCGATCGGGCCGGAGCACGCACATCGCTGCGCGTTCCGGCCCGATTCCTTCCGTCTGGCGGCACGACTTCGGCCATCGCTGAGCCACCCGGCGGTCGCCCCTCGGACACCTAGCCGTCACGGAGTCTCTCCAGAGTCGGGATCGGCGCACATCGCGCCGCCCTCCCCGTCGAACAGGAGTTCCCGCGTGTCCTCACGCCTTCCGTCAGCCACTCGCACGCGTCGCACCGCCGCCGCCCTGACCGTGGCGGGCCTCGCCGCCGGTCTCGCCGTGGCCGCGCCCGCAACCACCGCGGCGACCGCCGCCGCGCCTCCCGCCGAAGACCTCGCCTCCCGCTTCACCCTCGCCGTGCTGCCCGACACGCAGTTCTACTCGCGCTACTCGGCCGACCAGTTCCTGCCGCGCTACGGCACCGACCCGTTCGCGACGCAGACGGAGTGGCTGACGGCTCACGCGGACGACCTGCGCATTCCCTTCACGTTGCACCTCGGGGACATCGTCGACCGCGCCGGGGTCGAGGCCGAGTGGCGTGCGGCCGACGCCGCCATGCGCACCATGGACGAGGCCGCTGCGCCCTACTCGATCCTTCCCGGCAACCACGACGTGCTCAACAGTGGCGTCCGCGATGACCAGCTCGACGTCGCGAACGAGCCCTTCAACCGCTGGTTCGGCGCGACACGGGCGGCGACGCAGAGCACGTACGGCGGCAGCGACCCGCTGGGGCTGAGCCAGTTCCACATCTTCGAGGCCGAAGGCCAGCGGTTCATGTCGCTCGCCGTCGCCTGGAACGCCTCGGACGCAACGCTCGCCTGGGCCCAGAGCGTGCTCGACGCGCACCCGGACGTCCCGGTCATCCTCACCTCCCACGCACTGATCAACGTCGCGGCCGACCAGACCTCCCCCGTCGAGACCGGCGACAGCCAGCGGATGTGGGACCGCCTCATCCGGGGCAACGACCAGATCTTCCTGACCTTCAACGGCCACTTCCACGGCGCGACGCGACAGGTCAAGCAGAACGACTTCGGCCACGACGTGCATCAGGTGCTGATGGACTATCAGATGGCGTACGAGGGCGGCAACGGTTACCTCGGCCTCGTCGAGTTCGACCTCACCAACGGCCGCCTGTCGCTCGAGACGGGGTCGCCGTGGGTCGTGCAGAAGCCGCAGGAGAGCCTCGCGAGCTACGACCAGCCCCTCCTCGACGGTGAGCACCAGCGTTTCTCGGTCCCGATCGACTTCCGCGAGCGCTTCGCCGGGTTCGCTCCCGGGTTCACCGCCGGTTCGGCCGATGAGCCGAGGCTGACGGAGGCCGCGCGCGCGATCCTCCTCGACGGCTTCGAGGGCCCCGATCCGATCTCGACCGAGGCCCCGGGCAACGAACTCGACTTCGTCGAGGCCGAGGGCACGCTCGCGCACTGGCGATTCAACGGTCAGGACGGCGTCGTCGACGCGGACACGGTGATCGAGGACATCGCCGGCGACAACGACCTCACCCGCCCCGACCCCGCCGACACGAACGCGGTCGGGACGCTCTGGGAGGACGTGACCGTCCAGTCCTCCGACGTGCACGGCTACTCGTCGGACGCGGCGGCGGTGTGCTTCGACGACTCGTCGGGATCGCGCTTCAGCTACCTGACGACGGCCCCCGACGCTCCGATCAATGAGGCCGACCTGTCGCAGGGGTACACGATCGAGACCTTCGTGAAGATGGACGCCGACTGGAACGCCTCGGCGAACGGATGGTCGAAGGCCCTGACCCGCACCGGCAATCGGTCGCAGATCGGTGTGCCCGAGACTCGCTGGGACTGGACCGCCTCGCCCACCGCGCTGGGCATCTCGAACCTGCGCGAGTTCCAGTACACGAGCCTCGACGCCGACGCGACGCTCGGCGACCGCGTCAACTGGTCGGGCGAGATCATGGTCGACCAATGGCAGCACGTCGCGATCGTGAACGACCCCGAGTCGCGCACGACGACCATGTACGTCGACGGTGCCCCGGTGCTGCGCAACGCCACGAACGTCGGCGGTATGGCCTGGCACGAGGGACACTCGTGGATCCTCGGGGCCGACTGGACCGATGACGCCGCGCGCAACGGATGGCATGGCTGCATCGGCGAGACGCGCATCATCGACCGCCCGACCACGCCGGACGAGTGGCTGACGCAGCGCGCCGACCTGACCGGCTTCGGGGTGCGCGAGGCTCCGTCGGGCGAGCTCGCCGCCGATGTGTCGTCCGTGCGCTTCGCGGGCGTCGGCTTCCCCGGCGCCGAGGTGCGCCTGGCGCCCGCCGCCGAGGGCGTGGCGGCACGTGCTGACCTCGGCGGCGCCGTCACCGCCGTGGCGGCGGACGGCACGTGGGAGATCGTCGTCACCTCGGGCCTGACCGCCGGCGAGCACGCCGTCGAACTCTCGCAGGCTCTCGGAGCGCGCTCGATCACGCCGCAGCGCGTCGCCTTCGCGATCGCGGCCGCTGCGCCCGCTCCGGCTCCGACGACGCCGACGCCCACCCTCCCCGGCGGGACCGTTCCCGGCGGGACCGCATCGGGAGGCGCCGTGCCGACCGGCGCACCTGCCGCGGACGTCGACGGTTCGCTGGCCGCCACCGGCGGTGACTCGGGCCTCATGATGCCGCTGGCCGTGGCGGCATCCGTGCTCACCGTCCTCGGTGGCGTGCTCCTGGCGCTGCGTCGCCGACACATCGCCCGCGGCTGATCCCCGGGCCGGGGCGCGGCGGCATCCGTCGCGTCCCGGCCCGCCGCCGCCCCCTCGCCCTCGTGCCGTCGTAGGCTCGCGGGATGGCCGAACACGGGGTGCACGACGCGGCGCGTGCCGTCGAGCGGCATCCCGCGGCGCGCGTGCTCGCCCGGGGCGGCTACGTCGCGAACGGCTTCGTGCACCTGCTGATCGGGTCGCTCATCGTCGCGGTCGCTTTCGGCGGCGACCGCGACGCCGACCAGACGGGAGCCTTCCGCGCGGTCGCCGAGCTTCCGCTAGGGTTCGTCGCGCTGTGGGCCGCAGCCGCTCTCCTGACCGCGCTGGGCGTGTGGCATCTCGCCGAGGGGATGCTGGCCTCGCGGCGCCGGCGCGGCGCCGCCGTCTGGGGGCTGCGGGTCTCGGAGTGGGGACAGGCGGTCGTGTTCCTGTTCTTCGGCGGGTTGTCCGCCGCCGTGGCGCTCGGCGCACGTCCGCAGGCCGATGAGGCCGCGCGCGACGCGAGCCGCGGCATCCTCGCGCTTCCGGGCGGTGTGTTCGCGATCGTGCTCGTCGGGGCCGGTGTCGCGATCGCCGGAGTGGTCTTCGTCGTGATGGGCGTGCGGCGCTCCTTCCACTCCAAGATGACGATCCCCGACGGAGCGGTCGGTCGCGCCGTCGAGGGCCTCGGGATCCTCGGCTTCATCGCGAAGGGCATTGCTCTGGGGTCGCTGGGCGGTGTGCTCATCGTCGCCGCCGTGCGTTCGCGCGCCGACGAGGCCGGCAGCCTGGATGCCGCGATCCGGGCGCTGCTCGACCTGACGTTCGGCCCCGAGATCGTGGTCGTTGTGGGGGCCGGGCTCATCGCCTACGGCGTGTTCACGGTCTTCCGAGCGCGCTACGCCGACCTCTGAGCCCCGGGTCTCTCGGCGGCTGCCCGCTTTCGGGCGCACTTCGGCCTGTCGACCGCAGGAACACGTGCGCCGGATGCCGCAATCTGCGCGGCATCCGGCGACCGGGCGCTGAGATCAGCGGGCGGTGAGTCGCGCGACCGCGTCGGCCGCGGCGAGGGTCTCGCGTTCGCCCGTCCGACGGTCCCACAGCTCCACCTGGCCGTTGGCCGCGCCTCGCCCGACGATGAGGATGCGCGGCACGCCCACCAGCTCGGCGTCGCCGAACTTCACGCCGGGCGACACCTTCGGGCGGTCGTCGTAGACGACCTCCAGGCCCGTCGCCTCGAGCTCGCCCGAGAGCTGCTCGGCCAGCTCGAAGGCCGCGGCGTCCCGGCCGGTCGCCACGACGTGCACGTCGAAGGGAGCGACCGACGCGGGCCAGATGAGTCCACGCTCGTCGTTGTTGAGCTCGGCGATGATCGCGAGGATGCGGGTCACGCCGATGCCGTACGAGCCCATCGTGACCGTGACGAGCTTGCCGTTCTCGTCGAGGACCTTCAGCCCCAGCGCCTCGGCGTACTTGCGGCCGAGCTGGAAGACGTGACCGATCTCCATGCCCCGCGCGATCGAGACCGGGCCCGAGCCGTCGGGCGCCGGGTCGCCCTCGCGCACGGTGGCGACCTCGACGAACGCGTCGGCCGTGAAGTCGCGGCCCGCGACGAGGGAGTGCACGTGCTTCTGGTCGATGTTCGCGCCCGTGATCCACGAGGTCCCGTCTACGACGCGGGGGTCGAGGACGTAGCGGATGCCGGTCGCTGACTCCTCGCCGAGCACCGGGCCCTCGGGCGACCAGGGGCCGATGTAGCCCTTGACCAGCAGCGGGTTCTTGGCGAAGTCCTCGGCCGTCGCCGGCTCGACCTCGGCCGGCGCGAAGGCGACCTCCACACGCTTGTCGTCGACGTCGCGGTCGCCGGGCAGGCCCACGACGACGAGCTCCCGCGTGCCGTCGAGGTGCGTGAGGGCGAGCACGACGTTCTTGAGCGTGTGCGCCGCGGTGAACTCGCCCTCGAGGGTGGCGTTGACGTGTGCCACGAGCGTCTCGATCGTGGGGGTGTCAGGCGAGTCGAAGACGACCGGCTCCGGCAGCCCGTCGATCGGCCCCGCCTCGGGGACGACCGTCGTGAACGCCTCGACGTTCGCGGCATATCCGCCCGCGGAGCGCACGAACGAGTCCTCGCCGACGGGGGTCGGGTGCAGGAACTCTTCCGAGCGGGAGCCGCCCATGGCCCCGGCATCCGCCTGGACGATGACGTAGTCGAGACCGAGGCGCTGGAAGATGCGCTCGTACGCGTCGCGCTGGGCCTGATAGCTCGCCTCGAGCCCGGCGTCGTTCGCGTCGAACGAGTACGCGTCCTTCATCGTGAACTCGCGGCCGCGCAGCAGGCCGGCACGGGGACGGGCCTCGTCGCGGTACTTGTCCTGGATCTGGTAGATCGTCAGCGGCAGGTCCTTGTACGACGAGTAGAGGTCCTTGACGAGGAGGGTGAAGGCCTCCTCGTGGGTCGGAGCGAGCAGGTAGTCGCCGCCCTTGCGGTCCTGCAGGCGGAACAGCAGGTCGCCGTACTCCTCCCAGCGACCCGTCGCCTCGTACGCCTCGCGCGGCATGAGGGCCGGGAAGTGCACCTCCTGGGCGCCGGCCGCCGCCATCTCCTCGCGCACGACGCGCTCGATCTTGGCCTTGACGCGCAGGCCGAGAGGCAGCCAAGCGAAGATGCCCGCCGCCTGCGGTCGGATGTAGCCGGCGCGGATCAGCAGCTTGTGACTGGCGACCTCGGCGCCCGCGGGGTCTTCACGGAGCGTGCGGAGGAACAGGTGCGACATACGGGTGACCACGAGTCGAGTCTACGGATGACACGGGGCCGCGATGCGCGCGCGATCGTTCGTCACCCCGCCGCATCCCGCATCGCCGACAGCACGCGCTCCGCGGCATCCACGACGTCCGGCGCCTCCATGATCTCGACGACGTTCACTCCGTCGGTCGCGAGGAGGTAGGAGCTGTCCGGACGGATAGCCCCGACGCCCCGCACGGCCTCGGTCGCGCCCGCGACGTCGACCGGCACCGGGACGTCCCGTCGCCCGTCACCTGCAGCGAGTCGATCCCATTCCCATGCGCCGCCGGGGGGGGCGACCGCGTCGAGTCGCGCAGTGACGACCGCAGCGGCCTCATCATCTCCCACACCCTGTAGTGTCCGGCACGCCGAGAAGGTTCGCGGCCGTGCGAATTAATCTGAACGGATGAGAACCGTTCTACTGACTGGATTCGAGCCCTTCGCCGGAGACGCGACGAATCCATCGGGGGACGCGGTAAACCTGGTCGCCGACCATTGGACGGGCCCGGAGAACCTGGTCATGGCGGTGCTACCGGTGACCTTCCGTGGGGCCGGGTTGCAGCTGCTCGAGCTCATCGTCGAGCACTCCCCCGACGTCATCATCGCGACCGGCCTGGCCGGGGGCCGCACGGGGATCGCCGTTGAACGAGTGGCGCTCAACCTCAAGGACGCACGGATCCCGGACAACAGCGGCGAACAGCCCGTCGACGAGCCGTCGGTCAGGCACGCGCCCGACGCACACTTCGCGACGCTGCCCGTGAAAGCGATCGCCGCGGACATCATGGCGGCGGGCATCCCCGCCTCGGTCTCATACTCGGCGGGCACCTTCGTCTGCAACCACGTGATGTTCACGGCCCTGGATAGCGGCGAGCCGGGCGATCGCGCCGCCGGCTTCATCCACGTTCCCTACGCCACCGAGAACGCACCCGAGGGCCAGCCGTCGCTGCCGCTCTCGGACATTGCGCAAGCGTTGCGCATCGCCATCCGGACCTCCTTGGACACCGAGGTGGACCACTCGTACGCGGCAGGCTCCATCTGGTGAGAGGCAGCTGCCTCGTCAGCTCGAGAGCGCGGAGAGCATTTGCCCGAGGACCTGCCCTGCGAGGTCGAGATTCTCGTCGTAGAGGCTGACCACGTTCACTCCGTCGGTCGCGAACGCCTTGTACGAGCCGTAACCCCAATCTGTGGCGAAGGCGTCGGTCGCACCGGCCACGTCCAGCTCGACAACCGATGACTCCGCCGCCCGCCCGCGCAACTCGTCCCACTGCCACCCCAGGCCCGGCGCGACCTGCGGCGAGAGGATGTGGAACTCGTCCGTCTCGTAATCTATCCGCTCGCCGTCGGAGAACAGCGGACACGCTCGGAAGACACCCGCCGCTGCCAGCAGGACCTCCTCCGGCTGCTCGGAACCCTCCCAGTAGCCGTGGCGATACGGACCGATCAGTTCCTCGAGGCCCATGGCCTCGCCGAGCCACACGCAGTCGGGAACCGGCCAGACGTCATCGGTGGCGGCAGCGCGCCGAGGCTGCGTCGCCGTCGGTAGGTTGGCGGCGACCGCTTCGATGGCTGCACCCAGCAGCTCGTCCGGGGTCTCGACCGCGCCCCAGCCGGCGTTCGCGCCGACCCACACGTCGTCCACCACGCGCCCGAGACGACAGTGGTTGGCGTCGTAGCTGGGCTCGCAGGTCGCCACGGAGTAGCGCGCTGCGAACTCGTTGCTCACCTCGGCTGCGGGGACCACGGTCAACGTGAGGTTTCCGACACCCTCGGGGAGATCCGCGCCGTCAGCGGCGAACCACGTGCAGGCGAGGCCACCGAGAGTCCCGAGGGGCTCGAAGTCGACCTCCACCGGACGATCCGCGTCCCACGCGAGGTACTGCTCGGCCCGAGTGAGCGCCCCGACTCCGAGGAGTTCGTCGCGCTGCTCGGTCGTGAGCATTCGATCGCAGTCGCCGTCGAACGCGCGAACCGGCTCCAGGTTCGGCGTGGGCGTCGGCGTCGGCGAGGCCGGCATCTCGCTCGGCGCTGAGGGCGTCGGCGTCTCCGCCGTGCGTTCGACGGGAGCACACCCCGCCACGAGGGCGGCGGCGAGCGCGAGGGAGAGAAACGCGACAGGACGACGGAGCATGCGGTCAGCCTGGCAGGGGCGACATGCCGACAGCGGCATCCGCCGTCGAAGCGTTACGGAACCGATCTCAGGCGGTGACGACCTGTGCCGTGCCGAGCGGCGCGTCGGGACCGAGCTCGTCGGCGATACGGCGGGCCTCTTCGATGAGCGTCGCGACGATCTCCGATTCGGGCACGGTCTTGATGACCTCGCCCTTGACGAAGATCTGTCCCTTGCCGTTGCCCGATGCGACGCCGAGGTCGGCCTCCCGGGCCTCGCCCGGCCCGTTGACGACGCAGCCCATGACGGCGACGCGCAGCGGCACGGTGACATCCTTGAGGCCCGCGGTGACGTCGTCGGCGAGCGTGTAGACGTCGACCTGCGCCCGCCCGCATGACGGGCACGAGACGATCTCGAGCTTGCGCTCCCGCAGGTTGAGCGACTGCAGGATCTGGTGTCCGACCTTGACCTCCTCGGCCGGCGGCGCCGACAGCGAGACGCGAATCGTGTCGCCGATTCCCTCGCCCAGCAGGATGCCGAACGCGGTGGCGCTCTTGATCGTGCCCTGGAACGCCGGCCCCGCCTCGGTCACCCCGAGGTGCAGGGGCCAGTCGCCGCGCTCGGCGAGCTGCCGGTAGGCCTTGACCATGACGATCGGGTCGTTGTGCTTGACCGAGATCTTGAAGTCATGGAAGTCGTGCTCCTCGAACAGCGAGGCCTCCCAGACCGCGCTCTCGACGAGGGCCTCCGGCGTCGCCTTGCCGTACTTCTCGAGCAGGCGACGATCGAGAGAGCCGGCGTTGACGCCGATGCGCAGCGAGACGCCGGCGGCCTTCGCCGCGTTCGCGATCGCACCGACCTGGTCGTCGAACTTCCGGATGTTGCCCGGGTTCACGCGCACCGCGGCGCATCCGGCGTCGATCGCCTGGAAGACGTACTTCGGCTGGAAGTGGATGTCGGCGATGACGGGGATCTGGCTCTTCTTGGCGATGATGTGCAGCACGTCCGCGTCGTCCTGCGAGGGAACGGCGACGCGCACGATCTCGCAGCCGGATGCCGTGAGCTCGGCGATCTGCTGCAGCGTCGCGTTGATGTCGGTGGTCGGCGTCGTCGTCATCGACTGCACGCTGACGGGGGCTCCTCCCCCGACGAGCACCTTCCCGACGCGGATCTGCCGGCTCTTGCGGCGAGGGGCGAGGACGTCCGGAACCTGGGGCATCCCGAGATTGACAGCTGGCACGGGCACAGCCTACGCGGCACCGCCGCAGACGGGCTGGGAGCCGCGCGACACCGCATCCCCGGCGCGGGTGTGATAATTTCGGCCCATGCGCACGCGCCTCTCCTGGTGGCACACCGCCTAGGCGGTGTGTTCGACGTGCACACGTTTCAGACCGCCCGGCGTTGAAGGCCCGGCGGTCTTCTTCGTGGGGCGGGCGCTCCGACGAAGAAAGACGACGATGACCGGTTCTCTCCCGACCCTGACCGATCTCGCGGCGAGCGGTGCGCCCTTCGCGCTCATCGCGCGCGACGGGGCGAGCGTCGAGGTGCTCCGCGGCGACGTCGTCGACGTCGACCGGCTCGCCGACATCCCGCTGGACGATCCCGACGACACACCGCGCGAAGTGCTCGCCCTCGTGCCGTTCCGCCAGGTCGTCGAACGCGGCTTCGTCTGCCACGACGATCGGGCACCGCTGCGCTGCCTGCGCGTCGCCGACCACGATTCCCTGCCCCTGGCCGAGGCACTGCGCCAGCTGCCGTCGGAGCGGGTGCCGCTCGAGGACGCCGGGTTCGACATCTCCGACGAGGACTACGCCGATATCGTCCGTCGCGTGATCGCCGACGAGATCGGCCGCGGCGAGGGCGCCAACTTCGTCATCCGCCGTGATTTCACCGCAACGGTGGAGACGGATGCCGTCACCGCCGGCCTCACCTGGTTCCGCGCGCTGCTGCAGCACGAGCGCGGCGCGTACTGGACCTTCCTCGTCGTGACCGACGGTCACGTGGCGGTCGGCGCCAGCCCGGAGGCCCACGTCAGTGCGCGCAGCGGGGCGCCCGCGGAGCCCGGCACGAGCATCGTCACGATGAACCCGATCTCCGGCACCTTCCGCCATCCCCGCGGTGGCGCGACCGCCGAGACGCTGACGGAGTTCCTCTCCTCCACCAAGGAGACCGAGGAACTGTTCATGGTCGTCGACGAAGAGCTGAAGATGATGTCGGCGGTCTGCTCCGACGGGGGCCGGATCACCGGCCCGCACCTGAAGGAGATGTCGCGCCTGACCCACACCGAGTACATGCTGCGCGGCTCGAGCACCATGGACCCCCGCGACATCCTCCGCGAGACCATGTTCGCCCCCACCGTCACGGGGTCGCCCATGCAGAACGCGTGCACGGTGATCGCGCGGCACGAGCGGACGCCCCGCGGCTACTACTCCGGTGTCGCCGCCCTCTTCACCCCCGCGGCGGGCGGCGGCCACGACCTCGACGCCCCCATCCTGATCCGCACCGCCTACCTCGTCGACGGCCGGCTGCGCGTGCCCGTCGGAGCGACGCTCGTCCGGCACTCCGACCCGGCGGGCGAAGTGGGCGAGACCCACGGCAAGGCGGCCGGCGTCCTGGGCGCGATCGGCGCCGTCGACCGCGACGAAGCGCCCGCGGTGATCGCCGGCACGACGGCGGTCGACGAGGACGCACCCGCCGCGCACCGCCCGCGGCTCGGCGACGATCCGACGATCGCGGCCCTGCTCTCCTCGCGCAACGCGCGTCTCGCGCAGTTCTGGCTCGACCCGCAGGCGGCGGGAGGCGGGCCGTACGCGGGCCGCGAGGTGCTGGTCGTCGACGCCGAGGACCGGTTCACCACGATGCTCGGGCACCAGCTGCACCACCTCGGGTTCGCCGTTCGCATCGCTCCCTGGCACGAGGTGACGGATGCCGCGGTCGACGGGGCCGGTCTCGTCGTCTTCGGCCCCGGCCCGGGCGATCCGCGCGACGGCGCCAGCCCTCGCATCGCCCGCATGCGCGAGCTCGTCGGCCGGCGCGCCGACGCGGGCAGGCCGCTGCTCGCCGTGTGCCTGAGCCACCAGATCCTGGCCGACCGGCTCGGGATCGCGCTGGCCCCTCTCGCGTCGCCCCATCAGGGCCTGCAGAAGAGCGTCGACGTGTTCGGACAACCGGCGTCCATCGGCTTCTACAACACGTTCACGGCACGCGTCGCCCCCGGCACCGAACGCCTGGGCGACACCGAGATCGCGGCGGACCCGTCGTCGGGTGACGTGTACGCGCTCCGGGGACCGGGGTACGCCTCCGTGCAGGGGCATCTCGAGTCGATCCTGTCGCGAGATGGTCTGCCGACACTCGAGCGGCTCGTCGGATTCGCCCTCGAGCCCGTCCCCGCCTGATCGCGCCGCGTCGGCGGCGAGCGCGTCAGCCGAGAATCGAGATCGGGTTGAAGACGTCGGCGAGGATCAGCGTCCCGCCCATGACGATGAGCCCGATCACCACGACGAAGGTGACGGGAACGAGCTTGGTCGCATCGACCGGGCGTGGTCGCGGGCGACGGAAGAGCTTCGCCCAGGCCCGCTTGATGCCGTCCCACAGGGCGACCACGACGTGTCCGCCGTCGAGAGGCAGCAGGGGCAGCAGATTGAAGATGAACAGCGCGATGTTGAGCGAGCCGAGCAGGCTCAGCAGGTCGACGACGCGGTCCTGAATGGGCGCTTCGGTCGCGGCGACCTCGCCCGCGATGCGTCCGGCACCGACGACCGACAGCGGGCCGTTGGGGTCGCGCTCCCCGCCGGTCACCAGGGCCACTCCGGTTTCGTAGACCTTCACCGGCAGCTGCCAGATGACGCTCGCAACGGCTCCGAGCCGCTCGACCGCCGCCTGCGGTCCGGTCCAGATCGGCTGCGGCACGTTGACCCGCGTTCCCGTCATACCGACGAACCCGACCTCCTTGACCTCGGTCGTGCCATCCGCCGTCGTCACGGGACGTTCGGCGGCGACCGGAGTGACCTCGAGCGTGATGCGGTCGCCGTCGCGCTCGACGACGATCGGAATCGTGCGTCCCGGCGACGCCTGAATGATCGCGGTCGCTTCGACGTAGCCCGACACCTCGGTCCCGTCGACGGCGACGATGACGTCCCCGGGACGGATGCCGCCTGCCGCGGCCGGTGAGACAGGATCACCGGGCTCGCATGTCGTGCGCTCGACGCCGGCCGGAACGACGCACTCGTTCACGCCGGCGATCGTGGTGGAGACGCTCGGAAGTCCGATGGCACTCAGCGCGATACCGAAGAGCACCATCGCGAGCACGAAGTTCATCAGGGGCCCGCCGACCATGATGACGATGCGCTTCCACACCGACAGCTGGTAGAACGCCGGACGCGTGTCGTTCTCGACGAGGGTCTCGGCGTTGGCGAGACGGGCGTCCTGCACCATCGCCCCGAAGAAGCGACCACTGCGCCGGGTGGCGGCGTCGGGCTCGTCGGGTGCTGGCGGGTACATGCCCGACATCGAGATGTAGCCGCCGAGAGGCAGCGCCTTCACGCCGTACTCGGTCTCACCGAAGCGCCGCGACCAGAGCGTCGGCCCGAGGCCGATCATGTACCGGCCGACGCGCACGCCGAACAGCTTGGCGGGCACGAGGTGGCCGACCTCGTGCAGCGCGATCGACACGGCGAGCCCGACGACGAGCAGCACGACGCCGATGACGAAAGCGAGGATGGTCACGACCGCCCAGAGTACCCGCCGAGTCTTTGAATCGGCCCAGGCCGTAAACTCCCACCATGGAGCGGGCGCAGAGTGCGACAGTGCGGCGTGCTCGCGCGCTGCGCGGAACCGCCTCCGCCGCGATCGCCACCGTCTTCGCCGCCACCGCCCACACCATCTCGGGCGGGCTCGCACCGCTCTGGCTGATCGTCGTCGCGACGCTGCTCGCGGCCCCCGCGGCCGTCTGGCTCGTGGGCCGCGCCCCGTCGGCCTGGCGAACCGGCCTCGTCGTGCTGGCGAGCCAGGGCCTGTTCCACACGTTCTTCTCCATCGCCGGCTCCACTGACCCGACGGCGCCCCTCGGGCACGTCCACGGCGGAACGCTCGCCGCGCTCGGGCCTGTCGCGCACACGCACGCCTTCGGCATGAACATGAGTGCCACGCACGTCGTCGCGGCCGCCGTCACCGTCGCGACGCTCGTCGCCGGCGAGCGCCTCGTGCGCCTCATCCATCGCGGCATCCGTCGGTTCGTGCGTCTGATGTCGCCGTCGGTTCGCGCGCGGACGCCCCTGCTGCGTCCCGCCGTCGGGAGCACGCGCGTCGTCCCGGCACGTCGTCTCCGTTCCTCTCTGTCGCTGCGGGGTCCGCCGGTCGCCACCGCGTGACCTCCCCTTCCCGTAGCGGCCGGCACGATGCCGCCCGCATGTTCCGAGAGACGACAATGACCCTCACCATCACCGCGCGCCGCCGTGCGCGCCTGGCCGTCGGCGTGACCGCCGGCGCCGCCCTCGCCCTGGCCCTTCCGCTGGCCGCCTCCGCGCACGTCCACGTGACGCCGGAGGAAGTCGCCGCCAACGGCTCGACCCGCATCGACTTCTCGTTCAGCCACGGCTGCGACGGATCGCCCACGACGGCGCTCGTCGTCGACATCCCCGCCGAGGCACAGGGAGCGACCCCCGTCATCGACGGCGCGTGGACCATCACCACTGAAGCGGGCGAGAACGGCATCCCCACGCGCGTCACGTACACGGCGGTGGCGCCCATCCCCGACGCCTACGCGGCCTCCGCCGGCATGAACGTGATCTTCCCGGGATCGGCCGAGGGCGAGAGCTTCGCCTTCCCCGTGACGCAGCAGTGCGAGGCAGGAGAGGCTGCCTGGGTGCAGGTTGCCGAGGACGGCCAGGACCCGGACGACCTGGAGTACCCCGCTCCCGTCGTGGTTGTGGGGGCGGCCGCAGCCGACGCGCACGGCGGTCACTCCGAGGGCGGCCACTCGTCCGAGGGCGCGGCCGCCGCGGCCGATGCCGAGGCGACGGCCGCGGCCGCGGCCGACCCGCTGCCGCTCTGGCTCTCGGCCGGCGCACTCGTCCTCGCGGCCGCGGCGCTCGTCCTGGCGATCACCCGCCGACGCGCGTGAGCACAGCCGGGGCGGGCGCGTCAATCGGCGCGGCCGCCCCGGAACCGGGATGAGACAATGGTGGGAATGCCTACCGACGCCCCGAACCTCCCTCCCGTCCTCCGACCCGAGACGCCGCCGCGCCGCTCCCTGGCCGAGCTCGCCGCTCACGTCGGCGGCCGGATCGTCGGCGATGCATCCGACGTCTCGGTCACGGGTATCACCCTCGCGACGGCCGACCTGCGTCCGGGGGAAGCGTTCGTCGCGATCCGCGGCGCGGTGCGGCACGGTGCCGAGTTCGCGACGCAGGCCGCCGCGACGGGCGCCGCCGCGATCGTCACCGACACCCGTGGGGCCGAGCTCGCCGCCGACGCCGGCCTGCCCATCGTGGTCGTCGACGACCCGCGGGCCCGACTGGGCGAGCTCTCTGCCTGGGTCTACGGCACAGGCCGTGACGACCGCCTTCCTCTTCTCCTCGGCACGACCGGGACGAACGGCAAGACGAGCGTGTCGCACCTCATCGAGGGCATCCTCGGTCAGCTCGGAGCCGTCACCGGGCTGTCGTCCACGGCCGAACGCCACATCGCGGGCGAGGTCATCGTCTCGCGGCTCACGACGCCCGAGGCCTCGGAGTTCCACGCGCTGCTCGCCCTCATGCGCGAACGCGGCGTCGAGGCGGTCGCCGTCGAGGTGAGCGCGCAGGCACTGACACGTCACCGTGTCGACGGTGTGGTCTTCGACGTCGCCGGCTTCACCAATCTCACGCACGACCACCTCGACGACTACCGCGACATGGCAGAGTACTTCGAGGCCAAGCTCCCCCTGTTCCGTGCCGACCGTGCGCGCCGGGGCGTGGTCTGCCTCGACTCCGAAGCCGGCACCCAGATCGTCGCGCGGGCCGAGATCCCCGTGACGACGATCGTCACACCCGCGATCGCCGAGTCGCCCTCCGCGACCGCGGACTGGACGGTCGAGATCGTCGCGGAGCGGCAGAGCGGCACCGAGTTCCGCCTGGTCGGGCCGGACGAACGACAGCTCACCACGACGGTTCCGGTCATCGGACGGCACATGGCCGCGAATGCCGGCCTTGCGATCGTCATGCTGCTCGAGGGCGGCTACGCGTGGGACGAGCTCGTGCGCGTGCTGGACGGGCGACGCATCGACGCTCACCTGCCGGGGCGCACGCAGCGCGTCTCGGGTGACCGCGGCCCGGCCGTGTACGTCGACTTCGGGCACTCCCCCGATGCGTTCGAGAAGACCCTGGCCGCCGTGCGGCGCGTCACGCCCGGGACCGTCGTCATGGTCTTCGGGGCCGACGGCGATCGCGACAAGACCAAGCGGCACGACATGGGTGCCACTGCCGTCCTCGGCAGCGACATCCTGATCGTGACCGACCACCACCCGCGGTTCGAGGATCCCGACGCGATCCGGGCCACTCTCCTGGAGGGCGCTCGGCGAGCGCGACCGGATGCCGACATCCGCGAGTCGTCGCCGCCCGAGAAGGCGATCATCGAGGCCGTCTCGCTCGTCGGAGAAGGCGACGCGATCCTGTGGGCCGGACCGGGACACCAGGACTATCGCGACATCCGCGGAGTGCGCACGCCGTATTCGGCTCGAGAGCTCGCCCGTCGTGCACTCCGAGACGCCGGCTGGCCGGTGCCCGAACCGAGTTGGGCCGTGCCTTACGCCGACTGAGCGCGTTTGTGGTCGGACCACTGTGAAAAATCAGGGGTCCCCCGCCGTCCTGTCGCTCGCGTGCACGATTCCTCCAGCCCTCGCGGGTGCGGCGTAGCGTCGGCCACAGGCACGCCGCGGCAGGCACGACCAGCGCCTTCCCCGCTCCCCGGCGGGCCTTCCGACAGGACGAAGGACCCACGATGAGCACAGTCATCCCGACCACGACAGCACACGACGACGACGCGGTCCCCGCCGCGTGGGCGGGCTTCGCCCCGGGCCCGTGGCAGGACGACATCGACGTCCGTGACTTCATCCAGCGCAACTACGAGCCCTACACCGGTGACGCATCGTTCCTCGTGGGACCGACGGCCCGCACGACCGGGCTCTGGCAGACGCTCAGCGAGATGTTCCCGGCGGAGCGCGAGCGCGGCGTGTACGACGTCGACGCCCTCACCCCCTCGACGATCACGTCGCACGCTCCGGGCTACATCCGCCGGGAGGACGAGCTGATCGTCGGCCTGCAGACCGACGCGCCCCTGCGTCGCGCGATCATGCCGAACGGCGGATGGCGCATGGTCAAGGGAGCCCTGGAGACATACGGCTATCCGGTCGATCCGACCCTCGAGACGATCTTCACGCGCTACCGCAAGACGCACAACGACGGCGTGTTCGATGTATACCCGCCGGCCGTCCGCCGCGCTCGGAGCAGCCACATCATCACGGGCCTTCCCGACGCCTACGGCCGCGGCCGGATCATCGGCGACTACCGCCGCGTCGCCCTGTACGGCACCGACGCGCTCGTGGCAGCGAAGAACGTCGAGCGGGCGGAGCTCGACATGCACCCCTCGACGGCGAACATCCTGCGCTCGCGGGAAGAGAACGCCGAGCAGATCCGCGCCCTGCACGAGCTCGCCGAGATGGCGGCCTCGTACGGCTTCGACATCACCCGGCCCGCCGCCACCGCCCGCGAAGCCATCCAGTGGCTGTACTTCGCCTACCTCGGTGCGGTCAAGGAGCAGAACGGCGCCGCGATGAGCTTCGGGCGCAACACCGCGTTCCTCGACGCGTACATCCAGCGCGACATGGCGAGCGGCACCCTCACCGAGGTCGAGGCGCAGGAGCTCGTCGACGACCTCGTCATCAAGCTGCGGATCGTCCGGTTCCTGCGCACGCCCGAGTACGACGCGCTGTTCTCGGGCGACCCGACCTGGGTGACCGAGTCGATCGGCGGCGTCGGCGAGGACGGACGCACGCTCGTGACCAAAACCGCCTTCCGCTTCCTGCAGACGCTCTACAACCTCGGCCCCGCACCCGAGCCCAATCTGACCGTGCTGTGGACCGACGCCCTGCCCGACGGCTTCAAGGAGTTCTGCGCGCAGGTCTCGATCGACACCTCGTCGATCCAGTACGAGTCCGACGACCACATCCGCGCACTGTGCGGCGACGACGCGGCCATCGCGTGCTGCGTCTCGCCGATGACGGTCGGCAAGCAGATGCAGTTCTTCGGGGCTCGGGTCAACCTCGCCAAGACTCTCCTGTACGCCATCAACGGCGGACGCGACGAGGTGAGCGGCAAGCAGATCGCACCGGCCGCCGCTCCCGTCTCGGGAGACGTGCTGGGGTACGACGACGTGCGCGAGCGCTTCCGGGTGATGATGGAGTGGCTCGCCGAGACGTACGTCGACGCGCTCAACTGCATCCACTTCATGCACGACAAGTACGCCTACGAGCGTCTCGAGATGGCTCTGCACGACGGCAACGTCCTGCGCACCATGGCATGCGGCATCGCGGGGCTCTCGGTCGCCGCGGACTCGCTCTCGGCCATCAAGTACGCGACCGTCGAGCCGGTGCGCGATGCATCGGGGCTCATCGTCGACTACCTCGTCCACGGCGACTTCCCGACTTTCGGGAACGACGACGACCGCGTCGACGAGATCGCCCGCGAGCTGGTGTCGGACTTCATGTCGATGATCCGCAAGCACCAGACGTACCGCGATGCGGTGCACACCCAGTCGGTGCTGACGATCACGTCGAACGTCGTGTACGGCAAGGCCACCGGCAACACCCCCGACGGTCGCCGTGCCGGTCAGCCCTTCGCCCCGGGCGCGAACCCCATGAACGGGCGCGACACGCACGGGATGCTGGCGGCGGCGCTGTCGGTCGCGAAACTGCCCTTCGACCAGGCCCAGGACGGCATCTCGCTGACCACGACCGTGACGCCGAGCGGCCTCGGGCGCACGCCCGACGAACGGGTGCGCAACCTCGTGGGGCTGCTCGATGCGCAGATGGCGTCGGACGGCTACCACCTCAACGTCAACGTGCTGACGCGCGAGACGCTCGAGGATGCGATGGTCAATCCCGACAAGTACCCGCAGCTGACCATCCGGGTGTCCGGCTACGCGGTCAACTTCGTGCGACTGACCCGAGAGCAGCAGCTCGACGTGCTCAGCCGCACCTTCCACACGGGGGTCTGAGTCCCGTGCCCGCCATCCTGGTGCCGGGCGCGGCCTGCACCGCCGATCTGAGCGACCCCCGTCACGACCGTCTCGCCGCGCGACGGTCCGGGCATGTCGCGAGCGTGCACTCCTGGGAGCTCGTCACTTCCGTGGACGGCCCCGGCACCAGGATGACCCTCTTCCTCGCGGGATGCCCGCTGCGCTGCCAGTACTGCCACAACCCCGACACGTGGCGTCAGCGCGACGGCGAGCTCACCGCTCTCGACGACATCGTCGCCCGCCTGCGCCGGTACCTGCCGGTCTTCCGGGCGACGGGAGGAGGGCTGACGATCTCCGGCGGCGAGCCGCTGCAGCAGGCGGCCTTCGTCACGCGCCTGGCCCGGGCCGCCGCCGAGCTCGGCATCCACGTCGCCATCGACACCTCGGGCAACCTCGGCCGCGCGGCATCCGATGCGCTGCTCGACGACGTCTCGCTCGTCCTGCTCGACGTCAAGTCGGGCCTGCCCGACACCTACCGCGAGGTCACCGGCCGCGACCTGCAGCCGACGATCGAATTCGGCGACCGTCTCGCGGCCCGCGGCACTCCGGTGTGGATCAGGTTCGTGCTCGTGCCCGGACTCACGGATGCCGCGGAGAACGTCGACGCCGTCGCCGACATCATCGCCCGGTGGCAGAACGTGCAGCGGGTCGAGGTCCTGCCGTTCCATCAGATGGGCACGTCGAAGTGGGAGCGTCTGGGCATCCCCTATCCGCTCGCCGGGCGACCGACGCCGGATGCCGAGCTGCTCGCCCGGGTCCGCGGTCAGTTCGCCGCGCGAGGCCTCACCGTCTACTGACGGCGGTCGTCATCGCGTCGCACCGATCGCCCGGTCAGCGGCGCTCCGGGCCCACGACTCGGCCTCCGCGAGCGACTCCCTCGTGAGTTCGTTCGGCGGGCGATGCGCTTCGACGACACGTTCGACGGTCTCCACGATGCCGAGGAAGCTCAGCGCGCCCGCATGGAACGCCTCGACGGCCTGCTCGTTCGCGGCGTTGAAGACCGCGGGATAGGTCCGACCCTCCCGCCCCACCCGCTTGGCGAGGGCGACGGCCGGGAACGCCGCATCGTCGAGAGGCTCGAAGGTCCACTCGCTCGCGCGCGTCCAGTCGAGCGGAGCGCCCACGCCCGCGACCCGGCGCGGCCAGTCGAGGCCGAGCGAGATCGGCAGGCGCATGTCGGGCGGCGAGGCCTGGGCGATGGTGGACCCGTCGATGAACTCGACCATCGAATGCACGACGGACTGGGGATGCACGACGACGTCGATGCGGTCGTAGTCCACGCCGAACAGCAGGTACGCCTCGATGACCTCGAGCCCCTTGTTGACGAGGGTCGCGGAGTTGGTGGTCACGACGCGTCCCATGTCCCACGTGGGGTGAGCGAGGGCCTGGTCCGGTGTGACGGAGGCCAGTTCGTCGCGGCGACGGCCGCGGAACGGCCCGCCGGATGCCGTGAGCACGAGCCGCCGGACCTCGTCAGGCTCGCCCGACCGCAGCGCCTGCGCGATGGCGGAGTGCTCCGAGTCGACAGGAACGATCTGACCGGGCGCAGCGAGCGACGTGACGAGCTCGCCGCCGACGATGAGCGATTCTTTATTCGCCAGCGCGAGGGTGCGACCCGACTCCAGGGCGGCCAGGGTCGGGCCCAGCCCGACCGACCCCGTGATGCCGTTGAGCACGACATCGGCCTCGACGTCACGGACGAGACGTTCCGCGTCGGCCGCACCGAGTGCGGTGTGGGTCACACCGAACCGCGCCGCCTGCTCTTCCAGCATCCGAGCGTTCGAGCCCGCGGCGAGTCCCACGACCTCGAACCGGTCTCGACGGGAGTCGATGACGTCGAGCGCCTGCGTTCCGATCGAGCCGGTGGAGCCGAGGATGAGGACGCGACGCATGCCGTCAGCCTAGGTGCTGCGGGTGTGCCGGTTTAGTTGCCGCGGTGGGTGACCTCAGCCCGCGGCGGGGGCCGGCGTGCGCTGGACGCCGAGGATGTCGACAACGAAGACGAGCGTCTCGTTCTGGAGCTCGCTGCCCTCCTGCGCACCGTAACCCGCGGCCGGCGGGATGACGACGAGCACCTGCGAGCCGACCTGCTGCCCCTCGAGCGCCTGCTGGAAGCCGGCGACGACCCCGTTCGTCGGGAACGCCGCGGGCTGGCCACGGTCCCAGCTCGAGTCGAACACCGAGCCGTCCGACCACTTCACGCCGGTGTACTGGACGAACGCGGTGTCACCGGGCTGGATGGTGGCGCCGTCACCGGTCTTGAGGTTCGCCAGCTGCACCTCCGTCGGCGCATCCGTGCCGGGGAGGGTGATGGTCGGGGCGCCGTTGTCGGCCAGGGCGACGGTCGGCATTCCGTCGACGGGCGCCTGGTCGGCGCCGTCGGCTCGCGTCGGGAGCTTCTCGACCCCCTCGGCGACGACGACCACGGACGTGCGGTCCTGGCCGAAGGCCGAGCCGGGGATCGCGAGGGCGGCGGTCGAGCCGAGCGGCGCGCATTCGAGAGCCGCGACGAACACCGAGTACTGCTGCGGGTCGAGCAGCACCGGCACGAGACCGGAGTCATCGGGAGAGGTGTCGCGCGACTGCTCGAGCAGCTCGCCCGTCGCACCGTCGTAAATCGCGTAGGAGCCGGAGACCAGATCGCCCGAGACGAGGTCCTCGCCGTCGCCGCGAGTCGTGAGCGTCCGCTCGATCTCGGCGGGCTCGAGGCCGGGGTCGACCTTCGCGGTCAGCTCGGGCGCCGACCCGGAGACCTCGATGCTGTCGGAGGACTCCCCCGGCTGGGCGTTCACGAGGCACTGCTCCGATGCACCGGAAGCGTTCGGGCTGGGCGACTCGGTCGCCGTGTCACCGCTCGCGCAACCGGCGAGCGCGAGCGCCGAGACGGCGACGACGGACAGGGCGGCGAACGGGCGCAGACGCACGGAGAACCTCTTCGATCGGGGGTGGGAGCTCTCATCCTCTCGCACGAGCATCGGTGTGCGCTGAGAGCGGCGGATGCACGTGCCGCTTCGGGCTGTGGAGAACCGCGGGGCATTGTCGGAGGTCCGTGGGAACATTAGAACATGCATTCGAACGGCGGACTCGGCAGCGGGATGGGCAGCGACGCAGACATCGATGTGCTCGTGGCTTTGGTGGCGGATGCCGAAGGAGCGGCGGACGCCGTTCGGGCTGGCCAGGTGCGTGAGGTTCGGGTGCTCGCTGCGGCGGGGGCTCTCGCGGAGAAGCAGGCCGTGGGCGCGTCGGAGCAGGTCAAGGCGCGCGAGATGGCGCTGCGAGGGATCGCGGCCGAGCTCGCCGGTGTGTTCGTCGCGACCGACCGCACTTTGCAGCGGCGGATCGATGAGGCGCGCGATCTGGTCGACAATTTCCCGCTGACACTGGCCGCGTGGGAGGACGGACGAATCGTCCGCGGGCACGTGCGGCTGATTCAGGAGGTCGGATGCCTCGTGCCCGTGGAGAATCGGGCGGAGTTCGAACGCGCCGCGGTTGAACGGTGCGAGGGCGAGACTCCCAACCGGGTGCGCGAAGCACTGCGGATGATCGCCGAGCGGATGCACCCGCGGACGTTCACCGAACGACACGAAGACGCCGCCGCGGGGCGGTGCGTGCAGGTGCAGCCCGGGCCGGATGGGATGTCGGATCTCATCGCGACA
>NZ_QMBN01000003.1:340033-704585 GCF_003289625.1 Microbacterium sp. SMR1
GGGATGCGCGAACGATCGACCAGGTCCGCGCCGACGTGTTCTCCGACCTCCTCCTCGCTGCGTCGCCGGCGCTCGACCCGACCGGCACCGGTGACGGCGACGGAACGCTCGGGGCGATCCGGGCACACGTGCAGGTGGCCGTGTCGGCACTCACGCTGATGGGTCAAGATGAAGGGCCCGCGGATCTGGCGGGACGCTCGCCCATCGACGCCGCCACCGCACGCGAACTCGCGGGCAACGCAACCTCCTGGGACCGGCTGCTCACCCACCCCGTCACCGGAACCGTCCTCGAATGCGACAGCTACCGGCCCACCGCGGCGATGGTGCGGCTGCTGCGGGCACGGGACCGGCAGTGCCGGTTCCCCGGATGCCGGCAACCGACCATCCGCTGCGAACTCGACCACACCGTCGCCGCATCCGACGGCGGTGTAACCCATGTCTGCAACCTCGCCAACCTCTGCAAGAGACACCACGACGTCAAACACCACACCCGATGGCATGTCCGACAACTCCCGGGCGGAAGGCTGATCTGGACATCACCGACGGGGCGGATCTACCGCGAAGACGCACCACCACCGCTCGTCGCATTCACCATCACCGACCCACCCGATCCCGGGGCCCCGCCATTCTGACGAGTCCACCCTTCGACGCGCGCTCCGCGAGTTCGGCGCGCGCGCTCGGCGGGTGCGCGCGCTGGGGCAACATGTCCACGGAGTTATGCGTTCCGCAGTAGCCTCGTCTGGTGAACGCTGACGCAACCGAGCCGCAGTCCGGCGAGCCCGGCGAGCACGAAGAAGCCGCAGCCGCCGTCGAAGCCGTCCCCGGAATCGGTCTCACCTACGTGATCGGCCGCTGGGTGCTCGCACCGCTGGCGCGCATGCTCTACCGCCCGCGCATCGAGGGCCGCGAGAACTTCCCTCGCAAGGGCGCCGTCATCCTCGCGAGCAACCATCTCTCGTTCATCGACTCCTTCGTCATCCCGATGGCCTCGCCGCGTCCGGTGCGGTTCCTCGCGAAGTCGAGCTACTTCGACGGCACCGGTTTCCGCGGGTGGCTCTCGCGCGAGTTCTTCTACGCCGCCGGCGCGTTCCCGGTCCGGCGCGGTGCCGGCCAGGCTGCGCTGGATGCCCTGGATCAGCAGAAGAAGATGCTCGACGCGGGATGGTCGACGGCTCTCTACCCGGAAGGCACGCGGTCACTCGACGGCCGCCTGTACAAGGGCCGCACCGGGGTCGCCTTCCTGGCTCTGCAGACCGGCGCACCGGTCATCCCCGTCGGACTGATCGGCACGAGCGAGATCATGCCCGTCGGCGCGAAGTTCCCGCGGTTGCGCCCACGCGTCACCGTTCGATTCGGCGAGCCGCTCGACCTCAGCCACCACGGGTCGGCGGATTCCGGTCGCGCGCGCCGCAATGCCACCGACGAGATCATGGCCGCGATCCACGCCCTGTCGGGTCAGGAGCTCGCCGGCGCCTACAACGAGGCCCCGCCGCAGAACGCCGTCGAACGGATCAAGCAGGCCCTGCCCCACGAGCGCCGCTGACGCAGCGAATCATCCCTCGCCCGACACGACGATCGTCGGCTCGTGCCGGACCGGGAAGTTCACCGAGTTCGCGATGAAGCACCATTCGTTCGCCTGCGCGTGCGCCGCGATGGCTGCTTCGCGCATCGACTCCTCAGCGACGACGACGCGGGGCCGCAGAACGACCTCCGTGAACGCACCGCCGCCACGCCCGTCTTCGCGCATCATCCCGGTGGCGTCGTCCGTGTACTCGACGACGACGACGCCGGTCGTCACGCAGGCGTGCAGATACGACAGCAGGTGGCACTCGGAGAGCGCCGAGAGCAGAAGATCCTCCGGATTCCACCGGCTCGGGTCTCCGCGGAAGGGCTTGTCGCTCGACGCGGCGAGGGGCGGCTTGCCCTCGATGCTCAACGTCACGGCCCGGTCATAGTCCCGGTAGCCGCTCGTCCCGGTGCCGCGGTTGCCGGTCCACTCAGCCCGCACGGAGTAGTGATGCTCACCCAACATGCGGACAGTCTGGCACGCGGCATCGCGGGGTCCGCGACGGTAGGCTGTCGGGGTGCCGCAGACCTTCGCCGTTCCCGCCGCTGTCGAGCTCGCGGTCGTCGAGCGCAGCGGTTTCATCGAGTCGCGACATGCCGGTGCAGCGGTCGTCCTGGGCGCCGACGGCGCCCCGATCCGCACCCTCGGCGACGTCGACGCCCCGATCCTGCCGCGCTCGACGCTCAAGCCCCTCCAAGCCCTCGCCAGCCTGACCGCCGGGGCCTCTCTCGAGGGTGAGCGACTCGGCCTGGCGACGGCCAGCCACTCCGGCACCGACCGGCATGTCTCCGTCGTCCGCGGCATCCTCAACGACGTCGGGCTGGGCGAGGACGACCTCGGCTGCCCTCCCGCCTGGCCGGGCGACACCGCGACGCGCGACGAGATGGTCCGCGAGCTCGGCTCCCCCACCCGCATCCGGATGAACTGCTCCGGCAAGCACGCCGCGATGCTGGCTGCCTGCGTCGCGAGCGGATGGGACACCACCACCTACCTCGACCCCGACCACCCGCTTCAGGTTCACACCCGCGAGGTCATCGAGCGACTCACCGGCACCAAGGCGTCGGCGATGGCGATCGACGGCTGCGGCGCCCCCGTCTACGCGATGAGCCTCATCGCGCTCGGACGCGCTATCCAGCGCATCGGCACCGCGAGCGAGCGGTCGCCCTTCGCGCTGCACCGCATGGCCGGCGCCCTCGTCCGGGCCGTTCGCGAGAATCCGTGGACGATCGACGGCCCCGGCCGGCCCGACACCGTCGCGATCGAGCGCCTCGGCGTCTTCGCGAAGACCGGTGCCGAGGGTGTGCTCGTGATGGTGGCCCCCGACGGGACCACCGTGGCGCTGAAGGTGCTCGACGGCAACGGGAGAGCCGCGACGGCGATCGCACTCACGCTCCTCGTGAAGGCCGGTGCGCTGGAAGCGGCGCCGGTGGCCCGCGTGATCTCTCATCTTCCGCTGACCGTGCTCGGCGGCGGACAGAACGTCGGCATCATCCGGCCGACGGTGTAGCGGCTCCTCACGAGGGAGCGCAGAAAGGACTGCCATGCGCATCAGCGTTCCCACCGAGGTCAAGAACAACGAGTACCGCGTCGCCCTCACCCCGGCAGGCGTGCACGACCTGGTCGTCGCAGGCCATGAGGTCTTCGTCCAGCGCGGGGCCGGCGAAGGATCGTCGCTTCCCGACTCCGAGTACGCCGACGCCGGCGCGGTGCTCCTCGACGACCCCGACGAGGTCTGGGCACGCGCGGAGCTGCTGCTGAAGGTCAAGGAGCCGATCGCGAGCGAGTACCACCGATTCCGCGACGACCTCGTGCTGTTCACCTACCTGCATCTTGCAGCCGACCGTCCGCTCACCGACCGGCTCCTGGAAAGCGGCATGACCGCCATCGCCTACGAGACGGTGCAGCTGCCCGGCGGGGGCCTGCCGCTCCTCGCCCCGATGAGCGAAGTGGCCGGCCGCCTCGCCCCGATGGTGGGAGCCTCAACCTTGCTGCGCTCCGCCGGGGGCCTCGGACTGCTGATGTCCGGCGTTCCCGGAACCCGGCCCGCCGCGGTGACGGTCATCGGCGGCGGGGTCGCCGGGGCCAACGCGGCGTACATCGCGGCGGGTCTCGGGTCGGACGTCACGATCTTCGACACCAACATCCAGCGTCTCCGCTTCCTCGACGATCACTTCCAGGGGCGCGTCAAGACCGCGGCATCCAACCCGCTCGATCTCGAACGCGCGGTCGTGGCATCCGATCTCGTGATCGGCTCGGTGCTCATCCCGGGGGCGAAGGCTCCCAAACTGGTGCGCAACGAGACCGTCGCACGGATGCGGCCGGGCTCGGTGCTCGTCGACATCGCGGTCGACCAGGGAGGCTGCTTCGAGGACACGCGACCGACGACCCACGCCGACCCGACTTTCCGCGTGCACGACACCGTGTTCTACTGCGTCGCCAACATGCCGGGCGCCGTGCCGAACACCTCGACATCGGCGCTCACCAACGCGACGCTGCCCTACGTCCGGCAGATCGCCCGCCACGGCTGGCGCGCCGCCCTGCGGGCAGACGGCGCCCTGGCGGCCGGCTTGAACACCGCCGGAGGCCACGTCGTCAACGCCGGCGTCGCGGCGGCGCACGGCATCACCGCGGGGTCGTTGGATGACGCGCTGAGCTGAGGGGCAGCACCACCCGCCGGACCCGATCCGTCCGCGTATCGATGACCCAGGCGCGGCCGCGCCCGGGAGCGGCGTACGGCAGAAGATCTCTGTTGCCGGTCAGAAGCCGCACCTCCCCCGCGCACGAGGCATCGATGACGAGCTGGCATCGGGTCTGCGCGGCGGCCGCCGCTGCGCGCCACCGACCGATCCAGGCGTCCGGGGTGCCCCAAATCACCCTCCTCGACCGCAGCGACGTCGTCTGCTCCACGGTCGCGATCTCGAAGCCCCGACGATTCCAATGCTCCAGCGCGGCATGCGTGGCGGCGGTGGGCGGCGCGACGAACGCCGTGGCGTGGCGCGGCTCGAACACGTCGGGCGGCCGGGCCCGCTCCCGCGCGGGGTCGAACGCTCCGGCGTCCGCGAACTGCACGAGTATGCCGCGCCACCTCCCGCGGCCCGCTGGGGCCGTCGGGTCATGGTGAGCCCCCTCACCGCCGAAGGCGACATGCTCCGACCGGGACACGGCGGCGAGCACGGCGCGATCGGGAAGCTGGTCGAGGATCCTGCCGACGGCGCCGGTCATCCGCTGTGCAGAGCAGATGAACTGGACGCCACGCGACCGCGAGTCGCGCGCCACACGTTCCAGGATCGCCGCGGCGGCGGCGCTGTAGTCATCCGGCAGCCTCGCCAGCACACGGTCGAGATCGTCGACGACGATGAGCCACCCCGGCGGGATGTCGTCGAACCCGACGATGACGTCCCACGCGGCCTCGAGATCGTCGGGCAGCCAGCACACCCGATCGTGGGGCACCTGGGCAGCGATGGTCCGGAGCACCGTCGTGCGCCCGGCTCCGGCTCGTCCGAGCACCGCCACTCCCGGCGCTCCAGGGTCCAGCGTCACCGCACGTTGACGCTGCGCATCCGGCTCGTCGGCCAGACCGAGCACCACGGACCCCTCGCCCCGCAGGTCGGCGAGCGCGACGCGATCCGGCAAGGGCGGCAACCAGGGTCGACGCGCGGGGGCCGCACCCGCCGCGGCTCGCGCGATCGACTCGATGGCCGGCAACGGGCACCGGCTCACCCGGATCACGTGCGGATGGACATCAGCCGGACGCATCACCAGCGCGGTCCCGCGCTCGTCGCGACCGCCGGGAAGCATGGCGGCGTCGCCCGAACCGAGCACGGCGCGCGAATCCGCGACGTCGGTCACGCGAAGCGCGACCCGCAACGGTGCGTTCGCGAGCACCGCCTCACGGAAGCCCGCAGCACGCTGGGTCGCGAGCACGAGGTGCATCCCGAGTGCGCGGCCTCGAGCGGCGATGTCGGCGAAGACATCGTGCATCGCGGGGTGTGTCGAGGTGAGCGCGGCGTATTCGTCGACGACGACGACCAATCGCGGCAGAGCGTCCGGCACATCCGCGATGTCGCGGGCCCGGAGGCCGGCGAGAACGCGCTCGCGACGGCGCACCTCCGCGGTGAGGCTCTCGATCGCGCGCACCGCGTTGCGCTCGTCGAGATCCGTCACGACGCCGGTCACGTGGGGCAGCGACGCGAGGGCATCGAAAGCCCGACCTCCCTTGAAGTCGATGAGCAGGAAGTTCACCCGCTCGGGCGGCAGACTCCGCGCGAGCGCGGCGATCCACGTCACGAGCAGTTCGCTCTTGCCGCTGCCCGTGACCCCCACCACGACGGCGTGCGGCCCGTCGTCGACCAGGTCGATCGCCAGCGGGCCGTCGGGCCCCGCCCCGAGGACGGCAGCGAGGCCGGCCCCTCCGACGACGGGGAGATCATCGAATGACGGAGGTGCCGCCGCGTCACCACCCATCGCCTCCGCGCGCTCCCGCAGCAGGGCGGTCACCGCAGCAGCCTGCTCCCGTCCGAGCGGCTCCGGACGGATCGGCCGCGACGAACCGCTGTACGCGAGCACCGCCGCGTCGGCGTCCCCCACGCGGAGCACGGCCGCACACTGCGGCGGCGGTGCACCGGAGCCCGCGGAGACGATGACGATGTCGGCATCGGCAGGCGGCACCCCGGTCCCCCACCACAGGCGCCGGCCGCCCGGAGTCGATGCGTGCGGGAGGTCACGGGCCCAGTCCTCAGCGGCGCCGACCACCCACACCTCACCGGGCGGGTGGACGAGGCAGGTCTGCATCACGAGAGCGCGCGCGATCGCCGCGGCCGCCGCAGCCGGTCCGACGACGGCTACTCCTGCAGTCAGTGGGATCGTGACCGGTGCATCTCGGAGCACCGCTGCGGCGTGCCGGAGCTCCGGCGTCGGCTCGCCCTCGATCCGCACACACGACCGCGCATCGCCCGCTCCCATCACGAGCACATCGCGTACCGCCCTCGGGCGCCACAGCTCGTCGGGGTCGTCGAGCAGCCACGCGACATCCGGCGTGGCACGCCAGAGCTCCGCGCGCTCGAGCGCGTGCCGCTCGTCGACCTCGAGGCGCGCTCTGTTCATGCCCGTCGCTGCGTGCTTCGCGGCCCGCCGCCGCTCCCGCCGCGCGACGCGTGCAGAATCGAGCATGGTGGCGGTGGTTACGAGAGGACCGAGCGCAGCGAACCAGAGCACTGTCGGCGAGCCGGTCACCTGCCACAGGATCACCGCCCCGGCGATGGGGACCACCACCGCCCACAGCGGAAAGGATGATCGCCGCGCCTGCGTCTGCGTCAGCGACGTGGACAGCCGGATGGGGTCGTCGAGTCGGGCTGAGGAGTGCACGCACCTCAGTCAAGCGATAACGAGACGCCGCCGAAGAGGCGCCACGGCCCGCGGTGGAGGATCGGGCTCAGCCCTGGTTCGGGGAGGAGTCGTCGTTCGAAGCACGCACGTGCGCGTCGAGCACGATGACCGTGACGTTGTCACGGCCCCCGTTCTCCAGCGCCGCCGTCATCATCGCCGACACGGCCGCCGCAGGATCGGCGTTCTCGAGCAGGAAGTGCAGGATGCCGTAGTCGGTGAGCTCTTTCGTGAGCCCGTCGCTGCAGATCACGAAGCGATCGCCATCGACGACATCGAGGCGAACGTAGTCGGGGGTGACTCCGTCGCTCGGTCCGACCGCGCGGGTGATGACGTTCCCGTAGGGGTGCTGCTCCGCCTCTTCGGGGCTGAGCCGGCCAGCCGCCACGAGCTCCTGCACCACGGAGTGATCCGTCGTGACCTGGGCGATCGCCTGGTCGCGCAACAGGTACACCCGCGAGTCGCCGATGTTCAACGTCGTCCACTGCGGTTCGCCGTCGACGATGTCGAGGTACACGCCGGTGACGGTCGTTCCCGTTCCGTCATCCGTCGTCTCGGGGTGATCCGCGATGTCTCCGACGGCGCGCTCGAGGGCCTCTTCGATGTCTTCGGGAGTCACCACTCCGCGCTCGGCGACACGACGGAGCCGGTCGACGGCGCTCGCGCTCGCGATCTCGCCGCCGATATGTCCGCCCATGCCGTCTGCGACGATGAACAGCGGATACTGCGCGAGGACGGCGTCCTGGTTGCTGTCGCGGCGGCGTCCGGTGTCGGTCGCGGCGGCCCACCGGAGTTCGATCGCACCGGACGGGACGTCCACGATCCGGGATTGGGTCGTGGGGTCGGGCACGCTGTCACTCTTCTTTCGTCGACGGATGGGCGTGTCACACTCTAGTGGACGCACCCGCTGAGCGTGATTTCTTCACCCCGCGGCGGGGTCGGATGGCAGCGGGAAGAGCGCGTCGATCGCGGCCAGCTCGGCAGCATCGGGGTGCCACGCCGAGGCGGCTGCCGCATTCGAGTGAACCTGCTCGGGTGAGGTCGCGCCGGCGATCACGCTGCTCAGGGCCGGCTGCGCCAGGAGCCAGCCGAAGGTCGCCTGCACCATCGTGATGCCGCGCTCGTCGCAGAAGGTCCGGTACGCCTCGATGGCGTCCCAGGGAGCGTTCTCCCACAGATGACGCCGTTCCCTCGCGACCCGCGAGTCGGCGGGGATGTGGTCGCGGGTGAACTTCCCGGTGAGCAAGCCGTTGTGCAGCGGGAAGTACGGCAGGAAACCCCTCCCGAAATGCCGAACGGCCGGCAGGACCTCACGCTCGGCGGCGCGTGCGAGCAGGCTGTAATGGTTCTGCGCGGAGACGAACGGCACATCACCGCGTGCACGCGCCACGGCCTCGGCCTCGGCGATCTGCCAACCCGCGAAGTTGGAGTGTCCGATGTAGCGGACCTTGCCCTCCCGTACGAGCTCCGACAGCGCGTCGAGCGTCTCTTCGATAGGCGTCTCGGGGTCGGGGGTGTGCAGCTGGTAGAGGTCGATCCAGTCGGTCTGCAGGCGCTCGAGCGAGGCCTCCACCGCACGTCGGATGTAGGCGCGAGATCCTTTCGCGCCCGGCAGCCCGAGGTCCACGGCGCTGTGACCGAACTTCGTGGCGACCACGACGCGGTCGCGACGTCCCCGCAGGGCCTCACCCATCAGCGTCTCGGACAGACCGGGCTCGCCGCCGTAGATGTCGGCGGTGTCGAAGAAGGTGATGCCGGCGTCGAAAGCGGCGTCGAGCACCGCGACCGTGCCGTCGAGAGTCTGCGTGGGAGTTCCCCGCCGCCCGAAGTTGTTGCATCCCAGCCCGACGGCCGAGACGAGCAGGCCGGAGGTTCCGAGTCGGCGGGTGTGCACTGCGTCGTCCATCCCTCCACGCTAGACCCGAATCCGTGGGGTCGGCGCCCACTACGGCGAGGAACCCCCGTCATGCGACGAGGGTTCCTCGGGTGTTCACTGCCGCGGGGCGTCCGGCGCGGGGGGCTCGGTGGTCGGAGGCGTCACGGGCGGCTGTGCCGCCGGCGGCGGGTAGGCACCAGCCGGGGGCGCCGGCGGCGTGGCCGGCGGCGGGTACGAACCCGCCGGCGGAGCGGCGGGAGCGGAGGAAGATGCATAGCCGGCACCGGTGGAGCCGTACGCGCCCGGTGCGGGTGCCGCGCCGCCGTCGGGCTGGACCGGGATGCCCTGCCAGACCGTCGTGTCGCGCAGGAACGAGGTGCGCCACGGCGAGGGCTGCACGTGGGGGTTCCACGGCGAGCTCGAGAACGCGGCGATACCGAGCCAGATCAGCCCGCCGATGCCGGGGATGATGTACAGCAGCACGAGCGGCCAGTCCTTGCCGAGCTTCTGACCGACGCGAACGCTGGCCAGAGCCAGCGCGACGATCGCGAGGTAGCTGAAGATGAACCCGATGGCCGGGATGTTGCTCAGCACCGCCGTCGCGACGAGCGCGCCCAGCATGACCCAGGGAGAGATGTCACCGAGCTTCGCGAAGACCATCTCGCGGTAGACCGGAACCCAGGCGCGCCATTTTCCCTGCACGCCGGCCTTCTCGAAGATCTTCATGTAGAAGAACGAGCTGATGATGTAGCCCGCGAGCACGATGATCAGGATGATGGGAAGAATCAGCAGGATGAGGGCGAGGAAAGCGCCCGCGCCCGCACCATCGTCGTAGTAACCCGACATGTACGACCTCCTCAGTCGCGACCCGGCGCGAAGCGCTCGCGCCGTGGGTCGCCGCTCATGCTAGCGAAACACCGGACCCGGCGTGCGACCTCGACAGCACCGGGCATGGGGCATCAGACGACGAGCTCGAGCTCGGACGATCCAGCCGTCTCGCGCAGCACCCATCCGTGTGACGCGGCCCACGCGAGAAGGTCGTCTCGAGAGCTCACGGTCGCAGCCGAACGGGCGAGCGAACGCGTGAACTCGCCCTTCGCGTGCTTGTTGAAGTGGTTGAGGGCGCGCACTGTTCCGTCGGCGCCGGCGGAGACCACGCGGACGAACGCGGAGGGCATCGCCGCGGGGACCGGAGCCAGGGCCACGTAGGCCTCCGAGCGCAGATCGAGCACGAACGGCGCCCCGGTCTCCGTCAAGGCGGCCGAGCTCGCCGCAGCCCAATGCCGGCGGAGCGGCGCGATGCCCGGAAGCGCCGTGCCCGCCGCCAGCCGATACGCCGGGATGGGATCGAGCGCGGCGACAGGACCGAAGGGCGCCGACTGAATGAGCACATGCTCGCCGAGCCAGCCCCGCGCCCCGGCGTCGAGCGCGGCCGCATCGAGAGCATCGAAGAGGACGCCGGTGTACCGGTCGACGGCGGGCATCGTCGGAGAGGTCATGAGCGCGGAGTTCACCGCCACCTCGCCCAGCTGACGCGCGCTGAGCTTGAGCACCCGCGCCGCGGCGTCCGGATCCGCCGACAACGCGACGAGCGCGTCCACGGCCGCGCGGCGCTCCGACGCCAGCTGCGGCAGGGCCAGGGCGTCGATGTCGAGCGGCGCACCGGTACCCCCGGCGCGTTTGGTCTCGGACGGCGGCAGCAGGAGCAGCATCCGGAAATCTCCCTTCAACGCGAGAGACCGCACCCCGGAGGGTGCGGTCTCTCGTAGACGCAGTGCGGGTCAGGCCAGCGCGGCGTTACCCGCCACGATGGTGAGCTCGTCGCCCTCCATCGACAGGAAGCCGTCCTGCGCATTGGCGACGATCTTCTCGCCGCCGGGCTGCGTGATACGCACCTGACCTTCGGCGAGGATCGCGAGCACCGGCTCGTGACCCGCCATGAAGCCGATCTCGCCCTCGACGGTCTTGGCCACGACGAGGGACGCCTCGCCCGACCAGACCTCCGCCTCGGCGGAGACGAGCGTGACCGTCAGAGCCATGTCAGCTGTTCTCCTTCTGGATCTTCGCCCACTTCTCTTCGACGTCGCCGATACCGCCGACGTTGAAGAAGGCCTGCTCGGCCACGTGGTCGAAGTCGCCCTTGACGATCGCGTCGAACGACTCGATGGTCTCCTTGATCGGGACCGTAGAGCCCTCGACGCCGGTGAACTTCTTCGCCATGTAGGTGTTCTGCGAGAGGAACTGCTGGATGCGGCGTGCACGCGACACGACGATCTTGTCCTCTTCGGAGAGCTCGTCGACACCGAGGATCGCGATGATCTCCTGCAGCTCCTTGTTCTTCTGCAGGATCTGCTTCACGGCGGTGGCCACGCGGTAGTGGTCCTCACCGATGTAGCGCGGGTCGAGGATGCGGCTCGTCGAGCTCAGCGGGTCGACGGCCGGGTACAGACCCTTCGACGCGATCTCGCGCGAGAGCTCGGTCGTGGCGTCGAGGTGCGCGAAGGTCGTCGCCGGGGCCGGGTCGGTGTAGTCGTCGGCGGGGACGTAGATCGCCTGCAGCGAGGTGATCGAGTGACCGCGCGTCGAGGTGATGCGCTCCTGGAGAACACCCATCTCGTCGGCGAGGTTGGGCTGGTAGCCCACGGCCGAGGGCATACGGCCCAGCAGCGTCGAGACCTCGGAACCGGCCTGCGTGAAGCGGAAGATGTTGTCGATGAAGAGCAGCACGTCCTGCTTCTGCACGTCGCGGAAGTACTCCGCCATCGTCAGGGCCGACAGGGCGACGCGCAGACGCGTCCCCGGCGGCTCGTCCATCTGGCCGAAGACGAGGGCGGTCTTGTCGAAGACGCCCGCCTCCTCCATCTCGTGGATGAGGTCGTTGCCCTCACGGGTGCGCTCACCGACACCGGCGAACACCGACACACCACCGTGGTCCTGCGCGACGCGCTGGATCATCTCCTGGATGAGGACGGTCTTGCCGACGCCGGCACCACCGAAGAGGCCGATCTTTCCACCCTGGACGTACGGGGTGAGGAGGTCGATGACCTTGATGCCGGTCTCGAACATCTGGGTCTTCGACTCGAGCTGGTCGAAGCTCGGCGCCTGGCGGTGGATGCCCCAGCGCTCGGTGACCTCGACGGTCTCGCCCTCGGCGGCGTTGAGAACGTCGCCCGTGACGTTGAAGACCTTGCCCTTGGTGACGTCGCCGACGGGGACCGTGATGGGGCCGCCGGTGTCGCGCACCTCCTGGCCGCGGACCATGCCGTCGGTCGGCTTCAGCGAGATGGCGCGCACGAGGTCGTCGCCGAGGTGCTGAGCGACCTCGAGGGTGATCTCGGTCGACTCGCCGTCGATCGTGATCGTGGTCTTCAGCGCGTTGTAGATGTCGGGAATCGAGTCGTGCGGGAACTCGATGTCGACGACGGGGCCGGTGACGCGCGCAACGCGGCCGACGACCGACGTGGCTTCGGCAGTGACGGTAGTCATGTCTGTCTCTTTCGGTTGGTCTTACTTGCCCGACGCCAGAGCGTCGGCGCCGCCGACGATCTCGGCGATCTGCTGAGTGATCTCGGCCTGGCGAGCGTTGTTGCGCAGGCGGGTGTAGTCGGTGATGAGCTTGTCGGCGTTGTCGCTCGCCGACTTCATCGCCTTCTGCGTCGCGGCGTGCTTCGCGGCGGACGACTGGAGCAGCGCGTTGAACACGCGGCTCTGAACGTACACCGGCAGCAGCGCGTCGAGCACCGTCTCGGGGTCGGGCTCGAACTCGTACAGCGGATAGACCGGAGCCTGGTCCGCCGTCGCCGCATCGGCCTCGACGACTTCGAGGGGCAGCAGACGGACTGATTCAGGCGTCTGCGTCATCATGCTGACGAAACGGTTGTACACGAGGTGGATCTCGTCGACGCCCCCGTCTTCGCCGCCCTGAGCGTAGGCGTCGAGGAGAGCCCCGGCGACCTGCTCGGCCGTGCTGAAGTGCGGCGTGTCGGTGTCACCCGTCCACTCGCCCGCAGCCCGCATCCGGCGGAACTGGAAATACCCGACGGCCTTGCGACCGATGAGGTAGTAGTCCACTTCCTTGCCCTGCGACCGCAGCAGCTCGGCCAGCTCGAGACCCTCGCGGAGGATCTGCGAGTTGAACGCGCCGGCGAGGCCGCGGTCGGAGGCGAAGATGACGACCGCGGAACGACGGATCGTCTCGCGCTCGGTCGTCAGCGGGTGCTCGACGTCGGAGTGGGTCGCCACCGCGGAGACGGCACGCGTCACAGCTCGCGCGAAGGGAGAGGATGCGCGGACGCGTCCCATCGCCTTCTGAATGCGCGAAGCCGCGATGAGCTCCATCGCCTTCGTGATCTTCTTGGTCGTCTGAGCAGAACTGATCTTCTGCTTGTAGACCCGGAGTTGTGCGCCCATAAGTGTGTGTCGTCCTCCGCGTCAGCCGCGGCGGCCCTTGACGATCTGCTCCTGGTTCACGTCGTCGGCCTCGGCGGCAGCGGTCTCCTCGTGGCCCGGCTTGTTGATGGCCTGGCCCTTTCCGCCCTGGAACTCGAGCACGAACTCGTCGACGACCTTCTCGAGCTCGGCGACGGTGTCATCGCCCAGCACGTTCGTCTCACGCAGCGTGTCGAGGATCGACGTGTTGCGCTTGAGGTAGTCGAGCAGCTCGCGCTCGAAGGTCAGGACGTCCTCGACCTCGATCGTGTCGAGCTTGCCGTTGGTGCCGGCCCAGATCGAGACGACCTGCTCCTCGACGGGGTACGGCGAGTACTGCGGCTGCTTGAGCAGCTCGGTCAGACGCGCACCGCGAGCCAGCTGACGACGCGACGCGGCGTCGAGGTCCGACGCGAACATCGCGAACGCCTCGAGCGAGCGGTACTGAGCGAGCTCGAGCTTCAGCGTTCCCGAGACCTTCTTGATCGACTTGACCTGAGCGTCACCGCCGACGCGCGACACCGAGATGCCCACGTCGACCGCCGGACGCTGGTTGGCGTTGAACAGGTCGGACTGCAGGAAGATCTGGCCGTCGGTGATCGAGATCACGTTGGTCGGGATGTACGCCGAGACGTCGTTGGCCTTGGTCTCGATGATGGGCAGACCCGTCATCGATCCGGCACCCAGGTCGTCGGAGAGCTTCGCGCAACGCTCGAGCAGACGCGAGTGCAGGTAGAAGACGTCACCGGGGTACGCCTCGCGGCCCGGCGGACGGCGCAGCAGCAGCGAGACCGCACGGTAGGCCTCGGCCTGCTTCGACAGGTCGTCGAAGATGATCAGGACGTGCTTGCCCTCGTACATCCAGTGCTGGCCGATGGCCGAGCCGGTGTACGGAGCGAGGTACTTGAAGCCGGCGGGGTCGGATGCGGGAGCCGCGACGATCGTCGTGTACTCCATGGCACCGGCGTCCTCGAGCGCGCCCTTCACCGAAGCGATGGTCGAGCCCTTCTGGCCGATCGCGACGTAGATGCAGCGGACCTGCTTGTTGACGTCGCCCGACTCCCAGTTGGCCTTCTGGTTGATGATCGTGTCGATCGCGATGGCCGTCTTGCCGGTCTGGCGGTCGCCGATGATCAGCTGACGCTGACCGCGGCCGACGGGGATCATGGCGTCGATGGCCTTGATGCCGGTCTGCATCGGCTCGTGGACCGACTTGCGCTGCATGACGCCGGGCGCCTGCAGCTCGAGCGCGCGACGACCGGTCGTGGCGATCTCGCCGAGACCGTCGATCGGGTTGCCGAGCGGGTCCACGACGCGGCCGAGGTAACCCTCGCCGACGCCGACGGAGAGCACCTCGCCGGTGCGGGTGACCTTCTGGCCCGCCTCGATGCCGGCGAAGTCGCCGAGGATGACGACACCGATCTCGTGCTCGTCGAGGTTCTGCGCGAGACCCTCCACGCCGTTGTCGAAGCGGACGAGCTCGTTCGCCATGACGCCGGGCAGTCCCTCGACGTGGGCGATGCCGTCGGCCGCGTCGACGACGGTGCCGACCTCGGTCGCGGCGGCCCCGGTGGGCTCGTACGCGGCGACGAAGTCTTTCAGCGCGTCACGGATGACATCCGGGCTGATGGACAGTTCTGCCATGGTGTTCCTTCGGTCCTGAGTCTGAGGGTCCGGATGCATCCGGCCGGTGCGCCCCTGCGGGCGGTGAGGTGGGTCAGCCCGCCAGTCGCTGGCGGAGATCGGAGAGGCGAGAGGCGACGGTCGCGTCGATCACGTCGTCGCCGATCTCGATGCGCAGCCCCCCGACGACCGCGGGGTCGACGACGAGGTTGAGCGCGACGGGCGTGCCGTAGCGGTTCGAGAGGGTCTCGGCGAGGCGGGCGCGCTGCTGATCGCTGAGAGCGGTCGCCGTGCGAACGCTCGCGACGACGCGGCCGCGCTGGTCCGAGACGATGCGGATCGCCCGCTCGAGCAGCTGCCGCACACGGCGCTCACGCGGACGCTGCACGATCGACGAAGCGATGAGACGCGTTGCTGCACCGAAACGCCCGTCGAGAAGGCGCTCGATGAGAGCCCCCTTGGCCGAGGCCTCCCCCAGCCTGCTGCCGAGAGCGAGCTCGAGCTCGGGGTTCGCCGACACCGTGTGCAGCACACCGAACAGCTCGTTCTCGAGATCGCCCTGATCGGCGACGGCGGCGGCGCGGATCGCCAGTTCCTCGACGGCGTCGACGAAGTCGTCGACCGAGGACCAGCGCTGCGCGACGGCTGTGCGCAGCAGCGACACGGTCTGCGCCGCGAAGGCCGGACCGAACACGTCGCCGACGACCTTGTCGCGAGCCTGCGGCGAAGCCGCGTTGTCCGTCAGCGCGCCGCTCAGCTGCGGCGAGTCCGCCAGAGCCCGCGCGGCGACGAACAGCTCACCGGACACGTCGAGCGTGAGCCCGGGGGTCTCGGCGATGGCCGCCGTCGTCGCGACGAGTGCCTGAGTGGTCGCGCTGCCCATCAGTTCGACGCCTTCTCAGAGGCCTCGAGCTCGCTGAGGAAGCGGTCGACGACGGCCTGCGCCTTCTGGTCGTCGGACAGGGTCTCGCCGATGACGCCGCCGGCCAGGTCGAGAGCGAGCGTGCCGACCTCGCTGCGCAGCGAGACCACGGCAGCCTGGCGCTCGGCCTCGATCTGCGTGTGCGCGGCAGCGGTGAGACGCTCGGCCTCGGCCGATGCGTTCTGCTTCGCCTCGCTGACGATCTTGCGACCGTCCTCGCGGGCGGCGTCGCGGATCTCACCGGCCTCCTTGCGGGCCTCGGCCAGCTGAGCGGTGTACTCCTCGAGCGCTGCCTCCGCCTTGCGCTGCGCCTCGTCAGCCTTGGCGATGTTGCCCTCGATGGCCGCGCTGCGCGCGTCGAGCACCGTGGTGACACGGGGCAGCGCGTAGAAGACGACGACGAGAACGATGATGACGAAGCAGACGCCCGACCAGATGATGTCGTAGTAGGCGGGCAGCAGCGGGTTGCCGGAGCCCTCTTCGGCGGCGACGGTGAGCAGTGCGTCGACCATCATGCCTCCCTCTTGGTGAATGACGAGCGGATCAGAGCGCGTTGAAGATGAACGGCGTGGCGATGCCGATCAGCGCGAGGATCTCGATGAGGCCGATACCGATGAACATCGTCACCTGGAGGCGACCGGCGAGCTCGGGCTGACGGGCCGTCGACTCGATGGTCTTGCCGATCATGATGCCGAGGCCGATGGCCGGACCGATGGCGGCGAGGCCGTAGCCGACGGTTGCGATGTTTCCGGTGACGGCGGCAAGGATCGTCGTAGCGTCCACTGGATTTTTCCTTTCGTAGGGCGAGCAGCCGGGTGGCTGATCGTCAGTGCTCTTCGGCGACAGCGAGCTGGATGTAGACCGCGGTCAGGATGGTGAAGATGTATGCCTGCAGGGCGGCAACGAAGATCTCGAACAGGGTGAAGGCGAAACCCATCGCGAGGGTACCGGCCGACAGGATCGAGAACCAGTTGAAGCTCATCAGGAAGAACTGGGTGGCTGCGAAGAACAGCACGAGCATGAGGTGGCCGACCATCATGTTGGCGAGCAGTCGCAGGAACAGCGAGAAGGGCCGCGCGACGAAGATCGAGATGAGCTCGATCAGGGCGATCAGCGGCACGATCACGATCGGCACACCGCTCGGCACGAGCGAGTTCTTCAGGAAGCGGCCGAGGCCGTGCTTCTTGAGGCCGGCGTAGACGAAGACGACGTATGCGACCAGCGCGAACATCAGCGGCGCGCCCGCGACCGCGGTGCCCGCGATGTTGAGGAACGGGATGATGCCCGTGAGGTTCAGGAAGAGGATCCCGAAGAACAGCGACGTCAGGATCGGAAGGAACCGCTTGCCGTCCTTCTCGCCCAGGACCTGATAGGCGACCTGCTCGCGCACGAAGCCGAAGCCCAGCTCGAGCACGCTCTGGAAGCGTCCCGGCACCACGGTCATGCGCCGTGCGCCGATCACGAGGATGAGCACCAGCACCGCGGTCGCGATCAACTGCACCATCGAGATCCGCGTGAACGCGAACGGAGTGCCTTCGAAGAGCAGGACCTCAGGGAAGAAGTCGCTGATGGAGGGCGGGTGGAATTCGTTGTCGGCCGCCATGGCGATCATTGCCGCTTGAGTCAACGGGTTGGCTCCAGCTTCTCGTGCCAGCGTGAACCAGCTCGGTAAGTATGAGAAGAGATCTCCACGGGGCCTCAGCGTCGCCGCTGCCCACCATCCGTGAAGTGCTGTGTCAGCCTATCAAACAACCGGGCACTGCCCGTCATCCGAATGCCTGGACGTCAGACTTCGGGGTTCGTCTCCGGCAGCGTCGTGTCCGACACGTGCGGCAGTCGCATCCGCGCCATCACGACGAGATCGACGGTGATCGCGCCGATCGCCGCAGCCACCAGGGCGAAGAAGAACATCGGCGACACGATCCACTCGATGCGGCTGATGACCAGGAGCGCCACGAGCACGAGGGCGAACTTGACCACCCAGCCGCCCATCACGATGCCGAAGTAGATCGGCAGGAACGTGTCCTGCCCGTACCACCGGTTGGCGATCAGGATGCTGAGCGCGGTGAGTGCGGGGAAGATGACTCCCACCGCCGCACCGATCACTCCGCTCCACGCACCCTCGGGTCCGGCGACGACCGCGCCCGCGACGGCGGCGACGACAGCGACGACGGCACCGACGATGAGGCCCCAGGTGAGCGCGGCACGCAGGATCGGCGTGCTCGAGAGGGTCTTCTGATTCATGAGTTCTCCACGGGTGAGGCATCCCGCGCGGACCGGGCGGGGATCAGGGTGACGACGAGGCACGCGGCGACGCCGAGGATGAGGAAGCCGAGGCCGAAGAGGTAGTCCCCCGGCCAGGCGGCTGTCGTGCCGATGTACATCAGCAGCACCGAGAGGCTGACGACCGTGGTCCAGGCGTAGAAGATCAGGACGGCGTCGCGGTCGCTGTGACCCATGTCGAGCATGCGGTGATGGAGATGCTTGCGGTCGGGCGAGAACGGCGACTTGCCCCGGGACATGCGGCGGATGACCGCCATCCCGAAGTCGAGCAGCGGCAGGAGGACCACGACGACCGGCAGCAGGATGGGGATGAACGCACCCAGCAGCTGCGAGCGGCCGAACACGTCGTTGTCACCCGTGGCCGGGACGAGGGTGCCCGTGACGAGGATGGCCGAGCAGCTCATGAGCAACCCGATCATGAGCGCTCCGGAGTCGCCCATGAACAGCTTCGCAGGGTTCCAGTTCAGCGGCAGGAAGCCCGCGCAGACCCCGAGCAGCACCACGGCGAGGAAGGAGGCGAGGTTCGCGTAGCTGCTCGCACCGAAGTCGCGACCGAGCAGGTAGGTGTAAGTGAAGAACACCCCGTTCGCGATCAGTGCCACGCCCGCCACGAGGCCGTCGAGACCGTCGATGAAGTTGACGGCGTTCATCACGACGACGATCGAGAAGACCGTGATCGTGAAGCTCGCGGCGCTCGAGACGACAGTCTGCCCGCCGAGCGGGATCGTGTACATCTGCACGCCCCCGAACCCGACCACGATCGCTGCGGCGCCGAACTGCGCGCCGAGCTTGATGAGCCAGTCGAGGTCCCACAGGTCGTCGGCGACGCCGACGACGACGATGAGGGCGGTCGCCGCCAGGATGGCCCAGATGGGCTCGGGTCTGGCCCAGAAGATCGAGAAGAAGGGAATCTGCGACGAAGTCAGGATGACGGCGGTGGCGCCGAGGAACATCCCGACGCCGCCGAGCCTCGGTGTCGGTGTCTTGTGGACGTCGCGCTCGCGGATCTCCGGATAGAGCTTGTAGCGCAGACTCACCCTCAGCACGAGCCAGGTCAGCCCGAAGGTGACGAGGGCCGTGACCACGAAGGTGGCCAGGTAGAGCCTCACGCGACGCTGCCGCCGGCGGTCTCTCCGCCGGTGACACCGGCCGAGCCCGACTCCATGGGCGTGCGATTCGCCGCCTCGGCATGCTCCGGCTCGACGTCGGGCTCGAGCAGGTCGCCGAGGACGTCGCGCAGAGCCTCACGTGTGACCGCCCCGTCACGCAGCACCCGCACCGGGGCGGGGTCGGGGCCGACGAGGGGCGTCGCGTCGATGATCGTCGATGCGACGCCGGTCGCCGCGGGGCCGCCGTCGAGATAGACCGACACGCTGTCGCCCAGCATCCGCACCGCGTCGTCGATCGTGACGGCGGCGTTCATCTTGGTGAGGTTCGCACTCGAGACCGCCAAGGGGCCGCACTCCTCCAGGAGCTCCAGGGCGAACCTGTCGGCGGGCATGCGCACGGCGACGGTCCCTCGGGTCTCCCCCAGATCCCACGACAGCGACGGCTGTGCCGGGAGGACGATCGTCAGGCCGCCGGGCCAGAAGGCCTCGACGAGCCGTTCGACGGGCTCGGGGACCTCGGCCACGAGCGCGCGCATCGTCGCGATGCCGGCGACGAGCACCGGGGGCGGCGACTGACGACCCCGTCCCTTCGCGGCGAGCAGCTTGGCGACGGCCGAGGCACTGAAGGCGTCGGCGGCGACACCGTAGACGGTGTCGGTGGGCAGGACGATGAGATCGCCGCGACCGATGGCCTGGCGCGCCTGGCGCATGCCGGGGAGGACCTGGGTCTCGTCGCGGCAGTCGAAAACGGGAGACATGACCGCTCCAGTGTACGGCGGACCCCGGCCGCACTCAGGAGCGGACGGCCGTCGTGGTGCGGTCGCGCATCGTGAGGTCGGGATGCGTCGCGGTCGCCGACCACCCGTCGGAGGCCAGGATGCCGCGGATCGCGGCCCCCTGCAGCTCGCCATGCTCGATGACGATGCTGCCCCCGGGGTGCACCAGGCGGAGCCCGACGCGCGACAGGGTCCGCACGACGTCCAGGCCGTCCGCGCCGCCGTAGAGCGCCGCCGGCGGGTCCCACAGCCGCACTTCGGGATCGCGCGGGATCGCGTCGTCGGGCACGTACGGCGGGTTCGACACGAGCACCGAGACGGTGCCGTCGAGCTCCGGGAACGCGCGCTCGAGGTCGATGAAGGCGAGGCGGGCGTTCGGAGCCCCGACGAGGGCGAAGTTCTCCTTCGTCCAGATGAACGCGTCGACGGAGTTCTCGGCGGCGTAGACGCGTGCGTGCGGCACCTCTGTCGCCAGTGCCAGGGCGATCGCTCCCGAACCGGTGCCCAGGTCGACCGCGACAGGCTCGGGGCCGGCCGCCGCGCGCAGCAGGTCGATCGCGATCTGAGCGACCGACTCCGTCTCGGGGCGCGGCACGAACACACCGGGGCCGACGCGAAGCTCGAGGTGGCGGAACGGCGCGATGCCGGTCAGATGCTGCAGGGGCTCGCGCGACGCGCGACGCGCGACCAGTTCGGCCAGTCGCGCGGCATCCTCGGCGCCGATCGCATCGCCGCGGAAGACGGCGGCCGACAGCTCGCCGCGGCCGACTCCCAGGACGTGTGCGGCGAGGAGCTCGGCGTCGACCTGCGGGGTCGGGACGAAGGCGGCCTCGAGCTCGGCGGTCGCGGCACGCAGGACCTCGGTCAGGGTCGGTGCGGGAAGGGGCGCGGTGCTCATGGCGCCGACAAGCCTAATCACGAGTGCGGATTCGTCACATTCGGCTCCCGTGGCGAAGGGCGACAATAGGCTGGGGCGACGATCCCGCCGCGACGCGGCATCCGCTCGAAAACCCGAAAGGCAGACATGTCCGACCCGGTCACTCACGGCATCCACCCCGACATCACCACCGCGTACGGCAACACGCCTCTCGTGCGGTTGAACCGCGTCAGCGAGGGCCTGCCGGGCACGGTTCTCGCGAAGCTCGAGTTCTACAACCCCGCGTCATCCGTCAAGGACCGTCTCGGCATCGCCATCGTCGATGCGGCCGAGAAGGCCGGTGCCCTGCAGCCCGGCGGCACGATCGTCGAGGGCACGAGCGGCAACACCGGCATCGCCCTGGCGATGGTCGGCGCGGCGCGGGGCTACCGCGTCATCCTCACGATGCCTTCCTCCATGTCGATCGAGCGTCGCCTCCTGCTCAAGGCCTACGGCGCCGAGCTCGTGCTCACCGACCCGTCGCTGGGCATGAAGGGCGCCGTGTCGGAGGCGGAGAAGATCGCCGCCGAGACGCCGGGCGCCGTCCTCGCGAAGCAGTTCGCCAACGAGGCCAACCCCGACATCCACCGCCGCACGACCGCGGAGGAGATCCTTCGCGACACCGATGGCCAGGTGGGCTACTTCGTCGCCGGCATCGGCACGGGCGGCACCATCACCGGCGTCGGCCAGGTGCTCAAGGAGCGCGTCGCCGATGTGAAGGTCGTCGCGGTCGAGCCGAAGGACTCGCCCCTCCTGACGGAGGGAAAGCCCGGCCCCCACAAGATCCAGGGCATCGGGCCCAACTTCATCCCGCCGATCCTCGACCAGGGCGTCATCGACGAGGTGCAGGACGTCACCTTCGACGACGCTGTCCGCGTCGCGCGCGAGGTGGCGCGGAAGGAGGGCATCCTCGTCGGCATCTCGTCGGGAGCCGCCGTCTGGGCCGCGCTCCAGGTCGCGGCACGTCCCGAGTCCGAGGGCAAGAACATCGTCGTGATCATCCCCTCGTTCGGTGAGCGCTACCTCTCGACCCCGCTGTTCGAGGACCTGCGCGAAGACTGATGGGAACGCTCCGAGCACGCATCCGCGAAGACCTGGCCGCCGCGAAGCTCCGCGATCCCGCGGCTCGCAGCGGCATCGAGATCGCGCTGCTGTACCCGGGGCTGCACGCGGTCTGGTCGTACCGCATCACGCATCGGCTGTGGCTCCGGCGCGCGCGATTCCTCGCGCGCGCCGGGTCGCAGCTGACCCGCTGGCTCACGGGGATCGAGATCCACCCGGGGGCGCGCATCGGCCGCCGGTTCTTCATCGACCACGGCATGGGCGTCGTGATCGGCGAGACCGCCGTCATCGGTGACGACGTCATGCTCTACCACGGGGTCACCCTCGGCGGCCGCACCCGTCATGCCGGCAAGCGGCATCCCACCCTCCAGGACGGCGTCGCCGTCGGCGCCGGCGCGAAGATCCTCGGTCCGATCACGATCGGCGCGCGAAGCGTCGTCGGCGCCAATGCGGTCGTCACGAAGGATGCCCCGGCCGACTCGGTGCTCGTCGGCGTCCCCGCCCGGCCGCGTGCCCGCCGCGAGGGCGAGGACACCCGCGCCGTCCTGACCGCCCCCGAGTACCACATCTGACTCCCCTCCCCTGTCCGCCCTGTCGACGGGAGGAGGAACGGGGCTCAGTCGTCGGCAAGAGCCGCGAGGCGGGCCTCTTCGTCGGCGGCGATGCAGCTGTCGATGACCGGCGCGAGGGCGCCGTCCATCACCTGATCGAGGTTGTACGCCTTGTACCCGGTCCGATGATCGGCGATCCGGTTCTCGGGGAAGTTGTACGTGCGGATGCGCTCGGACCGGTCCATCCCGCGGATCTGCGAGCGTCGGGCGTCGGATGCCGCGGCATCCCGCTCCTCCTGCTGCTTCGCGAGCAGCCGGGCGCGCAGTACGCGCATGCCGGCCTCGCGGTTCTGCAGCTGGCTCTTCTCGTTCTGCATCGAGACGACGATGCCCGTCGGCACGTGGGTGATGCGGACGGCCGAGTCGGTCGTGTTGACCGACTGCCCGCCCGGGCCGGACGAACGGAAGACGTCGATCTTCAGGTCGTTCGGGTCGATGGTGATCTCTTCGGGCTCATCGACCTCGGGGAACACGAGCACGCCGGTCGTCGAGGTGTGGATGCGCCCCTGCGACTCGGTGGCCGGCACACGCTGCACGCGGTGCACCCCGCCCTCGTACTTCAGGTGGGCCCACACCCCCTGCGACGGGTCGGACGACGAGCCCTTGATGGCGACCTGGACGTCCTTATACCCGCCGAGGTCGGACTCGTTGCGCTCGAGCAGCTCGGTCTTCCATCCGCGCGAGGCGGCGTACTGCATGTACATCCGCAGCAGGTCGGCGGCGAAGAGAGCGGACTCCGCTCCCCCTTCGCCCTGCTTGATCTCCATGATGACGTCGCGGGCGTCGTCGGGATCGCGCGGGATGAGCAGACGGCGAAGCCGCTCCTGCGCCTCGCGCAGCCCCTCCTCGAGCGCGGGCACCTCCGCGGCGAAGGCCTCGTCCTCGCGGGCGAGCTCGCGAGCCGCCGCGAGATCGTCGGATGCCGCGACCCACGCGTCGTGAGCCGCGACGATCCGCGACAGCTCGGCGTACCGCCGGTTCACGCGCTTCGCGCGCGCAGCGTCGGCGTGCACCGCGGGGTCGGAGAGCTCCTCCTGAACCGCGCGGTGCTCGTCGAGCAGCCCCCGGACCGACTCGAACACGATCAGCGGATGCTGTTGTCGTGCCCGCCGGAGTGCGTGGTCGGCGCCGGGATCGACTTCTGCATCTGCACGAGGAACTCGACGTTGGACTGCGTCTCCTTGAGCTTGTCGAGGATGACGCCCAGCGCGTGCTGCTGGTCGAGACCCGCGAGCGCACGTCGCAGCTTCCACGTGATCTTGACCTCGTCGGCGGAGAGGAGCATCTCTTCACGTCGCGTCGAGGAGGCGTTGACGTCGACGGCGGGGAAGATGCGCTTGTCGGCCAGCTGACGCGACAGGCGCAGCTCGCTGTTGCCCGTGCCCTTGAACTCTTCGAAGATGACCTCGTCCATCTTGGAGCCGGTCTCCACCAGCGCCGTCGCGAGAATCGTGAGCGAGCCGCCGTTCTCGATGTTGCGCGCTGCACCGAAGAAGCGCTTCGGCGGGTACAGCGCCGAAGCGTCGACACCACCGGTCAGGACGCGGCCCGACGTCGGGGCCGACAGGTTGTAGGCGCGACCGAGGCGCGTGATCGAGTCGAGCAGCACGACCACGTCGCGGCCGAGCTCGACGAGACGCTTGGCGCGCTCGATCGCGAGCTCGGCGACGGTCGTGTGGTCCTCGGCGGGACGGTCGAAGGTCGAGGCGATGACCTCGCCCTTCACCGTGCGCTGCATGTCGGTGACCTCTTCGGGCCGCTCGTCGACCAGCACGACCATGAGGTGGACCTCGGGGTTGTTCTGCGCGATCGCGCCGGCGATCTGCTGCAGCACGATCGTCTTGCCGGCCTTGGGCGGTGCGACGATGAGACCGCGCTGGCCCTTGCCGATGGGAGCGACGAGGTCGATGATGCGCTGGGTCAGCTTCTCGGGGCCGGTCTCGAGGCGCAGACGCTCCTGCGGGTACAGCGGCGTCAGCTTGCCGAACTCGACCCGGTCGGCGGCGTCCTCGACGGACAGGCCGTTGATCGAGTCGACCTTGACCAGCGCGTTGTACTTCTGACGGCTCGACTGCTCGCCCTCGCGCGGCTGCTTGATCGCGCCGACGACCGCGTCACCCTTGCGCAGGTTGTACTTCTTCACCTGTCCGAGCGAGACGTAGACATCCTGCGTACCGGGGAGGTAGCCGGTCGTGCGCACGAAGGCGTAGTTGTCGAGCACGTCGAGCACGCCGGCGATCGGGATGAGGACGTCGTCCTCGTTGATCTCGGTCTCGAACTCGTCGCCGCTGCCCTGGCCGCGGCGCTTGTTGCGCTGACGGCCCCGACCGTTCTGTCCCGAGGCGTCGTCATCATCGGCGGCGTTGTTGTTGCCGCCCTGGCCGTTGCCACCCTGGTTCTGGTTGCCGCCCTGGTTCTGGCCGGCCTGGCCCTGGCTGCCCTGCGCGTTGTCCTTGTTGCGGTTGCGGTTGCGGCTGCGCGAACGGCTGCGCGAACGGCCGGTCGACTCGCCTTCGCCCTCGCCGGAGTCGGACTTCGACGAGTCGTCGGAGGAGGCGTCGGCGTCCGGCGCCTGCTCGGCGGGAGCGTCGACGGCACCCTCCGCAGACGGAGCGTCAGCGGATTCGGTGGCCGCATCGCCCGCGGGGGCTGCTTCAGCCTCGGCCTCGGCCTCCTTCTTGGCATTGCGTCCGCGGCCACGGCCTCGCGCCGGCTTCTTCGGCGCCTCCGCGGGCTCCGCCTCGACGGCCTCCGCCGTGGCGTCAGACGCGCTCTCATCCGCGGCCGGCTGCGCGTCGGCGGCGACGGCGTCGGCTGCGGGAGCATCGGCGGTGGCCGGCGCATCGGTGGCGGCGGAGAGCTCCGCTGCTGCCTCGGAGGCGGCGGCCGGGGTCTCGTCAGCGGCCGCCGCAGGCGCGGCATCCGTGCTCTTCGCGCGACGGGGTGCTCGCTTGCGCGGCGCCTTCGCCGGCTTCTCGGCGGGCTCAGCCGCCTCAGCGGGCTCGGCCACCTCGGCGGGGGCGGCCACCTCGGCGGGCGCCTGCTCGACGGGCGCCTCTTCGACGGGGGCGGCCTCCTCAGCGGGGGCAGCGTCCTCGACGGGGGCGGCCTCCTCAGCGGGCGTCTCGACGACGGCATCCTGCTGCTCGGTCGCCTCTTCGGCTGGGGCGTCGACGGTCTCGTCGATCGTCGGGTTCTCGGAGTTGGACTCCACGAGTGCTCCTCTTAAACGGTGGATATGACAGAACCGCGTCCAGCGCCGTCCACGGCGGGCGCCATCCACCTGCCACACGCGTCCGGCCGACGGCACGGGGTATGGATCAGGGGTGTTCGCGGTGATTCGCAGAATTGCGACGGAGGCTCAGATCACAAAGGTGTGGAACCCTCCGTATGGTCCCTCACCATACCACCGCGCACATCGACCGCCAGCATCCGCGCGTCCCACGGGGTGTCTGTGGTATGCGCGGCCACCTCGGCGGCCGCAAGACGCTGCCCCGGCCCGTCGGCGAGGACCAGGACGCTGGGGCCGGCACCCGACACGACCGCCGCGAACCCCTCGGCACGCAGAGCCCGGACGAGCTTGTCGGTCTCGACCATCGCCTGGGCGCGATACGACTGATGGAGCTTGTCCTCGGTGGCCGCGAACAGCAGGTCAGGGCTCTGCGTGAGAGCCGCGACGAGCAGCGCCGAACGCGAGAGATTGAAGATCGCGTCTTCGCGCGTGACCTGCAGAGGGTCGAACCCCCGCGCCACCGAGGTCGACATCGTGAAGTCGGGCACGAACACCAGCGGCGCGACGCCGCGGTGCACGAGCAGCTTCTTGTGCTGCGGGCCGTGCTCGTCGACCCAGGCGATCGTGAGGCCGCCGAACAGGGCCGGCGCGACGTTGTCCGGGTGGCCCTCGAGCTCTGTCGCGAGGCGCAGCAGCGCGTCGGCACCGATCTCCACGTCGCCCGCGAGGAGGCCCTTCGCCGCGAGGAGTCCCGATACGACTGCGGCGCCCGACGAGCCCATCCCCCGCCCGTGCGGGATCGCGTTGACCGCTTCGAGGCGCACGCCGGGCATCGTCCGCCCGAACGCCTCGTACGCGTAGGCCATCGCCCGCACGACGAGGTGCGAGGCGTCCGTCGGGACGTCGGCGGCTCCCTCGCCGGAGACGGTGATCTCGAGGCCGGGTGCCGGCAGCTCCGTGACGATCAGTTCGTCGTAGACGCTGAGCGCGAGACCCAGGGTGTCGAAGCCGGGACCGAGGTTGGCGCTGGTCGCGGGAACACGCACCTGAACCGAGCGGGTCATGCCGTCGCCTCCGGCGCGAGATCGAGCACGGATGCCACTTCCGACGTCGCCGCGTCGACGACGATCGGCTCGGCCTGAGTGCCGTCCGCGTTGCGGAGGGCCCATTGCGGGTCCTTCAGGCCGTGACCGGTGACGGTCAGCACGACGGTCGAGCCCGCGGGGATGACGCCCGCCTCGGCCCGGTCGAGCAGGCCGGCGACGGTGATCGCGGACGCGGGTTCGACGAACACGCCGGCCGTGCTCGCGAGGAGCTTCTGCGCCGCGAGGATGCGGTCGTCGTCGATGGCGCCGAACCAGCCCTGCGTCGCGTCACGGGCCTCGAGGGCGAGGTGCCACGAGGCCGGGTTGCCGATGCGGATCGCGGTCGCGATGGTGTCGGGGTCTCTCACGACCTCGCCGCGGACGAGCGGCGCCGATCCGGCGGCCTGGAAGCCGAACATTCGCGGAACGCGCGTCGCCGCCCCGCGGGCCGCCTCCTCGCGGTAGCCGCGAGCATGGGCCGTGTAGTTGCCGGCGTTGCCGACGGGCACGAAGTGGAAGTCCGGCGCGTCGCCCAGCTGCGACACGATCTCGTACGCCGCGGTCTTCTGCCCGTCGATGCGATCGGGATTGACGGAGTTGACCAGGTGCACCGGATAGTGATCGGCCAGTTCGCGCGCGATCTCGAGGCAATCGTCGAAGTTGCCGCGGATCTGGATGAGACGGCCGCCGTGCGCGACCGCCTGACTCAGCTTGCCCATCGCGATTTTGCCCTCGGGGACGAGGACGGCAGCTGTGATGCCGGCGTGGGCGGCGTAGGCCGCAGCGGAGGCCGACGTGTTGCCCGTCGAGGCGCAGATGACGGCCTTCGCCCCGTGCTCGACGGCGCGCGAGAGCGCGACCGTCATCCCGCGGTCCTTGAACGACCCCGTCGGGTTCATGCCCTCGAACTTCACCCAGACGTCGGCGCTGGTGCGCCGCGAGAGCTCGCGAGCGGGCACGAGCGGCGTACCGCCCTCGCCGAGCGTCACGATCGTCGACGATTCGGTGACGTCGAGACGGTCGGCGAACTCGCGCAGGACCCCCTGCCACACGTGTGCCATGTCAGTCTCCCTCGACCCGGAGCACCGAGACGACGCGCTTGACGACGCCGCTCTCGCCGAGCGAGGCGACAGCGTCGCTGAGGTCCTGCTCGCGGGCGGTGTGCGTGCCGATGACCAGGCGGGCCGTCTGCACGTCGCCGTCGGCGACGATCGTCTGCTCGAGCGTCGCCACCGAGACGTTGCCGTCGCTGAGCAGCCCCGCCACCGCGGCGAGGACGCCCGAGCGGTCGTCGACCTCGAGGGTGATCTGGTAGCGCGTGGTGACGTGACCGATCGGGACGACCGGCAGGTTCGCCCGCGTCGACTCCCCCACGCCCACACCGCCCGCGATGTGGCGGCGGGCCGCCGATACAACGTCGCCCAGCACAGCCGACGCGGTCTGCACCCCGCCCGCGCCCGCGCCGTAGAACATGAGGTCGCCGGCGGCCTCCGCCTGGACGAACACGGCGTTGTTGGCTCCGTGCACGCTCGCGAGCGGGTGCTCGCGCGGCACGAGCGCGGGGTAGACGCGCACCGAGATCGTCTCGCCCGACGGCGACACCTCGGCATCGGCGAGGCGCTCGCACACGGCGAGGAGCTTGATGACGTAGCCGGCCTTGCGCGCGGCGTCCATCATGTCGGCGTCGATCTGGGTGATGCCCTCGCGGTGGACCGCATTCAGCGGCACGGCGGTGTGGAAGGCGAGCGACGCGAGGATCGCGGCCTTCTGGGCAGCGTCGTACCCCTCGACATCGGCGGTCGGGTCGGCCTCGGCGTACCCGAGCGCCTGCGCGTCGGCCAAGACGTCGGCGAAGTCCGATCCCTCGCGGTCCATGCGATCGAGGATGTAGTTCGTCGTTCCGTTGACGATGCCCATGATGCGCTGCACCCGGTCGCCGGCGAGCGAGTCGCGCAGCGGGCGGATGATCGGGATGGCGCCGGCGGCCGCGGCCTCGTAGTAGATCGACGCGCCCACCTGGTCGGCCGCTTCGAACAGCTCGGGTCCGTGCGTGGCGAGCAGCGCCTTGTTCGCCGTGACGATGTCGGCTCCGGCGCCGATGGCCTTCAGGATGCTCGTGCGCGCGGGCTCGATCCCGCCCATCAGCTCGATGACGATGTCGGAGCCGACGAGGAGCGGCTCAGGATCGGTGGTCAGCAGCTCGCGCGGCAGCTCGACGTCTCGCGGCGCGTCGATGTCGCGCACCGAGATGCCGACGAGGTCGAGGGCGGCTCCGGCGCGATCGGCCAGTTCGTCTCCGTGCTTGAGCAACAGCGCGGCGACCTGCGAGCCGACGGCGCCGGCTCCGAGCAGGGCCACGCGCAGGCGGCGGTAGTCCGTCATTCGGCTCCTTCTGTGGGGATGCCCGCGTCGCGGGCGAGCAGGTCGTCGATCGTCTCGCCGCGGACGATCACCCGGGCTACGCCGTTCGAGACGGCGACGACGGGCGGGCGCGGGACGTAGTTGTAGTTGCTGGCGAGCGAGTAGCAGTAGGCACCCGTCGCCGGGACAGCCAGCAGATCGCCCGGAGTGACGTCGGCGGGCAGGTATTCGGCGTCGACGACGATGTCGCCCGATTCGCAGTGCCGACCCACGACACGCGAGAGCGCGGCGGGCGCGTCGCTGCGACGGTTCGCGACTCGTGCCGAATAGGCCGCGCCGTACAGGGCGGGCCGTGCGTTGTCGCTCATGCCGCCGTCGACGCTGACGTACAGGCGCTCGAGCTCGTCGCTGACGCGGACCGGCTTGGTGGTGCCGACCTCGTACAGGGTCACCCCGGCGCGGCCGACGATGGCCCGACCGGGCTCGAAGGCGAGCATCGGCAGCGGGATGCCGTGGGCCTCGCACTCGCGAGCGACGGCCGCGACGATGCCGTCGGCCAGCTCTTCGATCGGGGTCGGGTCGTCGACGCTCGTATAGGCGATGCCGAAGCCGCCGCCGAGATTGAGCACCGGAACCTCGCCGCCGCCGAGAAGGCGGGCGTGGACGGCCACGAGCCGTGACGCCGACTCGGCGAAGCCCGCCGTACCGAAGATCTGCGATCCGATGTGGCAGTGGAGCCCCACGAAACGCAGCGAGGGCAGCTCGCGGATGCGAGCGACCACGGCCTCGGCATCCGTGAGCGCGAAGCCGAACTTCTGGTCCTCGTGGGCCGTCGCGAGGAAGTCGTGGGTCTCGGCGTGCACGCCGCTGTTGACCCGGACCAGCACGGGCTGGACCGCCCCGCGTGCGGCGGCGATCTCGGCGAGCCGGTCGATCTCGACGAGGCTGTCGACGATGATGGACCCGACTCCGAGTTCGACGGCGCGCGCGAGCTCGAGGCGCGACTTGTTGTTGCCGTGCAGTCCGATGCGCGCCGGATCCGCTCCCGCAGCCAGGGCGACGGCGAGCTCACCGCCGGTCGCGACGTCGACCGCGAGCCCTTCCGCCGTCACCCAGCGCACGATCTCGGTGCTCAAGAACGCCTTGCCTGCGTAGTACACCCGAGCGCTCGTGCCGTGGCGTGCGGCGGCGTCGTCGAATGCCTGACGGACGCGACGCGCCTGCGCCACGACGGCATCCTGGTCGAGCACGTAGAGCGGCGTGCCGAACTGCGCGGCGAGGTCGGTGGTCGCGATGCCGCCGATGGCCAGCGCACCGAGGTCGTCGCGCTCGGCGCGGGGCGGCCAGACGGCTTCGACCAGCTCGTTGACGTCAGCGGGAGGGAGCAGCCATTCCGGTACGGCAGGGCGGACGTCGGACGCGGACACGGGAACACCAATCGGGAGAGACGCTGACCGTCCGGCAGACGGGGCCGCGACGGTGCCGCCAGTCTAGGACACCCGCCGCGCGGGCTCCGCCGGTGTGACCGCCCGCGACAGACGCGGCCGTGAGCCCGCTCACGAGAGCGACGAGGGCGCGTCCTCCTCCGCGAGCCGGGCGACGGCCCGGCGGATCCGCGCGGCCCGCGCAGCATCCGACGGCGCGCTCAGGACGGGGTGCAGGACGGAGTACCGCTCGGCGGCGCGAAGCGCGGCGAACCGGCGGGATGCCGCGGGCGAGGCCGCGAGCGCAGCCTCGAGGTCGGCCGGCACCGCGGCCCCGGCCTGGCCTGCGTAAGCGCGTTCCCAGCGCCCGTCGGCCTGCGCACGCTCGACCTCCATCCGGCCGCGGGGACGCATGCGCCCCTCCGCGACCAGCCGCTCGATGATCCCCACATTGCGGAGCGACCAGATCGAACGGGCGCGGCGCGGTGTGAAGAGCTGCAGGAAGGTGGAGTCGTCTCGGGAGTTGCGCCGCCCGTCGATCCAGCCGCTGCAGAGCGCCTCGTCGAGCGCCTCGGCGTACGTCAGCGACGTCGGGTCCGTCACGTTCTTCTTCGCAAGCACCAGCCGCACACCGTCGGAGTCGGACTCGTGCGCGTCGAGCCAGGCTCGCCACGCGGCCGCGTCCGCGACGACGAGAAGAGGCGGGCCGCCGGCATCCGCTGTCATGAGCACCCCACGCTTGTAGCCTGGCGCAGGAGGCGATGATGGGCAATGACACGCACGAACCGGCCGGACTCGATGAGCGCATCGGGGCGCTGAAGGAACGCATCTACGCCACCGTCACCGGTCTGGCGATCCTGGCGGGACTCTTGACCGCCGAGCACGTCACGGTCACCGAGTCGATCTTCGCCCTCGCGGTCGGCATCTTCGCGATCGCGGCCGCCGGCTTCGTCGCCGAAGTCATCGCCCATCAGATCGGGCATCGCCAGTTCCCGAGCGCACGAGAGCTGGCGGTCATGGCGCGCACGGCCGTGGTCGCCCTCGGAACCGCGTCGCTCCCGCTGCTCGCGCTGCTGCTCGCCCTGCTCGACCTCATCGACCTCGACACGGCGCTGATGATCGGGATCATCGCCGACGCGGCGGTGCTGGTCGGCGTCGTGCTGCTCGCCAGTGCACGCACGGGCCTGACCGCGCTGCAGCGCCTGGTCGCATCCGCGCTGCTGCTCGGGCTGGTCGCGGCGGTCGCCGTCGCGCTTCTCCTCGCTCACGGCCACTGAGCCGGGGCAGGCGTCCGGGTGGGGCGGCCGGCTCAGGCGCAGGTGCCGTCGGCCTGAAGCGCCGGATCGCGGATGATCGCTCCGTCGACATCGACCTCGGCCACCAGCGCGCCGGGTTCCACGCGCACCTCGCGCAGCGTCAGCCCGGCGGGAAGGCGATCGCGGATGCAGATCGGGTAGTCGCGCAGCACGCCGTCGGCGACTGAGCCGAATCGCTGGCGAAGATCGTCGCCGGTCAGCGCCGCGCCACCGAGCCGGACAGCAGTGGGCGTCAGGACGATGTCGCCGTCTGCAGCGCTCGGCGTCAGGTCGAGCCCGAGCGGAACCGAGAGGGCGAACAGCGGCATCTCGACGTCGACCGTCACGTTCGGCGGATCCAGCGTGACCCCCGCGCCTGAGACGCCGGAGACCTGCGATAGCAGGGTCTCGAGCTGGTCCTCCGCGAAGACCACCGTCGCCTCCGCCGATCCGATGTCGCCTCCGTCGGCTCGAATGGGAACATCGGTCGCGCGCACCGACACGTCGGCCACGACGTCGCCGAGCGGGATCCCGTCGCTCGCCACATCGAGACGGTCGAGCCGGCCCCCGATGACCTGGGGCAGCACCGGCTCGTCGAAACCGACGTCGATCTGCTGGTCCTCGGGCAGTGCGAGCCGGGTGATCACCTGCTCGCGCACGGTGTTCGTGAGGATGCTGCGCGTGATGCTCTCAGCGACGAACCACGCGGCGATCGCAAGGCCGACGACCACGACGAGAGCGATGATCCACGGCAGCGCCCGGCGCCGTCGCTTCGGCGGCACCGGGGCCGCCTCGGGCAGCGGGAGGGTGGGCTGCGTGGCACCGCTCACGTCGGTCACATCCGTTCGGGGGCGCTGACGCCCAGGAGGTCGAGCCCGTTGCGCAGCACCTGGCCGGTGGCGTCGTTGAGCCAGAGGCGAGTGCGGTGGAGGTCGGTGACCTCTTCGTCTCCGAGCGGCGTGACACGGCAGGTGTCGTACCAGCGGTGGTAGAGGCTCGCGAGCTCCTCGAGGTAGCGGGCGACCCGGTGCGGCTCGCGCAGTTCGGCGGCGAATGCCACGATGCGCGGGAACTCCTGGAGCGCGCCGAGCAGAGCCGACTCGGTCTCGTGGTCGAGCAGTTCCGGGGCGAAGGCGTCGCGGGTGACGCCGGAGTCCGCGGCGTTGCGCGCGACGTTGTGCGTGCGGGCGTGCGCGTACTGCACGTAGAACACGGGGTTGTCGTTCGTGCGCTTCTGCAGGATCTCGGGATCGAGGGTCAGCGGCGAGTCGGCGGGGTAACGCGCGAGCGAGTAGCGCAGCGCGTCGGTCCCGAGCCAGTCGCGCAGGTCGTCGAGCTCGATGATGTTGCCCGCACGCTTGGACAGACGCGCACCGTTGACCGAGACGAGCTGGCCGATCAGCACCTCGATGTCCTTCTCGGGGTCGTCACCGGCCGCGCCTGCGAGGGCCTTCAGACGGTGGACGTAGCCGTGGTGATCAGCGCCCAGCAGGTAGATCTTGTGCGCGAAACCGCGGTCGCCCTTGTTCAGGTAGTAGGCGGCATCGGCGGCGAAGTAGGTGTACTCGCCGTTGGAACGACGGATGACGCGGTCCTTGTCGTCACCGAAGTCGGTCGTCCGCACCCAGACGGCGTCGTCCTGATCGAAGACGTGTCCCTGCGCACGCAGCCGGTCCACGGCCTGGTCGACGAGACTCGGTCCGCCGTCGGCGGGGGTCGCGTGCAGCAGCCGCTCGCTGAAGAAGACGTCGAAGTGCACGTTGAACTTCTCGAGCGAGTCCTTGAGGTCGGCCATCTGGAGCTCGTAGCCGAGGTCGAGAGCGACCTGCTCCTGCTCCTCGGGGGCGAGGGTCAGCAGATCCGGGCGCGCCGACAGCACCCGCTGGGCGAGGTCGTCGATGTACGCGCCGGGGTAGCCGTCCTCGGGCGTGGGCTCTCCCTTGGCGCTCGCGAGCACGGAGCGGCCGAACCGCTGCATCTGCGCTCCCGCGTCGTTGATGTAGAACTCGCGGACGAGCTCGGCCCCACTGGCGAGCAGGAGACGGGCGATCGCGTCGCCGAGCGCCGCCCAGCGCGTGTGCCCGATGTGCATCGGACCGGTGGGGTTCGCGCTCACGAACTCGAGATTGATCGAGTTTCCGGCCTGGCTGTCGTTGCGGCCGAACGCGGCCCCCGCCTCGACGATCTCGCGGGCGAGCGCGCCGGCGGCGGCGGCATCCAGGCGGATGTTGATGAACCCGGGGCCGGCGACCTCGACGGATGCCACACCCGGCGTCTCGGCGAGCGCCGCGGCGATCTCGGCGGCGAACTCACGCGGGTTCGCACCGACACGCTTGGCCAGCTTCATCGCCGCGTTGGACGCCCAGTCGCCGTGGTCCCGGTTCTTGGGGCGCTCGAACACGAAGTCGGCGGCGGTGAGACCATCGCTCGAGCCGGGGCGTCGCGCCTCGGCGAGCGGGGCGACGACGGACAGGAGGGCTTCGGCAAGAGCATCGGGATTCATAGCCCTCCGATTCTAGGCGGGCGGCCACGGGCCCGATGCTGAACGTCTCGCGGACGGCATCACGCGAGGGTGATGAAAGCCTCGTGATCGTCTCGGGCGGGATCGTCGACGGCGGCGTCTCCCCCGGCGACCTCGGCATCGACGCGCAGATGCGTGAGCGCGACGTTGCCGCCGTAGTAGCTGAGGAACGCGCAGTCGGCGGCGTCCCGGCCGGTCGCAATCCGGACGAGACCGCGGCGGTTCGACAGCCGGGTCGCGTCGATGACGTGCCAGGCCCCGTCGACGTACGCCTCGGCGACCGCGTGGAAATCCATCGGGCGCAGCCCCGGTGCGTAGCAGGCCGCATAGCGCGCGGGAACGTCCATCGCGCGCAGCAGCGCGATGACGAGGTGGGCGTAGTCGCGGCACACCCCCTGTCCGGTCGCGAGGGTCGTGACCGCGGAGTCGGTGCCGAGGCTGAGACCCGGCGCGTAGGTCGTGTTCGTGGCCACGAAGTCGCTGATGGCCGAGACCAGTTCGCGCCCCTGCAGGCCGCGGAACTGCCGACGCGCGTGCGCGAACACCTCGTCGGACTGCGCATAGCGACTCGGCCGCAGGTACGCGATGGTCTCGAGCTCGCTGGTCGGCGCCGGGGCGGCGGAGCCGTCGACGACCGCCCGGTAGCGGACCGCGATCGTCCCTGCCTCGCCCGAGACGCGGTGGATACGCGTGCCCGCGGGAGACGCGGGCGGGTCGACGATCTCGGAGACGGACAGCGAGCGGCCGGCGAGCGTGACGCTCAGCTCTTCGTTGCGGAAAGACGCCGCGCGCGACGCGGCGATCTGCAGGATGACGTCGACGGGACCGGTCAGCTGGAGGTCGAGTTCGGCCGTCAGGATGCGCTGCACCGGGTAATCCTCGCACGCAGCGAAGCGCCGTCGGGCCGCTCCCGGCGGTGATCGGATCGGCCGCGATGAGAGGCTGGTGGTCGGCCATGATACGAGGAGCCCTCATGTCGCAGACCGTCACCCTCATCCGCGCGTCATCCCTCTCGGATGCCGCTGAGTACGCGTACGCCGCCACCGCGCCCGCCGACGCGCGCCTCATCTTCCTGGCCGGTTCGTGCCCGCTCGCCGCCGACGGGTCGACGGTCGGCGTCGGCGACTACGCCGCCCAGGCGGCATCCTGCATCGAGAATATGAAGGTCGCCCTGGCGGCCGCCGGCGCGGGGATCGAGAACGTCATCAGCACGCGTGTGCTCGTCGCGTCGAGCTCGCAGGCCGACCTCGTCACCGCCTGGGAGGTGGTGCGCGACGCCTTCGGAGACCACGACGTGCCCAGCACGCTGATGGGCGTGACGGTGCTCGGCTACGACGATCAGCTCGTCGAGATCGAAGCCGTCGCCGCCGTCCGCGACTGAGGGGTCAGGCCTCGGGCCGCGCGGTCTTGCCACGCAGGCGTCCCGGCACCCCATCCGATGACGTACCCTCAGCGTGTGCAGACCCGAATCGCCCGACCCCGCCGCAGAACCGTGTGGGCTGTCTCGGCGATCTCGGCCGCCGTCGTCGCGCTGGCGCTGACGGCGTTACTGCGCCCCTGGGCGGCGCCGACGGCGGCGCCGGTGGCGGCCGGACCCGGCGCGGTCGCGAGGATCGAGGCGCCGCCGCTCGCGCTTCCCACGGGGGCTCGCGTTCTGATCTTCGGCGACTCGTGGACCTACGGCTCCGCGGCATCCGATCCGACCCTCGGATACGCCTATGTCGTCGCCCAGCGAACCGGGTGGACGACGATCGTGGACGGCGTCCGCGGCAGCGGCTACCTCAAGCCGGGCATCGACGGTCCCTCGTTCGGCGAGCGAATCGCCGCGCTCGACCCCGCACTCGATCCCGACCTCGTGATCATCCAGGGGTCGATCAACGACCGCAAGCAAGGTGCCGCCGGGTACCGCGACGCCGTGAACGCGGCGTGGGACGATCTCGCGGCGACCTACCCCGAAGCGCGCATCGTCGTGCTGGGCCCCGCACCGCAGGTGCTCCCGGTCGAGAGTGAGACGGCCCGCATCGACCGGGATCTCGCCGAGCTCGCCGGCGCCCGCGGCTGGTGGTACCTCTCCCCCATCGCCGAGGGTTGGATCACCGACGCCAACTACAGCGACGTCATCGACACCAGTGCCACGGGGCGCGACCACCCATCGACAGCGGGGCACGCGTATCTCGCCGATCGCCTCGCAGCCGACGTCGCGGCGATCACGGATGCACCGGCCGTCGCCGCCGAGCCCGTTCCCGAGCCGCTCGTCCCCTGACCCGCTGGTCTCGCCGCCTAAGCGCCGCTGTGGGGCGAAGGCCCCGCGCTGAGGTGCTCGTGCACGAGGCGCCAGCCCGAGCCGGTGCGGTGGAAGACGTTGGTCGCCCGACCGCGACCGCTTCGCGCCTGTCCGTCGATGTGTCCGCTCCACCGATACGTGTAGACGGCCACCGCCGCGTCGGCGGCATCGACGACCCACTCGACGTCCTCCGCCCCGTAGACCTCATCGGGAATGAGCGCCCACGTCCGCTCGAAGTAAGCACGGACCGCCGCGAGGCCGACGCAGGTGGCATCGCCGAAGTAGTACACGGCGCTCGGATCGAGCACCTGTTCGACCTCGTGGAAGTCGTGCGTGTTGGTCGCGGCGATGTAGCGCGCGAACGTCTCGAAAGCGGTCATGCCCTGGTCCTTTCGTTCATCGCAGCGGCGTGGTCGACGACGAGGCTCATGCTCCATACCGGTGGCGCGTCCGGCGGTTCGACTCGCGAGACGACCGAGAAGCCGTGTCGTTCGTAGAGCCGCACATTGCGCTCGTCCGACGTGTCGAGCGCGAAGCGGTCGGCGCCCCGCCGCGCGCCCTCGGCCAACGCGAACCGAATGAGGTCGGATGCGAGACCTTGCCCCTGACGGGCGGGCACGACGCCGACCGTCTCGATCCGCCACGAGTCCGGCTCGGACGGCGTGTCAGCGGTGTCGCCGAGCCGTCCGAGCCGGTCGCCGTGCAGCTGGAAGATGCGATCGACGACGACCGGTGCCAGGTCCGGCACATCCGGCGGGAGCACGGCGATCACTCCGTCAGCGGGCCCCGTGACCCCGACCAAGCCGTGGGCGTGCGCGTGCCGCAGGTAGACGAGCTGCAGCTCACGGAGCCGCCACGCGTAGTCATCGTCGGGGATGACATGGCGTGTCCACGCGTAATGCTCGAACGCCTCCGCGAGAGCGTCGGCGGCGGCATCCAGTTCGTTCTCGGCGGCGAGACGAGTGCGAGGTGTCATGCGGGTGCGTCCTTGGGTTGCTTGCGGTCGGATGCCGGTGCTGTCGGCGTCGCCGACCCGGATTCGACGATCGCCTGCAGCGTCGCCAGGTGACGGGCGAACGCCTCGCGACCCGCATCGGTGATGCCGACCCACGTCCGCGTCCGCCGGCCGACGGCCTCTTTCCGCACCTCGACGAGCCCCGCGTCGGCCAGCACGGTGAGCGTCTGCGACAGGGTCGAGTCGCTCACCTCGAGCAGGTCGGCGAGGAAGCGGAAGTCGACGTCCTCGAGATTGCAGAGGGCAGCCAGCAGCGAGAACCGCACGGGCGAGTGGATGAGGGCGTCGATGTCCTTGCGCGGGTGACTCATCGGCGTGAGCTCGGGAAGAGGCAGGCGAGGATCGGAGAGATCGACACGACTCCCGCGAGAACCCACCACCACGGCGACGAGAGCTGGAGCAGTTGGAGCGCCGGGTCGAGCATCAGCGTGTAGAGCGCGAACCAGGTCGCGACCGCGATCCCCATGTTCCGCAGTCCGTTGCGGGGCACCGACCGCTGGTAGCGGAACGCGATGGTCCAGATACAGAGCGTGGCGAGGAGGAAGGGTGCGAAGGCCTTCCAGTAGCCGACGCCGGCGACGTCGATCGACAGGGTGAACGCGAGCGCGTACGCGGCCTGCGCCACGACGAAGATCCGGAACCAGCGCGTCGCGCGACGCGCATCCCTCTCGGCCTTCGCCCCGACGGCGACCATGCGGGCTGCGTCATCGTATGCGAAGCTGTTTTGCGCCATGCAATGACTTTAACAGTTGTAAAGCTAATGCTGCCACCTCTCCCGCGGTCGTTCCGGTCGCCTCCGCGGTGATAGTCTCGATCGGCACGCCTCCGTAGCTCAGGGGATAGAGCGTTGGTTTCCGGTACCAAAGGTCGCAGGTTCGATTCCTGTCGGGGGCACCAGTGAGCAGAAGGGCAGTCGAGGATTCGACTGCCCTTCTGTGTACCCAGAGGTGTACCCATCGTGGGCACGGGCGGGTTCAGTCGGCGAGGTGGATGCCGAAATCGGTCCTGCCCGGATGGATGTCGCTGCGGAGCGACCGGGTGCCGCGGTAATCACCGTCGCGGAGCGCCCGGTATCGGCGCGGCGTCTCGCTGTCGAGCCCGGCGACGCGGGCACGCAGGCGCTCGGCCTCGCGGTCGACGCCCGCGGCATCCAGCCCGTCGGCGTCGTAGACGACGTGAAGGTCGAGGGTTTCGATCCCGACGTACCAGAGCGCGCCGTGCGTCAGCGGGAACAGGAGCGAGTCGAGGTCGCCGCTGATTCCGCGCTCCCCGATCGAGCGCTCGTCCTCTCCCACCGTCACGACGACGAGCGCACGCCGGCCGGCCAGCCCGCCGTCGCCGTAGCGCCGCGGGACACCGAGCTCCGGGTCCATGTCGCCATAGGCGAAGCCGTTGGTGAGCACGCGGTCGATCCACCCCTTGAGGATCGCGGGCGGCCCGTACCACCACAGCGGGAACTGCAGCACGAGCAGCTCCGCAGCGGCGAGCTTGCGCTGTTCCTCGAGCACATCGTCCGGGAAGGGGACGCGGCCGTACTCGCCTCCGGCAAGGCCCGACACCCGCCCGATCGTCACGTCGAGCTCGCTGTCGGGGAACACCGGATTGAACCGCTGCGCGTACAGATCGGATGTCTCGACACTGCGCGTTCGCGACAGCTCGGCGACCCCGTCACGGAAGAGCCGGGCGTTGAGAGAGGTCGATCGCGGATGGGCGAGCACCCAGTGGGCGACGCCCGCCGTGGGCTCGTGCGAGATGGTCATGATTCCTCCGGTTCGGTGGCTGATGTCACGAGGGCGCGCAGGGCGCGCGTGAGAGTGGAGCGCGCGGCCGCGGGACTCACGCGTTCGTCCAGCGCCGCCCGCGAGAGTGCGTCGCCGGCACCGACGAGAGCCTGCGCGCCGGCGTCATCGAGACGAACGCCGCACGAGGCGAGCACGTCGTCGCACAACGCGAGGTAGGCGCCTTCCGCCTCGCGCCGCACCTCGACGAGCATCGCGGATCCATCGAGCGCCGAGACGACGTCCGCCAGCTCGCGCCCCTCGGCCAGCGAGCAGTCGATGTAGGCTCCCGCGACGGCGCGGCACACGGCATCGAGCGCGAGCGGCTCGTCGGCGAGCGCCGCGGTGAGAGCCGCCCGCTGCTGCTCCTCGAACTCCCGGTAGAGCTCGGCCAGGGCGCCCGCGCGATCGCCGAAGTGGTCGTACACGACGGGCTTGGTCACCCCCGCGCGCTCGGCGAGCCGACCCAGCGTGAACTCGTCGGTCCCGCGCTCGCGGATCAGCTCGCGAGCGACCGCCAGCAGCTGCGCGCGCCGCTCGCGCCGCGGCATCCGCCGCTGTCGCGCACCGTCGCTCATCACGCCTCCCGCTAAGTTACTACCAGTAGCTTAGCGGGAGTCTCGGCACGATGGGCGCTCACCTGGCAGTTCCCGCCGCCACATCGAGCGGGATGGGGCGGGACCTGCCAACTGAACGAGCTCGCGCCGTCGGGTCAACTCGCGGGCGCCACCAACTCCGCCTCAGCGGCGCCAGGCAGCACCTCGCGCAGCAGGTCGTCCAGTGTGACGACGCCGAGCAGCCGGTCACCGTCGACGACTGTCGCGAGCTGCACGTGTCCGCGGCGCATACGCGCGAGCGCGTCGTAAGCCGACGCATCGGGCGCGAGCACGAGCGCGTCACGGGCGATCTCGAGCGCCGGCGTCTCGGGAGCCACCGCGAGCGTGTCGCGAACGTGCGCGACGCGGCTCGAAGGCCCCTCCCCCACGAGGATGCGCAGGTGCGCGGAGGATGCGGCGGCCGCCTGCACATCGGCGGCACTGGCCGTCGCCGGCACCGCGGTGGGCACTCGGTCGGTACGGACAATGTCGCCGACCGTCAGCGACCCGAGGGCGATGGCGCGTGCGATCGGCTCGGAGTACTGCTCCTCGAGCGTTCCCGCGGCGCGCGAGTGCGCGACGATCTCGCGGATGGTGTCGGCGTCCTGACCGCCTGCGGCAGCCTTCTCGACGGGCTCGACACCCGAGGCCTTCACGAGCCGGTTGGCGATGTGATTGATCCACAGCAGGAAGGGACGCAGCGGCCAGGTCAGCGCACGGGCGGTGATGCCCGTCGCCTTCGCGGCCACCTCGGGGTGGGCGATTGCCCACGACTTGGGCGCCATCTCGCCGATGACGAGGTGCAGGAACGTCACCACGATGAGCGCCAGCATGAACGCGATGATGTCGGCGAGCACGTAAGGAAGTCCCCACTGCTCGAACACCGGAGCGAGCGCGTAGTCGATCGCGGGCTTGGTGATGGCACCGAGCAGGAACGTGCACGCCGTGATGCCGAGCTGGGCGAACGCGAGCATGACGGTCAGCTCGTTGACGCCGCGGAGAGCGGCACGCGCCGACGCGCTGCGGTCGGCCTCCTCTTCCAGGCGGTGGCGCCGAGCCGCGAGCAGCGCGAACTCAACGATGACGAAGAACGCGCTCGCCAGGATGAGCGCGATCGTGATGATCGTGACGACCCACCAGCTCATCGGGTGACCTCCTCGGTCGCGCCAGCCGCGACGACGGCATCGACGCCGACCTCGGGGCCGGCTTCAACGGCATCCAGATCCACCTCGTGCAGACGCACGACGAGCTCGGAGGGCACGAGACGGGCGACCTCGGCGACCTCGACATCCAGCCAGCGCTGCATCCGCAGCCCCTGCACCGTCTCGGACGCCCGCTCGGGCAGGTCGATGCGCACGACCGCGCCCTCGGGCGGCAGGTCACCGTGCTCGCTGATGATGAGACCTGCGATAGTCTCGGCGTCGTCGCGCGGCAGGTCGAAGCCGATCAGGCGCTCGACCTCGTCGAGATGGACGTCGCCGGGCAGACGCCAATGGTCCTCGCCGACGTTCACGATCTCGTGGACCTCGAGGTCGTGTTCGTCGGAGATCTCGCCGATGACCTCCTCGGTCAGATCCTCGATGGTGAGGATGCCGTCGAAGTTGCCGTACTCGTCGACGACGCAGGCGAGCTCGTTGCGCGTCTGCCGCATGCGGTCGAGGGCGACCGGCAGCTGCATCGTCGTCGGCAGCACCACCGCCTCGCGCATCATCGTCGAGACGGGCGCGTCGTCGTCGTGGCGGCCGCGGAGCAGGTCGATGAGCTCGACGACACCGACCGGGTCGTCCTCCTCGCCGATGACGGGATAGCGGGTGTGGCCGGTCGCCATGAGCGCGCGCACCTCTCCGACGGTCGTGTCGGGCGAGATCGAGTCGATGCGCGAGCGCGGGACCATCGCGTGCTCGACGTCGCGCTGCGGGAAGTCGAGGATGCGGTCGATGATCATCGACAGATCGTCGGGCAGATCGCCGCTCGCGCGGGACTCCTCGATGATCGCTTCGAGGTCGCGCGCGGTCGCGCTCTCGTCGACGTCTTCGAGCGGCTCGATGCGCAGCAGCCGCAGCAGGGCGTTCGCGGCGACATCGAACACCGTGATGAGCCAGCCGAAGAGCAACAGGTAGATGCGGGTCGGAACCGCGAGGGCGCGGGCCAGGGGCTCCGGGCTGGCGATGGCGAGGTTCTTGGGATACAGCTCGCCGAAGATCATCGTCACGATGGTGGCCAGCAGCAGCGCGCCCACCGTTCCGATGAGCACCGAGACAGCCGGATCGATGCCGACGCCGCCCAGCAGCGTGCCGATGGACTCGCCGATGAGGGGCTCCGCGACGTAACCGATCAGCAGACCGGTGACCGTGATGCCGAGCTGCGCGCCCGAGAGCATGAACGACGTGCGCTTGGTGATCGCGAGCACACGTGCCGCCTGGGCATCGCCCTTCTCGGCACGGGCGGCCATGCGCGACCGGTCGACGGACATGTACGCGAACTCCTGCGCGACGAAGAAGCCGCAGGCGGCGATGATCGCCAGTGTCAGCAGGATTCCCAACAGCAGCGTCAGGACTGCTTCGATCATTCGGATTCACCCCCTCTCTCAGCGAGGGGGTACGAAGATCGACCCTCCTGGTCGGTGGAGGAATGGCGATTGCTCACGGGTGTTCTTTCTCGATAGGGCACGGGTGGGCACTCACAGGATAGCGGGCCGTCGGCGAGACCGGGCCGAGGCCTGCGCGGCACGGGGCACCGGAACCCGCGCCGAACGATCCGCACCACGAAGCGTCGCGGGCATGCGCGAAGAGGCCGCAGCTACAGTGACGGGCATGTCCGGGAAAAGGGTCGGTCGCCCGCGCGTCGAGGACATCACCGAGGAACTTCTCCGGGAAGGCGAGCGGGTCCTCGCCGAGGAGGGCTTCTGCGCTCTCACGGTCGACGGCCTCGTGAGCCGGGCCGGGTCGACGCGCCCCACCTTCTATCGGCGGTTTCGAAGCACGGCCCACCTCGCCGTCGCCGTCTTGTCTCGCCGATTCGAACCGGGGCCGCTGCCCGATACCGGCTCGCTTGCCGGCGACCTTCGGGCGGTCCAGCGGGAGGGGATCGCTGTGCTCTCCGATCCGGTCGCTCGAAACAGCGTGGTCGACCTTGTGGGGGTCGCAAGGGCGGACGAAGATCTCTCGGCGCTGCTCGACGCGGAGTTCATCCGCCCGCGCCGCGCCCGCGTGAAGCAGGTGATCGATGCCGCCTTCGCGCGACGAGAGACCGAGCCCCCGGACGTGGATGCCGATCAGGTCTACGACATGCTGATGGGCCCCCTCATCACACGCATGTTCTTGCCGCCGTACGCCCCGCCCGACGACGCTCTCGCCGAGAGCAGCGTTCGTTCCGCGCTCACTCGGCTCGGGTCGGACGACCTCGCCCGCCCGTGAGTCGCGCCGGCCTGGGGGTCAGTCGCGGGTGAGCCCGCTGCCGTCAGCCGACATCCGGAACGACGCGGTCTCGTAGTCGTCCTCGAGTGAGAAGTTGATCTCGATGGGCCCCGACTTCTCTCCGGATGACACCGCTTCGGCGCCACCCCACGTGCGCATGACCGTCGCCCCCGCGTCATCGACGGGGAGCCCGCTCTGGGACGCAGCCTCTTCCATGGCCGGAAGAATGCCTGCAAGATCGACGTCTTCCCATGAGAACGCTTCCGTGGCCGACTTCGGTTGAATCGACACGGCGCCGGAATGCTCCACCTGACCGCCGCGGTACATCCACCTGTCGGTATGCGTGGTGCCGGCGGTGACGGGAGCCTCGACGATGACGAATTCCGGGGTGACGTAGATCGAGCTCACGCGGTCGTGGCCGATCTCGCGTTCGAGGGCGGCCTGGGCCTGGGCGAGCGGCCCGGGCTGACGCATGTCGACGTGCGCCCTGCCGTCGAGCACCGCCTCGACGGTCTGTGCCACGGCCTCCCGATAGGGCGCGACGACAGCGACGGCCACCGCGACGGCGACAGCCGTGAACACGAGCAGGCGCAGCGGCCGGCCGCGTCTGCCCACGCCGATCAGCGGCCCCTTGCGGCGCCCGCCGGAGATGCGGGTGTGGCTCGCGATGGGGACGAACCCAACCGACGACCGATCGGGGACCGTGAGGTTGCGGACCTCAGACGGTGAGAGCTCACCGTCGACGAAGGCGACCTCGGGTCCGCCGTCGAGAAGGATGGCGACCTGGCGCTGAACTCCGGGCTGGAACGCGGGAAGCTCCGTCAGGGCGACGACGGTGCGCAGAGTGGTCGCGTACGCCTCCCCCTGGATCGGCCGCACGGTCAGGTCGATCTCGCACAACGGCTGATCGTTGATCTGGGTACCGGTCTGCCGGATCGCATCGACGCGGGCGAGGCCGAGCCGCCGCGAGTCGAGAGCGCGACGGAGATCGTCCTTCGATACCGCCACTCCCCCGGCCATCGATCGGCCGATGAGGATGAACGTCCCGCTGATGATCGCGACCGGAAGCGCGATGCTGATGATCGCCCAGCCGGCATCCGGCGGTCCGACGTACTCGACCACCGCGCCACCGAGGAGCGCGCCGACAGCTGCGAAGAAGATCAGGCGGAGCACCATCCGACCCTATCGGCGGGGCGCGAGCCGCGGAGAAACGTCCCAGCGGCGGGAGGGGGGAGACCGAACCTCGGCAGGATCTCAGCCTCCTGTTAGGTTCTTCTCGTGTCGACGGACGAGAACGAGACCCCGCGAGCGCTCAGCCGCCGGGCGGTGCTGCTCGGATCCGTCGCGGCTGGCTCTTTGGTGCTCGCCTCTGCGACGCCCGCCCGAGCCCTGACCTACAGCGTGAAGACGCCTGCCGAGCATGCCGCGCGCGGAGGAGCGCGACGGCGTGATCGCGCGCTGGCCTGACATCTGGCAGTACGAGGGAGACAGCTTCCGCGTGCCCGCAAGCGTCGAGAACTGAGAACGAGGAGTACCCATGACCGGCATCGTCCTTCGGCGTCGCATCAGCGTGCCAGCCATCCTCGCATTCGCGCTGCTCACCGCGGGGTGCGCCACCCCGGGCATCGGCGGCGCGGCAGCACCCTCGCCATCGCCGACCCCGAGCGAGACCCTGTCACCGACGACTCAGCCGGAACCGTCCGCGAAGCCGGACTCGACGACGCCCCCGGTCTCCTCGCCGGCACCGTCCCTGTCGACATCCGATCTGCTCGATGCGTGCCTCGTCGCGGTCAGAGACGGAAACGCTCCGGCGTCCGAGCAACTCGATCGTTCCACGGTCGAGAGCGGTAGTGCCCGATCCGCGCTCCGCCCGGATGGCCTCTGGTACGTCGTCGTCCCCGTCACCGATCCCACGGTCGATGCGCCGCTCGAATACGCGTGCCTGCTGAACGCCGACATGACCGTCGATGCGAGCTGGGGTCGAATCGCCCCGGACGCGGATGACTTCGATCAGTGGTCCACGGCTACGGAGCCTGCTGACGGCTTGTGACTCTGTGAACGTCGCGTCGTCCAGGCAAGAGCACCCCGGTTGACGCGAAAATGCCCGGAGAGCAGGTCTCCGGGCACATCGATCGGGTCAGGACTTCTCGTCTTCTTCCGGTTCGAAAGTCGAGGCGGTTCCGGTGTGTCCGGCCGCGACGCCGTCCGGGTTGCTCGGGATGGTGCCGTCCTTGCCGAGACCTCCCGGCTCGCGCGTACCGTCGCCGTCGGTGTCGGCCGTGGAGACCTCGACGTCGGGTCCCTCGTACGCGTTCTCGTCGGTGTCACGACGGGTGTCATCGTTGCTCATGGCGTTCTCCTTCTCTTCGGCGACGGCCGATGCCGTCCGGTCTCAGATGAACGGAGCCAGTGCTCCGGCGGTCAGGGCGAGTGCACCGGCGACAGCGCCCGAGGCGGTGGCCGTCATCCGCAGATGACGACGTGCGCGGGACTTCCGGGCCCGGTTTCCCGGCGCCTCGGTCGTCAGAAGCGAGTGCTGCGCTTCCTTCAGCGTCGCGAAGCGGCCGATGGGAGTGGCCTGACCGTCGAACGCGATGAAGTGCCCATCGGGAGAGGTGTCGACGGATCCGACGAACTCGCCGTCGGTGGAGGCGACGTAGAAACCGGGGGCGACCGTCGACCAGGTGATCGTGCGCGCAGTGAGGATGCGCGGCGCTTCGGGGGCGCGCTCGAGCAGGCTCATGCTGCGGTCGCCAGCTCGCTCGGAGTGGCCGCGATGGTCTCGGCAGCGGCGGGAGCAGCGGCGATCGGTGTCGCCGGAGCGACGTCGAACTCCGCGAAGTCGACGACGAGGCCGGTCGACGAGGTCGCCGCGCGTGCCATCTCGGTCAGGAGCGCCGAGTCGAGCTTCTCCATCTCCGCCCCGCCGAAGACGAAGCGAAGCGGGATCGCGGGCTGCAGCCAGATGGTCTGACGTCCCGCGGCGATGTCGGCGCCGTGACGCCAGGTGAGCGTGAAGCTCTCGGAGCGACGGAGCTTCGTCGCGGTCAGCACCTTGAGGTGCGCGAGCAGGCGGTCCGGGATCTCGATCGACTCGGTCGCGTTGCCGTAGAACAGCTGGCCCATTGTTGCTCCTCACAGATGCTGGATGACTTGTTCGGAACGCTACTAGGTGGACAAGTATCTCGTCAAGTTAGATATCTGGTAAGGTAAAACTCACCGGCCACGAACGCGGAGGTGTGCAAATGAGCGGCTTCTTCTACAACGACGAGCGTCAGCGCGCGACCAGCGCGCTCGAAGCGTTGCGCCTTTACCAGGCAGCCGAGGCGGCGATGCGACGCCGCACGCGCGAGTCGATGTCGATGGGCGAGAACGAGCTGCTGGTCATCCGGCAGCTCCTGCGCGCGCAGTCGCGCAACGTTCCCGTGAAGCCGGGCGACGTCGCGAAATACCTCGGCATCTCGTCGGCCAGCACGACGAGCCTCCTCGACCGCCTCGAGTCCGCCGGCTACCTCCGTCGCGTGCCGCATCCGAGCGACCGGCGCAGCGTCTACCTCGAACCGACGGAACGCGCAGACGACGAGGTCCGTTCCACGCTGTCGGCCATGCACGACCGTATGCATCAGGTGGCCGACGAGACCACACCCGAGGCGACCGCGGCCGTGATCGACTTTCTCTCGCGGATGCAGGATGCGGTCGACTCCGTCGAGCCGGCGCCGAGTCTGCAGCGCCAGCGCGGAGCAGCGCCCACCGGCTGATCCGTCAGCTTCGACGCGGCTGGCAGGCGGGGCACCACCACGTGCGTCGTCGTTCCGGATCACCCGCGACCTCGGCCCGCACGAGGATGCGGGTCCCGCACCTGAGGCACGGTTTGCCGGCGCGGCCGGCCACCCAATGCGAGATCCCCCGGCGCGCGGCGCCGGTGGTCACCTGATACATGCCGGGCGCAGTCGCCGAGAGGCGCAGAGCGCGCGCGGCACGTGCGACGAGCGACTCGATGTCAGCGGCGGCGATGGGGTCGAACGGGTGGACGCCCGAGAGGAAGGCCAGTTCGTTCACCCAGAGGTTGCCCAGACCCGCCATGTTGCGCTGGTCGAGCAGAGCGCCGACGAACGTGCGATCCGGACGGGCGCCGAGCCGCCGAACGGCCTCGGCGGCATCCCAGTCGTCGCGCAGCGGGTCCGGCCCCAGGTGACCGAGCGCCGTCGCGACGCCGTTCGCGCGCAGCAGTTCGACGACGGGCATGTCGATGCCCCACAGCGTCGCGCCGTCGTCCAACTCGGCTCGCACACGCACGGCCGGCTGCACGCGCACGGGAACGACGCGCCCCGAACGGGTGACCGTCCACGACCCCTGCATCAGAAGATGCGTGTGGAGTGCGAAACCGGGATCGAGCCAGGTGATCAGATGTTTGCCCCGGGTCTCGAGCCCCGCGATCCGCCAACCGGCCAGAGATGTCCCGGCCGCCGGGCCGGAGCGCAGCTCTCCGGACGAGATCGTCCGACCCACAACCTGAGGCCGGAGCCGGGCTGCCATGCGGAAGACGCTGTCACCTTCCGGCACGGGCTCCCCCGGACATCATGCGGACCTCATTCCTCCAGTCTGCCGCGGGCGCCTAGCCTCAGCTCCGGGAACCGTCAACTGCTCGAAAAACGCCTCGGATGCGATGACGATGTGGTCATGACTGAGATCACCGCACACAAGGGCCTCTTCAACGACATCGAGCTGCACGTCGACGACACCGGCGGATCGGGTCGCCCGGTCGTGCTGATTCACGGTTGGCCGCTGTCGGCCGAATCATGGTCCGAGCAGATCCCCGCGCTCACCGCCGCCGGGTACCGCGTCGTCGCCTACGACCGCCGCGGCTTCGGTCGCAGCGACAAGCCGCGCTCCGGCTACGACTACAACACGTTCGCTCAGGATCTCGCATCCGTCCTCGACACTCTCGACCTGCGCGACGTGACGCTGGTCGGCTTCTCGATGGGAGGCGGCGAGGTCGCCCGCTACATCGCGAACCACGGTCAGGATCGGCTGCGGAGCGTCGTGTTCGCCGCCGCGGTGCCGCCGTACCTGGCGCAGACGACCGACAACCCCGAGGGTCCGCTCACGCAGGAGGCCGCCGAGGAGATGGAGAACGGCCTCCGCGCGGATGAAGCGACCTTCTACGACGGCTTCACGACCGGCTTCTTCTCCGTCGACGGCGAGCTCAAGGTCACGGAGGAGCAGCGCCAGGAGGCACTCGCGCTCGCGCGCCAGGCCGACCACCACGCGGCACTGAAGTCGATGGAGGCGTGGGCGACGACCGACTTCCGCCGCGATCTGGCCGCGGTGACCGTGCCCGCGCTGATCATCCACGGCGACGGCGACGGCACCGTCCCCTTCGAAGGCTCGGGCAAGCGAACCCATGAGCAGCTTCCGGGCAGCGAGCTGGCGCTCATCGAAGATGCGCCTCACGGCCTCAACGTGAGCCACGCCCGCGAGTTCAACGACGCCCTGCTCGCCTTCCTCGCGAAGTAGGACTGCTCCGCACGACGACGATGGGCCGTCCCGCAGCAGCGGCGACGGCCCATCGTGGCGTAGAGGCCCGAAGGCTCAGAGGTCCAGCTTCTCGTTGCGGCCCTCGTAGGTCTCACCGGTGATCTTCGACTTGATCAGGCCGATGGCGGTCGCGATGCGTCCGCCGGCGCTGCTCCAGTACTCCCCCGAGATCGCGTCGACCCGCAGCAGCGTGATGCGAGGGTCGTCCGGGCCGTCGGGGAACCAGGCCTCGAGAGTGCTCGACCAGTAGTGTTCGAGGCGAGCGCGGTCGTCGACGATGGTCGCCTCACCGGCGAGCGAGACCCACGCGTCGTCCTTGCTGAGGGCGACCCCGACGGCGGGCCGCGAGGCCACGTGCGTCGCGACGGACGATCCGCGGTCGACGACGAACCAGAGGTCTCCGTCGAACTCGGCCTCCTGCACCGTCAGCGGGCGCGCTGTGAGCTTCCCCGATTCGTCGACCGTCGTCACCATGGCGAACCGGAACTCGGGCAGCAGCTCCGCCAGGATCGCGCGGGGGTCTTCGTTGTCACTCATCGTTTCTCCTTCGATCTGGCGTGGTCGTCATCCGTGGGTCCAGGCTCGCACCGGGACCAGCCCTCGGTCGCCGTCTTGACAGCCGACTCGATGCGCGACAGTCGCGCGACCCCTCAACCGCCCGAGGGGTTGTCGAGCGGCTGACCGTCGCCATCGGTCGTCGTGTCGGCATCTCCGCCATGGCCCTCCGGTGCGGGCTCGTCGGGGGCCGCGCTCGGAGCCCCCGGAAAGGCCGATGCCCCGCCTGTGGCGGTTCCGGTCTCGATGTCGTCGCCGGGGATGTCGGGACGCTCTCGGTCGCTCATGTGTTCGTCCTCTCGTCGTTGCGTGACCGCGACGCTACGCACCGAGCCGGCGCGGACCGAGGGTATTGACACACGTGAGGCACGGATCATCCCGCAGGGGGATGCTTCTCAGCCGATCGACCGACGCGACGCAGGGCCACCGCTTCGTAGCGTCGAACTGTGACCGCCGCTCCCCTCTCTCCCCTCGACCGCATCCACCTCGCCGCCGGCCGCGGTCGCGCCCTGCTCGGCTCGATCCTGGGCAACATCGCCATCCTCGGCATCATCGCCCTAGCCGCGCTCGTCGTGCCGATCGCCGCCGCTCTCGTCTTCGGTCCCGCGCTCCTCGCTCGGCTGTGACCCCCGCGCCGCAGTCCTGCTCGTGGCCGGAACGAGCTTCAAGCCGATGACAGCGACCACGATGCCGGCGATGAAGACCACCTTGCCCGGAGCGAACGCCTCAGCGCCCGTCGCGATCGACCAGGTTACGGTCAGCGCCGCACCCACCCCCACCCAGACCGCGTAGGCCGTACCGATCGGAATGTGCTTCATCGCGCGTCCGAGCCCGAGCATGCTGAGCAGCAGACCGATGGCGAACACGACACTCGGCACGGGGTGGCGTAGCCCGTCCGATTCGCCCAGGGCCGTCGCCCAGACAGCCTCGCAGACCGCGCTGGCGAGCAGGATCGTCCATGCACGCGTCATGTCAGCTCACCACCTTGAGGCCGACGACGCAGGCGACCAGGAGCAGAAGCAGGACGATGCGCGCGGTCGACGCGCGCTCGCGACGGGTGACCATCGCCCACACGACAGTGAGCGTCGCTCCGACGCCGACCCAGACGGCGTAGGCGGTGCCGGTCGGCAGCTCGGTCATCGCGTATGCGAGGCCTGCCATGCTCGCGGCGAGCGCGACGACGAAGAGCGACGCGGGCCGTTTGCGGCGGAATCCCTCGGATGCCGCGAGCGCGGCAGCCCATACCGCCTCGAGGACGCCGGCTGCGATCAGGATCACCCATGCCATGACAGACCTGTCCGAGTCAGTCTTGTCCGTTGCGGGTACTGCTCCCTCGTCCGCGGGCCCCGCGTCGGGCCCCGCGACCCAGCGTAGCCGCGGGTCAGGGCGCCGGGACGAGGAACAGCGCGTCGAGGAGACCCGGATTGTGCGCGTGGACGAGCACGCCGAAGACGACCGCGTCGAAGAGAAGGTGCACCGTCACGACGTAGGTGAGCGACCGCGTACGCAGGAAGATGTAGCCCTGCAGGAGCGCGAACGGGATGGTCAGCACGGGTCCCCAGGCGCGGTACCCGAGCTCCCAGAGGAATGAGACGAACACGATCATCTGCAGGACGTTGGCCGAGACATCGGCGAAGTGCCGCCGCAGCAGCGCGAAGCAGGTGCAGATGAAGAACAGCTCGTCCCAGATGCCCACGGCGCCGACGCCGACGAAGAGGCGCGCGATGAGGTCGGGGGTGTCGACGACGGGCCAGTTCGTGTAGACGCCCGAGGTGATGAAGTAGAAGGGCAGGATCAGCCAGCCGAGCACGAGGACCGCGGCGAGCCAGACCCACTGGAAGGTGGTCCAGCGCCCTCCGCCGCGCCAGGGGAAGCGAATGGCGTGATCGCGATACACGAAGCGCGAGACGAGGTACGGCAGCAGCACCGCCCCGCCCAGCGCGAGGGTGAAGCGCAGCATCGCGAGGTTGTCGAGCTCGGCCTTCAGGTCGATGAGGCTCACGACGACGAGACCGAGGGCGATCAGGGAGAGATCGCGCGCCAGCGAGGGCCGCGTCTCCTCACCCACCCGCCAGCGGTCGACGCCGAGAGCCGAGATGAGCCCCAGGATCAGCAGCGTCCACCCGAGCCAGGGCTGCAGCACCACGAAGAACGCTGGCGCCGCCAGACAGACCAGAAGGGCGGGCACGGTGCTCGCCGAGACGACGGGGCGGGCAGCCAGTCCCGGGTGCGTCTTCACGGCGTCCGTCCTCCGTCAGACCGCGTCGGTGCGGCGATAGGCGAGATCGCGGATGTCGCGCCCCTTGGCGATGCCCTTCCGCTCGAACGCCGTCATCACGCGACCCTCGAAGCGCGGCGCCCAGTCGTCCTCGAAGTCCGGGACGAAGCCCGCGGCATCCCCCATCACCTCGCGCATCTGGCGCGCGTAGTCCTCCCAGTCGGTCGCGAGTCGGAGCACGCCGCCGGGCTTGAGCGCCCGCGCCGCCAGCGGCGTGAAGTCGGGCGAGATGAGGCGCCGCTTCGTGTGACGCGTCTTGTGCCACGGGTCGGAGAAGAAGATCCAGAGCTCGTCGACGGATGCCGCGGGCAGCAGGTGTTCGAGCACCTCGGGCGCGTTCGCCTCGACGAGGCGGAGGTTCCGGACGCCCGCACGATCGGCGTCGAGCATGGTGCGGGCGAGCCCCGCCCGGAACACCTCGACTGCCAGGAAGTCCGTCTCCGGCGCGGCCTGCGCAGCCGCGACGATCGCGTGCCCCTGGCCCGAGCCGATCTCGACCACGAGCGGCGCGCTGCGACCGAACAGCGCGGCGGGGTCGACCTCCGAGCCCGGCCGGACGCTCAGCACAGCCTGATCCCGTTCGACGGGGACGTTGTAGAAGTCGCCGAGCTGGTTCCAGGCGCGCTCCTGTCCGTCGCTCATCCGCCCGCTGCGGCGGGCGAACGACACGGGCCGCTCGCGGTAGCGGGGTTCGTCACCGGTGTCGGGCGCGTCGGTCTGCGGCATGAGTCCAGGGTATCGAGCGACGGGAGGTGCGCCGAGCGGACCTGGGGCGTCAGGCCGTGACGAAATCGATGAGCTCCTCGACCCGGCCCAGCAGCGCAGGATCCAGATCGCGGTACGTCCGAACCGATCCGAGAATGCGCTGCCAGGCATGCGCGATGTCGGCCTGGTCCTCGGCGGGCCAGCCGAGCGCCCGGCAGACGCCGGTCTTCCACTCGATGCCGCGCGGCACCTGCGGCCACGCGCGGATGCCGACGGCCTCGGGGCGCACGCACTGCCAGACGTCGATGTGGGGGTGCCCGACGATCCTGAGGTGGGCACCGTGCGGACCACGCAGGATCTGCTCCGCGATGCGGCTCTCCTTCGAGCCCGCGACCAGATGGTCCACGAGCACCCCGTAGCGACGCTCGGGAGAGGGCGGCTCGTCTCGGAGGAGGTCCTCCAGCAGGTCGATCCCCTGCAGGTACTCGACCACGACGCCCTCGACGCGGAGGTCGGCGCCCCAGACCTTCTCGACGAGTTCGGCGTCGTGTCGTCCTTCGACCAGGATGCGCGACGCGCGTGCCACGCGCGCCCGTTGCTGCGGCGCGACGAACGACCCCGAAGCGGTACGCAGCCGACCCGCGGGCTGTGCGGCCTTCGGAGCGACGAGCTTGACGGGCTCGCCGTCGACGAGGAAGCCGCCCCCGAGCGGGAACAGACGCACCTTGCCGAGGCGGTCCTCGAGTTCCACGTTCCCGCCGCGGACTGCCACGACCGCTCCGCAGTAGCCGTCGGCCGCCACCTCGACGACGAGATCGGGATCGGCGGGCACCTCCGGCACCACCTTGCGTCCGGCATCGCGCCATCCGGCTGCGAGCACATCGGTGCCGTATCTGTCGTCCATGGTTCCTCCCGCCTCGCGCCCCGTCGGGCCGCGGGTCAGCGTAACCGCGGCCGTTCCCGTCGCCGGGTATCCGCGCCGCGATTCCGCTGGCCGCTGATTCACAGTCCCGGCATAGGCTCAGGCACGACGCCCTCAATAGAGTGGAGACGAGGCCGGTCCTCCGACCTCGGAAGGGGAACGGATGCGCGTGCTCCGAGCGGTGACGCTCTCGATCCTGGCGAGCCTGATGTTCGTCGCGGGCGGCTCCGCCGCGGCCTGGGCGACCGACCCGGTCGACCTCGGCTCGGGACGCGTCGTCGATCAGGCCGATGCACTGACATCGGGCGAAGAGCGTGCCGTGGACGAGAGGCTCACCGCGCTGAGCTCGGAGGCGGGCATCGACCTGTGGGTCGTTTACGTCGACGCGTTCACCAGCCCGTCCGATACCGAGGGCTGGGCCAACGCGGTCGCCGAACGCGGCGGCCTCGGCGTGAACCAGTACGTGCTGGCGATCGCGACCGAGCAGCGCAACTTCTACCTGTCGGGCGACACCAACGGCCCCGTCGACGGCGAGACGCTCGGCGACATCGAGACGCGCGACATCCTTCCGGAACTGCGGTCGGAGGACTGGGGCGGCGCCGCGTTCGCCGCCGCCGGCGGACTCGCGGCGGCGGTCGGTGGATCCGGCGGCGGATCCGGCGGCGCGACGGGCGGCTCGGGCATCTCGGGCCTGACGATCGTCCTCGGAATCCTCGCGGTCGGTGCCGTGATCGCCGTCATCGTCGTCCTGGTGCGCCGTCGTCGGGCGGGCGCCGGCACCGGCTCCGCCCGTGGCGCGGCCGCCGAGCCGATCGAGGAGCTCGCCCGGCGCTCCGCCAGCGCGCTCGTGGCAGCCGACGACGCCATCCGGACGAGCGAGCAGGAGCTCGGCTTCGCGACGGCGCAGTTCGGCGACGAGGCGGCAGCCGCTTTCGCCGAGACCCTGGCGCAGGCACGCCGGGACCTCGACGAGGCGTTCACGCTGCAGCAGCGCCTCGACGACGATCAGCCCGACACCGAGGCGGACGTCCGCGCGATCCACACCCGCATCCTCGAGCTGTGCGCGCACGCCGACTCCGAGCTCGACGCGCGCGCCGAGGAGTTCGACCGTCTGCGCGACCTCGAGCAGAACGCACCCGAAGCGCTCGTTCGCATCCAGCAGGAACGCGGCGCCGCCGGAACCGGGCTCGACGGGGCGGTCGCCTCTCTCGAGCGGCTTCGATCGGAGTACGCCCCCGAGGAACTCGCGACCATCGGCGACAACCCCGAGCAGGTGCGCAGCCGCCTCGACTACGCCGACGAGCAGCTCGCGACGGCGCAGCGTGCGATCGCCGCGGGCGACGGCGCTGCGGCGGCCGTGTCATTGCGTGCCGCCGAAGGAGCCGTCGCGCAGGCCGCTCAGCTGGAGGCCGCGGTCGAGAAGGTCGCCGCGGATCTCGCCACCGCCGAGCGCGACGCTGCGGCGCTCATCACGGACCTCGAACAGGACGTTGCGGCAGCGGTCGGCGTACCCGACCCCGACGGCACGCTCGCCGCGGTCGCCTCCGCCACCCGGCAGCACATCGACGCCGCGCGCTCCCAGCTGACCGGCGAGCACCGTCGCCCGCAGGCCGCGCTGTCCACGCTGCTGGGCGCGAACTCGGCGATCGACGCCGCGCTGGCCGGCGCCCGGGATGCCGCGCAGCGAGCCGCCCGCGCGCGACAGACGCTCGAACAGCAGCTGCAGCAGGCCCGGGCGCAGGTATCGGCCGCCGAGGATTACATCGGCACGCGACGCGGAGCCGTCGGTGCGACGGCCCGCACGCGAGTCGCCGAAGCTCGCGCGTCGCTCGACCGGGCGGAGGCGACCGCGCAGATCGACCCCGAGCGCGCGCTGGCCGACGCGACGCGTGCGACGCAGCTGAGCGGACTCGCGATCGACGCGGCACGCACCGATGTCGGCGGCTTCGCAACCGGCTCCCCCGGCTCGAACTCGAACGGCATGATGGGTGCCATGATCGGCGGCATGGTGCTGAACTCGCTCCTCGGGGGCGGGTCGTCCGGACGCCGCTCGTCGGGCTTCGGCGGCAGCGGCTTCGGCGGCGGCTTCAGCGGCTCGCGCGGCGGGTTCGGCGGCGGTTCACGCGGTCGCAGCGGCGGCGGCGGGTTCGGCGGCGGCGGCCGCTCTCGGCGCGGCGGCGGCCGCTTCTGACGACTTCTCCCTCTTCCCGACCACCCACGAAAGGAACCCCGATGGCAAAGCAGTCCATCTTCGGTCGCATCTCGACGCTCGTGAAGGCGAACATCAACGCCCTCCTCGACCAGGCCGAGGACCCGCAGAAGATGCTCGACCAGCTCGTGCGGGACTACACCAACTCGATCGCCGACGCGGAGTCGGCGATCGCCGAGACGATCGGCAACCTGCGCCTTCTCGAACGCGACCACCAGGAAGACGTCCAGGCCGCGGCCGAGTGGGGCAACAAGGCCCTCGCCGCGAGCCGGAAGGCCGACGAGCTGCGCGCGGTGGGCAACACCGCCGACGCCGACAAGTTCGACAACCTCGCGAAGGTCGCGCTGCAGCGTCAGATCAGCGAGGAGAACGAGGCCCGGACCATCGCGCCGACGATCGCGACCCAGACCGAGGTCGTCGAGAAGCTCAAGGACGGCCTCAACGGCATGAAGGTCAAGCTCGACCAGCTCCGCGCGAAGCGCTCCGAGCTGCTCGCGCGCGCCAAGACGGCCGAGGCGCAGAACCGCGTCCACGACGCCGTCAAGTCGATCGACGTGCTCGACCCGACGAGCGAGCTCGGACGCTTCGAGGACAAGGTCCGCCGCCAGGAGGCTCTCGCCGCCGGCAAGCAGGAGCTCGCCGCCTCGAGCCTGGACGCGCAGTTCGAGAGCCTCGAGGACGTGGGCCAGCTCACCGAGGTGGAGGCGCGACTCGCCGCGCTGAAGACGGGCGGAGCCGCCGGCGCCATCGAGCGCTGAATGCCGATGTCGACGCCCGGGCCGGCGCTGCCACCCGGGCGTCGACGCTCGACCCGCTGAGAACGCCCGACGAAGGACGAAGGAATGACCCGATTCATCGTGGTCCCGCAATGGCAGGGCTCGCCCTCGACCCGGTCGATGACGCTGATCGACGGTGCTGACGCGATCGCGGGCGACCTCCCGCGCAGCGCGACCGTCCGGGTCGATGTGCCCGTCGAGGCCGGCGAGGCGCTCGGCAGCGGCATCCGGCGGTTCAGCTCGCTCCAGCGCACTCGAGACCTGGTCACGGCCGCGCTCACCGACGCCGACGGCGCCGCGGACGGCGCGAGCCCGAGCGGTCACGTGCTGGTCGTCGGCGGCGACTGCGGAGTGGCCGTGCCGGCGATCACGCACGCGGCCGCGCTGCATCCGGACATGGCCGTCGTCTGGTTCGACGCGCACGCCGACCTGCATACCCCCGAATCGTCCGCCTCGGGTGCGTTCGCGGGGATGGCCCTGCGCGCGGTGTTCGAGACGACCCCGTTGTCAACGGATGCCGCGGTGCCCGCCGATCGCATCGTCCTTGCGGGCGCCCGCGAGTTCGACGATGCAGAGACCGATGCGGTGAAGATCGCGGGTCTGACGCATCTCGGCGTTGACGACCTGGCCGATCCCGCCCGTCTGGCCGACGCGGTCGCTGCCACCGGCGCCGGCTCGGTCTACGTCCACGTCGATCTCGACGTCCTCGACCCCGCGGCGATCACGGGCGTGAGCGCGGCCGTCCCGTTCGGGCTCGACATCCCGACCCTCACCAACGCGATCGGCATCCTGCGCGGGCGGTTCTCGCTCGCCGGGGCGTCCGTGTCCGGGTTCGCTCCGCCGCACCCGGAGGCCGTCGTGGACGACATGGGCTCCGTGCTCCGGGTCGTCGGAGCGCTGGCGTGAGCGGCGTCCGGATGCCGCCCGGCGGATGGCGGCAGCGAGCCGACGCGGCGGTCGCGCGAGGCGCGGCGGTGGACCGGCTCATCCCCCGGATGCTGCTGGACTCCCCCATCAGCGAGTTCGGCGCCCGGGCGGGCACCGCCTTCGGCTTCGTCTGGGGCACGCTGTGGTCGACCGGCCGCGTCGAACGACGTCAGGGGCTGTGGGTCTTCCGCGGGATGCCGGAATGGACGTTCGGCCGCGGGGGCGTCTGCGTCGGGTCGTGCTTCCTCACCGGCGACCGTGAACCGAGCGAGCGGATCCTCACGCACGAGGCCGTGCACGCTCGGCAGTGGCGGCGATACGGACTGCTCATGCCGTTGCTCTACCTGATCGCGGGCCGCGATCCCCTGCGCAACCGATTCGAGATAGACGCGGGACTGGCCGACGGCAACTACATCCCACGGCGCGCCGAGAGCCGCTGACGGACCTCAGCGGGCGGTCGCGAGCCCGAAGCGCTCGGGCGTGTGGATCGACGCGGCGGTCATTCCGCAGCGCGCGGTGAGGTGATCGACGATGTCGGCCGTTCCGAGGAACCCGCCCAGCAGGTGCACGCGCGTCGCCTTCGCGGCATCTGTGCACAGCATCTCGTCGGCCCACGCGGTGACGGCGCGAGAGAGCGCCTCGCCCGACCCGCAGCCCCGGCCGGAACCCGGAGCACCGGTTCGGCGTGAACGGTCGAGCCAGGTCACGACCATGCGGGCCGGCGCCGACACGGTGCCGATCCAGGCGGCGTCGGGCACCTCGATGAAGACCCGGCCGGTCGAGCACAGCGGCAGGGTGGCGAGGAGCGCCTCGAGCTCGGTGAGCGAGTGCTCGTCGGCCGTCACCAGGTGCTGCACCCGGACGTGCTTCGAGGCGCGGCAGGCGGCGGCGCTGTGGAGCTCGGTCATGATGACTCCACTATACCCGCGGTGTAGGCATGCCTTACCTACGTAGCCGAACCGGATGGCCCCCAAAGTCTCACATCAGGATGATGCGGCGCAGCTCGGCGAGCTCGTCGTCGGCGAGTCCCTGCGACCGCAGGTAGTCGGCCGGGGAACCGAAACGCTCGCGCAGGTCGGCCAGGAGCGCGCGCATCACCGGCGCGGGCGACCGCGTGGCCAGGTCGACCAGCTGCGGGGCGTCGGGATGGTGCGCGCGGAGATACGCGAGGATGGGCGCGTTACGCTCGGCCGGCAGCAACGTCTCCGTGCGGGCGTAGTCGTCGACGACGGCATCCTCGTCCACTCCCGCTGCCGCGAGGATCATCGCGATCGTCACTCCGGTGCGGTCCTTGCCGATCGTGCAGTGCACGAGCACCGGCTGATCGGCGATGACCCCGCGGACGACCTCGAGCACTCGCGGAGCCGAGTCGTCGACGAGCGAGCGATACATCGACTCGAGCGACATATCGGCGCGGAACAGCGAGGCGACCGACCCCAGGAACAGCGGCACCCGCTGGGTCTCGATGGAGAGATCTCCGAGGGCCGTGGGCTCGGAGCGCACCTCGTCGTCGTCGCGCAGGTCGATGATGCGACGCAGCCCGAGCTCGCCGAGAGCGCGGCGCCCGGCGTCGTCGACGCGGAAGAGGTTGCCCGAACGGTAGAGCACGCCCGACCGGGTCGAGGTGCTTCCCGCCCGCAGCCCGCCGGTGTCGCGGAAGTTCAAGGCTCCCGGCACCGACAGCGATGCCGCGCCGCTCATCCGGCGGGACGCGGGAGCGGCGGCACGGGGTACCGGCCCGCGATCGTCAGGCGATTGAACGCGTTGATCGAGATGAATAGCCAGCTCAGCGCGACGTACTCCGCCTCGGAGAAGACCCCGCCCACACGGTCGTACAGCTCGTCCGAGACGCCCTCGTCGGCGATGTGCACATACGCCTCGGCGAGCTCGAGAGCCGTACGCTCGCGGTCGTCGAAGACCCCCGACTCGCGCCACGTGGCGAGCTGGGCGATCTCGTCGGCCGTCACGCCGGCGGCCACCGCCCGCCCCACATGCACGCGCACGCAGTACGCGCAGCCGTTGAGCTGCGAGCTGTGGACGAGCGCGAGCTCTTTCAGACGCTCGTCGATGCCGGCATCCTGCGCGATGGTCCCGACCGTGCGGGCGAACGCGTCGAGCGCGTCGTAGGCCGGACGAGCCGCCTTGGCGAGATGGATGCGCCGCTCCGGATTCATGCGTCAACCCTATCCACCGCACTCCCCCGTCGCGCGAGAATGGTCCCTCCCCGATGCGAAGGATCACCGTGCACGACGACACGTTCGACGAGTTCTCGTTCCTGCCCGTCCAGGCCGCCGAGGCCGGCGTTCCGACACCCGCGGCCGAGCGGCTGTTCACCTTCGCCCCTGACGGGCGACCGGTCAGCGCGCTCCGACTCGGCGACGGCGAGCCCGAGGTCACCCTTCTCCACGGGGCCGGCCTCAACGCCCATACGTGGGATCGCACCGTCCTCGCGCTCGGGCGGCCGGCGCTGGCGATCGACCTGCCGGGACACGGTGACTCCGCGTGGCGCGACGACGCCGACTACACGGGACGGACGCTCGCGGTCGACATCGCTCCGGCGCTCGCGCAGTGGACGACGACGCCGCAGGTCGTGGTCGGGCAGTCGCTCGGCGGCCTCACGGCCGCGGCGCTCGCTGCTACGCACCCCGAGCTCGTGCGTGCCCTCGTGATCGTCGACATCGCGCCCGGGCTCGACCCCGCCGGAGCGGCGTCGCAGATCCGGCGGTTCTTCGCCGGACCGACGAGCTGGGCCTCCCGCGCGGAGATGGTCGAGCGTGCACTGTCGTTCGGCCTCGGCGGAGACCGCACCGCGGCCGAGCGCGGCGTCTTCCTCAACTCGCGCGTGCGCGACGACGGCCGCGTGGAGTGGAAGCACCACTTCGCACGCATCGCCAACGGACTCGCCGCCGACCCCGGCGCCGCGGCCGCGGCATCCGAGCGGCAGGATGCGCTGGCGCCCGCCCTCGCGGCATCCGGCTGGGATGACTTCGCCGCCGTGGCGGCGCCCATCACGCTCGTACGCGGCACACGGGGCTATCTGACCGACGCCGACGTCGATCGGTTCGGCGAGCGCCTTCCCGCAGCGCGCATCGTCACGGTGGAATCGGGCCACAACGTGCAGGAGGAGCTCCCGACCGAGCTCGCCCGCATCATCCGCGACGCCGCCACCGCCTGACTCCGCTGAGCCTGCGCACGGCCCGCTCTCGATGAAATAGGGAGTCGCCGTGCGACGCTGGACGTCGGTGAATGCGTCTCGCGGTCGTGGCGGACCCTAGGCTGTATGCCGCACTGAGTTCGCGGACGCGCATCGGACAGCAACGATGCCACCGCCCTTGCGAAAGGAACCCTCCTCCACATGCTCCGCCGCACCACCGTGACCGCCACCGCGCTGCTGGCCGCAAGCACGCTCCTCCTCGCCGGCTGCACCGGGTCGACCGAGCCCGGTCCGTCCGCCACCATGGGCGTCCCCGATCCCGACGCCAGCGTCAACATCCGCCTCGTGCTCGAGCCCTCGAACCTCGACATCCGGCAGACCGCGGGCATCTCGCTCGAGCAGATCCTGATCGACAACGTGTATCAGGGGCTTGTCGCCCGCACGATCGATGGTGAGGTCGTCGACGGGCTCGCGTCATCTCACGAGGTATCCGCGGACGGGCTGACGTACACGTTCACCCTCCGCGAGGGGATCGTCTTCCATGATGGGCAGCCGCTTACCCCGCAGGATGTCGTGTGGTCGCTGACGACGCACCGTGACACGGCCGAGTTCGCCGACTCGGAACGCCTCGCGAATGTCGCATCCATCACCGCCGACGGCCAGACCATCACCCTCATCCTCAACCAGCCTGACTCGTCGTTGCTGTGGAATCTGACAGGCCGCGCGGGCCTGATCATGAAAGAGGGCGACACGGTCGACTACAGCACGAAGGCCAACGGAACGGGGCCCTATCGGTTGGGCGATTGGCGCCAGGGCGCGAGCCTGACCCTCGAACGCAACGACGCCTATTGGGGTGACGCAGCCAAGGTCGCCGAGGTCTCGTTCGTTTTCATCCCCGACACCCAGGCCGCCATCAACGCCGCCCTAACCGGCGAGGTCGACGTTCTCACTGGATTCGACGCGAACCTCGCCGAGCAGGTCGAAGCCAACGGTGATTTCGTCGTCGACACGGGCGTCTCAACGGGCAAGAGCGTGCTCGCGATGAACAGCACGACCGGTCCCCTGGCCGACGTGCGCGTTCGTGAGGCGATCCGCTCGGCGATCGACCACGATGCCATCGTCGAGGCGGTTGGCGCGGGCCAGACGTTGTTCGGTCCGATTCCCGAGCTCGACCCCGGCTATGAAGATCTGTCCGACGTCGTGTCATACGACCCCGAAGCGGCTCGCGCCCTGCTCAGCGACGCGGGAGTTTCCGACCTGTCGCTGACTCTGACGATCCCGTCGGATTACGGGACGACGGTCCCCCAGATCCTGGTCTCCAACTTCAACGACGTCGGGATCGACCTCAGGGTCAACCCCGTCGACTTCGGCACCTGGCTCAGCGACGTGTACACGAATAAGGACTACGAGCTCAGCGTCGTCAACCACGCCGAGCCGCGCGACTTCGAGAACTGGGCGAACCCAGACTATTACTTCACCTACGACAACGCCGAGGTGCAGGATCTCTACGCGCAGTCGCTGCTCGCAACGGACGAGCAGTCTGCCGATGACCTCTTGAAGAAGGCTGCGCGGATCGTGTCCGAGGACCACGCCGCCGATTGGCTCTACAACTGGGCTTCGGTGGTCGCGGTCGCCACGAACGTCTCGGGCATGCCCATCGACAACGTGAACGCCCGCATCAACCTCGCCGAGATCGCCAAGAGCGACGGGTGATCCGTTACGCGCTGACGCGACTGGCCCTGCTGTTGCTGGGTCTGGTCGTCGCCAGCGTGCTGATCTTCGTGACGTTGCGGGTTCTGCCCGGCGATGTCGCGCAGCAGATCGCCGGAACCAACTCCACGCCGGAGCAGGTCGCGGCGCTGCGTGAGCGCCTCGGCCTCGACGTGCCGTTGCCGGAGCAGTATCTCGAGTGGATGTCGGGGCTGCTGCGCGGCGACCTCGGCACGTCGCTGGTGACGGGCTCGCCCGTCGCGGCGGAGCTCGCCGCCAAGGCTCAGGTCACCGTCCCCCTCGGGCTGATGTCGATGGTGGTGGCGCTGATCATCGCACTCCCGTTCGGTGTGATGGCAGCCATCCGTCGCGGCCGCGCCGACGGCACGGCGCTCTCGTTCGGCGCGCAGGCGATCGCCGCCGTACCCGTGGTCTGGGCGGGCATGATGCTGGTCGTCGTGTTCGCGATCTGGCTTGGCTGGCTGCCCGCGCAGGGCTTCCCGCGCGGCGGGTGGGGCGACCCGGCGCGGGCCTTCGCCGCACTGATCCTTCCCGCGGTCACCATCGGCGTCGTCGAGGGCGCGATGCTGATGCGGTTCGTCCGCAGCGCCACGCTCTCGGCGATGGGGCAGGATTTCGTCCGCACCGCAGCTGCCAAGGGACTCACGCGCCGTGCCGCGCTGCTTCGCCACGGCCTGCCGACGGTCGGCCTGTCGATCATCAGCGTCCTGGGCCTGCAGGTCGCGGGCATCGTCGTGGGAGCGGTCGTGATCGAGCAGCTGTTCACCCTGCCGGGTATCGGCCGGATGCTGGTCTCGGATGTCGGCCTGCGCGATCTGCCGAAGGTCCAGGGCGAGCTCCTCGCGCTCACGGCGGTCGTTCTCGTCGTCGGTTTCATCGTCGACCTCGTGCATCGCGGTCTGGATCCGAGACAGCGGGAGGCCTCATGAACGACCGGATGCCGTGGCTGCGGCGACTGTGGTCGCTTCCTGCCGGCCGTTTCGGGCTCATCGTGGTCGTCACCATCGGGGTCGTGGCCGCGGTCTCGCTCGTCTGGACCCCGTTCGACCCCCAGCGGGTGGACATCCCGGCGCGGTGGAGCCCGCCGAGCTGGCCGCATCTGCTCGGCACCGACGCGTCGGGTCGCGACATCCTCTCACTGCTGATCGCGGGGGCGCGCACGACGGTCCTCGTCGCCGCAGGCGCGGGCGTCGTCGCCACGCTGATCGGCATCGCACTCGCCTGCCTCGGCGCGCTCACCCGCCGCTGGACCCGCGAGATCGTCGCAGTGCTCGTCGACATCCTGATCGCCTTTCCCGTGCTGCTGATCGCGATGATGATCTCGGCGGTGTGGGGCGGCTCGCTGTGGGTCGTCGTCATCTCCGTCGGCATCGGCTTCGGCGTCAACATCGCGCGCGTCACCCGGCCAGAGCTGCGCCGCACGCTGCACAGCGACTTCGTGCTCGCGGCGCGCGCCAACGGCCTCACACCGTCGCAGATCGCCCTGCGCCACCTGCTCCCCAACGTCGCGCCCGTCTTCATCGTGCAGCTGTCGTGGGGCATGGCGGTCGCGGTCCTCGCCGAGGCGGGCCTGAGCTACCTCGGTTTCGGCGCTCCCCCCACGCAGCCCTCGTGGGGGCTGCTGCTGAGCGAGCTGCAGACGTACCTGACGGCGCATCCGCTGAGCGTCGTGTGGCCGGGGCTCGCGATCACGATCACCGTGCTGGGACTCAATCTTCTCGGCGACGGTCTGCGTGAGGCGACCGACCCGACGCTCGCCCGACGCCGCTCCCCCGCCGCATCGCACACGCCGGCGGTGGTCGCATGAGTCTCGAGGTCGAGGGCCTGTCTATCGTGCTCGACGGCCGCCGCGTAGTCGACGACGTGTCGTTCGGCGTCGCCGACGGCGCGCGGGTCGGGCTCATCGGGGAATCGGGGTCGGGCAAGTCGCTGACCGCCCTGGCTGTGCTCGGGCTGCTTCCCGACGGCGCCGAGGTCGAGGGCAGCATCCGGTGGAACGGGCGGGAGTTGATCGGCCTGCCGGACCGCGAGCTGGCCGCTCTCCGCGGCGACCAGATCGGCATCGTCTTCCAGGAGCCTCAGACCGCGCTGAACCCGCTGCGGACGGTGGGCCGGCAGGTCGCGGAGCCCCTGCGCATCCACGGCCGCGCCGGCCGGCGTGAGGCTCTCGCACGAGCTCAGGCCGACGCTGATCGGGTGCGGCTGCCCGAGGGCGCGCTGCGCCGCTACCCGCATCAGCTCTCGGGCGGCCAGCGCCAGCGGGTGGCGATCGCCATGGCCCTGGCCGCTCGGCCGCGCCTGCTCATCGCCGACGAGCCGACGACCGCGCTCGACGTGACGATCCAGGCCGAGATCCTCTCGCTCCTGGGAGAGTTGGTCGAGAACGACGGGATGTCGCTGCTGTTCATCACCCACGACCTCGCCGTGCTGTCACAGGTCGCGTCGGAGGCGGTCGTGCTCGAGCATGGTCGCGTCGTCGAGGCCGGCACGGTCGCCGATCTGCTCACCGCTCCGCAGTCGGAGGTCACCCGTGGCCTGCTGCGCGACGCGACGGCCACGGTGTGGCGGCCGGAGGGAGACGTATGACCGGCGAGGTGCTCATCTCGGCGCGCGGCCTGAGCAAGCGCTATCGGGTGCGCGCCGGCGGTGCGGGTGCGCCACGACGCGAGACCGTCGCGCTCGACGACGTGGACGTCGATGCCCGCTCGGGCTCGGCGCTGGGGATCATCGGCGAATCGGGGTCGGGCAAGTCGACGCTCGTGCGGCTCCTCCTGGGGCTCGACACGCCCTCGACGGGAACGGTGACGATCGACGGGCGTCCCGTGGACGCCCGCGCGTCGGCTCGCAGCCTGCACTGGCTCCGCCGACGCACCGGCATCGTCTTCCAGGACCCTTACGCCTCGCTCGATCCCCGCATGAGCGTCGGCCGCATCATCGCTGAGCCCCTGTGGGCGCTCGACATTCCCGGCGACCGCCGCGCGCGCGTCCACGAGGTGCTGTCGGACGTCGGATTGGATGCCGACGCGGCGGAGCGCTACCCGCACGAGTTCTCGGGGGGTCAGCGCCAGCGCATCGCGCTCGCCCGCGCGATCGCGCACCGCCCGGCGATCCTCGTCGGCGACGAGCCGCTGTCGGCGCTCGACGTGACGGTGCGGGCGCAGATCCTCGAGGTCTTGCGCCGTCTGCGTGCGGAACAGGGGATGACGCTGCTGCTGGTCTCGCATGACATCGGCGTCGTCCAGAACCTCTGCGACGAGGTCATCGTGATGACCGAGGGACGCATCGTCGAGGAGGGCCCCACCGAGAAGGTGCTGCTCCAGCCGCAGGCGGCCTACACGCGTCGCCTCCTCGCCTCGGTGCCCGTGATCGACCCGCATCGCGCGCAGGACTGAACGTCCCCTTCCTCACCCGGTGTCGGTGACCGCCGCTACCGTAAGGCCATGCGCGCGATCATCCCCCCGTACCTCCTCGCCCGCGTCGCCTCCGCTCGCGAGCCCCACCTCGCGCGGGCCGCGGTCGCCGCGAGGACCACCCTCGCCGCGCGTCCGTCCGATCTGGCCGGACGTTCGCAGCTGCGTCTCTCCGCCGAGCCGGGCGGCACTCTCGTCGCCGAGCGCATCGCCGCAGCCGACCGGGCCGTATCCGACGCGCAGGGCCGCGAAGAGCTTCCGGGCGTCCTCGTCCGCCGCGAAGACGACCCGCCCACCGGCAATCGCGCGGTCGACGAGGCCTTCGACGGGCTCGGCGCGACGTTCTCGTTCTTCCGCGACGCCTACGGCCGCGATTCGCTCGACGGGCGAGGCGGTGTGCTCGCGGCCACCGTCCACTACGGCGAGGCGTACGACAACGCGTTCTGGAACGGCGAGCGCATGGTCTTCGGCGACGGCGACGGCGAGGTTTTCACCGGGTTCACCGGGTCGCTGACCGTCATCGCCCACGAGCTGGCCCACGGCATCACCGAGTTCTCGGGAGGCCTGACGTACGCGGGTCAGTCCGGCGCTCTCAACGAGTCGCTGTCCGATGTGTTCGGCGCGCTCACCGAGCAGCACCGACTCGGCCAGAGCGCCGAGCAGGCGTCGTGGCTCATCGGCGCGGGCATATTCACGGATGCCGTCCAGGGGCGCGCCCTCCGGTCGCTGGCCGAACCCGGGTCGGCCTACGACGACGATGTTCTCGGACGCGACCCGCAGCCCGGGCACATGCGCGACTACGTCGTGACGACCAGCGACAACGGCGGGGTTCACATCAACTCGGGCATTCCCAACCGAGCGTTCCACCTCGTCGCAGCGCGGCTGGGCGGCTACGCCTGGGAACGCGCGGGACTCATCTGGTATCGCACACTCACCTCGGGAGCGCTCTCCCCCGATTCCGACTTCGCTGCCTTCGCCGCCGCCACGATCGCCCAGGCCGTCGACGAGTACGGTGAGGAGACGGAGGAGGTCGCCGCCGTGCGTGCCGGATGGCAGGGCGTCGGCGTGCTGGAGGATGCCTGACACCCGTGACGACGGTTCCGCGGCGCAGCTGCGGATCGTCGTGGAGCGCACCGGCGGTTTCGCCGGCCTGACCAGGACGTGGCGCGTCGAGCCGGCTCCGGCTGACCGCGACGGGTGGCGCGAGCTGGTGGGGCGGTGCCCCTGGCAGGAGATCGACGCGTCGGCGCCGGCCGGCAAGACCGGATCGGTCGGGGCCGACCGCTTCCACTGGCGGATCGCGGTCACCGATAGCGAGACGACGCGTCAGGCAGAGTTGAACGACGACCTCGACGAACCGTGGCGTTCGCTCGTCGAGGCCGTCCGGGCCGGACGCTCGGCCACGCCGGGGGCCGTTGCCGAGGAGTGACGCCTCAGCCGGACTTCTGAGTGAAAAGCCCGCGCAGCCCCTTCTTCGGCTGCTCCAGCGACTTCTGCAAGTAGATCGTGCCCAGCCACCGGCCGAACTTGTGACCCACGCGCCCCATCCGGCCGACCTCGACGAACCCGAAACGCTCGTGCAGGGCGATCGACGCCTCGGCGCCCTTGTCGCTCACGACCGCGACGATCTCGCGCAGTCCCAGCTGCTGGCATGCGTCGATGAGTGCCTCGAGCAGCGCACGCCCGAGGCCCTTCCCGGTGGCCGCCTGACCGAGGTAGATGGACGTTTCGGCGGTGTAGCGGAATCCGGTCTTGCCGTTCCACGGCGACGCGAGTGCGTATCCCAGGATCTGCCCCGTCGGCGATACCGCGACGAGGAACGGCAGCTTGAGCTTCGTCAGATAGTCGTACTTCTCACGCCACTGCGCGAGCGACCACTTCTTCTCGTCGAAGGTCACGACCGAGTTGGTGACGTAGTAGTTGTAGATCTCACGGATGTCGGGAAGGTCGCCGGGCTGCGCCGGTCGGATCTCGTACGAGAAGGGCCGTTCGGCTTCGGCCGGACGGCGCAGGTGCCGCGGCAGGCGTCGGCGGTCGCGGTTGGAGTCCTCCTCGAGCATGCAGCAACTCTACGGCGCAGACGTTTCGCGCCGATGACGACGGCGGTTCAGGCCTCCGGAATGCGCCAGTCGATCGGCTCGCCACCCCGCGCGACGAGCAGTTCGTTCACGCGCGAGAAGGGGCGCGACCCGAAGAAGCCACGGTTCGCCGAGAGCGGTGAGGGATGCGGCGACGCCACGATCGCCGTGTCGCCGAGCAGCGGCCGCAGGGTCGCGGCATCCTTCCCCCAGAGAACCGCCACGAGGGGGCGCTCCCGCGCTACCAGCGTGCGGATGGCGTGCTCCGTCACGCGTTCCCAGCCCCACCCCCGGTGGGACGCCGGTGCCCCGGGGGCGACCGTCAGCACACGGTTCAGCAGCAGCACGCCCTGATCGCTCCAGGCGGAGAGGTCGCCGTGCGGCGCGGGGGCGATGCCGAGGTCCGACTCGAGCTCCCGGTAGATGTTGCCCAGGCTGCGCGGCAGCGGTCGCACATCGGCGTCGACGGCGAACGACAGGCCGATCGGGTGGCCCGGGGTCGGGTAGGGATCCTGTCCGACGATCAGGACGCGGACGTCGGCCATCGGCCGTTGGAAGGCGCGCAGCACGCGGTCGCCCGCCGGCAGGTACCCGCGACCGGCGGCGGTCTCGGCACGCAGCCGATCGCCGAGCGCGGCGATGTCGGCCGCGACGGGCTGCAGCTCCTCGGCCCAGTCGGGTGCCACCAGTCCGTCGGCGGCCAGGTCGGTGAGGGAGCGCGGCGTCACTCTCCCAGGGTAGGCCGGTCGTGCCGGTATGCTCGCCCCGTGTCGACGACGCTGCGCACCTCCGCTCTGGGCGTCACCGCGGGTCTGATCGGGTGGTTCATCCTGGTCGAGATCGTCAGCGGCATCCTGCAGGGCTATTACGTTCCGCTCTTCAGCGACATCGTCGCCGAGCTCGGGATCCACGACTCGGACGTGAACTGGTTCGAGGCGGCGCAGCTCCTGCTCTCAGCGCTCGTCGTACCGGTGCTGGCCAAGCTCGGCGACATGTACGGGCACAAGAAGATCCTGCTGGTCGCAGCCGTCCTGACCGCCGCGGCGACCTGGTGGCTCGCGTTCGCGGCATCCTTCTGGACCTTCCTCATCGCCTGGGCGCTGCAGGGCTTCTACGTCGTCTGGCTCCCCCTCGAGATCGCGCTCATCTTCGAACGGGGCAGGCGGCAGAGCCGGGGCGTCTCGCTCACCCGGCGCGCGGCGGGGCTCCTGGTCGTCGGGCTTCAGGCCGGCGCGATCATGGGCGCATTGGCCGCGGGCCGGATCTACGCCGCCACAGCCGGCGACATGACGGTGACGCTGATCGTGCCGGCGGTGGCGGTGACCCTCGTCGCGATCGTCATCTGGCTCTGGGTGCCCGAGTCGAAGCCGGAGCCGGGCCGGCGGCAGCTGGACTCACGTGGCTTCGTGCTCCTCGCGGTCTCGTTGCTGTTCGTCACCAGCGCCCTGACGTTCCTCCGCTTGAACGGCCCCGCGGCCTTCTGGGTGTGGGCGCTGCTCCTCGCGGGAATCGTGGGATTCGTCGTCTTCGGACGGTTCGAACTGCGCCAGCCCGACCCCGCCGTCGATGTCCGGATGCTCGCGCGCCCGGAGATGTGGCCGGTACAGGCCACCGCGTTCCTCGTCGGCATCAGTCTGCTCGGAGCCCAGGGCCCGCTGTCGACCTATGCGGGTACCGACCCCGCGCTCGGTTACGGTCTCGGGCTCGACGCCACCGACCGGTCGAACATCATCGGGGTCTACCTCGTGTCGCTCATCGTCGGCGCCGTACTGTTCGCCGTCACGTCTCGCCGCGCGAGCCCCCGGGTCGTCCTCATCGGCGCGGCACTGCTCGTCGGCATCGGGTACGCCCTCTTCCTGCCGTTCCACCAGGAGCTCTGGCAGGTTCTGCTCAACCTCTGCATCGCCGGCTTGGGCTGCGGCGCGCTCGTCGGCGCGATGCCGGCAGCAGCGGCAGCGGCCGCCCCGCGCGGGCAGACCGGAGTGGCGTCGGCCATGACCAACACGACCAAGACCATCGGCGGAACGTTCTCCTCGGCGATCTTCGGTGTCGTGCTGGCCGCCGGCGCGGGTGTCGTCGCGAGCGAGACCGCCGCCTCCCTCGGCGGTTACCTCACGGTGTGGGCCATCTGCGCCGCCGGCGGCTTCGTCGCAGCGGTCCTGCTGTTCGTGGTGCCTCGCGTGGCGTTCGCCGACGCCGAGGATGCCGCTCCCCAGCCCGCGGGCGACACGGACGGAACCGTCATCCAACCCCACGGCTGAGAAGACTCATCCCGCCTGTCAGGCTTCCGTCGCCCGCGGACGCAACGGTCCCCGCGCCAGCAGGTGCTGCGCGGACTGCGCGACGGGACGCATCGTCACGAGGTCGAGGTTGACGTGCCCCGGCGCGTTCAGCGCGTACGCGACGACATCCGCCACGTCTTCGGCGACGAGAGGCTGCTCGACGCCCTCGTACAGGCGGTCCGCCGCTTCCTGGTCGCCGCCGAGACGGTTCAGCGTGAACTCCTCGGTGCGCACCATGCCGGGCGCGATCTCGACCACGCGGATCGGCTCGCCGTTCAGCTCCAGCCGCAGCGCGTGGACGAGCATCGACTCCCCCGCCTTCGCCGCGTTGTAGCCGGCGCCTCCCGGGTAGGCCGTCTGAGCGGCGGTCGAGGTGACGTAGACGGTGTCGGCATGGCCGGAGCCCGCCGCGACGGCGCGTCGCAGCAGCGGGAGGAGAGCCGCGGTCAGCCGCTGCGCCGACAGGACGTTCGCCTCGAACATCCACTGCCAGTCCTCGGCCGCGCCGTCTTCGACGCGGTCGGTGCCGCGGGCACCGCCGGCGACGTGGACGATGGCGTGGACATCGCCGGAGGCGGCGAGGTGCTCGGTGAGGGCGGCGACGTCCCCCTCGCGGGTCAGATCCGCGGCGAATGAGGCGGAGCCGACCTCGGCGTCGAGCGCCTCGAGGCGCTCCGCCCGCCGGGCGACGCCGACGACCTCCCACGCCGACGCCCGCAGCGCGCGGACGACCGCCTCGCCGATTCCCGAACTCGCACCGGTGACCACTGCACGTCGCGTCATGCTCCCACCGTAGCCGTCAGGTTACGCAGCGTGTCCCGCGCATTGTCGGGCATACCCGGTTTCCGTACGCTCGACCCAGGCCGGCGACCGTCGCCGCTTCCCGACCCGATGGAGCCACGCATGTCCGCATCCGAGAACTGGCGCTTCGAGACGAAGCAGATCCACACCGGAGCCGCACCGGACCCGGTCACCAAGGCACGGGCGACGCCGATCTACCAGACGACCTCGTACGTGTTCGACAACTCCGACCACGCCGCGAACCTGTTCTCGCTCGCGGAGTTCGGCAACATCTACACGCGCATCCAGAACCCCACGCAGGATGTCGTCGAGCAGCGCCTCGCCGCACTCGAGGGTGGCACCGGCGCCCTCCTCGTCGCGTCGGGTCAGGCCGCCGAGACGTTCGCGATCCTCAACATCGCCGAAGCCGGAGACCACTTCGTCGCCTCGAGCTCGATCTACGGCGGCACCTACAACCTGTTCAAGTACACGCTCGCCAAGCTCGGCATCGAGGTCACGTTCGTCGAGAACCAGGACGACCTCGAGGAGTGGCGCCGCGCGGTGCGCCCCAACACCAAGCTGTTCTTCGCCGAGACGATCGGCAACCCGCAGATCAACGTCCTCGACATCCGCGGCGTCTCCGACGTCGCCCACGAGGCCGGCGTGCCGCTGATCGTCGACAACACGATCGCCACGCCCTACCTCATCCGTCCCTTCGAGCACGGCGCCGACATCGTCGTGCACTCCGCCACCAAGTTCCTCGGCGGCCACGGCACGGTCATCGGCGGCGTCATCGTCGACGGCGGCAGCTTCCCCTGGACGGAGCACTCCGAGCGCTTCCCGGGGCTCACGACGCCCGACCCCTCGTACCACGGCGCCGTCTACACGCAGGCTGTCGGCGACGGCCTCGCCTACGTCATCAAGGCCCGCGTCCAGCTGCTGCGCGACCTCGGCGCGGCGATCTCACCCCAGAGCGCATGGCTGCTCATCCAGGGCATCGAGACGCTCTCCCTGCGCATCGAGCGCCACGTGCAGAACGCACAGGAGATCGCCGAGTGGCTCGAGAACCACGACGACATCGCCTCGGTCAACTACTCGGGCCTGCCGACCTCGCCCTGGTACGCCGCCGCCAACCGCTACGCGCCGAAGGGCGTCGGGGCGGTGCTGTCGTTCGAGCTGAAGGGCGGCGTCGCCGCGGGACGGGCGTTCGTCGACTCTCTGCAGCTGTTCAGCCACCTCGCGAACATCGGTGACGTGCGGTCGCTCGTCATCCACCCCGCGTCGACGACGCACTCGCAGCTGACCCCGGAGCAGCAGCTCACGACGGGCGTCACCCCCGGCCTCGTCCGCCTGTCCGTGGGGCTGGAGAACATCGACGACCTCAAGGCCGACCTCGAGCAGGCCCTCGCGACCGCGCGCAACGTCGCCGAAGCGGCGCGCGCCTGATCGTTCCTCCTCAGAACGACCGGATGCCCCGGACCACCGCGAGCGGTGGGGCCGGGGCATCCGTCGTTTGCGGCGCCGTCAGTCGGCGTCGGTGGCCGTCGTGATCTGCTCGCCCTGAACCTGCTCGCGATCGTTCTTCGCCTTGTCCCCGCGCGTCTTGGCGAGGCTCGCGACGGTGGCGACCGCGACGGTAGCGGCGATGAACAGCAGCGAGAACCAGATCGGGATCTCGGGAACCCACAACAGCGGCTCGCCGCCGTTGATGAAGGGCAGCTCGTTGACGTGGAGCGCGTGGAACACGAGCTTCACGCCGATGAAGGCGAGGATGACCGCCAGGCCCTGCGCGAGGTAGACCAGACGCTCCAGCAGACCGCCGATGAGGAAGAACAGCTGGCGCAGGCCCATCAGGGCGAAGGCGTTCGCCGTGAAGACGATGTAGGCCTCGTTGGTCAGACCGTAGATCGCCGGGATCGAGTCGACCGCGAAGACGAGGTCGATGAAGCCGATCGCGATGATGACGAGGAGCATCGGCGTGACGAAGCGCTTGCCGTCCTTCTGCACCGTCAGCTTGTCGCTGTTGTACTCGTCGGTCACGGGAAGGTGGCGGCGGACGAACGTCATGAACTTGCCGTTGGCCGGGTCGGAGTCACCGTGCGAGAACGCCTGACGGTAGGCGAGGAAGAGCAGCAGCGCACCGAAGATGTAGAAGATCCATGAGAAGTTGTCGATGAGCGCCGCGCCGATGGCGATGAACGCGCCGCGCATGATGAGCGCGATCACGATGCCGATCATCAGCACCTTCTGCTGGTACTTCTTCGGCACCGCGAAGCCGGTCATGATGATCAGGAAGACGAAGAGGTTGTCGATCGACAGGGCCTTCTCGGTCAGGTAACCGGCGAAGTACTCGCCCGCGAACACCCAGCCCCAGCCCGGCACGAAGCCGATGACCACGCCGAAGATGAGCGCGAGGCCGATGTAGAACGCCGACCAGCGCGCCGATTCGGCGATCGTCGGCTCGTGCGGAGTGCGCACGTGCGCGAAGAACTCGTACACGAAGAAGGCGATGGTCACCGCGATGGTGATGATCCACACGAGCGGAGTGATGTCCACGAAGGCTCCAAGGGGTCGACAGTAGCGAACGGCCAGGTCTCCTTCATCCCCGGAGGGACCGGCGTCCCGGAATCCGACGTCGGATCCGTAATGACGAGAGCGCCGCAGGCGGAAGTACTCCCCTTGCTTCGCGGTATCTTACGCGACGATCGTGACGCTCAGCGCATCTACCCTGAAGCGATGGACGCCGACACCTCCCGCCGCTACCATGCGTTCGCCGACTGGGCCCGGGGCAGCTCGCCGCTCTACGCCGAATGGGCCGAGGGCATCGCCGGCGACGACGAGCTCACCGAGCGGATCGCGCTCCTGGGCGAGCGGCGCGGCCAGCCGAATCTCGTCTTCGCCGCGGCGCGATGGGCCGGCTGCGGACTCGGGCCGTTCGCCGCTTGGCGCGAGCGGCTGATCTCGGAGTGGGACCGGGTCGCCGCCATCACCGCGGAGCGCCGCACGCAGACCAACGAGGTCGGACGCTGCGCCACCCTCCTGCCTCTCCTCTCCCGCATCGACGGACCGATCGCTCTCCTCGAGACCGGCACAGCCGCGGGCCTCTGCCTCTATCCCGACCGGTACGCGTACGAGTACGCGTCGCCCGGCGGCGAGCCGCTGCCGGCGATCGTTCCTGAGGGGTCGGATGCCGCCCATCGCCCGCTGTTGCGCTGCCGCATCGACGACCCCGGCGCCGTGCCCGAGTCCCTTCCCGACATCGTCTGGCGCGCCGGCATCGACCTCGCCCCGATCGACGTGCGCGACGCCGGCGCGATCGCCTGGCTCGAGACGCTCATCTGGCCCGGCCCCGTCCATGACGAGCGCATCGGGCGACTCCGCGCTGCCGTCGAGGTGGCGCGGGCCGACCCACCGCACATCGTCGCCGGCGACATCCTCGAACTCCTTCCCGAGGTCGCAGCCGAGAGCCCGCCCGAGGCGACGCTCGTGGTCTTCCACAGCGCGGTGCTCCTCTACCTCGATGCCGACGAACGTCGCCGCTTCGCCGACCTCGTGAGCGCGCTCGGCGAACGGGTGAACCGCCGCGTCGTCTGGATCTCGAACGAGACGGTGGGCACCCTGCCGGAGATCGACGGACGGATGCCGCACGGCGTCGACCCCACCGGCAGCTTCGTCCAGACGATCGACGGAATGCCCGTCGCACTCGCGGGCCAGCACGGCGCGACCTACGAGGTGTCTCCGTTCCGGTCGTGACGTAACACGCGAGCAGCGTGCGCCACGACCCGGGAGAATGGCGACATGGACTGGCAGACCTCCGAGGACACGGTGCCGAGCGCGCCGATCACGGAGGCCGATGCGCGCCTGCTGCGCGGACGCCCGCCCGCCACGGGCGCCTGGCGCGACGGCGACCCTGTCGGCCATCGGAGCTTCGGTGCGTTCGGTCCGCTCATCACCGAGAGCGGCGAGCAGCTGCCGAGCTTCCGCCTCGCCTACGAGACGTGGGGCGAGCTCTCACCCGAACGCGACAACGCCGTGCTCGTGCTCCACGCCCTCACCGGCGACAGCCACCTGCGCGGCGAGGCAAGCCCGGGGCACCCGACGGCCGGCTGGTGGGAGGACATCGTCGGTCCCGGTCTGGCGATCGACACCGACCGCTGGTTCGTGGTCGCCCCGAACATGCTGGGCGGCTGCCAGGGGTCGACGGGCCCCTCGTCGATCTCGTCCGACGGCTACGAATGGGCGGCTCGGTTCCCGTACCTCACGATCCGCGATCAGGTCGCCGCGCAGGTCCGGCTGGCCGACGCCCTCGGGATCGAGGTGTGGGCCGCGGTCGTGGGCGGATCGATGGGCGGCATGCACGCGCTCGAGTGGGGTATCGGGCACCCCGACCGCCTGGAGCGACTCGCGATCCTCGCCGCCCCGCCCGTGAACACCGCCGACCAGATCGCGCTGAACTCGGTCCAGCTCGAAGCCATCCGCATCGACCCCAGGTTCCAGGACGGCGAGTACTACGACGCGGCAGACGGCGACGGCCCGCACCGCGGTCTCGCGCTCGCGCGCCGCATGGCTCTGCTGAACTACCGCAGCCCGACCGAGCTGAACCTGCGCTTCCAGCGCACGTGGCAGTCAGGCAAGAGCCCGCTCGGTCTCGGCGGACGCTTCGCGGTGGAGAGCTACCTCGACTTCCACGGCAACAAGTTCACGCGACGCTTCGACGCGAACAGCTACATCACGCTCGTCGAGGCGATGAACTCGCACGACGTCGGCCGTGACCGCGGCGGGATCGACGACGCCCTGGCACGCGTCACCGCGCGCACCCTCGTGCTGGGCATCGACTCCGACCGGCTGTTCCCCGTCGAGGGCCAGCACCGCATCGCCCGCGGCATCCGATCGACGATCGACGAGGCGGCGGTGGTGATCTCGAGCGATTTCGGGCACGACGCCTTCCTGATCGAGACGCCCATCGTCGGCGCTCACCTGCGACGGCTGCTCGAAAGCTGACGTCTCAGCGTGTCGGCGCAGGCGCGTCGGATCGGTCGGTCAGCGAAGACGAGCGACGCCGGGCGCGCGCCTCGACGGCGAAGCTCGCGCACGCGACCCCGAACCCGGCGAGGGCGAGGACGACCCCTACCCAGACCGGCGCGACGAACCCGAGTCCGGCGGCGATGACGACTCCGCCCAGTGCCGCACCCAACGCGTTGCCCATGTTGAGCGCCGAGTGGTTGAGCGCCGCCGCGATCGACTGGTTGTCGCCCGCGACATCCATCAGCCGCGTCTGGATGGTCGGGCTCAACGCCGACGAGAAGAACCCGACCAGGAAGACGAACAGGCCGACCGCCACGATCCAGCCGGCCGTCAGTGCGAGCAGCGCTTGAACCGCCGCAAGAGCGAGCAGGCCGCCCAGAAGGCTGCGCCGCAGATCGTGGTCGGCGAGCCTGCCTCCGACGAGGTTCCCGACGGTCATGCCGAGACCGGCGACGACGAGCACGATCGGCACCGCCCACTGCGGTGAGCCGGCCGCCTCGGTGACGAGGGTCGCGACGTAGCTGTAGACCGCGAAGAAGCCGCCGAAGCCGATCGCCCCGATGCCGAGCGCGAACCACACCTGGCCGATGCCGAAGACCCGCAGTTCGGCGCGCAGGGTGCGCGACGGCTCCCCTGCGTGATGCGGGACGGTCAGTGCGATCGCCACGGTGGCCAGCGCGAAGATCGCCGCGACGACGAGGAACGCGGCCCGCCAACCGAACTGCTGGCCGAGGAAGGTGCCGAGCGGAACACCCACGACGTTGGCGATCGTGAGGCCGGTCAGCACGAACGCGACGCCCTGCGCACGCTTGCCCGGACCCAGGACGTCGGCGGCGACGAGAGCGCCGATGCCGAAGTAGGCACCGTGTGGCAGGGCCGCGAGGAACCGGGATGCCGCGACGAGCTCGAACGTCGGCAGCACGAGCGTCAGCGCGTTGCCGAGGGTGAGGGCGAGGGCGAGGAAGACCATGACCCGGTGCCGCGGGTACTTCGCCACGACTCCTGCGATGGTCGGCGCCCCCACGACGACGCCGGCGGCGTAGAGCGTGATGAGCCACCCCGCCTGGGCGATCGCGGCTTCCGGATCGCTCGCGTAGACGGAGGGCAGCAGCTCGCCGGCGATCTCCGGCAGAAGGCCCATGACGACGAACTCCGTCATCCCGATGCCGAAGCTGCCGATCGCGAGCGAGAGCAGGGCCCGGCGGGCGGTCGGGCGAGGAATGGCGGGCGTCGTCACTCCGGGAGCGTAGCGCCGCGCTCCCCCTCATGTCGAATCGATTCGAGCGCGCCCTCGAGCCGCTCGATCTTGCCGTCGAGCTCGCCGCTGTAGCCCGGCCGGATGTCGGCCTTGAGCACGAGCGATACGCGCGACCCGAACGGCATGACCGCCTCGGTCGCGTGCTTGACGACGGCCATCACCTCGTCCCACTCCCCCTCGACCTCGGTGAACATCGACGTGGTGCGGTGCGGCAGGCCGGATGCCCGCACGACGGCCACGGCTGCGGCGACGGCATCGTGCACCGAGCCGTCGGGATTGCTGCCGGTGCCGCTGGGAGCGACGGAGAAGGCGATGAGCATGATGGACCTCCGGATCAGGCGGGGATGGATGTCGGCGTCCGGACCGGCACCCGGACGAGGCGCACCACTATCCAGACACCCAGGACGATGAGCAGGGCGTTGCGCACGGTGAGGATGCCGACGCCGAGGGGATGCGCCGCGAGGACCTCGCCGTAGAACACCGGGTAAACGAGCTGGGTGAGCGCGCTGAGCACGAGGACGAGGATCGCCGGTCGCACCCAGGCGCGGCGCGCGACGACCAGTCCGAGCACGACGGGCGGGACGAGCCAGCACAGGTACTGCGGCGAACCGACCTTGTTGAGCACGATGAAGACGGTGACGATCGCGAGCGCCGCGACGGGCAGAAGGTCGCGCACCGCAGCGCCACGGCGCACCTTGAGGGCGGCGACGGCCGCCACGGCCCCCACTCCGATCACGAGGATCGGAGTCATCGCCGCGATGACCGGATCGATGTCGGTGCCGGTCACCTGGAACGTCAGGATCTCGGTCGAGTAGTAGACGAAGAAGCCCGGGACGCCGAGCATCTGCCCCCACAGGTAGAACATGCTCACGGGCGCCTCGACCTGAAGACCGCGCCCCGTCTGATCTCCGATGAACCCGAGCGCATGGTCGAGGCCACCGGCGGCGACGACGGCCGCGAGCGTCGCGACCGAGACGACGAGCCCGGCACCGACGAGCGCCCACCGCCGCCGGATCGCGATGACCGCGGCGGCGATGATCGCCGCGGGCCAGACCTTGATCCATGTCGCCACGGCCAGCAGGATGCCGGCCAACCAGGGCCGTCCGCGAAGCCACAGGCCGCCCATGACGGCGAGCGCGACGGTGACGGCGTCGAGCCGGTAGAGGCCGACCGGGCCGAGGAGCAGGATCGCCGCGAGCCAGAACCATGCCGCCGTCACACGTCCGCGTGACCGCGCGCGGCCCACGAGGACCGCGAAGGCGACGGCGTCCAGAGCCGTGACGAAGATGGCCCAACCCACCGTGTAGCCGGCTATCCACGCGAACCCGTGGGCGAGCACGAGCGGGACGAGGGCGAGCTGCGGGTACACCCAGTCTTCGTCGATCCCCACGATGCCCTCACCGGCGAGCGCTCGCTGCGACCAGGGTTCGTAGACGAGGTAGACATCCCCCATCGGCTGATTCGGGAGCACGAATCCGAGCACCGAGACCACGACGTGGACGAGCGCGAACGCGACCCACAGCGTTCCCCGTCTCGACACCGTCACATCCTACGGTGAGGCCGTCGCGGCCCACCGGTGGTGTCAGCGGGCGGCCGGGTCGCCGCCGGAGAGCAGCACGTCGATCACGGCGGGCACGGCCTCCGCGACGTCCAGCGCCGTGATGGGACCGGGACCGGCACCGCGACCGGCATGTCCGTGGATGTACGCCGCCGCCGCGGCCAGCGGTGCCAGCGCCGCGGCATCCAGATCGTGCTGCGCACCCCGGGCCGCCACGACCGCACCCAGGATGCCGCCGAGCACGTCACCGGTGCCCGCGGTGGCGAGCCACCCGGTGCCGGCCCGCACGACGGCGGTCCATCCGTCGGGGGCCGCGACGACGGTCTCGGCCCCCTTGAGCAGCACGGCGATGCCCGCCGCGGCCGCAGTCTCGCGGGCGGCCTCGATGCGGTCGGTCAGTGACGTCGGCGTCACGTCGTCGAGGCCGAGCAGCCCGCGCAGGCGCGCGTGCTCGCTCTGGTGCGGCGTGACGACGAGCGGGGCGGTCGCGCCCGGGACCAGGTCGAGGGCCCCAGCGTCGACGACGACGGGGAGGTCGCCCTGCAGCAGCTCCCCCAGCCGTGCGGTCTCGGCTGCGGGCCGGGTCGCGGCATCCGTCCCCGATCCGATCAGCCACGCCTGCACGCGTCCGGGCGCGGTCACGGTCTCGGGTCGGCGCTGCAGCACGAGGTCGGCCGGACGCTCCGGGCCGAGGTAGCGGACCATCCCGATGCCGGTCCGCCACGCGGCCTCGACACCGAGCACGGCGGCTCCCGGATACTCCTGCGATCCGGTTCGCACACCGAGCACCCCGCGGGAATACTTGTGGTCGTCGGCAGTTGGCTTGCGCAGGAGCGCGACCGTGTCGCGCGCATCCCATTCGTGGATCTCGACCATGGCGCCACCCTATCGGCGCCCCGAAGGAGCCCGGCGTGAGCCAGTTGTTCAGCCCCCTGACCATCCGAACCGTCGAGGTGCGCAACCGCCTCTGGGTCGCCCCCATGTGCCAGTACTCGGCCCGGGACGGCATGCCGAACGACTGGCATCACGTCCACCTCGCGCAGTTCGCCTCGGGCGGCGCCGGACTCGTGATGGCCGAGGCGACCGCGGTCGTGCCCGAGGGACGCATCACCCCCGAAGACACCGGCATCTGGAACGACGAGCAGCGCGACGCCTGGCGCCCCATCGTGACGGCGATCCACGACCGCGGTGCCGTGGCCGCGATCCAGCTCGCGCACGCGGGCCGCAAGGCGTCGACCTACTCGCCGTTCGCCGCCGAGCGTGGGACCGTGCCGGAGGCGGAGGGCGGCTGGCAGGCACTCGCCCCCTCGGCCGTCGCCTTCGACGGCTACGCCCGGCCCGACGAGCTCGAGCGTTCTGAGATCGACGCCCTCGTGACCGCGTTCGCCGATGGGGCACGCCGTTCACGCGAAGCCGGCTTCGACGTGCTCGAGATCCACGCGGCCCACGGCTATCTGCTGCACGAGTTCCTGTCGCCGTTGTCGAACCAGCGCACCGATGAGTACGGCGGCTCGCTCGAGAACCGCGCCCGGCTCCTGCTGCTCATCGTCGAGGCGGTTCGCGCCGCCGCTCCCGACGCCCCGCTGTTCGTGCGCTTCTCGGCGACCGACTGGGCCGAGGGCGGCTGGGATGTCGCCGAGACGGCGACGGTCTCGGCCTGGGCTCACGAGCGCGGCGCCGACCTCATCGACGTCTCGAGCGGCGGCCTCGTCGCGCACCAGCGCATCACGACGGGCCCCGGCTACCAGGTGCCGTTCGCTCGCGAGATCCGCAGGACGACCGGCCTGCCGGTCAGCGCGGTCGGCGAGATCACGACCGGCGCGCAGGCCGAGGAGATCCTCGCCGCCGAGGACGCCGACGCGATCATGGCCGGCCGCGAGTGGCTGCGCGACCCCCACTTCGGGCTCCGCGCGGCCGACGAGCTGGGCGAGGACGCCTCGGTCTGGCCGCCGCAGTACGTCCGCGCGCGGCGTCGCTGAGCGAGCGTCGTCACCCGGCCAGGCTCAGGCCCAGCGAGGTGCGCGGCGCGTGGCGTCGTGCACCTCGCCGATGAGCTCCTCGATGATGTCCTCGAGAAAGAGCACCGCGGTCGTCCGCCCCTCGGCATCCCGAACCTGGGCGAGGTGACGGCTCGATCGGCGCATCAGAGCGAGCGCGTCCTCGAGATCGGTCGTCTCGGCGACCGGCACCATGAGATGGATGCGCTTGGACTTGATCGGACGCGATGCCGCGCCGTCGGCATCCTCTGCCTCCCGCAGCACGTCCTTGAGGTGCACGTACCCGACCGGCTGATCGGTGTCATCGACGATGACGTAGCGCGAGAAGCCGTGCCGCGCGACGGCGCGCTCGACGTCCTCGGGGGTCGCGGTCTCGGGCAGCGTGACCAGTTCGCCGAACGGCACGGCGACATCCGCCGCCTTCTTGTCGGTGAACTCCACGACGGCCGCGACCGTTCCCGATGCATCGTCGAGCACGCCCTCGATGCGGGACGTCGCAACGATGGTCGCGACCTCGTCGAGCGTGTAGGTCGAGGTCGCCTCGTCCTTCGGTTCGACCCGGAACAGGCGCACCGCATGGTTGGCGATCCAGTTCAGGGCCACGATGATCGGGTAGAAGAGCCGCGAGACCCAGCGCAGGGGCGTGGCCAGCAGCAGCACGGCACGGTCGGGCAGCGAGAAGGCCAGGTTCTTCGGAACCATCTCGCCGAACACGACGTGCAAGTACGACACGACGATGAGCGCCACGGCGAAGGCGACGACATCGACGACGGCCTCGCCCCACCCGGTGAGCCCGAGCGGCACGGCCAGCAGGTGGTGGATCGCCGGCTCGGAGACGTTCAGGATCACCAGCGAGCAGATCGTGATGCCCAGCTGGCACGTCGCGAGCATGAGGGTCGCGTGCTCCATCGCCCACAGCGCGGTCTTCGCCGAGCGCGACCCCTTGTCGGCGAGGGGCTCGATCTGCGATCGGCGCGCGGAGATGACGGCGAACTCGCTCGCGACGAAGAACGCGTTGAAGGCCAGCAGCACGACGAGCCAGGCCAGTCCCGCCCAGTCGTTCATCGACGATCACCGTCCTCGCGGCGCGGCGCCGGTCGCATCGGCTCGACCGGGGACGCGGTCGGTGCCTCCTCGGGCACCGGGGTGGGCTCGAAACGCACGCGGTCGACCCGCCTGCCGTCCATCCGCTGCACGGTGAGCGTGCCGTCCTCGATCTCGACGGTGTCGCCGACGACCGGGATGCGCTCCAGCACACTCATCACGAACCCTCCGACGGTGTCGTAGACGTCGCCCTCGGGAACCCGGATGCCGGTGCGGTCGAGCACCTCGTCGGGACGCAGCTCCGCGGGGAAGACGATGCCGCCGGCGACCCTCAGCACCCCGGCGCGGTTGCGATCGTGCTCGTCGAGCACCTCGCCGACGATCTCCTCCACGAGATCCTCGAGCGTCACGACACCGGCGGTGCCGCCGTACTCGTCCACGACGATGGCCATCTGATACCCCCGGGCGCGCAGTTCGCTGAGCACGGCGTCGAGGTGCACGGCCTCGGGCACCCGCAGCGGCTCCTCCGCGATGGCGGCGGCGGGGACGTCTGCGCGGCGCTCGCGCGGGACGCTGACCGCCTGCTTGACGTGGACGATTCCGGTGATGTCGTCCATCGAGTCACCGAAAACCGGGAACCGGCTGTGGCCCGTGCGCCGCGCGAGCTGGATGACGTCCTCGACGCTGTCGCCCGCAGCGACCGCGTGCAGGCTCGGGCGCGGCGTCATGACGTCGGCCGTGGTCAGCCGAGCGAAGGTGAGCGAACGGTCCAGCAGCGATGCGGTGTCCTTCTCGAGCACGCCCGCGCTCGCGGACCGGCGCACGAGGCTCGACAGCTCCTCCGCCGAACGGGCCCCCGACAGCTCCTCCTTGGGCTCGACGCCCATCGAGCGGAGCACTCCGTTCGCGCTGCCGTTGAGCACCGTGACGGCCGGCCGGAACACGGTCGTGAAGAGGGTCTGGAACGGGATGACGAGCTTCGCCGTCTGACGAGGGATCGCCAGAGCGAAGTTCTTCGGGACGAGCTCGCCGAGGATCATCGAGAAGATCGTCGCGATCGACACGCCCACGACGGCGGCGACGGGCCGCGACACGGTCTCGGCCCAGCCCCACGCCTCGAAGACCGGCGACAGCAGGTTCGAGATCGCCGGCTCCATCGTGTAACCGGTGAGCAGCGTCGTCAGCGTGATGCCGAGCTGCGCGCTCGACAGATGCGTCGAGGTGATCCGCAGCGCCGCGATCGTCATCGAGAGGCGCGATTCGCCCGCCGCCTGGCGGGCCTCGAGGTCCGCGCGATCGAGATTGACGAGCGCGAACTCACTCGCGACGAACAGACCGGTGCCGACGGTCAGCAGGAGCCCCACGCCCAGCATGATGAAATCCATCAGGCGTCACCCCCGATCGGTCGGGGTCGGCGGGGCGAGGGTCGGCAACTAGGAGGGTCGTCCATCGTGCGCCCGATCTTACGCCTGTCCTCCGCTCGCTTGGGTCGCACTTCCGAGCGTCAGGCGCGGTTCGAGCCGCGCTTGACCTCGAGAACTGCGCTTCACATCGGTTCCTCCCCCGGTCGCCTCGGGATGCCGGAGTGCACGGGGACGGATGCCGCGGGCTCGGCGCGCGACCTGCCGGAGCACGCTTTCCGCATGAGCTGGGTGATCCGACCACCGCTGGACGTCGTCTTCCGCCGACGCGAGGCGGATGAGGCCACCGCGCGGCTCCTCGATCGAGCCCGCCGAACCGGGGCCGCGTCTCCCATCGCACGGGGGTCGTATGCCGCGTCCGAGGCTTGGGCGACGCTGAACCCGAGCGACGCCCACGCGCAACGCGTGTGGGAGGCTGCGGCTCGCCTGCGACCCGGCACGGTCTTCTCGCATCACGCGGCCGCTGCGGTACTCGGAATCGATCTGATCGACGCGTGGCCTCGAGCGATCGACGTGACCACTGCCACCTCTGCGGGGTCGTCCGGCGTCATCCGCCGCCATCATCGTCCGCTGGAGAGGGACGAGGTGATGCCGTGGGGGGAACATTTCCTGACCACGCCCGCGCGCACGGTCGTCGACCTCGCCTCGGTTCTGCCCTTCGTCGGCGGCGTGGTCGCCGCGGACCAGGCACTGTGGCAGCGGCGCCCGAGCGGCGCGCTCTGCACCCGACACGAGCTGGAAGCGGCGGCATCCCGATACCGCGGGCGGGCGCATGCCCGCGTCGCGGCCGTGAGCACGTTCGCCACCGGTCTCTCCGACAGCGTTCGCGAATCGGAGAGCCGCGTTCTGATCGACCGGCTGGGTTTTCCCACACCGACACTGCAGCAGCGCTTCGTCCTGCCCGACGGACGCGACGCGTTCGCCGACTTCTGGTGGCCCGACCACGACCACATCGGCGAGTTCGACGGCACCGGCAAGTATCTCGACCCGGTGATGCGGCGGGGCCGCACCCCCGAGCAAGCGCTCATCGCCGAGAAGGATCGGGGCGACGCGCTGCGGCGCCAGGTTCGGGCGCTCTCACGGTGGCGCGCCCCGCACCTCCGCAGCCCCCGGCTGTTGTACGACATCCTGCGCACCGACGGGCTCCCCTCCACCCGTCCTCGCCCCGGGCGGTGACCCACACGCCGCGGCGGCCTTGCCATCGGGCGCACTTTCGGTCATCGGTCGCAGTATGAACCGCGTGCTATCTGGCGAACTGCGCCCAAAGCACAGTCGACGCGTGGGCGGCGAGCTCTACCAGCTGACGGGAAGCGCCTTGCCCTCTTCGTAGCCGGCGGCCGACTGGAGGCCGACCGTCGCGCGCTCATGGAACTCTGCCACCGTCGCGGCTCCCGCGTAGGTGAACGACGAGCGCACACCCGAAGTGATCATGTCGAGCAGATCCTCGACGCCCGGGCGCAGCGGGTCGAGGTAGATCCGCGACGACGAGATGCCCTCGGCGAACAACTCCTTGCGGGCTCGCTCGTAGGCGTCGAGGCGCCCGAACCGGCCGACGACGGCCTTCGTCGAAGCCATGCCCCACGACTCCTTGAACGCACGCCCCTCGTCGTCGAGCTGGACCTCGCCGGGCGACTCGATCGTGCCCGCGAACCAGGAGCCGATCATGACGGACGCCGCGCCCGCGGCGAGCGCAAGCGCCACGTCCCGGGGATAGCGGACTCCCCCGTCGGCCCAGACGTGCGCCCCGCGCTCCGCCGCCGCCTGCGCGGTCTCGAGCACGGCGGAGAACTGCGGCCGCCCGACGGCCGTCATCATGCGCGTCGTGCACATCGCGCCCGGGCCGACGCCGACCTTGAGGATCGTGGCTCCCGCCTCGACGAGGTCTGCGACGCCGTCAGCCGTGACGATGTTCCCCGCGACGATCGGCAGACCGAGATCGAGCGCCGCGACCTCGCGCAGCGCGCGCAGCATCCCCTCCTGGTGCCCGTGGGCGGTGTCGACGACGAGCACATCGACGCCCGCGGCGGCGAGCGCCCGCGCCTTGGCCGCCGCGTCGCCGTTGATCCCGATCGCTGCCGCGACGATGAGACGCCCGTCGCCGTCGACGGCCGGGCGGTAGATCGCGGTGCGCAGCGCACTGCGACGCGACAGCGTGCCGACGAGCGCACCCTGATGGAGCATCGCGACGACCGGTACATCGGCCGCGTCGATGAGGTCGAAGGCGGCGCGAGGACCGGAGACGTCATCGGCGTCGATCGCGGTCGCACGGTCGCGTACGAGGTCGCCCAGGCGGGCGTCCGGCAGGGCGGTGGCCAGGCGGGCCGCGGGAACGATCCCGGTGATGTCGTCGATACGCAGCGTCGGCGCCGACGGGTCCGCGACCACGATGCCGTGTCCGTCCAGCGCGGGAAGGATGCGGGATGCCTCGGCGACCGTGGCATCCGGTGAGAGCACGATGGGGGTGTCCCATGCGACCGGCTGGTCCTTGACCCACCGGATGGCGGCGTCGAGGTCCTGCAGCGGCATGTCCTGCGGCAGCACGCCGAGTCCGCCGCGGCGGGCGAGCGTGGCGGCCAGACGCGGGCCGGTGACGGAGTTCATGTTCGCCGAGACGATCGGCAGCGTGGCCGCCGTGCCGTCGCCGGGGGCGAGGTCGACATCGAGCCGACTCGTGATCGCCGATCGGCGGGGCACGAGGAAGACGTCGGAGTACGTCAGGTCGACCGTGGGCTCAGCACCGGAGAAACGCATGCTCCATACGCTACGCCGCGGACCCGACAGACAGCCGGGCGTGCGGCGAGAGGGCCGGGCGGGCTCCATCACGATGCGATACCACGGGTGTCGCCGCGGCATCCGGCCGGTTGATCTGGGCTACCCTAGGAGACTGTGCGCGGCGGCGGACGACCGCCGTGAGAACCGATCTTCACCGATGAAAGCAGGCGATCTGCCGTGTCCAGCCAGGCGACCGGAATCGGAACCTCGAACGACGGCGAGTTCGGGGCGAACGAATGGCTCGTCGCGGAACTGTACGAACAGTTCCGCGAAGACAAGAACTCGGTGGACAAGGAGTGGTGGCCGACGCTCGAGGCCTACGCCGCTCACGTGAACGGCGGCGCTTCCCAGCCCGCCGGGTCCGCCCCGGCGCAGCCCGCCGGCACCGCTCCCGCGCAACCCGCCCCCGCGCAGCCCGCGGCGGCGTCGCACCCCGTGACGGCCCCCGTGCCGACGGTCGGCTCGCAGCCGGTCGCTCGCACGACGGCTCGGCCCGCCGCCGCGCAGCCGGTGCCCGCGCAGGCCCCGACGACCCCCGCCGCCGAGGTCGAGCAGCGCGAGGATGTCGTCACCCCGCTGCGCGGCATGCCGAAGACCCTCGCGGCGAACATGGACGACTCGCTCACGGTGCCCACCGCGACGAGTGTGCGCACCATCCCCGCCAAGCTGATGATCGACAACCGCATCGTCATCAACAACCACATGTCGCGCACGCGCGGCGGCAAGATCAGCTTCACCCACCTCATCGGCTGGGCGCTCATCCAGGCGCTCAAGGCCTTCCCGAGCCAGAACGTCTCGTACGCAGAGGTCGACGGCAAGCCGTCGGTCATCGCGCACGCGCACGTCGGCCTCGGCATCGCGATCGACCTCCCCAAGCCCGACGGCACGCGCGCGCTCATGGTGCCGAGCATCAAGCGCGCCGAGTCGCTCAGCTTCGGCGAGTACCTGGCCGCCTACGAAGACCTGGTCAGCCGCGCTCGCAAGAACAAGCTCACCGCTGCCGACTTCCAGGGCACGACGATCTCGCTGACCAACCCCGGCGGCATCGGCACGGTGCACTCGGTTCCGCGACTCATGCGCGGCCAGGGAAGCATCATCGGCGCCGGCGCGCTCGACTACCCGGCCGAGTTCCAGGGCTCGAGCGAGAAGACGCTCGTCAACCTCGGCATCGGCAAGACCATCACTCTCACCAGCACCTACGACCACCGGGTCATCCAGGGTGCCGGCTCGGGCGAGTTCCTCAAGACCGTCCACGAGCTGCTGATCGGCAAGAACGGCTTCTACGACGAGATCTTCGCCGCCCTGCGCATCCCCTACGCGCCCATCCAGTGGTCGACCGACATCAACGTCGACCTCGCCGAGCGCGTCGACAAGACGGCCCGCGTGCAGGAGCTCATCAACTCGTACCGGGTGCGCGGCCACCTCATGGCCGACATCGACCCGCTCGAGTACCGCCAGCGCACGCACCCCGACCTCGAGATCGAGCAGCACGGCTTGACCTTCTGGGACCTCGACCGCGAGTTCGTCACCGGCGGGTTCGGCAGCAAGCGCGTCATGAAGCTCCGCGAGATCCTCGGCGTTCTGCGCGACTCGTACTGCCGCACGATCGGCATCGAGTACATGCACATCCAGGATCCCGACCAGCGCAAGTGGTTCCAGGACAACGTCGAGGTCAAGTACCAGAAGCCCGGCCACGACGAGCAGCTCCGCATCCTCGGCAAGCTGAACCAGGCCGAGGCATTCGAGACCTTCCTGCAGACGAAGTTTGTGGGGCAGAAGCGGTTCAGCCTCGAGGGCGGCGAGTCGCTGATCCCGCTGCTCGACGAGGTGCTCCAGGGCGCGGCGCGCACCGGGCTCGAGGGCGCCGCCATCGGCATGGCCCACCGCGGCCGCCTCAACGTCCTGACCAACATCGCCGGCAAGACCTACGGCCAGGTCTTCCGCGAGTTCGAGGGCTCCGTCGCGATCGGTTCGAAGAGCGGCTCGGGCGACGTGAAGTACCACCTCGGCACCGAGGGCACCTTCGTCGGCGATGAGGGCGACGAACTGCCGGTGTACCTCGCCGCGAACCCGTCGCACCTCGAGACCGTCGACGGCGTTCTCGAGGGCATCGTGCGCGCCAAGCAGGACCGCGGCCCGATCGGCTCGTTCTCGTGGCTGCCGATCCTCGTCCACGGCGACGCCGCGTTCGCCGGTCAGGGCGTCGTCGTCGAGACGCTGCAGATGTCGCAGCTGCGCGGGTATCGGACCGGCGGCACGGTTCACGTCGTGGTCAACAACCAGGTCGGCTTCACGACGCTCCCCCTCGACGCCCGCAGCTCGGTCTACGCGACGGACGTGGCCAAGACCATCCAGGCGCCGATCTTCCACGTCAACGGCGACGACCCCGAGGCCGTCGTCCACGTCGCGCAGCTCGCGTTCCGCTACCGCCAGGAGTTCAAGCGCGACGTCGTGATCGACCTCGTCTGCTACCGCCGTCGCGGTCACAACGAGGGCGACGATCCGTCGATGACCCAGCCCCTCATGACGAACCTCATCGAGGCCAAGCGCTCGGTCCGCCGGCTCTACACCGAGTCGCTGGTCGGACGCGGCGACATCACCGAGGAAGAGTACGAGCAGGCCAAGCGCGACTTCCAGGACCGCCTCGAGGTCGCGTTCGCCGAGACGCACGCCGCCGAGACCGGCGCGTCCGGCCCGGTGGGCCTGTCGGGACCGATCGATCAGGCCGTCGGCGCCCCCGAGACGACGGGTGTCGGTGAAGACGTCATCCATCAGATCGGCGACGCGTTCGTCAACGCCCCCGAGAACTTCACGGTGCACGGCAAGCTCAAGCAGCTGCTCGACAAGCGCCACGATATGAGCCGCAACGGCAACATCGACTGGGCGATGGGCGAGCTCTTCGCGTTCGGCTCGCTGCTCATGGAGGGCACGAACGTCCGCCTCGCCGGTCAGGACGCACGTCGCGGAACGTTCGTGCAGCGTCACGCCGTCCTCCACGACCGCTCGAACGGCCAGGAGTGGCTGCCGCTCGCGAACCTGTCCGAGAACCAGGGCCGCTTCTACGTCTACGACTCGCTGCTGAGCGAGTACGCGGCCATGGCGTTCGAGTACGGCTATTCGGTAGAGCGCGCGGACTCGCTCGTGCTCTGGGAGGCCCAGTTCGGCGACTTCGCCAACGGCGCGCAGTCGGTCATCGACGAGTTCATCTCGTCGGCCGAGCAGAAGTGGGCCCAGCAGTCGGGCGTCGTCCTGCTGCTCCCCCACGGCTACGAGGGCCAGGGACCGGATCACTCGTCGGCCCGCATCGAGCGCTACCTGCAGATGTGCGCGCAGGACAACATGACGGTCGCACGGCCCTCCACGCCCGCGTCGTACTTCCACCTGCTGCGCCGCCAGGCCTACGCACGTCCGCGCCGCCCCCTCGTGGTGTTCACGCCGAAGGCGATGCTGCGCCTGCGCGGTGCGACGAGCCCGGTCGAGGACTTCCAGCGCGGCAAGTTCGAGCCCGTGATCGACGACAGCGCGATCACCGACAAGAGCGCGGTCAAGCGTGTGCTGCTGCACTCGGGCAAGATCCACTGGGACCTGAAGTCCGAGCTCGACAAGAAGCCGAACCCGGCAATCGCGCTCGTGCGTCTCGAGCAGTTCTACCCGGCACCGATCGACGAGCTGAACGCGGTCCTCGCGGGCTACCCGAACGCCGAGGTCGTGTGGGTCCAGGACGAGCCCGAGAACCAGGGCGCTTGGCCGTTCATCGCGCTCGAAGCCGCCGCCAAGCTCGACGGCCGCTCGGTGCGCGGCATCACGCGTCCCGCAGCGGCGTCGACGGCGACCGGCTCGCCGAAGGTCCACGCCGTGGAGCAGGCGAAGCTCATCGAGCAGGCGCTCACGCTTTGAGCCAGCGGTAGCGAAAGGGGCGGACGTGCGAACGTCCGCCCCTTTCTGCTCTCACGGTCGAGCTCAGGCCGTCATCGGGCGCGGAGCGCGCTCACGCGTGAGCGGCCTCCTGGGCCTCCCGCAGACGCGCCAGAACCTGGTCGCGCAGCTCTTCGGGGGCCGATTCCCGGCACGCTCGGGCGACGACCTCGGTGAGCGTGCGCGACACCAGGGCCTCGTCGCGACAAGCCGGGCATGACTCGAGGTGCTCCCGGATGTCGGCGTGCTCGGTCTTGCAGACCTCGTTGCGCAGGTACTCTTCCAGATCGCGTCGCGCCTTCTCGCAGCCGCAGTCACTCATTTCTTGCTCCTCGTGGGGGGCATCTCGATGCCCCGCTCCTTCGCATAGTCGGCCAGCAGGTCACGCAACAGGCGTCTGCCACGGTGCAGACGGCTCATGACCGTGCCGATCGGGGTTTTCATGATGTCGGCGATTTCCTGGTAGGCGAAGCCCTCGACGTCCGCGAGGTACACCGCCAACCGGAAATCCTCGGGGATCGACTGCAGCGCGTCCTTGACCGCGGACGCCGGCATGTGGTCGATCGCTTCAGCCTCGGCGGAGCGGCTCCGGGATGCGGTGGTGGATTCCGCTCCTCCCAGCTGCCAGTCCTCGAGGTCGTCGATGGTGCCCTGGTAGGGCTCCCGCTGCTTCTTGCGGTAGGTGTTGATGTAGGTGTTGGTCAGGATCCGGTACAGCCACGCCTTGAGGTTGGTCCCCTGCGTGAAGGACGACCACGAGGCGAACGCCTTGACGAACGTCTCTTGCACGAGGTCCGCTGCGTCAGCGGGATTGCGGGTCATCCGCATGGCGGCGGCGTAAAGCTGGTCCATGAACGGGAGCGCCTGCTCCTCGAACTGGGCGCTCGGATCGGTGACCGCTTGCTCTTCCATCAGCGGCCAGTCTACGTGGGCGTCCCACGGCGCGACCGCAGGATCGGCGAGTGCGATCATGGGCTCCTCTCACTCGGTAGGACCAACGACCTCGACAGCACGAGGGCGTTCGATACTGTGGAAACCCATGAGCACAGCCGCGTATTCCCCCCGTCCCGCCGACGTCGGCGCGCCGTGGCGCGCGCCCGTCGCCGATGCCCCCGTCCGAGCCGAGGTCGCCGTGCCCGGATCGAAGTCGCTCACCAATCGCGAGCTGGTGCTCTCGGCCCTCGCCGAGACCCCCTCCCGCCTGATCGCGCCGCTGCATTCCGACGATTCCGCGCGCATGATCGACGCGCTGCGAGCTCTCGGCGCCCAGATCGAAGCCGTGCCCGGCGAGGGCCGTTTCGGCCCCGACCTCGTCGTGACGCCGCTCGGGGCGGAACCGGCCGATGCCGTGGTCGACTGCGGGCAAGCCGGCACCGTCATGCGCTTCGTCACTCCCCTCGCCGGACTCGCGCGCGGCGAGGTCACCGTCACGGCCCACGAGAGCGCCCTGCACCGACCCATGGCGGAGATGATCCGGAGCCTCCGCGAGCTCGGCGTCGACATCGACGACGGCGGCCGGTGGACGCTGCCGTTCCTCGTGCACGGGCACGGCCACGTTCGCGGCGGCGAGGTCACGATCGACGCCAGCGCCTCGAGCCAGTTCGTCTCGGGGCTCCTGCTGGCGGCGCCCCGGTTCGATGTTGGGCTCCGCCTCGTGCACGACGGTCACCGCCTGCCGAGCCTGCCGCACATCGACATGACGGTCGAGGCCCTCGGCCACCGCGGCGTGAACGTCGAGCGTCCGAGCGACAGCGAGTGGCTCGTCCCCGCCGGTCCGCTCCGCGGCAAAGAGCTCACGATCGAGCCCGACCTGTCCAACGCGGCCCCCTTCCTGGCCGCGGCCGCGCTGACCGGCGGACGGGTGACCATCCCGCACTGGCCCGTGCACTCGACCCAGCCGGGTGCGCTGCTCGTCGACATCCTGACCGAGATGGGCGCCCGCGTGACGCGACGCAGCGGTGTTCTCGCGGTCTCCGGAACCGGCGAGCTGCGCGGCGTCGACCTCGACCTGTCGGCGGCGAGCGAGCTGACCCCGTCGCTCTTCGCGCTCGCGGCGTTCGCCGACTCGCCGAGCACACTGCACGGCATCGGCCACATCCGCGGCCATGAGACCGACCGCATCGCCGCTCTCGTGGGCAACCTCCGAGCGCTCGGCGGCTCGGCCGAAGAGCTCGAGGACGGCATCCGCATCACGCCCACGCCGCTGCGCGGCGGGCTCTGGCGGGCGCACCACGACCACCGGATGGCGACGGCGGGGGCGATCATCGGCCTGCGCGTCCCGGGCGTCGAGGTCGATGACATCGGCACGACCGCGAAGACGATGCCCGAGTTCCCCCAGTTGTGGGCAGAGATGCTCGGATCCGACGCGCAGGTCGCCGGGTGAGCTGGCTCGGCGGCGACGACGACTTCGACGAGGAGTACGACGAGTCCGACATCCGGATGCGTCCGAACCCGAAGGCGAATCGGCCGCGCACCAAGCGGCGACCCGCCCACAGTGACGCCCAGGTGGCGCGCGTGGTGGGTGTCGACCGCGGCCGCTACACCGTGCTCATCGACGAGGACGGCGACGACGAGCACACCACGCTCGCGGTGCGCGCTCGCGAGCTGCGGAAGCAGCCCATCGTCAGCGGCGACCGGGCACGCGTGGTCGGGGACGTGTCGGGAGACGAAGGCACTCTCGGACGCATCGTCGGCATCGAACCACGCACGACGCTGCTTCGCCGCAGCGCCGACGACACCGACCAGGTGGAGCGGATCGTCGTGGCCAACGCCGATCAGATGGTCATCGTCGTCGCCGCAGCCGACCCTGAGCCCCGCCCGCGCCTGGTCGACCGCTACCTCATCGCGGCGCTCGACGCCGGCATCCATCCCCTGCTCGTGGTGACCAAGACCGATCTCGCCGACCCGGCCGCGTTCCTCGCGCATTTCGAGGGGGTGGACGACCTCGAAGTGCTCACGAGCGGGCGGGGACGGATGCCGGTCGACGAGCTCGGCGCGAAGCTCGTGGGCCACGCCACGGTGTTCGTCGGTCACTCCGGCGTCGGCAAGTCCACCCTCGTGAACGCCCTGGTGCCGACAGCCGCACGGGCGACCGGACACGTCAACGAAGTCACCGGTCGAGGTCGCCACACGTCGAGCTCGACGGTATCGCTTCGTTATCTCGGCCCCGAGGGGCGCGGTTGGGTCATCGACACGCCCGGGGTCCGCTCGTTCGGCCTCGGGCACGTCGACCCCGCCAACATCCTCGCCGCGTTCACCGACCTCGCCGCTGTCGCCGAGGAGTGCCCGCGGGGCTGCACGCATCTTCCCGATGCGCCCGACTGCGCGATCGTCGAGGCGGTCGGGCAGGGCCGGCTGGGAGAACGTGGCCCGGCGCGACTCGACTCGCTTCAGCGCCTGCTCGGCACCTTCTCGGCCGGGGTCGACCCGGCGGTTCGCCGTTCTAGGCTGGAATCATGACGCGTCTGCAACCGGGCGACCTCGCCCCCGAATTCTCCCTCGATGACCAGGACGGCTCGACGCTCTCGCTGTCGGACCTGCGCGGACGCCGCACGGTCGTGTTCTTCTACCCGGCGGCCATGACTCCCGGCTGCACGCGGGAAGCCTGCGATTTCCGCGACAGCGTCGAGTCGCTGCGCGCAGCGGGCATCGAGGTCATCGGAATCTCGCGCGATGACGAGGCGAAGCTGCGCCGTTTCCGCGAGCAGGAGCAGCTCACTTATCCGCTTCTCAGCGATCCCGACCACGCCGTGCACGAGGCGTACGGCGCATGGGGCGAGAAGATGAACTACGGCAAGACCGTCGAAGGCGTCATCCGATCCACCTTCGTCATCGACGCCGACGGCCGGATCGAGCACGCGCTCTACAACGTCAAGGCGACGGGTCACGTCGCGCGAGTCCGCGCGCTGCTCGGTCTCGACTGAGAGCCTCGACGACTCAGGCGTCGCCGCGGCCGCGTGCTGCACGCCGGGTCGCGGCCACCAGCAGTATGAAGCCGACCGCGCCCGGCACCGCGATGAGCACAGCGGTGCCGGCGTCGGCGTACTGACCCGTGGCAGCGCCGAGGGCGACCGCCAGGATCAGGAGCTGCGCGACGATGCCGCCCGAACGGCCCCACGACACCCGGCGCCAGACCGACACGGCGAATGCTGCGAGGGCTACGGCACCGATGGCGGTCAGCACGATGAGGGCGACGGAGCTGGGAACGTCGATGGTGTCGCCGCCGACCAGCGCGACGATCTCCCAGCCGACGACCGCGAGCAACGCGACGGCTTCTGCGGCGAGCACGGCTCCCGCGAGACGTTCGACAGCAGTGGGGGCCATGGCATCCGACCTTCGATCAGAGCCGCGCGATACCGGTATTCACGGCCCGGCGGCGAGCAAATCCGCAGTTCACCCTTGATTCATCTGTCCGGGCTATGGGACGATAGATCAAGCCGTGTGCTCCCACAGCGAAGTGGGGCGAGCATCCGCTCGCACACTTAACCAGGGTACCGGACTACCCGAGTCCGGCCCGACAGAATCACCACCCCAAGGAGCACCACATGGATTGGCGCGACAAGTCTGCCTGCCTGACCGTCGACCCCGAACTCTTCTTCCCCGTCGGCAACACGGGCCCTGCCGTCGACCAGATCGAGAAGGCGAAGGCCGTCTGCGCCCGCTGCACCGTGACGGAGATCTGCCTGCAGTACGCCCTCGAGACCGGCCAGGACTCGGGCGTCTGGGGCGGCCTGTCCGAGGACGAGCGTCGCGCACTGAAGCGCCGCGCTGCACGCGCTCGCCGCGCGTCCTGACCCACTCCCCGACCCCGCTGCCGACACGTCGGCGCGGGGTCCGCGCGTTGACGGGGACCCCGCGACGCGCTCAGCCCGCGTCGCGCTCGATGTAGCGCAACGGGATCTCGATGGTCACCTCGGTTCCGCTGCCGACGAGCGTGTGCCAGTCGATCGTGCCGCTGAGCTCGCCCTGGATCAGAGTGCGGACGATCTGCGTGCCGAGGCCGCGCCCGACCTGCCCCTCCGGCAAGCCGCTGCCGGAATCGCGCACCTTCACCTCGAGGCGCTCCGCGGAACGCTCCGCGACGATCTCGACATCGCCCTCCGTGCCCGCGAGCCCATGCTCGACGGCATTCGTGACGAGTTCGGTGAGCGCGAGCGCGAGCGGTGTCGCGTACTCGCTCGGCAGGGTGCCGAAGCGCCCCGACGACCGCGTGCGAGCGCGGGTGTTCGGCGCGGCCGCCACCTCGGCGACGAGCTTGAGGACGCGCGCGAACACCTCGTCGAAGTCGACGTTCTGTGCCAGCCCCTCCGACAGGGTGTCGTGCACCACCGCGATCGCCGACACCCGGCGCATCGCCTGGGTGAGAGCGTCGCGCGCCTCCTCGGAGTGCGTCCGGCGGGCCTGGATACGCAGCAGCGAGGCGACGGTCTGCAGGTTGTTCTTCACGCGATGGTGGATCTCGCGGATCGTCGCGTCCTTCGTGATGAGCTCCTGCTCCTGGTGCCGGATCTCACTGACGTCGCGGCATAGGACGATCGCGCCGATGCGGGTGCCGTGGTCGCGCAGCGGGATGGTGCGCAGCGACACCGTGACGCCGCGGGCCTCGATGTCGGCGCGCCAGGGTGCACGGCCGGCCATCACGATCGGCAGCGACTCGTCGAACTCGCGCTTGCTGGGAAGGATCGCCGTTGCCACCTCGATCAGCGGCTCGCCCTCGAGCTCGTCCTCGAAGCCCAACCGGTTGAAGGCCGAGAGAGCGTTCGGGCTGGCGAAGGTGGTCATGCCGTCGACATCGAGCCGGATGAGCCCGTCGGATGCGCGCGGAGCGCCGCGACGCGGAGCCGTCGGGGCGTTCAGATCGGGGAAGTCGGACGAGGCGACCATCCCGAACAGGTCGTCGGCGCAGTCGTTGAACGTGATCTGCTGACGCGAGGGAGTCCGTGCCTCGCCGAGGTTCGTGTGTCGTGTGAGGACACCGACCACGTGCGCGGCGCGCCCCTCGGTCGCCCGTTCCCGGACGATCGGCACCGCGCGCACGCGGGTGGGCGTCTCCTCGAACCAGTCGGGCGAGGCCGAGTCGACGATGCGCGCCTGGGTGAAGGCATCCTTCACCTGCGTGCGCCACTGCGGGCGCACGCGATCGCCGACGATGTCGCGATAGAAGAGGGTCGCGGCTCCCCCGGGCCGGGTGTGCGCGACGGCGATGAACGAGTCGTCCGCGGTAGGCACCCAGATGACGATGTCGGCGAAGGCGAGATCGGCCAGCAGCTGACCGTCACCGGCGAGGCGGTGGAGCCACTCGACATCGGCGTCGGTGGACAGTCCTTGAGCATGGACGAGATCGCTGAGGGTCGACACCATCCCAGACTAGGGGGCCGATCCCGCCGACGCGGCGTGCGCCGTCACACGATGGCGGCGCGACGCCGCGACCGCGCGCATCGGGGGCGAGATCGCTTCGCCGACGAGTCGGCGGACGGCTGCCGGGATGGGGCCCCGGCCGTTCCCCTCGCCGACGGGCCGGGCCGCCAGCAGAGCCGCATCGGTGGCGCGCGGGTCCCACGGGACGAACCAGCATCGCTCGATCCCGGCGTACCGCTCGAAGCTGCGGCGGATCTGGCCTCGTGGATCGATCCCGAGCGGGCCGCCCCGGAGCTTGTTGACGACGACGTGGACGGGCACGGCCCCGACGGTCGCGCGCAGCTCGGGGTAAGCCCGCAGGAACCGCGAGAGCCCCACGGGGTCGGCGGCAGCGACCGCGACGACCAGGTCGGCCGACTCGAGCGCGGCGAGGGTCGCGGCATTGCGCCGGGGCCCGTCGAGATCGCTGACGATCGCCTCATCCCGTTCGAGCGATGCCGAGACGTCGACGACGACATCGTCGACCCAGTCACGACAGGTCTCGAGGACGCGCGTGACACGCTCGAACCCGAGTTCCGGCCAGCGCGCCGGCCGGTTGATGCCGACGAGGACATCGACGGCGCCCGCAGGCTCCGCGATGCGAGCCAGTTCCGCCGGTGTCAGTTCGCCGCGCGACGCACGTCGGCACGCGCCGGCCAGGCCCGGCCCCTCGTCGGGAACGCCCAGCGCGAAGGCGACGGCGGGCGCGTGTGCGTCCGCGTCCGCGAGCGCGACGCTGCGCCCATCGCGCGCCGTCTCGCGAGCGATCTCGATCGACATCGTCGTGCGACCGGGCGCGCCCGAGGCGCCCCACACGACGATCACCCTCCCCCGCGACCGAACGGGCGGAGTCGATGCGGGAACGGCGGTTACGGCGTCCAAGGCATCAGTGGTCGAATCGACGACCGCGACCCCGACGATCTCGGCCGCTCGATGCTCGGCCGCGCCCCGGCTCCACGCGACGATCCTGGTCGCAGTGCGGTCGCACAACTCGACGACGTCGCGCGTGAGCCACGAACGGGATGCTGCGAGAAGGAGCACGTCCGCGCCTGCGATCACGGCAGCGGTACCGGATAGCTCGCGCGCCTGTGGAGCGGACCATGCGAAGGTCGCGTCGTGCGCCGCGGCGGCCACATCCTCGGGCGCGAGCGCGGTGACCTCGGTGAAACCTCCGGCGCGCAGTCGCTCGGTGAACGGCGCGGCATCGGGAATCGCCACGACGATACGCATCAGCGCGTCCCGCCCGCGGCCGGGATCACCGACACCGCGTCACCGGCCGCGACAGCGGCGAGCGCGGCCGAGACGTCCGTGCGCGCCACCACCAGCTCCACAGCGGCGGAACGTTGCTGTGCCATGAGCCCGTCGCCGGCCTGCACGGCGCGCACCGTGGCTTCTCGGACGAGGATGCGCGGCTCGCCGAAGACCCCTCGCTCGCGCTGCGGCGCACTCCACACCTCGACGCGGGTCCCCGGCGACACGGAGCCGGGCACGGCACCGGCTGTCTGCACGACGACGGTCGTCACCTCGACGTCGTCCGGTGATGCGACTGCGGCGCGCGGCACGAACTCGCCGGCGGGGATCGTCCGCGTCGCGACACCGCCCGGCTCGAGCGCACCCGGTGCGGCATAGATGTCGTCAGCCGATCCGAGCGCCACCTCCACGACGCGCAGATCGGCAGCCTCGACGGTCTCGCCGACGACGATGGTCCGCGCCGCGGTCAGGACCGCCGACGTCTGCCGCGCCGCTGACACCACGGCCCAGACCCCCGCGACGGAGATCGACACGAGGACGACGCCGATGATGACGCGCGCGTCGGCGCGACGGATGCGGTTACGGAACGAGGTACGTGCGACCATGCCACCATCGTGGGCGAGGCGGTGCCACGGGCGTGCTGGTTGTCCACAGGGCTGTCAAGAGCCGAGCGGGCGAACATTCGCCCGCGGATAATGGGACCATGCCCGCCACGCCCGACAGCGCGCGCTTCCTGACGCCTTCCCAGGTCGCGGAGATGCTGCAGATCGAGGTCGACGAAGTGGTCGCGCTCGCCGTCGAGGGTCGTCTCGTCGGAGCGAAGGTCGGAACACCGCCCCGCTGGCGGATCGAGTCGTCCAGCGTCGAGGACTACCTCGACGCGCAAGTCGAAGACGCCCGCCGCGCCGCCCTGTGGCAGCAGTCGCAGGTCGCCAGCTTCCCCGAGCTGTGGGGACGGCGGAACCGCAGCGACTGACTTCTCAGCCGTGGCCGCTCTGCAGGTGCAGGACCCGCAGAGCCGAGTAGACGACCATCCGGTGCCCCGTGACAGCGCTCGGTCGCCGCGGCTCAGCTGCGTCGTGCAGCGCGAGATCGAGGTGGTCGGCGCCCGCGCGATCGATCGTCCCCGCCCAGGTCTTTCCGCCGGCGACCACGATGTGCACGGGGACGCGACGGCGCGCCAGGTCACGCAGCACGAACCCGAGCGTCATCCGTTCCGACAGCGCCGAGCCGCGTCCCGCGGGACGCGCGCTGCGGAGCAGATCAGGTTCCGCGAGGACGACCGACGACGCAGCGGTGAAGGGCACGACGGCGGCACCGGGGCCGTCCGCGCGGTCCAGGCCCGCCCAGTCGGCTCCCACCCCCGTCAGGCGGCCGCGGATCGGATCACCGGCGTCCACATCGACGGTCACCTCTGCGCCGATCGATTCCTGAAGCCGCTCGCGCAGAGTCAGCCGCGAGAGTCGCAACCGCTCGGCCTCGGTGTCGAGCGCCGCTCGCTCGGCCTCCCACTCGGAGTCGAGCTGGTGTTCGAGATCCTCGAAGAACCGCTGCCATCGCACCCCGTGAGGCTAGCGGTGACGCGGCGCACCCCGAGGGCGCTCTCCACAGGTTGGAGGATTCTCATCCGGCCAGATTCGGCGGTGTGCTGTACTCGTCGGCGTTGACACAGCCGATGGAAGGAGGTGCGTGCGATGACGTCGATGAGCGCGAACCAACCCCGCCGGTACCCCCGCATCGGGTCCTCGCTCGACGTCGCCGAGTACTTCGCAGCGCAGCCGACGTCGACGGCAGATCTGCCCGATCCCGAGCCGCTGATCCGCAACCTGACCCGCGGGGTCCTCGAGGTGCTGGCGGGAGTGCGCGAGGTCGAGCAGCTCGCTCGGTGGCTGAGCGAGGACTCTTTCCGCGTTCTCGTCACGCGCGCGAATCTCGCGGCGCGTGCGCGCAGTGCCCGACAGGTGACGCCGGCGCGGCCCGTCCACTCGATCGTCTCGGTCCGCACGTGCGAGCCGGCGGACGGCGTCGTCGAGGGCACGGTGGTCGTCACCACCCCGCATCGGACGCGGGCCGTCGCGCTCCGGCTCGAAGGCCTCGACGGGCGGTGGCGCGCGACGTCGCTCGCCCTGCTGTGACGGGCTACTGCTTGTACGACGAGAGGAAGTTGCCCAGCCGCTCGATCGCCTCGGTCAGCACGCGCGCCTCGGGCAGCGTGACGATGCGCAGGTGATCCGGATCGGGCCAGTTGAAGCCGGTTCCCTGCACCAGCAGCACGTGTTCCGCGACGAGGAAGTCGTAGACGAGCTTGCCGTCGTCATGGATGTCGTAGACCTCGGGGTCGAGGCGCGGGAAGGCGTACAGCGCACCCTCGGGCTTGTGACAGGTCACGCCGGGGATGCTCTCGAGACCCTTCCATGCGGCATCCCGCTGCTCGTGCAACCGCCCCGACGGGGCGATGAGCACCTCGATCGACTGCACGCCCGACAGCGCCGCCTGGACCGCGAACTGCGCCGGCACGTTCGGGCACAGCCGCGTGGATGCGAGCAGCTGGATGCCCTCGAGGAAGCCCTTCGCGTGCGCCTTGGGCCCGGTGATGACGAGCCAGCCCGACCGGTATCCGGCGACGCGGTACGTCTTGGAGAGGCCGTTGAAGGTCAGGCAGAGGAGATCGGGAGCGAGCGTCGCCAGCGGGATGTGGGTCGCCTCGTCGTAGAGGATCCGGTCGTAGATCTCGTCTGAGAGCAGAAGGAGCGAGTTCTCACGGGCGATCTGCACGATGCCTTCGAGTACCTCGCGGCTGTAGACCGCACCCGTGGGGTTGTTCGGGTTGATGACGACGATCGCCTTCGTCTGCGGGGTCACCTTCGAGCGGATGTCGTCGAGGTCGGGCTCCCAGCCCTGTGTCGCGTCGCACAGGTAGTGCACGGGCTTGCCGCCGCCGAGGCTCGTCATGGCGGTCCACAGCGGATAATCGGGCGCTGGGATCAGCACCTCGTCGCCCTCGTCGAGGAGAGCCTGCATCGTCATCGTGATGAGCTCGGAGACGCCGTTCCCGAGGTAGACATCGTCGGGATCGACGTGCGGGAACCCGGGAACCTCCTCGTACCGCGAGACGACGGCGCGCCGCGCGGAGAGGATGCCGCGGCTGTCGCTGTAGCCGTGCGCGTTGGGCACCGACTCGATCATGTCGCGGACGATCTGGAAGGGGGCCTCGAACCCGAAGATGGCGGGGTTACCGGTGTTGAGCTTGAGCACCCTGTGGCCGTCGGCCTCGAGTCGGTCGGCCTCGGCCAGGGCGCTGCCGCGAATCTCGTACAGGACGTCCTTGAGCTTCGATGACTGATCGAGGATTCGGCGGTTCATCCGATCAGGATATCCGGGGGTCGAGCGGGCCGATCGACGATGCGTGGCCCGCTCGCCGGATCACTTCTTCTTTCCTGCGGCGCGTCGTGCGGCGCGGTTGCCCGCGTCGCCGGCGTCCTCGGCCGTGCCTGTCTTCTGGCCGAACGCGCCGCGCGGTGCGTCGGCGGGCGCCTCCTGCTCCGCGGCGTGCTGACGGGCCTTCGCCGTGGCGCTCTTCTGCACCTGACCGCGGTCGTTGCGTACCTCGACCTCGCCCGATCCGGTGTCGCTCGGGGCGGAGTATTCGAGCTTCTGCGTCTCGACGGGCGTCGGGGTGAGCCCCTTGGCGTCGACCTCGCCGCTCTCGGCGGAGCGCACCTCGACCTCGAGGTTGTAGAGGAAGCCGACCGACTCCTCCTTGATCTGGCTCATCATCGACTGGAACATCTCGTAGCCTTCGCGCTGATACTCGATGAGCGGGTCGCGCTGAGCCATGGCCCGCAGGCCGATGCCGTCCTTGAGGTAGTCCATCTCGTAGAGGTGGTCGCGCCAGCGGCGGTCGAGCACCTGCAGCACGACGCGCCGCTCGAGCTCACGCATAGCGGGTTCGCCGAGCGCCTCCTCGCGGTTCTGGTAGGCGATCTTCGCGTCGGAGAGCAGCTCCCGCTTGAGCACCTCGGCGGTGATCCGCCCCTTGTTCCCCGCTTCCGCGACGACCTCGTCGATCGTGACACCCACGGGGTAGAGCGTCTTCAGCTCGGTCCACAGAGCGTCGAAGTCCCAGCTCTCGGTGTGGCCCGACGACGTGTGGTCGTCGATGACGGCACTGATGGCGTCTTCGATGAAGTGCTGCACGCGCTCCGACAGGTCGTCGCCGTGGAGCACCTGGCGGCGGTCGGCGTAGATCGCCTCACGCTGACGGTTGAGCACGTCGTCGTACTTGAGGACGTTCTTGCGGATCTCGGCGTTGCGCGCCTCGACCTGCGCCTGCGCGCTCTTGATCGCCCGCGAGACCATCGACGACTCGATCGCGACGTCCTCGGGGAAATTCGTCCGCGCGAGGATCGCCTCGGCCGCGCCCGACTGGAACAGACGCATCAGGTCGTCCGTCAGCGACAGGTAGAACCGGCTCTCACCGGGGTCGCCCTGACGGCCCGAACGACCGCGCAGCTGGTTGTCGATTCGGCGCGACTCGTGACGCTCCGTGCCGAGGACGTACAGACCACCGGCTGCGACGACCTTCTCGGCCTCTTCGGCGACGGTCTCGCGGACCGACGCGAAGACCTCGTCCCACGCGGCCTCGTACTCCTCCGGGGTCTCGACGGGGTCGAGCCCGCGCGACTTCATCTCCTGGACGGCGAGGAACTCCGCGTTGCCGCCGAGCATGACGTCGGTACCGCGACCGGCCATGTTGGTCGCGACCGTGACGGCACCCAGGCGGCCGGCGCGAGCGACGACCTCGGCCTCACGGGCGTGGTTCTTGGCGTTGAGGACCTCGTGCTTGACGCCCTTCTTCGCGAGCAGGCGCGAGAGGTACTCGCTCTTCTCGACGCTCGTCGTGCCCACGAGCACCGGCTGACCCGTCGCGTGACGCTCGACGATGTCCTCGACTACCTGCGCGAACTTCGCGGTCTCGTTCTTATAGACGAGATCGGGCTGGTCCTTGCGGATCATCGGCTTGTTCGTCGGGATCGGGACGACGCCGAGCTTGTAGGTCGACATGAACTCGGCCGCCTCGGTCTCGGCGGTACCGGTCATGCCCGAGAGCTTGTCGTAGAGGCGGAAGTAGTTCTGCAGCGTGACGGTGGCCAGCGTCTGGTTCTCGGCCTTGACCGGAACGCCTTCCTTCGCCTCGATGGCCTGGTGGATGCCCTCGTTGTAGCGACGGCCGACGAGGATACGACCCGTGTGCTCGTCGACGATCATGACCTCGCCGTTCATCACGACGTAATCGGTGTCGCGCTTGAACAGGGCACGCGCCTTGATCGAGTTGTTCAGGAACGAGATGAGCGGGGTGTTCGCCGACTCGTAGAGGTTGTCGATGCCGAGGTAGTCCTCGACCTTCTCGATACCGGGCTCGAGCACTCCGACGGTGCGCTTCTTCTCGTCGACCTCGTAGTCGACACCCGGTTCGAGGGTGAGGGCGACGCGCGCGAACTCCACGAACCAGCGGTTCGCCTCCCCCGACGACGGCCCCGAGATGATGAGCGGGGTCCGGGCCTCGTCGATGAGGATGGAGTCGACCTCGTCGACGACCGCGAAGAAGTGGCCGCGCTGCACGAGGTCTTCGCGGCGCCACGCCATGTTGTCGCGCAGGTAGTCGAACCCGAACTCGTTGTTGGTGCCGTACGTGATGTCGGCCGCGTACTGCTCACGTCGGACCTCGGGGGTCTGACCCGAGACGATCGTCCCCGTCGTCATGCCGAGCGCGCGATAGACGCGACCCATGAGCTCGGACTGGTACGAGGCGAGGAAGTCGTTGACGGTGATGACGTGGACGCCCTTGCCCGCGATGGCGTTCAGGTAGGCCGCGAAGGTGGCCGTCAGCGTCTTGCCCTCACCGGTCTTCATCTCGGCGATGTTCCCGAGGTGGAGGGCCGCACCGCCCATGACCTGCACGTCGTAGGGGCGCTGACCCAGCGTGCGCTTGGCGGCCTCGCGGACCGCGGCGAACGCCTCCGGCATCAGCCGGTCGAGCGTCTCGCCGGCCTCGTGACGCGTGCGGAGCTCGGCGGTCTCGTTCCGCAGCTCGTCGTCGGTGAGGCGGGCGTAGTCCTCTTCGAGCGCGCCCACGGCCTTGACGATCTGCTGCAGGCGGCGCAGCACACGGCCCTCACCGGCGCGGAGCAGTTTCTCGAGAGGGTTGGCCACAGCGGATCTCCATCTGTCGGGTGCGCCGACGCCACGTCGGCCGCGCCCGCGCGTACGCACGGGCATATGGAGCCATGTTATCGGCCCGTGACCTTGGCGTCGCCTGCGAGAGACGACGACATCCCCTCCTCCGCCGACCGCCGAGACCTAGGATCGGAACATGGCTGGATTCTGGGGCAGACGCAAGCGGGAACAGCAGGACGTCGCGGACGCGGACGCGAACCTGGCACGCGAGGCCGACATCGCCCTCGTCGGGGCGGACGAGCGCCTGCGCGTCACGAGCGACGAGATGGTCTTCGCCGAGGCCGAGCTCGGCGAGGAGGCCACGGCTCCTCTGCGCGAGGCCATCGCCGCCGTGCGCCACCACCTCGGTGAGGCGTTCCACCTCAAGCAGCTCAACCACGACGAGATCCCCGACACGCCGGAAGAGGTGCGCACGCGCAACGCGCGCATCGTCCAGCTGTGCGAGTGGGCTCAGGATCTGCTCGACGACCGTGTATCGGCCCTGTCGGAGGCGATCGAGCGCGCGCGGCGGGCGCCCGAGATCCTCGCCGGCATCCGCGCCGACGTCACCACTCTGCGCGAGCGCATCGACCCCGCACGCGCCGTCATCGACCGGGTCTCGAGCCGCTATCACCCCGACGCGCTCAACCGGGTCAGCGGGAACGCGGACGAGGCCGCCGGACTCCTCGAGTTCGCCGAGCACGGGGCGGATGTCGCCGAGCGCCGGCGCGCTGCCGGCGAGCGCGGGCCGGCCAACATCGCGCTGGAGACGGCGACCGAAGCGGTGCGCCGCGCGCGCACGCTGCTCGACGCGGTCGACGACTTCGAGGTCGAAGCGCTGCGAGCGCAGTCGACGCTCGCCGATGTCGTGGCCGACTCGCGTGACGACCTCGTCGCCGCGCGGACGGCACCGCAGACCCCGGCGGTCACCACCGCGATGGCGGAGCTCCAGCAGGCGCTGACCCGCGTGAGCCCCGCCGGTTCGAAGGGCGATCCGTTCGCCGAGCTGTCGATGCTCCGCGAGAAGAACGCCGCGCTGGACGTCGCCGTCGACACCGCCCGCGAGCGGGCGGCCCGCCCGATCCCGCCCGAGAGCCACGTGCGACACGCCATCGACGACGCCGACCGACAGTTGTCCGTCGCGCGCAGCGTCATCGCCGGACACCGCGGCTGGATCGGTGCGGACGCGCGCACGCGACTGGCCGAGGCCGAGAGCCTGCGACTCGGGCTCGCCCCGGTCGGTCCGATCCCCGAGGACGATCGCGAGAAGGCGCTGGCCGACGCGCGGCGCTGCGCCGCTCTCGCCGGCGAAGCCCTGCAGCTCGCCCAGCGCGACATCGACGGCTCGCGCCCGAACGACGGCTGGGGCGGCCCCGGAGGATACGGCGGCGGCTGGGGCGGTCGCGGCAGCGGCGGCAACATGGTCGGCGGCATCCTGGGCGGTCTCGTGATCGGCAGCATGCTCGACGGCATGTTCGACTGACGGCGCGGTTTCGACCGGCACACGACGGGGGCGGATGCCGTGATGGCACCCGCCCCCGTCGTCGTCCTCAGGTCAGGACGCCAGCTCGGCCTCCGGCGGGGCGGCTGCGGTCAGCGAGATGACACCGTAGTCCCAGCCCTTGCGGCGATACACGACGCTCGGGTGGTCGGTGCGCGCGTTGATGAACAGGAAGAAGTCGTGGCCCACGAGCTCCATTCGGTCGACGGCTTCCTCGACGGTCATCCATTCAGCACCGAACTCTTTCGTGCGGATGACGACGGGCGTGTAGTCCTCTTCCTCCGCCGAGTCGCCGATGACGGGCACCTCGCCCGTCGCCACGGCACGCAGGACGTCGACCGACGCCGGTTCGACGTCGATGCCTTCCAGGGCTCCGGTTCCCTTGTCGAGCTTGGCCCCGCGGGGGTGGTTCCGCGCGTCGACCCGCTTGTCCTTGGCGCGACGCACCTGCTCGACGAGCTTGTCGACCGCGAGGTCGAGGGCGACGAACTTGTCGCCGTCCGTGGCCTCGGCCCGAACGATCGGTCCCTTTCCGGTGAGGGTCAGTTCGACGGTCTCATCATCCATGCGCCCGTTGCGGTAGGCGTGATGCGTGACCTTGATGTCGAGGCGCTGCGCACGGGGTGCGAGCGTCTCGATGCGACTGGACTTCTCTTCAGCCACCGTGCGGAAGCGATCCGTGATCCCGACTCCCACGCCGACGATGCTGGTTTCCATCCTGACCTCCTTGCTCCGGTCCGCCCGGTTCAAGGGCGGACCTTCGTTCGCCTTGGTCTCCCCCACGCTAGTGCGGCGAGCGAGCAATGTCACTCATGAACCGCCAGGAATATCTCCGACCGTCATCCGCAAGGGCGTGTCCGCGAGCACGACGGCGCCGACGACGCGTGAGCCGGCCTCGCGGAGCGCACGCTGAGCCTCGCGCAGCGTCGCCCCGGTGGTCATGACGTCGTCGACGATGACAGCGGCCGTCGTCCCGGGCCGTGCCACGAACGAGCCCGCGACATTCCGCTGCCGCTCGGCGCGGTCGAGGCGGCGCTGATCGAGGACGCGGCCGCGCACGCGGAGCCGACGTGCCGTGCGGACGTCGCCGTGCCGTGCGATCATCTCGGGCACGGCGTACCCCCGTCGTCGTAGGGCGGCCCGAGACGGCGGAACGGGAACGAGCACGGCGTCCTCCCACCCCGCATCGCGGACGAGGCCTGCCACCAGACGGCCGAGGGGGCGGCACAATCCGGTGCGGCCGTCTTCCTTGAGCGCTCGGATGATGCGTGCCGCAGCGCCCTCGTACCGCGCGAGGCTCCGGACGTCGAGACCGTCGGCATCGCGCCGGCGCGGCCGCGGCAGCTCCGCGACGCACGTCGCGCAGAGCGCGCGTCCCGGTGCGTCGCATCCGGCGCACCAGACGGGCATCAGGAGGTCGAGCGCGTCCGCGAGGTGTTCTCGCCAGGACTCGGGACGGGAGGCGATCGGCTGCACGCTTCCATGCTGTCGAGGCGCTCGCGTCGCCCCTGGCACCGAACCTCCCCGTTGTGGAAGAGACCGCCGACACGGCCGGTGGGGAGGAGTCAGCGCGGCGAACCCTGTTGGCTGGCGAGCACCCGGATGCCGCCCGCGACCGTCGGCCAGGCCTGGCCCTTCTGCGCGTAGAGCACGCCCTCGCCGTCGAGCAGCCGCACGGCGCGCAACTGATTCGTCGCTGCGATGGCGACCGGCCCCGCCGGCGCCGTGATCCGCTCGCCGAACCCGCCCACCGACTGCGAGATGACGACATCGGCGTCGCCGTCCTCGGCGAGGACCGCGATGGTCGAACCGTCGACCCAGCTCGCGTCGATGCCCGTACCCGGCAGCTGGGTCACGGTCTCACGATCGCCGAGCCCGACGGGCGAGCCGTCGTCGTCGCGGAGGATGCCGGCGATCCACAGCGCCGGGCGCGAGCCGTCGCGAACCAGGGCGGCGATGCGCGTTCCGTCCCGTGACACCTCGATGCTCGAGATCTGCGATGCGCCCGGCCAGGCGTTCGCGATGGAGACGACCGTTCCGTCCGCCCCGGTCGCCGTCAGTCCCGACGGCGCACTGGCGGGAACGCTCCAGATGAATCCCTGCGGATCGATCGTGGGGTCGATCAGGCCCGCCCGCTCGTCGACGATCTCGAAGGTGGCGTCATCGCGCGCGCGCACGACGGCACCGGCGGCCGTGCGCACAGCGGCCGCACTCCGGTCGGTCCCCACCTGGATCGACTCGGGGTCGAGGTCGGGGATGACGGTCGACAGCCCGGGCAGCGGCTCGATCTCGGAGCCGGAGAGGAACCCGAAAGCGTCTTCGGTGAGCACGGCGGGTCGGACGTCGACGCGGATAGGACGGACGTCGACCGCCTGCGCAGCGACGGGCTCACCGTCGACCGACATCTGGGCGCCGCGGATGCCGGCGGACTGGAGGCTCGCGTCGAGCTGCGCCTGCATCCGGTTGCGGGTCTCGGGCACGATCGCGAGCGCAGACTGCGACAACGGCACCTGCGCAACGCCCCCCTCGAGCGGAACCGCGCGGGTCGCGAGCTCGAGGCTCTCGGGGAACGCCGAGTACACCGCGCCGGACAGCCACGGGCTCGGGTCGCCGTCGATGAGGGCCTCGGTGATGTGGGTGGCCGCGTTGGTCGCCGGAAACCAGCGACGATCGGGCACGAGATACGTCCACGAGCGATCGAAGTACATCACGGAGTATTCGCGGAAGACCGCTTGGAACCGGGCACGGTCGAGCACGACGCCGTCGGGGGCGTCCGAGATGCGCCACTCGCCGTCCACCTCGACGAGAGCGAAGTCGAGCGGCATGGATCCGCCGTCGGTCACCGACAGCGCGCCGGACGCGTCGACCGCGGCCTCAGGGGTGATGGAGACCGTGACGGTCCCGTCGCCGGCGACGGTGTACACCCGTTCGCCGGGAAGGTCGATCGTGGCGCGCGCGGTCGGCTGCCACGACGATCGGAAGTCCGGTGCGAGGAACTGCCGGGCGGTCCCCCAGTCATCCCGAGGCCCCGACCCGGCCGCGAGGAAGCCCGCGACGATCTGCTGCGGCGTTGCTCCCGGGGGCGGATCGTCGGGCAGGAACGAGAAGTCGACCGAGCCGGCTTCCTGATCGATCGGGGCGCCCGCGACGACCGGACCGGAGGTCGGCAGCCCCGTGCAGCCCGCGAGCAGCAGCACGAACAGTATCCCCAGGACGGCGGCGACCGGGCGCAGACGCATCACGACGAGCCTTTCGCGGAACGAGGAAGGGAGATCGGCTGGGTCAGGCCCAGGTCGTCGAAGGGTACGCCATCCTCACCGGGATCGACCGGGAGCGGGGAGTGCCCGTCGAGCGGCTCGCTGCGTCGAGGGATGGTGAGCACGAAATTCGTTCCGCGCCCCAGCTCGGACCACACCGCCAGGGTGCCGCCGTGGAGCCGCGCGTCGCCGAGGGCGATCGAGAGCCCCAGGCCGGTGCCCCCGATGGTGCGCTTGCGTGACGGATCGGCGCGCCAGAAACGGTCGAAGACGCGCTCGGCGTCGGCCGGGCGCATCCCGAGGCCGTAGTCGCGCACGCCGATCGCGACCGCTCGGGCATCGCTGTCGACGCTGACGACGATCGGTCGGCCTTCGCCGTGCTCGATCGCGTTGCCCAGCAGGTTGCGGACGATCCTGCGCACGCGTCGCGGGTCCATCTCCACGGGCGAGTAGCCCCCGGGTGCCACGAGGCGCACGTCGCTGCCGTGCTGCTCCGCGAGCTGCGCCATCGATGCGATGACATCCTCCGCGAGCTGCGTCATGCTCGTCGGCTCGCTCTCGAGCTGCACCGAGCCCGCGTCGTAACGGCTGATCTCGAGCAGATCGGTCAGCAGCACCTCGAACCGGTGCACCTGGTCGTGCAGCAGCTCCGCGGCGCGCGCCGCCACCGGATCGAACTCCTCGCGCCGATCGTTCAGCATGTCGGAGGCCAGCCGGATCGTCGTCAGCGGCGTGCGCAACTCGTGCGAGACATCCGATACGAAGCGCTGCTGAACCTGCGAGAGCTCCGCCAGCTCCTTGATCTGGGACTCGATGCTGTCGGCCATCGCGTTGAAGGACCGTCCGAGGGTCGCGAACTCGTCCTCGCCGCGCACCTGCAGCCGCACCGCGAGGTCTCCCGCCGCCAGTCGCGAGCTGCTCTCGGCGGCCTGGGCGATCGGCTCGGTGACCGAGCGCAGCACGATCCACGAGATCGCGCCGATGAGGACGACCAGCCCCACGCCGACGATCCACAGCGTGATCTGGACGAAGCCGAGCGTCTGGGCCTCGCTGGCGAGGTCGTACCCGAGATACAGCTCGTAGGCGCCTACCTCCGGCAGCACGATCTGCTGCCCGACGACGATGCCCGGCACCTGCCCGCCGCCGGAGACGGCGAAGCCGACGGGCTGCCACCACTGCAGCTCGTCGTCGCTCTGCACCTGTGCGCGAAGCGCGTCGCTGATGCGGTCGGCCGGGAGACCCGCCGAGTCGAAGTCCTGCGGCGCGATGGCGGACGGTTCCGAGGAGATCCGGAAGGCGGCGATGCGATCGGTCGAGGACTGCCGCTGGATGGACGTGCGCACGCTCTCCATCAGGTTGTCGACCGCGACGACATCGCCCCCGACCTCGGCGGCATCCAGGGTCGCCTGCGCCGACTGGGTCGCGCGCTGAGCCTCTCCGAGGAGTTGCGAGGTGCGCGACTCGAAGAGGTCGTTTTGAATCGCCAGCGACATCCACACCAGCGCCACGGTGATCGTCAGCGCCGTGGCACCCAGCGTGATCGCGACGGTGCGGAACCGCAGCGATCGTCGCCAGGTCCGGGCGAGCCGCCGCCCCCAGGACCGCCAGCCGTGCGTCGCGACCGTCGCCGTCGTGACGGTGCGGATGGGCATCGGCGCGTCAGATGACGGCGCCGGCGCGATAGCCGACACCGCGGACGGTCGTCACGATGCGCGGGTTGTCGGGGTCGATCTCGACCTTCGCCCGCAGCCGCTGCACGTGCACGTTCACGAGCCGCGTGTCGGCCTTGTAGTGGTAGCCCCACACCTGCTCGAGGAGCATCTCGCGCGAGAAGACCTGCTGCGGCTTCGAGGCAAGCGCGACGAGCAGCTCGAACTCCAGCGGCGTCAGCGCGATGGCGTCGCTGCCGCGCCGCACCTCGTGGCCCTCGACGTCGACGACGAGGTCGCCGATGCGCAGCGACTCGGAGGCCGACGCGACGGCGGGGCGCAGGCGCGTGCGGATGCGGGCGACGAGTTCCTTGGGATTGAACGGCTTGACGATGTAGTCGTCGGCGCCCGACTCGAGCCCGCGCACGACGTCGGCCGTGTCGGTGCGCGCGGTCAGCATGATGATCGGCACGCCCGACTCCGCACGCACCTGCGTGCAGATCTCAATGCCGTCCACGCCGGGGAGCATGAGGTCGAGGAGGATGAGGTCGGGTTTCTCGGTGCGCCAGGTCTCGACAGCCGCCGCGCCGTCGGCGCAGAAGACGGTGTCGAACCCCTCGGTGCGCAGCACGATGCCGATCATCTCCGCCAGTGCGGTGTCGTCATCGACCACCAGGATGCGAGAAGTCATGGGCGGCGTTCGTCTTTCGGCTCGGGCTCGCGCGCGACGTGCGCGTATTCACCGTACCCGACCCACGGACCCGCGACTCCGGATGCCGCGCCCTCGTGTGACACGATGGGTTCGACCGAGCCGACTGTTCCAGGAGTGCATCGTGACGTCATACCCCGCGTGGACGCCGGCGCCGCGTCCCGGCATCATCCCGCTTCATCCGCTCTCGTTCGGGGTGATCCTGGGCCGTTCGTTCTCCGCCCTGCGGCAGAACCCCAAGGTGCTGCTGGGCTTCGCGCTGGTCGTGCAGACGGTCGCGATCCTCGTCGCCACTGCCGGCATCGTCGCGGTGGGCTTCGCGACGTTCGGCCGACTCGCGTCGCTGCGCCCCGGCACCGACGAGTTCGAGACGGTCCTGGCTGGGTCCATCGCGATCAGCGGGGCGACGGCGCTGGTGCTGTCGCTGGCCTCCGGCGCGCTCGGCGTGCTCGTGCAAGGCGTCGTGGTCAGCGAGGTGGCCCATGCCGTCGTCGCCGAGAAGCACACGCTCGGCGCGCTGTGGCAGCGGGTGAAGCCGGTGGCGTGGCGACTGATCGGATACTCGGCTCTGGTCTTCCTCATCGTGGCCGTCGTCATCGGCGTCCTCGCCGCGGGCGTCATCGGGCTCGCCGTGAGCGTGGGGCCGGCGGCGATCGTCCTCGCCATCCTCCTGGCCTTGTCGGCGATACCGCTCAGCCTGTGGCTGAGCACGAAGCTGCTGCTGGTGCCCTCGGTCATCGTCCTCGAGCAGGCGAGCGTCTTCGGGGCGATCGGGCGATCCTGGCGGCTCACCCGCGGCCGGTTCTGGCCGACCCTCGGGATCATCGTCATCATCTCGACGAGCTTCGGCATCCTCGCGCAGGTCATCAGCGTGCCCTTCTCGTTCGTCACGATGGGGCTGACATCGGTCATCACTCCCACCGGCGACCCCGAACCCGGCCAGATCATCGCCCTGCTCGTCGGCACGCTGTTCGCCCAGGCGTTCGTCACTCTCATCCAGACCATCGCGGTCATCGTCCAGTCGACCGCCGGCGCGCTCGTCTACATCGACTGCCGGATGCGCCGCGAGGGACTCGACCTCGATCTGTCGGCGTACATCGATCAGCGCGATGCCGGCACCCCCGCGCCCGATCCGTATCGCCGGAACGTGGGACGCACGATGGACGGACGCTGGCAGCAGCCCGCGGCCTATGCCGGCACGCAGCCCGGCTACCCGCCGCCGCCCGCGCAGTACCCCGGCTATCAGCCCGTTCAGTCCCCGCCCGCTGGATCGCCCGCGCCGCAACAGCCCGCCACGGCCGCCGAGCCCGCCGTCGCACCGGCGGACCGCCCGTCGTCGACCGACTGGACCGCTCCGGGCGCTGACCGCGCATGAGGCTCTTCGCCACCCCGATCGCGCCCGACCCGGACGAAGCCCGTCGATGGGCGGAAGAGGAATTGTCGAAGACCGCGTACCAGGAGGCCGAGCCCACCCCGATCGACCGCTTCGCGCGCGGCGTCATCGACTTCTTCGCGGCTCTCTTCAGCGGGCAGGTACCCGCGACGCTCGGCCCGTGGCTCGCGGTCGGCGCGATCGTGGTGCTGCTGGTGCTGGTCGCCGCGGCGATCCTCATCTGGGGGCGCCCCCGCGCAGTCGTCCGCTCGCGGTCGAGCGTGCCGCTCTTCGGCGAGGACGAGACGAGAAGCGCCGCTCAGCTGCGCTCGGACGCCGAGGATGCCGCGCGCCGCAGCGCGTGGGACGAGGCCATCGTGCTGCGCATGCGCGCGCTCGCCCGCGGACTCGCCGAGCGGACCATCGTCGACCCGGCCCCGGGCACGACCGTGCATCGCTTCGCTGCGGAGGCGGGGCGCGCCTTCCCGGCAGAGACCGTGGAGCTCGAAGCGGTGGCCCGGACCTTCGACGACGTTCGCTACCTCCGACGCCCGGGAACAGCCGAGGGCTACGCCGCCGTGCGCGCCCTCGATGAGCGACTGGCCGGCGCGCGGGTCGAGGTGCCCGTATGAGCGCGGGGGTCGCGACGCCGCCCGTCGGCCGTCGATCGCGCTCGGTGCTCGGCTGGGCGGCGGTGACCACCGGCCTTCTCGTCGCCGGCATCGCCGTCGCCGCCATCGCCGGCATCAACACCATGCCGGCACAGGGCCTCCTCGATCCGGAGGCCGCGGGGCCGGAGGGCTCGCGCGCACTGGCCGAACTGCTGCGCGATCGCGGCGTCGAGGTCGAGATCGCCCGCGACCGCACGGCCGCCCTCCAGGCGCTCGAGGGCGGCGACGCGACGCTCGCGATAGCCGACACCGCACCCCTCGATGACGACGACCTCCGGGAGCTGCGGGATGCCGCGTCCGGCGTCGTCCTGCTCGAGCCGCGCACCCGCGATCTGCGTGTGCTCCTCGGAGACCCGCGCAGCGCCGGCTTCGGCGACGGCTCAGCCGCCGCACCCTCGTGCGACCTGCCCGCCGCCGCCGTCAGCGGACCGGTCCGGCCGGGCGAGGTGTTCACCGGAGAGGGAGCAGACCGGACCTGTTACGCGGCCGGCGACGGCTACGGCCTCATCGTCTCAGGCCGCGGCGCCGACACCGTCGTCGCTCTGGACGCGACCGCGCTGCTGGTCAACGAACGGCTCGCCGAAGCGGGCAACGCCGCGCTCGGCCTGAATCTGCTGGGCGGCACCGGCACCGTCGTGTGGTACCTGCCGTCGATCGGTGACGGTTCTCTCACAGCCGCGCCGTCGCTGGGTGAGCTCACGCCTCCCTGGGTGACACCGTCGATTCTCCTGCTCGTCGCCTCCGCCGTGGCGGCCGCCATCTGGCGGGGCCGGCGCTTCGGCCCGCTCGTGGCGGAGAATCTGCCCGTCACCGTCCGCGCGTCCGAGACCACCGAGGGGCGGGCACGCCTGTACGCCGCGTCAGCCGACCCCGTGCACGCGCTCGACCAGCTCCGCCGCGAGACGTTGCGCCGCATCGCGCGCCTGCTGGGACTCGGCGCCGCAGACGCCGGCGCGATCGCCGATGCCGCGGCGAGCCGCATCGGAGACGATCGCGCGCGCGTCCGCGGCATCCTGCTCGATGACCTCCCCCGTAACGATCGCGACCTCGTCGACGCCGCCGACCGTCTGCGCGAGGTGGAAGCAGCAGTCCTCCGATCCGTCCGTCCCGAAAGGAACACCCCATGAGCGAGACCGCACCCGGCGACCTGCGCGAGGCGATGAACCGCGTCCGGCTCGAGGTCGGCAAGGCCGTCGTCGGACAGGACGGGGCCGTCACGGGCCTCCTGATCGCGCTTCTCGGCCGCGGACACGTGCTGCTCGAGGGCGTGCCCGGCGTCGCCAAGACGCTGCTCGTGCGCACCTTCAGCCGAGCGGTCGGCCTCGACACCGCCCGCATCCAGTTCACCCCCGACCTCATGCCGGGCGACGTCACCGGGTCGCTCGTCTACGACGCCCGCGCCGGGGAGTTCGAGTTCCGTTCCGGACCCGTCTTCACCAATGTGCTCCTCGCCGACGAGATCAACCGCACGCCGCCGAAGACGCAGGCCGCGTTGCTCGAGGCCATGGAGGAGCGCCAGGTCTCGGCCGACGGCGTCTCGCGTCCGCTGCCCGATCCGTTCCTCGTCGCCGCGACGCAGAACCCGGTTGAGCACGAGGGCACCTACACCCTGCCCGAGGCCCAGCTCGACCGCTTCCTGCTCAAGCTCGTGATCGACCTGCCCGCGCGCGACGACGAGATCACCGTGCTGCGCCGCCACGCCGACGGCTTCCGACCCGGATCCCTCGAGAGCGCGGGTGTGTCGGCGGTCGTCACCGCCGCCGAGATCCGCGCCGCCCAGCAGGCCGCGGCCGCGGTGGCGGTTTCCGACGACGTCCTCGGCTACGTCGTGGATCTCGCCCGGGCGACCCGGCAGTCCCCGTCCGTCCAGCTGGGCGCGAGCCCGCGTGCCGCGACCGCGCTGCTCGCCGCCGCCAAGGCGTGGGCCTGGCTGGGCGGCTACCCGGCGATCACGCCGGACCACGTGCAGACGATGCTCGTTCCCGCGTGGCGCCACCGGCTGCAGCTGCGCCCGGATGCCGAGATCGAGGGCGTCTCCGCGGACACGATCCTCAGCTCCGTGCTGCAGCAGACCCGCGTACCGATCTGAGGCGTCGTGTACCTCTCCGGCCTGTTCGTGCTGCTCGTCGCCGCCGGCGTCGTGCCCGTCGTGCTCGCCCCCGCGGCGGGGCTCGATGCGGCGTGGGCGGCGCTCGCGTGGATCGGACTGTGCCTCGTCCTCGCCACCGTCGACGTCATAGCCGCCGGACCGCTGCGCACCGTTGAGATCGAGCGTCGCATCCCCTCACGCGCGCGGGCGGGCGAGCCCGTCGAGACGAGCATCCTGTTGCGCAATCGCGGGGCCCGCGGCATCCGTGGTCTCCTTCGCGACGGCTGGCAGCCGACTGCCGGTGCCGGCGACGCGCGCGCCGCCGTCGACCTTCCTGCGGGTGAGCGCAGAGCTGTCGCCATGCCGCTCCTCCCCCAGCGCCGGGGCGAGCTGCGCTCGGCGTTCGTCGCGCTGCGCAGCCGCGGCCCGCTGGGGCTCGCGGGGCGGCAGCGGGTGATCGCGGCACCGGGTGCGCTGCGCGTGCTTCCCCCGTTCGCCTCGCGTCGGCATCTGCCGTCGCGGCTCGCCCGGCTGCGCGAGCTCGACGGCAACACGAGCGTCCAGGTGCGCGGGCGCGGCACGGAGTTCGACAGCCTGCGCGAATACGTGCGAGGGGACGACGTCCGCTCCATCGACTGGCGCGCGACCGCCCGCGCCGGGACGACGATGCTGCGCACCTGGCGTCCGGAACGCGATCGACACGTCGTGATCGTCATCGACACGGGCCGCACCAGCGCATCGCGCGTGGGTGACGGTGTCCGTCTGGATGCCGCGATGGAGTCGGCGCTGCTGCTCAGCGCCCTCGCCCAACGTGCCGGCGACCATGTCCATCTGCTCATGTTCGACCGTGCTCGGCGCGCGCGAGTCACCGGCATCGACGGCCCGCGGTTGCTGCCTGCCCTCGTGGACGCGATGGCACCGGTCGAGCCGACGCTCATCGACACCGACTGGAACGCCGTCCTCACGGAGGTGCGTGCGCTGACGTCGCGGCCCTCTCTCGTGGTGCTGCTGACCGCGCAGGATGCCCCCGATGCCGCCCGGGGTTTCCTCGGAGCCCTGCCATCGTTGACGGAGCGCGCCACCGTCCTCGTCGGGTCGGCACAGGATGCACCCGAGCCTGCGCCGGCTGAGCGTACCGCCGAGGACGTCTACCGAGAAGCCGCGATCGCGCACGCCACGCGTGATTCGGAGTCGGTCGCGGCGGCGATCCGTCGCGCCGGCGGCGCCGCCCTCAGCGCGACGCCCGACGTGCTGCCCCCCGCGATCGCCGACCACTACCTCGCACTGAAAGCCGCCGGCCGCCTCTGACCCGAACCCGCAGCCGTGCTCTACCCCGGGCCCCGCGTTGCGGCATCCCCTTCACCTGGCAGCTCGCGCCCTCTCGCGCCTCAAGTTTGGGCACCAACTGCCAACCCAAACCCGCAGCCCCTGCTCACCTGGCAGCTCGCGCCCCCTCCCGAGCCGGGTTCGGGCACCAACTGCCAACCCAAACCCCAACCCGAACCAGCGCGAGCAGCGACGACGAAGGCCCGCCCCGGGGAATCGGGACGGGCCTTCGCAGGGATGCTGCGGGTCAGCGCAGGTCGAACCGGTCGAGCTCGGTGACCTTGGTCCAGGCGGCGACGAAGTCGCGCACGAACTTCTCGCTCGCGTCATCCGAGGCGTACACCTCGGCGATGGCGCGCAACTCCGAGTTGGAGCTGAACAGCAGGTCGACACGCGTGCCGATGCCGATCTCCGAACCGTCGGCGTTCACGCCGCGGAAGGCGTGCGAGCCGGGGTCGAGCGGCTTCCAGGTGGCGCCGAGGTCGAGCAGCTTCACGAACACGTCGTTCGTCAGCACGCCCGGACGCTCGGTGAACACGCCGAACGACGATCCGTCGTAGTTGGCTCCCAGCGCGCGAAGGCCACCGACGAGCACGGTCATCTCCGGAGCGCTCAGCGTCAGCAGGTTCGCCTTGTCGATCAGGTGGTGCTCCGCCGGCAGGAACGCGTTCGGGCCGTAGTAGTTGCGGAACCCGTCGGCGACCGGCTCGAGGTGACTGAACGACAGCTCGTCGGTCTGCTCCGCGGTGGCGTCGGTGCGTCCGGGACGGAAGGGAACCGTCACCTCGACGCCGCCGTCGCGCGCGGCCTTCTCGACACCGGCGTTGCCCGCCAGCACGAGGAGGTCGGCCAGCGAGACCTTCTTGCCGCCGGCACGGCCGTCGTTGAACGACGCCTGCACGCTCTCGAGCACGCCGAGCACGCGCTGCAGCTGGGCCGGGTTGTTGGCCTCCCAGTCCTTCTGCGGGGCGAGACGGATGCGGGCGCCGTTGACGCCGCCGCGCTTGTCGCTGCCTCGGAACGTCGAAGCCGCGGCCCACGTCGTCGAGACGAGCTCGCTCACGGTCAGGTCGGTCGCGAGGATGCGCGCCTTGAGGTCGGCGGCATCCGCGTCATCGATCAGCTCGTGGTCGACGGCGGGCAGCGGGTCCTGCCAGATGAGCTCCTCCTGGGGCACCTCGGGTCCGAGGTAGCGGGCGATGGGGCCCATGTCGCGGTGCGTGAGCTTGAACCAGGCGCGGGCGAACGCGTCGCCGAAGGCCACCGGGTCGTCCTTGAAGCGACGCGAGACCTCGTCGTAGGCGGGGTCCATGCGCAGCGCGAGGTCGCTCGTGAGCATGCGCGGCTCGCGGCGGCCGTCGGAGTGCGCGAGCGGCACCATGTCGGCACCGGCACCGTTGACGGGACGCCACTGGTGTCCGCCGCCGGGGCTGCGCATGAGCTCCCAGTCGTAGGCGTAGAGGATGTGGAAGAACTCGTTGTCCCAGCGGGTGGGGTGATACGTCCAGGTGACCTCGAGGCCCGACGTGATCGTGTCGTCGCCGTGGCCGGTGCCGAAGTTGTTCTTCCAGCCCAGGCCCTGCATCTCGACGCCCGCGGCCTCGGGGTTGTCCTCGAGGTTCGAGTCGGGGGCCGCGCCGTGGGTCTTGCCGAAGGTGTGGCCACCGGCGATGAGGGCGACGGTCTCCTCGTCGTTCATGCCCATGCGGCCGAACGTCTCACGGATGTCGCGGGCCGACTTCAGCGGGTCGGGCTCGCCGTTCGGACCCTCGGGGTTGACGTAGATGAGGCCCATCTGCACGGCGGCGAGGGGCTTCTCGAGGTCACGGTCGCCGGAGTAGCGCTCGTCGGCGAGCCACGTCGTCTCGGGGCCCCAGTACACGTCGTCGTCCGGCTCCCAGACGTCGGGACGGCCGCCGGCGTAGCCGAAGGTCGAGAAGCCCATGGACTCCAGCGCGACGTTGCCGGCGAGGATCATGAGGTCAGCCCACGAGATCGACTGGCCGTACTTCTTCTTGACGGGCCACAGCAGGCGCCGAGCCTTGTCGAGGTTGACGTTGTCGGGCCAGCTGTTCAGGGGGGCGAAGCGCTGCTGGCCGGCCCCACCGCCGCCGCGGCCGTCGGTGACGCGGTACGTGCCGGCCGAGTGCCAGGCCATACGGATCATGAGCGGGCCGTAGTGACCGAAGTCGGCCGGCCACCAGTCCTGCGACGTGGTCAGGACCTCTTCGATGTCCTTCTTCACGGCGGCGAGGTCGAGCGACTCGAACGCGGCCTTGTAGTCGAAGTCCTCACCGACGGGGTTGGCCACGGCGGGGTTCTTCTTCAGGATGCGCAGGTTGAGCTGGTTCGGCCACCAGACGTGGTTGGCGTTGCCGACCGTCGGGTGAGGCTGTCCGCCGTGCGATCCGTGGCCGTGCCCCTGTCCCTGCTCGCCGCCGTGGATGACGGGGCAGCCGCCGGCGTCGTTGGAACGCGGCCGGGTCTCGCCGTCGGCGCGCTCGTCTTCGGGTGTGTCGATGGGGGTGACCGCCTGGTCGGTGTCGGTCACGTCCTCGCCGATGGGCGCGGACTGCTGGTCGCGATCGCTCATGGGGATCCTTCCGTTGGGGGTTTTCGGGAGAGAGAGAAGATCAGGATGCTGCCGGGGGCGCGGATGCGGCGCACGCCGCACACCGACCCCAGTAGGTCACCTCGGCCGAGGCGACTTCGAACCCGTGGTCGTCGGACGGCTGCAGGCACGGCGTGTGCCCGACGGCGCAGTCGACGTCTTCGACCCGGCCGCACTCGGTGCACACGAGGTGGTGGTGGTTGTCGCCGACGCGCAGCTCGAACAGCATGGAGCGGCCGGCGGGCTCGATGCGCCGAGCGAGACCGGCGTCGGCGAAGTCATTGAGGGCGTTGTACACCGACTGCCGACTGGTCTGCGGCATCCGCTGGACGACGGCCGCATAGACCTCGTCGGCACTGGCGTGGGGGCTCGCATGCAGAGCGTCGTAGACGGCGGAGCGGGACTCGGTCACACGCAGACCGAAGGCGCGGATGGCCTCGGGAGCGGTCGCGATCGTCATGCCCCGATCGTATCCGGCATTTTTGATCAGATCAAATTAAGCCGCGGTGAACGCGCTCGTCAGCCCGCGACGAGACGCGGGGTGCCGGCCTCGTATTCGGTGAGATCACCGGTCTCGCCCCGACGAGCCGCGACGCGGCCCAGGCCCAGCATGTATGCGAGGAACACGGCGAGGGCCAGTGCACCGATGCCGATCTTGATCGGCCACGGCCAGGGCTGACGTGTCACGAAGCCCTCGACGAGCCCGGAGAGCGCGAGGGCGATGATCAGTCCGATCGCCACCGTCGCGAGGGATCTGCCGGCGGCTGCGAGCGCCTCGCCGCGGCTGCGCCGGCCGGGCGCGACCCACGCCCAGAAGATGTGCAGCCCCGTCGCCCCGGCCACGAAGATGCAGGTCAGCTCGAGCAGGCCGTGCGGTGCGATGTGCAGCAGGAAGACGTCACCGCGGTCGAACGAGATGAGGATCGCCGCTGCCTGACCGATGCTGACGGCGTTCTGCATGAGCACCATGACCGGCCACAGGCCGGTGATCCCGAACAGCACGCATTGGGCGGCGATCCACGCATTGTTCGTCCACACGGTTCCCGCGAACACCGCGGCGGGGTTCTCGCTGTAATAGGCGGTGAAGTCGTTCTCCGCATACTGCTCGAGCTGCGCCTGCGAGCCGAGGGCGGCGACCGCGGCCGGATCGCCCGAGACCCAGAAGGCGACGAGGGCACTGATCACGACGAAGCCGACGGCGACCGCCAGCGTGGTCCAGCGCACGCGGTACAGCGCGGCCGGCAGCTGCTGCAGGAAGAAGCGGGGCAGCTGCCGGAGCACGTTCTCGGGGGCTCCGGTCAGCCGCAGACGTGCGCGCGACAGGATCATCGAGAGCCGATCGCCCTCGACGCTGCGACCCGCCGAGGTCTTGATGTCGGCGAGATCGGCCGACGCCGCGCGATAGCGGGTGACCAGCTCGTCGACCTCGTCGCTCGACAAGCGGCGGGCGCGGCCGAGCGCGTCGAGCCGATCCCATTCGGCGCGACGCGCGGCGACGAGGGCGTCGAGGTCCATTTGCTTAACTGTACCCATGACCACGCCCGCTCCCCCGGTGCAGATCGCCCAGGACGAGATCCTCACCGGCGAGGCGGTCGCACTCGACGTTCAGCCCCTCGGCTTCTTCCTCCGCGCGCTCGGAGCTCTCATCGACGTCCTCTGCGGCGTCGCGCTGCTGCTGCTGTCCTACTTCGTCGGAGGCTTCGTTGTCGGGGGCCTCGGCCTCGAGAACCTGTCCGGAATCCTCGTCGTCTCGGCGCTCGTCCTCGTGCTCGTCGTCATCCCGACGGCGATCGAGACGCTCGCGCGCGGCCGCAGCCTCGGGAAGCTGGCGGTCGGCGGTCGCATCGTCCGCACCGACGGTGGCGCCACCGGATTCCGACAGGCCTTCATCCGCGCCCTCGTCGGTGTGCTGGAGATCTGGTTCACCTTCGGCGCCCTCGCGGGGATCGTCGCGACGTTCACCCCGCGATCGACCCGCCTCGGCGACATGGTCGCGGGAACGTACTGCGAACGCACGCGCGCGCCCCGCCTCCCGACCCCCGCCGGGCCCGTCCCCGGTCAGCTGCAGGAATGGGCGGAGGTGGCCGATGTGGGAAGACTGCCCGACCGCATCGCCCGACGGGCGACTCAGTTCGCACGCTCGGCCGAGGGCATGGAACCGGGGGCGCGCTCGCGCTCGGCGGAGATGATCGCCGCCGAGATCGCACCTTTCGTCTCACCCCTGCCGCACTCGGACCCGGAGACGCTCGTGCGAGCGGTCGTGGCGGTGCGACGCGACCGCGAGTACGCCGCGATCATGCGAACCGACGAGCGCGCAGCGGCGCTCGTCGGCGCGGCCCAGGAGACGCCGCGCGGATTCCCGGTCAGACCCGCAGGGTCTCGTGCCGGATGACGACCCAGCCCTTCGGCACCGACAGGCGCTCGGTGTGGATCGCGCAGAGGTCGTGCGCGTGCGGGTCCGTTCCGCCGCCGAGCGGACCCAGCGCGGCCATCTGGTCGCCGTAGTCGAAGGTGAGGGTCGTCACGGCCTCGCGGGCGCAGCCCACCTTCGAACACAGTCTCTCGCGCATCGCATCCACGGTAACGCCGTCTACCCCGTACGTCCGGATGCCGCGCCGAGCCCCCGCCCCTCGCGGCATAGGATGGCCTCATGATCCGGCGTCGTTCCCGACCCGTCCCGCCGCGGCGGAACCGGCCGTCGCGGCACGGCCGTCATGGCCGCGATGACCGGAGCCCCGTCGTGCGGCCGCCACTCCCTCCCCTCGAGACGCGCTCCGAGCGATTCGATCTGTCGGTGGGCACCGCTGCTGAGTTCCTGCGCAGCGCCTGGCCCGAGCTGCGGGAGGTCCGCTTCGAGGTCGCCGGGATGCCCGCGGCGAGCGACGAAGACGGCATCCCTCGCTGGCAGGTCTTCGCCGCCGAGAAACGGATCGTGCTGTACCGCCTGCCGATAGAGCGCTTGAACCGACTGCACCGGAACGACGACCTGCACCGCCGGATGATGGTCGAGAGCTGCGTCTTCCGCGCTGCGGCCGAGTACCTCGATCGCGACCCGTGGGATCTCGGGCCCGATCGCTTCCGCTTCCTCTGACCGACGCCTAGGGATAGACGGTGAGTTCGGCCGCCGCTGCGGCGGAACCGGCCACCGGGTAGGTTCCGAGCTGTCCGTCGCCCGAGAAGCCGATGGAACCGCGGATGCCGCCGGCCCCGGGATCGATCCGGTAGATCGTTCCGGCTTCGACCTCGATCGTCCGCGACTGCCCGGCGGCGAGTTCGACCGTCCGGGGCGTTCCGCCGCTCACCGGCGTCACCGTCGCGACGGTCTCGCGCTCGGCCGTCAGCGTGAGCGTCGGCCCGGGGGCCGGCGCGACGGCGACGAGAGTGGGGGCCTCGACGAGCGGCGCTGCCACCGCCCAGGCGAAGTCGGCAGGGGCCGCCAGATCGGTCGATGTCCATGCCGCCGCCACGAGAGGCGCATCCGCGGTCGCGGTCACCGTGTAGTCGCCGACGGGCATCCCCGTCACCTCGAGCTCGACCGGTCGGCCAGCCGTGAGGGCGATGTCATCCTGCTGGGACACCACGCCGCCGTCCGCGACGGAACGCACCGTGACGCTCGCGCCTGCGTCGGCCGCTGTGGCCATCAGGCGCACCGAGAGCCCTCCGGCCGAAGCGCCGGAGTCGGGTGCGACCGTCACGTTCACGGCCGGGATCACCTGCTGGGGAGCGGGGAGCGCGCTCGCGCCGATCTGGTCCACTCCGCCGGCGATGAGCGTGCGGGTCAGTGTCGACTGCAGCGAGGCCCGGACGGGCGCGCCTTGGGCCGTGACCTGCACGACCGGGCTCTGCTCGCCGCGACGGAGAGCCGCGAGGGGGATGGCCCGCTGCGAGCGAGCCCCGACGACGACGCCTTGTCCCGCGACGGGTTCCTGCATACCGTCGGCGCCGAACACGCGGAGGTCGACGGTCGCGGCGACATCGCCCGGGTTCGTCAGGAGGACCAGGTCGCTGGCTCCCGTCGCCGCCGATCCGCCGACCAGCCACGACTCCATCGCGGGACGCGTGCAGGCCGAGACGGCGAGCCCGCGCAGGTCGGCCTCGTCGAGCGATGCGGCCGACGCCGCGCCGAGATCCGTCGGGCGGCCTCCCGTCGGCTCTGCCGAGAAGGCCGCCGGCGGTGCGCCGTCATCGGCGCGGTCGGGAGCGGCGAGGGTGTACTCGGTGGGTTCGGCGCCGTCGGCAGCCGCGACGACGGTCGACGATGCGGCGCTGGTAATCGCGCTCGCGACCGTCGCGTCACGGCCGAGCGCGAGCAGGGGCCCATCGCACGCCGCAACCGAGCGCGCCGCCTCGGGCACCACGTCGAGCGACATCGGCTCGCGCGTGAGGGTCGGCCACGGCGCGGCAGCGGCAGCGATCACGCCGCCGCCGATGACGACAGCGGTCACGGCTCCCGCCACGAGACGGGTCACGAGTGCAGTTCGCGTGGTCATCGGTCCCTCCTGCGGAGCGCGCGTATCCCCACGAGACGCGGAGCGGCTCGAGATGCCGATCGGCTGCCCCGCGTGGGCAGGGCCAGCAGCAGGGCGATGGCGAAGACCGCGGCGATGCCGCTCCACGCTGCGGCGGCGAATGCGCGCGCGGATGCCGGCGCGTCTGCCCGGGGAGCCACCTCACCGGACAGGCGCCACAGCTCGCCCTTGTCCGTCGAGCCGACGGCGTCCAAGCCGTCGCGGCTGCCCAGCGCCGTCGCCGCCGCGAGGCGTGTGCTGCGGGCCGCCGCGGATTCGTCGTCGCCGTTCGAGGCGAGCAGGATGAACGCGACACCGTGGTCGCGCAGCTCGCCGACGACGTCGTTCGCGGTATCGGCGACGAGGTCGGCGGCGACCTGCGCCGCTTCCCGATCGGCATCGGTCAGCTCCGTGCGCGCGGTGACGAGTGAGGACTGGCCGCCGAGGGTCGCGCTGCCGCCCCAGACGACATCGACCGCGACACCGTCGTCGGTGGGAGTCAGCACGATGGTTCCGAGTCCCGGCGTGTTCGCCCCCTCGGCCGCCACGAACGCGGGAAGGGTGCTCGTCTCGCCGCGGCCGACGGCCGCGGCATCCCGCGCGTGAGCGGTCAGCGTCGGGACGGCTGCGACGACCAGACCGGCGACGGCGATCGCGGCGGCGACCGTCCGGACCGCTCGAACCGGCACCACGCTGTCGAGCGTCAACAGCGCCGCGCCGACGACTCCGATCCACGCGAGGCTGAGGGCGGCGCCCGGCCAGAGCGGGATCGCGGTCGTCCCGTCGATGGCGACGGCCAGACCTGCCGCGGCGAAGGCGGTCGCGACTCCGAGACCCGCGACGGCCAGGAGCACGATTCCGACGAAGCGACGCGTCGACGCGGCAGCGGCGAGCGCGAGCGCGAGCAGAGGCGCGGTGAACAGCAGCAACCACCACACCGGGCCGGAGGCTCCCGTGAAGGCCGCCCACCCCGCATCCGCAGGGAACCCGGCGGCGAACAGGAATCTCCCGACGACATCATCGGCGAATCGCGGGCCGCTCCACGGCACCCCCGGGTCGGCCAGCAGCGACCACAGGTCTCCGGCGCGGAGCCGGGCGAGAACGAGCGGTGCCGACAGCGCGAGCGACGGGACGATGATCCACAGCCACCGGAACGCCGCGCGCCGGCCCCGGAGCACCATCGACAGCACGACGGCGAAGACCCAGATGATCACGACGGGAGCGGACAGAACCGGGGAGCAGGCCAAGACGACGGCGAGGAGGATCGAAGCCGTACCGGCATTGCCCCACGAACGGTGAGCGCCGGCAGCGGTGAACGCCAGCCACGGCAGCACGAGGTGGACGATGACGGATGCCGGGCGCCCGTCGCCCAGTGCCACGAGGAACATCGGCGCCAGTGCCCAGATCGCGGCACCGACGATGCGCAGCGCCGCACGCTCGGTGACGCGCGTGGCAGCGAACCATCCACCGAGCACCGCGAGCGGGAGGGCGAGGAGCCACAGCACCACGAGCGCGCGCGACGGGTCCGTCGGCGAGAACGATGCGAGCACAGCGAGAACGGCGCTGAACGGGTCAGCGGGGCCCACCGCTTCCCACCCGAGCGGTCGTTGCGCACCCGTCGCCTCGGACCAGGCGCGGGCCGCGTTGGCGGCGAGCGGAGCGAGGGCTCCGCCGCCGATGGAGGGCCAGCTCAATGCCGCGGGCATCGCCGCGATCGAGACGACGAGGGCTGCGAGGACTGCCCACGCACCACCGCCGGAGAAGAAGCCGAGCTCGGTCCGACGCGGACCGTCGCCGGCGGGCTGATCCTCGATGAGACGCTGCCGCATGACCCGCGAGCTGACTCGCAGCGACGCCAGTTGCGACCAGGATGCGCGCCGGTGACGAGCGATCCGACGTCGGGCGCGGGCGACGGCACGCAACCGGACCAGCACGGTCACGGCGGCCGACCATTCCGGGCCGATCCGCGCGGGACGTTTGCCGACGAGGTCGACGACGCTGCGCCAGAGCGCCAGTGGCAGGAGCGTGAGCCAGTGCAGTACGACAACGGGCGGCGGGGCGTAAACCAGTCGCCGGTGCAGCTGCGCGACGCGTGCGGCATGCGTGACGCGGGCGCGGGCGCCCATGGTCCGCGGTGCTGGGGGGCCGGCCACGCCGTCGTGCGCGACGGCGATGCGCGCCCCGGGCGCGAGGACCACGCGGCCGCCGGCCAGACGCACGCGCACGCCGAGATCGAGCCCCTCGTCGGCACCGGCGAGGGCATCGTCGAGCCCGTCGAGCTCCCGCCACGCGGCGGTGTGGACGAGGATGCCGCGCACATCACCGCCGAGGACGTCGTCCGTACCGTCGTGCTGGCCCTGGTCGTGCTCACCGTCAGCGAGACCGACCGCAGCGCCGAACCTCGTCATCGAGCGTCCCAGCGAGACGATGCGCGTGTTGTCATCCCACTCGACGAGCTTCGGAACGGCGATCGCGACGGACGGCGCCGTCTCGAGGGCGGCGGCCAGCCGCTGCAGCGCCTGCGGCTCGGGCGCGACGTCCTGCGCCAGCAGCCACACCGCGTCACCGTCGAGACGTCGTGACGCCAGCCGGAGCGCGGCAGCGAAGCCCGTTCGGGACGGCGCGGCGATCACCACCTCGGCACCCGACTCCTCCGCGAGAGCGCGCAGACGGTCGTCGCCGCCGCACAGCACGATCGTCAATGCGTCGACGGCGCGCGTCTGATCGCGCAGCGCGGCGAGCGTGCGCGTGAGGTGGAAGGCCGCCGGTGCGCGTCCATCGGGACGCACGACCAGGAGCGCATGAACACGGGCGGGCATGACGGAGCAAGCCTAGGTGGCGATTCTGAGCGAGCTCGACAGCGGCGAGGCGGTTCGCCGATATCAGCGACCCCGGCCGCCGGAGCTCGTCAGACTGCGCGACGCTTCAGCTTGCGGCGCTCGCGCTCGCTGAGGCCGCCCCAGATGCCGAAGCGCTCGTCGTTCTGCAGGGCGTACTCGAGGCATTCCCCGCGGACGTCGCACGACGTGCAGATGCGCTTGGCGTCGCGGGTGGAGCCGCCCTTCTCGGGGAAGAACGCCTCGGGGTCGGTCTGCGCGCAGAGCGCGTCGGTCTGCCAGGCGAGCGCATTGTCGTCACCGTCGGTGTCGACGCGGCGAACACCGGGCACGCCCAGGTTGACCGGATCGACGAACCAGTTGTCGGGAACGCCCGAACGGTATGCCGTCATATCGTGTCCCCTCCTCGCCGGCCGGCACGCGAGCCGCGTGTCTCGCATTAATTACACCCGTGTGATTCCTCTGGGTCAAGTCGCGGATCGTAAACCCTCAAGCCCATGTTTAAGCTTCGCGACGCTCCATCGGCGTGTCGCGACTCGCTAGGCGCCGGGCTGCGCGACGAACGCCTCCCCCGCGCCGCCGATCGCGACGGACTCCGCCGCGACGACGGCCGCCGTGCCGGGCACGAGCTCCACGCGCTTACCGTCCGCTTCGACGACGACGTCGCCGCGCGTCGCGAGGACGATCGCCGTGCCGGCGAGCGCGATCTCGGTGACCGCCTCGAAGGTCGTCTCGACGCGCGCGAGACGGAAGTCCGGCACGCCGACGTCATAGCCGAACACCCCGGGCGCGACCTCGATGGGCTCGACGATCGGCGCGGGACCGCTGTCGGTGCTGACGATCTGCAGCAGCTCGGTCACGTCGACGTGCTTGGGCGTGAGGCCACCGCGGAGCACGTTGTCGCTGGCGGCCATCAGTTCGACTCCGAGGCCCTCCTGATAAGCGTGGAGCACACCCGCCGGCGCGAAGAGCGCCTCGCCTCGTCGCAGCTCGACGAGATTCATGAGGGTCGCCACGATGAGCCCCGGGTCGCCGGGGAATGCACCCGCGATCTCGCTGAGCACGGCCGTCTCGGCGGCGAAGTCCGAGTCCGAGCGGCCCGCCCCCACGGATCGATCGAGCGCAGCGGCGAGGTCGGTCACGACATCCGATGCCTCGCCCGAGAGCGCCCATCCGATGACGCGGCGGAGCGCCGCAGACTCGTCCTCAGCGTCGGTCGGCGTGAGCGCAGCGGCCAACGCGACGACGCCCGCACGCTCGCCCAGAGCGGCGAGCAGACGCTGGGTGTCGGCGATCGGCCGCAATCCGACCAGCGCGCGGAATGAATCCGAGAGGGCGACGATGATCTCGGGCTTGTGATTCTCGTCGCGGTAGAGGCGGCCCCCGGCATCCCGCGGGATGCCCGCCGCCTCTTCGCGCGCGAATCCCGCGGCTGCCTGCTCTCGGGAAGGGTGCGCTTGGATCGACAGCGACGTCGCCGCCGCGAGGATCTTCAGCAGGTAGGGAAGCGGCGCGAGCCCGGCCTCGGACAGGGCGAGGTCGAGCGGGCGTCCCGTGCCGTCGTCGACGCGCGACGGGCTGCCCGGATGATCACCGAACCAGATCTCCGCTTCGGGCTCCCCCGAAGGCTCGCGACCCTGCAGCTCGGCGATGAGCGTCTGGGAGCCCCATGCGTAGTCTCTGGCGATGTTCGAGATCGGAATCAGCACGAGCCCAGCCTAGAGCGCGGGCACCGTCGGATCGGGTGCCGGACGCGCCGCCGCGATAGCCTGTCTGCACCATGGCCGTCTACTCCCGCCACCCCGTCTCGGCGCCTCCCGCGGCGCCCGCGCGAGAGACCACCGGGCATCTCCTCCTGCGGGCGTGGTGCGTCTTCGTCATCGCCGCGTCGATGGCCGGCACGAGCTGGCTGATGGCGTTCGGCCCGGCGGTCGCAGGCGTCGTCGTCGTCGCGACCGGACTCGTGTCGACGGTCCTCTGGGTCTCGCTGCGGCCGCGGGTGCAGTGGCGCCGCCTGCCGTGGTTCGCGCTGGCCTACGTCGCGTGGGCCGTGATGTCGATGCTGTGGTCCGCGTGGCTGGGCGCCACCGAGCTCACGCTGCTGCTGCTCGTATCGACGACCGTGCAGGCGATGTTCGTCGGCGCGGTGCTGACCTGGCGCGAGATCCTGCGCGCGGTCGCGGCGGCGCTGAAGTGGATGCTGGCACTGTCCATCCTGTTCGAACTGTGGGTCGCCCTCATCTGGCGCGGTGACATCCTCCCGGGCTTCGTCCGACCGGATGCCGACTACGCCGGCCACCCCATCACCCTCTGGTCACGCGACAACCTCTTCAACGGCGGCCGCCTGCAGGGGATCTTCGGCAACGCCAACCCCCTCGCCTACATCGCCCTCCTGGCGATCATCGTCTTCATCGTGCGGATCGCATCGGGCGCGCCGCGCAGGTTCCTGCTCGGGCTCTGGACGGCGCTCGCTGTCTTCCTCTTCTGGCGGGCGGCCTCGGCCACCGCGCTCCTGTGCGCCATCGCTGTGGCGGTCGTGCTCGTGACGATCCTGCTGATGCGCACCGCACGCCGCCCCGGCGAGCGCACGCGTTTCTACGTCATGTACCTCGTCGTCGCCGGCCTCGGCGGCGCCGTCGTGTGGCTCGCGCGCGACACGGTGTTCGATCTGCTCGGCCGCTCGTCCGATCTGACGGGACGTCAGCGGATCTGGGACGCCGTCGGCGAGCGCATCGCCGAGCGGCCGCTGATCGGGTGGGGCTACTCGACCCCCTGGGTTCCGTCGGACCCGGCGTTCGACGGCTGGATCGTCGACCACGGCGTCAGCGTCATGCAGGCGCACAACATGTGGCTCGACGTCGCGCTCCAGCTCGGCTTCATCGGCGTCGCTCTCATCGCGCTCGCCCTGCTGGCGTTCGTCTGGCGGTCCTGGTTCTTCGCCGTCGATCGGCCCCGGTGGGACCTCGTGGCCGATCGCCCGTATACGGCTCTGACGCTCGTTCCCTCCCTCGTCGCGACCATCCTGCTCGTCCAGGGGCTCGCCGAGTCGGCACCGCTGCTGAACTGGGGATGGTTCCTCATCATCCTGTTCGCCTTCAAGATCAAGCAGGCCCCGCTCGTCGGGCGCGGTCCGGCCGAGCAACGTCTCGACGCGGAGCAGGGCGACCGCCTTCCCGAGCAGCCGGAGGCGCTCCGGGGTACGTGATGGCTCTCAGCCCCTGCGGCTAATCTGAGAGCATCATGGCCAGTCATACGCGCGGGGAATCCGGAACGGATGCGGCGACGACCTCATCGCCGCGGCTCCTCCCGCTCCGGCTCGTGCGAGCCTGGTGCACCCTGATCATCGCCTCCTCGATGGCGGGCACGGCCTGGCTCATGGCGATCGGGGTCGGCGGCTCGGCCGTCGTGGTCGCCGTCACGACCACCGTGTCAGCGGCGATCTGGCTGATTCAGCGACCCCGCCGCCGCTGGCGCCGCCTGCCGTGGTTCGCCCTGGCCTACGTCGGGTGGGCGGTGCTCTCGCTGCTGTGGACGGAATGGCCACGCGCGACCGCCATGACGCTGGCGCTGCTGCTCGCGACCACCGCGCAGGCCATCTTCGTCGCGTCCGTCCTCACGGGACGTCAGATCATCGAGGCGATCGCTGCGGCGGTGAAGTGGATGCTGGCGCTCTCCCTGGCCTTCGAGCTGTGGGTCTCGCTCATCTGGCGCGGGCCGATCCTCCCGGGCTTCGTCCGCCCGGGGCCCGATTTCACGGGCGACCCGATCATGTTCTGGTCTCGCGACAAGCTCTTCACGGATGACCGCATCCAGGGGATCTTCGGCAACGCGAACTCGCTCGCCTACATCGCGCTGCTCGGACTCGTCGTCTTCGGGTTGCAGATCAACACCCGCGCCGGCCGCCGGGGCCCGCTGGTGGTGTGGACGCTGCTGGCGGCCTTCTGCTTCTGGCGCGGCTCGTCGGCCACTGCCGCGATGTGCGCGATCGCCATCGCGATCGTCATCGTGGTCGTCCTGCTCATGCGACGCGCGCGCACAGCGCGCACCCGCCGCATCCTCTACATCGTCTTCACCGTCACGGGCGTCGCCCTCATCACGACCCTGTGGCTCGTCCGCGAAGCTCTGTTCGAGATGCTCGGGCGCTCCTCCGACCTCAGCGGTCGGAAGGAGATCTGGGCGACGGTGGGCGAGCGATTCGCCGAGAGCCCGATCATCGGCTGGGGCTACTCGGTGCCGTGGGTGCCCACGGATCCCTTCTTCGACGGCTGGATCGTCGACCGCGGCGTTACGGTGATGCAAGCGCACAGCACCTGGTTCGACGTCGCCATGCAGCTCGGGGTGGTGGGCGTGGTGCTGTTCGCCGTCGCCCTCGGCGCCTTCACCTGGCGCGCATGGTTCCTGGCGCTCGGCCGCATCCCCCGCCCCGGCGCCCAGCGGGAACCGCGGTCGCGCCTCCTGCTGATCCCCGCGCTCGTGGCGACGATCCTTCTCGTCCAGAGCATCACCGAGTCGTCGCCTCTGCTGAACTGGGGATGGTTCCTGCTCGTGATGCTCGCCTTCGCCATCAAGCAGGCCCCCGCCTCCGTTCGCGGCACACCCGTCCGGCGTCGCTCGACACTCGCTGCCGCGTGGCCCCTCGAGGGCGGTGCTCCGATCGAGCGCGGCACGCCCGTCGAAGGCGTGGCGTGACGACTCCGCCCGGACTGTCCGCCTCCTGGGTCGTCCGCACGCTCGACTCCGCGGCGTTCGCGCAGGCATTCGCACACACGGCGATCGCCGCGGTGTTCGCTCAGCACCTCGTCGACCGCACCGCGGGCCGGGTCACCTGGTTCACCGTGATCGCGGGGTTGTGCGCGGTCGGCGCGGCCGTGCTGCTGGTCCGCCGTCGCGAGTTCACCCTCGTGCGCCTCATCCCATCGACCCTCGTGCTGTTCCTCGGCTGGGCCCTCGCGAGTGTCACGTGGACGACAGACACCTCCGGGACCGTCAGCGGCTGGCTCGCGCTCGCGGCGATCGCGTTCCTCGCCGTCGTCATCGCGAACACGCGCGACACCCTGCAGACGGTCCGCGCACTGGCCGACGTCTTCCGGGTGCTGCTGGTGCTGTCGCTCCTGCTCGAGCTGCTCTCGGGTGTCTTTTTCGACATGCCGTTCACCTTCCTCGGCATCGAAGGGGACATCGCCGCTCTCGGCCCGGTTCAGGGCATCTTCGGCACCCGCAACTCGCTCGGATTCATCGCGGTCCTGGCACTGATCACCTTCTACATCGAGTGGCGCACGGTGTCGGTGCGAACCGGTGTCTCGCTGTTCTCGGCCGTGCTGGCCGCGCTCCTCGCGGCTCTCTCCGACTCGCCCACCGTCCTCGTCCTCGCCGTCGCCACGGCCGTCGCGACGGCGGCACTCGGCCTCGTGCGTCGCACCCGACGCGCGTTGCGACGCACCGTCCAGTCCGTGCTCGGCGCGACCGTGATCGTCGGCGCCATGGTCGGATATCTGCTGCGCGAGCGCATCATCGCGTGGATCGGGGCCGGGACGGACTTCTCGATCCGGGCCGAGCTCTGGGACCAGGTCGCCTCGTTCGTCCGCGTCGAGCCGGTGCGCGGGTGGGGCTGGTTCGGGCCGTGGTCGCGCACCGATTTCCCCTTCAACGCGATCAACTTCGCCCTCGGGGACCGACACAGCTCGGCCTTGAACGCGTACGTCGACGTCGTGCTCCAGCTCGGGTGGGTCGGTCTGCTCATCTTCATCGCCTTCGCGGGACTGGCCCTGGGACGCGCGTGGCTCGTCGCGAGTGAACGCCGGTCGATTCTCTACGCCTGGACTCCCCTCATCCTCGTGACGGTCCTCGTCGACGCCCTCTTCGAGAGCTTCCCCCTCCACGGGTACGGCTGGCTGATGCTCGTCCTCTGCGCGCTGCGAGCCGGGCAGTCGAAGTCGTGGCGCGAGAACATCCGGGACGCCGCGCGGCCGGGATCGCCCGCCGCCGGGCTGCCCGACGACACCTCGACGGGAACGCACGGCATCGCACGGTAGGATCGGGCCGGTGAGCGCGCAGGTTTTCGACCCGACATCGGCGACCATCGCCGTCGTCACTTTCAACCGCTCCGCGCTTCTGTCGCGGCTGCTCGAGAGCGTCGTCCGGATGGACCCGAAGCCCGGGCGCGTGGTGATCATCGACAACGCCTCGACAGACGACACGACCGCGGTCGTCGAGTCGTTCCGGGATCGACTGGGCACAGAGCTCGTGTACCGGCGCCTCGAGACGAACACCGGCGGATCCGGCGGATTCAGCGAAGGTGTGCGCGTGGCCTATGAGTTGGGGTCCGAGTGGATCTGGCTCATGGACGACGACGTCGAGGTGCTGCCCGACGGGCTCGCCAAGATGGGACGCTGGGCGCCGCGGTTCCGCAGCATCCAGGGTCGCCGCTACGACTACGACGGCAGCGAGTTCTACTGGCAGTACCGCATCGCCGAACGCATGGGCATCCCCATCCCCTTCGCGCCCGCCGGTTTCGGCGAGTCCGGGTACAAAGAGATGAACTCCGGCTGCTTCGAGGGCATGTTCATCCACCGCGACATCGTCGCCCGCATCGGACTGCCCGACCCGCGCTTCTTCATCTACTGGGACGACCAGCTCTACGGCTGGCTCGCCTCGCGAATCACGACGTCGGTCATCGTCGACGAATTCGTCCTGCGCCGCACGCGCGAGATCCGCCAGTGGGACATGGGCATCCGCCACATGAACGCCTCGAGCGACGCCTACCGGTACTACATCATGCGCAACCGGGCGCACATCAAGCAGTACTACCGGACGAAGGGCGTCTACAACCCGGTGCTGTTCGGCCTCGGGACGACGCTGACCTTCGGCAAGGAGCTCATCCGGCTCTTCCTCGTCGAGCGCACCGTGCGAGGCACCTCGAATCTCTTCCGCGGCCTCCGCGACGGGCGGCGCATCGCGCGCGACCGCACGTGGCGGCCGATGCAGCCGCTGGTTGATCAGCCGGCCCGTCCCTGACGAAAGACAGACCATGACTCACCTGCTGCAGCGCGCCGTGCTCCCGCTCGAGCACGACCCCGACCTCCTTCCCCTCTACGTCGACCCCGAGACGTGGACCGAGATCGACGAGGAGCCGGTGCGCGTCTCGTCGCGGGCCCAGCTGTCGAACATCCTCGGCCGCTCGGAGGCGCGCATCGTGGGCGGGCGGCGGGTGTCGTTCGGCACCTACTTCAACGCCTTCCCGGCCTCGTACTGGCAGCACTGGACCCCGGTCCGCGACGTGACGCTGACGGTGCGCACCGAGGGGCCGGCCACCGTCCTCGTCTACCGTTCCAACGGCGGCGGCACCCGCCAGCGCCTGGAGACCCGCGAGGTCACCGGGGAGGCGACGAGCACCTTCGACCTCACCCTCAACCAGTACAGCGACGGCGGGTGGATCTGGTTCGACATCGCCGCCGACCGCGAGGACGCCCGGTTCCTCGGGGCGGAATGGACGACCGAGCAGGAACCGGCCCGGACGGGCAAGGCCTCGCTCGGCATCACGACGTACAACAAGCCCGACTACTGCGTCGCGACCCTCCGCGCCCTCGACGAGGCGCCCGACGTGCTCGAGCTGGTCGATCGCATCTTCCTCATCGACCAGGGAACGGACCGCGTCGACGCTCAGCACGACTTCTCCGACGTCGCCGACAGTCTCGGCGAGACGCTTCAGATCATCACACAGCCAAACCTCGGCGGCTCGGGCGGCTTTGCTCGCGCAATGCACGAGACCCTGCAGCGGCCGGACAGCGACTTCGTGCAGCTTCTCGACGACGACGTCCGCATCGAGCCCGAGTCGCTCCGCCGGTCGATCGTTTTCGGCCGGTACGCGACGACGCCGACGATCGTCGGCGCCCACATGTTCGACCTGCTCGATCGCCCGAAGCTCCACGCCTGGGCCGAGGTCGTCGACGACGTGCCGTTCATGTGGCGCACGCTGCAGCAGGAGAAGATGCCGCACGACTTCTCCGTGGCGAACCTGCGGCAGTCCCCCGAGCTGCACATGCGGCTCGACGCCGACTACAACGGTTGGTGGATGTGCCTCATCCCGGTCGAGGTCATCCGTCAGGTCGGGCTCTCCTTGCCCGCCTTCATCAAGTGGGACGACGCCGAATACTGCCTGCGAGCCCGCGACGCCGGGTTCCCGACCGTCTCGATGCCCGGGGTCGCGCTCTGGCACGTGTCGTGGGTCGGCAAGGACGACTCCATCGACTGGCAGGCCTACTTCCACGCCCGCAACCGGATCGTCGCCGCGCTGCTGCACTCGAACAGCCCGCGAGGCGGAACCCTGCTGCGACACAGCCGACGGCTCGACCTCAAGCACCTCATGATGATGCAGTACTACCCGGTCGAGCTGCGTCATCGCGCACTGCGCGACATCCTCTCGGGGCCTGAGCACATGGCGGCGGGGATCGCGACGGCCATGCCCGCCGCGCGGGCTCTCCAGAAAGATTTCCCTGAGACGATCGTGCATCGCGACACGGGCGTGCCGCTCCGCTCGCGCAAGGGCCGCCAGGTCTTCAAGCGTCTGCCCCGTCACACCTTCGACAGCCCGACGGGCCTCAAGCTCCGGTGGTTCACCGTGTCGACGCTCGCCTCGCACTGGCTCCACACGCCTCGACCCGAGAACGTCGCGCAGCCCGAGGTCGAGTTCGGCAAGGGCGACGCGAACTGGTGGCGGGTGCCGCGCTACGACAGCGCCCTCGTGAGCGCAGCCGACGGGTCCGGCAAGACCATCTACACGCGCGATCGGGCAACCTTCCGACGTATGCTGCGTGAGAGCCTGCGACTGCACGCGCAGCTCAAGCGCGACTGGCCGAAGCTGTCACGGCGCTACCGTCGCGCGATGGGGCAGCTGACGTCCCCCGAGTCGTGGGAGCGGATCTTCGACCCGGCGGAGGGCTGAGCCTCAGGCTCCGCCGTTGTGGTCCTCGTTGTACCGGTCGAGCACGTCGCCGATAGGCCCGTCGAGGACCAGTGACCCCTTGTCGAGGTAGAGGCCCCGCGTGCAGAAACGTCGCAGGTCCTTCTCGTTGTGGCTGACGAAGAAGAGCGTCCGGCCCTCGGCGAGCAGTTCGTCGATGCGCTTGTAGCACTTCGCACGGAACGCACGGTCGCCGACGGCGAGCACCTCGTCGACGAGGAGGATCGGCTCGTCCAGCTGCGACACCACCGAGAACGCCAGGCGCACCTTCATGCCGTTCGAGAGGTGCTTGTAGGGGGTGTCGACGAAATCACCGATCTCAGCGAATTCGATGATGTCATCGAAGCGGCGGTTGACCTCGGCCTTCGACATTCCGTGCAGACCCGCCGTCAGGCGCACATTCTCCCGCACGGTGAGATCGCCGACGAAACCGCCCGTAATCTCGATGAGCGGCGCCACCCCACCGTTCACATCGACGCGGCCCTCATCCGGCAGCAGAACCCCGGCGACGAGCTTGAGGAGCGTCGACTTACCCTGTCCGTTGCGTCCGACCACGCCGATCGACTCCCCCGATTCGACCGAGAATGAGACGTTGCGAAGCGCCCAGAACTCGCCGGGACGGCTGCGGCGTGACGCACCTCCGAACAAGTCTTTGAGGTTGCGTCGTCCGCGGCGGTTACGGCGGAAGCGGACGCCGAGGTCGCGCACCTCGATCGCGGGTCCCGTCATCACAGCTCCTTCAGCACCGGACGCTCGAGGCGCGAGAAGACGAGGAGGCCGAGGCCGAAGATCAGGATGCTGGCGGCGGCCCCCACGATCACGGACAGCGTGTCCCACTGGTCGGGGAAGAACCCGACGCGGTAGAGCGTGAAGATGCCGGCCAGGGGGTTGAATGCGCCGATCTCTTTGAACACGCCCGGCAGGTCGGCCACGCCGTAGATGATCGGAGACGCGTAGAACAGTGCCCGCAGGACGAGGCGAGTGGTGCGCTCAAGGTCACCCCAGAGGACGCAGAGCGGCGCAACGATGAGCCCGAGGCCGAGCAGCAGGATCACCTGCAGAACGACGGCCACGGGGAAGAGCAGAAGCGCCGCGTCGACCGTCGCTCCCCCGAAGATCGCGAACACCGCGAGCACCGGGAGCGAGAAGAGGAACTCGATGCCCTTGCTCAGGACGATGCGTCCCACCCAGATCGAGCGCGGAATGGAGGTCGATCGCACCAGCCTCGCGTCCTTATTGAAGGCGCGTGTGAAGTCGGTGACCGCCGAGTTGAACCACACCCACGGCAGCAGGGCAGTGATGAGAAACACGATGTAGGGGTTCTCGCCGACATCGCGGTGGAAGACCTGCGTGAAGACGAACCAGTAGATCCCGCTCATTACGAGCGGGTCCAGGACCGACCAGAAGTAACCGAGCGCGCTCGTGGAGTAACGCACGCGGAGGTCGCGCGCCGACAGCAACCACAGGGAGTGGAGGTAGCGCCGCGGCGATCCGGGGGCGCCGACGACGGCGGGACTCACGCGTTCGATCCTACGCGGCGTAAATGCGCGACGGCGCTTCGCCTTCACCCTCTCACACCGCGCGTAGGGCGTCGCGGGAACGCGATACTCCGAGTAAACGAAACAGCCCTAACCGACGCCGGCACGGTTGGTGTGTCTTCGGAACCAATCGAGCGGGGCGGCAGCTAGCCGCACGGCTCGAAAGGTGCGGCTAGCTCGCACGCTCTCCAGCGCGCGTCGCGCGACCTCAGCATCAGCGACAGCCTCGGCCGCTTCAAGCCGTAGACGGCCAATCTCATGTTGTGCGGCCGTCAGGCGGTCCTCAAGCTCGGAAGCCCGCCCCTGGGTGAGAGCGACTTCGTTCCTCGCGTCCTGCGCTTCTGCTGCCGCTCGCGACCGCTCCTCCTCGATTAGCAGGACAGCGCGAGCCACAGCCGTGGCTGCCTCCCGCTCTGCAGCGTGATAGACGTGATCTTCGGTCGAGACGAGGGCAGCACGAATGAGGTCGGGTCGGCGGGTGGACGGACGATTCGCGAGTTCCGTCAGCGCCGACATGAGCCAATCATCACACCGAAGACGTTGCCCGGGGCGCTCGGAGCGCGGGTGTCGATAGAGATAGATCTCTTCCAGCACACCAGCGCGGAAGAAGCGGTAATCCCTCATTCCATGGTGCCTCGGGCTCGGCGTGAGCCCCGGGTTGGAGTCGTAAGCGCGCCCAGCATTGATCACCTTCTTCGAGAACTGGTCATAGGAGCGCCACGGAAAGTGAAGGCTCTCTAACTCCAGCCCGGGGGGGAGCTCACCTCGGCTAGGAATACTGACGAAGTGATTACCCTGCGAGACGGTGACGTCAGGCGCGCCTACGTGCACCGCGTCAGGAGTCGCGTGGGCATGCAGCCCCGCTTGCCAGTAGAGATCATCCTCAGGACGCTCATCCCGCAGCGTTAGCCGCGCGAGGCCCGCGCCGGATCTCGCCGGGGCCCCGGTCATATCGATGACCGGTACGACAACAGACCCGAGAGAGCTGGGCATCCGCGAGAACAGTGTTCTGAGGTCCAGCGAGCGGTCGACGGGAACAAAGAACTCGTCCGCGTCGGCATTGATCACCCAATCGGCTGAAAACTCGGAGTACGCGCGCCTCGCCATCTCCGTGACACGTGCCGACTGATTCTTGTCGTGATCAGGGTGATCGATGACGACGATGCGAGTATCTTCCTCGTACTCGGCGAGCACCTCTCGCGTACCATCGATGGACCCGTTGTCAGTGATGATGAGGACGTCGACACCAGCGCTCAGGTGATACTCGATCATCGGAGCGATGATGTCTACTTCGTCGCGCACCATCAGGGTCATAGCAAGAACCACGGAACTAGCCTAGGCGAACGTACGTCACGTTGAACCGCTACCTCACCTGCGAGATGAGACGCGCATCCGCGTGCAAGGTCCCCGTCCTGCGCTCATCCATCGGCACGAAGAACTGAGCGCCCTGCCACAGGACATCCAGACGACGATTGTTGGCATCGAGGACGTCCGCGTTGACGAAGTATTGGCCGCCCCCGAAGGTACTGTTCGGGATCAAGTACTCGACCGTCGCCTCGCCGGACCCGATCTCGGAGTGATATGAGCCGAGGCGTTTGACGCCCGTACCGAAGACCTGCTGACCCGACGGGGTGTCGATGCTGAAGGTCGTGTACCAGCGAGAGTGAGCGTCCGTATGCGAGACGACTATCCGGATGATCATGTCCTCACCCGGCTTGACATCCTTCAGCGGTTGCCTGGCGGAGTTCAGGACCTCGATGGAACGGACTACGGAGGCCTTGACTTGCTCCTCCTCGACGACCGTTTCCGCCACGTTTGCTTTGCGTCTCCCCTCGAGAATGTCGCGATGCACCCGTGTCGCATCCGCGGCGGTACCGACATAGGCGACGGTCCCGTCATGGAGAACCACCCCGCGGTCACAAACCTCCATGACCTGCGACGCCGAGTGGGACACGAGAATGATCGTGCGTCCTTCGTTCTGGAACTGACGGATCTTGTCCATGCACTTGCGCTGGAACGCCTCGTCGCCGACGGCGAGGACCTCATCGACGAGCAGGAGGTCGGGGTCGGTGTGAACGGCGACGGCGAACGCCAGTCGTACGTACATCCCCGATGAGTAGAACTTCACCTGGGTGTCGATGAAGTCGCCGATCTCGGCGAACGCGACGATGCTGTCGAACTGCGCGTCAGTCTCCGCCTTGGACAGGCCGAGGATAGAGGCATTGAGATACACATTGTCCCGGCCCGATAGATCCGGGTGGAAGCCGGCTCCGAGTTCGAGAAGGGCAGCCATACGACCGCGACGTCGCACCGACCCGGACGAGGGGTCGATGATTCCTCCGATGATCTTGAGCAGCGTGCTCTTGCCCGAACCGTTCGGCCCCATCAAACCGATGGACGTGCCCGCCGGAATCGAGAACGACACGTTCTTCAGCGAGTCGAACTTCTCGCGATGGATACGACCCTGTCTCCCGAAGGTGACAACCCGCTCTTTGAGCGAGTTGTCACGACGCATGATGAAGTGCTTGGAGACGTCATCCACGACGACGATCTCGGGGTGTCCCGTACCAGGTTCCACATCAATGACGTTCATCACAGCTCCTGAGCGAAGTTGCCCTGCAGACGCGAGAAGACACGCTGACAGAGCCAGAGAACAACGAGACCGATCCCGAACGCGATCAGCATTCGGATTCCAAGGTGGGCAGGGTAATCGGCCGGGGTGCCGGACACCCAGAAGGCGCGATGGAACCCCAGCACCGCGAGGGTCAGCGGACTGTTGGTGTAGACCTCGAGAAGCCATCCCGGGAAGCGGAACTGCTCGAAGACCGAGTTGACCATCGTCCAGCCGTAGACGATCGGTGAAGCCCACATCGCCAGCATCAGCACGACCTGGGTCAGGTACTGCACGTCGCGGAGGTAGACGTTCAGGGCGGACAGCAGGATGCCGGCCGCGAGCCCGTACACCACCACGAGGGCGATGGCAGGCAGCGCGTAGACCAGGCCCCCTGAGAGCGGCGGAGCTCCCAGGACGATGCAGGCAGTCAAGAGGACCAGGAGCTGCACGCAGAATGTGAACGAGGCAGAGCCGACGCTCGCCAGTGGGAAGATCTCGCGCGGTACATAGACCTTCTTGACCAGTCCAGCATTTTGCACCACCGACGCGGTCGAGCCCGAGAGCATCTCCGAGAAGAACGCGTAGATCGTCAGTCCCGAGAAAACGTAGATGGCGAAGTCCGGGATACCTCGGGCGGCACCGAGGAACTGTCCCATCACAACGTAGTAGACGGTGAGCTGAACAATGGGATTGATGAGAACCCAGAGGAGCCCCAGCACGCTGTCCTTGTATCGCGCCTTGATGTCCCGACGCACGAGAAGCCCGAGGAGCTGACGGTGCGCGATCACTGCGCGCAGAGAGGGCAAGAAGCCGGATCCAGCGGTGATCGGAGCCAGGGGTAGGGTCGCGAGGCGACGGTAGCGTGAGTCAGCGTTTTCAGTCACGAGGGTTGTTCCATTCTGTACGCCGAGCACACCGGCAAAGGATACAGGCGGGCGTCTGTGAGTCGACCCAGCCCGGGACTTCAGCCACGTGTCAACTCCCCCAGCTGGGTCTCCAGCACCGGCGCGAGAGTCCGTGCGTAGGAGCTGGAGAGGTGGTTGTCGTCGCGGTAGACGGCGACATTGCCGACGACGGCGGGGCAGACGTCATCCGGACAGATCCACTCCGTCAGGTCGACATGCGTGATGCTGTCGCGCTGCAGGATGCGCGCCGGATTGGCCGCCGCCAGCGAGCTACCGCGCGGCATGGAGCACCGCTCCGGGTCGTCAGATTCGATGACGCAGCCGAACATGTCGTATCCGAACCTGGGGTTGTCGCGCACGGCGATGATCGGGATGTCGGCTGCGTCCATGCGGTCGAGGAACCGCTCGATTCCCGGCCGGAGGCGCTCGTCCTCGTCGCTCGCATCAGCGGCGGTGACGATGGTCATGACCGCCGACGGTTTGATCGCCTCCACGTGACGGATCGCCGCTTCGCGCCACTGCGGGCAGAACTCGGGATCGAACCCGGGGTCATCGAGGCCCATGGCGCAGCCACCACGCACGAGAGTGATGACGCCCCAGCCGCGCTGCTCCGCGATCGGCACGAGCGCCGCCGTCATCTGCTGCGCGTGCGAGTCGCCGATCACCGCGATGAGCTCGCTCGCTCGCTGAGTGCCCGGCCTCTCGAAGCAGGAGCCGTGCAGGATGTCGTCGGTGATTGCGCGCACCCCGCTGCACTCAAGTTCGAGCTGCACCCATTCGTCCTCGATCGCCGTCGCGAGCGGGATCATCGGCAGCTCCGGGTCAGGTTCGGAGACCTCATCGTCGAAGAGCACGTGCGCCCCGGGGTTCGCGCTCAGCTGCTGCTCCGCGATCCGCTGCTCGCGGTACGCGGTCACACCCTGCCATGTGCCGACGGGGACCAGGACGACCAAAGCGGCGACCGCGACGACCGCGACGGAGGGCATGACGCCGCGTTCCGAGCGTCGCCACTGTCGTACGGGGTGGTCCACCGCGAACGTCAGCAATCGCGCGCCTGCCAGCGAGGCCAAGACGATCGCCACGCCGCCCAACGCTCCGACCTCCGTGCGCTCGCGCACGACGAGCCACGTGACGAGGACCGGCCAGTGCACGAGGTAGAGGGCGTAAGCGTCGCGACCGGCGAGTCGAAGCGGGCGCGACGCGAGGAATCGGGCGGGGCCGCGCCCCGCGTCACCGGTTCCCGAGATCACGATCATCGCGGCGCAGACGACGGGCCAGAGGGCGAGGTACCCGGGGAACCCACCCTCGACGTCGAGCAGCACGCCGCAGGCGAGGAGTCCACCGATACCAACCCACCCGAGGACGGCGCTCACCGTAGGCCCGGGCCGCAGGTACGGGAGCGCGACGACCAGCAACGACCCTGCAGCGAACTCCCACAGCCGAGCGCCCGTGTCGAAGTACGCCAGCTGCTGGGCGGCATCCGTGCGCACGACGGAGTATCCCAGCGAGACCACGAAGACCGCGCCGAAGACCACGGCGACGACCGCGTCCGGAGGCCGCCGGAATCGCCGGATGATCAGCAGGCAGAGCGCGAACAGCACAGCCCACAGCACGAACGCCTGACCCTGCACGGAGAGAGACCAGAAATGCTGGAGCGGGCTAGGCGCCTCCCCGCGGTTGTAGTAGTCCACCGCGTCGGCCGCGAGGATCCAGTTCTGAACGTAGAGCAACGACGCCCACGTCTGTTCCCAGAGCGACCGCCACGTCGTCGCCGGATAGAACAGGCGCGCCAGCAGCAGGACGAGCAGGAGCGTGACCGCGGCGGCGGGCAGGAGACGCCGGAACGTCCCGATCAGCCGGCGGGCGATGTCCGGCGGCGCCCCGGTGTGGATGCGGTGCAGGAAGGTGCGCGTCAGGAAGAACGCGGACAGCATCAGAAAGACGTCAACCCCGCCCGACACGCGCCCAAACCAGACGTGGTACGTCACGACCAGCAGGATGGCGACGGCGCGGAGACCGTCGATGTCGGCGCGGTATCCCCAGCGGTCCGCATCCACCCTCGGTCCGGCGCTACCGCTCACCCGGCCCGTCAGTGAACCCACGACATCCTCATGCGAGGTGGTTGTTCCACATCGACAGCGCCGAGCCGATGGCCATGTGCATGTCGAGGTACTGGTAGGTGCCCAGACGTCCGCCGAAGTGGACGTCCTGCTCACCCTTGGCGAGCTCGCGATAGGCGAGGAGACCCGCGCGGTCGTCGGCCGTGTTGACCGGGTAATAGGGCTCGTCCGCACGAGTCGCGAAGCGGGAGTACTCCCGGACGATCACGGTCTTGTCGGTCGGGTATCGATCAGCACGCTCGGGGTGGAAGTGCTTGAACTCGTGGATGCGCGTGTACGGCGCATCGGCGTCGGCGTAGTTCATGACGCTCGTGCCCTGGAAGTCGGGGATGTCGAGGACGTCCTGCTCGAAGTCGAGCGTGCGCCACGACAGCTCACCCTCGGTGTAGTCGAAGTAGCGATCCACGGGACCGGTGTAGACGATCGGCACCTGACCAACGGTGGACTTCTTGTTGAGCTGCTGCGACTCGTCGAAGAAGTCGGTGCTCAGCTTCACCTCGATGTTGGGGTGATCCGCCATGCGCTCGAGCCAGGCGGTGTAGCCGTCGACCGGGAGACCTTCCCAGGTGTCGTTGAAGTAGCGGTTGTCGTAGGTGTAGCGGACCGGCAGACGCGAGATGATCTCCGCGGGCAGCTCCTTGGGATCGGTCTGCCACTGCTTCGCGGTGTAGTCGCGGATGAACGCCTCGTACAGCGGACGGCCGATCAGGCCGATGGCGCGCTCCTCGAGGTTGTTCGCCTGCTTGGGGTCGAACTCGCCCGCGAGCTCCTGGATGAGGTCGCGTGCTTCACCGGGTGTGTACGCCGCCTGGAAGAACTGGTTGATCGTGCCGAGGTTGATCGGAAGCGGGTACACGACGCCCTTGTGAGTCGTGTAGACGCGGTGGACGTAGCTCGTGAACTGCGTGAACCGGTTGACGTACTCCCACACCGTCGCGTTCGAGGTGTGGAACAGGTGGGCCCCGTACTTGTGTACCTCGATGCCGGTGGTCGGCTCGTTCTCGGTGTAGGCGTTGCCACCGATGTGGTGGCGGCGGTCGATGACCGTCACCTTGCGACCGGATGCCGCGGCACGCTCGGCGATGGTGAGGCCGAAGAAGCCGGAGCCGACGATGAGGAGGTCCATGGGGCGAACGCTTTCGTTTCGGGGCAAGCGAATGGGCGCCCCCGGGCGGGGCGTCACCGATCCTACGCGACGCTTTCCACGGGCCTGAGGAAAGCGTGGGAAAGCCCGATGAAGGCGTCGGCTACGATGGCATGTCGAATTGTCGCAGTGACGGAGTCGGGATCGAATGGACAGCTGGATCAGCATATTTCCGTCGATCCTCGTCGCTGCGCTCCTCCTGATCACCCCGGGCGGCGTCGTGATGGCGGCCGGCTGGGGCGTGCGCAACCCCTCACGCTGGCTCCTCGCTCCGGCTGTCTCGGTCACGATCGCCGCCGTCGCCGCGACGGTCGCCCCGCTCGTCGGTCTGCGTTGGGGTCTGATCCCGCTCGCGATCATCACGGCGGTCGTCGCGGGCATCGGTCTCGTGCTGCGCCGTTTCGCGGGGAGTGACGACGCACCCTCGTCCCGCGGCACACTGCTTGCCGCGGCCGGCGCGCTGGCGGCATCGGCCGGCGGACTGGGCATCCTGTTCGCACGCGCCTTCGGCGGCCCGGAGAACATCGCGCAGCGGTTCGACAACATCGTCCATCTCAACGCGATCGGCCTCGCGGTGAAGAACGGCAGTGCCTCGCCGTTCCAGATCGGCGCAACCTCGGACATCGGCGGCTACCCCAACGCGTGGCACGCCATCACGACGCTCGTCGTCGAGCTGACGGGCGTCTCGGTTCCGGCGGGGATCAACGCCGCGAACCTCGGCGTCGTCGCTATCCTGTGGCCCGCCTCGATCATGGCGCTCGTCGGGGCGATGTTCCATCGTCGCAGAGCCGCCTACGTCGCCGCGGCGGCCCTGTCGGCGGGGTTCGGCGCGTTCCCCGCGCTCTTCCTCAACTGGGGAGTGCTCTACCCCAACCTCGTCGGTTACGCCATGGCTCCCGCCGGGCTCGCCGCCGTGGTCCTCGCGCTCGGCGAGCGCAAGCCCGCTGGGGTCGTTCGGGCGGTGCTCCTCGTGGCTCTCCTCGCCGGCGGCGTCTTCCTCGGACACCCGAACGCCTTCCTGGCCCTCCTCGCCTTCTCCGCCGCGACGGTCCTGAGCACCCTCCTGGCACGCGCGATCACGTCACGGTCACGGCGCGGGTGGTGGACGCTCGCGGCGAGCACGGTGGGCTTCGCGCTGGTCTGCGTCGCGACGTGGTCGGTCTTCCGCACCTCTGCTGAGCACTCGGGATGGAAGCCCTGGCAGAACCTCGCGCAGGCGTTCGGTGAGGCAGCGCTGGCCTCACCTCGGGGATACACGCCGACCATCGTGATCGCCGTTCTCCTCGTGACCGGAGCGGTCGTGGCGGCGCGACGGCCGACGTCGCTCCCTCTGCTCGCGCCATTCGCGGTGGCCGTGCTCTTGTTTGTCGTCGCCTCGGGTCTGCGCATCGACCACCCGGTCCGCGAGTTCCTCACGAACCCCTGGTACAACGACTCGAACCGTCTCGCGGCTCTGCTGCCGATGGCCGCCATCCCGGTCGCCGTCCTCGGCGCACTCGGGATCTACGACGCGGGGCGCCGAGCCCTCGCGCGGCTCTCTGCGCCGAGCTGGGCCCGCGTCCTTGCCCTCGTCGTCGCTGTGATCGCAGTTTTCTCCGTGGCCGTCGGCCCCAACACCCGCATCGCGCTCTCGCAGGTTCGTGAGGCCTACGCCTACACAGACGACTCCGTCCTCCTCACCTCGGACGAACGAGCTCTGCTCGATCGGGTCCCGGAGGAGACCAGCGAGGACGCGCTCATCATCGGAAGCCCGCGGACCGGCGCGTCGCTCGCGCTCGCGCTGTCCGATCGCGAAGTGACCCAGCGGCACATCTTCGGATCTCCCTCCCCCGAACTCGTCTACCTCAACTCGCACCTGCGGAACATCGACACCGACCCGACCGTCTGCTCAACGGTCGACGACCTCGGAATCGACTACGTCCTGGACTTCGGACGGCAGGACGTCATGGACCAGTCGCAGGCCGTGATCTACGACGGCATCCAGGACCTCGCGCCGGGTCGCCACCTCGTGCTCGTGGATTCGGAAGGTCCCGAAGCGCGCCTGTTCCGCATCGAAGGCTGCTGATCGTGGCGTCGCGTCGTCGTCTCGCGGTCGCCTACGACTGCCTCTTCCCCTTCACCACCGGCGGCGGGGAGCGGCAATACCGCGCCTTCGCGGACGAGCTGGCGACGCTCGGGTACGAGGTCGACTACCTCACGTCGCGACAGTGGGAAGATGATGCCGAGCTGCCCGAAGCTTTCACCGTTGTTCCTATCACCGGCCGCCTCTCTCTGTACTCCGGCGATGGGGTCCGGCGCATCCCTGCGGCACTGCGATTCGCCGCCGGCCTGTTCGGGGCCCTCGTGCGTCGGCGTCGTCGATACAGCGCGGTCATCGTGAGCGGACTGCCGATCTTCAACGTGTTCGCCGCCCGCCTCGCTCTGCTCGGATCGCGCACCAGCCTGGTCATTGACTACCTCGAGGTCTGGCCGCGGCGCCAATGGCTCGAATACTCCGGCACCGTCACCGGCACCATCGCCTGGGTGCTCCAACGCGCCGCCATTGCGATCACCCCGCTCGCGACGTGCCACTCGCGACTCAGCGCGACACGGCTACGAAACGAAGGATTGCGCTCCACTCCGATCATCAGCCCGGGCCTCATCGACGCCACGGTGGAAGCGGGCCCGGTCACCTCGGCATCAGAGCCACCGTACGTTCTTTACGTGGGACGTCACATCCCCGACAAGCGGGTCGAAACGCTCCCCGCTGCCGTGGCCGCGGCACGCCGGCAGATACCCGGCCTGCGCCTCGTCGTGCTTGGGCGCGGACCGAGCGGCGACGCCGTGCGCGCCGCCGTCGCGGAGTCCGGTGGCGAGGAGTGGACCGAGTTCCCCGGATTCGTCGACGAGGAGCGACTCGCCCAGCTGATGCACGGGGCCCTCTGCGTCGTCAATCCGTCTCGCCGCGAGGGCTACGGCCTCGTGGTGGTCGAGGCGAACGCGCACGGCACGCCCGTCGTCCTCGTCGCCGACCCCGGCAATGCCGCCACCGAGCTGGTCGAGACCGGAATCAACGGCGTCGTCGCCGATTCCGCGTCGGCTGACGACCTGGCGGCCGCGATCAGCGCCGTCGCCGACGGCGGCGACACTCTTCGTCGCACCGCGCGCGCCTGGTACGACTCCGCCATCGAGACCCGCACAATCCGCCGTACCGTCGAGGGAATCCTCGAAGCCCTCGAAACACCGCGGCGCATCGCCCGGAACACGAAAGAAGACACTCTGTGACTGCTGCATCCCCGTCCACCGAGGTCGAACTGACGATTCTCATGCCGTGCCTCAATGAGGCCGAGACACTCGAAGTCTGCATCCGCAAGGCGCAGGGCTTCCTCGCCCGCACCGGAATCTCAGGTGAAGTCCTCATCTCCGACAACGGCAGCACCGACGGCTCGCAGGAGATCGCGCTCCGCCTGGGCGCACGCGTAGCCGCGGCCAGCCGCCGCGGGTACGGCGCCGCACTGATCAACGGCATCGACAACGCCCGCGGACGCTACATCATCATGGGCGACGCCGACGACAGCTACGACTTCGAGAACCTCGAGCCATTCGTCGAGCGCCTGCGAGCGGGCGCCGACCTCGTGATGGGCAATCGCTTCGCCGGCGGCATCGAGCCCGGTGCCATGCCGCCGCTGCACAAGTACCTGGGCAACCCGGTGCTGTCGACCATCGGTCAGCTCTTCTTCCGCCCCAACGTCCGCGACTTCCACTGCGGTCTTCGCGGATTCAACCGCGATCGGATGCGCGCGCTCGACCTGCAGACCACCGGTATGGAGTTCGCCTCCGAGATGGTGGTGAAGTCCTCCCTCGCGAAGTACCGGATCGAGGAAGTCCCCACCACGCTGAAGAAGGACGGTCGGTCGCGCCCACCGCACCTGCGCAGCTGGCACGACGGCTGGCGCCACCTGCGTTTCCTCCTCCTGTTCGCACCGCGCTGGCTCTTCGTCTACCCCGGCCTCGTGGCGTTCTTCCTCGGCGCCATCGCGGTCGCGGTGCTCGCCTTCGGCGGCGTGGAGATCGGCGGGATCGGCTTCGACGTCACGACGATGGTCTACGCGAGCGCGCTGTGCGTCACGGGCTTCCAAGCCCTTCTGTTCTTCTGGTTGACGAAGCTGTACGCGACGCAGGAGGGCTTCCTGCCGACCAGCGAACGGTATCGGCGCATCGTCGCGAAATGGTCCGCCGAGCGCGGCCTGCTCGCAGGCGTCGCGCTGTTCCTCCTCGGCATCGTCATCGGGATCGTGCAGGTCAGCGTGTGGGGAAGCGCCGACTTCGGCCAGCAGGATGCCGCGCAGGCGGTCCGGATCGCCGTGCCGAGCGCGCTCACCATCATCCTCGGATTCCAGACCATGATGATGAGCTTCTTCTCCGGCGTGCTCACCACCCCGCGCCGAGAGCAGAAACCCGAAGCCGTCATCGAAAGCTGATCGCGGATGCGTATCCTCGTCGACCTTCTGGGGTACAACGGCGGCCGAGGCGGCACTGAGACGTACGTGCGGGAGCTTCTCCCGCGGCTCGCCGGCGTCATGCCCGACGTCGAGTTCGTGGCCCTGACCGGCCGCTCCGGGGCGGCGGCAGTCGCACGCTTCTTCCCCGGGCGGGTTGACACGATCCGGTGGGTCGGCGCGGACCGGGCCACGTGGGCCCTCGGTGAGATCCTCGCCGTCGGTCGACGGGCTCGCCATGCCCGCGCCGACCTTGTCTGGTCGCCCGCGAACTTCGGACCGCTTTCGCGCGGCGCCGTCCCGCGCGTCGTCTCGATCCACGACGTGATCTATCACGAGGTGCCCGGCACAGGCATCGCGCGCCTCCCCCGATCCATCACCGCGTCGCTGATGGATCGGGCAGCAAAAACCGCGGACCGTGTCCTGACCGTCTCGGATGCCGCAGCCGCCGCCATCTCGCATCACCTCGGGCTCGCCGCCGACCGGATCACCGTCGTCCACAACGGGACCGCGCCCTCACGACGCATCGCCGACCCCGAGCCGGCGTTGCGTTCCCTCGGTCTCGACACCGAACGTCCGCTCCTCCTCAGTGCAGGCAACCGTATGCCGCACAAGAACTTCGCGGGGCTGCTCGCCGCGATCGCAACGATCGAGCCGGGCCTGCGGCCCCGAACGGTCGTGGTCGGCGGCGGCGAGCACGACCCCCTCGATGAGACCGTCGCCGCGCTCGGTCTCGAGTCCGACGTCGTGCTCCCAGGCTGGGTGAGCGACGAGCAGCTCGGAGCGCTTTACGCTGCGGCCACGGTCTATGCCTGTCCATCACTAACCGAGGGTTTCGGTCTGCCCGTCGTGGATGCTCTCGGCGCCGGCTGCCTGGTCGTCGCCAACGATGTGCCCGTCCTGCGGGAAGTCGGGGGCGAGCACGCGTTCTACGCCGACGCTCGGAGCCCGCAGCAGTTCGGCCGAGAGATCTCGCGCGTGCTCGAGCTCGAGGCCGGGGAGCGAGAGGAACGCCGCACCGCCGGACGCGCTTGGGCGGAGCGCTTCACCTGGGATGCGTCGGCGCTCGGCGTGGCCGACGTGCTGCGCGCTGCCGCCGGAGCGAGGCACCCGCGTGGCTGAGATCAGCTCGCTGCGGGCACGCCTCTTCGGCTTCACGCTCATTCCAGCGATCGCCGCTGTGTCACCCCTCGTCGTACTGCCGGCGGTGTCTCGCTCCGCGGGCGACGACGGCTGGGCCAGCGCCATCGCCGGCGAATCGGTGGGCACGTTCGCGGCGATCGCCGTCGCGTACGGCTGGACCACCGTCGGCCCCGCGCTCATCGCCGGCACCATTGACTCGGTCAGACGGGGGCGCCTGTATCGGGACGCCGTGGTGGTGCGACTGGCCATGTCCCTGGTGGCGCTGCCGCTGCTCGTCATCCTGTGTGCCGCGGTGGCGGCGCCGGGTCACGCTCTGCTCGCGTCGCTCATGGGGCTGCAAGGCGCCCTGATCGGGCTGTCCTTCACGTGGTTCGCGGTCGGCGTCGGCGACCCACGCTCGATCCTGTTCTACGACGCGATCCCGCGCCTGCTGGTCGCCGTAGCGGCGATGCTCGCGATCGTCAACGGCGTGCCGGTCGAGGTATACCCGATCGTCGGTATCCTCGTCACGCTGGTCGGTACAACGGCATACACCCTGCGACTTCTCCGGCGGTACCCGTCGCCTTGGCCGCCGTTGCGCGAGATACCGGGACTGTTCCGTCTGGGAGCGCCCGTCGCCCTGAACGACGGGGCGCTCGGCGCGTATTCCTCGGTGCCGATGCCGCTCGTCAACACGATCGCGTCGGGCTCGTCCGCCGCCGGTTTCGCGTCAGCCGACAAGCTCGCCAAGCTCGGGCAGTTCCTGCCCCTGACGCTCGCCAACGCCCTGCAGTCCTGGACAGCGGAGGTATCCGGCTTCGAGCGAGGCAAACGACTGCGCGTCGCGCTGCTGATGCACGGCGGCTTCGGGGCTCTCGGCGCCATCGTGCTGGGCTTGGCCGGACCGCCCGTTACCGCCCTGATTTTCGGCGGACGCGCCGGCGCCGCGATGGGCGTCTGCTTCGCGTTGGGGATCGGGTTCGCCATGTACTCGCTCCGCACCTCCATGACGCGCCACGTCCTTTTTCCAGCCGGAGCTCAGAAGAGCGTCATGTGGGCGACGGTCACTGCAACGATCGTGGGCGTGCCGGCCATGCTCGTCGGCGCATGGCTCGCGGGCCCCCTCGGGGTGGCGGTCGGGTTCGCCGTGACGGAGTCCCTGTCGACCGTGCTCCTGGCGCGACGGACGCGTCGTTGCTTCATCGCTCTGGTCGAAGGCGGCGGGGAATGAAAGATCCTCGGCTCCTCCTCGTAGTCTCCACGCTCGGCCGGATCGAATCGCTCGAGCGGCTACTCGAGAGCGTCGCCGGGCAGCTGGCGACAGGCGATCGGCTGGTCATCGTGGCGCAGCGTCGGCTCGATGATGTTGCCGCCAGGGCGTCATACTGGCGGGCGCGATCATCGGGCGACATCCGTGTCGTGACTTCGCCGCTCGGGGCATCCTTAGGTCGCAATACCGGCGTCTGGGAGGGCGCGGACGACATCGATGATGCGTTGGTCATGTTCCCCAACGACACCACGACGTTTCCGGCTGGGAGCGTCATCGCGATTCGTCGGGCGCTCGCGAGCTCCACCGCGGGGGCCGTTCATGTCAAAACTCCCTCGGGCGCACGATTCGATCTGCCGCCCGTGGGCACGCCGCTGGACAACCGCAACGTCTGGTCCGTCATCGAGATGGGGCTCGTGATCCGGCTGCCCGTCTTCCGCGATCTGCGCGGCTTCGACGAGAGCATCGGCACCGGCGCTGCGACGCCCTGGCAGGCAGGCGAAGTAACGGACCTGTTGATGCGGCTGCGAGCTCGACGCCCGGACATCGACACCGCATTCGGCTGGGTGCACGACGCCGAGGCCGAGGTCGGGGGCATCGACGAGACCGCCGGATTGACACGGGCCGAGAGCCGCCGCAAGCTGCGTGCCTATGGGCGCGGGGTCGGGTACGTGTATCGCTGCCACCCGTTTCCGGCGTGGCAGCGATGGGCATTCGTTCTGGCCGGCCTCGCGATCGGTGTGCGTCGCGCCAATGACTACCGGATCACAGACGGATGGACGGCATTCGCCGGCCGGTGGGAGGGCGTTCGCGGCCGCGTCCGACGCGGGGCGGCGGACTCCCGGGCCGTCTCACGCTGACCCGGCGACGGCGTCTGGCAGGATTGAGCATCATGAAGGGCATCATTCTCGCCGGCGGTTCGGGCACGCGTCTGCACCCGATCACGCTGGGCGTCTCGAAGCAGTTGATCCCGGTGTACGACAAGCCGATGGTCTATTACCCCTTGTCGACGCTGATGCTCGCGGGCATCCGCGACATCCTGATCATCACGACGCTGCACGACGCGCCGTTCTTCGAGCGGCTCCTGGGCGACGGATCCCAGTTCGGCATCTCGCTGACGTTCGCGCAGCAGCCGTCCCCCGATGGGCTGGCACAGGCGTTCACGATCGGCGCAGACTTCATCGGCGACGACAAGGTGGCCCTCGTCCTCGGCGACAACCTCCTCTACGGACCGGGCCTCGGTTCACAGCTCAAGCGCTACGCCGACGTCGACGGCGGGGCTGTCTTCGCGTACTGGGTAGGCGAGCCTTCCGCGTACGGCGTGGTCGAGTTCGATGACGATGGTCGCGCCGTGTCGCTGGAGGAGAAGCCCCGCGAGCCGAAGAGCAACTTCGCGGTGCCGGGCCTGTACTTCTACGACAACGATGTGATCGACATCGCCCGCAACCTCCAGCCCTCGCCCCGCGGCGAGTACGAGATCACCGACATCAACAGCGCCTACCTCGAACGGGGCAAGCTGCAGGTCGAGGTCCTCCCCCGCGGCACCGCCTGGCTCGACACCGGCACCTTCGATCAGATGACCGACGCCGCCGATTACGTGCGCACGATGGAGCGACGGACGGGTCTGCGGATCGGCGTTCCCGAGGAGGTGGCCTGGCGTCAGGGGTTCCTCTCCGACGACGAACTGCGCAACCGCGCGGCGAAGCTCGTGAAGTCCGGATACGGAACGTACCTGCTCGAGGTCCTCGAGCGCGGTCGGTGACGCCCCGCGCCGCGTCGCCCGGCACCATCGTCCGGACGACCATCCGGCGCGCGGCCGCGGTCGCCCGCTCGCGCGTGCGAGACGTCCGGGGCTCCTGGTGGGGCGGCCCCATCATCCGCCGCATCGACCGGGTCTGGTGGGCGCGGACCATCAACCGTGCCGACATCGTCGACCCGGTCGCCGTCTCCGCCCAGCGGCCAGGCCTGAGCCCGCGCGCCGCCGTGCGGCATTATGTCCGCCGGGGCTTCCGCGACGGTTTCGTCCTGAACCCGCTGTTCTCGGAACAGATGGTGTCGATGCAGCTCTCCGATGCGGGGAGGGTCCCGGCCCTGTACGCGTACCTGGTGAACGACCGCCGACGCATCCGGACGAGCCTGCTGTGGGACGCCCCCGGCTACGCCCTCGCCCACCCCGAGTCCTCCGACGATCCTGCCGGCCCGCTCGGCCACGCCTGGCGCGGCCTGCAGGCGGGGTCAGCCCTGGCCTTCGGCTTTCCGGGCGATCGTGCGCAGATGCGCGCGGACCGGATCTCGGCTCTTGCGACCCGAGCGCTCTCCCCGGCAGGGCGGACCGCCGCGGAGAGCGACCTGGCCGAACTCGCCTCCAACCACGTCGTGCTCCTGTGGCGCCTCGCCGGGCACGAGCGCGACTTCAGCCTCACGATGGACACGGCCGCGCAGGCGAGTCGCCGCATCGGTGCCCGTCTCGTCCTCGCTGTCAACGGCGAACGACCGGATGCCTGGGTGCCGGCCGTGGCCGCGTCGGCGGGCACCACCGGAACACTCGTCATCGCCGATGAGCCGTTGTCTTCCGTCGTCGGCAGCGTCACGGATCGGCTCGGTTCCGGCTCTCGCCTGATCGTCCGCGGGGCCGGTGACGAGATCACGACCGAGAGCGTCGTCGCCCTCGCCGAGACGGATGCAGGCATCACGTCGCCCCTCGTCCTCGATATCGACGGCGTCGTGATCAACTGCGGGCTGGTGCGGCGCGGACCTCGGCTGCATCCGCTCCTGCTCGGGCACCCCGCGGAGGACGCGCGCGGTCTCGGCCAGCGCGTGTCCGTCGACGGCATCGCCTCGTCGACGTTCGCCGTAACCGTGGGCACCTCGGCGATGCCGGACACCGCCCAGGTCCGCACCGACGCGTGGGTCATCTCCCCTGAGCGTCATCTCCCGGCGCATGCGCGGGTCGAGGCGGCCCGGGGCATGACCGACGACCTCGACCACCTGGTCGCCCGCATCGGTCTGGCCGCGGTCCACGACGACGACGCGCGACTCGGACGGCGATCGCCCGCGGCTCGATCCGCGGCGCCTCGGCTGCGGTGGGCGCTCAAGACCGCTGCTCCAGCCGGGCTCGGTGCGGAGTGGTGGGGCGACACGCACTTCGCGCGCGGGCTCGCCGATGCGCTCCGGCGCCTGGGGCAGGATGTCGTCATCGACTCCATCGGGGCCCGTAATCGACCGTCCCACCATCTCGATGACGTCGAAGTGGTCCTGCGCGGACCGGAGCGGATCGATCCCCACCGATCGGCGATCTCGCTGCTGTGGATCATCAGCCACCCCGACCAGCTGACGCGCGACGAGACCGCCGCGTTCGACCACGTCTTCGCCGCCTCCGAGAAGTGGATCCGGTCGACGGCCGGATCGCTCGGGCCGATCGAGCCGCTGCTGCAATGCACCGACGTGCACCGCTTCCACCCCACGGGTGCAGAGCGCACGGATCGGATCGTCTTCGTCGGCACGGCCCGCGGCATCCCGCGTCCCTCCGTCATCGAGCCGATCCGCGCCGGCTTCCAGGTCGACGTCTACGGCCCCGACTGGACCGGCTGGATCCCCGCGTCGTCTGTCGTCGCGGCGGGGGTGCCGAACGCCGAACTGCCCGCCCTATACGAAGGCGCGCGCCTCGTCCTCAACGACCATTGGCCGGCCATGCAAGCATCCGGATTCATCTCGAACCGGCTCTTCGACGTCGTCGCCGCGGGCGGACGCGCGATCAGCGACGACGTCGAGGGAATCGACGAGCTGTTCGGCGGCATGGTGCGCACGTACCGCACCGTTCCCGAGCTTCTGGACCTGCTCCGGCAGCCTGCTGATGAGGTGTTCCCCGACGCAGACGACGCCGAGGTGATCGGGAACGCCGTCCGCGCCCGGCATTCGTTCGACAGCCGCGCGGCTACGTTGCTCTCGGCTGCGCTGCGGGCCCGGGCCGGTCGAGCTGAGAAGCGTCCGGGTCAACACGGCTGAACTGGCAGAATGGAATCCATGCCATCGGAGACTTCTGTGCCGCGTAGCGGCGGTCTTCACCGAATCTGGTCGTCGAGTCTCGTGCGCTACCTCGTGATGGGGGGCCTCGCGTTCGCCTTCGACGTCGGTCTGCTCGCTTTGCTCCATGACGTCGCCGGTGTCCCGCTCGCCGTCGCAACGCCCACCGCGTTCCTTGCGAGCTTCGTCGTCACGTACACGCTCCAGCGTCTGTTCGCGTTCCGCGCGACGGACGCGGTTGCTCCCAGTGTCGTGCGGTACGCACTGCTCGTGGCACTCAACACCGCCCTCACGACCGGCATCGTCGCCTCGGCCGACGCCCTCGGCTGGCCGTGGCTCGCAGGAAAGGTCATCGCGGTAGCGGTGACCACGGTGGGCAACTACTTCGCATACCGCTACTGGGTCTTCGCCCGTCCGAAAGGTTCTTCCACGCATGTATAAAGGCGCCGTTGTGGCCGCAGTCGTCCCGGCATACAAAGAGGAACTGATGATCGCCAAGGTCATCGAGACCATGCCCGAGTTCGTCGATCACATCGTGATCGTCGACGACTGCAGTCCCGATGACACGAGCGGAGCCGCCGAGCGGGTGGGCGACCCACGGGTCACCCTCATCCGCCACGAGGTGAATCAGGGAGTGGGCGGTGCGATCATCACCGGGCACCGTGCCGCCCTGGACCTCGGCAGCGACGTCAACGTGATCATGGCGGGCGACGCTCAGATGGATCCGGAGTACCTGCCTAACCTCCTCGACCGCGTGGTCGAAGACGGATACGGCTTCGCCAAGGCGAATCGTTTCTACTCTCCCGAGTCGTTCAGCGGGATGCCGGGGTACCGTGTCTTCGGCAACATCGTCCTGTCGTTCATCACGAAGCTCTCGTCGGGTTACTGGAATCTCTTCGACCCGCAGAACGGATACACTGCGATCCGGTCCGAGGCACTCCGACGGGTGCCCCTCGACCGCGTGGCCAAACGCTACAGCTTCGAGAACGATCTGCTGATCCACCTGAACATCCTCCAGGTGTCGGCCGTCGATGTCCCCATTCCAGCTGTCTACGGCGATGAGGTCTCGAGCATCAAGCTCGGCAAAGTCGTTCCCGAGCTCATGCACCGGCTCACGGTCGGCTTCTGGCACCGTATCTGGTACCGCTATGTGCTCTGGTCCTTCTCGCCGATCGCTCTGCTACTGTTCCTCGGCCTCATCTTCCTCGGATTCGGGCTCGTCGTCACCGTCTGGCTCTTCTTCCAGATCCTCGGTTCCGTCATCGCCACGGCCGCGACCGTCATGCTGGCGGCACTCCCATTGATGTTGGGGACACAGCTCCTGATAAGCGCTCTACAGCTCGACATCCAGGCGACGCCCTCGACTCCCGAACACACACCTTTCGTCGCGCGCTGATTATGGAAGCCAGGGCTCCACGCCCTGAAAGCGCGGAGCCCTGCGGACCGGTGGCCTCGGATCATGCGGTGGTCGCGGCTTTGTCCCCGGTGTGGATGAGGCGCCCGTCGTCCGCCGCAGACTGGAGAGACGCCTCGACGACCCCGAGGACGTGAACAGCCTCGCGCATCGTGGACAGAGCGGTGTGCTGCCCGTTGACAGCGTCCCGGAATGCCTCGAGTTCGGCGCGCAAGGGCTCACGCTTCGGGAACGCGAAACGTGTGACATCTCCCTCGGAGACGCCTCGGAACGTCGAGACGGACTCCCACTCGAGGGCGGCCGTACCGTTGCGATACAGCGTCAGGTCAGCGGTGGCGGTGTCTGCGATGAAAGTCCCTCTCTCGCCGGTCACAACCGTGACGCGTTCTTTCATCGGGCTCAGCCAGTTGATCAAGTGGTTGACGACGGCACCGTCCGCGAGCCGACCGGCGATGGCGATCATGTCTTCGAAAGACCGCCCGCTCTGGAACGCGGTCTGCGCGGAAACCGCGGCATAGGACGACTGAGCGACCCACGCAGTGAGATCGATGTCATGCGTGGCCAGGTCCTTCGCCACTCCCACATCTCCGATGCGTGCCGGGAAGGTGCTCTGGCGGCGCGTCGCGATCTGGTAGACGTCGCCGATCTCGCCGCCCGCCAACCGATCTCGCAGTTGCTGCAGGGCAGGGTTGAACCGCTCCACGTGCCCCACAGCTCCGACGAGGCCGCGCGAGTCGAACAGGTCCGCGAGCGCGCGGCCCTGCTCCGAGCTGTCAGCGATGGGCTTCTCCACCAGTACGTGCACATCGGCTTCGGCCAGAACGCTGGCGGAAGCGGCGTGGAAGCGGGTGGGTACCGCGACGACAGCGATATCGATTCCCGCAGACGCCAACGCCTCGACGTCTGGGAGGACAGAGAGGTCCCCTGCGACCCCGTGTGGGTCGCCGGCTGGGTCGGCGACCGCCACCAGCTCGACGCCGTCGATCTCGCGCAGCAAGCGTGCGTGGTGGCGCCCCATCATGCCCAGGCCGAGGAGCCCTGCCTTCAACGGGGCGCTCATGCGCCGGCTCGCATAACGTGAGTGACAGCCTCGACGATGCGTGCCAAGTCATCGTGGTCGAGCGCCGGATGCACGGGCAGCGACACGACCTCTCGCGCAGCGGCCTCGGTTTGCGGGAGTTCGACCCCGGGGGCGAAGCCCGCGAGAGAGGGGAGACGGTGGTTCGGGATGGGATAGTAGACACCGCTGCCGATCTGATGCTCCTCGCGAAGCGCCGTGACGAACCCGTCACGATCCTCCGGAACCCGGATGGTGTATTGGTGATAGACATGGTGCGCCCCGTCGGCCACGATCGGGGTGCGGATGCCTCGAAGGTGAGCGTCGAGGTACGAAGCGTTCTCCCGCCGCTTCGCGGTCCATGCGTCGACCTTCTCGAGTTGAACCCGTCCGATGGCCGCGTGCAGGTCGGTCATCCGCGCGTTGAAGCCGACGACCTCGTTCTCGTACTGGCGTTCCATTCCTTGGTTACGCAAGAGGCGAAGCATGCGCGCGATCTCGGGGGTCGCAGCTGTGACCATTCCCCCCTCACCGCTGGTCATGTTCTTCGTCGGGTACAGCGAGAACATGGCGAACGCGCCGAAGGTTCCGACCGGCTGCCCATGCAAGCTCGCCCCATGGGCCTGGGCCGCGTCCTCGACCAGCATCAGCTCGTGGCGCGCAGCAAGGCCCTCGAGCGCCACCATGTCAGCGGGGTGTCCGTACAGGTGTACAGGCATGATCGCCCGCGTACGCGGTGTGATCGCTGCCTCTACGCTCGACGGATCGAGCGTGAAGCTGATCGGATCGATGTCAGCGAAAACCGGAGTCGCGCCGGTCAGCGCAACCGAATTACCCGTCGCGGCGAACGTGAACGACGGGACGATCACTTCGTCTCCGGGTCCGATGCCGCAGGCGAGCAACCCGAGGTGGAGCCCCGAGGTGCCAGAGTTGACCGCGACCGTCTCGCGCCCGCCGACGAAGTGGTCAGCAAACTCCCGCTCGAATGAGGCGACCTCGGGCCCTTGGGCGATCATTCCGCTGCGAAGCACACGGTCTACGGCAGCACGCTCCTCGTCCCCGATCTGAGGCTTGGCCGCAGGGATGAATTCAAGCACGAGTTTCCTCCTCTAGTACACCTTCAGACTCGACGAAGCGGGCTCCGGTGCGGGGACACACCCACCGCTCGCCGATTTGCTCGAGTGGCAAGCCAGCTGGTCCCACCCAACCGATGCGTCTGGCTGGAACACCCGCGACGAGAGCGTAATCGGGCACGTCCTTGACGACTACGGCACCAGCGGCGATGGTGGCCCACCGACCGATGACGACAGGAGCAACGCACGTCGCACGGGCGCCGATGGAAGCTCCTTCGCGCACCGTCACGCCAACAGGGGTCCAGTCGGAAGCGGACTTGGGCGACCCGTCGGGGTTGATTGCTCGGGGATAAGTATCGTTCGTCAGAACAACAGCGGGCCCCACGAAGACGCCTCTGCCCAGATCAGCTGGCTCGTACACGAGCGCGTAGTTCTGAATCTTGCAGTTGTCGCCGACAGAGACACCGGCGCCGATGTACACACCTCGACCGATCACGCAGTTCTCGCCGATCACCGCCCCCTCCCGCACCTGCGCGAGGTGCCAGACTGAGGAGCCCGAGCCGATGGAAGCTCCGCTCACCTCTGCTGAAGGCTCTACCCTTGGCGCTCGGGAGGAAGATGGGACTGTTGTGTCTGTCACGGGAGATCAGCCTAGCCCGTGACCAGCGCGCTCCTCGGGCCGCCACCCGGGAGAACACCTACTCAGCGGATTCCCCCTCTCGGCCCTTCAGGAGTCGGTTGGCGACATTGTGGATCCATCGGCCGGGGCGCCGACCCGGGTCCATCATCCGACGCAGGCGATGCACAACACCCATGTGGTTCACGCGCATGTACATGCGTAAGAAATCTCTCGCCGATCCTGCTCCGACGTACCCGAGCGCGCGAAGCCGATCGATCTTCTCGTCGACGTAGCCCGGAACCGTCGCCGACATCTCGTCGAGCTTGTAGTCGAGGGCGGTGTGACTGACGGCGGCGTAATCGGGCGTGACGATGGTTCGCGCGTGGTACCCGAGCTCCCCCGCGGCATACGCGGGCATGCGTTCCAGAATGTGTGCCAGGCCGCCGTCCTGATACGCCTCCGCGCCGCCGAAGTCCGCGTACTGCCACGGATGCTGCACGAGGATACGCAAAGCTGCCGGTCGTGCGATGAACATCGAGCCGTACGGTGCGAGGGGAGACACGTCGTCGAGCGGAACTCGAATCCCCAACTCCTCAGCGAGGACGGCGAACCCGGGCTTGTTGGCCCACCAGGCCCGGCCCAGGGTGGGGTACCCAATGTGAATCATCGGCGGGAACACGAGCCCCAGACCGGCTTCACGCTGGAAAAGTGCAATCACCCGCGAGCTATGCTCGGCGTCATTGAGAAGGTTCAGGAACTGTTGCTGCCTGAAGTGCGTCCCGACGTTGTAGCCGTCCTGGGGGGTCTTCTTGCTGTGGAGCTTCACGACAATGTCGTAGTCGTCGGATAGCAGTACATCACGACAGCCGATCAAGAATGCACTCTGGTCTCTGCCGTCATTGGAGTCCACGACGCGCACCGACACGGCGCCGCGTTCGCCCGGTAAGGCCGCGAGGCGCTGCTCGATGTCTCGTGCTCGATCCGCGTCGGGAGTGGTGACGATGAGGTCATATGCGAGAGGCAGCGTATTCGCACGTTCGATCAACTCGCCGGTCATCTCGGCGTAGAAGATGTGAGCTATGACGACGATCCGCAACGGCGCCGCGGGGTCGTACGGCGGATGGTCGACATTCACGATGTCCATGAGCCCGGCGTCGGCATTCAGAACTTTGGGGGGGACATTGCGTGCGAGATTCGCCAGCGCCATCTCTATCGGGTATCCAGCATCAGCTGCGGCGTCCAGCAGCCATCGCCCGACAACCGCGTGCCGGTCGAGGAACGGAGGCGAATGGAAGAACGGTCGCTTCTTGAGCAGAGGACAGCCATCCTGCATGAGCGCGAGCGGCGCCAGAAGCGAGGCATTGACGCTGCCGTACTCGTCGGATGCGAAAGCCACATCACCCGTGTAGCCGCTCTCACGGAAAGCAGAAGTGAAGACGATCTCGTGATTCTTGACAGCGTCGGCGTACGACCCTATCTCAGGCAGTTCGTCCCAATAACGGGCCCATCGTTCACTCGTGAACATTTCGCGTCGCACGGCGATCCAGAACGATTGAAAGTGGTAAGGAACATTCTTGCCCGCCACAGGATTGTGCTGCTCGGGCGCATGATCGGTCATCCCCCAGAAGTGGAGCGCGCGCGATGCCATCCGGTCGAAAACTGGTGCGAAGGGACGCACCGGGCCGAACCACGTGTCGTTGGTCAGAACAAGCTCGTCGAATTCTTCTATGCTGCGCCCGAGATGCCGAAGCGCGTAGCGTTGCGCCTCGATATCAAAGCCCGTGTTCTCACGTTCCAGGATCACATCGGCAACCCGCTCGAGCCGCGCCCGCGCGACAGGCGTCAACGAACCGTTGACGACGGCGACTATGTGTTCGCTGTGCGGTCGCAGTGCCTCGAGCGCGTGCACCACGTAGTCATCGACACCGCCTCTGCGGTCGTAGACCGTGTAAATGACCAACCGACGTGCGTGCGCGTGCAGCGCGACGGCCGGGACAACATTCGGATTGTTCACGAGCGGCCCCCTGTGATGATCCGACGCCCCTTCGCGACACCCTCCTTCGCGGTCCGGAGCACGGCGCGGGCACCGCGACCGACAGGCTGCATGACCGGGTCCAGCTTCCGAACCACTTCGTTGTGGTTGGTCTTCATGTACATGCGGAAGAACGCCACGGCACCGGCCGTGCCGATCCACCCGGCGCGATGCAGGAACTGAATCTGCTCGACGGGATACCCCGGGAGGTTCACCGCGAGTTGGTCGAGCTTGTACTCGAGCGAGAGATGGGTCGAGCTCGCATGCTCCCCGTCTAGCACGGTGCGACAGTGCATGCCTTCCTCCCCTGCTGCGGCGGAGACGAGCCGCTCGAGTAGGCGCTGGAGGTCCGGCACCTTCTCCGCCGACCGGTCCCGGAAGTCGCGGTATGTCCAGCGAGCAGACAGGTACGGGCGCAGCGCTGCAGGCCTGCCGACCCACATGCCGCCAAGGGGAGCGAGGGGGGTCACACCGTCGAGAGGTACTCGGATTCCGAGTCGATCGGCCATGTCGTGGGCAGCGCCGCGGTACCAGGACCAACCGGCTCCCACTGTCGCGTAGCCTGCTTGAATGACAGGCGGGAACACAGCGCCGAGACCCGGCTCGCGGACGAAGAGCCCGAGGAGGTTGGCGATGTACTCAGGACTGCCGATGAGGTTGTCGCGGGTGTAACGCCGGAAGTACTCCGCGACCGTGCGACCGCGTCGCGATGGGACGCGGTCATGGAGCTTGACGAACACGTCGAAAGTCGAGCTCAGCAGCTCGTCGCGGCATCCGATGAGGAACGCGCTCATGTCGCGCCCGTCGACCGACGGGACCACTCGCACCTCTGCTGACGAGAGATGCGCCCCTTGCGCGGCGAGGAGGGGCTCGACTGCCGGCACCAGGCCCGCATCGGACGTCGTGACTATGACGTGCACCGTGGTCGGGAACCACGACAGCCGCTCCAGCAAGGGAGCGACAGCCTCTGCAGAGGTCGCGTGGATGACCACCAGTACACGAAGTGAGGACAGATTCTCCGAAGCCGTGACTGCAGAACGGGGCAACACCTCGAGCATCGCAAGGTTCGTGTTGATCACCTTCGGCGGAACAGTACGCGCCAGGTTGTTGAGGATGAGAGCCGTCGGATAACCCTCCGAGGCGACCCGTTCCAGAACCGTACGGCCGATGACGGCATGGCGGTCGAGGAACGGAGGCCAATGAAAGAACGGTCGGCGTTTCACCAGAGGGCAGCCGTCGTCGATGAGCAACGTCGGATTGAACAGCGCCGGGTGGTCGGTCGGATAGTCACTTGATGCGTATGCGACTGCGGAGCGGAAGCCTGCCTGCACGAACGTCTCCGTGAAGACCGTCTCATGCTTCAGGACAGCATCGAAGTAGGACGGCATCTGCGGCAGGTCGCGCCAGTACCGCTCCCACCGTTCCGAAGTGAACATCGTCCGTCGAACGGCGATCCAGAACGACTGCAGATGGTAGGGCAGGACGCCCTCGCCGGTGAACGGGTTCGGCTCTTCCCGAGCATGATCCGTCATACCCCAGAAGTCGGCGTCGATGACATCCATGCGGCCGAAGACGGGACCGTAGGGCTTCACCGGGCCGAACCACGTGTCGTTCGTGAGTAGGACCTCATCGAACTCGTCGAGCGCGGAGCCCACGTGACCGAGCGCCTCTTTATGCGCCCAGATGTCGAACCCGACGTTGTCTCGAACGAGTATGTCGTCGCAGAGTGGCTCCAGTCGTCGCCGAGCGTCCGCTGTGAGTGATCCGTTGACAACCGCGAGAATGTGAGCGGCATGGTCCCGCATGCCCGCGAGGGCATGAAGGACGTAATCGTCGACTTCTCCACGCCGGTCGTAGATGACGTAGATGACGAGCCGACGCCCATCGGAGGGGAAGATCACCGCGCGCTCCTATTCGCCCCTGTCACGGTACCCCATGTGTCCTCGACGCATACGGCAGGGAGCTCAACCGCACACGGACCACGGGCGAGCTTAGATCGAGCAGTCGACGATTGCCTGTGTGCGGGCTCGGAGCCAGAACCGGAGACAACGCCGCTGGGCTCCGACATGGCAGCGACGCTGACCATGCACCTCGGTCGTCGCCGCCGCCTGCCGGTAGCCTTGATGACATGAGTCATCTTCTCGTGACGGGCGGCGCCGGGTTCATCGGTTCGAATTTCGTTCACCACGTCGTCGGCAACACCGATGACTCGGTGATCGTGCTCGACAAGCTCACCTATGCGGGCAACGCTGCATCCCTTGCGGGCCTGCCGGAGGATCGGGTGCGCCTGGTGCAGGGCGACATCGCCGACGCCGCGCTCGTAGACGAGCTGTTCGGCCAGGTCGACGCCGTCGTGCACTACGCAGCCGAGTCGCACAACGACAACTCCCTCCACGACCCCCGCCCGTTCCTCGACACGAACATCGTGGGGACCTACACCCTGCTCGAGGCAGCGCGGAAGCACGACAAGCGCTTCCACCACATCTCCACGGACGAGGTGTACGGCGACCTCGAGCTCGACGACCCGGCACGGTTCACCGAGTCCACGCCGTACAACCCGTCCTCGCCCTACAGCAGCACCAAGGCCGGCTCCGACCTGCTCGTGCGCGCATGGGTGCGTTCGTTCGGGGTGAAGGCGACGATCAGCAACTGCTCGAACAACTACGGGCCGTATCAGCACGTCGAGAAGTTCATCCCCCGCCAGATCACCAACGTCCTGCGCGGCATCCGCCCCAAGCTCTACGGCAAGGGCGAGAACGTGCGCGACTGGATTCACGCCGACGACCACTCCTCCGCCGTGCTGACGATCCTCGATAAGGGCGTCATCGGCGAGACGTACCTCATCGGCGCCGACGGCGAGAAGGACAACAAGACCGTCGTCGAACTCATCCTCGCCCTCACCGGCAACCCCACCGACGCGTACGACCACGTCACCGACCGCCCCGGACACGACCTCCGCTACGCGATCGACTCCACGAAGCTCCGCACCGAGCTCGGCTGGACGCCGCGCTACCAGGACTTCGAAGCCGGCCTGAAAGCGACCATCGACTGGTACCGCGACAACGAGGACTGGTGGGCGCCCGCGAAGGACGGCGTCGAAGCTTTCTACGCCTCGAAGGGGCAGTGACGCGTGGCCATCGAGTTCGGCAAGACGCTCACGGTCACCGAGACCGCCATCCCGGGGCTGATCGTCCTCGATCTTCCCGTGCACGGCGACTCCCGGGGTTGGTTCAAGGAGAACTGGCAACGCGAGAAGATGACCGCGGCCGGCATCGATCTGCCCGACTTCGGCCCGGTGCAGAACAACATCTCGTTCAACGACGCGGTGGGCACGACCCGCGGTATCCACGCCGAGCCCTGGGACAAGTACGTCTCGGTCGCCACGGGCCGCATCTTCGGCGCTTGGGTCGACCTTCGTGAGGGGCCGACCTTCGGGGCCGTCTACACCGCTGAGCTCGACCCCTCGCGAGCGATCTTCGTCCCGCGCGGCGTCGGGAACTCGTATCAGACGCTCGAGCCCGACACCGCGTACACGTACCTCGTGAACGACCACTGGTCGCCCGATGCGACCTACACCTTCCTGAATCTCGCCGACGAGACCGCCGCGATCGAGTGGCCGATCCCGCTCGATCAGGTCGAGATCAGTGAGAAGGACAAGAACCACCCGCGTCTTTCCGATGTGGTTCCGATGCCGCCCAAGCGCATCCTGGTGACCGGCGCGAACGGCCAGCTCGGCCGGGCTCTGCGCGCCGAGTTCGGCGATCACCCCTGGATGGAGTACGCGGGGCGGGACGAGCTCGACCTGACGTCGCCCGACCTGGCCTCCGCGCGCCGGTGGCGCGACTACAGCACGATCATCAACGCGGCCGCGTACACGAAGGTCGACCTCGCCGAGACCCCCGAGGGGCGCGTCGAAGCCTGGGCTGCCAACGTCACCGCGGTCGCCGCGCTGGCGCGCCTCGCGACGGCGAACGGAATCACGCTCGTGCACGTCTCGAGCGACTACGTGTTCGATGGAACGAAGGACGGCGCGTACACCGAGAACGACCCCGTGTCGCCGCTCGGCGTGTACGGGCAGACGAAGGCCGCCGGGGATGCCGTCGTGTCCGTGGTTCCCCGTCACTACATCGTCCGCACCAGCTGGGTGATCGGAGACGGCAACAACTTCGTCCGCACGATGGCTTCGCTCGCCGAGCGAGGGATCGATCCGAAGGTGGTCGACGACCAGATCGGGCGTCTGACGTTCACCGACGACATCGCGCGGGCGATACGGCACCTGCTCGACGGCGGCGCGGCCTACGGCGTCCACAACGTGACCTCACACGGCGAACCAACGACCTGGTATGAGATCGCGCGCGACGTCTTCCATATCGGCGGCCACGACCCTGACCGAGTGACGGGGGTCTCGACCGCGGAATACTTCGCCGGGTCAGAACGCGCTGTAGCCGCGCGACCGCGCAACAGCATGCTTCGCCTCGATCCCGCCAGCGGTCTGCACCCCGGGCTCGCGCACGAACGACTCCGCGCATACCTCGCGGATTGAGACAGCACGCGCGCACCCGATCGACGGGTGCGCGCGGCAGCTCTCCGTTACCCCGCCACCTGATAGATACGCATCGTGGTGGGACCCTCGAGGATCTCCTCGGCGAGCGTGACGCAGGCCGACTCGATGGGCACCTCACTCAGGACCCAGGTGACGTTCTCCTGCGCGAACGACGCGCAAGGATCAAATGTCATCTGTACCTGATCCGGGTAGGGATTGCGCGGCGCCGGGTCGCCCTCCCCGAGGACCCAGGAGACCATCCCCAAGCGGTTCCAATACTCCTCCGAAGCTCCGGTGGGGTCGATCTGAGCCCACATCTCGAGGGAAGGGGCGCCTTGGAAACCATTCAATGCGGTGACGCCGGACTCCACCAGCATCATGGTCGGAAGCGATGTCGAAGTGATGCCCACCCAGGTGCCGGGCTCCTCCTCATCGATGGTCTGAACGGCCTGGACAGTCTTCGTCTCTCGCAGATCGAGCACGCCGCGGTACAGGGGGTTTACCCCCACCGTTGAGACGACGGACACGACGAGCACAGCGATCGCGCCCCCGGTGGTCCTTCCGCGGGCAAAGAGTCCGACCGAAGCCACGAAGAGAACCGCGACGATCACGAGAACTACGGTCGCTCGGGGTTCTATACCTGCCAGGTAACCCTGGATGCCTGTCATCTGACGAATACGCCACGCCACCATGGCAATGGAGCCGGCTGCAAGTACCGCCGCGCACGCCGATACCCACCACGGAGGCCGTCCCGCTCCGTCGCGGACTCTGTCATCGACGGCGCGCCCCACGACAACGACGAGAACGAAGCTGAGCACGCCGAAACCGATGCGCATGCGTGCCGACGTCGTACGGTCGAGCATCAGCACGTGAGCTACTGCGTCCCACCCGGGGATGACCAGGAAGGCGAACATCACCGCGCCGGCTGACAGAAGTGCCACGAAGAGCGGATCGACGCGCCGGACTTCTCGCCACCGGATTACCAGAATCCAGACGACGACGACGATCAGAAACAGGCCAGGCAGGAAGAACGTGGACGCCTCGGACATGTTCATCGCGAATGGCCGGCCCTGAGTGCGGTCAAGGTCGAAGGACAAGAAAGCACCGAAAAGCTGACCGAGTTCCCGCCAGCCGCCCTGACCGACTTCCTGCAGCCTCTCACCCGGATAGACAGTCGAGGTGAACCCCTGGATCGTCGACCACCGGGTAATCAACCAGCCCACCATCACCAGGGCCGCGGCAGCGCCCGCTGCCAGAAGCGGCAAGAGTCTCACGACACGTCGCGCGAAGGGAAGCGCTGGGGGCACACGTTGCAAGACCACTCCGACGACGAACGATGCGGAGACCAGTACGACGGGGACGATGAACGGCACATAGACACCAACGGCCATCGCTGCTGTCAGCCAGGCTGTGAGCCCCGACAGAATCCACGCACCGCGTCGTCGCGCCGACCGAAGGCACCACACCGCCGTTGCCATCACGAGCAAAGCCCACGCGGCCGGATAGAGCGTCGTCGACAGATACCACCACTGGAAGAAGGGCGCGAAGAAGAATCCGACGGACAACGCCGCTCCCGCGATTGGCCGGCGCGGCATCAAAACGACCGACAGCAGATACCCCGCGGCGATGATGGCGAAGCCAGGCAGCCACCACTTCAGTGCCATGGCTTGGTCGAGCGGGAAGAAGAAGAACCCCCAGAGGTGGGGCCGCAAAGCGGTCGACCAGTCCGTCGTCGGCAGATCGTTCTGAACCGTCGCATCCATCCCGCCGGGAAACGTCTCGTTGCGTGCAGGCAGCTCCTGTTCAACCTGCGAGATCACCCACGACGTTTGAACCAGCCACTCGTCGCTGCGGACAGGCTCCGGCTCGCCGACGATGAGAGCAGGGTCGTCCCCTTCACTGATGAGACTGTGGACGATGCCTGTCGAGGAGCCCGTCAAACCCAACGCGACGAACGCGACCAGGACAGCTGCTAGCAACGCCAGCGGCCACCCGATAACGCGGCGGTTGGGGAGACCGTCCGGCCGCGGAGCCGTCCATCGCGCGTAGCCGGCGCTCAAGGACGGCCAGGACCAGGTTGCCAAAGGGTTCGTCACGGAGCGGGTCTCATTTCTGAAAGGGCCGACCCTCCAGTGTCGACCATCGCGGAGAAAAATCCGAACCGAGGAGCTCTGCCGTCCCCGGGTCAGCGGATCTGCGTCATCACGTCCCAGCCGATGCCTACCACGCCCTGCCCAAGCCAGCCGCCGCTGCCGTTGCCTCGGTACAGATGCAGATCACCGTTCTCACCTCGGCCCATCACATCAGGGCCGCCTACGCCGTCGAAATTTCCGGGGCTGAACACCGTTGGGAAGACCTGCCATCCGACGCCGATCTGTCGGATGGATCCCCAGCCGCCACGTCCGCTGGTGCCGTACAGCCAAAGGGTTCCATCGGTTCGGCGTCCGATCAGATCGTTGACGCCGTCACCGTCGACATCGCCGGCAGCCGACAGCGAGTTGATGATCTGCCACCCCACACCGACGAGTTCGCCCTTGCCCGTGAGCCAGCCTCCCATCCCGTCGCCTCGATAGAGCATCAAGTTACCTGCGGCGTCTCGCGCCAGGACATCGACGCGACGATCGCCGTCGAAATCGATACCGCCGGTGACGAGTCCGAAGCCGTTCCACCCACTCCCGATAGTCTTTGGTGCCTCGAAGGTGCCGTCACCACGGCCACGCAGCAGTTGGAACGTTCCGTCAGGAGTGATACGCCCGAGGTCCGCTCGTCCGTCACCGGTGAAGTCCCCGAGCGGCACGATCGTCGCCTGCCCCCATCGCGAGTCCACCTCAATGGGGCTAAGCCAACTACCCGTTCCATCGCCGCGGTAGATACTGGCTACGCCCTTCGCGGACACGGCGACGACATCCGCCGCGCCATCACCCGTGAAGTCGCCGGCTCCGCCGGGAAAGGACTTCTTCCAGCCGGGTTTCGGGCCCTCCGAGGTAACGACGCTCATGATTGACCAGCCGCTTCCGACAGGAGCTGTCTGACGCGCGAAGGCTCCCTTACCGTTGCCTTCGTACGCCCAGAGCAGTCCCGCGCCGTCGACGGCGAGGATGTCACCGCTCCCGTTCCCGGTGAAGTCGCCGGGCATGAGGATCGAGCGCATGCCCTCCCACCCTCCGCCCAGATACTCACGGCCGTCGCGGAACCCGCCGTTGCCATCGCCACGGTAGAGCCAGAGCGCCCCCGACGAATCGCGAGCGAGCAAGTCGGACGCACCGTCTCCGGTGAGATCTGCGCCGCTTACGAAAGCGGTATAGCCGACCCACCCACTTCCGACCTGCTTAGGCGCGGCGAAGGTGCCGTACCCGGTGCCCTTCCAGAAGAGCAACAGTCCTGTCTTGGTCGTTGTGTAGACATCGGGAATACCGTCACCGTCGGCATCGCCGGCCGCCGAAATGAAGGTCGACTCGGACCAGTCCACGTCGATGCGCTTCTGCGGCAGGTCGCCCGCTCTCGCTTCGAGCGGGCGCAGCCATACCCTCATTGAGGAGTCGACGACGATCATGTCGCGCCGCTGGTCGCCGTCGAAATCGCCAACCGCGAGCACCCGATCTGTGCTCGCGATGCCCCCGGCAGTCTGAACCCGATCACCCCACGTAGCACTCTTGAACGGATAAGAGATAACGGCCCCCGCATTGTCAACGGCGACCACGGACGAGTCGACCCCGTACTTGGGTGCCGGCGCAGGCGGCTGCGTCGACCCGAACCAGTCGGTGTAGAGCCGCCAGAAGTTGCGGTTTCCATACGAGGAGCACGAGTCGCCCGTGCCGTACAGGTTGTTGAGTGCGGCATGGTTGGGGACGTACGGGGTGTAGATGTACAGACCCGCCGTCGCCTGGTTCTCGATGTAGACGCGCTGGGTGCCGCAGTTGTTGTACGGGTGGTACAGGATGTTGTTCCACCGGCCGGCCTGGTAGCCGAAGTCCCGGGGGAACGCCTTGTAGATCTTGTACTGCCGGGCCGCGTAGTAGACCTGGTAGAAGAAGCCCAGCGTCGCCGAATCGCAGGGAGCCGTGTCGGGGCATCCCTGTCCGGTCGCCGCCGCGTAGGCGCGCGCGGTCGGGGAGGTCGACGTGACCAGCGACTGCTCCTTTTCGAGCAGCACGAGGATGACCTTCTGGCTGATGCCGCACGAGCGGGCGACGCGATCGATGATCGTGGACGCACTCTCGTTGCCGCGCCCCTCGTACCCGTTGCAGTAACGGTCGGACGGGCGGTTGTCGGTGTTCTGGCGGTAGTCCTTCAGACACGTGTAACCCGACGAGCAGGAGCGCACCTGGCGCTCCATGAATGCTTGGATCTCGGGCGAGCCCATCGCGTTCGAGTCGTAGAAGGCGGCATCGCTGATGATGTTGCCCGGGTTGAAGTCCGACCCCGAAGCCGCGGCTGCGGCCGGCGCCGGCGCGATCGACGACGACAGCGCGACCGGAGCCGCGACGAGCAGCGCGACGGCGCACACCCATGCGGCGAGGACCGCGACGGACGAACGGATGGTACGGCGCGCGCTCACTGGCTCGACTCGACGCTCGAGTCGGCGGAACGCGCCCGCGTCGATGAGGACTCGTACTGCACGTCGAAGCGTGTCGCGGCCGAGTCGGATGCGACGTCCGCCGACATGAGACCGCAGTAGGTGACCCCGTTGCCGGCCGTGCTGGTGATGGTCGCCACCCCGACGCCGTCGACGCGGAGCGTGCAGGTACCGTCATCCTCGCTGACGCCCGGGATCATCGCGGTGACCTCGAGGGTCGCACCGCGCTGCTCGGCGGTGATGATCAGCACCTCGCCGTTGTAGGGCGTGTCTACCTCGACCGTCTCGGTCGGAGCCGGCATGTCCGGAGTCGCGGAGCCCTCGGGCGTCGGCGTCGGCTCCGGCGTCGGACTTTCGAGCGTCGGAGTCGGAGTCGGAGACGGAGTCATCGCACCGCCGACGGGCGTGGCGCAAGCGCTCAGGGCCAGCATCCCGACGACGAGTCCGCCGAAAAGCCGGAAGCTCGTCGCGGTCACCGAGGTCGTTGTTCTGCGCACACGGGGAGAGGTCACGCAATCATTCTGCGGCTATCGCCTCGTTCACACAGCATCCACGCCGAACCGTCATCCGTCCGTTACTGCGCCGGTCAGCGCGACATCCGGCGGCGCAGACGGCGCAGCCGCGACCAGATCGGCTGATGCGCGTCGATGTCGGCGCGGATGGCGGCGCGTTGCTCGCGAAGTTCTCGCCGTAGCGACTCGGTTTCGTTTCTCAGCTCCGCGACGATACGGCGCTCCATAGCGCCCAGGTAGAGCGGCAGCCCAGCACCGTTGTCCGCCACCCAGGCACGGAGCTCGCGATCGCGAACGATCATGTCATCGCGGTCATGGAGGTGCTCGAGCGCGAACATGCTGTTGCCCTCCGCACCCGACGCGCCGGGGCGTTGGGTCCAGAACGCCAGCGGCGCTCCCCCGATGAAGCCGAGCGTCCCGATCGCGAGGACGCGCAGGTAGAACTCCCAGTCTTCGACGGCTTCGAGCGACTCGTCGTAGGGACCGACGCGCTCGTGCAGCGCGCGACGGTAGAGCAGCGAGATGGGAACCGCGCGATTCACCTCGAGCAGATCGATGAATCGCAACGCCGTCAGATCCGCCCAGAACGGCACGCGGTCCGTCTCGGCCCAGCGCCCTGCGCGCTTCTCCTCGTACACGATCGCCGTCGCGACCCCGACCCCCGAGTCGTCCGGGTGGTCGTCGAGGAAGGCGACGGTGCGGGCGAGGAACTCCGGCGCCCAGAGGTCGTCGTCATCGTGAATGACGACGAACTCGGTGTCGAGAGCCTCAACGCCCGTGTTCGCCGCGGCGCATCGGCCGCCCGGGGCCCGCGAGTCGAGCACCGTCACGGTGTCGGCGACGGCGGAGGCCGAGACCACGGCCTCGACAGCGGCCCGATCGCTGCCATCGTTGACCACGACGATCCGTCGGTCGCCGAAGGTCTGAGCGGCGACATCGGCGAGGGCCCGGGCGAGGAACTCGGGTCGATCGGCCGTGCGGATGACGACTCCTACGCGTGCGGGCATACGTCCACCCTAGGAGGAGAGAACCGAGGCCTGCGTCACAGCTCGGCGTGGAGGGCCCACACCCGCTCGGCGTGATCGCGCCACGAGAACGCGCGGCCACGATCCCCGGCGCGCACGGCCCACCGGTGCAGTTCGTCCGGCGACGAGAGCACCTCCCCCGCCGCATCCCGCAGTTCGTCGAACGGCGCGATCCGTGCCCCGTCGAGCAGCACCTCGCGATGCACGGGCGAGTCGCAGGCCACGACGGGCACCCCGAGCACCATCGCCTCCACGGCACGCCAGGGGAACCCAGATCCGACCGACAGCGCGATCAGCAGGACGGCCGCGTCGAGCACGGCAGCGCGGTCGGCGGCATCCAGCCGGCCGGGCACGATGACCCGGTCGCGGTCGATCCCGGACTCGGCGATGGCGCTCGCGACGTCGGCCGGCTCGTCGAACACGACGATGCTGGAGGTCTGCTCCCCGGCGATGGAGGCCAGCACGGCCCGGAGCTGTTCTTCCGTGCCGCCCGCGACGACCGCCGCCCGGTCGGGCACGCCGAGCTCGCGCCGCCGCCCGATGGCGTCGGTGGGAACACGGAAGTCGGCGGGCGCAGCCCCGGGGATGACGCGGATCCGGCCGCTGAGCTTGGGGGCGATCTCCGCGAGGCGATGCGCGGTGGCATGAGCGGGGACGATGACGGCGTCCGCGTGCTTCTCGGCGCGCTTGAGCAGCGCGCGGTGCGCGAGCACCGTCGCGCGGGGGAACAGTGCGGGCGTGTCCCAGACCGCGAGGTCCCACAGCGTGACGACGGTCTGCTCGTTGTCATGAGCCCGATCATGCTTGACGAGCGGCGCGAGCAGGGTCGGCGCATGCAGCAGCCCTCCCGCGACGCCTCCCGGGATTCCCATCGGCCAGGAGGCCAGCAGACCGGTCCGCGGGAACGGGGCTCGGACGGTCTGGGCCAGGCCGCCGACCCCAGCAGCCGCCTCCGCGGCGTCCGAGGGGACGACCGCAGCGACCTCGCATCGCGCCGGCGCCGTCGCGACCAGCGCGCGCGCCACTTCGAGGGACGCCTCGGCGGAATCGGCGTCGACGACATCGACCAGCTGGTCGAGCACGACCCGCAGAACCGTGGTCATCGCTCAGCCCTCCGGCGCGGGGGTCGGGGTCTGCGGGTGGAGCGCGTCCTGCACCATCTGCCGGACGAGAGCCCAATCCGGGTCGGCCTCCTCGATACCGTTCTCGGGCGTGAGCTCGATCGTGGTGACCGGCTGTTCCTTGGCCTTCATCGCGATATCGGCGAGGAACGGCAGCAGATCGGCGGGGATGTCGGTCTGGACGAGCACCTGCCCGGCATCCGCGATCTCGGTGAAGCGGTCGAGCACGTTCTGCGGTGTCATCTGCGCGAGGATCGCCTGCTGCAGCTCGCGCTGGCGACGCATCCGGTCGAAGTCGCTCGTCGTGTAGCGCGACCGGGCATACCACTGGGCGGTGTCACCGTCCATGTGCTGCTGGCCCGCCTCGATCCATCCCTCGGCCCAGTCGTCGGCCGGCTGCCCCTCGTACTGGGGCCCGCCGCCCTTGGGCAGGCGCTCGACGACGTTGATGTCGACACCGCCGAGCGCGTCGACGAGGTCGGCGAAGCCCTTCATGTCGATGAAGACGTAGTAGGGGATCGTGATTCCGAGGATGCCTTCGACGGCGTCCTTTGTCGCCTCCACCCCCGGCGACGATCCGTCGTCATGTGCGTCCGGATAGAGGGCGTTGCCGTCGCGGCAGATCTCCACCTCGGTCTGCAGCTGGTTGATGCCGCTGCTCCACCCGCAGTTCGGGTCGACGCGTCCCTCGTGGACGTCGGGATACAGATCCTTCATCGGCCCCGGAGCGAACGGGAAGTGCCCCATGTCGCGCGGGACACCGGTGATCGTGGTCGCCCCGGTCTCCGCGTTCACGGACACGACGGAGATCGAGTCGAAGCGCATGGAGTCGCGGCCTTCACCGCTGTCGGCACCGAGCAGGAGGACGTTGTAGTAGCCGTCCGACGGCGGAACGCTCGGCCCACTCGCACCGAACACGGTGCTGAGCGTCTCGCGAACGGAGTTCACGCGGTCGAACGTCCACGCGGCGGCCGACGTCGACGCGACGGCGAGCAGAATGGCCAGGAGCGGGACGCCGATGCGGGCCACCGTGCCCGCGCGCACGAGCTTCACCAAACGCAACGTGTCGACCGTCAGCACGATCCACAGCACCGCGTAGAACGCGATCACCACCTGGACGATCAGCAGGACGAGCCAGTTGGTGGCGAGCGAGAGCAGCAGCGGGCGCCACAGCAGACCGGTCAGCACGGTCAGGAGTGCGATGACCCACATCGTGATCGTTGCGGCGAGACCGAAACGCCCCAGTCGGCGATTCCCGGCGAGCACCTGGGCAGAGCCGGGCAGGAGGAAGTTGAGCACGACGAGCCACCACCCGCGACGACCCATGACCTCGGGCGAGGTAGTGTCGGGATGCCGCAGCGGCCGCTCTTCGATGAGGCTTCCGCGTCGCGGCCGTGCGGAGTTGCGCGGCGGAGCGGTGACGGTCACAGGGATTCCTTGAGTCGGAGGTTCTTCTCCTCGACCTGCTGTTCGAGGCTGCGGGCGTACTCCTCCAGCCGATCGGCGAGCTCAGCGTCGCCCGCGCCGATGATGCGCGCAGCGAGGAGGCCGGCGTTCTTCGCGCCGTTGATCGACACGGTGGCCACGGGGATGCCGCCGGGCATCTGGACGATGCTCAGCAGCGAGTCGAGTCCGTCGAGGGTCGCGAGCTGCACCGGCACGCCGACGACCGGCAGCGGCGTCAGCGACGCGAGCATGCCCGGGAGGTGCGCCGCTCCCCCCGCGCCGGCGACGATGACGCGCAGCCCTCGCGCGCGTGCCTCACGACCGTAGCGGAGCAGCTTGTCGGGGGTGCGGTGGGCCGAGACGACTTCGACCTCGTGCGCGACACCGAGGTCGGTGAGCGCCTGCGATGCGTCGCTCATGACGCGCCAATCGGAGTCCGAACCCATGACGACTCCGACGAGCGGAGCGTCCGACGAATGCAGCGGCGAGGATGTCACCGACCCAGGTTAGGCGGGCCACCTGTGGAATCCCCGGAGCGGCGCGGTACCCCCGAGGGCTCAGTCGTCGAAGTTCGCCGCCACCACGCGGGCGTCGCCGACGACGGCGTCGAGGTCGTCGCCCGACAGGTTGACGTGTCCGACCTTGCGCCCGGGACGCGGGGCCTTGCCGTAGGTGTGGACCTTCGCACCCGGGTGGGCTTCGAGAGCGGCGGGGATGCGCGCGGCGAGCGAGTCGGAGACGGGACCGCCCAGGATGTTGATCATGACCGACCACGGCGCTCGCGGAGCCGTGTCGCCGAGGGGCAGATCGAGCACCGCGCGGAGATGCTGCTCGAACTGTCCGGTCACGGCGCCGTCCTGACTCCAGTGACCGCTGTTGTGCGGGCGCATCGCGAGCTCGTTCACGAGGAGCCGGTCATCGGCCGTCTCGAAGAGTTCCACCGCGAGCATGCCGGTGACACCCAGCCCTTCCGCGATCGCGACCCCGATGTTCTCGGCGACCTCGATCAGGCGCTGCCCCGCCCGCGGAGCCGGGGCGATGACCTCCGCGCACACCCCGTCGCGCTGCACGGTCTCGACCACGGGGTACGAACGCCACGCCCCGGAGGGCCGCCGCGCCACCTGCTGCGCGAGTTCGCGCGTGAACTCGACGAGCTCCTCGACGAGCAGCTGTCCCCCCGGCTGGAGGGCGTCGAGCCAGTCAGCGGCGTCGTCGGCGGAACGGACGACACGAACGCCTTTGCCGTCGTATCCACCGCGCGGCGTCTTCACGACCGCGCGCCCGCCGTTGTCGTCGAGGAAGGCTTGCAGGCCGGCGGCATCGGAGATCGCGGCCCACTCGGGCTGCGGCATCCCGAGCTCGGCGAGCCTCGCGCGCATGCGCAGCTTGTCCTGTGCATAGAAAAGAGCGTCGGGACCGGGGTGCACGGCGACGCCGTCATCGACGAGCGCCCGGAGCACCTCCTGCGGAACGTGCTCGTGATCGAAGGTGATGACATCGACATCGCGAGCGAAGGCCCGAACCGTTTCGAGGTCGCGGTAGTCGCCCGTCGCGGTCGCCGCGATGGCTGCAGACATGCCCGGCTCCTCGGCCAGGACGCGCACATCGAGTCCCAGCTCGACGGCCGGCGCGATCATCATGCGGGCCAGCTGCCCTCCGCCGACGATTCCTACTCGCAACGACATGGCGCCTCCTCCGGTTTCGCATCCATCATCCCGCACACGGAGACGGGGTCGCACGCGCGAGCGGGCGCGATCATGCTCAGGCGTCGGAGCCGATGATCGGCATGCTGTGCGAGTCGCGATGCGCCAGAATCTGGCTCACCTCGACCTGGTCTGCCAGCACCTCGTGGACGAGGGCGACGGCCGGGATGCTCCGCAGCCGCATGGCGGGGTCGACGCCGTTCGAGAGCGTCAGCGTTCCCGTCCCGTTCAGGCGCTGGATCGGGCCGCGCGACTCGTCGATGCCGTAACCACGGATATGGCTGAGCTCCGACCGGCGACGGACGATGAGTCCCGAGGTCTCGATGACCCGACGGGTCGTGATCGTGTACGAATGCGCGAGCCAGCGTAGGTACGGCAGCACGACGAGGAGCACGACCACCAGCCCCGCGGCCGACCAGAGCATCACGTCGGTGAAGGGGTCGGGCACGTTCCCGGTGAAGTATCCCGTGACACCCGCGATGACGATGAGCAGCAGCGCCGGCCAGAGGAGCGGCCCGGCGTGCGGGCGCAAGCGCGCGACACGAAGCTCGGGGGCCGCGGCACCCAGCGCTGGCGCGACGGGGCGACCGAACGAGGCTGCTGGCTGTGTCACAGCACCATCATGGCCCGCGGGTGCGACAACGCCTCGGCGGCACGCCCGGATGCCGCGAGGCCTCAGCCGACTCCGCGGACATGCACGACGTCGCCGGCTCCGACGACGCTCTCGACAGCCCCCGTCCGCACGACCAGGCGCCCGTCCTCATCGAGGCGCTCCGCCGTCCCCGTCAGCGTCTCGCCGCCGGGCAGCGAGACGACGATGTCCTCGCCGATCGTGACGCACGCCGCGCCGACCCGCTCCCGGAGGGCGTCGTCGGCGCCGCTCACCGCGAGGTGGGCGATGTGGTCGCGCAGGCCCCTGAGGTAGTCCGCGAGCAGTCGGTCCTCGTCGACCTCCACCCCCAGCACGGCGAAGGAGGTCGCCGTGGCGACCGGCAGGTCGACCTCGGCCATCGTGGTGTTGACCCCGGCACCCAGGATCACGTCGCCGGCCTCGCCCGGCAGGACCTCGGCGAGGATGCCGCTGATCTTCCGCCCGTCGACGAGGACGTCGTTGGGCCATTTCACTCCGACCTGCCGGTCGTGCAGCTGCGCGGAGACGGCGTCGCTCATCGCGAGACCGGCGACCAGGGGGATCCAGCCGCGCGAGTGCACCGGCACAGCGCCCACGCGCAGGAGCACCGAGATCGCGAGCGCGGTGCCCGCGGGAGCCGTCCAGCTGCGATCGAGCCGGCCGCGACCGGCGCGCTGGTCGGTCGTCAGGAGCACCGAGAGGTGCGGGTGGGCATCGGGGTCGGCCTCGACCTCGCGGCGCAGGTGGGCGTTGGTCGAATCGGTGTGCTCGACGACGTGCACGCGGGGCGAGACCGCGGCCGCGCGGGGATAGCCGTTCTCGGGGATCGTCATGGCGTCACCCTACGATGCCGGATCGCGGCTCGGCGAGGGGTTGCGCCCGAGGGTTTCCACAGGCGATCGCCGTCGTCGTTGTGGGTGTGCTCCAACGGCTGCGGGGCCGCGCTGGATAGGGTGGAACGCGTGACCGACCAGCCCGACCTGTCCACGACCGCCGGCAAGATCGCCGACCTCCGCGCCCGCTACCAGACGGCCGTCGTCGACGCCGAGACCGCGGCACGCGAGAAGCAGCACAAGAAGGGCAAGCTCACCGCCCGCGAGCGCATCGAGATGCTCGTGGACCCGGGTTCGTTCGTGGAGCTCGACGAGTACGTGCGCCATCGCACCACCGCGTTCGGCATGGACCGGTCCCGCCCCTACGGCGACTCCGTCGTCTCGGGCGTCGGCACGATCCACGGCCGCACTGTCGCGGTCTACTCGCAGGACTTCACGACGTTCGGCGGCTCGCTCGGCGAGTCCGCTGGCGAGAAGATCATCAAGGTCATGGAGCTCGCGCTGCGCGGCGGGATGCCGATCATCGGCATCCTCGACTCGGGCGGCGCCCGAATCCAGGAGGGCGTCGTGGCGCTCGGCAAGTACGGCGAGATCTTCCGCCTGAACACCGCGGCGTCGGGAGTGATCCCCCAGATCTCGCTGATCATGGGGCCCGCCGCGGGCGGCGCGGTCTACTCCCCCGCCCTCACGGACTTCGTCATCATGGTCGACAAGACGAGCCAGATGTTCGTCACCGGCCCCGATGTCATCAAGACCGTCACCGGCGAGGACGTCGGCATGGAGGAGCTCGGCGGCGCCCACACTCACAACACGCGTTCGGGTGTCGCGCACTACCTGGCCCAGGACGAGGACGACGCGATCGACTACGCCCGGTCGCTCCTGAGCTTCCTGCCCGACAACAACATGTCGGACGCCCCGGTGTACGAGACCGGCTTCGAGTGGGAGACCACTGACGACGACCGTGCCCTGAACGTCGTCATCCCCGATTCGCCCAACCAGCCCTACGACATCCACCAGGTCATCTCGGGGATCGTCGACGAGGGCGACTTCCTCGAGGTGCAGCCGCTGTTCGCACCGAACATCGTCGTCGGCTTCGGCCGGGTCGAGGGACGGACGGTCGGCATCATCGCCAACCAGCCCTCGCAGATGGCGGGCACTCTGAACATCGATGCCGGCGAGAAGGCGAGCCGGTTCGTTCGGTTCTGCGACGCCTTCTCGGTGCCGATCGTCACCCTCGTCGACGTTCCGGGCTATCTTCCCGGCACGGATCAGGAATGGACCGGCGTCATCCGCCGCGGCGCCAAGCTGCTCTACGCCTACGCCGAGGCGACGGTTCCGCTCGTGACGGTCATCCTCCGGAAGGCCTACGGCGGCGCCTACATCGTGATGGGCTCCAAGCAGCTGGGCGCCGACGTGAACGTCGCCTGGCCGACGGCGGAGATCGCTGTGATGGGCGGCCAGGGCGCGGTCAACATCCTCTACCGCGGTGAGATCAAGCGCGCCGAAGAGGCAGGCGAGGATGTCGCCGCGGTGCGGTCGCGCCTGGCCTCCGAGTACACCTACAACGTGGCCTCCCCCTTCCTGGCCGCCGAGCGGGGCGAGCTCGACGGCATCATCGAGCCGGCGCAGACGCGCGTCTACATCGCGAAGTCGCTGCGCGCGCTCCGGGGGAAGCGGGCCGAGCTGCCCGCGAAGAAGCACGGGAACATCCCGCTGTGAGCGGTCGAGAGGATTCCCGGGACGAGGCGGGCCACGACGAGCGACCCCTGCGCATCGAGGTGCGGCGCGGCGATCCGACCCCGGAGGAGCTGGCCGCCGTCATCGCCGTCGTGAGCGAGTCGTACGCCCAGGAAGCCGCGGAGGCGATCGCGCCCGAGCCCGCCCCCGAGTCCGCCTGGCGGCGCTCGGCACGCGCGCTGCGGACGCCGCTGCGGCGCGGCTTCGGCTGGGGGCGTTTCACCGGTTGACGGGCGAAACTGATTTTGTCCCCCGAAATACCTACAGACAGATCTGGCACGCTGCCGCAGACTGAATGTGCTGGAACGCTACTGCGTTCGGTCACCCGAGCTTCTAGCCGGTGACTGCTGCGAGTCGGTTTTCGGGTAACCACTCGCATGGCGAGGGGCGGGCGGCTTCGCCGCCCCTCGCCCCCAGCACCTTCCGTTCGGTCAGAGACGCGGGCGGGGCCGCGCGATCTCGCGCCAGAGATCGACCGTCTCATCGGCGTCGTCGTCATGACGCGAGCGACCGACGACCGTGACCGCCGTGTCGGGATGCGTCGAGGTGCGGATGTAGAGCCGCTCCGACCGTGCCCCGTCGAGCACGTCGGCGAGCTCGGCGCGGATGGCGGCGAGTTCGCGCTCATCGAGGCCGTCGAGGCCGCCCTCGTCGAGGAAAGTGACGTGGGATCCGGCTCGCCGGACGTCTTCGAGCACGCGGCGCACCGCGTCGTCGAGCAGCCGCGGACCGCGCAGCTCATCGCGCAGACGCCCTTCCGCGAGCCGCGCCTGCAGGCGCTCGTCGTCGTCGAGGTCGCCGCCCGCGTTGATGGTGCGCGAGAGCACCGGCCCCGCAACGGCGAGCGCGCGCTGCACGCGGACCCGGCGCTCGCGACGGCGGCCCTCCTGTGTGGCGAGCCATTCGGACGCCTCGCGTTGAAGCGCCGTGAGCTGCGCGGTTTCCACGGCCGCGCGGTCGATCAGCAGGACGATGATCTGCGCTCCGCCCACCCAGATCGCCGAACCGACGGCTCCCAGCGAGAGCGTCGGCTCCGGGCCGATCCACACGACCGACTGCAGGAACAGGACGACGATGCCCGACCAGGCCACGATCGAGCGCCGGCGCACGACGAGGACGGCCATCAAGGCACCGAGCCCGCCGAGGCTCCAGGTCGCGAACGGCTGCAGCCGCCCCTCTTCGCCCGCGGCCCACCAGGTGGCTGACGGGATCACGACGGTGACCGCGAGGGCGAGGAGCGCGATCCACAGGGGCAGCGGCGCCGGACGGCTCATGCCCGCCGTCACGGCGCTCATCGCCGGAACCTCCGCGGCCGGCTTCGCCGCCGCATCCATCGGCCGCGTGGGCCAGAAGATGCACAGGCCCGTGACGGCGAGGTAGACGACGAGATTCAGGATCAGCACGACGGGGACATCGACGGGGCGCGTCCAGAACATGCCGCCGACCGCCAAGTACGCCGTGAAGGCGACCCCGAGTGCCGACAGCACCCAGCGGACCGAGCGGTTCATGAGCTCTCCTGCCAGCTGATGGACACGGTCGTCCCTGATGCGTCGGAGTCGACCCTGGCGGCCCCGGCCACAGCGGCCACCCGCGCGATGATCGAGGCACGGATCCCGAGGCGATCCTCGGCGACGCGCGTCGCCTCGAAACCGGGTCCGTCGTCGGCGACGGTGATCGCAAGCCCAGCCCTGTCGGCGTGGAACGACACGCGCAGATTCGCAGCGCCGGCATGCTCGACCGAGTTCGTCACCGCCTGCGCCGCCGCGAGGTGCAGCGCTCGGGCGACACGGCCCGGCACAGACCGCGCATCGGGTTCGATCCGCTGCGACACCGCGGCGTCCGGAGACAGTCGGTGAACCGTCGCTTCGAGCTCGCCACCGATGACGCCCGCCGGGATGGGGGCGTCGGGGCCCTCGCCCACCTCCTGGTCGACGTTCGCCAGTCGCGTGAGCGCCTCGCGGGCCATGGCGACCGCGAGAGTTCGCTCCCGGTCGGTCTCGGCGCGTTCGGCCGCGATCAGTGCTGCCAGCACGCTGTCGTGCATGAGTGCCGCGACGGCGACCCGCTCCTTCTCGACCGCGTCTGCTGCGGCCGCCTGCGCGAAGGAGCGGACCGCGCCCTCCCGTCCGCTGTCGATGCTCGCCGCGAGGGACCGGAGGATCCAGCCGACGACGATCAGGACGCTCGCGAGGATGATCGCGAACGCCGAGTCGAGCGCGACGTCGAGCACGGTGGCGGGCGTGAGAGGCAGAAGTGTGAGCCGCATCGCGCCGTACAGCAACGGCAGAAGGAACGCCCAGACGATCTGTCCGGCGAGCGGCATGCAGAAGACGGCCGCGACGGTCCCCACGTTGATGAGGAACCACAACCAGGGCTGCTCGTCGACGGTGGTCGACCGGTCGGCCGCCAGCGGCCAGAGGACCGTTGCGACCGGGAAGACGCCGGCGAAGATCGCGGCGAACACGCGGACGGCCCGCGAGGTGATCAACGCGACGCACATCATCAGCAGCGTGCCCAGGACCACGATCAGCAGGATCGTGTGCCAGGCGGAATGTCCGGCGGGGGTGCTGAGCGCTCCCACGAGCGCCTGGATGCCGATGACGGCGCTTCCGGTGCCGACGACGATGCCCAGGATGCGGTCGATGCGCGACTGGGTGAAGCGCTGAGTCTGGGCCAGGGCCTCGCGGAACTCCGCGGGACGACGCGGGCGGGTCGTGCCGGTGCCCAGGGTCTCAGCGGGCATCGGAGGCTTCGCCGACGAGACCGTCTTCCATCGCACGGCGGAGGAGGTCGACCTTGGTGGGTGCGGGACGGCCGACCTCGACGTACTTCACGCGCACCCGGGTGATGTTCTCTTTCGCGGTGGAGTAGGCGATCCCGAGCCGCTCGGCCACCGCTTTGAGGGGCAGTCCGGCGGCGTACAGGCGGAGCACGTCGCGCTCGCGTGCGGAGAGCTGGGCATCGGCGAACGCCCGGTCGCCGTCGACCGCGCTGGCCCACTCGACGTTGTCCAGGTGTTCGCCCCGCGCCACCGTCCGAACCGCCGCGACGACGTCGTCGGTGCGCGCCGACTTGCTGATGACGCCCAACGCGCCCGCAGAGAGGGCTTCACGCACCGCCGCCGGCCGGTCGGCGACGCTGTGGATGATGACCTGCGAGCCGTCCCAGACGAGCTGAGCGACGTTCTCCGCCACGGTGGCGCCGTCGCCGAGCATGAGGTCGAGCACGACGACATCCGCCGGCGACTCCCCCGTGTCCCTCCGCCATCGCAGATACTCGGCGACGGTGCTGCCGGTGAAGACGACCTCCCCGACTCCCGCTCGGGAGCAGGCGGCGGCGAGCCCGAGCCGGACCGACTCGTGATCGTCGATGAGTGCCACCCGTGTCATGGGCTCAGCCTAGGACAGGGGGCCCTCGTCGGTGAGTACCGCAACCGCCTCCATGTGGTGCGAATGGGGGAACAGGTCCAGGCCCTGCAACGACACCGGCGCGTAGCCGCCCGCGCGCAGCATGCCGAGATCGCGCGCGAGCGCGACCGGATCGCACGCGACGTAGACGAGGGTCGCAGGCCGAAGCCGCAGCAGCGAATCGACGACGTCTCGTCCCGCTCCCGACCGCGGCGGGTCGAGAACCGTCACCCCGGCGCGCAGCCGGGCGCGTTCGGCAGCCGATGCGGTCTCCTCGACCTGCGCCAGCCAGCGGTCGACCCGGCCGGTCTCGGCGCGGGCACCCACCCACTCGGCCAGGTTCTCCCCGGCGTGGTCGGTGGCGCGGGTGTCGGACTCGACGCTCGTGATGCGGGTGGCCGTGCCTCCCAGTTCGGCGACGGCGGCCGCGAGGAGACCGACCCCGCCGTACAGGTCGAGGTGCCATGCGTCGGGATCGACGGTGCGGCCGGCGGATCGCAGGCCGCTGTGGACCGCATCGCGCAGCGCGACCGGCGCGAGCCGGTGGACCTGCCAGAACCCTCCGGCGTCGACGCGGAACTCCCGGTCGCCGACCCTCTCGATCACGGTTTCGCGCAGCGCCGGGTCGGCCGCCGGACGCGGACCGCCCCGACCTCGACGGCGGGGCGTCTCCGGGCGGGCCAGGGCTCGCACGCGCCCGTCGGAGGGCTGCACGAGGTCGAGGCGGCCGGGAGCGGCCGACCGGCCGCGGGCTACCGATTCGGCGATCGCCGGGGTGGCGAGCGGCAGGTCGTCGACCTCGACGACGCGGTGCGAGCGCGCGGCGAAGGGCCCGATGCGTCCATCCCCGTCGACGTGGAGGCTCACGCGGGTGCGCCATCCCGTGCCGTCCGGCGTCTCGTCGGCGCCGGCTGCCGCGACGACGACGTCGCTGTCGACACCGCCGAAGCGCTTCAGAGCGTCGCGGAGGACGCGCTGCTTGAGCTCGCGCTGGTGTTCGAGGTCGATGTGCCCGAAGTCGGCCCCGCCCGGGCGGTTCTCCGGCGCGGTGCCGATGTCGGCGGGCGACCAGACGTGCGGTCGCCGATGCCGCGACGCCTCGAGCACTTCGAGCGCCTCGGCACGCCAGAACGACGACTTCGCGGTGTCGGTCAGCCGCGCGCGCACCCTCTCACCGGGGATCGCGTCGGGGACGAAGACGACGCGGCCTTCGTGTCGTGCGACGAAGACGCCGCCGTGGGCGACGTCGGTGACGTCGAGATCGAGGAGGTCGCCGGACTGCATCCCTCGATGCTCGCACACGCGCGCCCGCAGGTAGCGTGAACGGCATGCGCGTGTGCCTCGCCTCGACCTCCCCCGCCCGCCTCATGCTGCTGCGTCAGGCGGGCATCGAACCCGCGACCCGTGCCCCCGAGGTCGACGAGGAGGCCGTCGTCGCCGCCCTCGAAGCCGAGGAGGGTCGCGTGCTGCCGCCGGACGAGCACGTCCTGCTGCTGGCGCGACGCAAGGCGGCCGACGTGGTCGCGACGCTCGCGCGACTCGAACCCGACTTCGACGGCATCGTCATCGGGGGCGACTCGATGTTCGCCTTCGACGGCGAGGTCCTCGGCAAGCCGCTCCGACCCGACGTGGCGACCGCGAGGTGGGAGAGGATGCGCGGGGGCACCGGCATCCTCCACTCGGGGCACTCGGTGTTCCGCGTGCGCCCGGGGACCGTTGCGCAGGAGGCGTACGCCGTCGCGGACGCCGCGGTGACCTTCGCCGACGACATCACCGCCGACGAGATCGCGGCGTACGTCGGCACCGGCGAACCTCTGCAGGTGGCGGGAGCCTTCACTGTCGACAGCCTCGGCGGCCCCTTCATCACGCGGGTCGACGGCGATCCCTCCACGGTCGTCGGGATGTCCTTATCGACGTTGCGCCGCCTCGTCCGTGAGCTCGGCGTGGCCTGGCCCGACCTCTGGACCACGCGGCTGACATCATGAACGGCGGGCCCGCTTCGTAGGCATCCACTCACGTTCGGCCGGTCACTTTGTGCGAGTGATCCAAAAGACGGGGCCGCGTGCTCGCTAGGCTGGCATTCATGCCTGAGATCGCCAAGGTCCTGATCGCGAACCGCGGCGAGATCGCCGTCCGTATCGTGCGCGCCGCCCGTGACAGCGGGAAGGCGTCCGTCGCCGTCTACGCCGACCAGGACCGCGACGCGCTCCACGCCCGCCTCGCCGACGAGGCGTACGCCCTCGAGGGGTCCACGAGCGCCGAGACCTATCTCTCCATCGAGAAGATCCTCTCCGTCGCGCGACGTTCCGGCGCCGACGCCGTGCACCCCGGCTACGGCTTCCTCGCGGAGAACGCCGAGTTCGCCCGCGCCGTCATCGGCGCGGGACTCACCTGGATCGGCCCCTCCCCCGAAGCCATCGAGGCTCTCGGCGACAAGGTCACCGCGCGGCACGTCGCCGAGAAGGTCGGCGCTCCGCTCGCGCCCGGCACCCCCGGGCCCGTCGACGGTGCCGACGAGGTCATCGCCTTTGCGAACGAGTACGGCCTGCCGATCGCCATCAAAGCCGCCTACGGCGGCGGCGGGCGTGGTCTGAAGGTCGCGCGCGAGCTCGACGAGGTCGCCGAGCTGTTCGAGTCGGCCACTCGTGAGGCGATCGCCGCGTTCGGCCGAGGCGAGTGCTTCGTCGAGAAGTACCTCGACAAGCCGCGCCACGTCGAGACGCAGTGCCTCGCCGACGCAGCCGGCAACGTGGTCGTCGTCTCCACGCGCGACTGCTCGCTGCAGCGGCGCCACCAGAAGCTCGTCGAAGAAGCGCCCGCGCCCTTCCTCACGGACGAGCAGAACGACATCCTCTACTCCGCCTCGAAGGCCATCCTGCGCGAGGTCGGCTATGTCGGGGCGGGAACCTGCGAGTTCCTCATCGGCGCCGACGGCACGATCTCGTTCCTCGAGGTCAACACGCGCCTCCAGGTCGAGCACCCCGTGTCCGAAGAGGTGACCGGGATCGACCTCGTCCGCGAGCAGTTCCGCATCGCCGAGGGCGGCACGCTGGACTACGACGATCCTGCACCGGTCGGACACTCGATCGAGTTCCGCATCAACGGCGAAGACCCGGGACGCAACTTCCTCCCGCAGCCCGGCCGCATCCACGTCTTCAAGACGTTCGGCGGTCCCGGCATCCGTCTCGATTCCGGTGTCACGGCCGGCGACTCGGTCTCCGGCGCGTTCGACTCGATGCTCGGAAAGATCATCGTCACGGGTCGCACCCGCGAGGAGGCACTCGAGCGCTCGCGCCGCGCGCTCGACGAGTTCGAGGTCGCCGGTATGCCCACCGTCCTGCCGTTCCACCGCCGCGTGGTGCGCGAGCCCGCCTTCACGGCGGAGAACGGCACGTTCGGCGTGTTCACGCGGTGGATCGAGACCGAGTTCGTCAACGACATCCCGGCGTGGGACGGCGAGCTCGAGGCTCCCGCCGAGCCCAGCGGCCGCCACACGGTCGTCGTGGAGGTCGCCGGCAAGCGCCTCGAAGTGAGCCTCCCCGACCGGGTCGCCTCCCCTCCGGTCGCGGTGGGCCGCCCCGCCCAGGTGCCGCCCTCGCGGCGCTCGCACGCGGCCAACGCCAGCGCCGCGGCATCCGGCGACGCCGTGAAGTCACCGATGCAGGCGACGATCGTCAAGGTCGCGGTCGAAGCCGGCCAGCAGGTCGTCAAGGGCGACCTCGTCGTGGTGCTCGAGGCGATGAAGATGGAGCAGCCCATCCAGGCCCACAAGGACGGCGTCGTCGGCTCCATCGACGCGACGCCGGGCACCACCGTGGGCGCAGGTCACCCCCTGCTCACCATCTCCTGACCCCTAGGGTGGGGACATGCGCCGCCCTGCACGTGTTCTTCCCATCGTCTGCCTGCTGGGGCTCGCTCTCGGGCTGAGCGCCTGCGCTTCCGACACGGTCGACCTCGCGGCGGCCGACGGGTGGCTCGCCGCGGTCGCGGCCGAACAAGCCGGCGCGGATGTCGGCATCGGCACGGCGAGCGGCCGTACGATGCCGTTCGAGAATTCCGGTGACGGGAGCGCAGGGGTCATCCTGTCGCTCGCCGAGCCGGCGCCGGCGAGTGTGGTCGAGGTGCGGTGCTTCGGCGGTCACACCGCGACGGTGTTCGTCGAGGCTTCGACGACGTCCGGCTCGCGTGGCGTGGAGACGAGCATCGACTGCGACGAGAAGCCGCACGCTCTCGAGCTCGTTGATGCTACCCGCACGACCGCCGTCAGGATTGCCGTCCGCGCCGAGCCGGAGACGCGCTACTACGCCGATGTGAGGTGACACGGCGCCGCATGATCGCGCGTGAGCGTCGGAGAGAGGCGCGTACATCGGAGCGATCGCCAGGATCACTCCGACTTACGCGCGATTCTCCGACGCTCGTGCGCTCGGCTCAGGAGAGCGGATCCTCGTCGCGCTGGACGAGGTGCATCGCGCGAGCGGCATCCGTGATGCTGCCCGTGAGCGAGGGGTACACCGCGAAGACCCGCGAGACCTGGTCGACCGTGAGACGGCGCTCGACGGCGATCGCGATCGGGTAGATGAGCTCCGAGGCGCGGGGCGCCACGATGACACCGCCGATGACGGTTCCCGAGCCCTCGCGCGCGATGATCTTCACGAAGCCGTCCTTGACGCCCATCATCTTGGCGCGCGGGTTCGCGGCGAGCGGGAGCTTGTGCACGTACCCGTTGACCAGGCCCGACTCGATGTCCTTCTGCTGCTGGCCCACCGTCGCGATCTCGGGCGCGGTGAAGATGTTCGCGGTGATGCGGCGGCGCTCGAGCGGGATGACGGTGTCGCCGAGCGCGTGGAAAACGGCTTGACGCCCCTGCATCGCAGCGACCGAGGCGAGCGGCACGAAGGTGGTGCAGTCACCCGCGGCGTAGATGTTCGGCACGGATGTGCGCGCGACGCGGTTGACCTGGATGTGGCCCGAATTCGTGAGCTGGACGCCCGCCTCTTCGAGACCGATGCCGGCGGTGTTGGGGATCGAGCCGACCGCCATGAGACAGTGGCTCCCCTCGACCGTGCGCCCGTCCGCGAGGGTCGCCACGACGCCGTTCTCGGTGCGCTCGACCTTCTCGGCGCGAGACTTCGACAGCACCGTCATCCCGCCGCGCTTGAACACCTTCTCGATGACCGCGGCCGCGTCGACGTCCTCGCCCGGGAGCACCTGGTCGCGGCTGGAGATCAGCGTCACCTTCGCCCCGAGGTTCATGTAGGCCGAGGCGAACTCCGCTCCCGTCACACCGGATCCCACGACGATGAGGTGCTCGGGCAGCGACTTCATGTCGTAGAGCTGCGTCCAGGTGAGGATGCGCTCCCCGTCGGGCTTCGCACTGGGCAGTTCGCGCGGCGACGCCCCCACGGAGACGACGAGGGTGTCGGCTTCCACGCGGTCGAAGTCGGTGCCACCGGGGCCTGTCGCCGCGATCAGGGCGTGCGTGCCGTCGAGGCGCCCGTGGCCGGAGATGATGCGCACGCCCGCTTCGACGAGCTGCGCGCGCATGTCGTCGGACTGCTGACGAGCGAGAGAGAGCAGCCGGCGGTTGACGGCCGCGAGATTGATGGCGACCTCCGGCTTGAGCGGAGTGCCGGAGTCGGACCGCGCGAACAGCTGCACGCCCAGATCGGATGCCTCGCTGATGGCGACGGCCGCATCAGCCGTGGCGATCAGCGACTTCGAGGGGACGACGTCGGTGATGACGGCCGAGCCGCCCACGCCGGCGCGTTCGACCAGCGTCACCTCCGCACCCTGCTGGGCGGCGGCCAGGGCCGCCTCGTATCCGCCGGGGCCGCCGCCGAGGACGGCGACGCTTTGGGTGCGCTCGAAGCTGAGAGGCGACATGGTCTCCATTCTTCCTCAGCCGCGGAGTCGGTCGCGCACGCCTGCGTCTGGAGGGTCGCGAGTCTTAGAGTGGGGGGATGCTTGACTCCTCCGCGCACCCGCTCGACGATCCCGCTGTCGACCCGCTCGATGTGGCCCGCGAGGCTGCGGCCGACATCGCCCGTATCAGCGGCGTCGAGCGCCACGACATCGCGCTCACCCTCGGCAGCGGCTGGGGTCGCGCAGCCGAGCTCATCGGCGAGACCACGGCGACCATCCCCGCCACCGACGTCACCGGCTTCAGCAAACCCGCACTCGAGGGGCACGTCGGGACGCTGCGCAGCATCCTGACCCCCGAGGGCAAGCGCATCCTCGTCATCGGCGCCCGCACCCACTACTACGAGGGGCACGGCGTCCGCCGGGTCGTGCACAGCGTGCGCACCGCCGCCGCCACCGGCGCGAAGATCATGGTGCTGACCAACGGCGCGGGCGGCATCAAGCCGACGTGGCGGCCCGGCCAGCCGGTGCTCATCAGCGACCACCTGAACCTCACCGCCGACTCGCCCCTCGAGGGCGCGACGTTCGTCGACCTGACCGACCTGTACTCCTCGCGACTGCGCGACATCGCGCGCTCGATCGATCCCACGCTCGACGAGGGCGTGTACACGCAGTTCCGCGGCCCGCACTACGAGACGCCGGCCGAGGTACGCATGGCTCGCACGCTCGGCGGCGACATCGTGGGCATGTCGACGGCGCTCGAGGCCATCGCCGCCCGCGAGGCCGGCATGGAGATCCTCGGGTTCTCGCTCATCACGAACCTCGCCGCCGGCATCCAGGAGACCCCGCTCAGCCACGCCGAGGTGATCGAGGCCGGGCGCGAGGCCGAGCCGGTGATCTCGGCGCTCCTCGCCCGCGTGATCGAGGCGCTGTGACCGGCGCGGACGAGCCGGTCACGGGCGTGAATGTCGACGCGACGACGCCGGCGGTTCCCTGGGAAGCTGCGCGCGCCTGGATGGCCCAGGACCCCGACTCCGAGACCCGCGATGAGCTGGCCGCCGTCATCGCCGCAGCCGAGTCAGGCGACGAAGCGGCCGCGGCCGACCTCGTCGACCGCTTCAGCACGCGCCTGGCCTTCGGCACCGCGGGACTCCGCGGCCGCCTCGGCGCCGGCAGCAACCGCATGAACCGCGTGCTCGTCACGCAGGCAGCCGCGGGGCTCGCGGCGTATCTGCTCGAGAAGGCCGGACCGGATGCTCCCCCCGTCGTCGTCATCGGCTACGACGGCCGCCGGGGCTCAGCGCGGTTCGCGCGAGACTCGGCCGAGATCTTCGCGGGGGCGGGGCTGCGCGCCATCCTGCTGCCGCGGCTGCTCCCGACGCCGGTTCTCGCGTTCGCGGTGCGGCACCTGGGCGCCGACGCCGGTGTGATGGTCACGGCGAGCCACAACCCGCCCGACGACAACGGCTACAAGGTGTACCTCGGCGGGGCCGACGACGGCTCGCAGATCGTCCCGCCCGCCGACGGCGAGATCGCCGCGCACATCCAGCGGGTGGCGGACGCCGGCGACATCTCGGTCCTCCCCCGCTCCGAGCAGTACGAGACCGCCGACGACACCGTCGTCGAGGCGTACGTCGCCGCGACGGCGACCGTCGCCCCGGCGCCCGCGGGCGCGAACGGGATGCGCTGGGTCTACACCGCCATGCACGGTGTCGGAACCGAGACCATGCTGCGCATCCTCGACGCTGCGGGCTACCCGCACCCCGTCCCGGTCGCCGAGCAGGCCGAGCCGGACGGCCGATTCCCGACCGTCGCGTTCCCGAATCCCGAGGAACCGGGCGCGATGGATCTGGCACTCGAGACCGCCCGCGCGAACGACGCGGAGTTCATCCTCGCGAACGACCCCGACGCCGATCGCCTCGCCGTCGCCATTCCGGATGCTGTCGCCGCGGGCGGCTGGCGGCGACTGACCGGCAACCAGATCGGGCTGCTGCTCGGCTGGCGCGCGGCACGTCGAGCCGCGGAGGGCGGCGTCGCCGAGGGCGCGTCGCTGGCCTGCTCGCTCGTATCCTCGCCGGCGCTCCAGGTCGTCGCCGAGCGCCACGGCCTCGGCTTCCACGCCACCCTCACCGGCTTCAAGTGGATCTCGCGCGCCCCCGGACTCGTCTTCGGGTTCGAAGAGGCACTCGGCTATCTTGTGAACCCCGAGACCGTGAAGGACAAGGACGGCATCTCGGCCGCCATCGCGATCCTCGGCCTCGCCGCCGAGGCGCGGGAACAGGGTCGGACGCTGGGCGATCTCCTCGCCGAGTTCGACGCCGAGTTCGGCAGCTTCGCGAGCGGGCAGGTGTCGGTCCGGGTCGACGATCTCGCGGTCATCGGACGCATCACCGCAGCGCTCCGCGCGGCACCGCCGACGCGCATCGGCGACGCGGCAGTCGTGTCGTTCGAGGATCTCGCCGCTCCGGTGTCGGGTCCGCCGCTCGGCGACATCCTGCGCCTCTGGCTCGAGGGCGACGCCCGTATCCTCGTGCGCCCGAGCGGCACAGAGCCGAAGCTCAAGCTGTACCTCGATGTTCGCGGAGACTCGGCCGCCGACGCGGCATCCCGGCTCGCCGCGCTCGAGGCCGGCGTGCGCGAGCTGCTCGCGGCCATCGGCTGATCGCCGCCCTCCGGCCTGCGCGGTCCCGCGCTTCTGGCGATACATTCGTCGGACGCGCGGGGCTGATGTCGCCTCGAGCGACCCCGGACACCCCACCAGCACCACCCGTCCGACGTCTGTATCGCGTATCCGCGCCGCTAGGCTTCGGGAGTGCTGCTGACGGAACCTGTGGAGCTCGCTGACGACCACGTGAGACTCGTCCCGCTCGACCTCGACCACGCCGACGACCTCGCGCGAGCCACGGCCGGCCTCGAGTACGCCTGGTACACCTCGGTTCCCGCATCCGTTCCGGCCGACATCGCGCAGCGTCTCGCCTGGCGCGACGAGGGCCACATGAACCCGTTCGCCGTGCTGCGCGACGATGTCGCGGTGGGGATGACGACGTTCTGCAACATCGACCAGCTCAACCGCCGTGTCGAGATCGGCCACACCTGGCTCTCGCCGTCCGTGCAGCGAACAGCCGTCAACACGGCCGCGAAGCGTCTGCTGCTCGGCCACGCGTTCGAGAGCTGCGACGCCATCGCAGTGGAGTTCCGCACGTCGTGGCACAACCGCCAGTCGCGCGCGGCGATCGAGCGTCTCGGCGCGAAGCAGGACGGTGTGCTCCGCAACCACCGGCTAGGCCCGCAGGGGACGCTCCGCGACACGGTCGTGTACTCCCTGCTCCCGCACGAGTGGCCTGCGGTGAAGCTGGGGCTCGAAGCGCGACTCGCCCGCTGAGCGCGAGCGATCAGCCGTCGACGACCGCGACGAGCTCGTCGAGGAAGGCGCTGAAGGTGGTCCCCCGTCGCACGATGCGCTGCACGCTCTCGCGCTCGCTGAACACCTCGACCAGCTGCTCGAAGACCGTCTGGAACGCGGCGCGGTCCGACTCCGAGAAGGCGACCATCGCGACGACCTGCACGCGGCCGTCACCCCATGCGATCGAAGGGTCGGCGATCCCGAGCGAGATGGCCGTACGCGTCGCGGTCATCCCGATGGCGTGCGGGACGGCGAGCGCGTCGGTGAAGGCTGTGGACGAGAGCCGCTCGCGCTCGATCGTGCGCTCGATGTAGTCGTCGTCGATGACGCCTTGATCGACCAGCAGTGAGCCCAGCCGGCGGATCGCGGCCTCTTCTCCCCCGTCGCCGTCGAGCCCGCGGATGAACGCGGACGGGTCGAAGTAGCGCTCCAGCTCGGCGCGCAAGCGCGTCAGGCGCCGGGCCCGGCGGAGCCGCGCGGCGGCGGTCTGCACCCGATCGATGTCGGCGTCGGTGAGGAAGGGCTGGATGTGGACGATCCGGTCGCTCATGACCGGAGGCGCGATGGTCGACAGGATGAGGTCGGTGTCGATGGAGGCCCAGTCCGGGTCGACGCGCGTCTCGACGCCCACCACGTCGAGTGCCTGTCCCAGCGAACGGTCGACGCTCGAGCGCAACAGCTCATGCAGCTCGTAGTACCCGGGGCACACGATCGTCGCTGTCAGCGCCTGCGCCGAGAGCCGGCTGCGTTCGAGGCGCCCGCCGACGTGCATCGCGATGTAGGCGATCTCGTCGTCGAGGAGCGGGATGCCGAGGAGACCCCGCAGTGCGTCGGCGATGTACACGGCGACCTCGAAGATCATCGGATACGTCGTCTTCAGCGATCGTGTGAGCGGGTTGCGCGACCACGCCTGCTCGCGTGCCCGGTGCTTGAGGTTCTGCACGTGCAGCGACAGGCGCAGCACGAAGTCCTCCTGGTCGATGTCGACGAGGAACTCCGCGGCCGCCCGCCGCACGACGTCCCGGACGGCGGTCGCGACGTCCGGGTCGATGCGCTCGCGGATGAGCGCCGCCGGCTCGGTCGCACCGGGCGCCACGACGCGCGTGAGCACGAGGGCGGCGAGATGCTGACGATCGCCCGACCCGAGCACGACGCCGAGGTGCCGGCGCGTGAGGCGGTCGAGGATGTCGCCGACCTCCGCGCGGAACGCGGCGTCGTCGGCCTCCGCCACTTCGAGAGCCCGACCCCGCGTGATCCGGTCGGCGGCGATGGCGATGTGCATGACGACATCCCCGATTCCGAACTCGTTGACGAAGTAGCCGAGCTCGGTCAGCTCGGTGACCAGGTCGTCCTTGAAGGGGCCGAAGGCGACCGCCCCGACGGACCGTTCGCCGAGAGTGCGACGGAGGCTGTCGAGGTCGAAGGAGCCGTCATCGGTCTCCTCGTGGGCGAGCCTGCTGAGCAGCCGTCGCTGGGCCATCTCGGTGCCGCGCAGCCGTGCCCGCGACGACGTGCGTTCCAGGCTGAGCTCGGTGCCGCCGAGCAGCCCGCGCACCCGGCTGAGATCGGCATCGATCGTGGCGGGGCTGACGAAGAAGGCCTCGGCCGTCTCGAAGACGTCGATTCCGTCCGGGGAATCGAGCAGCGCGCGCACCAGACGGTGCAGCCGATCGCGCGGGGTGCCGGCGTCGCCCACGTGCACCGCCGCGGCGCTCTCCGGCCCCGCGCGGTAGCCCTGCGGTCCGGACTCGACCACGACGCCATCCGGCACCCGGGCGTTCAGGGCCGTGACGTAGCTGCGGATCGAGCGCGGCGTGACCCCGATCGCATCCGCGAGCGCGGCTGCGGTCACCCAGTCGCCGTCGCGCGCGAGAATCGCGAGGACGCGGTCCTGCCGGCTCCTGGTCACGCTCCCATTCCATCATGGCCCGGCCGACCTTCCGCCCCTGCGGAAGCAGGAAGACCTTGTCGCCTCTCAGGGGTCTCACAACAATGGGGAGAGGAGGAGGCGGGTCGATGAGGATCCTGGTCGTATGCGGCGCGGGCGCGTCGAGTACTTTCGTCGCACAGCGAGTGCGCCACGCGGCGCAGACGCGCGGCCTGGACATCACCGCCACCGCCGGAACCGAGCAGTCACTGCCGATCGATCTCGACGCGGCGGACATCGTCCTCGTCGGCCCCCAGCTCATCCCGAAGCTGGACCGGATCACCGAGGCCGCGGCTGCCCGCGGAACGCGCGTCATCCTGATGCCCGCCGACATCTTCCGAGATCTCGACGGGAGCCGGACGCTCGCGCTGATCACCGCTCCGGCCACCACCACGACACGTTCCAGCACCGACATCCCTTCAACGGAGAGGACCCCCTCATGAGCGAGGCATCGCGTACCGTCCGCATCGGATCGTCCAACGGGCTTCACGCCCGTCCCGCGAAGCTGTTCGCCCAGGCGGTCAAGCAGTCGGGTGCCAACGTCACGATCGCGAAGGGCTCGGGCTCTCCCGTGAACGCCGCGAGCATCCTCGGAGTCATCGCGCTCGGCGTCGAGTACGGCGATTACGTCACCCTCACGGCCGACGGCGACAGCGCCGAGAGCGTCCTGGACGAACTCGCCGACCTGCTCGCCACCGATCACGACGAGTGACCACGAACGACCATCGATACGAACACGGACGATACGAAGGAGATCGAGCAATGAGTGAGCTTCGCGGAGTGGGCATCGGCCTGGGAGTCGCGCAGGGACCGATCGCACGGATGGCGGAGCCGCTTCCCGCGCCGAAGGACGAGAAGTCGGAGCTGTCGCTCGACGAGGAGACGGCGCGCGTGAAGGATGCCGTCGCCGCTGTCGCGCGCGAGCTCGAACAGCGTGGCGCACAGGCGGGCGGCGCCGCCCGCGACGTGCTCGAAGCGCAGGCCATGATGGCCGAGGACCCGAGCCTCGAGGCCGAGGTCTCGACCCGCCTGCAGGCCGGCAAGACCGGCGAGTTCGCCGTATACGACGCCTTCGCCTCGTTCCGCGACCAGCTGTCCGCGATGGGCGGCTATCTCGGCGAGCGCGCCGCCGACCTCGACGACGTCGCGCAGCGCGTCATCGCTCACCTCCGCGGCGTCCCCGCACCGGGTGTCCCCGAGCCGGGCCACCCCTTCGTGCTGGTCGCCAAGGACCTCGCCCCCGCCGACACCGCGCTGCTCGACCTCGACATGGTCCTGGCGCTGGTGACCTCCGAGGGCGGGCCCACCTCGCACACCGCGATCCTCGCCCGCGAGAAGTCGATCGTCGCCGTCGTCGGCGTCACGGACGCCGCCAGCCTCTCCGAGGGCGAGACGGTCATCGTCGACGCCGCGAAGGGCGTCGTCACGACCGACCCGAGCGAGGACGAGCTCGCACAGGCGCAGAACCGTGCCGACGAGCGCAAGTCGGCGGCATCCGCCCCGATCACCCCCGGCGCGCTCGCCGACGGCACCGCCATCCCGCTGCTGGCGAACCTCGGCAAGCCCGAGGGCGCGGCACAGGCCGTCGAGCTGGGCGCCGAGGGCGTCGGCCTCTTCCGCACCGAGTTCCTCTTCCTCAGCTCATCGCAGGCGCCCACCGTCGCCCAGCAGCGCGAGGCCTACACGAAGCTGCTGCAGGCGTTCCCGGGCCAGAAGGTCGTCGTCCGCGCACTGGATGCCGGCGCCGACAAGCCGCTCGCGTTCCTCAACGACGCGCACGAGGAGAACCCGGCGCTCGGCCTCCGCGGTCTCCGCGCCCTGCGCGCCAGCGAGGACATCCTGCGCGAACAGCTCACCGCTCTCGCCGAGGCGGATGCCGCGACCGAGGCCGACCTGTGGGTCATGGCGCCGATGGTCTCGACCGTCGAGGAGACCGAGTACTTCGTCGGCATCGCCCGCGAGTACGGCATCAAGACCGCGGGTGTCATGGTCGAGGTGCCGTCGTCGGCGCTGCTCGCTGACCACGTCCTCAAGGTCGCCGACTTCGCCTCGATCGGCACCAACGACCTCACCCAGTACACGCTCGCCGCCGACCGCCTGCTCGGTTCGGTGTCGTCGTTCCAGGACCCCTGGCACCCGGCTGTGCTGCGTCTCATCCACGAGACCGGCAAGGCGGGCCAGGCCAACGGCAAGCCCGTGGGCATCTGCGGCGAGGCCGCAGCCGACCCGCTGCTGGCCGTCGTGCTCGTGGGCCTCGGCGCCACGAGCCTGTCGATGGCGCCCACCGCGCTCGCCGACGTTCGCGCCACCCTGCTCAACCACACCCTCGACGACGCCCGCCGCATCGCCGAGGCCGCCCTGACCGCGACCGACGCGGCCTCGGCACGTGCCGCCGCCCAGACCGCCGCCGGCATCTGATCAGCACCAGCACCCGCACCACACACTGCACCAGAAGGAGAACCAGAAATGACAACGACGTCAACACCACCCGCGGGAGGTGGGGTCCGGGTCCGCGTCCAGCGCTTCGGAACCTTCCTCTCGGGAATGGTCATGCCCAACATCGCGGCCTTCATCGCGTGGGGTCTGATCACCGCTCTGTTCATCGACACGGGATGGGTCGGACAGGACGGACCGATCGAGGCCTGGCAGTGGGCCGACTCCCGCATGCTCGGCGGCGGGGTCACCCCTGACGGCACCGAGTGGACCGGCCTGGTCGGTCCCATCATCACCTACCTGCTGCCCACCCTGATCGCCTACACCGGTGGCCGCATGGTCTTCGGTGTCCGCGGCGGTGTCGTCGGCGCCGTCGCGGCGATGGGCGTCATCGTGGGCGCCTCGGGGACCATCATGTTCCTCGGTGCCATGGTCGCCGGTCCCCTGACCGCCCTGGCACTCAAGTGGATCGAGAAGCTGTGGGCGGGCAAGGTCCGCGCCGGATTCGAGATGCTCGTCGACAACTTCAGCGCCGGCTTCGTCGCATTCTTCGCCGCGCTCGCAGCCTTCTTCTGGCTCGCCCCGGTGATGAAGTTCGTGACCGACGTGCTCGGTGGCGCCGTCGGCTTCCTCGTCGACCGCGGCCTGATCCCGCTGGCGAGCATCATCGTCGAGCCCGCGAAGGTTCTGTTCCTCAACAACGCCATCAACCACGGCGTGTTCACCCCGCTCGGAACCCAGGAGTCGCTCGAGACCGGGAAGAGCCTGCTCTTCCTCGTCGAGGCGAACCCCGGCCCGGGTGCCGGCCTCCTGCTCGCGATCTCCGTCTTCGGGGTCGGCATCGCGCGCGGTACCGCACCGGGTGCGTTCATCATCCAGTTCTTCGGCGGCATCCACGAGGTGTACTTCCCGTACGTGCTGGCGAAGCCCCTCCTGATCGTCGCGCTCATCGCCGGCGGCGCCAGTGGTGTTGCCACGAACGCCATCTTCAACTCCGGCCTGGTCGCCGCGGCCTCGCCGGGTTCCATCTTCGCGGTGCTCATCCAGACCGCCCCGGGCAGCCACCTCGGCGTCATCCTCTCGGTGATCATCTCGGCCGGTGTGACGTTCGCGGTCTCGGCGGCGATCCTGCTGGCGAGCCGCAAGCGCGACCTCGCTCGCGAGCAGGCCGGTGAGGGCACCTTCGAGGACGCGATCGCACGCACCGAGGCCAACAAGGGCAAGAGCTCGGAGGCCCTGTCGGGTCTGCGCGCATCGGGTGCTGCCGCCGCCACCGGTGCAGCAGCCGAGACCGGCGCTGCCACCGCGACGGCGACGAAGCCGATCCAGTCGGTCGTGTTCGCCTGCGACGCCGGCATGGGCTCGTCCGCGATGGGCGCGAGCGTCCTGCGCAACAAGTTCAAGAAGGCCGGCATCGAGGACGTCACGGTCGTCAACAAGGCGATCGCGAACCTCGACGGCACCGCCGACCTGGTCATCACGCAGCAGCAGCTGACCGACCGCGCCAAGGCGCAGAACCCCGACGCGGTTCACGTGTCGGTGGACAACTTCATGAACTCGCCGAAGTACGACGAGGTCGTGGAGATGGTCCGCAAGCAGCACGACGCCGACGCGTAGGCTCGAAACCCAGACCCGGGGCCGGGGCGGTCCATCCGCCCCGGCCCCGGGTCATCCCCCAGCAACATCATTCGAAGGAGACAGACATGGCACGTGAGGTCCTGAACATCGGTCAGATCCGCATCCACTCCGGAAGCGCCACCCGCGAAGAGGCGATGAAGGAGGCCGCTGACCTGCTCGAGTCCGCAGGTGCCGTGACCTCCGCGTACTTCGACGCCATGCAGCAGCGCGAGCAGACCGTGTCGACGTACATGGGCAACGAGCTCGCCATCCCCCACGGCACCAACGAGACCAAGGACGCGATCCTCGACTCGGCGCTGTCGTTCGTCCGCTACGACGGCGGTGTCGACTGGGGCGGGGAGCCGGTCTCGTTCGTCGTCGGCATCGCCGGCAAGGGCGACGAGCACCTCGACATCCTGTCTCAGATCGCCCTGCTCTTCTCCGAGGAGGAGGACGTCGCTCGCCTGAAGGCCGCGCAGACCCCCGATGAGCTCTACGCCCTGCTCGCTTCGGTGAACCAGTGAGCACCGCGGTCCACTTCGGAGCCGGCAACATCGGCCGCGGCTTCGTCGGCCTCCTCTTGAACGAAGGCGGCTACGAGCTCGTCTTCTCCGACGTCGCCGCTCCCCTGGTCGACGCCATCAACGCCGCCTCCGAGTACACCGTCCACGAGGTCGGCGAGGGCGGTGTCGACCGCACCGTCACCGGTTTCCGTGCGCTCAACAGCGCGGAGGACCCGCAGGCCGTCGCGGATGCCGTCGCGACCGCGGACGTCGTCACGACCGCGGTGGGTCCGACCGTTCTGAAGTTCATCGCGCCCCACATCCTCGCCGGCCTCGCCCTGCGCGACCCGGCCGCGGCACCGCTGGCCGTGATGGCGTGCGAGAACGCGATCGGTGCGACCGACCTGCTGCGCGACGAGATCCGCGCCCAGGCGGGCGACGCGTGGGAGGCCGTCTCGGGCCGAGCGATCTTCGCCAACACCGCCGTCGACCGCATCGTGCCCGCGCAGCCCGCCGGTGCCGGCGTCGACGTCACGGTCGAGCCGTTCTACGAGTGGGCGATCGAGTCCGGCCCGTTCGGCGGCGAACTGCCGAACATCCCCGGCGCGCACTTCGTCGAGGACCTCGAGCCGTACATCGAGCGCAAGCTCTTCACGGTCAACACCGGTCATGCCACGACCGCCTACTTCGGCGCGCAGGCCGGCACCCCGACCGTGGCCGAAGCCCTCGCCGTGCCGGAGATCGCCGCGAGCGTCTCGGCCGCGCTCGAAGAGACCTCGGCGCTCCTCGTCCACAAGCACGGTCTCGACGCCGGCGAGCTCGCGGACTACCGTGCCACGATCCTGCGGCGCTTCGCCAACCCCGAGCTGCCCGACACCGTCGGACGTGTGGGGCGTCAGCCACTGCGCAAGCTCTCCCGGCACGAGCGCTTCGTCGGCCCGGCCGCGGAAGCAGCCGAGGCCGGCCTGTCGGTCGATGCGCTGGTCGCGGCGATCGGTGCCACCCTCGCGTTCGACGACCCGGAGGACCCGCAGTCCGTCGAGCTGCAGCAGCGCCTGCGTGCCGAGGACGCGGCATCCTTCACGGCATCCGTTACCGGACTCGAGCCCTCGCACCCGCTGTACCCGCGGGTCGAGCGCGCCGTCTCCGAACGTCAGGCGGCGATCGGCTCCGACGCTCGATGAGCGACGCGGCAGCGGTGCGGGCGACGGGTGACGAGCCCGCTCGCCCGCACCGTCGCTCGCGACGGCGTCGGATCGTCCTCATCGTCGTTCTGTCGGTCGTCGGGATCGTCGTGGCCGCGGTGATCGGCATGCTGGTCTGGAGCCAGGTCGGAGTCATGGACGCCGAGGCCGAGCCGCTCGACGCCGTCCGCGCCGACGAGCGCATCGTCATGTCGGAGGCAGGCGGCAGTCTCGTGCTCGAACCGGCTGCGGGACCGGCAGAGGTCGGACTCGTCTTCGTGCCGGGTGCGAAGGTGCAGGCCGAGGCATACGCCGCGATCCTGGCCGATGTCGTCGCCGACGACGACGTCACCGTGGTGATCACCCGGCCGTGGCTGAACCTCGCCTTCTTCGACCCTCGCCCGCTCTCGTCGTTCACCGACCTCGTCCCCGGTGTGGACACCTGGCTGGTCGGTGGGCATTCGCTCGGCGGCGTACGGGCCTGTCAGCTGGCCGCGGATGCCGACGGGCTCGTCCTGTTCGCGTCGTACTGCGCGACCGATCTGTCGGCGTCGGCGCTGCCGGTGCTCAGCCTGTCCGGCTCGGAGGACGGCCTGACGACCCCGCAGAAGGTCGACGACAACCGCCGCCTCCTCCCCGCGGATACGACCTTCGTCGAGATCGACGGCGCCAGCCACGCATCCTTCGGCGACTACGGCCCGCAGGCCGGCGACGGGACGCCCACCATCTCCGCCCCCGACATGCGCGCCGAGGTTGCTGCGGCTCTGTCGGACCTCGCGGCCTCTCTCCCGCGCTGACGCGGTGGCCCGGCGAGCCCGGGCGGAGTAACTCCTCAGATGCGGACGCCGGAGACGCCTGAGACTGCCGCAGGTCCCGCGGAGGTTGGAAAACTGAGGAGTTGACGCCGGGGCCGCTGGTACTCCCCAAAGCTGATTCCGAGGTCTGTCTCTCCACAGCAGCCCACTACGCCCCCGCGGTAGGCACGGAGTTCGCATACTGCCGGAGTGCTGCCGACGGATTGGAAGAGCGCGACAGACCTCGGTCTTCGCCGTTCAGAGGTCGATCGCGCGCTCGCGGAGGGAACGCTGGTCCGCGTTCGCCGCGGCCGCTATCTTCCCGCCTCGACCCATCCCGATCTCCTGGCCGCGGCACGGCTGGGCTGCCGTCTCGACTGCGTGTCACTGCTGAAAGCTGTCGGCGTGTTCGTCTTGGATCGACACTCGCTGCATGTGAACGCCCGCGTCGGGTCCAGCAGGCTGCCGGCAGCCCCCGACGGCGTCATCCGGCACTGGCGAATCGACGACGATCCGCCGACTTCAGTCGCCGCCGATCTCGTGTCGGCCCTTGCGCAGGCCTGCCGCTGCCAAGATCCGCGGGCAGCAGTCGCCACTCTCGACAGCGCCTGGCACCAGCACATGATCGACGCGGAGGACATCGAGGACATCTTTCAGAGATTGCCCCGCCGCTACCGGCGCCTCCGTCCACTGCTCGACCCCTCAGCAGAATCTGGTCCCGAGTCGCTCCTCCGCCTCATTCTCCGGTCGATCGGGTGCCGCTTCGAGAGCCAGGTCGTCATCCCCGGGGTAGGTCGCGTCGACTTCCTCGTCGAGGGGTGGCTGATCATCGAATGCGACAGTGAGACCCACCACTCGGGCTGGGATGCCCAGAAGCGCGACAAGCGACGAGATCTTGCAGCCGCGGCCCAGGGGTACACGACCATTCGCCCCCTCGCCGAGGACATCTTTCACCACCGCGACCGGCTGGCGCACCAGCTCCGAGCTGTGGTGGCGAACCGTCCGGCGCGCTAACTCCTCAGATCAAGCCTCCGGGCCTCGGTGGAACGCGCAAACCTCGCGCAACCGGCACAGACTCGAGGAGTTAGGACGGGGTCAGGCTCCGAAGCCCTCGGCGATGACCTCGATCAGCTCCTCGCGCTCCTCGACCGAGAGGAAAGCACCGGCGGCGGCGTTCAGCTGGAAGGCCTGGAGGTCGTCGAGGTCGTAGTCGAAGGTCTGCGCCAGAGTCGCGAGTTCGCGCGTGAGCGAGGTGCGGCTCTGCGTGCGGTTGTCGACGTTCACGGTGACCGAGAAGCCCAGCTGGTACAGCAGGTCGAAGGGGTGGTCCTCCCACTGCGTGCCCCATCCGGCGATAGCTCCGGTCTGCAGGTTGGACGAGGGCGACAGCTCGAGCGGGATCTCGCGGTCGCGCACCCACCGGGCGAGGTCGCCGAACTGGACGAGCACCTCTTCGCCCTCACGCGAGACGACGTTGAGGTCCGACGCGATGCGCACGCCGTGACCGAGGCGCAGCGCCCGGCCGTCGATGAGCGCCGATCGGATCGAGTCGAGTCCCGCAGCCTCGCCCGCGTGCACCGTCACCGGGAAGAACTCCGAGGCGAGGTAGTCGAACGCCTCGCGGTGCTGTGCGGGGAGGAAGCCGTCCTCGGGTCCCGCGATGTCGAAGCCGGCGACTCCGCGACCGCGGTTGTCGACCGCCAGACGCGCGATCTCGAGCGAGCGATCGGCCTGACGCATCGCGGAGAGGATCTGACCGACGCGGATGTCGTGACCCTTCGCCTCGGCAGCATCCTCGCCCTCCTCGATGCCTTCCTGCACGGCGTCCACGGCCTCCTGGAGCGACAGTCCGCCGCGCAGGTGCTGTTCGGGCGCCCACCGCACCTCGCCGTACACCACGCCGTCGGCGGCGAGGTCGGTGACGAACTCGCGTGCGATGCGGCGCAGTCCCTCGCCGGTCTGCATGACCCCGAGCGTGACCTCGAAGGTCTTGATGTAGTCGACGAGCGAACCCGAGTCGCTCTGCTCCTCGAACCAGTCGGCGAGGTCGTCGGCGTCGGTCTCGGGCACGTCGAGCCCGAGTTCGTCCGCCAGCTCGACGATGGTCGCGGGGCGGACACCGCCGTCGAGGTGGTCGTGCAGCGAGACCTTCGGCAGCGACCGGACGGAAACGCCCTGCAGTTTGACGTCGGCGTGCTGTTCGATCGGCATGACGGGCTCCTCCGGACGGAACGGGCGGGTGGACGGACGGGGTGCGCCGGCGGGCTCAGGCTGTGATGCGCTCGAGGACGAGCGGCCCCGCGGGCGGGGCGTCGTCGTCGATCTCCCACGCGCCGTGCAGCGCGTCGAGAGCGCGGTCGAACCGCGCACCATCATCGGCCAGCAGGGTGAACAGCGGCTGACCGGCTGCCACCTCGTCGCCCGGCTTGACGTGCAGGTCGATGCCCGCGGCGTGGATGACGGGGTCCTGGGCACGCGCACGGCCGGCACCGAGACGCCAGGCGGCGATGCCGAAGGGCAGCGCCTCGAGGCGAGAGACGACGCCGGCCGTCGGCGCGGTGATCGTGTGCGTCTCGCGGGGCGTCGGGAGTGCGGCATCCGGGTCGCCGCCCTGCGCCTGGATCATGCGGCGCCAGACGTCCATGGCCCGGCCGTCGGCGAGGGCGGCCTCCACGTCGGCGTCGGGCTGACCCGCGAGCGCGAGCATCTCGCGCGCGAGCGCGACGGTCAGTTCGACGACGTCGGCGGGGCCGCCGCCGGCGAGCACCTCCACCGATTCGCGGACCTCGTTCGCGTTTCCGATCGCGAGACCGAGCGGGGCGTTCATGTCGGTGAGCAGCGCGGTCGTCGCGACCCCCGAGTCTGCGCCGAGCGCGACCATCGTGCGGGCGAGCTCGCGAGCCTTGTCGACGTCCTTCATGAAGGCGCCGGAGCCGAACTTCACATCGAGCACGAGCGACTCGGTGCCCTCGGCGATCTTCTTCGACATGATGCTCGAGGCGATGAGCGGAATCGCCTCGACCGTGCCGGTGACGTCGCGGAGCGCGTACAGCCGCTTGTCGGCGGGCGCGAGGCCCGATCCCGCAGCGCAGATCACGGCGCCGACGTCGCGAAGCTGCGCGGACATCTCGTCGTTCGACAGCGCGGCACGCCAGCCGGGGATGGACTCGAGCTTGTCGAGCGTGCCGCCGGTGTGGCCGAGGCCGCGGCCCGACAGCTGCGGCACGGCGACGCCGAACGCGGCGACGAGCGGCGCGAGCGGCAGAGTGATCTTGTCGCCGACACCGCCGGTGGAGTGCTTGTCGACCGTGCGCTTGCCGAGACCGGCGAAGCTCATGCGCTCGCCCGAAGCGATCATCGCGTCGGTCATGACGCGGATCTCGTCGCGCTGCATCCCATTGAGCAGCACGGCCATCGCGAAAGCCGCCATCTGCGAGTCGGCGACGTACTCGCGCGTGTACGCGTCGATCATCCAGCGGAGCGCGTCCTCAGGGACGGCACCCCCGTCACGCTTGGTGCGGATGACGTCTACGGCGTCGAACGCCTCGACAGCGGATGCGGTGGACTCGGCGCTCATCGGGCGGCCTCCTCGAGGTCGCGGGGCCCGAACGCATCGGGCAGCACCTCGTCGATCGTGCGGATGCCCGAGACGGTCTCGAGCAGCATTCCGGGCAGGGCGAACTCGTTCAGCAGCTGGCGGCACCGACCGCACGGCATGATCGTCTGCCCGTCGTTGTTGACGCACACGAAGGCGACGAGCTGTCCGCCGCCCGACATGTGCAGGTCGCCGACGAGGGCGCACTCGGCGCACAGCCCGACGCCGTACGACGCGTTCTCGACGTTGCATCCCGAGACGATGCGTCCGTCGCTGACGAGCGCTGCCGCGCCCACCCGGTAGCGCGAGTACGGCGCGTAGGCGCGCGTCATGGCTTCGGTCGCGACGGCGCGCAGCTCGTCCCAATCGATGTCTGTCACAGCGGTGTCACCCCTTGATGTACGGCTTGCCGGCGGCGGCCGGCCCACGGATGTGCCCCGCGAACCCGGCGACCGCGAGGATCGTCACGAGGTAGGGCAGCATGAGCATGAACTCGCTGGGGATCGGCGTCCGCAGCACCGTCAGGAGGTTCTGCAGGTTCGTCGCGAACCCGAACAGCAGCGCCGCGAGGGTGGCGCGGATCGGGTCCCAGCGTCCGAAGATCACGGCGGCGAGGGCGATGAAGCCCAGGCCCGCGGTCATCTCCTTGGTGAAGGTCGGCACCGACACCAGCGTGAAGTACGCACCGCCGGCGCCGGCGATCGCGCCGGCGAGGCTGACGTTCCAGAACCGGGTCGGGTTCACCTTGATGCCGACGGTGTCCGCCGCCTGCGGGTGCTCGCCGACGGCGCGCAGCCGGAGTCCCCAGCGGGTGCGGTACAGGCCCCACGCGACGACACCGACCGTGACGTACATCAGGTAGACGATGAACGTCTGGTTGAACAGCACGGGTCCGATGACGGGGATGTCGCTGAGCAGCGGGATCGGCAGGCGCTGGAAGGTCGTCGCCCGGTTGAGCGTCGCCTCGTTCGGTGCGAGGAGCGCTCCGAAGAGGAAGCCGGTGAGGCCGGTCACCAGCACGTTCAGCACGACGCCGACGATGACCTGGTCGACGAGGTAACGGATCGAGAAGACCGCGAGGACGAGGCTGACCAGGACGCCGCCGACCATGGCGGCGACCAGTCCGATGAATGGGTTGCCGGTGATGCTGCCGACGAGCACCGCGCCGAAGGCGCCGAACAGGAACTGGCCCTCGATGGCGACGTTCACGACGCCGACCCGTTCACCGATGACGCCGCCGAGGGCGCCGAAGATGAGCGGGACCGACAACGACACCGCACCGAACAGCAGACCGATGACGGGCACGAGCCCCTCGGCCGCGGCCCAGACGAGGAAGGCGAATACCCCCACGAAACCGGCCACCGCGATCAGCCAGGTGCGAGGGCGGCGATAGGCGAGGGCGTCCCACGCCGCGACGGCCGTGATGACGGCCATCAGGGCGAGCAGCGTCCAGCTGGTCGGCCCCGTCGGGAGGGCGACGTCCGGGATCGGGATCGTCGAGCCGCCGTCGGCGAGACGGAACGTGCTCGTGCCGCCTCGCGGGACCAGGGCGAACAGCAGTGCCAGCAGCAGGGTGGCGACGCCCAGGGCGATGGCCGGCTTGAGGTGGCGGACCTTCACCGCGGCGGGGGCCACGGCGGCGGAGGTCAGATCGGTCGTTGCCATCAGGCACCCGCCTTCACAGCGGCGCGGCGCGACGAGTTCTTCGTGCGGCCCGACGCGCGCTTCTCAGCTTCGGTCTTGGGAAGGAAGAAGATCGTCCGCACGAGCGGCGGGGCCGCGATGAACAGGACGATGAGCGCCTGCACCACGAGCACGATCTCGACGGGGATGCCCTCGGAGCCCTGCATCGTGAAGCTGCCCGCCTTGAGCGCGCCGAGCAGGATGCCGGCGGCGAAGACGCCCCACGGACGCGACCGGCCGAGCAGGGCGACGGTGATCGCGTCGAAGCCGATGCCCGCATCGATCGATGCGGTGAAGCCGGTGGTGACCTGGCCCTGCACCTGGTTCATGGCCGCGAGGCCCGCGAGACCGCCTGCGAAGAGCATCGCGTAGATGTACATGCGCTCGACGGAGATGCCCGCGGCGCGTGCCGCGTGCGGGTTCTCGCCGACGGCGCGCAGGCGCAGCCCGAGGCTGGAGCGCTCGATGACCCACCACACGACGATCGTCGCGATGATGACGACGATGAAGCCCCAGTCCAGCAGCGGATACTGCGGGCCGAGCAGCTCGGGGAACTGCGCGGAGTCCGGGGTACGCAGCGAGATCGACTGCGTCGTGCCGGTCTGCTGCAGCAGCGAGGGGGTGCGCACCATCCAGCTGACGAGGTAGTAGGCGATGTAGTTGAGCATGATCGTGAGGATCACCTCGTGCGCGCCGGTGCGCGCCTTCAGCAGTCCCACGAGCCCGCCCCACAAGGCCCCGCCCACGATGCCGGCGATCAGGGTCAGCGGCAGGTGGATGAACATCGGCAGGTCGAGGTTGAACGTCACGAGGGCCGCGAACGCAGCGCCGATGAGGATCTGGCCGCGGCCGCCGATGTTGAACAGACCGGCTCGGAAGGCCAGCGCGACACCGAGACCCGCCGCGATGAGCGGCGCTGCGAAGCCGAGGGTGTTCGTGAGCGGACGGATCTGCGTCGCGAAGCCGTCGACGCGCGTGTTGAACACGGCGCCGCGGAACAGGGCGTCGTATCCGCCCGACACCGACTGCCAGATCGCGACCAGCGTGTCGCCCGGGCGGGCAAAGAAGTAGCCGGATGCCGCGGCCACGCGCTCGTCCGTGACGGCCATCATGATGCCGCCGACGATGAGCGCGAGCACGATGGCGAGCACGGTGATGACGCCGCTGCTGCGCATCACCTCGCTGATGATGCGGTTCGTCGTCGGTGGCGGGGCCACCTCGGGCTTGCCGGTCAGGGGTCCGCCGACGGGGGGCAGTTGCGAGTCCGCGGGCTCGACGGGGAGGTCGGGGCCGGGACCGGGGGTGGGGGTGGTCATGCTGCTGACTCCTCGGGGACCTCGCCGGCCATCATCAGGCCGAGCACGTCGCGCGGCGTCGTCGCCGGGACGACGCCGACGATGCGACCGCGGTACATCACCGCGATGCGGTCGGCCAGGGCGACCACCTCGTCGAGCTCGGTCGAGACGACGAGGACGGCGACGCCGGAGTCCCGGGCCTCGATGATGCGCTTGTGGATGAACTCGATGCTGCCCACGTCGACGCCGCGCGTGGGCTGCGCCGCGACGAGCAGACGCAGCGGGCGGGCCATCTCGCGTGCAATGACGACCTTCTGCTGGTTGCCGCCCGACAGGGTGCCGACCGCCGTGTCGGGGCCCTGCGTGCGGATGTCGTACTCGGCGATGCGCTCACGCGCGAACGCCTCGAGGGCGCGGCGGTCGATCGTGCCCGCACGAGTGAAGGCGCGGTCGTCCGAGCGGTCGAGGATGAGGTTCTCCTGCACGGAGAACGCTCCGACGAGACCGTCCTCCTTGCGATCTTCGGGCACGAAGCCGACACCGCGGTCGAGGATCGCGCGCACGCTGCGCCCGCCCAGCTCGTCGCCGTCGAGGCGGATCGAGCCGTGGTCGATCGGCAGCAGCCCGAGGATCGCTTCGACGATCTCGGTCTGGCCGTTGCCCTGGACGCCCGCGATCGCGACGACCTCGCCCGACTGCACCTGAAGGTCGACGTCGTCGACGACGACGATCCCCGAGGGCGTGACGACGCGGATGCCGTCGAGCACGAGGCCGCCCTCCCCCACGTTCGGGGCCCCCTTGGCGACGACCATCTCGACGGGGCGGCCGACCATGAGCGCCGCCAGTTCGGCGTTGCTCGCCGTCGGCGATGCCTCGCCGACGACCTTGCCCAGCCGGATGACGGTGATGCGGTCCGCGACCTCGCGGACCTCGCGCAGCTTGTGGGTGATGAAGACGATCGAGGTGCCCTCGTCGCGCAGCTGGCGCATGATCGCCATGAGCTCGTCGGTCTCCTGCGGCGTGAGCACCGCGGTGGGCTCGTCGAAGACGAGCACCTTGGCCTCGCGCGAGAGCGCCTTGATGATCTCGACGCGCTGCTGCACGCCGACGGGCAGATCGCCGACGACGGCGTCGGGGTCGATCTGGAAGCCGAAGCGGTCGGCCACGGCACGCACGTGTGCGCGGGCCGCGGCGAGGTCGAGGACGCCGAGGCCCTTGGTGTTCTCGTGACCGAGCATGACGTTCTCGGCGACGGTGAAGACCGGGACGAGCATGAAGTGCTGGTGCACCATGCCGATGCCCGCGCTCATGGCGTCGCCGGGTCCGCGGAAGTCCTGGACGACGTCGTCGAGGAGGATGTGGCCCTCATCGGCCTGATAGAGGCCGTAGAGGACGTTCATGAGCGTCGACTTGCCGGCGCCGTTCTCCCCGAGGAGAGCGTGGATCTCGCCCGGCCTGACGACGAGGTCGATGTGGTCGTTGGCGACCAGGGTGCCGAAGCGCTTGGTGATGCCCCGGAGTTCGAGCTTCATGTCGGCCAATCTATGCGACGGATGGTGGGTGGACAGCGGTCGGGGCCGGGGAACTTCCGTCCCCCGGCCCCGACGACTCATGAGCTCACGGAGAGTTCGGCGAGTCCACGGTGATGTCACCGGCGACGATCGCCTCCTGCAGGGCGGTCAGCTCGTCGGCGAGACCGGCCGGCAGACGCGACTCGAAGTCGTGGAAGCTCGACAGCTTGACACCCTCGTTCTTCAGCGTGCCGACGTACGGGTCGGTCGTGAAGTCGCCGCCCTGCGCCGCGACGGTGGCGTCGTAGACGGAGACGTCGATCGCCTTCTGGATCGACACGAGCGTCAGGTCGGCGACCGTGTCGTCCGAGACGGCGAGGTCGCTGTCGACGCCGAGCATGACGACGTCGCGGTTGCCCTCGCGGATGGCCTGCGCGGCGCTCTGGTAGATCGGGCCGCCGACGGGCAGGATCACGTCGACACCCTGGTCGAGGATGCCCTGAGCGACCTGCTTCGCGGTGTCGTTGGCGGTGAAGCCGCCGGTGAAGTTGCCGTCCTGGGCGGTGATGTCCCAGCCGACGACGCCGACGTTCGCGCCCTTGTCCTCGTTGTACTTCTCGACACCGAGCTGGAAGCCGTCCATGAAGACGGTGACCGAGTTGAACTTGTCGCCACCGAAGGTGCCGACCTTGTTCACGCCGGCCTCAGCCGACCACGAGGCCGCCGCGTAGCCGCCGAGGTAGGCGGCCTCCGCGGTGTTGAACACCAGCGGCTTGATGTTGGGGGCGTCGGTCTTGCCGTCGAAATCGGTGTCGGCGTAGTCGTCGATGATGGCGTAGTTGATGTCGGGGTTCGCGGTGGCCGACGCGACGGTGGCCGGGGCGAGCTTGTAGCCGACGGCGACGATCAGGTCGCAGCCCTCCGAGACGAGCGTCTCGAGGTTCGGCGCGTAGTCGTTCTCGGTGGTGGACTCGACCTCGATCGATTCGACGCCGAGCTCCTTCGCCGCGCGGTCCATGCCCTCCTTCGCCGACTGGTTGAACGAACGGTCGTTCCAGCCGCCCTCGTCGGAGACCAGGCAGGGGGTGAAGTCCGAGCCCGCCTCGGGTGCGGCGGATCCGCCAGCCTCATCGGGTGCGGCTCCGCAACCGGCGAGGGCAACGAGAAGGCCCGCGGCAGCTGTGATGCCGACGAGCTTCTGGGGGGTCGAGAGTGTCAATGCAGCCTCCACATTGAAGGCGCCGCGGACTTCGCGGCGGCTGGAAAGAAGTTACCTACTGTTTCGTCCGGGTTGCACCCCGGACGCACCCTGCCCCGCGAATGGTTACAAAGACGCAATGTGCGCGTCACAGAACGTCGCCGCGTCCCGTCAGCTTGAGGGCGTCGACCACGTGCTTGACGCGCTGCGCGTTCTCGCTGGTGGTCACCAGAAGCGCGTCAGGAGTGTCGACGACGACGATGTCCTTCACTCCGATCAGGCTGATGACCCGCGAGGTGTGGCTGACCACGATGCCGCTGGCCGCGTCCGAGAGGATGCGGGCGTTCTCGCCGAGGATGGCCAGGTCGTTCTTGCGCCCGTTGGAGTTGAGCTTCGCGAGGCTCGCGAAGTCGCCGACGTCGTCCCAGTCGAAGTGCCCCGGCACGACGGCGAGCTTGCCCTTCTCGGCGGCGGGCTCGGCGACGACGTAGTCGATCGCGATCTTCTTCAGCTGTGGCCAGATGCGGTCGACGGCGGGACCGCGCCGGTCGCGATCGTCCCAGGCCTCGGCGAGCTCGAGCAGGCCCGCGTGCAGTTCGGGGCTGTTCGCCTCGATCTCGGCCAGGAGGACATCGGCCCGCGAGATGAACATGCCCGCGTTCCAGAGGTACGACCGGTCGGAGACATAGGCTCGCGCCGTCTCGAGGTCGGGCTTCTCGACGAAACGCTCGACGAGAGAGGCGTCGCGAGCGCCCTCGACGATGAGCTCGCCTCCGCGCTTGATGTAGCCGAAGCCGACCGCGGGCTCGGAGGGGGTGATCCCGATCGTGCAGATGTAGCCCTCGCGTGCGACCTCGACCGCGTCGCGGACCGCGAACTCGAAGACCCGGCTGCCGCGGATGACGTGGTCGGCGGCGAACGAGCCGATGATGACGTCGGGATGCCGGCGGTGCAGGATCGCGGCTGCCAGACCGATCGCGGCCGCCGAGTCGCGCGGCTCCGATTCGAGGAAGACGTTCTTGTCGGGGATGCCGGGGAGCTGAGCCTCGACGGCCGCACGGTGCGCGCGACCGGTGACGACCGCGATCCGGTCGGGACCGGAGAGCGGCGCGAGCCGGTCCCACGTGTCGCGCAGCAGCGAGTGCCCCGACCCCGTGAGGTCGTGCAGGAACTTCGGCGCGTCGGCACGCGACAGCGGCCACAGCCTGCTGCCCACGCCTCCCGCGGGGATGACGGCGTAGAAGTCCGGGATCTCGTCGACCATGCTCCGAGCGTACCGGGGCGCAGACGCCCGCCCCGGCGCAAGAACCCCGTTTCTTTAGGGTGCCCTTCGTCGCCCCGCGTCATTTTCCCGGCCTAGAATCGTTGTGCGCCCATGTGACGCCGGGGGTCAACCACCCCACCGGGGCATCGATCGCCCCCACGAACCGTGTTCGATCCAGGGAGGACGACCGTGTCTGCACCAGCACGCGTCACACCGTCGGTAGCCCAGACCACTTCAAAGACCCCGCGCGGCACGCTGTACCGCGGCAACGAGGGCATGTGGTCGTGGGTGCTTCACCGCATCACCGGCGTGGCCATCTTCTTCTTCCTCTTGGTCCACGTGCTCGACACCGCGCTGATCCGCGTGTCGCCCGAGGCCTACGACGCCGTCATCGGCACCTACAAGAACCCGATCATGGGTCTCGGCGAGGTCGCCCTCGTCGCCGCGATCGTCTACCACGCCTTCAACGGTCTGCGCATCATCGCCGTCGACCTGTGGCCGTGGGCGACGCGCCACCAGCGCCAGCTGTGGTGGGGTGTCCTCGCGGTCTGGGCCGTCACCATCATCGGTTTCGCGGCTCGTCACGTGCCCATCGTTCTCTCCGAGATTGGAGGGGGTCACTGATGACCGCCGACACCCTTGCCGCTCCCCGCAGCCCGCAGGTCCGCAAGAAGGGCGCCAACCTCGAGAAGTGGGGTTGGGTCTACATGCGCGCCTCCGGCGTGCTGCTGGTCGTCCTGATCTTCGGCCACCTCTTCGTCAACCTCATGCTCGGCGAGGGCATCAAGGGCATCGACTTCGCTTTCGTGGCCGGAAAGTTCGCCAGCCCGTTCTGGCAGTGGTGGGACGTGCTGATGCTCTGGCTCGCCCTGATCCACGGCGCGAACGGCATGCGCACGATCGTGAACGACTACGTCACGGGCGCGACGGCGCGAAAGGTCCTCGTGTGGGCCACCTGGCTCTCGGCAGGTCTGCTGATCCTGCTCGGCACCCTGGTCGTGTTCACCTTCGACCCCTGCCTCGGAGTGACGGCGGACAGCATGCTCTGGGAGACCTGCCAGGGCTGACCCTGCGCTCCGACGACGTGAATCACAGCAACGAAAGGCTCGCCCCGTGAGCACCCAGACCGAAGAGGTCGTCGTCAAGGACGGCATCCACTACCACCAGTTCGACATCGTCATCGTCGGCGCCGGCGGCGCCGGCATGCGGGCGGCGATCGAAGCCGGTCCGGGTGCCCGCACCGCGGTGATCTCGAAGCTGTACCCGACCCGCTCGCACACCGGTGCGGCGCAGGGCGGCATGGCGGCGGCGCTCGCCAACGTCGAAGAGGACTCGTGGGAGTGGCACACTTTCGACACCGTCAAGGGCGGCGACTACCTCGTCGACCAGGACGCGGCGGAGATCCTCGCCAAGGAGGCCATCGACGCGGTCATCGACCTCGAGAACATGGGCCTGCCCTTCAACCGCACCCCCGAGGGCAAGATCGACCAGCGCCGCTTCGGCGGCCACACCGCCGACCACGGCAAGTCGCCGGTGCGCCGCGCCTGCTACGCCGCCGACCGCACGGGCCACATGATCCTGCAGACGCTGTTTCAGAACTGCGTCAAGCTCGGCATCAACTTCTTCAACGAGTACTACGTGCTCGACCTCATCACGGTGACCGCGCCCGACGGCTCGACCCAGACGGCGGGCGTCGTCGCCTACGACCTGGCGACCGGTGACCTGCACGTCTTCCACTCGAAGGCCGTCATCTTCGCCACCGGCGGCTTCGGCAAGATCTACAAGACGACCTCGAACGCCCACACCCTCACGGGCGACGGCGTCGGCATCGTCTGGCGCAAGGGCCTGCCGCTCGAGGACATGGAGTTCTTCCAGTTCCACCCGACCGGCCTCGCCGGTCTCGGCATCCTGCTCACGGAAGGCGCACGCGGCGAGGGCGCGATCCTCCGCAACGCGTCGGGCGAGCGGTTCATGGAGCGCTACGCGCCCACCATCAAGGACCTCGCTCCCCGCGACATCGTCTCGCGATGCATGCAGCAGGAAGTCGCCGAAGGCCGCGGCGCCGGTCCCCACCGCGACTACGTGCTGCTCGACTGCACGCACCTGGGCGCCGAAGTCCTCGAGACCAAGCTCCCCGACATCACGGAGTTCGCCCGCACCTACCTCGGCGTCGACCCCGTCGTCGAGCCGGTGCCCGTCATGCCCACGGCGCACTACGCGATGGGCGGCATCCCCACGAACGTCGAGGCCGAGGTGCTCGCCGACAACACCACCGTCGTGCCGGGCCTCTACGCCGCCGGCGAGTGCGCGTGCGTCTCGGTGCACGGCTCGAACCGCCTCGGCACCAACTCGCTGCTCGACATCAACGTCTTCGGCAAGCGCGCCGGCCGCAACGCCGTCGAGTACGTCAAGACCGCCGACTTCGTGCCGCTGCCCGCGGACCCCGCCAAGGACGTGCGCGAACTCATCGAAGGCGTGCGCAACAACCCCGGCACCGAGCGCATCGCGGTCCTGCGCAAGACGCTCCAGGACGAGATGGACAAGGGCGCCCAGGTGTTCCGCACCGAGGAGTCGCTCCTGCACGTCATGGACGTCATCGCCGACCTGCGCGAGCGGTTCAAGAACATCCACGTCGACGACAAGGGCAAGCGGTTCAACACCGATCTGCTCGAGGCGGTCGAGCTGGGCTTCCTGCTCGACATCGCCGAGGTCGTCGTGGTCGCCGCTCGCAACCGCAAGGAGAGTCGCGGTGGACACATGCGCGATGACTTCCCGACGCGTGACGACGAGAACTACATGAAGCACACGATGGCCTATCTGTCGGGCGACCCCCACTCGTCGCACGCCGAGGACCACATCCGGCTCGACTGGAAGCCCGTCGTGTTCACCAAGAACGAGAACGGCGAACTGCGGTACCCGCCGCTGGAGAGGAAGTACTGATGACGATCGTCGAAACCGATGCCGCGGCCCCTGCCGAGGCGGCGAACGACACCGGCATCCAGTCGTTCCTGGTCACCTTCATCATCCGGCGCTTCGACCCCGAGGTCGACAGCGAGCCGAGGTGGGTCGACTACGACGTCGAGCTCTACTCGACCGACCGCGTCCTCGACGCCCTCCATAAGATCAAGTGGGATGTCGACGGGTCGCTGACCTTCCGCCGCTCGTGCGCGCACGGCATCTGCGGGTCCGACGCGATGCGCATCAACGGGCGCAACCGCCTGGCCTGCAAGACGCTGATCAAGGACCTCGACATCTCGCAGCCGATCTACGTCGAGGCGATCAAGGGCCTGCCGCTGGAGAAGGACCTCGTCGTCGACATGGAGCCGTTCTTCGCCTCCTACCGCGACGTGCAGCCCTTCCTCATCGCCAACTCGAAGCCCGAGGCCGGCAAGGAGCGCATCCAGTCGATCGCCGACCGCGAGATCTTCGACGACACCACCAAGTGCATCCTCTGCGCCGCGTGCACCTCGTCGTGCCCCGTGTTCTGGACCGACGGCCAGTACTTCGGCCCCGCCGCGATCGTCAACGCGCACCGCTTCATCTTCGACTCGCGCGACGACGCGGGCGACGTGCGCCTCGACATCCTCAACGACAAGGAAGGCGTGTGGCGCTGCCGCACGACCTTCAACTGCACCGAGGCCTGCCCGCGCGGCATCGAGGTCACCAAGGCGATCGCCGAGGTCAAGCAGGCGGTTCTCCGCGGGCGTTGAGCCGGCCGGGCTCGCGCCCGATCAGCTCGCGCCGCCGCTGCCGATAGATTCGACGACGTGGATCCCGACCCTTCCGCGACAGATGCGCTGCGCGAACGGTGGGATGCGTCTCGGCTGCGCGAGCGGCTCGACCAGCCCATCGAGCGTGCGACGACGATCACGCGTCGCACGCTCGGCTGGTTCCCGATCCGGGTATGGCGCCACTTCCTGCGGCACAACGGATTCCTCCTCGCCGCGAGCATCAGTTACCAGTCGCTCTTCGCCCTCTTCGCCACCATCTACACGGCGTTCGCCGTCGTCGGGCTGTGGCTCGGGGGATCGCGCATGGCGATCGACGCCCTCATCGACGTCGTCAACAGCTACATCCCGGGGCTGATCTCCGGCAGCGGTCCGGTCTCCCCCGCCGACGTCGCCGACATCGCCCGCAACAGCGGCGGCGTCCTGGCGGTGACGGGTGCCGTCGCCCTGGCGGTCGCGATCTGGACGGCCATCGGGTTCGTGACGTTCACGCGCCGCGCGGTGCGGGATATCTTCGGCCTGCCCTTCGACACGCGCAACTACCTGCTCCTGAAGCTGCGCGACTTCGGCGCCGCCCTGCTGTTCGGCCTCGCGCTCGTGCTCGGCGCCGCACTGGGTCTGGTGGCGGGCGGCGTCGTTCGGCAGCTGTTCGACCTCTTCGAGATCCCGTACGAGTCGACCACGATCGACGTGCTCAGCCGACTCGCGTCTGTGCTGGTCGCGATCGTGATCAACGCGGCCGCCCTCACCGCGCTCATCCGGTTCCTGACCGGGACCGCGCTGCCCTGGCGCAAGATCATCCCCGGATCGATCTTCGGCGGCGTCGCGCTGAGCGTGCTGCAGCTCGGCGCCGGCTTCCTCGCCGTCTACTCCCCCACCAACCCGCTCCTCGCGACGTTCTCGGTGCTCATCGGATTCCTCCTCTGGCTGCGCCTCGCGGGCATCGTCATCCTCGTCGCGGCGTCGTGGGTGGCCGTGTCGGCGGCGGATGACGGCATCCCGCTCGAGGTGAGGACCGAGGAAGAGAGGCGCGAGGACGAGCGGCGCGCCCTGCGTGTGGTCACCGAGGCACAGCTGCGCGACGCCGAGCACGCCCTCGCCGAAGCCGGATGGTGGCGGCGAGTTCCCGCCCGCCGGGATGTGAAGCGGGCGCGCGAGCTGCTGCGACGTCTCGACGCGGAGCAGCGCGCCGCGCGGTGAGCCCTGTCGGAGGTCGCGGTTACGCTGGCAGACGTGTCACGTCGTCTTCGCATCGCCTCCGTCAACGTCAACGGCATCCGCGCCGCCGCCCGCAAGGGGATGCACGAGTGGCTCGAGACCGCCGACGTCGACATCCTGACCCTCCAAGAGGTCCGTGCCCAGGCCTCCGATCTCGCCGCTGCTCTGCCGAACTGGCACTTCGTCTCCGACGAGGCGCTCGCCAAGGGGCGCGCAGGTGTCGCTATCGCCGCCCGTGAGCCCCTCGACGTCTGGCGCATCGAGCTGGGCGACGACGATCTCGACTCGAAGGGACGCTGGGTCGAGGCCGACATCGAGGTCGCGGGCGAGCACCTCACGGTCGTCAGCGCGTACGTCTTCACCGGCGAGGCCGACACCGAGAAGCAGGTCGCGAAGTACGCCTTCCTCGATGCGATGGAGAAGCGGATGCCGCAGCTCGGCGAACTCGCTGTCATCACCGGCGACCTGAACGTCGGCCACCGTGAGTTCGACATCCGCAACTGGCGCGGCAATCGCAAGAAGGCCGGCTTCCTCCCGCGCGAGCGGGCCTATTTCGACCGGTTCACCGCGCCCGCCGGCGTCGAGATCGACACCGTCGACGGCGAGCGGGGCACCGGCCTCGGGTGGGTCGACGTGGGACGTCGGTTCGCCGGCGAGGTCGACGGTCCCTACACGTGGTGGTCCAACCGCGGAAAGGCGTTCGACACCGACACCGGGTGGCGAATCGACTACCACCTCGCCACGCCGCAGCTCGCGGAGCGCGTCACCGACTACCGTGTCGTGCGCGCGCCGTCGTGGGACACCCGGTGGAGCGACCACGCCCCCGTCGTCGCCGACTACGTCTTCCCGGGCTGATCGAGGCGACGGGGCGACGGCCCGCGGGGCGACGCCCGTAGACTCTTCTGGTGACCAAGCCCCGCCTGTACTCCGGAATGCAGCCGTCCGCCGATTCGCTCCAGATCGGCAACTACATCGGGGCTCTCATGCAGTGGCGCGACCTGCAGGAGACCTACGACGCGTTCTTCTCCGTCGTCGACCTGCACGCCCTCACTCAGCCGAATGACCCCGCCGAGCTGCGGGCGAAGACCCGGCGCACCGCGGCGCAGTACATCGCGGCGGGCATCGAACCATCGCGCTCGACGCTGTACGTGCAGTCGCACGTCCGCGCGCACGCCGAGCTCGCCTGGGTGCTCTCGACCATCACCGGGTTCGGCGAAGCCGGCCGGATGACGCAGTTCAAAGACAAGTCGCAGCGCTACGGCGCCGACGCCACCAACGTGGGGCTCTTCACCTACCCGGTGCTCATGGCCGCCGACATCCTGCTCTACCAGACCGACATCGTGCCCGTCGGCGACGACCAGAAGCAGCACGTCGAGCTGACGCGCACCCTGGCCGAGCGGTTCAACTCGCGCTACGGCGAGACGTTCCGCGTGCCGATGCCGGTCATCCAGCAGGACACCGCGCGCATCTACGACCTGCAGAACCCGACCTCGAAGATGTCGAAGTCCGCCGAGTCGGATGCCGGCGTGCTGTGGCTGCTCGACGACCCGAAGGTGTCGGCGAAGAAGGTCATGCGGGCTGTCACCGACTCCGAGGGCTCGGTTCGCTACGACCGCGAGAACAAGCCCGGCGTCTCGAACCTGCTCGTCATCTACGCCGCGCTGACGGGCCGCCAGATCCCCTCGATCGAGGACGAGTACGCCGGTCGCGGCTACGGCGACTTCAAGAAGGGACTGGCCGAGGTCGTCGTCTCCGAGTTCGGACCGGTCCGCGAGCGTGCCCTCGAGCTGCTCGACGACCCGGCCGAGCTCGACCGGGTGCTCGCGTCGAACGCCGCGCGCGCCGACGAGGTCGCCGACCGCACGCTCGCTGACGTCTACGACAAGTTGGGACTGCTGCGTCGTGTCTGACAACGAATCGACCGCGCCCGACGCCGGACTGTCCGCTGCGACCGACGGCAACCAGAACGCCGCGCCGGCGACCGCCGCACCGGAGATGCCGGTCGAGCCCGCGCCCGAGCTGATCGAGGCGCTCGACGAGGCGGCGGCCGCGTCGAAGGCCTCCCCCGCCGACGCCGCCGTGCAGGAGCGACTCTGGCGCGCCGCCTTCGCGCTCGACCGCTGGCTCTTCATCGCCCGCGGCTCCGACGACGAGCCCACCCCGTTCGCGCTGCGCTCGGACGAGGGCGCCGTGATCTTCGCGTTCTCCACCGCCGACCGCGCCCATGAAGCCGCCCTCGGTTTCGGCCTGCCCGAAGAGGAGGCATCGCGCCTCCTCGCCGTGCCGCTCCCGTCGGCCGCGGCGTGGGTCGCGTCCTACGCCGAGGCCGGCGTCGAAGCGATGGTCTTCGACGCACCCGGCAACGGTGCAATGGCTCCCCTGACGAACCTCGCCGCGATGGCGGTCTACATCTCGCAGAACCCCTCTGCCTGATCCGCCCACCCGACCTCGGTAGGGTCGGGGGATGGAACCGGTGACCCTCCGAACCGCGCGGCTCGAGCTGTCGATGCCCACTCTCGACGACGTCGACGCGATCACCGCTGCGGCGCAGGATCCCGAGGTCCCGCGCTGGACCACCGTGCCCTCTCCCTACACGCGCGAGCACGCCGAGGAGTTCATCGCGAAGGCTGCGGCCTGGTGGGACGAGCAGTCCGAGCTGACGTGGGGCATCCGCCGGGACGGCCAGTGGATCGGCATGATCGGCCTGCACCGCGTGAGCCCGGAAGGTGCCGCGGAGATCGGGTTCTGGATGAGCGTATCGGCGCGCGGGCACGGCTACCTGAGCGAGGCAGCCCGCGCGGTCATCGACTTCGGCTTCGCCGAGCCGCTGTCGCTCGCGCGCATCGAATGGCGGGCGATCGTCGGCAACGTCGCATCGGCGCGCACCGCGCGCAGCCTCGGCTTCCGGTACGAAGGGATGCTGCGGCGCGGGCTCCCGCACCGCGACGCCCGCCACGACGGCTGGATCGCCGGCATCCTGCCCGACGACGACCGCGCGCCGCAGCCCTGGCCGATCCTCGCCGACTGAACCACGCCTGAACCAGGCCGCGGTCCGGGCGCAAGCCCGTGCCGCGTGGGGGTGGTGCGTGCCAGGATGACGCCATGCCCGAGATGCCGGAAGTGCAGGGACTCGTCGACTACCTCGGCGGTCGCCTCGCCGGACGCCGCATCACGAAAGCCCGGGTCAGCGCGATCTCCGCGCTGAAGACGTACGACCCGCCGATCGAGACGCTCGAGGGCGCGACGGTGACCGCTGCATCCCGTCACGGCAAGTTCGTCGACCTGGCCACCGACGGCGGCACGCACCTGGTCTTCCACCTCGCCAAGGCGGGGTGGCTGCGCTGGTACGACGCGCTGCCGTCGACCATCATCCGTCCCGGCAAGACCCCGATCGCGCTCCGCGTCGGCTTCGACGACGACTCGGGGTTCGATCTGACCGAGGCCGGCACGAAGAAGTCGCTCGCGGTCTACGTCGTCCGCGATCCGGCCGAGGTGCCGGGCATCGCCCGGCTCGGTCCCGACCCGCTGGATCCCTCGTTCGACCGCGACACCCTGGCGGGCCTGCTGGCGGGCCGCCGCACCCAGATCAAGGGTGTGCTGCGCGATCAGTCCATCGTCGCGGGGATCGGCAACGCCTACTCCGACGAGATCCTCCACGCGGCGAAGATGTCGCCCTACGCGCTGGCCGCGAATCTGGACGACGCGGAGGTCGACCGGCTCTACACCGCACTAAGCGCGACGCTGGCCGAGGCCGTCGCCGCAGCATCGGGCAAGCCTCCTGCCGACCTGAAGGACGCCAAACGCCGCGGGATGCGGGTGCATGGGCGCCGCGGCGAGGCGTGCCCGGTCTGCGGCGATGAGGTGCGCAGCGTCTTCTTCGCCGACAACAGCCTGGAGTACTGCCCGACGTGCCAGACCGGCGGCAAGCTGCTCGCGGATCGCCGACTCTCCCGCCTGCTCAAGTGACGGCGGAAGTCGGGAATGCCGCAGGCAGCGCCGCGTTGAGTACGATCGGAGTATTGAACGTGCTCCGGGGTCGGTGAGAATCCGAACCGGCGGTGAGAGTCCGCGACCCTCGAGGCCCTCGGGCCGAGAGGTTGATCCGGTGGAATTCCGGGACCGACGGTGATGCGACGCGAGTCGCTAGTCCGGATGAGAGGAAGCACGGCAGCGTTCGCGCTGCGCGCGCCCGCCCGCGTCCCCGGAGACTGACCGAAGGACGAAGGATGCCGGGCACCACCGACCGCGAGATCGCCGCGATGCGTCGCGCTTTCGAGCTCGCCGGCAACGGTCCGCGCGGGCTGAACCCGCAGGTCGGCGCCGTGCTCCTAGCACCCGACGGGTCCGTGCTCGCCGAGGGCTGGCACCGCGGCGCGGGCACTCCCCACGCCGAGGTCGACGCACTCACTCAGCTCTCCGCCGGCGCGGTCCGCGGCGCCACCGCCGTGGTGAGCCTCGAGCCCTGCAACCACACCGGCCGCACCGGCCCGTGCGCGCTCGCGCTCATCGAGGCCGGCGTGGCGCGAGTGGTCTACTCCGCGTCCGACCCGGGCGACGCATCGGCCGGCGGCGCGCAGCGCCTGCGTGCTGCCGGGGTCGACGTCGTCGGCGGGGTGCTCGCCGACGAGGGTCACGCGCTCATCCACGACTGGCTCACCGTGCAGCGCCTCGGCCGGCCGCACGTCACCGTGAAGTGGGCGCAGTCGCTCGACGGTCGCGCCGCGGCCCCCGACGGCACGAGCCAGTGGATCACCGGCCCCGCCGCACGAGCAGACGTCCACCGCCGGCGCAGCGAGGCCGACGCCATCGTCGTGGGCACCGGCACCCTGCTCTCCGACGATCCCGCCCTGACGGCGCGGCGTCCCGACTGCACTCTCTACGAGCGGCAGCCGATGCCCGTCGTCCTCGGTCAGCGTGCCGTGCCCGACGACGCGCTCGTGCGTCGACACCCGCTGCCCCTCCTGCACCGCGACGGCGAGAACCTCGGCGGCGAGAGCGCGAACGAGCCCTCGCTGATGACGCAGTTGCGTGAGCTCGGGGTGCAGCGCGTCTTCGTCGAGGGCGGCCCGACCATTGCCAGCGCCTTCATTCGGGCAGGGCTCGCCGACGAGATCCTCGCCTACATCGCCCCGACCCTCATCGGCTCCGGCACGGCCGGCGACGATCGCCCGGCGCTGCGTTCGCTCGGCGTCGAGACGATCACCGACCAGCGACGTCTGCGCGTGCGCTCGGTCGAGACCCTGGGCGACGACCTGCTGATCGTCGCCTCCCCCGCGCCCCCGACATCCCCGTCCGAAGGAGACGCCTGATGTTCACCGGAATCATCGAAGAGATCGGCGAGGTCGTCGCCGTCGAGCCGTCGGGCGACGGCGTGCGGATCACCGTGCGCGCGCCGAAGGCGGTGTCGGATGCCGGCCACGGCGACTCGATCGCCGTCAGCGGTGTCTGCCTCACGGTGGTCGACCAGGGCGACGACTGGTTCACGGCAGACGTCATGCGCCAGACCCTCGACGTGTCGAGCCTCACCGGGATCGAGCCGGGCCGGGCCGTCAACCTCGAACGCGCGCTCGCGGCGCACACCCGGCTGGGCGGGCACATCGTGCAGGGACACGTCGATGGACTCGGCCACGTCCTGGAGGTGCGCCCCGGCGAGCAGTGGCGAGTCCTGCGCATCTCCGTGCCCGCCGACCTCGCCCCGCTCGTCGTGGACAAGGGGTCGATCACGGTCGACGGCGTCTCCCTGACCGTCAGCGCCGTGAGCGCCGCCCACGTCGCGGAGGCCTGGCTCGAGGTCTCCCTCATCCCTGAGACGCTCGCCGCGACGACCCTCGGCGACCGGATCGCCGGCGACGCGGTCAACCTCGAGACCGACATCCTCGCCCGACACGTCCAGCGGCTGCTGGCATTCACCACCCTCTCGAACGAAGGAGGCTCCCGATGAGCCTTTCTCCCCTCTCCGAGGCGCTCGACGCGCTGCGGGCCGGAAAGCCGATCATCGTCGCCGACGATGAGAACCGCGAGAACGAAGGCGACGTCATCCTGTCGGCCGCGCTCGCCACACCCGAGTGGATCGCGTGGACGGTCCGTCACTCGAGCGGTTTCATCTGCGCGCCCATGCCCGCCGAGTGGGCCGACCGGCTGGATCTCCCGCCGATGGTCGAGACGAACGAGGATGCCCGCGGCACCGCCTACACCGTCTCGGTCGACGCGGCCGAGGGCGTGACGACCGGCATCAGCGCGGCGGACCGCGCCCGCACCCTGACGGTGCTGGCCGACCCCGCGTCGACGCCGGGCAGCGTCATCCGGCCGGGCCACATCCTGCCCCTGCGCGCCGTCGAGGGCGGTGTGCGCGAGCGGAGCGGTCACACCGAGGCCGCCGTCGAGCTCATGCAGCTCGCCGGTCTCGAGCCGGTCGGCGCGATCGCCGAGATCGTCGCCGACGACGGTTCGATGATGCGGATGCCGGGCCTGCTCGAGCTGGGCGAGCGCGACGGCATCCCGGTCATCACGATCGAGCAGCTCATCGCGCACCTCGACGAGACCGACCCGCGTCCCGCCGGGGGCGCCGCTTCGAACCGGCGCCGCGTGAGCCTGCGTGCCGAGGCGCAGGTGCCGACATCGCACGGCACGTTCCGCTTCCTCGCGTACAAGGACCGCGTCACCGGCACCGACCACATCGCCGTCGTCTCGGGCGACCTCGCAGATGCCGCCCCACTCGTGCGTGTGCACTCGGAGTGCCTCACGGGCGAGGCGTTCGGCTCGCTCAAGTGCGAGTGCGGCCCGCAACTCGATGCCGCCCTCGACGCGATCGACCGCGACGGCGGGATCGTCATCTACATGCGCGGTCATGAGGGTCGCGGCATCGGGCTGATCAACAAGCTCCGCGCCTACCAGCTGCAGGAGCGCGGGCTCGACACCCTCGACGCGAATCTCGCGCTCGGGCTTCCCGCCGACGCCCGCGACTACGCCGCGGCTGCCGGCATCCTCGCCGATCTCGGCGTGGGCAGCATCCGCCTGCTGACGAACAACTCCGATAAGGTGTCGCAGCTGCGCGCGCTCGGCCTCGACATCGCCGAGCAGGTTCCGCTGCTCGTCGGCGTGGGCGCCAACAACCACCAGTACCTCGCCACGAAGCGCGACCGCATGGGCCACATCATCGACGACGCCGAGCTGAGCGCGGCGCTCGCCCGCGGCACCGTGGCGGCCCCCGCGGACGAGACCACCGACCCTCGACAGAACTCGGAGAACATCGCATGAGCGGACACGGCGCTCCCGAACGCCAGAAGATCGACGCGGGCGACCTGAAGGTCGTCGTCGTCGCCGGCCAGTGGCACGACGTCATCACCGACGGACTCATCGCCGGCGCCGAGCGCGTGCTCGAGGAGTCGGGTGCGGCCTGGCGGCTCGTGCGCGTGCCGGGATCGTTCGAGCTCCCGGTCGTGGCGAAGGCCGCGCTCGATTCCGGAGCGGATGCCGTCGTCGCCCTCGGCGTCATCATCCGCGGCGGAACGCCCCACTTCGACTTCGTGTCGTCGGCGGCCACCGACGGGCTGACGCGCGTCGCGATCGACACGGGCAAGCCGGTCGGTTTCGGCGTGCTCACCCTCGACGACGAGCAGCAGGGCATCGACCGGGCGGGTCTGCCCGGCTCGAAGGAGGACAAGGGCGCGGAGGCGGCGGATGCTGCACTGCGCACGGCGCTGACGCTGCGCTCGCTTCGCGGCTGACGCTGTGTCGGCACCCCATACCTTCAGCTAGGCTGAGGGTATGGAAACCCTCCGCGGAATCGTCCTCGTCGTCCACCTCATCGGTTTCGCCACGCTCTTCGGCGCCTGGCTCGTCGAAGCCCTCGGCGCCCGCCGCATCACGCGGGTCATGAGCTACGGTCTCCTCGTCGCCGGTGTCGCCGGGCTCGCCCTGGCAGCACCGTGGGGAACCGACCACGAGTTCAACTACACGAAGATCGCCGTCAAGCTCGTCATCCTGCTCGTGATCGGCGCGCTGCTCGGCATCGGCTCGGCCCGCCAGAAGCGCACCCAGACGGTTCCCGCGGCCATCTTCTGGCTGATCGGAATCGGCACGGTGGCCAACGTCGCGATCGCGGTGCTCTGGCGATAACACCCCGGACTGCGGTCCACCACGCGCGGATGCCGCGACTCGGAACACCGGGTCGCGGCATCCGCCGTAGAATGGACGATCGTGCGTCGCCGACACCGTCGACGCCGCCGGTGATCCCCGCGTCGAACGTCCGCCGCACCACCCCGCCTCGGACGTCCGCCCACCGGCACGCTCCCACGAGGGCGCTCACCCGTTCTCCCAGACAGGCATCACACCGCACATGTCATCCGCCACCGCGGCTCCCACCGCGCCCGCGAACCCCCGTTCCCGCGTCATCACCGCCAGCCTCGTCGGCACCACGATCGAGTTCTACGACTTCTACGTCTACGCGACCGCGGCCGTCCTCGTCTTCCCGATCCTCTTCTTCCCGAGCGACGACGACACCGCGTCTCTCCTCGCCTCGTTCGCGGTCTTCGGCGCCGCGATGATCGCGCGACCCATCGGCGCCGTCGTCTTCGGCCACTTCGGCGACAAGTTCGGCCGCAAGGCGACCCTCGTCGCCTCGCTCCTCACGATGGGCATCGCGACGATCCTCATCGGATGCCTCCCCACCTTCAACGACATCGGCTGGTGGGCGGCCCTGCTGCTCCTCGTGCTGCGTCTCGCGCAGGGCTTCGCCCTCGGCGGCGAGTGGTCGGGAGCGGCGCTCGTCGCCACCGAGAACGCCCCGAAGGGCAAGCGCGCCTGGTACGGCACCTTCCCCCAGCTGGGCGCCCCGATCGGTTTCATCATCGCGAACTCGGTCTTCCTCGTGATCTACTTCGCGCTGCCGCACCCCGACGGCCCGGCCCAGCGTTCCGAGGAGTTCCTCGCCTGGGGCTGGCGCGTGCCGTTCCTGTTCTCGGCCGTCATGGTCATCGTCGGCCTGTGGGTGCGCCTCAAGCTCGTCGAGAGCGAGACGTTCTCGAAGGCGGAGAAGACCGGCGCCATCCGCAAGTTCCCGCTCGGATCCGTCATCCGCGGACACTGGCGCGCACTGATCCTCGGCACGTTCATCATGCTCGCGACCTACGTGCTCTTCTACCTGATGACGAGCTTCACCCTCGCGTACGGCACGAAGCCGACCCTCGAGACCGCGCAGGCGACCGCCGAGGCATCGGGCGCGGCCTTCGACGCGGCGGCCTACGTTCCGGGCCTCGGGTTCGGGTTCACCGACTTCGTCATCATGCAGATCGTCGGCGTGATCTTCTTCGGCATCTTCACGCTGCTGTCGGGCCCCGTCGCCGACTCGATCGGCCGCCGCAAGCTGCTGCTGTGGGTCACCGGCGTCATCGCGGTGTTCGGTCTGCTGTTCGCGGTCTTCCTGGCCCCGCAGCTCGACCCGAAGTTCACCGGGGCGCTCGTCCAGGCGTTCCTCGTGCTCGGCTTCATGCTCATGGGCGCGACGTTCGGCCCGATGGGCGCGCTGCTCCCCGAGCTGTTCCCGACCAACGTCCGCTACACCGGCTCGGCCATCTCGTACAACGTGGCGTCGATCCTCGGTGCCGCCGTCGCGCCCAGCATCGCGACGACCCTGTGGGCGCTCGCGGGCGGCTCGACCTGGCTCGTCGGCGTGTACCTCACGGCCTCCGCCGTGCTCACCTTCATCGCCCTGTGGCTGTCGAAGGAGACCAAGGACTCCGAGTACGACGCGAACATCGGCGAGGCGGCAGCCGCGCGCTGATCCCCGCCTCGAACGAGCGGATGCCGCGGGCCCTCGGGCTCGCGGCATCCGTCATTGTCAAGGTCTCCCTGCGTCTGCATGCGCGGTCTACTGTCTGATTCACATTCAGGTGAGGAGCCGTCATGAAGAAGGTCACCGAGGCGTCCGTCGTCGAATACGAGCAAGCCGGCGGGCCCGAGGTCCTGCGTCTCGTGAAACGCCCGCTCCCCGCTCCCGAGGCAGGAGAGGTGACGGTCGAGGTCATCACGATGGGCCTCAACCACATCGACGGATTCGTGCGATCCGGGACCGAGAAGGAGTGGGATGATCCGTACCCACGCCGCTCGGGCAGCTGCTTCGCCGGCACCGTCATCGCAGCGGGCCCCGGCACCAGCGGGTTCCCCGTCGGCGCCGATGTCGTAGGTCACCTGCGGTCGGGGGCGCACGCGAGCCACGTCACGGTCGCGGTGGACCGGCTGGTGCGCAAGCCTCGCGGCGTGACCTTCGAGACGGCCGGCGGGCTGTATCTCGCAGGCACCACGGCGCTCGACATCCTCGACGAGCTCAAGATCGGCGCCGACGACACCGTCGTCATCTCGGCGGCCGCCGGTGGGGTCGGCAGCATCGAGGCGCAGATCGCCATGCACCGCGGTGCCCGCGTCATCGGCACGTGCGGCGAGCGGAACTTCGACTACCTGCGCCAGCTCGGCGTCAAGCCGGTTCGGTATGGCGAAGGGATCGTCGAGCGCATCCGCGGACTCGCGCCCGGGGGCGTGACGGCGTACATCGACAACTTCGGTCAGGACGGGCACGACATGGCGGAGGCTCTCGGCGTGCCCGCGGGACGGTTCCGTTCGAGCGCCGACCGGCGCGACCGCGAGGTCGCCCTGCTCTCCGACAGCCCCGATGCCGTCGCCCACGGCACGACACAGCTGCGGAAGGTGGTCGAGCTCGCCGAGAAGCGGGTCGTCTCGCCGCTCGTATCGGGCTTCTACCCGCTCGCCGATGTCGCCGAGGCGTACGACGACCTTCAGAAGCTGCACTCGCGGGGGAAGGTCGTGCTCGCGACGCATCCGGTCAATCCGCGGCGCATCCGCAAAGCGCGCGAGGTCATCGAGTCGTAACGCCGACCATGCTCCCGCTCGGTCAATCGAGGAAGAGGGCGCGCAGGCGTTTGGTCGTGAACACGAGACCGAGCGCGATCATCACGACGAAGTAGAGCACGTGCCACAGCATTCCGGCGGAGAGGATGCCGGTCGTCAGCCCGCGGATCAGCTCGACGCCGTGCCACAGCGGCAGCGCCTGCACGATCACCTGCACCCACTCGGGATAGACCGTGATCGGGTAGAAGGTCGCCGAGAACAGGAACATCGGCAGCAGCACGAAGTTGATCCAGTCCATGTGCTGGAACGTCTTCATGTAGCTGGTGACGGCCATGCCGATGCTCGCGAACCCGAAGGCGATGAGCAGCACCGCCGGAAGGGCGAGCACGGCGGTCCATGCGAGGTTCAGCCCCAGCACCTGCATGATGATCATGAAGCCGGTGGCGTAGACGAGACCGCGAAGCAGCGCGTACAGGATCTCGCCGAGGGCGACGTCGAGCGGCCCGAGGGAGGTCGACAGCATTCCCTCGTAGAGCTTTCCGTAGTTGAGCTTGAAGAAGACGTTCCACGTCGAGTCGTACACGGCGCCGTTCATCGCCGAGACCGCGAGCAGCGCGGGCGCGATGTAGGCGGCGTAGGGAACCTCGGCTCCCGACGAGGTCTCGACCTCGCCGATGAGGGCGCCGAGCCCGATGCCGAGCGACGCGAGATAGAACACGGGCTCGAAGAAGCCCGAGAGCACGACGATCCAGCTTGACGAACGAGCCGCGATGAGACCGCGCTGCACGACCGCGCCCGGGTTGCCGGCCCACAGTGCGCGTACGCCCCCGCGGCGGCCCGTCGGCGTATCCGGCGCGATCACGGCGCTCATTTCGCGAGCCTCTCGGTGAAGACACGGCGGCCCCAGAGGTAGCCGACGGCGGCGAGTGCGAGCAGGTAGAGCACGTGCACGGCGATCATCCCGACGCCGATGTCGGCTCCGTAGGTCGCCGCGCGCCCCAGCTCGGCGCCGTGCCACAGGGGCGAGATCCACGCGATCCACTGCAGGCCGACCGGAAGTGTCTCCACGGGGTAGAAGGTGCCCGAGAAGAGGAACATCGGCATGAAGATGAAGCGCTGCACGAGGGCGAACTGCCCCTTGTCGTCTTGAATGGAGCCCGCATACGCCATGAGCGGGATGCCGAAGGCGATACCGGCCGCGACACCGGCGAGGATCGACAGCCAGCCCGTCGCGGGGTTCGGGACAGCGCCGAACGGCAGCAGCCAGATGAAGAGGTAGTAGGCGGAGACGGCGACGATCATCCGCGCGGTGGCCCCGATGATGACGCCGTTCGCGATCTGGGGGCTCGACAGCGCCGACGCGTTGAATCCGTAGAAGTAGCGGCGCCACTTGAAGCCCGCCATCACCGGATAGGTCATCTCCTCGGAGGCCACGGCGATTGCGGCGGTGACGAGCAGCGCCGGCGCGACGAACGGGAGATAGCCGACCTCCTGGCCGTGGGAGGAGATCGGCGCGGTGATGAGCGCCGCGAGCCCGACGGCCAGCCCGAGCAGATACATGATCGGCTGCCCGACGGCGCCGACGACGATCGTCCAGCCGTAGGCGCGCATGGCGCGGACCATGTGCTCGGCGACATACCAGGTGCCGTAGCGCCGGGGCTTGCGCCCACCGGCGAGTGCCTCGGCACGCAGCTCGTCGAGCGTGGGATGCGCGGTCTCGGTGCTCATTCGATCAGCGACCGTCCGGTCAGGCGCAGGAAGACGTCTTCGAGGCTCGATCGGCGCACGAGGCTCGTCAACGGCGTGAGCCCCACCGCCGAGACACGCTCGAGAGCCGCCTCACCGTCGTGCGCGTAGACGAGGATGCGGTCGGGCAGCACCTCGACGCGGTCGCCGATCCCCCGCAGCTGAGCGGCCGCCGACTCGTTGCGGTCGGACCCGAAGCGCACCTCGAGGACTTCACGGCTCGAGTGCTCGCGGATGAGCGAGGCCGGCGTGCCCTCGGCCATGATCCGTCCCTTGTCGACGACGATGAGCCGGTCGCACAGCTGCTCGGCCTCGTCCATGTAGTGGGTCGTGAGGACGAGCGTCGTGCCGCGCTCCTTCAGACGGAACAGCCGGTCCCACAGCACGTGACGGGCCTGGGGGTCGAGGCCCGTCGTCGGTTCGTCGAGCAGCAGGATGCGCGGGTCGTTGATGAGGCCGCGCGCGATCGTGAGGCGCCGCTTCATGCCGCCCGACAGCTGATCGACCTTGTTCTTCGCCTTGTCTTCGAGCTGCGCGAACGCGAGCAGCTCGTCGGCCTTCTCGTGGCAGACCTTGCCCGGAAGACCGAAGTACCGCCCGTAGATGTAGAGGTTCTCGCGGGCGTTCAGCTCGCCGTCGAGGTTGTCCTGCTGGGGCACCACCCCGAGCCGGGACCGGATCTCGGGGCCGTAGCGATCGGGATCGAGCCCGAGGATCTGCAGGTCGCCGCCGCTGCGGGTGGACACCGCACCGATCATCTTCATCGTGGTCGACTTTCCCGCGCCGTTCGGGCCGAGCAGCCCGAAGGACTCTCCGGGCGCCACCTCGAACGACAGGTCGTCGACGGCGACGAAGTCGGGCTTGCCCTTCACGGCATAGGTCTTGCGCAGCCCACGGGCGGAGATGACGGATTCTGGCACGCGACAACACTAGCGACGAGGTCGGACGACGACCGGAGCCGCGGTGCGCGAGAATCGCTCGCATGGATCACATCCTCACCACTGCCGCTGAACTCCGGACCGCCATCGGGGCGGGCCGCTACCCCGACGGCGGCCCCGTGCGGGTGCTCGACGTCAGGTGGTGGCTCGACCGCCCCGACGGACGCCCGGCGTTCCGCGCGGGCCACATCCCCGGCGCGCGCTACGCCGACCTCGACACCCAGCTCGCTGAGCACGGCGAGCCGACGGAGGGCCGGCATCCGCTGCCCTCCCCCAGGACGCTGCAGGCCGCCGTGCGCGACTGGGGCATCGACGAGGGCGACACCGTCGTGGTCTACGACGATGTCGCCAACCTGGCGAGCGGCCGCGCCTGGTGGGTGCTGCGGGATGCCGGCATCGCCGACGTCCGGGTGCTCGACGGCGCCCTCGCCGCCTGGATCGACGCGGGGTTCGACCTCGAGGAGGGCGACGCGGCAGACGTGCGCCCGGGTACCGCGGTCGTCTCGCCCGGCGAGTTGCCGGTGCTCGGGATCGACGACGTCCTCGATCAGGCCCGCACCGGTCTGCTGCTCGACGCCCGCGCCGGCGAACGGTTCCGCGGCGAGGTCGAGCCGATGGACCCGCGCGCCGGCCACATCCCGGGCGCGGTGTCCGCCCCGACGACGCAGAACAGCGATGAGTCGGGGCGGTTCCGGAGCTCGGACGAGCTGCGCGAACGGTTCGCGGCGCTGGGCGCAGAACCCGGCGCGACGGTCGGCGTCTACTGCGGCTCGGGCGTCAGCGCCGCGCACGAGGCCATCGCCCTCAGCCTCGCGGGATACCGGCCGGTGCTCTACCCCGGCTCGTGGAGCCAGTGGTCGCAGCATCCCGATCGACCCATCGCGACGGGCGCCTGACGGCTTGGACTCGGCGGTGGCCGCTACCCTGTCGACATGACGACCGCCACCGCAGACCTCTATGACGAACGCGGCGACGAGCTCGACTCGCTCGGCGTCCAGTTCCTCGACCTCGGCGGCCGGACCTCCTTCGCGGGACCGATCCGCACCGTGCGCTGTCATCGCGACAACGCGCTCGTGAAGCGCGTGCTCGCGACGCCGGGCGGCGGCGCCGTGCTCGTCGTCGACGGCGGCGGATCGCTCGAGTCGGCTCTCGTGGGCGACCTGATCGCCGCGTCGGCGGTCGAGAACGGCTGGGCGGGCATCATCGTGAACGGGGCGATCCGCGATCGTGTCGCGATCGCGTCGCTCGGCCTCGGCGTCAAGGCGCTCGGCTCGAACCCCCGCAAGAGCGCGAAGGACGGCCTCGGCGAGGTCGACGTTCCGGTCACCATCGGCGGCGTGGTCTTCACGCCGGGCCGACACGTCTGGGCCGACGCCGACGGCGTTCTCGTCGAGCGCTGAGGGGCTAAGCAGTCCGCTCCAGCGAGAGCGCGTAGATGGTGGGGTCGCCGGCGAGGTCCATGGTGACACTCACGCCCGGCTGCTCGATGGTCACGTCGAAGGCGATCGTGCTGTTGTCGCACGTCACGGGATCGCCCGATGACGCGCTGTCGATCGGGCCCGCGGTCACCGTGATCGTGCCGGCACCGCGGCACGCGACCTGCGCCTGGTACGTCCCGGCGGGGAGCGACGAGAACTGCGACGTCTGGTGTGCGGACGTGTGCTGACTCAGCCACCCCGACAGCGTCCCCATGCCGGTGGTGTCCGAAGACCGGGGCACCGCTGTCTTGGCCCAGTCCGCGATCTCATCGACCGGCAGGGGCAACTGCTGCTCGTCGGTGCGCGCGTCGGATGTCGGCGTGGGAGATGGCGTGGAACCGACGGATGCCGACGGCTCTGCCGCTTCGCCGTCTGCAACCGGACCGGTGCAGCCGGCGAGCGTGAGCACGACGAACGCGGCCGCGGCAAGCGGTGCCGCCTGACGTTTCGTGATCGAACGCATCCGGGCACTCTTCCATCGATACCGCGGACGGACAACCACCCTCGATGAAAGAAGTACGGTCGAAGGAGAGAGCTTCGCCGAACCGAGGGAACCGCATGTCCGACACCCGCAGCCGCATGCGCGGCGGCCGCCGCCGCACCGACGAGGGCCCGCGCGCCCGCCTGTCGCAGCTGCTCCCGTACCTGTTCGAGCACAAGGGCGTGCTGGTGGCGGTCGCGGTGCTCAGCATCGTCGAGGCGGTGGCCACGCTCGGCCAGCCGCTCGTCGTCGGGCAGGTCATCGAGCGTGTGCAGGTGGGTGACACCCTCGGCATCCTCGTGTGGGCGCTCGTGATCCTCGTCGTCGTCTCGTCGGCCATCGGCGCTTACCAGCACTATCTGCTCCAGCGCACCGGCACCGCGGTGGTGTTCTCCAGCCGCCGCCGGCTCATCGCACGCCTGCTCCGACTGCCGATCTCGGAGTTCGACGCCCGACGCACCGGCGACCTGGTCTCGCGCGTGGGCACCGACACGACGCTGCTCTACGCCGTGCTCACCCAGGGGCTCGCCGACTCGGTCGGCAACGCGCTCATCTTCGTCGGCGCGATCGTCGCGATGCTCTTCATCGACCCGCTGCTGCTGCTGCTCATCGTCATCGTGATCGGAGCCTCGGTCGCCGTCGTCGTGGGGCTCAGCACCCGCATCCGTCGCGCCACGCGCGAACAGCAGGAACGGGTAGGCGAGCTGGCCTCGGGTGTCGAGCGGGCGATCGGATCGATCCGCACGATCCGCGCCGCCGGAGCGACCGAGCGCGAGGAGGCCGCCGTCACGGGGGCCGCACGCCAGGCGTATGACGCGGGCGTGCGCGTCGCGAAGGCGTCGGCCCTCGTCGTGCCCGTCGCGGGCGTCGCGCTGCAGCTGTCACTGCTCGTCGTGCTCGGCGTCGGCGGATACCGCGTCGCCTCGGGCGCCATCTCGATCGCGAGCCTGGTGACGTTCGTGATGTTCCTGTTCTTCCTCGTGCAGCCGCTCGCGTCGTTCCTCGGGGCGATCACCTCGGTCAATCAGGCGCTCGGCGCGCTCGGCCGCATCCAGGAAGTGCTCGACCTGCCCACGGAGGAATCGGCCGATCCGGATGCCGCAGCCACCGTAGCCGTCTCGGGCGACAGCGATGTCGCGATCGAGTTCCGAGACGTGCACTTCCGCTACCCCGAGGCCGTCGTCGCCGCCCGGCGCTCGGCATCCGACGAAGCGTTGCGCACCCTCGCGGACGCCCGCGTCGACACCTCGGCGGTCGCTGCGGTCACGGCCGATGAGACGGGTTCGCCGGCGAACGGCGCAGACGCCGCCGCCTCGTCCGCAGCGACAGCCGGAGCGACCGCCGTCCCCGAGGGCGAGGTGCTCCGCGGCGTGAGCTTCCGCGTTCCCCGCGGTGCGCGCGTGGCCCTCGTCGGGCCGTCGGGGGCGGGCAAGTCCACGACCCTCGCCCTGATCGAGCGGTTCTACGACGTCACCGGCGGAGCGGTGCTCGTCGGGGGTGACGACATCCGGTCCCTCCCACGGGCCGAGCTGCGCGCGCAGCTCGGCTACGTCGAGCAGGACGCCCCCACCCTCGCCGGCACGATCGCCGACAACCTGCGCCTCGCCTCGCCCGAGGCTACGGACGCGGAGTGCGAGCGTGTGCTGCGCGCCGTCAACCTCGGCGATGTGCTCGAGCGCAGCGAGCTCGGTCTTCAGGCGCCCGTCGGCGAGGCGGGCGTCATGCTCTCGGGCGGCGAGCGTCAGCGCCTCGCGATCGCCCGCGCGCTGCTCGCTGCGCCCCCGATCCTGCTGCTGGACGAATCGACGTCCTCGCTCGACGGGCTCAACGAGCAGCGGATGCGCGAGGCGATCGACGCCGTCGCGACGGGCCGCACCCTCGTGGTCATCGCGCACCGGCTCTCGACGGTCGTCGACAGCGACGTCATCGTGGTGCTCGACCACGGCCGGGTCGTCGGCCAGGGCACGCACTCCGAGCTCGTCGCCACGGTCCCGCTGTACCGCGACCTCGCGAAGCACCAGCTCCTGGTTTGACGGGCCGCACCCGCCCGCCCTTCCCGCGGAAACGCACCATCGCCGCGAACGCGCACCCTTTCCGGTGCGTTCTCGCGGCGACGGTGTGTTCTCGTGGCGGGCGGGGTCAGGCCCGGTGGCCGAGGCGGTAGCGGAGGGCCTCGAGCTCGGCACGCAGGGCCGCGGGCAGCCGGTCGCCGAAGGAGTCGTAGAACTCCTCGGTGAGGTCGGCCTCGCGCAGCCACGAGTCCGTGTCGACCGCGAACAGCTCATCGAGATCGTGCTGCGACACCTCGATGCCGTCGAGGTTGAGATCCTCGGTGCGCGGGAGGCGTCCGATCGGGCTGTCGACCGCGTCGACCTCGCCATTCAGGCGCCGCACGATCCAGTCGATGACGCGCGAGTTGTCGCCGAACCCGGGCCACAGGAAGCGCCCGTCGCTGCCCTTGCGGAACCAGTTCACCTGGAAGACGCGGGGGGCCCGGTCGAACCGCAGCTTCTGCCCGACCTTCAGCCAGTGGGCGAAGTAGTCGCCCATGTTGTAGCCGCAGAACGGCAGCATGGCGAAGGGGTCGCGGCGGAGTTCGCCGAGCGTCCCCTCGGCCGCCGCCGTGCGCTCCGACGAGATGTTCGAGCCGATGAAGACGCCGTGCGTCCAGTCGGTCGCCTCGACGACGAGGGGGACGTTCGTCGCCCGGCGACCCCCGAAGAGGATGGCGTCGAGTGGCACGCCCTCGGCGGCATCCCAATCCGACGCGATCTGCGGGCACTGAGCGGCGCTGACGGTGAAGCGCGAGTTGGGGTGCGCGGCCGGCCGGCCCGATTCGGGGGTCCAGGGCTTGCCCTCCCAGTCGATGAGCTCGGCGGGCGCCTCGTCGGTGAGCCCCTCCCACCAGACGTCGCCGTCGGGACGCAGCGCCACGTTCGTGAAGATCGTGTTGCCCCACAGCGTCTCGACCGCCGTGACGTTGGTCGACTCGCCGGTGCCCGGCGCGACGCCGAAGAACCCGGCCTCGGGGTTGATCGCCCACAGCCGCCCGTCGGATCCCGGACGCAGCCACGCGATGTCGTCGCCGAGGGTCTCGACACGCCAGCCCGGGATGGTCGGGCGCAGCATGGCGAGGTTCGTCTTGCCGCAGGCCGAGGGGAAGGCCGCGGCCACGTGGTACGCCTTGCCGGCCGGGTCGATGACCCGGATGAGCAGCATGTGCTCGGCGAGCCAACCCTCATCGCGGCCGATCACCGACGCGATGCGCAGCGCGAAGCACTTCTTGGCGAGGATGGCGTTGCCGCCGTAGCCCGACCCGAACGACCAGACCTCGAGGGTGTCGGGGAAGTGGACGATGTACTTCTCGTCGTTGCACGGCCACGCGACATCCGCCTCGCCGGGCGCCAGCGGCGCGCCGACCGAGTGGACGGTCTTGACCCAGGGCTTGCCGCCGGCGATCTCGTCGAGCACGGCCGCCCCGACGCGGGTCATGATGCCGATCGACGCCACCGCGTAGGCGCTGTCGGTGACCTGCACGCCGATGTGCGAGAGCGGGCCGCCGACCGCCCCCATCGAGAACGGCACGACGTACATCGTGCGCCCGCGCATCGAACCCGCGAACAGGGGCGTGATGGTCGCCCGGATGTCGTCGGGTGCGACCCAGTTGTTGGTGGGGCCGGCATCCTCCTCGCGCTCGGACGCGATGAAGGTCCGCGCCTCGGTGCGGGCGACGTCGCTGGGGTGCGAGCGCGCGAGGTACGACCCAGGCCGCCACTCGGGGTTGAGCTTGATGAGCTTGCCCTCGTCGACCATCTCGCGCAGCAGCGCGTCGTTCTCGGCCGCCGACCCGTCGACCCAGTGGACCCGATCGGGCTGCGTGAGCGCGGCGATCTCGTCGACCCAGGCGACGAGATCGCCGAGAGGACCGGATGCCGCCGACGGCCGGGCGCCGAGGTCGGGCCGTGCGCGGCGGGGAGCGGCGCCCGCTGCGGTTGTGCCGGTGACGGCGGGGCGGGTGAAGAGGTCGGCGATGGCCATGTCGGTCTCCTACGTCGGCGGTGAGATCGGTGATACCTGACGATTCCAACGCATGAATACCCCGTCTTGCTGCGTTCAACGACTTCAAGAAACCCGATTCTTTCCCTATGATCAAGGAATGGCCGCATCCGGAATCGAACTCGCAACCCTCGGGCACCGCATCCGCCACCACCGCCTCGCCCGCGGGCTGACACTCGACGAGCTCGGCGCTCAGGTCGGCGTCGCCGGCAGCCAGCTGAGTCTGATCGAGAACGGTCGACGCGAGCCGAAGCTCTCGCTGCTGCAGGCGATCGCGTCGGCGACCGGCACCGACGTGACCGACCTCCTCTCCCCGGAGCCCCCGAACCGCCGGGCCGCCCTCGAGCTCGAGCTGGAGCGGGCGCAGGCCAGTTCCGTCTTCCGGCGACTCGGCATCGCACCGGTGCGCGCGGGCAAGACGATGAGCGACGACACGCTCGAGTCCATCCTCGGACTGCATCGCGAACTGCAGCGCCGCGAGCGCGAGGCGATCGCGACCCCGGAGGAAGCCCGGCGTGCGAACACGGAGCTGCGCCTGCGGATGCGCGAGGTCGCGAACTACCTCCCTGACATCGAGCGCCTCGCCGAGAAGCAGCTCAAGGCGGCCGGACACACCTCGGGTGCGCTGACGCACCGCACCGTGAGCATCATGGCCGAGCAGCTGGGGTTCGAGCTGCTCTACGTCGCCGACCTCCCGCACTCCGCCCGCTCGGTCACCGACCTCGAGAACGGGCGCATCTACCTTCCGCCGGCCTCGATCCCGGGCGGTCACGGCCTGCGGTCGATGGCGCTGCAGGCGATGGCGCACCGCTTGCTCGGCCACACTCCCCCGAGCGACTACGCCGACTTCCTGCAGCAGCGCCTCGAGATCAACTACTACGCCGCGTGCTGCCTCATGCCCGAGACGGCCTCGGTCGCGTTCCTGTCGCAGGCGAAGAAGGACCGCAACCTCGCGGTCGAGGACTTCCGCGACGCGTTCGGGGTGACGCACGAGGCAGCCGGGATGCGCATGACGAACCTCATGACCCGGCATCTCGGCATCCCGCTGCACTTCCTGCGCGTGGATGGCGCGGGGGCCATCACACGGGTCTACGAGAACGACGGCCTGCCGCTGCCGATGGACGTCACCGGCAGCGTGGAGGGCCAGGTCGTGTGCCGGGCCTTCTCGGCGCGGTCGGCGTTCGAGGAGCAGAACCGCACGGTCGAGCACTACCAGTACACCGACACCCCGGGCGGGACGTTCTGGTGCTCGAGCCAGACCGGGACCACCGCCGAGGGCGAGTTCTCGATCACCGTCGGCGTGCCGTTCGACGACGCCCGCTGGTTCCGCGGCCGCGAGACGCAGAAGCGGGCGACATCCACGTGCCCCGACGAGTCATGCTGCCGGCGGCCCGACCCCGACCTGACGTCGCGATGGGAGGGCAAGGCCTGGCCGAGCGCCCGCGTGCACATGCAGATGTTCTCGCCGCTGCCGCGCGGCAACTTCCCCGGTGTCGACGACGGCGAGGTTTACGCCTTCCTCGACCGCCACGCCGCCGGCTGACTCGCCGGCAGCGCTCGAGGTCCCACGGCGGGGCACGCGGGAGCTCAGCCGGCGAGGAAGCGGGAGACCCGGGCGAGCGACGCCTCGATCGCGGATGCCGCGACCGCTGGGTCTGTCACGAGCGCGGGCTCAGGTGGCAGACGGTGCCGCCCGGCGGCGACGGAGTGGCGCCACGTGCCGATCACCTGTCCCCGGGAGACCAGGATCGGCGCGACCTGACCGTTCAGGGTGGGGCCGATCCGAGCCGCGAGGTCGGGGGCGCAGACGGTCATCCGGTCGGCGTAGGAGAGGAAGTACTCGTCGAAGGCGGGGAGGGCGACGACATCCCCGCTGTCGCGCTCCGGGTCTACCCCGGCAACGGATGCCGGCACGCCGGGCCCCGCGCCCGGTGCCGCGAACAGTCCGGCCTCGATCTCGACCACGCGGTCGCCGGCCGCCTCGGCCGCACGTCGTGCCATTCCGATCGGCAGCCCCGCCCACCAGCGGAAGTCCTCGACGCGGGCCGGTCCGTGCGAGCGGATGTAGCCGGCGAACATCTCGGCCAGCGGATCATCGGGCACCCGTCCGGACGGCAACTCGTCCACGGCGACCAAGAACTGGTCGCGGGTCGGTCCACCCTCGCGCGGCACCACCGGGCCGAAGGCGAGCACGCCGCGGACGGCGAGCGCCGAGAGGATGTGGTTGCTGCGCGAGCGCTCGGTCCCGATGCCGGCACCGCGCAGGAGGTCGGCGAACTCGTCGCGCGTGAGCCGGTTCCCGCCGCGCAGTGCCTGTCGGGCGGCACGCTCAGCCGTCGCCAGCACCGCCTCGTCGATCGCGAGCCCGCGCAGGATGCCCGCCGCGGCACGCTGTTGCCGGTCGGCGGTCACCGCAAGCATCCCGGCGAGGTCGACCGAGCGCACGATGTGCAGGGTGCCGCGTTGGGTCCATGAGCGCACGAGCGTGCCGTCATCGAACGCGGCGTCCACCTCGCTCAGCGCAGGCTGGCCGTCGGTGCGGACCGCCAGCGCCCATCGACCCGACCAGAACTCCTGCGCCTGCACGGCGAGCATGTGGGCCCCGGCCTCGCCGAGTGACGACGCGGGTTCGCTCAGCAGGTGCGAGCGCAGCCGCTGCGTCGTGATCGCCCCCGTTCCCCTGCACCCTCCCCCACCGCCGTCGTCTCGCACGCCGCCGATCCTGCCCGACCCCGCCCCCGCGGGTCCACCCCTGCGAGGTCCCACTTGGGCCGGGTGTGAGCCGCGCTTACCCGGCCCACGTGGGACCTCGCGGGGTTCGGGCCCGCAGCCGGGCCTGCAGGGAGGCCGCGTAACACGACGACCCGCGCGCGCCGCGGCATCCCGGCCGGGTGAGAATGGATGCAGCCGCCGGTGACAGCACGCCGATGCGCGGCATCCGCACCCGGAGGTTCCCCGATGTCCCGCTCTCTCGTCCGCGCCGCCTCGATCGGCGTCGCCGCTCTCGCGATCGTCCTCGCCGGGTGCTCGTCCTCGCCCGCGCCCGCCGCCTCGGGCGATGCCGCGTCGGGACCCGCTGCCGAGGACTACGTCACCCCCGGCAAGCTCACCTTCGCCACGGGCGAGACGGCCTACGAGCCGTACTTCGTCGACGACGACCCCGAGTCGGGCGAGGGCTTCGAGGCCGCCGTCGCCTACGCCGTCGCGGACAAGCTCGGCTTCGCACCGGACGACGTCGTGTGGGTGCGCACGAGCTTCGAGGCCGCGATCGCGCCGGGTCCGAAGAGCTTCGACATCAACGTCCAGCAGTACACGATCACCGACGAGCGCAAGCAGGGCGTCGACTTCTCCTCGCCCTACTACTCCGCGAGCCAGTCGATCGTCGCGATCCGGGGCGGCGCGGCCGACGGCGTCTCCGACATCGCAGGGCTGACCGACCTCACGATCGGCGCGATGGCCAACTCCACGAGCGCGCAGACCCTCGCAGAGGTCGCGCCCGACGCCGAGGCTCGCCTGTACAACTCGAACGAGGATGCCGTGGCCGCGCTCGGCGCGGGACAGATCGATGCGATCGTGCTCGACACCCCCACCGCCTACCTCGCGGTCAACTTCTACATCGAGAACTCGTTCTTCGTCGGCGAGCTGCCGAAGGCGGGCATCGAGGACGAATGGGGCCTGCTGCTCGCGAAGAACTCGCCGCTCACCCCCGCCGTGACGGCCGCCGTCGACGAGCTGCGCGAGGACGGCACCCTCGCCGAGCTCGAGCAGAAGTGGCTCTCGGGACTCACGGAGGGCGTGACGCTCCTCCAGTGAGGGCGCGCTAGCGTCTATCCGTGACCACCTCCGTCCCGAGCGCGCTCGAACTCGAGCGCCGAGCGTATCGGCGCGGCCGCGAGCGCCGGTCGGTCCTGATCGCCGTCGCTTCGACACTCGCCTTCGCCGCGGTCGTCTGGGTGACCGTGATCAACACGGAGGGCTGGGCGACCGTCCAGCGGAGCTTCTTCGACCCCGCCGTCGCGCTGCAGGCCCTCCCCGAGGTGTGGCAGGGCTTCCTCGTGAACCTGCAGGTGCTCGCCATCTCGGTCTTCACGGTCGCCGCGGTGGCGCTGGTGCTGGCGCTGCTGCGGACCCTGCGCGGACCGGTGTTCTTCCCGCTCCGGCTGATCGCCGCGGCCTACACCGACCTCTTCCGCGGCCTGCCCTTCGTCATCGTGCTGTATCTGATCGGGTTCGGGCTGCCGACGATCCTGAACGCCCGCATCGATCCGGTGCTTCTGGGAGTCCTCGCCATCACGCTGACGTACTCCGCCTACGTCGCGGAGGTCGTGCGGGCGGGCATCGAGTCGGTGCATCCGTCGCAGCGTCTCGCCGCCCGCGCGCTCGGGCTCAGCTACCCGCAGACCCTCGTGCGGGTCGTGCTGCCGCAGGCGCTGCGCAAGATGACCCCGCCGCTCATGAACGATTTCATCTCCATGCAGAAGGATGTCGGACTGATCTCGATCCTCGCGGCGTTCGACGCGATCGCCGAGGCGCGGGGCGTGGTCGCGACGACCTACAACTTCACCCCGTACGTCGTGGCAGGCGTGCTGTTCGTGCTGCTCGCGATCCCGACGATCCGGCTGACGGACTGGTACACCGCGAGGCTCCGACGCCGCGAGCAGACGGGATCGATCCTGTGAGCCGGAACCGACCCGGCAGCGCGCCCGACACCGAGCCCGGCAGCGTCGCCGACGTGCTGCACGCCCGCGGCATCCGCAAGTCGTTCGGCGACAAAGAGGTGCTGCGCGGCGTCGATGTGTCGCTCGCCCGGAACGAGGTCGTCGCCCTCATCGGCGCAAGCGGTTCGGGCAAGTCGACGCTGCTGCGCTGCCTCGGGCTGCTGGAGCCGATCGACGACGGGCAGATCCTCCTCGCCGGCGCGGACATCTCCGACCCCCGGGTCGACGCGAACGCGGTGCGCGCGCGGCTGGGAGCGGTGTTCCAGAGCTACAACCTCTTCCCCCACCTGTCCGTGCTCGACAACGTGACCCTCGCCTCGCGGGTCGTGCACCGCGTGCCCCGGCGCGAGGCGGAGGCGCGTGCGCGGGACCTGCTCGCGCGCATCGGGCTCGCCGACAAGGCCGGGGAGCACCCCGACCGGCTCTCGGGCGGTCAGCAGCAGCGAGCGGCGATCATCCGCGCGATCGCGACCGATCCCGAGGTGCTGCTGCTCGACGAGATCACCTCGGCGCTCGACCCCGAGCTCGTCGGCGAGGTGCTCGAGCTGGTCCGCGACCTCGCGGTGGCCGGCTCGACGATCCTCATGGCGACGCACGAGATGGCGTTCGCGCGGGATGTCGCCGACCGCGTCGTCTTCCTCGACCAGGGCGTCATCGTCGAGGAGGGCGCGCCGTCGGAGGTGTTCGGCGCTCCCCGCGAGCCCCGAACCCGCGCCTTCCTCTCCCGCTTCCTCTGAGCTCCCGTCGACTCGCCAGAGAACGCGGATCCGGGCGGGCCGGCATCCGCACTTTCTGGCGAGTCGACGGGTGGAGGAAGCAGGCTCAGGCGGTCGCGCGCTCGGCGGCCTCGACCACGTTGGTCATCAGCAGGGCGACGGTCATCGGGCCGACGCCGCCGGGGTTGGGCGAGAGGAAGCCCGCGACCTCGGCGACATCCGGCGCGATGTCTCCGTAGACCTTCGACTTGCCGGTCTCGGGGTCGTTCTCGCGGGTGACGCCCACGTCGAGGACGGCGGCGCCCGGCTTGACGTCCGCGGCGGTGACGAGGTGCTTCACGCCCGCGGCACCCACGATGACGTCGGCCTCGCGCAGGTGCGCGCCGAGGTCGGCGGTTCCGGTGTGGGTCAGGGTCACCGTGGCGTTGATCTCGCGGCGGGTCAGCAGCAGACCGATGGACCGGCCGATCGTGACACCGCGCCCGACGACGACGACGTTCTTGCCCGCGAGGTCGTATCCGTTGCGCTGCAGCAGCTCGATGACGGCACGCGGCGTGCACGGCAGCGGCGTCGTGATGGGGTCGTTGACATTGAGCACGAGACGCCCGAGGTTGACGGGGTGCAGGCCGTCGGCATCCTTCGCGGGATCGATGCGCTCGAGAACCCGGTCGGTGTCGAGGTGTTTGGGCAGCGGCAGCTGCACGATGTAGCCATGGCACGTCGGGTCGGCGTTGAGGCGGTCGATGACCTCCTCGACCTCCGCCTGCGTCGACTCGGCCGGCAGCTCGATCTGGATCGAGTTCATGCCGATCGCCTCGGACTCGCGGTGCTTCATCCCGACGTACAGCTGGGATGCCGGGTCGGCCCCGACGAGCACCGTCGCGATGCCCGGCGTCACTCCGCGGGCCTTCAGCGCGGCGACGCGCTCGGCGAGTTCGGTCTTGATGGCAGCGGCGGTGGCCCGCCCGTCGAGCTTCTGCGCGGTCATGTCGTTCTCCGTTCGAGAGGGTCGCGGTCGCCGGGTCGCGGTCGCCGAGAACATACGCTCCGGGCGAGAACGTACCGTGCGGGGTGCGTTCTCGCGGGGAGGGTGCGTTCTCGGCGACCGGCCGGCGACCGGCGACGCCGGGTTACTGCTGCAGGCCGGGGTACAGCGGGAAGGCGTCGGCGAGCGTCGCCACGCGAGCACGCAGGGCATCGAGGTCGGCGCCGGGCTGCAGCGCGAGCGCGATGATGTCGGCGACCTCGGTGAACTCGGCGTCGCCGAAGCCGCGGGTCGCGAGAGCGGGCGTCCCGATGCGCAGGCCCGAGGTGACCATCGGCGGGCGCGGGTCGTTGGGCACCGCGTTGCGGTTGACGGTGATGTGGATCTCGTGCAGCAGGTCTTCGGCCTGCTTGCCGTCGATCGCGGCGTCGCGCAGGTCGACGAGCACGAGGTGCACGTCGGTGCCGCCCGAGCGGACGGCGATGCCGGCATCCGCCACATCCTGCTGCGTCAGACGGTCGGCGATGATCGCGGCGCCGCGCACGGTGCGCTCCTGGCGCTCCTTGAACTCCGGCGTCGCTGCGAGCTTGAACGCCGTCGCCTTCGCCGCGATGACGTGCATGAGCGGGCCGCCCTGCTGGCCCGGGAAGACGGCGGTGTTGATCTTCTTCGCCAGGTCGGCGTCGTTGGTGAGGATGATGCCCGAGCGGGGGCCGCCGATGGTCTTGTGCACCGTCGACGAGACGACGTGGGCGTGGGGCACCGGCGACGGGTGCACGCCGGCGGCGACGAGACCGGCGAAGTGCGCCATGTCGACCCAGAGGTACGCGCCGACCTCGTCCGCGATCGCACGGAAGGCGGCGAAGTCGAGCTGGCGGGGGTAGGCCGACCAGCCGGCGATGATCACCTTCGGCTTGTGCTCGAGGGCGAGGCGACGGACCTCGTCCATGTCGATCAGCGAGGTCTCGGGGTTCACGCCGTAGGCGACGATGTCGTAGAGCCGGCCCGAGAAGTTGATCTTCATGCCGTGGGTGAGGTGGCCGCCGTGGTCGAGCGAGAGGCCGAGGAGCGTGTCACCGGGGCGCGCGATCGCGTGCAGGACGGCGGCGTTGGCCGTCGCGCCCGAGTGGGGCTGGACGTTGGCGAACTCGGCGCCGAAGAGCGACTTGGCGCGCGAGATCGCCAGCTCTTCGGCGACGTCGACCTCTTCGCAGCCGCCGTAGTAGCGGCGACCCGGGTAACCCTCGGCGTACTTGTTGGTGAGCACGGAACCCTGCGACTGCAGCACCGAGACGGGCACGAAGTTCTCGGACGCGATCATCTCGAGGTAGCCGCGCTGGCGGTCGAGCTCGCGCTCGAGCACCTGGGCGATCTCGGGGTCGACCTCGGCGAGCGGGGCGTTGAAGTACGAATCGGTCATGACGATCTCCTGACGACGGCTTTCACGAGCAGAGAAGTTCCACATCGGCCCAGGCGTGCGGTCGAATGCCGTGTCGGTCGCTCCCCGGTGGTGGCCCACCTCAACGCCAGTCGCGACGCGTCGAGCATAACGGATGCCGCGCTGATACGCTGGCTCGAAAGTTTGTTAGGCACCCTTACAGATAGGGGCGCGCTGATGTCGCTGCCGCTGGTCCCGTTGCCCGCCTCGGTCACGCCCGCGAAGGGGGTGGCGTTCACCCTGACGGACGCCGTCTTCATAACCGGGGATGCGGATGCCGCGGGCGTCCTCCACCGGCTCGTCCTGACGCGGACCGGCCTCCACCTCACGGCGGCCCCCGGCACCGCGGAGCCCGACAGCGCCGCGGAGCCCGACAGCGCCGCGGAGCCCGACAGCGCCGCGGAGCTCGACAGCGCCGCCATCGACGTCGCCGTCGACGGGGACGGGCCGCCCGAGTCGTACCGGCTGTCGGTCGACCACCGCCGCATCTCGATCCGGGGCGCCGACTCCGCGGGCCTCTTCTACGGCGTGCAGACTCTCGGCCAGCTGATCACCCGCTCGTCCGACGGCTGGGTGATTCCGGGGGTCGACATCGACGACGCCCCCCGCTTCGCGTATCGCGGCGTGATGCTCGATGTCGCCCGCCACTTCCACGACGTCGCGACCGTCACCGCCTACCTCGAGCGGGCGGCGAGCCTCAAGTTCAACGTCCTGCACCTGCACCTCAGCGACGACCAGGGGTGGCGGCTCGCGCTGTCCCGCCGCCCGGAGCTCACCGTCCATGCGGCGACGAGCGCGGTGGGCGGCGGTGCCGGCGGCTTCTTCACGGCCGACGACTACCGCGCGATCATCGCCCACGCCGCGGCGAACCACATGACCGTCGTGCCCGAGTTCGACATGCCCGGCCACACCCACGCCGTCGGGCTCGCCTACCCCGAGGTCGCTGCGCCACCGGCGCTGGACGGGTGGGATGTCGCGGGCGGCCCCGCTCCCGTCGCCGGCGAGGCGTACACGGGCATGGGGGTCGGCTTCTCGTCGCTGCGCATCGGCGCACCCGAGACCGATGCCTTCGTCGACGATGTCCTGACGGAGCTGGCGGAGCTGACCCCCGGCCCCTACCTGCACTTCGGCGGTGACGAGGCGCACGGCACCCCGGCGGAGGACTTCGCGGCCTTCGTGGCCCGCACCTCGCGGGTCATCGCCGACCTCGGCAAGACGCCGATCGCCTGGCACGAGGCCGGCGCCGCCGCGGATCTCGCGCCCGGCACGATCGGCCAGTACTGGGGCCTCGTCTCGCCGACCGACGGTGCCGACGAACGTGCGCGGGCCTTCGTCGCGCGCGGCGGCCGCGTCATCCTCTCGCCCGCCGACGCCGTGTACCTCGACATGAAACCGACGGCCGATGCTCCCCTCGGCCTGACCTGGGCGAACGGTCCGACGAGCCTCGAACGGGCTTACTCGTGGGAGCCCGGCGAGGTCGTGTCCGGCATCTCGGAAGACGACATCCTCGGGGTCGAAGCGCCGCTGTGGACCGAGACCGTCCGCGACCTGGACGACATCGATGCACTCGCCTTCCCTCGCATCGCGGCGGCCGCTGAAGCCGCCTGGTCGGCTGCGACCGGCAGCGCAGACAACCGCACGTGGGAGTCCTTCCGCGAACGCGTCGGCGCGCTCGGACCGCTGTGGACGACCCTCGGCATCCGCTTCCCCGCTTCCCCGGAGGTCGCATGGACGGTCTGAACCGCGTCATCCATTCCGTTCGGCTCGTCGACGGGGGCCGCGAGATGCCCGACTCCTGGCTCGTCGTGCGCGACGGGCGGGTCGCCGCGCAGGGCACCGGCGACGCGTGGCGCGATGCCGTCGCCGAAGAACCGGTCGACGAGGTCGTCGATGCCACCGATGCCGCCGGCCCCGGCGCGATCCTCGCTCCCGGCTTCGTCGACATCCACGGCCACGGCGGCGGCGGCGCGGCATACGACGAGGGTGCCGAGGCGATCCGCACCGCGCGCGAGCTGCACCGGGCGCACGGCACGACGCGAGCGGTCATCTCGCTCGTCACGGCATCCGTCGACGACCTCGTCCGACGGGTCGCCGCCATCGGCGACCTCGCGGAGACGGATGCCACGGTGCTCGGCTCGCACCTCGAGGGGCCGTTCCTCGATCCCGGACACCACGGCGCCCACGATCCGGAGCTGCTCATCGGACCCGCCGCCGACGCCGTGGCGCGGCTGCTCGAGGCCGGCCGCGGCACCGTCCGCCAGGTCACGATCGCTCCGGAGCTGCCGGGCGCCCTCACCGCGATCGAGCGCATCGTCGCCGCGGGCGCGGCCGCCGCCGTCGGTCACACCGACGCCGACGCCGAGACCGCTCGACGGGCCTTCGACGCCGGCGCCACGATCCTCACCCACGCCTTCAACGCCATGCCGGGCCTCCACCACCGTCAGCCCGGTCCGATCGGCGCGGCCACCGCCGACCCACGCGTCACGCTCGAGGTCATCGCCGACGGCGTGCACCTCGCCCCCGAGGTGGTGCGGATCGCCTTCGCCGCCGCACCGGGGCGCATCGCGCTCGTCACCGACGCGATGGCGGCCGCCGGATCGGCCGACGGAGACTACGTGCTCGGGGCGCTCGCGGTGCGCGTCGAGAACACCGTGGCGCGGCTCGCAGACGGCACGATCGCCGGATCCACCCTGACGCAGGATGCCGCGCTGCGGACGGCCGTCGCCGCGGGGGTGACGCTGCCGACAGCCGTGACGGCCCTGACGGCCACTCCGGCACGCGCGATCGGGCGTCCCGACCTCGGCAGGCTCGAGATCGGGAGCCCGGCCGATGCCGTCCTGCTCGACGCCGACCTGCGCGTCCGGCGCGTCTGGACCGGGCGCGCGTGACCTGTTCGCCCGAGGTGCCTCCCGGGGCGGCGACGTGAGGCCGGCGCCTAGAATCGGAGGCATGTCCGAACTGCCGAACGTCCGTCCCGCCACCCCCGAGGCGCCGCAGCAGGCGGCCGGCACGCGACGGGCTCTCTCGGCGATCGACCTCCTCGCCTTCGCCTGCCAGCTCTTCGCCTTCGCCACCTTTGCGATCTGGGGCTTCGCGGCGTGGGACTTCCCCCTCAACCTGGTCTTCGGCATCGGCGCTCCGGTCGCCGCGATCCTCCTGTGGGCACTGTTCGTCTCGCCGCGTGCCGTGCTCATGGTGCACCCGTTCGTGCGCGCCCTCGTCGAGTTGTTCGTCTACGCCTCGGCCACCATCGCGTGGTGGAGCATGGACCAGGCCTGGGTCGGTCTCGTCTTCGGGGTCATCGCGGTGACCTGCGGTGTGATCGCCGGCCGCCGGCGCCTGTCATGACCGCTCCCGACGTCGTCGCCCGGCTCGTCGCCGAGCTCGGCGACCGCGTCGATGTCTCGGATGCCGGTCGGGCTGCCGCTCGGGCGGACAAGTCGGGCCAGGCGGCATCCGGATCGCCCCTCGCCGTCGTTCACGCCCGCACCGTCGAGGACGTCCAGGCGACGATGCGCATCGCCTCCGCGAGCGGCACCCCGGTCGTGCCGCGGGGCGCCGGCACCGGCCTCGCGGGCGGCGCCAACACGGGCGCGGGTGAAATCGGGCTCTCGCTGCGTTCGATGGACCGCATCCTCGAGGTCCGCCCCGACGACCTCATCGCCGTCGTCGAGCCCGGCATCCTCAACGGGCAGCTGAACGCGGCGCTCGCGGAGCACGGCCTCTGGTGGGCGCCCGATCCCGCGAGCCGCGACATCTCGACCGTCGGCGGCAACATCGCCACCGGCGCGGGCGGCCTGCTCTGCGCGAAGTACGGGGTGGTGCGAGACGCGGTCCTCGGCCTCGATCTCGTGCTGGCAGACGGTCGCCTGATGCGTCTCGGACATCGCACCGTGAAAGGCGTGACGGGCCTCGACCTGACCTCGCTCGTCATCGGGTCGGAGGGCATCCTGGGCGTCGTCGTCGCGGCGACGCTGAAGCTCCGCCGCCTCGTCCCCGGCCAGGCCCGGACGATCGCCGCGACGTTCTCCGATGTGCGCTCCGCCGCGGTCGCGGCATCGGCGGTCACGGCGGCCGGCATCCAGCCGGCGATCATGGAGCTGATGGACGCGACCTCCCTCGCCGCCTCGCACCGCCTGCTCGGGCTTCCCGCCCCCACGCCCGGTGCCTCGCAGCTGACGGTCCAGACCGACGGCCCGGGCGCGACGGCCGAGGCGGAGGCCGTCGTCGCGGTGCTCGCGGCCGCCGGCGGCACCGTGCGCCTCGCCGCCGATGACGCCGAGGCCCAGCAGCTGTGGACGGTGCGGCGGTCGATGCATCCCGCGATGGAGACCCTCGGAACCGCGCTCATCGAGGACGTCTCGGTGCCGCGCAGCGCCCTGCCCGCGATGTTCGACGAGATCGCCCGCATCGAGGAGCGCTTCGGTCTGACGATCCCGACCGTGTGCCACGCGGGCGACGGCAACCTGCACCCGAACTTCATCTTCGACGGCGACGAGGTCCCGGAGGTCATCTGGGAGGCGGCGGAAGACCTCTTCCAGTCGGCGCTGCGCCTCGGCGGAACGCTCACCGGCGAGCACGGCGTCGGCGTCCTCAAGCGGCGCTGGCTCGCGGACGAGCTCGGCGACGACCAGTGGGAGCTCCAGCGGCGCATCGCGCGGGTCTTCGACCCCGCCGGCATCCTGAACCCCGGAAAGGTGTTCGCGCCGTGAGCGACTCCGTCCCGGCCGGGGAGGTCCACGTGAGTGCGGCGGTCGTGACCGACGGCGACGGGCGTACCCTGCTCGTCCGGAAGCGCGGCACCGAGCGGTTCATGGCGCCCGGTGGCAAGCCCGAGCCGGGCGAGTCCGCCGGCGCGGCCCTCGTCCGCGAGCTGCACGAGGAGCTCGGCGTCGTCGTGGCCGAGCCCGACCTCGTCTACCTCGGCCGGTTCGAGTCGGATGCCGCGAACGAGCCGGGCTTCCGCGTCGTCGCCGAGGCGTTCGCGATCACGCTCGACCCCGCGTCGGTCAGCGCCGCCGCCGAGATCGCGGAGGCGCGCTGGCTCACCGCTCCCGAAGCCGCGGCGTTGCCGCTCGCACCGCTCAGCACCGAGCACCTGCTTCCGCTCGCCTGGGCCTGAACGGCGGCACCCAGCGCCCCCACGGGCACGTCCCGGGGCGCGAGCTCGACCCGCTCGTCCAACCGCAGCGACCGCAGGAACGGCGACGCGCCGGCGGATGCGGCGAGAGCGGCCCGCACCGGGACGAGCAGCCGATCGGAGAGCGCGGCGACGCCCCCGCCCAAGACGACCACGTCGACGTCGGTCGTGAGCACCAGCAGCCGGACCGCCGCCTCGACGCCGCGCACCACGTCCGCTCTGATGCCGTCGGCGCGCTCGTCCCCCGCATCCGCAGCATCGAAGACCGCGAGCACGGGCAGCGGCGAGGAACCGCCCCAGCGCTCGGCGACGGCTCCCCCGCCCGCGAACGCCTCGATGCATCCGCGCTGTCCGCAGCGGCAACGGGGCCCGTTCGGGTCGATGGGGATGTGCCCGACCTCACCGGCCGCGCCGCGCCCGCCGCGGCGCGGGCCCGTCTCGTCGACGATGCCCGCGGCGATGCCGGTTCCGAGGTTCAGGAAAGCGAGCGATCCTCCCCCGGCACGGAGTGCCCGCGCACCCACCGCCGCGTACCGCACGTCGTTGTCGATCACCGGTCGAATGCCGATCCGCGCCGCGACGGCTCCCGCGAGGTCGTACCGGTCGATCCCGAGGTTCAGGGCATGCTCGACGATCCCGCCGCCGGGCCGGATCTGCCCGGGCACGCCCACGCCGACCGCGACGACCGATTCAGCCCCCGCCAGGTCGGCGACGACCGCCGCGACGCCGTCGGCGACGGCATCGCCGCCCCATCCGGTCGGCCGACGGAGGCGGGCGATCTCGTTGCCGTCGCCATCCACGGACACGGCGAGGATCTTCGTGCCGCCCACGTCGACACCGATGCGCAGCGTCATCCCTTCACGGCCCCCGACACGAGCCCGCCCGACATCCGCCCCTGCACGATGAGGAAGAAGATCACGACGGGGATCGACATGAGGGTGGATGCCGCCATCACGGCGCCCCAGTTGGTCGCTGCCGTCGCCGACTGGAACGACAGCAGCCACGGCGGGAGCGTCAGGTTGTAGCCCTTCATGAGCAGCAGCGCCATGGTGAACTCGTTCCACGACTGGATGAAGGCGAAGATGCCCGTGGCGACGAGTCCGGGCGCCAGCAGGGGGAACGTCACCTTCCAGAACGCCTGGGTGCGGGTGCACCCGTCGATCATGGCCGCCTCTTCGAGATCGGCCGGAACACCCGCGACGAATCCGCGCAGTGTCCAGATCGTGAACGGGATGACGGCGGCGACGTAGACGATGCCGAGGCCGACGAGGGTGTTCATCAGGCGCCAGTCGTCGATCATGCCGTAGATCGTGAACATCATCGCCTCGCCCGGGATCATCTGCACGATGAGGACGGCGACGATGAACGAGCGCCGCCCGCGGAAGCGGATGCGGGCCACGGCGATCGAGGCGAGGAAGGCCAGCACCAGCGTGATGACGAGCACGCCGACCGTCACCAGGGTCGACGAGAGGAGCCCGTGCACGAAGTCGGTCTGCCCCGGGGCCGCCTCGCGCGTCCATGCCGTGGCGTAGTTGCCGAGCGTGAAGTCGAAGGGGAGGAAGCTCGGGGTGCGGCTGATGATGCTCTCGCCGCGCGTGAACGACATGTTCAGCATCCAGTAGACGGGGAACACCGAGCACACGAACACGACGAGCGCGGCGAGGTTCAGTCCCGCGCGCGAGAGGATGCGGCGGCGCGGCGGTCGTCGCACGGCGAGCGAGCGCGGCCGGGGGCGCTTCGCCCGGCCCACCTCGCCGACGACCTCATCGACCCCGATCGTGCCGAGCTGGGTCGCGGGGGTGACCTGGGTGCTCACAGCTCCTCCTCCTTGAGCGTGGTGCGGATGTATCCCCACGAGAGGGTGAGGAGCAGCACGACCATGAGCACGCCGATCGCGCTCGTGACGCCGAACTCCCCCGGGCCCTGCCGGAAGATGTAGGTGCCGAGCACGTTGGTCTCGGAGATGAGGCCGCCACGCTGCTGCAGCGCGTAGACCTGCGTGAAGATACGGAGGTTCCAGATGACCTGCAGCACCACGACGACCGTCACGACGTTGCGCAGATACGGGAACACGACGAGTCGGAAGCGCTGCCACCCGACCGCGCCGTCGAGGGATGCCGCCTCGAGCACCTCGGCGGGGACCTGCCCGAGCGCCGCGTACAGGGTGAAGGCCGCGAAGGGCACGCCCTGCCAGACCACGATCACCGTCAGGACGAAGAAGAACGACCACGGATTCGCCAGCCACGAGTGGTTGGTCCAGTCGGTCGAGCCGGTCATCGTGTTCAGCGCCCGGTTGACGATGCCGTACTGCGAGTCGAAGATCCATCCCCAGACCGTGGTCGCCGCCAGCGGCGGCATCGCCCAGGCGAGGAGGAGACCGAGCGAGACGAGGATGCGCCACCCGCGCCGCAGGCGCGTCATGAGCACCGCCACGAGGGCGCCGAGCCCCACGATCAGCACGGTCATGGCCACCATCAGCCCAAGACTGCGGACGAGGACGGCCGGGAAGTCGGACTGCGTGAAGACCTCGAGGTAGTTCTCGAACCCGATGAAGTCGGGAAGCGTGCCCTGCACCTTGTTGCGGATGGCGTAGTCGGTGAACGACTGCACGAGCATCAGCACGGCGGGGTACCCGACCATCACCCCGAGGATGATGAGCGAGGGGCCGAGGAGCGTCAGCGCGCCGACGTTGTCGCGGCGACGCCGAGACCGTTGCCGCGCGGTAGGCGGCGGCCCGTGCTTCGCCCGCGGCTCGGGCCGTCGCGGCGTTCGGGTGAGCACGTTAGTCATCGTGCTGTCCTCTCTGCGGTGTTCGTGGGGCGCGGACTCCCGCGCCCCACGACTCACGACTACTTGTTGAGGATGGCTTCGATCTGACCGTCGAGCTCGGTCGCGATCGCCGTGACGTCGCCGCCCTGCGCGATCTTGACGAGAGCGTCCTTGATCACACCGGAAGACTCGACCTCGGACCAGTTGGGGCTCGCCGGAACGGCCTTCGACGATGCGACGGCCTTCGCCGCCTCGACCGTGATCTCGTCATCGGGCAGGAAGTCGGCGAACGAGGTCAGCGCGGGGATGAGCCCGTTCTCGGCGAGGATCTTCTGGTACCCCTCCGAGAGGATGATCTTGAGTGCGGCCTCGGCCTTGTCGGGAGCGTCCGACTTCGCCGCGATAGCGATGTTCGAGCCTCCGGCGAAGACCGGAGCGACCTCACCGGCGGTCATGCCCGGAAGAGCGAACGCCTTCAGATCGGCGCCGACCGTCTCGGGGCAGCCCGGGGCCTTCGCGTCGTCGGCGGGCGCGAGGATCGACCACTTCACCCACGCCGGAGCCGAGAGGAAGCCGATCTCGCCGGCGCAGAACGGAACCTGCGGATCGGTCTCGTCCGCGTCAGCCGGCGCGATCGTCGCGTTCTGGTAGACGTCCTGGAGCATCGTCAGACCGGCGATGCCGCCCGAGCTGGAGAAGCCGCCCTTCCAGGTGTCGCCGTCCTGCGTCGCGATCTCGCCGCCGTTCGCCCAGACGTAGGGCAGCGCGTTGTACCAGTCCTTGCCGGGGGCGTAGATGCCCGACTTGGTGGCGGTCGTCGCAGCGATGCCGTCGGCGACGTACTCCTCGAGCGTCGTCGGCACCTCGCCGCTGTACGAAGAGGGCGAGTAGAAGACGATGCGCGACCCCGCGTAGTAGGGAGCGGCGTACAGGCTGCCGTCCGCCGACCCGAGCTCGACGAAGCTCTGCAGCAGTTCGTCGCCGCCGAGGTCCGCCTGGAGGTCGGAGATGTCGAGGAACAGACCCTGATCGATGAAGCCGGGCGACTGCGTGTTGCCGACCTCGACGAGATCGGGCGCGTCGTTCGACGACAGCGCGGCGACGTAGTTGTCCGCGGTGTCGGCCCAGGTCTTCTCCTCGATCGTCAGCGTCCAGCCCTCGTTCTCTGCTTCGAACGTCTTCTTGAGGTAGTCGCGGGCGTCCTGAGGCGTGTCGGTGCCGACCAGCCATACGGTCAGGTCGCCGGTCTCGGCGCTCTGTCCCGCGTCGCCGCTCGCGCAACCGGCGAGCAGCAGGGCGGAGACACCGAGGAGCGACAGTGCTCCGAGGCTCTTCTTCATGGTGATTCCTTCTTCTCTGGTGTCGACGAGTCGGATGGCTCGCCCGGGTGTGGAGCTGGTGGTGCAGGTGGGGCTATGGAGCTGTGGAGCGAAGTCAGGAGACGCCGAGACGCCCTGACAGGACCATGACGGCAGCACCGCGCAGGACGATGTCCTGGCCCTGCTCCGTCATCCGCACCTGCAGCTCGTCGTGGAACGTGGCGAGCGTGCGTGTGCGCACCGTCTCGGCGGCGGCGCTCGCAAGCGTGCCGTCGAGAAGTTCCGCGGGGCCGGAGAGGACGATCTCCGACAGGTCGAGAGCACCCACGATGGGGGCCAGGGCGATGCCGAGACGTTCGCCCGCGTCTCGCAGCAGACCGTCGCGGTCGCTCGCGGCGCCGGCATCGATACGCGCGGAGAGCGAGGGAACCGAGATCCAGGCCTCGAGACATCCCACCTTCCCGCACGCGCAATCGGGGCCGCCATCGGTGCCCACCGTCACGTGGCCGATCTCGCCGGCGGCCGAGCGCGCACCGCGCAGCGGTTCGCCACCCGTGAGCAGGCCCGCACCGACACCGCGGCCGACCTTCACGAGGATGATGTCGTCGCCGGCACCGCCGAACGTGTGCTCGGCGAGCACTGCGGCGTTGGCGTCGTTGGCAACGAGCACCGGGGCGCCGACCGCCTCGCTCAGGATGCCGGTGAGGTCGAGGCGATCCCAGCCGAGGCCGGGTGCCGCGAGGACGACTCCGGTGTCATCGACGACACCGGGGGTGCCGACGCCGACGCCGAGCACCGGCGCGTGCGCGTCGTCCACCAGTGTTCGCGCGAGGTGCACGACCGCCGGCAGGATGTCGTCGCGGCCGCGGGGCACGGCGACCTCGTGACGAGCGACGATCTCGCCGTCGAGGGTCATCACCGCACCGAGGAAACGGTCGCTCCCCGAGAGGTCGAGGCCGACGATGCGGTGGCCGTCGCGAGCGAGGTCGACGAGGATCGCGGGCTTGCCCGGTCCGGCGGCCTCGCGGGTGCCTCGCTCACTGACGAAGCCGTCGCCGATGAGCTCGGCGACGAGGTCGGAGATCGTCACTCGGGTCAAGCCGGTCTCGCGAGCGAGGTCAGCACGGCTCATCGCTCCGCCGTGGAAGAGACGTTCGAGCACGAGCGCGCGGTTATGCGCCCGAGCGTGCTCGGGCAGGATCTTCGCGCCCGGGCGCCGGGTGCGCGTCGTGCGCCGCGGGGCCTCGGTATCGGTGCTCGCCATGTTTGTTAGTAGACCTTACGAATCTGGCGGACACAAGAGTTGCGCCCAGGTTTGCTAGCGATGTTTACAAACCCGTTACATCCGCACATCGCCTCCCCTGCAGATGTCAAGGGGAACGTTCGATCGTCGCGCCTCCGTAGGGTGGAGAGATCGCTGCATCGAGGAGAACCCCATGAACCGTCGCCTGACCGCCCTCACCGTCACCGCGCTGGCGCTCGTCGCCCTGACCGGGTGCACCGGCGGAGACGGCTCCGCTGCTGGGGGCTCGACCCCCGCAAGCACCCAGTCGGTCGAGGAGGCGTGCACCCAGGTCAACGACGTCATGACCGAGGCGACGCAGGGAATCCAGGAGATCGACCCCTCCGACCCCGCCGCCGCCGCCGGCGCGCTGCGCACGATCTCGGACGGCATGGGCGACGCCGCCACCCAAGTGACGAACGAAGAGGTGTCCGGCATCCTGCCCGACCTGCAGACGGCGTTCTCCTCGGCCGCCGAATCAATGGAGGCTGTGGCCGCCGGTGACACCGATCGTGCGACGGAGCTCACCACCGCGCTGAGCGACGTGCAGGGCAGCATCGACACCTACACCGAGCTCTGCGGCACGGAATGACGCATCGGCGCGATCCGGATCGCGCCGCCAGATAACGCTCTGGTTTCACTCAGGCCGCTCTCGGAGTGCCTTCGCGTACCATAAGAACCGAGTGCGCTCTCACGCGCAGACGGGGGTACAGCGGTGACGGATGTCGCGTCGAAGCATGATCACGAGAGCACGGCCGAGCGAGGCACGCCCTCGGACGATGCCGGGCAGCGCGTCGAATGGGCGCCCGTGGAACCGGCGCCCAAGAAGCGGCACCTCGGCTTGTGGATCGGCATTCCCGTCGGCGTCGTCGCGCTCGGCGCCGCCGCCGCATCGCTCTTCTTGATCGCCCCCGGCACCTCGATCGGCGGTGTTCCCGTCGGTTTCATGACGCCGGGCGCCGCTGCGGCCGCCGTACAGGACCGCCTCGATCAGACCACTGTCACGCTCGGCGACGGCGGAGACAGCGTCTCCGGTGCGGATCTCGGAGCACAGGTCGACGGCACGCAGCTCGCTTCCTCCGCCTTCGACGCGCGGCCCGCCTGGAACATCACCCAGTGGTTCGGCGAGCCCATCGCTGCTCCCGTGGCCCTCGATGAAGCGACGGCCACCACCGCCCTGCGAGGCGCCGCGGGCGACCTGTACGTCGAGCCTACGGCGGCATCCGTCTCCTTCGACGGCTCGTCGTATGTCGTCAGTCCCGACGTCCCCGGTGCGGGCGTCGACCCCGAGGCGGCCCGTGCGGGCCTGCAGAGCGCCTTCGATTCCGGCACGACCGACGCGGTCATCGACCCCGAGCTGACGCCCGTGACGGCGCTGACCACCACCGCCGCGGCGGAGGAGACCGCCGCTTCGCTGAACAGCATGCTCGACGGCGTCGGCTTCTACGTCGGCGACGAGCGCACGGTCCCCGTCGACCGCGCGACGGCCGCGAGCTGGCTCACGGTCGGCACGAAAGACGACGGCTCGTTCGAGATCACGGCCGACCCCGCCGCCATCCAGCCCGTGGTCGACACCCTTCCGGGGCTCGTCGATCGGGCGCCCGTCAACGGCGTGGTGTTCGCCAACGCCGCGGGTGAGGTCATCGACGACTCCGACGCCGGCCTCGACGGTCGCACGCTGAGCTCGACGGACGGCATCGCCGCCGGATTCGCGGAGCAGCTCGCGACGGGTGATGCCGCCTACCGCCTGCCCGTCGAGGTCGTCCCCGTCACGACGGAGACCATCACACGGCTGCTCGAGGTCGACCTGAGCGAACAGCGCCTCTACCTCAAGGAGAACGGCGCCGTGGTCGACTCGTGGCTCGTCTCCACCGGCCGCCCCGGCGCTGACACCCAGACCGGCTACTACACGATCGGGTGGAAGACTCCGCGCCAGGACATGCGCGGCACCGCGGCCGACTCGGGCGTGAGCTACGTCCAGCCCGATGTGAAGTGGGCGATGTACTTCAACGGCGACCAGGCGTTCCACGGCGTCTACTGGCACAGCAACTGGGGCAACCGGATGAGCGCCGGCTGCGTCGGGATGCCCGACTCGCGCGCCGCCCAGATCTACGAGTGGGCTGTCGCCGGAACCGACGTCTACGTCCACGCCTGATCGACGCATCCGGGCCCATCCCCCGATCGACCGATGCGCGGTCGATCGATCACCGTTAGCCTGTGACCATGGCTGACCTCCGAGTGGAAGAACTGTCGGCGTCGACGATCGTCGCGGTGAACAACCTGTCGCTGAAGCCCGGGCAGGAGCGATTCGTCGTGCCCGAGAGCTACGCGATCGCGGCGACCGTGGTCGACCCGGCGACCTCGTGGCAGCGCGTGATCCTGGACGGTGACGAGGTCGTCGGCTTCGTCAGCGCGGGCTTCGACCCCGACGCGCCGCACGAGCACTTCCGCTCGGTGCTGTGGCGCATCAACGTCGACGCCGACGACCAGGGCCGCGGTGTCGGACGCTTCGCCGTCGAACAGCTCGTCGACGAGGCGCGCAAGCGAGGCTTCGACTGCCTCAACGTGATCTACGAGGCCGGAGAGGGCGGGCCCGAAGCGTTCTTCACCCGTGTCGGCTTCACGCCGGTCGACGAGACCGAGTACGGCGAGGTCGTCGCCGAGATCCGCTTCTGACGGACTCCCCCACGCACGACGCGAAACGCCCCGGGCGCCGAGGCGGCCGGGGCGTTTCGCTGTGTCAGAGCGGAGTCAAAGCCCGTCGATGATGCCGTTCAGCGTCGCCGAAGGCCGCATGACGGCCGCGACCAGCTCGGCGTCGGGACGGTAGTAGCCACCGATCTCGGCCGGCGAACCCTGCACCGCGATCAGCTCCTCCACGATCGCCGTTTCGTTCGCGGCGAGGGTCTCGGCGACCGGCGCGAAGGCGGCGGCGAGTTCGGCGTCGACCGTCTGAGCCGCCAGCTCCTGCGCCCAGTACAGCGCGAGGTAGAAGTGGCTGCCGCGGTTGTCGATCGTGCCGAGTGCGCGACCCGGCGACTTGTCCTGCTCGAGGAACGTGCCGGTGGCGGCATCCAGCGTGTCGGCGAGCACCTTCGCGTGAGCGTTGCCGGTGTACTCGGCGAGGTGCTCGAACGACGCCGCGAGGGCGAAGAACTCACCCAGCGAGTCCCACCGGAGGTAGTTCTCGGCGACGAGCTGCTGCACGTGCTTCGGAGCCGAACCGCCCGCGCCGGTCTCGAACAGGCCGCCACCGGCCAGCAGCGGGACGATCGAGAGCATCTTGGCGCTCGTGCCCACCTCGAGGATCGGGAAGAGGTCGGTCAGGTAGTCGCGGAGCACATTGCCGGTGACCGAGATGGTGTCCTCGCCGCGGCGGATGCGTTCGAGCGAGTAGCGCGTCGCGTCGGCGGGAGCGAGGATCTCGATCGTGAGCCCGTCCGTGTCGTGCTCGGCGAGGTAGGTCTTCACCTTCGCGATGAGGTTCGCGTCGTGCGCACGGTTCTCGTCGAGCCAGAACACGGCAGGCACGCCCGTCGCACGCGCGCGGGTGACGGCGAGCTTGACCCAGTCGCGCACCGCGACATCCTTCGTCTGCGTCGCGCGCCAGATGTCGCCCGCCTGAACCTCGTGCGACAGCAGGACCGACCCGGACGAGTCGACGACCTCGACGGTTCCGGCGGCCGGGATCTCGAAGGTCTTGTCGTGCGAGCCGTACTCTTCGGCCGCCTGCGCCATCAGGCCGACGTTGGGCACCGAGCCGATCGTGGCCGGGTCGAGCGGGCCGTGCTCGATGACGTCCTCGATCGTCGCCTGGTAGACGCCGGCGTAGGAGGAGTCGGGGATGACGGCGATCGTGTCGTCCTCGCCGCCGTCGGCGCCCCACAGCTTGCCGCCGTTGCGGATGAGGGCCGGCATCGAGGCGTCGACGATCACGTCGGAGGGCACGTGCAGGTTCGTGATGCCCTTGTCGGAGTTGACGTACGACAGACGGGGCCCGGAGGCGATGGCGGCCTCGAAGGCGGCACGGATCTCGTCGCCGTTCGCGAGCTGCGAGAGGCCCGCGAGGATGGCGCCGAGGCCGTCGTTGGGGGTGAGGCCGGCGGCGGCGAGGTCATCGCCGTAGCGAGCGAACACGTCGGCGAAGAAGGCGCGGACGACGTGGCCGAAGATGATCGGGTCGCTGACCTTCATCATCGTCGCCTTCAGGTGCACCGAGTACAGCACGTCGTCCGACGCGGCCTGCGCGACCGTGTCGGCGAGGAAGGCGTCGAGGGCTGCGGCCGAGAGGAAGGTCGCGTCGACGACCTCGCCCGGCAGCACCTTCAGGCCCGACTTCAGCTCGGTGACGGTGCCGTCCTGAGCCGTGAAGCGGATGGCGAGGACGTCGTCGCCCTCGATGACCGTCGAGGTCTCGTTCGACTTGAAGTCGTCGTGGCCCAGCGTCGCGACGCGAGTCTTCGACCCGTCGGCGAACGGCTTGTTGCGGTGCGGGTGCTTGCGGGCGTAGTTCTTGACCGAGAGCGGGGCCCGGCGGTCGCTGTTGCCCTCGCGCAGCACGGGGTTCACGGCGGAGCCCTTGATGCGGTCGTAGCGCGCGCGCACGTCCTTCTCGTCGACGTTCTGCGGCTCGTCCGGGTAGTTCGGGATGTCGTATCCCGCGGCCTGCAGCTCGGCGATGGCCGCCTTCAGCTGCGGGATCGAGGCCGAGATGTTCGGCAGCTTGATGATGTTGGCCTCGGGCAGCGTCGCCAGGCCGCCGAGCTCGGCGAGGGCGTCGCCGACCTGCTGCTCGGGCGTGAGGTTCTGCGGGAAGGCGGCGAGGATGCGGCCCGCGAGCGAGATGTCGCGGGTTTCGATGGCCACGCCGGCCGCACCGGCGAAGGCCTCGACGATGGGCAGGAAGGAGGCGGTGGCCAGTGCCGGCGCCTCGTCGGTGTACGTGTAGATGATGGTCGAGTCGGGCACGTGTCGTCTCTCCAAAAAGCGCGTCGAGGGTCGTTCCTCAGCGTATCGCACGGGGGTGGTTCTCTCGATGTCGAGATATCTCTCACGGTTCCGGGCTTCGCGCTAGGGTGAGCGCGTGCCGCGCTTCGATCTCTCGCTCGCCGAACTTCAGGACTACCGCCCGGAGGTGAGCGAGCCCAGCGATTTCGACGATTTCTGGTCGGCGACGCTCGCGGGCTCGCGTGAGGCCGGCGGTGAGGTGACCGTGTCCGCGGCATCCGAGCTGTACGCGACGGTCGACGTGCACGACGTGACCTTCCCCGGGTACGGCGGTGATCCCGTGAAGGCCTGGCTGATCCTCCCCGCGCATCGCGAGGGCCCGCTGCCGGCGGTCGTGGAGTTCGTCGGCTACGGCGGCGGACGCGGCCTGCCGACCGAGCGGCTCGCCTGGGCCACTGCCGGGTACGCCTCGTTCGTCATGGACACCCGCGGACAGGGCAGTGTGTGGGGCAGCGGCGGCGAGACTCCCGACCCCCACGGCTCCGGCCCCGCCGTGCCCGGCTTCATGACGCGCGGCATCGATTCGCCCGAGACCTACTACTACCGGCGCGTGTTCACCGACGCCGTGCGCGCGGTCGACGCGGTGCGGTCGCTGCCGGAGGTCGACGCCTCACGGGTGTCGGTCACGGGCGGCAGCCAGGGCGGCGGCATCGCCATCGCGGCCGCCGGTCTGAGCGACGGACTCGTCGCGGCGATGCCCGACGTTCCCTTCCTCTGCCACTTCGAGCGCGCCATCGGTTTCACCGGCAGCGACCCCTACCAGGAGGTCGTGCGCTGGCTCGCCGTGCACCGCGGCGCCGAGGCGCGGGTCTTCGAGACGCTGTCGTACTTCGACGGCGTGAACTTCGCCCGCCGCGCCGACGCGGCGACCCTGTTCTCGGTCGGGCTGCTCGATCCGGTGTGCCCGCCCTCGACGGTCTACGCCGCGTTCAACGCCTACGGCGGCGCGCACAAGGAGATGTCCGTCTTCCCCTTCAACGAGCACGAGGGCGGCCAGGGATACCAGTGGGAGGCGCAGGCGGGCTTCCTGCGCCGCGTGCTCGGGGGCACCGCGTGAGCGAACGACGCGTGCTCGCGATCGACGCGGGGCAGAGCGGCATCAAGGTGCGCGCGACTGCGGCATCCGGTGAAGACCTGCTCTTCCCCGGCATCCGAACCGGTGAGCCGCTGCTCCCCCAGCTCGCCGCCGTCGTCGCCGAGACCACGGCGCGCACGGGCTCGCCCGCTGACATCGTGGTCGCGGGTATCTCGGGGCTGACCGACGCGAACGCCGACGCCGACGCGATGCTCGCGCTCACGGCGGCGCAGGGCGTGCGCGGCGTCGTGCTCGCCCACGACTCGACGACCTCGTTCCTCGGCGCGCTCGGTGACCGACGCGGAGCCGTCGTCGCGGCCGGAACCGGAGTCGTCACGCTCGCCGTCGGCGCGGAGACCACTGCGCGCGTCGACGGGTGGGGGTGGATCATGGGCGACGCCGGCAGCGGCTACTGGATCGGCCGCGAGGCCCTGGATGCCGTGATGCGCGCCTACGACGGCCGGGGGCCGACGACCGAGCTGACGGCGACGGTGTCAGGCCGGTGGCCTGACCTGTCGCAGGCGTACATGAGCCTGCAGGCCGATCCCGATCGGGTCCGCGTCGTCGCGAGCTTCGCCGCCGTCGTCGCGCGCGCCGCCGTCGCCGGCGACACCGTCGCGCAGGACATCTCGGTCCGCGCCGCGCACGAGCTCGCGCAGAGCGTGCGCGCGGCGATCGCCCAGGTGCGCACCGACGAGGAGACCTTCCCGGTGTGCGCGATCGGCGGCGTCTTCGGTTCGATCCCGCTGCTCGAGGCCGTCACCGCCGACCTGCACACGGGCGACGCATCGGTGCGCCTGGTGGCGCCCGTCGGTGTCGGCATCGACGGCGTGATGGCCCTCGCCGATCTCGACACCTCCCACCCCCTCGCCGCGGTCACCCACCGCGCTGGCGACATCCGCTGACCGGCGCCGAGAACGCACCGTAACGCCGAGAACGCACCGCCCCCGGTACGTTCTCGCGGGGGCGGTGCGTTCTCGGCGTGAGCTCAGACGAGCGACTCGCGCCAGGCGCTGTGCAGCTGGGCGAACTTGCCCGTGCCGGCGATGAGCGCCGCGGGGGTGTCGTCCTCGATGATGCGGCCGTGCTCCATCACGAGCACCCGGTCGGCGATGGCCACCGTCGACAGGCGGTGCGCGATGATGATCGCCGTACGGTCGGCCAGCAGCGTGCCCAGGGCCTCCTGGATCTGCCGCTCGCTCGGGATGTCGAGCGACGCCGTCGCCTCGTCGAGGATCAGCACCGCCGGGTCGGCGAGGAAGGCTCGCGCGAACGAGATCAGCTGACGCTGCCCGGCCGACACGCGCCCGCCGCGCTTGTTGACGTCGGTTGCGTATCCGTCGGGCAGCCGCTCGATGAACTCGTGCGCCCCGACGGCCTTCGCCGCCGCCTGGATCTCATCCATCGTCGCGTCGGGCTTGCCGAGCGCGATGTTGTCGGCGACCGTCCCGCTGAACAGGTAGGCCTCCTGCGTGACCATGACGATCGCGCGGCGCAGATCTTTCGGATGCAGCCGGCGCAGGTCGACGCCGTCGAGCGTGACCCGCCCCTTCGTGGGGTCGTAGAACCGCGCGACGAGCTTGGCGAGCGTCGACTTGCCCGCACCGGTCGTGCCGACGAGCGCGATCGTCTGCCCCGCGGGCATGTCGAGCGCGAAGTCGGGCAGGATCGTCACGGCATCCGAGTAGCCGAACGTCACGTCCTCGAACCGCAGGTGCCCGCGGGCCTCCCGCAGCTCGACGGGATCGGTCGGGTCGGGGACCGTCGGGTCCTCCTCGAGCACACCCGAGACCTTCTCGAGCGCCGCCGTCGCCGACTGGTACGAGTTGAGGAAGAACGCCACCTCCTGCATCGGCGCGAAGAAGTTCCGCACGTACAGCACGGCCGACAGCAGGAACCCGAGGCTCAGCGTGCCGTCGACGACCCGGAATCCGCCCCAGGCCAGCACGAGGGCGAGCGAGACGGATGCCACGGCCATGAGCGCCGGCTCGAAGGTTCCGAACAGGCGGATCGAGCGCATGTTCACATCGCGGTAATCGCTCGACAGCCCCCCGAACTCGGTGTCGTTCGCGGGTTCTTTGCGGAACGCCTTGACCGCACGGATGCCGGTCATCGACTCGACGAACTTCACGATCACCTTCGCGCTGATGACGCGCGACTCGCGGTAGACGACCTGCGACCGCAGGTAGAACCAGCGCATGAGCAGGAACAGCGGGATGCCCATGACCGCGAGAATGACGCCCGACTGCCAGTCGAGCAGCAGCAGCGCGATGAGCGTGAATCCGCCGTAGAGCAGACCCGAGACGAGCTCGTTCAGGCCGCCGTCGAGCAGTTCGCGGATGGTGTCGAGGTCGCTCGTCTGACGCGAGATGATGCGTCCCGACGTGTACGACTCGTGGAACTCGAGGCTGAGGCGCTGCGTGTGGCGGAAGATGCGCTTGCGGAGGTCGATCATGACCGCCTGGGTCAGGCGTGCCGCCACCACGGCGTACCAGCCGATGAGCGCGGCGCCGCCGACGGCGGTGATGAGGAAGACGACGACGACCGCGATGGTCGGCATCCAGTCGGCCTGCTCCTGCACGGCCGGCAGCGCGTTGGCGATGCCCCAGCCGACGAGTGCGGGGCCCGCGACGCGCAGCGCCGTCGAGACGACGAGCACGACCGCCGCCAGCGCCAGCTGCATGCGCAGCGGGGAGACCAGCGACCCGAGCAGACGCAGCGAGCGTCGCCGGATCTCTCGGCTCTCCTCGCGGGTGTAATCGGAGCGGTCCTCGCCGCTCGTCCCGGTGACGGTGCTCACAGGGTCACCTCCGCTTCATCGTGTCGTTCATGGTCGTGGCGGTCCTGCTCGTCCTCGAGGCTCGAGATCACGTGCCGGTAGTGCTCGCTCGTGCGCAGCAGCTCGGAGTGGGTGCCGACCGCGGTCACCCGCCCCTCCTCGAGCAGCGCCACACGATCGGCAAGGGTCACGGTCGAGGGGCGGTGCGCGACGATGAGTGCCGTCGTGTCGGCCAGCACCTCGCGCAACGCATCTTCGACGAGCGCCTCGGTGTCGACGTCGAGCGCCGACAGCGGGTCGTCGAGCACGAGCACGGCCGGGCGCGCGGCCACGGCTCGGGCGAGCGCCAGGCGCTGCCGCTGTCCGCCCGACAGGCTCAGCCCCTCTTCGCCGATGACCGTGTCGACGCCGTTCGGAAGGGAGTCGACGAAGTTCGCCTGCGCGACCGAGAGAGCCTCGCGCATGACGCGCTCGGCCTCCTCGCTGCCGCGTTCGAGGTCCTCGCGACCGAGCAGCACGTTCTCTCGGACGGTCTGCGAGAACAGCGTCGCGTCCTCGAACGCCATGCCGACGTGACGGCGCAGCTCGTCGAGCCGCAGGTCGCGCACGTCGACGCCGTCGAGCAGCACGCGGCCTCCCGTGACGTCGTACAGGCGCCCCGGCAGCGTCGTGAGCGTCGTCTTGCCCGAGCCGGTGAGTCCGACGAGCGCCATCGTCTCCCCCGGCCGCAGCGCCAGGTCGATGCCGTCGAGCAAGTCGCGCTCGCTCTCGGGGGCGTCCTGGTACCGGAAATGAGCGCCCTCGAAGACGAGCTCGCCGCGCGGCTGCGCGATGGTCGCGGGGTTCTCGGGGTCGACGATGGTGTTCTGCTCGTCGAACACCTCGAAGATGCGGTCGGTGGCCGTCCGTGCGTCGACGAGGAACGAGAAGAGGAACCCGATCGACTCGACGGGCCAGCGCAGGATCGTCGCCATCGCGAAGAACGCGATCAGCGAGTCGACGCCGAGCTCACCCGCCTGCACGAGGTAGATGCCCGCGCCGAGGCACAGGGCGAAGGCGATGTCGGGCAGCAGCACGAGCCAGAACCAGATCCAGCCGACCGCCTTGGCCTTCTTGACCTCGGTCTCGCGCAGGGTCTCGGCCTGGCGCGTGAACTTCTGCAGGGCGTGTCCGCCGCGGCCGAACGCCTTCAGCACGCGGATGCCGTGGACCGACTCCTCGACGGCTGTGGCGAGGTCGCCCGCCTGGTCCTGGCTCTGCCGGGAGAGCAGGCCGTAGCGGTTCTCGAAGATGAATCCCGCGATCCACAGCGGGGCCGAGACCACGACGAAGATCGTGCCGAGCAGCCAGTGCCACCGGAACAGGATGATCGAGCCGACGACGATGGTGAGCATGTTCACGACGAGCAGGACGATGCCGAAGGCGAGCCAGCGACGGATGAGGCTGATGTCCTGCATCATCCGGCTGAGCAGCTGACCCGACTGCCAGCGGTCGTGGAAGGCGACCGGCAGCCGCTGCAGGCGCGCGAAGAAGTCGGTGCGCAGCTCGTACTCGACCTTGGTCGCGGGGGCGAGGACGAACCAGCGGCGCGCCCAGACCATGAGCGCCTCGAGCAGACCGAGGGCGAGCACCGCGCCGGCGCCGAGGACGATGAGCCACGGGTCGCCCGAGGCGATCGGGCCGTCCGGCCCGACGATCACCTCGAGGACGAGCGGGATGCCGAGAGCCAGCAGGCTCGCGATGAGCGCGCTGGCGAAGCCGAGGCTCAGCCGGGGCAGCACCGGTTTGGCGAAGGGGAGCAGACGCGCGAGCGCGCGCGGCGTGGACAGACGAGGGGGCGTCGAGGAAGTCATGATCCTGAGGTGTGTCGAGCGGATGCCGAAGACGGCGAGGGGCGCGCGCGAGCGCGGCGAGGCGGGACCGGGGCCCCGCGGGAGGAAACGTCGGAAGCGGCGAGGCGCTTCCCGGAGCTACCGGGCGATTCCTCCGCGTGCGGGGCGTCCGTCAACCATGATGAGGAGAGCGACGGACTTCGTGATGACGATGGCCGGGGACATGGCTTCCTCCTGAGGTCGAGCGGACAGAGCACCCGCTGCACACACGGGAGCCCTCCAGGCTATACCTGAGTATTCGCTGAGTGCAAGGAAAAACTGGCGCCGGCTCAGCCGCTCAGCCGCGCCTCGCGCGTCAGGAGACTCTGCTTGACCTCGACGCCCCAGGCGAACCCGCCGAGCGCCCCACCGGTGCGGAGTACGCGGTGGCACGGCACGAAGAGGGCCGCGGCGTTGCGCGCGCAGACGGATGCCGCGGCACGCACGGCTCCGGGAGAACCGAGCGCCGCCGCGAAGCCGGTGTAGGTCAGCGGCTCGCCCGGCGTGATCCGCCGGAGCGCCTGCCAGCCGGCGCTTTGCATCGCCGTGCCCGACTGGCGCACCGGCACCGCGTCGATCGCCGCGAGGTCGCCGGCGTAGTACGCGGCGACCGCGGCGGCGGCATCCGTGGGGGCCTCGACGACCCGCATGGGGCGGACGGCGGGCCGGAGCCGATCGACGATCGCGACCGGGTCGGCCGTCCACCCCGACGCGAGCACCTCGCCGCGCGCCTCGAGGATCGTGAAGGGACCGTCGGGCGTCTCGACCGTCTGGATCGAAGCGGTCTCGACCCGGGTGGCGTCGATCGGGGCGGGGGCGTGGGAGACGGCGGTCATGCTCGGGCCTTTCGGGACGGCGGGAGGGTCGGCTCGGTCGCGCTTTCGCGCCACGCCTGCGTGACGGGGGCGGCGTACCAGAGGTGGGCCATGAGGTAGCTGCGCCAGGGGGCGGCGCGTTCGGCCCAGGCGACCAGCTCGGACGGGCCGGCGGGGATGCCGGCGGCGGCCGCCCCCGCGCGTGCCGCGACGTCGCCGGGCAGCAGGATGTCGGGGTCGCCGAGCACCCGCATCCGCACGTAGTCGGCGGTCCAGGGGCCGATGCCGGGCAAGGCGAGGAGCGCCGCGCGCTGCTCGTGCGTGTCGTCACCGGGAGACAGACGCAGCGAGCCGTCGGCGAGCGCGGTGGCGGCGCCGACGATCGCCCGGATGCGCGCCCCGGGCCCGCGCAGCACCTCAGCGCCGCGCTCGGCGATCGCCGCCATCGTCGGGAAGAGTGTCGCGGGGCCGGCGGCGGTCTGGACGGGCTCGCCGAGCTCGGCGGTCAGGCGCCCCTGCACGGTGCGGGCGGAGGCGACGCTGATCTGCTGGCCGATCATCGCGCGGATGAGCATCTCGTCGGGGTCCATCGCCGCGGGCAGGCGGACGCCCGGGATCCGCGCCACGAGAGGCGCGAGTGCGGGATGCCGCGCGAGGGCCTCGTCGATCGCCGTCGGGTCGGCGTCGAGGTCGAACAGCCGTCGGACCCGCGCGATGAGGGTGGACAGGTCGGCCAGCGAGGCCAGCTCGGCGCGCAGGCGCACGCGCCCCGCGTCATCCTGGCGCACCTCGAACCACGCCGGTCCCCCGGCGAGGCGGATCACGCGGGCGAATGAGCGTTCGTCGCCCGACTCGACCCCGGGGATGGCGTGGGCCCGCATCCATCCGAAGAGGCCCGCGGCGTCGAACGGCTCGCGCACCGGGAGGACGAGGTCGATGCGGCCCGGCATCCGCTCCCCCGCCTGCCGGCGCGCGCGCAGCTGGCCGGGAGGCATCGCGAAGACCTCACCGACCGTCTCGTTGAACTGCCGCACGCTCGCGAACCCCGCGGCGAAGGCGACGTCGGCGATGGCGAGGTCGGTGTCGACGAGCAGGGCGCGTGCGGTGTGAGCACGGTGCGCGCGGGCCAGCGCGAGGGGTCCGGCCCCCAGCTCCGCGGTGAGCAGTCCGGTGAGGTGACGCGACGAGTAACCGAGACGCGATGCGAGCCCCGGAACGCCCTCGCGATCGACGACCCCGTCGGAGATGAGACGCATCGCTCGCGCGGCGAGGTCGCCGCGGAGGTTCCACTGCGGCGACCCGGGCGTGGCCTCGGGCAGGCAGCGTTTGCACGCGCGGTATCCGGCCTCGTGAGCGGCGGCGCTCGTCGGGTAGAAGGTCACGTTGGCGGGCTGAGGTGTGCGCGCGGGGCAGCTCGGGCGGCAGTAGATGCCCGTCGAGCGCACCGCCGTGACGAACTGGCCGTCGAAGCGGCGGTCGCGCGCGTCGATGGCGCGATACCGCTCGTCGAAGGTCATCCCGTCACTGGTCATGCCCCCAGCCTGACACGCTCCGCCGACACCGGCTCGCGGAAATCGGACACGACCGTTCCGAGGTTTTGCTGCGTCGACTCGCCACAGAATGCGGATGCCGCCCCTCCCCCACCCGCACTTTCTGGCGAGTCGACGAGGAGGTCAGCGGGGCGGGGGCAGGATGGGCGCGCCGGTGGCGTCGTAGTGGAGGGGGCTGCCGGGCGGGAAGGAGAACTGCGGCACCGAGGACGGCCCCTCCGTCGCGGGAAGCCGACGCCAGACGTCGTCGGGATACTGCTCCTCCCCGAAGATCGCAGTGAGGATCTCCGAGCTCGACCCGGGCGTGCAGGCGGTCTCGCTGGAGACGAGCACACGGCCATCGACCGGACGGATCACCACCACGGTGCGCGCGGCATCGCTCTCGCCCACCACCGTCACTTCCCGCGCATCCCCTGAACCCCGCTCGACGGTCCCCGCGTCGACACCGAGCTGGGCGAAGCCCTCGGATGCCGCCGCCGCGATCTCCGCGGCTTCCCGGCCCGGCAGATCGAGCGCGCGCACCGCCGTGAACGAATATCCCGTGTCCGAGCTGACGCCCAGCTGACATCCGCTCGGGCGGGCTCCGTACTGTCCCTGGTCGACTCGCCAATCGATCGGCTCGATGGCCATGATCACCGTATGCAGCTCGTCGGCCATCGCCGTGAACTGCTCGCGCGCCCGGGGGTACGGATCCGCGTCGGGCGTACCGGCGCACGCACCGGTCAGGCCCGCAGCGGCGACGATCGTCGCGACGACGGCGAGACGCTGACGAGCGCGCACGCGATCAGTCGCCGCTGGGCTGCGGCTGCACGGGGTTGCCGGACTCGTCGTAGTACAGCGGCCCGTCGGGCGGGAACGAGAACGACGGCTCGGATGTCGGACCGTCGAAGGCCGGGAGCCGGCGCCAGACATCCGCGGGCAGCCGTTCTTCGCCGAAGACCTGCGTCGCGAGGTCGTGCGCTGATCCGGGCGCGCACTCCGTCTCGGCCGACACCCTCACCTGGCCCGTTGCCGGGCGAATGGTGACCACAGTCCGCTCGGCGATGCCGCCTGTCGCGACGACGGTCACCTCGCGCGCATCTCCCTGCCCACGGTCGGCGGTGTTGCTGTCGATACCGAGAGCATCGAAAGCGCCCGTGGCCGCCTGAGCGACCTCCAGCGGGTCACGGCCGGGAAGCTCGATCCCGCGGACCGCCACGAGACGATACCCGCCCTCTTCGCTGAGGCCCGACTGGCACCCGGTCGGGTGAGCACCATACGCGCCGTCGACCACACTCCACTCGGCCGGCTCGATGGCCATGATGACCGAGTGCACGCCGGTCGCGAGCGCCGTGAACCGCTGCTCGGCCTGGGCGTACGTCTCACCGGACTCGCCGCCACCGGCGCCTCCGGTCGATCCGGGATCGCCCTGCCCACCGCATCCGGTCATCGTCAACACCAATCCGACGGCGAGCGCCGTCATCGTCATCCGCGAGGTCGATCTCATCAGTCACGTCCGGTAAGGGTCAACGGGCAGCCACTCCAGCCAGTCGGGCAGATCCCAGAAGCCGCTCTCGCTGCCTTCGCCGTCCATCTCCGTCCCGGGCTCACCGGTCAGGATGATCTGCTGGATGTTGTAGAACGACTCCGATCCTTCCACGAGGTATCCCTCGCCGTCCCCGGACGGAAGCGGCCCGTTCCCACCCGAATGCGCGGCATGCCCAGGTGTCGGGGCGAGGTCCTCGCCGTCGGCGCGGCCACCGTCGCTGCCGAACTCCGTCATTCCCGGAAGAGTCTCCGGTACGGTGCCGTGCGCGCCACCCCAGCTCGTGTCGCGGCCGATCCGCGCCCAGGCGTCGTTCTCGGACAGCGTCGCGTACATCCTCAGGCCCTCGGCGTTCTGAAGGTTCGACAAGATCTGCGGGTCGCTCGGGAATCCGGCCGATCCCACCGCGATGAACTGGTCGACGCCGAGAGCGTCCGGGCGTGACCCGATCGCGAGGGCGGCGGTGGTGCTGCCATAAGAGTGCGCGATGACGGCCTTCTCTGCCGCGGGGTGCACTGCGTCAAGACCGAGCAGAAAGGCACGAAGAGCCGGAGCGCCGTCGTTCGCCCGCTGCATGGACGGCTCCTCTGCGACGGTGGGCGAGTCGTACCCGAACCACACGACACTCGCGATGTTCGACCCGGCGGCGTTGAGCGCACGCGCAGAATCGCCCCATTCGCCCATCCCCGTCACGTTCGACAGCATCCCGGGCACGAGCACGTTGATGTCGGTCGCGGTCGCGAGGTCGCCGTACGCGAGAGCGGCCGTCACCTGAGCCGACCCGTCCGGATCGAACGAAACCAGAAGTGGCGGCGGTGCACCTTGCACGAGGGTGTTCCAGAGCGCGTCGATCTGGTCGCCGAACTCTCCGGTCAGGTTGGAGTTGTACAACGCCTCCAGGCGCTCTCGGTTGACCCGCCCGCGGACGTCGTAGGGGATGCCGTCGAGGTTGCCGATGATGTCGGGATGCGCTCGGGCGATCTCGTCCTGCAGCTCGGGGTGTGCGAGCCACAGCTCGAGCACCGCCTGCGGGGTGTCCGCCGCGAGCAGCTGGTCGAGCAGGTTCTGCGCCTGCGACGTCATCGCCGGCCCCGCACCGCCGGCGAGCTCGGCGAGCGCCGCGTCGTAGGCCGCATCCCAGGCGGAGTAGTGGCTCTCGAACTGCTCCCACAGATCGGCCAGATCGCGCGCCGCGGCATCCCGGGCGGCGACGGCATCCTGCGCCGCATCGTTCGCGCGCCGGACGTCGGCCGGCTCGCCGGAGCGCGAGGTCCACAGCGCGTTCAGCCCCGCTTCATCGGCTGCGGCTGATGCCGATGCCAACGAAGCGTGGGCGGACTCGATGTCGTCGATGAGCCGGTTCGCCGCCTCCGCCGACGACGAGAACGCGTCCGCGTACCGCTGCAGCACCCCCGCGAGAAGCTCCGCCTCGGCGATCTCCGCGGCCAAGGCGCTGGCGACCTCCTGCGCTTTGGAGCGAGCCGACCGGATCGATGCACCGACACCGTCGAGGTCGGTCGCGGACTGGACGGTCGTACGGAGTTCACCGAGCGAGCCGGCGACACGGCTGAACGCGCTGCTCCACCAGCTCATCGACCCGGGATTGCCCTCGAGGCGTTCGAGCGGGTAGCCGCGGTTCGGGGAGGTGAGGGTCACGGCTGCTCCTGCCCGGTGAGCTCGACGTCGAGGTCGGAGTAGCGCGTCGCGATCGCGGTCAGCAACGCGCCGACCTCGGATGCCGCGGTCGTGCGCTCGAGCACGGCGCGATTCAGTCCGCTCAGCCGCCGGTTCATCTCGAGACGGAGCGCGACCCGGTGCGCGGGGTTCTCGACACCGGTGTCGTCGCCTTGGATGTCGGCGTTGTCCATCACCGCGCTCGAGACCCGCGTCTGGATCGCATCCGCGGCGCTCGTGAGCGCGTGATAGTAGATCTCGACGTCTGACATCGGGCCCCCTCCGCCGGCTCGGTCCGGCCGACGCTCACACGCTATCGGGGGCCTGGACGCCGCGTCGATGGGGAGAACTCCCCTGCGTCGCCGGCCGACGAATCGCCGCCCGACCGGACCGCGCACAGGCTCAACCCCATGCCATCCCCGCCCACGGGTCGGATCGAGCCGCTCAGCGCGTTGGCGGCACGCGCGACCCCGCTGAGCGCAAGTGCTGGCGCACAGCCCGCAACCGGGGTTAGCGTCGCGACATGAGCGAACGCACCTACGACCTCGTCGTCATCGGAGCCGGTCCCGTTGGAGAGAACGTCGCCGACCGCGCCGTGCAGGGCGGCCTGAGCGTCGCCATCGTCGAGAGCGAACTCGTCGGCGGCGAGTGCTCGTACTGGGCGTGCATGCCGTCGAAAGGTCTGCTGCGAGCCGGCGCCGCCCTCCGCGCGGCGCGCGCGGTCGACGGTGCGAAGCAGGCTGTGACGGGCGAGATCGACGTCGCCGGGGTGCTTCGCCGCCGCGACTCGCTGACCTCCGACTGGAACGACGCGTCGCAGGTCGAGTGGCTCCAGGGGGCCGGCGTCGACCTCGTCCGCGGGCACGGCCGCCTCTCCGGCGAGAAGCGCGTCGAGGTCACCGGACCCGACGGCTCGCTCACCACCCTCATCGCACGTCACGCCGTCGCGGTGTGCACCGGTTCGGCGGCTCTCCTCCCCGATATCCCCGGCCTGGCCGATGTGTCTCCGTGGACGAGCCGCGAAGCGACCGCCGTGCAGGAGGTCCCGGGCTCGCTCGCGATCGTCGGCGGCGGTGTCGTCGCCGCGGAGATGGCCACGGCGTTCGTCGACCTCGGCAGCGAGGTGACGCTCATCGCGCGCAGCCGGCTGCTCGGACCGATGGAGCCCTTCGCGGGCGACCTCGTCGCGCAGTCGCTGACCGACCGCGGCGCGCGGGTGCTGCTGCACACCGACCTCGTCTCCGCCCAGCGCGTCGACGACGGTCAGGTCGAGCTCGAGCTGTCGAACGGCACGCGCGTCCGCGCCGACGAGGTGCTCGTCGCGACCGGTCGCGTCCCGCGTACCGACGATCTCGGGCTGGATGCCGTCGACCACCAGCCCGGCTCGTGGCTGGATGTCGACGACACGATGCTCGTCCGCGGATCCGACTGGCTCTACGCGGTCGGCGACGTCAACCACCGTGCCCTCCTCACCCACCAGGGCAAGTACCAGGCCCGCGCGGCGGGCGACGTGATCGTCGCGCGGGCGACCGGGGGCACCATCGACGACGCCCCATGGGGCGCGCACGTCGCAACCGCCGACCACGGCGCCGTGCCGCAGGTGACGTTCACCGATCCCGAGGTGGCATCGATCGGCGAGACCGAGGCATCCGCGCGTGCTGCGGGACGCAACATCCGTGTGCTGGATTACGACCTCTCGTGGATCGCGGGCGCGTCGACGCGGTCTGACGCCTACTCCGGTCAGGCGCGCGCGATCGTCGACGAGGACCGCGGCGTTCTCATCGGAGCGACGTTCGTCGGGGCGGATGTCGGCGAGCTGCTGCAGGCTGCGACGATCGCGGTCGTCGGCGAGGTTCCGCTCGCGCGATTGTGGCACGCCGTGCCGGCGTACCCGACGCTCAGCGAGGTGTGGCTGCGCTTCCTCGAGACCTACGGCCGCCCGAACGTCTGAGCCGGTCGGCCCGCCGCAGCCACCGGCTCACGCGCGCCGCTCGGCGTCGAGGAGGAACAGCGTTCCCGGCTCGCACCCGAGGGCCTGCTCCAGGGTGCCGGCGTCGATCAAGCCGCGCTCGTGCAGCACGGCGAGCGCGGCGTTGCGGTCGTCGACGATGGCCTGATGCTCACCCGCCGGCAGCACCGCGATGCGGGCGCGGATGTCGCCGACGCTGAGGCCTGTCTCGGGCGCGCCCTCGCCGTCGCCATCGGGCTCGCGGACGCGGAAGCGCAACAGCATCCCGAGGGCTGCCAGCCCGGCGACGCCGAGCGCGATGAGGACCGGAACCCGCCACTGCTGCCACCCCGTGTAGTCGTCGAGCTCGGCGACGCCGGGCATCGTGCCCAGCGCGAGAAGTGCCATCGCCGCCGCCACGAGGTGGATGGAGAACTCCGGCCACGAGAACCGGGCGCCCCGGACCAGCCAGATGACCAGGAGGGTGGCCTGGCTGACCGCCGCGACGGTGAACATCGCGCCCGCGATCGGCATCGCCCGCTGGGCCTCGATGCGGTGGAAGTCGAAGCGGTCGCCCATGAGCACGGCGAGGCCCGCGATCGGTGCGAAGAACGCGCCGATCACGAGGGACCACAGCACGACGTCGAGGATGCGATATAACGATGACCTCTTCGCGTTCGCGTGCAGGCGGTGCGCCATCGCGGCGCCGTCGGCGCCGAAGTGCTGGAAGATCTCCGGATGCCGCTGGTAGGCCACAGCCTCGAGCTGCGCGAATCGGACGTCGGCGGCGAGCGAGTGGCCTTCCGCCCAGCCGCGTGCCGTGGTGCGGAGGAAGCTCATGAGCCACCGCCGTAGGGGGCGACGGGAGACTCGGTGGACGCGGGCGGAGGTTCGATCGGCGTTCCGTCCTCGTTCCAGTACACCGGGCTGCCGTCCTCGGGGAAATAGAACCGGGGTTGCCAATCGGGCCCCTCGAAGGCCGGCACGCGCAGGGCGAGTCCGGGGTAGGAGATGCCGGCGAAGACCAAGTCATACAGCTTCGCGGCGTCACCGGGGAAGCACCCGGGTTCCGCGGTCACTCGGATCGTGCCCCGCGCAGGGCGTATGGTCACGACGCCACGACCGACGGGACCACCCGTCGCGATCACGTTGACTTCCCGGCGGTCTCCCTCGCCGTAGGTCGTGGTGGTCGCCGTCATGTCTGCGGCATCGAAGGCAGCGGATGATGCCGCCACGATCGCCTCGATATCCGGCGCATCCTGCTCCAGCAGTCGGGCCCACGAGAAGGCATACCCGTCGGAGCCGCTCTCTGTCCGGCACGGGATAGGCGAGGCGCCCCACGACCCCTGATCCACCTTCCACTCACCATCGTGGATCGCCATGATCACCGAATGCATGGTCGTCGCGTACGAGAGGTATCGATCCTCGCCGTCGCGGTACAGCGCATCTCCCGTCGGTGCTTCGGCTGCGGAACTGCATCCCGTCATGATCACTACCATTCCCGTGGCCAGCGCCATGGCAAACGTGCGTCGCGCTCGCCCTGTCGCGCGGAGGCGGTATGAGCTGCTCCGCGAGTGCCCCAGCCGGCCCGCCGTCATCGCTCACCAATCGAGGAACGTCGGGAGAGCATGGCGATGCCCACGACCAGGATGACGACCGCGAGAGCCGAGATCGGGGCCGCGGCCCATTGCGCACCCCAGACCATGTCCCCCGTACGCACGCCGCGCTCCGGCGTCATACCGGCGAACAGGACCGCAGCGATCGCGGCGGCGATGCCAGGCCCGATAAGACCGCGCAGACCCGGCACATCGTCGCGACGAGCGGTCGCCACCGAGACGACGGCCAAGACCACGGATGCACCGGCTAGCGCGATCAGGACTCCGGCGGGTATGACGAAGAGCGGATACGGCGCCGCGACGGCCCACTTGGCCCTTGTGGACTCGCTGACCTGCCCGCCCGAGAGGATCAGCGACCCCACGAGGAATACGATCAGCGCAGCGGGAGGAACCACGCCGACGATCGCAGAGGCACGCGTGGCGAACGCGTGCCCGCGGCTCGGCGGCGACGACGGGACCACGGTGTCAGCGTATGCGGCAGATGGAGCGCGTGTCAGCGAGCGCGCACCGAGCGTGTGAGCCACGACCACAGCGGGTCGCCCGCACTCAGGCCGTTGACGATACGCAAGACGCCGCCGCTCTGCCCGATTCCGCTGAGGGCGCCGCAGATGCCGACGAGCAGGGCCGGCACCGTGAAGATCGAGACGCCGGCGCCGAGGTCGCGTATGAACACTGCGACGCCACCCACAGCGACCAGCAACGCGAGCGCTACCGTGAGCAGGCGGACGAGGATGCGGGGCTCGAGGTTCACTGTTCGCGCCTGCACCCACCCGGCGGCTCGCGGCGCGCGCTGGCCGTTCACGTACGGCGCGCGCAGCCAATACGAGGCTGCGCGAGTAAGTGCACGGCCGCTGCGCCACAGCGCCACGAGCAGCGCTGCCCCGGCGAGGGCGACCCCGGCTGAGATCGCGATGGCGATGACGGTGTCCGGTGTCACGACGCCCATCGCCACGACGGTCGCGACCAGCCCGCCCGCGAAGAACACGCCGCCCGCGGCAGCGACGAATCCGACGATTCCGAGCGCCCAGCGCGACCATCGCTCGTAGTCGGCACGCAGGACGGCGACAGCACGATCGGCTTCGGACGGCCCCGCGGATGCCGCAGGCTCCCCCGCCTCGCCTGTCTCGAGGAGCGGGCGGGATGCTGCCTGAATGAAAGCGAACGCCATGGACAGAATGCTACGTGGCGACGGGCTCGGGCTCCGCGGGCTCGGCGCCCTCGGGCAGAGCCTGCGTCGTCGTGAGCGCGAACGCGACGTGCAGCGCCAGCTCGGCCGACTGCTGCGGGTCGGAGCACAACCCCATGACGACGGCTGTGCCCGCGCCGCCGGGAAGACGGATCTCGCCGACCGCGGTGAGGTGCGGCATCCCGCCGTCCGTCGACGCACCGAGGGTGATCGTGCCGACGCGACCGTCCGGGGTGGTGAAGCTCTCGCTGCGCCCGCCCTCGCCGAACCGCGCGAGCGGGAGCAGCCGGTGGAAGGCCGTCGCGGCGGCGTCGGTCTCGGCCGCCCCCGGCACCACGTTCGTGCAGAGGAAGAATGCCGCCGGGCGCTCGCCCAGCGTCAGGGAGACACCGGCGAAGGCGAAGGCGGTGTCGGCGAACAGCTCGACGCCGGCACGGAAGCCGTCGACGATCGCGTCGCGCGCGGCATCCGGGAGCCAGCCCTCGGCACTCACGAGGTACCAGTCGAGCCACTCCTGCGGCGAACGATCGCCGAACGAGCGGAACTCGATCCACCCCTGGGGCACGCGCTGCCAGACCCGCAGCGGCGCACCCTCAGCCGCGATCGGGTCGAGCGTCGCCTCCTGCTCGGTCATCAGACCTCCTCGTCGGTGCGCGGACCGTTGCCACGCAGGGTGTTGTTGAACCGCTCGGAGAGGTTCTGCCACGGCCCGGTCAGACTGTCGACGAAGTCCGTCCCCTTGCTGTGGGCGTCCATCGCGCTGTTCACGGTCCAGTAGGTGTTCGCGACCATGTTCGGCAGATTGACGTTGAGCGCCACGGCGACGCTTCCCGCCGCGGCCCCACCGCCGGCGATCGCCGGCGTCATGCCCTGGATCGACGGGATGAGCACCTGTCCACCGGGGCCGATCAGCGCCTTCGCAGCCTGCCCGAGCGCGCCACCCGCCAGCAGTCCGAGGGCGCCGGTGGCGAACTCGGCGAACGTTCCGCGACCGGTCGCCCACTGCAGGCCGTCGATCGCGACGAGCGCGATGGACATGATGAGCGCCACCGTGCCGAGGACGGGGATGAAGAGCGAGAGGATCGCGATGATCGGCAGCGCCGCCCGGAGGATGTCCTCCAGGATCGGCACCACGTTGTCCATGAGCCAGTTGCCTGCGTCGGCGAGCCAGTCGCCGGCCGAGCCAAGGAAGTTCATGACCGGGTTGCCGGCGTAGGAGTTCAGCGTGTCGCTCGCGGAAAGCAGTGCTCCGGCCGCGGCGGCGGCGTCGGCATCGACCTCGTCCTTGAGCTGACGAGCGCGCGCGCGGATCGACTCCAGCTCGCCCTGCGCGTTCGCCAGCGCCGTCGACGCGTTCGACACGGCATCCGGGTCGGCGTCCTCGGCGTCTTTGTTCGCCTGCGCTTGCGCATGCGCCGATTCCGATGAGGCCACGCTCGCGGATGCCGCGGAGGCTTCTTCCGCGAGCGCTGCGGCACGACGCTGGTAGTTGGTGAGCTGATCGGTCCAGGTCGCGAGGGCGGTCCGCGATGTGCGCAACGCCTCTCCGGTGTCACTGAGGTGCGGTCGGAAGTCCTCGCTGAGTGCGGCGCGGAACGCCGTCGCCGACTTCCCGATCCAGGCGGCGTCGTCGGAGCCGTCCATCATCGAGAGCGCGTCATCGACACCGTCACAGCTGGTGGTGAGCGCATCCACGTATCCGGAGAGCGTCGCAACGTCTCCCGGGGCGGGGTCGAAGCCGAGAGCGGAGAAGTCGGTCACGACGCCGATCCTTCCTGCGGAACCATGCTGTTGCCGAGCTCGGTGTCGAGCTGCTGGAATGCCTCGAGAATGCCCTCGAGTCCCGTGCCCGCGTCTTCCGCATAGCGGGCGAGTTTGTCGATGCCGCCACCCCACGAGTCGTGGAGATCCTCGAGACGCCGCCGCAGCACGTCTTGGGGCACGGCCGCGCCCGACACGTTCGACATCGCTCGTGTCGCCCCGTCGAGAACATCCCGCATGTTCGCGTAAGCGTTGCGGCTGGCGCGCATCGCGCCGTAGTCGATCCGCACGTCGACCATGGTCACCTCCGAGAATCGAGCGGAGCCGAGGCGCCCAGGACGCCTCGGCTCCGAGAAGACGAGATCAGCTGCCGGCGAGCTGCTGGTCGAGGTCCTGGATCGCGCGCATCATGCCCAGCAGCGACTCGGACATGTCGTTGATGCCATCGACCGCGTTCTTCAGACCGGTGGTGAGCTCGGAGTAGCCCTCACCGAACTTGCCCGACGCGTGCTGGGTCTTGAAGTCATCGCCCAGAAGCGTGTCGACCTGCGACTTCAGGGTGTCCAGCTGACCCTGAATGTCATCACGAGCCTGCGCCAGCGAACTCGCAACCTGCTCCATCTCGCCATAAGATGCACCGAAATCAGCCATGACGGCCCTCCTGAAAGTAGATGTCCCGACCCCCCTCCGGAGCCGACACAGAAAACCTATCGGCACCGATCGGCCCGGGTCGATGGGGAGAACTCCCCATCTGGGAATGTGCTAGGCAATCGCTTTCCTCTGGCAGCCCGGGCGCAGTCTCGCCCTTCATGCCGAGAGGACGCGGCCAGGCCAGCTAGAACGATCCCGGCGGGAACGATGTTGACGGCGGGGATGACGATGAGAGAACCCCAGGCGCTCGGGGGAACTCCCCACCGGTCCGAACGGGCGTGACGCGTCAGGTTCGGACGGCTGCGCTGCGGCATGTTCCGACGGTCGATCGCGCGGATGCCGCAGCCTGTGGACAGTTCGGATGGATGTCGGAGGTCGGTGCCATGATTAGAACATGCCTTCGAATCACGGATCCGGCAGTGGGATGGGCAGCGACGCCGACGTCGCCGCGCTCGCGGCGTTGGTCGCGGATGCGGAGGTGGCTGCGGATGCCGTGCGGGCGGCGCAGATTCATGAGGTGAGGGTGCTCGCGGCGGCCGGGGTGCTCGCGGAGCAGCAGTCGGCGGGAGCGTCGGAGCGAGTGAAGGCGCGCGAGATGGCGCTGCGCGGGATCGCCGCCGAACTCGCCGGGGTGTTCGCGGCAACGGATAGGACATTGCAGCGTCGGATCGACGAGGCCCGGGATCTCGTCGACAACTACCCGCTGACGATGGCCGCGTGGGAGGCCGGGCGGATCGTGCGGGGCCATGTGCGCGTCATCCAGGATGAGGGATGCGCCATTCCTGTGGGTGACCGTGCGGAGTTCGAGCGTCTCGCGATCGAGAAGTGCGAACGCGACGCGCCGAACCGGGTGCGCGATGCGCTCCGCATGGTGGCTGAGCGGGTGCACCCGCGGTCGTTCACGGAACGGCATGAGGCGGCCGCCGCGGGCCGGTGCGTGTCGGTCAAGCCCGGGCCGGACGGGATGTCCGACCTGATCGCCACGCTGCCGACCGTGATCGCCGACGGGATCGTCGATCGGTTGACGCGGCAGGCACGGGAGATCATCAACGCGCGGCCAGGTGTCCGTGCCGGGGATGGCGACGCGGCCGCGGCGGGCTCGGACACGCTCGCCGCCGGTACGGAAGGACTACCGGCGGGCTCGGGCGGCGCCTTGTTCGATTCACCTGATGCGACGCCGTCGGCCGACGCGTCGTCGTTCATCGACGATGGCCGCAGCATCGACCAGGTCCGCGCCGACGTGTTCAGCGACCTGCTCCTCGCCGGAACCCCCGCCCTCGACCCGACCGCGACGGGTGACGGCGACGGCACCCTCGGCGCGATCCGCGCACACGTGCAGGTCGCCGTTTCCGCCCTCACGCTCATGGGAAACGACGAAGAACCGGCTGACCTCGCGGGACGCTCCCCCATCGACGCCGCAACCGCACGAGAACTCGCCGGGAACACGACCTCGTGGGATCGGCTCCTCACCCACCCGGTCACCCGAACGGCCCTGGAATGCGACGCGTACCGGCCCACGGCGGCGATGGTGCGGCTGTTGCGGGCGCGGGACCGGCACTGCCGGTTCCCCGGATGCCGGCAACCGGCAATCCGATGCGAGTTGGACCACACGATCGCGGCATCCGACGGCGGGAAGACACACGTCTGCAACCTCGCCGACCTCTGCAAACGCCATCACGACGTGAAACACCACACCCGATGGCGGGTGGTGCAACTTGCGGGCGGAACGTTGGTGTGGACCTCCCCCACCGGGCGGGTTTACCGCGAAGACGCACCACCACCCCTGGTCACCTTCACCATCCCAGACCCACCGGGTGCGGCCGGGCCGCCACCCGACACTCCGCCACCGTTCTGACGCGCATCTCCGCCGTTCCGACGCGCAGCGCCCGGGGGACGGAAGATCTCGGGATGCGGCTGGAAAGCGATCGTTTCGAGGCGACCGAATCGCAGATCCGCGTTCAAGGAATGATCGTCGGCCCAGTCGGTGGCACTGTCGTGGAAGAACGTCATCCCACGATCACGCTCTGCGGGCGATCATCGTCCAGGTGCGCGGCGGACGGGGTTATGCGTCTGCGCCTCGGCGACGACGACTCTTTGCGGACGAGGCAGCCACGCCGAAGAGCAGCACGACGAACGCGCCGCGGAGATGACTGCTGCCACCCATTGCTCACCGAAGAGGGTGTCACCCCACCGGGTGCCCCCGTCGGGGACGAGGAGGGAGAAAGCAAAAGCACTGACCATGGCCGCCGCCGTGGGACCCAGCACACCCCGCTGCCCCAACTCGTCGCCGGCTCGCGCACCGAGGGGCGACCACCAGCGCGAGAACCCCGGAGACGGCAGCGAGGCCGACCAGGATCGCCGTCTGCATGAGGAAGACCGGATAGGGGATGACGGGGTCCCGCTTCGTGTCCATCGGTGGGCTCACTTGGTCACCCGACAGCATGAGCGACCCGATGAGGTGAGAACGAGTGCGATCGGTGAGACGACGGTGATCACCGCATAGAGCGTTCGGCTCGCAGAGTGCGCTCGTCGTGGTGAGGCGGTCGGCTGCAGCACGGCGCCAGCCTACGACGACGCCATCGGACGAGGTCGCGGCGCGATAACCGCACCGTACAGTCCCGTACGCCAGGCGGCTGGCAGCATCGCCGGCCGGCAGCACGTACGCGGGAGCAGGAGCATCGTGGTGCCGGAGAACGATGCCGCCGCTCCCAGGGCGAGTGCGATCCACGACCCCGGTCAACTCTCCGCGGTCCGCTCAGTCTGCGGGCGGCGGGGAAGAGGGCAGCCGCGGCTCACCATCGGCGATGCCGAAGAAGATCGGGTCGGAGGGCGCCTCCTGCTCTGGGACCGGCCAATCCGGAATCGGATCGTCGCCATACATCATCCGGTCCAATTCCTCGATGTCGCCGGGCTGGCAGGGCGAGGTCGCGGTCAGCACCACGTTGCCGTTGTCGATCAACGTCACCGTCAACAGCGAGTACACCCCCTGCTTGCGCACGATCACATCACCCGACGACACCGTCCCGGACGCGAGATCCATACCCTCGACCTCGAAACCCGCCTCGACCAGATGCTGAGACACCGCCTCCCGTTTGTCCGGGATCTCCGCCGGATCGAGGCTCACCGTCCGGGTCAGATCGAACTTCCACCCGTCGCCGCACCCGACTCCCGACGGCAGCATCCCGTACGTCCCCACCTCCCAGGGCCCGTCGTGGACCGCTGCAAGCACTCCGTTCGTCGTCTCCCGGAAATCCAGATACAGGCTCTCCGCCCGCTCGAACAGTTCCTCACCTGTCGGTTCTGCCACCGTCGCCCCACATCCCGTCAGAACGGTGACCGCGAACGCGGCCGCCGTCGCACCGAACAGACTTCTCCGCATGCTCACTGCCGCACCTCATCGGCGCGCCGGGTGCGGGGCGATCGCACCGCGATGATGACGAGGAGCACGACCTGCGCCACGGCGAGTGCGAACCACAGCCGCAGTTGCGCTTCCGAGAACGACGTGCCCGCAGACGTTCCCACCACAGCGCGGTATCCGATCGCCGCGACCATTGCCACCGCGACGATCGTGGCGATGATCGCGGCATCCGTTCGCCTTGCCGCAGGCCGGACGACGGCCGCCGCGCCGAGAGCGAGAACCGCGACGACGGATGCCGTCACCATGATCGGAAGGGCGAGGCCGGGGTCGAGCCGGATACGCCGGAGCGGTGGATACATCACGGCAGCCGAGACGACCGCGGACGTCATCCCGGCGCCCGCGATCCACGCCCACCACCGCCCGCCCGCAGTGGCTGGCGACGCGCGGACCCGCCCCGACGACATCCGACTCAGCGAATGGTCTCGGTGACGGTGTCGGTCGACACGGTTTCCCCCGCGCCCGCCGCCACAGGACGGGGCGCCGCGACGGTCTCGGACTCCACGAGCGGCATCTGCACCGTGACGGCACGACCGGCCTGCACGAAGATGCCGCGGCCCTCGGGGAAGTCGCTGCGCTTGACCTTCGGGAACGGCACCTTGAACACGGCGTCGCCGTCGAAGGCATCCGGTTTGAGGATGATGCCCTTGCGGCCGCCCTTGAAGTCGCCGACGAGGCCGAATCCGCTGGTCACCTGCGTGACGTCGGCGTCGCCGATGAGCAGGTGGTCGCTGCGGTTGACCGCCTGGAACAGGGCCTTCAGCGGGCGCTCCGCCGGCGAGTCGGCGAACTGCGGCACGTCTTCGACGACGATGAGGATGCGGCGCCCCAGCGTCTCGTCGGCGACGAGCTCGGCGAGCTCGGTCGCGAGCTCCTTCGCATCGTCGGGCGTGGTGGCACTGCGCACCCATGGCGCGTAGTCGCGCAGCTGCGACCGGCGCCCGCCGAAGTGGAACAGCGTCACCTCGGGGTCGAGGCGCGTCATCGACGTGATGATGGCCTTCATCGCGGTCGTCTTGCCCGCCATCGGCGGGCCGGCCACGACGAACGTTCCCACGGGGTCGAATTCGCGCGCAGCCAGGGTGTCTTCCGCGACGCCGAGCACCGGGAACTCGCCGATGCGGTCGGGAAGGTCCGCGGGCGCGAGACGCGTCGGCAGCGAACCGATCTCGGCGACCTCGCGCACGCCGCGGGATCGCAGCTCGTCGGCGAGCTGACCGAGCAGCTTCGTCTGCTCCGCGACGTTCGGCGTGCCGCCGAGGACGGCGATCTGCGTCTCGAACCCGTCGACGATCGCCCGCCCGGGCGCGGAGCGCTCGTCGAGGACGTCCTTCGGCGCGTTCAGCAGCGCGTAGGCGTTCTCGTCCGAGAGGCGCAGCACGACGCGGCGCGAGATGTTCGAGCTGACCGCCGTCGGCACCGAGCCGGAACGGTCGGCGGTGGCCACGACGTGGACGCCGAGCGGACGTCCCTCGCCGAGGATCCGCATGAACGCCTGGTAGAACGGCATCCGCGCCGTGGTGGACTCCCACTCCGCCCGGAACTGCGGCAGCCCGTCGAGGAGCAGCACGATGCGCGCCTCGTCACGGCCGGTGAGATCGCGGTATTCGGCGATCGTCGACGCGTTGGCGGCGCTGAAGCGCTTGCCCCGGTCATCAAGCACCTTCCCGAGCGAACGCATGATGCGCTGCACGCGCTCGGCGTCGTCGCCGGGGATCACCGAGCCGACGTGCGGCAGGATCTCGAGGCTCTTGAGCGATCCCGAACCGAAGTCGAGACCGTAGACCTCGATGTTCTCGGCGCGGCGGCCCGTCGTCGCGGCGGCGATGGCGATCGTGCGGAGGACCGTCGACTTGCCCGAGCCGCTCGTGCCGTACACGAGCATCGAGCCGTCGCGGTCGGGATCGAAGTACACCGCCTCTTGCAGCTGGCGTTCGGGGATGTCGCTCTTGCCGATGAGGATCGACCCGGCGCGACCCGCGGGCAGCGAACGGATGTCGACGGTGGTCTCGAGGTCGTCGAGCCAGGGCCGACGGGGTGCCGGGATCGCCGCTCGGTTCGCGGCGGCGACGAGGGTGGCGACGATGCGCTTCTGGTCGTTGGGACCGGGATCGACTTCCGCGGCCGGATCCTCGGGCTTCTCGTCGACCTCCCAGCGCTGCACCGAACCGAAGCGGAGCTCCGCGACGCTGACGTCGGCGGCGACGACCTCATCGGTGCTCCAGCCACCGGCATAGGCCGACTGGAAGGGAACGAGACGGCCGGGGCCGGTCTTGGCGATACCGCGGCCGGGGATGCTGGGGTCGAAGCGAGCCGCCACCGGGTCGTCCACGACGTCCTTCGAATCCGACTCGTCGGCCATGCGCAGGGCGACGCGGAGGTTCGTGTTGGCGCGGAGGTTGTCTTTGATGACGCCGGCGGGACGCTGCGTCGCCATGATGAGGTGGATGCCGAGCGAGCGACCGCGCTGGGCGATGTCGACGACGCCATCGACGAACTCGGGCACCTCGCCGGCGAGGGCGGCGAACTCGTCGATCACGAGAACGAGTGCGGGCGGGGTCTCGGGGTCGCGACGCTTCTCGAGCTCGAGCAGGTCCTTCGCCTTCTTGCGGTTGAACAGGTGCTCGCGGTGGTGCAGCTCGGCCCGGAGGCTCGTCAGGGCGCGACGGACCAGGTGCGGGCTCAGGTCGGTGACGAGGCCGACGGTGTGCGGGAGCTCGACGCAGTCGGCGAAGGCCGATCCGCCCTTGTAGTCGACGAAGAGGAAGGTGACACGGTCGGGACTGTGGGCCGCGGCCATGCCGAGCACCCAGGCCTGCAGGAACTCCGACTTGCCGGCGCCCGTCGTACCGCCGACGAGGGCGTGCGGGCCCTGCGTCCGCAGGTCGAGCGTCATGGCGTCGGTGGCCCCCTGGCCCACGATGGCGCGCAGGTTGCCGGCCTTCTTCAGACGCGGCAGCGCTCCCCCGCTGCGGTCGAGGATCGTGTTGTTCTCGCGCCAGCGCTCGACCGCGAACGTGGGGTCGGAGGCGAGCTCGGAACCGACGAGCGAGAGGAACATCACCGAGTTCGGGATGTCGGAGGAGTCCTCGATGATCGTGCTGGCATCGGCCACCGGAGCGAGTCGCTTCGCGAGCACCGTCATGAGCTCGTTCGAGACGCCCTCGACCTCTGTGACGGGGTACTCGACGCCGCTGCGGACGGTTCCCACACGCGCCGCGCCGAGTCCCGCCGACACGTCGACGAACGTGCGGCACACCGCGGGCAGTGCGTCGACGACGGGCGCGACGAAGATGCCGTAGACGCCGACGTCGGCGCCGCGCTCGAGCACCTGCGTGAGGCGGGCACGATCGACCGGTGCATCGGAGGTGACGATGACGAGCACCGCGGTCTGCCCCGGGAAGGTCGCCTCTTCGGCGGCGCGACGGACATCGGTGCCGTAACGCATCGGGTCCCAGTCGTCGTCGAACGGCAGACGGGGCGCGGCTGCCGCCTTCGATCGCCGCATCACGAGCTCCTCAAGCCCGGACAGCAGTGCGGCGCCGGTGGAGGCGGAATCTGACAGCGGCATGTCGCGGAACGGGCTGCGCTCGCTCGAGGTGTGCGGCAGCCACTTGAGCCACTCGAGCTCCTTCGCCCACTCGGGCTCGGTCAGCGCGACGGCGGCGAGATCGTTCGGGGAGTGCAGCCCGAACAGCTGCACGGCCAGCCCGCGGAGGGCATCCGCGGCCTCGCGTGCGCCGCCGGCGACGCCGAGCACGCCGACGCTCTGCAGCGACTCAAGGACGGGGACGCCGTCGATCATCCGGTAGCGCTCGCGCAGCCGGTCGACGCGCTCGACGTACTCCTGCAGCGCATCGGGGTTCTCAGCACGCTTGACGCTCGTGCGTGAAGGAGCCTCGGAGGTGCCCATCCTCACCGAGAGGAAGTTCCAGTGCTCGGGGCGCCGCGTCCACAGCATCGGGCCGAGCTGCATCGACTGCTCGAAGACCACGGCGACGGGCGGGACCTCGGCGTTGCGCACCTCGCGCTCACGCGGGCGCAGCCGGTACAGCTTCTCCTCGAGCTCCTCGAAGGTGCGCTCGAAGATCTCGACCTCTTTGCGCTGACGCTGGCCCAGCTGCGTCCGCTGCGAGATGAAGTTTCCGAGCAGCATCATCGGCGTCATGAAGACGATGAGCAGCGTGCGCGGCTGGTTGGTAATCGAGAACATCGCGATGCCCAGGATGAGGGGCGCGATGAGCATCGGCCATGGGAAGAGGCGCGACACCGGATCTTTCGGCATCCGCGGCTCTTCGAGCTCTTCGCCGACGTAGCGCGCCTCGACCCGCGGGCTGCGGTTGAACAGGAGGCTGCCGCCCCGCTCGAGCACGGGATCCTGCTCGACGGGGGCGAAGCTCTCGACCATCGAGATGACGAGCTCGGTGTCGCCGAGCTGGAACCGCTGGCCGGGGATCACGCGCAGGCGCTGCACGAGACCGCCGTCGATGACGATTCCATTGGCGGAGTTCAGATCGACGAGCTCGACGGATGCCCCGATCTCGATGCGCGCGTGACGCTTGGACACCAGCCGGTCATCGAGCACGATGTCGTTGCCCTGCGAGCGGCCGATCGTGAAGTGGCCCTGCGGGAGCGAGAACTCGCGTCCCGCAAGCGGCCCGCCGACCACGTGGAGGATCGCGGCGACGGGGCCGCCGGCACCGCGGGTGGCGACGTAGTCCGCTCCGAGGTTCGTCACGGTGGCGACGAACCCCGAGCCGATCGGAGCATCGCTGACGAGCATGTTCGGGTCGAGCATGACGAAATCGGGCGACGTCGGCGGCGCCACCGTCAACGTCAGGACATCCGAGTCGCCCGCGGCGACTTCACGTCGCGGGTCGCTGTCGACGATCCGACGCGCGACGTCGTGCACGGTGGCGGTCGAGTCGGACGTGACGACGATGTCCGTCCCGGTGTGATCGCGGCGCTGCAGAGTCAGCTTGAGTCTCATCGAGGTTTCCTGTCAGCCGTGCGACGTCGGTCGGCGGGGAGTCAGCGGATCGCGACGACCGCGGAGCGGTCGCCGAAGCGGATGGTGTCGCCGTCGCGCAGCTCGACGGGCTGGCCGGGGACGAGGACCTGCTCTCGGGCGCCGCGCACGAGGACGCTTCCGTTGGTCGAGCCGCGCTCGACGGCCACGACTCGGCCACCGGAGCGAAGGAGCGCCCAATGGGTCTTCGAGATCGATCGCGTGTGGTCCACGACCGGAACGGGTGAGACGTCCACATCGTCGGGACCGGTTGCCGGGGCCCGGCCCAGAACGACGCCCCCGCCCGGCACCGCGATCGTGTCGCCCGAGTCGAGCGTCAGCTCGACGACCGCGGACGGCGCGGCCACCCGCTCGGCGGCGGGAACGGGTGCCGGGGCCGACACAGCGGGCGCAGCCGGGGCAGGCGCAGCCGGGGCAGGCGCAGCCGGGGCGGGGGCAGCCGGGGCAGGCGCAGCCGGGGCAGGCGGCGCAACGGGCTCTTCGAGCAGCGACGGCGGCGTCCACGGCGCTGCACCGGCGGCGGGAGCGACGATCGCCCCCGGAGCAATAGCACCGGGCGTGGGTGCGCCTGCAGGCACTCCCGGCGCTGCGGGTGGCGGCGACGCCGCGGGCATGCCCGGTGCGGGTGCAACGAACGGCGCCGGCGCGACCGTGGTGGGGATGCCCGGGCGTTCCTCCTCCTCGACGGCATCCGTCTCGCCGATGATTCCGCTGCCGGGTGCGGAGCGAACGGCTCCGAGCACACCGCCCTTGTTTCGCGCGAGCGGAACGTACGACCCGGTGCCCGCCGAGGCGACGGGTGTCGCGAGCGACGGCAGCTCCGTCTTCACATCGAGCAGGTCCGTCGCGACCGTCTTCCTCGCGATGCGCATGCGCTTGTCGTCGTACGGGTTGAGCCCGCGCTTGATGTCGACGAGCCAGACGGCGGCCGCGAGATCGGGCCAGCTGCGGCCTCGCCGGTTGGGGTCGAAAAAGGGCGAGAGCGCGATGACGAGCAGGGGGCCGAGAATCGGGACGATCATGCTCGCGCAGAGGACGAGGTAGCGCACGACAGCGCCTCGCCAGAAGCCGGGACGCTCGAGCGTGCGGACGTTCACGGCGCGCAGGCCCGTCAGCGCCTTGCCCAGAGTGACTCCGCGGCGGCCGAGCAGGATGAGCTGGGTGAGGACGAAGGCCGTCGACAGACCCGAGCTCACGGCCGCGAGGATGATCAGCAGCAGCAGATCGTCACGGGCGGCGAGCGCCTCGACCGGCTCGGCCGCCAGAGTGATGCCGCTCAGCGCCGGAACCACGAAGACGAGCAGCGGCGACTGGATCAGGAGCAGAACCAGCGCTTCAATGGCCGTGGCCAGCACGCGCCGGCCGAACGGTGCTCGGCGCAGTCCGAGAGACGCGGCGTACTCCGCCCTCGGTCGGCCGTCCGCATCGAGCCCCTCGATCGTCCGAGCGCGCTCATCGATCTCCCAGATCACTCGTTCCTCCCCGAAACGATCCACACCCGAAGCGACCCTATCGCCCGTTCCGGGCCCGCCGATCACCTCTTGACTCGGCCGACCCCGCTCGGCGTCAGTGGAAGAAGTGGCGCTCGCCTGTGAAGAACATCGTCACGCCCGCGGCCTGGGCCGCATCGATGACCTCCTGGTCGCGCACCGAACCGCCGGGCTGGATGATCGTCTTGATCCCCGCGTCGATGAGGACCTGCGGGCCGTCGGCGAAGGGGAAGAAGGCATCGGATGCCGCGACCGAGCCGGCCGCCCGCTCTCCGGCGCGCTCGACGGCGAGGCGGCACGAGTCCACGCGGTTGACCTGTCCCATGCCGATGCCGACCGTCGCCGATCCCTGAGCGAGCACGATGGCGTTCGACTTGACGGCGCGGCACGCCTTCCACGCGAAGATCATCCCCTCGAGCTCGGAGGGGTCGGGACGCTCCCCCGACACCAGCTGCCAGTCCGTGGCGACCGACTCGATGTCATCGGGGAAGCGGTCGGCGTCCTGCAGCAGGAGCCCGCCCGAGACGAGCCGGACGTCCATGCGCTCCTGACGCCAGTCGGCGGGGAGCCGCAGCACGCGGAGATTCTTCTTCAGCTTGAACACCTCGAGCGCGGCGGGCTCGAAGTCGGGAGCGACGATCACCTCGGTGAAGATGTCGCGCAGGTTCTCGGCCATCTTGAGCGTGACGGTCCGGTTGGCGGCGATCACCCCGCCGAATGCGGACACGGGGTCGCACTCGTGCGCGCGCAGGTGCGCGGATGCGATGGGGTCGAGCGCCTGCGGTGCGGTGACGGCGATGCCGCACGGGTTCGCGTGCTTGATGATCGCGACGGCGGGCTTGACCATGTCGAACGCGGCGCGCAGTGCGGCATCCGCGTCGACGTAGTTGTTGTACGACATCTCCTTGCCCTGCAGCTGCTCGGCCTGAGCGATGCCGTGGCCGCCCGCGCGCGTGTAGATCGCGGCGCGCTGATGCGAGTTCTCGCCGTAGCGCAACGTCGCCAGACGCTCGGCGCGGATCGTGAGGTGCTGCGGCAGCTCGTCGCCCTCGAGGGTCGACTCGGCGAACCACGTCGCGACGGCCCGGTCGTACTCCGCCGTGTGCGCGAAAGCGCGGGCAGCCAGGTCGCGGCGCTGCGCGAGGCTCGTGCCGCCGGCGGAGACCGACTCGATGATGGCCGGGTACGACGAGGGCGAGACGACGATCGCGACGTTGGCGAAGTTCTTCGCCGACGCGCGCACCATCGCGGGCCCGCCGATGTCGATCTGCTCGACGACGTCGTCGGGCGCAGCGCCCGAGGCCACGGTCTCGACGAAGGGGTACAGGTTCACGACGACGAGGTCGAACGCCGAGATGCCGAGCTCTCCGAGCTGGGCCTCGTGGCTCTCGAGTCGCAGGTCGGCGAGAAGACCGGCGTGGACGCCCGGGTGCAGCGTCTTCACTCGCCCGTCGAGCGACTCCGGGAACCCAGTGACCTCGGCGACATCGGTCACGGTCAGGCCCGCATCGCGGAGCAGCGCGGCCGATCCACCGGTCGAGACGATCTCGACACCGGCATCGGCGAGAGCCTGTGCGAGCGGCAGAAGATCGGTCTTGTCGCTCACCGAGATGAGCGCTCGGCGGACGGCGACGAGGTCGCGCGCGCGGTAGAGGGCGGGGTCGTGGCTCGGTCCGGCCATGGCGGTTCTCCTCGGGTGCGGTGTGGGGCCTGCGGTGCGTCAGGCGGTCGGAGCGGTCGGGTTCGGGGATGCGGGCGCGGCGAGGTCGATCTCGCCGGTGGCGATGCGCCGCACGACGTCGATGAGCAGTCGGCGTTCGACGGGCTTGATGCGCTCGTGCAGCGACGCCTCGTCGTCGGAGGGAAGCACGGGCACGCGCTCCTGGGCCAGGATCGGCCCGGTGTCGACGCCCGCATCGACGACGATGACGCTTGCCCCCGTCAGCTCGGCACGGGCCGCGAGCGCATCGCGCACGCCGTGAGCGCCCGGGAACTCGGGCAGATACGCCGGGTGGGTGTTGATGATGCGGGGCGACCACGCGTCGACGACCGCGGCGGGCAGCAGCCGCATCAGCCCGCTGAGCACGATGAGGTCGGGGGCCCAGGCCGCCAGCTGGCGAGCGAGCTCGTCACCCCACTCCTCACGCGTCGCGTACTCGCGGAACGGGACCGCGAAGGTCGGGATGTTGTACGCGTCGGCATGGGCGAGACCGTCGGCTGGCCGGTCGGCTCCGACGACCACCACGCGGGCGGGGAAGTCGGGCTCGGCCGCGGCGTCCAGGAGGGCCCGCAGGTTCGACCCGCCACCGGAGATGAGGACCGCGACCGTCAGCACCGTCCTACTCTACCCACGCCTTTCCGGCGGTCTGAGCCGGGTGTTCGGCATCGGCTGCCGAGGGGGCGTCGCGCCCGGGTTCGCGATGCGACGACCGCGGGCCGAGGAGGGCGATCGCGGCACCGATGCCGACCTCGACCGCGAAGGCGAGGCCGACGGCGCCCGCGGACGGGCCGATCTGGTCGAGCCGGTCAGGACCGAACGCGCCGGATGCCGACATCGACAGCACCGCGACGGCGAGACCGCCTCCGACCGCCAGAATCGCGGCGGCGATGAGCCGGGGCGCGACGGGCTCGGCGGCGAGAGCGGATGCCGGCGCCGGAAGCCTGCGCCGTGCCGCCGCCCCGGCGACGAATCCCACCGCGACGAACAGCAGCGCCGCGAGCAGCAGCATCGGCGGCGTCGCCGGCGGGACGGCTCCCAGCACGGGGATACCGGGGATCACACCCAGCTGCGTGCCGGAGGCGGCGACCGTCGAGCCGGCGCCGAGCGAGAACCCGGGGCCGGCCGCGAACGCGCCGCCCCAGACGAATAAGGTCGGCAGGTACGCCGCCTGGCCGATGGTGATGACCGTCGCGCCGATCGCGTCGACGTTGGCCGCCTGGAAGAGCGCCACGATGTCGCCGCCGCGGACGAGCATGGCGATGCCGACGAGGAGGGCACCGACCGCGACGAAGCCGAGAACGGCGATCGCGAGGCCGCGAGCCCCCGCCGACACCGCGGCGGCATGACCGCTGCGGTCGAGCCGCACGAAGAGCGAATCGACGGGCCCGTCGTCGCCGTCGCGCCACGCGCGGGTCACGGAGCCGACCAGGGCCGGCACCGCGAAGACGGCGGTGGGCAGCAGGACGGCCTGCCAGGTCTCGACGACGGCGTACGGAGTCGAGGCTGTCGCGGCGAGGATGGCCGAAACGACGGCGACGGTCGATGCCCCCGCGAGCACGCCCGTGAACCCGGCTCCCGCGCCGGCAGCGCGCGATCCCGACCGCGCGGCGAAGAGCGCGATGAGCAGCGCCACGGCGAGGGGCGAGAGCGAGAGCGAGAACGACATCGCGTCGGCGCCGATGCCGGTTCCCACCGTGTACTCCTGCGGCAGCGTCACCTGCAGCGGCACCAGGTTCCCGAACTGCCAGAGGCGCACCGACGCGGGCCAGAGCGACGACCAGTCGGCTCCACCACCGAAGGCGACGGCCCAGAGGACGGTCAGCGGCGCCAGGGCCGCGGCAACGCCGACGGCCACCGCGACGAGGGCGTCGAAGGCGGAGAGGAGGGCGACGAGCAGGCGATTCATGCCTGATCGACCCTACCCAGCGAGCCTGTGCGTGTCGGGCGGACGCGCGCGGGGCGCTACCGTCTTCTCGGAGGATTTTGTGAACACTACGCAATCGCGCGCGCCCCAGGGTGCCATCGACCGCTTCTTCGATATCAGCCGACGCGGCTCGACGATCGGCACGGAGGTCCGCGGCGGCCTCGTGACCTTCGTCACGATGGCCTACATCGTGATCCTGAACCCGATCATCCTGTCGGGCAAGCCGGATGTCGCGGGGACCACCCTCGACTTCGCGTCCGTCAGTGCCGCGACCGCTCTGACGGCGGGTGTCATGACCATCCTGTTCGGGCTCATCACGCGTCTGCCCTTCGCCTTCGCCGCCGGCCTGGGCATCAACGCCTTCGTCGCGTTCGGGGTCGTCGGCGAGGTCACGTGGGCAGAGGCGATGGCGCTCGTCATGATCAACGGCGTCATCATCGTGCTGCTGGCCGCCACCGGCCTGCGCAAGCTCATCTTCGACGCGGTGCCCGTGCAGCTGAAGCTCGCGATCACGGTGGCCATCGGCCTGTTCATCGCCTTCATCGGCTTCGTCAACTCCGGTTTCGTGACCTCGACCGGGCAGGCCTCTCCCCCGGTCGGTCTCGGCGTCGGCGGGTCCGTCGCGTCGGTGCCGACCCTGATGTTCGTCATCACCCTCCTGCTGACCGGCATCCTCGTCGCTCGCAAGGTCAAGGGCGGCATGCTCATCGGCATCGTCACGGGCACGGTCCTGTCGATCGTCGTCGAGGCGATCTGGCACCTCGGCGCGGCCACCGAGAACCCCGGCGGGTGGGGACTGACCGTCCCGGCCCTCTCCGGCTCGCCCGTCAGCGTCCCCGACCTGAGCCTCATCGGCGCAGTCGACTTCGGGTTCGACCTGGGCAAGGTGAGCATCGTGACCCTCGTCATGCTCGTCTTCACCCTCGTCTTCTCCAACTTCTTCGACGCGATGGGCACCATGACCGGACTCGCGAAGGAGGCGAACCTCGCCGACGCGAAGGGCGACTTCCCGCGCATCAAGTCGGCGCTGATCGTCGAGGGCGTCGGTGCGATCGCGGGTGGCGCGACGAGCTCGTCGTCGGCCACGGTCTTCGTCGAGTCCGGCTCGGGCATCGGCGAGGGCGCGCGCACGGGCCTCGCCAACGTCGTGACGGGCCTCGTCTTCCTGCTGGCGATGTTCTTCACGCCGCTGACCTCGATCGTGCCCACCGAGGTCGCCGCGGCGGCACTGGTCATCGTCGGGGCGATGATGCTGTCGCAGATCGCGCACATCGACCTGACCGACTTCCGCGTCCTGCTGCCGGTGTTCCTCACGGCGACCGTCATGCCGCTCACCTACTCGATCGCCAACGGCATCGGTGCGGGCTTCATCTCGTGGGTGCTCGTCAACGCTCTCTCGGGCCGCGTCAAGCAGATCAGCCCGCTGCTGTGGGTCGTCGCCGGCGGATTCGTGATCTTCTTCGCCCGCGGGCCCCTCGAGGCGCTCCTCGGGGTCTGACCCGGCCACGGCGCGCCGCCGCCGGGGACAGCGCCGGAGAACAGCGAAGGGGCGGATGCCGCAGCATCCGCCCCTTCGTCGTATCCCGAAGCGTCAGAGCTTCTCGATGATCTCCCGCATGAGCGCGGCGGTCTCGGAAGGCGTCTTGCCGACCTTGACTCCGGCGGCCTCGAGGGCCTCCTTCTTCGCCTGCGCCGTGCCCGCGGAGCCGGAGACGATGGCGCCGGCGTGGCCCATGGTCTTGCCCTCGGGGGCGGTGAAGCCCGCGACATAGCCGACGACCGGCTTGGAGACGTGCGCCTTGATGTACTCGGCCGCACGCTCCTCGGCGTCGCCGCCGATCTCGCCGATCATGACGATGGCCTTCGTCTCGGGGTCGGCCTCGAACGCCGCGAGGGCGTCGATGTGCGTGGTGCCGATGATCGGGTCGCCGCCGATGCCGATGGCGGTCGAGAAGCCGAGGTCGCGCAGCTCGAACATCATCTGGTAGGTCAGGGTGCCCGACTTCGACACGAGACCGATCGGGCCCTTGCCCGTGATGTTCGCGGGCGTGATGCCCGCGAGAGCCTCGCCGGGCGTGATGATACCGGGGCAGTTCGGCCCGATGATGCGGGTCTTGTTGCCCTTCGACTTCGCGTAGGCCCAGGCCTCGGCCGACTCGCCGACGGGCACGCCCTCGGTGATGACGACGAGCAGGGGGATCTCGGCGTCGATGGCCTCGACCATGGCGTCCTTCGTGAACGCGGGCGGCACGAACGCGACCGAGACGTCGGCCCCGGTCTTCTCGATCGCCTCGGCGACCGAGCCGAACACGGGCAGCTCGACGGCGTTGCCGTCGGCGTCGGTGTGCGAGACCGTGGTGCCGGCCTTGCGGGCGTTGACGCCGCCGACGATGTTGGTGCCCGCCTTGAGCATCAGCGCGGTGTGCTTGGTGCCCTCACCGCCCGTGATGCCCTGGACGATGACCTTGGAGTCCTTGTTGAGGTAGATAGACATGTCGTTGGTCCTTTTCGCGTCCGGAGCTCAGGCGTTCGCCAGCTCGGCGGCCTTGTCGGCGCCCTCGTCCATACCGGCGGCGAGGGTCACGAGCGGGTGGTTCGCGTCGGCGAGGATCGCGCGGCCCTCGTCGACCTGGTTGCCGTCGAGACGCACGACGAGCGGCTTGGTCGCCGAGTCGCCCAGGATCTCGAGGGCCTTGACGATGCCCTCCGCGACGGCGACGCACGACGTGATGCCGCCGAAGACGTTGACGAAGACGCTCTTGACCTGCTCGTCGCCGAGGATGACGTCGAGACCCGAGGCCATGACCTGGGCGTTCGCGCCGCCGCCGATGTCGAGGAAGTTGGCGGGCTTGACGCCGCCGTGCTTCTCACCGGCGTAGGCGACGACGTCGAGGGTCGACATGACCAGACCCGCACCGTTGCCGATGACCCCGACCTGACCGTCGAGCTTGACGTAGTTCAGGCCCGACTCCTTGGCCTTGGCCTCGAGCGGGTCTGCGGCGCCCTTGTCCTCGAGCTCCTCGTGCTCGGGGTGGCGCACTTCGCTGGCGTTCTCATCGAGCGAGACCTTGCCGTCGAGAGCGACGATGTCACCGGCGCCCGTGCGGACGAGCGGGTTCACCTCGACGAGGGTCGCGCCCTCGCCCTTGTAGACGTCGTAGAGCTTGACGAACACGTCCGAGACCTTCTCGACGAGGTCGTCGGGGAAGTTCGCGGCGCGGGCGATCTCGACGGCCTTGGCCTTGTCGATGCCCTGCAGCGGGTCGACCTCGATGCGCGCGAGCGCCTCGGGACGCTCGACGGCGAGCTCCTCGATCTCCATACCGCCCTCGACCGAGCACAGGCTCAGGTACGAGCGGTTGGCGCGGTCGAGCAGCACGGAGAAGTAGAACTCCTCGGCGATGTCGGCGCCCTGTGCGACCATGACGCGCTGGACCACGTGGCCCTTGATGTCGAGGCCCAGGATGGCCTCGGCTGCGGCGTATGCCTCGTCGGGGGTCTTGGCGACCTTGACGCCGCCGGCCTTGCCGCGACCTCCGGTCTTGACCTGAGCCTTCACGACGACGACACCGCCGATCTTCTCGGCCGCCGCCTTCGCCTCCTCAGGGGTGTCGGCGATGATGCCGGCGAGCACCGGCACCTCGTACTTCTCGAACAGGTCTCGGGCCTGGTACTCGTAAAGGTCCACTGCAATCCTTCGCTGGGCGACGGTGGGTGATGGGCGTGAAGAATCTCGATGTCGAGAGATCGCCCGATCGGAAAGCCTACTACCCGCGCCTGACGGCCCCGTGCCCGCGCCCCGCCGAACGGAGGGGGCGGTGTCAGATCCAGCCGCGCTCGCGCGCCATGATCGCCGCCTGCTGCCGGGTGGCGAGATGAAGCTTGCCCAGCACCGACGAGACGTGGTTGCGGACCGTGCCCGCCGACAGATGCAGCGTCGCCGCGATCTCGGCGATCGTCTCGCCTCGGGCACCTGCCCGCAGCACGTCGAGCTCCCGATCGGTGAGGGGGCTCCGCTCGTCGCTGAGGGCATCGGCGGCGATCTCGGGGTCGACGTAGCGTCGCCCCGCGGCGACCTCGCGGATGACGGCGGCGACGTCGTCGGCGCGGCGGGATTTCGGCACGAAGCCGTCGACGCCGGCGCTCAGCGCGCGTCGCAGCACGCCCGGCCGCGCGTGCCGTGTGACGACGACGCAGCGCGCCGGAACCCGCTGCCGGATGCGGGCCGCCGCCTCGACCCCGTCGATGCCGGGCATCTCGAGGTCGAGCAGGCAGACGTCGGGACGCAGCTCGAGCGCCCGCTCGACCGCGCTCTCGCCGTCGCGGCATTCGGCGATCACCTCGAGGTCGTCCTCGAGCCGGAGCAGCGCGGCGAGGGCCGAACGGATCATGTCCTCGTCGTCGGCGATGAGCACCCGGATCACCGCGGCATCCCCTCGCCCGCTTGCTCCCGCCCCGCGGCGGCCGCGGGCGCTTCCGCCGGCACCGAGACGACGACCTCGAACCGGTCGTGCTCGCGGCGGGTCCGCAGATCACCGCCGGCCACCCCGACCCGGTGCGAGATGCCCGCGAGGCCCGAGCCAGCGCCGAGCGACGACGCCGGACCCGGGTCGTTGGCGAAGATGACACGCCAGAATCCGCCGTCGCGATCGAGCCGCACCTGCGCCCATCGGCCACCGCCGTGCTTGAGGACGTTCGTCGTGCACTCCCGGATCACCGGCCCCAGCAGGTCTGCGGGGGCGAGGACGGTGTCGGCGGCCACGTCCGACCGCACCGCGAGTCCGGCCGCGCGCAGCAGGTCGGCGGCGTTGGCCAGCTCGTCGGGCAGGGGCACGCCGCGGAAGCGTCCGGCGAGCTCCCGGGTGCCCGTGCGCGCCGCGTCGACGGAGGCTCGGGCCAGACGGATCTGTTCCCCCGCGGCATCCGGATCCCGGGCGAGCATCCGCTCGGCGAGCTCCAGCTGCAGCGCGATCACCTGCAGGTGGTGCCCCTGCAGGTCGTGCAGCTCGCCCGCCAGGCGCAGCCGCTCCTGCGTCGCGGCGAGGCGCGACTCGGTCGCACGCGCGCGATCGAGCTCGAGCACCACGTCCCAGGACCACAGCGACAGGGCGATGGATGCCGGAAGCGCGACGGCGAAGACGAGCAGCGCGAACGTCAGCGAGCCCACACCCGCGAGGGCCCCTTCGATGCGCGCCCGCTCCGCGAACCAGAGCGCGACGAGGGCGGCCTCCACCAGGATCACGCCGCGCCACCGGATGCCGGGCCCCCATCGCACCAGGCACAGGATCGTCGCCAGGACCGAGGCGCCGAACAGCACCGACACGGTCGCCGCGCCGAGCAGCACCGATCCGCCCACACCCAGCAGAACCGGCCACGACAGGAAGCGGCGCAGGCGAGGCGGGCGATCGGCCTCCCCCACATCGCCGTCGGTGCGGTATCGAACGAGCAGCACGACCGTCGAGACCAGGACGGCGATCGATCCGACCGCGTACCCGACGATGACCGCCGGATCCTCCAAGCGGGTGCGGACCGGCAGCGCCCAGAGGCTCCAGATGCCGAGCGCCGAGATCATGAAGAAGACGATGGACACGGCGATGTACCACGAGGTGGCCACGACCTCGCGGGCGAGCGTCGTGCTGCGCGGCGCGGCTGCCGGGCGAGGGTCGCGGTCGTTCACGAGGCCCACAGTACGGCCATGACGTTTGTCACGGTCCGGGTCGCGGAACCTCCCGGACTCCGGTGACGCCCCGGCACTCCCGTGAGCGTCGGGCCGCCGCTGGGATGGATCCATGACCAACCCCTTCGCAGACCTCATCCTCGGCTTCCAGGACCTCGTGGCCCGGATGCCCGACATCCTCCAGCCCGTCATCGTCGCCCTCGCGGGCGCTGTGCCCTTCATCGAGGGCGAAGGCGCCGCGGGCATCGGCATCATCGGCGGCATCCACCCCGTCGTCGCCGCGCTGGCCGGCGCCATCGGCAACTTCGTCTGCGTCGCGGTCGTCGTGCTCGTGGCCGCTCGTGTCCGCACGGCCGTGACGACGCGCGGCGGGGCACCCGAGAAGCCGAAGTCGGCCCGAAGCGAGAAGTTCCAGAAGGCGTACCACCGCTACGGCACCCCGGGCGTGAGCCTGCTCGGTCCCCTTCTGCTGCCCACGCAGTTCACCGCCGCCGCCCTGACCGCCACCGGAGTGCCCCCGCGCACCGTCCTGCTCTGGCAGGGTGCGGCGATCGCGATGTGGACGACGATCATCACGCTGTTCATCACCGGAGTGCTCTACGTCGCCACCTGACGCGCACGCAACCCCCAGGCCGTATTCAGCGGCGGGCATGCCGCGGAATGCAGGATGGGGACATGACCGCCCTCGAGTCCCGCCCGTGGCTGTCGGCCTACGCCGACGGCGTCCCCGCCGAGATCGACGAGGTGACGCAGACCCTGCCGGAGATGCTCGCCGCGACCGTCGAACGGCACGGCAACCGGACCGCTCTGGAATTCTTCGGCGCCACCATGACGTACCGAGAGCTCGGCGCGAACGTCGACCGGGCCGCCGAGGGGCTGCGCCGGCTCGGGGTGACCGCGGGCGACCGGGTGGCGATCGTGCTGCCCAACTGCCCGCAGCACGTCGTCGCGTTCTACGCGGCGCTGCGCCTCGGCGCGATCGTCGTCGAGCACAACCCGCTCTACACGGCCCGCGAGCTGCGCCACCAGTTCGAGGACCACGGCGCGCGCTTCGCCATCGTGTGGGACAAGACCGTCGACACCATCGCTGACTTCCCGACCGATCTGCGCGTCGAGCGCATCATCAGCGTCGACGTCACCGAGGCGCTCCCCCGCGGCAAGCGGATGCTGCTCCGGCTGCCGATCGCGAAAGCGCGGGAGTCGCGCGCCCAGCTGACCGCGAAGCCGCGGACCAAGGATGCACTGCCCTGGTCGAAGCTCGTCGACCACCGCCCCCTGTCGCGTCGTGCGGCGGGACCGACCCTCGACGACACGGCGTTGCTGCAGTACACCAGCGGTACGACCGGCATCCCCAAGGGCGCCGTCCTGAGCCACCGCAACCTGCGGGCCAACGCGATGCAGGGGCGCGCGTGGGTTCCCGGGCTCGTCGAGGGCGAGGAGACGTTCTACGGCGTCCTGCCGCTCTTCCACGCCTACGGCATGACGCTCTGCCTGACCTTCGCGATGAGCATCGGGGCGAAGCTCGTGCTCTTTCCGAAGTTCGACGTCGGCCTCATGGCGGATGCCGCGAAGAAGAGCCCGCCGACGTTCCTCCCCGCCGTGCCGCCGATCTACGACCAGCTCGCCCGCGGAGCATCCCGCGGCACCATCGACCTCTCGCGCGTGCGGTTCGCGATCTCGGGAGCGATGAGCCTGCCGGTCGCCATCGTCCGCCGCTGGGAGGACACCACGGGCGGGCTCCTCGTCGAGGGCTACGGCATGACCGAGTCCTCCCCCGTCGCGCTCGGCAATCCCATGGGTCCCTCGCGCCGCCCCGGCACGGTGGGGGTGCCGTTCCCGAGCACGGACATCCGCATCGTCGACCCCGACGACCCGTCGGTCGACCGCGAACCGGGCGAGGAGGGCGAGCTGCTCCTGCGCGGTCCCCAGGTGTTCTCGGGCTACTGGCGCCGCCCCGCCGAGACCGCCGACGCGCTGCTGCCCGGCGGCTGGCTGCGCACCGGAGACATCGCCGTCGTCTCGCCCGACGGTTTCGTCACGATCGTCGACCGGCTCAAGGAGCTGATCATCACCGGCGGGTTCAACGTCTCGCCCAGCGAGGTCGAAGACACCCTGCACGCGCACCCCGACGTGGAGGCCGCGGCCGTCGTCGCCGCTCCCCGTTCCTCGGGCGGAGAGGAAGTCGTCGCCGCCGTGGTGCTGCGCGACGGGGCCGAGCTCGACGTCGAGGGGCTGCGCGACTTCTGCCGGACGCGTCTGGCCGCGTACAAGGTCCCGCGCCGCATCGTCGCGGTCGACGACCTGCCCCGGTCGCTCATCGGCAAGGTGCTGCGACGTCAGGTGCGCGAACAGCTGCTCGCGCGGGACTGACCTCTCGGGTCAGCGCAGACGTCGCAGGCCCGTCGAAGCGGGACCCTCGATGCGCTCGCCGTCGGGGGTGAAGCGCGACGCGTGCAGCGGGCAGTCCCACGTGCACTCGAGGTCGTTCCACTCGAGCACACCGCCCATGTGCGGGCAGATCGCGCTGACCGCCCGCGTCTGACCGTCGACCGTCGAGACGCCCACCGGCCGGGCGTGGTGCTGCGCGACGGTCCCTTCGCCTTCCGCAGGCTGCGCGACCGGGGTGGACCGGGCCAGCGCCGCGGTCCAGCCCTGCGCGGCGACGGCTCCGACCTTCGCGTTCTCGGAGACCCCGCGCGCCAGGTCTGCGGGCACCGTCAATCGCGTTCCGATGACCGTCATCCAGGTCGGCCGCTCGCGCATCTTCTCGCCGCGAAGTTCGCTGGCGATCCGCAGGGCCGCTGCCGGCGCGTTCGTGAGCCCCCACTTGGCGTAGCCGGTCGCGAAGCGCACGCGACCGAGCGAGCGCGGCATCGAGCCGATGAACGGCACGAGGTTGTGCGAGGTGTAGTCCTGCGCCGACCAGCGGTGGGTCTCCGCGCCCACCGGGAACGTGTCCCGGGCCCACGCGATGAGCTCGTCGAGTTTCGCGAGCTCGCTGTCGGTCCGGCCGACCGGGTGTCCGGCGCCGCCGACGATGAGCTGCGGTGACCGCTCCGGGCCGGCACCGTCGGCGGCCGTCGCGGTGCGCACCGACCGGGTGGGGCTGTCGGCCGACAGGTACATGCCGTAGGGCACCTCGCCCTCGAGGTCGAATGACACGCACGCCGACCGCATCCCGCTCACCTTGGCGAAGTAGAGCCCCCGATCGGTGATGGGGGCACCCGTGGCGAGCACGATCTTCCCGGCGAACAGCGGGCCCGCCTCGGTGTCGACCCGCGGCCTCGGCACGACCCGCACCCGGCTCACCGCCGTGCCCAGGTGGAGCCGACCTCCGGCCGCGACGAACGCGGTCGCCAGTGCCGCCAACAGGCTCATGGGGTCGATCGCGCGCTGATCATCCAGAGCGACGGCGCTGGCCATGTGGACGGGACTGGCGGCGAGCTCGTCGGCGCCCGCGAGCCGCACGTCGAGGCCCGCCTCGCGGGCCGCCCGGTACTCCTCGGTCACGGCCGCCACGCCTTCGGCCCCCTGCGCATGCGTGTACGCGGTGCGGGTCGTGGTCGAGACCCCGAGCTCGTCCGCGGCGCGGGTGATCCAGTCGAAGCCGTCGCGGTTCGCGTCGACGTAGGCGCGGACGAGGGATGCCGGGTGGTGCCGGCGGAGCGACGACAGCGTCGTGCCCTGCAGAAGCGAGATCTTGCCGGTGTTCGAGCCCGAGGCGAGCTCGCCGATGCCGCCGCGCTCGACGATCGCGACATCCATGCCGCTGCGGACCAGCTCGAGGGCGGTGGCGAGGCCGGTCAGCCCCGCGCCCACGATGATCACGTCGTGCCGTCGACCGGGTTCGAACGGCGTTCCGGCGGGCACGGTGACGTCGGACTTCCAGAGCGCGGTCATCTTCGCAGTCAACGCCGAGCGCCGGACGGCGGCAAGCGACTTGACACTAGGCTCGGTGCCCATGACCGAGGCCTCCCGCACCCCCGGCGACCCTCTGGTGGCCGCGGCCGTCGCGATGTTCGACGAGCAGGGGTACGAGCGCACCTCGGTCGACGACATCGCGCGGGCGGCGGGTCTGTCGCGGTCGACGTTCTTCCGGCAGTACGGCGGCAAGGACGATGTGGTCTTCGCCGACCACGACGTGGCGATCGCGACGCTGCGCGAGCTGCTCGAGACGCCGCACGAGAGCCCCTGGCGGGCCGTGTGCGACGCCGCCCTCGCGGCCTTCGACCATTTCGCCGCCGATGTCGAGCTGGCGCGACGCCGGTATCGCGTGGTGAGGGGTGTCCCGGCGCTGCGCGAGCGCGAGATCGTCATGGTCTTCCGTTACGAGCGGCTCTTCGGCGACCACCTGCGCGAACGCCTGCCCGACCTCGATGCCGCCGAGGCCGTCGCCTTCAGCGCTGCCGTGACAGCGGTGCACAATCATGTCCTGCGCCGCCTCCTGCGCGGCGACGACGCCGTCACGCGAGCCACGGTGGAAGCCGCGCTGGACGACCTGCTGCATCGCTTCGGCGTGCACCCCGACGGTCAGGCGCCCGCAGCCGACGACGTCGTGGTGGCCGTCTTCCCCCGCCGCATGCCGCTCGCCGAGGTCACCCGCCGTCTCCGCGCCGATCTCTCCTGAGTGCAACCGGTGACACTCAGTGCCATTCGGGGCGATACTGGATGTCATGAGCGATGAAGCCGACCGTGATCTCGACGCGCTCCCCGGCGAGCGCGTCGCCTCGTATGTCCTGACGGGACGCCGCGACACCGACTACTACGGCGTCTTCGCCGACGTCGACGACGAGGACCGGGCCGCCTGGAACCGCGCCCGCGCCTTCGTCGACGAGGTGGGCGACCGGATGCAGCAGGCCTGGGACTCCGCGATCTACCCGATCGACCTCGTCCGGCGGATGGGTGAGCTCGACCTCTTCGTCGACGGCATCGAGCATGCGGACCTGACGCGCATCACGCCGCTCGGGGCGGGCCTGGTGACGATGGAGATCTCGCGCGGCGACGGCTCGCTCGGCACGGCGCATGCGGTGCAGGGCGGGCTCGCGCTGCGCACCCTCGCGCTGTTCGGCTCGCCCGCCCAGCAGGAACGCTGGCTGCGCCCCCTCGCGACAGGCGAGGTGCTGGGCAGCTTCGCCCTCACCGAGCCCGACCACGGCTCCGACTCGGTCTCGCTCGAGACCGTCGCCCGCCGCGAGGGCGACGAGTGGGTGCTCCGCGGCGCCAAGAAGTGGATCGGCAACGGCGCCTCGGGCGGCATCACGTTCGTGTGGGCACGCGTCGACGATGAGGGCGACGATCTGCACGGCTCGGTGCGCTGCTTCCTGGTCGAGCAGGACCGCCCGGGCTACACCGGCACCGTCATAGCGGGCAAGGCTTCACTGCGCGGCATCCACCAGGCTCACGTGGCCCTGCGCGACGTGCGGGTTCCGGTCGACGCGGTGCTGGAGGGCACGAGGTCGTTCCGGGATGCCTCGACCGTCCTCTACGCCACCCGTTCGGGGGTCGCGTGGTCGGCGCTCGGCCACGCGACCGCCTGCTACGAGGCTGCGGTCACCTATGCCGGGGAGCGCATCCAGTTCGGGCGGCCGCTCGCCCGCTCGCAGATGGTGCAGGAGCGCCTCGCGCAGATGCTCGACGAGCTCACCGCGATGCAGCTCTACTGCCGCCGCCTCGCCGACCTCGAGACCGCCGGCGGCCTGCGGCCGACCCAGGCCTCCCTGGCGAAGTACCACAACACCCGCGCCGCACGGCGGATCGCCCAGGTCGCGCGCGACCTGCTCGGCGGCAACGGCATCCTGCTCGAGAACGGGGTCATGCAGCACATGGCCGACATCGAGGCGATCCACACCTACGAGGGGACCGAGAGCGTGCAAGCGCTGTTGCTCGGCCGCGACATCACCGGCGTCGGCGCGTTCACCTGATCCGCCGAGGGGCCGCGCTTCGGAGGGAATCCGTACAACAGAGGATGCCGGGGCGGATGCGGCCCTCCGATGTGCGGATCTCCTCCGAACTGCGGCTCAGCGCGCGCGCCGGCGCAACACGATGACCGCCACGAGCGCGATGATCCCCGCGCCCAGCACGACGACGGCGATCGACGACCAGGGCACGGCCGGCGTCGAGAACCCCGAGGATGCCGCTTCGGGCAGCGGCACGCGATCGTCGCCGAGCGAGATCGGGGTCACCGCGACCTCGCCGGCGGCGAAGAACAGCGGCGTAATCGGCAGCTCGATGCGCTGCGTCGCCGATCCGCCGGGCAGCACCTCGAGCGCTTCACCGGCCCCCCCGCCCGGCATGAGCCCCAGCGGCCCCGCGGCCTCGGCGGCGGCGCTCGCCCCGAACCGGACGTTGCCGGTATTGGTCACCTGATACTCGACCGTCAGGGTCCCGGGCGCGAACGGAATCCACGACGGCGTGAAGCTCGCCGTGGCGGCGTCGATCCGCAGCGCGGGGGCGATCTCGCCGGCAACCTGCAGGTGCACGCGCACGCCGACGCGGTGCGTCACCGTCACACCCGTCTCGTCGGTGCTGAGTCCGACGACGATCCCCGCGGGATGATCGCCCGGCGTCGCGTCCGCCGGAACGGCGATCGTCACCGGCAGCACCCGGGTCTCGCCCGCCGCCAGGGCCAGCGACCCGCCGTCGAGCCCGCCGACATCGATCCACGCGCCGCCCGCCTCCGGCTCATCGGTGCGGACGTCGTACGCGCCGTCGGTGCCGACGAGCCCGTCACCGGCGGTGACGGCGAAGACGGCGGGTTCGGCGGAGTGGTTGGTGACCGCGACGGCGTCGGTGACCGCGGCGCCCGGGTCGATGGTGTGCCGCAGCGACACCCGGCCGTCGGGTCCCGCAGCGTCGGCGGGGACGACGCCCCACTCGATCGCGGGGGACTCCGGCGCGGCAGCCGATGCCGGGACGACGGTGAGCGAAGCGGACGCCGTCAGTGCGACGAGCACGCCGGTCGCCAGCAGCACGGCACGGACGAGAGGGATGCGGGGCATGGTGTCTCCGGTGAGCGTGGGCGGGGACGGGCGGGAGCCCGCCCCCGCCGATGGGGGTGTGCTGCGCGGGACGCTCAGTCCTGCGCGAACAGGGTGAGCGTGATCTCGCTGCCGTACCGACCGCCCGCTGCCTCGGCCGGGATCGACAGGTCGAGATCAGCGCCCACGACCGTCGCGCCCAGGCGCGAGGTGCGGTCCGCCGCCGCCAGAGTCGCGGGAGCCTCGAGGGTCGCGCGCCCGCCCGCGGCGGCGCCCGACTCCGACCGGACCACGCGCGGCGTCCAGGCGAGGTTCTCCGCCGCGAGCGTGCGGTTGCCCGCGACGAAATCGGTCGCGGAGCCCGCGAGCGTCCAACCGCGTCCCTGAGCGCGGACCTCATTGCGCGTATCGGCGACCGTCACGAGCGGCAGAGTGGCGTCGAGCCCCTCCCCCGAACCGCTGAACGACACCCGCTCGCCGTGGCCGGCGACGCTCAGGCTCAGGGCCCCCTCCGCCTGATGCCCCGCGACCGTGGCCTCGAGCGCCACCGCATCCGCCGAGCTGCGCTCGCCGTGTCCGAGGAAGTCGAAGATCGTCTCGCCGATCGCGGTGTTGTCGAGATAGGCGCCGCGGACGACGTCCCACTGATCGGCGCGCGCCTCGAGCACCTCGGCCCCGGCGCCCTTGGCGAAGAGCGGAACGAGCGCGTTGGTGTGTCCACCCGAGTGCCAGGTGAGGTCCGGCAGCTGACCCGCCGTTCCCGTCATCGGCGTCCATCCGGCCTCGGGACCGGCGCCCGCACCCGCGAGGTAGCCGGTCTCGTGGTCTGCGGTGACGACGACGAGCGTCTCGTCCCAGCTGCTGTTCTCCTCGACCCACGCCTCGACGGCCTCGACGGCGTCGTTGAAGGCGATCTGCTCCTCGATCAGGCGCGTGGTCTGGTTCGCGTGGCCGGCCCAGTCGACCGCCCCGCCCTCGACCATGAGGAAGAAGCCCTCGTCGCCCGTGTCGAGCACGTTGAGCGCGCCGCGAGCGAGCGTGTCCAGGTCGGGGACGTCGTTCGCGGGATCGGTGTACGGCAGCACGGCATCGTTGGCGAGACCGGGACGGTTGTACTGCAGCGTCTCGGCCACCTGCGCGAGGCCGAACACTTTCTCGGGGACGGCGGTGCCTGCGGCGAGAGCCTCGAAGTCGGCTGTGTCGTCGATGAAGCTGTAGGGCGTGGCGCCCGTCGACACCCGCTCGTAGTCGTTCTGCGCGATCCAGGTCCAGTCGGCGGCACGCGACTGGTGTCCGTCGGTGTACATCGGGTGTCCGCCGCCCATGAGGACGTCCACGCCGCTGTCGATCATCTCCGCCGCCAGGCCCTGGTAGTCGTTGCGGTCGGCGTTGTGGGCGATGAAGCCCGCGGGGGTGGCGTGGTTGAAGGGCACGGAGGTGACGAGCCCGACCTTCTTACCGACCTCCTGCGCCTGCTCGCCCACGGTGAGCAGGCGGTCCCCGCCCGGCTCGAAGCCGAGGGTCCCGTTGTTCGTCTTCACACCGGTTCCGAGCGCCGTGCCCGCTGCCGCGGAGTCGGTGGCGCCCGAAGCGACCCAGTCGAAGTCTCCCCACGCCTTCTCGGTGACGTACTCCGCCCGACCCGAGGCCGAGTAGTGCGACTGGGCGACCTGGACGGGCCAGGTCTCGTAGGCCTGACCGGGCGTGGCCGCCTCGTGCGCGATCGCGCCGGTCGCGGGATGGACGGTGACCTGGTGCGCGCTCGTTCCGTGCTCGTAGAGGCTCGCGGCGTCGAACTGGTTGTAGCCCGCGCCGTCCGAGATCATCAGGATGACGTTCTTCGGAAGGGATGCCGGGTCGGCCTCGGTCGCGCCCGCGGCGATGGCGGGTGCCGACGCGAGGGCGATGCCGGTGACGATGCTCGTCGCCGTCAATGTGCAGGCGCGCGTGTGCGCTCTCCGTTGCATGGAGATCCTCTTTCGTATCTGGGGGGAGGTGCGAAAGCCGCCGCGTGCGGGCGGCCCTTCAACGGTGGTCGGCGCAGATGGCCACCCGCCGACACCTGAGCGACGGGTCGGTGAACGGGAGGAGCCGCGGACGTGACCGCCGCCGCCGCTGCCCTGCCCCGCGAGCGCCTCGAGCGCAACCCCGCGTCAGGGGCGTCGCGGTCCGCTAGCGTCGTCGTCATGAGCCTGTTCCGACGGAGACCGCGGCCCGAGATCGTGCTGGCGGATGCCATCGACCGCGACGCCGAGCGACCTCCCGCAGGCCTGTGGGCCGACGGCTTCGGGCGGCTGGCCATCCGCGCAGTGCAGATCATCGTCCTGGTGATCCTCGCGATCGGCGTCGTCTACGTGCTGCGCCAGGTGTCGGTCGTCGCGATCCCCCTGATCCTCGCGCTCATCTTCGCGTGCGCGTTCGCGCCGGCCATGAGCTGGATGCGTCGTCACGGGGTGCCGTCGCTGCTGGCGACGATCATCACCCTGCTCACGATCGTGCTGCTGCTCAGCGGCCTCTCGTGGCTCATCGTGTGGGCCGTCCGCGACCAGTGGGACGACCTGTACTCGCAGGCCGAGGAAGGATTCCAGCAGCTCGTCGCGTGGGCGCAGACCCTTCCCTTCTCGATCGATCAGAAGCAGATCGACGAGTGGCTGGGCGCCCTCGGCGACTTCGTCACCAGCGCTCAGTTCGGCTCGGGCGCCATCGCGGGCGTCAGCGCGGTCGCGACCTTCATCACCGGCGCGGTGCTGATGGTGGTGATCTTGTTCTTCTTCCTCAAGGACGGCCCGCGCATGTGGGAGTTCCTGCTGCGCCCGTTCCGCGGGGCGAACGAGCAGCGGGCTCGCCGTATCGGCGACAAGACGGTCGTGGTGCTCGGCTCCTACATCCGCGGCACCGCCGCCGTCGCCTTCGTCGACGCGGTCGGCATCTTCATCGCGCTGCTCGCCCTCCAGGTTCCGCTCGCCATCCCCCTGGCCGTGCTCGTCTTCCTCCTGGCCTTCATCCCGATCGTCGGTGCGACGCTCGCCGGCATCCTGGCCGCGCTCGTCGCACTCGTCGCGAACGGCCCGCTCAACGCGGTCCTCGTCGTCGGTGCCGTCGTGCTCGTCAACCAGCTCGAGGGCAACTTCCTGCAGCCGGTCCTCATGGGCCGCACGATGAAGCTGCACTCGTTCGTCGTGCTCGTCGCACTGACCGCCGGCACCGCGATCGGCGGCATCCTGGGCACCCTGCTCGCCGTCCCGATCACCGCCGTCGTGTGGGGCATCGTGCAGGTGTGGGACGGGCCGAACCTGCCCGCCCGCTGGGCCCGACCGAAGCCGCGCGAGCAGCTGCGCGCCTGAGGAACCGCGATGACGTACGACATCCCCGCCCCGATGCTGGCCAAAGCGGTGCCCGCCATTCCGGATGCCGGGCCCCGCGGCGCGGGGCTGTCGTTCGAGCCGAAGTGGGACGGGTTCCGCGCGATCGTCTCCTGGGACGGCGAGAGGGTCGAGATCGGAAGCCGCGGTTCGAAGCCGCTCACCCGGTACTTCCCCGAGCTCGTCGACGCCTTCTCGAGGCTGCTCCCCGAGCCGTGCCTCATCGACGGTGAGATCGTCGTGGCCACCGACACCGGTGCCGGCCGGCGGCTGCAGTGGGAGGCTCTGTCGCAGCGGATCCACCCCGCGGCCTCGCGCGTGGCGCTGCTGAGCGAGCAGACACCTGCCATGTTCATCGCGTTCGATCTCCTGGCCCGCGGCGAGCGAGACCTGCAGGCCGAGCCCTTCTCGCGGCGGCGTGAGGAACTCGTCGAGCTGCTGCGCGACGTGCCCGATCCGATCCACGTGACGCGCGCGACCGACGACGTGCGCACCGCGCGTCGCTGGCTCGCGGAGTTCGAAGGCGCCGGCCTCGACGGCGTCGTCGCCAAGCCCGTGGATCAGCCCTACGCCCCGGGCAAGCGCACGATGCTCAAGATCAAGCATGCCCGCACGGCGGACGTCGTCGCGATCGGATACCGCATCCACAAGTCCGGCACCGGAGTCGGCTCACTCCTCGTCGGGCTGTACGGCGATGACGGCGAGCTGCACGGGGTCGGCGGGGTGTCCGCGTGGAGCGACAAGCGGCGCCGTGAGCTGATCGACGAGCTCGAGCCGCTGGTCGAGCGGGATGCCGCCGGGGCGGCGGTCACCGGCGAATCCGACCGCTCGCGCTTCGCATCGTCGAAGGATGTCTCATTCGTGAGGCTGCGACCCGAGCTCGTGCTCGAGGTGCGCTACGACCAGCTCGAGGGTCGGCGGTTCCGGCACACGGTCCAGTTCGAGCGCTGGCGCCACGACCGGGACGCCCGCTCGTGCACGTTTGACCAGCTCGAGACCGTCGCCGCCTACGACCTGGCCGACGTTCTGGACTGACGGCGGGCGAGGGGGCGACACCGGCCGTTCACGCCGCGGCCACCGATCGTTGCGCGCCGCTTCCTAGCGTGCGAGAGTCGCCCGCAACCCCCGCCCGCCCGGGCCGGGGGCGCGATTCTCCCCCCGCATCCGAAGGACGCTGCATGCACCTCGCTCCCTCTGCTCCCGATCCATCCCGGCGCCGCACGGGCATCCCCCTGGCCGTGGCGGCGCTCGCCGTCACGACCCTCGCTCTCGGCGTCGCCGCGCCCGCGAACGCGGCCGCCGGCGATCTGCTCGACGAGAACGCGATCGCACCGCACGCCGCTCCCTACGGCACGTTCGTCGACGTCTACACCGCGAACAGCTCCGCCAACACCACGCCCGAGACGAACCCCGCGATCGGTGTGCTCTCGGGAATGCTCGACCTCTGGCAGCCGGGAGCCACCTGGGACACCGGCCGGGCGACGGATGCCGGCGCGGCGGTGCTCGACGCCAACATCGCGCGCAACGTGGAGGTCGCGCGCACCCGTACCGCAGCGGACGAGACCGCCGCGTGGATCTTCGACCGGCGTCATCAGAGCTACAGCGCCATCGACGGACTCGGCCCGGCAGCCTCCGCCTTCCGCGAGGCGATGAATGCCGGCACCACGATCCCCGACGCCATCCCCGCCGACGCCACGACGGTGCGCTACGACGACGCCGGCAACGCCTCGGGCCGCTGGGCAGACCCGAACTCCGAGCTCGGCTCGGTCGTCGCGCTCGTCGACACGGTGCGCGGTCCCTCGGCCTCGTCGAACCCGTCGAAGAACTTCTTCAGCTACAAGCGACCGTTCCGCTGGGTGGACGACTCGATCATCGTCCCCGCGCTGATGCCGGTGCGAAAGCCCGACAGCGAGGCGGCGAGCGACGGCGGCTTTCCGAGCGGTCACACCAACGCCGCCTACCTCGCCTCGTTCGCCCTCGCCGACGCGGCGCCGCAGTACCAGGACCTCCTCATCGCGAACGCCGCCGAGATCGGCGACAGCCGCATCGTCGCCGGGATGCACTCGTCGCTCGACGTCATCGGCGGTCGCGTGCTGGCGACCGCCCTCGCCGCCGCAAGCCTGAACGATCCCGCGAACGCCGAGCTGCGCGCCGCCGCGTCGGCCGAGGCCCAGGGTCTGATCGACACGCTGCCCGCCCCGGCATCCACATCCACGCTCGACGATGCCGACTACGACGCGCTCGCGCAGCAGTACCGCGATCGCATGACCTACGGGCTGCCGAGCACGGGCGTCGCCGGCCTGCCCGCACGCGTCCCGGCCGGCGCCGAAGTGCTGCTCGAGCACCGGCTGCCCTACCTCGACGCCGAGCAGCGCCGCTGGGTGCTCCACTCCACCGCCATCGACTCCGGCCACGCCGTGCTCGACGACCCCGAGGGCTGGGGACGACTCAACCTGTTCGAGGCGTCGAACGGATACGGTGCCTTCGACACCGATGTCACGGTGACGATGGATGCCGGCTCCGGCGGCTTCGCCGCAGCCGACGAGTGGCGCAACGACATCGACGGTTCCGGGTCGCTGACGAAGGACGGCTCCGGCACCCTCGTCCTGTCGGGCGAGAACACCTACACCGGCGGCACCATCATCGACGACGGCATCGTGCAGGCGACCTCCCCGACGGCCCTCGGCACGGGCGACCTCTCGGTCACCGGCGGATCGCTCGTCGAGGCGACCTCCGGGCTCGCCGTGGGCGGCGACTTCACGCAGGCGAAGGATGCCGCGCTCGAGCTGTCGGTCGAGAACGCAGCGCCGGCCCTCTCGATCGCGGGCACCGCCACGCTCGGGGGCACCCTGCGCGTCGCCCTTCCCGCGGAGGCTCCGGCCTCTCCCCTGCGGCTGATCGCGTACGGCGCGCGTGCCGCCGACACGACGTTCGACGCGGTCGAGCTCACCGGCGCCGGCGCGGGCTTCGACGGCGCACTCGAATACCGCGCCGACGGTGTGTACCTCGTCGACGTCGCCGCTCCCGGGGAGACGCCCGGGGAGACGCCCGGCACCCCGGCGCCCGGCATCCCGGCGCCCGGCGTTCCGATGCCCGGAGCTTCCGACACCGCTGCCGGAGGCGACTCCGCTGCGGCCATCGGAACGAGCGCGGCGCGACCCACCACCGACCGCATCGCGCGGACCGGCGGCGAGGGCTCGCCGGTCGGTCTCCTGATCGGCGGAGTCCTCCTGGTCTCCGCCGGAGGCGTCGTGCTGCTCTCGCGGCTCCGTCGCCTCGCGCGCCGCTGACAGCGCGGCGACCCGATCGACCCGATTGGTCCGGCCGATCCTCCCACCCGAGCAGCCTCCTCGGGTGGGAGGATCGAACCATGCGGGATGACCAGCGCGACGACGTCCCCGACGGCACCGCCGAACTGCACCTCGAGCCCCTGCGGTTCATCGCGCGGACGGATGCGGTCCTCCGCCTCGGCACGCTGATGCTCGGCGCGGGCGCTTCCTCGGCCCGTGTGCGCGACACGATGGACCGCACCGCTCACGGACTCGGCCTTGATCGCCTCGAGTCGCGCGTCGGGATGACCGACATCGTCATCACTGCGCAGCGGGGACAGCTCTTCCGCACGAGGGTGGCCGACGTGCGGCATCCGGTCGTCAACTCCGAGCGGATCGCCGAGGTCATGCACCTCTCCCATCGCGTCGCCGGCGGCGTCACCGCGGACGACCTGCAGCGCGAGCTCGACCGGATCGAACGGATGCCGCCGCGTTACCCGACCGCGGTGCGGGTGCTGGCCGCCGCGGCGGCCTGCACGGCCTTCGCGTTCCTCAACAACGGCGGATGGGCCGAGTGCCTGAGCGTGGCGCTGGCCGTCGCGCTCGGCCAGTACGTGCGCGTTCGCGGAGCCCGGCTGCAGGTCAACGAGTTCTTGCTGGTGTTCCTGTCGGCTTCGGCCGCGCTGCTCACCTTCCTGGGCGTCTCGCATCTGATCGAGCTGCTCGGTGCGCCCTCGCCGCAGTACGGCGCCGCGCTGACGAGCGCCGTGCTCTACCTGGTGCCCGGATTCCCCCTTGTCACGGGTGCCCTCGATCTCGCCCGCCTCGATCTCAACGCGGGAGTGAACCGCGTCGTGTACGCCTGCCTCGTGCTGCTCTCGACAGGGTGCGCCGTGTGGGCCGTGGCCGCCGTGTTCCAGACGAGTGCCGTCGCCGTCGCGGCCCCCGAGCTGGCGGAGCCGCTGCTCTCCCTCGGTCGCCTCGTCGCGGGGTTCGTCGGCGTGATGGGCTTCGCGCTGCTGTTCTCGACGCCCTGGCGCATCGCTCTCGCGGCCGCGGCGATCGGCACGGTGGCCAACGTGGGCCGCCTGCTCATGATCGACCACGGCACGATGCAGCCGGTCGCGGCCGCCGCAGCCGGTGTCGCGGTCGGATTCGGAGCGTTCGCCGTGTCGCGCTTCGTCCGGGCTCCGCGCATCACCCTCACCGTGCCCGCCGTGCTGATCATGGTGCCGGGAGCCTCCGCCTACCGGGCCATCGTCGGGACCATCGAGAGCGACACCATCAGCGCGGTGCAGTACGGGGTGACGGCGGTGTTCGTCGTCGTCGCTCTGGCGGTGGGCCTCACCGTCGCGCGTGTGGTCACCGAGCGCGAGTGGCAGCGCCCCTCCGCACGGTGAGCGGCGGGATGCCGACTAGTCGGCGCCCGGCTGTCGAGCGCGGCTCGGCTGCACGCGCGGCGGCTCTCCCGGCATCTTGGGGAACTCCGGCGGGAAGGGCAGCTCGCCGAGACCGGCGTCGAGGTCGCGCTGCCACCACTCCAGCAGGGTGCCGATGCGGCCGGGGTCGGCCTGCAGCTCGGCCCAGGGATCGCCGATGTCCGCCAGCCGCTGCGGCACGGTGCGGACCGTGAACGCGGACGGTTCGACTCCGGCCTCGAGCTCGTCCCAGGTGATCGGGGTCGCCACCGTCGCCGCCGGCAGCGCCCGTGCGCTGTAGGCGCCCGCCATCGTGCGGTCGCGGTTCGCCTGGTTGAAGTCGACGAAGACGCGCTCGCCTCGCTCCTCCTTCCACCAGTTGGTGGTCACCCGGTCGGGCATCCGGCGTTCGAGCTCGCGCCCGGCGGCGATGACCGCGTGCCGCACATCGAGGAACTCGTGCGTCGGCTCGATCGGACAGAAGACGTGCAGGCCGCGATTGCCGCTCGTTTTGAGGAACGCCGTCAGGCCGGCCTCGGCGAGGACTTCACGCAGAGCCGGCGCGACGGATGCGGCATCCGCGAAGTCCGTGCCCGGCTGCGGGTCGAGGTCGATCCGCAGCTCGACCGGGTTGTCCGTGTCGGCGGCGAGCGAGGCCCACGGATGGAAGACGACCGTGTTCATCTGCACCGCCCACACGACGGCGGCGGTCTCGTTCAGCACGACCTGGGGATGCCGCCGCCCGCTGTTGTAGGTGCACACGACCTGATCGACGTAGCCCGGGGCGCCCTTCGGCGGATTCTTCGAGAAGAACCGCTCGCCGTCGATCGAGTCGGGGAAGCGCTCGAGCGAGACGGGCCGATGGCCGTTGGCCCGCAGGAACGGCTCGGCGACAGCGATCGCGTACTCGGCATACTCGTGCTTGGTGATGCCGAGCTCGGGCCACAGCACCCGATTGGGGCTCGAGAGGCCGACCTCACGGTCGCCCTCGGGGCCGGGCACGGTCAGGGTGATGCGCTCGCTCGCCATGGCCCGACCCTAGGGCGTCGGGAACGGATGACGTAGCCCCTGGACAATCCCGTCGGCGGAATGCTCGGCGACGGAGCGAGCGGATTGATACACCTGCCGGACCGGCGGTGCTGGTGAGCCCTCGCACGCGGCGTGTGGGCTCACCGGCACCGGCGGCCCGACGGATGTATCAGCGCGAGGACGTCGTCAGGACGCCGGCGGCTCGGAGGCCGGCTCAGTCGGCGCGGCCGGAGCGGGCTCGGGGTCGGGCTCGTCGGCCCGCGCGAGGACGGGACCGAGGTGGGCGCGGTCGACATGGATCCAAGGCCCACCCGGGTCGACGATGACGCCGTTGAGCGCGGGGTTGGACTGGAGGGCACGCGCCAGCTGGGGCGCGGTCACCGGCACGGGGCGGTCGCCGCGCTGCAGCACGAGCACCTCGAGCGGGTGCGAGTAGACCTCGAGGCGCCGCTCGCCCGATACGGTGCGCGACTCGGCGAGACCGAGCTGGCCGCTGTCGCCCGCGGGACCCGCGGCCACCCACAACGGTGCCTGCGCGAGAGCCTCGCCGACCGCAGCCGCCGTCTCGGCGCTGCGCGGTCCGGCGAGCAGGTTCTTGATCGTGAAGGCGGGATCGCCCTCTTCGAACGCCTTCGTGATGAGCTGCACGGGCAGGACGATGCGCGATCCGGCGACCGCGTGATCGATGATGAGGCCCTCGTACGGACCCTCGATCGCGTTGCGGAACACGTTCGCGACGGGAAGCCCCAGCGCCGAGGTGTCGCGGTCGCCGTCGGCCTCGACGCTCGCCCGCAGCGATGCGCCGCCGGTGAAGGCGAGGAGGAAGCGGGCACCGTCGATCTGCGAGACCGCGAGCGTGATCGGCTTGCCTTCGGCCGTCAGGGCCCGCGCGTCGCCGCGCACGCGAACGTACATCGTGCCCTGCATGCTCTGACGCATGACGTTCATGACGTCGACGTTGCCGGGCTTCTCCGGCAGCGACGCCAGGGCCGCCTGCACGAGGGTGTTGTCGGGCATGCCCGTCACCGTCTCGGTGCGGGCGGGGGCCTCAGCCGGCGGGCGCGTGACCGTCCGCTCGGGCTGCGCCGGGGCTGCGGCCTGAGCGGGAGCACCGAAAGTCGACACCGAGATGCCCACGTGGGGCACCACCTCGGCAGGTGTCTCGGCGTCGGGGGTGACGGCGGAGTCGCCGTCGACGTCGGCAGCGACCTCGTCGGCGTTCGCGGGCTGGCTCGTGGTGTCTCGCGCGGAGCGCTTGAAGATCGCCATGTCCCCGAGCCTAACCCGCGCCCCCGCGCCGCGCGGGGGGGGGTTGCGTCACAGCTTGACGATCGGTGCGATCTTGATGAGCAGCTTCTTCGGGCCGGCCGAATCGAAGCGGACGTGCGCGACGCGCTTCGCCCCCTCGCCCGTGACCGCGTCGACCCGGCCCTCGCCGAAGTCGTCGTGTCTGATGCGGTCGCCGGGGCCGAGCTCGAGGTCGCCGTTGTCACGGACCTTGGCCGGGATGCGGTTGGCGAACTTCGCGATATCGCCGCTCTTCTCCTTGCGCGGAAGCGGCACGAGGTCGTCGCCGTATCGCTTGCCCGATCCGCCGAAGCCGCCGCCGGATCCGCCGGAACGCCGACCATTGAGGGCTCGTGACTGCATGCCCCCGCGCGAGTTGACGTCACCGGGCGACTGCCGCCAGTCGATCAGGTCGTGCGGGATCTCCTGCAGGAACCGGCTCGGCATCGCGGCGGACACCTCGCCGAACTGCGCTCGCGTCATGGCGAGCGAGAGATGCAGGCGCTTGCGGGCACGGGTGAGCGCCACGTAGAAGAGCCGCCGCTCTTCCTGCGGGCCGCCGGGCTCGTTCGCCGAGATGCGGTGCGGGATGAGGTCCTCTTCCACGCCCGTGACGAACACGGCGTCGTACTCGAGACCCTTCGCCGTGTGCATGGTCATGAGCGACACCGTGCCGGATGCGTCGTCGAGGTCGTCGGCATCGGCGACGAGGGCGACCTCGGTGAGGAAGTCGAGGATGGTTCCCTCGGGATTGTTACGGGCGAACTCGCGAGTCACCGCGATGAGCTCGTCGAGGTTCTCGAGGCGCGCTTCGTCTTGCGGGTCGCGGCTCGCCCGGAGGGCGTCCATGTACCCCGACTTGTTCAGCAGCACCGTCAGGCCCTCGGTCACGGACGTCGGCGGGGCGATCTCACCCGAGCTCGGCAGCATGATCTCGGACGCTTCGGCGAGAACGGCATCGAGCTGCGCGATCGCGGCCTGGATCTTCGGACCCACGCCGAGCGCCGAGGCGTTGGCGAGCGCATCGCGGAAGGTGATCTGGTGGTCGGCCGCGTACCGGGCGATGGACGTCTCGGTGACGTCGCCGATGCCGCGGCGCGGGCGGTTCAGGATGCGGCGCACCGCGAGCTCGTCGGCGGGGTTCGCCACCGCGACGACGTAGGCCAGCGCATCCTTGATCTCGGCACGGTCGTAGAACTTCGTGCCGCCCATGATCTTGTACGGGATCGCCGCGCGGATGAAGATCTCCTCCAGCGCTCGCGACTGCGAGTTCGTGCGATAGAAGACCGCCATCTGCGAGTAAGGCACCGACGAGCGGTGCAGCGCTTCGATCTCGTCGGCGACGAACTGCGCCTCGTCGTGCTGCGAGTAGCCGGTGAAGCCGACGATCGCGTCGCCCGCGCCGACATCCGTCCAGAGCTTCTTGTCTTTGCGGTCGAAGTTATGGGAGATGACGGCGTTCGCGGCAGAGAGGATGTTCTGCGTCGAGCGGTAGTTCTGTTCGAGCAGCACGACCTTCGCGCCGGGATAGTCGCGCTCGAACTCGGTGATGTTGCGGATGTCGGCGCCGCGGAACGCGTAGATGGACTGGTCGGAGTCGCCGACGACGGTCAGCGACGCAGCCTCGACCTCAGGGGCCGACTCGGGCTCGAAGATCATCATGCCGCCCGTCGAGAACGCGTCGCCGCCCTGCCCCTGGACGGGGCGCGTGAGCTCGTGGATCAGCGCGTACTGGGCGTGGTTGGTGTCCTGGTACTCGTCGACGAGGATGTGCCGGAACCGCTTGCGGTACACATCGGCCACGTGCGGGAACGCCCGGAACAGGTAGACCGTCTGGGCGATGAGGTCGTCGAAGTCGAAGGCGTTGGCCCGCTGCAGGGCGGACTGGTAGGCGCCGAAGAGCTCGACGAAGACGCGCTCGGCGGGATCGGACATGTTCGCCTGGCGCGCGTACGAGTCGGCGTCGGCGAGCTCGTTCTTGAGCTTCGAGATGCGGCTCTGGACAGCCGCCGGCGTGAGTCCGAAGGCGTCGGCCTCGTGCTCTTTCACGAGACGCTTGATGAGCGCGCGCGAATCGCCCGAGTCGTAGATCGTGAAGTTCTTGGTGAAGCCGAACTGCTGCGCCTCGCGCCGGAGGATCCGCACGCACGCCGAGTGGAACGTCGAGATCCACATGCCCTGTGCGCTGTCGCCGATCAGCTGCTGCACGCGCTCGCGCATCTCGCCGGCGGCCTTGTTGGTGAAGGTGATGGCGAGGATCTGGCTCGGCCACGCCTCGCGGCCGCGCAGCAGCGACGCGATGCGATGTGTGAGCACCCGGGTCTTGCCCGAGCCGGCGCCCGCGACGATCAGCAGCGCCGGACCGCGATAGGTCACCGCCTCGCGCTGGGGCGGGTTGAGTCCCTCGAGGAGGTCGGCGTCGGGACGCTCGCCCGAGGAGGCGCCGGGGCGCACGGATGCGGCGGACCCGACGATGACGGGCTTGATGGGCTCTGGCATGACCACTCGATTCTACGTTCGGCCACCGACACCCGCCCGGCGACTCAGAGCAGGCGTCGGGCCGTCGCCCAGGCGGTCAGCTCGTGCCGCGACGACAGCTGCAGTTTGCGCAGCACCGCCGAGACGTGCGTCTCGACCGTCTTCACGGAGATGAACAGGTCGGCCGCGACCTCCTTGTATGCGTAGCCGCGGGCGATGAGCCGCATGACCTCCTGCTCGCGCGAAGACAGCCGGTCGAGCTCGTCCACCGCCGTCGCCGTCTCACCGGCCACGGCCCCGAACGCGTCGAGGACGAATCCCGCGAGCCTCGGCGAGAAGACGGCGTCTCCGCCCGCCACCGCAACGACGGCGCGGCTCACCTCGTCGCCCGATGAGCCCTTGGTGATGTATCCGCGTGCCCCGGCGCGGATGACCCGCACGACGTCGTCGGCGGCATCCGAGACGCTCAGCGCGAGGAACCGCGCCGGTGTCGGGGCGGCCCGGGCGATCACCTCCGCTCCCCCGGCTCGGTCCTCGCCCGCGCCGCCGGGCAGGTGCACGTCCAGCAGCACGACGTCGGGTTCCGTTCGCGCGATGACCTCGACGGCGGATTCGACATCCGCGGCCTCCCCGACGACGGCGATCCCCGTGCCCAGATCAGCCCGGAGCCCCGACCGGAAGATGGAGTGGTCGTCGACGATGACGACGCGCAGCGCGTCAGCCACGTGCGTCCCCGGGGCCGCCGACATGGAGGTGGACCTCGGTGCCGCCCGAGGCCGCCGTGCGGACCGATGCCGATCCCCCGGCGCGCCGCATCCGGCCGATGACCGACTCCCGGACGCCCAGCCGGTCGTCCGGGATCGCGGTCACGTCGAACCCGGCGCCGCGATCGCGGATGTACACGTCCACCCCGCGGGATCCGCCCTCGATGTAGACCGAGACGTCGCCGCCGGCGTGCCGGGCGGCGTTGAGCATCGCCTCGCGCGCCGCCGCCGCCAGTTCACCGCTGGCCTGCTCGGCCGACAGCCCGGCGGAGACCACGTCGATCCGCACCGCGTAATCGAGCTCGAGCGCGGCGGCGTAGTCGCGCAGGTCGCTGACGAGGTCGCTGTCGGGGTGCGCCTCGCCGTCGAAGAGCCAGGCGCGGAGCTCGCGCTCCTGTGCCCGAGCGATGCGCGCGGCCTCGCTCGAGGCGCCCGCCGTGTTCTGGATGAGCGCGAGAGTCTGCAGCACCGAATCGTGCAGATGCGCTGCCATCGCGCTTCGCTGCTCCTCGCGGATGCGCCGGACGCGCTCTCCCGACAGGTCGCGCCACCGGCCGGCGAGGAATGCCCCGCCGAGGGCGAGCACCCCAGCGACGGGAAGGGTCAGGTCAGGAAGCGCCACGAGACCGTCGGAGTCGACGCGCGGCAGCATCGCGAGGAGCACCACGATCAGGATGCCGGCCGCGACCGTCCGAACGGTGACGGTATGCCGGCCCCCGCGATCGATGTCTCGGCGGTCGACGAGCTCGGCCCAGCACCCTGCGGTCGTCGCGAGGACGGTCACGAACGCGACGACCGCCAGAAGAGTGGGCGAGAAGGATCGCGACATCCAGGCATCACGGGCCTCGATGGCGAGGACCGCGAACAGGATCGGCAACGCGGCGGTCGCGGCTGCGGCGAGGATCCAGGCGACCGGCGCCTGTCGGGTCGGCGCCGCCGGCCCGGGTCGGCGGGGCACGAGGGCCCAGAACCAGAGGTACAGGAGCGGACCGGCTCCCGCGACGAGCGTCAGGACGACGAACAGCGCACGGATGCTGCCCACCCCGACGCCGAGGTGCTGCGCGAGCCCCGCGCTGACGCCCGAGACCACGCTGTCGCGAGCGCGATCGAGCGGCGGTCGCGTGCCCGGGCCGATGACCGGTCGCGGAGGCGGAGGTCCCGGGTGCGCGGCGGGAGTCGCGAGAGCGGAGGACATGGCCACATCCAATCACTCCGGCCGCGGCGGCACACCAGCGCCGGTGCAGGATCAGGGAAGCCTCAGGGCGATCCCCCATATCGTCCGCTGCCGCGCACCGCGGAGGATCGGACCATGACTTCCGCACCGACTCTCGCCGCCCCACCGCGACCCGATCCCGCGTCACCGACGGAGGGCCGGTTCTTCCGCTGGGTCGACGCCGTCGGCGTCGCCCGCCGAGACGGGTGGATCGGCGGCGTGTGTGCGGGAGTGGCCGCGCGCTGGGGTGTCGACCCGGTCATCGTGCGCGGGCTCGCCGTCGTCGCGACCGTGATCGGCCTCCCCGCCATCGTCGCCTACGCCACCGCCTGGGCGATCCTGCCCGATACCTCGGGGCGGTCGCACGCCGCCGACCTCGAGCGCGGCCGGTTCTCGTACGCCCAGGGTGCGATCCTCGCCGTCGCGATCATCGGGGTCGTGCAGATCCTCGGCCTCCTGATCACTCTCGCCGGCCTCGCGACGAATTCGAGCGCTGCAGCGGTCACGGCTGTCCTCGGGGCACTCGCCCTCATGGGCGCGGTGGTGGTGGCGGCCGGCGTGATCGCGCTGCTGGTCCGAGCAGCGCGTCGGGTCCCGGGCGCCGTGGAGGACGAGCGGCGATGGGCTTCCGCAGCGTCCGAGACGGTCCCGGCCGCATCCGCCGACGGCTCCGACTCGGGTACCGGCGCGGGCGGAGCGGAGGGCGCCCCTGCGCCTACCCCGCCCCCACCCCCGAGCAACGACGCCGACGCCGACGCCGACGAGCTAACCGCCTGGCGCGCTCAGCACGCGGCCTGGAGGGAGCGAGATCGCGCCTGGCGTCGCGAGCAGGGCGACGCCGATCGCGCGGCTCGAACCGCCGCGCGGGAAGAGCGCCGCGCCGCAGCGGCGGCGTTCGCGCGCGAGGCGGCGGAGCGCCGACGCGTACGGCGCGCTGCGCACCCCCGCACGAGCATCGCTTTCGTCGCCGTGACCGCGGGGGCCGCCGCCATCGCCGGCACGATCGCCGGCCTGGCCACTCCGGGCCCCCTCTCCGTCGCGCTCGGTGTCTTCATCGCTGCCCTGGTCACGGCTCTCGCCATGATCGTCGCCGGAGCCATCCGCCGCCGCAGCGGCTTCCTCGCCTTCGCAACCGCAAGCCTGCTCATGGGCGGGTGCGTCGCGGTCGCTGTCTCCGTCGTCGAGGAACTGCACATCGGCGTCTACGGGATCTCGAACGTCTCATCCGAGGCCGGGGCGGAGACCTACCGGCAGACGTTCGGCGAACTCCGCGTCGCGCTCGTCGACGCGTCCGATGCGGCGCCGCTGACCATCGAGAAGGGATCCGGCTCGACCTACGTGACCGTCGCACCCGGTGTCGAAGTGACGCTGCATGCATCTGTCGGCGACGATGCATCACTGATCCTCTCGGAGGGCGACGAATGGACCGTACTCACCGACAGCCCCGACGCACGAGATCTCGGTGCGGACCGAACCGCGGTCGATACGACGATCCCCTCTCGAGGGGAGACGACGACGCGTCAGTCGCTCACCCTCGACCAGGAGAGCGGCTACATCGAGATCCGCATCCTCGACCCGAAGGAGACCGACCGATGACCGACCTGACCTCCACCGAAGACACGGCGCTCCCCTCGCCTCTTGCTCGTCCCCGCGTGCGGTGGGCCGGCATCGTCTGGGGCCTCGCCTTCGCGACGCTCGCCGTCGCGGGCGTCGTGCTCACCCGCTCACCCGACGCCTACGGCGGACTGCTCGAGTGGGGGGCGGCGATCTCGATTCCGACCCTCGTCGCCACGGGCCTGTTGACCGTGGGCGCCGCGGTCCTCGTCACGGGAATCGTCGGCATGCTCAGGCACGCTCAGCGCTCGCTGGCGCCCCGCCACGCTGCTGCGCCCAGCACGGACCACGTCACCGAGACCACCGAGACGCCGGAGCGTCACACGACGTAGCACGGCGTCTCCGGCCTTCACACCCCTGGCGACCCGGCGGGCGCCCACGTAGCGTGAAGGCATCGCGGCGATCCGGGTGGTCCCGGGCATCGGCTCATAACCGATCGCGTTGCGGGTTCGACTCCCGCCGTCGCGTCCATTCGGATCTCAGTCCCCTTCGAGCGCATCGAGTCGCTGCAGCGCGTCCCGCGCCCGCGCGAGGCGATCACCCTCGGGCTCGTCCCACCAGTACGGTCCGCGCTCTCCCAGGCCATGCTTGGCCAGGCCCACGCGCTCGCGCGCTGCGGCGACCGCCTCGTCGTCTCCGCGCCGCTTCGCGGCTCCCACCGCCGATCGACCGCGTCCGAGGTGGGACTTCAGCGCAGCGACGAGATCATCGGGCAGCGAGGGGTCGGTGCGCCGCCAGCGTCTCCCGTCGATGACGAGCCAGCGTTCGGAATCGACTTCGGCCACGGACTCAGTATGAGCCGTGGCCGACGTCGAGGGATGCTGCGCCTCAGGCGCGACGGAACTCCGCGCGCATGGGGCAGTCGAACGGGTCGCGGGCGGCGAGTCCGACGCGGTTGAGGTAGTCGATGACGATGGCGTAGGAGCGCCAGAGTGTGGTCTCGGTGTACGGCACGTTCAGGGCGTCGCACTGGTCCTTCACGATCTCGCGAGCGCGGGCGAGTGCCGGCCGCGGCATGTTCGGGAAGAGGTGGTGCTCGATCTGGTAGTTGAGGCCGCCCATGAGCCACGTCGCCCACCAGCCGCCGCCGATGTTGCGCGAGGTGCGCACCTGCTTGCTGAAGAAGTCGAGCTTCGCGTCGGGCGCGATGATCGCCATGCCCTTGTGGTTCGGCGCGAAGGAGGCGCCCATGTACAGCCCGAAGACGGCGACCTGCACGCCGAAGAAGGCGAAGGCCATACCGATCGGCAGGAAGATGAAGATCGGAGCGACGAAGACCGCGAACCGCGCGAGGATCAGCGTGATCTCGAGCGCACGCTTCTTCACCGGGCCTCGGCTGAAGAGGTGGCGCATCGACAGCGCGTGGAGGTTCAGGCCTTCGAGCAGCAGCAGCGGGAAGAAGAACCAGCCCTGGCGCTGCGTGATGAATCGGCGGATGCCGCGCGCAGTGGCCGCGTCCTCTTCGATGAACGAGATCGTGTCGATCTCGATGTCGGGATCCTTGCCCACCTTGTTCGGGTTCGAGTGGTGCCGGGCGTGCTTGGACGTCCACCACGACAGGCTCATGCCGACGACGCCGACGGCGAGGAAGCGGGCCAGGCGGTCGTTCGCGGGGCCGGAGGCGAGAACCTGCCGGTGGTCGGCCTCGTGTGCGAGGAACGCCACCTGGGTGAAGACGATGCCGAGGGCTGCCGCGATGAGCAGCTGGAACCAGCTGTCGCCGAGCAGGACGAATCCGGTCACGCAGCCGCCGATCGCGAGGATCAGGGCGAGGCCGACGAGGCCGTAGAACCAGGGCGTGCGCCGCAGCAGACCCGATTCCCGAACGACGCGGGAGACATCGGTGAACGCCTTGGCCATCGGCGGGAAATCGGCGGTTCCGGCGTAAGTGGTGCGGATGGGGCCGAGACGCGACTCGACGACGGATGAAGCGATGAGAGCACCTGCTGACTCGTTCGTGACCGGGAAGGTCGGGAGCAGAAGGCGGATGCCGACGGCTGTGGCTCACACTACGGAGCGCTGGATCGCCGTAGCGGTATATGCCCCGGTCTCACCGGCGATGCACGGCGGTCGCACAGGCGGGACGCTCGGCGCCCCGCTACTCCGCGCCGTCGAGGAATGCGCCGTTTCGGGGCGAGTCCGGCGGCTCGGGAACGACGTACAGGCCCGTCGGCGAATTCGCCGTGTGCGTCAGCGCCTCGAGCCATGCGCGATTCAACGACGGCGTCCGGCTGCCGTAGTACTTGAAGACGAGGCCGCAGCCCGGGTGCAGCCATACCGTCGTGCGGCCGTCGCCGATGCTGACGTCGTCCTTCCACGTGAGCGTGAACGTCTCGCCGCGCCGCAGCTTCGTCGTGATCACGGTCTGAAGGTGCGCGAGCGTCCGATCCTCGAAATCCGCTCGGATCTGGTTCTCATAGATGAAACGACCCATCGCGTCTCCTTCCGGTCCGGCCCGACCTTAGTGCGCGCAACGCGAGGACGGCATCCCCTTGTGCTCGTCGGCGGGATCGGTAGTCTCGCCTGACACGGCGGACTCGACGCCGGTGGATCGAAGGGCGGATGCCGTGTCCAAGAGAGTCGATGTGTTCTATGGCGGTCGCCCGTACAGCATCGGCGGTCGCGACATCGAAGACGTCCGAGCCGAGATCGCGGCGGCGCTCGCGCTCGGCCACGGCTGGCTGACCGTGAACGACGGCGAAGGCGTGGCGCAGACCACCGATCTGCTCATCACCCCCGGGGTGGACGTCACGCTCGCCGCCATCCCCGGTGATTAACGTGTTACGTAATCATCCGTAAAAGTCAACCCCCTCCCGTTCCCTGACAACTGCCTGAAATCTGCGGTGGCACAGCACGGCTGTGCGCGTCGCGGACAGAGCGCGCGCGGAACGGACTCTTCCGCGCGGCGTCGTGACCCGATCGCGGAAGCTGATGATCGCGCTGAATGGCGCGCGAGGAGGAATATTGGGCAGGTTTGTTTACGACGGCAACAATCGCGTCGAGATCGAGGACCGCACGCTCGCACACCTCCAGATGACCATCGGTGCGAAGCTTCGTCGCGGTGAGGCGTTCTTCTTCACCTGGAAGGACGACGTCAGCGTCGGCAAGGGGCGGACGACCGTCTGGATGCACGCCGGAGCCTCTCTCGTCTTCACGTTCCACGGCAGCCGGACCCCCGCGATCAACCGCGCCTGGCTCGAGGCGCTGATGTACACGGCCAACTCCCCCAGCGGACTTTACGTCGTCCCCGAACCGGCAGAGTCCGCATCCGACAAGCTCGTTGTTGAATAGCGAGCCCGTTCGGCGGGGGTTGCAGACCGACGACCCCGGTCGGGCACAGGAATCGGTCAGCTCGCTGTACGAGACCCCGGTGGCGCTCGCGGTCGACGGCTCCGCGCCCTTCCGCTACGAGATGGCGGCTCTCGCCCACCCGGCCGCCGCCGCCGCTGCCGTCCGGTTCACGGGAACGATGCGCACCACGACCCGGGCCTTCCCGCGTCTCATCGTGGCGCACGCGGCGCACGGCAGCCACCGGTGGCAGGTCGGAGGCGAGTCCGGCGACGGCCGAACCCCCTTCATCGTGCCGCCGGACACCGAGTTCACCGCCGAGTTCGGTCAGCTGCACCTGCGCACGTTCAGCGTCACCACGGAGACGCTCGACCACGTGCTGCGCAGCATGATCGGCGACGACCCCCGCCATCTGCAGTTCTCGGGGCTGAACCGCCGGGCCGAGAACCCGCGGCTCGTCGCCGAGACCCTGCGCTTTCTCGAGGCGACCATGCTGGCCGACGAGAAGGTCGCCGCCTCGCCTCTCATGCGCAGTCAGCTCATGCACCAGGCAGTCGCATCGCTCGTGACGGCGTTCCCCGTCATCGACCCCGAAGAGGGGGAACGCCGACGCCCGACCGCGCGAGCCGTGCGCCGCGCTGTGGCGTTCATGGAGGAGAACGTCAGCAACCCCATCAGCATCAGCGACATCGCGGTGGCCTCCGGAACATCGGTCCGCGCACTCCAGAGCGCCTTCCACAAGGCGTTCGAGATCCCGCCGAGCACCTATCTTCGCCGCCTGCGCATCGAGGGCGCCCACCGCGAGCTCCGCGCTGCGCCTCCCGGGTCGACGACCGTGCGGGATGTCGCTCTGCGCTGGGGGTTCGCGCACACGGGACGCTTCGCGCAGCTCTACGCCGCGATGTACGGCGAGCACCCCTCGCACACGCTGCGCCGCTGAGGCGCGCGACTCAGGCGGCGGTCGCCGCGGGGTCCGGCAGGAGGATCCAGACGCGGGTGCCGCCGAGCGGTGAGTCGTCGAGACCGATGCGCCCGCCGTGCGCCTGGATCACCCGTCGACAGGTCGACAGGCCGATGCCGAGACCCTCGGCCTCGGAGTCCCCCCGCTCCATCAGCGCGAAGACGCGTTCGCGGTCCGCCGGGGGCACCCCGGGACCGTTGTCGTCGACCGTGATGCGCCAGCCGCCGTGCACCGCGTGCGCCTCGACACGCACCCGCGGGACCTTCCCCGCGGCCGCGGTGAACTTCACCGCGTTCGCCACGACATTCTGGAGCACCGCGCGCAGGAGCGTGGGATCACCGGCGGGCTCGACCTCGATGTCCTGACGGATGTCGGCGCCGGAGGCCGAGATGGACGCGTCGAGATCCTCGACGACGGCGTGCATCACGGCACCGAGATCGACGCGCGCCCGTTGGGGGCTCGCACCGCCGATGCGGGCGTAGGCGAGGATGTCGGAGATCATGGCGTTCATGCGGTCGGCCGCCGACTCCGCACGGGCGAGCACGCGCGCCGCCTCGGGCGCGTTGTCCATGTCGGGGCTGTCGATCGCGAGCTCGAGGAAGCCGGTGAGGGCCGTCAGCGGATTGCGGAGGTCGTGACTGATCTGCCCCGCGAAACGCGAGAGCTGATCGTTCGACTCGCTCAAGGCGCGGCTGATCCGGCGCAGCTCGAGCAGGTCGACCACCTGATGAGCCAGCAGATCGAGCGCCTCGCGAGCCGATTCGTCGAGGTCGCCCACGGAGTCGTTGAAGACGCAGAGGGTGCCGATGGCGACGCCCGCCGGCGTGACGAGCGGACTCGATGCGTAGAAGCGCACGTGGGCGATCTCACCGGTGACGAAGGGGTTGTGTGCGAACCGCTCGTCGAGCCGTGCGTCGGGCACGATGACCCGACCGGGACGCGCGATGACGGCGGCGCACATCGAGTCTTCGCGTGAGCAGACCGCGGGTTCGAAACCGACCGCGGCGATCTGATGCTGCGAGCGGTCGTCGATGATGTTGATGACGGCCGTGTCGACGCCGCAGACGGTGGCTGCGAGGCGGACGATCCCCTGCAGGTCGGGCGCGGGGGCCTCGCCGATCACGTGATAGGCGTCGATCGCCTCGCGGCGGGTGATGTCGAGTTCGGTGACCATGGCACTCTTACGCTATCCGCGTTCCGGGCGGCAGGGCTCGGGCCGGCGTCCTCGTCCGCGACCACGCTCCCGCCACGAGCAGACCCGCGACCACGATCTGCCCGGCCAGTCCGACGAACCAGCTCGGCGCCGTTCGTTCCCGGATCTCCGCCGCGGTCGGCACGGCGCCGTCTGCGGCCGGCCGGCACTCGTCGTACCCCGTCTCGAGATCAGGTGCGACCTGTGCCTGCCGGACGCCGGATGCGATCTGACCGAACAGGTCGACGGGGTAGCCGAACCGGTCGTACTCGGCAGGCGTCGCGTCGGCGAGGATGACGAAGGGGTTGGCCGCGAGCACCCACCACACACGATCGAACCGCGGCACGGTGTAGGTCGATGTCTCCGGCTCGCCGCAGACCATGCGAGCGGGATCGTTCCAGCAGTCGTCCGCCCCGTCGATGCACTGCGGCGATCCGTCGGCGTTGTACTGCGCCGGCCGGTAGGTCGCGGTCGCCTCGCTCGAGAACGCCGTCGCGCCGAGGCCGAAGGCGATGAGCGTTCCGAAGACGAGCGCAGAGACGACGAGGTAGGTCGCGGCGACCGAGAAGAGAGGCCGGGCGATGAGGCCGCTCAGCCCGACGCCGATCGCAGCGATGATGCCGATCTCGATCACGAGGACGACCAGCGACACCACGACGACGACAGGGTCCACTCCCCCGGCCAGGGTCGCGATGACGAGGAACGGGGCGGCCACCGCGGCGAACGCGAGACCCGTGACCCATGCCGCGAGCACTTTTCCGAGCAGGATCTCGGAGGTTCGCGCGAGCGTCACCTGGACCGGTGCGAGGGTCGCGGCATCCCGGTCGCCGTTGACGGAGTTGCCGCTGAGTGTGGGCGAGACGAGGACGACGAGCAGCAACGTGATGATGACGATCGTCGAGTAGATGCCGGCGCCGCGCTGCTCGCCCTCCGCGATGCCCCCGCCGAAGGCCAGGAACGACAGCGCGGTGACACCGATCAGCAGCACGGCGAAGATGCCGAGCAGGACGTACCACGACACCGTGCGCACCCGTTGGAGCAGCTCGAGCCGAGCGACCGTCCACAGCCGGGCGACGCTCATGACGCCTCCTTCCCCTCGGTGCCCAGATCCCGGCCGGCGCCGAGATCGAGGAAGGTGTGCTCGAGCATCCCGGTCGCGGCCGAGAACTCGGCGACCGCGATGCCCGCGCCCAGCAGCGCCCGCAGACCGGCGGCAGCCTCGGCCTCGGACGAGAACGGGATCAGGACATCGCGGCGGTCTGTCGGCACGCGCGCGACGTCGAGCCGGAGGGCCGTCGCGATCGGGAGCACGGCAGCCTGCGCATCGAGATCGGCGACGCGGACGCGCCAGGTGCGGGTGCGGCGAGCCGCCGCCGCGACCCGGTCGGGACTCACGGTCGCGCCATCGAGCAGGAACACCGCGTCGTCGACGACCTCCTCGAGCTCGGAGAGGATGTGGCTGGAGATCAGCACGGTCTTGCCTGCAGCGGCGAATGCACGCAGGAGTCCGCGCAGGTCTACCCGCGCCTGGGGGTCGAGGCCCGAGGCAGGCTCGTCGAGGAGGAGGACGGACGGGTCGTGCACGAGAGCTCGCGCGAGACCGAGGCGCTGCTTCTGCCCGCGCGAGAGCACACGGGCGGGCGACTCGGCGAGATCGACCAGACCGACCTGATCGAGAAGCTCCCGCGCGCGGCGAGCCGCTTCGGCTCTGTCGAGGTCGTAGAGCCGAGCGGTCATCTCCAGCGTCTCCCGCACGGTGAGCGAGCCCCACGCGCCCAGCGCGTCGGGCATCCATCCGAGCCGCGCCCGGGCTTGGGCGGGATCGGTCACCGGGTCGACGCCGGCGATCCGGATGCTGCCCTCGTCCGGCTGGAGAAGCGACGCGAGCATCAGGAGCAGCGTCGTCTTACCGGCGCCGTTGGGGCCGACGAGTCCGGTCACCGCTCCCGCGCGAGCGTCGAGATCCACTCCGCGAACGGCTTCGACGCGCCCGAACGATCGACGGACATCGCGGACGGTGATCCCGGCGGTGAGCATGTCCGACACCCTAGGGGACGGCGGTGACGTGATCGAGAGGCGGAGGGGCGTCCGGCAGGCTGGCCCGCGGCAGCCTCACGACGGCGGCGGTACCGCCCACCCGCCCGGGCGTCAGCCGCACCTCGCCGCCGTGGGCGCGCGCCAGCCCGCGCGCGAGAGCGAGCCCGAGCCCGAGCCCCTGCGCGGCGCTCCGACGCGAGCGCGTGGTGCGATAGAACCGCTCGAACGCCTGACGGCGCTCGGCAGGGGTCATGCCGGGGCCCTCGTCGGTTACCGAGATCTCGACCTCGTCGGCTCTCATCGCGATCGAGATCTCGACGACGCCGGCGGGAGGCGACACCTGCCGCGCATTGTGCAGCAGCTCGGTCATGATCGCATGCAGGTCGCGGGCTGCGATGCGCGCGTGCGCCGTGGCTCCCATGACGGTCACGGCCACGTCGGAGTCGCCGTCGGCCGATTCGGCGACGACCCGGTCGACGACGGCACGGACCTCGCACGCCGCCGTCCCGGGCATCGCGTCCGCTCGACCCGTCGCGAGGATCAGCTCGACGGTGTGCTCCAGCCTCTCGGCGGCGCGGTGGATCGTCTCCCAGCGGTCGCGATGCTCCGGCATCGCCCCGGCGAGCGCGAGCTCGGCATTGCCGAGGATCACCGTGAGCGGCGTCCGCAGTTCATGGCCCACCGTGTCGAGGAACCGATCGCGGACGTCGACGGCTTCGACGAGCTCGGTCACGTCCTGGGCGACCACGAGCACACCGATGGGCTCGCCGTCGAGCGAGATGGGTCGGGCGACGAAGCGCAGCGCCACCTGATCGCCCGGCTCACCGACCCACACGCGACGCGCCTCGGCGAGTTCACCCGAAAGGATGATGTCGCGCAGGTCCGCGCCCACCACGACCGGGGTGATCCGGTCTTCCTCGTAGACGGACGTGCGCCCGTCCTGGTCGAGCGAGATCGCGATCCCCGCACGCTGGGCCAGCGCATGCGCGGGCGCGTTCGCGACCAGCACCGCGCCGTCGTCGCCGAAGAGCACGATGGCGTCCGGGCTCGTGTCGAGCAGCTGGCGCAGCGCGGCGTCGGTCCGGTTCGAGGAGTCGAGCGCCTCGGCCAATCGATGCGTGGCGCGTCGGGCCCTGCTGCGATGGCGGCCGAGGTCGGCGGAGACGAAACGACTTCCCATCGCGAACATGCCGAGCAGCGCCGGCACCGTCGCGAGCGCCAGCCACTCCGCGAGACCGGCGGGCGGCTCGGTCGCCGCCGCGAGGGGCAGCAGCCCCGCCAGGAGGACCCCCAGCGCCGCGACCGGCGGCGGGAACGCGAAGGCGAGCCAGGCGATCGGGAAGATGACGAGCATCCCGGTCACGGGAAGCAGATCGATGGCACCGTTGCGCAGCGGGGCGCAGGCGAGGATCGAGACGAGCGGGACGATGCACACCCAGACGGTTCCGCGAGTCGGCTTGTCGCGCCAGACGAACCCCATCGCGACACAGGCCGCGACGATGACGCTCGCGCCGGCGACGTAAGCCACGGTGATGCGCTCGGGAGCGACGACCGCGACGGTCGTGGAGATCATCACCGTCGACGCCCCCATCAGATACTGGGCGTAGGGCTGGATCCGGGGTCTGCTGAGCATCGGGGATCAGCGCCCGAACACGTCGACGCCGAGATCCGGGTGGTCGACGAAGACGCCGTCGACTCCGGATGCCGCGAGCTCGGCCCACTCGCCCGCGTAGTCTCCCCAGGCGGACCGACCGCCACCGCGTCGGTGCCGTCTGACGAGGAAGGCGTTCTCAGGACGCGCCGTCCACGTGAAGACGGCCAGCTCGCGCTCGTGCGCTGCGGCAACGAGCGCCCGGCCGCCGTCCGCGCCCCGCGCGGGGTCGAGGAGCATCCGTTTGTCCAGGCTCACACCGGCGACCCGTCCGCCGAGGGCGTCGAGCCCCGCGGGCGACGACCACTCCCGGTAGCTGCGTGCCCCCGCGCCCTCGGTCGAGACCAGGTCGTACGGCCCGCCCTCGGCCTCGAGGAGGAAGATTCGCGTGCCCCGGACGCCGGCGTCCGCCAGGCGGTCGAGGATCGTGAGCTCGAACGACTCGATCCACAGCGGCAGGTCGCCGTCGGTCCAGCCAGCCGCGTCGAGCTCTGCCGCGATGAGCCCGGACACGTCGAAGCCGGCGGCCTCCAGGAAGGTGGCGTGCTTGATCTCGAGCACGACGCCGGGCCGCCGCCCGGAGGTCTTCGCGGCATCGGTGACGAGGTCGAGGAGATCGCGCAGCCGCAGCATCGGCTCCGCGCCGTCATGACGAGCGCTGTCGGGCCGCAGCGCCGGGAGCCGCTCGCGGCAGCGCAGCCGTGACAGCTCGTCCCAGGTGAAGTCCTCCGCGAACCAGCCGGTGAGCGACGCGCCGTCGACGGTCTTCGTCGTGCGGCGCGAAGCGAACTCGGGATGGTCGGCGACGTCGGTCGTCGAGCCGATCTCGTTCTCATGCCGGATCACTGCGACCCCGTCCCGGCTGAAGACCACGTCCGGCTCGACGGCATCGACCCCGCTCTCGAGCGCGAGGAGATAGGAGGAGCGGGTGTGCTCGGGACGATACCCGGGCGCACCGCGGTGGCCGATCACGAGCGGGCGGGACACGACCCCAGCGTACGGGCCGATGACGCGTGATTTCGCTCAGGGCGATCGGCTTCATGGCCTGCTCACAGCGCCGCGCATACCCGGGAGGAACCGGTTCCCGTAGGCTGGGGATACACGGCATCCAGCTGTGTCGACCCTCGACTTGGAGTGTGAGAGCAGTGGCCCTCAATAACCCCGCATTCGACAATCCCGCGTTCAAGGAGCAGCGGCCGGGTCTGACGCCGCCCGCCGCCCCCGGTATGCAGACCGCCTCGGCGCAGCACGCCGGCGTGAACGCCGCTACGCAGGCCCACCTCGAAGGCATGTACGCCGCACCGGCCGCCGGTGCCCGCGAGACCTCCCGTATGACGGTCGAAGACACCGTCGTCAAGACGCTCGGGCTCTTCGCGATCCTGCTCGCCACGGCAGTCGTCGGCTGGGTGTGGACGCTCTTGCCGGTGACTCCCGCGAACCCCAACCCCACGATGATGCCCTGGATCATCGGTGCGCTCGGCGGCTTCGTCCTGGCGATGGTCGTCACCTTCACCTCACGCAAGAAGGTCCGGCCCGGGCTGATCTTCGGGTACGCCGCGTTCGAGGGCCTCTTCGTCGGCGGCATCTCCGCCTACCTCGAGTTCATCTTCCCGGGCATCGTCATGCAGGCGACCCTCGCAACCCTCGCGGTCGTCGGCGTGACCCTCGCCCTCTTCGCCAGCGGCAAGGTCCGCGCGTCGGCCAAGGCGACGAAGATCTTCATGATCGCGATGCTCGGCTACCTCGTCTTCTCGCTGCTGAACGTCGGCCTGATGCTCTTCGGCGTGATCCCGGGCGGCATGATGTTCGGCCTCCACAGCATGAAGATCGCCGGCATCCCGCTCGGCCTCATCATCGGCGTGCTCGTGGTCATCATGGCGGCGTACTCGCTCGTGCTCGACTTCGACAACATCCAGCGGGGCGTCCGCAACGGCGCACCCCGTCAGTACGGCTGGGTCGGCGCGTTTGGCATCATGGTGACGGTCGTTTGGCTGTACGTCGAGATCCTCCGCATCATCGCGATCCTGCGCGGCAACAACTGACGCTCCCCCGCGATCCTCGAAGGCCCGTCCGGTTCGCCGGGCGGGCCTTCGTCATGCGCGCGCGCAGTATGGTTCGACGGGAGGAACCATGAGACGCGGCTCGAACCTGCCGGCCGTCGGCACGTACAACCAGACGCTCGTGCTCGACCTGATCCGGCGCTCCCCCGACGGCATCAGCCGCATCGAGCTCGCCGCCCGCACGGGGCTGTCCGCCCAGACGCTCAGCAACGTCGCCCGCCGTCTCGTCGCCGAGGGCTGGGTGCGCGAGGGGACCCCGATCGTCACCGGCCCCGGCAAGCCCCGCACCCCCCTCCAGCTCGACCCGACGGCCCGGTGCGCCGTCGGCATCCATCTCGATCCGGCGGTCGAGACCGTCGTCGTGGTCGACCTTCTGGGCGAGGTCGTCGCTCAGACCGAGCGCACCCCGCGACCCGACGCGACCCGCGAGCAGATCCTCGGCGACCTCGTCGGCACCGTCGAGTCGCTGCTCGCGGAAGGCGGCCGTTCGCGGGCATCCGTGCTCGGCATCGGCGTCGCCGCTCCTGGCCCGCTCGACGCGGACGCGGGCGTCCTGTTCGAGCCCCCGCTTCTGCCGCCCGTCTGGCACGACCTCGCCCTGGGGCCGTTGCTGCGCGAGGCGACGGGACTGCCGACGACGGTCGAGAAGGATGTCGTCGCCGCGATGGTCGGCGAGCTCTGGCGGGATGCCGCACAAGAGCTGCAGGACTCCATCTTCGTGTACTACGGAGCGGGCGTCGGCGCGGGCCTCGCCGTCGACGGCGCACCGATCCGGGGCCGCACGGGGAACGCCGGTGATGTCGCCCACCTCGTCGTCGAACCGGGCGGGCCGGCATGCGGGTGCGGTCAACGCGGATGCCTCGGCGCCGCCATCGCCCCCGAACGGCTGCTCGTCGACGGGGGTGTGATCGATGGCAGTGAGCCCGTGGCCGCACCGGCACTCCGGGAGCGCCTCCGCGAACTCGCAGCCCGCGCGCGCGGCGGCGATGAGCGCGCCGCGTCGGCGGTGCGGCGCGCCGGGTCGAGCCTCGCCCGCGCCGTCGTGCAGATCAACAACCTCCTCGACGCGGATGTCGTCGTGGTCGGGGGGCCGCTGTGGAAGCTCCTCTCGACGACGGCCGGGCCCGCCCTCTCCGACGCCGTGGCGGCGAGCACCGAGACCGCCACGGTGCGCGGCATCCGCGTGCTCGAAAGCGGACTGCCCACGGATGCCGCCGCCGTGGGCGCCGCGTGCCTCGTGCTCGATGCCGCGATGACCGCCCGCCCGACGGACCTCATGATCGCGGGCGCCCCGGACTGAACCCACCGGGAAAGGTCGAGGCGAAGCCTTGTTCTTTTATTCCATTTGTTTTATAAAAGACGTGCGCACGCACCAGCGCCCCTCGTCAAAGCAAAGGAGCTTCGACCATGAAGAGACCCATCACGACCGTGGCCGTCGTCGGCATCGCAGCGTTCTCGCTCGCTCTCACGAGCTGCGGCAGCGGCGGCGGGGGCGGAGACGAAGCGTCGTCCGACACGATCCGCGTCGCCTATCAGAAGACGACGTCGTTCACCGCGATGGACGAGCTCATGAAGAAGACGAAGGAGGAGTACGAGGCCGCGCACGAGGGGATGACGGTCGAGCTCGTGCCGATCGAGGCGGAGCAGGACCAGTACTTCACCAAGCTCGCCCTCATGAACGGGTCGGCGGGGACGGCGCCCGACGTCATCTACGAGGACACCTTCCAGATCCGATCGGATGCCGCCGCCGGATATCTGCAGCCGATCGACGACTATCTCGCCGACTGGGACCAGTGGGAGCAGTACGACGACGGCGCCAAGCAGGCCGGGCTCGGCGACGACGGCAAGACGTACGGCGTCTCGCTCGGCACCGACACCCGGGGCCTCTACTTCAACAAGCAGCTGTTCGCGGCGGCGGGGCTTCCCGAGGACTGGGCGCCGGAGAGCTGGGACGACGTGCTCGAGGCCGCGCGCACCATCAAGGAGAGCAACCCCGACGTCATCCCGTTCAACATCTACGCGTCGCAGGCACTGGGCGAGGCGACGTCGATGCAGGGCTTCGAGATGCTGCTCTACGGCACCGAGGATGAGCTCCTCGACACCGACACGAACAAGTGGGTCACCGGCTCGACGGGGTTCCTCGACGCACTCGAGTTCTATCAGACGGTCGCGAAGGAGAAGCTCGGCCCCGACCCGGCGCTGGCGCTCGACGCCGGCTGGGGAACCAAAGTCAGCACGGAGCTCCTCCCCCAGGGCGGGATCGCCATCGCGCTCGACGGTTCGTGGCTGCCGAGCAACTGGATCGACGGCGAGAACGCGTGGCCGGAGTGGGAGCAGACGATGGGCTTCGCCGCTATGCCGACCCAGGACGGCGGCGGTGACGGCTTCACCTCGATGTCGGGCGGATGGACGCTCGCGATGGGTGCCAACGCGAAGAACCCGCAGGCCGCCTTCGACTTCATCGCCCAGGCTCTGACGTTCGAGAACGCACTGATGTATCACCAGGAGGCCGGGCAGATCGCGGTGCGCAAGGACGTCGCCGCCAGCCAGGAGTACCTCGACTACAACCCGTCGTTCGAGTTCTTCTCATCGCTCGTGCCGTACACCCACTTCCGGCCGGCAACGCCCGATTACTCGCAGATCTCGGCGAACATCCCGCGCGCGACGGAGTCGATCTTCACCGGTCAGGCGACCCCGCAGGATGCACAGGCCGCGTACGACTCCGCTCTCGTCGGCATCGTCGGCGAGGAGAACACGCAGGCGGGCTGATCCAGCGATGACCGCCACCGCCACCGTCACCACCGGCGGTCGGCACCGCCCGGGCCGGGAGATCACCTCCCGGTCCGGCCGGTCGGCCGGCCGTGCCGCCGCACGACTCCTCCCGCTCCTGCCCGCGGTGCTCCTGCTGCTCGCGTTCATGCTCGGACCGATCGTCTACGCGCTCTACGGGTCACTGACCGACCGCGCCATGACCGGGCCCCGCGCGGCGAACCCGCAGTTCATCGGACTCGACAACTACACGGCCCTGTTCGCCTCGGGAGAGTTCTGGCTCTCGCTCGGGCTCACCGTGGTGTTCGTGCTGGCGTCCGCCGTGATCGGCCAGAACGTCCTCGGGATGCTGCTCGCCGTCCTCATCCGCAACTCGGTGAAGCCGCTGCGTTCGCTCGTCGGCGGACTCGTGGTGCTGGCGTGGGTGCTGCCGGAGATCGTCGCCGCCTTCGCCCTTTACGCCTTCTTCCAGACCGACGGCACCCTCAACACCTTCCTCGGCTGGTTCGGGCTGGAGGGCACGAGCTGGCTGTACTACTTCCCGATGCTGGCGGTGATCCTGGCGAACATCTGGCGCGGCACGGCCTTCTCGATGATGGTCTACAACGCGGCGCTGTCCGAGGTGCCGCCCGAGCTGATCGAGGCCGCGACGATCGACGGCGCCGGCGCCTGGCAGCGCTTCATCCGCGTCACCCTCCCCGTCATCCGGCGGTCGATCTCCACCAATCTGCTGCTGACGACGCTGCAGACGCTCGGCGTGTTCACGCTCATCTGGGTGATGACCGGGGGCGGTCCGGGAACGCAGTCGTCGACGCTCCCCGTGCTGGCGTTCCAGGAGGCGTTCAAGTTCGCCCAGGTCGGATACGGCACCGCGATCGCCGTCGTGACGCTCCTGATCGGCGCCGTCTTCTCCGCCGTCTACATCCGCATCCTCAAGCCGGAGGTCGACTGACATGGCCACCATCGCCACCTCGGTCTCGGCACCGCGGAAGCGGGCTCAGACCGTGCTGTCGTCGATCATCCTCGCGGCGATCGGCGTGCTCTTCCTCGTGCCGCTGCTGTGGATCGTCTTCGCTTCCTTCGACGGCGACGCGAAGGTCACGATGAAGGTCCCCGAGACCTGGACCCTCGAGAACTACACGCAGGTGATGACGTGGGAGCTCACGTTCCAGCCTCTCCTGAACTCGATCCTCGTCTCGCTGGGCACCGCCGTCATCACCGTTGTCGTCGGTGTGCTCGCGGCCTACCCGCTGTCGCGCTACGCGATGCGGTTCCAGAAGACGTTCATGTACGCGATCCTCTTCGGCACCGGGCTGCCGATCACCGCGATGATGGTGCCGGTCTACGCGCTGTTCGTCTCGTTCGGGCTGCTCGACTCGGTGTGGGGCGTCATCGTCTTCATGGCCGCGACATCTCTGCCGATGGCGATCTGGATGCTGAAGAACTTCATGGACTCGGTGCCGATCTCTCTCGAAGAGGCCGCCTGGGTCGACGGGGCCGGGTCGATGCAGGCTCTCGCGCGCATCGTCATCCCGCTCATGCGCTCAGGCATCGGCGTCGTGTTCATCTTCGTCTTCACGACCGCCTGGGGGAACTTCTTCGTCCCCTTCGTGCTGCTCTTCACGTCGTCGAAGTTCCCGGCGGCGGTGTCGATCTTCAACTTCTTCGGTCAGTACGGTTCGATCGCCTACGGACAGCTCGCCGCCTACTCGGTGCTCTATGCCGCACCGATGGTGGTGCTGTACGTCCTCGTCCAGCGATTCTCGGGCGGCTCGTTCGCCCTCGCCGGCTCCGTCAAGGGCTGACCCGCTTCCTCCCCGAAAGGCTCCTCCATGCACGACCGCTCCACTCTCGCGCTGCTGCGCATCGACCGATTCGTCCGCGAACGTCTGGCCCCGGCGATCCACCGCGACTCCCGCCCGCTCGCGGTCAGCCGCTGGGAGGCGCCGGCCGAGCCGGTCGCCTTCGACGAGGCCCGCGACGGCGCCTACCGTCCGATCACGGTCGGTGAACCGTGGGGACGCCCGTGGGGGACGACCTGGTTCCGCGTCACGGGCGAGGCGCCGGACGAGTGGTTCGACGGGGACGAGCCGATCGCCGGGACGCGACCCGAGCTCGTCGTCGACCTCGGATTCACGACCGGACAGGCGGGCTTCCAATGCGAGGCGATGGTGTGGTCGGTCGACGGCCGGCCGCTGCGCGGCATCGCGCCGCTCAACAACGCGGTGACCGAGGCGGTGTCGCCGGGCGGTGAGATCGACGTCTTCGTGGAGGGCGCCTCCAACCCCGACGTCGGGAGCATCTTCACCTTCGCGCCCACACCGGTCGGCGACCGGGCGACCGCCGGGGAGGATCCCGTCTACGTGCTGCGGACGGTCGATGTGCGACTGCGCGACCTCGAGGTCACCGCTCTCCTGGACGACACCTCGGCGCTTCGGGGACTTGCGGCGCAGCTCGACCCAGCGTCGGCCCGCCGTGCCGACATCCTTCTCGCCTTGGAGCGGATGATCGACGTCGTCGACCCGCACGACGTCGCCGGTACCGCCGCCGCGGGCCGCGCCGTCCTCGCTCCCGTGCTGGCCGCGCCGGCCTCGGCGAGCGCACACACCCTGCATGCCGTCGGGCACGCCCACATCGACTCGGCGTGGCTGTGGCCCGTGCGAGAGACGGTGCGGAAGGTCGCTCGCACGTTCTCGAACGTCCTCTCGCTCATGGACGAAGACCCCGACTTCGTCTTCGCCGCGTCGTCGGCGCAGCAGTACGCATGGGTGAAGGAGTACTACCCCGACCTGTTCGAGCGCATCCGCGCGCGTGTGGCGGAGGGCCGGTTCGTGCCGGTCGGCAGCATGTGGGTCGAATCCGACACGAACCTGCCCGGCGCGGAGGCCCTGGCGCGGCAGTTCATCGCGGGCAAAGGCTTCTTCGAGCGCGAGTTCGGCATCGACACCCCCGAGGTGTGGCTTCCCGATTCGTTCGGTTACAGCGGGGCTCTTCCGCAGATCGCGAAGGCCGCGGGCGCCCGCTGGTTCCTCACGCAGAAGATCTCGTGGAACGAGACGAACCGGATGCCGCACCACACCTTCCGGTGGGAAGGCATCGACGGCACCCGCCTGTTCACCCACTTCCCGCCGGTCGACTCGTACAACTCGATCGTGTCGGCAGCCGAGCTCGCGCACGCCGAACGCAACTACGCCGACAAGGGGCGCGGCACGGTGTCGCTGCTCCCCTATGGATTCGGTGACGGCGGGGGCGGCCCCACGCGCGAGATGACGGCGGCGATCGCGCGGACGACCTCGCTGGAGGGCTCACCCCGTGTCGTTCACTCGACACCGCAGCGGTTCTTCGAGACCGCCGAAGCGGAGTACCCCGAGCCCGAGGTCTGGGTCGGCGAGCTCTATCTCGAGTTCCACCGCGGCACCTATACGAGCCAGCTCGCCACGAAGCAGGGCAACCGCCGCAGCGAGCACCTGCTGCGCGAGGCCGAGCTGTGGGCGACGACCGCGGCTGTGCGCACCGGCGCACCGTATCCCGCCGAGAGGCTCGCGCGGGCGTGGGAGACGGTGCTGCTGCAGCAGTTCCACGACATCCTGCCGGGATCGTCGATCGCCTGGGTCTATCAGGACGCCGAGCGCAACTACGCCGCGGTCGCCCGCGAGCTCGAGGAGATCATCGGCGACGCGTTGACCGCTCTCGCGGGATCGCCCGAGTCGGGCGAGGCCACATCCGAGCTCAGGGTCAACGCCGCGCCGCACGCGCGCGGCGGGGTTCCGGCGCTCGGAGCCGTACCCGTTGCCCCGGCGTCCCGCGTGCGCCCCGAACGCTCGCCCGAGGGCTGGGTGCTCGACAACGGCATCGTGCGCGTGGTGATCGACGATCGCGGGCTGATCGTCTCGGCGGTCGATGTGGCGAGTGGTCGCGAGAGCGTGCCGCCGGGCGCGGCATCCGCTCTTCTGCAACTGCACCGCGACACCCCGACGCAGTGGGATGCCTGGGATGTCGACGTGCACTATCGGAACACCGTCACCGACCTCACCGACATCGACGGCCTCGAGCTCGACGGCGACGAGGTCGTCGTCACCCGGTCGTTCGGCTTGTCGCGCGTGGTCGAGCGCATCGGACTCGATGCCGGGTCGCGCACCCTGTCGCTCGGGTTCGAACTCGACTGGCACGAGACGCAGAAACTGCTCAAGCTCGCGTTCCCCGTCGACGTGCACACCGACAGCGCGACCTCGGAGGTGCAGTTCGGCCATATCGAGCGGAAGACCCACACCAACACGTCGTGGGATGCCGCGCGCTTCGAGACCGTCGCGCAGCGGTGGGTGCGCGTGGGCGAACCCGGCTTCGGCGTCGCGGTCGTGAACGACTCCACCTACGGTCACGACATCACTCGAGCCGAGCGCTCGGTCGGCGGCGGCACGGTCTCGGTCGTCCGGCTGTCGCTCATCCGGTCGGCGCTGTTCCCCGATCCCACGCAGGATCAGGGCGCGTATGCACTGCGGGTCGGCCTGGTCGTCGGCGCGGACGTCGAGGATGCCGTCGTCGAGGGCTATCGGCTGAATCTGCCCGAACGGGTGGTGACGGGGACCGCCTCCGCGATCGAGCCGATCGTGACGGTGGCGGACCCGGGGGTCGTCGTCGAGGCGGTCAAGCTCGCCGAGGACGGCTCGGGCGACGTGGTCGTGCGGCTGTACGAGGCGCTCGGCCGCCGTGTCGACACCGTCGTGCACCCCGGTTTCGACGCGCTCGGGGCGGTTCGGACCGATCTGCTCGAGCGCGAGGTCGCGGCCTCCGCCCTCGTCGACGATGCCGTTCCCCTCTCCCTCCGCCCGTTCGAGATCGTGACCCTCCGCTTCGCCCGCTGACGGCTGACGCGCGTGGTGCGCCGGGATTTGTTCCGGCGCGCCACGCGGATCAGGCACATCATGTAGTGGCTGAATCGAGACCCGACCCCCACATCTGGGGAATCTCGACGAAGGAGCTCACATGACCGCGCGATCCATCTCCGTCCAGGCGACCGTGGAGGAGTACCTCGAGAGACGCGACTGGCGCGTCAACGCGAACGCGAATCAGGGCTACAGCCTCGGCGGGCTCATCCTCAACGCGTCTGGCAAGCTGATCGCCAACTACTGGCTCGACGAGGTCTACGCGCCCGAGGCCGGAGCGCACCGCGACGGCGACATCCACATCCACGATCTCGACGTGTTCGCCGGCTACTGCGCCGGGTGGTCGCTGCGCCAGCTCCTCGAGCAGGGGTTCAACGGGGTTCCGGGCGCGATCTCGTCGGCCCCGCCGAAGCACTTCTCGAGCGCCCTCGGCCAGATCGTCAACTTCCTCGGCACCCTTCAGAACGAGTGGGCCGGAGCGCAGGCGTTCAGCTCGTTCGACACCTATCTCGCACCCTTCGTGCGGCTCGACGGGCTCGACGAGCGAGCCGTACGCCAGGGCATCCAGGAGCTCGTCTTCAACCTCAACGTCCCCTCGCGATGGGGCACTCAGACCCCGTTCACCAACCTGACCTTCGACTGGACCTGCCCCGACGACCTCGCCGACCAGCGCCCGCTCGTCGGCGGGCGCCTCGCCGACTTCACGTACGGCGATCTCGCGCCCGAGATGGCGATGATCAACCGCGCGTTCCTGTCGGTGATGACCGAGGGCGACGCCGACGGCCGGGCGTTCACCTTCCCCATCCCGACCTACAACATCACGAAGGACTTCGACTGGGACTCCCCCGAGGCCGACGCGCTGTTCCGGATGACGGCGAAGTACGGCCTGCCCTACTTCCAGAACTTCGTGAACTCCGACCTCGACCCCGGAATGATCCGGTCGATGTGCTGCCGCCTGCAGCTCGACCTCACGGAGCTCCTCAAGCGCGGCAACGGGCTGTTCGGCTCGGCCGAGCAGACCGGGTCGGTCGGGGTCGTCACGATCAACTGCGCGCGGCTCGGATTCGTGCACGCCGGCGACCGCGCGGGCCTGTACGCGCAGCTCGACCGGCTGCTGGAGCTCGCGCGCGACAGCCTCGAGGCCAAGCGCACCGTCATCGGACGCCACCTCGACGCGGGCCTGTTCCCCTACAGCCGGCGCTACCTCGGCACCCTGGACAACCACTTCTCGACGATCGGCGTGAACGGGCTGAACGAGGCGGTGCGCAACTTCTCGGGCGACGCGGATGACATCACGACCGAGGAGGGGATGCGGTTCGCCGCCGACCTGCTCGATCACGTGCGCGTACGCATGGTGGAGTTCCAGGAGCAGACCGGGCACCTCTACAACCTCGAGGCCACCCCGGCCGAGTCGGCGACCTACCGCTTCGCCCGCGCCGATATCGCGCGCTTCGCGGGCATCCGTCACGCCGGCACGACCGCCAACCCGTACTACACGAACTCGTCGCAGCTGCCGGTCGCGTTCACCGACGACCCGTTCCTCGCGATGGAGCTCCAGGAGGGGCTGCAGCAGAGGTACACCGGCGGCACCGTCCTGCACCTCTACATGGGCGAGGCCGCACCTACGGCGGCGGCGTGCAAGACCCTCGTCCGCCGTTCGCTCGAGCGGTTCCGCATCCCGTACATCACGATCACGCCGACGTTCTCGATCTGCCCCCAGCATGGGTACCTCTCGGGCGACCACGCGACGTGCCCTCAGTGCCTCGCCGAGTGCGAGGTGTGGACGCGGGTGATGGGCTACTTCCGCCCGGTCTCGTCGTTCAACATCGGCAAGAGAGGCGAGGCCGCCGAGCGTGTGGCGTTCTCGTACGAACGCGCCGCGGCGGTCGTGTGACGTGTCCGCTGTGGCGGGTCGCGGCGCTTCCGAGCTGCGCATCGCGGGACTCTCGCGGTTCTCGACGGTCGATCGGCCGGGGCACCTCGTGGCGACGGTGTTCCTGCAGGGGTGCCCATGGGACTGCGCCTACTGCCACAACCCCGATCTGATCGATCCGCGGACAAGCGGGGTGATGCCGTGGGCGGACGTCGCCGCCTTCCTCGGCGAGCGCCGCGGCCTGCTCGACGGGGTCGTCTTCTCGGGCGGTGAGCCGACGATGCAACGCGCCCTCCCCGACGCGATCGCACGGACCCGCGAACTCGGGTTCGACGTCGGACTGCATACGGGCGGCGCCTACCCGGACCTGCTCGAAGCCGTGCTGCCGGCCCTGTCGTGGATCGGCCTCGATGTGAAAGCGGGGGCCGACGACTACGCCGGCGTGACGGGCCGGGGTCCGAGCGGGCGCGCCGCACTGCGCTCGCTCGACCTCGTGGTCGCCGCTCAGCGCGAGCGCGCCGCCTCGCCGCATCCGCTCGATGTCGAGGTCCGCACGACCGTGCATCCCGACCTCATCGACGACGCCCGGCTCGGCGATCTCGGCGAGCTGCTGGCCGACCGCGGGGTGCGGCGGTGGGCGATCCAGCGATTCCGTGCGGCGGGCAGCCGGTGCGGCACGCCGGTCGCCGCCCCGCTGCGGCTCGACCGCGTGCCGCGAGAACGGTTCGAGCGCGTCGACGTGAGATGAGGCGCCGCCGTTGCGCGAACTCGGCGCGAGTCAGCGCACGCCCCGCGCGGTGAGAGCGTCGCCGAGGTCGTCGGCGTGTTTCAGTGCGAGCACGATGAACGCCAGCGCGGAGGAACGGATGCCGCCTCCCGCGCCCCGCGCGCGGTGCGCGTCTCGCACCTCGCCTGCCAGGCGCGCGAGCGTCGGCACGGAGCCGAGCGCGACGACGAGGAGGAGGGAGATGCGCTCGGGGTCGGCGCCGATCGCCCGGGCGGGACGGAGGACACGCTCGAAGAGGTCGAGCAGAGCGGCGACCGGCGTCGTCAGCGCCAGCAGGGCGGCGAGCAGGATCGCGGCCAGGATGCGCACGGTTCCGACCACGGCGGGCTCGAGCCCCAGGAAGATGAGCTGGCCGGCGAGCGCGATGATCACGAGCCACCGCAGCGCCCGGATCTGTCGGACCAGCTCGCGCCAGCCCGTTCCGGGGACGGCGTAGCAGGCGAGGCACAGGGCGGCCGCACCGGCCGCAGTCGCCGGTGCAGCCGGGAGCAGCGACACCGTCATCACCAGGCCGAGGAGGAGCAGGGTCTTCGGCCCCGCCGGGAGCCGGTGCCACCCCCGCGCATCCGGACGGTAGAGGGTCAGCATCGTGCCGCGCCCGCCTCGGTAGACGTCATCGCCAGGTCCTCGCGTATGAATCGACGACCTCGGCCGCGTCTCCCACGTCGACGATGCGTCCCGCGGCGACGTGCACGCCGACCTCGCACCGCCGCGCGAGGTCGAGGTCGTGGGTCACGAGCAGCAGTCGGTGGCCGGTGTCGCCGAGAAGATGACCGGCGATGCGGGCGGCGTTCCGCCCGTCGAGGAACGCGGTCGGCTCGTCCGCGACGACGAGCTCGGGGTCGCGGACGAAGGCTCCGCACAGGGCGAGCAACTGCTTCTGCCCGCCCGACAGCTCGTGCGCGGGGTGGTCGCGGAGATCGGTCAGGTCGAACCGATCGAGCGCCCGGTCGACCCGTGCAACGCGGTCGGCGCGCGAGCCGCGATCGCCGCGAAGCGAGAAGGCGACGTCCTCGGCGACCGTGGGCATGACGATCTGCGCGTCCGGGTTGCTGAAGACGATCGCGACGCGGCGCCGCAGCTCGGCCGCATCCCGGACCGGGTCGCAGCCGAGCACCCGGACGGCTCCCGACGTCGGTCGCACGAGTCCGCCGATGAGTCGGGCGAGCGTCGACTTGCCCGAACCGTTGTCGCCGACCACCGCGATGGTGCGCGCGTCGAGGCCAAGGGTGAGGGGTTCCAGCACCTGCACGTCCCCGAGGCGGACGGCCGCGGCCTCGAGACGGATGCCGACCGTCATGCCGGGGCGGCGGTCCGGGTCGGCGCATCATCGCCGGCCCGGGTGCTCGCACGCGGCGCCCACGTGCGCCGGAAGGCGCGAGGGTAGCCGCGCACGAGTGCTCCGATCACGAGCGTCGCGACGACGACCTTGACGATGTCGCCCGGGACGAAAGCGAGGTTCGCCAGCGCCGCCTGCTCGAGCGGCAGGCGCAGGACGAGGCTCTGGACCGGGATGCCGCACGCATACACGACGAGCACCCCGCCGATGAGGAGCCCGGCCACGGTGCGCCACCACACGGGTCGCCGCCCGCCGGCGTGGACGATCAGCCCCACCACCACGGCGCCGACGAGCCAGCCGACGAGGTAGCCCGCCGTCGGGCCGGCGAAGACCGCGAGCCCGCCGCGGCCGCCCGCGAGGAGCGGAAGCCCCACGGCGACGAGAGCGAGGAAGGTGCCCACCGAGGCCGCGCCGACGACGGGCCCGAGAACGGCGCCGGCGAGCATCACGCCGAGGGTCTGCGCCGTGATCGGCACACCCCCGAACAGCGGGAACGAGCCGGGCAGCCCGAGCACGGCGATCAGGGCCGCGAACACCGCGGCGCGGGCGAGGTCGGTCGCATCGAGCGCGGCGCGCGACGCGGGGATCGACGGGGTCATGGTTCCTCCTGAACACCGTTCACGTGAACGGCGTTCAGGTAGAGTAGCGCCATGATCGCCGACGATTCAAACCGCGGAGGTCGCGCGCCCCGACGCTCGAGGGACGACGTGGTCGACGCCGCCCTCGAGCTGCTCGACCGGGTCGGCCTGCCCGATCTGTCGATGCGGCGCCTCGCCGAGCATCTCGGCGTGCAGCCGAGCGCCTTGTATTGGCACGTCGAGAACAAGCAGCAGCTGCTCGCGGCCGTGAGCGCCCGCATCCTCCGTCCGGTCAGCGCAGCTGACGAGGCCGGCACGAGCCTCGACGTCGCCGCCCGAGAGGTCGCCGTGCGCCTGCACGACAGCCTGCTCGCCTACCGCGACGGGGCCGAGGTCGTCTCCAGCTCACTCGCGCTCGGGCTCGTCGAGCCACCCGCGCACGCGCACCTCCGGGCCGTCGCACTCGAACGCGGCGAGTCGGCTTCTCTCGCCGACACGATCGCCGACACCGTCACCCATTTCGTCGTCGGTTTCACCTTTCACCAGCAGCAGCGCCGCAGCGCCGACGCGTGGGGCGCGGCCTCGGGCGGCGTCGCCGCCTCACCCGAGCGCATCGCCGCCGGCGACGATGACGGCTTCACCGCGGCGCTCGACCTGATCATCGCGGGGGTGACGACGGTGCTCGCCGGCGGCGCCACACAGTATCCAGAGCCCCGGCGATGACGATCGTCACGACGTAGACGAGCAGGTCGCGCGCGTCGAACACCGTCCCAAGCACCAGGACCGCCGGCGGGAAGACGGCGGCCGCCCGCGCGGGCAGATCGCTCAGCTGCAGCAGCTCGACCGCGATGCACCAGATGCCGGCGACCGCCGCGACGACGACGGTTGCGGCACGGGGTGCGACGGCGACGACGAGAGCGTAGATCAACACGGCGTAGAGCGCGTCACCGGCGATGTCGGTCGCGGCGGTGTCGGGCAGGATGCCGTGGACCACGAGCCCTGCCGCGACGACAGCGACGGCCAGCGCGGCCGCGCCCCAGCGCCGGGCTGCGCGGCCGGTGGTCACAGCCGGTCGCGGAGCCACGACGTCGAGACCGCCCGGGCCCCCACCGCCTCGACGCGAGCGCGCAGCTCGCGATCCGACGTCACGACGCTGACCCGCTCACCCGCGGCCACGGCGGCAGTGGTCGCCTCGACGATCGCATCGTCACCGGCGGCCGGTGCGCGAGCGAGCTCGACCCCCGCGGGGGCGGTGACGTCGCGCGCCTGCCCCTCGACGACGGCGACCACGCGCGGAAACCAGATGTCTTCGGGGAGCTCCAGGTCCGCGGCATCCATCCCCCGCTCGGCCAACGCCGCCACCTGGGCGAGCAGCCGCTCGGCGGCACCGGCCCGATCGCGCCACCAGCCGTCGGGGACCGAACCGACCACGTTCGCGACGTCGACGATGACGGTCGGGCGTAGCGAGAGCAGGCCGCGCAGCCGGGGCCAGGATGCCGCGAACCCGGGATGCAGCGGGAAGGACTCGACCTCATCGATGGGAACCCACGCGAGCTCGCGACTCTCGGGATCGCTGATGACCGGGTGGAAGGGCGTCGTGACGTCGGCCACGAGGGTGCCGTAGGTCCACACCCCGACATCCAGCACGGACAGGAACCGCGGAGCAACGGCGTCCGCGGGAACGCCGGCCTCTTCGGCCGACTCGCGCAACGCTCCGTCGCGCGCGGACTCCCCCGCGTGACGCGCGCCGCCGGGAAGACCCCAGGTGTCGCCGAAGTGGCTCCACGACACCCGATGCTGCAGCAGCACGCCCCACTCCGGATCGATGGCCAGCAGGCCCGCGGCACCGAAGCGCCCCCAGTACCGCTCGCCCGACGGCGCCACGACCCACGCGTCGCCGGGATCGCGCGGGCCGTGCGGCGGGCGCGGGGCGGCGGCGGGATCGTCGGTCATCCTCACAGCCTGACACAGCCGCGGTCCGCGGGCCCGTGATTGGCATCGTGTTACCAGCGGGATCTCCCCGGTGCTGCGGCGCACAATGGGATCGTGGAGTACGAGATCGATGACTCACCCGCCCGCATCCAGCGCGACGTCGTATGGCGCTGGCTCTCGTCCGAGGCCTACTGGGGCCGCTGGCGTGAGCGCTCCGTGCTCGAGGCGCAGCTCGACGCGGCCTGGCGGGTCGTCGGGGCCTACCGCGCCGACACCGGAGAACAGATCGGCTTCGCCCGCGCGGCATCCGATGGTGCGAGCTTCGCCTATCTCGCCGACGTATTCGTCGTCGCCGAGCACCAGGGCGCGGGCGTCGCGCACCGCATCCTCCGGCGCATGATCGACGAGGGCCCGGGGCACGACTTCCGCTGGACGCTGTTCACGCGCGACGCGCACAGCCTCTACGCCGAGTTCGGCTTCGAGACCCCCGACGAGACCGCGATGGTGCGTCGCGCATCACCCGCCAAGCGCTGAGGCAGCAGAAACCGGTGGACGCGCTCCGGCAGCGATCAGCACGGCGCTGCCTGTGGATAGTCGAGGCGCGATGTCGGAGGTCCGTGACATGATTCGAACATGCATTCGAATGATGGACTCGGCGGCGGGATGGGTAGCGACGGTGATGTCGCTGCCCTCGCTCAGCTGGTCGCGGATGCGGAGGGGGCGGCGGACGTCGTTCGGGCTGGTCAGGTGCGTGAGGTTCGGGTGCTTGCCGCGGCCGGGGTGCTCGCGGAGAAGCAGGCTGCTGGGGCATCGGAGAAGGTCAAGGCGCGGGAGATGGCGCTGCGCGGGATCGCCGCGGAGCTGGCCGGTGTGTTCGTCGCGACCGACCGGACACTGCAGCGTCGGATCGACGAGGCGCGCGATCTGGTCGACAACTTCCCGCTGACGATGGCCGCGTGGGAGGCCGGGCGCATCGTGCGTGGGCACGTGCGGGTGATCCAGGAGATCGGATGCCTCGTGCCCGTGGCGGATCGTGCGGAGTTCGAACGCGCCGCGGTTGAACGGTGCGAGGGCGAGACGCCTAACCGGGTGCGGGACGCGTTGCGGATGATCGCGGAGCGGATTCACCCGCGGACGTTCACGGAGCGGCACGAGGAAGCCGCGGCGGGGCGGTGCGTGCGGGTGCAGGCCGGGTCCGACGGGATGTCCGATCTGATCGCGACCCTGCCGACTGTGATCGCGGACGGGATCGTGGACCGGCTCACCCGGCAGGCGCGCGAGATCATCAACGCCCGGGCGCAGGCTGAAGCGCCTGGCACGCCTGACACTCGAGCCGACGCGAACGGCGCTTTACCCGATGCCGACACGACGATTCGCGACGGGTCGTCGTTCATCGACGATGCCCGCACCATCGACCAGGTCCGCGCGGACGTGTTCTCCGACCTCCTCCTCGCGGGGACGCCTGCTCTCGACCCCACCGGCACCGGTGACGGCAACGGAACCCTCGGCGCGATCCGGGCACACGTGCAGGTGGCCGTGTCGGCACTCACGCTGATGGGTCAGGACGACGGGCCCGCGGATCTGGCGGGGCGCTCCCCCATCGATGCGAACACCGCACGCGAACTCGCAGGTAACGCGACCTCCTGGGACCGGTTGCTCACCCACCCGGTCACCGGAACCGTCCTCGAGTGCGACACCTACCGGCCCACCGCCGCCATGGTCAGGCTGCTCCGAGCCCGAGACCGGCACTGCCGATTCCCCGGATGCCGACAACCCGCCATCCGCTGCGAACTCGACCACACCATCGCCGCATCCGACGGTGGCGCGACGCACGTGTGCAACCTCGCCAACCTCTGCAAGAGACACCACGACGTCAAACACCACACCCGATGGCGAGTCTAACAGCTCGCGGGCGGAAGGCTGATCTGGACATCACCGACCGGACGGATCTACCGCGAAGACGCATCACCACCGCTCGTCGCCTTCACGACCACGGATCCACCCGGCCCGGGGGCTCCACCTTTCTGAGCACGAGCGGCCGCGGGGTGCTGCGCCGGGCGTCAGCGCTGGCGCTTCTCGCGCACCCGCATGTTCGTCACGATCGGCGTGCCCTCGAAGCCGAAGATCTCGCGCAGCCGTCGCTGGATGAACCGGCGGTAGCCCGGGTCGAGGAACCCGGTCGTGAACAGCACGAATGTCGGCGGGCGCGTCGACGCCTGGGTCCCGAACAGGATGCGGGGCTGCTTGCCGCCGCGCAGCGGGTGCGGGTGCTCCGCGACGAGTTCGGCGAGGAACGCGTTGAACTTGCCCGTCGGGATGCGCTGGTCCCACGACTGCAGCGCGGTCTCGAGAGCGGGAACCAGCTTGTCGAGGTGACGACCGGTACGGGCCGAGAGGTTGACGCGCGGCGCCCACGTGACGTGCGCGAGGTCCTGCTCGATCTCGCGCTCGAGGTAGCGGCGACGGTCGGCGTTGTCCATGTCGGCGTCGTTGAGGCGGTCCCACTTGTTGAACGCGAGCACGAGCGCTCGACCGGACTCGAGCACGAGGTCGATGATGTTGAGGTCCTGCACGCTGATCGACTCGGTCACGTCGAGCACGACGACGGCGACCTCGGCCTTCTCGAGGGCCGCTGACGTGCGCAGCGACGCGTAGAAGTCCGCACCCTGCTGCAGGTGCACCCGTCGACGGATGCCGGCCGTGTCGACGAGTCGCCACAGCTTGCCGCCGAGTTCGACGACCTCGTCGACGGGGTCGCGGGTCGTGCCCGCGAGGTCGTTCACGACGACGCGCTCCTCGCCCGCGGCCTTGTTGAGCAGCGACGACTTGCCGACGTTCGGGCGCCCCAGGATCGCGACGCGACGGGGTCCGCCCAGCTCGTTCTTCGCGACGGCCGAGACCTCGGGGAGCACCTTCATGATCTCGTCGAGAAGATCCGCGACTCCACGCCCGTGGATGGCCGAAACGGGGTGCGGCTCGCCCAGGCCGAGGTTCCACAGCGCCGCAGCCTCGGGCTCCTGGCGCGCGTCATCGATCTTGTTCGCGATGAGGAAGACCGGCTTGTCGCTCTTGCGCAGCAGACGGACGACGGCCTCGTCGGTGGCGGTGGCCCCGACCATCGCGTCGACGACGAACAGCACGACATCCGCGAGGTCGATCGCGACCTCGGCCTGCGCGGCCACCGAACGGTCGATGCCTCGGGCGTCGGGCTCCCACCCGCCGGTGTCGACGAGGGTGAAACGGCGGTCCATCCACTCGGCCTTGTAGCTGACGCGGTCACGCGTGACACCCGGGGTGTCCTCGACGACGGCTTCGCGCCGACCCAGGATGCGGTTGACCAGCGCCGACTTCCCGACGTTCGGACGCCCGACGATGGCGACCACCGGCAGCGCCGGGAGCACCTCGACGACCTCGCCACCCGCGGTCAGGCCCGCGAGCAGGTCAGCATCCTCATCATCGAGCTCGTAGTCGGCGAGGGTCGCCCGCAGCGCGGCGGCCCGCTGGTCGGCGAGCTCCTCGTCGAGGTTCGCGAGCTTCTCCTCGAGCTGGTCGGGACCGCCCTGGTACTCGTCTTCGGTCGTAGCCATCAGTTCTCTCCTGTCGCGGTGCGAACGACGTCGATGACGGCGTCCACGGTCCGATCGAAGTCCAATTCGGTCGAGTCGACCACCACGACGCCGGGCGCCGCGGTGAGGAAGTCGACGACCTTCGAGTCCGACGCGTCACGCCGGTGGAGCGCCTCGGCGACAGCCGCGGCATCCTCCCCCGTGAGCTCGGCGCTGCGGCGCGCGGCGCGCACCTCGGGGCTGGCGGTCAGCAGGATGCGCACGGGCGCATCGGGGAAGACCACGGTGGTGATGTCCCGCCCCTCGACGATGACACCGGCCGATCCGGATGCCGCCACGAGCGCCCGGAACAGGACGTTCACGCGCTCGCGCACCTCGGGCACGCGGGCGACGCCGCTGACGGCCGCCGAGACGCGAGGCTCGCGGATGTCGTCGGTGACGAAGACGTCGCCGACGCGAACCCAGTGGTCATCGGGGTCGAGCGAGATCGCGTAGTCGAAACCGTCGAGGGCGCGCACCACGGCGTCCGTGTCGGCGGTGTCGTCACCGCCCTCGAGCACGCGCCACGCGAGCGCACGGTAGGCGGCGCCGGTGTCGAGGAAGCCGTAGCCGAGCACGCGGGCGGCCTGCTTCGACACGCTCGACTTGCCGCTGCCGGCGGGCCCGTCGATCGCGACGGTGACGGGAGACGACTCAGGCATGGGGAACACTCGCGATCTTCCAGCCGCGCTTCTCGAGCCCGGCGACGGCTTCGTGGACGGCGCTGGGGACGACGCTCAGCTCGGCCAGCCCGAACTGCGCGCCCGGGGAGTGCTCGAGGCGGAGGTCCTCGATGTTCACCCCGAGCTCGCCGAGGTCGCCGAACAGGCGCCCGAGCTGACCCGCGGTGTCGTCGACGCGCACGACGATCTGCTCGAAGCGGCGATTCTGACCGTGCTTGCCGGGCAGCCGCTCGACGCCCTCGTTGCCGCGACGGATGGTGTCGGCGAGCGCGCGGCGGGCACCGGGGGCCGCCGGGTCGCGCAGCGCGTCGGCCACTGCACGCAGGTCGCCCGCCAGATCATCGAGCACGGCGACGACGGGGGCCGCGTTCGCGCCGAGGATCTGCACCCAGAGTTCGGGAGCGGATGCCGCGATGCGCGTCGTGTCGCGCACGCCCTGACCGGTCAGGCGCAGGGATCCCTCGGGAGCGGCGACGAAGCGTCCGGCGAGGAGGCTCGCCACCAGCTGCGGGACGTGCGAGGTGAGGGCGACCGCTTCGTCGTGCTCCTGCGGTGTCATCTCGAGCGGCATCGCGCCGAGGTCGAGCGCGAGCCCTTCGACGACCGCGAGATCGGAGGCGCGCGTCTCATCGTCACGGCACACGACCCACGGGCGACCGATGAAGATGTCGGCACGCGCCGAGATCGCGCCGCCCCGCTCGCGGCCGGCGAGCGGGTGCGAGCCGATGTAGTGGGTGAGGTCGACCCCGCGCTTGCGCAGCTCGAGGTAAGGCTCGAGCTTGACGCTCGCGACATCCGTCACGACGACGCCGGGGTGGGCGCGCAGCTCGCGCTCGATCACATCCGCCGTGACGTCGGGCGGCACCGCGACCACGATGAGGACGGGGCGGTCGTCCGGGGCCGCGAGCCGGCCCGCGCCGTAGTCGACGGCGAGCCGCAGCTGAGCGGGCGAGGCGTCGTCGAGGACGACGTCGACTCCGAGCAGACGCAGGGCGTGACCGATGCTCGAGCCGAGCAGGCCCGCGCCGACGATGCGCACGGTGCCGGCCGTGCGCGCGGCACGGCCGGGGCGCACGGGATCGAGCGAGGAATCGGTCACGGGTTCTCCGGAGAAGTCGGGTGCTCGGGGGCACCGTGGGCGCTGCGCGAGAGCGTCAGCAGCGCACCGCGTTCCACTGTAGTCAACTCCCGGGCGCGTCCCGCCGGGAGGGTTCCCAGGTGGAGCGGCCCGAACTGTCGCCGCACGAGCTCGAGAACCGGATGCCCGACCTCGGCCATCATGCGCCGCACGATGCGATTGCGGCCCGAGTGGAGCGTCAGCTCGACGAGGCTCGTCTCACCCGACGTGTCGAGCAGCCGCGCCTTGTCGGCCGCGATCGGGCCGTCGTCGAGCTCGACGCCTTTCGTCAGCCGTGCGATCGTCTGCGGGGTCACGCGCCCGCGCACCTTCGCGATGTACACCTTCGTCACCCCGAACGAGGGGTGAGCCAGGACGTGGGCGAGCTCGCCGTCGTTCGTGAGCACGAGCAGACCGCTGGTCTCGGCATCCAGGCGGCCGACGTTGTACAGGCGCTCGTCCCAGTCCTTCGTGAACCGGCGCAGGTCGGCACGGCCCTTCTCGTCCTTCATCGAGCTGACGACACCCGTCGGCTTGTTGAGCATGACGTAGCGCTTCGTCGTGTCGAGCTGCACGGCGGTGCCGTCGACGTCGACCCTGTCGACAGCCGGGTCGATGCGGCTGCCGAGCTCGGTCACGACGACACCGTTGACCCGCACGCGTCCCTCGACGATCAGCTGCTCGCACACGCGGCGCGACGCCACCCCGGCATTGGCCAGGACCTTCTGCAGGCGTACCCCTTCGGCATCCGTCATCGCGTCGCCTCTCCCTCGAAACCGTCGGCGCCGTCGTCGAGCAACGGCGAAATGGGCGGCAGCTCGTCGAGCGAGTTGATGCCGAGGTTGACCAGCAGCGCGTCGGTCGTGCCGTACAGGATGGCACCGGTCTCGGGGTCGTGACCGACCTCCGTCACCAACCCGCGCGAGAGCAGGGTGCGCACGACCGAATCGACGTTGACGGCGCGGATCGACGCCACCTGACTGCGCGACACCGGCTGCTTGTACGCGATGACCGCGAGGGTCTCGAGGGCTGCCTGCGAGAGCCGCGACGGCGCCTGCGTGTTGACGAACTCGCTCACGAGGGCGTCGTGCTCCGCTCGCACGTACATCCGCCACCCGCCGCCCACTTCGCGCAACTCGAAGCCGCGACGCGGCCCGCCCGTCTCGCCGTCGTAATCGGCGACGAGCCCGGCGACCGCCTGCCGTACGGCTGCGACGGGCGCCCCGACGGCGGCGGCGAGGGAGACGAGGCTCTGCGGCTCGTCGACGATCAGCAGAACCGCCTCGAGCCGCCGCGCGACGTCCGCGATCGGGTTGGCGACGGTCGGTGTCGGGTCATCGGTCATAGTCGGCTCCCAGGGTGGCGAGGTTCTCCTCGGACCAGCGCTCCGCGGTCCAGCGCAGCGTCAGCTCGCCGAGCGGCTCGAGCTGCTCGAACGACAGCGCCGCGTGACGGTAGAGCTCGAGCACGGCGAGGAAGCGGGCCACGACGACGCCGGGCTGCGCGACCCCGGCGACGAGTTCACGGAAGTTCAGGGTACCCGCGCCGCGCAGCAGCGTCACGACGATGGCCGCCTGCTCGCGGATCGACACGAGCGGAGCGTGCAGGTGGTCGAGCCCCACGACGGGCATCTCCTTCGGAGCGAACGCGAGCATCGCCAGTGCCGCGAAGTCGTCGGGGGTCAGCGTCCACACGAGCTCCGGCGCGGCCGCGCGGTACTTCTCGTCGAGGCGAACCGACCGGGTGTGACGACGGTCCTCGGCGACGGCCCGCTCGGCGAACCAGCCGGCGACCTGCTTGAACGCGCGGTACTGCAGCAGACGGGCGAACAGCAGGTCGCGCGCTTCGAGCAGCGCCACCGACTCGGCGTCGATGAGCTCGCCCTGCGGCAGGAGCCCGGCGACCTTCATGTCCAGCAGCGTCGCGGCGACGACGAGGAATTCCGAGGCGGCGTCGAGCTCTTCGGGCTCGAGCCCGCGCAGGTAGCCGATGAACTCATCGGTGACCTTGCTGAGCGACACCTCGGTGATGTCGAGCTCGTGCTTGCCGATGAGGTTCAGCAGCAGGTCGAAGGGGCCGTCGAAGTTCGTCAGCGAGACCCGGAAGCCCGGACCGTTCGGATCGCCCGCGTCGGGCTCGGCCGGCCCGGCCGCATCGACGATCCCGTCAGGCGACGGCGCCACGGGCGACGAGCTCCCGCGCGAGACGCAGGTAGGCCTGCGCGGCCTGATGCTCCGGCGCGAAGGTGATGATCGGGACCCCCGCGACCGACGCATCGGGGAACTTCACGGTGCGCCCGATGACCGTCTCGAGCACGTCGTCGCCGAAGGCCTCCACGACGCGTTCGAGCACCTCGCGCGAGTGGAGGGTGCGCGGGTCGTACATCGTGGCGAGGACGCCGTCGAGCTCGATGGACGGGTTGAGCCGGTCGCGCACCTTATCGATCGTCTCGATCAGCAGCGCGACGCCGCGCAGCGCAAAGAACTCGCACTCGAGCGGAATGAGCACGCCGTGGCTCGCCGTCAGCGCGTTGACCGTGAGCAGCCCGAGCGAGGGCTGGCAGTCGACGAGGATGACGTCGTACTCGGACGAGACCCCGCGCAGCACGCGCGCCAGGATCGTCTCGCGGGCAACCTCGTTGACGAGGTGCACCTCGGCCGCCGAGAGGTCGATGTTCGCGGGGATGACGTCGAGCCCGGGCACAGACGTCTCGACGATGACCTCGTGCGGGTCGCGCTTGGTGTCGAGCAGCAGGTCGTAGATCGTCGGCACGTCGTGCGTCGCGATTCCGAGGCCCGCCGACAGTGCACCCTGCGGGTCGAAGTCGACGGCGAGCACCTTGCGGCCGTACTCGGCGAGCGCAGCGGCGAGGTTGATGGTCGTCGTGGTCTTGCCGACGCCGCCCTTCTGGTTGCAAAGGGCGATGATGCGGGCCGGGCCGTGACCGTCGAGCTTCGGCGGGGTCGGGAAACCTCGGTATGGCCGACCGGTGGGTCCGATCGGGGTGTCCTCCGTGGGGGCCTTCCCGGCCTTCCGCGACTTGTCCGTCACCGAGACTCCTGCTTTCCGTAGCGTGCGATCGATTCTCGCACAGGCACCCGGCGTGAGCCGATACGTTCGTCGGACGCGCGGGGCAGAAGTGGCCTGAATCGGCGCCCGAGGCGACACCGGCACCGCCGATCCGACGAACGTATCTCCGCAACGCCTCCGGGTCACAGGCTCCCGAGCACGTCGAGCCGCAGCTGGGCGGCGACGGCGATCATGAGGTAGTCGACAACCACGACGAGGGGCGTCCACGCCAGCAGCAGCGCGCCGACGCGTTGCGGCGCACGGCCCCAGACCCCCTCGCGCAGCGTCCACCCGAGAGTCGACCAGAACAGCGGGATCGTCACGAGCCACACGACCATGCACCACGGGCAGAGCGAGCCGTACTCGAAGACGCTGCGGTAGGCGAAGACATGGACCAGCACGAACGCCGCCGCGACGAACCCGGCGTACACCCGCCAATACCAGGGACGCAGCCCGGCCAGCGCCGCGAGCCCGGAGACTCCCGCGTAGATCGCGCCCGGAAAGAGCACGATCCCGATGATCGAGTTGCTGAACCCGAGCAGGTTTCCGCCGGGGCTCAGCAGGTTGGGGCCGCACGTGACGATCGGGCTGATGTCGCACGAGATGAGGGCGTCGGCACCGGTGAGCTGGCCGATGTACTCGTGGTAGAGCAGGAACGACACGATCCAGCCCGCGACGCCCGCCACGATCCAGACGACGGCGAGCGCGGGGCCGGGACGGATGCCGCGCCTGTTCTCCGAAACGGCGGCGGATGCTGCGGTGGGCATGCTGTCATCCTGCGGCGCCGGTACCGCGCCCGCGGCCGCCCCGTGCCGGGAAAAACCGGGTTCGACCGGATGCCGCGAGCGCCCGCCCGAGCTTCAGCGCCAGGTGGCGGTGAGGAGACCGGCGACGACCCCGAAGACGAGGGGCAGCAGGCAGCCGATGGCGACGGGGCGACCGACCGCGGGCCGGGTGAACAGGTGCGCTCGTGTCCCGGCCCGTTCCGCGTCGGTGCTGCGCAGCGCGCCGCCCGGCGACGGCTCCGGGCGAGCGGCCGCGGCATCCTCGATACGCGCGGCGATCGCGAGCAGGTCCTCGGTCCAGCGCCAGAACGGGGCGGTCCAGCGCGCCAGCGCGCCACGCGAGAGGAAGTACACGTGTCGGCCGACGGTCTCGACGTCGACGTCGGGCGCGACCGCCGCCAGGCCGGAGCGCACGGACGGCGTGAGCATCCGGCGAACACGGTCGCCGTCGGCGGGCGCGCACCAGACGCCGAAGTGCTCGTCGAACCCGCCACCGATCTCGATCCGCTCCTGCCCGAGGGGCGGACGCCAGGAGGGCGCGCCCGGCGCGTGCACCGCGACCAGGCTCGCCCGCGGCAGCTCGGCGGCGAGGCCTACGCGGAGATACGTCAGCGAGTGCGGCATCCGATAGCGGCCGATCCAGGTGTCGAAAGCGTAGTCCGCCGACCGGAACGGGCGCGGCTCGCTCCCCGTCACGACAGCGGTCGCCATCCGGCGCTTGCCGAGGCCGAAGACGGTCGCACTCTCCTGCGGATCGTCCTCGCGGTGGCGCAGACCGAGCCGGTTCACGGTCGCGAACCCTTCCAGACGGTACAACGCGGCGTCGGCCTCCTGCCGGGCGCGACGCATCCCGCCGAAGCGACTCACCGCGAGTGGCAGCACCATCACCGCCGCGATCACGATGTTCGACCACGACAGGCCCGAGCCGCCTGCCATCGATTGGATGAAGAGGACGAAGAGCAACGCGAGCACGCCCACCCCGAGCACCAGCACCGCCGAGACGAACACCGCCCGCACGGCGACCAGCCGTGAGGCGCGCCGGCCCGCTTCGCCACGGAGCCCCTCGTCGCCAGGCTCGGGGAGCGGCGTCGTGAGCGCCTCGGTGCCGAACGGGGTGGCGCCGGCGTCGTCCCGGGGTGCGCCGCTGCTCATGCCCCTATCCTGCCGTGCCGGGGCTGCGGCGCCGTCCGCTTGTACCCCGTCTCAGCGCGCGCGAGGATGCGACGTGGCGTAGATCTCCCGCAACGCGTCGACCGTGACGTGCGTGTAGATCTGAGTGGTGGCGACCGACGCGTGCCCGAGCAGCTCCTGCACGACGCGGACGTCGGCCCCGCCCTGCAGCAGGTGCGTCGCGAACGAATGCCGCAGGGTGTGCGGCGACACATGCGCCGTCAGTTCCGCGCGCTCGGCCGCCTGCTGAATGATCAGCCACGCGCTCTGCCGCGACAGCGGAGCACCGCGGACGCCGAGGAAGAGTCGGGGCGTCGCGCGTCCGCGCCGGGAGAGCTCCGGCCGGGCGCGCGCCAGATAAGCCTCGACGGCGGCGCGCGCGTACGAGCCGACCGGGACGATCCGCTCCTTCGCGCCCTTGCCGCGAACGCGCAGCACGTCGCCGAGGGCGAGGTCGTCGACATCCAGCTGCACGATCTCGGACACGCGCGCGCCCGTCGCATAGAGCAGCTCGAGCAGCGCTCGATCCCGCAGCGCGGCGATGTCGGTCGCGGCGACATCGCCCGGAGCAGGACCCGCCGCGTCGAGCAGACTCTCGACCTGGTCGATCGTCAGAGCTTTCGGCAGGCGCCGCGGCGTCTTGGGCGGGCGCAGCCGCTGCGTGGGATCGGCATCGACGATGCCTTCACGGGCGAGGAAGCGGTGCCACCCGCGCAGCGACGACTGCAGCCGCGCCAGCGACGTGGCCGCCGGCGGCGGGTCGGCGGATGCCGCCTCCTCGGCGAACCGGGTCACGACCTCAGCCGTGATCTCGGACGTGTCACCGATCCCCTGCTCGGCGAGCCACGCGGTGTACGCGTCGAGATCGCGCCGGTAGGCCGCGACCGTGTGCGCCGACAGCCCGCGCTCGACCGAGATGTGGCGCAGGTACGCCGCGACGGCGCGGTCGAGCCGCACGTCCGTCAGCCCCGGCGCAGCCGTTCGGCCGCCGCCAGCACGCCCGTCGCCAGGATGCCGTTGCGGAACCGTCCCGCGAGCACGCCGTCGACGACCTCCGTGAGCGGTACGCGCTCGACGCGCATGTCGGCTTCCTCGTCCTCGCGCTCGTACGCGCTCGGCGCCGGGCTGAGGCCGCGCGCGAGGAAGACGTGGATGACCTCGTCGTTGCCCCCGGGCGTCGTGAAGATGCTGACGAGCGGCTCGAGCGACGCCGCCACCAGGTCGACCTCCTCGGCGAGTTCCCGCCGCGCGGTCTCGATCGGGGGCTCGCCGGCGACGTCGAGCAGCCCCGCGGGGATCTCCCAGTCGCGATGACGGATCGGATGCCGGTACTGCTGGATCAGCACGACGCGCTCTTCGTCGTCGATCGCGACGACCGCGGCCGCACCGGGGTGGTCCACGAACTGGCGGGTGATCTCGCCGTCACCGAAACGCACCGTCTCGCTCCGCACGTCCCAGACGTGCCCCGAGTACACCAGCTCGCTCGAGATGACCTCGGGCTCGACGGGCTCGTCGCGCAGCTCAGGCATCCTCGACCTCGAACAGCTCGCTCGCGCGGTGCCGGTCGAGGGCGGCGGCGACCAGCCCACGGAACAGCGGGTTCGCCTCGGTCGGACGCGACCGGAGCTCAGGGTGGGCCTGCGTCGCGATGTAGTACGGGTGCACGTCGCGCGGCAGCTCGACGTACTCGACGAGGTTGCGGTCGGGTGACAGGCCCGAGAAGACCAGGCCGGCCTCGGCGATCTGGTCGCGGTACCGGTTGTTCACCTCGTAGCGGTGGCGGTGGCGCTCGGAGGCCTTCGTCGCCCCGTACACCTCGGCCGCGAGCGAGCCCTCGGCGAGGTCGGCCTCGTACAGGCCCAGGCGCATCGTGCCGCCGAGGTCGCCGCCGGCGATGATGTCGACCTGCTCGGCCATCGTCGCGATGACGGGGAACTCGGTCTCCGGGTCGAACTCGCTCGACGACGCACCGGCGAGGCCCGCCATGTTGCGGGCGTACTCGATCACCATGCACTGCAGTCCCAGGCAGATGCCGAGGGTCGGGATGCCCTGCTCGCGCGCGAACTTCAGCGCGCCGAGCTTGCCCTCGATGCCGCGGATGCCGAAGCCGCCGGGCACGACGATGCCGTCGACGCTCGCGAGCGCCTTCTCGGCGCCCTCGGGGGTCTCGCACAGATCGGAGGGGATCCAGGTGACGTTGACCTTGGTCTCCTGCGCGAAACCGCCGGCCTTCAGCGCCTCGGTGACCGAGAGGTACGCGTCGGGAAGATCGATGTACTTGCCGACGAGACCGATCGTGACCTCGTGCTTGGGGTTGTGGACGGCGTCGAGCACCTTGCTCCACCGCGTCCAGTCGACGTCGTCGGCCTTCTCGGCCAGCCCGAGCCGGCGAGTGATGTACGCGTCGAGACCCTGATCGTTCAGGGTCGAGGGGATGTCGTAGATGCTCGGCAGGTCGACGGTGTTCACGACGCCCTCGACGTCGACATCGCACATGAGCGCGATCTTGTTGCGGTTGCTCTCGCTGACCGGACGGTCGCTGCGCAGCACGAGGGCGTCGGGCTGGATGCCGACCTGGCGGAGGGCCGCGACGGAGTGCTGCGTCGGCTTCGTCTTCTGCTCGCCCGAGGCACCCATGAACGGCACGAGCGAGACGTGCACGAAGAACACGTTGTCGCGGCCGAGCTCGTGGCGCAGCTGACGGGCCGCTTCGAGGAACGGCTGCGACTCGATGTCACCGACGGTGCCGCCGACCTCGGTGATGATGACGTCGGGGCGGGGCTCCTCGGTCGCCTGCAGCCGCATCCGGCGCTTGATCTCGTCGGTGATGTGCGGGATGACCTGGACGGTGTCGCCGAGGTACTCGCCGCGGCGCTCCTTGGCGATGACCTGCGAATAGATCTGACCGGTCGTGACGTTCGCCGCCTGGCTCAGCTCGATGTCGAGGAACCGCTCGTAGTGTCCGATGTCGAGATCGGTCTCGGCGCCGTCATCGGTCACGAAGACCTCACCGTGCTGGAACGGGTTCATCGTGCCCGGGTCGACGTTCAGATACGGGTCGAGCTTCTGCATCACGACGCGAAGACCGCGTGCGGTGAGAAGGTTGCCGAGACTCGCGGCGGTCAGTCCCTTACCGAGAGAAGAGACCACACCACCGGTCACGAAGATCTGCTTGGTGGTGTTCTGGGAAGAGGCCGCGCGATGAGTGTCCGTCACGGGCTTCTATTCTATCAGTCAGGAACGCGAGAGGTTCAGCAGTTCTCGGGCGTGCTCGATCGCGGCCCCCGAATCCGGCAGGCCCGACAGCAGACGCGCCATCTCGGCCTCGCGGTCGCCGCCCTCCAGCCGCCGGACACTCGACGCGGTCACCGAGCCGTCGTTCGACTTCACGACGGTCAGGTGGTTCGTCGCGAAAGCGGCGACCTGGGCGAGGTGGGTCACGACGATCACCTGGCTCGTCTCGGCGAGCCGGGCGAGCCGGCGCCCGACCTCGATCGCCGCGGCGCCGCCGATTCCGGCATCCACTTCGTCGAACACGAACGTCGGCACGGGGTCGGTTCCCGCGATCACGACCTCGATCGCGAGCATGACCCGGCTGAGCTCACCGCCCGAGGCGCCCTTGGCGACCGGCCGGGGCTCGGCGCCGGGGTGAGGCGCGAGCAGGATCGTGACGTCGTCGCGCCCCGAGACCGACGGCGTGCCGGGCTCGACCGTGACGACCAGGCGCGCGTCGGGCAGGGCGAGTTCGCGGAGCTCCGCCGTGACCGCGGCACCGAGTCGCTCCGCGGCGGCAGTACGGGCCGCGGTCAGCTCGGCGGCGGCGGCATCCAGCGCCTCGGCGAGCTCGTCGCGCTGAGCGCGCAGGCGCTCGATGCGGTCGCCGTCGTCGTCGAGCTCCATGAGCCGTGCGGATCCGCTCTCGAGCAGCGCGAGTGCTTCGTCGAGGGTGCCGTGCACGCGCAGCAGACCGCCGAGCGCGGCGCGCCGCTCCTCGACGGCCGCGAGCTCCTGCGGCCCGCTCTCATCGAGATCGGCGAGGTACGCACTCAGACCCGTCACGAGGTCGGCGGCGCGGTAGCCGAGGTCGGCCAGCGGCTCGACGAAAGCGGCGAGGGCCGTGTCGCTCGCCGCCGAGCGCTCGATCGCGCGCCGGGCCTCGGCGAGCAGAGACACCGCGTCGGGCAGCTCGTCGTCGTTCGAGAGCGCGTCGTGCGCCGTCGCAGCGGCGGCACGCAGCTCTTCGACGTTGGCGAGCTTCTCGGCCCGCTCGGCGAGCGCCGCGTCCTCCCCCGGCTGCGGGGCGACGGCCTCGATGTCGGCGATGCGCCCGCGCAGGTCGTCGGCCTCGCGGCGGCGCGCGTCGCGATCGGCGTCGAGCTGCGTCAGTTCTGCGTCGACGGCACGCCAGGCGTCGAACGCCGCGCGGTAGCGGTCGCGCGCCGTGGTGATCTCGGGGCCGCCGAAGCGGTCAAGTGCGTCGCGCTGGGCGGTGGCCGACTTCAGCCGCAGCTGGTCGGACTGCCCATGGACGACGATGAGCTGTTCGGCGAGCTCGGCGAGTACGGCCGCCGGCGCGGGACGCCCGCCCACGCTGGCGCGACTACGACCTTCGCTCGACAGCACGCGTCCCAGATACAGCTCGGAGCGGCCTCCGCCGATCGGCTCGACGTCTCCCCCGGCTTCGCGGACGCGTTCGGCGACGGGTCCGCCCTCGTCGACGATCCAGACGCCGTCGACCGATGCCTGCGGCGCGCCCGCACGCACGGCGCCCGAGTCGGCCCGCTGGCCGAGCAGCAGCCCGAGTCCGGTGACGACCATCGTCTTGCCCGCGCCCGTCTCGCCCGTGATCGCGGTGAACCCGGGACCCATCGGCAGCGTCGCCTCGGCGATGACACCGAGGCCGCGCAGGCGCATCTCTTCGATCACGAGGCGCCCTCCCGCTGCTCGAGACTGGGACCACGCCACCCGACCACCGGCAACCGGAACTTCCGGACGAGCCGGTCGGTGAAGGCGGCCGGATGCAGCCGGGCCAGGCGAACCGGGGTCTTCGAACGGCGCACGACGACGCGGGCTCCGGGAGGCAGCTCCTGCGAGCGGCGTCCGTCGGCCCAGAGGATGCCGGTGCCGTTCGTACCCGCGCCGACCTCGATCGCGACGGATGCCTCCGGGCTGATCACGAGCGGACGGGCGAACAGCGCGTGCGCGGAGAGCGGCACCACCGCGACCGCCTCGACGTCCGGCCAGATCACGGGACCGCCGGCGGAGAAGTTGTACGCCGTCGACCCGGTCGGAGTCGCGATCACCACTCCGTCGCAGCCGAAGGCCGAGAGCGGACGCCGGTCGACCTCGAGGACGACCTCGAGCATCCGTTCGCGGCTGGCCTTCTCGACGGTCGCCTCGTTCAGCGCCCACGTCTCGTAGACGACGTCGCCGGAGCCGTCCTTGACGCGCACCGAGAGCGCCATGCGCTCCTCCACGTCGTAGTCGCGGTCGATGACCCGCCGGACGGCATCATCCATGTCGTCGGCCTCGATCTCGGCGAGGAACCCGACGTGGCCCATGTTGATCCCCAGGACGGGAGCGGTGCCGCCCCGGACGAGGTCGACGGCGCGCAGGATCGTGCCGTCGCCGCCCAGGACGATCGCCAGTTCGAGCTCGGCGACACTCACGTCGAGGTCGAGCGTGAGGACGCCGGGCAGCTCGCCCAGCTCCGCAACCAGCTCGGCGCGGTCGTCGGCCGCCAGCACTGGCCGAGCCCCCGCCTCGGACAGCGCGTTCAGGACGCGTTGCGCCGCGGCGACGGTGTCGGGACGGCGCGCATGGGCGACGACGAGGATGTTGCGCATCGCGTCGGTCATCGGGCTCCCGCCAGTTCGTCCACCGTGTGTATCCATTGTGTCGGATTGCCCGCCTCACCAGCGCGGATGCACAGGTGGACGACGTACTCCTGATTGCCGTGGGTGCCGACCAGCGGCGAGGCGATCACCCCGTGGGTGGCGAGTCCGGCGTCCCACGCCGACCACAGCACACCCATCACGGCATCCGCCCGCAGCGCCGGATCGGTGACCAGCCCGCCCTTGACGGCGGTCCGCCCGACCTCGAACTGCGGCTTCACGAGCAGGACGACATCCGTTCCCGGTGAGCAGACCGAGACGACGGCGGGCAGGACGTGCTCGAGGGAGATGAAGGAGAGGTCGCCGGTGATGACCTGCGGCTCGAACGGGGTGCCGACGAGCCCGGCGAGCGTCTCGGGCGAGAGGTCGCGGACGTTGAAGCCCTCGACCGCGATCACGTCGTCGTCCGCGGCGATGCTCGGCGCGAGCTGACCGTGACCGACGTCCACGGCGACGACCGGCCGAGCGCCGCGCTCGCGGAGCACCTGGGTGAAGCCGCCGGTCGAGGCGCCCATGTCGAGTGCGCTCCGGGAGGCGACGGCGATATCGAACGCATCGAGTCCGGCGATCAGCTTGTGGGCGCCCCGGCTGACGTAGTGGTCGGCGCCGGCGACGACGAGGGTCGCGGTGTCGGCCACCGGATGGGATGCCTTCACGACGGTGCGCCCGTCGACGGAGACGAGTCCCTCAGCGATCAGTGTTGCGGCGTGGCTGCGTGAGCGCGCCAGACCCCGGGCGGCGACGGCCGCATCGAGTCGGGTGCTCACGCGGCGCCGGTCGGACCGGAGTCGAGGCGGCGCGCGAGCTCGTCGTGCAGCGCCGCGTACGACGCGGCACGCTCGCTCAGGGGCTGGTCTTCGATGACGTCGAGCGAAGACAGCAGGTCGTCGCGCCATTGCTCGGCGATGCTCGGCGTCGCGCTGTCCGCGGCGGTGGGCTCGTGTTCGCCCGGGTCGGCACCATCCATCGACATGGCTCCCACGATACGCGGGGTCAGGGACGGTGGAAGGGATCCGCGTAGAGAGCCTCGGGAACCCGGAATCCGTAGATCGCGCGACCCGTCGCCCAGATCGCGGCCGCGCCCGCCCGGACCAGATCGATCGGCCGGTCGCCTGCCGAGACGATGACGATGTCGGCCCCGTCGATGCGGACCGACGCGTTGCCGACGGTCGTCACGTCGCCCTTCGTCCTCACCTCGGGGTAGGGCTCGTGCAGCTCGCGCAGGTCGCTCACGATGTAAGTCGGGCGCGAGTTGGCGGGCGCCGCCAGCACGTGCTTGGGCCGATCGATACCCGTCAGCACCAGCACCGACCGGATGCCGGCGGCCTGGGCCCCGGCGATGTCGGTGTCGAGTCGGTCACCGATGAAGAGCGGCTGGGAGGCGCCGAAACGAGCGACGGCCTCATCGAAGATGGGCCGCTCGGGCTTGCCGGCGACGGTCGCGAGACGTCCGACCGCCGTGTGCACGGCGGACACCAGTGTGCCGTTCCCCGGCGCAATCCCCCGCGCCTGCGGAATGGTCCAGTCGGTGTTCGTGGCGATCCAGGGGATGCCGCCCTCGTCCTCCGGAGTCGCCAGCGCATAGGCGGCTTCGGCGAGCTGGGCCCAGCCGACCTCGGGTGCGAATCCCTGCACGACGGCGGCCGGACCGTCGTCGGCCGATCGGGTGGGGACGTAGCCCGCCTTCTCGAGTTCGTGGACCAGTCCATCGCCGCCCACGACGAGGATCGTCGCCCCGGGGGGAACACGTTCGCGAAGGAGGCGCATCGCTGCCTGCGGGCTCGTGATGACGTCCTCGGGGCGCGTCGCCGTCAGGCCGAGTTCCCGCAGATGGTCGGCGACCACCGAGTCGCGCCGGGACGCGTTGTTGGTGATGTACCCGAGCCGGCGGGTCTCCCCCGCGCGGTTGAGGCTCTCGACCGCGTGCGGCAGGGCGCCGGGACCGGCATAGACGACACCGTCGAGGTCGGCCAGGACGGCATCCACACCGTCGAGCGGTGTCGACGATGCCCGGGAGAACAGGCCCATCAGCCGCGCTCCTCCGTCTTGCCTTCCGCCGGCGCCTCGCTTTCGAGCGCGGCGTCCTCGTCGATGTCGTCGACCACGATCAGTTCACGGTCCGCATCAGTCGCGCCGAGGGCTTCCTCGGCGACGAGGGCGCGCCGCTGCCAGAGCGCGGCTTCCTCGGAGCGACCGAGGTCCTCGAGCACGGCAGCCCGGGCGGCGAACAGGGCGGGGCTCCACGAGAACGCACGGTCGGGGTCGAGCTCGGGGATGTCGAGCTCTTGCAGCGCGCGCTCGGTCTCACCGAGGTCGAGCCGTGCCCCCGACATCGCGATCGCGAGCTCGACGCGAACCTCGATCGGAAGCGTCGACCGGTCGACCGCTCGACCGACCTCGAGCGCCCGGTCGGGGCGACCGACACCGCGCTCACTGTCGACCATCATCGCGATCTGGTCGTCACTGCCGGAGATCCGTCGGTACGTGCGGAGCTCCCGCAGGGCGAGGGCGTAGTCCCCTGTCGCATAGGCGGTGATGGCGACGGTCTCGCGCACGACCCCGACGCGTCCGGCGCGACGTGAAGCCGCGAGGGCGTGGTCGTGCGCGAGCGCGGGGTCGTCGTCAATCAGCTGGGCGACCATGGCGAGGTGGCGGGCCACCTGCTCCGCGTTCTCTTTGCTCAGAGTCTTCAGTTCGTTGCGCGCAGCGCCCGGCAGATCGCGAGCCGTGACGGTCTCGGGGATCTGGGGGCCGCGCGGGATGTCGCGACGCTCGGACCCCTGCGGCGGACGCGATGAACGTGCCCCGTCGCGGTCGTCGCGCCGCGGGCGCGCGTCACCATCACGGCGCGGGTACGACGGACGATCGCCGTCGCGGCGCGGGCGGGAATCACCATCGCGACGCGGACGCGAGTCACCATCGCGACGCGGACGCGAGTCACCATCACGACGCGGACGCGAGTCACCATCACGACGCGGACGCGAATCACCATCACGACGCGGACGCGAATCACCATCACGACGCGGACGCGAATCACCATCACGACGGGGACGCGAATCACCATCACGACGGGGACGACCATCCCCCGCGCCATCGCGACGCGGGTACGACGGACGGTCACCGTCACGACGGGGGCGGGAATCGCCGTCACGACGCGGGCGGGAATCGCCGTCGCGGCGCGGGCGCTCGTCGTTGGAACGCGGCGGACGAGCATCGCCATCGCGACGCGGACGCCGTGCGCCGGAATCCGCAGCAGAGTAACGGGGCTTGCGCTCCGATCGCGGGCGGTCTTCTTCAGTCACGACGTTCCTTTCGTCCCGGAAACGAGAAATGGCCACCCAACATTGGGTGGCCATTTCACGAAAGAAGTCCGGCGGTGTCCTACTCTCCCACAGGGTCCCCCCTGCAGTACCATCGGCGCTGTG
>NZ_QMBN01000004.1:0-159215 GCF_003289625.1 Microbacterium sp. SMR1
TCCCACGAGGTGGCGTTGCCCGCGAGTTCGCGTGCGGTGTTCGCGTCGATGGGGGAGCGCCCCGCGAGGTCGGCCGGCCCCTCGTCCTGACCCATCAATGTCAGGGCCGACACCGCGACCTGCACGTGAGCGCGGATCGCTCCCAGCGTTCCGTTTCCGTCACCGCTTGCGGTGGGATCGAGAGCGGGCGTCGCGGCGAGGAGGAGGTCGGAGAACACGTCGGCGCGGACCTGGTCGATCGTGCGGGCGTCGTCGACGAACGACGACCCGTCGCGAATCGTCGTGTCGGCATCGGATGCGCCACCGTTTGCGTCGGCTCGAGTGTCAGGCGTGCCAGGCGCATCAGCCTGCGCCCGCGCGTTGATGATCTCCCGCGCCTGCCGGGTGAGCCGGTCCACGATCCCGTCCGCGATCACCGTCGGCAGCGTCGCGATCAGGTCAGACATCCCATCCGCCCCGGCCTGCACCCACACGCACCGCCCCGCGGCGGCTTCCTCGTGCCGCTCCGTGAACGTCCGCGGGTGCATCCGCTCCGCGATCATCCGCAACGCGTCCCGCACCCGGTTGGGTCTCTCGCCCTCGCACCGCTCGATCGCGACCCGCTCGAACTCCGCCCGGCCCGCCACGGGCACGAGGCATCCGACCTCCTGGATCACCCGCACATGCCCCCGGACGATGCGCCCGTCCTCCCAGGCCGCCATCGTCACCGGGTAGTTCTCGACGAGATCCCGGGCTTCATCGATGCGTCGCTGCAACGTCCGGTCGGTCGCGACGAACACCCCGGCCAGCTCCGCGGCGATCCCGCGCAGCGCCATCTCGCGCGCCTTGACCTTCTCCGACGCACCCGCGGTCTGCCTCTCAGCCAGCACCCCGGCCGCGGCGAGCACCCGAACCTCACGGATCTGCGCCAACCGCGCAGCATCCGAAACGCTCTCGGCGTCCGCGACGAGCTGAGCGAGGGCGTCGACATCGCTGTCGCTGCCCATCCCGCTGCCGAGCCCGCCATTCGAATGCATGTTCTAATGTTGCCACGGACCCCCGACATCGCGCCCTGACTTTCCACAGACGCGCGCGGGGCACCGAACCCGCCCGGTCAGCCCGACAATGCACCGTGCCCGAGCCCGCCACCGCGCCAAAACGTGCACCGCGCCAGAGTGCTCCACCGCGTCAGTCCCAGCGTTCGATGACGGCGAGATCGCCCGCCACCGCGCCCCCGCGACGCGCCTCTGCCAGGAGGGCGAGTGCTTCCGGGCTGTCGACGAAATGGAGCGTGCACGGACCGACGGTCCGCTGCCAATCCTCCGCGAAGGAGTGCAGACGCCCGCCGGCCATGCCGAACGACGCGGGCACGGCCAAGAACTGCGACCGGCCCTGCCCGCCACCCCCGCCGCGCGCACCGCCCCCACCGCGGGCGCGCTTCAGCAGCCACCGTACGAGCGGCGATCGGCCGCCGGCATCCACCTGCAGCAGGAATCGCGGCGTGCGTATCGGTCCGAGCAGCTCCGACATCGCTCCGGCGAAGACGTGCTGCTCGGCGAGGGTGGCATGGGTCAGGCGCAGTTCGAGGTGCTGGAAGCCGCCGGCATCCGTCGGTCGCTCGACGATCACCTCCGGCGTCGCCCCGTTGCCGATGCGTCCCGCGCGCTGCAATGCGGCCACGACGGTGCGCGCGATGCGGCGATGCAGCTCCGGCGCCTCAGCGTGGGCTCGACGGGAGCCCCACCAGGCGCGAGCGACCGGCGCACCGGCGGCCACGGCGCCGATCAGCGCCACCGCCCCGGCCGTGACCCCTGCCACGCCGACCGCGCCGACCCCGCCGGCGACCATGAGCGCGAGCGCCGCCGCGGCGACGATGCCTGCGGTTGCCGTGCCGCCCCCGAGCACGGCATCCGCTCGGCGCCGCGTTCGGAAAGTGGGGTCGGCGGCGCGCCGGACGATCACGGTCTCCGTCGACTCCCGGTCCAGGTAGTCCGTTCCGATCTGCCATGACGCCCGCGAGAGTTCTCGCGGCTCGACGACCGTCAGGGAATCGAGCTTGTCCGCCGACGGGAGAGAACCCGGCGCGAGCAGGCGTCGCTGCTCGGCCGTCAGCGCGCCGGCGAGCCCGCGGGCGATGCGGCGGGGATCGTCGCGGTGCACGCCCCACAGGCGCGCCTGCTTGCGCCGCAGTCGCGAGAGATCGGGGGCCGCGTCGATCGGCGACGACGGCGGAAGCAGCGCGGTGACCGTCCAGATATGCGCGACCTTCTCGGGCCAGTCCGGGTCGAGGCGCAACGCGCGTCCGCGCAGCTGCTGCGTCGCGGGGGCTGTCGCCACCGATGACAGATCGATGAGCGTGTTCACCGCGGGACAGTCCCACCCCTCGCCGAAGAGGCCGCGGGTACCGACGACGACGTCGAGCTGGCCGCGGCTCAGCAGGGTCGCGGCGGCACGGACGAAGCCCGCGGCACCGACGCCGGGAGCGGAGATCTCGGTCACCGCCGGATTCTCGGCGACGGCCGCGGTCGCCACCTCGACCCCCAGGGCCGCTGCCCACGCTTCAGCCAACGAACCGGCGTGACGCGCCGCGATGCGCGTCGTCGATCCGGTGACCAGGGCACCGCGCAGGTCGGCGGTCGCGGCATCCGTCGCCAGGACGTCGAAGGTCCGCAACGCGCCCGCGCGGCTGACGAGTCCACCGTGGCGGTTGCCGTGTTCGCTGAAATCGGACACGACCAGTGCGCGCAAGCGCGTGCCCATCCGGTCGCGTTCGAGGCGGAGGATGTCGCATACCGCGCGGTCCTTCGACAGCGATGACGCCAGCATCGTGTCGATGGGGTCGCGCGTGCGGCGCAGGCCACGGTCGGTCAGCGAGAAGCCGAAGTCGGCGAGTGCCGACCGGATCCGATCCCACCGGTCTCGGGCGGCCGGGTCGGGCAGCACGCGGTCGAGCGCGAAACGGCCCAGCAGTCGCAGCGACTCCTCCGTCGTCGGCTTTCGTCGGGCTGCGGCCGGCAGGCGTGCGACGAGCGGATGGTCGGGATGAACGGTCGCGAGCATCGCCGCCGCAGCCTCGGCGCCCGCGAAATCGTCGGCGAAGGCTCGCGCGAGGCGGATGTCGGCGTCGTTCGGCGCCGCGCGTGACGATGAGGCCGGCGGCGGGGGAGCGAGCGCCGGCCCCGGCGTCTCGGCGTCGCCGTCCGCATCCGCGCCGGCCTTGCCCTCGGCCGGAGGCTGGAGCATCCCGATGAGATGTGCGGCCCCGTCGCCGTGGGCGAAGGTCGAGCGGATGAGCACCGTGAGGCCGGTGGCGGCGCCCGACAGGAACGCGAGCTCGTCCGTCGTCGGCTCGACGAACCGCACGTACTCGCGGTACGGGGCGAGATTGCCCTCGCGGACGACCGCAGGGATCGGCACCTCGTAGTCGACCTCGCCGAGGAGCGAGGTGTAGTTGTCGTACGCGTTGCCGTCGTCGGGCGAGGGGAGCGTCGCGGTCAGGCCGACCACGAGCGGAGACCTGCCCGCGTCGCGCAGCCGTGCCACCAGAGCCGCGACGACGAGCGCCCAGTGGTCGAGCAGGTGATGGCACTCGTCGAGGACGACGGTGTCGACGCCGTGGTCGACGAGGCGCTCGATCAGCGCGCGAGCATTGGGGTGCAGTGCCCGCGACAGGGCGTCCGGGTCCTCCTGGGCGATGCGGCGTCGCAGCGTGCGCGAGCGCCGGGCTATCCCGGCGGCGTACGCGCGGTGGTTGCCCGAGCGCAGAGCGTCGAGCCAGGCGGATGCCGCATCCGCCGACCGGCCGTCCGCCTCGAGTTCGTGCAGCCAGCGCTCGTGGGCGAGCGCTGCGAGGGGATTCTCGCCGTCGAGCACGCTCAGCGACTGGTATGTCAGCGCCGTCAGTTCGCCCGGGGCTTCGCTCGTGGTCGAGACGGCGCCGGCCTCGGGGGCCAGCCGCCGCGCCTCGGCGGCCCACTGGTCGCGAATGGTGATCGTCGGGGCGAGGACGAGGGTCCGCGTCCCGCGCCGCATCGCGAGCAGGAGCCCGAGCAGGGTCTTGCCCGAACCGGGCGGAGCGACGATGTGCAGCGGACCGGGGCCGGAGGCGTCGACCCGTTCGAGCGCGTCGGCCTGATAGTGCCGCAACCGTCCGTCGAAGAGCCAGCGCCGAAGGGGAGCCTCGACCTCCGGCGACATAGCGGCAGTATGGCAGACCGCCCCGACGCGGCATCCGCGGGTCTCCTCCGGCCGGTCGCCCGGTCAAGGCGACACGCCGTCGCGTGCTAGACTGACTGTTTGTCTGCGCGCACTCCAGCACGCAGTACGTACCCACTCCCCATCACAGGCCCGAAACGGCCGGATGAGGCGCGGGTGCAGACAAGGGATCTTGGGTGGCACCGTCCGGTGTCACGGTACTAAGGAGAATCACTATGGCAGCAGTGTGCCAGGTGACCGGAGCAGTTCCCGGCTTCGGTCACAACATCTCGCACTCGCACCGCCGGACGAAGCGTCGCTTCGACCCGAACGTGCAGAAGAAGACCTACTACGTTCCTTCGCTCGGTCGCAAGATCACGCTGAACGTGTCGGCTAAGGGCATCAAGGTCATCGACGCCCGCGGCATCGAGTCGGTCGTCAAGGACCTCATCGCGAAGGGTGTGAAGCTCTAATGGCGAAGAAGGCTCAGGACGTACGTCCGATCATCAAGCTCCGTTCGACCGCCGGTACGGGGTACACCTACGTGACGCGTAAGAACCGTCGCAACAACCCCGACCGCATCGTGCTCAAGAAGTACGACCCGGTGATCCGCAAGCACGTCGAATTCCGAGAGGAGCGCTGATCTCATGGCTAAGAAGAGCAAGATCGCGCGCAACAACCAGCGTGAAGAGGTCGTCGCCCGCTACGCCGAGAAGCGTGCCGAGCTGAAGAAGACCCTCGTCGACCCGAACGCGACCGACGAGGCCCGCGAGGCTGCCCGCGTCGGCCTGCAGAAGCTCCCGCGCAACGCGTCGCCGGTCCGCATCCGCAAGCGTGACGCCATCGACGGTCGCCCCCGTGGCCACCTCTCGAAGTTCGGCATCTCGCGCGTTCGCTTCCGCGACATGGCGCACAAGGGCGAGCTGCCCGGTGTGACCAAGTCGAGCTGGTAAGCCAGCCCGCGTAGAGCACCGAAGCCCCCGTACCGATTCGTCGGGACGGGGGCTTCGTCGTTCCCCGGCCCGGCCGCTGCCCCCTGGCCTCAGGCGGGCCTCCGGCCGGTCAGGCTCGGACGAGGTCGACGCCGGCCGCGGCGAGGTCGTCGGCTGCGGCGGTCGGCAGGTTGGCGTCGGTGATGACGCTGCCGAGCTCATCGAGCCGCAGAGCGCGGTACTTGGCGAACCGGCCGTACTTGGAGCTGTCGGCCATCAGCACCGATCGTTCCGCCGATTCGACCGCCGCGCGTTTCGCCTCGATCTTCGCCTCGACGGGTGTCGTGATGCCGTGGCTCAGGTCCCACGAGCTCGAGGAGATGAACGCCAGGTCGAGCGACAGCTCGGCGAGCGAGAGGCGGGTGAGGCGCCCGATCGTCGAGAGGTTGGTCTTGTCGACGCGGCCGCCGACGCAGATCAGGTCGACGCTCGGGTGGTCGATGAAGGTCTGCACGGTCGCGAGGTCGTTCGTCACGACCGTGAGGTCGACGACGTGCTCGAGGTGCGGCCGCATGGCTTGGACGGTCGTTCCCGCGTCGAGGTAGACCGTCATCGTGTCGCGCACCAGAGCCGCCGCGGCCTGCGCGATGGCGGACTTCTCCGCGACGTCGGTCGCGGCCTTCTCGGCGCGCGTCGGCTCCGAGAGCAGTCGCGGCGCGAGTTTGACCCCGCCCGTGGTCGAGTGCGCGAGCCCCTGCTCCTCGAGCGCGGCGACATCCCGGCGCACGGTCATCTGACTCACGCCGAGCAGATCGCTGAGCTGGCGAAAGCTGAGCACGTGTTCGCGGTGCAGGTGCTGGACGATGGTCGCCCGCCGCTGGTCGGGGATCATCGGAGCCGCATCCGTCATCGGCGCCCTTTCCGTCCCGGCCAGCCTACTGATCCGTGGCGTCGCTCCACGGCATGCCCCACCGTCGCGTGATCGCGGCGACCTGCGCGGCGGGGATGAGGCGGCGCGGCTTGCCCTCGGTGAGCAGGGCGATGCGGCAGGCCTCCTCGAGCTCTATCGTGCTGTCGACGGCGGTCGCGGCGTCCTCGCCGCTGACGACCGCGCCGTGGTTGGCGAGCAGCGCGGCGCGGAACGGATGCGGGCTGCCGGTGATGAGCGCCCCCATCGCCGGGTCGCCCGGCGCGACGAACTCGAGCAGCGGAGTCTGACCCACGCGCATGAGCGCGTAGGGGGTCAGCGGCGGGATCGCGCTGTGCGCGGACCATGGCTCGAGGCACGACAGGGCGACGGCGGAGGGCGAGTGGACGTGCACCACGGCACGATGCGCCGGGTTCTTGGTGTAGAGCGCGACGTGCAGCGACACCTCTTTCGACGGGCGCGCCCCGCCGAGGTGCGCGCCCTCGGGCGAGAGTTCGGCGATGTCCGCCGGCTGCAGGGCGCCGAGGCGCGTTCCCGTCCCCGACATCAGGATGCGGTCGCCCGCGCGCACGCTCACGTTGCCGGAGCTGCCCGGGCTGAGCCCTGCCTCGACGAGCGCGCGGCCGGCGGCGATGAGGTCGTCGATCGCGGTCACGCGAGCACCTCCCAGGCCGCGGTGAACAGGTCGGTCGCGCCGAAGTTGCCGCTCTTGAGCGCCAGCGCGACGTGCCGTCCGTCGCTCGTCGTCGCCCCGCTCCAGCAGACCCCGGGCGCGAGCTGCGGGCCGATGTCGAGCAGCGAGACGCCGAGTCGCTGTACGACGGCCCCGCTCGTCTCGCCGCCCGCGACGATGATCCGGTGCACCGCCTCGCCCGCGACCAGCTCGGCGGCGACGCCCGCCAGCACGTCCTCCACGGCGGCCGACACGTCGGCGGCCCCGGCGCGGATGTCGCTCAGCTCGGCGACCGAGTAGACGACGGGCACGTCTTCGACGGGCAGTGACCGCACCCAGGCGACGATCCCGCTGATCTCGTCCTGCGGGTGGTCGAGTGCCCGATCGAGGTCGACCTGCCGCAGCGGGCATCCGGCGGCGTCGGCGTGCGCGATCTGCGCTCGCGTGGTGCGCGACGCCGAGCCGCACACGACCAGGCGCCCGGGGCCCACCGGCGCGAGGCCGCGGGGCGCGGCATCCGCGGGGCCGTCGATGCCCGCCGCGAGCGCGGCCCCGCCCGACAGCACCCGCAGGTGCGCGGAGGCGGCGGCGATGGTCGCGAGATCGGCATCCGTGACGGCATCGACGATCAGATAGCCCGGTGCGGCGCCGTCGATCACAGCGCGCAGCGCGTCCCGTCCCGCGCGCACGGTGCTCAGGGGGATCTCGGCGATGGCGGCCCGCGTCTGCGGCCCGAGGATGTCGCGCAGGCGCGAGCGGGTCATCGGCGTCAGCGGGTGGTGGCGCATCGAGGAGTTCTCGAGCAGGTCGTCACCGACGTAGAGCAGGCCATCGCGCACGGTCCGCCCGTTGGCGGGGAACGCGGGCACGACGACGGTGCGGTCGGCGTCGACGCGACGGAGGACGGCGTCGAGGACGGGGCCGATGTTGCCCTCGTCCGTGGAATCGAACGTCGAGCAGTACTTCACGTAGAGACGCTCGGCACCGGCGCCGAGCAGCCGGTCGACCGCGCGCTCGGATGCCGCGACGGCGGTGCTCACGGGAGCCGTCCGCGTCTTGAGGGCGACGACGACGGCGTCGAGTCCGTCGAGGCGCTCCGGCTCGACCGGGAGGTCTCCGATGACGACCGCGGTGCGCATGCCGCGCTCGCGCAGGGTCGTCGCGAGATCGGTCGCGCCGGTGAAGTCGTCGGCGATGGCGCCGATAAGCATGGGGAACCTCTTCGTCGGGGTGGTCCGGTCCGCGGGAGCAGAACCGGGGCGGGGATCGACCATGACGGCGGATCCCCCTCAGTCTATGTGACTATTTGGGAACATTTTTGACAATCTGTGAGAAACGATTACAGTTGCAGGCGCTCCCCGGGGTCCGCGACGGACCTTCGACCACTCTCGACGACGAAAACAGGAACAACGGTGATCCAGAGCCCGGCATCCCGCCGCACCTCCGCCATCCGCATCGCCCTCACGGGCGCGAACGGCGGGTACGGGCGCACCCTGCTCGACCAGCTGCGGCGGCTTCCCGACATGACGGCCGCCCAGCTGATCGACCCCGACGTCGACGGCGTGGTCCGGATGCTGCACGACCTGGGCGTCGGTGACGACGACCTGGTCCGTGCGACGTCCGTCACCGAGACCGCCGCCGCCGTCGAAGCGGGCAAGGTCGCGGTCGTCAGCGACGGCGCCCACCTCTCCTGGGAGCACGCCGATGTCCTCGTCGAAGCGACCGGCCGCATCGAGGCGGGGTACGCGTACGCCGACACCGCCCTCGATTCCGGCACCCACGTCGTCATGGTCAGCAAGGAGATCGAGTCGGTCGCCGGCGTCGCCCTGAGCGCCAAGGCGCGCGAGCGGGGGCTGCGCTACCTGCCGGGAGACGGAGACCAGCCCGCCAACCTCATCCGGCTCGTCGAGTGGGTGCTTGCCGTCGGATTCGACATCGTCGCGCTCGGGAAGTCGGGCGAGTACGACCTCGTCTTCGACCCGGAGTCGGGCACCGTCGACCAGAACGGCGTGCAGATCGAGGCGCCCGCGCTCGGCGGGCTGCTCGACCTCGGTGCCGACACCGCCGCGACGCTGGCGGCGCGGGCCGATGCGGTGTCGGGCCTCAAGCGGGCCGCCGCAGCCGATTCCTGCGAGATGAACGTCGTCTCGCTCTACACGGGCGCCGTCGCCGACCGCGAGGCGATGCACTACCCCGTCGCGCGACCTGACGAGCTCGCCGACGTGTACGCGGAGCTCGCCGACGGTGGCATCCTCGCTTCGACGGGAGTCGTCGACGTGTTCTCGATGCTCCGCCTGCCGGGCGAGGCGAGCTTCGCCGGCGGCGTCTTCGCGATCGTCCGCACGGGCGACGACGTGACCTGGGCAACCCTGCGGGGCAAGGGCCACGTGGTCAGCCGGAACGGCCGATACGCGTGCATCTTCTGGCCCTACCACTTCATGGGCATCGAGACCCCGATGACCGTGGCCGCGGCGGTCGACGGCACCGCCACGACCCCCGCTCCTCGCCAGCACACCGTGCTCGCCGCCCGCGCGACGGGTGACCTCGACGCGGGAACGGCCTTCCGCGTCGAAGGGCACCACCACGAGATCTCGGGGGTGTCGCCCGTGATCGTCGCCCCGGATGCCGGTGAGATCGCGCCGTACTACCTGCTCTCGGGCGCGCGCCTGCGCCGCGACGTCGCCGCCGGAGCCCTCGTGACGCTCGACGACCTCGACGACGTCCCCGCCGCGGCCCTCGCCGCCTACCGTGCCGGGCTCACGCTCGGCCGCTGACGGGCGCCTCGCCCGCATCCTGCCCCTCCGCATCCCCTCATCTCAACCCGATTCCGCCCGCAACCCGATTCCGACGACCTGGAGATCAACGACGATGCACCGTGACCTGACCGACCTCGCACGCGGAGGGATGCCCGCATGAACGTGGAGATCATCGCCCTCATCGTCCTGGTCGCCGTTTTCGCCATCTCGGCCATCCGCAATGTCCACATGGGCGCGCTCGCGCTCGTCGCCGCCGTCCTCGTCGGCGTGCTGGTCGTGGGCGAGCCGCTCGATGACGTCCTCGGGGGCTTCCCCGTCGACGCTCTGCTGATCCTGCTCGGGATCACCTACCTCTTCGGCATCGCGCGGACGGTCGGTGCGGTCGACTGGCTCGTCGACCGGTCGGTGCGCCTCATCGGAGACCGCGTCGCCCTGATCCCGTGGGCGATGCTGGTCGTCGGCACGCTCGTCGCGTGCCTCGGCACGTCGCACGCGGCCTTCACCATCGTGCCGATCGCGATGAGCCTGGCGCACAAGCACCGCATCCACACGACGATGATGGGCATCGTCATGAGCTCCGCGATCGTCGGCGGGGCGCTCGCCCCGACCAGCATCGTCGGCATCACGGTCATGACCGTCGCGAACGCCGCGGAGATCCCCTACAACGCCGGCCTCATGTTCGCCCTGTCGATCGGGGTCAACGCCCTCGTCGTGCTCGTGGCGTTCTTCATGTTCGGCGGGCGCGAGCTCATCGCCCGCGGTCGTGCTGCGAAGGCGCAGCGCGCGGCGGGCGACAACGTTCCGCTCGGCGGCGGCGTCGGGGTCCGGACCCGCACCGAGACGACGAAGCTCACCGGCTACCAGCTGATGACGCTCATCTCGATTCCGGTCCTCGTGGTCGCGTTCTTCACGCTGACCATCAACGACGTCGACCTCAACCTCGGCGCGGTCGCGCTGACGCTCGCCGTGCTGCTCGCCTTCATCAACCCGAAGGTCGGACGCGAGGCGCTCGGCAAGGTCGACTGGGGCACCATCCTGCTGCTCGGCGGCATCATCACCTACGTCGGCGTCCTCACCCGCCTCGGTGCCATCGATCAGCTCGGCGAGGCCGCCCGCTCGGTCAGCGTCCCGATCATCGCTGCCGTCGTCCTCTGCGTCATCGCCGCCCTTGTCTCGGCGTTCGCCTCGACCATCGGCATCATCGGCGCGCTCGTTCCCCTCGCTGTGCCGCTGCTCGTTCCGGGCGGTGGTCTCGAGATGACCGGCTTCATCTACGCCCTCGCGATCTCGGCGTCGCTCGTCGACTGCGCTCCCTTCGGCACGACCGGTGCCACGATCGTCGCCTCGGGTCCCGAGGAGGACCGACCGCGGCTCTACCGGCACCTCATGATCTGGGGCCTGTCGATGGTGCTGATCGGGCCCGCGATCACGATCCTCCTGTTCGTCGTGCCCTTCCTGGGGGCCTGACCCCGGTCCCCGGATCCCGCCCCCGTCCGCCCACGCCCCGACTCGGCGGGCGGGGGCGCCCCCGCCCGCGGGCGAGACGGCCGAACCCGATGACCTACACGATGCACGCGTTCCTTCGCACGGGGGATGCGTGCGCGCGGGCTTCCGGCCTAGCGTCGAAGGATGGACGTCAGCTCGATGATCATGGGTGGCGCGATCGCGTCGGTGATGTGGATCGTCTTCGTGCCGTGGTCGAAGCTCCGGCGGTTGCGCGAGCTCGATGAGCGCACCGGGCGAACGGACGGAGACTGACCATGCCGCTCGATCCGTTCTTCGCCGAGCGGCTGCGCACGCACCGGCGGTACCTCCTGCGTCAGGCCTGGCGGTCGGTCACGTCGGCGGTGGCCGAGCGGATGCCGCGGATGCCGCGGTCTCCCGCCGCCGAGGGCGTGCCGGGCACCGCGCCCGCGCCGAGCCCGGCCCCCGCCAAGCCCGGCGGCAAGCGCCCGCTCACCCCGCGCGAGCGTCACCGCAAGGCGGCGCTCGCCTGGGACCGCCAGGAGCTCCGCACGGTCGGTACACCGGGACCCGGGATCGCCACGTCCGAGCACGTCGTCCCCGTGGCCGGATACCCCGACGTGCGCGTCCGGGTCTACCGTCCGAGCACCCTGGCCGAGGGAGAGCCTGCGCCGGCGTGCCTGGTCTTCGGCGGCGGGGCGTTTCGTATCGGCGGCATCGACTACCCGACGGCGGATGCCGCGTGCCGACGCCGTGCCGAGGCATCCGGAGTCGTGCTGATAGCGGTCGACTACTCGCTCGCGCCCGAGCATCGCTATCCGACCCAGATCGAGCAGGCGTACGCCGCGTGGGAGTGGCTGCACGACGAGGCGGCGACGCTCGGCATCGACCCGGACCGCGTCGGCATCTCGGGGTCGTCCGCGGGCGGGAACATCGCCGCCGTGCTGACGCTCATGAACCGCGACCGTGCGCGGCTGCCGGTCGCCGTGCAGATCCTCGAGGTGCCGGTGACCGACCTCACCGGGCGGTTCATCGATCTGCGCGCGACCTACGCGCTCGGCATCCCGGCCTTCATCGCCCTGCGCGAGCTCGTCTCGGTCGCCCGCACGTATCTCGGCGACCGCTCGCGCGCGCACGAGTCGTACGCGTCGCCGATGCGCGCCGATTCGCTCGCCGACCTGCCGCCGGCGGTCATCCTCACGGCCGAGTACGACCCGTTGCGCGCTGACGGTGCGGCCTATGCCGCGAAGCTCCGCCGCGCCGGCGGGGAGGCGAGTGCGACCCGGTACCTGGGCGTCACGCACGACACCCCGATCTTCGTCGGAGCGCTTCCCGCCGCGCGTCGCTGGGAGGCGGAGGTCGTCGCCGCCCTCCGGCGGATCTGACCCCCGCCAACGTCACATCCGTCCCACGCGCCCCGAAAACGGGCGACACGCCGGGTGAAAGCGGCCCCCGAAGCCGGTAAATCCGCGAAATTCCGCGGAATCCGCGTATATTCGGGACCGGTCGAACGACCAACCGTGGGACGCGAGTCCCCCGGGAACCACCCACGCTGTCGGCGGCGCGTCCGTCGTCCGCCGTCTGGAGGACAACCCTATGGCTGACAAGTCCATCACCAAGACCGAGCTCGTCGCGAGCATCGCCAGCGCCACCGGTCAGAGCCAGGCCGCCGTCTCGGGCGTGCTCGACTCGCTCTTCACGACCGTCTCCGAGGCCGTCGCCAAGGGCAGCAAGGTCTCGATCCCGGGCTGGATCGCCTTCGAGCAGGTCGACACCGCCGCTCGCACCGGCCGCAACCCGCAGACCGGCGAGGAGATCAAGATCGCCGCGGGCAAGCGCGTCAAGGTGACCGCCGGCTCGAAGCTGAAGGCCGCCGTCAAGTAATCGACGACGATTCACCGGAGGGGGATGCCGATACGGCGTCCCCCTCCGTCGTTCCCGCCCCGCCCGCCGGGGACCTCGCGGCTGAGAGGCTCAGACCTCCCGGCCGCCGTAGGCTGGTGGGGTGGAATCCCGAGCGCAGCGTCTCGCCGGACCGGCGATCCTCGCTGTGTCGGCTCTCATCGTCGTCCTCATCGGCCTCGCGGCCGGAGGCGGCGCCGCACCGCTGCAGCTGCTCGACCCGGGACCGGTCGTGCGCTGGGGCCTGCCGATCATCAAGCTCGTCGTCAATCTGGCGGCAGCCGGCATGGTCGGTTCCCTCGTCGTGGCGCTGTTCGCCCTGCGCGCAGGCGAGCGCCCGTTCGACACGGCCCTCGACACCGCGTCGATCTCGGCGGCGGTCTTCACCGTCGCGAGCGCCGGCACCGCGTTCTTCACCTTCCTGAACCTCCTGGGCGCAGCTCCGAGCGCGAGCGCGGAGTTCGGCCAGCAGCTCGGCCGGTTCCTCGTCGACACCGAGGCCGGGCGCGCCTGGCTGCTGACGACGATCGCGGGCGCGGTGCTGACGGTGCTGACGTTCGCCGTCCGCGGCTGGACCTCGACGCTGATCGTCGGCATCCTCGCCGCCGCATCCCTCATCCCGATGGCGACACAGGGACACTCGGGCGAAGAGGCGAACCACAACATCGCGGTCACCGCGCTCGCCCTGCACATCGTCGCCGCCGCCGTCTGGCTCGGCGGTCTGCTGCTGCTCGTGATCATCCGGCCCGTCGTCGACCGTGCCGACATGGTCGCCGTCGTGTCCCGGTACTCCAGCATCGCTCTCGCGGCCTTCATCGTGGTCGCGGTCTCGGGAACGGTCCGCGCCGCCGTCGCGATCCTCTCGCCCGCCAACCTGTTCTCTCCCTACGGGGCGCTGCTGCTGCTCAAGGTCGTCGCGCTCATCGCCATGGGCGTGCTGGGCGCCTCGTACCGCGGGCGGCTCATCACCAAGCTCGCCTCGTCGGGCGCCGCCCGGGTGTTCTGGCTGCTCGTGACCGTCGAGATCGTCTTCATGGGCATCGCGAGCGGCGCGGCCGCGGCCCTCGCCCGCACCCCTCCGCCCGTCGACACGACCCTGCCCGAGCAGCAGACGCCCGCCCAGATCCTGACCGGCACCGTCCTGCCTCCCGAGCTGACGATCGACCGCTGGTTCACGATGTGGGATGTCGACCTGCTCTGGGTCTTCGCCGTCGGGTTCGGTCTCTTCTTCTACCTGGCCGGAGTGTGGCGCCTGCGCAAGCGCGGCGACCGCTGGCCGCTGTACCGCACGGTGCTGTGGGTGTTCGGATTGCTCCTGCTGGCATGGGTCACGAGCGGACCCATCAACGCCTACCAGGACTACCTGTTCAGCCTGCACATGATCGGGCACATGCTGCTCTCGATGGCCATCCCGCTGTGCCTCGTCGCGGGCGCTCCCGTGACCTTGGCCGCACGCGCGATCCGCAAGCGGGACGACGGGTCGCGCGGCGGTCGCGAGTGGATCCTCTGGGCCGTTCACACCCCGTTCTCGCGCGTCGTCACCCACCCCGCGTTCGCCGCGGTCATGTTCGTCGGCTCGCTCTGGGTCTTCTACTACACCGACCTGTTCCGCTGGACGCTGTACGACCACATCGGGCACGAGTGGATGGTCGCCCACTTCCTGATCTCGGGCTACCTGTTCGTGCTGTCGCTCATCGGCATCGACCCCGTGCCCTACCGTCTGCCCTACCCCTTCCGGCTCCTCACGCTCATCGCGGTCATGGCGACCCACGCCTTCTTCGGCATGGCGATCATGATGTCGTCCGGCCTGTTCGCCGCGGAGTGGTTCGGCTCGATGGGCCGCATGTGGGGGCCGACGCCGCTCGAGGACCAGTACATCGGCGGTGGTGTCGCCTGGTCGGTCGGTGAGATCCCGACACTGATCCTCGCGATCACGGTCGCGATCCAGTGGAGCCGCTCGGACGACCGGATGCAGCGCCGCCGTGACCGGCAGGTCGAGCGAGCCGGCGACACCGAGCTCGACGAGTACAACGAGCGCCTCGCCGAGCTGGCCCGCCGAGACGCCGCGCGCAGCCGCTGACGCCGATCAGCCCTGGTCGGCCGACACCTGGATGGATGCCGTGCCGTCGGGGAGGATCGTAATCTTGCCGGTCAAGAAGAACTCGACGTCCTCCGAGACCTCGTTGAGTCGTCCGTCGTAGAGGGAGCGGATGTCGACGTCGATGTGGGCGACCGCGCGGGTGCTCGGGATCGCCCACTGCGCGCCGTCGGGCACGACCTCGATCTCGGGGTTCTGTGCGATCGACCACTGCGGGGCGCCCTCGACACGGTTGCGGACGAAGTAGCCGAACGGGCATCCCGTCGGCTGCAGCACCTGCTGGGTCGCGCAGGAGGCGAGGAACTCGTCGACGCGGTCTTGCACGACCTCGATGAACTCCGGCGTGGGCTCGGTCTGCAGATCGACCGGCACGGACTTCTGCGGGGCATCCGAGAGCACGGCCACTCCGGGGGTCTGCGCCGTCGGGGTGTCGACCGAGATGGAGTAGGCGCCGGGAGAGAACACGAGCATCGACACGGGCACGAGCGGGTCGGCATCCACGCCCTCGGGGGCGACCTGCCGGGTATCGAGCTCGAAGCCGTTGACGGAGAACCGCGTGGCTCCTCGCACCGTGAGGTCGATCGCCGAGAGAGGGCTGTGCGCGAAGCGCCAGGCCGGGGCGACGCCGATCCAGCCGTCCTGCTCGACGTCGAACTGGGTGCGGCCGCGATGACCGTTCGCGAGGTAGGTGACGGTGATCTCGGTCACGTCGCCGCGGACGCGCTCACCGATGACCGCGACCTCGGACAGCGGTGCGAGGGCAGCGCGGCGCAGCAGCACCTCGGATGTCGTCGACGGCAGCTCCGCCGCGGCGAGCTCGGCGGAGTCCATGGCGACGCCGGGCAGTCGCAGCGCATCGGCGGCGCTGCCGCTGCTCAGCAGCGACAGGTAGCGCTCGACGAAGGCCGCAGGGCTGTAGAGCGTGCGGTACACCGCGACACCGCCGACGCCGAGCGCGCCGAGGGCGAGCACCGAGAGGAGCCCGATCGCGGTGAGGTCGAAAGCAAGGCGTCGCCGGGCACGTCGCCGGCCCTGTCCGGTCCGTCGCACGCTTTCGGGCGCGTTCGACTCATCGTCGCCGATCGCGGCGTCCGGAGTCGTCTGCGCCTCGTGCACAGCACAAGTCTAGGAAGGCTCACCTGTGGCTACCATGAATCGGTGACCTTGCCGCCTCTCTCCGCTGAGCAGGAGGCGCTGTTCCGTCGCATCGAGACGACCCGAGACCACGTCTTCGTCACCGGACGCGCGGGCACCGGCAAGTCGACCCTGCTGCAGCACCTGGCGTGGAACACCGACAAGCAGATCGCGATCTGCGCGCCGACGGGGGTCGCCGCACTCAACGTCGAGGGTCAGACGATCCACTCCCTCTTCCGGCTGCCGATCGGTCTCGTCGCCGACAGCGAGCTGGAGCAGTCCGAGCCGACCCGCCGCATCCTGAACGCGATCGACACGCTCGTCATCGACGAGATCTCGATGGTCAACGCCGACGTGATGGATGCGATCGACCGGTCGCTCCGGCAGGCGCGCCGACGGCGCTCCGAGGCGTTCGGCGGTGTGCAGATCGTCATGTTCGGTGATCCGTATCAGCTGTCGCCGGTGCCGCCCCGCGGCGACGAGCTGAAATACATCCGCGACCACTACCGGTCGTTCTGGTTCTTCGACGCGCAGGTGTGGGCGGGGCCCAAGGCGGAGGCCGGCGCCATCCGCTCGGACGGACTGCTCGATCTCGGACGCGTCGGCGCCCCGCTGCACATCGCGGAGCTGGGGGAGATCCACCGTCAGGCCGACCCGGGCTTCAAGGAGATGCTGAACGCCGTGCGGTACGGCGTCGTCACGGCCGACATCGCCGCGGCGCTCAATGCGGCGGGAGCCCGCACGCCGCCGCCGCCCACCGGCGACGAGCCTCCCGTGATCACGCTCGCGACGCGCAACGACGCCGTCAACCGCATCAACCAGCGTCACCTCGACGCGCTCACCGGCCCGGTGCAGACGGCGAAGGCCGACGTGAGCGGCGACTTCGGCCGCGGCGAGACGTCGTACCCGGCCGACCCCGAGCTGCAGCTGAAGGTCGGTGCGCAGGTGATGTTCCTCCGCAACGACGTCGCGGGGTACGCCGGCGACGGCCCCCGCTGGGTGAACGGCTCGATCGGCACCGTCACCCGCATCGCGGGGTCGTCGGTGCGCGTCGAGCTCGACGGCGAGGAGCACGACGTCGAGCCCGCGGTGTGGGAGAGGTTCCGCTACGCCTACGATCCCGGCTCGCGCAAGCTGACGCGCGAGATCGTCGCGGAGTTCACGCAGTTCCCGCTGCGGCTGGCGTGGGCTGTGACGATCCACAAGTCTCAGGGCAAGACCTACGACCGCGCGATCGTCGACCTCGGATCGGGTGCCTTCGCGCCGGGGCAGACCTACGTGGCGCTCTCACGCCTGACCTCGCTCGACGGGCTCTACCTGTCGCGGCCGCTCCGGCCCAGCGACATCCTGGTCGACCACGACGTGCGGCGGTTCATGGCCGCCGTCCGCGCGGCCGGCATGTGACCGGCAGGGTCACGCCACGACGGAGGCCCCGGATGCCGCTGCGGCCGCGTCCTTCGCCCGCGCGAGGTCGGTGAACAGGTCGGTGTTGAACTGGTAGGCGACCAGCACCTCGTCGATCACCCGCTGCTGCTCGGCCTCGTCCCACGGCGCGGCATCGAGCTGCTCTCGATAGCGCTCTTTGAACGCGGCCGGATCGGCGATGTCGCCGAAGATGTAGAACCCGATGCCGTTGGTCTCGAACCCGAACTGGCGGGCCATGAGCTTGCCGATGAACAGCCCGCCCGACAGGTCGCCCAGGTACCGGGTGTAGTGATGCGCGACGAAGCCGCCGGCCCAGGTGGCCCCGACCTCGTCGATGCGGGCGACATACCGCTCGGTGGTCGGCAGCGGAGTGATCCGCTCGCGCCAGTCCGGGCCGATGAGGAACTCGAGGTCGGCCTCGAGGGCGGGAAGCCGGGTGAGCTTCTCGCTGATGAACGGAGCGGCCACCGGGTCGGCCGCCATGCGGGATGCCGCGCCCTCGAGCGCTGCGTAGATGAACCAGTGCTGCGCGACCAGGGCGACGTAGTCGTCGCGCGTGCCCTTGCCGCGCATGAGGTCGGACATGAAGCCGGCGCCCTCGCTGCCGGAGTGCGCAGAGCTGGACCGCTCGCGCAGAGCGGTCGAGAACGGGATCGGTTCGAGCATGGCCCGACGATAGCACTTAGGTACAGCTAACCTGAAGGTTTTTCGTCGAGCTCTTAACGACTTCATAACGCTCAGTCGTGCGGGCGCGGCTCCACACCGAGGCGCTCGCAGGCGGCGTCGTAGAGCGCGACGATCTCCCGGCGCACCTCGCGACGCTCGGTGATCGGGCCACCGGGCCAGGCCACCCGGAGCTCCCGGGTGCCGCCGTCGGCCCGAATCGCCTGCCAATCCCCGCCATCGCCGTCGAAGAACGTCATCGTCGCCGCCGCGGCATCCGGTTCGCCGAACGCGCGCACGATGAGGAGATTGTCGGTGCGGTGATCGTCGTTCATGTGACCGAGCACACCCGAGATGGCGTCGGCGTCGAAAGCGTGTGTCATGCGTCCACCCTAGGTTCGCAGGTTCCACGGGAGCGGTGTGCTTCACTGGAGGCATACATCTCGGGGGGTGGCTCAGGAATGCGTGCGACTCGACGCCGTCGAAGCGCAGGGATCGCCGTTGCGGTCGCGCTCGCGCTCGGTCTTTCGGCGTGCGCTCCGGCGAGCGTCAGCAGTGTCGAGATGCCCCCGCAGGTCGACGGCGAGATCGGTGGCGACACGCAGGCGCAGCTCACCGCCGCGGTCGAGCGCGCGATGGCGATGACCGGCTCGGCCGGCGCGATCGCCGGCGTCTGGGTGCCGTGGTCGGGCGAGTGGGTGGCCGGCTTCGGCACCAACCCCGACGGAACCGAGGTCACCGCAGACGACTCCTTCAAAGCCGGCCCGGTCACGCGCGCGATGACGTGCGACGTGCTCTACGGCATGGCCGCAGACGGCACCGTCGAGCTCGATGACCCCGTGACGGAATGGATCGTCGGATTCCCCGCCACCCCGGTCGTGACGCTCGAGCAGCTCTGCGACAGCACATCGGGGCTCGGGTCGTACCAGCCGCGTCTGCAGGCCCGGTGGGAAGCGAATCCCGCGCGTCCGTGGGCTCCGCACGAACTCCTCGCCTACGGGCTGGCCGCCTCGGGCCCGACGGGCGGCACGTCGTTCGCCAACTCGGACGCCGGATATGTCCTCCTCGGCATGGCTCTCGAGCGGGCCGCGAACAGCACCGCCGCGGAGCTGTTCCAGCGCTACGTCTTCGAGCCCCTCGGCATGGGCGGATCGTCGCTGCCGGATCGGCAGGCCGACGTCGGCCTGCACGGCACGCAGTCGGTGCTGACCCCCGAGGGTGCGCCCGATTGCGCGACGGCTGCCGACCTCACCGCGTGGTCTCCCTCGGCTGGATTCACGTCGTCGGGCGTCGTCACGACGGCGGCGGACCTGGGGCGGTACGCGCGCGCACTCGCAACCGGCCTGCGCTCGTTCGACGACGACCAGCGGTTCGGCTCGCCCATCCCCGTCGGAGAGGGCGTACCGACCTGGTACACCGTCGACGGCGGCGCGTACCAGGCGGGCACCCTCATCGGCCAGTACGGCTCGATCCCCGGGTATCAGACCGCGGCTTTCGCCGACCGTGAGACGGGCCTGACCGTCGTCGCCGTGCTGAACAACTCCCGCGCCTCGGCCGAGGCGATCCGCGTGCTCGGGTGGGAGCTCGCCGCGATCGCGTCGAAGGCGCCCGCCGCCTCGGGAGAGACCGCCCCACCGGCGGGTCTGCCCTGGACGCCCGAGCAGATGGACGGCGACCTCGCCTCGGTCGCGATCTGCCCGCTTCCCTGACCGCGGCCGCGCTGCCTCGCGAACGTCGGAGGATGTCGTCGGCGTCGGAGTGAAGCCGCGAAGGCATCCGATATCGCCGTGATTCTCCGAGTCTCGCGCGCCGCGACCGACGCCCGTCGTGTTTCGGGCGTGTGAAAAGACGGCCGGATCTCGTGACGATCGTGTCACACCGCCCTCCCTGACCCGCTCGACTCGGTAGAACGGATGCAGCGTGATCGTGCAATTGCACATTGCACCGTGATGTTGTTTTATGGACAGCACTCGACGCAATGGAGCAGAGAAAGGGAAGGTCCACCGATGACCACCACCAGGAGATTCGCCGGCATCCTCGCCGCGGGAACGGCCATGGCACTCGCCCTCACGGCGTGCGGCGCCGGCGGCGGTTCGCCGCAGCAGACCGGCACCGACGGCACGCCGCAGGCCGGCGGAACCGTCCACATGCTCCAGAACGCCGACTTCTCGTACCTCGACCCGGCCCGCGGCTGGGACGGCGGCGTCAACGCGTTCTACCGTCTGCTCTACCGCGGCCTCACGATGCAGGCCGCCGGCGACTCGGATGACCCGAACGCCATCGTGCCCGACCTCGCGACAGGTCTCGGCGAGGTCTCCGACGACGGACTCACCTGGACCTACACGCTGAAGGACGACCTCTTCTTCGACAACGGCGACCCGATCACGTCCGCCGAGATGGAGTTCGGCATCTCTCGCGCGTGGGACCCGCAGATCGGCATCGGCTCGCCCTACCTGAAGTCCGTCATCGACGCGCCCGCGGACTACCAGGGCCCGTACGTCTCGGGCGACCTCCCGACGATCGAGACCCCGGATGAGAAGACGATCGTCTTCCACCTCAAGGCCCCGTTCCCCGAGTTCGACAACGTGCTCGCCCAGCCCAATGCCGTGCCCTTCCCGATCGGTTCCGGCGGCGGCGACGAGTTCATCAACGACGTCATCGCCTCGGGCCCCTACACGCTCGACGCTTACACCCCCGGCAGCACCATCAAGCTCGTGCGCAACGAGCACTGGGAGCCCGAGACCGACGACGTCCGCAAGGCGTACCCCGACCAGTGGCAGTTCGACATCGGCATCGACGGCGCGACGATCGACGAGCGCATGATCGCCGGTCAGGGCGCCGACCAGAACGCGATCGCGGGCAAGATCGCGGGCGCCACGCTGCCCCGCATCCAGACGCCGCAGCTGCAGGAGCGTGCCATCACCGCCCCCGCGTACTGCACGACCTACATGTCGCTCAACACGTCGAAGCCGCCGTTCGACGACGTCCGCGTGCGCCAGGCCGTGAACTGGGCGCTCGACCGTGCCAGCATCCAGAACGCCTCGGGCGGGAATCAGCTGGCGGATGTCGCGACGACGATCATTCCGCCCGCCGTCAGCGGTCACCTGGACTACGACCTGTACCCCTCCGACGACAACACCGGCGACGTCGACGAGGCCATGGCGCTGTTGGAGGAAGCCGGGCTCGGCGACGGGTTCGAGTTCACGCTCGACATCCGCTCGAACCCCGTTGCGCAGGCGCAGGCCGAGGCGGTGCAGCAGGGCCTCGAGCGCATCGGGGCGAACGTGAAGCTCAACGTCATCGACACCTCGATCTACTACGAGACGATCGCGACGCCGTCGCAGCAGAACAACGCTGCGATCACCGGGTGGTGCCCGGACTGGGCCTCGAGCGCCAGCACCTTCATCCCGCCGCTGTTCGACGGCGCGGGCATCACCGAGAAGGGCAACCAGAACCTCGCCCAGCTCAACGATGCGGCCGTCAACGACCGGATCGCCGAGATCCGGGCGATGACCGACGTCGATGCGGCCAACGAGGCGTGGGGCGAGCTCGACAAGCAGATCATGGAGCTCGCGCCGATCGCCCCGATGGTGTTCGAGAACGGCATCTTCCTGCCGGGGTCGAACATCGCCGGCTACATCCCCAACACCAACATGACCGACCTCACGATCGTCGGTCTGAAGGACCCCTCGAAGGGCTGACATGACCTTCAGTTCGGCCCCCCTCGAGGTCGAGGCCACGCCGGGCGGTGATTCCACTCTCGATGAGTCGGCGGAATCCCGTCCGGCGTCCGGCCGGAAACTCCTCCGAGGCTTCCTCACCGATGTGCCCGCGATGCTGTCGCTGGCCTACATCGTGCTCGTGCTGCTCATGGCGGTGTTCGCTCCCCTCATCGTGCAGATCAGCGGCTGGTCGCCCTACCAGTTCGACCAGAGCGCGATCGATCCCAACATGGGCGCGATCCCGATCGGGCCGCTCGGCGGCATCAGCGCCGAGCACTGGTTCGGCGTCGAGCCCGGCAACGGCCGCGACATCTTCGCCCGCATCGTCTACGGCGCCCAGGTCTCGATGACGGTCGCCCTCTCGGCGACGCTGCTGACGACGGTGCTCGGAGTCGTGTTCGGGATGCTGGCGGGTTACCTCGGCGGCTGGGTCGACACGGTCATCTCGCGGGTCATGGAGTTCCTCATGGCCTTCCCCGCGCTCATCTTCATGATCGCGATCCTCTCGGCGCTCCCCGCCGACAACCGCGTGCTGCTGCTCGTCGTCGTGATCTCGCTGTTCGGCTGGCCCTACCTCGCCCGCATCGTGCGCTCGCAGACGCTCTCGCTCAAGGAGCGCGAGTTCGTCGAGTCGGCTCGTGCGTCGGGTGCGTCGAGCGTGCAGATCATCTTCCGCGAGATCCTGCCGAACCTCTCGTCGACGATCATCGTCATGGCGACCCTCGCGGTGCCGGGCTACGTCGGCACCGAGGCGGGGCTCTCGTTCCTCGGCGTGGGCGTCGTGCCGCCGACCCCCAGCTGGGGCCAGATGATCGCTTCGGCGGCGCCCTGGTACGCCGTCGATCCCATGTACTTCCTCATCCCGGGCGCCTTCCTCTTCCTCCTGGTGCTCTCGTTCACGACCCTGGGCGACCGCATCCGCGCGCTCGTCGGCAGCGCGGAGGTGCGCGCGTGACCCGCTTCGTCCTCTCGCGCGCGACCGGCATGGTCGTGGTGCTGTTCCTCGTGACGCTGTTCACGTTCGTGATCTTCTTCGTGCTCTCGCCCGACCCGGCGGTGCAGATCTGCGGCAAGAACTGCACGCCCGAGCGCATCGACCAGATCCGGGCGAACCTCGGGCTCGACCAGCCCTTCCTCACGCAGTTCTTCACGTACGTCTCGGGCCTGTTCGTCGGCCGTGAGTACGAGATCGCGGGCGCGACGGTCGCGTGCGGCGCCCCGTGCCTCGGGTACTCGTTCCAGACCGGGCAGCTCGTGGGCGACATGATCGTGCAGCGCCTGCCGATCTCGGCGACGATCGCGATCGGCGCGGCGGTGCTCTGGCTCGTCGGCGGCGTCGTCGGGGGCGTCCTCAGCGCGGTGCGCGAGGGGAAGTTCACCGATCGGTTCATCGCCGGGCTGACCCTTGGGTCGATGTCGATCCCGAACTACGTGCTCGCTCTCGCGCTGCAGTTCGTCCTCGTCGTCTCGCTCGCCTGGCTGCCGTTTCCGCAGGCCGTTCCCTTCGCCGACGATCCGGTGCAGTGGTTCCTGAACTTCCTCATGCCGTGGATCGTGCTCGCGGTCGGATATGCCGCCGTCTACACGCGGCTCACGCGAGCGAACGTGATCGACACCCTGCAGGAGAACTTCGTGCGCACGGCGCACGCGAAGGGGCTGCGGCCGAGCCTGGTGTGGCGCCGCCACGCGCTGCGCCCGGCGCTGACCCCCATCGTGACGATCTTCGGGATGGACGTCGCGGGCCTTCTCGGCGGTGCGGTGATCACCGAGACCGTGTTCGGCATCAACGGCGTGGGAAAGCTCACCGCCGACTCGATCTCGTCGAACGACCAGCCGGTCATCATGGCGGTGACGCTGCTCTCGGCGTTCTTCGTCATCGTCGGCAACCTCGTCGTCGACCTGCTCTACGCGGCGATCGATCCTCGCGTGCGAACGGCGGCGAAGGCATGAGCGGCGAAAGGATGCCGATGACGGATGACCTCCTGCGCGTCGATGACCTGACGGTGCAGTTCCGCACCGCCGGGGGCACCGCCCGCGTCGTCGACGGCCTGAGCTTCGCGATCCCGCGCGGCGGGGCGCTCGGCATCGTCGGCGAGTCGGGCTCGGGCAAGTCGATGACGAGCCTCGCGATCATGGGGCTGCTCCCGAAGGGAGGCAGCGCCACGGGCTCGGTCACCTTCGACGGACGCGATCTGCTCACCCTTCCCGGCCGGGAGATGCGTCAGGTCCGCGGTGACCGGATCGCGATGATCTTCCAGGACCCTCTGTCGTCGCTGAACCCCTATTACACCGTCGGCACGCAGATCGCCGAGGCGTACCGCTCGCACCGGTCGGGCGTCTCGCGTCGCGAGGCCCGGCGGGTCGCGATCGAGGCGATGGAGCGGGTGCACATCCGGGATGCCGCGAAGCGTGTCGACCACTACCCGCACCAGTTCTCGGGCGGGATGCGGCAGCGCATCATGATCGCGATGGCTCTCAGCATGGAGCCCGAGCTGATCATCGCCGACGAGCCGACCACGGCGCTCGACGTGACGGTGCAGGCGCAGATCCTCGACCTGCTCGCGGAGATCCGTCGCGACACGGGCGCCGGTCTCGTCCTCATCACCCACGACCTCGCGGTCGTCAGCGAGGTGGCGGAGCAGATCGTCGTCATGCGAGCCGGTCGCATGGTCGAGAGGGGCAGCGTCGAAGAGGTCTTCAGCGACCCGCAGGAGGAGTACACGCGGCGACTGCTCGACGCCGTGCCCCGCATCGACGACGCGATCGGCGAGCTGCGCACGACCGACATCGCGATCGTGCCGGACAGCGAGATCGAGGAGGAGACGGCATGACCGACCAGACCGCGCCGCTGTGCCGCGCGACGGGCCTCGTGAAGGAGTTCGCGAGCCCCGGCGCGACGATGTTCTCGCGCAGCAGTCGCTTCCGCGCCGTGGACGGCGTCGACCTCGACATCCGGCGGGGCGAGACCCTCGCGCTCGTCGGCGAGTCGGGCTCGGGCAAGTCGACCGCCGCGCGACTGATCGCCCGTCTCATGGACACCACGGCGGGGACGATCGAGTTCGAGGGACGGGATGTCACGCACCTGCAGGGGCGCGATCTCCTGGCGTTCCGCAGCGACGTGCAGGTGATCTTCCAGGACCCGTATTCGTCGCTCAACCCCAAGCACACCGTCGAGCGACTCGTGACGGCGCCGCTGCGGTATCAGAACCGGAAGATCCCGGGTGGGGCGCGCGCCTTCACGCGGTCGCTGATGGACCGGGTGGGGCTCAATCCCGACCATTCCGACCGCTACCCGGCGCAGTTCTCGGGAGGTCAGGCGCAGCGCATCGGAATCGCCCGGGCGCTCGCGGTCGGCCCGAAGATGGTGATCTGCGATGAGGCCGTGTCGGCGCTCGACGTCTCGGTGCAGGCGCAGGTCATCAACCTGCTGACCGCGTTGCAGCGCGACGAGGGCTTCGCGTACCTCTTCATCGCGCACGACCTCGCCGTCGTGCGCCAGATCGCTACGCGCATCGCCGTGATGAGCCGCGGTTCCATCGTGGAGACGGGGGAGCGCGACCGCGTCTTCGAGAGCCCTCAGCACGAGTACACCCGTACGCTGCTCGCGGCGGTGCCCCGCATCAATCCCGAGTGGGACCGCCGCCGGCGCGCCGCCGAGAAGGCCCGCCGGGCCCGCGCGGCAGCCGCGGCATCCGATACCCAGACGGAGGCGTCATGACGAACGAGTACCACCTACCCGGCATCCGCGTCGCGGAGCGTCGCATCGACGTCCCGCTCGACTGGAGCGGCGGCACAGCAGCGGCCGGCACGATCGAGCTGCTCGTCCGCGAGCTCGTCGATCCCGATCGCGCGCGCGACGACCTCCCGCTGCTCGCGTTCCTGCAGGGCGGGCCCGGCGGGGCGAACCCGCGGCCGCTGCGCCGAGACGGATGGATCGACGAGGCGCTGCGGGACTATCGCGTGGTGCTCGTCGACCAGCGCGGCACCGGGGGCAGCACGCCCCTCGAAGCCGTCGACGTGGCGGGGCTCGACGCCGCGGCCGGCGCTGACCTCCTCGCCCTCCACCGGGCCGACTCGATCGTCCGCGACCTCGAGCACGTGCGCGAGACGCTCTTCGGCGGTCGGCGATGGGCCACCCTCGGACAGAGCTACGGCGGCTTCCTGACCCTCACCTACCTGTCGCTCGCGCCCCAGGCGCTGACGGCCTGTTACGTCTGCGGCGGTATCCCCGGCACCCCGCCGCGCGCGGCCGAGGTCTACGCCCGCACTTTCGACCGCGTCGCGGCGAAGACGGCTGAGCTGTACCGGCGATTCCCCGAGGACACCGAGGCGATCGCGCGCATCGCCGACCGACTCGCCGAGGGCGACGTGAGGCTCCCGGACGGCGACGTGCTGACCGTGCGCCGCTTCCAGTCGCTCGGGATCGACCTCGGGATGAAGCCCGGCCACGAGCGCCTGCACTGGCTCGTCGAGAAGGCGTTCGCCCGGCCGGGGCGGCTGTCGGAGGCGTTCCTCGCCGACGTGCAGTCGCTCAGCTCCAGCGCGGGCAACCCGCTGTTCTGGACCCTGCAGGAATCGATCTACGGCGACCCGGCCAGCGGCCCGACCGCGTGGGCGGCGCAGGCCGAGCGCGACCGTCGTCCCGAGTTCGACGAGGACCGGCGGCCGCTGCTGTTCACGGGCGAGATGGCCTTCCCCTGGATGTTCGACGAGGTGCGGCTGCTGCGCGGATTCCGGGATGCCGTCCATGCGCTGGCCGGCCGCGACACCTGGACGCCGTTGTACGACCTCGACCGGCTCGCCGCGAACGACGTGCCGCTCGCGGCGGCGGTGTACTTCGACGACATGTACGTCGATGCCGGGCTGCAGCTCGACACGCTGTCGCGCATCGGCAACGCCCAGTCGTGGGTGACGAACGAGTTCGAGCACGACGGCATCGGCTCCGGTCGCACGTTCACGCGACTGCGCGAGCTGGTCCGAGACCGCGGAGGAGAGAAGCGATGACCGCTGCCGACACCACCCGTCCCCCCTACGCCGGCACACGATACCCGCGCCTCGCGCAGGTACCGGCGTTCACCGAGTTCGTCTCGCGCGACTGGGCCGACGTGCCGACCAGACCGCACCTGCCCGCGGGCGCCGCGGCCGCGGCATCCGCTCATCGCGATCGCCTCAGCGCCGCCCTTCCCGGGCACGTGATCGTCGCCGCGGCGGGGCACGCGCCTGTCCGCAACGACGACGCGCACTACGGCTTCCGCGCCGACAGCGGCTTCGTCTGGCTGACGGCGTGCCAGGTCGAGGGCGCCGTGGTCGTGCTGTGGCCCGCCGCCGGCGGACACGACGCCGTGCTGTACCTCCCGCCGCCGTTCCGCCCCGGCGATGCCGGGTTCTTCTCGGATGCGAACCACGGCGAGCTCTGGGTCGGCCCGTCTGCCGGTCTGCCGGAGTGGGCCGACGCGCTGGGGATGACCGTCGAGCCTCTCGCTGCGCTGGAGCGCCGCCACTCCGAGCTGCGGGGCGCCTCGGCCGCGCGTTCGGCCGCCGCGCTCGCCGCCGAGGTCGGCGCGGAGGTGTCGGCTGAGCTCGAACGTGCCCTCGCCCGCCTGCGCATGGTGAAGGACGAGTGGGAGATCGGGCAGCTCCGCGCGGCCGTCGACGCCACGGTCGCCGGATTCGGTGCGGTCGTGGCCGAGGTGCCGCAAGCCATCGCCGACGGCCTCGGCGAGCGGTGGCTGCAGGGGACGTTCGACCGGCACGCCCGCACGTTCGGGAACGGGCCCGGCTACTCCACGATCGTCGGGTCGGGAGCGCACGCGCCGATCCTGCACTGGGTGCGATGCGACGGCGACGTCGTGCCGGATGCCGCGCTGCTGCTCGACATGGGCGTCGAGGCCCGGTCGCTCTACACCGCCGACGTGACCCGCACGGTTCCCGCGAGCGGTACGTTCTCGGAGACCCAGCGTGCGGTGCACGACCTGGTCGAGAAGGCGCACCGCGCGGGACTCGACCGCATCCGCCCGGGCGTGGCGTATCTCGATTTCCACTTCGCCGCGATGGAGGTCGTCGCGCAGGGCCTGCACGACTGGGGGCTGCTGCCGGTCTCGGTCGACGAGGCCCTGTCGCCCGAGGGCCAGCAGCACCGGCGATACCTCGCCTGCGGGATCGGGCATCACCTCGGTCTCGACGTGCACGACTGCAGTCAGGCGCACTACGAGGACTACATGGGCGCGGCGCTCGAGCCGGGCGTCGTCATGACCGTCGAGCCGGGCCTGTACTTCCACGCGCATGACCTCACGCTGCCGCCCGAGCTGCGCGGCATCGGCGTGCGCCTCGAAGACGACCTGCTCGTGACCGACTCGGGCTCGGAGGTCCTGTCGGCGGCGCTCCCGATCTCCGCCGCCGAGGTCGAGGCGTGGACGCGCGCGCAGTGGACGGGCGAGCGATGACGGATGCCGCACCCCGCGCGCTGCCGTTCCCCTCCGGGGCGGTGCGACTGAAGCCGACGAGCGCGTTCGCGCCGGCCCGTGACCGCATGCTGCACCTCGCCCAGGTCTATCCGATCGACCGGCTCCTCGCGGTGTTCCGGGCGGGTGCCGGGCTCGACACCCGCGGCGCGGAGCCTCCGGGCGCGTGGGAAGGATTCGGTCACCCGGCGGAGGAGCCGTGGGGCGAGTACGACTATCCCGGTCGTGAGGCCGCGCAGACGGCGAACCTGCTGCGCGGCCATTACGCGGGCCATTTCCTCTCGATGCTCGCGCTGGCCGCCGCGGGCGAGGACGACGACGAGCTGCGTTCGCGGGTCGACGAGCTCGTGGGCGGTCTCGCCGAGGTGCAGCAGGCGCTCGCCGCCACCGGGCGATATTCGCACCCGGGGCTGCTCTTCGCCTCGGGGGAGTGGCAGTTCGCGCGGCTGGAGCACTTCGCCCCCTACGGCGAGATCTGGGCGCCGTACTACACGTGTCACAAGCTCATGGCGGGGCTGCTCGACGCGTACGAGCTCGCGGGCAACAAGCAGGCGCTCGAGGTCGTCACGGGCATGGCGCACTGGATCTCGGGGCGACTCGAGAAGCTCGATCACGACCACCGCCAGCGCATGTGGTCGCTCTACATCGCGGGCGAGTTCGGCGGCATGAACGAGACGCTCGCGCGGCTTAGCGCCATCGTCGACGAGCCGCGCTTCCTCGCGGCGGCGCGAGCGTTCGATCAGGGAGACCTGCTCGAGGCGGGGTCGTCGGGCCACGACATCCTCGACGGCATGCACGCCAACCAGCACCTGCCTCAGCTCGTCGGCTACGTGCGCGAGTACGAACTGACCGGCGAACGCCGGTATCTCGCCGCCGCGATCGGCGTCTTCGACCAGGTCGTGCCGGGGCGGATGTACGCGCACGGCGGCACCGGGGAGAACGAGCTCTGGGGCCCGCCGCGCACGGTCGCCGGCGACATCGGCCGGCGCAACGCGGAGACGTGCGCGACCTACAACCTCGTCAAGCTCGCCGAGGCGCTGTTCACTCATACGCTCGCGCCGCGCTTCCTCGACTACGCCGAGCGGGCGCGGCAGAACCACATCCTCGGCTCGCGGCGCGCGGTCGACTCCGACGACAGCCCCGAGGTGACGTACATGTTCCCGGTGCACGCCGGGGCGCTGCCCGAATACGACAACGTCGGCACGTGCTGCGGCGGAACCGGGCTCGAGAACCACGTGGGTCACCAGGCCGGGATCTTCTTCCGCGACACCGGCGCGGAGCCCGCGCTGTGGGTCGCCCGTTACACGCCTGCCGAGCTCCGCTGGGACGAGCGCGGCGTGAGCGTCGAGGTCGATCAGGAGCATCCCTTCGCTGATCGCGTGACCCTCCGGGTGCAGACGACGGCCGGCCGTCCGGTGCGGCTCGCGGTGCATCTCCGCGTCCCGGACTGGGTGGCCGGCGGGGTCGAGGTCGCCGTCGACGGACATTGGGTCGACGTCGATGCCGCGCCGGGCGGCTTCGTCACCATCGACCGGACCTGGCGGGGCGATGAGCGCATCGAGCTGACCCTGCCCGCCGCGCTTCGGTCCGAGCCGACGATCGACGACCCGGGGCTGCGCAGCCTGAGGTACGGGCCGCATGCGCTCGTCGCCCACGACGGGTCGACGACCCCGATCGAGCGAGCGTGGGATGCGCGTCGGATGCCGGGAGGCGTGATCCGAGCCGACCTCGACGATGTCTCCGCGGCGCTCGCCGCGACCGGCGCGGTATCGATCGCCGGGCTCCGCCACGAACCGGTCTGGAACGGCTCCGACGAGCGGTACCACCTGTACTCGCGAGCCGACGACCGCACGATCGGATTCGCCGGCGTCGAGACGGGGGTCCCTGCTCGGCGGCGCGCCGACGGGACCACACTGATCGACGCCCTGTGGGCCGAGCCCGCGCCGCAGGACGACGCCGAGCTGCTCGACCGCCTCGTCGCGGTGTGCCGGATCGGGATGACGGACTCGCTCGTGAGTGCTTCCGAGGCGCGGGCCGTCATCGGTGCGGGGCTCGACGCAGGCCTCGGGATCGACGGCGCGTCGGCCGCGACCGCGGATGCCGCGCGCCGCGCCCGGGACTTCGCCGGGGCACTCACCACGACGCCGGATGCCGTCATGCCGCCGACCGTCGACATCGTGGTCTCACCCGCACCGGCGGCCTCGGGCTGGTTCACCGCCCCGCCGACCGTCGAGGTGCGGGCCGCCGGCGTGACCAGCGACCGGTTGCGCCTCGAGCTGCGCATCGACGACGGCCCCTGGCGCGCGGTCGACGGTCCCGTCGTCGTCGTCGATCGCGAGGGTGTGGTGCGCCTCGCGGCGCGCGCGGTCGATGCCGCCGGGCGGTCGAGTGCCGTACGACGCGAACTCGCGATCGACACCGAGCCGCCGCGGAGCGAGGCTCGGGTGAAGCAGCTCGGCGCCGCCGTCGAGATCACCCTCATCGCGGCCGACGACGTCTCCGGCGTCGATGCCATCCGCTGGGAAGGCGAGGGCACCTTCTGGGCGACGTTCCAGGAGGCCTTCGTGCGAGCCCTCACCGATCACGAGCAGGTGATCGAGTTCGCCGCGACCGACCGCGCCGGGAATGAGGAGGCCCGTCGCCGGATCACGCTTCCGCCCGCCTCGAAAATGGATACCATTGCAATTGCACTGACATCGGCGCCTGACATCGCCAGATCGGAGAACGATTCATGACCGACCGCAAGCCCTGGCACGGCGTCAACCTCGCGACCACGCTGCCGTTCCACGACGACCTGTCCGTCGACTACGACGCCTACGCCGAGCTCGTGCGCTTCACGACGCAGAACGGCGTGACCGGCATCATCCCGAACGGCTCGCTCGGCGAGTATCAGACGCTCACCGAGGAGGAGCGCAAGCGCGTCTTCCTCACCGCCGTCGAGGCCGCGCCCGACGCCGCCGTCATCCCGGGCGTCGGAGCCTACGGCGCGCTCGAGAGCGTGCGCTTCGCCGAGCACGCCGCCGAGAACGGCGCGCCGGCCGTCATGCTGCTGCCGCCCAACGCCTACCGGGCGAGCGACGACGAGGTCGTCGACCACTATCGCCGGGTCGCCGCGGTCGGCCTGCCGATCCTCGCGTACAACAACCCGATCGACACGAAGGTCGACCTGCGTCCCGACCTGCTCGCGCGGCTGTTCGCCGAGGGGCTCATCGTCTCGGTCAAGGAGTTCTCGGGCGACGTCCGTCACGCCTACGAGATCCGCGAGCTCGCGCCCGGCCTCGACATCTCGATCGGGTCGGATGACGTCGTGTTCGAGCTGGGCCTCAACGGCGCCGTGGGCTGGGTCGCCGGTTACCCCAACGCGATCCCCGCGTCGACGGTCGAGCTCTACACGCTCTCCACCTCCGACGACCCGCAGGACTGGGTGCGGGCGCGCGAGATCTACCGCGACCTGCACCCGCTGCTGCGCTGGGACTCGAAGACCTGGTTCGTCCAGGCGATCAAGCTCTCGCAGCAGGTCGCCGGCGTGCTCACGAGCACGACGACGCGTCCGCCGCGGCTGGCTCTGCCCGACGAGGTGGCCGCGCGTATCATCGCCGACACCGAGGCCGTGCTGAGCAAGGGCTACCGCTGACCCGCGGCGTCCGCCCCCGCTGAACCCGCCGCCGACGATCGAAAGGCTCCTTCATGCGCACGAAGCGCGTCTTCCACGCCGTGGACTCCCACACCGAGGGGATGCCGACCCGTGTCATCGTCGGCGGCGTCGGCCCCCTGCCCGGCGCCACGATGGAGGAGCGGCGGCAGCGGTTCATGGCCGAGAACGACGGGCTGCGACGCCTGCTCATGAACGAGCCGCGGGGCCACAGCGCGATGAGCGGTGCGATCCTGCAGCCGCCCACCCGGCCGGATGCCGACTTCGGCGTGCTCTACATCGAGGTGTCGGGATGCCTGCCGATGTGCGGCCACGGCACGATCGGGGTCGCCACCGTGCTGGTCGAGACCGGCATGGTGCCCGTCGTCGAGCCCGTCACGACGATCCGGCTCGACACCCCCGCGGGACTCGTCGTCGCCGAGGTCGCGGTGTCGGACGGCCATGCCGAGCGGGTCACCATCCGCAACGTGCCCTCGTTCGCCGTCGGGCTCGGCCGCACGGTCGACGTCCCGGGGTTCGGTGCGGTGACCTATGACCTCGCGTTCGGCGGCAACTTCTACGCGATCGTGCGCCTCGACGACCTCGGTCTGCCGTTCGACCGGTCGCGCAAGGACGACCTGCTGCGCGCGGGGCTGGCGATCATGGCGGCGGTCGACGAGGCCGACAGCCCCGTTCATCCGGTCGACGGCACCATCCGCGGCTGCCATCACGTCTATCTCGAAGCGCCCGGATCGACCGCGCGGCACTCGCGGCACGCGATGGCCATCCACCCGGGCTGGTTCGACCGGTCGCCCTGCGGAACCGGCACCAGCGCGCGCATGGCGCAGCTCCACGCCCGCGGCGAGCTTCCGCTGCACACCGACTTCGTCAACGAGTCGTACATCGGCACCGCCTTCACGGGTCGCCTCGTCGAGCAGACCGAGGTCGCCGGCATCCCGGCGGTGATCCCGACGATCACCGGCCGCGCGTGGGTCACCGGCACGGCGCAGTACATGCTCGACCCGAGCGATCCGTTCCCCGAGGGGTTCGTCCTGTGAGCGCGGGATCGGTCGCCGTGCCCGTCGTCTCGGCGGCCGACATCGAGCGCGCGATGACGCCGGCCGCGGCCGTCGAAGCGATCGATGCGGCGCTGCGATCGGGGCTCGACGTCGAGGCCGACCACGAACGGATCTTCGCGCCGCTGTCGGCGGGCGACTTCCTGCTGATGCCGTCGGAGTCACCGGATGCCGTCGGCATCAAGGTGGCGACGATCGCGCCCGGCAACACCCGGCTCGGGCTGCCGAAGATCAGTGCCTGGTACCTGGTGTTCGATCGCGAGACCCTGCAGCCTGCGGCGATCGTCGACGGCACGCGGCTGACGACGCTGCGGACGCCCGCGGTCACCGCCGTCGCCGTCCGCGACCTGCTCGCCGCCGACCCGCGCGGTGCCCGGCGGCGGATCGACCGTCTCGCGGTGCTGGGCTCGGGCCCCCAGGCGATCGAGCACGCGACGACGCTCGCGGCGATCCTGCCGGTCGGCGACGTGACGATCACCGGGCGGACACCCGAACGGGTCGAGGATGCCGTCGTGACCCTTCGCGAGCGGGGTATCGATGCCCACGCCGGGACGCTCGCGACTGCACGGGACGCGGATGTCGTCGTCACCGCGACCTCCTCGAGCACGCCGGTCATCGATCTGGGCGACATCGCGCCGAGCGCCGTCGTCGCAGCCGTCGGGGCGCACGGGCTCGATCACCGTGAGCTCGGCGCCGACCTCGTGCGGGCCGCCGATGTCGTCGTCGAGGCCCGCGCCTCGGCCCGGCGCGAGAGCGGCAACCTCGCGGGCGCGGCTGGCGGCGCGCCGCTCGCCGAGCCCGCCAACCTCGTCGAGCTGGTCTCGGGCCGCGTCTCACGCCGGCCCGGAGCGCCCGCCGTGTACACCGGCGTCGGCATGGCCTGGGAAGACCTCGCCGTCGTGCAGGGGATCATGGAGGTCATGCGGCGGGGGTCCGCATCGGAGGAGACGACATGAGCACGCCCGAGTTCCGCAACGTGGTCCGGCTGGACAAGCAGCCCAGCATCCGCTCGACCGTCACGCGTGCGCTCCGCGCGGCTGTCATCAGCGGCGAGCTGCAGCCCGGCCGGGTGTACTCGGCGCCGAGCCTCGGTGAGCAGTTCGGCGTCTCGGCCACGCCCATCCGCGAGGCGATGCTCGACCTCGCCCGCGAGGGTCTCGTCGTCACGATCCCCAATCGCGGCTTCCAGATCACCGAGGTGTCCGAGCGCGACCTCCGCGAGGTGACCGAACTGCGCCTCATGCTCGAGCCGCCCGCCATGGAGCGCGCGACCCCGCTCATCCCGGCCTCGGCGCTGCCGGACCTGCGGCGCAAGGCCGCCGACATCGTCGCGGGCGCCCAGTCGGGCGACCTGGTGGAATACCTCGCCGCCGACAGCGACTTCCACCTCGCGCTGCTGCAGTACGCCGGTAACGCCCGGCTCGTCGACCTCGTCGCCGGGCTCCGCTCGCAGACGCGCCTGTTCGGTCTGGCGAACCTGCACGAGCAGGGGCGGCTCGTCGCCTCGGCCCACGAGCACGACCTGATGCTCGACGCGATCGAGGCGGGCGATGCCGCGGGCGCTCGCGACCTCGTCCACCGCCACATCGAGCACGTGCTGACCGACTGGTCGGGCGAAGCCCCCGCGCGCTCGGATGTCGCGGACGGCGGTGTCGGCACGTGACGGAACGCCCCGGAAATCCCGACGTCCTCGTCATCGGCGCGGGCATCGTCGGCGCGGCGGTCGCCCGTGCGGCGGCGGAGGCCGGGTTCTCGGTGACCGTCGTCGAGCGAGGAACGATCGCGGCCGGCACGACGAGCCGGTGCGAGGGCAACCTCCTCGTCTCCGACAAGGAGGTCGGACCCGAGCTCGAACTCGCTCTCCACTCGCAGCGCATCTGGCGCGGTGAGCTCGCCGAACACGCGGCGCGGTGGGAGTTCGAGGCAAAAGGCGGACTCGTCGTCGCGGCGAGCGAGGGCGGCAAGACGGCCCTCGACGCGCTCGCCGAACATCAGCGCTCGCTCGGCATCCGGGCCGACGACGTCCCCGACATCGCCGCGCTCCACGACATCGAGCCGTACCTGAACCCCGCGATGGCCGGTGGCGTCTACTACCCCGACGACGCCCAGGTGCAGCCCGTCCTCGCCGCGCACCATCTGCTGCGGCTCGCCCGCGACCGCGGAGCCCGACTACTGACCGGCGTCACGGTCACCGGCATCCGCACCCGCGCCGGACGTGCGATCGGCATCGATTCCTCCGCGGGCGCGATGGACGCGGGTGTCGTCGTCAACTGCGCCGGGCCATGGGCGGGCGAGATCGCCGCGCTCGCCGGGCTCGAGCTGCCCGTCCTGCCCCGGCGCGGCTTCGTGCTCGTGACCGAGCCCGTCCCCGTGACCGTGCGGCACAAGGTGTACGCGGCCGAGTACGTGCAGAACGTCGCGTCGTCGGATGCGGGGCTCCAGGTCTCTTCGGTCGTCGAGGGGACGCCGAGCGGCACGATCCTCATGGGGGCGAGCCGCGAACGCGTCGGCTTCGACACGTCGTTCTCGGCCGAAGCCGTCGGACGCGTCGCGCGCGCGGGCGCCGAGCTGTTCCCGGTGCTCGCCGATGTGCAGATCCTTCGCACGTACTCGGGTTTCCGGCCGTACTGCCCCGACCACCTGCCGGTCATCGGGCCGGATGCCCGGCTTCCGGGGCTCTGGCACGCCGCCGGACACGAGGGCGCGGGCATCGGACTCTCCGTCGGCACGGCCGCCCTCATCGTGCAGGCGCTCCGCGGCGAGCCGACCGACCTGCCGCTCGACGCCTTCCGGCCCGAGCGCTTCGCGGAGCGGGTCGCGGCATGAGCGCGGAGATCACGAGCGACGAGACCTTCCGCTTCGACGGGGCGCCGGTGCCGTTCCGCCCCGGCCAGACCGTGGGCGGCGCGCTCGCGGCATCCGGCGTCGTGTCGTGGCGGACGACGCGGGGAAGCGGCGAGCCCCGCGGGCTCTTCTGCGGCATCGGGGTCTGCTACGACTGCTTGCTGAGCGTGGACGGACAGCGCTCGCAGCGGGCCTGCGTCACGCCCGCACGGGCCGGGCAGGACGTCCGCAGCGACAATCCGGACGCGCCCCTGCCGCTGCCCGCGCCGGAGGGGGCTGAGCCGTGAGCGTCGAGAATCGCGCCGACCTCGCCGTCGTCGGGGCCGGACCGGCGGGCCTGTCGGCGGCCGTCACTGCGGCCGAGGCCGGGTTGCGGGTCGTCCTCGTCGACGCGGGCACGCAAACGGGCGGCCAGTACTGGCGGCACCCCGACGAACGGCACCTCGATGCCTTCGCCGATCCCGAGCACAGGGGGCACCACCACTGGGAGCACTATCGCGGGCTGCGCGATCGGCTGCGGCGTCAGGTCGAGACCGGAGGCGTCGTCCACCGCGCCGGCCGGCAGGTGTGGCGGATCGACGGCGAGGCGGCCGGCGGGTTCCTGATGCGGACGACCGCCGTGACCGGGGTGGATGCCGCGGCGGCGGTCGATCGCGCGATCCGCGCCGAGCGCGTGGTGCTCGCGCCCGGAGCCTACGACCGTCAGCTGCCCGTGCCGGGCTGGACGCTGCCCGGCGTCATGGCCGCCGGCGGCGTGCAGGCGATGCTGAAGGCGAACCAGGTCGCGGCCGGCCGTCGCGCCGTCGTCGCGGGAACCGGGCCGTTCCTCCTGTCGGTGGCGGCGGGACTCGCGCGAGCGGGCGTCGAGGTCGTGGCCGTCTGCGACGCGAACGCGCTGTCGCGCTGGGCCGCGACGCCGCTGCGGGCGCTGCAGGAGCCGGGCAAGCTCATCGAAGGGGTCGGCTATGCGACGACCTTCGTCCGCGAACGCATCCCGCTCCGCACACGCACGATCGTGACGTCCGTCGCGGGGGAGGGGCGAGTGACCGGCGCGACGGTCGCCCGGGTGGATGCCGCCGGGCGCGTGCGTCCGGGGACGGAGCGCACCCTCGACGTCGATCTCGTCGCCTTCGGCTGGGGCTTCACCCCGCAGATCGAGCTCGTGGTCGGTGCCGGGGCGGAAACCCGGATCGACGTCGACGGCTCGCTCGTCGCGGTCGTCGACGGCGACCAGCGCACGAGTGTTCCCGGTCTCTACGCAGCCGGCGAGGCGACCGGCATCGGTGGCGCCGTGCAGTCGTGCGCCGAGGGTGAGCTGGCAGCCCTCGCGGCGGCCGTCGACGCGGGTCTCGCGGTGCCGATGGCATCGGCCCGGCGTCTGCGGCGGCGGATCGCGCGCGGTCGGAGCTTCGCGGTCGGGATGCATCGGGCGAGCCCCGTGCCCGAGCAGTGGGCGACCTGGCTCCGCGACGACACCCTCGTCTGCCGGTGCGAGGAGGTGCCGGTCTCGGCCGTCCGCGACACGGTGACCGACCTCGCAGCCGACGACGCGCGGGATGTGCGCGTGACCGCGCGCCCCGGAATGGGGATGTGCCAGGGGCGCGTGTGCGGGTTCGCGCTCTCGTGCCTCGTCGGCCAGGAGACCGGACGTCCCCGGCGGGCGGCCGACGTCGAGCCCCTCGTGCGCCGGCCGATCGGTACGCCCCTCCGCGTCGCAGATCTCGCCGAGCTGGCCGAGCCCACGGCGCAGGCCGAGCCCCCGGGTTCCGCCGACCTCGCGGGCTTCGCCGGTCCCGCCGGGTTCACCGCCGCCGCCGACCCCGCAGACCTCCCTGACTCCGCAGACCTCTCTCCCCGGAAGGAACGCTCATGACCACCGCAGCATCCCCCGCCACGGCGACGCCCGTCGCCGACACCCCGATCGCCGAGGTCGACGCGTTCGTCGGGCTCGCCGCCGAGGCGTCATCGGCCTGGCGAGCGGCGTCGATCGCCGTCCGGGGCGAGGCACTGCGCGCGGTGGCCGAAGGGCTCGACGCGCGTGCCGACGACCTCGTGCTCCTCGCCGACCGTGAGACGCATCTCGCCGAGGCGCGGCTGCGCGGCGAGCTGAAGCGCACGACGTTCCAGCTGCGCCTGTTCGCCGAGGTGCTCGCCGAGGGCTCCTGGCTCGATGCTCGCATCGACCACGCGGTCGCCGACTATCCGATGGGGGCACCGCGCCCCGACATCCGGCGTCAGCTCGAGGGCATCGGCACGGTGCTGGTGTTCGCGGCGAGCAACTTCCCCTTCGCGTTCTCCGTCGCCGGCGGCGACACCGCCAGCGCGCTCGCGGCGGGGAACGCCGTCGTGCTCAAGGCTCACCCGGGCCACCCGCACCTGTCGCAGCTGACCGGCGAGATCGTCACGGCGGCCCTCTCGGCGGCGGGCGCGCCCGCGGGTATCTTCACGGTCATCCACGGGACGGATGCCGGGGTGCACGCGCTGCGGCATCCCGAGGTCCGTGCCGCAGCCTTCACCGGGTCGATCGCCGGCGGCCGCGCGCTGTTCGACATCGCGATGTCGCGGCCCGAGCCGATCCCGTTCTACGGCGAGCTCGGCAGCGTGAACCCCGCGTTCGTCACGCGCGGTACCGCCGAGTCGCGGCCGGCGGAGATCGCCGAGCAATTCGTCGCCTCGGTCGTCGGCAGCGCGGGGCAGCTGTGTACCAAGCCCGGCCTGCTGCTCGTGCCCGCCGGGTCGGGAGTCGTCGACGCGCTCGCCTCGATCGTGCTGCCGGGGCCTGCGCCGCTGCTCAACGATTCGATCGCGTCGGGCTTCCGCCGGGCGTTCGACGGCGCCGCGCAGCACGACGGGGTCGACGTGCTCGTCGGGGCTCCCTCGTCGGACAGCGACACGCCGCCCGCGCCCGCCCTGCTGCGGACGACCGCCGCCGCGGTGATCGCCGACCCCGACGCCCTCGTGTCGGAGATGTTCGGGCCGGCGGCCCTCGTCGCCGAGTACGACGACGATGCCCAGCTCGTTGCGGTCGCGAAGCTGCTCGAGGGTCAGTTGACCGCGACGATCGTCGCCGAGGAGGGCGACGCGGTGGCGGCCGAGCTGCTGCCGGTGCTCGCGACGAAGGCCGGCCGCGTGCTGTGGAACCAGTGGCCGACCGGTGTCTCCGTGACGTGGGCGCAGCAGCACGGCGGCCCGTACCCCGCCACGACAGCGGTCGGGACGACGTCGGTCGGAACCGCTGCGATCACCCGCTTCCTGCGGCCGGTCGCGTATCAGAACGTGCCCGAGGCGCTGCTGCCCGCCGCCTTGCAGGAGGCCAACCCGCTCGGCATCCCCCGCCGCGTCGACGGCATCCTGCAGCCCTGAACCGCCCCTGCTCTTCCACGTCGAGTCGCCAGGGAATGCGGATGCTGGCATCCTCGCATCCGCACTCTTTGGCGACTCGACGGGGATGGGCCCGGGTCACCGGGTCAGGTGCTGGGTGCCGACGGCGGCGCGGGTGGCGCTGAGGGCGGCGTCGAGGTCGGGGTAGCGCAGCTGGGCGACCCGGATGAAGACGAAGTCCGCGACGGCGAGCTGCGCCATCCGGCTCGCAAGCGCTGCAGCGCGCAGGGTCGCCTCGCGGGCGGGGGTGCGCAGGGTGGCGGATGCGGCAGCGGCGAGGGGCGAGTCGGTGTCGTTGGTGATCGCGACCGTGAACGCTCCGGCGTTCGACGCGATCTCGACGGCGCGCAGTACATCGATCGTGCCGCCGCTGAACGAGAACGCGATCGCGGTGGTGCGCGCGTCGGCGAGCGCGGCGTGCACGAGCTGAACGTGCGTGTCGTGGGAGCTCAGGCACATGATGCCGATGCGCTGCAGCTTCTGCGCGAGGTCGGCCGCGGCGAGGCCCGACGCACCGACGCCGAAGGTGACGACCCGCTCGCTGTCGGCGATCGCTCGGGCGATGCGCTCGAGGGCGTCGAGATCGAGCATCCGGCCGGTCTGCTCGATCGTCCGCGCCTCGTGGAACGCGACCTTCGCGACCATCTCGGCGGGGGAGTCGGAGGGGTTCAGCTCGCCCTCGGCGATATTCGAGCGCTCGAGCTCGATCGCTCGCCGTGAGACCTCCTGGGCGAGCTCGACGCGGAACGAGGGGTACCCCGCGAATCCGAGGCTCTTCGCGAAGCGGACGACCGACGCCTGCGAGACCGACGCGCGCTCGGCGAGTGTCGTGACGGTCGCGGTCACGGCGAAAGCGGGGTCGTCGAGCACCGCGCGAGCCACCTGCACCTCGGCCGGGCGCAGACGGGGGATGATCGCGCGGGTCGCTTCGAGGACGTCGCCGTCCATGTGCCTCCTCGGGAAGTCGGTTCAGTCTTCCACAGATCTTGACAAAAGTTGCCGCCAAGAGCACTCTGTGTGAAACAAAGTGCCACGCGCCCATCGGCGTGCGCCGCAGCCCGACGAGGAGCATCCGTGACCACCCCGCACCCGACCCCCGCTACCGAGACGCGCAACCCGCTGACGGGCGAGCTCGACGCGATGACCGTCGACGAGATCCTCCGCGTCATGAACGACGAGGATGCCGGGGTGGCCGGGGCCGTCGCGGCCGCGATCCCCGCGATCGCCCGAGCCGTCGATCTCGCCGTCACCGCGCTCTCGTCCGGAGGGCGTCTCGTCTACCAGGGGGCGGGCACGAGCGGCCGTCTCGGCGTCCTCGATGCGGCGGAGTGTCCGCCGACGTTCGGCACCGACCCCGCGCAGGTCGTCGGCCTGCTCGCCGGCGGTCACGAGGCGATGTTCCGCGCGATCGAAGGTGCGGAGGACTCCCGCGAGCTCGGCGCCGACGACCTGACCGGCATCGGACTCACCGAGCGCGACGTCGTCGTCGGCATCGCGGCATCCGGTCGCACGCCCTACGTCATCGGCGGACTCGACGAAGCCCGTCGAGTCGGCGCCGCGACGGTGGCGATCTCGTGCAGCCCGAACGCCGAGATCAGCGCCCACGCCGACGTCGCGATCGAGGTCGACAACGGTCCCGAGGTGCTCACTGGCTCGACCCGGCTCAAGGCGGGCACGAGTCAGAAGCTCGTCCTCAACATGATCTCGACGGCGACGATGGTGCGTCTCGGCAAGGTCTACGGCAACCTCATGGTCGACGTGCGCCCGAGCAACGAGAAGCTCGTCGCCCGCGCCGTCCGCATCGTCCAGGCCGCGACCGATTGCGATACCGCCACCGCCCGCCGCTCGCTCGACGAGGCCGATGGTCACGCCAAGACGGCGATCGTCGCGATCCTCTGCGACGTCGACGCGGCGACCGCCCGTGAGCGGCTCAGCGCGGGCGCGGGCTTCGTCCGTGAAGCCGTGCGCGACCGCGCCTGACGCGCCGACCGCCCGCACCCCGAACCCAGCACCCGACACCCGACACCCGTCCGCCGGAAGGAATCACCGTGGATTACCCCGAACTCAGCGAGGAGATCCTGCCGCTCGTCGGCGGCTCGCAGAACATCGCCTCGTACACGAACTGCATGACGCGCCTGCGGCTCAATCTTCATGACCCGTCGAAGGCGGATGTCGCGGCGCTCCGGCGCCTCGACGGCGTCATGGGCGTCGTCGACGGCCCGCAGCTGCAGGTCGTCGTCGGTCCCGGTCACGCGCAGCGCCTGCGCGACGCCTTCGCCGAGGTCGTCGACGCTCCCGCCGAGGCTGCTGTCGACGATCCCGCGGACGAGGTCGCCGACATCGCGGCGGCCGCGGCGGGGAGCCGGGCTGCGGGCGCGCGAGCAGCCGGCGGCGGCGAGCCCGTCGACGCGGCGACCGACCTGCGCACGCTGCAGCAGCAGAACACGCAGAAGGTGAAGTCGCGGCACACCTCGAGGGTGCACGGGCTGTTCCGCCACATCGCGAACATCTTCGTGCCGATCATCCCCGGGTTCATCGCCTGCGGACTCGTCGTGGCGATCGGCAACATCTGGAAGCTCATCGACCCGAGCGTCACCGCCAACCCGTGGTTCCTGGTGTTCGCGGCCCTCGGCACGATCGTCGTCACCTCGCTCAACCTCATCGTGGGGCTCAACACGGCGAAGGAGTTCGGCGGCACCCCCGTGCTCGGCCTCATCGCCGGCGCCATCTCATACCTCCCCGCGCTCGCCGGCATCGCCGCGACGACGGCCGCCGACGGCACGGTCACTCCGGCTCAGCCGCTCGTGCTCCCGCTGTTCGGCGAACTCAAGCCCGCGCTCGGCGGCATCATCGGCGTCATGGTCACGGCGTGGCTGTTCACGGTCATCGAGAAGTGGATCCGCAAGCGCGTTCCCGCCTGGGCCGACCTCTTCGTCGTGCCGGTCGTGACGCTTCTCATCGGCGCCGTCATCTGCATCTTCGTGATCATGCCGATCTCGGGTCTGCTCATGCAGGGCATCAACTGGCTGCTCATCGACTTCGCCCTCGAGCGGGGCGGCGTCATCGGCGGATACCTGCTGTCGTCGCTGTTCCTCCCGCTCGTCATGCTCGGCATCCACCAGGGCCTGACGCCGATCCACGCGCAGCTCATCACCGACCACGGCTTCACGGAACTGCTGCCGGTACTGGCGATGGCGGGGGCGGGCGAGGTCGGCATGGCGATCGCGATCTTCCTGAAGACCAAGAGCACCCGGCTTAAGAACATCATCCGTGCGGCGCTGCCCATCGGCGTGCTCGGCGTCGGGGAACCGCTCATCTACGGCGTCTCGCTGCCCCTCTTCTACCCCCTCATCACGGCCTGCCTCGGCGGTGGCTTCGGCGGCGCGTTCGTGGCCTTCGGCATTCAGGCCAGCGGCGGGTTCGGCGCCGGTGCTCTCGGGCTCTCGGGCGTGCTCATGACCGCCGTCATCACCAACGGCGCGTGGCTCTGGTACGTCGGCGGCCTCGTGATCTCGTACATCATGGGCTTCGTGCTGACCTGGTTCTTCGGGTTCAAGGAGCACATGGTCGAGCGGCTCGGCTGAGACAGGAGCGTCCCGATGCTGTTCTCGATCTACCCCACGGATGCCGCCGAGACGCGGCGGACCGTCATCGATCAGGTGCTCGCGACGGCGCCGTCGTCCTCGCCGGCGCCCGGCGCGTCCGGCGACTCCGGCGATGAGCGGATGCTGTTCACCTCGCTGCACATGGTCGACACCGGCGAGCTCGCCGCGTTCGGCGAGGTGCTGCGCGCGGCGCACGACGATGACGGCGTGACCTTCTGCGCCGACGTCTCGCCCGTCGCGCTCGAGCACGTCGTGGCCGGCGACGAGGGGTGGGGCTGGTTCGCGCGCCGCGGCATCACGATGCTGCGACTCGACTACGGCTTCGACGCCGATGAGATCGGCCGGGTCGCCGAGGCATCGGGATGCCGCATCGCCGTCAACGCCAGCACGGTCGACGCGGCGTTCCTCGACGAGCTGGCGGGGCTGCCCGTCGTGGGCTGGCACAACTTCTACCCGCGCCCCGAGACCGGACTGACGGCGTCGTTCCTCGTGGCGCAGTCGCGGCTGTTGCTCGACCGGGGGATGACGGTGCTCGCGTTCATCCCCGGCGAGCGCGAGCTGCGCGCGCCGCTGCATCTCGGCCTGCCGACGCTCGAGGAGCAGCGGCACCGCAACGCCTGGCGCTCGTACCTCCAGCTGCGACGGCTCGTTCCCGAGGCGGTCGTCGTCTGCGCCGAGGGCGCGGTGGCCGATGACCACGCCGCCTGGATCGCGGAGTTCGAGGCGACCGGCACGGTCACGCTGCCGGTCGTGGGACTGGATGCCGCGGCATCCGTGCTGCTGGAGCGGCCCTGGCGGCTGCGGGTCGAGGAGGCGGCGGCATCCTTCCGGCTGGACGAGACGCGCGGCGGCATCCGCCCCTCCCGCATCCGCAACGCCGATGCGCGTGAGCGCGGCAGCCTGCAGGTCGACCTCGACGCCTACGGGCGGTATCGGGGCGAGGTGCACCTCATGCGGGCCGATCGCCCGCTCGATGCAGGCCAGGCGCGCATCGGCGAGGTCGCCGCGTCGTACCGCGGCATCGTCGACGACCTCCGCCCCGGGCAGACCGTCCGCCTGATCCCGCTGCCTGCCTGACCCTGCCTCGACCCGTCGACTCGCCACAAATTGCGGGTCTGGGGGCGCCAGCATCCGCAGTTCCTGGCGACTCGACGGGCGACTCGACGGGTGTCGGGCTTACGCTCGGGGGCGTGTGGGATGGGGAGGAAGAGCCGCTCGAAGGCGGCAACGCGAGCGGCGGTGTGGTGCGCGTCGGCGACACCGTACGCAAAGCCTGGACGACGTCGACCCCGAGCGTCGTCGCGTTCGTCGAGGCGCTGCGAGAGCAGGGTGTCGACGCGCCCGAGCCGCTGGGGCGCGACGGGGCCGGTCGGCAGGTGACCGAATTCGTCGACGGGGTGCTTGCCATCGACGCCGGCCCGCTGGACCTCGGTCAGCTGCATCGCGTGGGTGCGCTCGTGCGCCGCATCCACGACGCCGCGGCGGGGTTCGTCGCTCCGGCCGACGCGATCTGGGAGACGGCGATCGCGGCCCCGGGCGACGAGCTCGTCTGTCACAACGACCTCGCGCCGTGGAACCTCGTGATGGGGGAGCGGTGGGTCTTCATCGACTGGGATGCCGCGGCCCCCAGTACGCGACTGTGGGACCTCGCCTACGCGGCGCAGTCCTTCGCCCTCGGCGACCCTGCGGAGGATCTGGCGACGGCAGCCCAGCGGCTCCGCTCGTTCATCGACGGCTACGGCGCGTCGGCCGAGCTGCGCGCCCAGTTGCCGGACGCGATGAGCGAGCGTGTCGCGGCGATGCACACCCTGCTCGAGGGCTCGCACCGGTCGGGCCGTGAACCGTGGGCGACCATGTACGTCGAGGGGCACGGCGCGCACTGGGCCACCGTCCGCGACTTCGTCGCCCGCCACAGCCTGACCTGGACCCGCGCCCTGACCGCCTGACTCGGCCCCGAGCCCCCGGCCCGTCGACTCGCTGGAAACTGCGGGTCTGGGGTCGCCCGCATCCGCAGTTCCTGGCGACCCGACCGAGACGAGCCCGGCGGGTTCAGTTCGCGGCGTCGATCGAGGCCCGGACGTCGGCGACGAATCCGCTCGCCGCCGTCTCCGGTGTGGTCCGCTCGAACATCACCTCCTGCAGGTAGCGCATGAAGATCGCGTCGACATCGGACGTGCCCAGCGGCGGCGGGGCCGGCGCGGCGCCGAGCACGGGCATCCGCGACTCCGAGTAGGCCACGGCCTTCGTCTCTTCCGGGGTGAGGCCCGGCTTGATCAGATCGAGGTTCCTCGTGCTCGCCGGGAGGCCGCGCTCGCTGCCGATGATCTTCGTCGCCTCGGGGTCGTTGAGCAGGAAGTCCACGAGCGCGGCGGCCTCGGCGGGATGCCGCGACTGCGACGAGATCGACCAGTACATCCCCGGCTTGAAGTAGTCGAACCCCGGGTCACCGTCGTCCTGATTCGGCATGGGGACGAGCTCGACGTTCGCGCCGGATGCCTGGGTATACGCCGAGATCAGCGTCGCCGGAGCGAAGAACGACGCAGCCTTCCCGACCGAGAACGGCAGCTGGTCGAGCGGAAGGGAGCTGGTCTCCGACCACACCGATGCCGGAGCCGATGCCCCGCTGCGCGTCAGATCGAGGCTCGTCCGGAAGAAGTCCGCGACGGTCTCGGGCGAGACCGCGACCTCGTCACCGTCGTACAGCCGCTCACCGACCTGACGAGCGAACAGCTGCAGCTGCCAGCTGCCGGAGAGGATGCTCGTGCCGTAGACGCCGGCCGGTGCGGCATCCGTGACGGTCTGGGCCCAGCCGTCGAACTCGTCCCACGTCCACGACTGCGTGTCGTCGGGAAGGCCCACGCCGATGCTGTCGAGCAGATCGGTGTTGACCAGCAGAGCGGTGCTCGAGGTCGAGATCGGAATCGCGTACAGGGTCTCGTCGTAGCGTCCCATCTGCAGGACCGAATCGTCGAGGCCGTCGGTGTCGATGCGCAGAGCGTCCAGGTCGCTGAGCGCTCCCCGCGCGGCGTAGGACGAGAGGTAGAGCTCGTCCATCTGGATGACGTCCGCAGCGTTCTTGCCCGCCGTGGCGGTTGCGAGCTTCTCCCAGTAGCCGTTCCAGTCGGAGAACTCCGGGACGACGGTGATGTTCGGGTACTTCGCCTCGAAGAGATCGATGACCTGCTGCGTGCGTTCGTGGCGGCTGTCGCCGCCCCACCACGCCATGCGCAGCGTGACCGGGCCGTCGCTGAGTTCGGTCGAGGCGGCGCGGTTGCCGATCCCACAGCCGCTGAGGGCCAGCAGGACCGCGGCGCCGGCGGCGATGCCGGCGATCAGACGCTTCGGTACGTGCATGATGACACTCCTGTTTCAGGTGATTCTGGGGGAGGCGCGGGTCACTTGAGCCCGCTGGTGGCGATGCCCCGGATGAGGAAGCGCTGACCGAATGCGAACACGAGGATCAGCGGGATGATCGAGACGACGCTCATCGCGAACATCGCGCCGAACGACGACGACGATTGCGCGTCGATGAACGACCGCAGGGCGATCGGCACGGTGTAGTTGTCGGGGCTCGTGAGGAAGATCAGCTGCGAGAAGAAGTCGTTCCACACCCAGATGAAGGTGAAGATCGTCGTCGTCGCGAGTGCCGGGACCATGAGCGGCAGGATGATCTGGAAGAAGATGCGGGCGTGCCCGGCGCCGTCGATCCGCGCCGCTTCATCCAGCTCGCGCGGCAGCCCGCGGATGAACTGCACCATGAGGAAGATGAAGAACGCGTCGGTCGCGAGGAACTTCGGCACGATCAGCGGCCAGAACGAGTCCGTGAGGCCGACCTGCGCCCACAGGATGTACTGGGGCACGATCACGACGTGGATCGGGAGCATCAACGTCGCCAGCATGTAGACGAAGGCGGTCCGCTGGAAACGGAACCGCAGTCGTGCGAAGGCGTACGCGGCGAGCGAGCAGCTGAACAGGTTTCCGATGATCGAACCCACGACAACCAGAAGCGAATTGGCGATGTACTGCCCGAATGGAGCGCCGAGAGCGTTCCACCCGTAGGCGTAGTTCTCCCAGACGATGTCGGTCGGAATGGGTGAGGGGTTGCCGAAGATGCTGCCGTCGGGCCGCAGTGAGCTCACCACCATCCAGAGGACGGGGTAGAGCGAGATCACGACCACCGCGAGCATGAGCGTATGACGCAGGATGCTGCGCAGTCGCGCGCGCGAGGCGCCGCCCGGGTGAGCAGCTCGCTCGCCCCGCGTGCGGGCCGGTCGGCCGGTGATGAGGGTTTCAGTCGTCATAGTGCACCCAGTACTTCGAGAGCCAGAAGTTGATCGCCGTGACGGCGCCGATGATGAGCAGCAGGAGCCAGGCGAGGGCCGAGGCGTAGCCCATGCGGAAGGCCCCGAATCCCTCCTGGTAGAGGTAGAGCGTGTAGAACAGCAGCAAGTCGGCGGGTCCGCCCGAGCCGCCCGAGACGACGAAGGCCTGCGTGAACGCCGAGAAGGAGTTGATGACGGCGAGCACGAGGTTGAAGAAGATGATCGGCGTCAGCAGCGGGAGTGTGATCGCCCGGAACCGCGACCACGCGTGTGCGCCGTCGACGGCAGCGGCTTCGTACAGCTCGCCCGGGATCTGCCGAAGGCCCGCGAGGAAGATCACCATGGGCGAGCCGAACGTCCATACGTGCAACAGGATGATCGTGCTCAGCGAGGTGTCGGGGCTGCCGATCCAACTGGTGTGCGATTCGATTCCGACGAAGCCGAGCAGGGAGTTGAAGAGTCCGTCTGCGCCGAAGATCAGCCGCCAGAGCATGGCGATCGCGACAGACGTGCCCAGCAGGCTCGGGAGGTAGAACGCGGAGCGGTAGAACGGCAGCGCCCGCATCCCCTTGTCGAGCACCACCGCGAGCAGGAGCGCGACCGCCAGTTGCAGCGGCACGCCCACGATGACGTAGGTGAAGGTGACGGCGAGGGAGGTATGCAGCCGCGTGTCGGTCAGCATCCGCTCGTAGTTGGTCAGCCCGACCCAGCCGGGGTCTTGAAGCAGGTTGTAGTCGGTGAACGACAGATAGAGCGACATGATGATCGGCCCGAGTGTCAGCGCCACCGCGCCGATGGCGAACGGCGCGAGGAACAGCACCGCCGCTCTGTTGTCGGGCAGCCGGATCCGCCGCCCCACTCTCGGGCCGGCTTCGCCGGCGGTTCGGGTCACGCGTCGCAATTCGGCGATGCTCATCGGCCACGCATCCTCTCTGATGGCGGTGTGCAGGACCGCCGCCGCGCGGGCCGCGCGCTGTTCGTCCTGCCATACGAACTAATACGTAGTAGTTGTCGGTAGTAGGATGATGCCGACGAACGTCGATAGAGTCCATGCCAAGAAAGGCAGTCATGGGGAAACGGCCCACGAGCCGCGACGTCGCCGCCCGCGCGGGGGTCTCGCAATCGACGGTCTCGCAAGTGTTCACGGGGCGCGCGGGTATCTCCGCGGCCACCCGGGAACGGGTCTTGGAGGCCGCGCGCGAGATCGATTACCGGCCGAACCTAGCCGCCCGCTCGATGCGCACGACGCGAACGGGCCGTCTCGCCGCAGTGCTGCCGATCACCGCGTTCCACTCGGCTCCGCTGATCGCCGGCACGATCGAACGGGCCCGTGCCGCCGGGTACGAGGTCGAGGTTCAGAGCATTCCCAACGCGCCGGACCAGCGTCGACCGCGACTGCTCGAGATGATCGATTCCCGTCAGTTCGAGGGCATCCTCTGTTACGCCCCCGTCCCCGGTGACGACCTCGCGCGGGTCGACCCGAACGTGCCGGTGCTGACGCTCGAGGAGTTCGACGACGACATGCGCGTCTCGGGCGAGATGCTCGACGTCCACCCACTCGAGAGCATGGTAGAGCGGCTCGCCGAGCTCGGGCACCGGAGGTTCCTGCACATCACCGGCGCGCGCAGCTACCCATCGGCGGATGCACGACGCCGTGCCTATGAAGCGACGGTCGCTCGCTTGGGCGTGCAGTCCGTCGGCGTCGTCGAGGGCGATTGGAGCGCGCAGTCGGGCCTCGACGCCATCCGTTCGCTCGATGGCGACTCACTGCCGCTCGCCGTCATCGCGGCGAACGACTTCATCGCGACGGGCGTCGTCCGGGGCGCGCTCGAGCGAGGCTGGACCGTGCCGGGGGATGTCAGCGTGACCGGGTGGGACGATTCGCCGACGAGTGCGTTCCAGGTGCCGTCGCTCACGAGCGTGTCGATGGACTACGTCGAGCTCGGCCGCCGCACCGCCGACCGGCTCATCGCCCTCATGCGGGGCGAGCAGGCGCCGTCTCCCACCGAGCCGCTGCAGCACGTGGTCTGGCGGGAGTCGACCGCCGCTCCCGCCTCCGCCTCCTGACGTCGAGTCGCCACGATCTGCGGGTCCCAGATGCCCGGCATCCACGATCCTCGGCGAGTCGACGGTGGTGTGGCACGGGGAGAGGGGCGTAGCGTTCGGGCATGCCCGCACCGGTGCCCTACCTCCACTTCCCCGGCGATGCCGCCGACGCGCTCCGCTTCTACCGGTCGGTGTTCGGCGGTGAGCTCCAGCTGCACACCTTCGCCGACTTCGGCCGCGAGGACGGCCCGCCCGACCTCATCGCACACGGCGAACTGCGCGGCCCGGTCGACCTCTTCGGCGCCGATGATCCGGGGGATGCCGCCCGGCCGTCGATGACCGGGATCATGCTGGCCCTCCTCGGGGCCGGCGACGCGGAGACCTCGCATCGCTGGTTCGACGCCCTCGCCGCCGGAGGAACGGTCGTCGACCCCCTGCAACGCCGGGCGTGGGGAGACTCCGACGGCCAGGTCACCGACCGTTACGGCCTCACCTGGCTGATCGGCTTCTCTGCCGCATCCTGACCCCCGCCGCAGTCCGTCGAGTCGCCAGGATGTGCGGATCCGGCGCCCCGCGCATCCGCCAATCCTGGCGAGTCGACCGCCGGCTACTCCTGGCCGGTCGGGGTGGTATCCAGCTTCCAGGCGGTGACGGCCACGGTGGAGCCCTCGACGATGTCGAGGTCGATCGGCCACGAGCCGCGCGTCATGCCCGGGCTTGCAGCGGCGTAGACCCGCTTCGTGACGAGCGCTCCGTGGGTCGAGGCGGCGTCCCAGCCGAGGAACGCCACGGCGTACCCGCCCGCCGGCACCTCGATACGTTCCGGCCCCGGATCCTGCGCCATGAAGGAACTGCCGGGGGTGAGCTCGACCGTCAGCAGATGCTCGTTCTGATCGCCGAACGCGACGTCGGGGTATCCCTCGATCACGCACGATTCCTCTGAGAAGTTCATCAGCCGGATGGGCATCCCGCGGTGACCGGTGGCGGCATCCGGTTCGCCCTTCAGGACCATGGCCCGGTCTTCCGTGCACCATCGCGGATCGGTCGGCGCGGAGGTCCCGGATGTCTCGGAAACCGGCACCCCGGGCGCGGCGGGATCGGGCATCGCCCCGAACGTCACGGCGGCCTCCGCCTCTTGCTGAGCGGCGACGTCGTCGTTGATGGCGGCGGTTCGTGCAGCATCGCTTCCCGCGCCGAGGCCGGCCGCCGCAATGGTGGCGACCGCGGCGGCGGAACCGATCCACAGCAGGGGCCGCGATCGCGGTGTCACGACGTCTGCCGGCATGCGAGCGTCCCATGTGCGGACGCCCCGCGTGCGGGCGACGAGGCCGGGCAGCCACCCGATCGCGAGCCCCCACAGGGCGCCGGATGCCGCGGCCGCGCCGAACTCGCCCACGACGAGCCCCCGCGGGCCGAACATCGCGAGCGAGCTCCACGCGGCACCGAGGTCGAGCGCGAGTCCGACCAGCGCCCCTGCCGCGACCGCCGCGAACCACGCCGCGAGGAGCAGGCTGCTGCGCGTGTGCACGAGGGCCGTGACCCAGAGGAACACGAGCCCGACGGCGACCGCGCCGATGGCGACGCTCAGGACCAGCCACGGACCGCTGTCGCCCCACATCAGGCCCGCGGGCACGACGGGGGGCACGAGGTTCGCGAGTTGCGCGGCTCCGCTCGGGATTCGCGAGAAGCCCCAGCGGGTCAGCGCGACGGCCGCCCAGAGCGCCGCGGTGAGCCCGCCGGCGGCGACGAGTCGCCGGGTCATCGGCGGTCGTGCAGGTGGTCGCGGTGCTTGGCGGCCTGGCGTGCACGCACGGGCAGGTCGATCGGGCCGGTGACGGTGAGCTCGTCTTCCCAGCACTCGATGCCGCGGACACCGGGCAGTCGCTCGCGCGTGAACACGGGGTCGAGCCCGGCGCGCCGCTGCTCGGTGTAGTCCTTGAGCAGGCGGAAAGCGATGCCCGACAGCAACGCGATCGCGATGAGGTTCGTCAGCGCCATCAGCCCCATCACGCCGTCGGCGAAGTTCCACACGAGGTCGGCTCCGACGACCGATCCGCCGAGGACGGCGGCGACGACGAGCACGCGGTACCCCGTCAGCACGGCGCGGTTGGTCGAGATGAACTCGATGTTCGACTCGCCGTAGTAGTAGTTCCCGAGGATCGACGAGAACGCGAGCATGAAGATGATGATGCTCAGGGCGATGTTCGACCACTCACCGAGGGTGTCGACGAGGGCTCCCTGGGTCAGGTCGATTCCCCGTGTAGCTCCGGCCAGATCGGGGACGGAGACCAGGATGATGAACGCGGTCACCGAGCACACGAGGAATGTGTCGAAGTAGACGCCGAGGGTCTGCACGAGGCCCTGCTTCACCGGATGAGTCACAGCGGCGCTCGCGCCGGCGTTCGGAGCCGAGCCGAGCCCCGCCTCGTTCGAGAACATGCCGCGCTTGACGCCGGTGAGGACGATGTATCCGAACGCGGCCCCGACGACCTCGTTGAAGCCCCAGGCCGACGTGAAGATCTCGGCGAACACCGGCCCGATCCGATCGAGGTGCAGCGCGACGACGATCACGCCGAGCACGAGATAGGCGAGCGCCATGATCGGCACGAGCACCTGCGTCACCGAGGCGATGCGGCGCACCCCGCCGAACACGACGAGCCCGGTGAGGAGGGCGACTCCCGCCCCGATGACCCACGGTAGCCAGGGCAGGTCGCCGCCGACGCTCGAGCTGATGGTGGCCGAGATCGTGTTGGCCTGCAGCGAGCTGAACGCGAAGGGGAAGCAGACGATCAGGATGACGGCGAAGAGGATGCCGAGCCAACGCGCACCCAGCCCGCGCTGCATGTAGTACGCCGGGCCACCGCGGAAACTGCCGCGGTCGCGCGTCTTGAACAGCTGCGCCAGCGACGACTCGATGAAGCTCGACGCTCCGCCGACGAACGCCATGACCCACATCCAGAACACCGCGCCCGGGCCGCCCACCGCGATGGCGGTGCCGACGCCGGCGATGTTCCCCACTCCCACGCGGGAGGCCGCGGAGATCGTGAAGGCCTGGAAGGCGGAGACCGACTGCGGCTTGCCGTCCGCGGTCTGCGGCGTCTTGTCGGTCAGCGTGCGGAACATCTCGGGGATCAGGCGGAACTGCACGACGCCCGACCGAACGGTGAAGTAGAGCCCGAGGAGGACCACGACCGGGAGGACGATCCAGGTCCAGAGGTGGTCGCCCCACGTGAGCAGCCAGTCGTTCACGGCATCCATGCCCGTCGAATCCATGCTCGCCAGTATGACGACTCGACGACCCCCGTGTGAGGCGGACGCGTCTGATCAGCTCGGAATGGCCGGTGAGAAATGACTCATGACCGCGTTGTCAAGCATCCGCGCGCACCTGATTTCCCCAGGTGACCCCCGGTACGCTGTCAGCTGGTGAGCCGGGAAGTCTGGTCGGCACGTAGTCGTCGATCGAACCCGGAGAATCCGTGCTCACCGTCCTGCCTGCCCTCTGTTGCCGCGCGCCCGCGAACGCTCTGACCGGGCGGCGGCGCGCATGACCCTCCTCGTCGCGGTCGCCGCAGCCTGGTTGCTCGTGGCGCTCGCCCCCGCGTTCGTGCGGCTGACCGGACGGCACGCGGGGTGGCCTCTGGCCGCCGGCGTGCTCGCGGTGCTCGGGCTCGTCATCTCGGCGTGGAACCCACGGCAGGTCGTCCGCGAATCACTGCCGTGGATCCCGGCACTCGATGTCGCGCTGCGCCTGCGGCTGAACGGGCTCGCGCTGCTGTTCGCCGTGGTGGTGCTCGCGATCGGCGCGGTGGTGCTCATCTACTCGTCCTCGTACCTGCGTCAGCCTCGCTCGCAGGGCTTCTACGGCCTGATGACGGCGTTCGCGGCGGCGATGCTCACCCTCGTCCTCGCCGACGACCTCGTCGTGCTCTTCGTGGCGTGGGAGCTGACGACCCTGTGCTCGTACCTGCTGATCCTCCGATCGGGCCCCGCGGCGAAAGAGCCCGCGACGCGCACGCTGCTCGTCACCGCCGCCGGTGGTCTCGCCCTGCTCGCCGCCGTCGTGACCCTGATCGCGCGCACCGGCACGACCGAGCTCACCGCCGCCCTCGCCCACCCGCTGTGGCGCGAGGACCCGGGATTAGCGACCGTCGTCGCGGTGCTCGTCGCCCTCGCGGCCATGACGAAATCGGCGCAGTTCCCATTCCACGCCTGGCTTCCGGATGCCATGGTGGCGCCCGCCCCGGTGAGCGCTTATCTGCACGCGGCGGCGATGGTGAAGGCCGGGATCTTCCTGCTCATGCTCTTCGCGCCGGCCGCGTCGGAGGCGGCGATCTGGTCGCCGCTCCTCGTGGGCGTCGGGCTCTGGACAGCTCTCATGGGGGCGTTCTTCGCGGTTCGCCGCGCCGATATGAAGGAGCTGCTGGCGTACTCGACAGTCAGTCAGCTCGGCCTCCTGGTCGCGGTGATCGGCGCCGGCACGCCGACGGCGATGCTCGCGGCGAGCGCGCATGTGGTCGCTCATGCGCTGTTCAAGTCCGCCGGCTTCATGGGCGTCGGGCTGGTCGAGAAGCGCACCGGGACCCGGATCCTGACTGAGCTCCGCGGATCATGGCGGATGCTGCGCTGGGATGCCGCGATGCTGATCCTCGCGGCGGTCAGCATGGCCGGCATCCCTCCGATGCTCGGTTTCATCAGCAAGGAGCTGCTTCTCGACTCGTTCCTCGCGGCGGCTTCGCCTGCGCTGTCATGGACGCTCGCGATCGTGGCCACCGCTGGAGCCGTGCTGACGGTGGCGTACAGCCTGCGCCTGGTGCTTCCCCTGCTGCCCGGTCGCCTCGGTGCCGCTCGGCCCGGTGAGCACGGGCCGCAGGCACGCGCCTGGCGCGACACGCGAGCGATGTCGGTCGCGGTATCCGTCCCGGCGATCCTGGGGTTGGCTCTCGGTGCGGGCGCACCGCTGCTCGACCCCCTCGTGCGACCCGCGGCAGCGGGGGCGGCGGGTGCCGACGCGGCATCCGTCTCGGGCATCTACCTCTGGCACGGTGTGAACGCGGCTCTGCTGCTGTCGGTGACGGCGATCGTGCTCGGAACGCTGGTCGGCCTCCGGCTGCGCGGTACGCCCGTGCCGCCGACACCGCAGCGGTGGTCAGGCGTCCTCGCCGTCCAGTATGCGCAGCGGGGCATCATCGCGCTCGGCCGTCGTGTCGGCGACCTGACGCGCTCCGACGCCCCCGCCGCGAACCTCGTGGTGCCGATCGTGCTGATCGGTGCCGCCGCCGCAGCGCTTCCCGCGATGTGGCGCGGCTGGCCGCGCTACGACGAGCCGTTCCTCGTGCTCGATCTGCTCCTGCTCCTCCTCGTCGCGGCCGGGGTGATCGCGGTCTCGGTCGCCACCCGCCGCCTGACCGCGATCATCAGCGTGGGTGTGGCCGGGTTCGCCGTCGTGCTGTGGTTCCTGGTTCTGGGGGCCTCGGATGTCGCGGTGACGCAGCTCCTCGTCGAGATCCTGACCGTCGTCGTGATGGTGCTCGTACTGCGCCGGATGCCGCGCCGCCTGCGCCCGTCGCGCCCGCGACGACGCGTGCTCGCGGTCATCGCCGCGCTCGCCGCCGGGGGGACCGCGACGCTCGCCGCGCTCGTGTTCACCGGACACCGCGAGATCTCGGATGTCGCCGCCTTCTTCCTCCGCGAGGCGAAGGAACTGACCGGCGGCACCAACATCGTGAACACGATCCTGGTCGACTTCCGAGCGCTCGACACGCTCGGCGAGCTCGTCGTCCTGGGGATCGCAGCGGTATCGATCACCGCGCTTCTCGAGGCACGTCGAGCCGTTGACCGCCCGGTGCGGGAGGGAACCTCCGCCGCGCTCTCCGACGCCCGCGCCAACGCGGTCTTCCTCACCACTGTGGGACGCATCGTCGCCCCGGTGATGGTGGTCGGGTCGGCCTACGCGCTGCTGCGCGGTCACAACGACCCGGGCGGCGGCTTCATCGCGGCGCTCATCGGAGCCGCGGCCATCGCGCTGATCTACCTCGCCGCCCCGAGCGACGAGATCCCACGGATCGAGCGTTCGTACCTGGCGATCGCCGGAGCGGGTGTCGTCATCGCGGTCGGCACCGGTCTGCTGGGGCTTCTCGACGGCTCGTTCCTCCGGCCGCTGCACTTCGACATCGGCAGCCTGCACCTCACCACGGCCCTCGTCTTCGACCTGGGCGTGTATCTCGCGGTCTTCGGGGTCATCCTCGCCGCCATCAATCGCCTCGGTCTGTCTCCCGCCGAAGCGGTCCGAACCGACCGTTCGTCAGAAAGGAGCGTCCGGTGATCCTCGCCCTCACCATCGGTGTGCTCGTCGCCGGAGCGGTCTACCTGCTGCTGCAGGAAGACCGGCTGCGCGTCATCCTCGGCTTCGTGCTGCTCTCGCACGCGGTCAATCTGCTGCTGTTCAGCGCCGGCGGCATCGACTCGCGCGAGGAGCCGCTCGGCGAGGCGCTGGATCCGGCGACCACGGCCGATCCGCTGCCGCAGGCGTTCGTCCTGACCGCGATCGTCATCGCCTTCGCGATCACCATCTACCTGCTCGTCCTCGCCGTGACGGGCAACCCGTCCGAAGACGCCGGGCTCGAGGATGCGGGCGTCGACGATGCAGGGCCCGACGATGCGAAGGCCGCGGCCCCGGCCCCGACCCGAGGAGGACGCCGATGAACGACGCTCTGCTTCCGCTCATCGTCGCGGTGCCGCTCCTCGCGAGCGGTGTCGCCGCGTTCGCGCGCCGTCGTCATCGATGGGCGATCGTCCTGCTCCTGATCGTGCTGACGGCGAACCTCATCGCGGCGGCTGCGCTCGTGTGGGCGACAGCCGACGGATCAGTCGTCGCCCACGGGATCGGCGGATGGCCCAACGGCATCGCCATCCCGTTCGTCGCCGACGCCTTCTCCGCCCTCATGCTCACGGTCGCTGGGCTGCTCACCCTCGTCTGCGTGGTCTTCGCGATCGTCGCGGACACCGGTCGCAACCGGCTCTTCCCCGCACTCGTCCTCGTGCTGACGGCGGGAGTGAACGGTGCGCTCCTGACGGCCGACCTGTTCAACCTCTTCGTCTTCATCGAGGTCATGCTGCTGCCCTCGTACGGGCTTCTGGTGCTCTCGCGTCGCGGTCGCGGCACCGACGAGTCGGTGACCGGCTCGAGGCTCTACGTCACCTTCAACCTGTTCGTCTCCACGGTCTTCCTGGCCGGGGTGGCGCTCGTCTACGGCGTGGCGGGCACGGTGAACCTCGCCGAGCTCGCCGGTGCCGCTCAGGAGTCGCCTCTGGTGGCGGCAGCGCTCGGGGTCTGCCTCTTCGCGCTCGCGATGAAGGCCGCCGTGGTGCCCGTGCACGGGTGGCTCGCCCGTGCGTACCCGTCGACGTCGCCGGCCATCACCGCGATGTTCTCGGGTCTGCACACGAAGGTCGCGATCTACGCCATCTACCGCATCTACGCCGTCGGCTTCGAGGGCGACCAGGCCTACCTCTGGATCGGCGTCGCCGTCTTCAGCGCGACGATGCTGATCGGTGTGCTCGGCGCGGTGGGGGAGGACCGGATGCGGTCGATCCTCGCCTTCCACATGGTCAGCCAGATCGGCTACATCCTGCTCGGCGTCGCGCTGTTCACGCCCCTGGGTCTGGCCGCTGGCATCTTCTACCTGCTTCATCACATGATCGTGAAGGCATCGCTGTTCCTGTCTGCGGGCGCCATCGAGACCCCATTCGGGACGGATCGCCTCGACGACCTGCGCGGTCGTGTCGGCCGGGAACCCATGCTGATGGTCGCCTTCGGCGTCGCGGCGCTGTCGCTCGCCGGCATCCCGCCGTTCTCGGGCTTCTTCGCGAAGCTCATGCTGCTCGTCGCGGCGGTCGAGGACGGACAGGTCGCGGCGGCGGTCATCGCGATCGTGGTGAGCCTGATCACCCTGCTGTCGATGCTGAAGATCTTCAACGCCGTCTTCGCCCGCACGGTCACCGGTGGTGAGCCGGCCGAGCCGGCCGAGCCGGTCAGGCCGGTCGGGCGCGGCGGGCTCGCGGTGGCGCAGCGCTCCACGACCCGCGCAGCGCTCGCCGCGCCGGCTGTCGTGCTGGCTGCGGCGACCCTCGCCCTCGGGCTCGGTGCGCAGGGGCTGTTCGCACTCGCGGAGGTCGCGGCCGCTGGCCTGCTCGATACGACCGCCTACGTCGGGGCGGTGCTGCCGTGATCCTCAGCATCCTCACTCTGCCTTTCCGGTTCGCGGCTTTCGTCTGCTGGTTCGCCGCGCAGCTCACGCTGACGTCCGTGAGAGTGCTCGGCGACATCCTCAGTCCGGGGCTGGCCGCGACCCCGCGCGTCGTGCGGCTCCCGCTGGGGTCGGCGGGTGACCTGCACGTCACCGCGATCAGTGTCCTCATCACGCTGACTCCCGGCACGCTGGCCCTTGGCGCGGCACGAGATGATGCCGGGGCGCGTTTCGTCATCGTGCATTCGCTGTACCACCGCGACACCGATTCGGCGCTGGCCGACTTCGCCGACATGGACCGCCGGATGACGCGCGCGGTCGCACTGGGGGGACCGAGATGAATCTGCTGGATCTCGCCGCGGCGGGATGCGCGATCGCGATGATCGCGTCCGTCGTGCACATCCTGCGCGGCCCGACCCCCGCCGACCGTGTCATCGCCGCCGACCTGCTCACCTTCAGCCTGGTCGGGCTCGTGGCGCTCGTCGGCGTACGTCTGGCGCGCGAGGGCACGTTCGACCTCGTGCTGGTCGCGACCCTCGTCGCCTTCCTCGCCGCGGTCTCGCTCGCCCGCGCGTTGACGGGAGGGCGTCGATGACGATCCTCGAGCTCATCGGTCAGATCATCGCCCTGCTGGGCGCGCTCATCTTCGTCGTCGCCGCGGTCGGCCTGCGGCGCTTCCCCGACCCCTACGCGCGCATCTCGGCCGTCGCCACCGCGGCCGGTCTGGGGGTCGCGTTCATCACGGTCGGCGCGGTGCTGCAGGTTCCGACCGTGGACAACGTCGTCAAAGTCGTGCTCGCCGTACTCCTTCAGCTGATCACCTCGGCGGTGGCGGCCATCGTCATCGCCCGCGCCGCGGTGAGCTCGGGGCATCGGTTCACCGACGGCACCGATACCGCGGCTCTCGACGAGGACGGATGACACGCTGGGCGGGGCGGCCCGGGGCGCGGGCGCCGTGGCATATGGTGAGGGAGTTCGGCCGCGAGGCCGAGCAGGTGCGCCGGGAAGTCTGGTCGGCAAGACGATGACCGCTACCCGAAGGGCACCCGTGAACCCTCGCATCGCCGTTGCCGGTGACCGACCCGAACCGATGGCGGCCGCCATCGAGGCACTCGCGACCGACGGGGAACCCACCTGCCTCGTGTGGACGGTGGATCTGGAGTCGGAGCCGACGGTCCGTCGCTCCCGCACCGAGCTCAAGCAGCGCTACGAATCCCTCCTCGCCCACGCGTCGGGTCTCGCGGCGCTGCGCAACCTGGTCGTCCTGCTCCGGCACGCCGACCGTATCCCCGAACGCAAGATGCACGCCGCTGCTGCAGCGCTCGCCACCCGGCTGCACGCCGACCTCGAACGGGCGCGCGGTCGCTACGTGGATGTCGCCGTCGTCGACATCAGCTCGTGCACCGACACCCGGCGCTTGCTCGACCGCGTCGAAGAGGTCGCGGGAACGGCGGCCGGTCCGGTCGGGAACGTCGCGCTGACCTGGCACGAGATCCGCGACCGCAGCATTCACGCCGCCGCTGCCGCGTCGCAGTTCTGAGCGCCGCCACCGTCCGTCGAGTCGCCAGGATGTGCGGATCCGGCGCCCCGCGCATCCGCAGCTTCTGGCGAGTCGACCGCTCGGCGGAGGGGTCAGCCGCCGGCGACGACGTCCATGCCCGGGCCATCTGCCGGACGCGGCACGAAGCCGTGGCGCTCGTAGAAGGCGGCGCGGCCACGCGCGGCGAAGAGCTGGATGTCGTCGACGCCGCGCCGCCGTGATTCATCGACCAGCATGCGCAGGATTTCGCTCCCGATGCCGCCGCCCCGCGCCGATTCCGCGACGATCATCTCGGTGACGAACGCGTGCAGCGCACCGTCGCTGATGAGGCGCCCGATGCCGACGAGCCTGCCGTCGTCGTCACGCGCCGAGCACACGACCCAGCTGCCCGCGAGGGCCCGTTCGAAGGCCTCGGGTGACCACTCGGCCCAGCCCGTCTCGGCGTAGAGCGCGGCGAACTCGGCGGCCGTGGGCGGCGTGAGGGAGTAGTGGACGGTCACGCTGCACCTCCGAGGAGCGTGTGCCGCCAGGTCGCCCCGTCGCGTTCGTAGACGACGCGGGTGTGGCGACGGTCGAGCGATCCCTGCCAGAACTCCACGCGGGTCGCCTCGACGCGCCAGAGCGCCCAGTCGCCTTCCGCGACGCCCCGGCGTGCCGCCTCCGACCGTGCCGCGAGGTCGGCTGCGGTGTCGTCCGCGCTCGCCTCACAGACCGACCCGCGCACGCGCACCGCCCGCATGACCGGCTGCCACCAGAAGGCGAGGGCTGCTGCGGGCTGCGCTGCGAGCTGCCCGCCCTTCGCGGACGACCGTGTGCTCGCGAACGCCCAGCCGCGGTCCTCGACGTCTTTGACGATCAGCGTCCGCGCATCGGGGATGCCGTCGGCGTCGACCGTCGCGAGGGTCGCGGAGTGGGGCTCGGCGACACCCGCGGCGGCTGCCTGGCGGATCCACTCCTCGAACAGCGTCACCGGCGATGCGGGGAGCCGGTCGGTGTCGAACACCGGAGGTGTGCCCGTCAGCGAGGGCTGCGAGCGCAGCCACTCCCGCAACGCGCTCATGCCGCGAGCCACGCGACGTCGGCGAAGAGCTCGCGCAGGTCGTTGACGAGCCGAGCGGTGTGGAAGCCGTCGGCCGCGGCGTGGTGCACCTGCACGGCCACGGGCAGCAGCGTCCGCCCCTCGCGCTCGCTGTAGCGGCCGAGCGTGAAGATCGGAGCGAGGTGGCCCCCGCCGCCGTCGACATTCAGGTTGAACCCGGTGAAGTCCGTCCACGGCAGGCTCGACACGTCGAAGCTGTTCGCCGGCGGCGGACCCTGCGGGAAGAGCTCGGTGCTGCCGGCATGGTCGGCGATGACCCGGGCCGCGGCGTCGTGGAAGGCGGCGAAGTCGCGGTCGAAGGCCACCGAGACGCTCGAGAACGTCTCGGTCTCGGGGTGGAAGACCGTGAACGACGGGTGGACCTCCGGCCAGACCGCCGGCTCGTCGTCGCCGGTGAGCGTGATGCGGAACTCCGGGTGACGGTTGACGATCGACGCGATCGCCCAGATCTGCGCGATGTAGGTGCGGCGCCCGGAGGCGCGCACCGCCCCGACGAAGTCCGTCACGTCGATCTCGACCGTCATCGAGTAGGTGCAGCGAACGGTGCGGAGGTAGTGCTCGAAATGCCGCCGACGCGGCCAGGTGTCGAGGTCGATGGGGATGGCGTCGTCCATGACCTCATCCTCCCAAAGTGGCCTGTCGCGGCACAGATGCGGGAGAGTAGAGGCATCATGACCGACACCACGCCCTCCGTCCTCTTCGTCTGCGTGCACAACGCCGGTCGCTCGCAGATGGCCGCGGGGTTCCTCCGCGACATCGCGGGCGATCGCATCGAGGTCCGCTCGGCCGGGTCCCTGCCCGCCGATCGGATCAACCCTGTCGCGGTCGAGGCGATGGCCGAGCTCGGCATCGACATCACCGCCGAGCAGCCGAAGGTCCTCACGACAGAAGCTGTGCAGGCGTCCGACGTCGTCATCACGATGGGATGCGGGGATGCCTGCCCGTTCTTCCCCGGCAAGCGCTACGAGGACTGGAAGCTCGACGATCCCGCAGGGCAGGGCATCGAAGCCGTCCGCCCCATCCGCGACGACATCCGCGAGCGCATCCGCCAGCTGGTCGACGAGCTCATCTGACGACACGTCGGCCCCGAACGACGATCGCCCGCCAGGGACGGATGTCCACAGCGGGCGATCGCGCCGGTCGCCTCGAGGGCGATGGCGGAAAAGCGTCAGCGCGCGGCGCCGGCGAGGGTGCCGGTCACCTGGCCCTGCGGGTCGCCGATGAGGCAGAGGATCTCGCGGTCGCCGGCGTCCCAGCTGCCCTGGGTGGGGACGTAGTAGTTGTACCCGAGGACCGACTCCTCGTACGAGATGCCGACGAACGGCGCGAACGCGTCGTAGCAGACCTGCTCGGCTTCGGTCTGCGCCGCCTCGATGCCGGGGAACTCGTCGGCCTCGATGTCCTGCGCGTGGTAGGCCTCGAGGTCGTGGGCCTCGCCGCAGGGGACGGTCGGGGTCTCGGTGACCTCGGTGTCGGCCGTGCCCGAGTCGAGCATGCAGTCGCCCACGCGGATCGCGAAGACATCGGTGCTCTCGTTCGACTCGGCGATCGCGCCCGACTCGTCGCGGACGGGGGCGGCGGCTCCGCCACCGGTGAAGGCGTTGAGCGTGGAGCAACCGGTCGCGAGCAGAGCGACGGTCAGTGCGGCGGCGGGCAGGACGAGGAGTCGACGAGTAGCGTTCACGTCGAACGACTCTAGCCAGTTTCGGCTGTTTCTGGGAAACCCTGATGATTTTCCTGAGTGTTCATCCGGGGGATGCATGAAACGCTTCACGCCACGCCGGGCACATCGCGGAGGGCCGTGTAGACCGGGATGCCGCGCTCTCGGGCGATCGCGACATCCTCATCCGCGCCGCGCGACTCTCCGGGCAGGCGGAGAACCGCGTCGCAACGTTGCAGCAGGCGGCGAGCCACCGGATACATCACCTTCTCGGCCAGGGGGTCGGTGGGGCCCGAGGCTCCCGCGCTCGCGAGGACGGGCAGCGCGACCCACTCGCCGATCATCGGGATGTGTCCCGCCTCGAAGAGCGGCCATGCCGCCTCTTCGAGGCGGTCCAGGTTGCGCCGCATCAGGGCGGGATCGCCGCCGGTGCCCGAGGCGTAGGGCCCGGCGATGAGGATCATGAGGGAATCGGTCGTGGCTTGTGCGGTCATGACTCGATAGTATGCATAAACGTGCACAAATGTGAAGGAGTCGGAATGCTTGCTGCATCACGAAAAGATCTGTTGCTCGCGCGCCTCCGTGCCGACGGGCGTGTCATCGCCAAGGAGCTCGCCGCTGAGCTAGGGGTCTCCGAAGACAGCATCCGCCGCGATCTTCGCGAGCTGGATGCCGCCGGCCTCGCCGTTCGCGTCTACGGGGGAGCGGTTCCGGCGTCGCCCGCCGTCGCCGACTATGCGACTCGTCAGGCGGTCGCGACCGAGAGCAAGCAGCGCATCGCACGCTTCGCCGCGAGCCTCATCGAACCGGGCAGCACCGTCATCGTCGACGGCGGCACGACCGCCCTCGCCACGGTGCGGGCGCTCGACCCGGCGCTGGCCTGCACCATCGTCACCCACAGTCCGACCGTGGCGGCGGCGCTCCTCGATTACGCAGCCGACGTCATCATCATCGGCGGGCGGCTGTTCAAGCATTCCGCGGTCGCGAGCGGCGCCGCGGCTGTCGAGGCCGCACGCATGGTGCGGGCCGACCGCTTCCTCCTCGGTGTCACCGGGATCCACGCCGACGCGGGCCTGACGACCGGCGACGCGGACGAAGCGGCGATGAAGCGCGTGCTCGCCGAACGCGCTGCCGAGACCTACGTCCTCGGCAGCGAGGAGAAGATCGGTGCGGTGTCGCCGTTCGCGGTGCTGCCGTTCGACGAGGTCACGGGGGTCATCGTCGATCCCGCGGCTCCGGCCACCAGCCTGGAGGCCCTCGACCGCCGCGGCGTCCCGCTGCTCCGCGCCGGGTGACACGTTCCGGGTGACGCCCTCGCGGCTGCTCGCTAGGCTGAGCCCCATGCAATGCCGGTGAATTCGCTTCCGATCCCCATCCGCGCGTCGACGCCGACGCGATCGAAAGGTTCACTCATGCACGCATACTCTTCCGCGCCCGTTCTGCCGCTCACCGGGAAGACCGCCCTGGTCACGGGCGTCTCACGCCGCCGGGGCATCGGCTTCGCCGTCGCCACGACTCTCGCCCGGCTCGGAGCGAGCGTCGTCGCCCACCACCACCGGCCCCACGACCTCGACCTGCCGTGGGGCGGCGACGACCTCGATGCCGTCCGGGCCGGTATCCGCTCCCACCTCGTGGGCGACGCGAGCTTCGCCGACATCGCCGGCGATCTGAGCGTCGCGACGGCGGCGGCCGACCTGGCCGATGAGGCGGCCGCGGTGACGGGCGCGCTCGACATCCTCGTCTGCAACCATGCCAAGAGCGGCGACGACGGCAGCATCCTCGATATGACGCCCGAGCGTCTCGACGCGTTCTGGGACGTCAATACCCGCGCGACCCTCCTCCTCACCGCGGCCTTCGCCCGCCGCTTCACCGACGTCCCGTCGGCGCCGCGCCGGCCGGGCGACCGGATCTCGGGGTCGAAGCCCTACGACGCGCCCCGGGGGCACGTCGTGTGGATGACCTCGGGCCAGATCCACGGGCCGATGGTCGGCGAGGCGGCCTACGCGACCAGCAAAGCCGCCCTCGCGGGCGTGACCGGAACGGTCGCCGCGGAGCTGCTCGAGCTCGGCATCATCCTCAACACCGTGAACCCTGGACCGGTGAACACGGGCTACCTCGACCCCGACACCACCGACCGCTCGCTCGACGGCCTCGACGACTGGCTGGCGACGACGGCGTTCGGACGCGTCGGTCGGCCCCAGGATCCCGCTGAGCTGATCGGGTGGCTCTGCAGCCCGGCGGGGTCGTGGCTGGTCGGCCAGGTGCTCACGAGCGACGGCGGCTTCAGCCTGCTCGGCTGAGCGGGGGCGGTTCAGCGCTTGTTCGTCGAGGCGAGCGCGACGATCTCGCCCCGGGTGGAGGCTCCCGTCTTCCGGCGGATGTTGCGGATGTGGTTCTCGACCGTGCGAACGCTCAGGACCAGCTTGGCGGCGATGTCGCCGTTGGACATATCGGCCGCGATGAGCTGCACGATCTCGCGTTCGCGCGGTGTGAGCAGCATCGCCGTGCGGTCGCGCCGCGTCCGTCTGACGTTCGTGTCGGCCAGCTCGCGGGCCGCTTCTCGGCAGGCCGCTGCGCGGTCGTTGTCGCCGTGATCCCGGTAGAGGTGCGCGGCGAGGTTGAAGTACTTCAGTGCTTCGGCCGCCATGCCCTCGCTGCGCAGCCCGTGGGCGGCCGCCTCGACTCGAGGACGAGACCGCGGGGATCGGTGCGGACCTCATCCTGAATCGCGCTGGCGGGAGCGCCGGCGGCGAACGTCAGGCCCAGAAGAGCTGCCGTGGTGAAGCCGATCCGGTGGAGAAGCTGCCCCGAGCGTCGCTCCGGAGCCGCGTTCCCCCTCGGGGTTCGTCGCGGACGTCGTTTTCTGTGTGGCACGGTGCGCTCCTCTCCGGTACGAGAGCGCGTCGGGCAGCGTCGTGCGGCACGCCCCCCATGAACGCGCCAGATGCGCCGCGGCGCTCCGGTCAGATGTTCGCAGGCGTCTCCATCTCGCGGCGGACGCCCGGTTCGGATTGCGTGCTCATCGCGGTGCCGCTGAGTGTCGCTCCCCGCGTTCTGAGTGCCCGTCGCCGGCGCGCAGGGCGACGCTCCGGTGCCGCCCGCGACCCCCCTTGTTCCTGTTGCGACGCGGAGATACCGTCGCCCCGAGGGGACGAACCACACGGAATGAGGATTTCATGGCCGATTTGATCGTGATCGCTTTCGACACCGAAGCGGATGCCGAAGCCGCCTACAACGAGATTCAGGTTCTCCAGAACGACCTGGTCGTCGAACTCGCCGGCCTTGCCCTGGTCAAGGTCGACGACGAGGGGAAGACGAAGGTCGAGTACCCCGGCGTCGTCGGAAAGGTGGGAGCCGGCGCCGCGGGCGGAGCGCTGTTCGGGGCGCTGATCGGCATCCTGTTCTTCGTGCCCATCGCGGGGCTCGTCTTCGGTGGACTGTTCGGGGCGCTGTTCGCGGGCCTCGACAAGACCAATCTGGATGCCGAATTCCGCGACCGCGTGAAGTCCGCGGTCTCTGCGGGGAAATCCGCGGTCGTGCTCTATGCGACCAAGATCACGACGGACAAGTTCGCGTCGGCGCTCGCCGGCTACAACGGCACCGTCGTGCAGACGTCGCTGTCGGAGAAGGACGAGCGGGAGCTCATCCACGACCTCAGCAGCACGCGGTAGTCCGTGGCGCGTCCGGGTCGGGGTGTCATTCGCCGCACCCCGACCCGGTTCGTCAGTCCGCGCGGACCAGCAGGTCGCCGATCTCGCAGTCGAGCGCCCGGCAGATGGCGGAGAGCGTCGAATAGCGGATGGCGCGGGCGCGATCGTTCTTGAGCACCGAGAGGTTGACGACCGAGACGCCGACGATCTCGGACAGGCGCGTGAGGGTCATCCCCCGCTCGGCCAGCAGCTCGTCGAGGCGGCAGTGGACTCCGCTCGGGCCCTCCTCGTCTGCGGGGCTCACACCAGGCCATCCGTGTCGCGCTGCAGCCGCACGCCGCGTCGGAATGCGATCGCGATGAGGCCGACGGCCACGCCGACCGCCCACACCGGCGCCCAACCCCAGAAGTCGAGGAAGTGCAGCGGCTCGACGTCATCGACCCCGAGAGCGGTGAGGATGCCGTTGCGCCCGATGTTCTCGAGGATGATCACGACGAATCCTCCCCCGACCAGGGCCCACCCGATGACGTCGAAGGCCCGAGCGGTCGCCGGGACGAAGAACCGGCCGCGCAGGAAGCTGCGTGCGACGTACATCACCGCGGCGATCACGGCGAGGCACGTGATGTCCCACACCACGATCGAGCCCGCAAGCGCGGCTGCGGTGCCGCCGTCGACCTCCGGCGCGATGACGAGGGCGGTCTGCACGATGCCCTCGACGTGCCCCGTGCCCGACCCGACGGAGGCGGAGAACGGTTCATCGTCGATGTCGATCCGCCAGGCGACGCCCGCCTCTCGAAAGACATCGAGGAAGCGCGCGACGACTGTCAAGACGACGGTGATCGCCGCGCCGGTGCCGAGCAGGAGGACCGTGATCGCGTCGGCAGCATCCGAGCGGGGTCCGCGGGTGAGTGTCATCACACCAGTCCTTCCGTGTCGCGTTCGAGTCGAGAGCCGTACCGGAACACCGCGGCCAGCGCGGCGAGGCCGAGGCCGGCAGCGATCGGCCAGAACGGCAGGGTGACGTTGAGCGTCGCTTCCGGCCACCAGGCGAACGGATCGTCGACTCCGGGAATCTCGGTCCACCGCGCGCTTTCCCGGGCGAAGAGCTCCTGCGAGGCCATGCTCCCGGCGATGTCCGAGAGGAGCTGCGCGGCCGTCCCGCCGGCAGCGACGATGACAGCGGTCGCCATCGTCATGCGAACGACGATCCGATCGAAGGTGCGCCCGGCGAGCAGCTGGAAGCAAGCCACGGCGATGAGCCCCGCGATCGCCGCGGGGATCAACGACCACAGCGCCTGCCCGGTCGTCCACAGCCCCCGCGCCAGCGGACTGACCCCCGCCACGTCCACCTCGGCGACCGTGAAGCCGCCGCCGACGACCTCGGCCGTCGGGCCCGTGTCGATCGTGACTCCCGGAAGAAGATCGGGCCAGAACGGCGCGACCGGAACGCTCATGCGCGGGGCGTCCGCGGCGAGGTTCTGAATCACCGAGATGGCGGCGCCGAGCAGGCTGAATGCAGCCCAGGCGGCAGACAGGGAGAGCGCGAGGCTCACGACCGGCGACGCGTCCCCGCGACTACGCGCGCGGCGCGTCGCTCTGATGAAGAGCGCCGCGGCGACGACGAGGGCCACCGCAGCGATGATCACGATCTGACCGACCGCCCACACGTTCGACATCCGCATTCCCGTTCTTATCGATAGTCGTTGTTATCGAAAAACGTTATGGCCTGGCCCTGCCGAGCGCAACCCCGCGTAACGCTATGCCGACGGCGAACACGGGCATACCCGTATCCGTGCCTGGTTACTCTCTTTCGTAAGCGCCCGGAGTCCCGGCGCTCAAAGGAGGCTGACGATGTTCGAGAGATTCACGGATCGTGCCCGTCGCGTGGTCGTGCTCGCCCAAGAAGAGGCGAAGATGCTCAACCACAACTACATCGGGACCGAGCACATCCTCCTGGGTCTGATCCACGAGGGTGAAGGCGTCGCGGCCAAGGCCCTCGAGAGCCTGGGCATCTCGCTCGACGCGGTGCGCGAGCAGGTGCAGGACATCATCGGTCAGGGGCAGCAGCAGCCGACCGGTCACATCCCGTTCACGCCGCGCGCGAAGAAGGTCCTCGAGCTGTCGCTGCGCGAAGCGCTGCAGCTCGGACACAACTACATCGGCACCGAGCACATCCTCCTCGGCCTCATCCGCGAGGGCGAGGGTGTGGCGGCTCAGGTGCTCGTCAAGCTCGGCGCCGACCTGAATAAGGTCCGCCAGCAGGTCATCCAGCTGCTCAGCGGCTACCAGGGCAAGGAGCCCGCCGGCGCGACCGTCGGCGCGGGCGAGCAGGCCCAGGCGCCGCAGGGCGGCTCGGCCGTACTCGACCAGTTCGGGCGCAATCTCACGCAGGCCGCGCGCGACAACAAGCTCGACCCGGTGATCGGCCGCGAGAAGGAGATCGAGCGGGTCATGCAGATCCTCTCGCGTCGCTCCAAGAACAACCCCGTCCTGATCGGCGAGCCCGGCGTCGGCAAGACCGCCGTCGTCGAGGGTCTCGCCCAGGCGATCGTCAAGGGCGATGTGCCCGAGACGCTCAAGGACAAGCAGGTCTACTCGCTCGACCTCGGATCGCTCATCGCCGGTTCCCGCTATCGCGGTGACTTCGAGGAGCGTCTGAAGAAGGTCACCAAGGAGATCCGCACGCGCGGCGACATCATCGTCTTCATCGACGAGATCCACTCGCTCGTCGGTGCCGGTGCGGCCGAGGGCGCGATAGACGCCGCGTCGATCCTCAAGCCGCTGCTCGCCCGCGGTGAGCTCCAGACGATCGGTGCCACGACACTCGACGAGTACCGCAAGCACTTCGAGAAGGATGCCGCCCTCGAGCGCCGGTTCCAGCCGATCCAGGTCGGCGAGCCCAGCATCCCTCACGCGATCAACATCCTGAAGGGTCTGCGCGACCGGTACGAGGCGCACCACAAGGTGCAGATCACCGATGGCGCGCTCGTCGCCGCGGCGAACCTCGCCGACCGGTACGTCAGCGACCGCTTCCTGCCCGACAAGGCCATCGACCTGATCGACGAGGCCGGCGCCCGCCTGCGCCTGTCGATCCTGTCGTCGCCGCCGGAGCTGCGCGAGTTCGACGAGAAGATCGCCAAGGTCCGCGAGGACAAGGAGCGCGCGAGCGAGGAGCAGGACTTCGAGAAGGCCGCGTCGCTCCGCGACGAGGAGAAGTCTCTGCTCGCCGAGCGCCTGCGTCTCGAGAAGCAGTGGCGCTCGGGTGACGTCGCGTCGCACGCGGTGGTAGACGAAGGCCTCATCGCCGAAGTGCTCGCCCAGGCCACCGGCATCCCGGTGTTCAAGCTCACCGAGGAGGAGACCAGCCGGCTCGTCTTCATGGAGAAGGCGCTGCACCAGCGCGTCGTCGGCCAGGAAGAGGCCATCGCGGCGCTCTCGCGCACGATCCGTCGTCAGCGTGCCGGTCTGAAGGACCCCAAGCGCCCCTCGGGCTCGTTCATCTTCGCCGGCCCCACCGGTGTCGGAAAGACCGAGCTGGCCAAGGCGCTCGCCGAGTTCCTGTTCGACGACGAGGGCGCGCTGATCTCCCTCGACATGTCGGAGTTCGGTGAGAAGCACACCGTCTCGCGTCTGTTCGGCGCCCCTCCCGGATTCGTCGGATTCGAAGAGGGCGGCCAGCTCACCGAGAAGGTGCGCCGCAAGCCGTTCTCGGTCGTGCTCTTCGACGAGATCGAGAAGGCCCACCCCGACATCTTCAACTCGCTGCTGCAGATCCTCGAAGAGGGTCGTCTGACCGACGGTCAGGGTCGCATCGTCGACTTCAAGAACACCGTGATCATCATGACGACGAACCTCGGTTCGTCGGCGATCGCCGGTGGTCCGGTCGGCTTCCAGGTCGAGGGCAATGCGCAGACGAGCTACGAGCGGATGAAGGGCAAGGTCGACGAAGAGCTCAAGCGGCACTTCAAGCCCGAGTTCCTCAACCGCGTCGACGACGTCATCGTCTTCCCGCAGCTGAACAAGGCCGAGCTTCGCCAGATCGTCGACCTGTTCACGAAGCGGCTGAGCGACCGGCTGCTCGACCGCGACATGACGGTCGAGCTGTCGGATGCCGCCAAGGACCGCCTCATCGAGATCGGGTTCGACCCGACGCTCGGCGCCCGGCCGCTGCGCCGTGCGATGCAGCGCGAGGTCGAGGACCAGCTCAGCGAGAAGATCCTGCACGGCGAGCTCAACGCGGGCGACCACGTGAAGGTCGACACCGAGGGCACGAAGTTCGTCTTCGAGACCGCTCCGCGTGAGGGCAAGGTCGCGGTCGGCGTCGGCGCTGCCGGCGAGATCGCCGCGACCCCCGACATCGCTGCGAGCGGCGACTGACCGGGATCGCGCGAGCGACGAGTCGTACGGAGGGGCGGATGCTGCGGCATCCGCCCCTCCGGCGTTTCCGGGGCCTGTCGGCGGGACACGCCGCACGACGCAGCCGGAGGGCTGTGGGCTGGCCCGGCGTGTGATCGGCGCGAAACACGACGGCTCTACGATCGGCGCGTGAGCAGCGAAGACGCGACGACGGCGCCCCGACCCGTCATCGGCTTGACGACCTATCTCGAGCGCGCGCAGCAGGGGGTGTGGGACGTGCGGGCGAGCTTCCTGCCGCAGCAGTACTTCGACCGGATCGCGTCCTCGGGCGGCGCGGCGGTGCTGCTGCCGCCGCAGCCCTCGCCCGGGCCCGCCGCCGACGTCGTGCTCGACCGGCTCGACGGGCTCGTGCTCACGGGCGGCCTCGACGTGCAGCCCGAGCTGTATGGGGCCGCGCGGCATCCCTCGACGGATCCGGCGCGGCCTGACCGCGACGACTGGGAGCTCGCTCTGCTGCGGGGTGCCCGCGAGCGCGGCATCCCGGTCCTCGGCATCTGCCGCGGATTGCAGCTCATCAACGTCGCCGCGGGCGGCACGCTCCATCAACACCTTCCGGACGTGCTGGGCACCGACCGGTACCAGCTCGGCGGCGGTGTCTTCGCGCGGAACGAGGTCTCGGTGTCGGCCGGCACGATGCTGTCCGAGCTCGTCGGCACGGGTTCGCTCACCGTGAGCAGCTACCACCACCAGGGCATCGACCGACTCGGCGACGACCTCGTGGTCTCGGCACGCAGCGGCGAGGGGCTGCCGCAGGCGATCGAGTCGCCGGGTTCGGACTTCCTCGTCGCCGTGCAGTGGCATCCCGAGGAGGAAGCCGCCGACCGACGGCTCTTCCTCGGCCTCGTCGCCGCCGCGACGGAGTACGCCGCACGCCGCTGATCCCGCCGGTATCCGTGGTCGGTCGGCGTCCGCCGGCGTGCCGGGATGCAAGCGATCGTGGGACACCCCGGAGATGGATGCCTCGGCCCGGGGTGTCGCCGCTGAGCCCCTGCATCCGCGCACGGCGCACGCAGCTCACCCGGCGGGTCAGGGCTCGAGCGGGGCGACGTCGACCGAGACGCGGAGGGTCGAGGTCTTCGCCTCGGTGAAGATGATGCCCTTCACGGGCGAGACGTCGCCGTAATCCCGGCCCCATGCGACAGTGACGTAACGGTCGTTGGCCCACTGGTCGTTCGTCGGATCGATCGCGAGCCACTGGTCGCTGCCCGGGAGCCAGACCGCGAGCCACGCGTGCGAGGCGTCGGCGCCGAAGACCCGCTCCTTGCCGGGCGGTGGCTGCGTCGCGAGGTAGCCCGAGACGTAACGGGCCGCGACGCCGTGCGAGCGCAGGCACGCGAGGGCGACGTGGGCGAAGTCCTGGCAGACGCCGGCCCGCTTCTCGAGCGCATCGGCGACGGTGCTGGTGACGGTGGTCGCGGTGCTGTCGTAGTCGAAGTCGGTGTAGATGCGGTGCATCAGGTCGGTCGCGGCTTCGCCGATCGGGCGCCCGGGGGTGAGCGAGATCGCGCCGTAGGCGGCGGTGGCCTCCGACTGCGCGACGCGGGGCGAGGGCATCGCGAATTCCGCCGCGCGCCACGCTCCCTCCTGGTCGGGATGCCGCAGCGGCCGCGCCGTCTCCCAGGGAAGCGCGAGCGCAGCGGCGTCGTACTCGGGAGCGGTGACCGCGACCTCGCTCGACGCCTCGATCGACAGCGCCTCGTGCGCGTCGGTGACGTGGAAGTACGTCGACCAGTTGCCGAAGTAGTCGGAGTCGCGGCGCATGTCACCCGGGGCGGGGGAGACGACGACCTCCGCCTCGCGCACCCGCTGCCCGGGCAGCTCGCGAGGGATCAGGTGGAACTGCCCGACGCTGTCTTCGACGGGATCGCTGTAGGTATAGGCGGTGCGATGCCAGACGCGGTACTGCTTCACGCGCGAGCCTCCATCAGTTCCTCGATGAGGGCGAGCGACGAGAGTGCCACCGGGGGCGGTCCGCTCTCGAAGTGCAGCTCGTCGATCGCGTCGCCCAGCTGTTCGAGCTGCGCCGTGAGGTCGTCGAGCAGCTCGGCGAGGGGCGATCGGATGCCGTCGACGGCATCCCCCAGTGCATCCGTGTCGATCGCGCCGACGAGGTTCTCGAGGTCGTCGACCAGGCGCTCGGGGCGTGTCGACCCCGTCGACGCGGGGGCTGCGGCAAGGTGCGTGCGCAGCTCGGCGAGGCAGAACGCGAGCGAGCGAGGGTTGTCGGGGTCGCGCAGCAGCAGGTCGAGCACGTCGCCGAGGCGCACCGCGCCACGGAACCGGCGCCGGTGGGTGACGATGCTCTCCGACGCGGTGAGCAGCGCCTCGAGCACGGCCCGCTCGGTGCGTGCGTCGCGGCGGTCGACGACGACCCGCAGGATGTGGCAGACCTGAAGTGCGCGCTCGAGGAAGCGTCCCGCCTCGATGAAGTGCCAGCCGGTGTCGCGCATCATGTTGGCGGTCACGCCCTGCAGCGACAGCACGACCGTGAGCATGCGTCCCGCCGACTCGGCCGTGCGGTGGGCGTGCGGCGACGCCCGCAGGGCGCGGGAGGCGCGTTCGATGCCGGCGAAGACGCGCCACGTGTCGCCGGACAGCTGGTCGCGGACACCGTCGAGCGCGTCGCGCAGTCGGCTGAGCGCGTGAGCGGTCGAGCCGACCCGAGCCGAGTCGAGCAGCAGCGACCGGAAGTCGGCGTCGGCCGCATCCGGTCCGGGACCGGCGAGCCGGTGGATGGCGTCGCGCAGGACGCGGGCGCTCGTGTGGCTGGCGCGGCCGGCGCCGGCGAGGTCGAGCTGCTGCTGCGCCGTGAGCACGAGCCGCAGCAGGTCTTCGGCCCGTTCGGCGTATCGCCCCGACCAGAACATGTCGTCCAGGGCACGCGGTGCGATGCTCGGAGCACTGCGGCCGCCCGGGAGCGGACCGATCTCGACGAGGCCCTGGTCCGCGTCGCCCTCGGCGGCCTTCAGCACCCAGACGTCCTTCGTGGTCGGGGCTGCGTCGGGGCTCTCTCGCACCGTCGCGAGGCCGCCGAGAAGCGGGCGATAGGCCGAGCCGTGGCGCAGGGTGAACGCGCGGAAGATCAGAGCCCGGGCACGCGCGCCCTCGCCGGTCCAGACCGGGGCCTGCGAGAGGGGCAGCAGCTCCTGACCGACGTATCGGTGCGGGTTCGCCTCGATGCGGTCGGCGATGGCCGCGGCATCCAGCCCCGTGAGATCCCGGCGTGAGCCGTCGAGCGTACGCACGAGCACGGAGTCATCGCCCGCGCGGACGCGTTCGAGCACGACGGCGCGCGCCGCCTCGTCGCCACACCACCACGTCGGGACCGCCGAGAGGCGGAGCTGTTCCCCGAGCAGGGCTTCGCACGCGGCCGGGAGGTAGGGCAGGAGCGCCGGGTTCTCGAGGACGCCCGCCCCGAGCCCGTTGACCAGTCGCACGGTTCCGCGGCGCACCGCCTCGGTGAGACCGGCGACGCCCAGGCGCGAGTCGGACCGCAGCTCGAGCGGGTCGCACCATTCCGCGTCGACGCGCCGCAGGATGACGTCGACCTGCTCGGTCGGTTCGCGGCGGGGCCAGCCGGTGGGCTTCATCCACACCCGCCCGCGGCGCACGACGAGGTCGCTGCCCTGCACGAGCGACAGGCCCAGGCCCCGCGCGAGGAAGGCCTGGTCGAACGCGGTCTCGGAGTGCGGCCCCGGCGTCAGGACGACGACGCGCGGCTCGGTGACGCCCTCGGGCGCCGACGCGGCGAGCGTCGCGTGCAGCGCCGAGAAGTAGGGCTCCATGCGGTGCGGGTCGCTCTGCTGGTACAGGTCGGGCAGCACCTGCGAGATGACGCGGCGGTTCTCCATCGCGAACCCGAGCCCAGACGGGGCCTGCACGCGGTCGGCGAGCACCCGCCATTCGCCGTCGGCGTCGCGTCCGAGGTCGGTGCCCGACAGCAGCAGCGGATGCCGGTCGGCCGCGGTCGCTCGCGCGAGGGGGCGGAGGAATCCCGCGTGACCGAGCACCGCGGCGGCGGGGACGATCCCCGACGAGAGCAGGGTCTGCGGTCCGTAGAGGTCGGCGAGGACGGCGTTCAGCAGCTCGGCGCGCTGCGCGAGGCCCGTCTCGAGCGGGGCCCAGCTGGCCGCGTCGACGACGAGCGGAACGGGGTCGAGCTGCCAGGGCTGGGCGCCGCTGTCGGGCCGGACGTAGGTCACACCGTCGTCGGCGAGGAAGCGGGTGATCTCGCCCTCGACGCGCGACAGCTCGGACGGCGTCAGGGCCAGCGCGAGGCCGGCGAGCGACTGCCACGCGGGGCGGAGGCCGCCGTCGGCATCGACCACCTCGTCGTACCGCGAGAGGTCGGCCGGGCCGTGGGGAAGCGACGACAGAGGCAGTGTCGGCTGGGACACTGCGGCGGCGTAATCACGGAGCACGCTCACGTCGGCACTCCAAGGCGGGAGGGATCTCGGGCTGAGGCAACCTTACCGGCGCGGACTATCGTTGAGGCGTGAGCTCAGACGACCCGGCCTTCGTCGTCCGCCCCGCGAAGGCGAGCGACGTCCGCGGCATCCGCGAGATGCTCGACCCCTGGGTGCAGCGACGAATCCTGCTCGGCAAAGACCTCGTGGTGCTCTACGAGTCGGTGCAGGAGTTCGTCGTCGCCGAGGCCGACGGGCAGCTGATCGGATGCGGCGCCCTTCACGTCATGTGGGAGAACCTCGGCGAGGTGCGCACCCTCATCGTCGTGGACGAGTGGCTGCACCGTGGGGTGGGCGGCGCCATCGTCGACCGGCTCGAGCAGGGCGCTCGCGAGCTCGGTCTCTCGCGCCTGTTCTGCCTCACCTTCGAGGTCGACTTCTTCGCGCGGCGCGGGTTCGAGGCGATCGGCGAGCAGATCGTCGACGCCGATGTGTACTCGCAGCTGCTGCGGAGCCCCGACGAGGGCATCGCCGAGTTCCTCGACCTCGCGCACGTCAAGCCGAACACCCTGGGCAACACCCGGATGCTCAAGCACCTGTAGGCGTGCCGCCGGGGCGGCATCCGACCTGCGGCCTACCCTGGCTTCATGACCGACACGCCGCCCCGACGCCGTCATTCGCCCGCGGTCTACCGCCGGCGACGTCTCGTGCTGCTGCTCGCCGTGCTGGTGCTCATCGCCGCTGTCGTGCTCGCGTTCTGGCGACCGTGGGAGGGATCGGCAGCGGACAGCACTCCCGCTCCGGCTGCGTCGTCGGATGCCGGTGAGGCACCGGCGTCACCGCCCGCGGATCAGCCCACGCCCGCGGCATCCCCCAGTGCGCCGCAGCCGTCGTCGGACGCGACGCCGGCCGAGGTCGAGGCGTGCTCCGCTCGGTCGGTCCAGGTCTCGGCGGTCACCGACAAGGAGTCCTACGGAGCCGGCGAACTGCCGCAGCTGTCGATCTCGCTGACGAACTCCGGCTCGGCTCCCTGCCTGCTCAATGTGGGCACGGCGACGCAGAAGCTCACGGTCGCGAGCGGACCCGACGTGTGGTGGCGTTCGACGGACTGCCAGAGCGAGTCGAGCGATCAGGTCGTGCAGATCGACCCCGGCCAGACGGTGTCGAGCGTGACTCCGATCACCTGGGACCGCACCCGCTCGTCGGTCGACACGTGCGATGCGGAGCGTCCGGCAGCGCCCGCGGGCTACTTCAACCTGGCGGTCGAGATCGGTGGGCTCGCGGCGCAACAGGAACGACAGTTCGTGCTGCGCTGACGCGTTCACCGACGTGAGACTTTTCTCACCGGAGAGAGGGCGACAGGTGGCGAGCTCGGCCGTAACCTGGATGCAGTTCCCCGAGGACCCCCGCTGTCCCCAGCAGCGAGTAGTCGCGAAACCCCCCAGAATCGCGACGACGGATCCCCACCTCGGGTGAGCGATGGGCCCTCTCGATTTCCTCAGTCCCCAATGAAGAGTTCGAGAGGGCCCCTTCTCTCTCTAGGCTGAGGTGATGGCTGGAAAGAAGCGCGGCGCGAAGAAGCCGGTGCCCGAGTTCCGCAACCCGCAGCTCGCAGACGCTCTGCAGACGCAAGACATGGCTGCCCTCGCATTCGCGTTGCGGCACGGTCCGACGGTGGTGCCGCTCATGCGACCCGGGAACCGTGACGATCCGCGCGACGTCGGTGAGATCTGGACGTATCGCGATCCGAACACCGGCGATGTCGCGCTGCTGCTGTTCAGCGATGCGGCGCACAAGCCGGAGGCGCTTCCCGCCCACGTGGCGTTGCAGTCGCCCGGGGGCCTGCGCGCCTTCCTCGGCGTGCACGAGGCCGAGATCAGCACCGTGTTCTTCGACATCGCCGGCCCGCACCCGATGCAGGCTGCCCCTCAGGACGTGATCGCCGCCCTCGACGCCTGACCTCGGGCTCGTTGTCTGGGCTGGGCTCGGGCTCGGGCTGGGGCTCCGAGTTTGGGTTGGCAGTTGGTGCCCCCTCATCCCTGGGGTGGGGGCGTGAACTGCCAGGTGAGTCCAGGTGAGTCGGCGTGGGCGGGTCAGAAGCCGGCGTCGGCGGCGGATGCTGCGGGCTGGCGCACCTGCAGGTCGCGCATCGCTCCGCCGATCGTGCGGGATGAGGCATCCACCACGGCGGTGTAGCCCATGCGCTTCGCTTCGGACTGCCGCTGGTTCGACTGGGTGACCGGGCGGATCTCTCCGGCGAGGCTGAGCTCTCCGAAGGCCGCCACCTGTCGCGACACGGCCCTGCCACCGACGGCGCCCGCGATGGCGATGGCGATGGCGAGGTCTGCGGCAGGCTCGACGAGGCGCACACCTCCCACAGTGGAGACGTAGACGTCCTGGTCGCTCGTGACGGCGACGCCGCGCTTCTCGAGCACGGCGAGGATCATCGCGACGCGCGCGCTGTCCACTCCGCTGACGACACGGCGGGGGTTGGGTGCCCCGGTCTTGAGCGTCAGCGCCTGAACTTCGACCGGCAGGGCGCGACGCCCCTCGAGCGCGATCGTGACGCACGTGCCCGGCACGGGGTCGCCGTGCCCGAGGAACAGGGCGCTCGGATCGGGCACCTCCGCGATGCCGTCGCCCGTCATGTCGAAGCATCCGACCTCATCCGTCGGCCCAAAGCGGTTCTTGAGCGCCCGGACGAAGCGCAGCGAGGTCTGGCGGTCGCCTTCGAACTGGCAGACGACGTCGACGAGGTGCTCGAGCACCCGCGGGCCGGCGATCGAGCCGTCCTTCGTGACGTGTCCGACGATGAGGACGGGGAGGTCACGCTCCTTCGCGACGCGGATGAGCGTCGACGCGACCTCTCGCACCTGGCTCGGCTGGCCCGCGACCCCGTCGGACAGCGACGACGACACCGTCTGCACCGAGTCGACGATGAGGAGGTCGGGACGCACCTCGTCGACGTGGCCGAGCACCGTGGCGAGGTCGGTCTCGCTCGCGAGGTAGAGGGCATCGTGCAGCGCGCCGGTGCGCTCGGCCCGCAGGCGGACCTGGCCGAGCGATTCCTCCGCGCTGACGTACAGCACTCGCCGACCCGAGCGGGCGGACTGCGCGGCGACCTCGAGGAGCAGGGTCGACTTTCCGACGCCCGGCTCGCCCGACAGCAGGATCGCCGCCCCGGGTACGACGCCACCGCCCAGCACGCGGTCGAACTCGCCGACGCCGCTCGAACGTCGAGGCGCCTCGGTCGTGTCGATCTCGGTGATCGGACGAGCGGCGCGAGCAGCGCCGGGGCTCACCGCCGTGACGGTCGACGTGATGCCGGTCTGCGTCGCCGCCTCGACGACCGTGCCCCACTGCTGGCACTCACCGCAGCGGCCGACCCATTTGGCCGTCGTCCACCCGCACTCGGTGCACTTGAAGGCCGAGGTGGCAGCGGGACGTCGAGAGGCCATGCGTCCAGGGTAGGCGCGACCTCCGACATCCCTCGGTCCCCGGGCCCCCGCGAGCCTCGCCCCGATACAACTGTCGGACCGGTGGTGCGGATGTCGTCTTCCCGGGGCTACGGGACGACACCAGCAACGCCGGTCCGACGGATGTATCGGCGTACCGACTGATCAGCCGCGCAGGGAGGTCGCGACCTCGCTGAGCGCCGCGGCCGAGTGCTGGAACAGCTCGAGCTCGCGCTCGGAGAACTCGATCTCTCGCACCGGGAACGCGCCCCGGCGGTTGACGACCGACGGCACGGACAGCGCCATGCCGTCGACTCCGTGGAAGTCGCGCAGCACTGTGGAGACGGGCAGCACGGCATCCTCGTCACGCAGGATCGCCTCGACGATGCGCGCGCTCGAGAGGCCGATGGCGTAGTTCGTCGCGCCCTTGCCCTGGATCACCTTGTAGGCGGCGTCGCGGACGTCGATGGCGATCTGGTCGAGCTCCTCCTTCGTGAACTTGGGCTGACCGTCGAGCGGCACCCAGTCGAGGATCGGCACCGTGCCGATGGTGGCGTGCGACCACAGCGGGAACTCGGTGTCGCCGTGCTCGCCGACGATGTACGCGTGCACGCTCGAGATCGAGACGCCGGCGCGACGCGCGATCTTCCAGCGCAGGCGCGAGGTGTCGAGCACGGTGCCCGAGGCGAAGATGCGCTCGGGCGGCAGGTCGGTGGCCTCCTGCGCGAGAACGGTGAGCACGTCGCACGGGTTGGTCACGATGACGAAGGTCGCATTGGGGGCGACGTCGAGCAGCTGCGGCATCATCGATGCGATGATCCCCGCGTTCACGCCCGCCAGCTCGGTGCGCGTCTGCCCGGGCTTCTGCTTCGCGCCCGCGGTGATGACGACGACGTGCGAACCCTCGGCGACCGAGATGTCGGATCCGCCGATGATGTCGCTCGAACCCGTGAACTGTGCCCCGTGCGCGAGGTCGAGCACCTCCGCCTCGGTCTTCTCGGTCGCGATGTCGTAGAGGGCCACGTGACGGGCCGATCCGCGGATGAGGGCCGCGTAGGCGACGCTGGATCCGACGGCGCCCGCGCCGACGACGGTGAGTTTGGAGTTCTCGATCGCGCTCATGATCTCAGTCTGGCAGGGGCTCATGAGAGTCGCTACCGGGCCCCTCTCCGACCTGCGTGCGGGTCGCTGGAGTTGAGTGTGCGCACGACATCGGCGTAGTCGCCGCGGGCTTCACCATGGCGTAGGAACTTCGCGCGCTCGACGAGCACCTCGCGCACGTCGGCATCCCGCTCGAGGATCGTCATCACCTCGTCGACGAACTCGTCGAGCGGCTGCGCCTGCGGGTTGTCGGCGTGACCGGGCATGAGGTCGGTCTGCACGGCGGGCGGCACGAGCTCCACGATCGACACCGGCGATCCTGCGTACTGCAGTCGCAGTGATTCGCTCAGCATGTGGACGGCGGCCTTCGTCGCGTTGTAGCTGGGGGTGGCGGCGAGCGGAGCGAAGGCCAGGCCCGAAGAGACGGTCATGATCGTGGCGGCGGGGCGTGTCAGCAGGTGCTCGATGAACGCGCCGATCAGCCGAATCGGTCCCAGCAGGTTCGTGGTGACGGTGCGTTCCGCGCTGTCGACGAAGCCCGCGGGAGAAGTCCAGTCCTCGGCGTTCATGATGCCCGCCATCGTGACGAGCACGTCGAGATCGGGATGCCGTTCCAGAACCTCGGCGGCGGCACGGCCGATGGATGCGGCATCCGAGGTGTCGATCTCGAGGCCGTCGATGCCCGGGTGCGACGAGCGGAGGTCGTCGATGAGCTCGCGCCGGCGCCCGCCGACGATGACCGTGTTGCCGCGCTCGGCGAGGGCGATGGCGAGCGCCCGGCCGATGCCGCTCGTCGCGCCGGGGATGAAGATGGTGCGTCCGGTGATGTCCATGCCCCGACTCTCGTTGCGGCATCCTGGTGCATCCAGGCACGCCCGAACGGGGGAGCGGCGGTCCCTGGCTCGCTCGGGTCGCCGCGGCCACAATGGATGCGTGGACCGTGCCGCTTTCGCCCGATTCCTCCGCGCGCGCCGCGAGCGACTGCGTCCGGAGGATGTCGGGCTGCCGTCCGGAGAGCGCCGCCGTGTGGCGGGGCTCCGACGCGAGGAGGTGGCGCAGCTCGCCCTGATGAGCGCCGACTACTACACGCGCCTCGAGCAGGAGCGCGGGCCGCAGCCGAGCCTGCAGATGCTCGCCTCGCTCACGCGGGCACTGCGGCTTTCGCGTTCCGAGCGCGACCACCTGCACCGCCTCGCTGGGCACACGCCGCCCGAGCGTTCCGGCGCTGCCGATCACGTCGCGCCGGCGCTGCGGCGGGTGCTCGATCGGCTCGACGACATCCCGGCGCTCGTGATCACCGAGCTCGACGAGACTCTCGCGCAGAACGATCTCGCGCGGGCTCTGTTCGGCGCGCGGGAACGGCGCATCGGACCCGAACGCAGCGGTGCCTGGTGCTGGTTCGTGCATCCCGTCAGCGAGCGGGCGGTGTACCCGGCATCCGATCACGACCGGCAGAGCCGGGCGATCGTGGCGAACCTGCGCGCCGTCGCGGGCCGGGGTGGCGCAGGGTCGCGGGCCGCGCGTCTGGTCGATGACCTACGCGAGCGGAGCGCCGAGTTCGCGCGGCTCTGGGATCTCGAGGAGGTCGCCGAGCGGTTCGCTGATCACAAGGTGGTCGTGCATCCCGCCGTCGGCGAGATCGAGGTCGACTGCCAGGTGCTGTTCACGGAGGACCGCTCACAGGCCCTCCTCACCCTCACCCCGGAGCCCGGGTCGGAAGCGGCGGAGAAGCTGCGGATGCTGTCGGTGCTCGGGCCGCTCGCGGCGGAGCGCTCGCCGGCCTGAGCGTCAGTCAGCCGCGGACGGGGTTGCTGCAGCTGAGGGTGCGCTGTTCCGGATGCCGGTGAAGGCGATGAGCCCGCCCGCGGCCATGAGCGCGGCGGTGACGATCGCTGCTCGGTGGAATCCGTCGAGGTCGAGCGCGCCGCCCACGATGGGTGCGAGGAAGGCGATGACCACGAGGCCCGCGACCCGCGCGACGGCGTTGTTGACCGCCGAGGCGATGCCCGAGCGATCGGAGTCGATCGCGCCGAGGATCGTCGAGGTCAGCGGCGAGACGGTCAGCCCGAGCCCGAGCCCGAGCACGACGAGGCCGGGCAGCACCTGCCACCAGTAGTCGAAGCGCTCGCCGACGAGCAGCAGCATCAGTGCGCCACCGGCCATGACGAGGGGACCGACGGTCATGAACAGCCGTCCGCCGAGGCGTTCCGCGAGCGAGCCGGCCCACGGGCTCAGCACGATCAGCAGCACCGTGGTCGGCAGGCTCGCGAGGCCCGCCAGCGTCGCGCTGAGGCCGGCGCCCTCCTGCAGGTAGACGCCGACGACGAAGCCGTTGAGCGAAAGGGCGGCGTAGACGAACAGGGTCGCGAGGTTTCCGGTCCAGTAGTTGCGAGTCCGGAACAGCCCGAGCGGAAGGATCGGATGCCGCGACGTGCGCTGCCGCAGCAGGAAGGCCGCGAACATCACGGCGCCGCCGGCCAGCGGCATCCAGATCGCGGGGGAGGCCCAGCCGAGGTTCGGCTGCTCGATCAGTGCGAAGACCATGCCGCCCAAGCCCGCCGTGCACAGGACCGCACCGAACCAGTCGATGCCCGCATCGGCTCGGCGTTCGTCGTGCACGGGGAGTCGTGCGACGAGCCACAGCGTGACAGCCACCGGCAGGACGTTGATGAGGAACGCGTAGCGCCAGGACAGCAGGTCGACGAAGAGGCCGCCGAGCAGCGGCCCGACGAGCGAGGCACCGGTCGTGAAGGCCGTCCACAGCCCGATGGCGCGCGAGCGTTCGTGGCCCTGGAGGAGCGACGTGATGAGGGCGAGAGAGCTCGGCACGAGGAAGGCGCCTGCCGCGCCTTGGACGGCGCGCGCGGCGATCAGGAAGACCGGATCCTGCGCGAGTCCCACCGCGACCGAGGCGACACCGAAGCCGATCAACCCGATGCGCAGCACGAGGAGGCGCCCGTAGGCGTCGCTCACCGAGCCCGCGAGGAGGATCAGCGACGACAGCGTCAGCAGGTACGCGTCGACCGCCCACTGCTGCGTCGCGAGACCGCCGCCGAGCTCGCGTTCGATCGCGGGGAGCGCGACGTTCACGATCGTGCTGTCGAGGAACGCGACGGATGACGCGAGCGACGCGATCGCGACGATGAGAGCTGTCTGCGGGGCCGATGATCGCGTCACAGACACACGCTACGCCCGGCCGGGGACACCGTGGTTCGCAGCATCGCCTCGGATGTCGTAAGCTGGTCGGCGGTGACGTGTCCGAGCGGCCGAAGGTGCAACTCTCGAAAAGTTGTGTAGGGTAACCCCCTACCGTGGGTTCAAATCCCACCGTCACCGCCAATGAAAACCCCCGGTTATCCGGGGGTTTTCTGCATGTAGCGGCCGGGTATGGTGCAATTTTGGTGCACATCTGAAGCTGAAGCCGTGGACCGATCGGGCAGAAGCCGGAGGCGACTCCGTGTCGTTCGGCTTCGTGATGGAATCGAACCCCCAGGCGCTCGCGAACCTCCGAGGCGGCAGGGACTACGACGTGATCGATTTCGTGATTCTCCCGATGGAGCCGGCCACGATGAGCGTCAAGCCGGTCGTTCGCGTCATCGTCAGCTCGTCGAGTCGCGAGGCGCGCCGTACCGGGTGCTGGTAGGTCGTGTGAAGCGCGACCCGTCCACGTTCAGGCGCAAGGACGACGCCGTCGAAATGCTCGACGAGATGAACCTGCCGCACTTCTGCGGCGTCATCAGCGAGCACGTGATGCACACCGACGCGCCCCTGACCGGCGAGGTCGTCACTACCTACCCGCGCAGCCGCGCAACGGCCAACGCGATCGAAGATTACAAAGACCTGGCCCTGGAGCTCACGAGCCTCTGAACCAACGGAAAGAGATAGGACACTCCCGATGGCACGAGCAAAGCTCTCATCCCTCGTAGGGCGCGTCGACGGCGCCCAGGCTGCCGAGGGCGCAGCCGGCGCCATCCGCGCCTGCCCAGCAGCAGCAGGCCGCAAAAGCGACGACAGAGCCGCAGGCGTCCGCTCCTGCAAGGCGCACCAAATACCGGCCAAAGTGTCGTTCTACCAGGACCGCGACAAGACCGCCCGCATCCGCGGAGCGATCCTGCACACCATGACTAGCGAGGCATTGAGCGGTTCCGATTCCGTGTACGAGCTCCGACTGTTCTCGTAGACCACTTCCAGAAGGTGGCCGGTGCCCAAGTCGCGAAGTTCGCGGGCGAAGGCGGTCGTCTTGCGGATGGCCTTTCTCAGGTCGTGGTCGTCAGGATGAGAGACGCGGGCGAGTGCCTGTGGGTGCTTCAGAGTGCTGCTCTCGGCGCCGAACGCGCCTACTAGGCGCTCGAAGTCATGATGGTTGTTTTGCCCCGCGGGGAGAGTGGCGTCCGCAAGCGATCGCATCGCCCGGACGACTTTCTTGCCGCCGTCGCCCGAGTTCATGATCCTCTTGCGTACTTGCTTCGTGATGTTGGGCAGCAACAGGTTCTGATTGAAGGCTATGGACAGACCGTTGCCCACCAGCACCGCCACGTTGCGGTGACCCGAACCAGTTCTCCGCATGCTCCCTACGCTAGGGCACGGGTCCACCCACCCCTCGGTAGGTCCGTGCGGGCTCGCTACAGGGATCTAACGGGGCTGACCTGGCCGTAGTTCACGCGCCGGACCTCTGCGCCCAGAAGAGAAGTGATGTGAGCGACAGCAGCTTCCTGACGCTTGGTGTAGGTCGCGGCAGCTTCGGCCGTCGCATCGAAGGGGACAGAGCCGCCAAGCATCCCGTACGAGACGTTGGTGACCTCTCCGGAGGGGGAGACGAGCAGCGCGTGAAAGGCGGAATCTGCCGCCGTGCGCCACCCCCCGTTTGCAGCCAGAACAACCCGAGCACCTGTCTCGATGTTGATCCACACCTTGTCCTGTCGATCCGCCCGGTGGCCGATCGCGTTCGTGATCTTGTCGTCGATCTCGTGAGGAAGGCCTTCTGTCGTCTGTACCCACATAGCCATGAACGTAGCGGGAGTGCGGGTGGTGCGTAACCGATCGGTTCCGGACGGGAGCGCTTCGAGTGGTATCAATCCGGCCTCGTGCCCCCTAAGACCCCGGGAGCGCCCTGCGATGCTTATGTCGTGCGTATCTGGATTAGGGCTTCTGTCATGGTGGCGGTCTTGGTGATGATGACCGGCTGCACCACAACTGCGCCGGGCGAAGCGGACTCTTTCGGTTCATGGTCTGAGCGCATGCTGGCTGAATTGTCGACGGGTGACTCGGGGCCGGCGGGCGGCGGGTCGAACACGTCGGCGGTCGGCTTCGAGGTCGGCTCGCCCGGTTGGTACACGGTTGCAGCTGCGTGCCGCGGAACTGCCGTCGTTGAGCTGATCCTGACTTCGGCGGGAAGAGAGGTCGGTTCGGTAGACGTTCCGTGTGGCGCGACGGCAACGACCGAGGTCGAGCTGCGCGATCGCGAGTTGGTCATGGAGACGGAGGCGATTGGCGACTGGTACGTCGTGCTCACAGCGGTACAGCCGTGACACGTGTCCTACAGGCCCATGACGTCTCGCCCCCGCCGGAAACGATCGTTTGCGGCACGCTCCCGGTCAGTCTTCGATGCTCTCGATACGTGAGCGCTCTGGATTCGTCTCGATAGCGATCATCGCCGGGGCGTCTTCGGGTGATCGTTAGGTGTCTTGATCTGGAGCAGAAGGTGGGACGCCGTGCCCGGTAGGGTCGGGCCGTTTCTGTGGTGAGCCCGGCCACGGCTCCGGCGGGTAGCTCCTGTAGTAGCGCTTCAGGGCGTATGCGATGCCAGCGCTCGCAAGAGCTATCCACAGCCCGAGGAGTATCCAGCGGGCGGGGTCGCCGGGCTCATCCAGCGCGTGGAGCAGCAGCAGCCCCGCCACGGGGTAGCAAAGAACACCTGCGATTAAGATCTGATGGCTTCGCCGACGAGCTGCGGGGTCCGTCGGCGGCTGAGGTATCTCCATAGTTCGCTGCACCTCCGGACTCATCATCAAGGCAGGGCCGCGCCGTGGCAATAGGAGTCACAGCCGTCTACGGTGCGCATCAACGTGCCGCAGACCTCTACCGGCTTTGGCTTTGGGTGTTCCCGAAAAGCCCGCCGCGGCGCTAGCTCTCGAAGACGTCACCGTCATCCGGTAGGTCCGCGGACGCGAAGAGACGTTGCTGTTCGAGCATCGCGTCGAGCTTCGCCCGGAAATCGGGGTCACGGGTCACCTCGCTCGCCAGCATCGACGCGACGTGCAGAGCGACGTGGAACCCGGTGTACTCGCTCGCGATTATCTTCCGCTCGATCTCACGGAGCTGTTCGGTGTCATCTCGAATCACGGCGTCGAGAGTCTGCAACGACAGGTATGCGAGCTGGTCGATGTGGCTCATGAGGAGGCGAACTTCCTTTCCGCGTCGCGGGCGATCCGTCTCATTGCAGGCCGGGCTCGATGCTGTGCAGGAGGATACTCTGCCGTTCGTACGCTTCGCGAAAGTCGACGATCGCTTGATGAGTCTCGTCGTCGCGCGCGGTGACGTCTCTCCCATCCTCGAGTGTTCTGATGGTCTTCGCGTCGAGGCGGTAGAGCGCGGAGAGCATGAGCTCGTTGATGGCCCGGATCTCTCTTTCGGTCTCTGGATCCTCAGCCCAGATGGCCAACGCTGGGGCGCCGAGGACGGGCGTATAGCCGTCGGGAAGGTCGATCACGGGACCTCCCGCCAACGGACCGCCGATCAGGAGATACACACCCACGGCTTCACAATCTCCTCGTAACGGGTCCTGGTGCAACGACAAGACGCCCCGGCGTCCGCTCGTGTACGGGGGCGGGGCGTTACCGTGCGCTGTCTCACTGCCAGCAACGGCGGTTCAAGCCGTGGTCACACCGAAGCGGAATCGCAACCGCCGTTTCTGACCGCCCCTACGCCCGGTGCTGATGTTCGACCAGAAACGATGGCGGTCTCAACCGATCAACGCACCACTGGTGGTGTCGAGCGTATCCGCGTCAGTTCGTTTCGCGGCGTAGCTCTCGGTAGATGGTGGTGCGGGACACGTCGAACAGTTCTGCGAGTTCGGCTTGGGTGTGCTTGCCTGCGGCAAGGTCGAGGAGGTGCTTTCGTTTCGTCTTGCTCAGCGTCGGCTGCCGGCCGCGGAGCTTCCCGGCGGCCTTGGCGATCTGCATACCCTCCCGAGTGCGGGCCCGGATGAGGTCCGCTTCGAATTCGGCGACCATGCCGAGGACGTTGAACAGGAGCCGGCCTACGGGGTCGTTGGGGTCGTAGACGGACCCGCCGATGCTCAGCGCAACACCTTTCCCGGTCAGTTCGTCCGCGATGTCCCTCGCGTCCGGCAGCGACCTAGCGAGACGGTCGAGCTTCGTCACGACGAGCGTGTCGCCCTCCCGGACTGCGGCGAGGGCCTGCGCGAGGCCGGGCCGGTCGCGGTTGCGTCCGGTCAGCCCGTGGTCGACGTAGACGAGCTTCGGGCCCACGCCGAGGGCCGCGAGTCCTTCGCGCTGCGCGGCGACGTCCTGCCCGGCCGTCGAGACCCGCGCGTATCCGACCTTCGTTCCGCTCACCGACTCAGTGTTGCAGATACGGCTCCGTCACCGGGCAATAATCCGTGCGGGCTATACGCGCATCCATGGCCCAGCGCCGACGCAAGTCCGGTTCGATCGGAGCGGGGAGCGGTGGACGACCGGCTATCGGGCTATCCTGATCCGGATTTTTCCCTCGGTACGCTCGCTCGCATGGGCTCGAGTCGGCTGGTCACGAAGGCGCACAGTCTGCTCGTGACGGATGCGCGGGTATGGCCGGCGCCGGATGAGCGTCTCGGCGATACGGTTTCGATCCTGATCGTCGACGGTGTTATTGAGCAGATCGGTGCGGGCCTTCAGGCGCCCGATGACGTTCCTCGGCTGAGTGCTGAGGGGCGTGTGGTCACAGCGGGGTTTTGGAACTGCCATGTCCACTTCACGGGACGGGAGTGGAGCAGCGCCGCCACCGCTCCGGCCGAGAGCCTGCAGCACGCGTTGGACGACATGCTGCTCTCTCATGGATTCACGACCGTGCTGGACCTGTCCTCGAATCCGCGCACGACTTTCGCGCTGATGCGGCGCATCGCGACCGGCGAGTTGCGCGGCCCGGAGATACTGACCGCCGCGACCGGCCTCACGCCGTGGCGGGGCATGCCGTTCTACGTGAAGGCCGATGTGCCATGGGTGCTGCGGTGGCTGATGCCCGCGCCCGCAACCAGCATCGGGGCCAGGCTGACCGTGGCTGCCCAGATTCGCGGCGGCGCGAAGCTGACCAAGCTGTTCACGGGCTCCTACGTTCGACCGGACCAGGTGAAGCCCATGCGCCTCCCGGTGGCTCGCGCGGCGGTCGCTGCGGCGCATCGGCGCGGATCACGCGTTTTCGCACACCCGTCAAACCGACCAGGTACCGAGGTCGCCGTGGAAGCGGGCGTCGACGCCTTGGCGCACGTTCCTGACGAGACCGAGGGAACGGAAACGCTGCTGCGTCAAGCCGCGGAGCGCGGCATCCGTCTCGTGCCGACGTTGCACATGTTCGCCTCGACGGTCACGACCGACGACGGTTATCTTGCGCCGATCCGCGCCGCGCTTGGCGGATTCATTCGGGCCGGCGGCCGTGTGTTGTTTGGCACGGACGTGGGCTACATGGCCGATCGCGAGACCCGCGGCGAGTATGAGGCCATGCGCGCCAGCGGAATGAGCACTGCCGACATCCTGCGCTCGCTCACCACCGAACCAGCAGAATTCCTCGGCCGCGCCGACACGGGTTCCGTGGCGGTAGGGAACCGAGGGGATCTAACGGTTTTGCAGACCAGGGACGATCCAAGCCCCGCGGATCTCGCCAACATTCAGGCCACGATCCGCGCTGGGCGGGCCATCTTCCTTCGCGACTCTCCAAGCAAACACACCGCCGACGCCCCCTAACGGCGTACACGCACGCTGAGCAATCCCTTTCGCGCGTGTTCACGTCATGAGGGCGTCGAGGAGTCGGTCGTGGCTGGTGTCCCAGCCGAGCACCCGCCGTGGTCTGGTGTTCCCCGACGCCGAAGCTGACACCGTGCTGGTGAAGGCCGACGGGTGGAAGCAGGCTCCCGCTGGCAGCGCCGTTCTACGGCAGACCCGCAACGCGTCGACCCTTGCCGCTTTGGAGACGGGAACAACGTGGTCACCGATCGATACCACCGACCGGTGGACGGCCCTTGCCCTGTCCCCAGTGACCACCGCGGCGATGGCGCGGCTTTCGGGTTCTTCGGCTTTCGTGCCGTTGGAGACCTACGGTGACACGTCCCTGGGGGCCGTCACCGGCGGGAACCGGTACTTCGCCCTTTCACCTGCCCGTGTGCGTGAGCTCGGTATCCCGAATCGGGACCTGCTGCGGATCAGCCCTCCCGGCAGCTCGCACTTGCGTGGTCTCGCACGCACGCGCAGCGCGATGGACAGGCTTGGTCGGAAAGAGCAGCCGATCTGGTTGCTGTATCCCAGCAAGAAGCCGGCGGCCGCGACGCTGCGGTACATAGCCGAGGGCCACCGCACCGGCGCCGACCAGGCGTACAAGTGCCGGGTCCGTAAGCCGTGGTGGCGGGTGCCGGTCCTTCAGGCCCCCGATCTGTTCCTGACCTACATGAACGCCGACACCGCCCGCCTCACCACAAACACCGTCGGCGCCCGCCACCTCAACAGCGTCCACGGCGTCTACCTCACTGATGATCACCGCGAGCTCGCACGAGACGTGCTGCCAATCGCGTCGTTGAACTCGATGACCCTGCTCTCCGCCGAGCTCGTCGGCCGCTCCTACGGTGGCGGCATCCTGAAGATCGAACCCCGCGAGGCCGATCGGTGGTGGATGCCCGCTCCCGCCTTTCTCGCACAGCACCGCGACGCGCTGGCTGCGCTGAAGCCGCGCGTTCAACGCCTGCTCCAATCCCGAAACCTTCTCGGTGCGGTCGAACTCGTCGATGAAGTGCTGTTCCACAAGGTGCTCGCAACCGACGAGCTGGCCGCAATCGCGGCAGATCACGGGGCGCTGACGACTCGTAGGACGGTTCGGCGACGCAGCGGTGGGGGAGCGGTGTAATGGCGCGCGACGACTCCTTCACCCCTTTCGGCGACGCCCTCGCGGCCGCAGACCTCAGCGACCCGTGGGTGCACGGGCGCGGCGATGCCCCCGACTACCGTCCCGACTACGGGCTGCTGGAGAAGCTGCTCACTATCCCAGTTGCTGCCGGCAAGGGGTGGGCGACGGGTGCGCTCGCGAACGGGGTGGACTCGTGGCTGGCGCACGAGCTGCGCCGTTCCGGGTTCAAACCCGACGAAGTGTGGCCACGCGCCACCCGCCCGCGCATCCTTCCGCGTGACATCGCGCTGCTCCTGGAGAAGCTGCCCCGGCAGTTGTCTGACGAGGTGCGCGCAAGAGTCATGGCCATGCCCGTGGTCGCACCGACAGACGCGAAGATCCTCGGCCGCGCGTACGAGAAGCAGGTCGATGTCGCGATCTCCCGGTGGGACCGCGGACCAGAGCTGCTGCTGTCGACCAAGACGCAGATTTCCTCGTTCGGGAAGAATCTCTCTAACCGCTTCGAAGAGGCATACGGCGACGCTGGCAACCTCCGCAGCCGCTACCCCCTCGCCGCGGTCGGATTCTTCTTCGTACAGCGCTCCACGATCCTCACCGACGAACCAGACGCGTACGAACGTACCGTCGACATGATCCGCAAACTCCGCGACCTCGGCGGAGCCAACGGTTACACAGCTACGGGCCTCGCCCTCGTCAGCTGGTCCGACGAAGACTCAACCGTGAAAGTGGAACTCGACAGGGTCCCGCAGCACGTGCGACCAGAGCAGTTCATGACGCGCATGATCGAGCAGGTCCTCGCTGCGACTTCAGTGTCTCAGCACGTGGACGTGCGTGGCCTCATTGAGCGTCGAGAGCTTGCGGTAGCTGATGAAGACGAGATGACCGACCTGGCGCAGAAGAGCGCTGTTGAGCCGCGCTACTGAACGCTGGTGGGCTTTCCTTCGAGGTTTGGCTCAGATCGGTGACGGGGCACTCTCACAAACACCTCGGAAGATCGCGCCGCGGACGTGGAGCGATCTTCCGAGGTGTTTGTGAGAGTAGGAGAGAGGGTGGTGGGTGCATCGAGCTCGATGCACCCACCCTCTCTATCTCACCCGATTCTGAGAGCGCGCGCGTCGACGAACCGTCGGAATTGGGCCAAGATGTCGTGACCGGCCCCGCCTGCGCGAGCAGTGACGAGCTTGTTCGTGCCGCGGCCGCGGCTCAGCTCGGGCTGCCGCTTCAGTCGCCCCTTGGGCGTCTTGAGCAGCTTGCCGTTCCGGGACGACGCCTGCTCGAGCTGAGCGAATGTCAAGATCTCAGTCTCGTAGTACCTGCCGGCGGACATAAGCAGACGCGGGCGTGCCCACCCAGCCGGGACCAACAGAAGCGGCTTGCCCTCAACAGCAGGAAGATTCACGTCGATGAGGGTCCACTCGCTGGACGTCGAGTCCCACACCTGACGCTGGACGATGCTCGTCGTGTGGGTGCCGGCAGTGAACTCGGGATACGCATCCACCATCGCGGCGGTGAAGTCGGTCAACGCCTTGTAAATGATGCGAGTAGTGATGTCCGATGTGATGTCACGGTCGATGCCGTGGACGAAGAGAGGAAGGTCCTCGAGGTGCTTCAGGATCCCGACTCGCAGCAACGCGGCGAGGTCGCCGCGAAGCGCGTCCCAGATCCAGCTGCCAACGTCGACAGATCCTCCATGACCGCGGAATCCGGTCTTGGCCATGCCCATGCGGGTCTCCCAGGGCTCCTCAAAGTGCTGCAGCAGATCGAGGCCATGTCGGTGGTCGGCGGCGTGGGCGGACATCGCGTCAGCACTCACGGCGTCGAAGAACGTATCGAGCGCCAGCACAGCGTCGGCCGCGAACGGAGAGGGTCCCCGCGACAGGCGGACCGCGTGCGGGTCGACGAAGATGCGGTTGTCGCTATGGACGTCGACGTCGTGGAACGGAACGGGACCGGCGATCCCGTAGTGGGTAGTGATGGAAGCCACGAGGGCTCCTTTCTTTCAAGGAGGCCCTCCGAGAAGCGAGGCCGGTCGTCCGGCGTCTGGGAACTTCGGGTACGCTGACAGTAGTGACTGCACGTCTCTACCAGCGCCTTCGGGCCTGGGTTCGGCTCCCATCCACTGGCATGGATAGGGGCCGAAGTTTTTAGGCGGGATCGTTCATCGGATCTTTTCGTCTGGGAGGCCTACTCGGTTCAAGAGCTCGGCGGCGACGGCTCGCCGAGACTGGAAACTCATCCGGAGCTGCGGTCTACCGTTCGCGTCCACCAGGGCACCAATCCTTTGCCATGTCGGGTTGCGGTAGGAGAAGTAGTCAACAGTTTCGCCGGCAACGAAGACGGGTTCACCTAGTCGGGTGAGAACCGCAGTCGGATCGAGTTCCTTTGCGTAGATCGCGGAAGCCACGGCGATGAGGCCATGAATCGACAGGGCCGTGCCAGCCATAGACGTTCCCCTGAGTGAGGTCCGTTCGGTCTTCCCTAGCCTTCCGAACTCTGGTCGGACGGCAACTAGGGCGTCCCAGAAGTTGGCGAGGAAGGCCGCCTGGGATTGTTCTTCAGAGGGGCTGGTCGGCTCGCCTTTCCAGAACGACTCCATAGCCTGGGTCAGTGTGTTGAAGGCGAACAGTTTCGAGCTCGAGGCGGAAACAGTGTTCTTCAACACTTCGACGTTCTCTACGCCGAGGTGGGGACTCTGCTCCAGAAGCATCCTGGCGATGCGCTTCTCCCCGTCGTCCTGGTAGGCGAACTTGGCAGCAGTGTCATTGACCTTGTCGCCGCGGGTGTTGTAGTCCGACCCGACGCGCGCAGCGAGCTGGTCATCTGCGATCCAGATGCGGGTCGCGAACTTCGTGTGCACGTCGAACGAGCCAACCGGATTGCGTGCGGCACGGTTGATCGCGGTGATGCGCGACTGGGAGTCGACTGCGGTGTCGAGGTGGCCTGACCATAAGGTGAGCGTGTAGTCGCCGTCTTCGTCCTGCTCGACGTCGTAATCACACCTCGTGGGGTCGAGGCGCACGCTCAGGTTTCCCATCACTGCGCTGTTGGCCAGCAGCTCCTCGGTCCACCGATCTACCTTCCGCTTAGTCTTGGCCCCCATGCGACCGCCGTCTTGCCAATCGGGTCGGATGTTGCCGCCAAACTCCAATACCCCGGAATCCAAGTTTTCAGAGAACCAGGATCCTGACATCACTCCCTCGTAGTGGGTCGCGCCCGCGTCGTTCACGGGGCGCAGGTGACGGATCACCGCCAGCGGCATCATCTTGTTCATGGTTCTCCTTACGTGGTCGGTACGTGCGAACTTACACCGGTACGTGCGTTTGTGCAAGGGGTACGTGCGATACTAGAGCCGGCTAGCCGGGGTGTGGAGGTATTCACAGCCGCTCGACCGCCCGAGTTGAGGGCTCCGAACGATGCTGCCGCGTCTCTGCGCGGGGTCCCTGTCGAGGAGGGTTGCGGCCGCTCCGCGCGCCTGCATTGGCAAGGAACGGACGATCGAGAGCTCCCGCAGCAGCGCGCGTGCCGTGCAGCGCGCTGCGCTCCTTGGGTCGAGGGTGATTCCCTGCGCTATCTGGGCGCAAGTCGGCGTGGCGGAGCGTCGTCTTCGACCGTCAGTCGAGGGCCGTGACCGGTGGACAGTCGATGCTGCATAAGCACGGCCGGCGCCGATCGAATAGTATCGGCACAACTGGCCGATCAGGCGGTAATTCTCAGCGATCGAATACAGGGTAGGACGCCGCCGGAACACGACGATTGTGGGGGTTTCGGAGATCTCCGAGTGGGTTGCCCGTGTGCTCGTACCGCTCCCAGTAGAGCGCCTTCGGGATCTTCCGGCGCAGTTCGGATCGGATGCGAGCGAGCCGGCGGCCCGGGCTGTCGGCCGAAGCAAGCATGTGTACGCCGACTATCGTCAGGGCGGTACCCCCAATACCGCCAATCAAGGCGGCGATGCCCAGCGGAATGCCGAGGAACGCAACGCCCACTAGCGCCAGTGCTATCGGTAAGACGAAGACACCGGGCACCAGGATGCCACCAACGACCTTCCGGGCGGTACGCGAAGGCTCTGGCTTCGCGTATTCGTTGAACCATGAGGCGATCGTGGTGTCGTGGAAGGGCTGGTTCCATGCGAGCGAGGGCTTCCCGTCGGTGACGAGGGTCCAACGGACCGCGGCCTGCTTGCGCACGATCGACGGCCGGAGGATGACGCCCCGTTCCTCTAGTGCGATGTCGGCTTCATCGAGTTCGTGGCTCACTGAAGCTTCCAGCTCACCGAGAACGGGTACGCCCAGGTCGATCCGTAGCGGCTCGCCGTTGAACCGTTCCTTCGTGAAGTCGCGCTTGCCTGTTGACCAGAGCCACAGCTCGACGCGATGCGGGTCTTGCACGGGGGCCCCGTTCACGACGTATCCAAAATCCGCCAGATCTGAAGTCGCTCTCGGGTTCTTCATACTCTCGCTGAGGGTGTCAACCCAAAGCTCGTAGTCTTCGACCTGCAACTTTCGTTTGTCCAGCCACCATGGGATCAGGCCCAGCAGGAACGAGGCGATCACGAGCGTTACGCTCTCGCCGAACCGTGAACCGAAGAGGTACCACTCCGTCACGATCGTGGCTGCCAAACGCTGAGAGAATCCATATCGCAGAGGGTATCGCCTACCCGTGTTGCGTGCGGCGCCGCAGCGCGACGGTCTTGTCGACGCGCAGTCCGGTCCACCTGTCGCCGTCGTCTGTGACGACCAGCAGCAGCTCGTGGACGCCGGCCCGGTCGACCGCGGCCGCGTACCTTTTGTCCGTTCCCATCGTGGCTCCCACAGAACAGGGTGGCGGCGATCGAACGTATGTTCGATACTCTCGCGAGGCCTCAAAACGACCAGCGGGCGGCTCAGAATTCGCGATCCGGCGCCAGTTTCACCTATCCGCAATTTCGGGCCCGAATTATAAGCGCCTCGCTCATAAAAACCCAATCAATGCGGTATAATCATTATGTAGGCGTTTCTTCGGCGTCTACACGGGCATTGCTGCGCATTGGGTGCAGAAACGACGATGCCCCAGAGAGGTCAGAGTCTCTGGGGCGGGTCGGGCTCGTTTACCTGAAAGGAAACAATCCATTGAGTCAACTACAGAATACGCCACGGGGCGCGGATGGGCAAGTCGCGGACGCGAGCGATGTGGTGGTGTCGTTCCCGGGCTTCTTGGCCCGATGTCGGTCGTGGCTGCTCGCGCTCATCATCGTCGCGTTGGTCATCGTCGGCGTCTTGCTGTGCCTCATCGTGCTCGCTGTCATCGGCTGGGCGTCGCCGGTCGAGCTGACACAGCTCGTTGACGCGCTCACGAGGCGGTGACGGCTGTACGCTGACGCGCCGGTTCGGTTGGAAGCTCGCCCGTCGTTCTTCCAACCGAACCGGCTCACCAGCGGGGTCCTGCGCATGTCAGTAAACTGACATAACGTCGATTATCGGTGAAACGCCGAGTGGACGTGAAGCAGTCGCCATGACACTCGGTCTACAGACATAGAGAGGGCGTCCGGCACACCTGTCGGACGCCCTCTCTATGTCTTGCGCTCAGCGCAGGAGGCCCTGCGCTCGCTCGATCCGCTCCCGAAGTCCCTCCTGGAACTGGTCACTTTGGCTGACGGTTTCGATGTGGGTGGCGATAGCCGCTCGGATCACGTCCGAGATGGGTCGGTTCTCGATGCTGGCAACCGTCTCTAGTTGCTCGGCTTGCTCGACCGGCAGGCGAATGGTCATTGCTTTCTGTTCCGGCATGCCCATAGTTTGCCACCTAACAGAGGGTATTGCAAGATGTAATGATTACACGGTGCGTTGCACCTACGGTGTGTGGTATCATGGTATCACCTACTAGTCCTGAGGAGGACAACATGAGCGACAGCTCCGCATCCCGCGCAGGGAAGATCACCATCCACATCGACGGCGAGCCCTACAAGATCCACGCCGGTCCGATCCCCGTCGCCGCGCTGCGCGCATTGCGCCGTCCGGCCGTCCCGGACGACAAGGATCTCTGGCTGGACATCGAGGACGAGCAGGACCAGGAGCTCGACCCCGCTGGCAGCATCAACGTCACCGACGGCATGCGGTTCTTCACCGAGATCGACGCCATCACCATCCGCATCGACCGCGTCGAGTACGAGGTCTTCGAGCGCAAGATGACCGGCGCCAAGCTCCGCACTCTGCCGAGCCCGGACGTCGCCGCCGACCGCGACCTCTGGCGCGACATCCCCGACAAGCGCGACGTCAAGGTGCAGGACGAGGACATCGTCCACCTCAAGGAAGGCATGCGGTTCTTCACCGCCCCCGGCCGCATCAACCCCGGACAGGAGTCGTGAAGCTCCCCGAGCCGGACCGCGAGTTCCTTGACCGGTCCGGAATCGCCTACCGCGTCTTCGACGACGGCGGCATGCTCAACGTCGAACTGATCGACTTCCCCCTGCCGCCCGGGCTGAACGCGACCACCGCCAGCGTGCTGTTCCGTCTCTCGGCCAGCTACCCCGACACCCCTCCGGACATGTGGTGGATCATCCCCCACCTGACCCCGGTCGGTGGCGGGGTGATCCCCGCCACGGAGATCATCGAGACCTACGACAGCCGCAGCTGGCAGCGCTGGTCGCGGCACCTCGACCCGGCCACCTGGCGGTCCGGAATCGACGGGTTGGAAAGCTACGTGCGACTGCTGCGCACCGAGCTGTGGGGCGCCGCCGCATGAGCGCCACCCTCCGCCTCGCCGGCCCCCTGCACGACGGGCTGGTGGCCATGGCCACCAGCCCGATCGAGACGGGCGCCGTGCTCCTCGCCCACCAGCTCGTCACCGACACCGGCGAGGTCATCCTCCTCGGCGACGAACTCATCGCCGTCCCCGACGACGCCTACGAGGTCCGCACCGACCGCGCACTGCAGATCACCTCCGACGGGTACATCCACGCCCTCAAGACCGCACGCGATCGTGGCGCGATCGCGCTGTGGGTCCACAGTCACCCGGGCGACCGTGCGATCCCCCGCCCCAGCATCCACGACCGCGGCGTCAACGATCAGCTCGAGCCGCTGTTCGGCGACCGCACCGAGACCGACCAGTACGGGTACCTCGTGGTCAGCCACGACAGCGGTGCTCTGACCTTCACCGGCGAGCTTAGCGGGCATATCACCACCCCGATCACGCGGCTGTCCGGGATCGGGGAGCGGTGGATCTTCCGTCCCGCCTACGACTCCCCCGCGGGGGCAGACCGCGCCCTGTTCGACCGGAACATCCGCGCGTTCGGCGACGGCATTCAGAACACCATCAGCAGCCTCACCGTCGCAATCGTGGGCGCCGGGGGCACCGGCTCGGCCACCGCCGAGCAACTCGCCCGCCTCGGCGTTCGGTCCTTCATACTGATCGACCCCGACACCCTCTCCGACTCCAACACGACCCGCGTCTACGGCTCCACCCCCGCCGACGTCGGCCGGACCAAGGTCGATGTCCTCGGCGACCACCTCGAACGCATCGCCGACGGGGTGCACACCACTCGCATCCAGGGCACCATCCTCACCGAACGCATCGCCCGCGCTCTCATTGGCGCCGACGTCGTGTTCGGCTGCACCGACGACAACGCCGGGCGTCTCCGGCTGTCTCGCCTGCCGTACTACTACCTCATCCCCGTGATCGACTGCGGCGTCCAGCTCCCCGCCGACGAGCACGGCATCATCGCCGGCGTCTTCGGCCGAGCGACCACCTTGCACCCGGGCGCCGCCTGCCTCACCTGCCGGGACCGGATCGACTTCGCCCTCGCCGAAGCCGAGACGCGCTCCGCAGATGAGCAGCAGCGCCTCGAGAAGGAGGGCTACGCCCCGGCCCTGCCCGGAGTGGAACCGGCCGTGGTCACCTTCACCACCCTCGTCGCGGCGACCGCCGTGAGCGAGCTGTTGGAACGCCTCGTCGGCTACGGCGATACCCCCACCCCGTCCGAACTGATCCTCTACATCCACGACCGCACCCTCCGCGGCAACATCGAGGACCCGCACCCCGGGCACTACTGCGACCCGACCACCCGGCGGGTCGGAACCGACCGTGACATGTTCCTGGGGCTGAATTGGACCTCCTGAACCGGTTCCGATACTGGCGGCGATGGAAAGTCGGTCTGCACGTCGATTCCGTCAACGACGTTCCGACCCGCCTCCGCCGCCGACAGGCCGCCATCGTCGGCACCAGCCACCAGAAATGGCTCGCCTTCGACTGCCCCTGCGGAAACGGGCACCGGGTGCTCCTCAACCTGGACGACAACCGCTACCCTCAGTGGCGCATCGCCAGTGAGCTTCCGCTCACACTCATACCCAGCGTCGACGAAGAAAGCGCCGCTGGTCACTGTCACTACATCGTGCGCAACGGACGCATCCGATGGGTCGAACGAAAGGGCCGCCGATGACCACCGAGCCGAATCCTGGCGAGGGCGAGAAGCCCGAAACTTTCGTCCCGACACCGGTTCCGACCCCTGAGCCAACCCCAGGCCCGCGTATCCCCTCAAAGACCCCTCTCTACGAGGCGATGAACGCTGCCCGCTACGCGCGCCAGGCCCTCATCAAAGAGATTGAGAAGCTCACCGAGACCAGCCTGATCTGCTACGTCTCCCCGAACTCCGAGATCGAGCGAGACGATGTCACCGCCATGGTCGACCTTCTGCACAACACGGTCCCGGGCGCCCCCATCGATCTGATGCTGCACTCACCAGGCGGAGACATCGACGCCGCTGAGAAGCTGATCACCCTCATCCGCAAACGAGCCGGCACCGCACCCGTCAGAGTGATCGTGCCTGACTACGCCAAGAGCGCCGCCACCCTCATCGCCCTCGGCGCCGACGCCATCCTCATGTCCGACTCGTCAGAACTCGGCGCCATCGACCCCCAGGTGGACCTCCCCAACGGCAAGGGGCACCTCCAAACCGTCTCCGCACAGGGCTACCTCGACGCGTTCAACAAGTGGGCGAAGATGCTCCGCGAGAACCCCACCGATCCCGTCGCCCGCCTGATGCTCGACAAGATGGAACCGAGCACCATCCATCGGTTGGAGCAAGCTACGACGCGGTCGCGAAAGATCGCGGCCGCCCTCCTGGGGACGGGCATGATCAAAGACGAGGCCGATGCAAGCGCGATCGTGGACGACCTCAGCAATACCGACAAGTGGCACTCCCACGGACAGATGATCCCCCAAGAAGCGCTGCTCAAGCTCGGGCTGAGCGTCAAATACCTTGCCCCACACGACCAGCAGTGGCAGCTCTACTGGCGCCTTTTCTGCCTCCAGATCACGGCGGCCAACGGTTCTGTCAAGCTCTTCGAGGGGTCCTACGCTTCGCTCGCGTTGCCGTAGCGAGGGGCGTGCAAGGTCGACGACGTCCAACGACCTCTCAGAGCGGCCGCCTGTCCGCACCGGGCGTCACTCCCCCCATTGAAGACGGCGGTTGACACGGTAGACGTGCCCGCGCATACTGGGTGGTAGACATGGTAGACATGGAGGAACGGTGACTACTCTCGCACCCGAGGACCCGCAACGGCGCCAGGAAGAGCAGGCCGCGAAGGTTCTGAAAGACCTGTTCGGGAGCAAGGTCGACGCCCTCGTCCGAGGCGGAGTGAAGATCAGTGTCATCACCAAGCCCGAGACCGTCATCCAGGACATCGTCGACCGCCTCGCCGTGACAACGAGCCCCTGGGCCGACATCATCGGACCCTGCTACACCAGCGGCAGCCTCCAGCGCGAGCTCGGTGTCGAGCGTGGCGCCATCTCGAAGGCAGTGAAAGAGCGCCGCGCCCTCCGGCTGCCGACCGCCGACGGCGACAACCTCTACCCAGCCTTCCAAGTCCGCAACCACCGGCTCGTACCGGGGTTGAACAAGGTCCTTGCCGTGCTGCAGACCGGGATCGACGACCCGTGGACGTGGGCGCAGTGGCTCAACACTCCCCTGACTGACGACAACGGTCAGGACCTGCCTCGCGCTATCGATCTCCTCGCAGCGGGCGAACTAGACGCCGTGCTCACAGAAGCACGTCACGACGCCGCGGCCTGGGCCGCGTGACCGCCTCGCAAGCCGCCCCGGCCGCCGGGGCTACCCTCAGCGCCTTCCCCGAGGTCACCGTCCCCGCAGGGACAGCCATGTACCGCTCGCACAGCACCAGTCGCGGCGCCTGGTACTTCGACAACGGCTTCGAGGGACGGTTCAACCTGCACGGGGCCCGCGGGACGTGCTGCACCGCGTCGAGCGTGGACACTGCCGTGCGCGAGAAAGTGCGTGGCCGGGCGTCACGCACAGGAGTCGTCTCCCGAGACCTCGCCGACTCGTTCGTCGTGTCCATCGTTACCGCCCCGACGGAGCACCGTTGTGCTGCCGTGAGCCATGTCGACGCCGCAAAGCACGGCATCGTGCGCGAGCTGACGACGATGGCGGACTACTCGGTGCCTCAGGCCTGGGCGAAGGCATTCGAGGACGCTGGCTTCGACGGGGTGTTCTACGCCTCGGCGTTCACCACCGGCGAACCAGCCGCTTACGCGCTCTTCGGTGACGCGGGCGTACCGGACCCGAGCGCGGGTCACACAGCAGCCCACTACATGAGCGGTGAAGAGGCCTGCAAAGACCTCGGTTGGACCGTTGCCGATAGGCCTGTCAGGGGGAACATGACGGTCATTGGCTGACGCTCCACGGCTCGGCGGGCGTCACCGACCTCGGGATAGATCGCCGTCATGGCCGCATACGGGAAGCTGAGCCACTTTTCCCCCGCGTGCACGGCAATCCGCTGGTTCGAGGCGACCACGCGGACAGACACCGGTCGCTGCAAGAACGGCGCGTACTGCGCCTCGAGTCAGGCGGGTGCCAGCGGTATGTGCCCGTGACCAGGATCCAGGTGGGGGTTGTCGAGAGGGGGAAGCTTCGTCTTGGTGGCACGTCCCCTGGGGCGAGGCTGACGCTCCTCGTGATCATAGGGGCGTCTCGCAACCACAACTCTCTGCGACCGACAGCTGAGCGGTCAGCATGTGCGCAGGTTCTGGCGTATCTGCGAGCCGAGCGAGAGCCTGTGTGGCGAGGGTGCCAACGTCCATGAGAACAGCGAACATAGCGACTCTCCGGGCTCTAACGCACGCCTGGATGACTCTCGAGCTCCCCAGCGGCGAAACGATTGGCAGCGATGCTGACCTGAGCGCGTACTCGGATGGCACGACCCGATTCGATGAACTGAAAGAGGTCTACCGCCTCACCCGCGAACACAACGGCTGCGCGAGCATCACGTCCTTCATCGACGTCATAGCAGTACAAACGGGACATCCGCTCCGGGGTCGGTTCAGCTACTGCCGACGCTGGGCAATCCTCGATGACCGATGGCTACTCATTTCGGTCAGTGTCGACGTCGGCTAGGAACCGAAATCTCGACTACGAGCGCACCCCCTCTTCCAAACACACGAGGCGGGCCGGCCGTGACATAACCGACGACTATCGGTGCCCTCGGCATCGGCTCTGTGTGTCCGGAGAGTGGTCGATCGTCGAAATGCATCGCCAGCGAACGCACGCTCCGCTGATGCGCTAGTGGCGCCCTAGGGTCGGAGGATGATCGCGGTATATCGCGGCCTCTCGGACGCATCGAGCCCAGCCATCAACGCAAGAAGCCACCGCGTGGCGAGCATGCGGTCTGTGCTGGCAACGAATCGGAAACGGCGCTCGAGCTCGCGGACGAGCGGGTCTTCGTCGCTGGCGAGATTCAGTGCAGGGCCTGGGCTGCCTGTGCCACCGGGGCTGCCCGCGCCCGGGGGTCTGCTGGGGTTCTGCCGAGCGTCAGCGAAGCCCGCGTCCACGTACGCGAACGTCTGGGGCACAACCCACGGGGCTTTGAGGACTTTACCGGCGAGCAGCGCGAGGTTGGACGTCATAGCGTTCTCATCCGGGGAGATGCGGATCATCCAGCGCACCGTCGCTGAGATCCACCGCTCCATCCGTACTCCATCCGGGGTGTGCTGAGCTGCGTGCGAGAGCATGAAGTCGCACTTCGCTTCGGCGCGGGCGCCGTCTAGGTGCTCGACTACGCTCGCGACGTTCATTGAGGCGCCGGGCCGAAGTGTCATAGCCCTGGCGAAGATGTCCTCATCGAAGTCGACATGTACGTACCGCTCGGCCACGAGGTGCGCTCGCACCTGTCTCACGATGTCGGACGCGAGTCGGCCGTCCTCCTCGAGGACGTCCAGTAGCGCGGGGGTCGAGAATGTCCGTACGCCAAAGTCAGCGGCCAGGATGTTCAAAGTTCGGTCATCAGACCACAGCGCTCGTACGTCGCTCGCGACAGCCGCTGCCGCGTACCAGGTGTCGTCCTTCAGCTGCTCCGCGTGATCGCGGGTGGCCGTCCGCGGGCGCTCATGCCGGACCAAGGGTCGCATCAGTTCCACGAGCGCGGACAGGCGGCTGACGTCGAGACTCGCCTCGTCTGTGAAGCGGGCCCGGAGCGCGACGGGGCCGCGCATCCCACCGGTGATCGAAGTCGCGTAGCCGAATCGCTCAGCCTGCGAAAGCCCCGAGACCGCGTCGCGAAACTGATCCGCCGAGACGCCCAGGCCGGCGAACACACCCGTGAGACCCAGCCTCAACTCCTCGGGCAGTGTCGCTAAGAAGAACAACGATGTGGTGTCCGCCACCACCGAGTTGGCGAGTGCGAGACGCGCGACGCTTCGTTCGAACTCGTCGCCTCGCGAACTGAATCTCACACCAGAGGCATGAGTCACGACGGCCTCGGCCAGGGTGCATCCGTGCGCGTAGCTGACGGTGCCTACGGGCAGGACGCCGGTGAAGATCTTCGCGTCGAACTCTGAGGTGTCCGGTCGCTCTCCCACCGCGTCGATGATTTGCGCCAACAACTTCGCCCCGGCAGCGGTATCGTCATCATCCTCGTCAATGGCTTCGAGACGCTTGATTGCCCCGTCCGGGAAGTCGCGGAAATAGTCGCTGAAGAGCGCAGCTCGCGCGAGCTGTTCGGGGTCCTGGTCTCCGCCGTCGCCGTCGGGGCGTTGCTCCTGCTGGCCGTCATCCGATTGGTCGTGTCGGGGCTCATCTGTCGGCTTTGCTACCGGGGCTCTGCGCGGCGCGATGAGCAGCCCAACGATGCGGCGTCGGATGTACTCGTCCTCCGCCCAGTCGTTGGCAATGGCGACGAGATCCGCGGTGGCGCCGACGAGCTCGCCGTACTGCTCGTAGAGACCCAGCCACACGTGGATCAGCTGACGGCGGACCGGCCGTTGTCTATCCGTCAGGGTGTCCCACGTTCTCAGAGCTAGCTCGAACTCGCCGGCGTAGTACTGGCAGGAGATGAGCGTCCAGACCGCGAGGGGGTCGTTGCTGCTTACCCGGACGAGATTCTCGGCCGCGTCGAGCGCTTTGCTCCAGATGCCGCTTGCTGAGTACAGCTCCACGAGTAGTGCATACGTCCGGGGATAGGCACCCCACTGGTGCGGGGCGTTGGCGCGAGCTTCCTCGGCGTCGTGCAGCGCTTCGTCGGGCTCATCTCGCTGCCACCGGACACGAGCCGCGGCGAGCCAAATGTCGGAGTCGTTCATTCGAGCGGCGGCAGCTTCAAGGGTGAGAGCTTGCTTCTCGGTCTCTCCCTGGGTCTGATAAATCTCACTCAGGATGAGGCTCAGATTGGCAGACGTATGCGCCGCGGCCTGCAGCCGGTCCATACTGCCGGAGGCTCCGCTCGCGGCGTCCGCGATCAGCCGCAGATGCTCGGCGAACACCGCGTTGCCAGCAGCGCGCTGCTCCTCTGCGAAGGGGTGGGATCTCCCGAGCCGCGCCAGCGCGAGCGCGAACGTTCCCTTTTCCTGGTAGTCGTCAGTGAGGTCGAGGGCGCTTTCGAAGTGGCGGGCAGCTGCTTCGTCGTCCTCGTCGGCCAAGGCGATCAGTGCTCGGAGGTGGCTTGCCGTCGCAGGTGCGAGGTCGGGCTCGTCAACGAGTGCTCGCCCCTGCTCTAGGTCACCGTTGTCGGCGTGCAGCAACGCCGCCGAGGCGCGGATCTTCAGGCTCGCCGCCTCCATCGGGGTCGCTTCACCATTCGGCTCAGCCGTGATCAGACTCAACGCGCGCAGCGGGTCGTTCAGCAACCGCGCGATGGTAGCTGCCAGAACGATCACGTTCACTGAATCGACTTGCCATTGCCGGAAGAGATCCCGAGCCTTGATAAGCAGCGCGAACGCGTCAGCAGTATTGCCCGCATGCAGTGCCGTGGACTCGAACAGCTGCTGGGCGACAAGGGATTGCGCGGCGATGATGACCGCGGCGGGGCTTCCGGTCTCCTCGAAGAGCGGCAGGGCGAGTCGAACCGCCTCTGCGTGATCGTTCTGGTTTGCGGCAAATCGCGCCAGCAGCAGAGACCGCGTGGCGGTCTCTGCTGCGGTTCTCGGGTCCCACGCCTCGAGCACGTCGCGCGCTTGGTCGGTATCGCCCTTGAGCTCTAGCTGCCACCCCTTCACAAGAGCGTGTTCGGTGTCGCTAGGGGACTTCTGCGTGCTCTGGTGGCTGGGCTGACTGTGGATGTCCCGCTCGCTGCGTCTGAGCCACTCGCGTCGGATCTCCCAGTAGCCGAGCGGGTGGGCGCCGAGTGTGAGCGCCTTGTCCAGGAACACTGCAGCCGAGGATGCGGCGCCGGCGTCGTCGGCCAAGTCTGCTAGCCAGCACCAGACCTGCGCCGGGGCGTCGCTGAGGAACTGTGGCTCGCGGTGTGCCCACCCATTAAGCCGTGCGCTTCGATCTGGCCCGTCGAGGAGGCCGAGCACCGTGTCGAGGCGCGGCCACACCTGCTGTGCCTCGCGCGCGGCCAGTGCTCGCGAAGGGCGCATTCCGGTCAGGCGCGTCTCCCGGAGGGTTCGGTCGTGGTCACTCGTGACGACAGCGTCTTTGACAGAATCGATGCGCTCTCGAACGGAGGCAGCGTTAGTGTTCGAGGCGACGACAGCGTCAGCCCGATCGGTGGCAGCCTGCTCGATCCAGCTGAACAGCTGGTCGCTCGTAACGGAGCTGTCTGCCGTGAACGCGTCCAGCGAATCGCGGAGCGCCGGACGCGCCGCATCGTCTCGCATCTTCTCGAGAAAATGTCTCGCATACAGATGCATCCTCAGAGCTCGAGTGTTCAACTCGAGGCCGTGCTCGCGTGCGCGCTTGCGAACGATGCGGACGACGCGCATCTCATAGGTGACCCACTTGCCAAACCACAGCCCGGGTCCTAGTAGCGCCGATAGCCATTCAGGCAAGGTGCCCCCTTTGCTCGCCTGCAACCGATCATGACACCTGGTACTCCTCGGGCGGCGAGACGGCACCGCATCTGACCGTGCAAGGGGCGAGGAGTCGGCCTGACTGACCCTCCCGACGCCCGGAAATGCTCAGCTCGCTGGACGGAAACAGCGCATTGCCGATGCCGCAGCGCTACCTCCATGTCACATCGACGCCTTGAGTCTCGGTCTCCTCGACGGAGCTGAGCTTCCGATTCGCCGGAGGACGTCCGCGCGTCGACTGACGCCGAGTCAACAACATGATCCCTGTGAACCAGGAAACTGACATAACGTTGATCGGTGGTGTGTAGGGGCAAGGTTTAGACGCCCCGGGGCAACGAGCGTACCCTGATGGCGTGACGGCATCGACAGTGACCGCTCGACACGGACGCACCACCGGGATGGACATCCACGACATCGTCCGCGAGCTGAATGCTGCTCTCGGCTCGACGCTCGTGGCCGCGCTCTCCGGCTCCCAGGATCGCAAGCTCCCGAACCGCTGGGCCAAGCCGGATGGCCCCGAGCCACGAGACCAACTCGCGAACCGACTGCAGTTTGCTCACCGCCAGTGGGCGCTACTCGCCGCAGCCGATGGCAATCAGGTTGCCCGCCAGTGGTTCATCGGGGCGAACCCTCTGTTGGATGAGACGACGCCCATCACCGCGATCCGGGAAGATCGTCTCGACGCTGTGGCGCGTGCTGTCGCGGCCTTTGTCGCTGGCGACGTCGACGACTGACCAGGCGTTGCGCCAGCTCGAATGTGCAGCTGACGCCCACCAGGGCTCAGTCTCGGCGCGCGCGATCGAATAGTCCGGATAACTGCGAATATCGCGGGTCAAGTACAGACCCCTTGAAGTGAGATGGGGCTGAGCAGAACAGAGGACGCCGCGATCTTCCAGGAGTGGCTCGTACCATCGCGGTATGCGAAGAGCCGGAGCAGCATGCGTCTCCGTCGTCGCGGGATTGTTGTTGCTGACAGGGTGCTGGGCTGTGCCGCCCTTGAGCGGTCCGGAGCGCTCGGAGGTCGTGCATGTCTCAGGCGGCTCTTGTCGGATCAACTGGTGGCTCGGTCCCGCGGTCGATGATCCGCCCGCAGAGGCCAGTCGGATCGCAGAGGGTGCGCTTGAGGACGCTTCGGTCAGCGATTCTCAGTGGGCGGGCTGGTATCAGCTGTTGGACGATGACCCGGACCGCGGCCCTCAGTCTGAGGTTCGACTTCGCGGGCGGGCCTATCTCGAAGCTGTGCGTGAGGACGTGCGGTCAGCGCTCGAAGACGCGGGATATCCCGGCATCGAACGAGTCGTCGAGGTGTACGCGAACCTTTCTTGCAGGTAGCGCGTCCCATCGGTTCAGCGCCAAGGTGGCGGCATGCGTGGGACCAAGGACGCGATGAGCGGGAGCCGACGCGCCCTCATCGTCACCGTGATCGTCGTCGTCGCGTTGATCGTCGCTGTGTGGGTGGTCATCATGACCGGTGCGCTGGCTTCTGTGCTGGATCCCGAGGTCGAAGGGCTACGTGCGCCAGCTCAGCCCCACGCCACCGGCTGTTGAAGAAGCCGCTGCAAATTCACCCGATTGAGTGAGACCCGCGATACGACAACCGGCGAGGGATGCCGCATGGCACACCGGACAGGAGACAAGTACTCATGTACGCAGCGCTTCTCGGGTTGAGCGTTCTGCTGGTGTCGGAGAACCGCCAGGTATTCGCGGCGGGTGAACCTCGCGGTGTGATCTACAGGAAAGCTCAGTATTTGCTGGACAGTAGCTGTGTGGGTGTGGTTGTCTGCTCCCAACCAGCGAACGGTGGGATCCGTTCGCGCTGACTTGGGGGACCATGCGCGCTACGCGTCGATCTATTGCCCTGTTCGCCATCTCTGCAGTTGCTGTCTCGGTGCTCATTGCACCGCCTGCGGCTGCCGCCACGAAAATTGCGGTGGCCGACCCTTCGGCATTAGAAGCGGTGTGGGAGCCCCCCGCGAACGCTGCCGAGGGTGCTATACCGGCGGACTTGAATCTCCCCGAGGTGGATTGGGAGCCGCAGCCTCAGGACCGGTTCGTTAGCGCGGACGATTCAGATGGTGGCATGTCGTCATTTGCCGTGCCTTCCAACACGGTCGCGGGTGCTCCAGGAACGGGTGAACTCCCTTGGTTCCCCTTCCATGACTTTTCCCTGTCGTCGGATAGCACCGCCCAGGTCAATCTCGCAAACGGCAACCTTCTCCTGAAAGCGAACGATCTCATCGTTCCCGGGCCTGGCTACGCGCTCCGCCACGATCGCTTCTATAACGGCCTGTCTACGCAGCGCGGGTCACTCGGAGGCGGCTGGCACTCGAGCAACGGCGCGTACGACATCGGCCTTGTGAATATGGGCTCCTACGCTGATTACCACGGCCCGAATGGGCTGCACCTTCGCTTTGAACGGGTCGGGACGACGGCCGATTTCAAGGGGCCTCCGGGTTCCAACATGACCGCACGCCAGGACACGAGCAGCGGCGATTACTACATGACGCTGACCGAGAACAAGTCTGGCGACCAGATGATGTTCTCCACCCACGGCATTCTCAGCGCGACGCGTGACCGAAACGGCGTCGGGTCCTCCTACAGCTACAGCGGTGGCGACTTGATGTCGATCTATCACACCAGCGGGCGTTCCCTCAGCATGCAACGGGACTGGGCTTCGGGCGGGACAGAGCTCCAGGGCGTTAAGGACAGCGCAGGACGTGAAGTCAAGTACACCTACGACCCGAACTCGGGCGCTCTTAAGACCGCGACCTCGCCTGACGGGAAAGTCACGACATACACCTACGACGCAACCGGTCGGCTGGCGAGCATCGTCCTGCCCGCAGCAGCCGCAGCGACGACCACAATCAGCTTCAGCTACGACTCGTCGCACCGTGTCACCAAGGTGACTCAGCAATCCGGCGTCACGACGTCGTTCGCCTATAACGCTGGTACGACGACCGTCACCGACCCGAACGGGAAGGTCTCGACCTACACAATCGACAGCTCCGGGCGAGTCACCGCAGCGAAAGACGCACTGAACAGAACTCGCACTCAGGAGTGGACCGCAAACAGCGACATCGCGAAGACCACCGACGGTTTCGGGACGAACAACAGCACCTACACGTACGACGGATCGGGTAACCGCACGAACGCCCAGATGCCCACAGGGGCTGCTGCAGCCGCTGTCTACGCGGTGGGGGCAAACTGCTCGGCACCCAACACCGGCACCGCCTTCCAGCCCAAGTGCTCGACGGACGACGCCGGGAACAAGAAGCAGTACCAGTACGACGCAGCAGGTAATCAGACCAAGCAGACCGATACCACCGGTAGCACCCCGGTCGTGGAGTTCGAGCGGACCTATGGGAACTGCGGTGGGTTCGGCGGACAGGTCTGCACGACCAAAGACGGCAACGGGAACATCACCACGTACGCCTACAACTCAAAGGGCGACCTGACAAAGGTCACGCCCCCCGCGCCCATGGGCGCGACCACCTACACTCACGACTCTCTCGGCAGGGTCGCGACTGTTACCGATGGCAACGGCCACAAAACGTCCTATCAGTACGACATCCGCGACCGCCTCGTCCTGACAACGTTCGCTGACGGCCAGAACGTCGTGAGCTCGTACTACGACAACGGCCTTGAGCGTACGCGGGTCGATTCCGGCGGAGGATCTTCGAGCTACTCGTACGACCATCAGGGGCGCATCGTCAAGCAGACAGGGCCGCGGAGTGGCGTCTCGCAAACGTACACGTATGACAAAGCCGGCAACATGCTCACCTACGCCGACGGCGGAGGGACAACCACCTACACGTACGACGCCGCCAACCAACTGAAATCGCTCCGGGAACCCAACGGGATCTGCCCGTCCGCGGGAGCCCCCGCAGCTGACTCCGGCTGCGTGCTCTTCGAGTACGACGTGAACGGCGCAGAAACCAAGCGCCTTCTCCCGGGCGGCGCCACCACAGTCACAACTCGCGACGGCTCCGGACGCCCCACCCGAATCACATCGAAGGCCGCAGACGGGTCTACCGCAGTGGACATCGGGTACTCCTACGCCGCCGCCAATGGCGACCGTGCGAACGTCCAGAAACGCACAGCCCATAAGGAACAGGGCATCACAGCCGGCGCGGTGACGAGCTACACCTACGACTCCCGCAACCGACTCACGCTCGCCGAGGAAAAGACATCGACCACCGTCTCTGCTTCGTGGGCCTATAAGTACGACGCGAACAGCAACCGCACGCAGCAGGTTCGCGCCGGCAGCACCGGCGCCACTGCGGGAACCATCACCTACGGGTACAACGCTGCGAATCAACTCACGTCCGCAACGGGCCAAGCCGCAACCTGGACATACGACGGGGCCGGCAACCAGACTCGCGCAGGCTCGACGAGTGTGTCCAGCACGTTCGGCGACCGAGGCGAAGCTTCCAAGATCGGAACAATCGCCAACACCTACTTTGGGGCCGGCAACACAGATCGCCTCACCGCCGGCGGCCTGAAGTTCAACAATTCCGCTATCGGATTGATGCAACGGTACGACGACAGCATCACCCACAACTACACCCGGACTCCCGACGGCCAAGTGACTGGGCTCCGCGGACAGGCGCAGCACTACTACATTCACGATCACTTGGGTTCTGTCGTCGGCATGTTCACCACAAAGGGCACCTACAGTGGCGGCTACTCGTACGACCCTTACGGGGAGACTCGCTTCATGACCAGCGGTGGCTCCGTAGAGGCGAACAACATTCGCTACATCGGCGAGTATCGTGACGCACAAGGCCTTTACAAGCTCGGAGCTCGCTACTATGAGCCGGCCCAGGGGCGGTTCACACAGATGGACCCTAGCGGGCAGGAGAAGAATCCGTACGCCTATGCCAGCTGCAACCCGATCAACACTTTCGATCCGTCCGGTCTCGCTGGAGCGTCCGCCGCGGCGAGAATCGTGGGCTCGGCGACGGGCCTCTACTCCACGTACAACGTCCTGACCTCACAAGATCTGGCGGGCTATGCCGCAGGGTTCGCCGTAGAGCTAGCCTGCGCCGCGGGGGTGGCGGCGCTCGGTGTCTCCACCTTTGGGGCAGGTTTCGTCGGCGCCGTCGGATGCTTCGCTCTCGGTGAAGTCGCGTCGGCTGGCGTATCGTCCCTGATCCAGTAGGTTGGGCGTCAATATGAAGAGATCGAGTAGCGCGACGGGTTGGTTTTTCCTGGTCATCGGCATCCTGGGGTGCGCAGGATCGGTGTTGCTGACGATCTCGTCAGCCCCCGATGCGCCTCTCGGGCGACTAGCGCTGCCTGCGGGCGCATATGGGCCCGTTCTCATCGTCGCCACCGCCGGTGTCGCGGTATTCGGCCTCGTCGTGCTCGCCCGGACGCGAAAGAAGTAAGCGGCCGCCGGGATCGGCGGTGGGAAGGCGCGCATGGAGCGCTGCTCCGCCACCCCGCGGCGAGCGATGCCGCAATAACTCCTTCCCACCGCAGTGCTGTAGGAGGCGAGGGGATGGTGGTAGGCGTGATTTCACTTGCGTCAGAAGCTCGTGCGTACGTTCCCGCACGCCGCCTCCGTTTCTTTAGCGGTCGGGGTCTTGTGGATTCGCACACGCGGAGGCGAGCGCGAGGAAGCGACGACGATGTCTGAGACCACCTGCCGTCCGACCGCAACCGCGGCATATATAGCGGTCAGCGCAGCGGTTGCGCCAGGTGACGATCACCAGCGTACGGAAACGTGGTCCGGCGAGGTTCGCGATCGGCCACGGCTCGTGCGGCACGCGGGAACCGTAACAGAGCGATCGGTCCTGAAGTTCCTCGACGCCGATCAGGTCGCGCCGTAGGGTCGCTCGTATGTGCGGCCGATTCGCGAACGACGCAAAGACCGGCGAGCTGTTCCGCGAGTACGTCGCCGGCGGCGGGAATCCCGAGGACTGGGCGAGCGCGTGGAATGGCGCCTACTCGATCGCGCCGACGCAGGACGCGCCGATCGTCCGCGACCGCGGCGAGGGTCGGATCCTGGAGCTCGTGCGCTGGGATTGGCAGAAGCCAGCGAACCGTCTACCGGGCGGCCCGATCATCAACGCCCGGATGGAGAAGCTCGCGCAGGGTTTCTGGGCGCCGGCCTTCAGCGCGGCCCGGTGCATCGTCCCGATGCGTGGGTACTTCGAGTGGACCGGTGACAAGACGCCGAAGACGCCGCACTTCCTCCACGGTGACGGGCTGCTCTCGGCTGCGGGACTGACCTGGTCGATGGAGCTGCCGAACGGTGACAAGTCACGATGCTTCGTCGTCATCACCCGCGAGGCACGCGATGCCAGCGGCGAGGTGCACACCGGATGCCGGCGTTCCTGACCCCCGACACCTGGGACGACTGGCTGAGTCCGGAGAAGCTCACCGGCGACCGCAAGACCGAGACGCTGGCGATGCTCGAGCACAGCTCGAGCGAGGTCGCCTCGACCATCCGCGAGCACATCGTCGACCGCAAGGTCAGCAACTCCCGCACCGTCGATCCGGCTGATCCCAGCTTGCTGGAGCCGGTGGGCTAGCGATGGAGATCCCGCAGCCGCCGTCGGACCCGAAGGCACGGGCGCGTAGTCACCAGCTGATGGTCGCGAGCCTCCTGAGCTTCTCCCTCGCAGGGCTGCTCGTGGTGTTCGCCATCGATGACCCCGACAATCCGGTGCGCTGGCTCGTGCTGACGGGATGGATCGTTTTCGCCGTCGCAGGCAACGTCTACGCCTGGCGCCGGTACTACCGCGAGTACCCACCTGAGCCTTGGCCCGGGAGCACGCCGGGAGGAAGCGGTTGAGTCGACGGGACGTTCGTCCTCGAAGACGGTCACTCGGATCGTTCTGGTGAGACACCTGGCGCGCCGAGACGACCCGGACCGTGATCATGCATGGGATGGACCAGCGCGATGCGGTTCCGGCTAACCACCTGCGTTGTCGTCGCCAGTGGGGCCGCGCGCTGGGCCAACCAGAAGAGGACGCCGGAGGTCATCGCCATGCTGATGGCAGAGCCCACCGCGCCGGTGTACCCGTCGATGAGCGCCAAGGTGAGGATCGCAAGACTGCCGACGAAGAGTACCGCCGAGCAGATGAGCAGCGCCTTGTTGGCCCTCTTGCGATCGGCCCATCTGGTCCCCATGCGCCGAGCCTAGCGAGCCGCCTGGCCTGTTCCGGTGACACGGCAGAATTCTCGCCCCGTGCCCTCGACCACCGGGCAGTCAGCGCGCCGACGCCTCGAGCGGGTACATCGGCATGATGCCCGCGGCGGTGACCTCTAGATGACCCGCCAGATGCTCCTCAGCGCAGCCGCGGTTGCTGTGGCGGGTGGGCTCCATGTGGCCCGAGAGGCGCCCGCAGTTGCCGCAGTTCTGAGGCAGGACGGCGTAGCGGTTGGCTTGCACACGCCTCCAACCGCAGTCGTTGCAGACCCAGGTGCCGCAGGACGGGCAGTCGGTCGTCGGCGTGGGCGGTGCCGGCTTGGTCATGGTGAAGATCCTTCCAGGTCGCGGACTCGGTGGTCGCGATCGATCTAGGCTGACGGCGTGATGCCGCACGACGAGCTGGAGAGTGGGGAGCAGCCGAACTGCGACCTATGCGGCACGGTCATGCGCACAGCGGACGGTGCGTTCGAGTGCGGCTACTGCGGCTACAGCGTCGATATCCCGTGGGTCGAGCGCGCATCAGCCGACGACGAAGCTCGCGGGATCAGGGGCGGCTGACCCCCTGGTGGTGCCGGCGCCACCTACGATCTCGCTCGATTTCGCTTAGGAAGCGAGCCGCGAGAGATCCTCAGATGAAGCGTTTGTAACCGATAGCTCGCGTTTTGTAACCTTTTGCCCTTACGCCGCGGCTCGAAGAAAAGTCCAGGTGAGCTCGGTGAAAGGGCGAGAATCGGCGGTGATGGTGTAACCGATGCATTTCGCTATCGGTTACAACGGCAACACGGTGATTCCCGCATGTTTCCGGGCTCTTCCCCTCAACTTTGAAGTAGATGTAACCGATGTACCACCGTTCCGTGGAAAGTACACACATGCGCCTACGCGCACATGCGCATATAGTTCCGACGCCGAAGTGGTACATCGGTTACAACGGGCAACAAACCCCCGGTAGATCGGGATTTCCGGACAGATCGAAACGGTTACACGATCGGTTACAGCCACGTTCGCCGCGTCCCCATGACCTGCGCGATCATGCCGCTGATCTGGTAGTTTCCACCCTCGACCGAGCTGACGAGAATGTACCAGAGCCGGTTACAGCCGGTGGTTTACCGGACGAGGTCGACTGCAACCGGTGTCGCGGAGGCCTCCGTGTCGCCGAGCGAGGCGGCTCGCAGCTCGGGGAAGCGTCGGTGCCGCTCAGCGACAGTCGTCCCTGGCGCGATCTGAACTACTCGCCGTGCGATGCCCTGCGCAGACGGGTCAGGGTGAGACGACACGGCGAAGCACTCCCGCCAGCCGAGCTTGCGGCTCCGGATGCGTTGGTGCAGCGAGCCGCACCGGTGGCCGCGGTTGCGGCAGTCGGATTCTTCCGGCGTGAGGTCGTTCGGTGGTGCCTCCTAGACGGGACCATCTGGTGGCGTGCGCGTGGTGGTCCTGGGGTGGAAGCATTTTCAGCGCCCTAGGGGTGCGATCTCAAACAGAAAATCAGCCCGCGCCTTGCGGCAACGGGCTGATCATGATGACTCGAGGCTAGCCCGTCGCAGCGAGACCGTCCACTTGCCGCGGAGGTGAACCCAGGCAGCGGCGCTCACCTCCGCGGAGCACAGACCGCGCGTCGACACGCCAACCCGCGCAGTCCGCCGGGCACCGAAGGGGAGGCCGAACGGGTCGTCAGCGGCTAGGAGCGCCTCGTGGATGCCGGCGAGCGCGAGGGTCCGTCGCTTCGTGTGTCGGCTGGGCCGGTGCCGGCTTGGCCATCGTGACAATCATTTGGGGTCATTTGGTGGCGCCTGCTGGTTGGGGTCATTTGGTGGCGCCTGGGTGGTGTGCCGCGCTTCGGGTGGGGCCATTTGGTGGCGCCCACGTCGTCGCCGGTCCGAGTGGGACCATTTGGTGGCGCCTGCTGGTTGGGGTCATTTGGTAGCGCCCGGGTCGTGCGCCGCTTCGGGTGGGACCATTTGGTGGCGCCGTGCTGAGCGGGACCATTTGGTGGCGCCTCGCCGGGTGGGGTCATCGGGTGGCGCCTGTGTCGCGTGCCTCTCGAGTGGGACCATCCGATGGCGCCGTACTGAGCGGGGCCATTCGGTGGCGCCTGCTGGTGGGATTACTTGATGGCGCCGTGCTGGCTGGGACCATCTGGTGGCGCCTACGTCACGTGCTCCTCGAGCGGGACCATCTGGTGGCGCAGTGCTGGGTGGGGCCATTTGGTGGCACCCGCGGGGTGGGTCCTTTCGGTGGCGCCGTGCTGGGGGAATCCCTCGTGGCGCCGTGCTCGGTGGGATCATTTGGTGGCGCCTGCTGCCGGGGTCATTTGGTGGCGCCTACGTCGCGTTCCCTTCCGGGTGGGACCGTCTGATGGCGCCGTGTCGGGTGGGGTCCTTTGGTGGCGCCTGCGCCTCTCCGGGTGGGATCATCTGGTAGCGCCGCCTACCGGGTGCGGCAAGCTGGCGGTGGCGTGTTGTGCGGGGTTAGTTAGTGGCACCTGGCGCCCGCAGCGTGGGCGGAGCGAGGGGCGCCCTCCGGACGATGAGGGCTGCGAGCGTCGATGTCAGCTAGACGCTTGGTCCTTGATCAGGTCCACCACGACGCCTACGTCGCCGTCGCCTTGCAACCATGAGAGCGGCGAGAGCGATGTGCATTGCGGCAGCTCGTCCTGCGGTGCCAGCATCAGGGCATCCAGGAGCTCTGCGTCTGCGGCCGATACCGACCCGAGGATCCTGGCAAGACCTCGCACCAGCCCGTCTGGTTGCTTCGCATCGAACTGCCAAGTCGGAAAGCGGAGCTCGCCGCCGATCTCATGCGCATGAGTCTGGCGAGCGATTACCGTCGCCCGGAGTTCCTCTTCCGTCACGTTGAGGCGGTCAGCTGCCGCAGACAAGGAGAGGGTCTTGTATGAGTGTGCAAGGAAGCCGCGCATCTCAAGCCACTGGAGCTCGCCTCGCTTGACTGCTTCCTCGGCCGATACGAGCTCTTCCTTGGAGAAGGCGCCTGACTCGAGCAGCCACTCTGCCTCAGCCTTGGGAAGAATCTCAATGCTTGGGGGCTGCGCGGTCTCGAGGTGATCTGCGAGTGCGGCGGCGATGAACGTGCCGGTCTCGCCCAGCTTCGTCAGTCCCTCCGCGACCCGCTCAAGCAGCTCGATCGGAAGGGGCGGTGTATCGGGGGTGGGGTCGGGGTTGTTATTGGGGCCCAGCAGGCTTGCGGTGATCGTCCTAGCGCTCTGGAGTGAGGTCAGGATCGCGTCAAGAGACCACGCCTGCGAAGTGTGTTGGGCCGCCGCGATGTTCGCCAGAGATCGCTTTGCCTCCGTGCTTACTGTCGCGAATATCGTGGGCTGGCCCTTAACGGTCCCGCGGGGTCGACGATGCGGTTCCGGCACCTGAACTCCTCTCGTGCGCTCCAGGCTGACGCGCTTGACGGTATCACTACTCGACTAAGCAAAGATGAGCTGATCTGGGCTTTTTGTGTCATTTCTGCACGTAAACGAACACAATCACCCTTGCCAATTCTCGCTATCGCGAGGATCCGGGTAGCCCTCATCGCGCCGGCGCGTCAATCGGTGTCGGATGCGTCGCGCCGAGACGGCTTGGGGCGATCGCGGTGCGCTCGAGCGCGAGGGGGATCGAGGTCGCCGACGGCCAGGTCGTCACCGCCGCCGGATGCGTTGAGGAGTTCACGCCCCTCGACGCGATCCCCGAGCAGCCGTTCGACACCCGAGTCCGCCGTGACCGCGGGCACCTCGGCGGCACCGCCTCGCAGGTCATCGACGAGCCCGAGGTCGTGGGCCGGCTGCTCGAGCTCGGCCGGCGAGCAGCAGAAGAGCACGGCGGCACCGTGATGATCGACGTCGCCCTGGACGCGAACCGGCAGCGCCCCGTCGTCGTCGAGCTCGACGGCTTGCCCAACTCCGGGCTGTACGCAACCGACCCCTGGCTCCTCGCCCGGACACTCATGGACGCCGCCGATCGCGGCTACTGAGGATCCCCATGGAAGAACCCTCGTCACCTTCGGGTGGCGGGGGTTTCTTCTTTCGCGCTGGGCGTGCGAGTTACCGTGGACCACCGAGCCCCGGATCAGGAGGTGCTGACCGTGAAGCTGTGGATCATCCTCGCTTCGACCCTGCTCGTCCTCGTTCTGGCAATCGCCCTCTTCGGAGAGCATGTCCGAGATTCTTACCCCTGGGCGGTACCGGCTACTTCCGTGCTCGTGGTGCTGATCGCGGCCGCGGGCACCATGCTCATCCAGCGCCACAATCGCCGTCGAGGTACGCAGTCTCGGCGTTGAAGTCAGCCCTGAACCGTGAGCCGCGGTCCGACACCTGACCACGCGCTGTCCCAGCAATGGTCAGCGCCGGGCCCACCCAGGCCCCCCCATCACGCGACGAGAGTGTTGTGACCGGGTGGTGGGCGCGCCGTGACCACGCCGTGTCCGACGTCTGGTCACGCGGCGGTCCCCGCCTCGATACGCCCTCCCGAGGGCTGAATCTCACGCGCTGACGTTGATCGCCGGCCCCTCGGCGCCCACTGCCCGGTCACGCCGTGGTCACGAGTGGACGCTGCGTGGGCGGTTTGTGGCCGGGAGATGGTCACGGTTTCGGGTCCGGAATCGGGTGCTCGAGCTCTGGGAGACGGGATGAAGGGTCGGGGGCGTGAAGCGATGGGGGCGACCTACGAGGCCCCTAGCGATTGGAGCTGCGTCGCCGCACCCGCTGCCACCCTCCGGCTTCGTTCGCTGCGCTCGCTCCGCCTTCGGAGTGTCCGCGGTCGCGTCGCCACCTCTCCACTCGCGGCCAAGGGCTGAGGGCAATCCGGGGCCTCAATGACGACAGTCTCGCCAGGGCTGACGGGCCGCCTCCCTCCCCCTCTGAGATGACCTCCTCGGGGACGGCGGGAAGCTCGGTCTCGCGTCCGGTGGAGAGTGCGAGGTGGGGGCTTCCGGCAGCCATGCTGCCGAGGTGTGCGAGTGCACGCCGGCGGAGCCAGATGGGGTCAAAGCCGTCCCCGGTGCTCCGCCCCGGAGGCATGGTCGCGCAGTCTCATCACCGAGCGGGGCTCGGCGATGAATCCCGATCTCCGATGGCGAGAGAGCGCCAGCCCTGACTTCTCAACTGGGCGTCAAGGGGGCCAAAGACGAGGGCAGTTGAGAAGTCGATCGGGCGAAGGGTCGTGACGGTGACTGGGCGGGCTGTAAGGGACTGCGAAGTGACAACGCCTCCGGGACGGACGTGGGTCCTGGCAGCCGATACTCGGCGCATCGGGGCACCCAGGCGCAGCGCGCGCCCGCTGTCGCAGCGGTGCTCGGTGACCGTCTCCGTGGCCACTGTGGTGACCAGTCTCAGTGACCTGCGCGGTGATGTCCTGGCCGCTCCACAGTCGCGTCCGATGAGGCGAAAGAAGACCCCCAGCGCCGCCTGCAGCGGCTGTCGCGAGACCTGCTGGCCACGTCATCTCTTCGAGCTGCCGCGTCCATCAGAGGGCGCCAGGGCGCTGACCGAAGAGGCCTGAGCGATGCTCCGGCCTGCGCTGATGCGAGGCGAAAGCGACCGCGTCCCCGCGGCCGCGACGGGGCAGTCAACTGAGGGCGATACCGCCCTCAACCTCGCTCCGCTCGACGCAGTCGACTAGACGCCGAGGGCGCCAAAAGTCAGTCGACTGCTAAACCCCGTCTTTCCAACGGTTTCTGATGCCGCAGTCGACTGGACAATCCTCCGCGATGCTCCGAATCGTCCAGTCGACTGATGGTCAGTCGACTACAGAAACCGCTGATGCAACAGCAGAAATGACCTCGATCCGGCGCTGAAGCTTCGGATGCGAGGGAGAGAGAGAAAAGAGCATAAGGGGAGGTGACGCCGGGCTGCGTTTCACCCTTCGCTGCGCTCGGTCGAAACTTGCCCTGCGGTCGGCACAGCCGACACCTCTTCGGAAGCCCCTGAGACTGTCGCTTCGCTCGGTCTCCTGGTCTTCCTCACCCTCACCGCTGGCGCGTCTCGGGCCCTTCGGCGGCTGAAGCCGGTCGAGACCGGCGAAGCTGCCGCCGACGTCGCCGCGTCGGCCGCTGACGCCGGCGCCGATGGCGCCGGCGAGACGGCCTAGGACACCGGCACCCTCGGGCGCGCGGGCACCCAGGTCGAGTACGGCGGCTTGAAGTACCCGACTGCGAGGTCAGCGAGCTGCGGGAGCTCGCCGTGGGTGAGCGCGTGCTGCTGATGGGGGCGCTCATGGCGATCGAGCGGGGCGCGCTGCACAGCGACCTGTCCTGGGTCGCCGCGGCGGGCGCCTACTCGGGCTTCCCGTCGAGGACGAGGACCCGAGGAACGCGCGGTACCCGGCGGCCCCGCCCATGGGTGTCGTCGCAGGTGAGGTCATCGCCGCCAGCGACACCCGCAAGACACTGCGGCTGAGCGCGGGCATGCTGATGGTCGCCGCCGCGGTGGTCACCACGATCATCCGCCGCCGGCGAGGAGCACCCACCTCCGCCTGACGCAATGGAAACGGCCCCGGCCGACGTCAGCTCACATGCTGCGTCGGTCGGGGCCGCTTCGTGCTCGGGTGCGACCGCGCTAGTCAGCCGCGGTCGACGCGGATCAGCCCTTGAGGTCGCCGACCGCGCTGTGGCAGATGCCGTTGGCGGCCGCGAGGTTCTGCGCCCAGACCGTGCCGTCAGGAGCAGTGACAGCGACCGAGGACACGGAGCCGTCCCACAGCTCGTCGGCGCGGGTGGCGTAGGCGATCGACGCTTCGGCGTCGTCGTCCTCGAAGTAGGCGTTCCACGCGGCATCGATCCACATGCACCGGTAGATGTTGGTCGGCTGCTGCAGCTCGGATTGCTGGACGCCTGTGGATGCGGGCATTTCGGCCACGGATGACGGCCATGCATACCCGGCGGGCGGGGCATCCGGCCAGCTCGCGACCGCCTCGGCGAGCCGGGCATCTCGGCGCTCGATGTCGGCCTCCCGAGCGGTACGGCGCTCGTTGTCGGCGGCGGCATCGGGCGTCGCCGAGCGCGTCGCGACGGGGGAGGCCGGCGTGCTCACGGTGTCCGGGGCGACTGTCGGCGCGCAAGCCGTGAGCGCGAGCAGGGTGAGCGCGAGGGCGGTAAGGGGCTTGGCGCGCGACGACATGCTGGGCACGTTACGCAAGTAGCGCACGTGCCCACAACTCGGCACACGGGCCCTCGGGGGCGTCGCGCAGGCCGGCGCGGGCGTTCTTCACGTGGCGCTCACCTGCGGCCTCGGAAGCGACACGTACGGGTGCGCGGAACTCGTCAACGCGATCGGTCAGCTCGCTACCGAGGCCATCATGCTCCGCGTGTTATAGCTGTCCCTGAGTGCGGTCGCACGGTTGCGGAGGAGCACCTCCTGTCAGGTCGCAGCTCAACGCTAGGCGTCCGTTGCCAAGGCATCCGTCTCGTAGCTGAGCGGGTAATCGATCACGGATCTATTGCACGAATCATTACCGATATCATTTCCGCGACTCTTGCCGCCTCTCTCGAGCAACACTGAACTCGAGTGCTGCGCGCCCAAACGGCCGCTCGCAGTCTCGCCGTGTCCCTATGCTTCACTCGTGAACCTCCGCACGATTCCCGCCACAAGCGCGGCTGCAGTCCTGTCCCTCTTCCTACTTGCCGGCTGCTCGGCTCCCGCTGACCCCGCCTCCGCCGACGCTGACAGCTCCGCGCAGAGCGAGCCCGCGGCGACCGAGCCGGCGCAGGAGGAAGCGCCCGAACCGGTCGACCTGACGGGGGAGTGGATGCAGTCGAACTCCGGCGACGGGCAGTCCTACCAGGCGGCGACCGTCGCCGATGGCGTGATTTCGATCGACTGGGTCAACGACGAGGATCAGTCGCGCGCTGTCTACTGGGTCGGCACCTACGAGGCGCCGGCGGACGCTGCGACCTCGTTCAGCTGGGACTCGGTCAATGACCACTCCAAGACCGACAGCGCGCTGCTGGCGTCTTCGGACGAAACGAAGACCTTCAAGTACGTCGACGGCATTCTCAGCTACGACGTGACCGCGATGGGCGTGACGAGGACCGTCGAGCTCAAGAAACAGTAGGTCCGCGCATCCGTCCGGGCCGAGCTAAGCGGGCAACGTCGACGCGTCAATCAAGGGCTCACCGGGAAAGGGCAGGCCGCGAATCCGGCCCGCCGTGGCTCTGAGGCCCCCAACAACCCGCGTTGAGCACCGCGCGAGTGCGACAGAGTACGGCGTGCGCGCCGCAGACGGTCACGACATCTGTGAGCGCCGCCTACGAGAAACAGCGAGACCCCCTGATCCACGTGTGTGGGGGGGGTCTGCGTCGGCAAGCCTACCGCGCTCCGCGCGTCCGTCTAGCAAGACGGTGGCGGCATTCGTGGGCAGGTATGGCCCTCGTCGGTCGGGGCGCAGCCGAGAAGCTCGCATGGAGTCCTCGGTCCCGCAGTCGCCAGGAACCTCAACGCGCTCGAAAAGTCAGCGCTAAGGGCGCCGTCGTCGCGCTCCGGGCGAGGACTCACGTGTAGGTCGCCTCCTTCTCCACTCCTCTGGCAGAAGGTCGGAGGCGAGTTGGAGACACGTGTCAGCACGCCCCAATAGTCGAGCATCGCGTAAGGTGTTGCCCGGTAGCTAGGGCTGGAACAGTGCCCCGAGCGCCAATTCGAGAAACCCACGCTTCGGCGTGGGTTTCTGCGTTGTCTGCCGCATAGCCTGCGCCCGCTTCACGTCGGGGACACCCGGTGCGGTCGTCTCGGAATGATCCGGCCCCTCCTCAAATCGAATCTGGTGCGGTCAGCGGTTCGGCAAGCGCGTGCCGTCGTGGCATCGACCTCCGTGCTGAGACGCCTGAGTGTGAGATGTCGGTGGTACCTGGGAGCATGTGGGTGTAATCGAAAACTGAGTGTTGTCGCGATGACGGCTAGCTCGGCGCGGAGACACTCCCGCGCCACGACCAAACAGTCGTAACGGGGCACAACGATGGGCAAGGGACCCGTCGGAAGCACTCCTCACACCATGAGGAGATGTCCCTTTGTCTACATCCACCACTACGCCCGTGCGCAGTTTGGCCGAGGCTGTCGCCAGCTCTGAACTGCTCGACGCTCTGATTCGGCCGGACACGCTTGCCGATCGACTTGGGACCACCGAGCGCAACCTCAGCGAGTGGCGTATCACGGGCCGTGGTCCCAGATACATCCGGGTCGGACGTTCGGTTCGCTACCGGCCCGAGGTAGTGGATGCCTGGCTTCTCGCGCAAGAGCACGCGAGCACGGCGGAAGAAGCCTGCTGACGTGGGGACGATCAAGGCGTACGCCACGAAGAACAAGGGTCGGCTCTACGAGGTCTGGTACCGCAAGCCCGATGGCTCTCGAGGTCATGATCGCGGTTTCAAGCTGAAGCGGGATGCTGAAGCACACCTCGCGTCCGTCGAAGTCGCCAAACTCCGGGGCGGGTACATCGACCGCGCCGACGCCAAGGTGACCGTCGCTGAGATCGGCGCCGAGTGGCTCGTGCGACACAAGGCCAAGGTGACGGTCAGTTCGCATCACTCCGTTGACAGTGCATGGCGGGTGCACGTTCTCCCACGTTGGGGTCACTATGCCGTTGGCGCGGTCACCCGACGCGAGGTCGAGGCATGGCTAACCGATCTCGGCCGCACGCGTTCCCACACCACCGTCGCGCGAGCCCGCGACCTGCTCGCCGGCATCTTCGACGACGCCATCGAGGACAACAGGGTGCTCAAGAATCCGGCTCGCGGGCTCACAATCAAGAGGAAGCCCATCCCGGACGAGGTGTTTCTCGACCATGCACAGGTCGAAGAGCTTGCCCTCGCATCTCGATACCCTGACCTGATTCGTTTCCTCGCTTACACGGGGCTCAGGTGGGGCGAGGCGACCGCGCTCCGGGTGCGGAACGTTGATCGTCAGCGTCGCCGAGCTCACATACGGGAAGCTGTGGCAGACGTTAACGGCACGCACCACCTGGGCTCGGTGAAGTCACACGAGAGGCGCTTGGTAGCGTACCCAGAGTTTCTGGACGGCGCCATCGAGCGCGCTTGCCAAGGCAAAACCCCTGACAGTCGGCTCTGGGAGGGGACAAGCGGGTCATACCTTCGGCCCGGGAACACCTACAGCGGGTGGTTCGCCGGTGCGGTGCGTCGTTGCATGGACGCCGATCCCACCTTCCGCCGTGTAACCCCACACGATCTGCGTCACACCGCAGCCTCTCTCGCTATCAGCGCGGGGGCCAACGTCAAGGTCGTGCAGCGCATGCTCGGGCACAAGTCCGCGAAGGTCACGCTGGACACCTACGCAGCCCTCTTCCCCGATGACCTCGACAACGTCACCGCCGCACTAACTCACCGGCGTGCCGAGCAGCTAGCGCGAGCTGCCTGACGCATCGACCGAAGCACGCGTGGTGCATTTTGGTGCACTTCTGGGTGTGGGTACCCGTGCGCAGGTGTGAGCTTGCCCCCGCAGATGTGCACGTAAACGAGCACAAGTGGCGGCGGTAGCGTCCTTGCAAGGCCCGCGAAATGGGTTCAAATCCCACCGTCACCGCCAGCGAAAACCCCCGGTTATCCGGGGGTTTTCTGCATGTACCGGGCGCAGTCAGGGTGGGCTGGCGGCGCCGGGGAAGGCGCGGTTCTCTTCGTGATCTTTTCTCGCTGCACCGAAGCCGAACCCGCGACGAGCCGCCTGCGGGAGGCTGACCCCCTCGAATCGCCCCCCGGCGCAGCACCAGCTGCGACCGACGGCATCTTTCTTCGGGTAGAGCCGCGAGGGGCTGCCCGGTGCGGTAGGAAAGTCCCATGCCAAACAAGCCCGTGAGCCGTCGCTCCCTCGTCGAGAGTGCGGAGAACGGCGGTGCTCATGGGCGGCGCCGGCGTCGGTTGATGGCGCTCGGGAGCCTGCTTGCGATCACCGGCGGTCTGGTCACAGTTCTCTTCTTCGCACAGCCCTGGCGGACGTGCGATTACGAGGACACGTCGATCGGTTGCTCGATGCTGCCCCACGATGCAGTCGTGATGGGAGTGGCGTGCGTCGTCGCTCTCATCGGTATCGCAGTACTGATCGCCGGGCGGATGAGCCCGTCGCGGCCGCGCTCGGATCGCCCGACCTGATGTCGACGACCCGCCCCGGCGCAGCGCCAGCTGCGACCGGGGCTTTTTCTTTCGCGCTGGCGCGCCGTGGTTGAAGAATCCTCATCCGTTCGTGCGATTCGCTTCGTCGACTGCGCTCATAGGCTGGTGATGCCTTGAGGAGGGCGGCATGACCGACGTTTCCGTGCATTTCGACACGCGTCGCTCGTCGGCAACCACGATCGTCGCGGCGAGCCGAATGCACTCTCGCGGAGGTGGCGAACAAACGAGGCACGCGCGGGGCATGTCGATCGTCGCTGTTCTTGCTTTTGTGGGTTTCGCGACGGTGGGGTGCGCAGTGGCTGAGCGACCGACGCTCGAGCGGGCGAAGGCTGAGACTCAGGCCGTCTTGCAGCAGATCGCGGACGAGGTTCCCGATGGTGTTGTCGAGGTACGTACCCCTGATTCGGCCTACTTGGCCTGTGACGGAGGCGGGTATTACTCGATCAACCATTGGGTTGTCACGCCAGGGCCCGGATTCGGCGGTGAAGCGTTCGTCGACGCGTTGCCCGAGCGATTGGGTGATGGCTTCGTTGTTGCCGAGGCGGTGGACATCAAGTCCCCGGCCGTGGCCCTCAACCACGTCAGCGGCGCGGCCCTCGACGTCGTGGTCCTTGAGTCGGTCGGCGGTGTTGTTGTTGTCGATCTTCTTGGACTCGCGCCATGCGGCGATGGCGAGCCGCCGACCGAATGAGCAGCGAATCAATCAAGCGGCCCCGCGCAGTGTCGGTCACTGCAGTTCTGACGCTGGCAGGCATGACGATGGCGGGGTGCGCGATGGCAGGGCGACCGACGCTCGAACAAGCACGGGCTGAGACCGAGGCAGCGATGCAACGAATCGCGGACGAGATCCCCGGAGGTGTCGTCGAGGTGCGAACTCCCGACTCGGCTTACCTGGCTTGCGATGGCGGTGGGTATTACTCCATCAACCGTTGGGCGGTCGCTCCACAGCCTGGTTTCGACGGCGAAGCATTCATCGATGCGCTCCCCGGCCGCCTTGGCTCTGATTTCGTGATCGCCGAGACGGTGGACATCAGGTCCCCAGCCGTGGCCTTTGATCACGCCAGCGGGGCTGTCTTCGACGTCAAGGTACTGGGAGTTGAAGGAGACATTGTCGTGGATCTTCTCGGTCTCGCTCCACGCGGTGATGGCGATCCTGAGGGAGTGTGATGGGGTGTCACCTGCGAACGGAGATCTGATGACAGCCACGCGCACCTCGTCGGCCGCCCTCGTCGGCGCGCTGGCAGCCGTGGCCCTGTCGGGGTGTGCAGTGGCGGAGCGACCGACGCTCGAAGAGGTGCAGGCTGAGACCGAGGCTGTCCTGCAGCAAATTGCGGACGAGGTTCCCGGTGGGGTTGTGGAGGTCGCCGCGCCTGACCCGTCTTTCGTTGCGTGTGGCGACGACACGTACTGGGCCACTCTTCATTGGGGGGTCACGCCGGGCCCCGGGTTTGACGGGGAGGCGTTCGTGGAGGCTCTTCCCCGTCGCTTAGGCGAGGACTTCGTGGTCGCTGAGACGGTGGACATCACGTCGCCCGCCGTCGCTCTGGATCACGTCAGCGGTGCCCTGCTCGACGTGATAGTTCTCGAAATCGACGGAGGCATTGTGGTCGACCTGCTCGGTCTGACTCCCTGCGGGGTAGGACTGCCTCCGGCGAGATGATCCCCACCGTGGAAAGACCACCGTACGGCGCAGACGCCGCTTCCGAGATGCCGCCCTCGAGGCGCGCGAAAGGCGTCGCGCTTTCGGTGATACTCGCGTTGGCAGCGACGTCGATCACTGGTTGTGTCGTGGCAGGTCGGCCGACGATCGATGAGGTGCGTGCTGATACGGACGCGATGATGCAGCGCGTCGCGGATGAGGTTCCCGGCGGGGTCCCGGAGGTCCTGCCGTCCAACTCGCCCTACCTGGAGTGCGCCGAAAACTCCTTCTACTACTCGACGCGCTGGACCGTTGCCCCCGAAGCGGGGTTCAACGGATCGGCCTTCATCGAAGCGCTCCCGGATCGTCTGGGTGACGGGTTCCGCGAGTTCGAGACGGTCGAGGTATCGGTGCCTGCCATCGCATTGAAGCACTCCAGCGGCATGATCCTCGATGTCCAGGTGATCGATCTGGACGGCCGTACGGTCGTCTCCCTGCTGGGCGTCTCTGCGTGCGGTGAAGGGGAACCGCCGGCGGAGTAGCCGAGACCGCCCGTCGCCCATGGCCACCCCGCGCCCGTCCCGCTCAGATCGCGAACCGCTCGCCGATCATCTCGAGCGAGGCATCCCAAAGACGCGGTCCGTCGGTGAGGTCGCGGAACGGCGCCCAGAACTCCTGGCGACGCGGTGCGCCCGCGATGACGCGACGTGGGCCGTAGAACTCGTCGCCGCGGGAATCGGGGCCGGCTGCCGCGACCAGCGCGGGCTCCGCCGCGCCCGGCACGGTGCCGGCGAGCCCCACGCGCGAGAGCGCGACGATCAGCGCCCGGCCCGGAAACGCCTTCGCCCGGCCCATCCCGGGCTGCGCCGCGAGCAGATTCGTCGGGCTGACGCCGGGGTGTGCGATGTTGCTCGACACGCCCCATCCGCCGGCGCGGCTGCGCGCGTCGAGCTCGCGGGCGAAGAGGGCGACGGCGATCTTCGACTGCCGGTACGCGGCCATGTCGTCGTAGCCGCGCCGCCAGTCGAGGTCGTCCCAGTTCAGCCCGCCCGAGCGGGCCGCCACGCTCGTCTGGTGCGTCACGCGCGCTCCGCCGGCGCGCAGCAATGGCAGCAGTCCGAGGGTGAGCGCCACGTGGCCGAGGTGGTTCACGCCCCATTGCAGCTCGAAGCCTTCCGCGGTGGGTCGCCGTGAGCCGGGGTGCATCACACCGGCGTTGTTGACGAGCAGATCGACGGGTCGGCCCGCCGCCACGAGGTCGCGCGTGAACGCGGCGACCGAGTCGAGCGAGGCGAGATCGAGCGGACGCGTCGTGACCTCGGCGCCCGGCACGGCACGGCGGATGCCGTCGAGGGCTGCCTCGGCTTTGGCGGGGGACCGTGCCGGCAGGACGACGGTCGCTCCGGCGGCCGCCAGCCGTGTCGCGATCACCCGGCCGATGCCGTCGGTCGCGCCGGTGACGACGGCGAACCGTCCATGCAGGTCGGAGAGGGGAGCGGTGCCGCGGGTCATGGTTCCTCCGTCGTTCGCGCGGACCGGGCGGTCCGCTCGTCCCATGCTGATCGCGGCGCGCGGCGGCATCCAGAGCCGGCTCATCCACTGATCGTCAGGTCACCCCTGCGCCGGCGCCGATGACGGCCAGTAGCTGCAGCTTGTCGTGGCTCTCGCTCCCGGGCGCCGCGGTGTAGACGAGCAGGCGGTGCGACTGATCGGGGTCGAGGAGGGTCTGACACTGCAGCTCGAGCGCGCCGACCTCCGGATGCCGGAACCGCTTGACCTCGGGCGGAGCGATGCCGACCTGCTGGGCATCCCAGAGAGAGCGGAACTCCGCGCTGCGTTCTCTGAGCGACGCCGCCAGCGCGGCCGCGCGCGACGACGGGCCGCGCAGTGCCACGATCTCGCGCAGACCTCCCGCGTACACCCGGGAGAGGACCTGGTGCTCCGCCGCGTCGTACGACTCTCGCGCCGACGGGTCGGTGAACCAGCGGTAGCCGAGGCTGCGGGCATCTCCCGTGTGCCGGGTCGCATCGCCGACGAGAGCGATGCTCAGCGGCGTCTGGCGCAGGGTCTCGCCGAGCTCTGTCACGATCTCCGCCGGAGTGTCGTGCAGCCGGTCGAGGATGCGCAGCAGACCCGGGCTGACGTGATCGCTCGCGGGCCCGCGAGGGGGCGGCGCGTGTCCGGCAAGTCGGAAGAGGTGGTCGCGCTCGCCGAGCGTCAGATGCAGCCCCTGTGCGATCGCGGCGAGCATCTGCTCCGACGGGCGGGGCCCGTTGCCGCGCTCGAGACGGGCGTAGTAGTCCGTCGACATATTGCAGAGGGCGGCGACCTCCTCGCGGCGCAGCCCCGGAGTCCGGCGGCGCTCGGCGCGCGGCAGCCCGACATCCGAGGGCTGCAGCGCCTCGCGCCGCATCCTCAGGAATGCGGCGAGCGTGTCTCGATCGATCATGTGTCGTTCGCCTTCCCGGTCACGCGGTGCGGCCTCTGTTCTACCGGTCGGGGGGTCTCGCAGCCAGGACCTGCCGCTCCACCCCTCGCGCCCGTCAGCGCGCTCGTGCGAGGTGACGGACTGCTCAGGGAGATTCCATCCGTTCGGCGGCCGGCTCCGAAGAACAGCGGGGGAATTCAGCGTGCGGCCTCCTCGGTGCATGTCGAGGTGGGTATTACAGAATGGACTGTAACCATTGCCGTCGGTCTCCAAGAAGGGGGCGTGGATGCGACGTCGTCGTCCGCTCGCTGCTCATGACGAGTTCGAGCTGAACAAGTTCCGCGCCGATGGGCGAGAGAGGCTCCTGAGCCTGATGCCGCTGACGTCGTACATGTCGTCGGCCAACATCGGCTTCGTTGCGGTGCGCGACGAAGACGCGCTGCTGCGGGCCAACGTCGCTCGCATCGGCGGATATCTGTTCGTCCATGCTCGGATGCCGGCGGCGACGGTCGTCTGGCCGCGGGACGAACACTCTCGAGACCGCGTCGCTGCCATCGTCGCGGAGAACCGGGCGATGCGCTTCATCTCGGAAGCCCCCGTCGTCGTCCGGCGGGGCTCGTCATTCCTGATCCCGCCGGGAACGGCGCCGGTCACGATCGAGGCGACGGAGCCGACCGAGCTCGTTTTCATCACCCTGGATGCGGGCGAATTCGCGGCCAGGCGGCGGATGGGCTTCGATCGCATCAGCCGCGGCGCGACGAGCGAGGCCACTATCCGGCCGATGGCGACGTTCGTCAAGGCACTCTGCGCGATCGAGTCCGAGGTCGCCGAGGTGGGCGTCTCGCCGTTGGCCGACGCGGCGAGCGAAATCGCCTGCTCGATCGTGGCCGCACTGGTCGGGAAGAACACGCCGGAGCCGTCTTTGCCCAACGCCATCATGGAGATCCTGGTCCGCGAGTACGCCTCGCCGGCTCTCTCGCTGTCTGCCGTGGCGGGCCGGCTGGGCGTGTCGACCCGCACGGTGCAGAGCGCGCTGAGCGCGCAGGGCCGCACGTTCTCGGAATCCTTGCTCGAGATCCGCTTGAAAGCGGCGTCCGAGCTCCGGCGCCACAATCCCACGATGACTTTGGATGTGGTCGCGCGAGCGACCGGGTTCGGAACCAGGCAGTCGCTTCACCGAGCTACCCGGAGAGCCGCCGAGCGGTCGGGCTGACGGGCTGGTCCCCGGTCGAGACGCGCCCTCGATGTCGCGGATCGCGCAGATTCGGCGAAGCCGCGTCACGTTTCGTGAAGCGAGTCGTGAGGACGGTGATGGGCTTCCTAGGCTCCGGCTGGAGCATGTAGGCGGCGCGGGGAGAAAACGATGGGCGCGCGGTACGACGCGACCCGGTCGCGCGACGATTCCCTTGTGGAACGCGTCCGCGCCGGCGATATGAATGCGTTCGGCGAGCTCTGGCGTCACCACGCAGAATCTGCGATGTCGGCGGCGCGGGGGTTCCGAGGGCTCGATCCCGACGACATCGTCGCCGAGACGTTCGAGAAGGTGCTCCGAGCTCTTCGGGAGGGTAAAGGACCGACCGGCGCCTTCCGGTCCTACCTCTTCGCCGCCGTGCGCAACGTCGCCCGCGATCATTACCGTTCCCGCCGTGAGTCGACTGACGACGACCTCGAACGCGTCGTGGACGAGCGCGCTCTGAGCGGTGAGCAGGCGGCGATGAGATCACAGGACCGCCAAGCAGCCGCCGCAGCATTCTGGTCGCTGCCCAGCCGATGGCGGAAGGCTCTCTGGTACAGCGAGGTCGACGGCATGCCGCCGCGAGAGCTCAGCGACCTGCTCGGGGTCTCACCGAACGGGGCATCGGCGCTCGTGCTGCGTGCCAAGCGCGGCTTCCGCGACGCCTGGGTGAGTGCTCAGCTCACGCGGTCCCGCTCGGAGGGATGCCGGCCGATCGTCGCGGAGTTCGGCGCCTACACGCGCGATGGTCTCTCCGCCCGCGATCGCAGACGCGTCGACGAGCACCTGCAGACGTGCGGGACCTGCACGCTCAGCGCCGAGTTCATCGCGAGCTGACGCGTCGCTGCCTGTTCGCGTCACGATTCGCCGAATCGCGTGTCCCTTCAACGACCGACCGGCGACGGCACGCGTGTGCTGTTCGTCGGGATGCTCCCGAAGAACAGGCGCGACCATGACACAGCTGACCACTCTCGATGATGAGGCCCCCGGCGAGATCGACGGGGACCGAGCACGCGACGGGGCGGATGTCGTGCGAGGCATCGCGATCGCGATCGCACTCTCGCTGGCTGTCTGGGCGACCCTCGGCGGTGCTGCGTACGCCTTCGCTCAGGTGGTGCTCGCCGTCACCGACTGATCGCGGATCTCCTCCTCGGGTATGACATCCGCTGGCGCGGCTACATCGCAGTGGCGATGTGCTGAAGCCGCGAGATCGAGACGATCGGTGAGTGCCACGGTCGAGAAACATGACAGCTGCAGGTCCCGAGCGGAAGCGCCGCCGTCGTCGGCGGCGTCTGGTCGGCGCGACCGTCGCGGTGGGTGCGCTCGCGGCGGTGACAGTCGTCGGCGTCTTCGCACTCGACGTCTACGGCCCCCGGTTCGGCGTCTACCTGGTTCCTCCGTCGGTGCAGAAGTACGCGGAGATCGCCGTCGAGCGCCTCGACCGTGGGTATCACACCGACAGCGCCGAGTGGCCGCCGGTCCGCGCCGCGCTCCTCGAGACCGCGGCGCATGCTTCAACGTACGCCGAGCTGTATCCCGCTCTCGGGGAGGCGGTCGCGGTCGCCGGCGGGCCGCACTCGCGCTTCATCCCCCCGGGCGAGGAGCGCTCCGCCGAGGCGACCGCGTCCGTGCCGGTGCCGACGGTGAGTTCCGAGGGTGGCATCACCACGGTCGTGCTGCCGGAGATGCTCTCCACGGATGCGGACGACCAGGACGCGTACGCGATCACCGTCGCAGACGGGATCGACCGGGCTGCGGCGGGCACGTGCGGTTGGATCGTGGACCTTCGCGGCAACGTCGGCGGCAACATGTATCCGATGCTCTCGGGGGTGACGGCGCTGCTTCCTGACGGGCCGGCGCTGTCGTTCCGCGACCGGCACGGCAGTGACGCCGTCGTGACGATGCGGCCGAACGGGGTGGCGCTGGGCGAGAACGTCTTCGTGGACGTCGGCGATCGAGCGAAGGCGACCGGAGTGCCCGTCGCGGTGCTGCAGGACGACAGAACGGCATCGAGCGGCGAGGCCGTGCTCGCATCCTTCCGCGGAGTCGACGGTGTCCGCACGTTCGGCACGCCCAGCGCGGGCTACACGTCGGCGAATGCGAGCACGACGCTCTACGACGGGGCCACGCTCGTGCTCACGGAGAGTGCTTACGTCGACCGGTCCGGTCGCAACCACGACGAGCGGAGCATCGACCCGGACCAGCCGGCGACGGCATCCGCGTCAGAGGACGAGGCGCGCGCCTGGCTTCGCGAGGAGGGATGCGGTGGATGATCCGCGCCTTTCGCTGACGCTCATCGGCGCTGGCTCACCGGAAGCCACAGCATCGTCTGCTCGTGGATGATGAACCCGCCGGGAGGAGTGTCCGGCTCGTCAGCCTCCATCGCTCCGCCGCGTGAGCGGAGTTCGTCGATCGCGGCGCTGCGCCGCCTGACCAACTCGGCCACATCTGTGCGCCCGTCGAGATCGCGCATCAGCTCGGCCGTCATCCGATCGCGCTCGACGGCGATCTCGGCTGCCACGTCCAAGTGCGCCAACTCGACCCCGTTGTCGATGTCTGTGGTCATCGAGCCACCGCGTGCCCTCATGAGCCGGACGACGATCGCTGCGATCGCTGCGAGCACAGCGCCCAGAAGATAGAGCATCCGGACGCCCCCGTCGGTTACCACCCAGGCCACGGCCGCGGCGGCGATCACGAGGACTGCGAGCAACGTGCTCTGCAGAGCGACCGGTCGCCCGAGCGGTCGGCCACCGGCAGCCGCCACGGCCGCCAGAGCCCCGATCCCCACGACGACGCTGACGATCCCGCCGGGAACCACCGTGTTCTCGATTCCGAGGCGGATGCCGTTGAGCATGCCGATCGGCAGCACCGAGAGCAGCAGCAAGACGAACACGACGCGCAGGATCACTCCGCTGTGCGGGTCACGTGCGCCGAAGCGCTCACGAAGATGTGCTGTGACGCTGCGCCGTGCGGCGTTGCTGGCCGCGGCACCCTCGTGCCAGAGCCGGTCGACCGGGTCGCCCAGGCCCGCCGAGCGCAGAACCGCGGCATCGACGTCCGCCCGAGTGAGGCGCTGGTGGGGCCGTGCGCCGAAGTCCAGGCCGGCGAGGCCGTCAGTGGGTGGATCGGATGCAGTCATCAGCGCCGATTCTCCTCCTCTTCCATCGCTCGCGTCGTGCGGGCTGCGGTGGGCGGGGAGGAGACTGATGGCATGGTCCGTCAGCTCAGCGCGCGTCGTCTCGCCGTCGCGGTCGCTCTCGCCTCGCTCGCGGGGTACCTCGACGGCTGCGGCTTCATTCTGCTCGGCGGCTACTTCGTCTCGTTCATGACCGGCAACACGACCCGCCTGGCGGTCGACCTCGCGCACGTCGACTGGTCGGCCGCGGGCCTCGCGGCTGCGCTCATCACCGCGTTCGTCATGGGCGTCATGGCGGGCACCGCGCTCACCTCGCCGGCATCCGACCGCACCGTGCACATCCTCGGCGTCATCACCGCCTCCGCGGCGCTCGCGGCCGCGCTGGCTCCCACGACCGCGCCCGCCGTCGCCGGGTCGCTGCTGGCGTTCGGGATGGGGGCCGCCAACACCGTGCTGGCGCAACGGCAGGATGTCGCGTTCGGGGTGACCTACATGACTGGAGCGCTGGTCAAGGTCGGCCAGGGCGTCGTGCGGGCGCTGCGCGGCGGGGACCGCTGGGGCTGGTCCCGTCACCTGCTCATGTGGGCGGCCGTCGCCGCGGGGGCGGTGGCGGGAGGCCTCGCCTCGTCGCTTCTCGCGTCGAGCGCGCTGTGGATCGCCACGGGTGCTGCCGGCGTGCTCACGTCGGCCGCGGCCGTGTTCCGGATGCGGCGCGGTCGGGCGCGGACCCCATAATGCTTCGCCCGCTCGGGCACCAGCCCTTTCCGCCGGATCCGCGCCGCCCCTAGCGTTGAGGCATGGCGCGCGACGACGAACAGCCGGAGGACCTCTACACCGCTCCGATCACCCTTCCGGGTGCGGCAGGCACCGACGGCGAAGACACCGATCTCGAGGTGCCCGAGATCAGTTACGACGAGCAGCGCTATCCGGCCCGCCCGCGGCGACTGCGTCCGCGCGACCAGTTCCGCGGCGGCAGCGTCCGCCGCAACATGACCGACCCGCGGACGGCGAACGGCAGCAACCCCTCGTACGTCGAGTGGCTCGTGCGGCAGTCGATGCTCAAGGATGCCGACGTGCTCGCGCGTCAGCTGTCGGGGCAGCCCGCCATGTGGCGGAATCCATACGCCCGCCCCGACGCACGCCGCGCGATCTCGACGACTGACGTGTGGTTCACCGCCTATCCGATCTCGCTCATCACCCGCCCGGGGCAGTCGTTCCTCGCCGCCCTCGGCGACGACGCGCTGTGGTCGGTGTTCGAGCGCATCGGCATCACCGCGATCCACACCGGACCGGTCAAGCGCGCGGGCGGCATCACCGACTGGCGCGAGACGCCCAGCGTCGACGGTCACTTCGACCGCATCAGCACGTCGATCGACCCGGCCTTCGGCACCGAGGAGGAGTTCCGGACCCTCTGCGACGTCGCCGACGCGCACGGCGGTAGCGTGATCGACGACATCGTGCCGGGTCACACCGGCAAGGGTGCGGACTTCCGCCTCGCCGAGATGGGCTTCAAGGACTACCCGGGGATCTACCACATGGTCGAGATCCCGCCGGAGGACTGGCACCTGCTGCCCGACGTCCCCGAGGGATACGACAGCGTCAACCTCGACCCCGCGAACGAGCATGAGCTCGCCGAACGCGGTTACATCATCGGAGCGATGCAGCGGGTCATCTTCTACACCCCGGGGGTGAAGGAGACGAACTGGAGCGCCACGGCGCCCGTGATCGGCCCCGACGGCACGACCCGGCGCTGGGTCTACCTGCACTACTTCAAGCAGGGTCAGCCGTCGATCAACTGGCTCGACCCGACCTTCGCCGGCATGCGGCTGGTCATCGGCGACGCGCTCCACTCGCTCGGCGAGCTCGGCACCAGCGCGCTGCGCCTCGACGCCAACGGCTTCCTCGGTGTCGAGAAGAGCGCAGAGGGCCTTCCCGCATGGTCGGAGGGGCACCCCCTCTCGCACGCGGCGAACCACATCATCGCGGGCATGGTCCGCAAGGTTGGCGGCTTCACGTTCCAGGAGCTGAACCTGACGATCGAGGACATCCGCGACACCGGAGCGGTGGGCGCCGATCTCTCGTACGACTTCATCGGACGCCCGGGCTACCACCACGCCCTGGCGACCGGTCAGACGGAGTTCCTCCGTCTCGCGCTGACCTCGTCGCTCGAGCTCGGCGTCGCGCCGGTGCAGCTCGTGCACGGCATGCAGAACCACGACGAGCTCACCTACGAGCTCGTGCACTGGGCGACGCGGCACGGCGAAGACGAGTACCGCTTCCGCGGACGCGACATCACGGGCGGCGAGCTCGCGGAGGAGATCCGCGCCGACCTCACCGAGCACCTCACGGGCACGGCCGACTACAACCGCGTGTTCACGCAGAACGGCATCGCGTGCACGACGACGTCGCTCATCGCGGCATCCCGCGGCATCGCACGCCTCGACGACATCACCGACGCCGACGTTCCCGGCATCCGCGACGCCCACCTGCTGCTGTGCGCGTACAACGCCTGGCAGCCCGGGGTCTTCGCCCTGTCGGGCTGGGATCTCGTCGGCATGCTGACGGTGCCCGCCGACGAGGTCGCCGACCTGCTGGGCGCGGGGGACACCCGCTGGATCGAACGGGGCGCGCACGACCTGCTCGACGCCGACCCGACCGCCACGCGCTCGGCATCGGGGATGCCGCGCGGCCGCGCCCTCTACGGCGCGCTGCCCGCGCAGCTCGACGATCCGGACTCGTTCGCGTCGCGGCTGTCGGGCATCCTCGATCTGCGCCGCGAGCATGGCATCGCGACCGCGTCACAGGTCGACATCCCCGAGGTCGCCCATGCCGGGATGCTCGTGCTCGTGCACCGGCTCGACGAGGGCGATCCCCACGCGGACGCCGCGATGCAGGTGACGGTGCTGAACTTCTCGCCCGAGCCGACGGAGGGCACCGTGCGCTCCGAGCAGCTCGTACCCCGCAGCGAGGTCTACGACGCCGCGTCGGGCGAGACCATCGGGCGCGTCGACGACCTGCAGAGCTTCAGCGTCTCGCTGCCCGGCTACGGCGCGAAGTTCCTGGTGCTCCGCGCTCCCGAGCCCGTCGAGGACTGAGTCCGCGATACATCCGTCGGATCGGTGGTGCTGGTGTCGCCTCGGCGGGCCGTTCGGTAGACACGGGCACCGTCGGACCGACGAACGTATCGGCGCATCCGCCGGGGGCGGCGCCGCAGCCCGGCTCAGGCCAGGGCGGCGTCGATCCCGGCCAGCGGCACGGGCAGCCAGTCCGGTCGGTTCCGCGCCTCGTATATGGACTCGTACACCGCTTTGTCGAGCACGAGAGCGCGCAGCAGCACCGGGTCGAGGTCGATCGCGCCGGGTGCGGCGCCGTAGGCCTCGATGAAGGCTGCGCGGCAGGCCGACGCCCATCCGATCGGGTCGGGGCCGTCGCCGACCGCGCCGGCGTAGTCGAACGAACGCAGCATTCCGGCGACATCTCGCGGCGGCAGATCGGGGATGGCGCGCTCGGCCATGGGCCGCAGCGGCTCGCCCTCGAAGTCGACGATGCGCCAGCCCCCGGCCGGAACTGCCAGCACCTGCCCGAGGTGGAGGTCGCCGTGGATGCGCTGGAGCCGCGGCCACGGGCGTGCGAGAGCCGCGTCGTACACGGCTCCGATCGCGTCCACGCGATCGGCCACGGCCGGAACCTCGTTGGCGGCGATCGACAGCCGTCGGCGCCATGCGGCTCCGGTCGCCGTAACCTGCTCCGCCGCGGCCTCCGTCGAATCGAGGGCTGCGCCCAGCGCGCCATGCACGCCGGCGACCGCGGTGCCGAGATCACGGGCCGCGTCGGTGAAGTCGCGATCCTCGCGGGCGGCCTCGAGAGCTACGGCCCAGCCGTCGCGGACGCCGCGGAGGAACTCCTGGGCGAACCCGAGCGTGCCGCGGGCTGCACCCGAGTCGCGCCCGATGTCGGGCCATTCGGCGTCGAGGCTCCCGAAGAAACGCGGGACGAAGGGCGAGCCGGCGTCGCTCAGCACGCGCTGCACGGTCACGTCGGGGTTCTCGCCGTGGTGGAGGGTCCGGAAGAGCTTGAGGATGATCGTCGGCTCGCCGTCGACGTCGTAGACGATCGAGGTGTTCGACTGCTCGCCCGTCAGCACGCGGGAGCCGGTCACGCGCGAGACGTCCACGCCCATCTCGGCCAGCGTCCCGATGGTGAACCCGGTGTGCTTCGCAGCGTCGACGAGGTAGTCGTCGCCGTCGCGGGCGACCACGTCGTCGCCGTCCGCCGGAGCCGACACGCGGGCGAGCGGCACGTTGTAGAGCGTCGGCAGTGCGCCGGCGTCGTCCATGAGGAGGTAGCTCGTCGCCCCGCCGGGGGCGGGTTGCGCGTCGAGGATGCGGAATCGCGGTTCGTGACTCTTGCCGGCATACCACCGCTGTCGCGCCGCCCAGGCGCCGAGCTCGTCTGTCAATCGCACGGTCCCACACTGTCGGTTCGGAATCTCCGAGCAAAAGGGCTGGACGCGCGCGGGGGAGAGGCGTAATGCTCTGTTCCAACGCCGGCCCGCACATTCGCAGCGACGCGACCGATAGTGACCGGTGGAGCGGGGCACCCGAGAACCCCGCCCGCGGAGAGAGCATGTCCCTGCATGGCACGGTGAAGACGCGGATGCGGCGCGCCCGCCGCATCCGCGTCATGGTCGGTCTCGGGTTGATCGCCGTGATCGCGACCCTCGTCTTCGTTCAGGTGGCCACGGGGTGGCATCTGCGGCAATTGCGGGTTTTCGCCTTCGCCGGGATCGTGGTGGTCGTCCTGCTCGCGGCGTTCGTCGCCGTGACGTTCGCGAACGGACGCCGCACGTCCGCACGCGCGGACGACGCCGACGGGATGCCGCACCCGCGTCTCGACGTCTAGGGGCGCGCCCCGGTCCCGAGGCCGGCCGGATCATCGATGAGGGGCGCGGGGCGGTTCGTCGCCGTATCGACGATGGGCGCGCGCATCACGGTGGCCGCGGCAATGGCCATGAGCACAGCGCCGAGAGCGTAGGGCGCCGCGTGTGCGACGACGGCGTAGAGCACGCCTGCGAGGATCGGGGCGATCGTGCCCATCGCCGCGGTGAGCGACTGGGTGACTCCGCCGAGCCAGCCCTGCTCGTGCGGACCGACCGCGTTCGACATGACACCGTCGAGCGCGGCCTGCGATGCCCCTTGTCCGGCGGCGAGCGCGAGGGCGCCGAGGACGAAGAGCCAGGGCTGCGCGATGAGCGAGGCGACGACGGCGAGGGCGACGAGCCCGGCTGCCTGGGCGGCGATGCCGGCGACGATGACGCCGCGTTCACCCATCCGGGGCAGCAGGAAGCCGAGAAGGACGCCCTGGACGACGATGTCGATCACACCGACGACGGCGATCAAGAGCCCGATGGCCGTCGGACCCCATCCGATCGAGTCGAGCGCGAGCACGCTGAAGTTGTTGACGAAGAAGCCGAAGGGGAGGGCGAGGAGCGCGAACGCGATGAGCAGTCCGCGGAGCTCCGGGCGGACGAAGGCGCGGCGGAACACCGCGAACGGGTTGAGGTCCGATACCGCGATCGCGGGGATGCGATTTCTGCGTTCGAGGCTCTCGGGCAGGAGGAAGACGCTGAGGGTTGCGATGAGGAACGAGATCCCGGCGGTCACGAAGACGGGCAGGGCGAGGTCGACCGCAGCGAGAAGACCGCCCAGGGCGGGGCCGACCATGGTGCCGATCCCGGAGAGGGCGCCCAGGAGGCCGAATCGCTGCGCGCGCTTCTCGGGTGGGGTGATGTCGGCGAGGTAGGCGAACAGCGCTGGCAGGTCTCCGGCCGTCGCGCCCTGGATGACGCGCGCGAGCAGCAGAACCCAGATCGCGCCGCCGATGCCGAAGAGAAGCATGCTCACTGCGGCCCCGAACGACGCGACGATGATCACCGGGCGGCGACCGAACCGATCGGACAGGCGACCGAGGAAGGGAGCCGCGATGAAGGCGCACAGCCCGTTGACGGCTTCGAGCGCGCCCACCCAGAGCGCGAGGTCTCCCTCGCCGGAGACGTAGCGCAGCACGACGAACGGGAGCACGGGGAGGACGACGGTCATGCCTGCCGTCGTGAGCGTCGTGAGCAGGATGAGCATCACCCATCGGCGGTCGACGCCGGCGGTCTGCGGACGCGAGAAAACTGAAGTCATACCGAAACTGTATCGATACCAGGTTTGGTGTCAATACAGTTTTTCGCGCTCGCCGCCTAGGATCGACCTCATGAACGACACTGCGCCGCCGGGACGTCGCGAGCGCAAGAAGGCGGCCACGCGCAAACGGATCTCGGATGTCGCGACGATGATGTTCCTCGAGCGGGGTTTCGACGACGTCAGCATCCGTGAGATCGCCGACGCGGCCGATGTCTCTCCGACGACCGTCTTCGCGCACTTCAGTCAGAAGGAGGCGCTGGTCTTCGACGAAGACGACGAACAGCGCGAGCGCCTCGTCGCGGCCGTCCGGGACCGCCCCCCGGGAACGTCGATCTCCCGATCCATCCGTGACTACTATGCCCGTGAGATCCGGGCCGGAGCCGCCGAGCACGGCGATGACGTGGCGCGCGTGTTCATGGACTTCCTCAACGCCACGCCCGCGCTGCGCGATTACGCCGCGCGCATGTGGCTGCGCCACGAGGAGGCGCTCGCCGAGGCGGTCGCCGCAGAGCTCGGCGAGGCGCAGCCCGACCCCTACATCCGTGCGTTCGCGCGGTTCGTGCTCCAGATCCAGACGATGGTGAACGAGAGCGACGATCCCGAGGCGACGCTCGATGCCGGGTTCGCTGTGCTCGAGAACGGCTGGGCGGGTTTCGAACGGCGAGGTGAGGGGTGATGAGCCGTCGCAAGTCGCTCGTGAACACCGTCGCCGACGATCTGCTCGACCGGATCATCGGCGGGCGTTTCGCCCCGGGCGATGCCCTGCCGACCGAGGCGGAGATCGGCGTCGAGTTCGACGTCAGCCGTGTGACCGTGCGCGAAGCGCTCCGCACCCTGTCGGCGCGGGGCATCGTGCGGGTGGTGTCGGGTGTGGGGTCCCGCGTGGCTCCGGTCGAAGAGTGGCGCTCGGTGTCCGACGCTCTCCGGTTCCGGGCCGCGCACGGTGATGACGCCCTGGTGGCGGAGCAGCTCATCTCGACGCGCCGGATCATCGAATGCGAGGCGGCAGCTCTCGCTGCGCCGCTCATCGACGACACCGCCCTGGCGGAGTGCGCGGCGTGCATCGACGAGATGGTCGCGGGTGCGGCCGCGGCCGATGTCGATCGCTTCGTGGACGCCGATCTGCGATTCCACGCCGTGATCCTCCGCGCCTCGGGCAACCTGTTCCTCGCCGTGCTGCTCGCGCCCCTGACTGAAGTGCTCGCCGAGCGCCGGACGCAGACATCGCGGGCGCCGGAGATCCAGCAGCACGCGATCGCGGAGCATCGCAGGATCCTCGAGGCGTTGCGGACGGGCGACCCGGATGCCGCGAGGGCGGCGATGGACCAGCACCTGCAGCAGACGCTCGACGACTTCCGCCGCTACGTCGCAGGGTGAGCGCGCCTCACTCCGATTCCGGTTCGTCGTCGTCCACCGGCACCTCGTGACGCTGCTCCCACACGTCGGCGGCGTCGGCCTCCGTGCTCGGGGTGGGGATCTCGGGGGCCGCGCTGTCGTCGGCCGTGGCCGGCAGCTGCTGTTCCTCGGCGTCGGCGACAGGAACCTCGGTGCCGTGCTCTCGCTCGATGTCGGGCATATCTGACTCCTCACGTTCGTGGTACCGGGTGACCAGTGATGCCAGCGTGCGATCCGCGAGGGGGTTGGCGCAAGCCCCGGGGCGATCTCGTCTCCGATGTTGACGGCGATGCCCGGCTGCTGCATGCTGTCATACAGCTGACAGCAGCCGACATCGGCTGACCTCACTCAACGACGAGGAGAACACGTGGCCCCCACGGTGCCCCTGCCCGATCTGCCGGCCGTCTCGCGCCCCGACCTCGATCTCCTGGCGGAGCGCATGGCCGACGGTCGTCGTGTGTTCGTCGTCCTCGACGACGATCCGACCGGGACGCAGTCGGTCGCCGACCTGCCGGTGCTCGGCGCGTGGGACGTGGCCGATTTCGCGTGGGCGTTCTCGTCCGGCGCTCCCGCGGTGTACGTCCTGACCAACTCGCGCAGCCTCGCGCCGGCGGAGGCCGAGCGCATCAACCGTGAGGTCGCGCGGGCGGCACTCGCGGCCGCGGAGACAGCGCGCGTGCGCGTCGACTTCGTCAGCCGCAGCGATTCGACGCTCCGCGGGCATTTCCCGCTCGAGCCCGACACCATCGCCGACGAGATCGGTCGCTCCGGGGCGCTCGCTCCGACGAACGTCGTCGTCGTGCCCGCCTTCCCGGATGCTGGACGCGTGACGGTCCGCGGCGTCCACGGCATCCTGTCGGACGGGGGCTTCACTCCCATCGGCGAGACGGAGTTCGCCCGCGACTCGACCTTCGGCTTCCGTGCATCGCGGCTGGCGGACTGGGTGGCGGAGAAGACGGGCGGCGCCATCCCGGCTGCGGACGTCGTCGAGGTCACGGTCGATGACCTCCGCGCGGGGACGGCAGCCGTGGCGGCGGTGCTGCGCGCCGCCCCGGCGGGGGCTCCCATCGTGGTCGATGCCGTCGTGGAGGAGGACCTGGTCGAGCTGGCGCTCGGTCTCGAGGCGGTGGAGGCCGAGGGCCGATCGTTCGTCTACCGGGTGGGACCGCCCTTCGTCCGAGCCCGCATCGGCCAGCGCCGCCGGCCGCCCGTCGACGCCGCCGAGCTGAGCGTCGACCATGCGACCCGCGGGGGACTGGTCGTCGTCGGCTCGCACGTCGGTCTCACCAGCCGCCAGCTCGCCGACCTCGTGCGTCGCCGCCCGCTCGAGGCGGTCGTGGAGCTCGACGTCCCGCGACTGCTCGATCCCTCCGAACGGCGAGCCGAACTCGACCGCGCCTGCGCGACCGTCGCCACCGCGCTGCTGCGCGGCGATGTCGTGCTGCACACCAGCCGCACGCTCGTCCGCACCGACGACCCCGACGAGAGCCTCGACATCTCCCGTCAGGTCTCGGAAGCCGTCGTCGAGGTCGTCCGAACGGTCGTCGCACGGGTCACGCCCCGTTTCGTGATCGCGAAGGGCGGCATCACCTCGAGCGACGTCGCGACGCGCGGGCTCGAGATCCGGCGCGCGCGGGTCCGCGGTTCGCTCTTCCCCGGCATCGTGTCCGTCTGGGAAGCAGCCGACGGGCCGGCATCCGGAATCCCCTACATCGTGTTCGCCGGCAACGTCGGCGACGACGGGTCGCTCACCGCCGCTGTCGAGCGGCTCTCGCTGACGCCCGCACATTCCGCCTGAGACGAAGGAGCACGGTCGAAATGAACGACAACACCACGGTTGCGGTACTGGGGCTCGGCGCGATGGGCCTGCCGATGGCCGCCCGCCTGGCGGAGACTTTCCGTGTCCGCGGCTTCGACATCGCCCCCACCCGGCTCGCACTGGCCGCTGAAGCGAACGTGACCCCGGCTGCTTCCGCCGCGGAGGCTGCGGCGGGTGCGCAGGTCGTCCTGGTGGCGGTGCGCGACTCCGCTCAGCTCGCGGATGTCCTGTTCGGGGATGCCGGCATCGTCGACGCGCTCGCCGAGGGAGCGGTCGTCGTTCTCACGAGCACCGTCGGAACCGACGGGGTCGCCGACGTCGCGGCCTCGCTCGCGCAGCGGGGCATCGGCCTCGTCGACGCCCCGCTGAGCGGTGGCCCGGTCCGGGCGCGAGAGGGCGATCTGCTGATCGTCGTCGGGGCCGACCCCCGAGCCCTCGCGGTCGCGAGGCCCGTCCTGGAGGCGCTCGCGTCGACGCTGACCATCGTGGGCGAGCGCGCCGGCGACGGTCAGGCGCTGAAGACCGTCAACCAGCTGCTGTGCGGTGTGCACATCGCTGCAGCCGCCGAGGCGCTCGCGCTCGCCGACCGCCTGGGGCTCGACCTCGAACGCACACTCGAGGCGCTGCAGGCCGGGGCCGCCGCGTCGTTCATGCTCGGAAACCGCGGCCCGCGCATGCTGCAGGCCTGGGACGACGAGGGCGCCGAGGTGCTCAGTCGCCTCGACATCTTCGTCAAGGACATGGGCATCGTCGGCGCCGCCGCGCGGCGGGCGGGACTCCCGGCGCCGCTCGCCGCTGCGGCCGAGCAGAGCTACCTCCTCGCACAGGCTCAGGGCCTCGGTGAGGCGGACGATTCCGCCGTGATCCGGCTCTCCGCCCCTGCGCGCCGCGGCTGAGGCCGATCTTGCGGATTTCTTGAGGTTGCTCGGTGTGCGCGTTGCGTATTCCTTGCGGTCGATCGCCGAACATCGAAGAACACCCGGTCACGGGGACGTTGCCCGAACGACGTCCCCGGGCCGGGTTCTCTCGTTGAGTGCTTTTCGCGGAACGCGCAAGTGCCTCGGCTTCTGGGGCCCGTCGGCCTAGCGTCGAGGAATGAGCGATCAGAGCATCCCCACACCCGACGAGCCGACCTTCCCGGCCCCCGCCGAGCCGACCGTTCCCGTTCCCGCCGAGCCGACGGCGCCGGCGCCCGGCGAGCCGTCGGCCCCGACTCCGCCGGCGTCGCCGGAGCCCGCGGCCGAGACGCCGGGTGCGACCGACACGCTGGGCGGCACCGAGGGCGGCGGCGAGGGCTCGCCGGTCAAGGATCCCGACACGTGGGTCACCGGCGATGAGCCCATGACGGGCCCGCAGCGGAGTTACCTCGACACGCTGGCGCGCGAGGCGGGCGAAGAGTTGCCGGGCAACCTCACCAAGGCCGAGGCGTCCGAGCAGATCGACCGCCTGCAGGACGCCACGGGGCGCGGCGCGTAACTACGACCCGGCGTCCGCGTCCCGCTGCGGACGAGCCGACCGCACACGGAACCACAGGCTCAGCTCCCGGGCGGCGCGCAGCGTCGCGCTCGGGTCGTCCGAGCCCTCGAGGTCGTCGAAGGTGTCGCGGAACCCCGTCGGGGCGTCGCCGGTCGTCTCGGCGATCGGCTGATAGCCCATCGTCCACTCGCGGAACTCGCGGTGGGCGATGGGCTGCTCGATGAGGACCCGCATGTCGGAGTGACGGGAGTCCTGCCGGATGGTCGCGAGCAGATCTCGCACGGCCGGCTCGGGTCCCTCGAGCACCTGCACGAACCGGCCGCCGCGGTACAGCAGCATCCCGGTCAGGTCTCGCGCCGCGTTGGACGCTCGGCTCTGCGCGAGCAGCGCTGCCAGGTCGTCGTCGCCGAAGGGTGCGCGGGCGTTGCTCGTGTAGAGGATCGAGAGCAGGCCCTCGGATGTCGAGGTCATCGGATCTCCCGGAGTTCGATGGGCGGTTCTTCGGCCGCGATCCCGGGCGTCGCTCGCACCGCGAGCGCGCGCATCGCCGTGGTCAGGTCGGAGAAGGATCCGGCGCAGGCCGACCGTGAGTCGTAGGCGAGGTACCGGCCGTCGGGCTGCCGGTCGATGTAACCCACGAACTCGCCGGTACGGCTTCCGACGTGGAACCCGTCCTCGACGCGAGCCCAGACGATTCCGGTTCCGGTCACCGGGCTGCCTCGGGGCGGGGTACCCACACGAGGGCTCCCGCTGCGATGAAGGTCGCCGCGCCGACGACGTGCGCGGCCAGCCAGACCGGCTGGTCGAGCGAGAAGGGGTACACCGGGTTCCACAGCACCGCGATAGCCGCGATCGGCACAGCCCACCACCACTGCCGCGCCTGGATCGCGAACCACGCGATGATGAGCGCGAGGATCGCGACGACGAACGAGATGACCATCGCGAACTCGCCGCCGATGAGCGGGATTCCGGCCACGAGCGCAGCGGCCCCGAGGATGCCGGGGGCGAGCGCGTTGCGCTGGCGCAGCGGCGGGTCGGCGGGACGGGCGGATCTCGAAGCCATGCGGACGTTTCTCTCGGGACGGATGACGCGGAGTCGCGCGTCTTCTCGATCGTACGAGTTCAGCGCGCGGGCCGACCGGCGCTTGACGCCACGCCGGAATCCGTCATGGCGGCGTCGGCGCCGGTCATGACGGGGACCGGATCCGACAGCAGCGCGGCGAACGCGGTCTCGGCAGCGCCGACGAGCAGGCGGTCGTCTCCCAGCTCGGCGGTGCGCACGAGCGGCGCCGAGCCGGAGATCGTCTGACGGGCGACCGCGTCGGCGAAGCCGTCGACGTCCGTCTCGACGAGCGGCGCGAGGAAGCCGCCGAGGACGACGACAGCGGGATCGAGGACGTTGACCGCGCTCGCTACGGCGGACGCGAGGATGCGGCGCTGCCGATGCACCTCGGCGCGCGCCGCCGGATTCGCGGCGCCGTGGACCGCTGCCCGCAACTCGGCGTCGTCGGCGCCGGGCAGCCCGAGCGAGGCGATCAGGCGGTGCCGGCTCACTTCGTCTTCGAGGGCGGCGCGTTCACCGGATCGCCGGTCCGCGGCATCCTCGAAGATCGCCGGATTGTGCCCGAACTCCCCCGCGAGGCCTCGCGCGCCGCCGACGAGTCCGCCGCCGACGACGAGCCCGCCACCGATGCCGCTCGCTCCGCCGTTGAGGTAGATCACATCGGCGACGCCGCGCGCGGCGCCGAAGAGGTACTCGGCGTGCGCGCCGTACGAGGCATCGTTGCCCACGGTCGTCGGGGTGCCCGTCGCGGCGGTGACGAGATCGGCGAGCGGGGCGTCCGTCCACCGCAGGTGCGGCGCGTGCACGACCAGGCCGGCAGCCGGGTCGACGAGCCCGGGGACGGCGACACCGACCCCGATGACCCTGGTCGTGGCGAGCGGCCCGCTGCGCCATTCCTCGATCGTCGCGGCGATCAGCGACGCCAGCGCGTGCGGCGTGATGAGGGTCGTCGTGAGCGCGCGGCGGCGCGCGTGGATCCGGCGGTCGAGGCCGACGGCGGCGAGTGTCACCGCATCGACCTCGGGGTTCACGGCGACGGCGACCACATCGGGGCGGGCCGTGATGACGGGGGACGGGCGCCCGATGCGACCCTCGGCAGCGCCGGCGGTCTCGGTGACGAGGCCCAGGCGCGCGAGCTCGGCGGTCAGCGCTCCGATGGTCGAGCGGTTGAGGCCGAGGTCCGCGGTGAGCGCGGCCCGCGAGATCGGACCGTCGCGGTGCACGGTGACGAGCATCCGGGCGAGGTTCACTCGCCGGACGAGTTCGGCGGTTCCGGGCGCGACACTCACGGCATCAGCCTACGAGAACACAGTTTGTTGACGTAATAGACAAACCGACCTACGCTGAGGTCGCAGCAATCGAAGCGAAGGAGCACGCATGCGCACCCCGACCCCGGCCGACAAGTTCACGTTCGGCCTCTGGACCATCGGCTACAACGGAACCGACCCGTTCGGCGGACCGACCCGGCCGCCCCTCGACGTCGTCCACGCCGTCGAGAAGCTCGCCGAGCTCGGGGCCGCGGGGCTGACGTTCCACGACGACGACCTGTTCGCCTTCGGGTCGAGCGAGAGCGAGCGGCAGACGCAGATCGATCGCCTCAAGGGCGCGCTCGCCGACACCGGCCTGACCGTGCCCATGGTGACCACCAACCTCTTCAGCGCCCCGGTCTTCAAGGACGGCGGCTTCACCTCGAACGACCGCGCGGTGCGGCGCTTCGCAATCCGCAAGGTGCTGCGACAGATCGACCTGGGTGCCGAGCTCGGCGCCGAGACCTTCGTCATGTGGGGCGGCCGCGAGGGTGCCGAGTACGACTCGGCGAAGGATGTCCGACAGGCGCTGGAGCGCTACCGCGAGGCCGTGAACTTCCTCGGCGACTACGTCGTCGAGAAGGGTTACAACCTGCGTTTCGCGATCGAGCCCAAGCCGAACGAGCCGCGCGGCGACATCCTGCTTCCGACCGTGGGTCACGCCCTCGCCTTCATCGAGTCGCTCGAGCGTCCCGAGCTCGTCGGTCTGAACCCCGAGGTTGGACACGAGCAGATGGCGGGCCTGAACTTCGCGGCCGGCATCGCGCAGGCGCTGTACCACGGCAAGCTCTTCCACATCGACCTCAACGGACAGCGCGGCATCAAGTACGACCAGGACCTCGTCTTCGGTCACGGCGACCTGCACAATGCGTTCGCGCTCGTCGACCTGCTCGAGAACGGCGGCCCGAACGGCGGCCCCGCGTACGACGGACCCCGCCACTTCGACTACAAGCCGAGCCGCACCGAGGACGAGACCGGCGTCTGGGACTCCGCCGCCGCGAACATGCGCACCTACCTGCTGCTCAAGGAGCGGGCTGCGGCGTTCCGCGCCGACCCGGAGGTGCAGGAGGCGCTCGAAGCGGCGCGCGTTCCGGAGCTCGCCCGGCCGACCTTCGGCGAGGGTGAGACCTACGACGACTTCGTCGGTGACCGCTCGGCCTACGAGGACTTCGACGCCGACGCGTACCTCGGCGGCAAGGGCTTCGGCTTCGTCCGCCTGCAGCAGCTCGCGACCGAGCACCTGCTCGGCGCACGCTGACGCCGGCGCCGCGAGAGTCCCCTAACCCGAGAGAAGAGGATGCCGGCATGACGCTGGTCATGGGTGTCGACTCGTCGACCCAATCGTGCAAGGTCGTGATCGTCGACGCCGAGACCGGTCGGGTCGTCCGGGAGGGGCGTGCGCCCCACCCGGACGGCACGAGCGTCGACCCCGAGTCGTGGTGGACCGCCCTGCAGGCGGCGATCGAGCTCGCGGGCGGGATGGCGGACGTTGAGGCCTGGTCGATCGGCGGCCAGCAGCACGGCCTCGTCGCGCTCGACCAGCGGGGCGCCGTCGTACGCGACGCGCTGCTGTGGAACGACACCCGTTCGGCGCAGGCGGCATCCGATCTCGTGGCCGAATACGGCGCCGACCGGCTCGCCGAGCGCACCGGACTCGTTCCGGTCGCCTCGTTCACCATCAGCAAGCTGCGGTGGCTGCGCGAGCACGAGTCGGAGAACGCCGCGCGGACCGCGGCGGTGGCCCTTCCGCACGACTGGCTGACCTGGCGCCTGCGCGGCTTCGGCCCGGTTTCCGACGGCACGGGCGGGGCCGCCGCGCTGGCCGAGCTCGTCACGGATCGTTCCGACGCCTCGGGAACCGGCTACTGGAGCGCGGTCACGGGCGAGTACGACCGGGAGCTGCTCGTAGCCGCTCTCGGGCACGACGCCGTGGTTCCGCGGGTCCTCGCCGCGAACGAGTGGGTCGAGGATCAGGGCGGCCGCCGGGTCGCCGCGGGCGCCGGCGACAACGCGGCATCCGCTCTCGGTGTCGGCGCGGGCGTCGGCGACGTCGTCGTCTCGATCGGCACGTCCGGCACGGTCTTCGCCGTGAGCGAGACGCCCGCGGTCGATGCCACCGGGACCGTCGCGGGCTTCGCCTCGGCGGACGGGCACCACCTGCCGCTCGTATGCACGCTCAACGCCGCTCGCGTGCTCGACGTCGTCGCCGCCCTGCTGGGGGTCGACCACGACGGCCTGTCGCACCTCGCGCTGTCGGCCGAGCCCGGGGCGGGAGGGCTGACGCTCGTGCCGTACTTCGAGGGCGAGCGCACGCCGAATCTGCCGGATGCGACGGCCTCGCTGACCGGGATGACGCTCGCCTCGACCACGCGGGAGAACCTCGCCCGTGCAGCGGTCGAGGGGATGCTGGCGGGCCTCGGCGCCGGACTGGACGCGCTGCGCGACCAGGGCGTGCCGCTGCGGCGCGTGCTGCTGGTCGGCGGGGGAGCGCGGTCGGCAGCCGTGCAGCAGATCGCCCCCGCGGTGTTCGGTCTCGACGTCGAGGTGCCCGCGCCGGGCGAGTACGTCGCGCTCGGCGCCGCCGAGCAGGCCCGCCGCGTCGCCGCGGCGGGTGACCGTTAGATCGCCTCAGACGTGGTCGCGCCAGGAGTGCTTCGGCTCGTAGCCCAGAAGCCGCCGGGCCTTCTCGGTCGAGAAGAGCGACTCGTTCGTTCCGAGGTCGCCGCGGATCTCGACGCCGGGGAACACCTCGGCCACGAGCTCTGCGTTCGGGCGTGACATGACGGTGTCGGCGGCGGCGATGAGGAACCGATCGAAGCCGGCCGGTGCGTTCTCGAGCGCGCGCAGCACGGCCTGGGCGCCGTCGCGCGCGTCGATGTAGCTCCACACGTTCCACTTGCGACGCATCGGGTCGGCGTCGAACGACGGGAACTCGGCGTAGTCCTCGGGCACCATGACGTTCGAGAAGCGCAGTGCGGTGATCGAGAGGCCCGGGTGCCAGCGCACGAGCTCGATCGCGAGCTGCTCCTCGAGGTGCTTCACGAGCGAGTACACCGACTCGGGGCGCGCGGGATACTCCTCGTCGACGGGGATGTACGGGGGCGGCACGTCGAACGGCAGCCCCTGCACCGTCTCGCTCGAGGCGTAGACGACGCGGTCGATGCCGAGTCGCGTCGCGGCGTGGAAGACGTTGAAGGTCGCCGCCATGTTGTTGTGGAACGTCGCGATGTCGGGACGGACGCCGGGAGCAGGCACCGCGCCGAGGTGCACGATCGCGTCGACGCCGTCGTGGCGATCGCCGACCGAACCGAAAGCGTCGACGACCTGGCCGTAGTCGGTCAGGTCGATCTGCACGAACGCGGGCCCGCGCGTGCCGACCACGTCGAAGCCGATGACCTCGTGCCCCGCCGCCGTGAGTTCACGAGCGACGACCGTGCCGAGTTTTCCCGATGATCCCGTCAGTGCGATCCGCATGGGAACAGCGTCGCACACGGATGCCCACCCCGGGGCGGCTAGGCTCGATCCTCATGGCTGCCGGGGCGACGATCCACACGTTCGATGCGACGCTCGCCGACCTCGACCGAGGCGTGTACGAGTCGTTCGCGCTGCGCGTCGCGCGGCATCCTTCCGAGACCGACGCCTTCATGCTGACCCGGTTGCTGGCGTACTGCCTCGAGTACGAGGAGGGCATCGACTTCACCGAGGGGATCGCCGCGAAGGACGAACCCGCCGTGCTCGTGCGCGACCTGACCGGATCGATCGTCGCCTGGATCGAGGTGGGGGCGCCGGATGCCTCGCGGCTGCACCTCGGGAGCAAGCAGGCCGACCGCGTCGCGGTCTACACGCAGCGCAATCCCGGCCCCATCGTGGCCGCGTGGGCGGGGAAGAAGATCCACCGCGTCTCGGAGATCGCCCTTCACAGCTTCGAGCCGGGCTTCATCGACACGCTCGTCTCGGCGCTCGACCGCCGCAACACCGTGACGGTCTCGGTCACCGAGCGCCACCTCTACGTCGAACTCAACGGCGTCACCGCCGAGTCCGACGTCGTCACTCAGCCGGCCGGCTGAGCCCCCGCCTCCCCCGGAGCCTCCGGCGCAGCGGAGGAGGTCGGGGCCTCGGACACGAAGACGTCGACTCCGGCATCGGTGAGGACGAACTGCAGCGCCGTGCCGACGGGATAGCGCTCGAGGAGCTCTTCGGGCTGATCGTCCCAGACGATGAAGGAGACGGCCGCGGGGAACGCGCCGGCGGAGCAGCCCTGGTAGTACGACCCGCTCCGCGAGGTGTCGCCGGACGTCGGATCGTCCAAACGCGCGACCGAGAGGCAGACGTTCCCTCCCTCCTGCCAGGTGTCGACGGCGCGGAAGACCCGCAGGCCGAGGAAGCTCTCGTATGACTCTGCCTCGAGCTCGTCGCCATACGGGCGCATGAAATCGGGGATCTCCTCGCCCGTCGGCAGCAGCGTCGTGACGTGCGAGACTCCCGCGTCCGGCGGCAGCGCCGTCGCGGTCGAGGCGCTGCGAGCCGTGGCGAACGCGGTGATCCCGACCGAGACGACCGCCACCGCGACGAGCGAACCGGCCCAGATGAGCAGGCGGCGCAGCCGTCGCGCGCGGGGAGCCGTCGGCCCCGCGTCGTCATCCCGGGACTCGTCGGTCTGCGACTCGTCAGCCCGCGGATCGTCGGATCGGGGCGTAGCCAGGTCGGGGATCCCGTCGATGATCGGCGGACGCACGGGCTCCGGATCGGGTTCAGGCGCGCGCGCGTGCGGCATCCGGTCTTCGCGTTCGCGCGCCTCCAGCTCCGCCAGCCGAGCCAGGGCGGCGGGATCGTCGGCGATGTCGCCGCCCGGCGCGTAGGCGCGGACGCGGAGGGCCCGGAGCTCCGCGGCAACTCCCTCGTCCATCCCTGCATCGTGACATATTCCGCGAGTCGTGGGGGCCTCGGCCTGTGTCAAGCGCTCAGCGCATCCCGAGCGGATGCCGCTATTTTTATGCGATGACGCATCGAGCCTCGAAGGCCTCCGACTCCGACAGTCCCGGCGCCCGGGTGACCCCGGGCGCGCCCCGTCCCGCGAGCGAGGTCCGCCGGTGAACGGCGACCTGCTCCTCAACATCGTCCTCGTCGTCGTCTTCGTGCTCATCGGTGGCGTGTTCGCCGCCACCGAGATGGCGCTCGTCACGCTGCGCGAGAGCCAGGTCAACGCGCTCGCCCTGCGCGGCAAGCGGGGTGAGAAGGTCGCCGCGCTGGCGCGGAACCCCAACACCTTCCTGTCGGCCGTGCAGATCGGTGTGACGGTCGCGGGCTTCGCCTCGGCGGCGTACGGCGCCTCGTCGATCGCGCCCTCGCTCGCTCCGCTGCTGGTCTCGTGGGGGCTTTCCGAGGCGGCCGCGATGACGGTGGCGACCATCGTCCTGACGCTGATCATCGCCTACCTCTCGCTCGTGCTGGGCGAGCTGGTGCCCAAGCGCTTGGCGATCCAGCGCAACGCCGCCTTCGCGTACGGCGTCGCGCCGGTGCTCAACGGATTCGCGAAGCTCATGCGCCCGGTGATCTGGCTGCTCTCGCTCTCGACCAACCTTCTCGTGCGGCTGTTGGGCGGTGACCCGAACAAGACCGGCGAGGAGCTGAGCGACGAGGAGCTCCGCGACATCGTGTCGAGCCACGAGGGGCTCCCCGAGGACGAGCGACGCATCCTCGACGACGTGCTGTCGCTGCGCGACCGTCAGCTGAGCGAGGTGATGCGTCCGCGCCCTGAGGTGGTGTCATTGCCGGGCGGCGAGACCGTGGGTGCCGCGGCCGCGCTCGTGCGCGATCTGCCCTACTCGCGCTACCCGATCATCGATCAGACGATCGACGATGTTGCCGGGTTCGTGCACGTGCGCGACGTGCTGGATGCCGCGGGCACTGACGACGCGCAGCCGCTCCAGTCCATCGTGCGGCCGATCCGGTACTTCCCCTCGACCGCACGCCTCCTGCCGACACTCACGTCGATGCGGGCGGAGGGCAGTCAGATCGCGGTCGTCGTCGACGAGTACGGCGGCACCGACGGCATCGTGACGCTCGAGGATCTCGTCGAGGAGGTCGTCGGCGAGATCGTCGACGAGTACGACACCGAGGCGATGCCGCATCCGCTTTCGGGTGACGGCGGACCCGTCGACGGGCGGCTGAACCTGCAGGACTTCGAGGAGGCCACCGGCATCTCGATCCCGCGGGGGACGTCCGACACCGTCGCCGGTTTCGTGATCGAGCAGCTCGGGCGCCTCGCGAGGGTCGGCGACCGTATCGAGGTCGACGGCGCGACGATCGAGGTGACGCGGTTGGACCGTCGTCGCATCGCCGAGCTCCATGTTGCGCGCGCGTCGACGGAGGGTCCCGCGGTCGAACCTGCCGGGGAGTAGGCTGTCCGTCGGTGTGTCGGGAAGTCTGGTCGACAGGGCCGGCGCGACCGCCGGCGAAAGACGAGAGGTCCCCGCATGTACGACGCTCTTCCCCGCCGAGCCCGGCTGCGCCGCTGGCTGTCCCGCGAGACGACGGGCGGAGCACTTCTGCTCGGTGCTGCAGCGCTCGCCCTGATCTGGGCCAATTCGCCGCTCGCTGCCTCGTATGCGGCGCTGTCGGAGTTCACGATCGGGCCCGAGGCTCTGCACCTGAATCTCTCGCTGTCGACCTGGGCCGCGGACGGCCTGCTCGCGCTGTTCTTCTTTGTCGTCGGTGTCGAGCTGAAGCACGAGTTCGTCGCGGGCAGCCTGCGCCGCCCGCGCGAGGCCGCGGTGCCGGTGCTCGCGGCCGTCGGGGGGATGCTGCTCCCCGCGATCCTCTTCACCGTCGTGATCCTCGTCTCGGGCGACACCGACGCGCTGCGCGGGTGGGCGATCCCGACCGCGACCGACATCGCCTTCGCGCTGGCGGTGCTGGCGATCTTCGGCCGGGGGCTCCCGCCGGGGCTGCGCACGTTCCTGCTGACGCTCGCCGTCGTCGATGATCTGCTCGCGATCCTGATCATCGCGATCTTCTACACCGCGACGATCCACATCGTGGCACTCGTGGTGGCGCTCGCGACCGCGGCGGTGTTCGCCGTCGTCGTCCGGCAGCGCTGGGCCCGGTGGTGGGTACTGCTGCCGCTCGGACTCGTCGTGTGGGGCTTCCTCCACGCGTCCGGCGTCCACGCCACGATCGCCGGGGTGCTGCTCGGGTTCGCCGTCCCGGCCCGCCCGGTGCACGGCGAGAGCGTGGCGCGCACCGACACGTACGACGACCTGGTGCGCCCCTTCTCCTCGGGTATCGCGCTCCCGGTCTTCGCGTTCTTCGCCGCCGGGGTCAGCGTGGTCGGAACCAGCGACCCCCTGGCGGTCGTCGCGCAGCCCGTCGTCCTCGCCATCGTCGTCGGCCTGGTCGTCGGCAAAGCTGCGGGGGTGCTCGGGACGACCGCGCTCGTCACGCGCGTCACGCCGCTGCGCCTGCCCGGCGGTGTCGGGATGCGTGACCTCCTGCCCATCGGTCTGCTGTGCGGCATCGGGTTCACGGTCTCGCTGCTCATCACCGGCCTGTCGTTCGCCGACGGTGTCCACACCGACGGCGCCCGACTCGGCGTACTCCTCGGAACGCTGCTGTCAGCCGCGGGGGCCGCCGTACTGCTCAGCAGGAGCGCTCGTCGGGCCCGGGCAGAGGCCGCCGGCGCGCCCGGCGCACACACGATCGACGGCGAAGGCCCCGCGCTCGGCTACGACCGCGACGAGTGACCGGCGGCGGCGAGTGACCGACCGCGTCGTGCGTGTTTCGGATCATCCCGTCTCACGGATGAGCCATCGAGTCAATCCCTGCGCGCGCCACGTGCGCACACCCCTGAGCACGTTTTAGGATGCCGAAGTGCCCGAAGTCCCGACGCCCACGCATTACTGGTATCCGTCGGACTCTGATGATCCCGGCACTCCCCGCGAGCGCGGCATCGCCGTTCTGCAGGCTTTCCGGCTCTACCGTGCCGCCGAAGCCGCCATGCGGCGGCGGACCCGCGACTCGATGTCGATGGGTGAGAACGAGCTGCTCGTCCTCCGCTACCTCATCAAGGCGCAGGGCGAGGGCCGTCTCGTCGGGCCGACCGAACTCGCCCGCTACCTCGGTATCTCGACCGCTTCGACGACGGCCCTGATCGATCGGCTGCAGAAGTCGGGCCATGTCGTCCGCCAGGCGCATCCGAGCGATCGGCGCAGTGTTCACGTCGTGGCCACCGAGAAGTCGGACGAAGAGGTGCGGGCGACGCTCGGGCGGATGCACGAGCGCATGATCGCCGCTGTCGACGGAATGACCGTCGACGAGGCGCGGGCCGTGATCGCGTGCCTCGGACGCCTCCAGCAGGCCGTCGACGAGGTCGACGCTCACGCCCCTGACCCGCGCGCGGAGCAGGCGCGCAGCGACCGCTCCTGACAGGTAGCTAGTCAGCGGAGAAAGCCCGCGAATTGACATTCGTCACGCGGGAAGACGCGTGACACCATGGGAACATGTGTTCCCTTCCGGTGACCCCGACCGAGGAGCGTTTCACCATCGAAGGGCAGGTGGTGACGTCGTTCTCGGGCGTCGTCTCGCGCCTGGCCGCCGCGCACCCGTCGCTCGCCGTCGTCGACATCGAGCGCGTGGTCCTGCGGGAGTGGGAGGCCTTCAGTGCCAGCCGCCCCGTGGTCGTCCCCATCGGCGTCGAAGAGGGCGCGGCCGAGATGCTCGCGGTCGAGACCTCGGCTCAGATCGACGGTTAGCGGATCACGCGCCCGCGGGCCGTCGTTTATCGGACCGTCCGTTGCGCGTTAGGCTCACTGCGTGGGCCGATTCATCTACGACACGCTGGGGAACTCCGTCGAGATCGACGACCGTACTCTGGCACACCTGCGCATCGTCATCATGAACAAGCTGCGCCGTTCCGAGCCGTTCATGTTCGACATCGATCTGCCCCGCGGGGGTGAGCGTCGCAGCTACTGGATCCACCCGTCCGTGCCGCTGCAGTTCCACTTCTCGGGCAGCAGGCAGCCGCGGATCAACCGGCATTGGGTCGAGGAGCTCATGCAGGTGGCGAGCGGCCCGGCGGGACTCTCCATCGTTCCCGAGCCCGTGGACGACGGCGCACCCGAAGTCGGCTGACGTCGCCTCAGGCAGACCGCCGGAGGCGGATCGCCGGGCGGCACACAGCCCGTCAGGCGGTCGTGTCGCTTCCGGACGGCGCGACCGTGTCGGGGTCGTCCAGATGCTCGGCGACGATCATGATGCCGCCAGACGAGTTGGCCGAGTTCGCCATCTCCTCGACCCACTCGCGGCTGAGCGTCGTCGGCTCGGGGTCGTCGAAAGCGAATCGGAGCGGGATCGAGGGGTGCAGCCAGATCGTGCTTCGCCCGGTGGGCTCGCCGTCGGGGTGTCGCCACGAGAGCGTGAAGCTCTCTCCGCGCCGCAGCTTCGTGGCGATGACCACCTTGAGGTGCGCCAGCGTGCGGTCTTCGATGTGGATCGGCGATGCGCCGTCTCCGTAGTAGATGGTGCCCACGTCACCACATTAAACCGCCGCGAGACGAACCCCAATCTTGTTGTCAAGGCCTCGACGCTCCGTGGATAGCGGAGAAAAGTTGATGTCGATGACGATCGATCCCCGCCCCGATGACGAGCTCGAGCCGAGAGGTGCCGGCCCGCTCGACGACGATGTGTTCGCGGATCTCCCGGCCTTCGATGTCGTCGACGGCGAGCTGATGCCGCGCGCTCCGAAGCGCCGTCAGTGACAATGGCGGGATGACGGCGAACGGCGCGCGGACCGGCGGCAGCGGGGATGACGGGTTCGACGCGGTGGCCGCGGAGCTGCTCGTCGTGCCGCCGGGAGACTTCGTCGCGGCCCGTAACGCTCGTGCGGCCGAGGCTTCCGGGGCGCTCGGCTCCCGCATCCGGGGCCTCCGCAAGCCGACGGTCGCAGCGTGGGCGGTCAATCTGCTGGCCCACGACCCCTCGTTCCGTGAGGCGCTCGAACTGTCCACCGCGTTGCGCGAAGCTCAGGACGACCTCGACGCGGCGGAACTCGCCCGGCTCGGCAAGCAACGGCGTGCTCTCGTCGCGGCGCTCGCGCGGCGGTCCGCCGACCTGGCTGACGACGCCGGTGTCTCGCTGTCGGCAGCGGCCCGTGACGAGGTGGAGCGGACCGTCAACTCGGCGATCGTCGATGCTGCGGCGGGGGCCGTGGTGGCGGCCGGCCGGCTGGTGCGTACGCTCGAACCGGGCGCGCTCGACTCCGACGCGCTGACGGACCGCGTCGCCGGTTCGATCCCCGGCGTTCCCGACGCGCCCGACGGGCCGCGTGACGACCTCGCCGAGCGCCGCGCTCGACGCGAGGCCGAGAAGCGGAGGCGTGAGGCGCAGCGCGAGGCGAGCGAGGCCGGTCGCGTGCTGGCACGAGCGGAGGAGCGTCGCTCGAGCGCGCGGGAACGAGCCGACAGGCTGCACGAGCGGGCCGACGGGCTCCGGCGAGACCTTGCCCGGGTGTCCGGAGATGCCGAGCGGGCCGACGCCACCGTCGACGAGCTCGACGACGTGGTCGCGTCGGCGCGGGAGGCTCTGGCGGCGGCGGAGCGCAAGGTGCGCGCGGCCGACGACGACGGTCAATAGCATCGAAGGATGCCGGATGCTGCGACCGAACTGATCTCCGACGCCCGCCGTCGGCTTGTCGGTGTTCCCCGCGAGCGTCTCGGCGTCCGGAGTGAGGGGCGCCGCCTGCTGGGTTTCGGCCGCGCCGCCCGCATCCTGCCGGTCGGGGATGCGTGGCACCTCGGTGTTCTGCTCATCGCCGACGACGAGGTGTTCGCGACCGGGGAGCTGCTGCGAGCCCGGGCCGAGGCGATCCGCGGGTACACCGCCGAGGCGCAGCGTGCCCGCTCCGAGCGCGCAGCGGCGGCGTTCCGCGGTGGCTTCGCCGAAGGCGAGCCGGTGCATCTGGACTGGTCGCCGATCGATCTCGACGTCGTCGATGCGGGCGGGGCTTCGGGTCCGCTCGCGCGCAGCGACGACGGTGTCGTGACCGTCGCGTTCGCGGCGGGCGCCCGGATGCCGCTGGCCGCCTACCTCGACGACCGGATCGCGCTGCTGCCCTGAGGCGTTCTCGGGGCCCGGGCAGCAGCGCGGCACAGCCTCAGTCGTCCGACTTGCCTCCCGTCGCGCGCAGGCGCCGCGCTTCCGCGCGCTCCTCGGCCTCTTGCTTCGCGGTCTTCTCGATCCGGGTGGTGTCGCGCGGCGGCAGCTGAATCGTCTCCTCCGCCGGCATCCCGGCCTGCAGTTCGCGTCCGCGCTCGAGCTCGGCGTCGAACTCGGCGCCGAACAGCAGTGCGAGGTTGGTGATCCACAGCCACAGCAGGAAGATGATCACGCCCGCGAACGACCCGTAGGTGCGCTCGTAGTTGGAGAAGTTCGCGACGTAGATGCCGAAGCCCGCGGTCGCGATGGCGAGCACGACGATGGCGATGACGGCGCCCGCGCTGATCCAGCGGAAACGAGGCTGCTTGGCGTTGGGCCCGAAGTAGTAGAGCACGGCGACGAGCAGGACGACGATGAAGGCGAGCACGGGCCATTTGGCGATCTGCCAGATGAGCACGGCGGTGCTGCCCAGTCCGATCGCGTCGCCGATGGCCTCCGCCACGGGGCCGGAGACGACGAGAAGGACGAGCGCGACGACGACGAGCGCGACCGCGAGGAGAGTCACGCCGAGCTGCTGCGGCTTGAGCTTGAGGAACGGCCGGCCCTCGTCGATCTCCCAGATGCGGTTCATGGCGCGGCTGAACGCCCCGACGTAACCCGAGGCCGACCACAGCGCCAGAACGATGCCGGAGACGAGGGCGAAGCCCGCTGCGGGGGAGCCCGCGATCTCCTCGATCGGCCCGCGGAGGGTCTCGGCGGCGCCTCCGGGCGCGATCTGTCCGACGATGTCGAGCACCGCATCGGCGGCTTGCTGTCCCTGTCCGATGACGCCGAGGAGCGAGAACACGGCCAGGAGGGCGGGGAACGCCGACAGCACGGCGTAGTAGGTCAGGCCGGCCGCGAGGTCGGGGCACTGGTCACGGCTGAACTCGCGGGTAGTCCGCTTGAGCACGTGTTTCCACGAGGGCTTCTCGACATCGGTGATGGAGTCCGGCTTCGCGGGGTGCTCGGGGTCGGGTCCGTCGGTTCTCTGATTGCTCATGTCTCTCCTGGGGGATCATGCACGCGGCGGGTGATCGGCGCCGCGGGGTGATCGGCGCCGCGGGGGGGAACACGACCGTGCACCGGGCCGGCGACGACGGCCGCCCCGGTGCACGGTTCGTGCAGCGCTCGCGCTGCGGGGGATGTCAGCTGCCGCTGACGTTGTCGCGAGCCTCCTGGGCGCGATCGGTGACGGTGCCGACCCCGTCCTGGGCGTCGCTCTTGACGTGGGAGACCGCCTCGGAAGCCGTCTCCTTCACCGCTGCCGCGGCATCCTGCACCGGCTCCTTCAGGTCGGAGCCGACCTGCTGGGCGACGCTCTTGGCTTCCTCGACGAGGGGCTGCGCCTGCTCCTTGACGTCGGACGCGATGCCCTTCTCCTTGCTGGATGCGGGAATGAGCGAGGCGACGAGCAGACCGCCGGCGAAGGCCATCAGCCCGACGGCGAGAGGGTTGCCCTCCGCCTTCGCGCCTACCTTGTGGGCAGCTCCGGACACGCCACCGGCGACGGACGACCCGGCGTCGTGCAGCGACGAGCCGGCGTCATCGGCCGCGCCCATCACCCGGTCACGGACGGATCCGAGTGCGCCTTTGATCTTGTCGGTCTGACGATGGGCGATCTTCGAGGGCGTCACCTTGTCGACGAGGGCGTCGGTGTCTTGGCTCAGCTCGCGACGCTTGCGCTCGATGTCGGCGCGGATCGCTTCCGGTGAATCGGTCATCGGTTCTCCTCATTTCTCTTCAATGCGTCGGGGATCTTGCCCAGGGTCTCGGCTGTCTGCGGGGCGCCCTGGACCTGCGCGAGCTGCTTGCGCCCGAGGGCGTAGAGCACGGCCGCGATGACGCCCCAGATGACGGCGACGATGACGGCCGACCAGCCGAGCCCGACCAGGTGGCCGAGGGCCCACCAGAGCGCGATCGACAGGAAGAAGATCGCCATGAGCGCCGCGTATCCCGCGCCGCCCAGCATTCCGGCGCCCTTGCCCGCGCGCGTTCCCGACTGCTTCAGCTCGGCTTTGGCCAGGTTGATCTCCTGGCGCATCAGCTCCGACAGGTCGCGCGTGACCTCGCCCAGCAGGTCGCCGAGCGACGTGTTCGCCGCCTGCTGCTCGGAGGGCGTGGGGTTATCGGTCATCTCGGCGCTCCCCGATGCCCTCGGTGTACGGCTCATCGGCGGTCCGGCCGACGGAGCTGTCGTACAGCGGGGTGGGCTCGACAGCGTCCGGAGCGACGTCGATCGGCTCGTCGAGCGGAGCCCCGACGGGAGCGTTCGACGGGGCCGACGGCGCTGCGGGAATGCCGGTGGCTGCGGATCCCGGCGTGCCGATCGGCGCGTCGAGCGGAGCGTTCACCGGCGCGGGGGACGGTGCCGACGGTGCCGAGGGCACTCCGCCGACAGTCGTTCCGGTCGCCCCGGAGGCGGGGGCGGAGTCATGCTCCTCCTTCGCGCTCTCGGTGAGGGCGCGGGTGAGGCGACCAGCGACGACGCCCGCGATCAACGCTCCCGCGATGAACACGCCAGGCTTGCGTCGGGCGAAGCTCTTCACTTCGCTCACCAGCGAGCCCGGGTCGCGCTGCGACAGCCAGTCCGACGCGCCGCTCACGCGGGTCGATACCTGGCGCACCAGGTCGGTGGCGATGCCGGGGTTCTCGGAGTTCTGCGCCAGAGAATCCAGCTCGTCGCCGATGGACCGAAGCCCGTCGGCGACACGCTGCTGCTGCGACGCCGCCTGCTCGGTGAGCTGCTGCTTCGTCTGCGCATAGACCTGCTTCGCCTGAGACTTGGCCTCCGACGCGACACCCGCCGCTTCCTGCTTGGCCGTCTCGACGACGTGCCCGGCCTCGGCCTTTGCGGCGCCCGCGACCTCTCCGGCTTCGTGCTTCGCCGTCTCCGCCGTTCCCGACCCTGATCCTGTCTGCGAGCCGGACGTCGGCTCACCATAGTTCTGCGACATCGGTTCTCCTCTCGGTACCGCTTGCGTTCGTGGGGTGCCGATGTAACGCCTCTTCCCCTCGTCTTGCCCCGGGGCTTGACGACGGCGAAGCGCTGTGGGATGGTCGCGCCTTCTGTACCGGCGCTGCGCGAAACGGATCCGAATCCGGGCCCCGGGGCAGGCTCGGGCGCACCTTCTGGCACGCGGGCGCGAGTTTCGGCACACGCTGGATCAGAACGGTGGGCGCCCCGGATCGGGTGGGTCTGTGATCGTGGTGGCGACCGTGAATGCGACGAGTGGTGGTGGTGCGTCTTCGCGGTAGATCCGCCCGGTGGGTGATGTCCAGATCAGCCTTCCGCCGGGGAGTTGTCGTACTCGCCATCGGGTGTGGTGTTTGACGTCGTGGTGTCTCTTGCAGAGGTTGGCGAGGTTGCACACGTGTGTCGCTCCACCGTCGGATGCGGCGATCGTGTGGTCGAGTTCGCATCGGATGGCTGGTTGCCGGCATCCGGGGAACCGGCAGTGCCGATCGCGCGCACGTAGCAGCCGCACCATCCCTGCGGTGGGCCGGTAGCTGTCGCACTCGAGGACGGTTCCGGTGACGGGGTGGGTGAGCAGCCGATCCCACGAGGTCGCGTTGCCGGCGAGTTCGCGGGCGGTGGCGGCGTCGATGGGCGAGCGTCCGGCCAGATCCGCGGGCCCTTCATCTTGACCCATCAGCGTGAGTGCCGACACGGCCACCTGCACGTGAGCGCGGATCGCTCCCAGAGTCCCGTTGCCGTCACCGGTGCCGGTGGGATCGAGGGCGGGCGTCCCCGCCAGCAAGAGGTCGGAGAACACATCGGCACGGACCTGATCGATCGTGCGGGCATCGTCGACGAACGACGACCCGTCGCCCTCCGCGCTCTCAGCATCGCTCTCCGCATCGGCGTCCGCAGAGC
>NZ_QMBN01000004.1:159262-271288 GCF_003289625.1 Microbacterium sp. SMR1
TTCCTCGTGTCGTTCGGTGAACGTCCGCGGGTGCATCCGCTCGGCGATCATCCGCAGCGCCTCGCGCACCCGGTTGGGCGTCTCGCCCTCGCACCGCTCGACCGCAACCCGCTCGAACTCCGCCCGCTCCGCCACGGGCACGATGCACCCGACCTCCTGAATGGCCCGCACATGCCCGCGCACGATGCGCCCCGCCTCCCACGCGGCCATCGTCACCGGGTAGTTCTCGACCAGATCCCGGGCCTCGTCGATGCGCCGCTGCAGGGTCCGGTCGGTCGCGACGAACACTCCGGCAAGTTCCGCGGCGATGCCCCGCAACGCCATCTCGCGCGCCTTGACCTTCTCCGATGCCCCAGCAGCCTGCTTCTCCGCGAGCACACCAGCCGCCGCGAGCACCCGAACCTCACGGATCTGCGCCGCCCGCGCAGCATCCGCCGCCCCCTCCGCATCCGCGACGAGCTGAGCGAGGGCGTCGACATCGCTGTCGCTGCCCATTCCGCTGCCAAGCCCGCCATTCGAATGCATGTTCTAATGTTGCCACGGACCCCCGACATCGGCCCGCGACTTTCCACAGGCGCCGCAAGGCCACAAGCGGCGCCTCGGCCACAAGACGCTGATGTCCGAGCGGAGCAGGGTGGGGAGTTCTCCCCATCGACCTGATGTGATCGGTGCCGATAGGTTTTCTGTGTCGGCTCCGGAGGGGGGTCGGGACATCTACTTTCAGGAGGGCCGTCATGGCTGATTTCGGTGCGTCTTATGGCGAGATGGAGCAGGTTGCGAGCTCGTTGGCGCAGGCTCGTGATGACATTCAGGGTCAGCTGGACACTCTGAAGTCGCAGGTCGACACGCTTCTGGGTGAGGACTTCAAGACGCAGCACGCGTCGGGCAAGTTCGGTGAGGGCTACTCGGAGCTGACGACGGGTCTGAAGAACGCGGTCGATGGCATCAACGACATGTCCGAGTCGCTGCTGGGCATGATGCGCGCGATCCAGGACCTCGACCAGCAGCTCGCCGGCAGCTGACCCCTTCGCGCGACACCGATTCGGTGCGGACCGGGCTGCATCCTGGTCCGCACCGAACTGAGGCGGTGTTGCGTTCGGTGATCGTCGACGATGTGATCGAGCGGCGACAGGCACCCGACTTCATCCCCGCAGACCTGATCACTGCGAACGCGAAGGAGCAACCCGGGTGGCGCGAGTGACGGAGGAGACGCCGCAGGAACTGGCGCAGCACGCGACCGACTGGGATCGAGTGTCGTGGTGGAAGCTCGAGGCCACCGCGTTCCGCGCGCACCCCGAGGTGCAGTTGGCGCTGGCCCGGTTGGCGCCGCGTGAGGCCTGGAGCTCGCTCGTGCCCGATCGTCCCGCTTTTGTGCAGCCGCTGCTCGCTTTTGCTCAGATCGCCTCCCTCGTGATCCCCGCCGTCGCCGCTTTCGCCTCGTTGCGAGCGGTGCTCATCGAGGGCGACCAACTGGATCTCGCGGTGGCGGGCACGGCGATGGGCGTCGCCGCCCTCATCGCGTTGTTCGGGGTGCTGTCGCAGCGAGGCCGCCCTGAGAGCGTGCACCCGCGCACCATGCGCACGATCGGCATCGGCCATCTGATCTCCGCGTTGGCGGTGGCGGTCGTGGCGGTGCAGGCACTCCTCGATGATCGACTCCTCGGCGCCTGGGGCATCGCCGGCGTGCTGGTCGACCTCGCGCTCGGCGCCTTTCTGACGATCCGCCACCGCCGGATGCCGACGGATGAGAACCGCGACAACATCGAGCGTGCCGGTGCAGGCTTGAACCGTCGGATCGACGCCCTGCCACCCGCAGCGGCGGCGGCGACCCTCACGACGATCGGGGAGGCCGTCGACATCCTCGCCTCGCGTGGGCTGATCAGTGCTACCGATGCTGCGCGCGCGCGCCGCGCACCGTTGGGTCTGCTCGCGGCCACGATGACCGACGCGCCTGCCGGCCGTCAATGATGGTGTGTTCTCCCCGATCGGCATCAGGCGGGGGCAGTGAGATCAGGCGGGGGCAGTGAGCTGGCGGAGAGATGTGTTCGGAGTGACGATGACCGCCATGGCGGGCATCGTTCTGACGGGATGTGGAGCGACGGTGGCGCAACCGACGGGAGACGAGCTGTACCAGGAGGCGGAGAGCCTGTACTTCGACTTCCGCGAGACGACGAACGGCGTGCTGGCCGTCATCAACGAGGGGCCGTGGGAGGTGCGGACATACGGGATGACCCCATCCGGTGTCGGGTGCGACGACGGCTGGAAGTTCGACCTGACACGCACGACCACGATCGATCCGGCAGAGGTGGCTGGCAGGCGCGACGCCGTCGCGCAGCACCTGGTGTCCGAAGGCTTCGATGTCGACGGCATGGATCTTGCGTCGGGCGAGGTCGCGTCTAGCGACGTGATCGTCCGTGAGCAGGGCGTCTACTCCCTGCTCACGGTGACGCTGGTCGACAACGGGAACGTCGTCGTCACCGCCACGTCGCCGTGCAAGCCCGGCGACAAGTTCGAGCTCAACCGGATGCTGTTCGGCAAGGGCCCCCTGCCTGAGGGGTATCTCCCCGACCGGGAATCTCCCTCCGACCCCGTGTTCTTCGGCACCGACCGCGGCGAGCGCTGACTCTCAGTCTGAGTGATGTGAGGCTCACGAACAGGGGAGATCATGTCGAGCATGGCCGCCATCGGTGAGGGTCGTTCGGAGCAGGCGACATGACGTCGGGGCCCGCCGCGCGTTTCGCGGCATCGCGCCGCACGTGGGAGCCCATCGACTGGTGGCGTCTCGAAGCGCGTGCCTGGCAGGAAGCGCCCGAGGTGCGTCGGGTCATGGCCTTCTTGGCGCCCACCTCGGTGTTCCGGGAGTCGGCCGCCCACTCGGGGAGGCACCCCGTGATGACGATCCTGCTTCTGATCTGGAACCTCGTCGGGATGGCGGCGCCGGTGGTTGGCGCTGCGCTGCTTCTCGGGTGGGTGTTCGGCCGAGCGGATATCGCCGCGGTCGGCGCCGCTGGTGTCGTCTTCGCCGCGGGTGCCGTGGTCGCCGGTGCCGGGCTGCTCACGAGCGGGAGTGATGGGGGCCGCGTCGACGCGGGATCCGCTCACGCGGTCGGCTGGATACACGCTCCGGCAGCGGCCGTTGCGCTGGTCGTATCAATACTCGCAGCGACCCAGGATCAGGCCGAGGGCATGTGGGGCATCGCGCCGATCGCGGCAGATCTCATCGTGGGCGCGTTGTACTTCGTGGTCTTCCGGCGCAAGCCGACGGACGGCTCCGCACGCTGGGAGGGGACGGTGGATCGGCTCGCCGCGGCCATCGCCGCCCTCGATGACGACACGCGCGCCCGCATCCTGGCGGATGTCGGCGACGCCATCGATGAGCTCGAGACCGCGGGCCGCATCACGGAGTCCATCGCGACGGACGCGCGGCAGACGCCGCCCGGTATGCTCGGCGCGCGCTTCGCGCCCCGCCGCGCTTGACCGGGCGCTGACGCCCGCCCGAGCGACGAGCCTCGTCGAGAACGGACTCCCGCCGCGCGCTTGTCAAGGGCACCGGGTCGTGTGATTGCGCCTGAGTAGTGTGAGCCACACGAACAGGGGAGATCACATGCAGGCATGGCCGGGTTCCGCGTATCCGCTCGGAGCGACCTACGACGGGAACGGGACGAACTTCGCTCTCTTCAGCGAAGGCGCCGAGAAAGTGGAGCTGTGCCTCTTCGACGAGGACGGCACCGAGACATGCGTCGAGCTGCGCGATGTCGACGCCTTCGTGTGGCACGCCTATCTGCCGAACGTGCAGCCGGGCCAGCGCTACGGATACCGCGTGCACGGACCGAACGATCCGGCCGACGGCAAGCGGTTCAACCCGAGCAAGCTGCTGCTCGACCCGTACGCCAAGGCCGTCGAGGGTCAGATCGACTGGGGACAGCCGGTGTTCGGCTACAACTTCGGCGAGCCGGACTCGTTCAACGACGAGGATTCGGCCGCTCACATGATGAAGGGCGTCGTCGTCAACCCGTTCTTCGACTGGGCGGGCGACCGTCAGCCGAAGATCCCGTACGCCGAGAGCGTCATCTACGAGGCTCACGTCAAGGGCCTGACGCAGCTGCACCCCGACATCCCCGAAGACATCCGCGGGACCTACGCCGGCCTCGCACACCCCGCCGTCATCGACCACCTCAAGAAGATCGGCATCACGGCGATCGAGCTGATGCCGGTGCACCAGTTCGTCAACGACTCCACGCTGCAGGAGAAGGGGCTGTCGAACTACTGGGGCTACAACACGATCGCGTTCTTCGCGCCCCAGAACACCTACTCGGCCACGGGCGACCACGGCCAGCAGGTGCAGGAGTTCAAGGCGATGGTCAAGGCGCTGCACGCCGCCGGCATCGAGGTCATCCTCGACGTCGTCTACAACCACACCGCCGAGGGCAACCACATGGGCCCGACCCTCTCGATGCGCGGCATCGACAACGAGGCCTACTACCGCCTCGAGGACGACGACAAGCGCTACTACACCGACTACACCGGCACCGGGAACAGCCTCAACGTCGGCAACCCGCACGCGCTGCAGCTGATCATGGACTCGCTGCGCTACTGGGTGACCGAGATGCACGTCGACGGCTTCCGCTTCGACCTCGCCGCGACCCTCGCGCGCGAGTTCTACGACGTCGACCGGCTGTCGGCCTTCTTCGAGCTCGTGCAGCAGGACCCGATCGTCTCGCAGGTCAAGCTCATCGCCGAGCCGTGGGACATCGGCCCCGGCGGCTACCAGGTCGGCAACTTCCCGCCGCAGTGGACGGAGTGGAACGGCAAGTACCGCGACACCGTCCGCGACTTCTGGCGCGGCGAGGCATCGACCCTCGGCGAGTTCGCGTCGCGCCTGACCGGTTCGGCCGACCTCTACGAGCACGACGGCCGGTGGCCGGTGGCATCCATCAACTTCGTCACGGCGCATGACGGGTTCACGCTGCGCGATCTCGTGTCGTACAACGAGAAGCACAACGACGCCAATGGCGAGGACGGCAACGACGGCGAGTCGCACAACCGCTCGTACAACATGGGCGTCGAGGGACCCACCGACGACCCGCACGTGCTGACGATGCGCGCCCGGCAGCAGCGGAACTTCCTCGCGACGCTGCTGCTGAGCCAGGGCGTGCCGATGATCTGCCACGGCGACGAGCTCGGCCGCACCCAGCAGGGCAACAACAACGGTTACGCGCAGGACAACGAGCTGACCTGGATCCACTGGGATCAGGTCGACCAGCCGCTCATCGAGTTCACCGCAGCCCTCGCGCGTCTGCGTCGCCTGCACCCCACGTTCCGGCGCAGCCGCTTCTTCGACGGGCGCCCGGTGCGTCGCGAAGAGGGCGCCCCGGTGCCCGACATCATGTGGCTGCGCCCCGACGGCACGGCGATGCAGCCCGAGGACTGGGACTCCGGTTTCGGGCGCGCAGTCGGCGTCTTCCTCAACGGCGACGGCATCCGCGAGCGCGACCGTCGCGGCGAGGACATCTCCGACGACCACTTCTTCGTGCTGTTCAACGCCGGTGACGACGAGGTGGAGTTCACCGTCCCCTCCGACCAGTACGCCGATCGGTGGGAGGTGCTGATCGACACGAGCGGCGAGCTCGTCGGCACCGAGCCCCTCGAGGGCGGCAACGCGCTGCAGGTCCGGGCCAAGTCGCTCGTCGTCCTGGGCGAGTACACCGACCCCGAGCCCGAGACCGACCACTCGGTCGCGGCATCGCTCGCGGCATACACGACGCCGATTGACATCATCCCCGCTGAGGCGCCGACCCCGGAGCTGCCCGGCCGATGACCGCTCCGATCTCGACCTACCGGCTGCAGATCCGTCCGGCGTTCGACCTCGCGGCCGCCGCCGAGGTCGCGGACTACCTCCGCGACCTCGGCGTCGACTGGGCCTACCTCTCGCCGCTCCTGGCAGCGGCGGAGGGGTCGGACCACGGCTACGACGTCGTCGACCCGACGATCGTCGACCCCCGCCGCGGCGGCGCCGAGGGGCTCGCGCGCTTCTCGGCCGCCGCCCGGGATGCCGGACTCGGTGTGCTCGTCGACATCGTGCCGAACCACCAGGGCGTCGCCGTCCCCGCTGAGAACCCCTGGTGGTGGGACGTCCTCCGCCACGGTCGCGCATCAGTCTACGCCGAGGCGTTCGACATCGACTGGGAGCACGGCGGGGGCAAGGTCGGCCTGCCGATCCTCGGCTCCACGCTCCGCGAAGCCGTCGCCGCCGGTGAGATCGAGGTCGCGCCGGTGACGGCCGGCGAGGCGAATGGCGCCGAGGGCGTCGCCCGCTACTACGACCACGTGCTGCCGCTCGCCGACGGGACAGCACCCGCGGCCGCGACGACCGACCCGGCCACCGTGGACGCCGTGCTCGCCGCTCAGCACTGGCGTGCCGCGTTCTGGCGCGACGACGCGACCGAGCTGAACTACCGGCGCTTCTTCGCCGTGAACACGCTGGCCGGAGTGCGCGTCGACGTCCCGGCGGTCTTCGAGGCGAGCCACGTCGAGATCCTTCGCTGGCTGCGCGAGGGCTTGGCCGACGGTCTGCGCATCGACCACCCCGACGGCCTCGCCGACCCCGGCGGGTATCTCGAGCAGCTCGCCGAGGCGACCGGCGGCGCGTACGTCGTGGTCGAGAAGATCCTCGAGCACGCCGCCACCGACCATGCCGAGCAGCTGCCCTCCTGGTGGGCGACCGCGGGCACGACCGGGTACGACGCGATGGCCGAGATCGACCGCGTGCTCATCGACCCGGCGGGTGAGGGCCGGCTCGACGAGCTCGACGCGACACTCCGGTCGGCGGATGCTCCCGCGTCGTATGACGAGATCGTCCGCGAGGCCAAGCTTGCGGTCGCCGACACCCTGCAGGCCGCCGAGGTGGGCCGGCTCGTCCGCTGCCTGCCCGACGACGTGCGCGACGAGCTCGGAGAGGATGTCGCACGCGACGTGTTCGCCGAGCTCCTGACGAGCTTCTCGGTGTACCGCGTGTACCCGCCGGTCGGAGACGAGCTCCTCGCCGAGGCGGTCGCCGCGGCATCCGCATCCCGTCCCGATCTCGCCGACGCCATCGCGACCCTCGCCCCGCTGGTCACGGCGGGCGACACCGAGCTGAGCCGCCGATTCGGTCAGACGACCGGGCCGGTCATGGCCAAGGGCGTCGAAGACAGCGCGTTCTACCGGTATCCGCGTCTCGGCACGCTCACCGAGGTGGGTGGCGACCCCGGCGTCTTCTCGCTCGACATCGCGGGCTTCCACCGCGCGCAGGCCCACCGCCAGGCGATGTGGCCGCACGCTCTCACGGCGCTGAGCACCCACGACACCAAGCGCAGCGAAGACGTCCGTGCCCGGCTGTCGGTCATCGCCGAGATGCCCGAGCGGTGGTCCGACGCTCTCGGACGCCTGCGGAAGATCGCCTCGACCGGCGACGGACGCCTCGACGACCTGCTCTGGCAGGCCATCGTCGGAGCGTGGCCCGCGTCGCCCGAGCGGCTGCGCGACTATGCCGAGAAGGCCTCGCGCGAGGGCGGCATCATCACGACCTGGACCGACCCCGATGAGGATGCCGAAGCCCGCATCGTCGCGCTGGTGGATGCCGCCACCTCGGGCGAGGCCCGCGCGGCGGTCGAGGAGGTCGTCGGTGAGCTGACGGCGCCCGGGCGATCGAACTCCCTCGCCGCCAAGCTGCTGCAGCTGACCGCACCCGGGGTACCTGACGTCTATCAGGGCACCGAGCTGTGGGATCTCTCGCTCGTCGACCCCGACAATCGTCGCGACGTCGACTTCGCCGAGCGCCGCGAGCTGCTCGCGAAGCTCGACGGCGGGTGGCATCCCGAGATCGACGACTCCGGCGCGGCGAAGCTCCTCGTCGTGTCGCGGGCGCTGCGCCTGCGTCGCGATCGCCCCGAGCTGTTCACGCGGTACGCGCCGCTGCCCGTCGTCGGCCCTGCCGCAGAGCACGCCGTGGCCTTCGATCGGGGCGGTGCCGTGACCGTCGCGACGCGCCTGCCCGTCGGACTCGCCGCGCGCGGCGGATGGGGCGACACGGTCGTGATGGTTCCGCCGGGACGTCATACCGACCAGCTGACCGGCCGCGCCTGGGACGGCGGCGCCGTGCGGCTGGCCGACCTGCTCGACACGTACCCGGTGGCTCTGCTGGCCGCCGAACGTCCGACCGCCGAACGTCCGACCACCGAAGGGAAGAACGCATGATCGAGGTATGGGCGCCGCGCCCCGAGCGGGTGCGGCTGCGACGGCCGGATGCCGCGGACGTCGAGCTCTCGCGCTCGGCGGACGGCTGGTGGTCGGCCGACGTCGACCTCGGCCCGGGCGATCGCTACGGCTTCGTCCTCGGCGACGGCGACGACGCGCGCCCCGACCCGCGCTCGCGGCGGCAGCCCGACGGCGTCCACGGTCTGTCGGCGATCGACGACCCGTCGTCGTTCGCGTGGACCGATCAGGCCTGGACGGGAAGGCCGCTCGCCGGCGGCATCATCTACGAGCTGCACATCGGCACCTTCACGAGCGCCGGCACGCTCGACGCCGCCATCGGGCGCCTCGACCACCTCGTCGAGCTCGGCGTGACCCACATCGAGCTCCTCCCGGTCAACGCCTTCAACGGCACCCACAACTGGGGCTACGACGGGGTGCTCTGGTACGCCGTCCAGGAGAGCTACGGCGGGCCGGACGCGTACCGCCGATTCGTCGATGCCGCGCACGGGGCCGGTCTCGCCGTCATCCAGGACGTCGTCTACAACCACCTCGGCCCCTCGGGCAACTACCTGCCCGAGTACGGTCCGTACCTCCGCGACGGCCGCCGGAACACCTGGGGCGACAGCGTCAACCTCGATGAGGACGCGGTGCGCGAGTACATCGTCGGCAACGCCGAGATGTGGCTGCGCGACTTCCACGTCGACGGCCTGCGGCTCGACGCCGTGCACGCGCTGCACGACGACGACAGCCCCGTGCACATCCTCGGCGAGATCGCCGACCGCGTCGACGCGCTCGGCACGCACCTCGGCCGGCCGCTCACGCTCATCGCCGAGAGCGACATGAACGACCCCGTCATGATCCTGCCGCGCGAGGCCGGCGGTCACGGGATGACGGCGCAGTGGTCGGACGACTGGCACCACTCCGTGCACGTCGCGCTCACGGGCGAGACGGTCGGGTACTACTCCGACTTCGACGCGCTCGACGCCGTTCCCAAAACGTGGAACGAGGGGTTCTTCCACGACGGCACGTACTCATCGTTCCGGGGCCGAGAGCACGGCCGTCCGATTCCGCCGGAGTCGCCGTCGTGGCGGCTCGTGACCTTCGCGCAGGATCACGATCAGATCGGCAACCGCGCGGCGGGCGATCGGCTGTCGGCGACGCTCGACGCCGACCGGCTCGCCGTCGCGGCCGTCCTGACGCTGACCGCGCCGGGAACCCCGATGCTGTTCATGGGCGAGGAGTGGGGCGCGTCCACGCCGTGGCAGTTCTTCACGTCGCACCCCGAGCCCGAGCTCGCCGAGGCGACCGCTGCCGGACGGAAGCAGGAGTTCGCCGAGATGGGCTGGGATGAGGACCTCGTTCCGGACCCCAACGATCCGGCGACCTTCCTGCGGTCGAAGCTCGACTGGACGGAGGTCGGCGAAGGCGACCACGCTCGTCTGCTCGAGCTGTACCGCGAGCTCGGACGGCTGCGCCGTTCGGTGCCCGACCTGACCGACCCGCGATTCACCGCGCGCGGTGCCGGGGCGTCGGAAGGCGAGGGCGGCCGGCTCTACGACCTGCAGCGAGGTCGCGCGCGCGTGCTCGTGAACCTCTCGGAGGCACCGTGGCGGGTCGACCCAAACGGCGACGTGGTCTGGCTCGAGACGCTCCCGAGCCGGACCGCCGACGATCTGCTCGTCGTCGAGCCGAACTCGGCCGTCATCGTGGGGCCGGATCTGTCAAGCGGATGACCGGGCGCGGCGCCCGATCTACCGTGGGGGAATGAGCACCACAGCGCACCACGCCGCCCGGCCCCCGCGGACGCCGTCCGACCTCGTGCGGCAGATCGCCGTGATCTCGGCCGTCGTCTTCATGATCATCGCCGCGATGGTCGGGACCGGACTGTTCGGCGGGACGAATGTGCGCGATCTGCAGGGCGGCGCGCTCGACGCCGATTCGACGGTGCTCGCGCCGGGTACTCAGGCCTTCAGCATCTGGTCGGTCATCTACCTCTTCATGATCGGCTACACGATCTGGCAGGCCCTGCCCGCGCAGCGCTCCCGCGACCGGCAGCGGCTCGTGGGATGGTGGATCGCGCTGACCGCCGTGCTCAACGGGGGATGGCTGCTCGCGGCGCAGTTCACGACCTTGCCGCTGACGGTCGTCGCGATCGTCGCGCTGCTCGCCGCCCTCGGCTGGACATTCCACCTGCTCGTGCGCTCGCGGCCGCGGTCGGTCGGCGACCGGCTGCTCATGGACGCCACGGTGGGCCTGCACCTCGGATGGGTCTCGCTGGCGACGGTCGCGAATGTCACGGCGTGGCTCAGCCGCACCGTCCCCGAGTCGTGGGGCATGCAGGCCGACGTGTGGGGTGTGGCGGTGCTCGTGGTCGTCGCCGCCGTCGGCGTCGGCATCGCAGCCTTCTCGCGGGGGCGCCCCTCGCCGATCATCGCGCTGTCGTGGGGCCTGGCGTGGGTGGCGATCGCCCGCACGACCGATCAGCCCCACTCGACGCCGGTGGCCATCGCCGCCGTCGCCGTCATCGTCGTGGTCGTCGCCGCCGCAGCCGTGACGGCCTGGCGCTCGAACGGTCGCGAGCACCGCGGCATCCTGCGCCGCACCCGCACAGCCTGACCGGTCGCCTGACCGGCCGCGCCGATACATTCGTCGGATCGGTGGTGCTGGTGTCGCCTCGAACGTCGTCGGAGGCGACATCCGCACCACCGATCCGACGGTTGTATCGCGCCCGGCGTCAGAACGTCGCGGCGAACGCGGCGAGGAAGCGGGTCGGCTCGGTCACGGGGGCCGCGAGCACGCGGGCCGCGACGCGGTCGTAGTCCGCCGCGTCGAAGTAGCCGTCGTTGCGGTAGATCGTCATGCGCTCGGTGAAGTCCTGCGGCGTCGGCTCGGGGTGGAACTGCGTCGCGTACAGGCGATCTCCCACGCGGTAGGCCTGCACGGGACAGGCGCTGTTCGTGGCGAGGAGCACCGCCCCGGCGGGAAGCGTCTGCGTCCCCTCCTTATGTGCGGTGAGCGCGGCGAAGGTCGGGGAGAGCGAGCCCAGCAGCGGGTCGACCCGGCCGGCCTCCGTCAGGGTCACGTCGGTCGGGCCGGTGTCCTCGGGGTAGTCGCGAGAGATCGTGCCGCCGAGGTAGGTCGTGGCCACGCCGATGCCGAAGCAGGTGAACAGCGCCGCCGTCCGAGCGGATGCCGCCGCCTCGACGATGCGCGCGAGGTCGGCCTCCAGGCGCAGCTGGCCTTCCGGCTTCGCGCCGGGATCGTCAGTGGCGTTGAAGGGGCTGCCGCCGACGACGAAGCCGCGCCAGCGCGTGAACGCGTCCGCGGGCAGGGCGTCGCGCGTCAGATCGATGCGCTCGAGCTGGGACTCATCGAGGCCCATGGCGGCGCGGAACGACGCGTATTCCGCATCCGCGGCCGCCTGCTGCGGGCGCACGCAGACGTACACGAGCGGGGCCATGCCGAAAGTCTATGGTTCCGCCGGGCCGACCCGGTGGGGATGACCTTCTGTGACGAGCGGAGGACAATGGCCGGATGACCGCCCGCGTGATCATCTCAGACCCCAGCGAGCTCATCGCGGTGCTCGACCGGCTCGACGTCGCCGCCGCGCGCCGGGGCTGGCGGGTGCGCCGCCCCGTCGACGCGGCCGGCATCGAGTCGCGGGCGCGGGACGCTCGCACGGCGATCCGGTTGCCCGCTCCCGTCGTGGTCGAGCTCGAGGCGGATCCGGATGCCGCCGCGCCGGACGACCCGATCGACGCCGCCGCCCTGCTGAGCCGCACTCCGGTTGCGGGTGCGATCCCCGACGGGGCGCGGCGGCTGCACGGGGCGTGATTCGGGCGACCGGCGTCGGGGGTGCGCGTCAGCGCGAGGAGTTCGCGGTGCGGCCGCGCACGATCCCGATGAACGTCTCTACCAGCGGCGTGGTCGCCTCCGTCGGCCAGGCGAGCGCGACCGTCGACGTCGGAGCGTCGACCACGGGCCGGTACGTGGTGTCTTTGCGGTGATGCAGTCGCGCGAGCGACATCGGCACGAGCACGATGCCGACGCCGGTGGCCGCCGTCGCGACCGCGTCACCCGTCGTGGCAATGGCGGAAAAGGCGGGGGCGATGGCGCCGGGGACCTCGATACCCAGAGCGTCATCACCGGTCGCCAGGACGACCTCCCCGGCGAGGTCGGCGAGGGTCAGCTCGTCGGCGACGGTGAGGGACGAGTCGGCGCTGCACACGGCGACCGTGATCTCGTCGTAGAGCGGGATGATGCTCAACCCGGCGCGTTCGATCGGAAGCCGCACGAGGGCGGCGTCGACCTCACCGCTCGCGAGGGCGGCGGCCTGGTCGTCGAACTCGAGGGTGACGAGATCGAGCGGGTTCGCCGGCATCCGCTGCTTCCACACGTCGATCCATTTGCCGGGTGTGGCACCCGGGGCCGCGCCGAGGCGGAAAGCGCCGAGGCCGCTCAGGTCCGGTGCGGCGGCATCCGGCTCGCGGCGGGTTCCCGAGGCGCGGTCTGCCTTGCGGGCCACGGACCGCTGCCCGGATGCCGGGGCGCCGCGGCGCCCGGGGGCACCGCCGCCTCGGCCGCCGCTACGAGCGGGGCGGCCCGAGGAACGTCCGGGTGTCATGCCTGAAGCGTATCCCGGCGGGTCAGGCGGCCAGACGCAGCCCGCGCTGGTCGGTCGCCACGTGCTCGCCGTCGGCGATGTTCTCGTCGTCGCCGATGAGCGAGCCACCGGCGACGTGCGCGTGCGCTCCGATGAAGGCACGGATGCCGATCTTCGCCCGCGGACCGATGGCGGCGCCGGAGCCGACGTGCGCGTGTGGTGCGATCTCGACGTTCGGGCCGATGACGGCTTCACGCTCGATCCACACGCCACGGCCGATGTGAACGCCCGCGGCGACCTGGACTCCGGGTTCGACGTAGGCGCCTGCTTCGACCAGTGCGGTCGGGTGCACCTTGGCCCCGTTCGCGATCAAGCCCCGACCGTTCGCGTGCTTGCGGTAACGCAGCGTCTCTCCGCGGTCGTTCTCGATGTCGATGTAGTTCTTGCCCACGATCCCCTCCGACAGTTCCGGGTCCGGTACTGAGTACTGGAAACAACCCCGCGACCCGCGTTTTCATTCCCACGAATCATTCGGAGCGGCAGGTCGACCGGTTTGCTGGAACAAGCGTGCGATGCGCAGCCGCCGAGGTCGAAGGGGTTTGCGAGCTGACCTTCGCGCGATAACATGCCGCCGCCGCGGGGCTTGCTTCCACTCGCGCCCCGGTTTGCGAGGATGGGCGGGTGGAGCCTTCTCGCGCACCGTCGACCGGACCTTCCCTCGTGTTCGAGGCGGCGCTCACGCGCCACACCCGCGCGGAGGATCTGCTCGGCATCGTGACCGGCACATTCGTGGCATCCCTCGGCCTCTACCTGTTGCAGTCGTCGGGCTCGGTCACCGGCGGCACCGCGGGCCTCGCGCTGCTTCTCGGTTACGCGACCGGATGGTCGTTCCCGGTGCTGTTCGCAGTCGTGAACGCGCCGTTCGCCGCGCTGGCCCTGTGGAAGAAGGGGGTATCGTTCACGATCCGCACCTTCGTCTCGATCGGCCTGGTCTCGGCGTTCACCTTCGTGCACCAGCACCTGCTGCAGTTCGCGAGCATCGAACCCATCTACGGCACGCTGGGCGGCAACCTGCTCGCCGGCGTCGGGCTGCTGATCCTGTTCCGTCACCGTTCGAGCCTCGGCGGGGTCAACATCATCGCCCTGGTGCTGCAGGAGCGCATGGGCTTCAGTGCGGGATGGACCCAGATGATCTTCGACGTCGTGATCATCGCGTCCGCGCTGCTGGTGCTGCCGTGGCCGGCGGTGCTGCTCAGTGCTGCCGGAGCGGTCGTGCTGAGCGTCGTGCTCGTCCTGAACCACCGCCCCGGTCGGTACATCGGCCGCTGAGTGCAAGCGTCGGATCGCTCCAGACCCGGCGGGGTTCAGCTCTGGCAGCGCGGGCACCAGAAGATGTTCCGCTCGCTCGTCGGCAGCGCTCCGATCTCGCCGGCGCGGATGAGCGTCCCGCACCGGCGGCAGGGCTTGTTCTCGCGACCGTAGACCCACATCCGCTGCCCAGGCCGGTCGTTGCCGGTGAAGGTGCGCGCCGCGCGATCGCGATTGGCGTGGATCATCCGGTACCCGGTCTCGAGCACGGCGGCCGCGTCGATCTCGGTGGCGGGGGTCATGGGCAGGATGCCGCGCACGAAGAGCAGCTCGTTCGCGTAGACGTTTCCGAAGCCGGCGACGTTCCGCTGGTCGAGGAGGGCGACGTGTGCGGCTCGGGGGTCGGCGCTCACGCGACGCACCGCTTCGGCCAGATCCCAATCGGGGCCGAGCAGGTCGGGCCCGAGGTGGCCGACGAGGCGGTCCTCGTCGGCGGTGGGGAGGACCTCGACCATCGCGAGCTCGAAGCCGACGGCATCCCGATCGCGCGTTCCGACGATCGCGCGGGCCTGGAACGCGGGTGCCCGCCAGCGCTCGCCGTGGCGGTAGACGTGCCAGCGACCCTCCATCTTCAGGTGCGAGTGCAGGCTGAATGCGCCCATGCGCAGCAGCAGGTGCTTGCCGCGGGCGATCGACGACGAGACGGTCTCGCCGCGCAGGTCGGCTGTCGCACTGCCGGGAACCCGGATGTCGAACCGGGTGACCTCCTGCCCGACGAGCGCCTCACCCAGCTTCCGCGCGGCTCGGAAGACGGTGTCGCCCTCAGGCACGCTCGCTGCTTCCCGACATCGCCGCCCGTGAGCCCGCGGTCAGCCGGCGCAGCGTGAGGCCGCGCGACGACTCGACGAAACCGCCCGCGCGCAGCGCCCGCCCGGTCGGGGTGTTGTAGACGAATTCGCCGTTGACCTGCTCGACGGTGAGCGTGTCGAGGCGGCGTGCCTGAGCCGTTCTCACGAGATCGGATGCGGCCGCGGTCAGCACCTCCTCGTCGTCGGTGAAGGCGAGCGCCGAACGCCCACCGCGCTCGAGATAGAGCACGAGCGCACCGTCGACGAGCACCACGACGCCGCCGGCCTTCCGGCCCGGCCGATGCGAGACGCCCTCGAGCGCTGGCCAGCCGAGGGCTGCCCCGTAGGGATTCGCCGGGTCGGTCGCGGCCAGCGTGACCGCACGCCGCGGCGGCGGGTCGGGGAGCGCCGCGAACTCGCGCAGGCGGTCGACGGTGACGGATGCCGCGAACTGCGCGGCGCCGAGGGTCTCGATGACATAGCCGCGGCGGCAGTGGCCCGCCTCTTCGAAGCCGGCGAGAACGCGGTAGACCTGCGCGAAACCGCCGGGAACACCCTCGGACTGGACGCTGCCCCGGGTGACGACGCCGTAGCGGTCGAGCAGGAGCCCCGCCGATGCCGTGACGCGGAGCGAGGGATCGGGCTCGACGGCGGGCAGGAGCGACCACCGGCCGCCGAGCGTCGACGGGCGCGGCGCCGCGGGCGTCGTGGGACGCGCCAGAGGTGTGCCGCGATACAGGCGGGACCGCGGTGTGCGGCGGGCGCTGCGGTGTGCCTGCGAACCGCCCGAGAGGAGGGAGCGGACCGGCGTGAACGTGTCGTTCGTCAGGCGCCCCGCCCACGCGAGGCGCCAGAGTGCGTCGAGCACACTCTGCTCGTTGGGGGCACCGATCGCGGCGACGAGCTGCCCCGCGAACCAGCCGCCGCCGACGGCGAGAGCTTCGAGGATGCGCACGTCGAGGTCGCCCGAGGTCGACGACTCGTCGGCCTCGGATTCGGCATCCGCCAGCGCGAGGGTGAGCGGCGCCATGTCGGCGGGATGGAGCGCGATCCAGCCGTCGCGCCCGGGCAGGGTGCCGTGCCCCGACCAGACCACCTCGCCCGTCGCGGTCAGCTCGTCGAGCATCCCGGGTGCGTAGTCGCGCACGCGCGAGGGCAGGACGAGCGACTCCCAGGCGCTCGCAGGAATCGGCACACCGGCGAGCTGCTCGATCACGGCGGCGACGCCGTCGACGCCCTCGAGCGGCCGGGTGACGTGCTGCCACACGGGCAGGAACCGCGCGAACGCCTCGGGCGACACCGGCTCGACGCTGCCCCGGATCGCCGCGAGCGACCGCATCCGCAGCCGGCGCAGCACCTCGGAGTCGCACCACTCGAGGTCGTCGGCATCGCTGCCAGAGGTCTCGGGCAGGAAGTAGCCACTCGCGATGCGGCCCTGCGACTCGAGCCGCTGCAGTGTCTGACGCGCGACGGCGGTGCCGATGCCGAGCCGCGTCGCGACGTCCGCGGTGCGGAACGGCCCATGGGTGCGGGCGTACCGTGCGACGAGGTCGGCGAGCGGGTCGACGACCGGCTCGAGGAAGGCGGTGGGGATTCCGACGGGGAGCGCCGCGCCCAGCGCGTCGCGCAGGCGGCCGGCATCCTCGATCGCCGCGGTCCGCTGCACGCCTGCGATCGTGACCGGGATCGCGCGGCGGGCGGTCACGAGCTGTTGCAGCAGGTCGGCGGCCTCGGCGACCCGGTGCTCGGGAGGAGATTCGCCGTCCGGAGGAGCGGGCGCGGCGCTCGCGTCCTCCGCTGTGCCGATTTCCTCCGCTGTGCCGGTGCCCGCGCCGGTGCCCGCAGTGCCGGTGCCCGCGGATTCTTCGAGGCGAGCTGCGACCTCCCCGGGGTCGAGCGGGCCGAGGATGCGGAGCAGATCGGCGACGCCCTCGACCCCGCGCGCGCGTCGGTCGGGAGCGAGACGCTGGGCCTCGCGCTCGAACTGCGCGATGACCTCGGGGTCGAGCAGCTCGCGCATCTCGACCTTGCCCAGCAGCTCCGACAGCAGCGCGGGATCGACGGATAGGGCCGCGGCGCGGCGTTCGGCGAGCGGCGAATCGCCCTCGTACATGAACGCGCCGACGTAGCCGAAGAGCAGATCGCGGGCGTACGGCGACGGCTGCGATGTCGTCGTCTCGACGAGGCGGATGCGGCGGTCGGCGATGCTGCGGGTGATGCGCAGGAGTGCTGGAAGGTCGTAGACGTCCTGCAGCACCTCGCGAAGCGTCTCGAGGATGATCGGGAACGAAGGATGCCGCCGCGCGACCTCGAGCAGCTGCGCCGAGCGCTGCCGCTGCTGCCAGAGCGGCGCGCGCTTGTTGGGGTTGAGCCTCGGCAGCAGCAGGGCCCGCGCCGCGCACTCGCGGAAGCGCGAGGCGAACAGCGCCGATCCGCCGACCTCGTCCGTGACGATCTGTTCGAGCTCGTCGGCGTCGAAGACGAAGAGGTCGGCGCCGGGCGGTTCGGCAGCCGCGTCGGGAACCCGCGCGATGATGCCGTCGTCGCTCGCGACGGCTGCGCCTTCGACCCCGAGACGCTCACGGATGCGTGCGTTGACCGCCAGCGCCCACGGAGCGTGCACGTGCATGCCGTACGGGGAATGCAGGATGACGCGCCAGTCGCCGACCTCGTCGCGGGAGCGCTCGACGGTCAGCGTCCGGTCGGTGGGCAAGCTGCCGGTCGCCTCGCGCTGCTCGGCGAGGTGAGCCAGGAGGTTCTCGATCGCGTAGTCGTCGAGCCCCGATTCGCGCAACCGCTCGGACGCCTTCTCGGGACCGGCTGCCGACACCTCACGGCTGAACTTCCCCAGCGCCTCGCCGAGCTCGGCGGGACGCCCCAGGCCGTCGCCGTGCCAGAACGGGAGCTTGCCCGGCTGGCCGAACGCGGGCACGACGTTGACCCGGTCATGAGTGATCTCGACGATGCGCCAGCTGGTCGTGCCGAGCGTGAAGACGTCGTTGACGCGCGACTCGTAGACCATCTCCTCGTCGAGCTCGCCGACGCGCGCGTTACGGCTCTCGCCGGCGACGAAGACGCCGAACAGACCGCGGTCGGGGATCGTGCCACCGCTCGTGACCGCGATGCGCTGCGCTCCCGGGCGCCCCGTGAGCGTGCCCTGATCGCGGTCCCAGACCAGGCGCGGACGCAGCTCGGCGAACTCGTCGGAGGGGAAGCGGCCCGCGAGCAGATCGAGCGTCGCTTCGTACGCCGAGCGGGGGAGCGTGCGGAAGGGCGCGCTGCGCCGCACCGTCTCGAACCAGGCCTCGACCTCGATCGTGCCGGTCGCGCACGCGGCGATCGTCTGCTGGGCGAGGATGTCGAGGGGATTCTGCGGAACCGCGATCGCCTCGATCTTGCCCGCCAGCATCCGCTCGGTCACGACCGCGGTGTGCAGCACGTCGCCGCGGTGCTTGGGGAACAGCGCCGCCCGGCTCACCTCGCCGACCTGGTGGCCGGCGCGTCCGACGCGCTGGAGTCCGGATGCCGCCGACGGCGGCGCTTCGACCTGGATGACGAGGTCGACGGCCCCCATGTCGATGCCGAGCTCGAGGCTCGAGGTCGCGACGACGCAGCGGAGCACACCCGACTTCAGCTCGTCTTCGACCTGGGCGCGCTGCTCCTTCGACACCGAGCCGTGATGCGCCTTCGCGAGTACCGGCTCGGCGCCGGCGGAGGCCCCGGCCTGCGCCCCCCCGTTCGCTCCTCCGGACGCCGCCTTCGCGCCGCCCGGAGCCTCCGCTGCGTGGGCCCACATGCCCGCGGGGACCGCGGGCTCGGGAAGGTCGCCCCCGAGACGCTCGGTGTAGATCTCGTTGAGTCGTCCGGTCAGGCGTTCGGCGAGCCTGCGCGAGTTCGAGAACACGATCGTCGAGCGGTGCTTCAGGATGCGGTCGACGATCGCCTCCTCGACGTGGGGCCAGACCGACCCCGTGACCTCCGTCGCCTGCGGGGCGCGGTACCAGGCGCCGTCGCCATCGTCGTCGTCCCCCTCGTCGTCTCCGTCATCGCGACCGCCCGGAGCGCCGGGGGCACCCGCATCCTCGGCGCCGGGTGGGGCCGGGGGATGCAGCATGTCGGGGATCGGCACGACGACGTTCAGGTCGAACGCCTTCGACGCCTTCGGTGCGACGATCTCGACGGGGGCCGCGCCGCCGAGGAAGCGCGCCACCTCGTCGATGGGACGGACCGTGGCCGAGAGACCGATGCGCTGAGCCGGCTTCTCGAGGATCGCGTCGAGGCGTTCGAGGCTCACTGCCAGGTGCGCACCGCGCTTCGTGGCCGCCACGGCGTGCACCTCGTCGACGATGACGGTGTGGACGCCGCGCAGTGTCTCGGATGCCTGCGAGGTGAGCATGAGGTAGAGCGACTCGGGCGTCGTGATGAGGATGTCGGGCGGTCGGGCGACCAGGGCGCGCCGGTCGGCTGAGGAGGTGTCGCCCGACCGCACTCCGACCGTCACGTCGGGGACGGGCTGACCGAGGCGGCGCGCCGACTGTCCGATGCCGACGAGGGGCGACCGCAGGTTTCGCTCGACGTCGACGCCCAGCGCCTTCAGCGGTGAGACGTACAGGACGCGGGTGTCGGCCGGCGCGGCATCCGCCTTTCTGCGCTTCGCCGGTTTGTCGTCGACGGGGCCGGCCGCGACCTTGTCGCGGAAGATGCGGTCGATCGCCCAGAGGAACGCGGACAGGGTCTTGCCCGACCCGGTCGGCGCGACCACGAGGGCGTGCTTGCCGGCGGAGATCGCGTCCCACGCGCCGGCCTGCGCCGACGTGGGCTTCGAGAACGCGCCGCGGAACCAGTCCGCGGTGGGCGCGGAGAATCGGGCGAGCACATCGGCCATGCCTTCATCTTCGCGCGGACCTCCGACATCGGCGCGGCCTTGCGCCCGCGGCATCCGCCGTGCCAGGTCCCGCCGTGCCCCGCTGCCCCTTGCTGCTGCCCCCGCTGCTGCCCCCGCTGCTGCCTGTGAGGTCCCCGTTGGGCCGGGAATCGGGCGCAGATTCCCGGCCCAACTGGGACCTCGACGGTGACACCGGCCCAACGCGGACCTCGGATCACGGGCCAGTAGGAACCTCGCTCAGCCCACCGTCGCGCAGCTCGAGCATCAGGGTGGGCGCGAGGCGGGCGAGGAAACCGTCGTCGTGGCTGACCACCAGCATGGCACCGCGGTAGGCGGCGAGAGCCTGCACGAGCTGCTCGACCGTGTCGAGGTCGAGGTTGTTCGTCGGCTCGTCGAGCACCAGCAGCTGCGGCGGGGGAGCGGCCAGCAGCTCGCAGGCCAGGGCCAGCCGGAACCGCTCCCCGCCCGACAACGCCCCGACCGGGCGCAGCACGGTGTCGCCACGCAGCAGGAATCGCGCGAGCCGGTTCCGCAGCTCGACGTCGGTGGCGGCGGGCGCGGCCGCGCGCACGCTGTCGAGCACCGTCGCCTCATCCCGCAGCCCGTCGACCCGCTGCGACAGGTAGCCGACGCGGTCGGTATGCGCGACCGCCGTGCCATAACTCCTCAGATCGGGGGTGTCGGGGCCGCCCGCGGGACTATCGGATGCCGCAGCACCTGATTCTGAGGAGTTAGCTTCCGCCGAGCGCACCAGCACCTCGAGCAGCGTCGTCTTCCCCGCGCCGTTCGGCCCGATGAGCGCGACACGCTCGGGACCCTGGACGACCCACGAGCGTTCGCCATCGCCGATGGTCGCGAGGCGCCGGCCCGCCGCGACGCCGGGATCGGGCAGGTCGATCCGCACGGCGTCGTCGTCGCGGACCCGCCGCCCTGCCGCATCGAGGGCCGCCCGAGCCGAGGCTTCCCGATCGGACGCCTCGCCGCGCGCGCGACCCGCCGACACCTGCGCGGCCGACGCGCGGTTGCCGGCGACGATCCCGGGCACGCGTTTCTCGCGCTGCGCCTTCGCTCCCATCGCGGCACGCCGGGCGAGCTTCGTCTCGGTCTCCGCCCGGTCGCGCCGCTCGCGCCGGAGGGCTGCGGCCGCGGCGGTCTCCGCGGCGCGCGCCGCCGCCTGCTCGTCGTCCCGCCAGGCTCGCCACTCGGAGTATGGCCCGCCGAACGTGTCGAGCGCCCCGCCGTAGAGCTCGGCGGTGTCGTCCATCAGCTCGAGCAGCGTGGTGTCGTGGCTGACGACGATGAGCGCACCCCGCCACGCTCGCACGAGCTCGCCGACCCGCTCGCGCGCGTCGCGGTCGAGGTTGTTGGTCGGCTCGTCGAGCAGCGCGATCTCGGCTCCGCGCAGTCTCACGCCGACGAGTGCCGCGAGAACCGCCTCACCGCCGGAGAGCTCTCCGACGCGGCGGTCGAGCGCTCCCGGCGGCAGACCGGCCGCGGTCAGCGCGGCGACCGCTCGTGCCTCGGCATCCCAGTCGTCGCCGATCGTGTCGAAGTGGCGCGGGTCGACGTCGCCGGACTCGACGGCGCGCACGGCGTCGACGACGGGAGCGACCCCGAGCAGGTCGGCGACGCGCCGCCCGATGTCGAGGGTCAAGCGCTGCGGCAGCAGCTCGACCCGTCCGGACGTGATGACCGAGCCGGAGGTCGGCGCGAGCTCGCCCGCGATCAGCCGCAGCAGCGTGGTCTTGCCCGAGCCGTTGCGGCCGACGAGGCCGGTTCGCCCGGTGCCGAAGGTTCCGGAGGTGTCCCGCACGGCGGGAGTGCCGTCGGGGTGGATGAGGGTGATGCGGTCGAGGACGACCGCGGGAGCGGGATGGGGCATGACTGCCTCCTCGGATGTCGTCGGGCGCGGGCACGACCGACACCGAGGACACCCCGACCGGGGGTGGAACGGTCCGGCGGCCAGCGCGGAAATCGGAGAATGCGCTGGCCAGGTCGGACGCCCGAAGGGTCGACGGATCAGCGCGGGATCACAGCGCGGTCGCGTCGAAACCGATCAACGGTCGTTCCTCACACTCGGGACAGGGGCCCGGGAAGTCTACGCCGACGGGAGCTGCTTGTGCAGGAACGTCGCGACGTCGCGCAGTTCCTCCGCCGAGACGGCGTGCCCGAGATCGGGGTAGACGCGGCCGCTCAGGTCGACCCGGCCGGGCAGCCACTGCGCCGTGTGTGCGACGAGTGCGGGCGGGATGACGTCGTCGAGCGCCCCGCGACCCCAGAACACGGGCGGGCGGCGTTCGGCGAGCTCGGCGTCGGTGTCGAGATCGCCAGGATTGGCGTAGCCCGACAGGGTGACGGCGAACGCGTAGTCGTCCGGGCGCAGGCGAAGCGCCTCGATCGCCATGACCCCGCCCTGCGAGAAGCCGAGCAGCCCGACGGATGCCGCATCGCCCCGCTCCGCGTCGATCCACGCCGTCAGCGCGCGGGCGGATGCCGTCGCCGCGTGCGGATCGCGACCGTTCAGGCCCTCGATCGGGTACCACGACCACCCCGGCGTGGGGAAGGGCGGGGTGAGCGGGGCGCGGACCGCAGCCACGACGTACTCGGCCGGCAGGTGCGGCGCGAGGGCGAACAGATCGTTCTCGTCCGAGCCGTAGCCGTGCACCATCACCAGCAACGGCCGGCGACCGCGGTCGGCGGGAGCGGCCGACCAGCGCACGGCCGCAGGATCGAGGACCGGATCGGGCGACATGCGACCATCCTGCCAGCCTCCTCCGACACCGCCGGGGGTCATTGGTATACATGAGGCATGGCCGTGCGCACCCCCGATCCCGATCCCGACGAGCGCGGCGAGTCGTCGCTCCCGGCCGACCCGCTGCGCGGAGCCCCGGGCGGCGGAGCCACGAACCCGGCCTGGCTCAGCGATGTGGAGCTCACCGAAGCGCGCCGCCGGCTGCCGATGCTCTACGTCGAGGCGGTGCCGGTGCGCACCGACGGGCTCGGGGCCGTCACCCAGGTCGGCATCCTGCTCCGTGCCACGCCGGTCGGGGAGATGACCCGCACGATCGTCTCGGGCCGCGTGCGCTACGGCGAGACGATCCGCGACGCACTGTTCCGGCACGTCGAGAACGACCTCGGGCCCATGGCCTTCCCGCTCCTGCCCGCGTCGCCGACGCCCTTCACGGTCGCCGAGTACTTCCCGATCCCCGGGGTCAGCCCCTTCCACGACGACCGCCAGCACGCCGTGTCGCTCGCCTTCGTCGTGCCGGTCACGGGCACGTGCGAGCCCCGTCAGGATGCTCTCGAGGTCACGTGGCTCGACCCCGCGGAAGCGGCATCCGACGCCCTCGCCGCCGAGATGGAGGGTGGCCGCGGCACGCTCATCCGCCTCGCGCTCGCCTCGGTGGGTGCTCTTCGCTGAGGCCCGCTCCTGCGTAGGCTCGGGTCATGACCGATCCGAAGCCCCTCGCCTTCCCCGCCGACACCGCCGGATGGCTCGCGTTCGCCGCCGAGCGCCCGGATGCCCGCATCGCCCGCGTCCGCGAGATCGACTCGCAGCTGATCGCGGGGCGTGAGCTGTCGCCCCTGGCCCGTCTGCAGCTGTGGAACGAGGCGTCGATCGCGATCGCCGAGGCGGCGTCCGAGGCATCCCTGCTGAGCGAGTCGCACCCCGATGCCGACGTCCGCGTTGCCGCCGAGGCCCGGGTGCAGGCCATCGACGCCCTGCTTTCCGAGCGGGCGCTCGACCCCGCTCTCTTCGCCGTCTTCGACGGCCTCGCGACCGACGGGCTGGATGCCGCCGCCCGCCGCCTGCTCGCTCACATCCAGCGCGACTTCCGCCGCGGCGGCGTCGACCGCGACGAGGCGACACGCGAACGGCTGCGGGCGCTCGCCGAGCGCGACACCGAGCTCTCGCTGACCTTCTCGCGCAACATCCGCGACGGCCGGCGCGAGCTGAAGCTCCCCGCCGACGCGCTGGAGGGGCTGCCGCAGGACTTCATCGACGCTCACCCGGTCGACGACGAGGGCCTCATCACCCTCACGACCGAGTACACCGACCTCATGCCGGTGCGCGAGTTCGCGGTGCGCCGGTCGACGCGCACGGCACTGCTGTCGGTCTACAACGATCTGGCCTGGCCCGACAACGACCCCGTGCTCGCCGAGCTGCTCGCCGTGCGCGCCGAGCGCGCGGAGCTGCTCGGCTACGGCGACTGGGCCGACTACGAGACCGAGACGCGCATGATCGGCTCGAGCGCCGCCATCCGATCGTTCCTCGACGACATCGACGCGGCGACCCGCGAGGCCGCCGCGGCCGAGTACGACCGGCTGCTCGAGCGGCTGCGCGTCGACGAGCCCGATGCCGAGGCGGTCACCGCGGCCGACCTCTGGTACCTCCTCAGCGCGCTGAAGCGCGAGGACTACGCCGTCGACGCGCAGGCGGTGCGCGCCTACTTCGCGTTCGACAACGTCCTGGCGGGCGTGCTCGATGTCACGGCGCGACTGCTCGACGTCGCCTATGTCCCCGTCGACGCGGGTGCCTGGCACGACGACGTCCGCAGCTACGACGTCGTCCGCGGCGAGCGCCGGCTCGGTCGGATCCACCTCGATCTTCACCCGCGCGAGGGAAAGTACAACCACGCCGCGTGCTTCAACCTCGCGCCCGGCATCGCGGGCCGCTCGCTTCCGGAGGGTGTGCTGCTCTGCAACTTCTCGCGGGGACTCCTCGAGCACGACCAGGTCGTGACGTTCTTCCACGAGTTCGGGCACCTCGTCCACGGCATCCTCGGCGGCGCCGACGCCGTCTGGGCCGACTTCAGCGGCATCGAGACGGAGTGGGACTTCGTCGAGGCGCCGAGCCAGCTGCTCGAGGAGTGGGCGTGGGATGCCGGCGTGCTGGCGACGTTCGCGCGCAACGCCGACGGCGAGCCGATCCCGGCCGACCTCGTCGAGCGGATGCGGGTGGCCGACGCTTTCGGTCGCGCCCTCGAGGTGACCCGCCAGCTCGGGCACGCCAACGTCTCGTACGGCCTGCACGTCGAGCGGCCGAGCGACCTGCAGGCGGCCGTCGAGGGCTGGTATCGCGCGTCGTCGCCGGTGCACCCGCTGCCGAACGGGCACACGTACGCGGGCTTCGGCCACCTCACCGGATACGGCGCCTGCTACTACACGTATCAGTGGAGCCTCGTCATCGCCCGCGACCTGCTCTCGGCGTTCGGCGACGACCTCATGGACCCGGCCGTTGCGACCCGCTACCGCGAGCGCATCCTCGAGCCGGGTGGCAGCCGCGACGCGGCCGACCTCGTCGCCGCCTTCCTCGGTCGCCCGTACTCGTTCGACGCCTACCGCGCCTGGCTCGCGGGCGCCTGAGGGGCGGCCTCCCCGGCGGCTCGTCAGCCGGTGCCCGCGCGGGCGTAGCGCGCGGCGAGGAGCGCGAACGCGTCGGCGAGCTCGGGCGGACCGATGACGTCGAGCTCGGCTTCGAACCGCCCGAACGAGGCCGCGAGCGCGGTCCACGACCATGACCCGGCTTCGAGCCGACAGCGCCCGTCGTCGAGCGGCGTGACGGTGCCGTCACCGGCGAAGGGCGCGACAGCGGATGCCGGCAGGTCGAGCACGACGGACCCGCGACATGGCCACGCCGCCGAGTCCGACCCGCGAAAGCGTGCCGACACGAACGCGTCGACGTCGCCGCCGGGCACGGTGCGGCGCGTGAACGGGGCGCCGGCCGGAAGCCGCGGACGGACCCGGTCCACCCGGTACAGGCGCCAATCGTCGCGGTCGAGGTCCCACGCGACCAGATACCAGCGGCCGCCCGACGCCACGAGATGATGCGGCTCCGCGCGTCGGGCCGGCGCGGACCCCGCGGCATCCGCGTCGCGCGCCTCCCCGTAGTCGAACCGCAGGGTCACGCTGTCGCGGATGGTGTTCGCCAGGGTCGACAGGACCTCGAGCGAGACGTCCGCGGCGGCGGCATCCCCCGGACGGCCCACGACGGTCGGGCTCAGGGCGTCGAGGCGGTGCCGGAGTCGCGAGGGCATGACCTGCCGAATCGTCGCGAGCGCGCGTGCCGCGGCCTCTCCGATGCCCGCGCCCAGGGCGGGAGCGGTTCGCAGGGCGAGGGCCACGGCGATGGTCTGATCCTCGTCGAACAGCAGGGGCGGCAGCTCACTGCCGGGCTCGAGCCGGTACCCGCCGTCGAGCCCGGTGGTCGCTTGGATGCGGTAGCCCATCTCGCGGAGGCGCTCGACGTCGCGTCGCACCGTGCGATCGCTCACCCCCAGCCGCGAGGCGAGGACTCCGCCCGGCCAGTCGCGGCGGGCTTGCAGCAGCGACAGCAGGGTCAGCAGCCGCGAGGTCGTCGTCATCGCCCCACCGTATCCACACTTGCGGACAGAACCTGACCGGAACCACTGTCAGGGTGAGGCCGTCGAGCCGATCGGGCCGGCCCTTTCCTCAGGAGCAGCGATGACCATTCAGACCACCCCTCACCTCAACTTCCGCGGCGACGCCCGCCAAGCCCTCGAGTTCTACGGCGCCGCCTTCGACGGACACGTCTCGATCACCACGTACGCCGAGGTCGGTATGCCCGCCGACCTCCCTGGTGCGGATGCCGTCGTCTTCGGCCTCGTCGCCGGGAGCACCGGCTTCCGTGTGATGGCGTACGACATCCCGGGCAGCACGGAGGGATCGATCGCCGGCGGCGGTTCGACGCGGCGTCAGGACAACGCCACCATCACCGATCAGGCGTTCTTCGTCTCGGTCGGTTCCGAGAGCCTCGACGAGCTTCGCGGCCCGTGGGACGCGCTCGCCGCGGATGCCGTCATCGTCGAGCCCCTCGCCGCGTCGGCGTGGAGCGCGGGCTTCGGCATGCTCACCGACCGGTTCGGCGTCACGTGGAGCTTCAGCGTCACCGCCGCATGAGCGCACGAGAGCCGCGGCCGGTTCGACCCCGCCGCGGCTCTTGTCGTGCATCGCGTGGATGCCCGCCGACGCGGGAGGTGGTCAGTCGGTCGTCAGGCGCGCGAGCTCGGCGACGAACGCGTCGACGTCGGATGCCGACGTGTCGAACGAGCACATCCACCGCACCTCGCGGCGTGCCTCATCCCAATCGTAGAAACGGAACGACTCGCGCAGCCGGTCGGCGACGCCCTCGGGCAGCACGGCGAAGACGCCGTTGGCCTGCGTCGGCTGCGTGAACTCCACGCCCCGCACCAAGCCGTCGGCGATGCCCGCCTCGACCGCCGAGCGCAGGCGCTGCGCCATCCCGTTCGCGTGCTCGGCGTTGCGGCGCCACAGGTCGTTCTCGAGCAGCGCGACGAGCTGGGCCGAGACGAAGCGCATCTTCGACGACAGCTGCATGTTGAGCTTGCGCAGGTAGGTGAGCCCCTCGGATGCCGCGGGGTCGAGCACGACGATCGCCTCGCCGAGCATCGCGCCGTTCTTCGTGCCGCCGAAGCTCAGCACATCCACACCGACATCGCGCGTGATGGCGCGCAGCGGCAGGCCGAGGGCCGCGGCGGCGTTCGCGATGCGGGCGCCGTCCATGTGCAGCCGCATCCCGCGCTCGTGCACGTGGTCGGCGATCGTCCGCAGCTCGTCGGGCGTGTAGAGCGTTCCGAGCTCGGTCGACTGGGTGATCGACACGACGAGCGGCTGCGCCCGGTGCTCGTCGCCCCAGCCCCAGGCCTCGCGGTCGATGAGGTCGGGGGTGAGCTTGCCGTCGTCGGTGGGGACGTTGAGGATCTTGATCCCGCCGACCCGCTCGGGAGCACCGCCCTCGTCCACGTTGATGTGCGCGGTCGACGCGGCGATCACCGCACCCCAGCGCGGCAGCATCGACTGCAGCGCCGTGACGTTGGCGCCCGTGCCGTTGAAGACCGGGAAGGCCTCGGCACCCGCGCCGAAGTGCTCGCCGACGAGGTCCTGCAGCCGGGCGGTGTACACGTCCGAGCCGTAGGCCGTCTGGTGGCCGTCGTTGGCGGCAGTGATCGCCGCGAGGACCTCCGGGTGGATGCCGGAGTAGTTATCGGACGCGAAGCCGCGCACCGAGGTGTCGTGCAGGGAGGTCATGACCTCATCCTTTCAGCCTCGGGCGCGGCTTCGGGCCCGTGTGCGGGTCAGCCGCGGATGCCGCGCGTGGACGCGATGACGTCGCGCATCTTCTTCTCGAGCGCCTCGTAGAACATCGACAGCGGGAACTCGTCGTCCAGCACCGCATCGGTGTAGCCCTTCGGCGGACCCGCGAGGACGTCGTGGGGCAGACCGCGCGCCCACACCGAGGCGGGGTGAGGTTCGAGCACGGAGCGCACGAGGTCGTACGCCGCGAGCCAGTGCGCGGTTTTCGGGCGGTCGATTGACTCCCAGTAGAGGCGGTCGATCGCGTCGCCGAGGGCGACCACGGCATCCGGCACCTCCTGCCATTCGAAGGCGAGAGCGGTGTCGGTCCAGTGCAGCACGCCCCGCCGGTGCAGCCACGCGAACAGCAGCTGGCCGCCGAGTCCGTCGTAGTTGCGCACGCGCGTGCCGGTGATCGCGAACCGGAAGATCCGGTCGAAGATCACGGCGTACTGCACGAGGCGAGCCAGGCGCAGCAGCTCGGCGTCGACCGGGTCGAGATCCGTCTCGGCACTCAGTCGACGGTCGAGCGCGACGCACTCGCGGAACGCCGTCAGATCGCACCGCAGCTCTTCGAGGGAGTACAGGAAGAACGGCATCCGCTGCTTGATCATGAACGGATCGAACGGCAGGTCGCCGCGCATGTGCGTGCGGTCGTGGATGAGGTCCCACATCACGAACGCCCGTTCGGTGAGCGCCTGGTCGTCGAGCATCTCCGCCGCCTCGGCGGGGAGGTCGAGCTTCGTGATCTCGGATGCGGCACGCACGACCCGGCGGTAGCGGGCTGCCTCGCGGTCCTGGAAGATCGCCCCCCACGTGAACGGCGGAACCTCGCGCATCGCGACGGTCTCGGGGAACAGCACCGCCGAGTCGGTGTCGTAGCCGGCCGTGAAGTCGAGCAGTCGCAGCGAGACGAAGAGCCGATTCGGATACATCGTCTCGAGGCGCGCGATCTCCTTCGGCCAGATCGCCTCGACGAGCAGCGCCTCGACGTGCCGGTCGCGCGAGCCGTTCTGCGTGTACATCGGGAAGACGACGAGGTGGCGGATGCCGTCGACGCGGTGGAGCTGCGGCTGGAACGCCACGAGCGAGTCGAGGAAATCGGGCACGCCGAATGCCCCCTCCGTCGAAGCCGCGCCGTCCGGATGATCGGACCGCGCCCATCGTTCGAAGTCCCGGATCGACGCGGTGAGATAGTCCGCGTCGTGCGGGAACCGCGGCGCGAGGCGGCCGATCGCGGCGGTGATCGCCGCGACGTGGCGCCGCGCCGTCTCATGGTCCCCGGGATCGGGCACCGAGCCGTCGGCGGCCTGCAGCTGCTGCAGGGCCGTCGCAGCGTCGCGCAGCGAGATCCAGGCGGGGTCGTGCTCGACGCCGTCGGCGAGCGCGATGCTCAGGGCGTCGACCGCGCCGCCGTCCTCGACGACCTCGGGCTCGCCGATGATCGTCTTGGTGGCACCGGGGGTGGGGTGCGTCTGAGCGATGGACATGGGGAACCTCCGATCTACGAGGTACGGCTCCCGCGCGGGAGCGGTGGTCAGGTTGGCGTCAGCCTAACCGGACGCCGGGTTTTCGGCGACGGTGGTGCCGGTGCACCGTGCCGAAACACCCGTCGGGCGGGTGGGGCTGGTGTCGTCTCGGCGGCGCCGCGACGCGACAGCAGCCCCAGCCGTCCGACGAATGTATCGATCACCACGAGCTTGACCTCAACTGAGCTCGAGGTTTTACCGTTCGAACCATGACCATGACTGAACCCGACTCCTTCACCGAACGGCTGCCGGCCGCTCTGCTCGACCGCCTCGCGCGGGTGACCGGCGACGAGAAGCACAGTGCCGCCGCGCATTCGACCCTCGATGCGCTGTGGGTGCTGCACGACCGTGTGCTCCGCCCCGAAAGCGGTGACCGCTTTCTGCTGTCGAAGGGGCACGGCCCAGCCTCGTACTACGCCGTGCTGGCCACGCGCGGCCTGATGCCCGACGGCTGGCTCGACGATCTCGCGGGCGTCGATTCGCCCCTCGGCCACCACCCCGACCGTCTGCTCATCCCCGCCGTCGAGATCTCGTCCGGGTCGCTCGGGCACGGACTGCCGATCGCCGTGGGCCTCGCCCGCGGCCTCGACATCACCGGCACTCCCGGCCGCGTGTTCGTCCTGATCGGCGACGCCGAGCTCGACGAGGGCAGCAACCACGAGGCGATCGCCGTCGCCGGCCGCCTCGCCCTCGCCCGGCTGCACGCCATCGTCATCGACAACTCCTCCGCGTCGCTCGGATGGCCCGGCGGGATCGCACGCCGGTTCGCGCTGGAGGGATGGGATGCCGCCGAGGCCGACTCGCACGATCACGCTGCGCTCGCCGCTGCTCTCGAGGCGCGCGGCGCGGCGCCCCGTGTCACCGTCGTCCGTACCGCTGCGAAGGGATCCTGATGCGCGCCCGCTTCTCCACCGTCATGTCAGATCTGTTGGCCACCGACGACCGCGCGACACTCGTGCTCGCCGACATCGGCCCGCTCGATCTGGCCGCGGGAACCCCGGCCGCCGACCGTGTCGTCAACGTCGGGATCCGCGAGCAGGCGATGATCGGGGTCGCCGCCGGTCTCGCGCTCGCCGGACTGCGTCCTTTCGTCCACACTTACGCGCCGTTCCTCGTCGAGCGGCCCTTCGAGCAGATCAAGCTCGACCTGTCGCACCAGGGTCTCGGGGCGGTGCTCGTATCGATCGGCGCGAGCTATGACGCGGCCGCGGCGGGGCGCACGCACCAGTGCCCCGGCGACATCGCCCTGTTGAGCACCCTGCCCGGATGGCGGCTGCACGCACCGGGGCACCCGGATGAGGTCGAGGCGCTCGCCCGGGATGCGGCGACGACCGACGACCGCCAGTACATCCGGCTCTCGACGCAGGCGAACCGGGCGGCATTCCCGACGGACGGACGCATCCACCTCGTGCGCGAGGGCGCGGGCACGCTGGTCCTGGCCATCGGCCCGCTCCTCGACACGGCGCTCGAGGCGACGGCGGGCGACGGGTTCGCGGTCGCATACACCGCGACGCCCGTGCCGCTCGATTGCGACGGTTTGCGCGCGCTGAGTTCCGGCTTCGACCGGGTGGCCGTGCTCGAACCCTTCCTCGAGGGGACGACCGCCGCCGCGGTCGGTGCGGCGCTCGGCGGCGGCGGCATCCTCGTCGAGCACATCGGGGTCGGCGTCGGTGAACAGCGCCGATACGGCACCCCGGCCGACCATGCGCGGCTGCACGGCCTCGACGCGCCGGGGATCAGGCGACGCCTCGATCTGCTCTCATGACGGAGCGGCCGCGTCGTCGTCGAGCGCGTGCCGGAGCGCGGGCGCGACGCGGCGCGGTCCGCTGCCCTCGGCGCCGAGTGCGTCGCCGGGGTTGAGCAGGTCGCACGACCGCATCGAGAGGCAGCCGCAGCCGATGCATCCCACGAGTTCGCGCTCGAGCGATTCGATCGCCGCGCGCCGTTCCTCGAGACGCACCTTCCACGCGCGCGAGACCCGCTTCCAGTCCTCGCTGCTGGGCTCGGCCTCTGCGGGCAGCGACGCGAAAGCCTCGGCGACCTCGGCGAGCGGGATGCCGAGTCGCTTGGCCACGAGGATGAGCGAGATGCGGCGCAGCATGTGGCGACTGAACCGGCGCTGATTGCCGGCCGAGCGGGTCGAACTGATGAGCCCCTGACGCTCGTAGAAGTGCAATGCGGACACCGAGACCCCGGTGCGCCCGCTCACCTCGCCGATGGTCAGGAGATCGTTGGACCGCATCACGCCTGCGACTCTACGACGCACCGATACATCCGTCGGGTCGGTGGGGCTGCTGTGGCCTCGGGCCGTCTCGCACGCCCCCTCAGCACCGCGGGTCCGACGGTTGTATCGCGGTCAGCCCTGACCGCCGGGGTCGGGCGGGACTGTCAAGCCGTCGCCGTCGCTGCCTCCGCGGCGTTAGCGTCACTCCATGCCCACCGATCGCCCCGCCGAATCCGAATCCGCAGCCGGCGCGCCCGCAGCAGACGCCTCCACCGTCGACGGGCGCGGCGTGCTGGTGATCACGAACTCCCGAGCGGGCACGTCGGTGGTCCGGCCCGATCCGCTGCCCGAGATCCGGCGGCGGCTGTCCGAGGCGCGGATCGAGAGCCTGGGCGAGTCGTCGATGGACGACATCGTCGCGTCGGCCATGTCGGCCGCCGATGCGCCGACGGTGCTCGCGGTGCTCGGTGGTGACGGCTCGGTCTCGCGTGCCGCGCACCTCGCGCGTCGTCACGACCTGACGCTGCTCGTGCTGCCGGGCGGCACCTTCAACCACTTCGCGCGGGCCGCCGGCGTGGACACCGTCGAGGCGGCGCTCGACGCGTACGACGCCGGCTCGGTGCGCAGCGTCGTCGTCGCCGAGGCGGTCATCGACGACGGCGACCCCGTGACCGTGCTCAACGCGGTGTCTCTCGGCGCCTATCCCGAGCTCCTCGCCGAACGCGAGAAGCGCACGAGCCTCGGCAAATGGTGGGGCGGCGCGATCGCGGCGTGGCGCGAGATCCACGGTGCCCATCGCATCACGATCGTGCGCGACGGCCGCCGGGCCGTGGTCTGGTCGGTGTTCGCGGGCATCGGACGGGGAGACCCCCGCCGTATCGCGATGATGCGTCGGGCGAGCCTCGACGAGGCCGTGCTCGACGTCCGTCTCCACCATGCCCGCGGCACGCGGCTGCGGGCGGTGACCTCCTTGGCCTTCGGCCGGCGCACGCTCGCGGTGATGCGCGCGCTGCGGCTCATGCCGCCGGCATCCGATCTCGAGCGAGCCGTCGTCTCCGAGATCGAGCTGACCGTCCGGCCCGGCGAGGCGACGCCGGTGCTCGCGCACGACGGCGAGCTGGCCGAGACTCCCACCGGCGACTACCGGCTGCGGCTCCGCGCGATCCCGGACGGCCTGCGCGTCTACGCGCGCTGAGCTCGTCGCGCTCGCCGCCGGATACATCGCGAGAGGGATGCCGCGCCTGTGGCGCTCGCGTACCGTCATAGCGTGCTCCGTCCGCTCCGCCGCTACCAGCTGTACGTCGACGTCGCCGTAGCGGTCGCCTTCGCGGCGATCATGCTGCTCGTGACCTGGGTCGCCGTCGTCGGCACGGGCATCCCCGACGATCCGCTCTCCTCGCTCGTCGCGATGCTCCTGGTCGTCCCGTTCGGTGCCGCGGTCGCGCTGCGCCGGCTCTCGCCGCCGATCGCGCTCGCGCTGGCCTGGGTGGGCGCGGTCCTCCAGATGCTGGCGCAGCTGCCACCGCTGCCGGTCGACATCGCCATCTTCGCGGTGCTCTACACGTGTGCGGCGTACGGCACGAACCGGGTCTTCTGGCTCGGGTTCACCTCCTCGATCGGGGGCGCCCTGGCCATCACCGTGTACCTGCTCATCCCCTCGGCGAGATACTCCATCGCCGTGTCGGGGGGCGAGTTGATGTACTTCCTCGTCATGGGCACGATGCTGTTCGTCGCGGCGGTGTTCGGCTTGCTCCTGGCGTGGACCGTGGGCGCTCTGGTCCGCGTCGGTCTGCGCGCGCGCGACAACGCCGAGGCGCAGCGGAAGGCCGAGGAGCGGGCGACGGCCGAGTTCGAACGCAATCGCATCGCGCGAGACATGCACGACGTCGTCGCCCATTCGCTCGCGGTCGTCATCGCTCAGGCGGACGGCGCACGCTACGCCGCCGCGGCCGACCCCACGGCCGCGGCCGAATCGCTGAAGACGATCTCGTCGACGGCGCGCTCCGCCCTCGCCGACGTGCGGATGCTGCTCACCCAGCTCCGCCACAGCGAGGGCGAGGGGCCGCAGCCGACCGTCGCGGACCTCGAGGTGCTGTACGCGCAGGTGCGCGCCGCCGGTCTCGACCTGCGCGTCGACGTCGACCCGGCCCCTCCGGGCGAGCCGCCCGCGGCCGTGCAGATCGCGGTGTACCGCATCCTGCAGGAGGCCCTGACGAACGCGATGCGCCACGGCGCGGGCGGTACCGTGGACGTGTCCCTGGCCTGGCTGCCCGATCGCGTGGAGGTGCGTGTGAGCAATCCGCTCTCGCCGGTGAACGAGGCCACCGGCCCGGTGCGCACGGGCGGACACGGTGTCATCGGCATGCGCGAGCGCGCCCAGCTGATCGGCGGCAGCATCGAGGTGGGCCCGACGGGCGGCGCCTTCGTCGTGGCCGCGAGCCTGCCCATCGGCGGCGCCGCGTGAGCGCCATCCGGGTCGTCCTCGTCGACGACCAGGCGCTCTTCCGCGCCGGCATCCGCATGGTCGTCGCCTCGCAGCCCGACCTCGAGGTCGTCGGCGAGGCGTCCGACGGCGCCGAGGCCATCGGCGTCGTGCGGGCGACGCGCCCCGACGTCGTCCTGATGGACATCCGGATGCCGGTCATGGACGGGCTCACCGCCACGGCGCAGCTGCTCGACGACCCGGTCTTCGACGGCGCGCCGCCGCGCATCGTGATGCTGACGACCTTCGACCTCGACGAGGCAGCGGCGCGGGCGATCCGGCAGGGAGCGAGCGGCTTCCTGCTGAAGGATGCCGACCCCGAGTTCCTCCTCGCCGCGATCCGCACGGTGCACTCCGGCTCGTCGGTCATCGCGGCTTCCGCGACGCGCGAGCTGTTCGCGACGTTCGCGGCCCCCGAGCAGAAGCCCGTGCCGCCTGCGTTCGCGGAGCTGACCGATCGCGAGCGCGAGATCTTCGGTCTGGCCGCGCGCGGCCTCTCGAACGCCGAGATCGCCCAGCGCGAGTTCCTCTCGGAAGCCACGGTGAAGACCCACATCAGCCGCATCCTCGCCAAGCTCGCCCTGCGGGATCGCGTGCAGCTGGTCGTCTTCGCCTTCGAGCACGGGCTCGCCTGACGTCGCGCTGCGGATGAGGGATCATCCGCGAGATGTACAGGCCCGCGACGAGGGACCGATGCCGGGTGCCCGGCCCGGTTCGTAGCGTCGGAGACATGCAGATCTCGACCACCGACCTCGGCCTCGCCGCCCGGGTCCAGAACCTCTCCAAGACCTACGGAGCCGGCGAATCGGGCGTACGCGCCCTCGACGGCGTCTCGGTCGGCATCCGTCGTGGCGAGTTCACCGCCATCATGGGCCCCTCGGGCTCGGGGAAGTCGACCCTCATGCACATCATGGCCGGGCTCGACGCGCCGACCTCGGGTCGCGCGTGGATCGGCGACACCGAGATCTCGGGTCTGTCGGACCTCGACCTCACGATCCTGCGGCGCCGCCGCGTCGGCTTCGTCTTCCAGTCGTTCAACCTCGTCCCCACCCTCGATGTCATCGGCAACATCGCCCTCCCGTTCGAGCTCGACGGGCGGTCGCCCTCGGCGCTCGAACGTTCGCGCATCGACGGACTGGTCGACTCGCTCGGCCTCGGTGCGCGGCTGCGGCACCGTCCGCACGAGCTGTCGGGCGGCCAGCAGCAGCGCGTCGCGATCGCCCGCGCTCTCGCGACGGCGCCCGACCTCGTCTTCGCCGACGAGCCGACGGGGAACCTCGATTCGCGATCGGGGCGCGAGGTGCTCGCCCTCCTCGCCACCGCGAGCCGCGAGCACGGTCAGTCCATTGCGATGGTCACCCACGACCCCGTGGCCGCCTCGCACGCCGACCGGGTGATCTTCCTCGGCGATGGCCGCATCGTCGCCGACAAGCCCCGCCAGAGCGCCGAGCAGATCTCGGCCCACATGCTCGCCGCAGAGGTGTCGGCATGACCGCTGTGACGGCGCCGTCCGCGGCATCCTCATCGGCGCGCACACGACCCGGGTCGGGCCCGTCCGCCGCGGCGTCCGGGCGCTGGGCGTGGTTGCGCGAGCGGGGGATGGGCGCCTCGGTGCTCGTCGCAGCGATCTCGGGCGGGTTCGGCGTGCTGCTGGTCGCGGTGACGGGACTGATCGGCGCGTGGCTCATGGCCGACCCCTTCCTCTCGGGCGGTGAGACCGTCGTGATCGTCGTCGCGATCCTGAGCGTGCTGCTGGTCGCCGTCGCGATGTACGTCGCCGCGATCGTGACGGCCAACACGTTCGCCACGATCGTGGCGGGGCGCACCCGCCAGATCGCCTTGATGCGCCTCATCGGCGCGTCGGCGCGATCGCAGCGGTCGCACATCGCGCGGCAGGGCCTCGTCGTCGGCGCGATCGGCGCCGTGATCGGGCTCGTCGGCGGAACCGCGGGCGCTCTGGGCCTCCAGGAGATCGCCGCGCGAGCGTGGGGCCTGAACGTCGACTACAACGTCGTGCAGCCCGTGCTGCTGGCGCCGGCTCTCATCGTGGCGCTGACGACGTGGATCGCCGCGTGGTCGGGGTCGCGTCGCGTGCTCGAGGTCACGCCGCTCGCCGCGCTGGCAGGATCCGCGCCGCGCACGGCCGAGGAGGCTGCCGGGCGCACGCGTCGCCGCGTCACCGCGGTGTCGCTGTTCGGCGTCGGGGCGGTGCTGCTCGCGCTCGGCATCCTCGCCGGCTTCGTCACGCCCCTCGGCGTGGTCGTCGCGTTCTTCGGCGGGCTCGCCTCGTTCACCGGGCTGAGCCTCGGCGCCACGCTCGTCATGCCGCCGCTGCTCCGCCTGACGGGCCGGCTCTTCGGCCGCTCGGCCTCGGCCCGGCTTGCGGCCGAGAACGCACTGCGCTATCCCGAGCGGTCGAGCCGCATGGCGATCGGCGTCGTCATGGGCGTCACGCTCGTCACGATGTTCGCCGTCGCCAGCGAGTCGGTCAAGGGCGTCATGGCGGCGTCGGGCGGCGGCGAGGTGTCGGGCGACATGGCCCGTCTGCTCGACACGTTCAGCGCGGTCATGATGGCGCTCGTCGGGGTCTCTGCCGTGATCGCGGCCGTCGGCCTCGTCAACCTGCTCACCATCGGCGTCGTGCAGCGCACCCGCGAGCTCGGGTTGCTGCGCGCGCTCGGCCTGACCGGACGTCAGATCCGCTCGATGGTCCTGTTCGAGGCGGCGCACATCACGATCACCTCGGTCGTGTTCGGCCTGCTCCTCGGCATCGCCTACGGCTGGGCGGCCGCGCAGTCACTGCTGGGCTCGGTGCGGGTTCCCCCGCTGTGGCTCGCCCCGACCTTCGTGCTGCCGGGCATCCCGTGGCTCACCGTCGCCGGGGTCGTCGTCGCCACCGCCGTGCTGACGCTCGTCGCCGCCGTCGTCCCGACCCGCCTCGCGACCCGGGTCTCGCCGGTGGAGGCGCTCGCCGAGTGACGCGGCTGCGTCGTCGGCCGGTCCGGCTCGTCCCTCATTCGCGGACCAGCCGGACCTCGCTGATGCTCTCGCCCCAGCTGGTGTCGTCCTTCTCGGCGCCGTCGGGGCGGAACCCGTTCCGGGCGTAGAACGCGCGGGCGCGCGGGTTGTCGGCGAGGACCCACAGCGACGCGGACTCGTCGCCGAGCGCGGCGTCCAGCAGCGCCTGTCCCGCACCGGTGCCGTGATGGGCGGCGAGCACGTAGATCGCGTACAGCTCGACAGGCGCGACGGGAGGGTCGTCGCGGGACGACCCGCTGACCGCGAAGCCCACGATCGACCCGGCCGTCACCGCGACCCACGTCCGGCCGAGGTCGTGCGTGCGCTCGGTGTGGTTCGGCCTCGCGGCACCCAGCTCCCGCTCGTCGAGACGCTGCTCGTGCCCGAGCAGCTCGCGCCGCACGCGCGTGAGACGGTCGAGGTCGAGCCGGTCGAGGATGCTCTGCGGCATCCGTCCGGTGTAGGCCTCATGCCAGCCGCGGACGTGCACGCGCGCGATCGCCGCGGCGTCTGCGGGCACCGCCCGCCGCACGGCGACCGCGGTCACGACGCGGTCACGATGCGGGCGCGGAATCGTCTTCGGGGTCGTAGGCCCAGGTCGGCGCAACCTGCCGCAGGCGCGTCGAACGCCACTGCCACGTCGCCCAGAGCATCGGCCACAGCGCCGGTGCGGCGAGGCCTCCGATGACCAGGCGCTCGCGCCAGAGCGTGCGGGTGGGGTCGCCGGGTGCGGGCGACACCGCCATCTGGTGGTCCCAGACGTCGAGCACCGAGAGGGGCCCGGTCAGCGGGATGCCGCTGTCGCGCAGGATCCGCACCGTCGACGCGTCCGTCGCGCCGGGCCGCCGCTCTTCGACCGCGCGGTCCGACACATGGATCAGCTGCCGGCCGACCGGCACGCCGAGAGCCGACAGCTGCACCGGTACGTCGGCGCCCGGCTCGAGCGAGGTCGGCATGCCCTCGGCGGCGAGAGGCGCGAGCCCCATGAGCGGTGCGTAGAGCTCCGCGAGTGCGCGGGGGGAGTGCAGGGCACGCCAGGCGGCGTCAGCGTCGCAGTCGAGCACGAGCTTCTGGAGGATGCGCATGAGCCCAGTCTGCCCCGTCGTAGGCTGATCGGATGCCGTCGCCCGCCGCATCCTCGCCGTTCGACCAGTCCCGGTATCAGGTCCGTCTCGACTGGGGGGTCGCCGGCCTTCGCCGGGTGGCGCCCGCCGATGTCGTCGTCGTGGTCGATGTACTGCGCTTCTCGTCGACCGTCTCGGCCCGGGTGGCCGCGGGGGATACCGTCGCGCTGGATGACGCCGCGCGTGCGGTCTCGCGCAACGGTGCGGCCATCGCCGGCGCGGCATCCGACTCGGTGGTTCTGCTCGGCTGCCTGCGCAACGCCGACGCCGTGGCCGCCGCCGTGCTCGCGGAGCAGCAGCGGCGCGGAGCCCGCACGAGCATCGCGGTGATCGCGGCCGGTGAGCTCGCCGGCCCGGAGGGCGAGACGGAGCTCCGGTTCGCGGTGGAGGATCTGCTCGGCGCGGGTGCTGTCGTCGACGCGCTCTCGCGGCTCGGGATCGACCACACCTCACCCGAGGCGGCTGCGGCGTGCGAGTCGTTCCGCGGGTTGGGCGGCGCGGTGCGTCACCTGCTGACGGCGAGCGGCTCGGGGCAAGAGCTGCTCGAGCGCGGGCTGCGCGACGACGCGCTCGCCGCCGCGCAGATCGGCGTCGACGAGGTCGCCCCGCTCCTCCGCGGCGGCGTCTTCACCGCCGCCTGACGCCAACTCCTCAGAATCCGCGAGGTTCGAGCCCGCAGCGGCCGGATCCGACGGCTCGGCGGCCGAGATTGAGGAGTTGGTGCAGCGGGTCAGCGCGGGGTCGCGGCGGCGCGACGGTCGGCCGAGGAGATCTCGCGGCGCACCCACCGGAAGAGGAAGCGCTCGTCGTACGAGGACGCGCACATCCGGCACGACGCCGCGCGGGTCGGGCGCCGGTGACGGTAGGCCACGTGGCCGGCAGGACAGTGGCCGACCCAGGGCGCCAGCTCGACGGCCGTCTCGCCGCGATGGGTCGTGCCGCCGACGTACCCGAGCTCGCGGGCGGTGCGCAGCCAGTCGCGACCGTGGCCGGCGGCCGGTCCGGCGATCGCATGGGCGACCTCGTGCAACAGGGTCTGGTGGTTCTCGTCGTCGTCGAACCGCGCCGCGAGGTATCGCGAGACGCTGATGCACCGGCGCGTGTAGTCGCACTGGCCCGCGCGGCGCTTGGCGTTGTCGAACCGGAACGTCCACGAGTCGTCGAGGTGCGCTGAGATCAGCGCCTCGGCCCAGACCCGGACCCGATCGAGATCACTCATGCGGTCGACGCTACGCGCGGGGTGAGACAGCGGGACGCAGCGCTCAGCTGGCGACGATCGAACGCGAACGGCGCCGCTCGGCGGCATCGACGGCGAGCAGGGTCGACTCGAGCTGGTCCTCGGGAGCGCCGCCCTCCTGGCGGAGGAAGAGCGCGCGCTTGAAATCGGTGCGGGCGTCGGAGTACTCCTCGGCGTCGTACGACACCTTGCCGCGGTGCTGGTACGCGAACGCGGCGAGCAGCGGCCAGTTCTGGCCCTCCGCCTCTTCCGCGCACGTCGTCAGCTCCTGGATCGCCGCGGCGAAGGCACCGCGGTTCTGCAGGATCGTCGCGTGCAGCACCCGGGCGCGCAGCAGATCCTTGCGGGTTCCGGCCATGCGGGCCACCCGCACTGCCTGCTCCGCGACGACGAGTGCCTCATCGAGCCGGTCGAGCACCTTCAGCAGCCAGACGCGCTCGAGAAGCGCGGGCAGGCTGCGCTGCTCGCCGATCTCGGCGAGGCGCTCTGCGCACTGATCCGGGTCGACGATCTCCCGCAGCGTGTCCGGGTCGTACCCGAGGATGTAGCCCACCGTCATCCACCTCCGCGATTCGAGAACGGTGGATCCCAGTCTCGTCCAAAGCGGCGGAAGCACCCGCCCGCCGCGCCGGTCAGCGTTCGAACACGGATGCCGACGGCTTCGGCGACGGGGTCGCGTCGGCGTCGGTCGCGACCCGCGCCCCGCGGGCGAACTCGTCGATCTCGGCGCCCTGCGCGACCTTGGCCGGGAACGGTCCGGCGGCCATCAGGCGCGGCAGCCACTCCGACGGCAGGGGCGAGGCCGATGCCGCGATCACGATGTTCCCGAATCGCCGTCCCTTCAGCAGCTGCACCTCGGCGAGCAGCAGCACCTCGGGGAGCACCTCGCGGACGGTGGCGACCTGTCGGCGGGCGAACGCGAGGCCGGCGCCGTCGGCGACGTTGACCAGGAGCACGCCGGTCGGGGCGAGCACCCGCGCGAGCGAGCGGTAGTACTCCACCGTCGTCAGGTGAGCGGGCGTCTGCGCGCCCGCGAACACGTCGGAGACGACGAGGTCGGCGGCGCCGGTGAGGCCCGGGGGGAGCTTCTCGGCGACGGCGCGGGCATCGCCGATGCGTACGCGCACCTGCGCGCCCCGGGGGAGGGGAAGCGCCTCGCGCACGAGGTCGACGAGGGGCTGCTCGAGCTCGATCACCTGCTGACGCGATCCCGGCCGGGTGTGGGCGATGTACCGGGGGAGGGTCAGCGCGCCGGCGCCCAGGTGGACCGCGGTGAGCGGTTGTCCCGGCATCCGCAGGCGGTCGATGACGGCCGCCATCCGCGCGATGTACTCGAAGTGCAGGTGCGTCGGATCATCGAGGTCGACGTGCGACTGGGGTGTCCCGTCGACGTCGAGCTCGAAGCCCGACGTGAACGAGGACGTCACGATGCGCGCGATCGTGCCGTCGGACAAGCGTGCCTGCGGACCGGACTCCTCGACGCGCGCTCGTGCCATTCCTCAACGCTATCGGCACGGGTCGGCATGCGCGCGAGCCGGTCTGCGCAGTCGAAACACGATCGAGACATCGATGTAATGACTTCGACCCTCCTGCCCGTATAGGTTCGGACCCAATTACCTCGGAGTGCGCCGCGGTGGGCCCGCTCCGGACCTCAGAAAGGGACACCCCCATGCTCTCCACTCCTCGCAAGCGCGCGCTCGCGGGACTGGCGGCGGTCGCCATCGGCGCCCTCGCCCTCTCGGCGTGCACCAGCCAGCGCGGAGGTGGCGGCGAGACGGATGCCGCGACCGACGTCGACGGCACCTTCGTCTTCGCCGCCTCCGCCGACCCCGCCAGCCTCGACCCGGCGTTCGCGCAGGACGGCGAGACCTTCCGCGTCTCCCGCCAGATCTTCGAAGGCCTCGTCGGCACCGAGCCCGGCACGGCCGACCCCGCGCCGCTGCTGGCCGAGAGCTGGGAGTCCTCCGACGACGGGCTGACGCACACGTTCCAGCTGAAGGAGGGCGTGACCTTCCACGACGGCACCCCCTTCAACGCCGAAGCGGTGTGCGCCAACTTCGACCGCTGGTACAACTGGACGGGCCTGGCCGCGAGCGAGGCGCTCTCGTACTACTACGGCAAGCTCTTCCGCGGCTACGTCGAGACCCCCGACACCGCCGTCTTCGAGTCGTGCAGCGCCGATTCCGACCTCGAGGCCACGATCCAGCTGAAGCAGCCCTTCGCAGGCTTCATCCCGGCGCTGTCGCTGCCCGCCTTCGCCATGCAGAGCCCCACGGCGCTCGAGGAGTACGGCGCCGACGAGATCGGCGGCACCGAAGAGGCCCCCTCGCTCTCGGAGTACGGCGCCGGGCACCCGACGGGCACCGGTCCGTACAAGTTCGACGAGTGGTCGCCGGGCGAGGAGCTCACGCTCTCGGCCTACGACGACTACTGGGGTGAGTCGGGCCAGGTGAACAAGATCATCTTCCGTGTCATCGACGACCCCACCGCCCGCCGCCAGGCCCTCGAGGCCGGATCGATCGACGGCTACGACCTCGTCGGCCCCGCCGACACCGCCGCGCTCGAAGAGGCCGGCTTCACGATGGTCTCGCGCCCGCCGTTCACGATCCTCTACCTCGCCTTCAACCAGGCGCAGCCCGAGCTGCAGGACGTGCGCGTCCGGGAGGCCCTGTCGCACGCGATCGACAAGGAGGCCCTGATCTCGCAGGTGCTCCCCGAGGGCACCGAGGTCGCGACGCAGTTCATGCCCGACACCGTCAACGGCTACAACCCCGACGTCACCACCTACGACTACGACCCCGAGAAGGCCAAGTCGCTGCTCGCCGAGGCCGGCTACACCGAGGCCAACCCGCTGACGCTGACCTTCAACTACCCGGTCAACGTCTCGCGCCCCTACATGCCGGACCCCGAGCAGATCGCGACGGTCATCTCGACGCAGCTGACCGACGTCGGCGTGCAGCTGACGCCGCAGACGGACGCCTGGAGCCCCGACTACCTCGACAAGATCACCGGCACCCCCGACCACGGCATCCACCTGCTGGGCTGGACGGGCGACTACAACGACACCGACAACTTCGTCGGCGTGTTCTTCGGTGCGCCCTCGGCCGAGTGGGGCTTCGACAACCCCGAGCTGTTCGCGGCGCTCAACTCCGCGCGCGGCGTGCCGAACCTCGAGGAGCAGACCGCGCTCTACGAGCAGATCAACGAGCAGGTCGCCCAGTTCATCCCGGGCGTCCCGCTGGCCCACCCCGCCCCGACGCTCGCGTTCGATCCGCGCGTCGAGAGCTACCCGGCCAGCCCGGTCAACGACGAGGTGTTCACGGACATCGTCCTGACCGAGTGACGACGACCCGCTGATCCTCGCGGGGCGGGCCACCGCCTCGGGCGCGAGCCCGCCCCGCACTCCTCGACCGAAAGATTCCGCGTTGCTGCGAACCATCGGCCAACGGCTGCTTCTGCTGATCCCCACGCTCCTCGGGCTCAGCATCCTCCTCTTCCTCTGGGTCCGCGCCCTGCCCGGCGGCCCTGCCGTCGCCCTCCTCGGTGAGAAGGCGACCCCCGAGGCGATCGCCCGGATCAACGAGCTGTACGGCTTCAACCGGCCGATCCTCGAGCAGTACGCCACCTACATGGGGCGGCTGCTCACCGGCGACTTCGGGTCGTCGATCGAGACCGGGCGCCCCGTCGTCGAGGAGTTCCTCCGGCGCTTCCCGGCGACCGTCGAGCTCTCGATCGCCGCCCTGATCTTCGCCGTCGGCATCGGCATCCCGCTCGGGTACCTCGCCGCCCGCCACCACGGGAAGGTCAGCGACCACGTCGCTGTCGTGCTGAGCCTCGTCGGCGTCACGATCCCGGTGTTCTTCCTGGCGTTCATCCTCAAGTACGTCTTCGCCGTCCAGCTCGGCTGGCTGCCCTCGGACGGCCGCCAGGACCCGCGCATCGACGCGACCCACTACACGAACTTCTACGTGCTCGACGGTCTGCTCACCGGAGAGTTCGACGCCGCCTGGGATGCCGTCCTGCACCTCATCCTGCCGGCGCTCGCCCTCGGCACGATCCCGCTCGCGATCATCGTGCGCATCACCCGCGCCTCGGTGCTCGAAGTGCAGAACTCCGACTACGTGCGCACCGGCCGGGCCAAGGGCATCGCCCGCCGCACGCTCCGCGGCCGCTTCATCCTGCGCAACGCCATGCTGCCGGTCGCCACGACCGTCGGCCTGCAGGTCGGGCTGCTGCTGGCCGGGGCGATCCTGACCGAGACGGTGTTCGCGTTCCCCGGAATCGGCTCCTTCCTGGCCCGGGCCATCAGCGCCCGCGACTTCCCGGTGCTGCAGGGCTTCATCCTCTTCATCGCCGTCATCTACGCGCTCATCAACCTCATCGTCGATGTCTCGTACAGCCTGATCGATCCGAGAGTGAGGGTCTCATGAGCACCAACGCGCTCCCGCCCGCCCCCGGCGACGGACCCGCCACCGCCGTCGCCGAGCACGAGGTGCTCGAGGCCCGCACCGGCGGCGGGTTCTGGCACGACGTCTTCGCGCGCCTGCGCCGCAACCCGGTGGCCTGGATCGGCGCGGGCATCGTGCTGGTCTTCCTCCTCGTGGCGATCCTCGCGCCCTGGCTCGCGCCCTACCCCGAGACGGCCCTCCCCGGCGCGCGCGAGGTCACCCCGACCCACATCCCCGGTCCCGGCGAGATCGCCGGCTTCCCGCTCGGCCTCGACCGCTTCGGCGGCGACGTCCTGTCGAAGCTCATCTGGGGTGCGCGGGCCTCGCTGCTCATCGGCGTCATCTCGACCGCGTTCGGTCTCGCCGGCGGCATGCTCCTGGGCCTGATCGCCGGCATGTTCGGGGGCTGGGTCGACACCGTCGTCATGCGGTTCGTCGACATCCTCCTATCGGTCCCCAACCTGCTGCTCGCCGTCTCGATCGCGGCGATCCTCGGTCAGTCGCAGCTCGCCATCATGATCGCCATCGGGGCCTCGCAGGTGCCTATCTTCGCGCGCCTCCTGCGGGCGTCGATGCTGCAGCAGCGCAGTGCCGACTACATCCTGTCGGCGCAGACCCTCGGGCTCGGCCGCGGCAAGATCACGATGAGCCACGTGCTGCCCAACAGCCTCGGGCCCGTCATCGTCCAGGGGACGCTCACTCTCGCGACCGCCGTCATCGACGCCGCGGCGCTGTCGTTCCTCGGCCTCGGCGGCGGGGGAGCGGCGACCGCCGAGTGGGGTCGCATGCTGACCTACGCGCAGAACGAGCTCGCGATCGCCCCGTGGCTCGCGTTCCTCCCCGGCCTGTGCATCATGATCACCGCGCTCGGCTTCACGCTGCTCGGCGAATCGCTGCGCGAGGCCATGGACCCGCGCACCCGCGCCCGCTGACCCGGCCCGGGTTCGCGGCTCCGCGATACACCTGCAGGACCGTTGGGGCTGGTGTCGCCTCACCGGCCTTCGCTGGCTGCACCAGCACCAGCGGTCCGACGGCTGTATCGCCAGCGGCCGGGTCAGGAGGCGATGTCGAGCTCGTTGCCCGGGATCGAGGAGAGCAGCCGCCGCGTGTACGGGTCGCGCGGGTTGGTGAAGATCTCCTCGCTCGACGCCGCCTCGGCGAGCGCGCCGTCCTTCATGACGCAGACGTAGTCCGAGATCAGGCGCACCACGGCCAGGTCGTGGGAGATGAAGAGGTAGCTCAGTCCGTACTCGCCCTGCAGGTCGCGCAGCAGCGTGAGAATCTGGTCCTGCACGAGCACGTCGAGCGCCGACACCGGCTCGTCGCAGACGATCAGCTCGGGGTTCAGCGCGAGGGCGCGCGCGATCGCGACGCGCTGACGCTGGCCGCCCGAGAGCTCGGACGGGTATCGGCGCAGCATCGTCTGCGGCAGGGCGACGTCGTCGAGCAGCTTCCGCACGCGACCGGCGCGGTCCTTCGCGGTGCCGCGCTTGTAGAACTCCAGTGGCTCGGCGATGATCCGCTCGATCGTGAACATCGGGTTCAGCGACGAGTACGGGTCCTGGAAGATGGGCTGCACCCTCTGCCGGAACTCGCGCAGCTGCGCACCCTTCAGCCCGGCGACGTCCTGCCCCTCGAAGCGGATCGTTCCCGACGTCGGCTCGATCACCTTCAGCAGCATCCGGGCCGTCGTCGTCTTGCCCGATCCGGACTCGCCGACGATCGCGACGGTCTCGCCGCGCGGGATGGCCAGTGAGACATCGCTCACGGCGGCGAAGTCGTCTTTGCGACCGCGGATCTTGTACAGCTTCGTGAGATTCTCGATCTCGACGATGTTGTCGCGCCGTGCCGCTGTCTCCGCAGGCGCGGCGGAGGCGGATGCCGCGGGGGTGGCCACCGCAGCCGGGGGCGGTGTCGCCCGGTAGTCCTCCGGGCGCAGGCGCACCGCCGCAACCGAGGGGGCCGCCTTGACGAGAGCCTGCGTGTAGGGCTGCTGCGGATCCTCGAGGATCTGGCGGGCCGGGCCCTGCTCGACGATCCGGCCGCGGTGCATGACGACGACGCGGGCGGCCCGCTCGGCGGCGAGGCCGAGGTCGTGGGTGATGAGCAGCACCGACGTGCCCAGCTCACCCGTCATCCGGCCGAGCTGATCGAGGATCGTCTTCTGCACCGTCACATCGAGGGCGCTCGTGGGCTCGTCGGCGATGAGCAGCCGCGGGTTGCACGCCAGCCCGATCGCGATGAGCGCGCGCTGCCGCATCCCGCCCGAGAACTCGTGCGGGTACTGCTTGGCGCGCTCGGCGGCATCCGGGAGGCCCGCGGCGGCGAGGGTCTCGACGACCTTGGCGTCGACGTCCTTCGAGGTGGCGAGGCCGTGCGCGAGCAGGGTCTCGGCGACCTGGGTGCCGATCTTCGACACGGGGTTGAGGTTCGACATGGGGTCCTGCGGCACGAGTCCGATCGACCCGCCGCGGATGCGGCGCAGCGTGCTCTCCGGTGCGCCTACGAGTTCTTCGCCGTCGAGGCGGATGCTGCCGCGCACGACGCGCCCGTTGCCGGGGAGGAGCCCGATCACGGCCATCGCCGTCGTCGACTTGCCCGAGCCCGATTCGCCGACGATCGCGACTGTCTCGCCCGCTGAGATCTCGAGGTCGACGCCTTCGACCGCGTGCACCGGGCCCTCGAGCGTGCGGAAGTCGACGGCCATGTCGCTCACCTGCAGCAGGGGAGTGGATGAGTCTGCCATTGGCCCATCCTGCCTGCCCGCAGCGCCGAGCGCACCGTGTCGGGCCCACCCGTTACATCGACGTAACGCCGGTCCGTCGTGTCGCGTCGTGTCGCGGACCGGGTGTGCTCGCGCCGTGGACAGGGTGAGCCGCCCCGGGGTGCCGTTCGCGGGGCTGGTGGAGGTGTTCAGCCTGTCGACGGCACAGCCGGGTACGGCGGCGCGGGCTAGCGTTGGTCCATGGACCTCAACGCAGACCTGGGCGAGACGGTCGAGGGTGTCGCAACGGCGGACGACGCCGCGATGTTCGCCCTCGTGTCGAGCGCGTCGATCGCCTGCGGCGGGCATGCCGGCGACGCGGCGTCGATGCGGACAGCCGTGGCCGGAGCGGCTGCCGCCCGCGTCGCGGTCGGGGCCCACCCCTCCTATCTCGACCGGGCCGGGTTCGGGCGGGTGCGGATCGCCGTCGAGCCTGACGTGCTGCGGCCGCAGGTCGTCGCGCAACTGCGTGCGCTCGTCGCGGCGGGCGGCGACATCCGTTACGTCAAGCCGCACGGGGCGCTGTATCACGCCGCGACCGAGGATGCCGCGACCGCGCGAGCCGTCGCCGCTGCGGTGGCAGACCTGTCGGCCGAGCTCGGCCGGGCGGTCCCGGTGCTGGGTCTCGGTGGTGCGATCGCGTCGGCAGCGTCTGATGCCGGCCTGCCGTTCCACCGCGAGGCCTTCCTCGACCGCGGCTATCGCGCCGACGGCTCGCTGGTCCCGCGCGGGGCTCCCGGCGCCCTGCTCGACGACCCGGGCCTCGTCGCCGAGCGTGCCCTGCGCCTCGCGTCCGAGGGGGTCGTGGTCGCGGTCTCGGGCGAGACGCTGCACACCGACGCGACATCGCTCTGCGTGCACGGCGATTCCCCCGGTGCCGTCGCGATGGCTCGCGCGGTGCGGTCGGCGCTCGGTGCCGCGGGGATCGAGGTGCGCTCGCCGTGGTGACCGTCAGGCCCGCTTCGCCGGCAGGATCGCGCAGACGGGGTCGCCGTGGGCGTGCCGAACCCGGGACGACGGCATGAGGAAGCTGCCGATGGGGCCCGACGCGGTGCTCGTCGAGGTCTCGGACCTGGCGGAGGTGATGGCGCTGCACGCACGGCTGACCGCTGCGCCGCCGGCGGGCGTCATCGACGTCGTGCCCGCAGCCGGGACGGTCCTCGTCCGCGTCGATCCCATCGCGCTGTCCCTCGCCGCGGCCCGCACCTGGGTCTCGACCGTTGCGTCGTCAGCGGCACCGCCGGCATCCGCCCCCGCGCCCGTGACGCTGCCGATCCGCTACGACGGCGACGACCTCGACGATCTCGCCGCCGCACTCGGCTTCAGCCCCGAGGCGCTCGCCGCTCGCCACGTCGCCACGGACTGGACGGTCGCCTTCACGGGCTTCGCCCCCGGGTTCGGCTATCTCGTCGGTGCGGGCTGGGATCTCGACATCCCGCGCCGGCCCTCGCCGCGGACGAGGGTGCCGGCGGGGTCGGTCGGTCTGGCCGGAGCCTTCTCGGGCGCGTACCCCCGCGAGACCCCGGGAGGGTGGCAGCTCATCGGCACGACGGACGCGCCGCTGTTCGATCCGGATGCCGCCCAGCCCGCGCTCCTCGTTCCCGGTGGCGCGGTGCGATTCGATCCCGCGCGCGCCCGCGCCGTCGGGTCGGATGGCGCCCTGCCCGGTCGCACCGCGTCGCCGACTGCGGGGGAGCCGGGCGCCCGCTCGGAGCCTGTCACCGCTCCCGGCGACATCCGCGTCATCTCGCCGGGCCCGCAGGCGACGATTCAGGATGCCGGCCGCTCGGGTCGTGCCGCCGAGGGCGTCGGCGCGGCGGGCGCGGCCGACCCCGCCGCCTGGGCGCTCGCCAACCGTCTCGTCGGCAATCGTGACGGGGCGGCCGCGATCGAGATCGCCGTCGGCGGTTTCCGGGCCGTGGCGGAACGCGATCTGACGGTGGTCGTGACGGGCGCGTGGGCGCGGGTCGAGATCGACGGCCGGACCGGTGACCCGTACGTCGTGCATGAGTGGCCCGCCGGGACCGAGCTGCGCCTCGACGGATTCCTCGCGGGCACCCGCGCCTACCTGGCGGTGCGCGGCGGATGGGACATCGCCCCCGTTCTGGGCTCGCGGTCGACCGACACGCTCTCGGGGCTCGGCCCGCCGCCGCTTCGGCCGGGTGACGTCGTCGCCGCCGGACGCGAGACCGCCGGGCCGGTCCCCGCGCTGCCGCTGCATCCGTGGGGTCTGCCGCCGACGGGCACGGATGCCGTTCCCCTCGACATCCCGTTCACGGCCGGCCCGCGCTCGGACTGGCTCACCTCTTCGTCCCGCCGCCTGCTCGCCGAGGCGACCTGGGTCGTGTCGGCGGCGGCCGACCGGGTCGGCATCCGCCTGGAAGGGCCACGCCTCGAACGCGCGCGCGGCGAGGAACTGGCGAGCGAGGGGATGGTGCCGGGGGCGATCCAGGTTCCGCCGGCCGGCCAGCCCGTCGTGTTCGGAGTCGACGCGCCCGTGACGGGCGGGTACCCGGTCGTGGGTGTCGTGACACCGACGGGCCGGAGCCGGCTCGCGCAGGCCCGACCCGGCGATCGCGTGCGGTTGCGTCCGACGGTTCGAGGTGCGGGTACCGCTCAGCGAGGCTGATTCGTCAAGGGGGAGAACTCCCCGTGTCAAGACCCCGTGCGGATGCGGCGGGTCCCCTAGCGTCGAAGCCATGACTCGCACCAAGACCACCACCTCCGCCGCGCTGCTCGTCTCCGCGGCTCTTCTCCTCGCCGGATGCGGCGGGCAGTCGGGCGACACCGCGGCGTCGGGGGACGCCGGCGCGTCGTCCGCCCCCTCGTCCTCGTCCTCGTCGTCGTCCGCTCCGGCCGCCAGCGCGCCCGATGTCGCGCCCGCGTCGGGCGAGATGATCACCGGAACGGGCTACAGCTTCTCTGTGCCCGAGGGGTGGGCGATCCCCGAGCAGGAGCTCCCCGGCATGGAGCAGGTCGACGTGTTCGTCGCCGATCTCTCCGACCCCTCCGCGACCTTCGCCGACAACGTCAACGTCGTGCTCTCTCCCGCGCCGCAGGCGATCTCCGCCGACGACGTCGAGAAGTACGGTGTCGAGGAGCTCGAGGGGCAGGCCGGCGCGACCGACGTCACCGTCCAGGAGCGCACCTCGATCGCCGGCGGCGAATCGGCTCACATCACGGCATCCGTCACGCAGCAGGACGTCACCTACAACGTCGACCAGTTCTACCCCTCGCACGATGACCAGACCTACGTCGTGACCTTCTCGTTCAGCCCGGACGTCTCGGAGGCCGACCGTGCGGCCGTCTACGACGCCGTCCTCGCCTCGTGGGCGTGGGCCTGATCCTCACTCCCGCAACGCGCCGTCCGCTCCCGCAGCGGGCGGCGTTCGCGTGTCAAGGGGAGTGCCGGCGCGGCGGATTCGCCTACCGTGTGAGGCATGACGCGCTCCCGGATCGCTCCGATCGCCGCCGCGCTCATCTCGGCGGCGCTGCTGCTCGCGGCGTGCGACGCGCGGCCGGGCGGGATCGGCGGGGCCTCCGGATCCTCCGCCCCCGGCTCGGCATCGGCGACTCCGACGCCCACCGCGACCTCGTCGAGCGACGCCGCCCCCGGCGAGACGGTGCGAGGGACCGGATACAGCTTCGCCGTGCCGGCTGGCTGGGCGGTGCCCGCCGAGGACCCGACGGGCGGGCAGGTCGACGTCTTCGTCTCGGAGTCCGCCGACGCCGACGGTCGGTACATCAGCGTCGTCGTCTCTCCCGGCGTCATCACGCCGGCCGATGTCGAGGCCGACGGGGCCGCGAGCCTCGAGGCGGTCGGGGCCACCGACGTGTCGCTGGAGGATCGTGTCGACATCGCGGGCAGCGAGTCGGCCCACCTCGTGGCGACGCTCGCGCAGGACGGCGCGGAGACGCTGATCGACCAGTACTACGCGACGCAAGACGAGCAGACCTTCGTCATCACCATCGCGTCTCCGGCCGACACCACCGACGACGATCGACGTCGCCTCGCGGACACGGTGCTCTCGAGCTGGGCCTGGGAGTGACCCACGACCTCGGGTGGCGCGCATTTATACCGCAGCATCCGGGGGTCGTCAAGGATTGCGCTGGACATGGCGCGTCGCGACGCCTATAGTTGGTAGTTGCGCTCCCGTCCCCCTTGCCCTCATATGGTGGTCGGCTTGTGCTCTGCGCGATTCCGCCCGTCCGACGGCGTGAGACGCGAGAGCTCGGACCGGGAGCACTCCACCTGACGACAAGGAACCGGCCCCACCCGGGCCACGGAGGTAATCCCCTTGGCTGCTGCGAGCAACGCATCCACCACCACCCCCAAGAACGGTCGCGGCGCTTCCCGCCTCTCGTTCGCGAAGATCTCCGACAAGCTGACGGTCCCCGACCTGCTGGCGCTGCAGACGGAGTCTTTCGACTGGCTCGTCGGCAACGACGCCTGGAAGGCCCGCCTCGCCGAGGCGCAGGCCGCCGGCCGCACCGACGTCGCCCTCCAGAGCGGCCTCGAGGAGATCTTCGAGGAGATCTCGCCCATCGAGGACCTCGGCGAGACGATGCAGCTCTCGTTCACCAACCCGTACCTCGAGCCCGAGAAGTACTCCATCGAGGAGTGCAAGGAGCGCGGCAAGACCTACGCGGCCCCGCTCTACGTCGAGGCCGAGTTCATGAACCACCTCACCGGTGAGATCAAGACCCAGACGGTCTTCATGGGCGACTTCCCGCTCCAGACCGGCAAGGGCACCTTCATCATCAACGGCACCGAGCGCGTCGTCGTGTCGCAGCTCGTCCGTTCGCCCGGTGTCTACTTCGACAAGACGCCCGACAAGACCTCCGACAAGGACATCGTCTCGGCGCGCGTCATCCCCTCGCGCGGCGCATGGCTCGAGTTCGAGATCGACAAGCGCGACCAGGTCGGCGTCCGCATCGACCGCAAGCGCAAGCAGTCGGTCACCGTCTTCCTCAAGGCCCTGGGCCTGACCAGCGAAGACATCATGGCGGAGTTCGCCGGGTACGACTCGATCGAGGAGACCCTCGCGAAGGACACGATCCTCACCAAGGAGGACGCGCTCCGCGACATCTACCGCAAGCTGCGCCCGGGCGAGCAGGTCGCCGCCGAGGCAGCGCGCGCGCTCCTCGACAACTTCTACTTCAACGCCAAGCGCTACGACCTCGCCAAGGTCGGCCGTTACAAGATCAACCAGAAGCTGGGTCTCGACACCCCGATCGAGGAGTCGGTGCTCACCGTCGCCGACATCGTCGCGACCATCAAGTACCTGGTCCGTCTGCACCGCGGCGACGCCACGTTCGATGGCATCCGCGACGGCAAGCCCGCCGAGATCCGCCTCGACACCGACGACATCGACAACTTCGGCAACCGTCGTATCCGCGCCGTCGGCGAGCTCATCCAGAACCAGGTCCGCACCGGTCTCTCGCGCATGGAGCGCGTCGTCCGCGAGCGCATGACCACGCAGGACATCGAGGCCATCACGCCGCAGACCCTGATCAACGTGCGCCCCGTCGTCGCCGCGATCAAGGAGTTCTTCGGAACCTCGCAGCTGTCGCAGTTCATGGACCAGAACAACCCGCTCGCGGGTCTGACCCACAAGCGCCGCCTGTCGGCGCTGGGCCCCGGTGGTCTGTCGCGTGAGCGCGCCGGCGTCGAGGTCCGCGACGTCCACCCCTCGCACTACGGCCGCATGTGCCCGATCGAGACGCCGGAAGGCCCGAACATCGGTCTGATCGGCTCGCTCGCCTCGTTCGCGCGCATCAACGCGTTCGGCTTCATCGAGACCCCGTACCGTCGTGTCGTCGACGGCAAGGTCACCGACGAGATCGACTACCTCACCGCCAGCGAGGAGAACGACTACGTCGTCGCGCAGGCCGGTGTCGAGCTCAACAAGGACGGCTCGTTCGTGGCCGACCGCGTCCTCGCCCGCCGCGGTAAGGGCGGCGAGGTCGACCTCTTCCCGAACGAGGAGATCGGCTACATGGACGTCTCGCCGCGCCAGATGGTGTCGGTGGCGACCTCGCTCATCCCCTTCCTCGAGCACGACGACGCGAACCGCGCCCTCATGGGTGCGAACATGCAGCGTCAGGCCGTGCCGCTGCTGCGCAGCGACTCGCCGCTGGTCGGAACCGGTATGGAGGGCTACGCCGCGATCGACGCCGGTGACGTCATCACCGCGCAGAAGGCGGGTGTCGTCTCCGAGGTCTCGGCCGACGTCGTCACCGTGCAGCTCGACGAGGGCGGCACGCAGGACTACTTCCTCCGCAAGTTCGACCGCTCGAACCAGGGCACGTCGTACAACCAGCGCGTCGTGGTCTCGGCCGGTGAGCGCGTCGAGGTCGGCGAGGTCATCGCCGACGGCCCCGCGACCGAGAACGGCGAGCTCGCGCTCGGCAAGAACCTCCTCGTCGCGTTCATGACGTGGGAGGGCCACAACTTCGAGGACGCGATCATCCTCAGCCAGGAGCTCGTGAAGAACGACACGCTCTCCTCGATCCACATCGAGGAGTACGAGGTCGACGCCCGCGACACCAAGCTCGGCAAGGAGGAGATCACCCGTGACCTCCCCAACGTCGCGCCCGACCTGCTGAAGGACCTCGACGAGCGCGGCATCATCCGCATCGGCGCCGAGGTGCGTCCCGGCGACATCCTCGTCGGCAAGGTCACGCCCAAGGGTGAGACCGAGCTGTCGGCCGAGGAGCGTCTGCTCCGCGCGATCTTCAACGAGAAGAGCCGCGAGGTCCGCGACACGTCGCTGAAGGTCCCCCACGGTGAGCAGGGCACCATCATCGCCGTCAAGGAGTTCAACGCCGAGGACGGCGACGACGAGCTCGGCTCGGGCGTCAACCGCCGCGTCGTGGTCTACATCGCCCAGAAGCGCAAGATCACCGAGGGCGACAAGCTCGCCGGCCGCCACGGCAACAAGGGTGTCATCGCGAAGATCCTCCCCGTCGAGGACATGCCCTTCCTCGCCGACGGCACGCCGGTCGACGTCGTGCTCAACCCGCTCGGCATCCCGGGTCGAATGAACTTCGGCCAGGTCCTCGAGCTGCACCTCGGCTGGATCGCCGCGCAGGGCTGGAAGGTCGAGGGCAACCCCGAGTGGGCCGAGCGCCTGCCCGAGATCGCTCGCGAGGCCGCTCCCGGCACGAAGGTCGCCACCCCGGTGTTCGACGGCGCGTTCGAGTCCGAGATCGCAGGGCTCCTCGATTCGACGAACCTCACCCGCGACGGTGAGCGTCTCATCGACTCCTCGGGCAAGACGAAGCTGTTCGACGGTCGCTCCGGCGAGCCGTTCCCGGCTCCGATCTCGGTCGGCTACATGTACATCCTGAAGCTCCACCACCTCGTCGACGACAAGATCCACGCGCGTTCGACGGGCCCGTACTCGATGATCACCCAGCAGCCGCTCGGTGGTAAGGCGCAGTTCGGTGGCCAGCGCTTCGGTGAGATGGAGGTGTGGGCCCTCGAGGCCTACGGCGCCGCGTACGCCCTCCAGGAGCTCCTGACGATCAAGTCCGACGACATCGTCGGTCGCGTGAAGGTCTACGAGGCCATCGTCAAGGGCGAGAACATCCAGGAGCCCGGCATCCCCGAGTCGTTCAAGGTGCTCATGAAGGAGATGCAGTCGCTCTGCCTGAACGTCGAGGTCCTCTCGGCCGACGGCACCGAGGTCAACCTCCGCGACACCGATGACGAAGCCTTCCGCGCAGCGGAGGAGCTCGGCATCAACATCTCCAGCCGCTTCGAGTCCTCGTCGATCGACGAGATCTGATCCGGCCAGGCAACGAACAGAATTCCGACACAGGAGAATCAGTGCTCGAGTCACACACCTTCGATCAGCTTCGCATCGGCCTGGCCACTGCTGACGACATCCGTCGTTGGTCCTTCGGCGAGGTCAAGAAGCCCGAAACCATCAACTACCGCACGCTCAAGCCCGAGAAGGACGGCCTCTTCGGCGAGCAGATCTTCGGCCCCTCCCGCGACTGGGAGTGCGCCTGCGGAAAGTACAAGCGCGTCCGCTTCAAGGGCATCGTCTGCGAGCGCTGCGGCGTCGAGGTCACCAAGTCCTCGGTCCGTCGTGAGCGCATGGGCCACATCGAGCTCGCCGCTCCCGTGACCCACATCTGGTACTTCAAGGGCGTGCCCTCGCGCCTCGGGTACCTGCTCGACATGGCGCCGAAGGACCTCGAGAAGGTCATCTACTTCGCCGCGTACATGGTCATCTCGGTCGATGAGGATGCGCGTCACCGCGACCTCCCCACGCACGAGAACAACCTCCGCCTCGAGATCAAGAACCTCGGTGACCGCCGTGACGCCCGCGTGGCGACGCGTCTGGCCAAGCTGGAGGAGGAGCTCGCGACCCTCGAGGCCGACGGCGCCAAGGCCGACCAGAAGAAGAAGGCCAAGGACTCCGCCGAGAAGGACATGGCGACGGTCCGCAAGAACTTCGACGAGCAGATCTCGCGCCTCGAGCGGGTGTGGGAGGAGTTCCGCTCCCTCGAGGTCGGCCAGCTCAAGCAGGAGGACGACGTCTTCCACGAGCTGCAGGACCGCTTCGGCCAGTACTTCGAGGCCTACATGGGCGCCGAGGGCATCCAGCGTCGCCTCGCGGCGTTCGACCTGGCCGCCGAGGCCGACTCGCTGCACCTGCAGATCTCCGAGGGCAAGGGCCAGCGCAAGATCCGTGCGATCAAGCGCCTCAAGGTCGTCAACTCGTTCCTGCAGACCGGCATGTCGCCGGCCTCGATGGTGCTCGACGTCGTCCCGGTGATCCCGCCGGAGCTGCGTCCGATGGTCCAGCTCGACGGTGGCCGCTTCGCGACCTCCGACCTCAACGACCTGTACCGCCGCGTGATCAACCGCAACAACCGTCTGCGTCGTCTGATCGACCTCGGGGCTCCCGAGATCATCGTCAACAACGAGAAGCGGATGCTGCAGGAGGCCGTCGACGCGCTGTTCGACAACGGCCGCCGTGGTCGCCCCGTCACCGGTACCGGCAACCGTGCGCTGAAGTCGCTGTCGGACATGCTCAAGGGCAAGCAGGGACGTTTCCGTCAGAACCTGCTCGGAAAGCGCGTCGACTACTCGGGTCGTTCGGTCATCATCGTCGGACCCCAGCTGAAGCTGCACCAGTGCGGTCTGCCCAAGCAGATGGCCCTCGAGCTCTTCAAGCCGTTCGTCATCAAGCGCCTGATCGACCTCGGTCACTCGCAGAACATCAAGGCGGCCAAGCGTGCCGTCGAGCGCACGCGTCCCGAGGTCTGGGACGTGCTCGAGGAGATCATCCGCGAGCGTCCCGTGCTGCTCAACCGTGCACCCACCCTGCACCGCCTGGGCATCCAGGCCTTCGAGCCCCAGCTCGTCGAGGGCAAGGCGATCCAGCTGCACCCGCTCGTCTGCGCCGCGTTCAACGCGGACTTCGACGGTGACCAGATGGCCGTCCACCTGCCGCTCTCGGTCGAGGCGCAGGCCGAGGCCCGCATCCTGATGCTCGCGTCGAACAACATCCTCAAGCCCTCGGACGGCCGTCCGGTCACCCTGCCCTCGCAGGACATGATCATCGGTCTGCACCACCTGACCACGGTCATCGAGGGTGCCAAGGGCGAGGGCCGCGTGTTCGGCTCGGTCGGCGAGGCGATCCTGGCGAAGGACGAGGGCACCCTCGACCTGCAGGCCAAGGTCCGCATCCGCATCCCGGGTCTCGCGTTCCTCGAGGGCGACGCCCCCGAGGGCTACGAGCGCCACGGTCTGGTCGACGCGTCGCTCGGACAGGCGATCTTCAACGACACCCTGCCCAAGGGCTACCCGTTCGTCCGCGAGCAGGCCGACAAGGGCAAGCTGTCGCAGATCGTCAACAAGCTGGCCGAGGAGTACCCCAAGACCGAGGTCGCGGCATCCCTCGACCGGATCAAGGACGCCGGCTTCCACTGGGCGACCCGCTCGGGCGTCACGGTGGCGCTCAGCGACGTCCTGACGCCGCCGAACAAGGCCGAGATCATCTCGAAGTACGAGAAGCTCGCCTCGAAGGTCCAGGGCCAGTTCGAGAAGGGTCTCGTGACCGACGCCGAGCGTCGTCAGGAGCAGATCAAGATCTGGACCGAGGCGACCGACGAGGTCCAGGCCGCCATGAAGGCGAACTTCCCCGCCGAGAACACCATCAACCGCATGGTCTCGTCGGGTGCCCGTGGTAACTGGCTGCAGATCCGTAACATCGCCGGTATCCGAGGCCTGGTCAACAACACCAAGGGTGAGATCATGCCGCGTCCGATCATCTCCTCGTACCGCGAGGGGCTGTCGGTGGCGGAGTACTTCACCGCGACGCACGGTGCCCGTAAGGGTCTGGCCGACACCGCTCTGCGTACCGCCGACTCGGGTTACCTGACCCGTCGTCTGGTGGACGTCTCGCAGGACGTCATCATCCGCGAGGACGACTGCGGCACGTCGAAGGGCCTCGAGCTCCCGATCGCCGCACCCGGTGCCGACGGCGCCCTCATCAAGGACGCCAACGTCGAGAACTCGGTGTTCGCCCGTACCCTCGCCGCAGACGCCGTCTCGCCCTCGGGTGAGGTGCTGGCCGCGGCCGGTGACGACGTGGGCGACGTGCTGATCAACAAGCTCGTCGAGGGCGGGGTGACCTCCATCAAGGTGCGCTCGGTCCTGACCTGCGACTCGGCCGTGGGTGTCTGCGCGAAGTGCTACGGCCGTTCGCTGGCCACCGGCAAGATCGTCGACATCGGCGAGGCGGTCGGCATCATCGCCGCCCAGTCGATCGGTGAGCCCGGTACCCAGCTGACGATGCGTACCTTCCACACCGGTGGTTCGGCCTCGGCCGACGACATCACGCAGGGTCTGCCCCGCGTGCAGGAGCTCTTCGAGGCCCGTACCCCCAAGGGTGCGTCGCCGATCGCGGAGGCCAGCGGCCGCATCACGATCGACGAGACCGAGAAGGCCAAGAAGGTCATCATCACGCCCGACAACGGCGACGAGCCCTTCGTCTACCCGGTGCTGAAGCGTGCGACGCTCCTCGTCGAGGACGGGCAGCACGTCGAGGTCGGCGACCCGCTGCAGGTGGGCACGCTCGACCCGAAGGACATCATGCGCGTGCAGGGTGCCCGCGAGGTGCAGAAGTACCTCGTCGGCGGCGTGCAGGGCGTCTACCGCTCGCAGGGTGTGCCGATCCACGACAAGCACATCGAGGTCATCGTCCGTCAGATGCTGCGGAAGGTCACCGTGGTCGACCACGCCGACACGACGCTGCTCCCGGGTGAGCTGGTGGACTTCAAGAAGTACCAGCAGATCAACCGCGAGGCCGTGGCCGAGGGCAAGCGTCCCGCGTCGGGCCGCCCCGAGCTGATGGGTATCACGAAGGCGTCGCTCGCGACCGAATCGTGGCTGTCGGCCGCGTCGTTCCAGGAGACCACCCGCGTCCTCACGCAGGCGGCCATGGAGGGCAAGAGCGACCCGCTCGTCGGCCTCAAGGAGAACGTCATCATCGGAAAGCTCATCCCCGCCGGAACGGGCCTTGCGAAGTACCGCAATGTGGCCGTCGAGGCGACGGAGGAGGCGAAGAGCGAGCGGTACCCCAACCGCATCTTCGCGTCGGACGGTGCGTACAGCGACGCCGACCTGAGCTACGTCGACTTCGACAGCTTCTCCACCGACGGCGACTTCACCAGCTACAACTGATCGATCGCTGATCTCGCGAAGGGCCCCGGGCATGTCCCGGGGCCCTTCGTCGTGTCGGTGGGCGAGAGCGCTTCCCGTCGGATTAGCGTGGAGACGTGGCACGCATCGGTGGTCGGAATGTCGTCTTCGCGTGGATCGTCGGGGTCCTCTGCGCGGGCGTCATCGGGGTGCTGGCAGTGCTGACCGTGCCGCTCGTGTCGACGGGCATGGGACTGCTCGGCGGCAGCGGAGCGGGCGCCGGCGGTGAGGCCGCTGCGGCGGACGGCCCGCAGGAATGTCGGGATCTGTACCCCGAGGCGCTCTGGGTGACCCTCCAGTACGCCCCCGGCGCGAAGCTCGAGCAGTCGCAGGACGCCCCCGTGTCGACCGCCGTGGCCCTCGTCGAGGCGCTCGCGCCGGAGGTGCGCTTCACCTGCAGCTGGACCTCCGACGCGGGGTCGATCTCGACCACGGTCGGAGCGGTGGGGACGGATGCCGGTTCGATCGCGGCATCCGCGCTGCCCGCTCAGGGCTTCACGTGCGACGAGCGCGGCGCGCGCACGCTCTGCTCGCGCACCGCCGGCGACCTCGTCGAGACGATCGAGGCAGGGGGCGGGCGCTGGGTGTCGACGTCGCAGTCGGCGTGGCATCCCGAGCAGTACGCCAGCCGGGTCGGAAACGCGGTCTTCACGTCGGGCGACTGACCTCGTTGCGCGCCCGGTCGCCCCGGGTCGTGCGACCCCTCAGGGAGCGGGTGTGGCCGCTCCCGCCGGCCACACCGAGGCGATGATGCCGGTCGTGTACCCCTCGGGGGCGAGGTGCGAGAACTGGGTGTCGATGAGCACGCCGTCGCGGAAGAAGAGCGTCCGTCCGTCGGTGACGGGGTAGCGCGCGTTCTGCCAGGTCTTCTCGCAGCGCACGCCGCCCGCCGGTTCGTAGCAGGTGAACCCGATCTCGGTGAGCTCGTTGAAGAAATCGATCACCGGGTTGCGCTCGGCGTAGGCGATCGTGGTCTCGATCTTCGCGGTATCGGCGGCCGGGTCGGCCCAGACGCAGCGCAGTGACCCGTCCGGAAGCGACCCGCTCTCGCCGAAGGCCGCGTCGTTCAGCGGCACCGACGCGAGCGCGGCGCGTGCGGGGGCGCCCAGGATGCCGGCGCAGTCGCGGGGGAGGACCGTCGTCGAGACGACAGAGCCGGATGCCGTCGGCGGCGGGCCGCCCGCTTCGGCGGAGACCGTCATGGCCGGGGTCGGGCTCGGGGCATCTGCGGACGCGCTCGTATCGGGTGCCGGCCCGGCGGCGGTCCCCGGTTCCGGGGCGCATCCCGCGAGCAATGCGGCCGCGATGAGGAGAGCGGCCGGCGCGAGGCGGGGAAGGGCGCGCGAGGTCATGGCACGACGATACGTCCGCTCGCACGCGCGGGTGCGCAGACACGTCGGCACGCCTGCGCGGCACGCCCGCATCGCCGGGATATCCTCGCCTCTGCGGCGGCACCGGCCACCGCGTGAGGAGCACATCGCATGAGCGACCCCAAGTACGGCGAGCCGGTCGAAGAGCCGAAGCCGGTGGACGACGTCGTGGGCAGCGCCCGGGCCGGGCTCGCCGACGCCGAGGCGTCGCGCGATGCGGTCTCGGCCGACGACTGGGATGCCGCCTACGCCGGTTCCGGAACTCTCCCCGAGCGGTCCGCGAGCGCCGACGCCTCGACCGACCGAGCCGTCGCCGACGGAACGACCTCCGACGCGGATGCCGCTCGGATCGATGCCGCCGCAGCGCGCGACGAGCGCACCGACACCGTCGGCTCGTCGTCGAACGACGCGTGGAACTCGCCGAGCGAGTGGGACACCCCGCGCGACGCCGAGGCGGATGCTGCGGCGACGACTGACCGGGATGCCGCCGCGGGCGGGGCAGCAGGCGCCGCCGCCGCTACGACCGCCGCGGGCGGAGCAGCCGCGAGCGACACCGCCACGCGCGCCTACGGTGCCGATGACACCGACGCCGGCGCCACGCGCACCGTGAGCGCGAGCGAGCCCGTCGCCGAGACGCCGGCGGCTGCGGCCCCGAGCCCGCAGCCGATCTTCGTCCAGGCCCCCGAGGCGCCGACTCCGCGGGGCAACCGTGGAGCGGCCGGTGCCATCGGCCTCCTGGCGGCCATCGCCTTCGCGCTGATCTACCTCGGCGCGGCCCTGGGCATCGACGCCGTACGCGGCGAGGTGACGACGGCCAACATCGGCGATCAGGCCCTCGCCGCCGCCACCTCGTGGTGGTTCTGGGTTCCCGTCGTGGTGTTCTTCCTCGCCTTCTGGATCCTGGGCGCGTTCATCAACCGCGGCCGCTGGGGCCTGTGGGTCCTCCTCGGACTCCTCGTGGGCCTCGCGTCCTACGCGGGGCACATCGCCGGACAGCTCTTCCAGGCGCCGTTCTGGACGATCGCCCCGAGCCAGGCCCTGACCATCGTCGGCGAGCAGGCGTTCGCGCCGCTCGCACTCGTCGCTCTGGTCGCGGGTCGCGAGCTGACGATCTGGTTCGGCGCGTGGGTCGCCGCCCGCGGACGCCGAGTCACCGAGCTCAACGCTGAGGCGCAGCGCGAATACGAGCGCACCCTCGAGGCGGGGCCTCAGCTGCACCGCTACTGATGTCCACCCCCTCCGGCGGAATGCGCCCCGGGCTCGCCACCGCATTCGCGGTCGTGGGCTTCGGGGCGCTCGCCATCTGCGGCCTCGGCATCCTGAGCCTGGTGACCGGCCAGGACGTCGTCGCCGTCCGCGGTCTCGGCCCGATCCCGGGCGCCGTCGGCTTCGGCGCCGCGGTCATCGCGATCGCTGCCACGCTGGCCACCGTGCTGCGGGTGCCGCGCCCCTCGTACGCGATCTCGGTTCCGGTGGGCATCGTCGCGCTGCTGTCGTATCTCGCCGGCCTGGTCGTGGCCGCGCTGCTCGTCGGGGTCGACGCGGCGCGAGCCCTGGCCGCGGCCGGCGGTTTCGCGGTCTCCTGGTTCGGCGTGCTCCTCGTCGCCGCGGCGGCGATCTCGGGCTGGACGGCCGTCGCGCTGGTCCGCACGCGCGCGACTCCGCCACGGTGGGCCTGGGAACGCGACGAGGACGAATGACGCGAAATCCCGGACCGACCGGCTCGGATCGGTCACAATAGGCCCGTGGAGCGGTCGCTCGAGACCCAGGTCAGCCAGGCGGTGGATGCCTGGCTGCGCTGGCTGCCGCGCTGGCAGCCAGCGACGCACCGAGGGCGCATCGCTCCCTGCCGTCGCTGCATCGGTTCGCCGGTGCTGTCGGCGGTGGGTCTCGGGTCGGACGTCCCGCACGGCGTGCAGCACGGACTCTCCACACGCATGAAGGCGATCGTGGATGCCGCCGTCGCTGAGTACACCTCGCGCAACCTGCCGATGCTGCAGGCCGAGCTCGACCAGCAGGCCGCACGCAACCGCGCGCGTACGTACCGGCCCTCCGAAGGGCTCGAGCCCGAGTTCGACGGCCTGCCGCTCGATCCGGAACCGGTGGCCGGGGCGCCGTTCCTCTTCACCATCTCCGGCCTCGCGCAGGAGTCCGACGACGCCGTGCCCGAACTGCCGCCGCTCAGCAGCGAGGCGAAAGCCGCCCTGCGGCAGGAGGTCGGTCTCGCCGACGACTACGCCAACATGATCGGGCGCGAGGTCTGCGCGGTGCTGCTGCACCACCGGCTGCGCGTGCAGGCCGCCGTCGCGCAGCATGTCGAGCCCCAGATCGAGGCGATGCTCGCCGAGCTCACGCGGTCGCTCGATGCGCCCTTCGAGCCCGGCGCGGAGCGCGGCGGTGAACCGTGACGGCGGTGACGCGGCGTCGCGGGCCCTATCGTGGGATGCGATGACCACCTCCGGCAACGAATCGCTCCTCATCCTGCTCGTCGTCCTCTCGACGGTGCTGGGTGCGGTCCTCTATGTCTGGACGGCGCTGGCGCTGGCCGGGCTCTTCCGCAAGACCGACGAGGAGCCGTGGCAGGGGTGGGTGCCGCTGCTGAACATCGCGGTCGTGCTGCGCATCGGCGGCTTCAGCCCGTGGCTCGTCCTCATCGGCCTCGTCCCGGTGCTCGGGCCGCTCGCGGTGTACGTGCTGCTGGTGATGGCGGCGCACCGCATCGGCCGCGGCTTCGGCGCCGGTCCCGGCATGACGGTGCTCGCCGCACTGCTCTTCGTCGTGTGGGCCAGCATCCTCGGTCTCGGTCCCGCCCGCTGGCGGGGCGAGCAGGCCGCCGAGGTCACGGCGCCGCCGTGGGTCTTCACCCCGCCGCTGTCCGAGTCGGATCCGGAGCGCGACGCGCAGTTCCGCCCGGCCCGCTCTCCCGAGCCGGCGGCGCCGCCGACGCTGGCGAGCCCGACCCTGTCGGCACGTCACTTCAGCCCCGAGCCGCACGCCGCCAGCGGTGAGGCCGACGCGGCCGCCGTACCCGAGCGCGAAGAGGCGCCGACCGACCTGCAGCCGTCGCCGTGGGCGCCGCCGTCGCCGTTCGCCCCCGCCGCGACCACCCCAGCCTCGTCCACCCCCGACGTTTCCGCGCCGGCACCCGATCGCAGCCGGTCGGCGACCGAGCCGGCCGTCGAGCCGGCCGCTCCGGACGTTCACCCGGTCGAGCCGGAACCCGTGGCCGCCGAGCCCGCCGCGGCATCCTCTCCTGAGCAGCAGCCCGACGACGCCCCGGCGCAGCCCGAGGCCCGGCCCGCGTTCTCGGAGCCGGCCCCGAGAGAGGCGCGCGAGCCGATCCTGCGCGAACCCGCCCCGCAGGTCGAGACGCGGCCCGATGAGGATGCCGCCATCCGCGACGCGGACGCCGACGAAGACGGATCCGACGACGCGCGCTGGCCGTCCGAGATCGACGACGTCTCGGCGATCTCGCCGTCGCCGTTCCCGTCGCGGGCGGCATCCGATCGTCCCGGTGTGGTCCCGTCGTTCGCCGACCCCGACTCCGCGTCCGGCTTCGGGGCGGGTCGCCGCACCTGGGATGCCGTCTCGGCGACGCCGATCGCCCGCCGCGCCTTCGCGCGCACGCCCGACGAGTTCCCGGAGCTGTCCGACGAGGTCTCCGCGGTCGCGAGCGCTCCGGCGGCGGGGGCTCCGCGGACGGCCGAAGCGGCGGTCCCCGCCCAGCTGCGCCGCGCCGAGGTCTCCGACGACGGCGACGTCGACCACACCGTCGTCGTCGCTCGGCGCCGGGTGTACTGGCAGTTGGTGCTGCCCGACGGGGAGATCGCACCGCTCACCGGTGACGTCGCGATCGTCGGGCGTCAGCCCGCGCCGGACCCCGCCTACCCGCGTGCCCAGCTCGTGGCCATCGAGGACCGCACGCGCACCGTCTCCAAGACGCACGCCCGTCTCGAACTGCGCTCGGGGCTGTGGCACATCACCGACCTGCACTCGACGAACGGCGTCGTGCTGACGAACTTCCTCGGGACCGAGATCGAGCTCGAGCCCGGATCGGACGCGCCGGCGGGCGAGCGCTTCCTCCTCGGCGACGCCGAACTGCGCATCGAGCGGCCCGGAGCCTGACGCCGATACCACCGGCTCGCATCGGCGTTTGCCCGCCTCGCCGGAGAGGCGTATCATTGATCGGGTGTGCGCTCGTGCGCGCCCTGCGTCGTGCCTCGGTCCGATGATCAGGTCGAAGCGGAGCACGCGAATCGGGATCGTTCTGCGAACAGGACGCCCCCACGGCATATCCACCCTTCGAAAACGCAGCATTCGTGACGCGCCGGTGGATCTGTGGTGAAACCACGACGCTGTCACCGTGCAGCACTACAAGGAGAGAACGTGCCAACCATTCAGCAGTTGGTTCGCAAGGGTCGCTCGCCGAAGGTCACCAAGACCAAGGCGCCCGCTCTGAAGGCGAACCCCCAGCAGGCGGGTGTCTGCACCCGCGTGTACACGACCACGCCCAAGAAGCCGAACTCGGCCATGCGCAAGGTCGCTCGTGTCAAGCTCCGCAACGGCACCGAGGTCACCGCCTACATCCCCGGCGAGGGCCACAACCTGCAGGAGCACTCGCTCGTGCTCGTCCGCGGCGGTCGTGTGAAGGACCTCCCCGGTGTCCGCTACAAGATCGTCCGCGGTGCGCTCGACACCCAGGCCGTCAAGAACCGTAAGCAGGCTCGCAGCCGCTACGGCGCGAAGAAGGGTTGAGTTAGATGCCTCGTAAGGGACCCGCACCCCGCCGCGTCGTCGTCAACGACCCGGTCTACGGTGCGCCGATCGTCACGCAGCTCGTCAACAAGATCCTCGTCGACGGCAAGAAGTCGATCGCCGAGTCGATCGTCTACACCGCCCTCAAGGGTGTCGAGGCCAAGAACGGCCAGGACGCCGTCGCGACGCTGAAGAAGGCGCTCGACAACGTCCGTCCGACCCTCGAGGTCAAGAGCCGCCGCGTCGGTGGCTCGACCTACCAGGTGCCCGTCGAGGTCAAGCCGCACCGCGCGAACACGCTCGCGCTGCGCTGGCTCGTCTCGTACGCCAAGGGCCGTCGTGAGAAGACGATGACCGAGCGCCTGCAGAACGAGATCCTCGACGCCTCGAACGGCCTCGGTGCCGCGGTCAAGCGCCGCGAAGACACCCACAAGATGGCCGAGTCGAACCGCGCCTTCGCGCACTACCGCTGGTAAACAGCTTCTCGGCGCCGGCCGGGGGAACCTCTCCGGCCGGCGCTCCCGACCAAACGTAAGGAACAGCCCGTGGCACAAGAAGTGCTCACCGACCTCAACAAGGTCCGCAATATCGGCATCATGGCGCACATCGATGCCGGCAAGACGACGACGACCGAGCGCATCCTGTTCTACACGGGCGTCAACCACAAGCTCGGCGAGACGCACGACGGCGCCTCGACCACCGACTGGATGGAGCAGGAGAAGGAGCGCGGCATCACGATCACGTCTGCCGCCGTGACCTGCTTCTGGAACAAGAACCAGATCAACATCATCGACACCCCCGGTCACGTCGACTTCACGGTCGAGGTCGAGCGTTCGCTGCGCGTCCTCGACGGTGCGGTGGCGGTCTTCGACGGCAAGGAGGGCGTCGAGCCCCAGTCCGAGACCGTCTGGCGTCAGGCCGACAAGTACGACGTCCCGCGCATCTGCTTCGTCAACAAGATGGACAAGCTGGGCGCCGACTTCTACTTCACCGTCGACACCATCGTCAGCCGCCTGGGCGCCAAGCCGCTCGTGCTGCAGCTCCCGATCGGCGCCGAGAACGACTTCGTGGGCGTCATCGACCTCGTCGAGATGCGCGCGCTGGTCTGGCCCGGCGACGCCAAGGGTGACGTGACCATGGGCGCGAAGTACGAGATCCAGGAGATCCCGGCCGACCTCGCCGACAAGGCCGCCGAGTACCGTCAGCGCCTCCTCGAGACCGTCGCCGAGTCCGACGACGCGCTGCTCGAGAAGTTCTTCGGTGGCGAGGAGCTCAGCGTCGCCGAGATCAAGGGCGCCATCCGCAAGCTCACCGTCGCCGGCGAGCTGTACCCGGTGCTCTGCGGCTCCGCGTTCAAGAACCGCGGTGTGCAGCCCATGCTCGACGCGGTCGTCGACTTCCTCCCGTCGCCCCTCGACGTGCCCGCCATCGAGGCGCACGACCCGAAGGACGAAGAGAAGATCATCGAGCGTCACCCCGACGCCAACGACCCGTTCGCCGCGCTGGCGTTCAAGGTCGCGGTGCACCCGTTCTTCGGTCGACTCACCTACGTCCGCGTCTACTCGGGTCACCTCGACTCCGGCGCGCAGGTCATCAACTCGACCAAGGGCAAGAAGGAGCGCATCGGGAAGATCTTCCAGATGCACGCCAACAAGGAGAACCCGGTCGACTCGCTCACCGCGGGCAACATCTACGCCGTCATCGGCCTGAAGGACACCACCACCGGTGACACCCTCGCCGACCCGGCCGAGCCCGTCGTCCTCGAGTCGATGACGTTCCCCGAGCCCGTCATCGAGGTCGCGATCGAGCCGAAGACCAAGGCCGACCAGGAGAAGCTGGGTGTCGCCATCCAGAAGCTCGCCGAAGAGGACCCGACGTTCCGCACCGAGCTCAACCCCGAGACGGGTCAGACCGTCATCAAGGGCATGGGCGAGCTGCACCTCGACATCCTCGTCGACCGCATGAAGCGCGAGTTCCGCGTCGAGGCGAACGTCGGCAAGCCGCAGGTCGCGTACCGCGAGACGATCAAGAAGGCCGTCGAGCGTCACGACTACACCCACAAGAAGCAGACCGGTGGTTCGGGTCAGTTCGCGAAGATCCAGTTCGCGATCGAGCCGCTCGAGGTCACGGCCGACAAGACGTACGAGTTCGAGAACAAGGTCACCGGTGGCCGCATCCCGCGCGAGTACATCGAGCCGACCAACCAGGGCTTCCAGGACGCGATGAACGTCGGCGTGCTCGCCGGCTACCCCATCGTGGGTGTCAAGGCGATCCTCATCGACGGCGCGTCGCACGACGTCGACTCGTCCGAGATGGCGTTCAAGATCGCCGGCTCGATGGGCTTCAAGGAGGCGCTGCGCAAGGCCAACCCGGTCATCCTCGAGCCCCTGATGGCTGTCGAGGTGCGTACGCCCGAGGAGTACATGGGCGACGTCATCGGCGACCTGAACTCGCGTCGTGGCCAGATCCAGTCGATGGAGGACGGCTCGGGCATCAAGATCGTCCGCGCTCTCGTCCCCCTGTCGGAGATGTTCGGCTACATCGGCGACCTGCGCTCGAAGACTTCGGGCCGCGCGGTCTACTCGATGGAGTTCGACAGCTACTCCGAGGTCCCGCGCGCGGTGGCCGACGAGATCGTCCAGAAGAACAAGGGCGAGTAAGCCCTCGGGATGCCGGGGGCCCAGGCTCCCGGCATCCACTCAAACTGAATATCGACCTCTCTACTAGAGTGAAAACATCCCCGTAGAGAACCGGTCGCAATCCAGCGCCCGGAGATCTACAACGACAGTCCTGAGGAGGACCCAGTGGCTAAGGCCAAGTTCGAGCGGACCAAGCCGCACGTCAACATCGGAACCATCGGTCACGTCGACCACGGCAAGACGACGCTCACCGCGGCGATCTCGAAGGTGCTCGCCGACAAGTACCCGTCGGCCACCAACGTGCAGCGTGACTTCGCGTCCATCGACTCGGCGCCCGAAGAGCGTCAGCGTGGTATCACGATCAACATCTCGCACGTCGAGTACGAGACCCCCAAGCGTCACTACGCTCACGTCGACGCCCCGGGTCACGCTGACTACATCAAGAACATGATCACCGGTGCCGCTCAGATGGACGGCGCGATCCTCGTGGTCGCCGCCACCGACGGCCCGATGGCTCAGACCCGCGAGCACGTCCTGCTCGCCAAGCAGGTCGGCGTTCCCTACCTGCTGGTCGCGCTCAACAAGTCGGACATGGTCGACGACGAGGAGATCCTGGAGCTCGTCGAGCTCGAGGTTCGCGAGCTCCTGTCGTCGCAGGACTTCGACGGCGACAACGCTCCTGTCGTCCGCGTCTCGGGCCTGAAGGCTCTCGAGGGCGACGAGAAGTGGGTCAACGCGATCGTCGAGCTCATGGACGCCGTCGACGAGTCGATCCCCGACCCGGTGCGTGACAAGGACAAGCCGTTCCTCATGCCCGTCGAGGACGTCTTCACGATCACCGGTCGTGGAACCGTCGTCACGGGCCGCGCCGAGCGCGGCACCCTCGCCATCAACTCCGAGGTCGAGATCGTCGGCATCCGCCCGACGCAGAAGACCACGGTCACCGGTATCGAGATGTTCCACAAGCAGCTCGACGAGGCCTGGGCCGGCGAGAACTGTGGTCTGCTCCTCCGCGGCACCAAGCGTGACGACGTCGAGCGTGGCCAGGTCGTCGTGAAGCCGGGTTCGGTTACCCCGCACACCAACTTCGAGGGCACTGCCTACATCCTCTCGAAGGAGGAGGGTGGCCGTCACAACCCCTTCTACACGAACTACCGCCCGCAGTTCTACTTCCGCACCACGGACGTCACCGGCGTCATCTCGCTGCCCGAGGGCACCGAGATGGTCATGCCCGGTGACACCACCGACATGTCGGTCGAGCTCATCCAGCCGATCGCCATGGAAGAGGGCCTCGGCTTCGCGATCCGTGAGGGTGGCCGCACCGTCGGCGCCGGCACGGTGACCAAGATCATCAAGTAAGTCTCGCGACTTCCTTCGCGGAACCCCTCGGACCTTCGGGTCCGGGGGGTTTCGTCGTTTCCGCAAGCTGTTGACGTGGTGTGCCGGCACGCGCTGTCATAGCGGGATAGCGACCCGACGAAAGGACGATCATGGGCGTCGACGACATCATCAACAAGGGCAAGCAGATGTTCGAGCAGAATCGCGACAAGATCGAGGAAGCACTCAAGAGCGAGAAGGCCGAGGAGGTCAGCGACAAGTTCCTCCAGGGTGCGGCGGATGCCGTGAAGAAGGTCGTCCCGGAGCAGCACCATGGCAAGGTCGACGAGGTCCGCGAGAACGTCGACAAGAACATCGGCAACCAGTAGGCCGAGCGCCGAGAACGCACCGCCTCCGCGAGAGCGCACCGTGAATGGTGCGTGGTCGTGGTGTCGGTGCGTTCTCGCGTTCGGGGCGGTGGTTTCTCCCCAGGACGGGCGGGGGCGGGAGCGTGCACGGGGAGCAGGGGGGCGCGGATGCGGGGGCGGCGCGGGCGGCATCGTGGGGGAGTGACCGAATGCGATGACCTCATCCTCCGGCGCGATGCGCGCCGTCGCGGCGAGACGTCCACGCTCGAACGGGCCGTCGGTGACGGAGAGCTCGTGCGCGTCCGGCGGGGCGTCTACGTCGCGGCGGCGCGCTGGGCGGCCGCGCGACCGGAGGAGCGGATGCGGCTGCGCGCGCACGCCCTCGCCGCTGTCGCGACCCGCGAGCCGGTCTTCTCGCACACGACGGCCGCCGCGCTGCACGGACTGCCGGTCCACCGAGGCGACGACTCCCGGGTGCATACGCTCGAGCTCGGTCCGGCGCCCGCGCCGAGTCGCAGCGACGTCGTGCGCCACCGGCACGAGGTCGCGGACGCCGACGTCTCGCGCATCGGTGCGTTGCAGGCGACGAACCTCGCGCGCACGCTGTTCGACTTGCTCTGCGCCGAGAAGGCCGAGACCGCGACGGCAGCGATGGACGCGGCGCTGCGAGCGGCGGCGTGGCGCGGCAACGGCGCCTACGACCCCGCCGCCGCCGCAGCGCTCGTCGCCGATGTGACTGCTCGCATCGAGCAGGCGCCCGGTGCCCGCGGCATCCGCAGTGCGCGGTTCGTCGCCTCGATCGCCGACGGGCGGGCACAGCTGCCGGGCGAGAGCATCAGCCGGCTGTGGATGCTGCAGCTGGGCGCTGCGGAACCGGCGCTCCAGCAGCCCGTCGCGATCGGCGATGGGCAGTGGGCGTTCCTCGACTTCGCGTGGCCTCGGCTGCGGAGGTTCGGCGAGTTCGACGGCGACGGCAAGTACCTCGACCCGGCGTTGACGGCCGGACGCTCGCCCCGCGACGTGTTGCGCGCCCAGCGCGAGCGCGAGAGCCGCGTCGTCGCGGCGACCGGCTGGACCCCGGTGCGCTGGGGCTGGGAGCGCCTGGCATCCCGCCCGACGTTCGCCGCGTTCCTCCGCGCCCACGGTCTCCTGCGTTGAGCGCGATCCGTCGCTCCGAGGACGCACCGTCGCCGCGAGGGTGCACCATAGAAGGTGCGTGTTCGCGGGGAGAGTGCGTGCTCGGCGGCCCGCCGCCACGGTGCGGGACGCGACGCGGATATCGCGACACGCCCGGGTTTGCGACACGCCCGGGCGGCACGTAGACTATTCAGGTTCCACATTCCGACGGGTGCCCAGCATCCCGGATCACTGTCACGACAGTGCATAGGCGGCGCGAAGCGCAGAGTCCTAGGCCGCGGGCAGATGAACATCGAACCCCACACCGACCTGGAGACAGGATGCGCGCGTGCGCGCACGGTGCGGAACCGCAGGGAGACCCGCGGGTTTGACATCAGAACAGTGGTGCAGCATCACCGCCCCGGCGGTGAGAAGTGCCCGGCGCAGACCGCGCCACCGGGCGTCCAATGCGCTCGCGACCAGCGAGACGTAAGACGCGATAAAGAGAGTGAGCAGACAAATGGCGGGACAGAAGATCCGCATTCGCCTGAAGTCGTACGACCACGAGGTCATCGACACCTCGGCACGCAAGATCGTCGACACCGTGACCCGTGCGGGCGCGACTGTCGTCGGACCCGTGCCGCTGCCGACCGAGAAGAACGTCGTGTGCGTCATCCGGTCGCCCCACAAGTACAAGGACAGCCGCGAGCACTTCGAGATGCGCACCCACAAGCGTCTGATCGACATCGTCGACCCGACGCCCAAGGCTGTCGACTCGCTCATGCGACTCGACCTCCCGGCCGACGTCAACATCGAGATCAAGCTCTGAGGTTCGACATGGCTGACATCAACTCCAAGGTTTCCAAGGGCCTCCTCGGCACCAAGCTCGGCATGACCCAGGTCTGGAACGAGCAGGGCAAGCTCGTCCCCGTCACGGTCATCGAGATCGCGCCGAACGTGGTCACCCAGGTCCGTACGCCCGAGAAGGACGGCTACTCGGCCGTCCAGATCGCTGCCGGCCAGATCGACCCCCGCAAGGTCAACAAGCCCCTCACGGCCCACTTCGAGGCCGCCGGCGTGACCCCCCGTCGCCACCTCACCGAGGTGCGCACGGCGGATGCCGCTGACTACTCACTCGGTCAGGAGCTCACCGCCGGTGACACGTTCGAGGCCGGCCAGCTGGTCGACGTCGTCGGCACCAGCAAGGGCAAGGGCACCGCGGGTGTCATGAAGCGCCACAACTTCAAGGGCGTCTCGGCCTCGCACGGTGCGCACCGCAACCACCGCAAGCCCGGTTCCATCGGTGCCTCGTCGACGCCCAGCCGCGTCTTCAAGGGCATGCGCATGGCCGGCCGCATGGGTGGCGAGCGCGTGACCGTCCTCAACCTCACGGTGCACGCCGTCGACGCCGAGAAGGGTCTGCTGCTCGTCAAGGGCGCCGTCCCCGGTGCACGCGGCCGCATCGTCTACGTCCGCAACGCTGTGAAGGGTGCCTGATCATGGCTGACTCGACTCTCGCGCTCGACGTCCGGAGCGCCTCCGGCAAGAAGGCCGGCTCCGTGGAGCTGCCTGCCGCGCTCTTCGACGTCAAGACCAACGTTCCCCTCATCCACCAGGTCGTCGTCGCGCAGCTCGCGGCGGCTCGCCAGGGCACCCACTCGACCAAGCGTCGCGGTGAGGTCTCGGGCGCCGGCCGCAAGCCCTTCAAGCAGAAGGGCACGGGTAACGCCCGTCAGGGCTCGATCCGCGCGCCGCACATGACCGGTGGTGGCATCGTGCACGGCCCCAAGCCGCGCAACTACTCGCAGCGCACCCCCAAGAAGATGGTCGCCGCCGCGCTCCTCGGAGCGCTCAGCGACCGTGCTCGCGGCCAGCGTCTGCACATCGTCGACTCGTTCGGTGTCGAGGGCACGCCCTCGACCAAGGCTGCTGCGGCGGTTCTGACCGGCCTCGGCGCCACGAAGAACGTCCTCGTGGTCATCGAGCGCGGTGACGAGATCACCGTCAAGAGCGTGCGCAACCTCGCGTACGTCCACGTGCTGACGTTCGACCAGCTCAACGCCTACGACGTGCTCGTCTCGGACGACCTCGTCTTCACCAAGGCCGCCTACGACGCGTTCGTCGCGTCCAAGGCCGGCGCCACCGAGGAGGTCTCGGCATGACCGCCGTCAACAAGGACCCGCGCGACATCATCCTGAAGCCGGTCGTCTCCGAGAAGAGCTACGGGCTCATCGACGAGGGCAAGTACACGTTCCTCGTGGACCCCCGTGCGTCGAAGACCGAGATCAAGCTCGCGATCGAGAAGATCTTCGGCGTCAAGGTCGCAGCGGTCAACACGCTCAACCGCGCGGGCAAGTCCCGTCGCACCCGCTTCGGCACCGGCAAGCGCAAGGACACCAAGCGCGCCATCGTCACCCTGAAGTCGGGCACCATCGACATCTTCACGGCAGTCGGCTGACGGTCGGGATAGAGGACAACGAACATGGCTATTCGCAAGTACAAGCCCACGACCCCGGGTCGCCGCGGTTCGTCGGTGGCCGACTTCGCCGAGATCACCCGATCGACGCCCGAGAAGTCGCTCCTCCGCCCGATCGCCAAGACCGGTGGCCGTAACAACCAGGGCCGCATCACGACGCGTCACATCGGTGGTGGCCACAAGCGCCAGTACCGCGTGATCGACTTCCGTCGCAACGACAAGGACGGCGTCAACGCCAAGGTCGCTCACATCGAGTACGACCCCAACCGCACCGCGCGCATCGCGCTGCTGCACTACTTCGACGGCGAGAAGCGCTACATCATCGCCCCGAACAAGCTCCAGCAGGGCGACATCGTCGAGTCGGGTGCCGGCGCCGACATCAAGCCCGGCAACAACCTGCCGCTGCGCAACATCCCGACCGGTACGGTCATCCACGCCATCGAGCTCCGTCCCGGCGGCGGCGCGAAGATGGCTCGCTCGGCCGGCGCCAGCGTGCGTCTGGTCGCGAAGGACGGCCCCTACGCTCAGCTGCGTCTGCCCTCGGGCGAGATCCGCAACGTCGATGCGCGCTGCCGCGCGACCATCGGCGAGGTCGGCAACGCCGAGCAGTCGAACATCAACTGGGGCAAGGCCGGCCGCAAGCGCTGGAAGGGCGTTCGCCCGACGGTTCGTGGTGTCGCCATGAACCCGGTCGACCACCCGCACGGTGGTGGTGAGGGCAAGACGTCCGGTGGACGTCACCCCGTCACTCCCTGGGGCCAGGCTGAGGGTCGCACCCGCCACCCCAACAAGGAGAGCGACAAGTACATCGTCCGCCGTCGCAACGCCGGCAAGAAGCGCAAGTAGGAGTAGAGGAAGATGCCTCGCAGCCTGAAGAAGGGCCCCTTCGTCGACGAGCACCTGCTTCGCAAGGTGGTCGCGCAGAACGAAGCCGGCTCCAAGAACGTCATCAAGACCTGGTCGCGCCGTTCGATGATCATCCCGGCCATGCTCGGCCACACGATCGCCGTTCACGACGGACGCAAGCACATCCCCGTGTTCGTGTCCGAGACCATGGTCGGCCACAAGCTGGGCGAATTCGCGCCCACCCGCACCTTCCGCGGCCACGTGAAGGACGACAAGAAGGGCCGCCGCCGCTGACGCGGGGGCAGTTCCAGAGAGGACAGAGGAGGAGAGACATGGTGGAATCCACCGCGCGCGTGAAGCACATCCGCGTGACCCCTCAGAAGGCTCGTCGTGTCGTCGCGCTCATCAAGGGCAAGCAGGCTCAGGAGGCACTCGCCATCCTGAAGTTCGCCCCGCAGAGCGCCAGCGAGCCGATTTACAAGCTCGTCGCCTCGGCCGTCGCGAACGCTCGCGTCAAGGCCGACAAGGACAACGAGTTCCTGGACGATGCAGACCTGTACGTGAAGAACGCGTACGTCGACGAGGGCACGACGCTCAAGCGTTTCCAGCCCCGCGCCCAGGGTCGTGCCTTCCAGATCAAGAAGCGCACGAGCCACATCACGGTCGTGCTGTCGACGCCGGAGAACGCGGATGCCGCGGCCGCCGGTACGAGCAAGAAGGCGAGCAAGTAATGGGACAGAAAGTCAACCCGTACGGCTTCCGCCTCGGCATCACCACGGACCACGTGTCGCGTTGGTTCTCGGACTCGACCAAGCCGGGCCAGCGTTACGCCGACTACGTCGCCGAGGACATCAAGATCCGTCGTCTGCTGACCACGTCGCTCGACCGCGCCGGCGTCAGCAACATCGAGATCGAGCGCACCCGTGACCGCGTCCGCGTCGACATCCACACCGCCCGCCCGGGCATCGTGATCGGTCGTCGTGGCGCCGAGGCCGAGCGCATCCGCGCCGACCTCGAGAAGCTCACCGGCAAGCAGATCCAGCTCAACATCCTCGAGGTCAAGAACCCCGAGGCCGACGCCCAGCTCGTCGCGCAGGGCATCGCCGAGCAGCTCTCCGCTCGTGTGGCTTTCCGCCGCGCGATGCGCAAGGGTCTGCAGGGCGCTCAGCGCGCCGGTGCCAAGGGCATCCGGATCCAGGTCTCGGGCCGCCTCGGCGGCGCGGAGATGAGCCGCTCGGAGTTCTACCGCGAGGGCCGCGTGCCCCTGCACACGCTCCGCGCGAACATCGACTACGGCTTCTATGAGGCCAAGACCACCTTCGGCCGCATCGGCGTGAAGGTCTGGATCTACAAGGGCGACCTGACGGCCAAGGAGCTCGCTCGCGAGCAGGCCAACGCGCCGAAGACCTCGCGCGGTCGCGACGACCGCGGTGACCGCCGTCGCGGTCCCCGCAACGAGGCCCCCGTGGCAGAAGGAGCGTCGGCCTGATGCTTATCCCCCGCAAGGTCAAGTACCGCAAGCAGCACCACCCCAAGCGCGATGGCCAGGCCACCGGCGGCACGAAGGTCTCCTTCGGCGAGTTCGGTATCCAGGCACTCACGCCCGCTTACGTGACCAACCGTCAGATCGAGTCCGCTCGTATCGCCATGACGCGTCACATCAAGCGTGGCGGCAAGGTGTGGATCAACGTCTACCCCGACCGTCCGCTCACCAAGAAGCCCGCCGAGACCCGCATGGGTTCGGGTAAGGGCTCGCCGGAGTGGTGGGTCGCCAACGTCAAGCCGGGTCGCGTCCTCTTCGAGGTCGCCGGAGTCAACGAGGAGCTCGCTCGCGAGGCCCTGACCCGTGCCATTCACAAGCTGCCGCTGAAGGCACGCATCATCAAGCGCGAGGAGGGCGACGCGTAATGGCTGTCGGCACCAAGACGCTCGCCCCGAGCGAGCTCGACACGTTCGAAGACCAGCGCCTCGTCGAGGAGCTGCGCAAGGCCAAGGAAGAGCTGTTCAACCTGCGCTTCCAGTCGGCCACCGGCCAGCTCGAGAGCCACGGCCGCATCCGTGCGGTCAAGCGCGACATCGCGCGGCTCTACACGGTGATCCGCGAGCGCGAGCTCGGCATTCGTGCCACGCCCGTCGCGGAGGCGCCGAAGGCGAAGAAGACCAAGGCCAAGAAGGCGGATGACGCCACCGAGGCCGCGAAGGAAGAGACCGAGTAATGGCTACCGACAAGAACGCCGCTGAGGCTGTCGCCGAGGGCCACGAGCACGGCGAGCACGACGTCCGCGACCCGCAGGCCCGCGGTTACCGCAAGGCTCGTCGCGGCTACGTCGTGAGCGACAAGATGGACAAGACGATCGTCGTCGAGGTCGAGGACCGCGTGAAGCACCCGCTCTACGGCAAGGTCATCCGCCGCACGTCGAAGGTCAAGGCCCACGACGAGGCCAACACCGCCGGCATCGGCGACCTCGTCCTCATCAACGAGACTCGCCCGCTGAGCGCCACCAAGCGCTGGCGTCTGGTCGAGGTCCTCGAGAAGGCGAAGTGATCTCATGATTCAGACCGAATCCCGCCTCAAGGTCGCCGACAACACCGGCGCCAAGGAGCTGCTCACCATCCGCGTGCTCGGCGGCTCCGCCCGCCGGTACGCCGGACTGGGCGACATCATCGTCGCCACCGTCAAGGACGCGATCCCCGGTGGCAACGTCAAGAAGGGTGATGTCGTCAAGGCCGTCATCGTCCGCACCGTCAAGCAGACGCGCCGTCCCGACGGCTCGTACATCAAGTTCGACGAGAACGCCGCCGTCATCCTGAAGAACGACGGGGAGCCCCGTGGCACCCGCATCTTCGGACCGGTCGGTCGTGAGCTTCGCGACAAGAAGTTCATGAAGATCGTCTCGCTCGCCCCGGAGGTCATCTGATCATGGCGAACATCAAGAAGGGTGACCTGGTTCAGGTCATCACGGGCGCCAAGCCCGAGCGCGGCGGCGACCGTGGCAAGCAGGGCAAGGTCCTCGAGGTCCTCGTCGAGCAGAACCGCGTCATCGTCGAGGGCGTGAACTACGTCACCAAGCACACCCGCGTCGGCCAGACGCAGCGTGGCACCAAGACGGGCGGCATCGAGACCTTCGAGGCCCCCATCCACATCTCGAACGTCCAGGTCGTCGACCCCGAGACGAAGAAGCCGACCCGCGTCGGCCACCGCGTCGAGGAGAAGACGAAGGACGGCGTGAAGCGCACCGTCCGCGTGCGTTACGCGAAGAAGAGCGGCAAGGACCTCTGAATATGAGCAGCACCACTGCCGCGGCGGCTGGCAAGATCCAGCCCCGCCTGAAGCAGAAGTACCAGAGCGAGATCAAGAAGGCTCTGCAGGAAGAGTTCGGCTACGCCAACGTCATGCAGATCCCCGGTCTCGTGAAGGTCGTCGTGAACACCGGTGTCGGCGAGGCAGCTCGCGACAGCAAGGTGATCGACGGCGCCGTGGACGACCTGACGAAGATCACGGGTCAGAAGCCGATCGTCACGAAGGCCCGCAAGTCCATCGCGCAGTTCAAGCTGCGCGAGGGCCAGGCCATCGGCGCGCACGTCACCCTCCGCGGTGACCGTGCGTGGGAGTTCATCGACCGTCTCGTGAACCTCGCGCTGCCCCGCATCCGCGACTTCCGCGGTCTGTCGCCCAAGCAGTTCGACGGTCACGGCAACTACACCTTCGGTCTGCAGGAGCAGGCGGTCTTCCACGAGATCAACCAGGACCGGATCGACCGCGTCCGTGGTTTCGACATCACGATCGTCACCACGGCGAAGTCGGATGACGAGGGACGCTCGCTGCTCCGCCAGCTCGGCTTCCCGTTCAAGTCGGACGACGCCCAGGCGTAATCCGGTACAATCGATCGTTCGGCCTCGGGGCATGCTCCGGGGCCGAACGACTGCACAACTGAATATGGACATTCATCGAAGGTCGCCTGTCGTGTAACGGCAGTCGAAACCTCATGATCGAAGGAACACACCTATGACGATGACAGACCCGGTCGCAGATATGCTGACCCGTCTGCGCAACGCGAACTCGGCGCACCACGACTCCGTGTCGCTGCCGAGCTCGAAGCTCAAGACCAACATCGCCGAGATCCTCAAGCAGGAGGGCTACATCTCCGGCTGGGAGGTCACCGATGCCCGCGTCGGCCAGACCCTCACCATGACGCTGAAGTACGGCCCCAACCGCGAGCGGTCGATCGCCGGCATCAAGCGCGTCTCCAAGCCCGGTCTCCGCGTGTACGCGAAGTCGACCGAGCTGCCCACGGTCCTCGGTGGCCTGGGTGTCGCGATTCTGTCCACCTCCTCTGGCCTCCTCACGGACCGCCAGGCCGACTCGAAGGGCGTCGGCGGGGAAGTCCTCGCCTACGTGTGGTGATCTGATGTCGCGTATTGGACGTCTCCCCATCGACATCCCTGCCGGTGTGACCGTCGAGGTCACCGGACAGGACGTCCTCGTCACGGGCCCCAAGGGCGAGCTGCGACTGACCGTCGCCAAGCCCATCGAGGCCAAGGTCGAGGAGAACCAGGTTCTCGTCACCCGTCCGGATGACGAGCGCGAGTCGCGTGCCCTGCACGGCCTGACCCGCACCCTGATCAACAACAACATCATCGGCGTGACCCAGGGCTACACCAAGGGTCTCGAGGTCGTCGGCACCGGTTACCGCGTCGCTCAGAAGGGCTCGTCCGTCGAGTTCGCTCTCGGCTTCTCGCACCCCGTCACCGTCGAGGCACCCGCCGGCATCACCCTGACCGTCGAGGGCAACAACAAGCTCACGGTCAGCGGCATCGACAAGCAGGCGGTCGGCGAGACCGCGGCCAACATCCGCAAGATCCGCAAGCCCGAGCCCTATAAGGGCAAGGGTGTGCGGTACGCGGGCGAGGTCGTCCGCCGCAAGGCCGGAAAGGCTGGTAAGTAAGCATGGCTGTGAAGAGCAAGTCCGACGCGCGCGCGCGTCGTCACGCCCGCCTTCGCAAGAAGATCGTGGGCACCGAGGCCCGGCCGCGCCTGGTCGTGACCCGCTCGGCCCGCCACGTCTTCGTGCAGCTCGTCGACGACGCCAAGGGTCACACCGTGGCTTCGGCGTCGACCCTCGAGGCGGACCTGCGCACGTTCGACGGTGACAAGACCGCCAAGGCCCGCAAGGTCGGCGAGCTCGTCGCCGAGCGCGCCAAGGCCGCCGGCGTCGAAGACGTCGTGTTCGACCGCGGTGGCAACCGCTACGCGGGCCGTGTCGCAGCGATCGCCGACGGCGCTCGCGAGGGAGGTCTGAACCTGTGAGCGATGCAGTGACCAACAACAACGGAGAGAACCCTGTGACCGAACAGGCTACGACCGAGCAGGCCGCAGGCACCGCTCCCGTCGAGCGCGAGGCCCGCGAGCCCCGCCGCGGAAGCCGCGAGCGCAGCAACAACCGCGACCGCGGTTCGCGCGACGCCGACAAGAGCCAGTTCCTGGAGCGCGTCGTCACCATCAACCGCGTGTCGAAGGTCGTCAAGGGTGGTCGTCGCTTCAGCTTCACCGCTCTCGTCGTCGTCGGCGACGGCAACGGGCTGGTCGGCGTCGGCTACGGCAAGGCGCGTGAGGTCCCCCTCGCCATCTCGAAGGGTGTCGAAGAGGCCAAGCGCAACTTCTTCCGCGTTCCCCGCACCGGCTCGACCATCCCGCACCCCGTGCAGGGTGAGGCAGCCGCCGGCGTCGTGCTCCTGCGCCCCGCCGCCGCCGGTACCGGTGTTATCGCCGGTGGTCCCGTCCGCGCCGTGCTCGAGTGCGCCGGTATCCACGACGTCCTGTCGAAGTCGCTCGGCTCGTCGAACACGATCAACATCGTGCACGCGACCGTCGAGGCACTGAAGCAGCTCGAGGAGCCCCGTGCGGTCGCCGCACGCCGTGGCCTGGACTTCGACCAGGTCGCACCGGCTCGCCTCGTGCGCGCTGAGGCCGAGGCGAACGCCGCACAGAAGGTAGGTGCCTGATGGCCGCTCGACTGAAGGTCACCCAGGTCAAGTCCAAGGTGAGCGAGAAGCAGAACCAGCGCGACACGCTGCGTTCGCTGGGTCTCAAGCGGATCGGCGACTCGGTCGTCCGTCCCGACGACGCGCAGACGCGCGGCTACGTCAAGACCGTCGCGCACCTCGTGAAGGTTGAGGAGATCGACTGATGGCTGAGAAGAAGGACGACAAGAAGGCGAAGGCCGAGACCACGGCCGCTCGTCCCGGTGTGCTGAAGGTCCACCACCTGCGTCCCGTGCCCGGATCCAACACGGCGAAGACCCGTGTCGGCCGCGGTGAGGGCTCGAAGGGTAAGACCGCGGGCCGCGGAACCAAGGGTCAGAAGGCCCGGTACCAGGTCAAGGCGGGCTTCGAGGGTGGCCAGATGCCGCTCCACATGCGCACCCCCAAGCTGCGCGGGTTCAAGAACCCGTTCCGCGTCGAGTACCAGGTCGTGAACCTGGACAAGCTCGCGGAGCTCTACCCGCAGGGCGGTGACGTCACCATCACCGACCTGGTCGCGAAGGGTGCCGTCCGCAAGAACGAGAAGGTCAAGGTGCTCGGCACCGGCGACATCTCGGTGGCGCTGAACGTGTCGGTCGACAAGGTCTCGGGCTCTGCCGAGCAGAAGATCGTCGCGGCCGGCGGGTCCATCAAGTAATTCGCCAGCGAGGGCCGGAGTTCGCTCCGGCCCTCGCTTCGTCGTATCCGAGGCGCGCCTGTGAACGGCCTGGGATACCCTGGTTGACGGTGTCTTCCCGAGACGCCGCCCATCCCTTGGGAGGAATCCACTTGTTCAGCGCCATAGCGCGGGTCTTCCGCACTCCGGATCTCCGGCGGAAGATCGGCTTCACCCTGGCGATCATCGCCATCTACCGCCTGGGCGCGCACGTGCCGACGCCGTTCGTGAACTTCCCGAACGTGCAGAGCTGTCTCGACCAGAGCGGCACCGCGCAGGGCCTGCTCTCGCTCGTGAACCTGTTCTCGGGCGGCGCCCTGCTGCAGCTGTCGATCTTCGCGCTCGGCGTCATGCCGTACATCACCGCGACGATCATCGTGCAGCTGCTGCGCGTGGTCATCCCGCACTTCGAGACCCTCTACAAGGAGGGTCAGTCCGGCCAGGCGAAGCTCACGCAGTACACCCGCTACCTGACCATCGCGCTGGCGCTGCTGCAGTCCACGACGCTCGTCACGGTCGCCCGCTCGGGTCAGCTGATCCCGGTGACCGGTGTTCCCGAGTGCGCCCAGCTCGTGACCTCGGAAGCCTGGTACGCCCAGCTCCTGATGATCATCACGATGACCGCCGGCACCGGCCTGATCATGTGGTTCGCCGAGCTCGTCACCGAGCGCGGCGTCGGCAACGGCATGTCGATCCTCATCTTCACCTCGATCGCCGCCACGTTCCCCGCGGCCCTCTGGTCGATCGCGATCGCCCGCGGCTTCGAGATCTTCCTGCTCGTGCTCGCGGTGGGCATCGCCGTCGTCGCCCTCGTCGTCTTCGTCGAGCAGTCGCAGCGGCGCATCCCGGTCCAATACGCCAAGCGCATGGTCGGCCGGCGCACGTACGGCGGCACGAACACGTACATTCCCATCAAGGTCAACATGGCGGGTGTCGTCCCGGTCATCTTCGCGTCGTCGCTGCTGTATATCCCCGCGCTGATCGCGCAGTTCAACCAGAACCCGGATGCCGACGGCAACGTGCCCGGCTGGGTGGCGTGGATCCAGCAGTACTTCACGACGGGCGACAGCCCGCTGTACATGGCGGTCTACTTCCTGCTGATCATCGGCTTCACCTACTTCTACGTCGCCATCACGTTCAACCCGGTCGACGTCGCGGACAACATGAAGAAGTACGGCGGGTTCATCCCCGGCATCCGCGCCGGCCGGCCCACCGCGGAGTACCTCGACTACGTCCTCACCCGCATCACCGCTCCCGGCTCGATCTACCTGGGTCTCATCGCCCTGCTTCCGCTGATCGCGCTGGCGACGGTCGGTGCCAACCAGAACTTCCCGTTCGGCGGCGCCTCGATCCTCATCATCGTCGGTGTCGGTCTCGAGACGGTGAAGCAGATCGACGCGCAGCTCCAGCAGCGCCACTACGAAGGGCTGCTGCGATGACGGCTGCACGTCTGCTGATCGTCGGGCCCCAGGGCTCGGGCAAGGGTACTCAGGGAGTGCGCATCGCCGAGGCGCTGGGCATCCCCACCGTCTCGACGGGCGACGTCTTCCGGGCGAACGTCAAGGAGGGCACCGAGCTCGGCCAGCAGGTCAAGGCGATCATCGACGCCGGCGACCTGGTTCCCGACGAGCTGACGAGCGCGATCGTGCGCGGCCGGCTGGAGCAGGCCGACGCTGCCGGCGGCTTCCTGCTCGACGGGTACCCGCGCAACCTGGCTCAGGTCCGCGATCTCGACGGTTTCCTCCAGGGTCGCGGCGAAGAGCTGACGGCCGTGATCGAGCTCGTCGTCCCCCGCGAGGAGTCCATCGCGCGACTCTCCAAGCGTGCGGCCGAGCAGGGTCGCGACGACGACAACGAGGAGTCGATCGCCAAGCGCCTCTCGATCTACGAGAACGAGACCGCCCCGATCCTCGACGTCTTCCGCGAGCGCGGGATCGTCGATCAGATCGACGGTGTCGGCTCGCTCGACGAGATCACCGAGCGGATCACCGCGGCTCTGACGGCCCGCGGCATCACGGCGTGATCGGTCGCCGCTCCATCTACAAGTCGCCCGCGCAGCTGCAGGCGATGGTCGAGCCCGGCCTGATCACGGCCGCGGCCCTGCAGGCGGTGCGCGACCACGTCGCGCCGGGCGTGACGACGCTCGAGCTCGATGCCATCGCCGCGGACGTGATCCGCTCACGCGGTGCCGAGTCGAACTTCCAGCTCGTCCGGGGCTACCGCCACACCGTGTGCGCCTCGGTCAACGAGCAGGTCGTGCACGGCATCCCGAACTCGCGTCCGCTGGAGCCGGGCGACATCCTCTCGATCGACGCCGGCGCGCAGTTCCGCGGCTGGAACGGCGACTCGGCGTTCACGATCGTCATCCCCGATCCCGAGCGACCGGAGCTCGTTGCGTCGCGCGAGCGGCTGTCGCAGGTCACCGAGGAATCGCTGTGGGCCGGCATCGCCGCCATGGCCAGCGCCAAGCGCATCGGCGAGATCGGTGACGCGATCCAGACCTCGATCGAGGCGTCCGGCGAGCAGTACGGCATCCTGCGCGACTACGTCGGGCACGGCATCGGCCGCAAGATGCACGAAGCGCCCTCGGTCTTCAACTACCGCGTGGCCGACCTGGGCCCCGAGGTGAAGCCCGGTCTCGTGCTCGCGATCGAGCCGATGGTCGTGGCCGGCTCGGAGGAGACGTTCACCGAGGACGACGACTGGACGGTCTCGACGATCGACGGCTCGGACGGCTCCCATTGGGAACATAGCGTCGCGGTGCATGATGGGGGCATCTGGGTTCTCACGGCGCCCGACGGTGGCGCCGCGGGGCTCGCCCCGTATGGAATCGTGCCGACGGAAATCGGCTGAGGAGAGAAGTGATGGCTACTGCGGCGACGGGCAAGACCAACTGGTTCGCGATCTGGGTGTCGACGGCCGTGGTGGTCGTGGTGGCCCTCATCGTCGCGCTGGTCGTGTGGATGAACAACAGCGCGACCGACCCCGGCACCCCGCCCACGGGGTCGGGCATCGAGCAGGAGACCGGCGCCGTCGTCGTCGGAGACGGCTCGCAGACGCTCGACACGTATGTCGACTTCATGTGCCCGATCTGCGGTCAGTTCGAGACGACCTACGGACCCGAGATCCTCGATCTCGTGAACGACGGAACGATCACCCTCAAGATCCACCCGATCTCGATCCTCGACCGTGCGTCGCAGGGCACCGAGTACTCGACGCGTTCGGCCAATGCGATGTACTGCGTAGCCGAGGCCGATCCCGACGCCGCCGTCCCGTTCATGCAGGCCCTCTTCGAGCAGCAGCCCGCCGAGCAGTCGACGGGTCTCACCGACGAGCAGCTCCTGCAGATCGCATCCGATGCGGGGGTGACGGGCATCGACTCGTGCGTCACCGACCGCACCTACGAGTCCTACGTCGCCGCGAAGACCAAGGAGACGCCGCTCCAGCCCGGATCGGACCGCGTCGGAACGCCGACGATCGCCGTCAACGGCGAGACGATCTCGAACAGCACGATCCCGGCCCGCGGTTCGTTCGCGACGCTCTTCAACTGAGCGGAGCGGGGCGACGCGCCGTGCGAGATACGGCGAGTTGCTCGAGCGTGCGGTAGCGCGTATGCTTGCTCTTTGGTGCGTTGCGCCTCTCTTGGCGTGTCACCGAAAATCCCATCCAACGCAGACCGACCGGCCTGCACAACTGTAAGCGAGCGTATGGCGAAGAAAGACGGTGTCATCGAGATCGAGGGCGTGATCTCCGAGGCTCTGCCCAACGCGATGTTCCGCGTCGAGCTCAGCAACGGACACAAGGTCCTCGCAACGATCTCGGGCAAGATGCGGCAGAACTACATCCGCATCATCCCCGAAGACCGCGTGGTCGTGGAGCTCAGCCCCTACGACCTGACCCGCGGTCGCATCGTCTACCGCTACCGCTGAGCCCAGCGCACGCCGGTCGAGAAGTAACGCCCCGGAGCCCCTGCTCCGTCGGCGAAGACAGCGAATCAGGAACATCATGAAGGTCAACCCCTCCGTCAAGCCCATCTGCGACCACTGCAAGGTCATCCGTCGCCACGGTCGCGTCATGGTCATCTGCAAGTCGAACCCGCGTCACAAGCAGCGCCAGGGCTGATCGGATGCCGCGTCCGCGCGGCACCCGGTACGACGACAACTCAATACACCTCAGGCAGATCAGAACCCGCGCGGCGCAGCCGGCGGGGGACACCTCGGGACGAAGGCCCGAGCACCGATCCTGCTCCACACCTTCGATTACTCCTAGGAGAACCGCATGGCACGTCTTGCCGGCGTTGACATCCCGCGCGACAAGCGCGTGGTGATCGCCCTCACGTACATCTACGGCGTGGGCCGTACCCGCTCGAACGAGATCCTCGCAGCGACGGAGATCGACGAGAACATCCGCGTCAAGGACCTCACCGACGACCAGCTCGTCGCGCTCCGCGACTACATCGAGGGCAACTACAAGGTGGAGGGTGACCTGCGCCGCGAGGTCGCCGCCGACATCCGCCGCAAGGTCGAGATCGGTTCCTACGAGGGTCTGCGCCACCGCCGTGGCCTGCCCGTGCGCGGTCAGCGCACCAAGACCAACGCGCGTACGCGCAAGGGTCCCAAGCGCACCGTCGCCGGCAAGAAGAAGGCGCGCTAAGGCGCGGCCCCCACAGGTTTAGGAGAACACGCACATGGCACAGGCCAAGTCCGCAGCGCGCAAGCCGCGCCGCAAGGAGAAGAAGAACATCGCGCTGGGCCACGCCCACATCAAGTCGACGTTCAACAACACGATCGTCTCGATCACCGACCCGTCGGGCGCCGTCATCAGCTGGGCCTCCTCGGGTGGCGTCGGCTTCAAGGGCTCGCGCAAGTCGACCCCCTACGCCGCCGGCATGGCCGCCGAGTCCGCTGCGCGCCAGGCGCAGGAGCACGGCGTCAAGAAGGTCGACGTCTTCGTCAAGGGCCCCGGTTCGGGCCGCGAGACCGCGATCCGCTCGCTGACGGCCGCCGGCCTCGAGGTGGGGTCCATCCAGGACGTCACGCCGCAGGCCCACAACGGCTGCCGTCCCCCCAAGCGCCGCCGCGTCTGAGCTGACACGGATCCGGATGCCGCATCGCGCGGCATCCGGACTTCCGTCGTTTCCTTGAAAACTCAACACCTCACTGAATTGCACGTGTCATATAGCGGTCACGTGATCGAAAGGAACACATAGTGCTCATCGCACAGCGTCCCACTCTGACCGAGGAGAAGATCGGCGAGTTCCGCAGCCGGTTCGTCGTCGAGCCGCTCGAGCCCGGCTTCGGCTACACCATCGGCAACGCGCTGCGCCGCAGCCTGCTGTCGTCCATCCCGGGTGCCGCCGTCACCAGCATCCGTTTCGACGGTGTGCTGCACGAGTTCAGCACGATTCCGGGCGTGAAGGAGGATGTCACCGAGATCATCCTCAACATCAAGCAGCTGGTCGTCTCGTCCGAGCGCGACGAGCCCATCACGGCGTACCTGCGCAAGACCGGTGCCGGTGAGGTCACGGCCGCCGACATCTCGGCTCCCGCCGGTGTCGAGGTGCACAACCCCGACCTGGTCATCGCGACGCTCAACGACAGCGCGAAGTTCGAGCTCGAGCTCGTCATCGAGCGCGGTCGCGGCTACGTCTCCGCGACCCAGAACCGCAACGAGTACGCCGAGGCCGGTCAGATCCCGATCGACTCGATCTACTCGCCCGTGCTCAAGGTCAGCTACCGCGTCGAGGCCACCCGTGCCGGTGAGCGCACCGACTTCGACAAGCTCGTCCTCGACGTCGAGTCGAAGGCGTCCATCTCGCCGCGCGACGCCGTCGCTTCGGCCGGTCGTACGCTCGTCGAGCTGTTCGGTCTCGCCCGCGAGCTGAACGTCGAGGCCGAGGGCATCGAGATCGGCCCCGCGCCGGTCGCCGAGGTTCTCACCAACGAGCTGTCGATGCCGATCGAGGACCTCGACCTGTCGGTCCGCTCGTACAACTGCCTCAAGCGCGAGGGCATCAACACGGTGTCCGAGCTGGTCGCCCTCTCGGAGACCCAGCTCATGAACATCCGCAACTTCGGTCAGAAGTCGGTCGATGAGGTGCGCGACAAGCTCGTCTCGCTCGGCCTGTCGCTGAAGGACTCGGTTCCCGGGTTCGACGGTGCGCACTTCTACGGCGGATACGACGACGAGAACCTCTGAGCCCCCCTTTCTTCCTGGAGTAATCAAAAATGCCTAAGCCCACCAAGGGTCCCCGCCTCGGAGGCGGCCCCGCACACGAGCGCCTGCTTCTCGCGAACCTCGCCGCGGCCCTGTTCACCCACAAGTCGATCACCACGACCGAGACCAAGGCCAAGCGCCTGCGTCCGTACGCCGAGCGTCTGGTGACCTTCGCGAAGCGCGGCGACCTGCACGCCCGCCGTCGCGTCGCGTCGGTCATCGGCGACAAGAGCGTCGTTCACGAGCTCTTCGCCGAGATCGCTCCGCTCGTCGCCGAGCGCGAGGGTGGCTACACGCGCATCACCAAGATCGGCAACCGCAAGGGCGACAACGCTCCCATGGCTGTCATCGAGCTCGTGCTCGAGCCGGTGAACCCGAAGCCGAAGTCGGCCAAGAAGTCGGCTGCTGCCGCTCCGGCCGCCGCCGAGGAGGCTCCGGTCGAGGAGGCTCCCGTCGAGGAGACCACCGAGGCTCCCGCCGACGACGCCGCGGCCGGCGCCGGCGCCGAGTCGCCGGAGGAGGGCGCAGCCGCTGAGGCTGCCGCCGAGGACGCCGCTGAGGCTCCCGCCGAGGACGACAAGAAGTAACAGCGCCTCGCGCTGACATCGGGCCCGCACTCTCTTCGGAGGGTGCGGGCCCGATGTGCAAGGGTGGAAGGGTGAGCACGCCGAACGCACCGACCTGCCCCGCCGTCGCGCACTGGCGCACGGCGACCCGCGACGACATCGACGTCATCCACGGCGTGCTGGTGGCCGCCGACCGGGTGGACCACCCGACATGGACGACTCCGCGCGAGGACGTCGCCGAGACGTTCGAGCTGTCGCACGTCGACCATGAACGCGACACGTTGATCGCGTTCGATGAGACCGGCGAGGCGCTCGCGGTCGGTACCGTCACCCTGCATCCCTCGCGCGAGGAGCACCTGCACATCTACCTCACCGGCGCGGTGCGGCCCGACCGGCGCGGCCGCGGGATCGGCACCGCGCTCTTCGGATGGCAGCACGAACGCGCCGAGGAGCAGCTGCGCGAGGCGGCGGCAGCGGATGCCGCGGCGGCGAGCCTGCCCGCCGAGATCCAGGTGTACGCGTCGGAGAAGGACACGGCTCTCGAGCGCATCGCCGAATCGCTCGGCTACCGCACCGAGCGCTGGTTCTCGACGATGCACCGCGACCTGTCCGAACCGATCGCCGAGGTGACGACGCCGGACGGCATCGAGCTGGTGCCGTTCTCGTCCGATCGTGCCGAGGACGCGCGGCTGGCGCGCAACGACGCGTTCCGCGACCACTGGGGTAGCCTGCCGAGCCCGCCGGAGCGTTGGCAGCAGTTCATCGGTGGTCCGTTCCTGCGGCCCGATCTGTGCACCCTGGCCCTCGACGGCGGCGAGATCGTCGCGTTCTGCCTGGCTTCCGTGAACGAGGGCGACTTCGCCGTCCTCGGCCCCAACGCGTACATCGACCTCGTCGGCGTCGTCCGGTCGCACCGCAGGCGCGGGCTGGCGCCGGCGGTGATCTCGCGGTCGCTCGCTGCAATGCGGGAAGCGGGCCTCGGCGTGGCGGTACTCGACGTCGACACCGAGAGCCCGACGGGCGCCAACGCGCTCTACGGCGGTCTCGGGTTCACGCCGTACGAGCGCGACCGGGTGCTCGTCCGCCGCTACTGATCCTCGGCGCGGCCGAACAGTTCGAGCAGGGTCGTGCGGGTCTGCTCGGCGGCCCACTGTGCCGCCGCGAGCTGGGTCGCGGCACCGTCGACCGCGCGCTTCACCGTGCGCGCGTAGATGTCGCCGCCGGCTGACTCGGGGTGGATCTGATCGCCGGCGAGCAGATCGTCGTGCCCGGCGATCGCCTGCGACCAGTCGGCGACGGCGACGCGAGGGTGCGACGCCGCGAACGCCGTGAGGTCGCTGTTGACGCCGGGGATCCAGTCCCGCGGTCCGTACGCATTCACCAGGATGACGTAGCGATCGGGGCCGGCGGCGTCGACGATGCTCTGCAGCGCCTCGGTCGAGACCGGGCCGTTCGTGCCGAGGCCGACCACGACATACTCGCGCAGTTCGCCAGAGGCGGCCAGATCATCGATGATCCGCGCCCCGGCCCACAGCGATCGCGACACCTCGGCGTCGACCTCGATACCCGGCATCGCCTGGAGGAGCCCCGGGGCGGAGGCGAGCATGACCGAGTCGCCGACGGCACTCACGCGGGTGCCGTCGACCGTCTGCGCCCCCGGCGCGGGGGCCGGTGTCGGCAGCCGCCGCGCCTGCTCCAGGGCATCGCGACCGGCGTCCACCGCGCTCTGGCTCGTCGTGGTGCGCGGCGCCGCCGCCACCGCCGCCGTCGTGCCGCCGAGGGCGAGCGCCGCGACGAGGGCGACCGCCAGCGTCGCGGCGCGCCGCGACGGGCGGGCGCGCAGCCCGTGGCGGGCCAGAGCGAGCGCACCTCGGAATCCGTGGCGGCGGACGGGCTGCTCGAGCCAGCGGTACGACCCGGCCGCCAGAACGACCGAAGCCAGCGCCACGCCCGCGCCCGCCAGGACCGGGACGCCCGTCTCGGGGCCCGCGCCGGTGAGCTGGAACGACAGCAGCACGAGGAGAGGCCAGTGCCACAGGTACACCGCGTACGACCGTTCGCCGAGCCACCGCAGCGGGGCGATGTCGAGCGCGCGACCGAACCACGAGCCCGGCCACGCCGCGATCAGCAGCACGACGGCGGTGAGGAGCGACGCGGCGAGGCTCGAGGCCGGGAACGTGATCGCCTCGCCGCCGCCCACGGCTGCGGCGGCCACGATGCCCGCGGTCGCGAGCGCTCCGACGATCACGCCCCACACGGGTCCGACGCCGGCGACCGACGACCTCCTGACGACGAGGCCGTGGAGGGCGAACGCGACGGCGACGCCGATCAGGAGCCCGAAGGCGTGCGTGTCGGTGCCGAAATAGACGCGAGTGAGGTCGGCGCCCGCGGTGACGCTCGCGAACGCCCACGCGGCCGACAGCGCCGCGAGCCCCAGCGCGGCCGCGGCGCGCGAGCGGCGGCCGGTAAGCAGGAGGAAGAGCGGCAGCAGGAGCGGCCAGAGCAGGTAGAACTGCTCCTCGACCGCGAGCGACCACAGGTTGCGGAAGATCTCGGGGTCGGCCGCGGAGAAATAGGTGCCGCCGTCGGCCATCGACACCCAGTTGTACGAGAACGTGGCCGCCCCCAGCACCTGGAGGCCCATGTCGACGAGGACGTCGCCGCCGACCAGCCAGGCCAGCGAGGCGCTCACGGTGACGACGGCCGCGAGGGCGGGCAGCAGGCGCCGCGCGCGCCTCGCCCAGAAGCGTCGCAGCCGGATCCGCCCCTCGCGCGCACGTTCGCGCAGGAGGAGCGTCGTGATGAGGAAGCCGGAGATCACGAAGAACACGTCGACGCCGACGTAGCCGCTCCGCAGGAAGGCGTCGGGGAAGAGGTGGTACACGACGACGAGCACCACGGCGACGGCGCGCAGGCCGTCGAGTCCCGCGATGCGGGCGCGCGGAAGAGGCGGAGGAGTCATACGGCTGTGTCCGGGGTCGTCGGGGGGACGGGCGGCGGCAGCCTCCCAGTGTAGAGCGGGTGCCTGGGGGTGATGTGGTAGACCGGAGGAGAGGCGCGGATCCCGCGCGGACCGTGTCGCGAGAACAGGTGGAACATGGGCGCTCCCGAGGTGCTGGTGCTGGGTGAGGCGTTGGTCGACATCGTCGAGACCGACGATGGTGTGACCGAGCACGTCGGAGGCAGCCCGGCGAACGTGGCGGTGGGCGTCGCCCGGCTCGGCGTTCCCGCCCGGTTGGCGACGCGGCTCGGACGCGACGAGCGCGGTGAGCGGGTCGCCCGCCACGTGAGCGAGGCCGGCGCCGTTATCGCCGAGGCGTCGTGGACCGACGCCGCCACCGACACGGCGCACGCCCGCATCCGCCCCGATGGCTCGGCCGAGTACACGTTCGAGGTCGCCGGCGTCGTCGAGCCCGCTCCCCGTGGCGATGCCGTCCTCGTGCACACCGGATCGATCGCGCTGTTCCTCGATCCGGGCGGAGAGACCTGTCTCGCGGCCCTCGAGTCGGCTCGTGGTCACGCCGTCGTCACGGTCGACCCGAACATCCGTCCGGCGCTCGTCGGCTCGCGCGAGAGCGCACACGCGCGCTTCGCGCGTGCGGCCGCCGCGGCCGACCTCGTGAAGCTCAGCGACGAGGATGCCGCGTGGCTCTGGCCCGGCGCCGGCTCGCGGACGGTGCTCGAGACCATCGCCGACCTCGGCGCCTCGGCGGTCGTCATGACGCGCGGGGGAGAGGGAGCGATCGGCCGGGCGCCCGACGGTGCGATCGTCGAGGTCGCCGGGGTCGCCGTGACCGTGGCCGACACGATCGGTGCGGGCGACTCGTTCATGGCGAGCCTCATCGTCACCCTCGTCGAAAGCGGCGCGCCGGCCCACGGCGAAGCGCTCGCGCAGGCGATGCGGACCGCTGCGCGCGCCGCGGCGATCACGGTGTCGCGGCCGGGGGCGAACCCGCCCTCGCGCGCAGAGCTGGAAGACTGATCGGGTGCGCCTGAGACTGGACATCGCCTACGACGGATCGGGTTTCTCGGGGTGGGCGCGCCAGCCCGGTCTGCGCACCGTGCAGGGGTCGATCGAGGCCGCCGTCAGCCGGGTCCTCGGCGGCGACGCTCAGCTCGTCGTGGCCGGGCGCACCGATGCCGGTGTCCACGCGTCGGGCCAGGTGGCGCACCTCGACCTGAGCGAGGCGCAGGCCGCGAGACTGCGACGCGGACGCGACCCCGAACCGGCCGCCCTCGCCGGGCGGCTGAACGGCGTGCTCGGGCGCTACGCAGACGTGCACGTGCGGGCGACGTCGGAAGCGCCGGCCGGTTTCGATGCGCGGTTCTCGGCGGTCTGGCGACGGTACGCCTACCGGGTCGCCGACCGGACGACCGGATACGACCCGCTCGAGCGCTTCCGCACGACGTTCGTGCCCGTCGCTCTCGACGACGCGTCGATGGATGCCGCAGCCCGCAGCCTCACCGGGCTGCACGACTTCGCGTCCTACTGCAAGCCGCGCCCCGAGGCGACGACGATCCGCACGCTGCTCGAGTTCGACTGGCGGCGCGACGAGAGCGGCGTGCTGGTCGCGAACGTCAAGGCCGACGCGTTCTGCCACAGCATGGTCCGCGCGCTCGTCGGAGCCTGCGTCGCGGTCGGCGAGGGGCGGCTGGGCGTCGAGGACGTGGCGGCGCTGCGCGACGAGCGTCAGCGCACCAGCGCCTTCGCGGTGCTCGCCGCTCGCGGGCTCACCCTCACAGAGGTCGGGTACCCCGCCGACGACCTCCTCGCGGCGCGGGCGGAGCAGACCCGCGCCCGCCGCGCAACAGACACCTGACCGAAAGGAAGCGGGCGTAGCCTGGCGGCACCATGAAGGTCATCTCGTACAACCTGCGCAAGCACCGCGCCGCATCCGAGCTCTCCGAGCTCGTCGAGCAGCACGGTGCCGACGTCCTGTGCCTGCAGGAGGCCGACACCAGCGGCATCCCGGACCGGATCGGCGGCCTGCGGCTGGCCGATGCCACAGCCCGCAACCGGCTCGGACTCGCCGTCTACTACCGCGAGAACACCTACCGCGCCGTCGAGGTGCGTTCGCTCGCGCTGAAGAAGTCGCTGCACGACCGCGTCTTGAAGCCCGCGGAGGAGCGCATGCTCGGTGTTCGGCTGCGCGACATCGACGACGGGCGCGACCTGATCGTCGCGAGCTTCCACGCGGCGCCGCTGACCGCGCTCAACTCGCTGCGCCGCAACCAGATCCAGGCGGCGCTCGGTGCGCTGTCCGAGCTCGGCGCGGGCCTGCCGATCCTCATGGTCGGCGACTACAACTACCCCGTCTTCAAGGAGAACCTCGGGCAGGTGGTGCGCAAGCAGGGGTACGAGCTGACGCTCAGCGATGCCCGCACGTACACGCGGTACAAGTTCTTCCGCGGGCACTACGACTTCGCGACGAGCGTCGGGTTCGACATCTCACGGGTGCAGACGCTGCCGCAGGGGGCGAGCGACCACCTGCCGATCCTGGTCAGTGCTGAACCGGTGTGAGCTGAACCGGTCTGAGACGCCCGAACCGGTCTGAGAACGACGGATGCCCCGGAGCCGAAGCTCCGGGGCATCCGATCATGCGTTGCGCCTGATCAGGCAGCGGCCTCCGCGTTGCGGTGACGGCGGACCGTGCTGGCCACGGCGATGCTGCCGCCGGCGAGGGCGAGAGCGCCACCGCCGATCCACAGGCCGAGGAGAGCAGCGTTGTCGCCACCGGTGGCGGGCAGGGTGCCCGATCCGCCGGTGCCGCCCGTGCCGCCGGCGGCGGCCGGAACGGCGATGGTGACGGTGCTGGCGCCCGAGACGGTGCCCGCAGCGGTCAGGGTGTACTCGCCGGTCGCGTTGGCGGGGAGAGTCACCTGGAAGGCGACCTCACCGGCAGCGTTGGCGGCCTTGGTGGTGCTGGTCGAGGTCACGGCGAACTTGACGAACGCGACGCTGCCGGCGGCAGCGTTCTCGCCCGTCAGGGTGCCGGTCACGGACTCGTTGGGCTCGAAGTTGTTGAACGCGATCGTCACGGTGCCACCCGCGGTGACGGTGACGGACGAGCCGCCCACCGGTGCCGGGGTGTAAGCGTTGGCGATCGCGGGGGCTGCAAAGACAGCCGCTGCTGCGATGGCCGAGGCCGCCGCCGCCTTGATGAGACGGTTCTTCATGTGTCCTGCTTTCCTTGGGGTCATCCGGAGGCTCACACCCAACGGAGAAGTAATACTAAGGATTACGTCAGGAGTGGTCATAGCAAGTATTCAGGGTCGGAGGTCCTGGATGCAAGCTGGAACATTTCCATCGCGTTAACATTTCGCGATCCGGATGCCCGGCGGCGCGCCGTGGACGGGGGATTCAGCGCGCGTCGCGTGCGCGGCGCACAACCGAGGCGAGCGCGATCGTCGCGCCCGCGGCCACGAGTGCGCCGCCCCCGACCCACAGCCCGAGCGTGGTGCGCGCGTCGCCACCGGTGGCGGGAAGACCGGCCGCGTCGACGACCGAGGCGCTCGCGGTGCCGCCGGCCGATGACGCCGAGATCGCCTCGATGTTGTAGACGCCGACCGCGTCGGAAGGGAAGGTCAGGGCCACGGGGGCGAGCGCGCCCTCGGCGGACGATTCGCGCACCGTGCTGCCCGTGGAGACGGCGAAGGCGACGCGTGCGAACGTGACGCCGGCGCCGTTCTCGCCGCGGACCGTGATGGTCACGGCCTCCTCCGGACCGAACGTGCCCTCGGCGCAGGCGAACTCGACCGTGCCGCCGGCGACGAACGCGCTCGGCGTGGTCGTGCAGGAGTTCGTCGGCGGGTAGATGGTCGCGCCGGTGGCGGCGGACGCCGCGGCCGGCAGCGCGATGATCGCGGCGGCGAGGGTCGCGACGGCGACGAGGGAGACGGTGCGGCGCATGATCGGTGAGTCTATGCGTCGCCGCAACGAGCGACAACAACGGTAGGCCGGTCCGCGTCGACCGTCGGGGTGACGGCGGCTGTCGCCGTCGTCGGACCGCCCTGCGCGACCACGCTCACGGTGGCTGTGACCGACTCGCCGGGCGCGAGATCGGAGGAGAACACCATCACCTGGCGCCCGGCGTGCGAGCCGCCGCCGAAGCCCGCGCCGTCGGATCGGGCCGCAGACGACAGGGCGTAGCCCTCGGGCAGGTACAGGTAGGCGACGGTGCGGGCGACGCCCGCGGGAACGCCGAAGCTGCCGCCGCCGGTGACGTACGACGGGAGCGAGGTCGCGGCATCCGCCGGGGCGTTGTTCGCGATCGTGACCTCGAGCGTCACGGGCGACGAGGTGCGCCCGTCGCCACCCACCGCGCACGTGTCCCAGGCGAGGCGGGTGTCGGCGGTGACGTAGTAGTCCATCTTCGAGCCGGTGCCGTCGTTGAGGAACACTCCGAACCCGGCGGTGTCGGCATCGGTGGTCGGCAGCGGACCCGCCAGCGTCGTGTCGGCCAGGACCGCCTGGTCCTCCGGGATCGCGCTCCACAGCAGCAGCCGTCGCTCGTCGCCGGCACGACCGAGCGCGGCGATCAGCTTGGCCGGGTCGGCGCCGCCGGCCGCGAGCCGCTCGAAGACGGCTGCCGACGCCGAGGCGAAGAACGCGTCCTGCTCGCGCGGGCTCTCGTAGCGCGCGTACACGTCGTTCAGGAGCAGTGAGACGGCGTTGTCGGCGGAGATCACATCGCCCGTCGGAAGCTCGATGGGGCCCGTGGCGTCGAGGATGTACGACAGGGCGACGGGGTCGGTCGCGATCACACCGTCGACGCTCTGCCCGGTCTGCCGCAGGAGCATCTCTCGCGCGAGCGGCCCGCCGACAGAGAAGTCGGGGATCTGCGTGACGTTCTGGATGTAGCGGCCCGGACGGGTCTCGTAGATGCGCTCGACCTCGGCGTCGAGGGGGAGCACCGGGTCGCCGAAGTTCGAGAAATCCGAGGACGAGGCCTGGCCGGCCAGCTCGATCCGGCCGTCGACGGTGCGCACGATCGCCATCGCGCCGACGATGCCGCCCGTCGAGCGCCACTCGGCGTTGTTCTGGAACGCCAAGAGATAGTTGCGTTCGCCGGAGGCGCCGAGCATCGCGGGCAGGAGCGTGGCGGCGCGGGCGAGAGCGTCCGTGGCCGTGGCGCCCGTGTCGAGGAGGTCGGTGACGTCGTCGACGGCGGCGCGCACCGGGCCGATGAGGGGGGTGTCGTCGAGAGCCCGCACGGATGCCGCGGCGGCGGCCACGGTGTCGGCGCCGGCGCGGGCGGGCTCGGCGATCTCGCGGAACACGGCGGTGTCGATGCGGCCGTCGACCGGTCGGAAGGAATCGGGCGAGAAGGCCGACGCGACATCGGCGAGCGGGAGGAGGCCATCACGCGCGATGTCATCGGCCGCGGCGGCGATCGTGCCGACGGCGTGGAGCTGAGGGCCGACCCAGGGGGTGCCCTCGACGAGCGACCAGACCGGGTCGGACGTGAGCTCGCGCGCCCGCTCGGCGTGGTCGGCGACGTCGTTGATGTGCGGTGCGGCCGCCGCCGGGTCGGCGATCAGATCGACGGCGGTGCGGGCGGATGCCTCGACCTCGCGGAGCTCGCCGTAGGCGAGGGCGCCGCGCACCCCGACCCACGCGGCGATCGCGACGAGGGCGATCAGGAGCGCCCCGGCGAAGGCTGCCAAGACGAGCTGCGTCCGGCGCAGAGGGCGGGGCTGGTCAGCGGTGCGCACCCGATCACTCTAAGGGGCGGGGGCGTGCGTACACTTTGCAAGAGGAAGCGGAGGACTCGATGAAGCGACGCTGGGGGACGGCCGCCGCGACAGCGGTGATGGCTGTGGCTCTCGTGGGATGCGGGCCCGCGCCGTGGAACCTCCCGTCCGGTGACGACGGCGACGCGAGCAGTCCCGCGCCCTCTCCGAGCGTCTCGCGCACCGCCGTACCGCCACCGGTGCCGAACGACCTCTCGAGCGGGTCGACCGAGCGCCAGGTGACTGCCGGCGCCGTGACCGGGTCGCTGAACTACTGGTCGGACCTGTCGATGGATCGGTGGTCGGCGACGGCCCTCAAACCGGTCAGCCTGTCGCTCGTGACCACCGTCAGTCCCGACGACGGACAGAAGGTCTACCTGCAGAAGGCGACGATGATCGCCGTCCCCGGCAACGCCCAGGGCGACCTCAGCCCGCTCGCGCCGACGTCGGACCAGTCGGCCACGAACCCGGGCTACCTCGTGCTCTCGCCCTACAGCTACTCGCAGACCTTCTACGTCGGAGAGGTTCCGCCCGAGGCGACGTTCGTGACCATCCGGTTCACCTACGACTTCCTCGTGCAGACGACGCCGACCTCCGACGAGTTCGCGAAGCAGACCGCGACCGACAGCATCACCGTCGCGATCGCGGCGGCATCCGAGGCCGACGGCGGGTGAAACCTCAAGGTCGCCGCAAGGCAACCTGAAGAGATCGGAAAGCGGCCGGGATCGCGTCGGCCGGGGTGCTTGTATGGCGAGGCCCGCGGCATCCGACGCTGGTCCCGCCTTGAGAAATCCGGTCTGCCATGTCTCCGCGCCGCACACCCGCATCCCGCACTCGTGCCCTCCGCACCGCCGTGTCGGCGGGCGCCATCGCCCTCTCGCTCGTCGCCCTGTCGGGCTGCTCGCAGCTGACCGGGATGATCAACTCGGTCCAGGGCGAGCCGGTGTCGGCGGTTCCGGCGCCGGCGCCGTCGCAGTCGCCCGCCATGGCCTTCAACTCGCAGTTCACCTACGACGGTTCGGTCTCGCTCTCCTCCGACGTGGCGCAGGACCTCGAGCTGCGACTCGACGTGTGGGCTCAGGACCCCAAGCGGACGCAGGAGTGGACTCCCGGCGCCGAGAAGACGTTCGGCTTCGCCGTCAACGTCCACGACAACCGCGTCGACGAGAAGTCGGTGCTCTCGCAGAAGCGACGCGTGTTCATCTCGTCGATCTCGATCACCTCGCAGACCGCGCAGACCTCGGGCCAGGTGCAGAGCCCGTTCCAGTTCAGCGCCGACCCGCGCACGCTCGTTCCCAGCGACACGATCCGTTCCGACCGTGGGCTGCTGCTCAACAGCTTCCAGGGCGGGCTCTACGTGCCCGAGACGGTCATCCACGGGCTGCCGGCCGACACCTACGGCATGACGCTCGAGTTCGCGATGACTGTCTGGGTCGAGGGCAACGCCAACGACGACGCCAGCTTCACCCAGCAGACGGTGTACCAGTACCTGCCGGTCGCGATCTTCAGCGACGAGCAGGCCGCGGATGCCGCTCCCGCGCCGGCTCCCACCGCGACTCCCTGACCGTCAGACGCCCGGAATTCCTTGCGCAGAAATTGCGGTTGACTTCGTCCTCTCTGAACACGGCGCGTTCCAGAATGGTTCCCGGCAGGCAACAGCCGCCCATCACCTCGCACAGGATGTGACCGCATGACTCAGACGCCGTACACGCCGTACACGCCCAACCCGGCGTTCGGCCAGCAGCAGCACCCCGCCCCGCAGGCGCCGGTGCAGCTGGCCGACCACTTCGAGACGGCGTTCCCCGACGACTTCGAGTCGGTCCTCGAGAACACGACGGTCCACCGTTCCACCATCGGCTGCGTCATCCCGGCGTACAACGAGGAGGAGTCGATCGCCGACGTGATCGAGGGCCTGCTCGCCCAGACGCGCGTGCCGGACGTCATCCACGTCATTGCGAACAATACCTCCGACAACACGGTGAAGATCGCGGCCAGGTACGCCGGGCCGCACGAGGTCACGACCGAGCTCGGCACGCAGTTCACCGAGGTCTTCGTCCACGACATCGGCAAGAACCCCGACAAGAAGGTCGGGGCGCTCAACTACGGCTACTCGCTCGTGGAGGGGTACGACTACCTGCTCGGCGTGGACGGCGACACGATCGCCGACCGGCGCGCGGTCGAGTACCTGGAGTCGGAGGCGGTCGGCGATTCGCGCATCGGCGGCATCTCGGCCATCTACTCGATCGACGACAAGCCCATCAAGGGAACGATCGCCAAGTTCCTCATCGCCGGTCAGCGCACGCAGTTCGCGGCGTTCAACATGCAGAACCTGCTGCGCGGACGCAACATGGCCGTCCTCGGCGGGCAGTTCTCGATCTTCTCGACGAACGCGCTGCGCGACGCGATGAAGCAGAACCACCAGTCGACGCCGTGGGTGAAGGACTCCGAGGTCGAGGACTCGCTGCTGTCGCTGCAGATCAAGAGCGCGGGCTACCTGACGAAGATCAGCCCGTACGCCCGCGCCAACGTCGGCGGCATGACGACCCTCAAGGGGTACGACGCGCAGCAGGTGAAGTGGACCTACGGCGCCATCGAGCTGATGTGGCCGGGCCAGCGCGGCGACACGAAGGGACAGCCGTTCCACCCGAACCTGCGACTGCGCTGGTTCGAGAACTTCGGGATGCTGACGAACCTGTTCGTGCGCGTCGCGTTCCTCGTCCTGCTCGCCGGCTCGCTGTCGATCAGCGCGTTCGTCTTCTCGCCGCTGTGGCTGATCCCGCCGCTCGTCGCCGTGCTGCTGAACCTCCGCATGGCCCGCAGCATCAAGGACCACAACCAGCGCGACATCCTCTTCGCGATCCTCGTCTTCCCCGCGGAGGCGTTCATGTGGATCAGGCTCGGCCACTTCATGCGCTCGTGGTCGCGGTTCCTGTCGAAGAAGAAGGTCGACAACTGGGCGATGCAGGCCAAGGCCGAGAGCGGAGGCGGCAGCATCGGTCACTGGATGCCGATGGTCATCCTCGCCGCCGTGCTGCTGGCGATGGCCGTGGTCTGGAACCTCATCGGACCCGTCGCGCAGTCGTCGATCCTGTGGATCGGATGGCCGATCGTCGGCGTCGTGACCGTGCTGCAGACGCTGCTGATGTTCTCGAAGCTCGTCCGTCGTCAGAACGGCTACAAGGTCTGAACCGGATGCCGGTCTGAGCGATCAGACCGCTGCGGTCTCCGACGTCATGCGGTACCCGACGCCCCGAACCGTCTCGATGTAGCGCGGGGTCGTCGGGTTGTCGCCGAGTTTGCGGCGCAGGTTCGTCATGTGCGCCTCGATCGCCCGCTTGTCCGCCTCGCCGACGAAGTAGCTCGTGACGTAGGACTCACCGCGCAGGACGAGCGTCAGGTCGGCCTTCGACCGCACGCGGCGCTTCGAGGCCATCAGGGTCGAGAGCAGATCGAACTCGGTGCGCGTGAGCTCCAGCTCGCGTCCGGACACGTAGGCCAGCCGCGTGTCGGTGTCGACCTGCAGGTCGCGGTGCGCGAGCCAGTGCTCTCCCGCGGCCGGCACGAGGTCGCCGGCGGGCTGGTGAACGACGAGGTCGGCGCCGGCCGTCGGGACCGGGGCGGGCATCGGGGCATCGCTCGGGTGGTGGACGATGACCTGCTGCGGTGGCACCTGCTGGGGCGGCACGGGCTGCTGCGGCATCGGCTGTTGCGGGGCCGCGCCGGGGAAGCGGGCCAGGTACTCCTCGTACGACATCGGCGCAGCCTCGGCGGGGGTCGGCGCCGGGGCCGGTGCCGGTGCCGGCGTCGGGGTAGAGGCCGCGGGGCGCGCGCCGGGGAACGAGGGGCCGACCGAATCCTGCTGCGGAGTCTGCTGGGGCGCGGCGGCGCGGGGGCGTCGCAGCAGCGCGTCGACACGTGCGCGGAACTCGCGCGGGCGGAACGGCTTGACGATGTACTCATCGGCACCGGAGCCCAGACCGAGGACGACATCGGCCTCTTCGGACAGGCCGGTGAGCATGATGATGTAGGTGTCGCTCTGAGCGCGGATGCGCCGGGCGGCCTCGAAGCCGTCGATGCCGGGCATGTTGACGTCGAGGGTCGTCAGCAGCGGCCGGTACGACAGCACGGCCTGGATGCCGTCGATGCCGTTGCCCACCGAGACGGTCGAGAATCCGGCCGCCTCGAGCACTTCGACGAGGAGATGGCGGATGTCGGGGTCGTCCTCGACGATGACCGCCGTCTTCAGCTGCTCGGACATCATGCTCGCCACTCTTCTCCCTCAGGTTCGGGTAATTTTGCCATAAGCACGGGGCTCGGCAGTGTCGTCCGAACGAGGCGGGTCAGGGCGCGACGCCGCGGGTGAGCTCGACGGCCCCGGCGGGCCACCACACGCCGGCGTCGGGGCCGCCGTTGCACGGCCCGTCGCTCTCTCCCGGTGGCTTGATCCACAGGTTCGTGTCGACGACGTCGTCGCCGTAGGTGCCGCTCGGATCGCCCACGGTGCGTCCCGGCGGATTGCACCACTCGTCGTCACCGGGAGCGCCTGCGCCGTTGCGCGAGGTGTCGACGAGGGCGTGCATGCCGCCGAGCCGATCAGACAGGGCGTGGGCGTAGGCGAACTCGTCGTAGGTGTCGTTGAAGTTCGACACGTTCGTCACGAAGCCGCGGACGCCCGAGACCGCGACCCGCTCGACGAGCTCGGCCATCGTGTCGGCGCCGAGCCAGTTCGAATGCCCGCCGTCGACGTACACCCAGGTGTCCGTGCCCGTGAGGCGGCCCAGGGCGCCGCGCAGCTGGTCGACGCGTTCGTCGACGTTGCCGCACTGGGGCGCGAGCGCGAGGCTGTCGGGCTCGACGATGACGACCTTCTTCACGTCCGGAACCGACCGCAGGGCCGTGCCGATCTGCGTCGTCCACGTCTCGTAGTCCGCCTCGTCGAGGCCGCCCGCGGAGTGATTGCCGCAGTCGCGTCCGGGGAGGCCGTAGACGACGACGGCCATCGCCGTATCCGTCTCGCGGGCCTCCTGTGCGATGTTGAGCACGCGCTCGCCGACCTCGCCGATGGGGTCCTGTTCGGGGGTGAGCCAGTACGCCGTCGGCTGGGCGGCGAGGTACTCGGCGGCGGCGACCTCGTCGGCCGAGCCGCCCTCGGCGACGGCGCGCGCGGCCTTCGACTCCGCGGGCGCGACGAAAGCGGTGCCCACGCCCGGGGGTCTCGCCGTGAGCGCCTGCACTCCGCCCATCACGAGGGAGACCGCCAGGGCGATCCCGGCGACGATGAGGGCGACGGCGGCGACGATGATCGCGATCCATGCCCAGCGAGGCAGCCGACGTCGCCGGCGAGAGGGCCGCGGCGGTGCGGGCCGTTCGGGACGCGGCGGCGCTTCGTAGTGGCCGCTCACGACATAGGGACCGGCATCGCGACCGGCATCGGGATGCGATGCATCGGAGCCGGGTCGCTGTGCCACGGACTGACTCTAACCGCTGGTGACCGCGAGGCCCATCGTGCCGGTCCGCCGTGGCCGATACCCTGGGGCCATGGGCGACGTGATCCTGGGAGTGACCGACGCGACCGGCGCGGGGGCGCGCGAGTGGGCGGTGCGCCGGGCCGAGGCGCTCGGCCTCGCGCTGCGTGAGCTGCTGATCGCCCCGACGCGCGACGATGTCGATCGGGTCGCCGCGGCCACGGCGGATGCCGAGATCCTCGTGCTCCCCGAAGAGCACGGTCATCCGTATCGCACGCTCATCGCGCACGCGCACTGCCCGATCGCGATCGTGCCCGACCAGCGCAGCAGCGACGACGGGGCTCCCGCCGTGGCGAGGGAGGGCGTGCTCGTCGGCGTCGACGCGTCGGACGTCTCGGCCCGCGCTCTCGACTTCGCCGCTCGCGAGGCTCAGCGAACGGGGCAGCCGCTCGTGGCGCTCGCGGCATGGGAGCCGGTCTCGGTCGGCACGGAGCCGGGCCTCGACCTCTGGACGGGGCCGATGCCGGTCGACCTGACGGAAGCGACCGCCGGGATGCTCGACCGCATGCTCGAGCCGGTGCGCGCGGAACACCCGCAGCTCGAGGTGCGCACGCGCATCGACGTCGGCGACGCCTCGACGCTCATCGAGGACGCCTCCCGCGGCGCCACGCTGACGGTCGTCGGCTCGCACGGTCGTACCGGGCTGTCACGTCTGCTGCTCGGGTCGGTCAGCGAGCGCGTGGCCTCGCACGTCGGCTCTCCGACCGTCATCGTGCGGTGACGCGCGCCGCGCGAGTCCTGCTCGCCGGCTACGTCGTCGTCCTCGCGCTCATCGCGTTCTGGCCGACGCCCGTCGACCGCGACGCCGGCCCGATCCTCCAGGCGATCACCTCGGCCGTGCCGTGGCTGACCTATGCCCGCATCGAGTTCGCCGCCAACATCGCCCTGTTCGTCCCGTTCGGGTGGTGCGCGGCCCGGGGCTGGCCCCGCTGGCAGGCGTACGTCATTCCCGCCGGGCTCATCATCTCTGCCGTGATCGAGACGGCGCAGGGCGTTCTGCTCGCACAGCGGACCGCGAGCGTGTGGGACGTCGTGGCCAACACCCTCGGCGCGACCGCCGGCTGGCTGATCGCCCGCGGGCGGGTCGTCGGGCGGCGTCAGCCGGCCTCGGGCGACTGAGGCCCCTCCGACGACGAGGAGCCGCCGCGCGCACGGCGCCGCCGGACCTCGGCCTCGAGCTCGGCGATCTCGATCTCGCGTTCGAGGTCGGCGAGCTGCTGCGCGGTCGTGCGGTAGTCGCGGGGCTGCGGACGGCTCGCGGGCGCGGGCGGTGCCGGCTCGTCCCGCGACCACCGGCGCGGGTCGCCGAAGCTCATCGACTCCCGCGAGGCCGTGTCCCACTCGCGCCCGAGGGTGAACCAGAGCACGGAGCCCACGAACGGCAAGAAGATGATGAACAGCACCCAGGCGAACTTGGGCAGGTGCTTGACCTGGTCTTCGCGGCGGGTGATCGCGTCGACGAGGGCGGCGACCATCAGGACGAAGACGAGCAGGGGAAGCAGCAGATACACCCCGCCAGGGTGGCGCAGATCCGCGCGGTCGCGCAAGGGAGGGGGGATCAGAACGCGTAGCGGATGCGGCACGACGGCAGCTCGCGCTCGATGAGAGCGCAGAGCGTCGCGACGGCCTCGCCCTTGAGCGGTGAGCGGTACCGGACGTTGATGGCGCCGTTCTGCGAGCGTTTGGTCTCCTGCATCCGCGGGGTCCACAGCAGGTCCTCGCCGCGCGGATGCCACCCGAGGTTGACCTCGTGCAGCCCCTCATTGTGGGTGAGCATGATGATCTCGCACGCCAGCTGCGCCTTGGCGCGGTCGGAGAGCACGTCGTTCAGCTCGCGCAGCAGCGCGGTCCAGTCGGCCACCCAGGTCGGGGTGAGGATGACGGGCGAGAAGTTCAGGTGCACTTCGTAGCCAGCGTCGACGAAGTCGTTGATCGCGGCGATCCGCTCGGCGACCGGCGACGTCCGGATGTCGGTCACTTTCGCCGTGTCGTGCGGCATGAGCGAGAAGCGGATGCGGGTTCGCCCGAGCGGGTCCCAGTCGAGCAGGTCGCGATTGACGTACTTCGTCGCGAACGAGGCCTTGGCCGTCGGCGACATCCGGAACAGCTCGCACAGATCGCGGACGTTCTCGCTGATCATCGCGTCGACCGAGCAGTCGCTGTTCTCGCCGATGTCGTAGACCCACGCCTCGGGGTCGCACTGGTTCGGCTCGGTCTTGGGGCCCTGCCGGGAGATGTGCCGTGCGAGATGGCGCGAGATCTCGTCGATGTTCGCGAACACGGTCACGGGATTGCTGTAGCCCTTGCGTCGCGGCACGTAGCAGTAGGAGCAGGCCATGGCGCAGCCGTTCGCCGTTGACGGCGCGATGAAGTCGGCCGAGCGGCCGTTGAGGCGGGTCGCGACCGACTTCTTCACACCGAGCACGAGCGCCTCGGTCTTGATCCGCACCCAGCGGCGCACGTTCGTCTCGTCGCCGTGGATCTCGGGAACGAGCCAGTGCGAGTCGATCGGCACGATCTCGGCATCGGGCCACCGCGCCACGATCTCCTGCCCGCGGGGCAGCGCGAGCGCGGCCTCCTCGGCGTAGATGCGGCTGATCTGCAGCAGCGGGGCCCGATCCCGGGACATCCGGCCGGTCAGCCGGCCTGCTCGAGCTCGATCTCGCCGGCGGCGAGGGCGTCGGCGTACGTGCGGACGTCGGGGCCGGGCTCCCAGTCGATGAACTTGTCCTTCATGTGGCTGACGAGCGCGGCGTAGGCCTTGTCGGCGTCGTTCGCGTCATCGGTCGCGGCGACGGCGGCGACGGCATCCTGCAGGACACGGTCGGCGTCGTCGAGCACCTTCTGGCGGGCTTCGTCGTTCCAGTGGATCTCGCTGATCTTCATAGCGGCACGCTAGCCAGCGGGAACGGATTCGGCGACGGACTTGCGCGAGGCCATCCGACGCCCGATGATCCCGTGTCTCGGGCTGAAGAGGTAGACCGCGGCGAACACGACGCCCTGCACGAGCACGACGAGTCCGCCCGACGAGGCGTCCACCCAGTAGCTCAGGTAGATGCCGACGATCGAGGATGCCGCCGAGAGCACCGGCGCGATGACGAGCATGCGGCCGAAGCGGTCGGTGAGCAGGTGCGCCGTGGCTCCCGGGATGATGAGCATCGCGACGACGAGCACGACGCCCACGACCTGGAGCGCGACGACCGCCGTCAGCGCGAGCACGCCCAGGAGCAGCCCCGAGAGGAGCCGGGGCGAGAGCCCGATCGCGAAGGTGTGGATCGGATCGAAGGCGAACAGCGTGAGGTCGCGGCGCTTGACGAACAGGACCGCGAAGGCCACTGCGGCCAGGACCGCGATCTGCACGAGGTCGCCGGTGGAGACCCCGAGGACGTTGCCGAACAGGATGTGGTTGAGGTCGGTCTGGCTCGGCGTGACCGAGATGAGCACGAGGCCGAGCGCGAACAGCGTCGTGAACACGATGCCGATGGCGGCATCCTCCTTGACGCGGCTCGTGCCCCGGATGATGCCGATGAGGGCGACCGCGAGGAACCCGAACACGAGGGCGCCGATCGCGAAGGGGGCGCCGAGGACGTACGCGAGCACGACGCCGGGCAGCACCGCGTGACTGACGGCGTCGCCCATGAGCGACCAGCCGATGAGGACGAGCCAGCACGACAGGACGGCGCAGACGATCGCGGCGATCGCCGTGGCCGACAGGGCCCGCAGCATGAACTCGTACCGGAGCGGTTCGAGCAGGATGTCGATGAGGTTCACGGACGCTCCTCGATGGTCAGGCCGAAGGCGCGCGCGAGCAGCTCGGGGCGGAGCGCCTCGTCGACGGCTCCCTGGAAGACGACGCGGCGCAGCAGCAGCACGGCTTCGTCGGCGAGCGAGGGGAGGGCGTGCAGGTCATGGGTGGAGACCAGCACGGTGCGGCCGTCGGCCGCGATCTCGCGGAGCAGACGCACGATCGTCGCCTCGGACTTCTTGTCGACTCCTGCGAAGGGCTCGTCGAGGAGCAGGACGCCGGCATCCTGGGCGATGCCGCGTGCGACGAACGCGCGTTTGCGCTGCCCGCCCGACAGCCGGCCGATCTGGCGGTCGGCGAGGTCGCCCAGCTCGACCCGCTCGAGGGCGGCGTCGACGGCGCGATGGTCCTCGGGGCGCGGGCGGCGGGTGAGGCCGAGGCGACCGTACCGGCCCATCATCACGACGTCTCGCACCGAGACCGGGAAGGTCCAGTCGACGTCCTCGCTCTGGGGCACGTACCCGATGACGCCGCGGCGGCGGGCGACCGCGGGGGTCTGGCCGGCGATGCTCACGCGGCCGCTCGCGGGACGGACGAGACCCGTGATCGACTTGAACAGCGTCGACTTGCCCGATCCGTTCATGCCGATCAGCGCGGTCACGCGGCCGGGCGTGACGGTGAGGTCGACGTCGTCGAGCGCCACGATGTCGCGGTAGCGCACCGAGACTCCGGTGACCTCGATGCCCGGGGACGCGCCGGCCACGCCGCTCACGAGGCGCTCCCGGTCAGCGCCGCCGTGATCGTCTCGGCGTCGTGGCGGAGCAGGTCGAGGTAGGTCGGCACGGGGCCGTCCTGCTCGGAGAGCGAGTCGACGTAGAGGGTGCCGCCGAAGACGGCATCCGTCGCCTCGACGACCTGCTGCATCGGGCGGTCCGAGACCGTCGACTCGCAGAACACGGCGGGCACGTCATTGTCGTCGACGAACTCGATCGTCTGCCGGATCTGCTGGGGCGTCGCCTGCTGCTCGGCGTTGACGGGCCAGATGTAGGCCTCGGTGAGCCCGGCATCTCGAGCGAGGTACGAGAAGGCGCCTTCGCACGTCACGAGCGCGCGCTGCTCGGCGGGCACCGTCTCGAGGTCGGCGACGAGATCGTCGTGGATGCGCTGCAGCTCGTCGTTGTAGGCGGCGCCGTTCGCGGCGTAGGCGTCGGCGCCCGCGGGATCGAGCTCGCTGAACGCCGCGACGATGTTGTCGACGTACAGCTGCACGTTCAGGGGGCTCATCCAGGAGTGGGGGTTGGGCTTGCCGGCGTAGGCGTCTCCGGTGATGTCGATCGTCTCGACGCCCTCGGACACGACGGCGTGCGGTGCGTCCGCGGTCTCGACGAACCGCGCGAACCATGACTCGAGGCCCAGCCCGTTGTCGAGGATCAGGTCGGCGTCGGACGCCGCCGCGATATCGCGCGGGGTGGGCTCGTAGCCGTGGATCTCGGCCCCGGCCTTCGTGATCGATCGCACATCGAGTCGGTCTCCCGCGACGTTGCGGGCGATGTCGGCGAGCACCGTGAACGTCGTCAGCACGACGGGCCGGTCGCCCGACGGCTCGCCGGCGACGTCGGCGTTCGAGCCCGTCGCGCAGCCCACGAGGAGCGCAGCCGTCGCCCCCAGGGCGACCAGCGCGGAAAGGCGGCGATGTCGATTTTTCGGCATACCGAAAAATTACCCGCTGGCCTCCCGGGCGTGCAATTCCTCGTCGACGACATCGGCCCAGGGTTGACGCGTCGAACGCACGGTGTTACCGGAGTCGGCCGCCTGCTGCATCAGCAGCGCGAGGTAGTGGTCCTGGCTGGCCTCGGCCAGCGAGTAGACCGGCGCGTGCCCGTCGATGGCGCCCGGCATGCCGTCGAGCATCCGCGCGATCGCGATCTCGTCGTCGTTGAGGCGGGCCGGGAGGAAGGGGTTGCGGAAGACCCACTCGTCGCCGAGGAGGATGCCGCGCAGGAACATCCCCTCCAGGTTGCCGCCCTCGCCCGTCATGACCCGTCGCAGCGAGTCGAAGACGGGCTCGTCGAACCGGCGGAGGTGGCGCACCTCGCCGTTCTCGATCTCGCCGCGCTCGCCGCGGATCAGCAGGCGGTTGCCGCGGATCCACGAGAAGTACTGCTCGCCGGCGAAGTCGTACACGCCCAGGCGGTCGCCGAACGCGAACCGTGCCGTGGTCTGCGTCGCGGTGACGATCCGCTCCTCGGTGGGGTCGCCGTCGCGGCCCGGTCCCGCCACGAGCGGAGACCGGAAGACGGATGCCGTGATCTCGGTCTCGTCGGCGCCGATGCCGAGCGCTCGCCGCATGACGCTGACGCCGTGATAGTCGTGGCACTGCGCGACGAGCGCCTGTGACGGGGTGCCCAGCCGTCCGGAACGGGCCACCGCGAGCTGCGCCGACAGCAGCGGCGACAGGTGGTACTGCTCGGCGACCTGCACCGTCGGCATCCCCGGGCGGGCGAGGTGCTCCCACAGGTCGACGAGGTCGTCGATCCCGGCGGCGGGCGGTGTCTCGGTCAGGACCGGGATGCCGCGGTCGGCGAGGTCGACGATGATCCCGGGAGCCACGTCGCGCGGCACCGAGACGACGACGAAGTCGGGGGTGCCGTCGGCGAGCAGAGCGTCGAGGTCGCTGTAGCCGCGGACACCCCACCGGTTCTCGATCTCGGCCGCGGTCGCCGCGCTGCGGGTGACGAGGCCGGAGATGCGGAACCGCTCGGGAAGGGCGGCGGCGATGCGCAGGAAGAAGTCACTGCGCCAGCCGCTGCCGACGATGGCGAAGGTGAGGGTCATCGGCACAGTCTGCACGGGGCGGCGTGTGAGACGGTAGGGGCATGGTGGAGGGGCGCGATCGCGGCGGTGAAGATGATATGGAGCCGGCCGACATCGACGTCGAGACGGTCGCGTTCGACGGGGTGCGCACTCGGGTCACGCGGGTGCAGACCGCGTCGTCGGCGGATGCGGAGCGGGCCTTCGTGCTGATCGCGGGCATCGGGGTGGCCGCGACGTACTTCGACCTGCTCGCCCCGACGCTCGCGCAGAACGCGCGGGTCTACGCTCTCGACCTTCCGGGCTTCGCCGGTCAGCGTGCGCCGCGCGACGAGCCGTCGGTGGCGTTCTTCGCCGACCAGGTGGAGGCGGTGCTCGATCGGTTCGAGCTCGATGATCCCGTGCTGCTCGGGCACTCCTTCGGCACGCAGATCGTCACGGAGGTGCTCACGCGGCGCCCCGGCATCCGCCAGGCCGTCCTCATCGGGCCGGTCGTGAACGACCGCGAGCGCTCGGTGGTGCTGCAGGCTATTCGGTTCGCGCAGTCGTCGCTGTTCGAGCCGTTCCGTCTCGTGATGCTGGCGGTCAGCGCCTACCTGCTCTGCGGCTTCGCCTACTTCATGCGGGTGCTGCCGCACATGATGCGGTATCCGCTGCGCGAGCGCCTGGCGGACGTCTCTGCGCAGGTGCTGCTGATCCGCGGCGCGCGCGACTTCTCGTCGCCGCGGTACTTCCACTCGGAGCTCCTGGCCGTCGCGCGCGACGCGTGGCGGTGGGAGATCCACGGCGCCGCGCACTCGGTCATCAACGGCAACGCGATCGGCGTAGCCAAGCTCATGGACGCCTTCGTCGCGGGCGACCTGCCGCGCCGCGGTCAGATGTCGCAGGAGGAGGCACGCGTGCCCCGGCCTGCGTACGGCGGGATCGCCCTCATGTGGCGCGCGGCGCGCTACCGCGTGCAGGAGTGGTTCAGCGCGCGGGAGGGCGACGAGGTCGGCGTCGAGCACGCGAAGGAGTCGCACGCCGCCGTCATGTGGCGCGCGTTCACCGGCGGACGCCGCTGAGCCGGCGGGCTCGCGACGTCACTTCTTCGTCGTCACTCCCAAACCGCAGCGTCGGGGTCGATGCCGTGCGCGCGGGCGCTCGCGTCGATGCTGCGGCGCAGCCACGAGGTGAGGCCGGGACGGAGACGATCGTAGTGCGCGGCGAACGCGGCATCCGCTTCGTACATCCGACCGAGGCAGACCTGCATCGACCGGCTCACCGGGAAGTACTCGCTGATCGCGGCACGATGGCGCTCGACGAGCGCCTCGGCCTCCGGCGCGCCGGGCTCGATGCCCGCGTCGGAGGCCGCGGCGAGGTCGGCCTCGAGCGCGGTCATCGTCGCGGTGATCGCCCGCCACTGGTCGGGGGTGCGGGTGGCGGCGCGTTCGGCGTACTGCTGCCACTGCGGGGAGTCGCCGTAGCGGCGCCGGGCGAGGGCGGGCCAGTCGGGGTTCCAGTCGGGGCCGAAGATCGACAGCTGCTCCTCGGCGGTGAGAAGCACGCCGCGCTCGTGCGCCTCGATCATGCGGTCGAGACCGGCGCGGAGGCCCTCGAGCCGGGCGAGCGATCGCGACACCTCGTCGCGTTGCTCCCGGAGAGCCCCGGAGGCGTCGCGACCGGGATCGTCGAGGACGGCGCGGATCTGGTCGAGCCCCAGCCCGACCTCGCGGTACACGACGATGCGCTGCAGGCGAGCGATGTCGGCGGCGGTGTACAGCCGGTACCCGGCGTCGGTGCGCAGCGACGGCGAGGCGAGGCCGATCTCGTCCCAGTGGTGCAGGGTGCGCACCGTGACCCCGAGATCGGATGCCGCCCGCCCGACCGTCACCCCGTCCGTGCTGATGTCGCTCATGGCTGCTGCTCCTCCTTCGCCGGGTTCTTCGGGGGCGTGATGCCGATGGCGGCGAGGGAGCGTGCTGCGGCACTGTCGGGCTCGTAGGGCTTCGCCGCTGTGACGACGATACGCGCCTTCTCCGGGGTCAGGATCTCGACCTCGCGACTGTTCCACGGGGTGTCACGGGGCTCGCCGACCGCCCCCGGGTCCAGCGCGCGGCAGGCCTCGACGATGCCGTCGAGCTCGGCGAGGACGCAGGCGTAGCTGTACGTCAGCGCGGGCGGTTCGGACGTCGGCGCCGAGGCCGGGTCGGCGGCGACGAGCAGGACATCCTGGAACGCCCACCGGCGCAAGTGGATGAGCGTGCCCGGGATCGAGAAGAGCTCGAAGAATCCCAGGCCCGCGGTCCAGAACCGCGACGAGTCCGTCAGATCGTGTGTGGGGATCGTGACGAACGCCGGCATCCCGTAGATACCGCGATAGGGCTCGGGGGCCACGGCATCCGGTCCGGGCGGGGGAACGGGGCTGATCTCGAAAGCGTCGTAGTAGGGGGTGTGGTGGTCGGTCATGCGACCACTCTCGGCCCTCACGTCGCGTGAGGGTCAAGCGGGCGTGCCCGGGTCAGCGAGAGACGCCGCGCGGGAGCAGCATGCCCGCAGCGACGGCGAGCACGACCATCGCGACGCCGCCGACGATGACGCCGAGCATCGGGTTGAGGGTGAGGAGCCCCACGAGGAATCCGAGGGCGATACCGACGAGAGCGCCGGTGGCGGTGTGGGCGAGTGCTTCGACGTCCATGCTCTCGACGCTACGGATCTCAGCGCCGGGGCGCGTCCCCCATACGGGTGATTTCGACTCGTCCTGCGGGACCATGCTCCCGGCTGTCGCGCAGTACCTGAGCGCCGAGCACGCCGGGCAGGCCGCGGCCGCCCTGCGTCGTGAACGTGAGGATCGTGGAGGTCACGAGGAAGACGAAGGCGAGGAAGCCCCAGGCGTCGGGGAGCTGATCCAGCAGCGCGTACCCGCCGATGCCGCCGAGGAACCGCGTGAGCCGGGTCACCACGGCGGGGGCCGGGCCACCGGCGTAGCGGAGGCGCACGGTCAGGTCGCCGATCGTCCGGCCCGACACCAGGACGCATCCGCCGACGACCGCGAGCGCGGCGATCGACCCGGCCTGACCCGCGAGGTCGGTCTCGACGGCGACGTCGCGGTTGCCCGTGAAGACGAGGGCCGCCTGGATGCCCACGCTCACGAAGATGCCGACGAGCGAGTAGGCGAGCAGGTCGCACACCATCGCGAGGATGCGGCGGCCGCGCGTCACCGGTCGCGGGGCGTCCGGCTCTTCGGAGACCGGGCGGCGTGGCACGAGGAGCGCGAGGATCGAGCCGATGACCGCTCCGACGGTGTTGGTGAGCAGGTCGTCGACGTCGAAGACGCGGTAGGCGCACGGGTAGACGCCCCAGACTCCGGTCAGCTGAGTCAGCTCGACGATGAGAGAGATGCCGAGGCCGGCCGCGAACGCGACGAGGATGCCGCGGCGGGCGAGAACCCGTACGAAGAAGCCGAGCGGGAGGAAGAGCAGGACGTTGAGGGCGAGCTGCAGGAAGGCCGAGTCGGAGAGGAACGCCCGCGGGCTGCCTCCCGCACGCTGCGCGGCGCCGCGGATGTCGTCGACGAGCTCGAAGAGGTTCAGGTTGGACCCGGCGCACCGCATGCTCGACGGGTCGGGGAGCGGCAGGAGCGTGTAGGTCCAGATCGCGAAGAAGTAGACGAGGGCCGCGCCCCACAGCACGAGCTGGCCCGCGGTGAGATGGCCGGCGCGCCGGTACTGGACCGCGACGAAGGGCACGAACAGCACGAGGCCGACGAGCGCACCGATGCCGATCGCCACGGCGCCGAGGAAGACGTTGTCACCCATTCCGACAACTTTTCCAGACCAGGCGGGTTCTTCTGGACACTGTGAGTGTTACCGGTAACATGGCGACCGCCGGTCCCGGAGGCGGGGCCGGCTGATTCCGAGAGGCGGAGGAGTCCGATGGAACACGAAGCGGTGGCGCGGGTTCGGGCCGAGGTGGCGTCGTTGCACGCGGAGCTGGTGCGTTACGGGTTGGTCGTGTGGACCGGTGGCAACGTGTCGGGGCGGGTTCCGGGGGCTGATCTGTTCGTGATCAAGCCGTCGGGGGTGTCGTATGACGAGTTGGCTCCGGAGAACATGATCGTGTGCGATCTGGACGGCAATGTGGTGCCGGGGACGCCGGGCAGTGATCGGTCGCCGTCCAGTGATACGGCGGCGCATGCGTATGTGTATCGGAACATGCCCGAGGTGGGCGGTGTGGTGCACACGCATTCGACGTACGCGGTGGCGTGGGCGGCGCGGGGTGAGGAGATCCCGTGTGTGATCACGGCGATGGCTGATGAGTTC
>NZ_QMBN01000004.1:271298-339369 GCF_003289625.1 Microbacterium sp. SMR1
CCGGGGGATCGTGGACACGCTTCGGGGGCATCGTTCCCGGGCGGTGTTGATGCAAAACCATGGGCCGTTCACGATCGGGTCGAGCGCGAAGGATGCGGTCAAGGCTGCGGTGATGGTGGAGGACGTGGCTCGCACGGTCCATATCGCCCGGCAGGCGGGGGAGTTGCTCCCGATTCCGCAGGACGCGATCGATGCGTTGTACGACCGGTATCAGAACGTTTACGGACAGACCACCGACGACCGCCGGTAGCCCCGCACCGGTCAGTCGGACTCGGTCGGCGCCTCGTCGGCGATACCGGCGAGGCGCTCGCGGGTCTCGCGTTCGGCGATGATGCCGATGAAGTCCGTGACGCGGGCGTCGGCGTGGCTTTCAACCGAGGCCGCCGCCTCGCGGTGGATGAGCTCGTCGTCGAGGTCCGGCATCCGCTTCTTGACCCGGTCGGCGACCTCCTCCGTCACCTCGTGGGCGTCGAACTCTTTCGCAGGCTTGTCCATGACCACATCATCCGACGTCGGACCGGCCGGCGAAACCCGTCGACGCGACGCCCCCCGCGTGCGATCATGTGCGGGATTAGGCTGGATCAACGTGAGCGATCAGACGAGTTCCGAATGGCCCTGGTCGGAGGGCGGCATCAACTTCCACACCCGCAAGTGGGTGCGGCCGGAAGACCTGAACGCCAACGGCACGCTCTTCGGCGGCAGTCTGCTCCGCTGGATCGATGAGGAAGCCGCGATCTACGCGATCATCCAGCTCGGCAACTACCGCGTGGTGACCAAGCTCATCTCGGAGATCAACTTCGAGTCGTCGGCGCTGCAGGGCGACCTCATCGAGATGGGGCTGACGGCGACGCACTTCGGTCGCACCTCGCTGACGATGCGGGCCGTCGTGCGCAACATGATCACGCGCAAGCGCATCCTCTCGATCGAGCGTCTCGTGTTCGTGAGCGTCGACGAGGACGGGCAGCCGATCCCGCACGGCTACTCCGCCATCACGTACGACCGTGATCGGATGCCGCGCGAGCACCCCAAGACCGACTCGGTGCGCCTGCCCTGACGCCGCACATCCGCGTGATTCCGGGCTGGCCAGATGGTCGAGCCGCGCCGGAGCCGTGTCGGCTTGGTGCGCCGGCGTCCCGGGTGGTGCACTGAGCGACGTGAATGAAACGCACAGCACCGGGCCCACCAGCACCGCGTCCCATAAGGGCGACGTCGGTCGCTTTCTCGCCACCGCACGGCGGGAAGCCGGACTCACGCAGAAGGAGCTCGCCTCGCGTGTCTTCGTGACCGAGTCGGCGGTGTCGAAGTGGGAGCGCGGGCTCTCGTACCCCGACCTCGCGACGCTCGGCCCGCTCGCACGAGCGCTCGGTGTCACCGAGGGCGAGCTCGTCAGCGCCAGCGCCGACGACCGGGGTCGGCTCGACGCGCAGCAGGCCCGCGTGCATCGGCGATGGCGCGGCGCGCTGCTGTGGACGACGGTCGGTGCGTACGCGGTCGCTCTGGTCGCCACGTTCGTGACCAACCTGGCGGTCGAGCACACGCTCTCGTGGTTCTGGATCGTCGCCGCGGCCGTCGCTCTGGCCTTCTCGCTCACGACGCTCCCGCTGCTCGTGACGGGTCGGCGCGGCTGGACGACGTTCGCCGCGGCGCTCGCCTCGCTCGGGCTGCTGCTCGCGTCCATCGAGGCGCTGACCTCGGCGGGGTTCCTCGGCATCGCCGGCGCCGCGATCCTGTTCGCGGTGGTCGTGATCTGGGGCCCGCTCGCGCTGCGGTCGTTCGGATCGGGCTGGCTGCGTACGCACAGCGCGATCATCTCGGTGGTCGTGGATGCGGTGGCGCTGACGCTGATGCTGGCCGTGATCCTCGGTGCGGTGGGTCAGGGGCAGGCCTTCGTCGAGATCGCGCTGCCGCTCGTCGCCGGGGGCTTCGGTCTCGCGACGGTGGTCGTCCTCGTGCTCCGCTACCTTCCGATGCGTGGGCTGCACCGGGCCGCGATCGCGTGCCTCGTCGGGGCCGGGATCGCCGTCACCGCCGGCCCGCTCATCGACGGGCTGCTGGAGCGCACCACGGTGGTGCTGGGCCCGGTCGACCTGACGCGGTGGTCGGACGCGACGGTCAACGGCAATGTGACGGCGCTGATCGCGGCGGCGTGCGTGGCAGCCGCGATCGTGCTCGTCGCGATCTCATTGCGCGCGACGCGTCAGGGGCGGCCCATGCCGCGGTAGTCCCAGCCGGCCGCGCGCCAGGCGTCGGCGTCGAGGCAGTTGCGGCCGTCGACGATGAGCCGGCCGGCGGTGAGCGTCGCGGCGTGCGCGGGGTCGAGCTCGCGGCGGTACTCGTCCCACTCGGTGACGACGATGACGGCGTCGGCGGCGCGGAGGGCCTCGTCGCGGTCCTCGACGTAGTTCAGCTGAGGGTGGATGCGGCGGGCGTTCTCGATTGCCTCGGGGTCGGTCACGGTGACCCAGGCACCGAGGCCGTGCAGGCGCACGGCGACGTCGAGTGCAGGGGAGTCGCGGGTGTCGTCGCTGTGCGGCTTGAACGCGGCGCCGAGCACCGTGATGTTCTTCTTGAACACCGATCCGCCGAAGGCGCTGACGACGAGGTCGACGGCGCGGTCGCGGCGGCGCATGTTGATGGCGTCGACCTCGCGCAGGAACGCGACCGACTCGCCGCGGCCGAGCTCTTCGGCGCGAGCCGAGAACGCGCGGATGTCCTTCGGCAGGCAGCCGCCGCCGAAGCCGATGCCGGCCCCGAGGAAGCGGCGGCCGATGCGGGCGTCGTGGCCGATCGCGTCGGCCAGGGTCGTGACGTCGGCGCCGGTGACCTCGGCGATCTCGGCCATCGCGTTGATGAAGCTGATCTTGGTCGCGAGGAAGGCGTTCGCGGCGACTTTGACGAGCTCGGCGGTGGCGAGGTCGGTGATGATGAACGGCGTGTTCTTGGCGACCGAGGGGTGGTAGACCTCCCGCAGGATGTCGGCGGCGCGCTCGCCTTCCGGCCCGGCGGGGACGCCCGCGACGAGGCGGTCGGGGTCGACGGTGTCTTGCACCGCCCAGCCTTCGCGCAGGAACTCGGGGTTCCAGACGAGCGTGGCGCCGGTGGGGGTCACGCGCTCGGCGAGCGTGGCCGCGGTGCCGACGGGGACCGTCGACTTGCCCGCGACGATGTCCCCCTCGGCCAGGTGCGGGATGAGCGCGTCGACGGCGGCGTTGACGTAGGTCAGGTCGGCCGCGTAGCCGTCCTTCTGCTGCGGGGTGCCGACGCCGATGAAGTGGACGGCGGCGCCCGCGGCATCCGCCATGTCGGTCGAGAAGCGGAGTCGGCCCGATGCGAGGCCGTCGCTTAGGATCTCCTGCAGACCGGGCTCGAAGAAGGGGGCTTCGCCGTTCGAGAGCGAGGCGATCTTGCGCTCGTCGACGTCGATTCCGACGACCTCGTGACCGATGGATGCCATGGCGGCAGCGTGGACCGCACCGAGGTAACCGCAACCGATGACCGACAGACGCATGGGGCTCGCTCTCCGCGACCCGAGGTGAGCCGCGAACCCTTTCTTAGCAGGAAGCTGTGTCGGCTGTGTAAACCAGTCCGGCCCGCGGCGGCTGCACCGCGCGTAGCCTCGATTCATGACTCCCGTCACGCTCTCGCTGTCGCACGACTTCGCTGACGCGCTGCCCGCGCTCGCGCGGCCGTGGTCGGCGGATCCGGCGCCCGCGCCGCGGCTGCTCGTGCTCAACGAGGCGCTCGCCGACGAGCTGGGGCTGGATGCCGGGTTCCTGCGCAGCCCCGAGGGGGTCGACCTTCTCGTGGGTGCCGCGCTGCCGGAGGGCGCGCAGCCGGTCGCCCAGGGTTACGCCGGTCACCAGTTCGGCGGTTTCTCGCCGCGGCTCGGCGATGGGCGGGCGCTGCTGCTGGGCGAGCTGACCGCGGCGGACGGATCGCTCCGCGACATCCATCTGAAAGGCTCCGGACCGACGCCCTTCGCGCGGGCCGGCGACGGGCTCGCGGCCGTTGGGCCGATGCTGCGCGAGTACGTCATGAGCGAGGCGATGCACGCCCTCGGCATCCCGACGACCCGGTCGCTCGCCGTCGTCGCGACGGGGCGCGAGGTGGTGCGTGAGGCGGCGCTGCCGGGAGCGCTGCTCGTGCGGACGGCGTCGAGCCATCTGCGGGTGGGCAGCGTCGAGTTCGCGCGGGGGACGGGCGACATCACCGTGCTGCGCGCGGTCGTCGACTACGCCATCGCGCGGCACCACCCCGAGGCGGCGGACGGGGACGTGCCTGCGCTCGGACTGTTCCGCGCGGTCGTGGCGGCGCAGGCCGACCTCGTCGCCCGCTGGATGCTGGTCGGCTTCATCCACGGCGTGATGAACACCGACAACATGACGCTGTCGGGCGAGACGATCGACTACGGCCCGTGTGCCTTCCTCGATGCGTACGACCCGGCGACCGTGTACAGCTCGATCGACACCGGCGGCCGTTACGCCTACGGCAATCAGCCGTACATCGCCGAGTGGAACCTCGCGCGGCTCGCCGAGGCGATGCTGCCGCTGTTCGACGATGAGCTCGAACGCGCGGTCGAGCTCGCGCAGGGCGTGCTGGCGGAGTTCCGGCCCCGGTTCGCCGAGGCTCGGGCGGCGGGCATGCGGCGCAAGCTCGGGCTCGCCGATGCGCGAGTCTCCGATGAGCAGGTCGAGGCGCTCGCCGGTGACTTCCACGAGATGCTCGAGCGCAAGCGCGCGGACTACACCTCGACGTTCCGGTCGCTGTCTGCTGCCGCGCGGGGCGATGCGGCCGGTCTCGAGGCGGCGCTCGGCGGGGATCCGGCGCTGACCGGCTGGCTGGATCGGTGGCGTGCCCACGCGCCCGACGCCGAGGTGATGGATGCCGCGAACCCCATCTACGTGCCGCGCAACCACCTCGTCGAGGAAGCGCTCGCCGCAGCGACCGCCGGAAATCTCGAGCCGCTCGGCTGGCTGACGACCGTCCTGTCGACCCCGTTCACCGAGCGCGCGGGCGCGGAGCGGTACGCCCAGCCGGCGGGTCCGGACTTCGCGGCCGGCTACCAGACGTTCTGCGGCACCTGACCCCGGGCTCAGGGCACCTTGTGCCCGGCGGCCTGGATCAGCCCGTACCACTCGCCTCGCGTCAGGGGGATGTCGCTGCCCTCGGCGGCATCCGCGACGCGCTGGGGGTTCGTGGTGCCGAGCACGACCTGCATTCCGGCGGGGTGGCGGGTGATCCACGCCGTCGCGATGGCGGTCGGGGTGACGCCGTACTTCGCGGCCAGCTCGTCGAGCTTGGCGTTGAGCTCCGGGTACTCCTCGGCACCGAAGATGACGCCGTCGAAGAAGCCCTTCTGGAACGGCGACCAGGCCTGGAGCGTGATGCCGTTGATGCGCGAGTAGTCGACGAGTCCGCCGCCGTCACGGGTGATGGAGTCGTCTTCGCCGGCCATGTTCGACGCGAGCCCCTGGGCGATGATCGTCGAGTGCGTGATCGACAGCTGCACCTGGTTGGCCACGAGCGGCTGGGTCACCGCCGTCTTCAGCAGGTCGATCTGGCGGGGCGTGTGGTTCGAGACGCCGAAGGCGCGGACCTTGCCCGAGGACTCGAGGTGGTCGAACGCGCGGGCGACCTCGTCGGGCTCGACGAGAGCGTCGGGACGGTGCAGCAGCAGTACGTCGATGCGGTCGGTGCCGAGTGCTTCGAGCGACTCCTCGGCCGAGGTCACGATGTGCTCGTACGAGTGGTCGAAGTGCCACTCGTCGGCGACGATGCCGGTCTTGGTCTGCAGCGTGATCTCGTCGCGCTCGGATGCCGTGAGCTTGAGCGCTTCGGTGAAGCGTCGCTCGCAGGCGTGGCGCGACGAGCCGTAGAGGTCGGCGTGGTCGTAGAAGTCGACGCCGACCTCGCGGCAGCGGTCGTAGAGGGCGCGGATGTCGTCGTCGGAGAGCTCCTCGATCCGCATCATGCCCGCGACGACGTTGGGGACCTGGATGTTGCTCTGACCGAGGGGGACGCTGCGCATGATTCTTAGTATGCGTCGCGGGAGCGTGTTGCGCGCCGGGGGCGTGCCACGATGGGCGAGTGCCGGTCGTCGAGTCGCGTTGCGTTGTTCCCGTGCCGGTCGACGTCGCGTTCGCGGTGTCGCAGACGCAGGGCGAGGTGCGGAAGCGCTGGGACCCTTTCATCCGGCGACAGCACCTGATCGGCGCGGATCGGCCGGCGAAGGGCGTCCGCACGTATACCGTGCAGCGGTTCGGGCTGGCGATGGAGAGTGAGTACGTCTCGTACAACCCGCCGTCGAACGTCGGGATGAAGATGACGAAAGGCTCCTGGTTCTTCGCTCGGATGGGCGGCGGATGGCGGTTCAGTCCGGTCGAGGGCGACCCCTCGCGCTCGGTCGCGGTGTGGCGCTACAACTTCGCCTGCCGCCCGGCGTGGCTTGCACCGCTCGCGGAGCGCATCGGCATGGTCATCCTGCAACACGACATCGACCGGCGGATCGCGGGGTTCGCGCGCGGATGCGAGGATTCGGTCGTGCTCGCCGAAGCGAAGCGCATCCGGGGCGTGTGACTGCGCCGGACGGCGCCGGGCGGCGCCGGCCAGCGCCGGCCGGCTCAGAAGGGCGGTGGCTCGTGCCTGCTCGCCTCGGGTGGTGGCGCGGCGCCGGTGTCGGGAACGAAACACACGGATGGGATCGGTACGTCTTCTCGGTAGACCCGGCCCAGGGGTGAGGTCCATTCCAGGACCCCGCCGCCGATCTGCCTGACCTCCCATTTCGTGAATTGCTTCATCGAATGGTGTCGTTGGCACAGGTGGGCGAGGTTGTAGATGTGCGTGTGCCCACCGAGGGCGTAATCGATGGTGTGGTCGAGTTCGCATCGGATCGCGGCTCTGCGGCATCCGGGGAATCGGCAGTGCTGATCGCGCGCTTTGAGTAGGCGGCTCATCGCTGCGGTGGGCCGGTAGGTGTCGACTTCGACCGGGGTGCGGGTGATTGGGTCGATGAAGAGTCGGTTCCAGATTTTGGCGCGGCCGGCGAGCTTGCGGGCGGTGTCGGCGTCGATGAGCGCGGCGCCCACCAGCTCGGCGGGGGCGTCGTCGGCGCCGGTTACCGTCTCGGATGTCAGCGTCACCTGGACCTGCGCCCGGATCGCACCCAGCGGCCCGGCGGCGTCGCTGCCGTGCGTGGGATCGACGACCGGGGCGCCCCCGAGCAGCAGGTCGCCGAGGATGTCGGCGCGCAGCTGATCCATCGTGCGGACGTCGGGCGCAGCAGCATCCGCCGCCGCAGCATCCGCCGCCGCAGAACCCTCACCCGCAGAACCCTCACCCGAGGCGGCATCCCCAGCCGCAGCATCCGCAGGCGCCTCCCCGGCGGCGGCACGGGCGTCTTTGACGGACTGCGCCATGGCGGTGAGGCGGTCGTGGATGCCTGCGGCGATGACCGTCGGCAGGGTGGCGCCGAGCTCGGACATGCCGTCGGTGCCGTGGGTCACCCAAACGCCTCGCTTTGCCGCGGCGGTGCGGTGTCGCTCGGCGAAGGACTCCGACCCCATCCGGGCCGCGAGGTTACGAAGCGGCTCGCGCACGCGCGAGGCGATGTCGCGCTCGCAGATCAGGATCGCCTGCCGCGCGTAGTCGTCGCGGATGTCGTCGGCGAGGCCGCATCCCATCCGGACGACCACGTCGACGTGCTCGCGCGTGATGCGCTGCTGCTCCCACGCCTCGAACACAGCGGGGTAGTCGTCGACGATGGTCAGCGCGTGGTCGATCTCGCTCTGCGCGCGGCGGTCGTGCGACCGTCGCACCCCGGCGATCTCGGCGGCGATCGAGCGCATCTCCATGTCTGAGCCCATGCCGCGCGGCCGCTCGCCCGACCGCGCAGCCTGGCGAAGAGCGCTGCGCCCCGCCTCAGCGAGCGCACGGGTCATGGCGATGTTCGCCGCGTGGAGCAGATCGTCTGCGTGAGAGACCCGGTCGACGATGCCGGCGTACGGCGAGCTCGACGAGCCGGCATCCGGTTCGTGTGCGCTTTCGCCGTTCGTTGTCATGTTCCCATTATTGCCAGGGGGTCGGACATTCGCGTCGAATATCCGTACATCTGGGGAGAACAATTTTGCGGCTCGGTTGGGGAGGAATGGGCGACCCCGGCGGAGCCCGTTTCTCTACAGCGAGCTCCTGGATTTGTCGTCTCTCCATGACGAATCGAGGGATAAACCGAGAGACGGGCCGGTTGGCAGTGCCGACTCACGTGGTAGTTGCGGTGGAAATCGCGAGTGCCACGGCGGGGACGATCAGCACGAGGCTTGCAACGGCCCACGAGACTACCTCCGCGGCTCGCGCCCACCCTTCGCCGCGCTCTTCCGGTGGTGAGACCGCGGCGATCTGTTCGCGCGCTGCGGCGGCGAGTATCAGCCCGAGGGGGAACACGACGCTGACGAACGGGCTGATGACAGCGAGGCGGTTCAACGGCAGCGTCGCAGGGCGCCTGCTCTCGTCCCGCAGGACACCGTCGTCGAGCCTGTTCGCCTTGCTTTCTGCGAGCTTGATTGCGATCGCTCGGAGAAGCCGGCTCTCAGCGGGACCATCGTCGGAGCGCGGCCGCCGTCGCCGGCCCGTGAGATAGAACGCTATGCCGGCGTTGCTGCAGGTGACGACGGCGAATCGAAGAAGAGCGTCGGCCGCAGCGCGGACCGGGTTCGTCCCGTCGGCCGATTCGATACTCGCGATGACGATCGTCCCCGAGACGCCCACCATGGCGAGGATGAACGGCAAGAACGCGGGTGTGAGCGGTGACCAACGGCGGCGAGCGGCCGCGACGAACGTGTCGTACACGGCAGCCGTGACGAAGACGGCGAAAGCCGTCAATGCGGCGGCGCGCGCCACGACCACGTCAATGTCGGCAGGTGTGACCGCGTTGAGCACGAGGAGCTGAGCAACCACAAGACCGACGATGCGCGCAATGTCGCCGATCACCCCACGCACGGATGACGGCCCCGCGCGGAGCTTGAGCGCGGAAAGGGCTGCGCGTTGTTCTTCCGCGGCGATCTTCCGGCGCGTGCGACGCACAGCTGGGTCGGTCGGTGGGAGGGGGACTGCCGCAGCGGCGTCTGCCGCGAATAGCGCTAGGAGGATTCCGATAGCTATCGGGCCGAAGCCGCGCACCAGGTCGATGCCGGTCGGCGCGGATTCGATCATGTAGGGGATGGCGATGTAGATGCCCAAGCCGAGCGAGGTGGGCACGAGCAGCGCGGCGATCAGTGTGAGTAGTTGCTGCCGTCCTGCCGATGCTGTGGGCTGTTGAAGCGCCCCGGGGTCTCGTACGGCGAGTTGCAGAGTAGTGACGAACAGGCCGACGACACCGAACGCGGCGAGTGCGTCGCCGCCGTCGAACCGTGGCAGGACGAGCCGCGGCGCGTCTGGGTTGAGCTGGGTGAGGGCGAAGAGTGAGACGAGCGTGAGGACGGCGACTCCGCGCCCCAGCGTTGCGCCCAGAGTCCGCGCGTACTGCGAGAAGTCTTCGTCATGGGCTCGCAGCAAGTCGGCGAGATCGTCCGCGACCGATTCCTCTTCGGCAACCGGATCGGTGTCGGCGGGTGCGCTCAGCGAGGCATCACGAGGCGGCCGTCGGCTACGCAAGAGCATTGTCGCGAGGACTCTCATAAGGCGATTCTGCCGGTGGGCGCCTCGCTGCCGTGACGGCGCCGGGCATGTGACTTTGCCCGTCAGGTTGCGCCGATGTCACTCGCGTGGACGCGCGAAAGGCACGCAGGTGACCGTGATCGCTAGAGTGGCGCCGCGGGGACATGCGGTCGCTTCGGCAGACGCGGCACTGCCCGCTCGAGCCGGGCGGTGACCGAGTGAACGTGATGCGACGGAGCGTGGCGCGAAGGCCGCGCCGCGTGTTCGTCGCGACCGTCGGGTGCGTCGCGCTCGTGCTCGCGGTGAGTGCATGTTCGCAGGGCCGCGTCGACCCGCAGGAGTACGACCCGTACACGGTGGCGCAGCGTGCGGATGCCGCGGCGGCGGCCGAAGCAGCGCTTTCACGCGCGGCCGGCGGGGTCGTGCTGACCACGGAGACCACGGATGTCTGCTCGCCGGGGAAGAGGAACTGGTGGGTCCAGGATTTCAGCGCGTGGACCTGCTCGCGTTCCTCTCGGTGGCTCGTTGCGCCTGCGAGCGGCGACCCGGGGGAGGTGATCGCCGGATACCGGGCTCATCTGACCGCCGCCGGATGCACGGTCGACGAATCGTCATACGGGATGGTCGAACGCTACTGGGCTGACTGGGGAGTCGCGGGAATGTATGAGAACGGTGAGCCCTACACCGTCGACGACCTTCCCTCGGCGTCTGCGATGTGCGACAACCAGTCGGTGGGCATCGCCTTTCGGACGCCCGCTGCGGTGCGGGCCCCTGCCCCCGAGCTCTCATCCACACTCGTGATCGAATACGACGCTTTCAAGCTCGAAGCGGTGACCGGCGCCGGAATACCTTTCGTCGTCGTGCTCCGCACGAGCCGGGGCTACCACTCCGTCGACTGGACGGGCGAGATCAGCGGGAAGGACGAGGATGACGCGGAGTCGGACTTCCCGCCCGGCTGGTGCGCCTGTTACAGCGGAAGCGACTGCGACTGCCCGGGTGGGTAGGGCCGTCACCGGGTGACAGCCACGTGCGCGTTCGGTCAGCGCCTGCGGCGGCTGCGGCGTCGGCCGTAGGCGGCGGCCGTCGCGATCGCGGCGACGGCGAGCAATGCGGCGGTGAAGAAGACGGTGGTGTCCACGGTTGCTCCTCACGGTCGTCGGGTGCACGCCACGCTACGCGGAAGACGGATGCCGCGGGCGGCTCGGTTGTTGCGGAACCTCAGCGCCGGCGCAACCCGACCGGTAGTCGATACGGGTGGTAGCCCTGGGTTTGCTCAGGCCTCCTGTGCCCGCGGCGTAAGCGGCGTATCGTCGCGTTCGTCGCGTTCGTCGGAGCGGGGTGCCGACGTGCATCGATCAGGGGCGGTCCGCGGAAGGGGAGGAACCATGCGCAAGTATCGAGTGACTCACATCTACGACGCAGCCGATGGCTGGCGCCAGGTGCAGCCCTTCATCCTGACCGCTGATATCCGCGACGAACTCGTGCAGGGCGGATGCAGCATGGTGCGAGTCCGCTCAGGACTCACGCATCGCAAGCTCTCGCTCCTTCGTGTGCGCGATCTGCACTGAGCGTCCGCAGTCGCTAGAGCCTGGTGCTCACCGGAGCCCCTGCCGGCGGAGATCCCGCTAGGTCGAACGCTCACACCTCTGAGGCGGCGACCGAAAGACGATTACGGCGCCGACGTGGCTGCCTGTCGGGGTATTCATGAATCGATGCGCGCTTACTAGAAGAGGGGCTTGCGCGGTAACGCGCGTGAATATAAGGACCATGAGCCAGTCGAAGACAGTCGTCGCGGCTAAGAAGGCGAGGACTTCCGAGGGCGCGGCGCGCGGAGGGGGTAAGACGAGCTACCAGGGCATCTGTCGGCCCGACGGTCACTCGTAGCGCTCGACCTGAGCACCGACGGGCCCAATCGAACGCAACCACGCGGGTGCCGTGCCGTTCGGAGCTGCCTGCTTGGTACGGACGGGAGGTAACGGGCCTCAAGAGGCGAAACCCATGACGACTCGGCCAGCTGCGACGGGCAGTCGAGCCCTGCGGGAGCCGGTCGCAAGGCTCCTAGCGCACCCTTCTGGCGCGGAACATTTGAGCCGCCCTTCCCCAACCATCTTTGTGGGATAGCCGATGGCGGGCGCTCCCGTAGAATCACGCTCATGGCAAGGAGCGGATACTCGAGGCCCGGCCGACCGCGCAGACGGGATTTCGCTCTGATGCTCGCGGTGACGGCAACTGTGGCGGTGACAGTCTCGGCGGGCGCCGTCTTCTACGCACAGTCGCAGGCTGACCTCGCGGCGCGTCAGGAAGCTGCAGCAGCTGCCGAAGCCGCACAGTATCAACGACAGGTACGGGCAGCCGCCGAGGAGGAAGCCGCCGAGGCTGCACGACGTGAAGAGGAGCGCATCAGTGGGCTGCTGGACACCTCGTGGCCGGAAGATGGGCCACTTACTGTAGCGCTCTACGGAGACTCAATATCCGCCGGTCAGCACTCGGTGTCAGAAGCCAGCGCTTTCCGCTCCCTGCTACTCGGTTCGCTCGAGACACGGGGCGAGGTCAATTTCATCGGGCGCTACTTCGCCGGTGCTCGCATCGGCGATATGGCAGAAAAGTTCTCGCCCTACTCCGACGTCGATCTGATCTTGATGCAGCTCGGACTCAACGACGCGTTCAAAGAGACTCCGACAGGGGAGTTCGCGATCAGCTACCGGGCTTACCTAGCAAGCCTGAAAGCAGCTTCGCCGGATGCGTCCGTCCTCTGTCTCGGCGTCTGGGGTATGAACGATGCGCAGAATCGCCCGTACAACGAGCAGATCGGGGCTGTTTGCTCCGAATTCGGCGGCAAGTACATCGATCTGTCGACTACCTTCGCGGATATGAGTACTCATGGCCCGGCCGGGAACGTGTACTGGCAGGGCGAAACCGATGAAGGGCACCCAAACGACGAGGGCCATGCGCGTATCGCCGATCTCATTGCCGCGCGTCTACCCCAGCTGATCCCGTTGGAGGGTTGACCGCCTCCACGTCAACCCGCCAACGGGGCACCTCCCAAACCGCCCCGATCCGCTGCCGCGTCATCACGTCGGCTGGTGTCACGCCTGCTCGAGATGGGTTGCGGGACGCGCGGGTGACTCGCTCGCGACTCCGAACTCTGTGTCCCGTCGCGTGTCGAACCCGGACGCGGCCTCTGGCCCGTAGAACACAGTCACATCGCGGGGTCCGACACATGTGGGCGATGAAGCGAGCCTCGGATCGCAGTGCCACGGGTCCAGCTGGTCGCATACTCCACCGCGCCACCCATGATCGCGACCAGGAGCTCTTGCGGGCGCCCTCCGAGGGGTAGGTTGTCGAGGTACAGCTAGGTGCAGCACCACAACTCACCGTTCCACGCTAGGTAGACAGCAGTCGACCACGGGGCGGATGCGGCGTCCCACCGCTTCGGTATGTGGCAATCCTGTTACGCATCACAGTGTGGTAGCAACTCTGCTCGTAGACTCGCGAGGTGACGACGCTCGGAATCATCTTCGCCGCGGCCTTCGCCGCGAGCCTCATCTGGGGTCGCCGCGGTGTCCTTGTAGTGCTCGCGTCCACCGTCGCGTTCAACAGCTCCGCCGCGGTTGTCGCTGGCGACGTCGTCGTAACCCCGTTCTACATGGGGCTTCTGCTCTACCTTCCGCTGGCGGTATTTGCCCGCGCGCGAGAGGGACGCAGCGGCCGGGTCATTGGCGTCCTACTGATGATCTTCTTCTTGTATTCGGCCGTCGTAACGCTGTTCGCCCCTCTGTACTTCGAGGGCATCGGAGTGTTTGCCCCCGGTGTCGGGATCGATGAGCAAGTCGGGGCGCTGACGCCGCTGCGGGCGTCGCTATCAAACATCGCTCAGGTTGCCTACCTCGGTATGAATGTGCTTTTCATATACTTCAACGAACGCAACAGGCTCCTGAACATCAGCCACGTGTCCACCGGCCTGGGCGTGGGCGTGATCGTCGGCGTCATCGCCTTCGTTGCGTGGCGGACCGGGCTGCCCTGGCCGTACGAACTTTTCGACAACTCCCCAAGGGGCTTTTACGCTCGTAACACCGTCCGACTCCGTGCACAGTTTGCTGAACCCTCTCAGCTAGGAGGGTTCTCCCTCACCGCCACCGCCTACTTCGTCGCCCGCATGAACGTCGCTCAGACCGTACGAGCAGCCTGGGCCGCAGGGCTATTCGCGATCCTCGCCGGGGTGCTTCTCGCTGCCAGCGCCTCCGGCACAGCCGTCGTCGGCGCGGTCATCAGCACTGCAGGATTTCTTCTCCTGAATCTGATTCGGTTCATACGACAGCCGCGGCCGCGCAGAATCCGTGTGTCATCCTTCCTGATCTGCCTTGCCGCCATCGTCGCCGTCGCCGCAATCTCCCTGCCGCTCCTCAACTATGTTCTCGGCACTGTTGACGGGAAGGTTGGCGGTGCGTCCTGGGTGAACCGGAACGCGTCGAACCTGCATGGCTTGCAGTTGGTATGGGAAACGTCACTCCTCGGCGTTGGACTCGGCAGTAACCGGGCATCCTCACTGCTCGTCCTGCTACTTAGCACCATAGGAGTCATCGGCACCGCGTGCTTCGTCATCATCTCGGTCCGCGCGGTCCGCAACTCGATTGACGACGCGCGGTTCCCCGCGACCGTAGCACTGGTCGCGTTCCTCTGCGCCGCTTTTGTCTCTCTCGCCGACTTCGCTGCCCCGTACATGTGGCTGATGCTGGCCGTCTGCCTGCCAACGCAGAACCCCCCGCACCATGTCGTTCTTCCGGAGGGGCATGTGGCGCGGACGTACGGTCACACCGCGGCGCCGACTAGGATGAACACGACATCGCGACCTTGACGAGCCTCAGGCGGCCAGTCCTGCTGAGGCGTTCGTAGGCGTTAGATGGCTTTCCCTCCGATGAGTATCGTGCCCTCGATGCACATAAGCACCCAAACCCGTCGGCGTCCCCGCTAGTGGCCCATTTGACCGCCGGTGGCCTTCATGTCGTCCGTGCCGATGAAGGCCGGGCGCAGTGAAAGTGTGAGGACTGCGCCGGCAAGCGTTGAGTACGTCGATGGCGTCGAGCGCGGCGGCGGGCTCGTGGCGCGGCGGGACATACTGATCTCACCATGCTGTTCCCCCCGTCGCACCCCTGGAGGATGAAGCGCGGCGGCACGGGCCCGCCTACTTGAGCGTAGCCCGGGCACCGCGGGGAGCCACGAGTGCGGTGACGATCCGCGTGAAGGCTCGCCCGGTGCTTGGACGATCTACGCAGCGTATCCGTAGCCCCGCCGGTAGGCCACGTGGCCCCGAGACCCGCCCCGAAGGAGACTAAGACGGTGGACCTTGCGTAATAGTGGCGAGGAGCGCGGACGCCGGACTACGGCGGCGCCTTCGCGCCCGCGTGGAACCGTTTCAGTCGGGTCCACTAATTGATCCGGCTGTAAGGTCCTCTTGGCATCGAGGCATTCTCGCCGGTCAATCCAAGTTGCCTATCTAAATTTTGCCGAGGGGTCTAGCGGGTGTGCCAACGTATTTGGTGTCTGGTTCGCAATCTCTAGTTACGACCGACCCAGCGCCGACGACCGCGCCGCTATGAATACGAACGCCTGGGAGTATGATCGCGCGCGCGCCAATCCAGCACCCGTCGTCGATCCGCACTGGGGCCGGGGCGTCTCGCCCCGCTCGCCGCGATGCCCCGCCCAGCTCATGACTCCCCGTGACGATCATCGCCTCCTGGCCGATAGAGACATTCGACCCGATCCACACATCCGCGGCGCAGTCGATGAAGACTCCGCGATTCACGAAGGAACCCGCGCCGATGTGAACACCGGTTCCTCCCACAAAAACACGGCTGGAGATGGTCGACCGCTGCACGTCATGACCGAACATTCTCAGGAGACGCCACCTGAATCGTCGATGCACCATTTCCGAGCTGATTAGCTCGTTAACCAGGATGCCGCGCATCCAAACGAAGGCAGCACGCGCAAATCTCGTCGGTCGGCCAGACACAACCTTCATCGTCATCCCCTCGCGTCTGAATCAGTGGTCAGAATCGGCAGCTGGACCATTCAGCTTCTCGACCGACGCCGCCACTTCAGATGCCGGCTGCTCCCACCATCGAGAGGCTTCCGCCTCTGTTTGGGCCTCTTCGTCGATTCGTGCGCGTACGACGCGTGCAGGGTTGCCGACGACGATCGTATATGGCGGCACGTCGCGGGTGACTACCGCTCGAGCTCCAACGACGGCGCCCCGACCTATACGCACGCCGCTCATTATGAGCGCCTCGTGACCGACCCACGCGCCGTCCTCCACTATTATGTCCCCGCGACTTGAAGGAAAGCCGTCACGCCCCGCTCCTGGGAGCAACATGCGTAGCCGGATCGGGTACGTCGAGATACGGTCTGTGGGGTGACCGCCACCGAGCAGAAAGGTTGCATCCGAAGAAATGCTGCAATAGCGTCCGATGTGCAACCGAGTGTTATTGTCGCCCTCAAAAACGCGGACATCCGGCGTGCCATACGAATGGTCACCCACGGTGATGCGGCCGCTGCGTTGGAGTCGCGCGAACCGCGAGAGGCGCTTCCGGATCGCGGCGAATATGCGGACCGGTGTGAATTTTCGATAGCTCATGATGGATTGTCCTTCTTGAGGGCCGTCTTGTCACCCGCGCGCCGATAGTGCGGCGAGGACCCAGCGAGGGGCATACAGGAAGAAGACCGGCACTGATGCAATGAATGCGGCGATATATCCGAAGATAAATGGGAGAGGTGACGATGCGCCCAAACTCATCAGCAGCCCGACGGTCGCCACGATGATTGAAAAGCCGATGTACGGGAGGTCGATCCCCGCGACCCCGAGAGACGCGCCGGCGAAGGATGTCGGTGCGGTTAGTCCGACGAGCGTGAAGGCGATCGTCATTGCGATCGCGAGAGCGAAATCTGGTTCCCCGCCGGTGAGCCACATGAAAAGCACGTAGCCCGTCAGGCATCCCGCCATCGCAGGGATCGCGAGGACAGCAAGTATGGCCGTGGAGCGCCGTAAAAGGCTGCGTAGTGAGGCCATCTGATCGAATCTCATGCTCGCAGCATCAGACCCGATTCGCGCCGCGAGGTTCTGCAAGAGAAACCGCGGCAATGTAGCAAAGCGCCACGCTACCTCATAGATCGCCAGAAGGGCTGGCCCGCCAAGCGCTCCGATGACCCATCGATCAGCCTGGAGTAGGCAGGTGCCGAGAATCGTGCTGACAGTTCGCACGCCGGCGAATCGAATCCAGGAGGACCGAGGTGCGACCTCTATGAGTGCCGTGGTCTCGCCCGCGCGAAGCGCCCAAATGTAGCATGGCACCAGCAAGATCAGCCCGGAGATAAGCCAGCCGAGCGGCAGTGCCCAGAACGAATTTGTAGTGAAGAGAAGTATAAAGGTGAGGCTGGCTGCGACGAGAGCGTGGCCCGCGGTTGTGAGATTCCGCAGCAACAGGGTATCCGAAAGGAGACCGATCTGAGAAATCACCATCAACGTGCTCCTGACCGCTGCGGCCGCGGCCATCGTTATGATCGCTGCGGCACCGTCCCAGAATCCGATAGCTGTGCCGAGATCCGTTCCCTGATACAACAGCCAAGCCAAGATTCCCAGGAGTCCGACCAGGAGGGAGCCGCCGCCGCTAAGGGCGGCGGAGCGTGCGAGAGCGAGTGCCCTGCGGTCGGAATAAAAGCGGGCAGAGATAAGCGCAACGCCACCGAAATCCAGCGAGAGCGCGATAGACGAGACGGATGCGAGGATCGACCAGAACGCGAAATTTTCGATCGTCAAGAAGAGCGCGCCGGACAGTGGAAGCGCGAATAGAACAACGAAACTGGCGAGAGGGCCGGAGGCCCCCGTAAGCATGCGACGCGTGAGTGTTGCCATCAGTGGTCGCCCGACGATCTCTTGGGCATCGGAGTGGGGGTCCTGATTCTGGCCTGAACGGGTATTCGTTCTCCGGTCACCTCGACGATCATCACAGTGAGTCCGCTGAGGGCAGTGATGGGGGGACGCTCGTCCCGAGCGCAGCTGATGCGGTGATGATCGACTTTAGGTTCTTTACTCGCTCGCGTCGAAGTATGACCATGATTGCCCTGGTCATCAGTGCGAGCCGAAGGACCAGCTTTGCGGCTGTGGGGCTATGCCCCCATTTTTGAAGATAGCGTAACGCGGAATATGTTGAAACGGGAAGAACACTCGTGACGTGTTTGCGACTCGATACCGAGTGGTTCTTGGTAAGTCCCGGAACTTTCTCGACTGTGACAGTCAGGGGAACCGAGAGATCGTGGGCTCTGCGGATGAAGTCGACGTCCTCGAATGTGAAAGTAAGGTTGGGATCGAAGCCCCCGAGCTCACGCCAAAGCGCTCCTTCGACCGCCACGCAATCGAAGGAGTAGTACCGATTCAGAGCTGATGCTCTTTCGCCTCGTCGGCGGGCGAGTCCTAGGATCTTGCCCAGTAGGCTGAAGTTCAAGAAGACGTCGAGGAAGTTCGGCACCCGGCGGGGTGTGGGGTGGCCGAAATGCACTACCTTGAAGCTTCGCCCTTCCGTTGGTCTAGATAGAACCGCACGAACCGTTTGTGCTGAGGTTTCTTCGAATGCCACATCGTCGTTGACGATGAGCACCCAGTCGGGGTGATCGTCGGCAATCGCCTGAGCAACAGACGCGCCAAACCCTCTGTTATCGCCAAGTACGAGATGTTGGCCGATTTCGCGGAGTGTGTGTTGAACGGAACGCGCATTCAGAACGACCCGCGCGTCTATGCCTGCCGCGTGCAGGTTCCGCACGGTCGCGATCGTCTCCGCCGGGTTGACGGCCCCGACCGTCGGGATCGCCGCCACGATGGAAGGCCCAACCCCCTCAGCATGCTGCGCTGCGGACATGGTGACAGCTTCGTGAGCCGCGCGGATCTGGGTCCCGTCAACCTTCTCGGACATCGTCACACTCCTTCGGACGCGCGAGGGTTCAGTACCCGAGCTGGGATGCCGACAGCGGTACGGCCTGACGGTACGTCGGAGAGCACCACCGCGTTTGCGCCGACGATGCAGTCGTCCCCTATCTCGATTGCGCCGAGCACTCGGCTGCCCGCGCCGAGTATCACGTTCGCCCCTATCCGGGGAGAGCCATCTTCGTCCGAGCCGCCCTTTCCGCCGATTGTCACACCTTGCTGGACTCGACAACGAGCGCCCAAAATGATGCCTGGACCCCACACGACGCCGGTCGGGTGGTGCAGGACGAGGCCCGGGCCTACCTTGCAGCGCCAAGCGAGGTCCGCTCCCGTGACCACGTGGTTGAACTGTTTGAGCAGTGAGGCGAGAGGCGGGGCGCAGGGGCCAATTGCCTGCGCGAGCCGGAACAACGTCACCGCAGTATGCCGCACCGAGAAGACCGACCGAACGAGCGCCTTGAGGAGACTCGATGGCGGCGCTCCCGTTTCGCATTGATCCTGGAAGATAAAGGTGACGAGGGACCGTGGTCGCGCTGATGTGGGGGAGAATCTAGGCTCGGACATGAGCACTACCTCGCGTTTCTTGTAACACTTGCGCGACCTGGTCAGTGAACAAGTCCCATGAGTATTGAGCAGCGACTCGTGCAATCTCTTCTGCGTGCGGCCCTGGGGTCGCCGTGATCTGTCGAGCCAGCGCCACCGGATCGTCGCCTCGAATGAGGATCGCTGCATCACCAAGCAATTCACGGGTTAGGGGCTGGTCCACTGCGACGACGTTGCACCCGCTCGTTAGCGCCTCGACGAAAGGTAAGCCAAAGCCTTCGTCCTCGCTCAGGAGGACGAAATAGTCCGCGCGGCGGTATAGATCCGCCATCTGCGTGTCCGATATGCCGGCTCGCCACTCATATGCTCCGTCGGGCAAAGCTCCCTCGACCGTAGCGCGCACTTCTCGCGACACACCCACGCCTACGACTCGGATGTCGCGTGTCTTGGCGATCTCGACGATAGCCCGTGCGGCCAGCTCGTTCTTCTTGTGCAGAGCGCCTCCAACAAGAAGGAACAAGCCGGGCTCGCGCGCAACCACTTCCTGCGAGGCGCTTCCCGCGAGGCCCGGGCCGAGACGCGCGACGGTGGCTTTCGCCTCTGCCTCGGGGAAGGCATCGACGAGGTCGCGCCGCGTGCGATCGCTGATACAGATGAGGTGGGTGGAGCGTGCGACAGTTCTCCGTAAGTCTGCTCGCCGATACCTCTGCGCGACGCCTGATCGGGTGTCACGCCAACGTAGGTCGTGCACCACTGTGACTACGGGGACCCTGAGCCCGACCGGTAGCGGGGGCACCACCGACAAGTAGAGCTCATAGCGCCCTCGCGCCGGAGTGAGTCCGACCAAGAAGCCTCGGAGCCGTGCGCCGAAGCCTCCGGGCAGGTCACGGTTGCCGGACTCGTGAAGTACGTAGCCGCGCTCGATCAAGCGTGGATAGAGCTCACGTTGCACGATGCCGATTCCCGTTCCCGGCCTGACTGTTCCACTACAGCCAACATCGATCATGATCACTCCTGATTGCCTGTGGTGTGAGCGGTGTTGATGCCGCATCCGGAGAAGACGGCGGAAAGGGTTGAGCCGAGCGAGAAGCTAGCTTGCGCTCTGCTACGCGCAGCCGCCCCCGCTGCCGCAAGTTCAATGCGATCGGAGGTGACGGCGGCAATCGCGACTGCGACCTCGTCGGCGGACGTGGACTTGAGAACCCACCCGCTGCGCCCATCCGCCACGACAGCTCGGCAACCTTCCTGGTCGGATACGATCGCTGGTACCCCGCACGCCGCAGCCTCGATAAGGGTCCTGGGTGTTCCCTCGGGGTGGCGAGATGGAAACACAAGTAAGTCTAGAGCGCGGAATGTGGCCACCATATCGTCTCGCTGCCCCCACCATTCGATTATGCCCTCGTGCTCCCACTGTTCGATCTCGTCAGCCGAAACCGAGGACCGCACTCCAACATCAGGCGCCCCTACTATGGCGAAACGGAGGCCTCGATCGCGAAGCCGCCGGGCGGCGTCGACGAACTCGTACACGCCCTTCTCGGCGTAGAGGCGAGACACGAAACCTACCGTCAAGGTAGCTGGCGCCGCGTCGTCCGCCTTGGGCGACCACAGGTTCGTGTCGATGCCGGTCCCCGGCACGACCCAGCTTCGGCTGGGTGTAGCGAGCGCCTCGCGCGCAAAGAGCTCACGGTCGCCCTCGAGTTGGAAGAGGGTCCAAACATTGGGGAGACGCGCGGCTAGACGTAACGACCCTCGAACAAGCCTCGCAGACCTCGACTGTGAGGCTGCGCTCAGTCCCAAGGCTCTTCCGACTCCGCCCGCGACCCGTACGAACTTGGTTTTCCGCAGCGCGATGGCGGCCGGCCAGCCTAGGGTGTAGGCGGCGGTCTGGACCAAAAACACTAGCTGTGGCCGGATGCGCAGAAGCCAGTAGGCGATACGAGAGGCGGCGGTGACGCCCACCAGGGCCCCAACATCTTCGCGTCCAAGGTTCAGGTCGTGGAAGATCGCGCCGATCCCCTCAATCCTACGGCGGTGTCCGGTGTCCGGTGCTAACACGTGCACCTCGTATCCGGATGTGATGAGGTACGTGGCCCAGGTCGATCGGTGAGTCCAAAAGGCGCGGTCCGAGTTGACTACAAATACTGCACGGAGCGGCCGGTGGTCCTTTTCGTCCTTCGTCGAGTTCAATGGGTGCGTCCCTGAGTGACTCCGGACACGTCCAACGTTGATACGCCATCCGCCATGTACCAGTCCACAAAGCGCGCAACGCCCTCTGGTACCGGGGTGGATGGGAGCTCGCCGATGAGATCGTGCAGCAGGCGGGTGTCGGCGAAGGTGGAAACCACATCGCCGGGCTGCATCGGCATGAGGTTTTTGCGGGCGATTCGCCCCAGGGAGTGCTCGATTGCGGAGACGAAGGTCATTAGCTCTGTGGGGCTGCCGCCCGCGATGTTAACGATTCGAAAGGGGGCAACCTTGCTCAGTGAGTCACGTTCGCCTATGGGAGCAGCCACTGCTGGAACCGCCTGCGACAGCTTCAAGATGGCACGAACGAGGTCATCCACATATGTGAAGTCTCGCCGCATCTTACCGAAACCGTAGATGTCGATCGGTTCGTCGTTCAAGATCGCGCGCACGAACTTGAAAAGTGCCATATCGGGTCGGCCCCAGGGTCCATAGACGGTGAAGAAGCGGAATACCGTTGTTGGAACCTGATGCAGGTGCGAAAAGGAGTGCGCAAGCGATTCCATGGATCGTTTGGTCGCTGCGTACAAGGAGAGCGGTGCATCTGTCGTGTCGAGCTCACTGAAAGGTGCGCGGACGTTCCCCCCGTACACCGAAGAGGTAGAGGCGAGCATCAAATGAGCAGGGGGAACTTCGCGGAGAACGTCTAGGAGCGTCGCGGACCCCACGATGTTCGAGCTGATGTATTCCTCTGGGTTTGTAATGCTGTAACGTACGCCGGCTTGAGCGGCGAGGTGCACGACGATATCGGGTTGAAATGTGCGCATGGCTCCCGCGAGTTCTCTAGCGTCTTCGAGGCGACCAGTGGTATGCGAGAATTCGCTCGATTGACATAGTAAATCGAGGCGTGACTGCTTTAGGCGGGGCGAGTAGTAGGCGGAGATGGCGTCGTACCCCGCGACCGTATGGCCCAGAGCAAGCAGCTGCTTGGCCAAGTGAAAGCCGATGAATCCCGCGTCGCCAGTGATGAATATGCGGCTCAATTTTTTCTTCCCTCGAAGCGAATTGGTGACTCAATGTGCCGATTCGCCCGGCGTGATAACAGCGCGGATTGTCTTCCAGAGGATCGCAATATCGCCTGTCAAGGACCAGTTCTCGACATAGTACAGATCCAGTTTCACCGCCTGCTCCCAGTCGAGCAGTGATCGCCCGCTGACTTGCCAGAGCCCCGTGAGGCCGGGACGCGCCAGTAGTCGACGTCTCGCGGCATCGTTGTAGAGAGCGACCTCGGCGGCGATCTGCGGCCGCGGGCCGACAAGGCTCATGGAGCCGCCGAGCACGTTGAGCAGCTGGGGCAGCTCGTCCAACGAGTACTTGCGAATGAACCGTCCGACTGCGGTGACGCGAGGGTCGTTCTTGACCTTGAACAACGGGGTCTCACTGGTGCCTTGAGCCGCGAGCAGCGCCGTAAGCTCCCGGTCGGCGCCAACCCTCATGGAGCGGAACTTCAGCATGTAGAAGGGTTTGCCGTGCTGGCCGATTCGCTCCTGCTTGTATAGCAGTGGGCCAGGGCTGGTGCTAAGCACAGCGATCGCCACAGTTATCAACGCGGGGGACAAAAGCAGGAGGAGCAGCGTCGACCCGGCGAGGTCGAAGCACCTCTTCAGTAGGCGCTGACCGAGCGAAAATCGTGGTGTCTCCACATGAGTGAGTGGAAGGCCGGCGACCGGCCGCGTCAAAATGCGGGGCCCGGCAATGTCGACGATGCTCGGCGCGAGAACGAGGTGCTGGCGGCCGGCCTCGAGCCCCCACGAGATCTGCTTCACCTTGTCGGGTGGCAGCTCGTCGGTGCTGGTGACGGCGACGGTGTCAGCGCCCGTTGCGGCCATCGCCTGGGCTACGGCATCCACGCTCCCCATGATCGGGATGTTCGTCCCCTTCACGGTTCCGGCGATGCGACCTGACGGAACGCACGCGCCGACGACGCGGTAGCCCGAGCCGGCCATCCGTCGCAGCTCGCGCGCGAGGTGGGTGACGGATGCCTCCGACCCGACCAGCAGCACGCGAGCCGAGTACTCGCCGACCGAGCGTTTCGCGACGAGCCACTGTCGCCACAGCCACCGCGAGAACAGCAGCATCCCGACGCCGACGGGCAGGCTGATGACCAAAAATCCGCGAGCGACGTCGACCCGCGCGAGGAAGGCGAGGATCGCGATCACGCCGAACAGCGACAGACTCGATCGTGCGATGCGCGCGTACTCCTCGGCCCCGGCGCCGATGATGCGGTGGTCGCGGGTGTCGGCGAGGCTGAGCGTCCACATCCAGATGGCGACGAGGCCCCCGGAGAAGAGCCAGTAAGAGATGTCGGTGATGCGCGAGTCTTCGCGGATCGCGACCTGCGCGTTGCCGAAGCCGAACCAGGCGATCTGCGTGCCGTAGACGACCCAGATCAGCACCAGCAGATCGGTCAGGCGCAGCATTGAAGCGTAGCGGCGGCGCCAGTCACGTGGTCCGCGGTATGCCGTCGCGGAGGACGGCACGGGCGGGGGTGCGGCAGCGGCGGCTGAGGGCGCGGACATCACGTGCGTTCCCGTAGCTCCAGGAGCCGTGGCAGAGGAGAAGTCATACGGCATGACATCCTCCCCTGGTGCGTGATGAGTTGCTGAGGGAGAGATCGTACGCCGCGTGTGTGTCGTGCGTGTGAAATCGGGATCACCGAACTAACGGGCGCCTCTCCCGAGCCGATGGTATCGGTTCCATAGGTTTCGCTTAAGTCCCCCAAGTGGGGGACACGCGTGAAAAAGTGCTGGTCAGCGGTCCAGAGTCCGCCATGCGAGCAGCGGGGCGACTCGTATTTCGTACCAGGGGCTTGCGCGTAGCGGCCACACCGTGCGTCACTCCTCGCATGCTCCCGATGTCTCAGCGGTGAACAGCGCGTCGAGGAGACTCGCCTCGTCGTCGATGAGGGAATTTCCATCCGGGATGAGCGCCAGCACGCATACGCCGCGCGCGGCGGTGATCGTCCGGTCTGCTCGCTGAGGCGTTGTCAGCTCGAGCGCGGTGCGCGCGGATGCGGCGGACGGGAGCGTCGCCAGGCGCACCGTCGCGACCCGGGCGCGGTCGCGGTCGAGGGCGAAGTTGAGGTCGCCGCTCTCGCCGATCGCGGTGGCCGTCATGCGCCCGGCGGAACCGGCGGCGACCTCGAAGCTGTCGGGCCACGAGGGGATGTCGTCGGGCAACGCGCCGGTCGACTGCCACCGCAATAGCGTCAGGATCGTCTCGGCGCCGACCTGACGCGTGAGTGCGTAGTTGTCGCCCTTCAGTGGGGTGAGCTCGCCGTCGAGGCCGACGACCGTGGCGAGTGTCGTGTCGGGGCCGTTCCCGACCCGAGCGACCGTGATGACCCCGAGGTCCGATGCGTTCTGCGCGCGCAGGTAGCCGGCGGGATGCAGTTCGCCCGACCCGGTGAGCGCGACGACATCGTCCTCGGGGGTGCGGTGGACGACGGCGGACCCGGGCGGGATGGATCCCACGAGCGTCTGCACGATGGCGCCGTCGTCGCCGACCATCCACAGGTTCTCGGCGTCATCGCTCGCGGCGACGAGCCCGTCGACGAAGTCGAACCGAGCAGCGGTCGCCGTGGGCGTGCGCCACACCTCTCGGAGCGAATCGTCCAACCGGATCAGGTGTGACGGCCCCTCGGCGCAGACCTCGAGAACGGCCAGCCACGGATCCTTGCGGGGGGGAGAGCTGGGCCGCCCCGACCGAGCACGACTCCCGCGGCATCCATGGGTCGGCGGTGCGGGCATTGGCCACATCGGAGATCGAGATCGTGTCATCCTTCACCGCGGCGACCCGCCCGTCGGAGAAGACGCCGATCACGGAGCCGCCGTTCGCGGTGCGCGTCCACATCGGGTTGCCGGTCGACGCGCTCACCGCCGAGACCCGAACGCCCCCGTCGAGCTGCTGCTGCACGGCGACGACATCCCCGCGGATGGTGACCGCAGAGGGCGCCGGGGTGAACGGCAGACTCCACCGCGTGCCGCCGTTCCTGGTATTCAGTGCGGCGAGCGTCTGCCCCTCGTCGGACGCGACGAGGATGACACCGTCTTCGGATGCGACGACGTGGGTCGCCACGTCGAACGTGGTCTCCCAGCGCGGCGCGAACGCCTCAGCGTCGCCGCCACTCGTGCATCCCGAAACGAGCAGGCCCGCGATCACGAGGAGAGCCGCGCCGGCGGTCGGTCGCAGCGCGCCACCGGCCCGTTCAGGAGTCTCGGCCACGTTGCTTCTCCCTCGGTGTGGTGCGACGTGCCCGCACCATACCGAGGGATCGCCCGGCTCGGGATGGGTCTCTGGACCCACGAGCCGGGCGAACCTCACTCGACGGGCAGCCAGACCCGCATCGTCGACGGGCCGCGGTTGGCCCAGTCGTGATACGCCACGAGGGGGACCAGCTCGGCCTCTTCTGCGGCTGCGGTGGCGATCGCCGCCGGATTGCCATATGGCCATCCGTCGCTTTCGTCGGGGCGCAGCCCGACCCGCAGCCACACGCGACCGTCGCGCTCGACCGGCTCGGCGTCGCCCGCGATCGCCGCCCGGCCGACGTCCGCACCGCCCGGCAGGTCGGTCGATTCGAGCGCGAGCACCTCGGGGCCGCGCTCGACGGCGACGCAACCGCGCACGGCGTCGATACGCGCATCGGGAGCGACGAGGCGCGGCGCCAGCGGCAGCTCGAGTTCGACGACCTCGCCGGCGCGGAAGTCGCGGCGCACCTCGACGCGGCCCGGAGCCGTGGCGTCATCGTCGATGACCGCGCCCGCGGCATCCCGAACGCGCAGGCGCGCGCCTTCGGCCCACTCGGGCACGCGCAGCGACAGAGTCCACGCGCCGCCGGCATCCTCGCCGACCACCACCCGCACGACACCGTCGGCGGGGTACGCCGTCTGCACGTCGAGCGACACAACCCGGCCGTCGGGGAGGGTCGTGCGGATCTCCGAGGGCGCGTACTGGTGCAGCTGCACGCCCTCATCGTCGGCGGTCGCCACGTAGGCATCGAGGCTCGCGAGCGTGCGCGCCACGTTGGGCGGGCAGCACGACACCTCGAACCACGGAGCTCGCAGCGACGACGACGCGCGCGGCGACGTGCCCTCGGGGTCCGCCTCGACGCCCGGCACGCGCTGGTGCAGCGTGTTGGCGTAGAAGAAGCTGCGGCCGTCGGCCGCGGGCGACGTGGCTACAACGTTGTAAAGCGTGCGCTCGATGAGGTCGGCGTAGGCGGCATCCCCCTCAGCGAGCAGCAGCCGCCACGAGAACATGATCGACGCGATGCCCGCGCACGTCTCGGAGTAGGCGCGGTCCGGCGGCAGTTCCCAGTCGTCGCCGAACGCCTCGTCCTGGTGGTGCGACCCCTGACCGCCGGTGATGTAGGTGCGGCGGCCGCGGGTGCGGGCCCACTGGTGTCGCAGGGCGCCGAGCAGCTCGTCATCACCCGCGTCGACGGCGACGTCGACCGCTCCCGCGGCGAGGTAGTTCGCGCGGACGGCGTGCCCCGCGAGGGCATCGGCGTCGCGGACGGGCACATCGTCCTGGAAGTAGGTGCGCCCGAACTCGATGTCGCGGAGCGTCTCGTGTCCGCGGCGCTCGACGAACAGCTCCGCCTGTGCGCGGTAGCGCTCGTCACCGGTCACGCGGGCGAGCTCGGCCAGCGCGGTCTCGACCTCGGGATGCCCGCAGAAGGCCGGGATGCCGGTCGGTCCGAAGACCTCGCACACGAGGTCGGCGGCACGTCGCGCGATGCCGAGCAGACCGTCATCCGCTCCCGGGCGCGTGCGCTCGCGGGCGACGGCCGCCTGGAACAGGTGGCCGAGGCAGTACAGCTCGTGCCCCCACTCGAGGTCGGACCAGCGCGGCTGCTGGCCCGGGCGGCCGAACCGGGTGTTGAGGTAGCCGTCGGGCTCCTGAGCGGCGGCGACCCGGGCGACGACCGAGCGCAGCGTCGCCTCGAGCTCGGCGTCGTCGCTGCGGCCGATCTCCCAGGCGGCGGCCTCGAGGTACTTGTAGACCTCCGAGTCGGAGAACTCGCGCCCGCGGCGTCCGGCGGGCAGAGTTCCGGCGGCGGCGCGATCGAAGTTGGGCAGCCAGCCCTCCGACTCGAGGCGACCGAGCACGTGGCCGAGGGTGTGAGCGGCATTGATGCGCTGGCGCTCGCCCCAGAAGCCTCCGGTGATGCGCACCTCGTGCAAGCCGAGCGGACGCAGCCGCGAATGAGCGGGCACGACGGGAGCAGCGGCGACGGCGGATGCCGCGGAGCCGATGGAGCGTGCGGGGAAGGTAGTCGACATGGTCATCCCTTGAATGCGCCCGACATGAAGCCGCGCACGTAGTGGCGTTGAAGGATCAGGAAGAGCACGATGCACGGCAGTGCGAGCACGACGACACCGGCTTCGGTGACGCCGTAGTCGATGACGCCCATCGTCTGGCCGCGCAGGTTCGCCACCGCGAGGGGCAGCGTGATGCGCGAGGTGTCGTTGATGAGGATGAGCGGCGCGATGAAGTCGTTCCACGCGGTGAGGAACGCGAACAGACCCACCGTGATGAGGCCGGGCTTGACGGCGGGAAGCAGCACGCGCCACAGGGCGGTGAGGCTCGTGCATCCGTCGACCAGCGCGGCCTCGTCGAGCTCGCGCGGCACCGACTCGAACGAGATGCGCATCATGAACATCGAGAACGGCAGCTGGAACATCGTCAGCACCAGCGCGACCCCGACGAGCGAGTTCTGCAGGCCGACGGCGTTCAGGATGACGTACAGCGGAATGAGCAGCGTCGCGTACGGCACCATGAGGATCGCCAGCACGAGCAGGAACAGCATGTTCTTGCCGGGGAAGTGGAAGCGCGCGAACGCGTACCCGCCGAGGAACGAGGTCAGCAGCGTCAGCGTGACGGTCAGCAGCGAGACGAAGAGCGAGTTGCCGAGGTAGACCCAGATGCCCGACTGGAAGTTGGCGAGGGTGACGTAGTTGCCGAACCCCCAGCCGTCGGACTGGCTCGTGCCGGCCTGCGGGCTCACCGAAGCTACTCCGGTCCACACGAGCGGGTACAGGAAGATGATCGCCAGCGCCCCCGTGAACACGGTCGACGGGATGCCCCACAGCAGGCGCCCCGTGGGGCGGCGTCGCGTGCGCGGCCGGGACTTCGGGATGACGATCGTGCGCGTGGTGTCGGGAGCGGCGGGCGGGACGGAGCCGGCCGGAGCGTCGGTCAGAGCCATGTCAGGCCTCCTCGGGGCGACGGAACGCGCGCAGCTGCACGACGTTGATGACGACCAGGGCGAGCAGGATGATGACCGACAGCGCCGCGGCGACGCCGAGGTTGTTCTGCCCCTGGAACGCGATGTTGTAGATGAGCTGCACGACGGTCATCGTGCTGTTGTCGGGTCCGCCCTTGGTCAGGATGTAGAACTGGTCGAACGCCAGCAGCGAGCCGGTGACGCACATGACGGTCGTCAGCGCGAAGGTCGGCCGCAGCAGCGGCACGGTGATGTCGCGGAAGATCTGCCAGCGCGAGGCGCCGTCGATGCGGGCGGCCTCGTAGACGTCCTCGGGGATGCCCTGCAGGCCCACGAGCAGCAGCAGCATGTAGAAGCCCGCATACCGCCAGACGATGAGGAACACCGTCGACCACAGGGCGCCCTCGGGCGTGCCCAGGAACGTGATTCCCCACGACTCCATCAGCCCCGCGAACGGGCCGGCGATGGGGGAGTACAGCACATAGAAGAGGAGGGATGCCGAGGCGAGACCCAGGGCGCTCGGCAGCAGGAACGCCGTGCGGAGGAAGCCCTTCCAGGCGGTCGACTCCTGCACGAGCAGGGCGAGCCCGAGCCCCAGGCCGATCAGCAGCACCGTCGTGATCGCGGTGTAGATCAGGGTGAACCGCACCGAGTCCCAGAACAGCCGGTGGTCGAGCGCCTCGGCGAAGTTCGTCGGGAAGTTCGGCCCCATGTTGCCGCGCAGCAGCGGCCAGTCCGAGCCGGACATCTGCAGTACCAGCACGAGGGGGATGAGGAAGAGCGCGATGACGAACAGTGCCGTCGGGGCGGCGTACAGCCAGCCCTGCAGCGGCCCGCCCAGCGCCGTGCGCCGGTAGCGCGGGCGCCGCGTGGAAGTGACGGAGAGTGCCACGACATTCCTTTCGGAGGGTGGGGGCGCCGCCGGTGCGACGGCGCCCCCGGGGGTATCACTGACCGAGGATCGCCGTGATCTCGTCGTTGTCGGCGTCGACCGTCGACGTGCCTTCGAGCACCGCGTTGCGCACGAGCGTGAGCCAGGGGCTGCCCGGAGCGTTGAACGCCTGCTGGAAGTTGAGGGCGACGGGCGTCTGACCCTCGGCGGCGACCTGGTTGATGGTCACCTGACGCGGGTCGGCCGCGGCGTAGCTGTTCTCGGCGAGGTCACCGCGCGAGACGGCGTTGCCGTCCTTCGCGAGAACCTCGACCTGAGCGTCCTCCGACATCAGCCATGACAGGAAGTTCCATGCCTGCGCCGACTGCTTCGAGTCCTTCGAGATGCCGATGCCGTCACCGCCGACGAACGTCGAGGCGCCGCCGTCGACACCCGGGATGCCGGCGACGCCGGCCTCGAAGTCGAGACCCGACAGCAGGGTGGCCGGGAACGGCATGACGCCGACCTTTCCCTCCTGGAAGCCTGCGACCCACGTGGCGCCGGTCTCGTCGGCCGAGCCGGGGGCGACAGCGCCCGCATCCTCGAGGCCCTTCCAGGTCTTGTAGACCTCCTGCGCGGCGTCACCCGCGAGAAGCGACTCGGTGCCGTCTTCGCTCAGGACCTGCTCTCCCGATGCCCACACCGAGGGGAACCACGTGAAGACGAGGCATCCACCGCAGTTCAGGCCCGTCGAGGTGCCCGAGACGCCCGGCTTGTTCAAGTTCTGCACGGCCGTGGCCGCGTCGGCGAACTCCGACAGCGTCGCGGGGGCCTTGTCGGGGTCCAGGCCGGCCTCGGCGAAGAGCTCTTTGTTCCACATGAGCATCGACAGGTCGAGCACGAACGGCAGCACGTGCTCCTTGCCGTCGACCGTTCCGGCGGAGAGGTGCCCGGCGTTGATGTCGTCCTTGTAGTCGAGGCCGTCGATCTGCGCGGAGATGTCCTGGAAGAGGCCCTGCTCTACCCAGTTCGGCACGTAGACGATGTCGGCGGCGAACAGGTCGGGGAGCCCTCCCGAGCCGGCGGCGGCCCCGACCTTGGCGACGTAGTCGTCGTTGGGGACGACGGTCAGCTCGACCTGGTTCTCGTGGCTGGCGTTGTACGCCTCGACGAGCAGCTTCGCCTGACGCTCGAGCGGTGCGCGCGTCCACAGGGTCAGCGTCGTGCCGTCGTCGGTTCCCGCGGCGGGGATGTCGGCCGGGGCAGCGGTGTCGCCGCCGCCGCTGTTCGAACACGCGGCGAGGCCGCCGACGAGGACGCCGGCGACGAGCGCGGCGGTCGCGGCCCGGAACGCCGGGCGGCGCCGGAATGGGGTCATTGCAGTCTCCTCTTGCTCTTCATTGAGCGGCTGCGCCGTTCGGGCGGGCACCGCCGGTGTGGGAGGGATTCGAAACAACCGAAATCCCTTTCGGGAAGGTAACGTGTGTCTAGGTCGTCGTCAAGACGCCCTCGGATAACGATGGAGAAACGGATCAGGATGCCCTCGACCGACCCGGCCCGCGCCGCCACCCTCAGCGACGTCGCCCAGCGCGCGGGGGTGTCGATCGCGACGGCATCCAAAGCCCTGAACGGCCGCGGCGACGTGGCGCCCAGCACGCGCCGCCGCGTGATGGCCGCCGCGGAGGAGCTCACCTTCACGCCGAACGCGATGGCCCGCGGCCTCCTGGCGGGCCGAACCGGCACCGTCGGACTGCTCACGAGCGACCTCGAGGGCCGTTTCGTGCTGCCGATCCTCATGGGCGCCGAAGACGCCTTCGGCGCGGGCCAGGTGAACGTCTTCCTCTGCGACGCCCGCGGCGACGCCATCCGCGAGCAGCACCACCTGCGCGCCCTCCTCAGCCGGCGCGTCGACGGCATCATCGTCGTGGGGCGTCAGACCGATCCTCGGCCATCGCTCGGCCAGGAGCTGCCGGTGCCCGTGGTCTACGCCTACTCGCCGTCGGACGACCCCCGCGATGTCTCGCTCACGCCCGACAATCACGCGGGCGGACGCCTCGCGATCGAGCATCTGCTCTCGTGCGGCCGCACCCGCATCGCCCACATCTCGGGCGACCCGACCTACGCCGCCGCGCAAGACCGCGTCGCGGGTGCCCGGGCGGCGCTCGCCGACGCCGGCCTCGACTTCGTCGGCGAGCCGCTCTTCGCGGCGTGGACCGAGCACTGGGGCCGGGATGCCGCCGCGATGCTGCTGGAGCGGCATCCCGACATCGACGCCGTCTTCTGCGGCTCCGACCAGATCGCCCGCGGCGTGCTCGACACCGCGCGCGATTTCGGTCGCGACGTGCCCGGCGATCTCGCCGTGATCGGATACGACAACTGGGAGATCGTCGCCGCGAACGCCCGCCCGCCCCTCACGAGCATCGACGCGAACCTGCAGCAGCTGGGTCGCCAGGCGGCGCAGCGTCTGTTCGAGGCCATCGACGGCGTGAGTGTCGAGTCGGGGACGCACCAGCTGCCCGTGCGCCTCGTCATCCGCGGATCGACGATCGCGCACCGCTGACCGGCACAGGCTCCCGGTTTTCGGTCGAGAGCGAAAAGCCCGAAAAGGATTGCGGAGAATCTCGGGCCCTCGGTAGCGTGCCTGCCATGCACGCGTCGCTCATCGGTGAGCGGCGCCGAGAGGAACAGACACCGTGGACTGCACTCCGACGACCTCGCGTCGCATCGGGCGAACCGCGATCGCCACAGCGGCGGTCTCGGCCGTGCTCGCGGCGACCTTCGCGGTCGCCCCGGCGCACGCCGCCAACACCGACATCGGCTACCCGACCTTCACCGGGAGCCCCGACCCCGTACCCGACACCGGTGTGACCTATACGCCGGGCAACCAGCTGCTGCGCATCTTCGAGGGCGACGTCGCGGCCGGCGCCGGCAGCAGCCCCGACAACGACTTCTGGATGGACGAGATGCTCGCCCGAACCGGGACCGCGGGCAGCTTCGGCGACAACAACCAGTGGCTCTTCACCCGCGGCCGCGCCGCCTTCATGAAGGAGCACGACCCGTCCGTGCTCGGCTTCGGCGGGCAGCTGGCCTACTGGGAGTCGATCGACGGCCGCGGCGGCTACACGATCACCGCGCGGGTCGGCGGCGCCGACATCCCCCTGACCGAAGACACCGCGCAGCGGAAGCAGACCCCGAGTTACTGGCGCAGCGTGCACCGCAACGCCGCCGCCGGCATCGAGGTCGTGCAGACGAAGTTCATCACCGATGCGAACGTCCTCGTGACGAACCTCGACGTCCGCGCCACCGGAGGTGCCGTCGACATCGAGCTGGTCGTCTCGTCGCCGTACGCCACGACGGCCGAGGGCGACGAGCTCACCGGCCACGTCGCCGCGCTCAACGACCTGACCAAGCTCACGCCGCGCCTCTCGGGTGACGGCTTCGTCCCCGCGGGCGAGAAGCTGAGTCGGACGCTCAGCGTCGCGCCCGGGGGATCGGTCTCGACGAAGGTGCAGCTGGCGCTCGTCACCGACGAGATCGCCACCTCGCGCACCGACTACGACGCGCTGCGCGCACAGACGCCCGGTGAGGCGTACACGGCGCACGTCACCGCCTACAACCGGTGGTGGGCCGACAACGTGCCGTACCTCGACACCCCCGAAGACAACATCGACAAGACGCTCTACTACCGCTGGTGGCTGATGCGTTACAACTTCCTCGACGCCGACATGCCGGGCAACACCTACCAGTTCCCCACGGCAATGGAGGGCGTGCTCGGGTACAACAACTCGATCGTGCTCACCACGGGCATGTTCATCGACGACCTCAAGTACTTCCGCGACCCGATCTACTCGTACGGGCCGTGGGTGTCGGCGGGCGAGACGAGCAAGAGCTACAAGTTCGTCGACAATCCCGGCGACCCGGCCAACTGGTCGAACAGCTACACGCAGTACATCTCCGAGGCGGCCTGGCGTGCCTATGAGCTTCACGGCGGCCCGACCGCGATCGCGCAGAACCTCGCCGAGTACGCCGAGTACGACGTGAAGGGCCTCGTCGACGCCTACGACAACAACGGCAACGGGCTCATCGAGTACAACTGGGGCGCGATGACCGGAAACGACGCCGACGCGGTGTCGTTCCACTGGAAGGGCGGCTACCAGGACCGCGCCGAGAACGCCTACCTGTACTCGAACGCGCTCGCCGCAGCCGAGGCGTACCGTGTCGCCGGCGACACCGCCAAGGCCGATGAGATGGAGGCCTTCGCTCAGAACATCAAGACCCAGGTCATGGACGTGCTCTGGAACCCCGAGCGCAAGCTCCTCGAGCACGCGATGGCCAGCGACGGCGAGCACGTGCCCTGGAAGGAGATCAACAACTACTACCCGTTCACCGTCGGCCTCGTTCCGAAGCCCGGTGACAGCGACTACGACGACGACTACGTCGAGGCGCTGCGGCTCTTCGCCGACGACGAGCAGTACCCGATCTTCCCCTTCTACACCGCGAACCAGGCCGACCAGGCCGCTTACGCGGCGACCGGCGGTCAGGGCAGCAACAACTTCTCGGTCATCAACTCGACCGTGATGTTCCGGATGCTGAGCACCGTGCTGCGCGAGTACCCCACCGACGCGATCGACGCCGAGTGGTACAAGAAGCTCCTGTACTGGAACGCCTGGGCGCACTACCAGAACGGCGGCGACAACCGCCTGCCCGACCAGAACGAGTTCTGGGCCAACGGATCGGCCGATCCGCAGACGATCGACTACCGCTCGTGGATCCACCACACGATCCTCGGGGCGACGAACTTCACGATGATCGAGGACGCGATGGGCGTGCGCACCCGCAGCGACGCCAAGATCGAGCTCGACCCGATCGCGATCGGCTGGGACCACTTCACGGCCAACAACATCCGCTACCGAGACCGCGACCTCACCGTGACGTGGGATCAGCCGGGCGGCGAGCGGCACTACGGCGACAGCGTGCCCGAGGGGTACTCGGTGTTCCTCGACGGCGAGCTGGCCTTCACGGTCGACGACCTCGCCCACGTCGTCTACGACCCCGCCACCGGCTCGGTCGAGATCGTCGACGGCGATGCATCGGTCGTGACGGCGACCTCCTCCGCCGTGCAGACGCCGCAGGAGGTGCGCTTCGCCGACGACGCGCGCGTGGTCGACCTCTTCGCCAAGGCCGGCGCCGACATCCAGACCGCCAGCACGGGCAGTCCCAACCTGGCGGCATCCGCGTCGGCGACGTTCTCGGCACCGGGTCGCGAACCCGCCGGCGCGGTCAACGGCACCACGATCAACGAGCCCTTCTGGGGCACGGCGGGCTCTCCGAACCCGATCGACGCCCTGACGGTCGAGCTCGACGGTGAGCAGACGTTCGACGACGCCCGCGTGTACTTCTACGACAGCTCGTCGTCGGCCACCGTGCCCGGATACGCTGAGCCCTCGGTGTACACCCTCGAGGTGCGGCGGAACGGCGAGTGGACGATGATCCCGTCGCAGGCGCGGACGCCCGCGTACCCGCGAGCCAACTACAACCGCATCCAGTTCCCCGAGGTCACCGGCGACGCGGTGCGACTGACCGTCGCCCACGCCGCCGGCGCGAAGACCGGCGTGAAGGAGCTGCAGGTCTTCCGCACGGGTCTTCCGGCGCCCGAGTCGACGAACCAGGCGCCCCTCGTGACGGCCTGGGAGAATCGGCAGGCTTCGGCGGGCGGGGCTGCGGCCCTGATCGGAACCGTCAAGGACGACGGCCTGCCCGGCGGTGACCTCACCGCGCAGTGGACCGTCGAGAGCGCGCCGGAGGGAGCCACCGTGCTCTTCGACGACGCGACCGCCGCCACCACGACGGCCCGGTTCTCGACCGAGGGTGCGTACGTGCTGCGCCTGACCGCGTCCGACGGCGAGAAGACGTCCTTCGCCGACGTCGCCGTGCAGGGAGCGCCCGCCGGCGCCGGCGTGAACATCGCACCCGCCGCGGTGCCCACCGCCGAGTACACCGCGTCGTGGAACAACGTGCGCGCTGTCAATGACGGCAAGGTGCTCTTCACCGGCGGGGCCCAGAGCGACATCTGGGGAACCTGGTCGGGCAACCACCCCGCCACGCGCTGGCTGCAGTACGAATGGTCGACGCCGCAGCGCATCGCGGGAGCGGAGATCAGCTTCTGGCGCGACCAGGCGGATGCCGGTTCGACGAGCGGCGTCAACGTCCCCCGGGCCTGGAAGGCGCAGTACTGGACCGGGTCGGCGTGGGCCGACGTCACCGGAACCTCGGAGTACGGGATCGCCCGGGACGCCTCGAACGCCGTCACCTTCGACGCCGTGACCACGACGCGCCTGCGGGTCGTGCTCGAGGCAGCGGGCACGGGCTCGGCGCGAGCAGCGGTCGCCGTCAGCGAGCTGGCCGTCTTCGCCGACGCGCCGGTGGCCATCGAGCCGATCGACATCCGCACGACGGTGGGCACGCTGCCGCAGCTTCCCGAGACGGTGAGCGCGACCTTCGGCGACGGCAGCGCGGCAGACCTCTCCGTCGCGTGGCCCGCCGTCACCGACGCGCAGGTCGCCGGCGAAGGCAGCTTCGCGCTGTCGGGCATCGTCCCGGGTTCGCCCGTCGCGGCGAAGGCGACGGTGTGGGTACGAGCCACCCCGCCCGGGCAGATCAACCTGGTCGACCCGGTGGCCGTGCGGACGCTGCCGGGGGTCGCTCCGGCCCTCCCGGCGACAGTGGGCGTGCTCTACAACGACGGATCGCGCGAAGACCTGCCGGTCACGTGGGACGCGGTGGACGCGGCGTCGTATGCCGAGCCCGGTCAGTTCACCGTCGGCGGCACGGTGCAGACCGACCTGCCCGGCACCACGGCAGCTTCGGCGGCGGTGACCGTGGGCGAAGGCGCCGCCGACACGACGGCGCCGAGCGTCACCTTCGAGGTCGCACCCGCTGCGCCCGCATCGGGGTGGCACCGGGAGGACGTCACCGTCACCGTCGGGGCGACCGACGACCGCGACTCGGCGCCGCGCATCGAGGTGCGCGTCGACGAGGGCGCGTGGGCGACCTACACCGAGCCCGTGACGGTCTCGGCGGAGGGCGACCACACGGTGCAGGCGCGGGCGACGGATGCGGCGGGCAACACCTCCGAGGACGCATCCCAGCCCGTGCGCATCGATACGACCGCTCCCGCCCTCGAGGCGGTCGCCGACGCCGTGTCGCGCACCGTGAAGGCGAGTGCGACCGATGCCGGCTCGGGCGTCGCCTCGATCGAGTACCGCCTCGGCGACGAGGAGGACTGGGCGCCGCTGACCCGCAGTCTGCTGGTCGGTCTCGACGAGACGCGCGTCGAGCTGCGGGCGACGGATGCCGCGGGCAACATCTCGGAGACGATCGAGCGTTTCGTGCCCGAGGCCGACGGCACCCAGCGGCGCAACCTGGCGCTGCTGGCTACGCCCTCGGCATCCGGAACGGCGGCGTGGAACACGGTCGCCGGGCTGAACGACGACGTGCAGCCGACGTCGTCGGGCGATGTCACCCCGAGCGACAACGCGAATGTCTGGGGTGTCTGGCCGCAGGTGGGACCGCAGTGGGTGCAGTACGACTGGTCCGAGGAGGTGCGGGTCGGCTCGGTCGGGGTGTACTTCGTCTCGAACCTCGACGCGCAGGGACTCGGCATCGAGGTGCCCGAGGACTGGCAAGCGGAGTACTGGGATGCCGAGACCGAGGCCTGGGTACCCGTGACGGCCACCGGCGCGTACGGCACGGCGACCGACGCCTTCAACACCGTCGAGTTCGACCCCGTCACCACGACGCGCCTGCGGCTGAACCTCACCCCGGTCGGAACCGAGCAGGGCAAGGGCAGCGTCGGCATCAAGGAGTGGCAGGTGTGGGAGCAGCCCGAGACGGTCGTCCCCGACACGCAGGCTCCGGTCGTGACCGCGGCCGTCGCTCCGGCGGCACCGGCCAGCGGCTGGTACGTCGCGTCGCCGAGCGTGTCGGCGACCGCCATCGACGACCGCGATGCGGCCCCGGTGATCGAGGTGCGGGTCGGCGACGGCGACTGGGGTGCGTACACGGCTCCCGTGGTCGTGGACGCGGACGGTGCGACGACGGTGCGGTTCCGCGCGACGGATGCCGCCGGCAATGCGTCAGACGAGGTCGCCGTCGAAGTGCGGCGCGACGCCGCCTTGCCGGAGGCGAGCACCGGGTGGGACGATCGTGCCCGCACCATCGCCCCGAGCGGCACCGACGCCCATTCCGGTATCGCGCTCGTCGAGTACCGCCTCGGCGACGGGACGTGGACGGCGGCGAGCGGCGCTGTCGCCGTCGGCGACTCCGCCACGACGGTGCGGGTGCGCGCGACCGACGTCGCCGGCAACGTCTCGGACGTCGTGACGGCCGAAATCCCGGCCAAGGCGGTCGATCCGGGCGCCGGCGGCCCGGGCACGGGCGAGCCGGGTACCGGTGGGCCGGGCGCGGGCGGCCCCGGCGCCGGCGGACCGGGCTCGGAGCCCAGCGGTTCGCTGACCGGCGCCGAGGTGCTGCGCGTCGGGGTGAGCCAGGTCGCGCCGGGCGGTCAGCTGCCGGTGAGCGTCTCGGGTGCGGCGCCGGGGACCGTGTTCGCGGTCGAGTTCCGGTCGACCCCGGTACGACTGGGCACCCTCACGGTGGGTGCCGACGGAACCGCATCCGGAGTGTTCACGGTGCCGGCTTACGCCGAGGCCGGAACCCACACCGTCGCGCTCGTCGTTCCCGATGGCGAACTGACGGCGCAGGTGACGGTCGTCACTCCCGGCGCGACCTCGTCGGCGAACCCGCCGCTCGCGTCGACGGGACAGGATGCCGGCGGACTCGCGAGCTTCGCCGGAGCCGGCGCTCTGGTGCTGCTGCTCGGACTGGCGCTCGCGGTCGCCGGCGTCCGTCGCCACCGCCGAGGACTCGCCTGACGGTCTGACCAGCGCGCCGCGCGACACGAGCGAAGGGCCGGGGAGTGGCGTCCCCGGCCCTTCGCCCGTTCGCCCGCCGGGGTGGGCATGGCGGCATCCCGCCTGCCAACATGGCGGGATGAACCCCACGGATGATCTGCCCCAGCTCGGTTCCTCGCCGGTCGACCCCGCGGCGCTCGCCGAGGCGGGAGTCGCGCTCGAGCAGCTGCTGTCATCGCTCGGCCTGCAGCTCGACCCGTATACCGACACCGCCGATGTGCCCGCCGACGGCTGGCGGGTGCTGCGGCAGGCAGACGGCGCCGCCTTCGTCGGGGCGCCCGACCCCGCGCGCGAGGGGATGTGGTTCGCCGGGCAGGGATATCCCGCGACGCCGGAGCGCGGGCTGCATCTGCACGACGAACCGATTCCCCTGCGGCCGAGCCCGGCCGAGCGGCGCGCGGGGCTCGTCATGCGGTGGCCGAGCATCGTCGCCGCCGACGAGACGGCGACCGACTTCGCCGTCGACATCGTCAACACGGGCACGGAGCGGTGGATGCCGACCGGCGACGACTTCCAGACGATGGGCGCCTTCACCCGCGCACGCGACGAGAGCTACAGCTTCGGCTACATGTTGTCCGGCACCCCGGCCGCCGTGCCCCTCGAGCCCGGCGACTACGCGCGGGTCGCGGTGGGCTTGTCGAGGGACATCTGGCACGAGCTCGAGCCGGGGACGGTCTGGCTGCACGCGCACTCCCCGGGGCTCGGGCTGAATTCCGGCCCCCTCGAAGTCGAGCTCACTCGCGAACGGATCGAGCTCGGGCGGGCCCGCACACCGCGGCGCGACTCCCGGCGAGGGCGCGCGGCGACGCGCCGCATGCTGACCGAGCGCATCGCCGCTGCCCGGGCGGCGCGGGCGGCGCGCCCCTCGCTCGTGGCGATCGCCGAGGTCGTCGCCGATGCCGAATCGGACGCCGAGATCGTCGAACGGCTGGCCGCTCTGCTCGGGTGTCCCGCCGACGACGCGTCGCGCATCTACCACTCGCCCCTCAGCCACCTCGGGCCCAACGAGCACGGGCGGATGGCCGCCGCGATCGCGCAGCACGAAGCGACCCTCGCCGAGCTCGATCGCCCGGTGCCCTCCGGTGAAGGAAGCCCGCCGCACCTGGCAGACTGAACGCCGACAGAAGGGCGGCGGATGCCACGACACCCGCTTCTCGACGAGGCCCGCTCCGCGTGGCGACGCCGGGAGACCGAGACCGCGGTCCGCGCCGCACTCACCGCACATGCCGCCGGGGACCCCGACGGCCTGACGTTGGCCTGCTCGATCGGGATGCGCGGCTACCGCGCCGACCTGCTCGCCGCCCACCGGGACGACGTGGCCGCCCTGCCCGACGGAGTGCTGCGCGAGGGCGTGCTCGCGCTGCTGCAGATCGGCGACGGCGACCTCGACAGCGCGGTGGCCCGCATCGTCGCGCTCGCCGAGGTGCCGCTCGCGTCGGTGCCGGCGCCCGTCCCCGCCGATCCGCTCGAGGCCGAGGGGATGCTGCTGCCGCTGCTGCTGTCCTACGTCGCGACCGGCTGCGTCGCATCGGCGTCGTGGGTGCCCGCGCGGCGGTGCATCGACGCTGCCCGGGCGGTCATGGCCGCGGCATCCGCTGTCGAGGGCCGGGTCGCGGCCCCGGAACACGTGGCCTTCGACCTGCTCGGTCTCGACGCGATGGTCGAGCAGCACACCGTAGCGGGGGATGCCGCGCGGCGCGCCCTCACCGACACCCTGGCGCCGCTGCGCATGCGCAACAGCCTGTCGCCCGCGCATGCGCTCGCCCTCGTGAGCCTCGGCAGCGTCGAGCACCTGTCGGGCCGGCTGGGGGAGGCCGCGCTCAACCTCGCGCGCGGGGCGCGACTCGCACCCGCCTGGCGGCCCGGGGTGCGCCTGCACGCCGAGGTCGAGCTCGCGTTCGTGCGCGTCCGTCAGGGGCGGTGGCGTGAGGCGGCCGAGGCCGTGCGCGCGACGGCTCCGCCGACCGGGTCGATCGAGCACGACTGGCTCGAGCCCCAGGCGCTCGCGGTGCACGGGCTCTTCCTCGCCCTCCGCGGCGACATGGACGCGAGCCGGCCCGTTCTCGATCGAGCCGCTCTGCTGTGCCGCGACACTCCGTCGTTCCTCGCGCAGCTGGTGATCACGCACGCCCGCATCATGATGGCGATCTCGCTCAGCGACTGGCCGGCGCTACGGCGGGCGCTCGAGGATGCCGCCGAGCCCGGGTACCGGCATCCGTACCGTGTCGATGAATGGCGGATGCTGAACCTGCTCGCCTCGTGGCACCTCGGTCGGGTCGACGAGGTGCGGCGCGGTGTGGCCCTCTGGACGGCGCAGCCCGGAGCCGACCAGAGCGCGTACGCCTGGGCCTTCGTGTCGATCCTGGCCGAACACGACGAACGGTACGCCGAGGCGACGAACGCGGTCGACCGGGCCCTCGCGCTGCTGACCCTCGACCACGACCCGCTCGGGCGGGCCTGGGTGCGCGTCGTCGCCGGCATCCACTACAGCCTCTTCGGTGCGCACGGCCGGCCGGATCCGCGGCGCGCGCTCGTCGTCTACGAAGACGCCAGTGCCGAGCTGCAGGAGCTCGGCGCGGGCGGGCTGGCGCGGCGGTACGACGAGGCGGTCGCCGCGACGACGACGGAGATGCAGCGCGGATCGCGCGGCGGCGACCCGACGGCGCGACTGACCGAGCAGCAGCGGAAGGTCGCCGACGCCGTCGGACAGGGCTACACGAGCGGCGAGATCGCGGGCCTGCTGCACCTCTCGAAGCGGACCGTCGACTACCACGTCGCCAACATCATGCGACGCCTGGGGGTGTCGAGCCGCCGCGAGATCGCCCGCGTGCTCGGCGGGCGGCGCTGAGCTCTGGTCGGCGCGCGGGTGCGCGGATGCGCGGGTGCGCGGATGCAAGGGATCGTGTGCGACGCGCCGGGGATGCGGCATCCGGGTCGGGGTGTCGGATCGGATGCCTTGCATCGCGGCGCGGGCGGCTGGCTGACACGCAGGGCCTATCTCTAGGTATATAGAGATAGCATGCGGTCATGCAGCCGCTCACACGCATCACCCCGGCGACCGTCGATGTGCTCGAGGCCCTGGTCAGCGAGTCCGAACCGGTGTGGGGGCTGCGCATCGTCAACCGCACCGGCCGGCCCGCGGGCAGCGTGTACCCGATCCTCGAGCGCCTCGAGTCGATGGAGTGGGTGACCTCCGAGTGGGAGGTCGACCCGAACCGCAGCGGACCCCGGCGGCGGCTCTACCGCCTGACGCCTGACGGCCTCGTCGCAGCCCGCGCCGCAGTCGACGCTCACGAGGTGCGGATGCAGCGTCGCCGCGCGCGTCGGCAGGAGCCCGAGCCCGGGCATGGCCGGGGCGACGCGAGGGGAGTGATCGCGTGAACCTCGACCTCGTTCTCCGGGTGGTGAGTCGGACGATGCCGGCCGCGTCGCGGGCACGTCATCTCGAGCAGTGGCGGGCGGATGTCGCGGGGGCCCACGAAGCCGGGGTGCGCCGGGGCGACGTGGTGCGCGGCGCGATCGCGGTCGCCCTCACCGCGGATCGTGACTCCCCGGTGCTGACCGGCGAGCCCCGAGGCGCGGCTTCGCGCAGGCTGAGCCGGCGGGGTGTCACGCTGCTCGCCGCGATCGGTGCGACGTCAGCCGCGCTGTGGCTGACCGGGGATCTCAACTCACCGGCAGTCCCCATACCGACTGTGGTCGAGATCGCGCTCGCCGGCTGCCGTTCCGCGCTCAGCGTGCTCCTGTTCGGGGGAGTGCTGCTCGCCATCGCCCTCTTCATCGGCGCGGCCGCGCTGTCGCGGTCGGCGGTCGTGAGGGTCGCGTTCGCCGTCACCGCGCTCGGGATCCCCGTGCTCGCGTTCGCCGCAGTGCGCCCTGTGGCCGCGGGGGTGAGCGCGGCGGGCGTCGGCCTCACCGTCGGCGGTGCCGCGATCGGGCTGGCCGGTGCCTGGCGATCGATGCCGCTCGTCCTGCAGGACCGGTCCGCATCGCTCACCCGGCGGCGGCCGGTCGCGATCGCGGGGCTCGTGTCGATCACGGTGTTGCTCGTGCTCGGCGTGCTCGATCTGCTGGTGTGGAACCCGCTCGCCAAGGTGCCCGGCTACGAGCTGAGCGCCATTTACGCCGAGATGGTCGCGGCCGACGGTTTCGACCCGGCTCTCGCTGCACAGTCCGTGGCCGTGTGGGGCGGGGTGTGGCTGGTGGCGGCAGCCGGTGTGACAGTCGTCGCGCTGATGAGGCGAGGGGCGTGGCTGACGCCCCGCCGACTCGGCATCCTGTACCTCTCGATCATCGGGGCCGCGCTGTTCCTGCGACTGTTCGCCGGATTCTCGATCGGGATGTCGATCGCCGACACCTTCGCCACCTCGGGCGGTGACGTCTCGGCGCTGTCGCAGGTCTTCCACCTGATCGGGCCGCTCAGTTTCGCCGCGGCGCTTCTCCTCTTCGGCTGGGCCCCGGCCGGGCGTCGGACGACGGGCGTGCCGGTCGCCGCGACCTGAGCCTGGGCGTTCCGGTGCGCGGTTGCAAGGGATCGTGGGCGACTCGCCGGGGCAGCGGCATCCGCACCGGGGTGTCGGATCGGATGCCTTGCATCGCGGCACGCGGCGGCACGCGGCGGCACGCGGCCGACGCGCGCGGGGCGTCAGGCGGCTTCGGCGGCGATCCGCATGCGCGAGAGGAAGTCGACGAGCACCGCGGCGGAGCCGGCGGGCATGTCGGCGATGACGTCCTCGACGCGGTGCTGCACGTCCGTACCCGACTGGCGCAGGCTCTCGACCGGGCGGTCACCGAGCGTCACGAAGACCTTGCGGCGGTCGGAGGGATGCGGCTGCCGCCGCAGATACCCGGAACGCTCGAGGCGATCGAGCATCGCGGTCGTGCTCGCGGACGAGATCCCGAGCTCCTGGGTGATGTTCGACGGGGTCAGCGCGATGTCGCGGTCCTGCGCCTCGATGAGCTTCTCGAGCGCGATCAGGTCGTTCTCGCACACGAGCATCGAGTCGCGCAGGCGCAGCCGGATGGCGCCCTCCGCGGCCTCATACGCCCACAGAGCGTCGAGGACTGCCGATGCCGACGATGTCTCACCCTGCACTGCCATGACGACTCCCCGTGTTGATCGACCTAGCGGCTCAGTCTGTCCGAGCATCCGGCCGAAGGGGAGCCCTTCCCGTGGGAGCGCTCACCTGGTATGGGCGAAGGAAGGTGAGCCTCAGTGGACCGAGAAGCCGCCGTCCACGGCGATCGACTGGCCGGTCACATAGGCCGAGCCCGGGCCGGCGAGGAAGATCGCCGCGGCGGCGAAGTCGTCCGGCACGCCGTTGCGCCCGACGAAGGTGCGAGCGGCCAGCGCGTCGACGACGTCGGGGTTGCTCGCGAGGCGCTCGTTGAGGCGAGTGAGGACGAAGCCCGGGACCAGCACGTTCGAGGTCACCCCGGATGCCGACCACGCCTCCGCCTGCGAGCGGGCGAGGCCCTCGAGGGCGGCCTTCGACGCGCCGTAGGCACCGCTCGATGCGAACGCGCGGCTCGCCTGCTGCGAGCTGATGGAGATGATGCGGCCGTACCCCCGCTCGATCATCCCGGGGGCGAATCGCTGGCCCAGGATGAAGGGCGCGTCGAGGTTGACCGCCATCGTGGCATCCCAGGCGGGCTCGTCGAGTTCGAGGAGGGGAGGGCGGATGTTGATGCCCGCCGAGTTCACGAGGATGTCGATGTCGCCGGCCTGATCGGCGAGCTCGTGGCAGCCCGCACGGGAAGACAGGTCTGCGACGATCCCCGACGCGAGCCCGCCCTCGGAGCGGATCTGATCGACGGTCTCGTCGATCAGGTCACGACCGCGGGCCGCGACAGTGACCTCTGCCCCCGCGGCGGCCAGCGCCTCGGCGATTCCCCGGCCGATGCCGGAGCTCCCGCCGGTCACGAGGGCGCGTCGGTCGGAGAGTCCGAAGAGGCTGTGCAGATCCATGCGTCCAGCGTACGGAGCGAAGCTGTGTTCGGATCATGCCCCTGGTCAGTATCGAATAAGTGTTCTATCCTCTGTTGTCATGACCGACACGACGAGCGCTCACGACGTCACCCTCTGGCTCGTTAACGACGTCCCGGCGCGGATGTTCTACGCGGGCAGGCGATGGAGCGTGAGCGACATCCCGACCCGCCTCCGCGACTCGGTCTGGTCTCTCGCCGCCGACGACGATCGGCGACGGGGGCTCTACGGAGGGCGCTTCCAGGCGACCGACCCCGACGGCGAGACGTTCGTGTTCGACGTCTACTGCGGCGAGGGCGGTTGGCACGTGCACCGGGCCTACGCCTGAGCTCCGGGGCCGCTCCGCCGCCTCGCGTCGATCAGATGTCGCTGAGCTGCTCGAGGAACTCGTCGGCCATCGCGACCTGCCGGGTGAGCTTCTCGCGCCGCTCGGTCGCGCCCGCCCGGATCGTCTCGAGGCGGGCCCGCAGCTCCTCGTCGGCGGGGGTGGCGGCGAGGGCGTCCACGACATCGAGCAACTCGCGCATCTCGTCGAGGCTGTAGCCGAGCGGCTTCATGCGGCGGATGAGCAGGATGCGGGCCACGTCGTCTTCCGTGTACAGCCGGAAACCGCCGTCGGTGCGCGCGGACGGCGTGACGAGGCCGATCTCGTCGTAGTGACGAAGCGTGCGGAACGACAGCTCGGTGCGCTCGGTCACCTCTCCGATGCGCATGGTGACCTCATCGCGATTCGACATCAAACCTCACGTTACGTTAGATTCTCGTCGGCGCTGTTCTGCGCCGCCCCCTCATTCTTCCCGCGTCGGACAGCCGGCGCTGCGCGGGCTGCGCGATCACCCCGCCCGCGCGATCACCCCGCCCGCGTCGTCGGGCGCCGACCGAAAGGCACCGAGTGACCGCCGTCACCCCCGCCCGCGACAGCGCCGCGCGCTATCGCATCGAACCGACCGTCGTGCAGGCTCTGCGCAGCCCTCGGCTGCTGACCCGCGAGGTGCTGGCTGGGCTCGTCGTCGCCCTCGCGCTCATCCCCGAGGCGATCGCGTTCTCGATCATCGCCGGAGTGGACCCCCGGGTCGGGCTCTTCTCATCGTTCATCATGGCGGTCGCGATCGCCTTCCTCGGTGGCCGCCCGGCCATGATCACGGCTGCGACGGGGGCGATCGCGCTCGTCATCGCGCCCGTCGTGCGCGAGTACGGCATGGACTACTTCATTGCCACCGTGCTTCTCGGGGGCGTGATCCAGATCGTGCTGGCGGTGCTCGGCGTCGCGAAGCTCATGCGGTTCATCCCGCGGTCGGTGATGGTGGGCTTCGTCAACGCGCTCGCGATCCTCATCTTCCTCGCGCAGATGCCGCAGCTCTTCGGTGACGGCATCCCGTGGCTCGTCTGGCCGCTCGTCGCCGCGGGGCTCATCATCCTCGTCGCGCTGCCGCGGCTGACGAAGGTGATCCCGGCCCCGCTCGTCACGATCGTGCTGCTCACGGCGGCGGTCGTGGCGTTCGGCTGGCAGGTGCCGACGGTCGGCGATCAGGGCGAGCTGCCCTCGAGCCTGCCCGAACTGTTCGTGCCCGACGTGCCGCTCACCCTCGAGACACTGCGCATCATCGCGCCGTACGCGCTCGCGATGGCGGTCGTGGGCCTGCTCGAATCGCTCATGACCGCCAAGCTCGTCGACGACATCACCGACACCCACTCGCGCAAGACGCGCGAGGCTCTCGGCCAGGGCGCCGCCAACATCCTGTCGGGCGCGTTCGGCGGCATGGGCGGGTGCGCCATGATCGGGCAGACCATGATCAACGTGAAGGCTTCGGGGGCGCGCACGCGCATCTCGACGTTCCTCGCCGGGGTCTTCCTGCTGATCCTCGTGCTCGCGCTCGGCGACATCGTCGCGATCATTCCGATGGCGGCACTCGTGGCCGTCATGATCATGGTCACCGTGGCGACCTTCGACTGGCACAGCATCCGTCCGGCGACCCTCCGGCGGATGCCGAAGAGCGAGACGGCCGTCATGCTCATCACCGTCGTGGCGACGGTGTGGACCCACAACCTCGCGATCGGCGTCATCCTCGGAGTCATCGCCGCGATGGTGATGTTCGCTCGTCGCGTCGCCCATTTCGTCACCGTCACACGAACCCTCGACGCCATCGGTGACGAGCCGGTCGCCCGGTACGAGGTCGACGGCGAGCTCTTCTTCGCGTCGAGCAACGACCTCACCACACAGTTCGCGTACGCCGACGATCCCGCCCGCGTCGTCATCGACATGACCCGCTCGCACGTCTGGGACGCCTCGACGGTGGCCGCGCTCGACGCCGTCGTGAACAAGTACGAGCGGCACGGCAAGACCGTCGCGATCGAGGGACTCAACGCGACGGCATCCGCTCTGCACGGCCGCCTGAGCGGCAACGTCGTCGGCGGGCACTGACCCACGGCCGCGCGGTTGCGGGCGGTCCGGTCAGTACGCGGTGAACGACACGAAGGATGCCGGGCCGAATCGTCCGGTGGCAGGGTCGAGGTAACGCAGCCCCAACGTCACCGGTCCGGCGGTCGGCACCGAGAATCGCGAGGTGTACCGGCCGTCGGCATCGAGCGCCATCGGCTGATCGCGCCACGGCACCGTCTCGCCCACGCGAGCACGCTGCATCTGGAGATTCGGCTGTCCCGTCGCGGCCAGGTCGAAACCCGAGGCCGCGACCGTCGACCCCGCCAGGGGCGAGGTGAACGCCGGCGGCGCCGTCACCGTTACCGCCGACGGCGGGCAGAGGGGCGAGGTCGCGCCGTCGACCTGCTGGCGCGCAGCCAGCGAGCGGTCGCCCGCGGGCAGGTAGGCGGCGGCATCCGTCTGGTCGATCCCGCCCGACAGGTCGGACACCGTCCAAGTGCCTCGTTCGTTGGCGGCGGTCCGTGCCCAGACGGTGCCGCCGTCGTCGACGACCTCGACGAGGGCGCCCGGCTCGGCCTCGCCCGAGATGAGCGGGTAGACGCTCGGGCCGGCGCTGCTGTCGACGGACATCGTGGGAGCGGCGGGCGCTGCGGTCGCGGGAGGCGGCGTGGTCGTGGGGCTCGGAGCGGGCGTGGGTGCCGGGGCCGGTTCTGGTGAGGGGGTGGCGGTGTCAGGGGTCGCGGTGTCAGGGGTGGCGGGGGACGCCTGCGACGGTGCGAACGGTGCGGAGGGGATGCTCGGGTCGCTCGAGCGGGGGGTGGTATCGGGGTTGCTGCGCGAGTCGTGCGGAGGCGCCGGGGGTGCGGTCGGGGCCTCGGGCGCCGAGGGGCCGGACGGGGTTTCGGCCGTATCCGCATCCGCATCGGCATCCGTATCGGCATCGGCGCCCGGGACCTGGCCCGAGTTCGGCGGCGAGGCCTGGGCTTCGGCGGTGCCCGAAGGCAGGTCGGCCGTGCTGAGCAGCGGCGCGGAGAAGGCGACCGCCGTCCCCACCACGGCGATCGCGCCCACGAGGAACAGCGGGTGGCGCCACCCCTTTCGGGCGGCGGAACGCGCGGCGGCGCTGATCGGGCGCGGCGCGGTGCCGGTCGCACTGCTCGCGCTCGCGGGGCCGGCGGCGCCGGTCGCGCCGTTCGGGCCGAGGGCGAAGGTCGCCACCTGCGCGGCGCCCGACTGCGTCCACGCGCTGTACGACGCGGCTGCGGGGATGCCGACCACGAGAGGGACGAGCACGAGCGCCAGGCGCGACGAGATGTCGCGAGCCTCGATCCAGGCGAGCGCGCAGCCCTCGCAGGTCGAGAGGTGCTGCTCGACGCGACGCGCATCGCGCCGCGACAGCCCCGACCGGGAGTGAGCACCGAGCATCTCGAGGGTCAGGCGGCATTCGTCGTCATCGGCGCGACGCAGCTGAGCCGATACCCACGCGTCGCGGAAGCCGCGCCGCGCCCGAATGACGAGCGCCGACGCCGCGTTGGGTGCGAGCCCGAGCAACGGAGCGAACTGGCGCGGCTTCAGGCCGTCGACCTCGCTGTACCAGAGGGCTTCCTGCCAGCGAGTGGGGAGCGTTGCGAACGCCGCAGCGACGGCGCTCGACTCGAAGCCCGCGATCGCCGACCACTCGGCATCCGGAGCGGCCTCATCCGCGGCGTCCTCGAGGTCGGTCGCGTACGTCTGCGACTGCCGCGCTCCCCACTGATGCGCGACGTTCCGGACCGAGGTGAGCAGATAAGGCCGGAAGCCCATCGACGGGCCGCCGCCGCGTTGGATGGCCGACAGAATCCGAGCAAAGGCCTCGGCGACGACATCATCCGGGTCGAGCGATGTGTATGCGCGGGCGACGGCGTGAGCCGCGGCCGAGTGGCGCAGCCAGAGTTCGCCGTAGGCGCGCTGGTCGTCATCGCGCGCGCGATCGACGAGCTCGTCGTCGGAGAGCTCTGCCGGGGTTCGGGGCTCGCTGTCGTCCTGAGAACCCGACTTCGTGCGATGGGGGGTCGCGCTCATCGTGAGATTCCCGCGCCGAGGGGCACGCCCCATCGAGTGAACGGGTCGGACCGTTCGGCGTCGCCGATCGCCTCGAAGTTGCGCAGGTGACGCCGGAGGGTCGCGTACGCCTCGTACGAGAAGCCGTCGCAGACGATGGTCGCCGTGACGGCCTCACCGTGCGACTTGTCGGTGACGAGGATGAGGCGGGCGGGCGCCCCCTCGCGGCTGGTCGTGCCCGACGAGCACACGAAGCCGACGTCGCCGCGCTGCCATGACCGCTTGTGGGCGTTCGGCCAGCCCCACGCGACCGTGAGAGTTGCGCCGTCGATCTCGATCCAGGACGGACGGATGGCATCCCGAGCGGCCTGCTGACCTCGTGCCCGCGTGCGACCGAGCGGCCACGCGCGGGAGCGGAACCTGATCGTGCCGACCCGGGTGGGTGGCTCGGCGGACGCGGGGGTGAGGCTGGTGGCGCGAGTGCGGGCGCGGTCGCGGTCGCGGCTGCGGGTGCGGGCTCCGGCGCGCGGCCGGTCGCGCCGGAGGGAAGCGCGGGTCCGGGTGCCCGTTTCGGAGGGAGCCGGACGGGCGTTCGTCGCAGGGTGCATGTTAATGAGACGTTCGAGGCGACGGATCGTGACGCGAAAACACGAAGAAAGTTGCGGGGGAGCCTCGTCGGACGAGGATTCGGACCGAGACTCATGGGCTGGCTCGGGCGGATGCCGGATTGTGGGTCCGTCAATTCCTCCCCAACCGGTCGAGCGGGCCGCGCTCTTTTGTCGAAGACATATTCGACGGGAATGTCGTACCCTGCTGCGACAATGGGAACATGAAATCGAACGGCGATTGCGGGCTCGGAGGCGGGGGCGCCTCGGGTGGGTCGACGCACGCCGCGGCTTTCGCGGGTTTCGCCGAGGCCCTCGACCTCTTCCACGTCGGGGATGTCGCGCGGATGCGGGCGTTGGCGGAGCTGGGGCGGTCGGCTCTGCGTGAGGCGCGGCGCGACGGGGTACGAGGCATGGCGTCGGACATGGAGATGCGGTCGGTGGCAGCCGAAGCGGCCGGGATGGCGCGGCTGACGGACCGGCGCCTGCAGGGTGAGATCGACCACGCGATGACCGTCATCGACGACTACCCCGCCGTGTTCGAGGCGTGGGTGCAGCGGCGGATCGAACGCGGACACGTCGATGTGGTCGTGCGGGTCGGCGCGAGGGTGCCTGACGAGGTGCGGTCGGCGTACGAGGAAGCCGCGATCGCGGTGTGCGAGCGGGATGTGCCCTCCCGCGTGCGCGGTGCGCTGGATGCGTTGGCGGCGCGGTTGCATCCGCAGAACTTCACCGAGCGGCACAAGACCGAGGCGGCGGAGCGGTGCGTGCGGGTGTTCCACGGGACGGACGGGATGTCGAACCTCGTCGCGAACCTTCCGACGGTCATCGCCGCCGGGATGCTCGACAGACTCACGCAGATGGGACAGTCCGTGAAGGACGCGCGGGTCGCGACTGGTCCGGAGGGCGGAGCGGATGCCGCGGGGGCGGCGGATGCTGCGGAGGTGGCTGAGCCTGCCGACACCAGGACGATGGATCAGCTGCGCGCCGACATCCTCGGCGACCTGGTGCTCGGCGGGGCGCCGGTCGTGGACCCTACCTACGGGACCGACCGGGCCGGTGGGCTCGGCGCGATTCGGGCACGCGTTCAGGTCGCGGTCACCGCCGAGACGTTGATGGGCAAGGATGAGAACCCCACCGAAGCCGTCGGGGCCGGGCTCGTCGATGCCGACACCGTCCGGCAGCTCGCCGGGCAGGTGTCGGAGTGGGACCGGCTCTTCATCGACCCCGTCACCCGCACCCCGGTCGAGATCGACACCTACCGACCCACGGCTTCGATGAAGAAGCTCCTGATGGCGCGGGATCAGCACTGCCGGTTCCCCGGATGCCGGCGGGCCGCGATCCGTTGTGAGCTCGACCACACGGTCGATTACGCCCTCGGTGGGCATACCCACATCTTCAACCTCGCCCACCTCTGCCAAAGACACCACTCGATGAAGCAATTCACCAAGTGGGAGGTCCGGCAGGTCGGCGGAGGCGTTCTCGAATGGACCTCACCCCTCGGCCGGATCTACCGCGAAGACGTACCCATACCCGCGGTCTGCTTCACCATCGACACCGCCGATCCGCCACCGGATGCCGCACCCGGTGGGCCACCGCCGGACGAACCGCCACCGTTCTGAGCCTGAGCCTGAGCCTGAGCCTGAGCCTGAGCCTGAGCCCGGACTCTGCGCGCGCAGTCTCAGCGACTGGCATCACGACACGGAGTTCGCACGGTTATCGCGAAGTCGCGTCACGATTCGGGCTTCGCGCCATCCCCTCCATGACGATGCGATGAGCGCATCGCGTGAACGAACCACCCGGAGACCCATCGTGACGATCGAGCGCCGCGCCATCCTGCATCCGAGCCGCACCCACGAGCTCCGCGCGACGGCGCACCGCATCGTGAACGGCAGCCTGCCCGGTACCCTCCCGGCACGGCCCACCCAGGTCGACCTGGCTCAGCTGCGCACGCTCGACGTCGGCGTCACACCGCAGTTGTGGACCGAGGCGAACGTCCAGCTGCTCGAAGGGATGTTGATCGCGCGTGTGCGGCTCGACGACCTCGACAGCGCACTCGACCTCGTCGACGCCCACTTCGCCGAGGGGCGTCTGCGTGGCCGTGCGGTGCTCGGGCTCGACTCGCTGGGGTCGCTGTTCGCCGCGGTGGCCGAGACCTACGCGGTGGCCGGACGTCCGCGTGACGCTGGGCTGTACTCCTCACGGGCCCTCACCTTCGCCGCCAGCGAGGCCGTGCGTTACCGCGCGGCAGCCGTGCAGACCCTGGTCTTCGCGGTGAACGGCGAGTTCTCCTCGGCGGCGGCATCCCGAGAAGCGTGCGCCGACCTCGCCCGCACCAACCGATGGAACGTCGCCGACACCGACCATGCCCTCACGGTCGCCGACATCCTGCTGGGAGCCGGAACGCTCGACGCGCCCCGTACCGAGCGCGCCGCCGCGCTGCTGCGCTCGATCGCACCGCGCGACCCGTACGCGCAGCATGCCGCAGCCACGGCGGAAGCGATCGCGCTCGTCCTCCGCGGCGACCTCACGGCAGGCGCCGCCGGACTGCGGTCTGCGATCGGAGGCGCATGGTCGCACCTCAGCCACCGGCTGATGCGGCAGCTCGCCCTCTCCGTCCTCGCCGAGGCGGCTCTCGCGCAAGGATCGGCTCGGCGTTCGCTCGCTCTGCTCGAGGCGCTCGAATCGTCGCCCAGTCACGCAGTGTGCTTCGAGGCGCACCGCGCGGCTGCGCACCTCGCGCTCGGCGACGACCGCGCGGCGCTCCACGCGACCGACGGGTGCCTCGCGCTCGGAGCGGAGCACTGCCCGCGCACCCTCGCCATCGTTCTGGTGCGTCGGGCCGTCGCGCGTGACCGGCTGGGCCAGAGCGCCGCCGCCGACGACCTGTTCGACGAGGCATGCAACCTGGCCCATCACGCCGGCGACCTCATCGCACCCTTCATCAGCGTGCCGCGAGAGCAGCTGGCGCCGCTACGAGAACGCCTCCGCGAGCGCCGTCCCGACCTCGCCGCCGCGGTTGCCGACGCGACGGAGGAATTCCACCGGCGGGAACCCCGCGCGCCGCAGGCGCTGCCTGCCCTGACACCCCGCGAGCGATCTGTCGCCTCGGTGATGCGAGGCGGCAAGACCTATGGTGAGATCGCCGGGGAGTTCACGGTCTCCATCAACACGATCAAGTCGCAGATGCGATCGCTGTTCGCCAAGCTCGGCGTATCGACGCGCGATGAGGCCGTCGTCGTGCTCGAGCGTCACGGCTTCTATCTGTGAGCGGATGATACGCGCCGGCCCCGCGTTGCCCGCAGCCGCCTAAGCTGTGCCGGTGGGCAGATTCTTCTACGACAACGCGGCCAACTTCGTCGAGATCGACGACCGTGCGCTCGCGCATCTCCGGCTGGTTCTGATGACCAAGCTGCGGCGCGGCGAACCGCTGATGTTCGAGACGACCTCGCCGCACGGCACGAGCCGTCGCGATTTCTGGCTGCACCCCACGATCTCGGTCCAGTTCCAGTTCGCCGGCAGCCGCCAGCCGCAGATCAACCCGAAATGGATCGACGCCCTCATGGAATCGGCCAACAGCGCCGACGGTCTGCGGATGGTGCCCGAGCCCCAGAGCTGACGTTCTCCGTCTTAAGCGGCGCTTACGTTACGGTGCCAATCTCAGGCTCCGACGTGTTCTTCCCGCGGGTGACCGCCCGTTCATGGAACTGTCGAGTCAGAGATCGATGGGGCGGTACATGCAAGACGCTGGGGAGGGTCGGAAACTCGACCCTGATTGGTGGGCGACGGGGGTCGCCGGGGGGAACGTACCCGGCGGTCGCCTGCGCGGCGACAGCCGCACCGTGCAAGCCGGCGACGTCTTCGTCGCGCTCGGCCGAGACGAACGGGTCCGCGAGCACATCACGCAGGCGCTCGAGCGCGACGCGGCTCTCGTCCTGACCGACGCGAGCGTCACGCACGTCGATGCGCGGGTGCGCGGCATCCCGCACCTGGCCGCCGTGATCGGGCGGCTGGCCGACCAGTACACCGGTCATCCGTCGGCCGAGATGACCCTGGTAGGCGTGACCGGCACGAACGGCAAGACCTCGACGGTGCAGCTCCTCGCGCAGAGCTGGGAGCTGCTCGGACGCCGCGCCGCCACCATAGGCACGCTCGGAGCCGGCCTGTTCGGCGCTCTGGCGAAGACATCGCTCACGACCCCGTCGGTGGTCGACATGCACGAGCTCCTCGCCGACATCCGGCGCGCCGGCGCCGAAGCGGTCGCGATCGAGCTGAGCTCGCACGCCCTCACGCAGGGAAGGGTCGAGGGATGCCACTTCGACATCGCCGCGTTCACGAACCTCACCCGCGACCACCTCGACTACCACGAGTCGATGGAAGCGTACGGCCAGGCGAAGCAGGGCGTCTTCCGTCTTCCGGGTGTGCGCGCCGCGGTGCGGAACATCGACGACCCCTACGTCGCGGGCATCGCGCTCCCCGCGGGACTCGACGACGTCACCGTCTCGACGTCCGGCGCAGCGGCGGCGACGGTCCGCGCCGACGGCATCCGGATGCGGGCCGACGGCGCCGACTTCACTCTGGCGATCCAGGGCGACCGCTTCGAGGTCGCGTCACCGCTCATCGGCCGCTTCAACATCGACAACCTCGCCATGACGGCAGGCATCCTCTGCGCGCAGGGCATCGCCCCCGACGCCATCGCGCGGGCGGTGGGGGAGATCCGCCGGGTTCCCGGACGCATGCAGATCGTCGCGCCCGGCGCCGGCCCGCAGGTCGTCGTCGACTACGCCCACACGCCCGACGCCCTGCGGCAGGCCCTCATCGCCCTGTCAGGCGGTGCCGGCCAGCTGACCGTCGTGTTCGGCTGCACCGGTGACCGCGACCGCGGCAAGCGACCCGAGATGGCCGTCATTGCCGAAGAGCTCGCGCGGACGATCATCGTCACCGACGACGATCTGCACCACGAAGACGGCGACGCGATCGTGGCCGACATCCTGGCCGGTTTCCGCTCGGTCGAGAACGTCCGCGTCATCCGCGATCGAGCGACCGCCATCGCGATGGCCGTCGCCGCCGCCGGTCCCGACGACATCGTCCTCATCGCAGGCAAGGGCCACGAGTCGGTGCAGATCATCGGCGACGACGCCGTCGCCTCCGACGATGTGTCGATCGCCACCGGCGCCCTCCGGGAATGGCGCGAGAAGCACGCGCTGCTTCCCGACGGCCGGTAGTTCGATTCATCGTCGTATCCAACCCGAAATGACGGGCGATCTCGTTCGATATATGACAAAATCCCACGTGATGAGCGATGACATCCCGCGGGTCCCCGTGCGCACCAAGACCCTCCTGGAGGAATGGGTCGCCGAGTTCCTCGAACAGGGGAAAGTGCCCGGCGTCTCGGTCAAGGTCGCCATCCAGGACGGGTCGGACGGGCTCGACACCGGACTCGTCATCGTGCACCTCGAGAATGCGCCCGCCGACGTCTACATGCAGCCGCGGGCGATCGACGACCCCGAGTGGGAGGCGACCCTCACCGCGCGGTCCGACGACCTCACCCTGACGCCCTATCAGATGGCCGGTCTTGCCGCCGAGGTCGCCTTCGCCGGCAATCTGTGCACGTTCCTGCAGTTCAAGTCGATCGAGTGGGACCGGATGTCGGGCATGCGCTGATCGCGCACGCCGAGACCTTCTCTAGACCATCGCACCCTGCCTGGCAACAGGTGCGTTCCCGCGCGCTGGCGTGCCGACAATGGTCGCGATCGCGAGCTTCCACCGTGGATGCCTCGGTGGAAGGAGATCGTCATGGCTGCAGCGAGCGGGCGCGGAGTCGCCGTCGTCACCGGGGGAAGCGCGGGCCTCGGTCGAGCCATCGTTCGTGAGCTCGCGCACCGCGGCTGGGACGTCGCGGTCCTGGCGCGCGGGCGTGACGGCCTCGACGGCGCTGTCGCCGACATCGAGGCGGCGGGCCGGCGCGCGCACGCGGTGTCGGTCGACGTGGCCGACGCGGATGCCGTCGACCGGGCCGCCGCCGATGTCGAGGGCGCCCTCGGCCCGATCGACCTGTGGGTCAACAACGTCATGTCGGGGGCGATCGCCACGTTCCTCGACACCTCGGCCGACGACTTCGACCGCGCCACGGCTGTCACCTATCTCGGCACCGTCAACGGCACCCGCGCGGCGCTCCGGCGGATGCGCGACCGGGACCGCGGACACATCATCCAGATCGGGTCGGCGCTCGCCCACCGCGGCATCCCGCTGCAGGCGGCCTACTGCGGCGCGAAGCACGCGATCCACGGCTTCACCGATTCCGTCGTCTCCGAGCTCACGCACGAGAAGAGCCGCGTCGCCGTCTCCATCGTCGACATGCCCGCCCTCAACACGACCCAGTTCGGATGGGTGAAGTCGAACTTCCCGCAGCATCCGCAGCCGGTACCGCCCATCTTCCAGCCCGAGGTCGGCGCCCGAGCCGTCGCCGACGTCGCCGACAAGCCGCGCCGGCGCACGTGGGTGGGGGAATCGACCGTCGGCCTCATCCTCGGCACTCGCGTCGCCGGGCGCTTCCTCGACTGGTACCTCGCGAAGAACGCCTGGGAGGGGCAGTTCGCCCCGCAATCCGACGCCGCCACGACCGCGCCGAACCTCTACGAGCCGGTGCCCGGTGATCACGGCGCCCACGGCGCCTTCGACGATCGTGCGCGGAACGGAAGCGTGCAGACCTGGGCCATCCGTCACCGCGCCCCGCTGTACACCGCGGCGTCGGCGGCGGCGTCCGCGGCGCTCGTCGGCCTGATCGCCGGCGCGAGGGCGGTGACGCGGCGGCGCTGAGACCGGCGGGTGCGAGGATCGAGGGATGAGCGAATACAGCGGATCATCCCGTGCCCTGCCCCTCGATGAAGCCGCCGCGGCCGAGATGTGGGAGCAGTACCGGACGGCGCACCCCGAGGCCGTGCTCGCTGCACCCGAGTACACCGTCGAGCACTTCGGCGACAATGCGCGCCTGGCCGATGAGCTCCTCGGGATCGTGCTCGCCGGCGGCAAGCGCGCCACCGCCGAGCTCGTCGCCGACTTCGTCGCCCGCGGCGATCTGATCCCGCGGATCGGATCGCACTGGATCGCCTGCGACAGCACTGGCGCTCCGCGCATCATCATCCGCACGACCGAACTGCGCCTGGGGCCGTTCACGAGCGCGGATGCCGCGTTCGCCGCCGACGAGGGCGAGGACGACCTGTCGCTCGAGAGCTGGCAGCGCGAGCACCGGCGCTACTGGACGCGCGTCGCGGCCGCCCGCGGGGCGGAGTGGTCGGAGGACGAGGACATCGTCTTCGAGCGGTTCTCGGTCGTCTGGCCGCCCGAGCACGCCGACTGAGCCCGCCCGCGTCGCGGCCATCCCGACCTGATGAAACCGCCGCGAAAACCGGGCCGCGCGCGGGGTCGAGCACGCGGTCCGGTTTACGCTGAGGACGGGTCGGTGAGCCCGCCGCGCCATCCCGGCTCGACGCGACCCTCGGGAGGTCGATGTGAACTGGCTGCTCAACGTCAACATCCTCTCCGGACCCGCCGTCGTGATCACGTGCGTCCTCGCCGCCCTCGCGTTCGTGTCGCTCGTCGTGCTGCGACCCAGCCGTCGCTGGCAGCGCCGCAGGTGGACGCTGACCGCCGCGGCGGCGGCCGTCGGCGCGGGTCTGTTCGGGATGGCGCTGACGTGGCTGCTGGCCGATCACTACAACCTGTTCGGCGTCGTCCTCACCGCCGACTCGCGTATGTGGATCGCGCTCGGCTTCGCCGCCATCGGAGTCGCCCTCGCGTCACTGTGGCGGCCGACCTGGCGCCGTGCCGTCGCCGCGCCGCTCGCGATCGTGCTCTTCGCGGCTACCGCCGCCATGGGCGTGAACATCGCGTTCGGCCAGTACCCGACCGTGCGCACCGCGCTCGGGCTGCCCGTGTTCGGCGCCGCCGATCTGCCGTCGGTCGACAGCGACGCCGACCGCCCGACGATCGCGGACTGGACCGCGCCCGAGGGGATGCCGTCGGCGGGGGAGGTCGGCACGGTCACCATCCCGGCCACCGACTCCGGATTCTCCGCCCGACCTGCCGTCATCTACCGCCCGCCCGCGGCTCTCACCGACAACCCGCCGCTGCTCCCGGTGCTCATCGTGCTCTCGGGACAGCCGGGGCTGCCCCAGGACCCGCTGATCTTGGCGCACCTGCAGCAGACGCTCGACGCCTACGCCGCGGCTCACGACGGCCTCGCGCCGATCGTCGTCTCGCCCGACCAGCTGGGCTCGCGCGACGCCAACCCCATGTGCATCGACTCGCCGCTCGGGAAGTCGGCCACCTACCTCACCGTCGACGTGCCCGCGTGGATCAAGGCCAACCTGCCCGTCCTGGATGCCCCCGACTTCTGGGGGATCGGCGGGCTCTCGCAGGGCGGTACCTGCTCGATCCAGCTCGGGTCCGCCCACCCCGAGCTCTTCAGCGCGATCCTCGACGCCTCGGGTGAGGAGTTCCCCTCGCTCGGCGACGAGGCGACCACCATCGCGCAGGGCTTCGGCGGTGACCGGGCCGCGTACGAGGCGGCCAAGCCGGCCGCGATCATGGCCGCTCACGCCCCTTATCGCGATATGACCGCGGTGTTCGGCGTGGGCAGCAATGACGACGGCTTCCGCCCGGGGGTGCAGCGGATCTACCAAGCGGCGCAGGCTGCGGGAATGGATGCCACCTACGTCGAGGCCCAGGGGAGCGCCCACGACGCGACATCGTGGTCGTACGTCTTCCAGCAGGGGCTGCCCATCATCGCGGACCACTGGGGCCTGGGCCGCTGAACCGCTGAGCCGCGGCTAGCGCAGCGCGCCCGCCATGCGCACCGCCTGCGACAGGGTCAGCGTGGGCAGGTAGCAGCGGGTGAGCGCGACCCCCAGCGCGGGGAGCATCGCCGGGTCGGGGTACACGGCCCACAGCGGCACGAACTCGGGCTGGAACTTGCGCTTGAAGTTCAGCAGCGACCGGAATCCGTACGCCGGCTCGAGCAGCCCGCCCAGCAGGTCGAGCAGCCGCGCGACATTGGTGCGAGCGGCGTCATCACCGAGCTGCGTCGAGGCGAGCGGCGACCCGGACAGGCTGAGGAGCGTCAGCCCGTCGCCCTTCATCCGGTCGGCGGCGGCGCCGATCACGAACTCCATGATCCCGTTCATCGCATCGCCGCGCCGGCGCATGAAGTCGAGCGTGTATCCCGTCACCGTGCCGTGCTCGAACATCGGCAGCCAGCTCGTGACCGCTTCGATCCGGCCGCTCTCGTGGACCGCCATCATGATGCGCACCGCCGGGTCGTCGAGCTCGTCGACGCCGCCGAGGGTGAACTCCATCTCGGGCAGCGACCGGTCGGCGACCCAGCCCTCGGAGATCTCACGGATCTGGGCGTGCTGACCCGCGGTGAGCTCGCGCCATGAGGTCCACACCGCGGTGATACCCGAGCGGGATGCGCGGTTGGTGGCGGTGCGGATGTCCTGGCGCTTCTTACCGGCCGTGTTCCAGTCGGGCAGGTGGAGCACGGCTTCCTCGGCGACCGGCATCCGCTGCCAGCCGAGGTGATCGAAGATGCTGCCCTCGCGCGCGTCGACGCTGTAGAACACCGCCGTCCAGCCGTGGGCTCCGCAGAACTCCACGAAGTTCGACACGACGTCGGGGCGGTCGTGATCGGGGCCGAAGGGGCCGCCGAGGGTCACCGCGATGGTGCCGCGCACGCGGTAGGCGATCGCAGCGTCAGCGTCGGGAGCGAACCAGTACGAGTTGCCGCGCCAGGTCGACATGAACGACAGCGTGTCGCCCCCGCCCCGCTCGAGCACGCCCCGGGCGCGCAGGCGGTCGGGTGCGTCGAGCACGGTGCGCGGATTCAGGAGCACCCGAGCGACCGCCACGATCAGCAGCATCCAGAACACCAGCGACGGCAGGTACCACAGTGCCTGCGCGGCGGCCGATTCGGGCACGAACTCGACGATGTCGGAGGGGATGAGAGTCGGCGGCACGAGGCGCAGCGGCAGCGCCCGCAGCACCATCACGGCGTCGATCCCCGGACGGAAACCGTCGGCGAGGAGGAGCGTCCCGACGAAGGAGGCAGCGAGCGTCACGGCGGTGCCGATCGCCACGGTGACGGCGAACGTGCGCTTGGCCGCCGCGGCCGTCGAGACGCGCGCCGCCCCGCGGAACGCGATCAGCACGACCGCCACGGCCAGCGGCACGATCGCCCCGACGATGACGCCCGTGAGCGTCTGCCAGACGAAGTCGGCGGTCTCGGGGTCGACGGCGGCGCCGATCGCGGCGACCGTGTCGGGCTCGATCACGAGGAAGGTGTAGACCATCCCCGCGAAGATCGCGAGATTGATGGCGACCGCGACCGCGAGCGCGATGCGCCGCCCGCCCCGGATGCCCCAGGCCGTGAGCAGCAGGACGATCAGCGGCAGCAGCGCCACGACACTCGACCAGCCCTGCAGGTCGGCGATGGAGGAGAAGTCGTCGGGGCACGGCGCGCCGGGCGAACCGAAAGCGCACACCTGGCCGTCCACCACGCTCAGCGGATCGATGGAGAGGTACCCGTAGATCGACAGCAGCCCGGCGCCCGAGCCCGACGCGGTCGCCACGACCGGGCCGATCGCGGTGATCGCGACGATGGCCGCCAGCAGGACGCGCTTCTCGTAGTACGAGCTGCGCACCAACCGGAAGCCGCGGACGCGGCCCCCCAGTGCGAAGCCGAGCGCGAAGCCGACGGGAACCGCGAGGAGCGAGAACAGATCGTTCGCGCCGCCGGAGTAGAGGTAGAGCGTGATGGCGGAGAAGAGCGCCAGCAGTCTCGTGCGGCGGCGCCAGATCGTCCCGAAGAAGGCGCTCGCCGCCATCGCCGTCGCCAGCAGCGGGGCGGTGGGGGAGAAGACGTCGACGGCGGGTGCGTTCAACGGGATGCCGGCGAGGTAGGTCTGCTCGAACAGATCGATCGCGAACCCGAGGAACGACGCCGCGACCCCGCCGACGACGTACGCGATCGCGGTCCGCAGGCTTCCCATCGCGCGCTCCGCCGCGCCGACGACGAGGATCACGAGGACGACGAACGCGACGAGCGCCGGCACCGTCTCCACGACGAAGAGCGAGGTGAGCGAGCTCCACCAGTGACGCACCGCGGTGCCCGCCGGGTCGGCGTCGTCGACCGGGATGAAGCCCCAGTCGATCGGCTGGAAGATCATCCCCGCGACGCTGAGTCCGATCGTCAAGGCCGCGATCAGCAGCGTCACCGGTCGATGGCGCGACCACGAGCGCGCGCTCGTGGCGAAGGTACGCGGGTCGCGCAGGGGTGACGTCACCTGACGCACGATAGTGGCTCCGCCTGTGGGCGCAGAGTCCACGCACAGCTCACGCTTATACGGCTCGAACCCTCATCCGGCTCGTACGGAGCCGAACCACAGCGCGAAGTAGTAAGCGAAGTTGCGGTTGCCGTACGACGAGCACGGGCCGCCCGAGCCCCACCCCGCCGACAGCGCGGCCGGGTCGGGCTGATAGGGCGTGTAGTTGTACAGCGCCGCCGTCGCGTCGTTCTCGATCGCGACATCCGTTCCCCCGCAGGCGGGGTCGGGGTGGAAGGCGATGAAGTGCGTGCCCGGCTGGCGCATGAAGCCGGATGCGCGGTACGAGGCCAGGTCGGTCGCCCCCGCGACGATCTGCGCGCCCACGCCTTCGTACTCCGGGTCGCAGGGAGCGGTGTCGGGACAACTCGCCCCCATCGCCGCCCGCAACCGTCCCTCCGTGGGCGCCCGGGCGGCGCGGCCCTCGACCAGCGACTGCTCCTTCTGCAGGGTGACGAGGATGACGCGGGCCGAGATCCCGCAGGCCTCCTGCACCCGGTGGATGATCTCCGCGACCGGCAGCTCACCCCCCTCGATCGCGCGGCAGATGACGTCGCCGGTGCGTTGCGAGACCCGAGCCTCACGCGACGAGATCCCCGCGGTGGCGACGTTCAGACACGCGTCATTGGCGCACTCGCCGATCCGATCGTCGAGGAACGCCTGGATCTCGGCGGCGGAGAGCGCGTCGTGATCGAAGAACAGGGCGTCGTCGATGAGGTTCCCGGGATCGATGTCACCGACGTTCGGCGGGAGCTCCCGCGGCTCCTGGGCCGGCTGCGGCTGCGCGCCGGGGAGCGCCGAGAGATTCGACGCCGTCACCCCGATCGCGACGATGACGGTGACGAGCAGTGCGGGGACGAGAACGAGCACAGCCGCGATCCCGATCCGGCGACGGCGCCGCCGCATCCGGGATCGAGAGGCCATGGGAACGATCGTGCCGCACCCGGTCACGAGAACGCTGGGAGCGGCGCTCAGCCGTCCGACACCGACGACTGCCGGACGATGAGGCGGGTCGGCAGCGGGGTGGCCTCGGTGACGACATCGGGCTGCTCCACCACGAGCAGGACCTTCTGCATGATCAGGGCCCCCAGCGCCGGGAAGTCCTGCTCGACCGTCGTGAGCGCGGGATGGAAGAACGCCGCTTCGGGCACGTTGTCGAATCCGACGATGCCGACGTCCTCGGGCACCCGCAGACCGCGTTCGCGCAGCGCCGACAGTACTCCGATCGCCATGTGGTCGTTGCCCACGAAGATGCCGTCACCCGCGGCGATGTCGCTCTCGATCGCGATGCCGAACCCGCTCGCAGCCGACCAGTCGCCGTAGGTGAGCGGCGGGATGTCGAGCCGCCTCGCGACGAGCTCGTCGCGCCACCCGCGCACGCGCTCGGCGGCGTCGGGATTGCGGGCGGGGCCCGCGATGTGGTGGATGCGGCGGTGACCGCTCTCGGCGAGGTGGCGCACGGCGCTCCGCGCGCCCCGGTACTGGTCGATCGACACGAGCTGCGGATGCGGCCGGCTGGTGGCGGCGACAGCGACCAGCGGGATGTCGAGCTCGAGCCCCTGGATGGCCGCGAGCACGTCGAGGTCGACCACGATGAGGACGATCGCGTCGACACGCTGGCGCAGCAGGCCGTCGATCGCCGACCGCACGGCGGCGACGTCGCTCTCCGGTGAGCTGATCGCGTCGACGTTGTAGCGTTCCGAGCGCGCGGCGAAGTTGAAGTGGGTCGCGACCGAGGTCGGCCCGAACTGCACCGTCCCCGGCGTGATCAGACCGATGGTCCGGGTGCGGCGGGTCACGAGCGCCCGCGCCGCGGGGGAGGGGCTGTAGCGCAGCTGCGCGATCGCCTTCTCGACCCGCTCGCGTGTGGCGGGCCGGACGTTCGGCATGTCGTTGAGCACCCGCGACACCGTCTGGTGAGAGACGCCGGCGAGTCTCGCGACGTCGAAGATGTTCGCTGCCCGGGGCGTGCGCGCGTCAGTCATCGGCCTCTTCGGTCTTGTCGTCGGCGCGCGCCACGAGGGCGATCAGCAGGTCGGAGCTGAGATCCGCGGCCGGTACGACGTGGGCGATGCGGCCGTCGCGGACGACCGCGATGGTGTGCGAGACCCGCAGCACCTCGTCGAGCTCGGCCGAGATGTAGACCACCGAGACGCCGTTGTCGGCGAGCTCTCCGACAAGGCGCTGCACCTCGGCCTTCGCGCCCACGTCGATGCCCCGCGTGGGCTCGTCGAGCACGACCACGCGGGGAGACAGAGCCAGCAGCCGCGCGAGCAGGACCTTCTGCTGGTTGCCGCCGGAGAGCTCCCGGACCGGGCGGTCGATGTCGGCGGGTCGGATGTTGAGGGCCTCGATCCAGCTGCGGGCGAGCTCGCGCGCGCGGGCGGCGCCCACGGGGCGCAGGACGCCGCGCTGCGCCTGCAGGGCGAGCGTGATGTTCTCGAGCACGCTGAGGTCGCCCAGCACACCGTCGGTGCGACGGTTCTCCGACGAGTAGACGACACCCCGCCCGATCGCCGACCGCGGGCCGTGGCCCCCGAGCGGGGTGCCGTCGAGGAGCACCGTGCCCTCGTCGAGGCCGTCCACGCCCGTCAGCGCGCGGGCGAACTCCGTGCGTCCGGAACCCAGCAGGCCGGCGAACCCGATGACCTCGCCCTCGGCGAGCTCGAGGTCGAACGCATGTCGCGTGCGGTTCGACCGTGCTCCCCGGGCCGACAGCACGACCGGCCCGTCGCTCAGCGGTGCGATGTCGTCGTCGATCGCCGCGAGGCGGGCTGCGGAGTCGCCGAGCATCTTCTCGACGAGCTCGACGCGCAGGAGCTCGGTGGTGGAGTACTCGCCGACGAAGCGGCCGCCGCGCAGCACGGTGACCCGGTCGCACAACTCGTAGACCTGGTCGAGGAAGTGAGACACGAACAGCACCGCGATCCCGCGGGCGGTCAGCTCGCGGACGACGCGGAACAGCTCGGCGACCTCGTCGGCGTCGAGGCTCGAGGTCGGCTCGTCGAGCACGAGCACCCGCAGGTTCGATCCCGAGACCGCGCGCGCGATGGCCACCAGCTGCTGCACGGCGAGCGAGTGCGACGACAGCAGCGAACCCGGGTCGATCGAGACCCCGAGGGACTCGAGCGCCGAAGCGGCGCGGCGCCGCATCCCCGCGTGGTCGATGAGCCCGAACCGGCGGGGCTCGCGTCCGAGCGAGACGTTCTCGGCCACCGTGAGGTTCGGCAGCAGGTCGATCTCCTGGTAGACGGTCGAGATGCCCGCCGCGAGCGCGTCCGCGGGGCGAGCGAGGTGCACCGGTGCGCCGTCGAGCAGGATCTCGCCGGCGTCCAGTCGGAGCGCGCCGGTGATCGCCTTGATGAGCGTCGACTTCCCGGCGCCGTTCTCGCCCATCAGCGAGTGCACCTCGCCCGCGAACAGCCGCAGATCGACGTTCGCGAGCGCCTGCTCGGGGCCGAAGCGCACGTCGGCGCCGCGCACCTCGAGCGTCGGCGCCGCCTCGGGATCCATGCGCACCATCATGCCGCCCCGATGCCCCGCCGCGCTGCCGCGGCGCGGCGGGCCGTCACCGCCGCGTCGCGGATCGGCTGACGATCACCCGCTGCACCACGACGAACACGAGCAGCAGCGCGCCCACCGTGATCCGCGTCCATGACTGCTCGGCGCCCAGGAACGAGATGATCGTGCGGATGAGCCCGTAGACGAAGACGCCGATGAGCGACCCGACGACGAACCCGCTGCCTCCCGTGAGGAGGGTGCCGCCGATCACGACCGCGGCGATCGTGTCGAGCTCGGTGCCGACGCCGTTTAGGGGATAACCCGCGCCGGAGTAGGCCGTGAGCACGATGCCCGCGATCCCCGCGCACACGCCGCTGATGACGTACACCAGCAGGCGGGTGCGCACGACCGGCAGGCCCATGAGGCGCGCCGACTGCTCGCTGCCGCCGATCGCGTAGACGGTGCGGCCGAAGCGCGTGTAGCGCAGCACGAGCGCGGCCAGCGCGACCGTGAGCAGGGCCAGGATGCCGGTGGGCGTGATGTACCAGCCGCCGACCGACAGCCGGGTCGACTGCAGCCACAGCAGGCCCTCGTCGGCGACCTTGATCGACTCCAGGCTCACGACGAAGGCGAGGCCGCGCGCGAGGAACATGCCGATCAGCGACGCGATGAAGGGCTGCACGTCGAAGAACTGCACCAGGACGCCGATCAGCAGGCCGATCGCGCCGCCGATCACGATCATCGCCGGCACTGCGACGGCGACGGGCACTCCCTCCGACAGCAGCCTCGCGCACAGGATGCCGGTGAAGGCCATCACGGCGCCGACCGACAGATCGATGCCGCCGGTGAGGATCACGAAGGTCATGCCGACGGCGAGCACCAGGAGGTAGGCGTTGTCGAGCAGGATCGACGACAGGATGCGGGGCAGCTGGAAGTTGGGGAAGTTGATCATGGCGCCCGCGATCATGACGACGAGGATCACGGCGGCGGCGAACACCGGCACGAGGGCGATGTGGCGGCTGAGGAAGCGGCGCCACGGGGTCAGGGCGCGCTCGTGCGCGCGTGGGGCAGCGGTGAGCGATGTCATGACAGCACCTTCGCGTCGGAGCGGGCGGAGACGGCGCGGGCTGCGGGGCGGGCGCCGGAGGTGAACCAGCCGCGCACACGGCGCGACTGCAGCAGGACGACCACCAGCACGGCGCCGGCCATGAACACCGGGCTCACGGCGGGCGGGACCCCGAGGAAGGTGATCGTGGTCTTGAGGGTCTGGATCGTGAAGACGCCGATGACGGTTCCGGCGATGCTGAACTTGCCGCCCGCGAGCGACGTGCCGCCGAGCACGACGGCGAGGATCGCGTCGAGCTCGATGTACATCCCCGCCGCGTTCGCGTCGGCGGCCATGATGTTCGAGCTGTAGAGAATGCCCGCGATACCCGCGAGGGTGCCGCTGGCGATGTAGGTGCCCCAGATGATCCCGCGCGAGCGGACGCCCGCCAGGCGGCTCGCCTCGGGGTTGATGCCGACGGCCTCGGTCAGCATCCCGAGGGCGGTGCGCCGCTGGACGACGGCGACGACGATGATCGCGGCGACCGAGACGCACAGGGCGAAGGGCAGGCCGAACACGTATCCCTGTGCCATGAACTGGTACGGCTCGCTGTTGATCGTCGTGATGAATCCGCGCGTGATGAGCAGAGCGACACCGCGTCCGGCGAGCATGAGGACGAGCGTGGCGATGATCGGCTGGATGCCGAGCACCGCGACCAGGAAACCGTTCCACGCGCCCAGGACGAGAGAGGTGCCGACACCCGCCGCGATCGCGATCGCGACGACGCCGAGATTCCCCGGCTCGGGCGATGCCTCGATGATCGTGAGGGCGACGGCGCCCGACACGGCCATGATCGCGCCCACGGACAGGTCGATCCCGCGGGTGGCGATCACGAGCGTCATCCCGAGGGCGACGAGCATGAGCGGAGCGCTGTTGCGGAGGATGTCGATGAGCGAGCCGTATAGCTGACCGTTCTGCACCGTCACGCTGAGGAACGAGGGCCGTGACACGGTGTTGACCGCGATCAGGGCCACGAGGGCGAGCGCCGGCCAGACGAGCCGGTGCGTGATGAGCTTCTTCACGCGATCTTCTCCTTATCCGAGGGGTTCTCGGCGTCGCCTTCGGCGATGAAGGCGACCAGTGTGTCGACGTCCACATCCTGGGTCATGAGTTCGCCGATCTTGCGGCGATCGCGCAGAACGGCGACGCGTTGCGCGATGCGCAGCACCTCCTCGAGCTCCGACGAGATGAAGACGACGGCGAGGCCCTGAGCCGCGAGCTCGGCGACCTTGCGCTGGATGTCGGCCTTGGCGCCGACGTCGATCCCGCGGGTGGGCTCGTCGAGGATGAGCAGTTCGGGCGCGGTGGCCAGCCATCGCGCCAGCAGCACCTTCTGCTGGTTGCCTCCCGAGAGGTTGCGCACGAGGGCGTTCGGGTCGGCGGGGCGGACGCCGAGGGCCTCGAGGTACTCGGCCACGAGTGCGTCGCGTTCGCTCTGCGGGACCCGGCGCAGCGCGCCGCGCCGCGCCTGCACGCCGAGCACGATGTTCTCGGCGACGGTGAGGTCCGCGATGATGCCCTCGGATCGGCGGTCCTCCGAGGAGAACGCGATGCCGTGATCGAGTGCGTGACGCGGGGTGGTCAGACGGGTCGGGACGCCGTCGACCTCGACGGAGCCGGCATCCGATCGATCTGCGCCGGCGAGCAGGCGCGCCAGTTCGGTGCGGCCCGAGCCGAGCAGGCCCGCGATCCCGACGACCTCTCCGCGGTGCACGTCGAGATCGGACGCCTCGATGACGCCGCGGCGTCCGACGCCGCGGGCACGCAGAACCGGGACGGCGTCGCGGTCGATCTCGCGTTCAGCGGTCGACGACAGGGCGTCGAGGGCGCTCAGCTCGCGTCCGATCATGCGCGCCACGAGGGCCTCGCGTCCGAGCTCGGCGATGGGGTACTCCCCGACGAGCCCGCCGTTGCGCAAAACCGTGAGACGGTCGGAGATCTCGTAGATCTGGTCGAGGAAGTGCGAGACGAACAGGATGGCGACGCCGCGGTCGCGGAGGCGCCGCATGACGGCGAACAGCTGCTCGACCTCGCCGCGGTCGAGGCTCGACGTGGGCTCGTCCAGGATGAGGACCCGCGTGTCGATGACCATCGACCGGCTGATCGCGACGAGCTGCTGCACCGCGATCGAGTGGCTGGCCAGCACGGAGTGGGTGTCGACGTCGAGACCGAGCTCCGCGAGGTGTCCGGCGGCCGCCTCGTGCGTTGCGCGCCAGTCGATGCGTCCGGCGCGGCGCACCTCGTTGCCGAGCATCACGTTCTCGGCGACCGAGAGGTTGGCGCAGAGGTTCACCTCTTGATAGACCGTCGAGATCCCCGCCGCCTGCGCGTCGGCGGTGCTGCGGAACGAGCGCTCTCGTCCGTCGACGACGATGCTGCCGCTGTCGATCGCGTAGACGCCCGTGAGTGCCTTGATGAGCGTGGACTTGCCGGCGCCGTTCTCTCCCATGAGGGAGTGGATCTCGCCGCCGTAGAGCGTGAGATCGACGGCATCGAGTGCCTTTACGCCGGGGAACTGGATGGTGATTCCGCGCATGGCGACTGCGACGGGGCGTTCCGTGGTCATCATCGACCCGCTTTCTGGAAGGGGTGGCGG
>NZ_QMBN01000004.1:339396-393846 GCF_003289625.1 Microbacterium sp. SMR1
CGATGTAGGTCTTGTCGACCGACTCGCCCGCGACGACGGACTTCACGACCTCGGCCGTCTTCTCGCCGAGCAGCGGGTTGCACTCGACGATGTAGTTGAACTCGCCGTTCGCGAGAGCGGTCATGCCGTCCTTGACCGCATCGATCGTCACGATCTGGATGTCGGTGCCCGGCTTCATGCCGGCCGCCTTGATGGCGTCGAGGGCACCGAGACCCATGTCGTCGTTGTGAGCGAAGAGCACGTTGATCTCGGAGCCGAACTTCTGCAGGAAGCCCTCCATCACGGTCTTGCCCTCGGCGCGGGTGAAGTTGCCGGTCTGCGAGTCCAGCACCGTGATGTCGGTGCCGGCCACGGCGGCGTCGAAGCCGGTCTGCCGGTCGGTCGCGGCGGACGATCCGGTCGTCCCCTCGAGGATCACCATGTTCGTCGGCTTCGAGCCGAAGTTCTCGGCGACCCACTCGCCGGCGGTCTTGCCCTCCTGCTCGAAGTCGAGCCCGATCCAGCTGGCGTAGAGGTCCTCGGATGCCGAGACCGTGCGGTCTTCGAGGATGACGGGGATTCCGGCATCCTTCGCCTCCTTCAGCACGTCGTCCCAGCCGTCGCTGACGATGGGGGCCAGGACGATCGCGTCGACGCCCTGGTTGATGAAGCTGCGCACCGCGGCGATCTGCGCCTCGGGCTTGTTGTCGGCGGCGTTGAAGATCAGGTCGAAGCCGTTCTCAGCCGAGAACGCCTCCTTGATCGACTCGGTGTTGGCGCTGCGCCATCCGCTCTCGGAGCCGGTCTGGGCGAACCCGACCGTGATGACGTCGTCGCCGCCGGACGCGCCGGGGGAGCTGGAGCTCGCGCACGCCGTGGCGCTGAGCGCAACGACGCCGAGCATGGCGATCGCGGTGACGACGGACTTCACCTGGGACATCGGAAACCTCCTCGTTTCGTCCGGCGGCGTCGCCGGATCTCTGATGCGTGTCACCTCTCGGGGACGCTCGAATGTTAGCGCTCACAACACGGGTGCTGTCAAGAGCGTCTCGGGTCACGAATGCGCAACGCCAGGGGTTCTGCGCCATAGGTCGCCTCGGTGATCCGTTTCATCGAGGTGAGCGCTCACAAGAGCGGTGGGCCATGACTGCACCGAGCGGCGATGCCGGTGTCAAGTGCCCTACCGAGCGTCGCGCGGATCGGGATAGGGCTGGGCCAGGGCCGAGGGGCGGCCCGTCACGACAGGAGGCGGCACCGTGTGCACAGGAGTCAGTTACACCACCCGCGATCACTACTTCGGCCGGAATCTCGACCTCGAGTTCTCGTATCACGAGGAGGTGGTCGTGACCCCGCGGAACTTCCCGTTCCGGTTCCGCCGGGTCGACCCGCTCGAGACGCACCACGCGATCATCGGCATCGCGACGATCGCCGACGGGTTCCCGCTCTACTACGACGCGGTCAACGAGCGCGGCCTCGGCATGGCGGGGTTGAACTTCCCCGACAACGCCGACTACAAGCCCGAGGCGCCGGGCTCCACCAACATCGCGTCCTTCGAGTTCATCCCCTGGGTGCTCGGACGATTCGAGACCGTCGACGAGGTCGAGGCCGCCCTGGCTGACGTCACGATCATCGACGTCTCGTTCAGCGAGGCCTTCCCGGCGTCGCCGCTGCACTGGATCATCGCCGACCGCTCGCGTTCGATCACGGTCGAGAGCGTTCGGGAGGGTCTGCGCGTCTACGACAACCCGGTCGGCGTTCTCACCAACAACCCGACCTTCGACATCCAGCTGTTCGGCCTCAACAACTACATGCACCTGTCGACCTATCCGCCGGAGAACCACTTCTCGCCGGAGCTGCCGCTGGATCGCTACAGCCGCGGCATGGGGGCGATCGGGCTCCCCGGCGATCTCTCCTCGTCCTCCCGGTTCGTCAAGGCCGCTTTCACGCGGATGAACTCCGTCGCGGGCGAGTCGGAGTCGGAGTCGATCAGTCAGTTCTTCCAGATCCTCGGATCCGTTGCGCAACAGCGCGGGTGCGTCCACGTCGGCGAGGAGGGGAAGTTCGAGATCACCATCTACTCGTCGTGCTGCAACACCGACACCGGCGTGTACTACTACACGACGTACGAGAACAGCCAGGTCTCCGGTGTCGACATGCATCGGGAAGACCTCGACGCCGACGCTCTCGTGCACTACCCGCTGGTGACGGGACAGCAGATCAACATGCAGAACTGACGGCTTTCATATCGCATTCGCGCCGGGAACGCGAGCGGGTGCGCGGGCGGAATCAGTCGACCTACCGTGTGATGACCGGGATGAATCGTCCCGGCATCCGGGGACCAGACCCGGACGCAGATCGACGGAAGGGGCCGATATGGGACTCGACGACAAGATCAAGAACGCAGCTCAGGACGTCGCCGGCAAGGCCAAGGAGGCCACCGGCAAGGCGACCGACAACGAGCGTCTCGAAGCCGAAGGTCACAAGGACCAGACCGCGGCCAACGTCAAGAAGGCCGGCGAGAACGTCAAGGACGCCTTCAAGTAAGACGCTCCCTCACGCGAGCGCCCCGGGTCCCCGAGACCCGGGGCGCTTCGCTGTGCGTGCGGCGCGCAGGATCCATTCATGTGAGTGGATCGACCTACCACGGGCACTCGCCGGACTCAAGCGCTTTCCGCCTCGACGCCGGTGGCGGACTATTCCCTCATGACAGACCTGCTCGCGCCGGACACGGCGGCGGACGAGCCCGCGCGTCCTGGCAGCGACGCCGAGCTCGGCGCGCTTCTCACCGCCGTCGCCGCCGGCGACCGGGCAGCGCTCGCCGATCTGTACGACGCGACGTCGGCCGCCGCCTTCGGGCTCGCGCTCCGGCTGACCGCGAACCGGGCGGCCGCCGAAGAGGTGGTGCGGGAAGCGTTCCTGACCGTCTGGCGCGACGCCCGCCGGTACGACCCCGGTGCGGGCCCGGTCCGCGCGTGGATCCTCGGGCACCTCTGGCGTTGCGTCCTCGACCGCGGTGGGCTGGCCGGGCTGCGCGAAGCGCTGACACGCGTCCGCGAGACGAGCGGGCCCGCCTGAGCGCCGGCCCCTACCGCACCCGAAGGCTTCGGGCAACCTGACGTCGTCGGGTGCGCGTGACCGAAAGACTGGGGCATGGCCTTCATCGGATATCACGCTTCGCACGAACAGCTCGCGCCCAGCGCGCTCCTGGAAGCCGTCATCGAAGCCGAGCGCATCGGCTTCGACGGGGCGTTCAGCGCTGACCATCTCGCCCCGTGGACGCCGCGTCAGGGGCATTCCGGGAACACGATCGCTTGGCTGGGGGCCGCGCTCGCGTCGACGCGCTTCCCCATCGGGTCCGTGTCGACTCCCGGGCAGCTCTATCACCCCGTCGTCAGCGCACAGGCGATCGCCACCCTCGCCGAGATGTTCCCCGGCCGCTACTTCGCGGCGCTCGGCAGCGGTGAGCTGCTCAACGAGCACGTCACGGGGGCGCCCTGGCCATCCAAGGACGAGCGCACGGCGCGCCTGGGAGAGTGCGTCGACGTCATGCGGGGGCTGCTCGCGGGTGAGAAGGTCGATCACGACGGCCGTGTCCGCGTGCACGAGGCCCGTCTGTGGAGCCTGCCCAGCGGACCGGCGACGCTCATGGCCACGGCGGCCTCGCCCGAGACGGCGCGCTGGGCTGCCGGGTGGGCCGACGGCCTCGTCACGGTCGGGACGAGCCGCGAGCAGGTCGCCGAGATCGTCGACGCCTACCTGGATGCCGGCGGCCTCGGTCCCACGTGCCTGCAGGTCCACATCGCCCTCGCCGGCTCATCGGACGAAGCCGCTGCGCTCGTGCGCGACCAGTGGCTCCACGGCGTCGTGACGCCGCCGGAGGCATGGGACATCGCTCAGCCGGAGGACTTCGCGGCCCGCGCGGGCGACCCCACCGACGCCGAACTCGCCGAGCACGTCATCGTCGCAGTCGACTCGCCGAGCGGGATCGCCGAGCTGGCGGACCGTCTCGCCGGTCTCGTCGACACCGGCTTCGACCGGCTCTACATCCACGAGATCTCCCAGGACCAACGTGCCTTCCTCGGCGAGCGTGCGGGGGCGCTCCTGCGCGCGCTGCGCGAACGGCTCGGCGCCGGCACCGACCTCCCCGGAGGCGCACGATGAAGATCTCCGACACGAGCGACCTCTGGTGGAAGAACGCGGTGCTGTACTGCGTGGACGTCGAGAAGTACCTCGATGACGACGGCGACGGCGACGGCGATCTGCAGGGCCTCGCTCGGCGGCTGCCCTACCTCGCCGACCTCGGTGTCACCTGCCTCTGGCTCATGCCCTTCTACCCGACGCCCGGACGCGACAACGGCTACGACGTGTCGGACTACTACGGGGTCGATCCTCGGGTGGGGTCCCACGGCGACTTCGTCGAGCTCATCCGTACCGCTGAGGACCGCGGCATCCGGGTCATCGTCGATCTCGTCATGAACCACACCTCCGACCGGCATCCCTGGTTCCTCTCGGCGCGCGAGAGCCGCGACTCGCCCTACCGCGACTTCTACGTGTGGCGGGACGAGATCCCCGACGACCCCCGTGAGACGCAGTTCCCCGGCGAGGAGGACGGCGTCTGGGAGTGGGACGAGAAGACCGGGCAGTACTACCTCCACAGCTTCTACGCCCACCAGCCCGATCTGAACGCCGAGAACCCGGCCGTCCAGCGCGAACTCGCGAAGGTCATGGGCTTCTGGCTGCAGCTGGGAGTCTCCGGCTTCCGGGTGGACGCGGTGCCCTCGTTCGTCTCCTCGCCCGAGCGCCGCGAGCCGCAGCGTGATCACGATGTCCTGCGCGCGCTGCGGCGCTTCGCCCAGCGGCGCTCGAGCGCGGCGATGCTCGTGGGCGAGGTCAACGTCCCGCACGATGAGCAGGCGGCGTACTTCGGGGCCGACGGCGACGGCGAACTGCACATGCAGTTCGACTTCGCCAGCAACCAGGCGCTGTATCTCTCGCTCGCGCGAGAAGACCCGCAGCCACTGCGCTCCGCGCTCGAGAGCCGGCCCGACATCTCGACGATCTCGCAGTGGGCGAACTTCGTCCGCAACCACGATGAGCTCACCCTCGATCAGCTGTCGGACGCCGAGCGCGAAGAGGTCTTCGCCGCCTTCGCCCCCGAGGAGTCGATGCAGGTCTTCGGGCGCGGCATTCGGCGACGCCTCCCTCCGATGCTGGGCGGCGATCCGCGCCGCATCCGCCTCGTCTACAGCCTGCTCTTCTCGCTCCCCGGAACACCGGTGCTGCTGTACGGCGAGGAGATCGGGATGGGTGAGAACCTCGACATCGACGAGCGGGACGCCGTCCGCGTGCCGATGCAGTGGCGTCCCGACGGCGGATTCTCCACCGCCGCCGCGAGCGCGCATCCGCTACCGTCCCCCGAAGGGCCGTATGGGCCCCAGCACGTGAACGTCGAGGCGCAGCTCATGGCCCCCGACTCGCTGTTCGCGTTCGTCCGCGGGCTCGCACGGAGCTACCGGCAGTCTCCGGAGATCGGCTGGGGCGACCTCGAGCTCGTGCCCGCCACCGCGCCGTCCGTTCTCGCGCACGGCGCCCGCACGAGCGAGAGCCGATTCGTCGCCGTGCACAACTTCGCGGGGGAGCCGGTCGCCTTCGAGATCGACCTCGGCGAAGAGCCCGACGGCACCGAGCTCGTCTGCCTGGCCTCGGGTGAGAGCTGGGCGCTCGAGGGGGCCACGGTCTCGATGGAGCTCGACGGCTACGGTGCGCGCCGCCTGCGCGTCACGCGCCCGGGTGACGGGCGCCTGCGCTGAGGGGGTTAATCCGCGGGTGAAGCCTCGGGTGAAATCCTCCCCGGGGGGCGGTGTGCGCGTCCGGTTCGCGAGCAGGATGGGGACGAGAGCCCGGGAGACGGGGAACGGACGGCCGGGGGGATCGTCCGTTCCCCGCCTCCGGGCCCCGTCGGTGCTAGCGGGCGATTGTCGTCACGGCATCGCCCGACCACACGATGACCTCGTCGTCGAACGCGGCGATCGCCGCAGGCGCGGCCGGATCGCTGTCGGGGATGCACTCGGGGGCCGAGGCCGTGCCCGCCGCGTCGACCCACGTCAGGGCCAAGGTTCCCGCGCAGGCATCCGTCCCGGCGCTCACGAGCGCGGTCGCGCGGCCCAGGACATCGAGAGCGACGACATCCGCGAGCGGCAGAGGAGCGAACGCACCGCTGCCGACGCGGGTGTGGGCGACCCCGTCGCACACCAGAGCGGTCTGCTGCGCCCCCACTCGCACGCTGGCGGGGGTGGCGCAGGGGACCGCGACCTCGCCCGAGGGCGACGCCAGCACCGTGGGTGCGGAGCCCGAGGGATAGGTCGCTCGCGCCAGGAGATCGGGGTACGGGTCCCAGAATCGGCCCTGCGTGTACGTCCGCAGCAGCTGGGGAGAGCAGTCCGCCGCATCGGCGATCAGCTCGGCCTCGGTGCCGGACAGACCCGACAGCGCGCGGACCTGAGCGATGCCGCGGGAACGCGGGGTGACGTCTACCCAGGTGGTGCCGCCGTCGTCTGATCGCTCGACGACCGGTTCGCCGGCGCCGCAGGCTCCCGCCGTCGCGCGCCACAGCATGCCCTCGGCTGAGCGAGCGAGGAAGCGCTCCTCGGCACCGCCCGTGGCGGGGGTCGCGCTCGACGACGGTGAAGCGCTCTCGTCCGGCCCCGGCCCCCGGAACGAGAAGGTCGGCACGGGGCCCGCGGTCGGCGCGCCCGACGGCTGCGGACTGCGGTCGTGCTGCAGCGCCAGCGCCGTGAGCGCGATCACGACGAGCGCGAGCGCGCCGACGCCGGCCACCGACAACGCGCGGGCGATGGGCGGTGCGGTCAGGTCACGTCGCGTCATGCGCCATCAGCTCGCAGAAGGACCGGAGCGGCGGGACTCGTCGGAGGAGCGAGCGCGGAAGCCGAGGTCATCGAGCGTCGGAGCCGGACCGGTCTCGACCGGCTCGGCGCGGCGTCCCCGACGACCACGCGGCTGCTTCGCCGGGGCGGCGGGCTTGCCGCGGCGAGCCTCGCGGGCCGCGTTCTCCTCCTGCGTGTAGCCGTAGCCGTAGCCGTAACCGCCGTAGTACGCGTCGGGCCCGCGGGTGGGCACCATCGTCAGCACCACGCCGGCGACCTTGGCGTCGACGGTCTGGAGAGCGTCGATGGCACCCGTGAGCTGGTGGCGGGTCGTCCGGCCCGCCGCGACGCCGACGATCGCTCCGCTGGTCGCACGGGCGAGGATGGCCGCGTCCGTCACGGGCAGGAGCGGCGGGGCGTCGCACAGCACCACGTCGAAGTCGCGCTCCAGGACCTCGAGCAGCTGACGCATCTGGGGCGATGCGAGCAGCTCGCTCGGGTTCGGCGGGATCTTGCCCGACGGCAGCACATACAGGCTGCGACCGCCCCAGGGCAGCATGACGTCGCCCAGGCGTGCTCGGCCGATCAGCACATCGGTGAGGCCCGCTCCGCCCTCGAGGCCGAGATACTCGTCGACCTTCGGCTTGCGCAGGTCGGTGTCGAGCAGGGCGACCTTCTTGCCGGCGTCGGCGAGGGCGATCGCGAGGTTGATGGTCGTGGTCGACTTGCCCTCGCTCGGCACCGAGCTCGTGACGACGAAGCTGGAGCGGCCGCCCATGTCGAGGAACTGCAGGTTGGTGCGCAGCGCCCGGAACGATTCCGCGCGGGGGCTCAACGGATCGGCGTGCACGATGAGCGGCCGGTCCTTCGCCTTCGGGTCGAAGGCGATGGCGCCGATGAGGGGCGACTCGGTGACCTGCTCCACATCGCGCGAGCTGCGGATGCGGGTGTCGAGCACGGTGCGCAGGACCGCGATCCCAATGCCGAGCGCCAGGCCCACGAGGAGGCCGAGCGCGAGGTTGAGGGGAACGTTCGGGCTCGACGGGCTGAGGGCGGGCTGGGCGTCGCGGACGCGCGACAGCTGAATGGGGCTCGCCCCCGACTCGCTCGCGGGCTCGATCGCGGGGACCGCCGCCGACAGGCTCGCAGCCAGGGCGTTGGCGATGTCCGCCGCCGCGACCGGATCGGTGTCGACCACGGTGATCGTGATGAGCGTCGTGTTCAGGGCGGCGCTCGCGTTCACCTTCTCGGCGAGCTGGCCCGCCGTCGTCCCGAGGCCGAGCTCGGCGATCACCGGGTTCATCACGATCGGTGTCGAGACGAGGCCGACGTACGTGTTGATCCGCGCCTGCGCGAACGTCGACCCCTGCTGCAGCTCGGCGACGCTGCCGGAGGTCTGCGTCGAGACGAAGACCGTGCTGGACGATTCGTAGGTGGGCGTGCGCGTCAGCGAGTACGCAGCCGCGGCGCCCACACCGACGAGGGTGACCACGAGGATCACGATCCAGTTCTTGCGGAGGATGCGAATGTAGTCGGAGAGCTCCATGCTGCCCTTCGGTGCGCGCCACGAGGGCATCGGCGGAAACTCGGATCAGTCTGCCACAGCCATGTTTCCGGCCGGGGTCGGATCGCGCACCTCGGATCAGAAGGTCGTCGCGACCGCCACGACGCGCACCACCTGGTCGATCGCGGGATCGAGCTGCGCCGCCGACGTCTCATATGTCGACCACGACCGGCGGTAGGGGTCGACGACGTCATCGTCCGTCGGATCGGCGGGCGGGAGGACGAGGCCGCGCTGGCCCGCGACCGCTGCGACCGCCGCCCGCAGTCTGCCCGCGGCATCCTGGTCGGCCGCCGTCGCGACGGCCCCCTGCAGCGCGGCGTCCGACAGCGACGAGGCCAGGCGCGCGAACTCGCGCACGGTGAACGCCACGCGTGTCCGCGCGGGGACGAGCTCCGCCACGGCGCGCCGGTGCTCGCGGGCCATCGCCAGGACGAGGTCGGCCGAGACGAGGTGCTGCTCGGTCAGGAAACGAGCCCGGTGCGCCTCGGCATCCGAGGCCGAGATTCCGCGCGCCAGCGCCAGGCGCTGCGCCTCGGGCGTCATCCCGTGATCGGCCAGGCCTCGCGTCCCGGCGCTCGTGACGCGCACTCCCCGGTCGGCCAGACGAGTCTGGAGCATCAGAGCCGCCAGGGGCGAACGGCAGATGTTCCCCGTGCAGATGGTCGCGATCTCGATCATGGGACCTCCGCTAACGTGGGCGCGTGCACACCCACCCTAGCGAGCCGGTCGCGACGACGTCGCGGCGCCCACGTCACCGTCGCGTCGACTGGCGCCAGGGCGGATCGAGCGTGCGCCGGTGGCGCGAGATGATGCTCGCCTGGGCGCTCGTGAGCCTGGGCGCGGGAATCCTGCTGGGGTATCTCGTGCTGTGGCTCCAGCCCGCGGCGTCGTGGTCGGGCCTCGCCGCGACGGCGGCGCTCTGGCTCGGGATGCTGATCCCCGTCGTCCTCGCGCTTCGAGTCTCGCGACCCGCGGGTCTCCTCCGGTTCCGAGCCGCCGACCTCCTCATCGGGCTCGGCTTCGGCATCGTGCTCCGTCTGGTGCAGGGGCTCATCCAGCAGGGGGTCGAGGGGCAGGCCCGCTTCCCCGGGCTCCTGCTCGTCGACGGGCGGCTTCCCGCGAGCTGGTGGCTGACGGATGCCGCCGCCGCGGGGCTGGTCGCCCCGGTCCTCGAGGAGTTCTTCTTCCGCGGGGTCATGCTCGTCGCGGTCTACACGCTGCTGCGCCGGGGCGCGGGGCCGGCCACGGCCGGCGTGGCGGCACTGCTGGTGTCGACGGCCGTCTTCCTCGTGAGTCATCTCGTCGGCGGGGCCCTCGGTGTCGACGGCGTCCTCTCGATCGCGCTGGTCGGGGTCGTGTGCGCCGGCCTCGTCCTCCTGACCGGGCGCATCTGGACCGGCGTCGTCGCACACGTCGTGTTCAACCTCTCGGGCGTGGGCCTCGCCCTCGTCGGGGCGTTCGCGGGCTGAGAACGCCGGGGAGCGCGGAGCCGGCATGACGACCTGGTGGAACGCGGTCTCCGGGGGCGCCTTCTACACGCGGTGGAGCGCGGCGGTGTCGCTGCTGGTGGCCGGTGTGTTCTCCGTGCCGTCCGTCGGGGGTGCCGGAATCGAGGCGTACCTGCGCGGTGCCACGGTGGCCGTCCTCGGCTGGTCCGTGCTCGCGGCGATCGTCGTCCCCGTCGCCGCGGCCGAACGGCGGCTCGCGTCACGTCCCGCCCGCGGCGCCGTCGTGCTCGCGGCGCTCGTCGTCGTCGCGACGATCCGGCCCGCCGTCAACGACGCCATCAGTGCCGCGCTGTTCGACATCGTCCCGAGCGGTCCGGCGTCGTCGCGGATCGCGACCAACCTCGTCACCGCGCTCGCACTGCTGTCCATCGTCGCCGTCATCACGTCGCGTCACGCCGCCGCGCGGGCGGCCGCCGACCGGCTGCGCGCGGCGCTCGTGCGGGTCGAGCGCGCGGAGGCGCGCCGGCAGCATGTCGCGGCCGAGGCCCGGGCCGCGCTCGTGGCGGGCATCGCGGCCCTGCGCCGCTCACGCGAGCGGATGCTCGCCGGCCCGATCGATTTCGACGCCGTCCGCACCTTCTCGGAGGATGTCCGCGGGCTCAGCCACCGCGTCGACCGCGTGTTGCGCGAGCGCGACGACGAGCGCGACGACGAGCGCGACGACGCCGGCCCCGCGTCGCACGAGAGAGGCCCGGGCCTGTCGATGCGGCTGGTCGCGCCGCCGTGGTTCAGCGTCGCGCCGCTCTACGCGCTGGCGTGCTTCCCCTACGCCGTCTCCGCCGGCGGCGTCGGCGTGGGCCTCGCCGGCATCGCAGGGGGAGTCGTCGTCGATGTCATCGCCGGCGGTGCGGTGCGCCGGTGGGCCCGGCCGCCGCGCCCGGTCGTCTTCCTGCTGGTGTGGATCGCCGCCGGGTGCGCGATGAGCGTCGTCACCTACCTCTTCCTCCCGCGCATCGGTGTGCTCGGCCTCGTCCCCGTGCTCGCCGTCCCCGTCGTCGCGGTGCTGGTCGGCCTCTGCCGCGACGCGCTGTCGCGCGCCCGTACCGATGAGCGCCGGGCGGCGGCCGGGCTCGCCGAGGTCGCACGCGAGGCCGCCGAGATCGATGAGAGCGCGGGCCCGCGGCGCGCCATCGACGTGCTGCACGGGCGCGCGCAGGGCGCCTGCGTCGTCTTCGCGGCCCGCGTCGACGAGCGCGCTCCGACCCCCGACGAGGTGGACGACTTCCGGTGCCGTACCGAGGCCGCGTTCGAGGAGATCCTCGAGGCCGGGGACCCCGAGCGGATGCCGGTGAGCGAGTCGCTGGATCGCCTGATCGAGGCGTGGGCGCCCGCCGTCGCGGTCACGCAGCGCATCGACGACGCGGTCCGGCTGCGGTTGAGCGACCCCGACGCGGCCGAGCGCGTCGTCTCCGTCGTCACCGAGGCGCTCGTCAACGCCGTCAAGCACTCCGGGGCACGGCGTGCCCGGGTGGTGGCGCGGGTCACCGGATCGGGTTCGCTGCTGCTGCGGGTGTCGTCGCCCGGGCGGCTCGGGCCCGTTTCCGGACGCGGTCTCGGGACCGTCGGGCGACGCGTGTACCAGGACGGCGACGACGTCGTCCTGGAGACGGTCATCACGCTGCCGTCACTGTGAGGGCGGCAGGCGCAGGGTGACGGTCGTCCCGGTTCCCCTGATGCTCTCGATGGATGCCTCTCCGCCGAGTCGTCGCGCGATGTCGCGGACGCTCGCGAGGCCGACGCCCGTGCCGCCGTCGCCCGGATCGGAGAGGCGGCCGCGGTGATAGGGCTCGAAGATCGAGGCGAGGTCGTCGGAGTCGATGCCCCGGCCGCTGTCGGCGACCGTCACCACGGCGGCATCCGGCTCCTCCGACACCGACACGACGATGGTGTCCTCGCTGTACTTGGCAGCGTTGTCGATGACGTTCGCGAGAGCGCGTCGCAAGAGCGCGCGATCGGTCGAGACGTGGGCGCGGCCGGCGCCGCGGACATCCACGCGCTCGTTGACGTCGCCCGGCAGCACGAGCTCCGCCGCCTCACGGGCGAGAGTCAGCAGGTCGGTCTCCTCGCTCTCATCGCCGTCGGTTCCCCGCACGTGCGCCGAGAGCTCCGCGGCCATGGCGATGATGTGGTCGGTCACGCGTGACACGTGCTGCAGCAGACCCGACTGCGCCTCCGGGATCTCGTCCTCGAGCAGGTCGACGTAGCCGCGCAGAGCGGTGATCGGCGAGAGGAGGTCGTGGGCGAAGGCCCGCAGGAAGCCGTCCTTCTCGTCGTCCAGGCGCTTGGCCTCGCTCAGGTCGCGCACGATCTTGACGAAGCCCGCGGGTTCGCCGTCGTCGTCGCGGACCGCGGTGATCAGCACATGCGCCCAGAACAGCGTGCCGTCGCCGCGCACCCGCCAGCCGGTGTCCTCGACCGACCCGTCGGTGCGTGCGGCGGCGAGCAGTCGCGCCGGCCGACCGCGCTCGCGGTCCTCGCGGCGGTAGAAGCGCGAGAACGACGTGCCGATGACCTCATCCGCGGGGTAGCGCTTCAGACGCTCGGCCCCGGGGTTCCATGACCGCACCACGCCGGCGTCGTCGAGCTCGACGATCGCGACCGACGTCACCTGCGCGGCCCAGTCGGTGGCCGTGCCCGCGAGGACGGCACCCGTCGCGCGGGCGTGGTCATAGGGGGAAGCGCTCATCGTCGTCGTCACCTCGAACGGGCCGAGTTGTCGAGAATCTCAGCGTCGAGGTCATTCTCCCGTCGTGACGAATGTGCCGCCCGCACTTGACAGGGGGTCGTCGAGTGCACGATCGTCGCGCGTCGCGCCGGGCAGCACGATCGCCATCGCCGTGCCGCCCGATGCCGAAGCGCCCACCCGAACACGCCCACCGTGCGCGACGACGGCGTTGCGGACGACCGAGAGGCCGATGCCGAACCCCTGGATCGCGTTCTGCCGGGCGTAGGGCGTCCGGTAGAACGGATCGAACACGCGCGTCCGCTCGATCGAGGTGAGCCCGGGGCCGTTGTCGCTGACGACGATGTGCACACCCGACTCGTCGACGCGCTGGCCGATGACGACCGCGGACGAGGGCGGGCTGAACTTCACGGCGTTGATCAGCAGCTCCTCGAGCGACTGGCGGATGCGCACCGGGTCGAGCACGACCCGGTCGTGCGTCGCACCGATCTGCTGGATCGAGCTGCCGCGACGCTCGGCGCGCGGCGAGACGGCGCGCACGGCCGAGGCGATCAGGTCGCTGAGCGTCACCGGACGTGGCGAGACCTCGGTGTCGGTCGACGCGGCGGCGAGCAGTTCGTTGATGCGGTCGGTGAGCACCAGCACGTTGCGCTCGACCAGCGAGAGGTAGCGCGTCGCTGCGGCGTCGTCGGGCCGGACGTGGTCGGTCAGAAGATCGAGGTAGCCGGTCACGCTCGTCAGCGGCGTCCGCAGCTCGTGCGACACCGTGCGGAGGAAGTCGTGTCGCAGCTGCGCGGCATCGGCCATCTCCGTCACGTCGTGGGCGACCACCAACGTGCCCAGGAGAGTCCCGTCGGCGCGGCGCACGCGGTCGGCGTCGGCGAGGATGGCCCGCTGCGCCGCCGGCGGGCCGACCCACTCGACGGCGTCGCTCACCTTGTCGCCGCGCAGGGCGCGGGGGATGAGTTGCTGATGATGGGGTACCGGCGTCGTGCGGTCCGCTGCCAGCACGGCGTCACCCGCGTAGGGAGCCTCGCTCAGCGAGAACCCCATCGCTCGGGAGAGGTCCTCGGCGGTGCGGTTCGCGAGCATGAGCCGTCCCGCGTCGTCGTAGAGGGCGACACCGCTGCGGACGGTGTCGAGCACCGTGCGCAGGACGAGTTCGTTGTCGCGGGCCCGGGCGAGCGCGCGCTCCCGTTCCTCGTGGGATGCGCGCAGGCGGCGGCCGCTGCGCCGCAGATGCTGGGCGGCGATGTTGACGACGACGGCGACGGCGAGGATGAGGCCCGGGAGGGTGAAGACGTTCGCCCACTCGAGCGGCGTGACCGGCCAGCTGCCGCGGACGAAGAAGGGGAGCGAGGTCATGAGCGCCGCCCCGCCCACGGCGGCGGTGAAGGCGATGGGCGGGAAGCCGTAGGCGATCCAGAGGATGGGGAAGATCGCCAGCATGCTGACACCGGGCAGGAGCCAGACCACCTCGGTGCGCACGAGCGCGACGGCGACGATGTCCGTCACGGCGAGGGTGACCAGCCAGGAGGGCGAGAACCGCTCCCACGGGAGGAGGGCGCCGGCCATCGACGCGAGGATGACGATCACGACCGCGGCGCACATGAACGGCGACGAGAGCGACTCTGGTGCTCCGAAGGCGAGCGCGACGATCACGACGAACGTGCCGACGACGAACGGCAGCTGCGCCCGCGTGAAGACGCGGATGCGACCGAGGCGAGAGCGCCGCAGTTCGAACAGGGGCATCCGGGGTCTCCGATCGGGGTGCATGAGAGATCGAGGACGGCCCGGGGGGACAGGCGCGGCTTTGATAACGTCGACAGATAGCGTACGCTGTCTCTTTGGTGCGCGTGCTACGCAGGCGTGCCGCTACGAACGTGAGCCCTCCACTGGCGTGTTCGTCCGATTTCGGACCAACCACCCCGGAGCGGGATTCACGAACTCCTCCGTTCGATTCAAGAAAGCAGCACTACTGTGACGCGCACTTTCACCCCCAAGGCTGGCGAGATCCAGCGCGAGTGGCTGGTCATCGACGCAACCGACGTCGTCCTCGGCCGCCTCGCCTCGCACGCCGCCGTCCTCCTCCGCGGCAAGCACAAGGCTTCGTTCGCCCCTCACGTCGACACCGGTGACTTCGTCATCGTCGTCAACGCCGACAAGGTGGCCCTGACGGGTCAGAAGCTCCAGAAGAAGATGGCCTACCGCCACTCGGGCTACCCGGGCGGCCTCAAGTCGGTCTCCTACGAGGAGCTGCTCGAGAAGAACCCCGTCCGCGCGGTCGAGAAGGCCATCCGCGGCATGCTCCCGAAGAACAGCCTGGGCCGCCAGCAGCTCTCGAAGCTCAAGGTCTACGCCGGTGCCGAGCACCCGCACGCTGCGCAGCAGCCCACCACCTACACCTTCGACCAGGTCGCCCAGTAAGCGCCGCGAAAACACTCAAGGAAACACTGATGGCGAAGATCGCTGACTCCCTCGAGGAGACCCCCCAGAACTACTCGACCGAGACGCCCGCCTCGGAGGCTGCTGCAGCCGCCGCGCCCCGTCCGGTCCTCTCGGTCCCCGGTGCCGCCGTGGGTCGCCGCAAGCAGGCCATCGCCCGCGTGCGCCTCATCCCCGGTTCGGGCACGATCACGGTCAACGGGCGCACGCTCGAGGACTACTTCCCGAACAAGCTCCACCAGCAGCTCATCAACGACCCGTTCACGGTGCTCGAGCTCGCCGGCTCGTATGACGTCATCGCCCGCATCTCCGGTGGCGGCCCCTCGGGCCAGGCCGGCGCGCTGCGCCTCGGCATCGCCCGTGCGCTCAACGAGATCGACGCCGAGAACAACCGCCCGACCCTGAAGAAGGCCGGCTTCCTCTCGCGCGACGCTCGCGTCAAGGAGCGCAAGAAGGCTGGTCTCAAGAAGGCCCGTAAGGCTCCTCAGTACTCGAAGCGTTAAGCTCCGTGGCGCTGTTCGGTACGGACGGTGTTCGGGGGTTGGCCAACGGCCCCCTCACCGCCGAACTCGCACTCACCCTGGCCCAGGCGACTGCCGTCGTCCTGGGCCAGGGCCGTATCGCGGAGGCGCGCAAGGCAGCCGGCAAGAGGCTGACCGCCGTTGTGGCGCGCGACCCGCGCGTCTCGGGGGAGTTCCTCTCCGCCGCGGTCGCCGCCGGGCTGGCGTCCTCGGGAGTCGACGTTCTCGACGCCGGGGTGCTGCCGACGCCCGCTGCGGCGTTCCTCGTCAGCGACATCGACGCCGACTTCGGCGTCATGGTCTCCGCGTCCCACAATCCCGCGCCCGACAACGGCATCAAGATCTTCGCCCGCGGCGGGGTCAAGCTCCCCGACGAGGTCGAGCGCCGTATCGAGGAGGCCCTCGCCGGGCCCAAACTCCAGCCCACCGGCGCCGACGTCGGCCGCATCCGTGTTTTCGCCGATGCCGAGGACCGCTACGTCGTCCACCTGCTGGGCTCGCTGCCGCATACCCTCGACGGGCTGCACGTCGTGCTCGACTGCGCTCACGGAGCGGCATCCGGGGTGTCTCCGCAGACGTTCCGCGACGCGGGTGCGAAGGTCACTGTCATCGGTGCCGACCCGGACGGTCTCAACATCAACGACGGGGTCGGCTCGACCCACCTCGACCGCGTCGCAGCAGAGGTGATCCGGACCGGAGCCGACATCGGCATCGCCCACGACGGCGACGCCGATCGCTGCCTCGCCGTCGACGCCGACGGTCGTGTCATCGACGGCGACCAGATCATGGCGATCCTCGCCGTGGCGATGAAGCAGCGGGGGCGGCTGCCGTTCAGCACCCTCGTCGCGACCGTCATGAGCAACCTCGGTCTGCACCGGGCCATGGCCGAGCACGGCATCACCGTCGAGCAGACCGCGGTCGGCGACCGCTACGTGCTGGAGCGGATGAACCAGGGTCGCTTCGGGCTCGGCGGAGAGCAGAGCGGGCACGTCATCATGAGCCGCTACGCGACGACCGGCGACGGCCTGCTGACCGGGCTGCACCTCGCCGCCGAGATGGCGCGGCAGGGCAAGACCGCGGCCGAGCTCGCGGCCGTCATGACGGTGTATCCCCAGGTCCTCGTGAACGTCCGCGGCGTCGATCGCGACCGGGTCGAGAGCGACGCCGGCGTGCAGGATGCCGTCGCCTCGGCGTCCGCGCGCCTCGGCGACTCCGGCCGTGTGCTGCTGCGCGCCTCGGGTACCGAGCCCCTCGTGCGGGTGATGGTCGAGGCGACCACCGAGGCCGAGGCCCAGGCGATCGCCGACGAGCTCGCGGCCGTCGTGGCCGACCGCCTCGCGCTCTGAGTCGCCCTGACAGCCGAGCGGCCCCCTCCTCCTCGCGGGGGAGAGGGCCGCTCGTGCCGTCGGGCTCAGGGCTCAGGCGAGCCGGCGTCGCGCGATCATCAGCGCCCCGCCGAGCATGAGCAGCAGCGCCGTGATCGCGAGCGCGCCTGCCCCGTCGCCGTCCCCACCGGTGGCAGCGAGAGAGCTGCTGCCGGTGCCGCTCGATCCGGACGCGCCGGACCCGGCCGAACCGGCCGCGTAGGTGAACGCGCCCGGTTCGACGGCCGTGCCGCACTCGTCCGCGCCCACGACCGTGACCGGCACCGTGCCTGTCGTCGCAGCCGACGGTGAGATCGCGCGGATCACGCCGTCGTTGATCACCTCGAACTGTGCGGGCACCTCGCCGAACAGCACCGCGGTCGCCCCGGTGAAGCACTGCCCGGTGATGGTGACGACCGTTCCGCCCGAGATCGGGCCGGTGCCCGGCGCGACCCCTCCGATGTCGGCGACCGGGTAGAAGGTGAACACACCCGCGTCGCTCGACCCCGCCGGGGTGGTCACGACCACCGCGGCGTCACCCGCTGCGTGGGCCGGAGTGGTGACGCGCAGCTCGGTGTCCGACACGACGGTCAGAGCCGACCCCGCGACGCCGTCGAAGGTGACCGATGTCGTCCCCGTGAAGTTCGTGCCCGTGATGGTCACGACGGTTCCGCCCGTCTCGGGGCCGCGATCCGGGGCGATCGTGCCGATGACCGGCTCATCGGTGTACTCGTAGCCGTCCGGCAGCGTCTCGCTGCCGCACGCGGCAGCCCCCACGACCTCGACGTCGACCACGCCGGTGCCGGCCGGGACGACCGCGGTGATGCGCGTGTCGCTCTCGACGGTGAAGCTGGTCGCCGGCACGCCGCCGAAGAGGACCGCCGTCGCGCCCGTGAAGCACGAGCCCGTGATCACCACGGTGTTCCCGCCCTCTTCCGGTCCGCCCGGAGGAGTGACACCGTCGATCTCGGTTCCCGCGACGTAGGTGAAGTCGAACGGTGCGCTGTCGCCGTTCGGGTGGACCACCACGACGTCGACGAGTGCCGGCGCGTGCGCGGGCGTCGTCACCCGGATCTCGGTGTCGCTGACGACCTCGAGGTCGGTGCCGGCGAGCCCGTCGAACGTGACCGCGGTGGCTCCGAGGAAGCCTTCGCCGACGATCGTCACGACCGTGCCACCGTCCTCGGGCCCGATCGCCGGGTCGATCGACGTCACGGCGGGCACGTCCAGGTACTCGAAGTCGCCCGCGACGACGTCACCGCCGGGGTGGCTGATCACCACGGGAACCGTCCCGGGTGCGCCCGGAGGCGTCGTCACCCGGATCTCGGTGTCGCTGACCACCTCGAGGTCCATGCCGGCCGCCTCGCCGAAGCTGACGCCGGTGGTGCCCGTGAAGCCCTCGCCGTCGATCGTCACGACGGTCCCACCCGTCTCGGGGCCGGATGCCGGCTCGAGGCCGGTCACCACCGGCGGCGCCACGTACTCGTAGCCGTCGGGGATCTCCGCGGTGCCGCAGTCGCCCGCACCCACCACGACGACATCGACGGCGCCGGCCGTCCCCGCGGGGACGACCACCGTGATCTGAGTCGGCCCGTCGACGGTGAAGCTCGTCGCGGGGACTCCGCCGAAGGTGACTCCGGTGGCACCGGTGAAGCAGTCGCCCGTGATCACGACGGTGTTGCCGCCGGCCTCGGGCCCGCTGCCGGGGGTGACGTCATCGATCTCGGCGACGTCGAAGTACTCGAAGTCCAGCGGTGCGGACGCGCCCGCCTCGTTCGTGACCACGACGTCCACGACACCGGGCGCGTGGGCCGGCGTCGTGGCCTCGATGACGGTGTCGCTGACGACCTCGAAGTCGGTGGCGTCGATGCCGTCGAAGGTGACCGCGGTGGTCCCGGTGAAGTCCTCACCCGTGATCGTCACCACCGTGCCGCCCAGCTCGGTGCCGCGCTCCGGAGTGATCGCGGCGAGGGTCGGTGCACCGGGCTCGACGTAGACGAATCCGTCGTCGACGACGGTGCCGCCGCAGTCGGTGGGGTTGACGATCTCGACGTCGACCGCGCCCGCGGTTCCGGCCGGCGTCGTCACGGTCAGCTGCGTGTCGCTGACGACGGTGAGGTCGGTTCCGGCGACGCCGTCGAACAGGACGGCGGTCGTCCCGGTCAGACACGTTCCGGTGATCGTGACGCTGTCGCCGCCGAGCGTCGAGCCCGACGGCGGCGCGATCGCATCCACGGCGGTGACGTCGAAGTACTCGAATGCGAGCGAGTCATCGGCGCCGTCGACGTTCGTGACGGTCACCGGAACGACTCCGGCCGCGGCCTGCGGCGGAGTGACCGCGGTGATCGTCCCGTCCGGGTTGATCGTGAACGAATCGGCCGGAACGCCCCCGAAGTCGACCGCGGTCACGGAATCGAGTCCCGTTCCCGAGATGGTGGTGGTGGTTCCGCCGGTCACCGGGCCGCGAGCCGGGTCGATCGTCAGGTCCGCCGGAACAGCGAGCGGCACGGCCCGCACGGTCGCGGACGCGAGGTTCAGCTCCACGCCCAGGAGCGCGGGTGCGACGGCGACGACGAGCGCGCGCTGCGTAAAGGAGCCGTCGTCGAAGCCGCGCGGGTCGCGGAAGTCGCCCGGGGTCTCCTGGACGTTCGCGGTGAGCGACACGACATCCTGGAGCACGTCCACGAGCGGCGCGAGTGTCGTCACGGTGCCGGTCGCCGCCGTCGTGACGAGGTCCTCGATCCCGTCGGTGCTGAGCACGGTCTCGATGAGGTCGCCGACGGCCGGCAGGATCGAGTCGACCACGACATCGACGATCGGGGCGGCGAGCGGCCCGAGCGGCAGTCCGAGCAGCGTCCCGTCAGCGGTCACGACCGGTGCGGCCGAGCCGGGCGTGCCCAGCAGCCCGCCGACGGTGCCGTCGACGGTGATGGTGAGGTCGCCGACGCTCGGGGGCGCCAGCGGCAGCGCGACCGCGACACCGGTGTCGATCACGATGGTGGCCGCCGTGCCGTTGAGCGTCGCGGTCAGCGCCGTTCCGACGCGTGCGGGCAGCTGGGCGGTGAGGATGTCGCTGAGCGCAGCCGTCACCTCGCCGTTCAGGGTCGCCGCGTCGATGAGCTCGGTCCCGGGCGCCAGCGCGTTGAGGTCGTACACCTCGTCGAGGTCGATGACGATCTCGCCCGTGCTGAGAGTCACGGTCAGCGGGCCGGAGACGAAGGGAGTCGCCGTCGCCGTGTCCAGGACCCCGCTGAGGTCGAGAGCGAGTCCCGTGGTCACGGTCGGGTCCTCGAGGTCGACGAGGCCGCCGAGGGCGGTCTCGAGCACGGTGTCGATGCCGCCGAGCAGCCCGCCCACCGTCGTGTCGATGGGGCCGCCGGTCGCACCGAGCGCCGTGACGGACTCGCCGATCGTCGCGAGGTCGGCATCCAGCGCGGCGGTGAGGTCCGTCAGGGCGGGCGCGTTCGCGGAGACGAGCCCGCTGGCGATCTGATAGTCGCCGGTGGTCGTCACGCCGCCCGCCGCGCGGGTCGCGAGAGCGGATGCCGAAACCGCGCCCAGCTCCACCGACAGCTCGCTGATGAGCCCGTCGGCCCCCACGGCGCCGAGGACGGGCGTGAGGTTGAGCGTCGTGTTCTGGCCGGGGCTGCCGTCCCCGACGGCGATGGCGCCGTCGGCTGCCAGCAGGCCGGTCGCGGCGTACGCCTCGGCGGCGGTGCTCCGCTGATACTGCTCGGTCGCACCCACCGCGACGATGCTGTTCGGTCCGAACAGCTGCAGCCCGAGGCCGATGTCGATCGCGCTCAGCAGCGAGAGGTCGAGCGAGCTGAAGGACTCGGATGCCGGCGGGAAGGCGCCGTAGGCGCCGGCGAGGGCCGCCACGCTGTCCAGGTCGAGCGCTCCGCTGCTCGAGAGGAACACCGCCTCCGATTCCGCGCGGTCCGTGGGCGCCGCGATCGCCGCGCCGGCGCCGAGCGAGCCCGCCGTCAGGCCGAGCGCTGTTCCCGCCGCCAGGAACGGGAGCCAGCGTCGTGGCGGCCGGTCGGGTGCGCGTCCTCCCCTCCGGGTCGTGGGCCGCTTCCTCGTTCCCGTGCTCGCATCGACCACCGGGTCCCCCTCATCATCGAACGGAGCCGCGTGACCATCGTCACGCGGGCGACCGCGGCCCCGCGGGGCGCGCGTCTGCCGGAGAAGCTAGGGAGGGTCGACTGAGGGGAGGAAACGTCTTGACACCGCCTGAGCGAACCATCAGAATCCGCTCAGTATTTGCTGAGGAGCGCTCAGGCGATGCGTCCTCGCAACTCCGCCTCGTTGGTGGGCGCCTCGGCGAGGACGAGGCGTGCGGCATCCGTGGCATCGGCGACGTTCCAGAGCAGCACGCCGACCGGCGCGCCCGTCTCGTCGCGGTAGTACACCACTGTCCGCGGTCCGGATTCGTCGTCGCCGATCTCCACCACGAGGGTGTCGAGATCGGGGTCGAGCGTGCCGACCGCCTCCCACCGGACGCCGAACACCTGCGAGTAGAAGTACGGGGTGTGGCGGTAGGCCTCGCTGCTGCCCGCCATCGATCGCCCGGCCGCCCGGCCCATCTCCTGGGCGTTGTCCACGTGCTCGACGCGAGTGCGACCGAGCAGGCGGTCAGGGTATGACGCGATGTCTCCGGCCGCCCAGATCGCGTCATCGGTCGTGGCGAGGAACGCGTCGACGACGACCCCGTCGTCGACGGCGAGACCGGACTGTTCGGCCAGGTCGGTCACCGGCGAGACGCCGAGCCCGAGCACGACCGCGTCGCCTCGCACCCGCGATCCGTCGTCGAGCACGACCTCGAGGTCGTCGTCGGCCGACGCGTCCGTGACCACCTCCTCGACCCGGCGGCCGGGCACCAGGCGCACACCGGCGTCTCGGAACATCTGCTCGTACCGCTCGGCGAGCGGAGGGGGGAACGTGCCGTCGCCGAGCGTGGTGCTCGGGAAGACGAGGTCGACGTCCACGTCGTTCTGTACGAGGGCGGCGGCGAGCTCCGCGCCGATGTAGCCACCGCCGACCACGACGATCCGCTCGCCCTCGGCCGCGAGCTCCCGCAGCCGCCGGTAGTCGTCGGCGGAGCGGAAGAAGAGCACCCGGTCGCTGTCGGGTGCATCGACCTCGTGCGGACGCGAACCGGTCGCGAGGAGCAGCCGACGATAGCCGAAGCGCCCGCCGGCTTTGTCCTCGACCGTGCGCCCGTCACGGTCGATCGCGGTCACGGTGGTCCGCAGCCGGATCTCGGCGCCCGTGGCGTCGGCCGTGCCGAGCGGCACCTGATCCCAGGTGAAATCGGGATCGGTCCACAGCTTCTTGGTGAGTGCCGGGCGTGTGTACGGTTCGTCGACGTCGGCGCTGAGGATGCCGATGGTGCCGCTCTCGTCGAGCTCGCGGATGCCGCGGGCGGCCGCGTCGGCGACCATCCCGCCGCCGACGATGAGGTAGTCGTAGCTCTGCATCCGGCCACGCTAGGGGCGAGCGTGATCGGATCCCAGCGCGTGCCGCCGACTCCAGCCGAGCGTATGATGCGCGCGTTAACGGCGACGTCGCTCGGATTCGCTAGGATTTCGGCCGGTGCGGCAGCGGCCCGCCGAAGTCGAAGGGGCGGATGTGAGCCGGGGGCGAACATCGCGACGTCGAGCCCGGGTTCGTCCGGGCGTCGCGATCTGGTGGGATGCCGTGTCGAGCGGGCGGTTCTTCACACCCTGGAGCGCCCTCGTCGCTGTTCCGGTCTCCGCCGTCGTCCTCGCCCCCTACGCGACCGTCGACACGCCCCTGGAGCTGCTGTCGGCGCAGATCTCCGGCCTGCTCGTCGCGGTGATCCTGGCTGTGGCCCTGCTGCCGGTCGTGCTCGCGGAACGACGGATACCGTCATCGACAGCCCGCGGGGTGCTCGTGCTGGCGGCTCTCGTCGCCGCGGCCGTCGCACGACCCTTCCTCAACGACGCTCTGGCGGTCGGTGCGTTCGGCCTCGGAACGGACCCCGCGTGGAGCGAGCGCATCGTGACCAACATCGTCGCGTGGGTGAGCGTGCTGTCGCTCGTCGCCGTCACCGAACAGCTCTACGTCAGCTCGCGGACCGCGAGGACGCGCCTCGCCGACGCGCTACGGGCGGTGACCGACGAGCAGCGCCGCGCCGGTCGCTACGAACGGGACACGCGCGAGTTCCTCACGTCCGAGATCGGCGCCCTGCGCACCGCGCTGGCCGCCCTCGTCGCTTCCCCGCTCGACTTCGAGCGGGTGCGGGGTTTCTCCGACGAAGTCCGTTCGGTGAGCCACCGCGCCCGGGGCCGAGCGGGCCTCGAGCTCGCCGACATCGCTCCCGACCACGCGGCGCCGTCGGCGATCGAGACGGCGCGCACCGCGTTCGAACGACTGCGTCCGCCCGCGCCGGGCCTCGTCGGCGTGATCTTCGCTGCGGGGAGCGCCCCGTTCGCGCTGCGCACCGAGGGCCCCGTCTTCGCAGCGGTCCTCATCGTCGGCGTCTTCGCCCTGTGTCTCGTGGTCGACCGGCTCACCCGCGGCATCGCCTGCCGTTCGTCCGCGCGTCGACGCGGGAGACGCCTCGTCGGGCTGTGGCTCGGCGCGGGGATCGTGGTGGCTGCGGCGGCGGCGGTCATCGTGGGGCTGCCCAGCTTCATCCCCGTCATCCCGGCGATCGCGCTGCCGGGCATAGCGATCGTGGCGGCGCTGTGCGCCGAGGCGATTCACCGGGGCCGGGTCGAGACCCGTCGGCTGGGCCGGGCGCTGCAGGCACTCGTCCGCTCCGCCGCGGACCAGACCTCGAGCACGAGGCAGGACCTGACGCACGCCTCAGACGTTCTTCACAGCCGGCTCCAGAGCACGTGCGTGATCCTCGCGGCCCGGGTAGACGACGAGATCGCGACCGACGCCGACATCCGCGACTTCGAGCTCGCGATCGGCGCGGGGCTGACCGACGCTCTGGGGGCGGGTCGGCCCGGGGCGGCGCGAGCGGCGGACCTCGCGGAGACCGTGGCGATCTGGCAACCCGTGCTGACGGTGTCTTCCGCGGTGGATCCTGCTGCGACGATCGCCATGTCGGACGCCCTCGTGACCACCCGCGTCGTCGCGGTCGTGGCCGAGGGGCTCGTGAACGCGGTCAAGCATGCGGCGGCCCGTTCGGCCGACATCGAGGTGCGGGCCGCCGCCGACGGGGCATCCCTGTCGGTGCGCGTCCGCACCCCGGGGCGGTTGCGCAGCGACGCCGGTGCGGCGGCGGGCCTCGGCCTCGCCGGGCTCGGACCGTCGGCGCGGGTGTTCCAGAACGGCCGTGACGTCGTGCTCGAAGCGTCCGTGCCGGTCGGCGCGGAGGTCGTGTGATCGACGGTCAGGGGCGCGGAGCGCTCCATGACAGCGATTCGATGTAGCGGAGAAGGACTCCTTCGCGCAGCGCCCAGGGCGAGACCTCGAGCTCGTCGACGTCGAACGCGCGCATCGCCTCGTGCAGGACGACGGCGCCCGCGACGATCTGGAAGGTGCGGTCGGCGGTGATCCCCGGGAGCTCCTGCCGGGCGGATGCCGGGATGCGGGCGAGCCGCGGGATCCACGAGTTCAGCGCCGAGCGGGGCAGGGTCATCCGCTCGATCCCCGACCAGCCCGGCACCGGGTCGCCCGCGAGCTTCGCCAGCGAACGGATGGTCTTGGAGGAGCCGACGACGTGGTCGGGTCGAGGGCTGTCCGCCATCGACGCGACGATCGGCTTCAGGGTCGAGCGCGCGTGCTCCCGCAGGACGTCGACGGCATCCTCGCCCGGCGGGTCGGCGGGCAGGAACTGCACCGTCATCCGGCCTGCGCCGAGCGGCACCGAGGCGGCCGTGTCGGGCAGCTCGTCACTGCCGGCCGCGATCTCGAGAGAACCGCCGCCGATGTCGAACAGCAGGATCTCGCCCGCGGACCAGCCGAACCAGCGGCGCACTGCCAGGAAGGTGAAGCGCGCCTCCGACTCGCCGCCGAGCACCTGCAGGTCCTGCCCCAGAGCCTCCTCGATCGCGGCGATGACCTGCGGTCCGTTCGCGGCGTCGCGCACGGCGCTCGTGGCGGTGGCGAGGAGCTCGGCGACGTTGTCCGTGCGCGATACCGCGACCGCCTCGGTCACGGCCGCGACGAGGGCGCGGACGCCGTCGTCGCTGATCGAGCCGTCGGGCTCGAGATAGCGCATCAGTCGCAGCACCGTCCGCTTGCTCGTCCGGGCGAGGGGGCGCCCTCCGGGGCGGACATCGGCGACGAGCAGGTGGACGGTGTTCGAACCGATGTCGAGGACTCCCAGACGCACAGGTTCACAGTAGTGGCAGGCCGCCAGCGCCGCCGGGCTCCGGCCGGGGGTTACGATGAGCGCGATGTCCCCTGAAGATGTGCAGGCGCTGGCGCCGCTCGCTCCCGCCCTGTACCGCGAGATCGACCGCTCCGACTGGTCCCGGCTCGCGGCGGGCGTGACCCAGCCGCTGACCGAGACCGAGATCGTCCAGCTCCGCGGACTCGGGGACCGGATGGACCTCGGTGAGGTGTCGCAGGTCTACCTCCCGCTCAGTCGGCTGCTCTCGCTGTACGCCAGCGCGACCCGGCGCCTCGGGGCCGACACCGACGCGTTCCTCGGCGAGCAGGACAGCACGACGCCCTTCGTCGTCGGCGTGGCCGGATCGGTCGCCGTCGGGAAGTCGACCGTCGCGCGTCTGCTTCGCGAGCTGATGAGCCGCTGGCCCGGGACGCCCCGGGTGGAGCTCGTCACGACCGACGGCTTCCTGTACCCCAACGCCGAGCTCGAGCGTCGCGGGCTGATGGCTCGGAAGGGCTTCCCCGAGAGCTACGATCGCCGCGCGCTGATCGAGTTCCTCACCGAGGTGAAGTCCGGCGCCGCCGAGGTGCACGCCCCTTTCTACTCGCATATGCGGTACGACATCGTCCCGGACGCGCAGATCACCGTCCGCCGCCCCGACGTCGTGATCGTCGAGGGGCTGAACGTCCTGGCACCGCCGCCCGCGCCGCACGAGGTCGCCGTCAGCGACATGTTCGACTTCTCGATCTACGTCGATGCGGATGCCGAGCACATCAGTCAGTGGTACGTCGAGCGCTTCATGGCGCTCAAGGCGGGCGCATTCAACAACCCCTCGTCGTACTTCAACACCTTCGCCGACCTGGACGACGACGAAGCGGTGGCGATGGCGCGCGGCTTCTGGAACGACATCAACCTCCCGAACCTCGTCGAGAACGTCCTGCCGACGAAGCACCGGGCGACTCTGATCCTGCACAAGGGCGCTTCGCACGCCGTCGAGCGCGTGCTCCTGCGGAAGGTCTGACTGCCTCGACCCGGCGTTCTGTCAGCGAGTGCTCGCTAAGCTCCGGTGTCTTCTGTTACGCACCCGTCACCGCAACCTGCTAGGTATGGATCCATGGAACTGGGGCGGCGTTCGCGCGCGCTCGTGCGCGGTGCGTTACGCGCGCGCTCGCGGCTGCGCCGCCGGCGGTCCCGGTGGCGGTCCCTCGTCGCGCTGAGCACGGTCGTCGTGCTCGCGGCGACTGCGACCCTCGCTCCCGCGGCGGCGTCGTCCGCGTTCGCGCCTGCGGCAGTGGCCGGCCCGGCCGTGGCGCTCGGCGACCGTGTCGTGCGGCTGAGCGAGCAGGCGGAACCGGACTCGCGGGCGGTGCTGCTCGTCCACGGGTGGCTGAGCACCGTCCTCCCCGACGCCGACGGCCAGCGCTCCTACGCCCGGTCGCCGTTCGCTCGCCCGGTGCAGTGGCGCGACGGTTCCGGTGCGCCGGTGGCGCGGGGGATGACGGCGTCGCTGCAGCAGCGGCTCGAAGCGCGGCCGGGGGTCGCCGTGTACGCGTTCGACTATTCCGCGAACTCCGCCGGGTGGGTCGGCTCGACCGGTTCGGCCGACAATCTCGCCGCCGCGATCCGTTCGATAGCCGACACCGTCCACGGCCCCGTCGACGTCGTGACCCATTCGATGGGCGGGCTGGCCCTGCGGTACGCCCTGCGCGACGCCCCGGACATCGCCGCGCTCATCGGCGAGGTCGTCACGGTCGCCGCTCCCACGCAAGGCTCGGACATCGCCAATGTCGCGGTCGACATCGCCGGGGCTATCCGCGCCACGATGTCGACGGTGCCGGTGCTGCAGAACCTCGTGCTGCCCTGGATCGGCGCGGTCTGCAACAAGCAGCTCGCGGATGACGCGCGCGGCGGCTGCGATCTGCCACCCGTCATCCGGACGGGTATCGCCGCCCTCGGCCCGGCAGGTACGTCCCTGCGCGCCGGGTCGGCGGAGCTCGCCGATCTGCCCGACTGGCCGGCGGGTCTGCACGTGCACGCGATCGCGGCGTCCGCCGTCGTCGCGATGCCGCTCCCATCGGGGAAGACCGGGGAGGCCCGCCTCGGCGACGGTCTGGTCGCCGAGACGTCCGCCCTCGCCGGAGCGGCGGACACGACGGTGGTCACATGCCGCACGGACCTCCCGCCCGGCGTCGGCGGAGTCGGGATGATCCTGTCGGGCCAGGTCGCCGCACCGCCGTTCGGCGGCGCGTGCGGGCACGACGCGGTCTTCTCCAATCTCGAGGTGGTCGACGCCGTGCTAGCAGCGTTGCGCGGGCCCGCGTCCGGCTGAGCTCGAGCGCCCGGGCTCCCGATCTAGGATGGACCCCATGTGCGGAATCATCGGCTATGTGGGTCCTCGTCCCTCGCAGGACATCCTCATCTCGGGTCTGGCCCGCCTCGAATACCGCGGCTACGACTCCGCCGGCATCGCCGTCATCGACGGCGAGGGCGGTCTGGGAACGCGCAAGCGCGCGGGCAAGCTGCAGATCCTGCGCGACGACCTGGCGGCGCACCCCCTGGCCGACGGCACGACCGGGATCGGCCACACCCGGTGGGCGACGCACGGCGGCCCGACCGACGCGAACGCGCACCCCCACCTGGCCGACGACGACAAGCTCGCGGTCATCCACAACGGCATCATCGAGAACTTCTCCGAGCTGAAGTCCGAGCTCGTCGCCGAGGGCCACACCTTCCGCAGCGAGACCGACACCGAGGTCGCCGCTGTGCTGCTGGGCCGCGAGTACCGGGCATCCGGCGATCTGGTCGAGGCGTTCCGCGCGACGGTGTCGCGCCTGGAGGGGGCATTCACGCTCCTGGCCCTGCACCGCGACCAGCCCGGTCTCGTCGTGGGCGCCCGCCGCAACTCGCCGCTGGTGATCGGCCTCGGCGACGGCGAGAACTTCCTCGGCTCCGACGTCGCCGCCTTCGTCGAGCACACCCGCCACGCGCTCGCGATCGGCCAGGACGAGATCGTCGCGATCACCCCACAGGAGGTCACGGTCACCGACTTCTCCGGTGCCGCCGTCGACGTCGAGCCGTTCGAGGTCGTATGGGATGCCGCCGCCGCGGACAAGGGCGGCTGGTCGTCGTTCATGGCCAAGGAAGTCTCGGAGGAGCCCGAGGCCGTCGCGAACACCATCCGCGGGCGCGTGCACGACGGTCTCGTGCAGATCCCCGAGCTCGACGGCCTCGACGAGCTGTTCACCGGCATCGATCGCGTCATCGTCATCGCGTGCGGCACCGCCGCGTACGCCGGCATGGTCGGCAAGTACGCCCTCGAGCAGTGGGCGCGCGTTCCCGTCGACGTCGAGCTCGCCCACGAGTTCCGCTATCGGGATCCCGTCATCGGCCCGCGCACGCTCGTCGTCTCGATCAGCCAGTCGGGCGAGACGATGGACACGCTCATGGCAGTCAAGTACGCCCGCGAGGCCGGCGCGAAGACGCTGTCGATCTGCAACACCCAGGGCGCGACGATCCCGCGCGAGTCCGATGCCATCGTCTACACCCACGCCGGTCCCGAGGTCGCCGTCGCGTCCACGAAGGCGTTCGTCGCGCAGATCACCGCGCTGTACCTGCTGGCCCTGCACGTTGGCCGTGTGCGAGGTGCGCTGAGCGCTGAGGCGATCGCCGAGCAGGTCGCTCAGCTCGAAGCGGTGCCCGAGAAGATCGCCCGGGTGCTCGCGAGCGAGCAGGAGCACATCGAGCAGTTCGCCCACTGGATGGCCGACACCCGCTCGGTGATCTTCCTCGGCCGTCACGTCGGCTACCCGATCGCGCTCGAGGGCGCGCTCAAGCTCAAGGAGATCTCCTACATCCACGCCGAGGGCTTCGCCGCCGGAGAGCTCAAGCACGGCCCGATCGCGCTCATCGAGCCCGGTCAGCCGGTGTTCGTCATGGTGCCCTCGCCGACGAGCTCGCCGCTTCTGCACGCGAAGGTCGTGTCCAACATCCAGGAGATCCGTGCCCGCGGCGCGCGCATCATCGCGGTCGCCGAAGAGGGGGATGCCGCCGTCCTCCCGTTCGCCGACGAGGTGCTGCGCATCCCGCTCGCCGAGCCGCTGTTCGAGCCCCTCCTCGCGGTCGTTCCGCTGCACATCTTCGCCATGGGCCTGGCCACCGCCAAGGGCCTCGACGTCGACCAGCCGCGCAACCTCGCCAAGTCGGTCACCGTCGAGTGAGTCCGTCGGGCTGGAAGGGGATGCCGTGATCGTCGGCATCGGCGTCGATCTCGTCGACGTCCCGCGCTTCGAGCGCTCGCTCGAACGCACCCCTCGCCTGCTCGACAGGCTCTTCTCGCCCGCCGAGCGCGCCCTCAAGCCCCGGTCCCTCGCGGCCCGGTACGCCGCGAAGGAGGCGCTCATCAAGGCCCTCGGCGGCTCGGAGGGCGTGCACTGGGTCGACATCGAGGTGGCGTCGGAGTCTTCGGGGCGTCCGGTCTTCGCCCTCACCGGTGAGACGGCCGCCACGGTGGCCGCACGGGGCGTGACGGCGGTGCACCTGTCGCTCTCGCACGATGCGAACCTCGCCACCGCCTACGTGATCGCCGAGGCCGCATCGTGACCGTACGCCCGCTGCGCGAAGCCCTCATCGACGTCGAGGCGATCGAGCACAACGTCCGTCATCTGCGGCGTCTCGTCCAGACCGAGATCATCGCCGTCGTGAAAGCCGATGGTTACGGGCACGGCGCCGTGCGTGCGGCGACCGCGGCCCTGTCGGGTGGCGCGACGCGACTCGGCGTGGCGGACATCGCCGAGGCCGTCGCCCTGCGCCGAGCGGGAATCACCGCACCCATCGTCGCGTGGCTGCACGCGCCCGGCGCGGATTTCCGCGAGGCGGCCGAGCACGGCGTCGAGCTCGGGATCTCGAGCTTCGCGCAGCTGCAGGCCGCCGCGGCGGCAGCGTCCGTCGGGCGCTCCGTCGGTGTGCACCTCAAGGTGGAGACAGGGCTCGGGCGCAACGGCGTCGAGCCGCGCGAGTGGCAGCGCGTCTGCGCGGAGGCGGCGAGACTCGAGCGCATCGGCCAGCTGCGCGTCATCGGCGTCTTCAGTCACCTCTCCAACACGAGCATCGAGGACGACCGCGCCGCGCTCGCCCGATTCCACGACGCTCTCGCTGAGGCGAGCGCGGCGGGGGTGCATCCGCCGCTGCGCCACATCGCCGCGTCGAACGCGGCGATCGCGCTGCCCGAGACGCGGCTGAACTGCGTCCGCCTGGGGCTCGCGATCTACGGACTCTCTCCGCTTCCGGGTCGCTCCTCGGCAGACCTCGGGCTGCGGCCGGCGATGACCCTGCGCACCTCGGTCGCCGCGGTGCGACGCGTGCCGGCCGGCCAAGGCGTGTCCTACGGCTACACGCACCGCACCGCGTCCGAGACGACGCTCGCCCTGGTCCCGCTCGGCTATGCCGACGGCGTGCCCCGGCAGGCCTCCGGCCGCGGGCCGGTGGTCATCGGCGGCCGGCGGTTCACGGTCTCGGGCCGGATCGCGATGGACCAGTTCGTCGTCGACGTCGGTGACGCCGACGTCTCGATCGGCGACGAGGTCGTGCTCTTCGGCGACCCTACGCTGGGTTTTCCGGCCGCCGCCGACTGGGGTGATGCTGCGGACACGATCGATTACGAGATCGTCACCCGTATCGGCCCGCGGGTGCACCGCACGGCGGTATCGTCCGAGATGACGGGAGGCCTGCGATGAGCGGAATGGACGACTACCTCGGCGAACGCGAGGTGACCTCGGCCGACGAGATGGAGGCCTGGGGGAGGGAGATCGGATCGCGGCTCCGCGCCGGCGATCTCGTCGTCCTCACCGGGCCTCTCGGCGCCGGCAAGACGACGCTGACCCGGGGGATCGGCGCCGGCCTCGGCGTCCGCGGACCGATCCAGAGTCCGACCTTCGTCATCGCACGCACCCACCCCTCGCTCGTCGACGGTCCGCCGCTGATCCACGTCGACGCCTACCGCCTGGGGTCCCCGGAGGAGCTGTCGGACCTCGATCTCGACCTGGACGCCAGTGTCACGATCGTCGAGTGGGGACACGGCATGGTCGACGGTCTTCGCGACAGCTGGTGGGAGATCGAGCTCGAGCGGGGCTGGAGCGGCACCGGGCTCGACAACGCCTGCGGCACGAGCGGCCCGGCGGCAGCGGAGATGGCCGACGCGGCCCCGCGCCTCGTGACGGTCACGCGACGCCCCTGAGCGCGAGGCCGCACGGCCCGGGCTACCCTGGGTGACGTGATTCTGGGCATCGACACCTCGATCGGCACGGCCGTCGCGATCGTCGACCCCGCGGGCCGTGTCCTCGCCGAGGTCGTCAGCCGCGACCCCCGCGGTCACGCCGAGGTCATCGGCGATCTGCTCGTGCGCGTCTTCCGCGAAGCGGGGGTCGACCCCGTCGAGATCACGGCCGTCGCCGCAGGCATGGGGCCGGGTCCGTTCACGGGACTGCGGGTCGGGATCGCGGCCGCGCGGGCGTTCGCCCTCGGGCGCGGCGTCCCCCTGATCGCGGTCGCGAGCCACGATGCGGCGGCGCGCGCACACGTCGATCCCGCGTACGCCACCGCCGGCGCGGCTCCCGTCGAGGGCGAGCCGGTCGCGATCGTGACCGATGCCCGCCGTCGCGAGGTCGCCGTCTCGATCTATCGCGTCGAACGGGGGATGCCGGTGCGCCTCACCGACGCGCATCTCGTGCCGCGCGCGTCGACCGAGCCCCTCGCCCTGTTCGGAGCTCCGGCCTCCGAGCTGCCGGAGACGACATCCATCAGTGCCGCAGCCCTCGCCCGGATCGCGGCCGAACGGCTGTCCGCCGGCGCCGCCGACGCGTCGGCCGCCGAGCCCCTGTACCTCCGCGCCCCGGACGTGACGGTGCCGGCCGGACCGAAGAAGGTGGGCACGTGAGCCTGCGGACCGCGACCGGTGACGACCTCGACGCGATCATGGCGCTCGAGCAGGCGTCGTTCCCCACCGATGCGTGGAGCCGCACCGCCATGTCCGCAGAGCTCGCCTCGCCGCACGGGCGCTACCTCGTCGACGTCGAGGACGATCGCGTCGTCGGTTACGGCGGTGTCCGGTCGGTGCGGGGCGCGGATGACGCCGACATCCAGACCATCGCCCTCGAACCGTCCCGGCGCGGCACCGGTCGCGGCCGAACCCTGCTGCGGGCGCTCATCGCCGAAGCCCGCGACCGCGGCGCTCGCGAGCTCTTCCTCGAGGTGCGCGCTGACAACCCCGTCGCCCAAGCGCTCTACGTCTCGGAGGGGTTCGTCGAGATCGCCCGCCGTCCGCGGTACTACCAGCCCGACGACGTCGACGCGATCATCATGCAGCTGAACCTCCGCGGTGAGGGAGGGACCGACCGGTGACCACCGACCTGACCCGCTCCGAACCCCTCGTGCTGGGGATCGAGACCAGCTGCGACGAGACCGGCATCGGCATCGTCCGGGGGCGCACGCTGCTGTCGAACACGATCGCGAGCTCGATGGCCGAGCATGCCCGTTACGGCGGCGTCGTGCCCGAGGTCGCCGCGCGCGCCCACCTCGAGGCGCTCCAGCCGGCGATCGAGGCCGCCGTGGCCGAAGCGGGTGTCTCGCTGCAGGAGCTCGACGCGGTCGCCGTCACGAGCGGCCCAGGGCTGGCCGGCGCGCTCATGGTCGGCGTCGGGGCTGCGAAGGCCCTCGCCGTGTCGCTCGGGAAGCCGCTCTACGCGGTCAACCATCTGGTCGGTCACATCGCGGCCGACATCCTGACCGGTGACGACGTCGAGTACCCGACCGTCGCCCTCCTGGTCAGCGGCGGACACACCTCGCTCCTCCTCGTCCGCGATCTGGTCTCCGACGTCGAGATGCTCGGCGAGACGATGGATGACGCCGCCGGCGAGGCCTTCGACAAGATCGCCCGCATCCTCGGTCTGCCCTACCCCGGGGGCCCCGAGATCGATCGCGCCGCAGCCAGCGGCGACCCCGACGCCATCCGATTCCCGCGCGGACTCTCCCGAGCGTCCGACCTGGCCGCGCACCGGTACGACTTCTCCTTCTCCGGGCTGAAGACCGCCGTGGCGCGCTGGATCGAGCAGTGCGAGGCGGCGGGCGAGTCCGTGCCCGTCGCCGACGTCGCGGCATCCTTCCGCGAAGCGGTCGTCGACGTCCTCGTGACCAAGGCGCTCGACGCGTGCGCGCAGCACGGCGTGCCCCGGCTGCTCCTCGGCGGCGGCGTGATCGCCAATCGCCGGCTGCGCGAGGTCGCGCTCGAACGAGCCGCCGCCGCGGGCGTCGCGGTGCGCATCCCGCCGCTGAGCCTGTGCACCGACAACGGGGCGATGATCGCTGCGCTCGCCGCCGAGCTCATCTCCTCGGGCGCCGAGCCGTCGACCCTCTCGTTCGGCGCCGACTCGACGCTTCCGGTCACCGAGATCCAGGTACGCGGGTGAGCGACGACCGTCGGCGCAGTCGGCGCCCCGCCGTGGCAGCGCCGACGGATGACGTCGCGTCGGCTCCCGAGGCCGCGAGGCTTCCAGGCGAGCACCGCGGCGGGTTCCAGCGCGAGTTCACGCAGCCGACACCGCTGCTGAGCAGCCCCGAGGTCGGCCCGCGCGCCGAGCCCGCTGCGTCGCAGCCGCGCGTCGAGTGGGCCCCGGCGCCCGAAATTCTGCCGCGGTCGGGGGCGTGGGCGCTGGCCCTGGCGATCGTGGCGCTCGTACTGTCGCTGTTCGTCGGGTGGGCGTTCCCGCTGGGTATCGCAGCGGTCGTGATGGCGGTGCTGGCGCTGCGCCGACCGTGGGAGCGTCGCGGGGTCGCGGTGTGGGCGCTCGGCCTCGCCGCGTTGTCGATCCTCTACAGCGCGGGCTGGCTCGTCTGGGCGGCGGCTCAGGCCGGGCTGCTGGACTGAGCCCCGTCGCCGGGGTGGCCCTCACCGTCCTCGACGCGGTCGGCGAGGACGGCCACCCGGCGGTCTCCGACGCGCGTGAGGAAGAGGGTCGCCGACGCGGTCCCCGACAGGCTCAGCTTCTTGCGGAACTGCGCAGGATCGATGTCGACCCCGCGCTTCTTGATCTCCAGGATGCCGATCCCTGCGCGCTTGAGCGCGGCGCCGATCTCGCGGGTCTTCAGCGGCAGGACCTCGCGCACCCGGAACGTCGTCGCGAACGCGCTGGTACGCCCCGTGTCGGAGGTCATGTACGCCGTGCCGCCGGCGAGCATCCCCGCGTCGAGGGAGCGGGCCACGTCGCCGATCAGTCGAGCGCGGATGACGGCGCCGTCGGGCTCGTGCAGGTAGGCGCCCAGATCGCGCGGATCGACATCCGGAGCATCATCGGCGGCGGTGAGCTCGGCGGCACGATCGCCGCGGATCACGAGGGCGGACCGCCGTACGCCCGGGCGAGCGAGAGCGCCCCACCACAGGACGAGCTCGATCGTCGAGCCGTCCGCGCTGATCCACTGCGCCTCGCCGTCGGCGGGAAGGTCGTCGCGGTCGAACGCAGGGCCGAGCTTGATGCCCGTCGGCATCCGACCTGCGAGGTCGAAGGCCCACTCGAGCGACGGCGTGTAGTCGGATGCCGCGATGCGCCGCGTCTCGCTGTGGCCCGAGGTGCGGCGAGCGGGGTCGAGCCAGACGGCATCGACGCCGTCGAGATCGGTCTCCTCCGCCCGCCCGTGGCGCACGCGAGCGGCTGCACCGAACGGGGCGAGGTTGTAGGCGGCCAGGGCGGCGGTGATCTCGTCTGCGTCGACGGCCAGGACCTCGAGTCCGATGCCGGCGAAGCCGAGCGAGTCGCCGCCGATGCCGCAGCCGAGGTCGGCGACGCGGGCGATGCCGGCATCGCGGAACCTGCCGGCGTGGCGGGCAGCGACAGCGAGACGCGTAGCCTGCTCGAGGCCGGCCCGGGTGAACAGCATCCGATCGGCGAACGGACCGAACTTCGCCCGCGCGCGCTCGCGCAGCCGCGCTTGCCCGACGACGGCCGACACGAGGTCGGGGGAGAGACCCTCGCGTCGCAGCCGCGACACCGCCGACGCGGCATCCGCCGTCGACGAGATCCGGAGGGAGTCGACCAGTCGGAGTCCCTCAGGGGTCAGCAACGCGGAGAGCTCGGCGTGATCCACCACGACAGCCTACGCGGGGCGGCGCGGCCGGTTCAGGGACGTTGGCACTCGCGTTGCGTGAGTGCCAACGTCCCCCTAGACTCGGAGTTGGCACTCTCAGGGTGAGATTGCCAACAAGTCTTGTCGAAGAAAGAGGTAGACCGTGTCGGTTTCCATCAAGCCGCTCGAGGACCGCATCGTCATCAAGCAGGTCGAGGCCGAGCAGACCACTGCGAGTGGTCTGGTCATCCCCGACACCGCCAAGGAGAAGCCCCAGGAGGGCGAGGTCGTGGCGGTCGGCCCCGGCCGCATCGATGACAACGGCAACCGTGTTCCGCTCGACGTCGCCGTCGGCGACCGCGTGATCTACAGCAAGTACGGCGGAACCGAGGTCAAGTTCGGCGCTGACGAGTTCCTCGTGCTCTCGGCCCGCGACGTCCTCGCCGTCGTCGTCCGCTGACGCAGAGCTCTTCCACGAAGGCCCGGGTGCATCGCATCCGGGCCTTCGTCATGGCAGGAGGGCGGCGGCGGATGGCAGTCCGTCGTGGCCTCGCCGTGTCATGACCGTCCTATGCTTGGCTCGTGACACCCCTCGATCCCGCCCGTGAACGCTCGCTCGGCGGGATCTACGCTTTCTCGGCGTACGTGCTCTGGGGCTTCATGCCCCTCTACTTCCTCACGCTCGCCCCGATGGGGCCGTTCGAGGTCGTGTCGTGGCGCATCCTGTTCTCGCTGGTGTTCTGCGCGATCCTCCTCACGGTGCTCCGGGCCTGGGGCAAGCTGATCGCGATCCTGCGCACGCCGCGCCTGGTGCTGTGGACCATCGTGGCTGGGCTGCTCATCTACGTGAACTGGCAGGTCTTCCTCATCAGCACCCTCACGGGGCACGTGATCGAGGGGAGCCTCGGGTACTTCATCAACCCGATCGTCACGGTGCTCCTCGGCGTCCTCGTCCTGAAGGAGCGGCTGCGGGTGGCCCAGTGGGTCGCGATCGGCATCGCCGCCGTCGCGGTCGGCGTCATCGTCATCGGCTACGGGGCCTTCCCGTGGATCGCCCTGACCCTCGCCGCGAGCTTCGGCACCTACGGACTGGTCAAGAAGCAGATCGGGCCCTCGGTCGACGCCGTCAGCGGCCTGACCCTCGAGTCGCTCTGGCTGGCGCCCGTCGCGATCGTGCAGGCGATCATCGTCGCGGTCACCGGCGGGCTCGTGTTCGGCTCGGTCAGCCCCGGCCACACCGCGCTGGTCACCCTCGCCGGGGTCGTCACCGCCGTGCCCCTGCTGTTCTTCGCCGCCGGCGCCCGTCGCAGCAGCCTCACGGTGATCGGCCTGCTGCAGTTCGTCGCGCCGATCCTGCAGTTCATCACGGGAGCCTGGATCCTCGGCGAGCCGATGCCTCTCGAGCGCTGGATCGGCTTCGGGCTCGTCTGGCTCGCCCTCGTCGTGCTCAGCGTCGACTCGCTGCGCGCCGCTCGTCGTCCGAAACGCGTCGACGAGGCATCCGACGTCGCCCCCGTCGTCTGACGTGGCACCGGTCCCACGCGCGTCATCGCGCGAGACGCGGCGGGCCGGAAGTAACGATTAGGTCGCGTAACAGACCGTTAACACATCGCAACATCCCTGATGCAGCGGCACCACTAGGTTTGACCCAACCTCGCGGGGCTTCGGTGCCGCGTTCCCACTCATCAAGGAGCACAATGGGCGTTCTCACCCGTTCCCGCACCGCGAAGGTCCTCGGCGGTATCGCCGTGATCGGCGCGAGTGCCCTCGTCCTCGCAGGCTGTGCCGGAGGCAGCGAACCGGCTGCATCGGGTGACGCCGAAGGGAACTCCTCGGCCGATTTCCCCATCGACTGCGAAGCGGCCGAGCCGGCGTCGTACACCCCCGAGTACACCTCGACCTCCACCGGTCCCGGCACCGACCTCACCTACACGATCGGCACGGCTCTGCCCGTGACCGGCAACCTCGCCTTCCTCGGCCCGCCCGAGATCTCGGCGACCGAGTTCGCCGCATCCGAGATCAACGCCGCGGGCAAGGGCATCACGATCGACCTCAAGCAGGGCGACTCGGGTGACACCGACAACAAGGCGTACGAGACGGAGATCCCGCGACTGCTGGGCGAAGGCGCCACGGCGATCATCGGCGCGGCATCCTCGGGCACGTCGCTGCAGTTCATCGACCAGGTCATCGCCGCCAACGCCATCCAGTTCTCGCCGGCGAACACCTCGGCGGCCTTCACCGGCTACGAGGACAAGGGTCTCTACTGGCGCACCGCTCCCTCGGACGTCCTGCAGGGCGAGGTGCTCGGCAACCTGATCGGCGCCGACGGCAACGAGACGCTCGGCATGATCGTCCTCAACGACGCCTACGGCACCGGCCTCGCGTGCTTCACCAAGGCCGCCTTCGAGGCTGCCGGCGGCGAGGTCGTCGCGACCTCGCTCTACAACACCGGTGACACGAACTTCTCGGCCCAGGTCGAGGACGTGCTCGCAGCCGGCCCGGACGCGATCGCCCTGATCACGTTCGAAGAGGTCAAGACGATCATCCCCGAGCTGATCGGTGCCGAGGTAGCCCCCGAGCAGCTGTACCTCGTCGACGGGAACCTGGCGAACTTCGGCGACGACTTCGAAGCCGGCACCATGGCCGGCGCGAAGGGCACCTACCCCGCCGTCGACCCCGCGTCGATCGCAACCTTCCGCGACAACCTGCAGGCGTTCTGGACCGGTGCCGGCAACGCCGAGCTGCAGGACTTCACCTACGGGCCGGAGTCGTATGACGCCGTCGTGCTGCTGGCCCTCGCGGCGCTGCAGGCCGGATCGACGGCCGGCCCCGACGTCGCCGCGAACCTGCAGGCGGTCTCCGGCGGCTCGGGCGAGGGCACGAAGTGCACGACCTTCGCGGAGTGCGCCGACCTGATCATCGCCGGTGAGGCCGCGGACTACGACGGTGTCTCGGGCCCGATCACCTTCAACGAGGTGGGCGACCCGACGGAGGCATCCATCGGCGTCTTCGAGTACGGCGACGACAACAACTACGAGTTCGTCCGCGTCGGCTGATCCCCGCGCACGAGGGCCCCGGTCTCCCGGCCGGGGCCCTTCGTCGTGCGCGGGGTTGGGTTGGGTTGTCAGTTTGTGCCCCTTCATATGCCACGAGTAGGCGCGAGCTGCCAGGTGAGCCCTGCGCCGGGGCTTGGGCTTGGGCCTGGGTCTGGGTCTGGGTCTCGGTCCGGGTCCGGGTCTGGGTCTGGGCGTGGGTCGGGGTTGGGCTTGGGCTTGGGTTGGCACTATGTGCCCCTTCGCTGAGTCTGAGTGGGCGTGAGCTGTCAACTGAGCCCCGTGCCCGAGCTTGGGTTGACACTTTGTGCCCCATCCGGAGGGCTGAGTGGGCGTGAGCTGCCAGGTGAACTGGGGCTGGAGCTGGAGCTGGAGCTGGAGCTGGAGCTGGGGCTGGAGCTGGGGCTGGGGCTGGGGCTGGGGCTGGGACTGAGTTGGCAGTATGCGCCTCTTCTTCGGGCCGAAGGGGCGTGAGCTGCCAGGTGAAGCGCGCCGTCAGCGCGAGGGAGACCCTCCGCGTCGCCGGAGAGCACCGCTGACGAGAGCCACCGCCGGCGAGCCCGATGGCCTGATGTGCGCCGAGGTGAGCCTCACCACCTCGAAGCCGAGAGCGACGTAGGCGGTGTGCTTCTCGATGTCGCGCGCCCACTGGCTCCGCGATGTGCGATGGTGGTCGCCCTCGACCTCGGCGATGACGCGGTACTCGGGCCAGACGGCATCCGCGATCCCCGCCAGCCGCCCCGAGCCATCGCGGATCTCCTGGTCGAGCAGCGGTTCGGGCAGCCCCGCCCCGACGACGGCGAGCCGGAAGTCGGTCTCCAGCGGAGACATCGCCCCCTCGCGGATGAGTCCCAGCGCTTCGACGAGCTTCGCCGCGCCGACTCGTCGGCCCGCGGCGACCGCATCGGTCAGCTCCTCGAGCGTGCTCAGCCGCTCCTCCGGCAGGCGCCGCCCCCGCTCACCGCGCGGCACCCGCACGAGCACATCGCCGATCCTGACCAGCTCGCGTACCCCGGCATCCCGCCCGAGCATCGCCCACGTCGACGCCGGCGACGACAGCCGCAGGCCCTCGAGAGTCCTCACCTCGACGTGCGTCGGGGCGAGCTGGCGTCCGCGGATGCCGCGCCGGCGCGGCGCTCGCTCTGGAGCGACCACCCCGACCTCGAGCTCACCGGAGGGCAGAGCACCCGTTCCCCACAGCACCGCGGCTGTGCGCCCGCAGTAGAAGGCGTGTCCGCTCATGATCTGGGCATACGCCCGCGCGCGGTCGAGCACCCCCTGCCGCGCAGCGTGATCCTCGGCGAGCGGGCCGGTCGCCGCGGCATCCTCGGCTCCCGCTCTCCGGCGCACCCCGCGGAACGGGATGTCGAGATCCAGGGCACGCAGACGCTTGAGCGATACGCCTGCGGCCGACGCGTCGGCGCACGAGAACGCTTCGCCGAGGGCGTCAGGCAGAGGTTCCGGGAGTCGCGGCATCCCCCCCGATTCTCCCGGTGTAGTCCGCCCCGCGGGGCTCAACGCCCACGCCCTGTGCGTCGCCCGCGCGCATCCCTCGCGGGGGAGGAATCGCCCTGAACCAGGCGAACCAGGCGATCCAGGCGAAGCGGGCTCAGGTCCCCAGCGTGCCGAGGTACAGGCCGATGACCTTGGGGTCGTTGAGCAGCTCACGGCCGGTGCCCGTGTAGGCGTCGCGGCCCTGGTCGAGCACGTAGCCCCGGTCGCAGATCTGCAGGCAGCGTCGGGCGTTCTGCTCGACCATGATCGTCGTCACGCCGGCCTTGTTGATCTCCGACACCCGCAGGAACGCCTCGTCCTGGCGCGACGGCGACAGCCCCGCGGAGGGCTCGTCGAGCAGCAGCACGTAGGGATCCATCATCAGCGCGCGCCCCATCGCGACCATCTGGCGCTCTCCGCCCGACAGCGATCCGGCCCGCTGCTGCAGGCGCTTGGCGAGGTCGGGGAAGATGGATGTCACGAAGTCGGTGCGCTCCGCGACGACCTTCGGTCGCTGATACGCCCCCATCTGCAGGTTCTCCGCGATTGTCAGGCTCGGGAAGACGTTGTTCGTCTGCGGCACGAAGCCGATGCCCTTCGATACGAGCTTGTTGGCACGCAGCCCGGTGATCTCCTCGCCGTTCAGCTTCACCGAGCCGGAGCGCACCTTCACCTGCCCGAAGATGGCCTTGAGCATCGTGGACTTGCCGGCGCCGTTGGGGCCGATGATCCCCACGAGCTCGCCGGGAGCCGCGGTGAGGTTCGCGCCGTTGAGGATGTTCACCCCGGGCAGATAGCCAGCGTGCACATCCGACAGCTCGACGACGTTCTCGGTCACTTGCGGTCCCCATCCTTCTCGGCATCCACGGCGCTCGCGGCATCCGTCGTGCCTGCGGCATCCGTCGTCGGCGCCTCGTCGATCGCTTGGTCGAGCTCGTGAACCGTCTCGACGAGCTCTTCCGCCTCGGGCGGCAGCTCGCCGGCGTGCCGGCCCGTCACGACGCCGAGGTCGACGTCCTGATGTGCGCCGAGGTAGGCGTCGATCACCGCGGGGTTCTGCATCACGGTGTCGGGCGGGCCCTCGGCGACGACGCGTCCTTCGGCCATCACGACGACCCAGTCGGCGATGTGACGCACCATGTGCATGTCGTGCTCGACGAACACGACGGTCATGCCGAGGTCCTTCAGGTCGAGGATGTGGTCGAGCAGCGACTGCGTCAGCGCGGGGTTCACCCCGGCCATGGGCTCGTCGAGCATGACGAGCACGGGGTCGCTCATGAGAGCGCGCGCCATCTCGAGGAGCTTGCGCTGTCCGCCCGAGAGCGACGCGGCGAAGTCCTTCTCCTTGGCGTCGAGCTTGAAGCGGGCGAGCAGACCGCGCGCCTTCTCCTCGATCTCGGCCTCCTGCTTGCGCCAGAGGAAGGGCAGGATGCCGGCGAGGATCCCCTCGCCCTTCTGCTTCGGAGCGCCGAGCTTCATGTTCTCGAGCACCGTGAGCAGGCCGAGCGACTTCGTCAGCTGAAACGTGCGCACCTGACCCATGCGAGCGGCCTTGAAGGCGGGGATGCCGGCGAGGTTGGTCCCATCGAACGACCACGACCCCGCGTTGGGCTTGTCGAAGCCGGTCAGCAGGTTGAACAGGGTCGTCTTGCCGGCACCGTTCGGGCCGATGAGGGCCGTGATCGCGCCGCGCGGGATCTCGAGGTGCTCGACGTCGACGGCGGTCAGGCCGCCGAAGACGCGCTTGACGCCGTCTGCGACGATGATCGGGTCGTTCTTCGCGACGCCGGGGCGGACCTCGCCGCTGCCGTCGTCTTTGTGCAGGCCGGTCGCCTTGGGGCGCGGCGTCGGGGGTACGACATCAGCGGACAAAGGTCAGCTCCTTCTTGCTTCCGAGGATGCCCTGCGGGCGGAAGATCACCAGCAGCATGAGCGCGACGCCGACCAGCACGAACACGAGCATCTGGCTCTGCTCGGTGGTCAGGAACGGCAGCCAGCCGATGTTGACGAGGGCCGGCAGCAGGTTCGACAGGAACGCGCGGACCACCCAGAACAGCACGGCGCCGAGCACCGGGCCGAAGATGGTGGCCGCGCCGCCGAGCAGCAGCGCCGTCCAGACGTAGAACGTCTGCGAGGTGACGTAGACGTTCGGGTTGACGTTGGTGCCCATGGCGGTGACGATGCCGCCGGCCGCGATGATGACACCGCCGACGATGAGCGCCTGCATCTTGAATGCGAAGACGTTCTTGCCGAGCGAGCGGACGGCGTCCTCGTCCTCGCGGATGCCGCGGATGACGCGGCCCCAGGGGCTGCTCATGAGCAGCCACACGAGGGTGACGACGATCGCGATCGTGATCAGACCGACGATGATGACCCACCACTGGTCGGACTGGTAGGTCCACGGCCCGAAGCCCCACCGTCCGGGCGGAAGCGGGTTGCTGGCGCGGAACCCGGCCTGGAAGCCCGAGAGGCCGTCGGCCGATCCCGTCTGGTTGCGGAACGCCGACGTGAGGAAGAGCAGGCGCAGCACCTCGGCAGCCGCGATCGTCACGATGGCGAGGTAGTCGCCGCGCAGCCGCAGGGTCGGGATGCCCATGACGAGCGCGAAGATCACGGCGGCGATGAGGCCGATGAGGGCGGCCACCGGCCAGGCGAGACCGAAGGTGAGGATCGAGATCGCGAACCCGTAGGCGCCGATCGCCATGAAGCCCGCGACGCCCATGTTGAGCAGGCCCGCGAAGCCGAAGTGAACCGACAGGCCGATGGCCGCGAGGATGTACCCGAGGGTCGCCGGGGCGAGGATCTGCGCCGCGGTGTTGCTGAGGATCTGAAGGAAGTTCACGATGCCTATCCGATTCGCTCTCGGCGCCCGAGGAGACCCTGCGGGCGGAACAGCAGGATGACGATCAGCACGACCAGCGCGCCGACGTACTTGAGGTCGGAGGGGATCCACAGCGTCGAGACCTCGACGAGGAGCCCCACGATGATGGCGCCCACGAGCGCACCGAACGCGGTTCCGAGGCCGCCGAGCGTGACGGCGGCGAAGATGAGCAGCAGGATGCTGGTGCCCATGTCCCACTTGATGCCCGGACGGAAGTAGGCCCACAGCACACCCGACAGGCCGGCGAGCGCCGCGGCGACGACCCACACGACCCGGACCACCGCATCGACGTCGATGCCGCTGGCGGCGGCGAGCGAGGGGTTGTCCGACACGGCCCGCGTCGCGCGGCCGATGCGCGTGCGCATGAGCCACCACGCGAAGCCGGCGATGACCACGAGCGAGACGCCCATGCTGATCACGTCGGTGAGGGTGAGGCGGATGGGGCCGAGCCCGGGGATGACCGAGGTCGAGCCGCCGGGCAGCTGGGCCGTCCCGCCGCCGACGAACATCTGGAAGATGTAGCGCAGCGCGAGCGAGAGACCGATCGAGACGATCATGAGTTGCACGGTGCCGAGGCCGCGGCGTCGCAGCGGCCGCCAGAGGCCGGCATCCATCGTCAGGCCGAACAGGGCCGAGACGGCGACCGCCAACGGGATCGCGATCCAGATCGGCAGGCTGAACCCGGCCGAGAAGAGCAGCGCGGCGAGCGCTCCGAAGGTGACCATCTCGCCGTGCGCGAAGTTCGACAGTCCCGTCGTGCCGAACACGAGCGAGAGGCCGATCGCGGCGAGGGCCAGCATGAGGCCGAAGTTCAGGCCGTTGACGGCGCGGGAGAGCAGCTGGTCGACGAAGCTCGTCGTCTGCCGCTCGGCCGCCTCGAGTGTGAAGTTGCGCGTGATCGTGCTCGTCGCGCCGAACTCCACCTCGAGCGTCGACTCGAAGCCCTCCGGGACGGTCACCCCCGAGGGGAGGCTGTCCTCGACGAGTTCGACGGTGTACGCGACATCCTTCGTCGGAACGCCGATCGAGAAGCTGCCTCTCTCGTTCGTCTCGCCTTCGGCTTCGAAGTCGCCGCCGGTCACGACGATGGTGGCACCCTCGACGGGTTCACCACCGGTGCGGACGTTGCCCGCGATCGTGAAGGGCAACGACTCGGCGTCGTCTCCTGCGGCCATGGCGGGGGAGGCGATGCCCAGGAACGCCACGACGGCCAGGAGGCCGGCGATCAACGTCGAGAACATGCGCCTCGGGCGACGAGCAGCGCGCGTCATCGAAGTGATCGCCACTGGCACCTCCTGAGATAAGTGGACGAACGCCGAGAGGTACCGGTTCTGCTGGTGGCTTCGGCGACACCTGAACGTATGCGCTGATTGTTGCTTGCGTGTTTCCGGTGCGCAACAACGAATGCGGTGTGTCGTTTCGCGGATCTCGGGCGAGGGAATGCCGCGCGGCGCCGGGCGCTTAGAATCGTTGAGACTTCCAAGGAGTGCGCATGAGCGACTACAACGACCCGTTCGGATTCGTCGGCCTCACCTACGACGACGTCCTGCTCCTGCCGGGGCACACCGACGTCATCCCGTCCGAGGCCGATACGTCGTCGCGCGTGACGCGGCGCATCACCGTGGCCACCCCGCTGCTGTCGGCCGCAATGGACACCGTCACCGAGGCGCGCCTCGCGATCGCCATCGCGCGTGAGGGCGGCATCGGCATCATCCACCGCAACCTCTCCATCGAGGAGCAGGCGGCGATGGTCGACCGGGTCAAGCGCAGCGAGTCGGGCATGATCACCGACCCGATCACGACGACCCCCGACGCGACGATCGAAGAGGTCGACGCGCTCTGCGGGCAGTACCGCATCTCGGGCCTGCCGGTCGTCGACGACGAGGGGCACCTGCTCGGCATCGTCACGAACCGCGACATGCGCTTCGTCTCGGGCTTCGAGCGGCAGACTACCAAGGTGCGCGACGTCATGACGAGCGAGAACCTCGTCACCGGTCGCGTCGGCATCGGGGCGAACGAGGTCATCGCACTCTTCGCCCACCACCGCGTCGAGAAGCTCCCCCTCCTCGACGAGGAGGGCAAGCTCGCCGGTCTCATCACGATCAAGGACTTCGACAAGAGCGAGAAGTACCCCCTCGCGACGAAGGACGACCAGGGGCGCCTGCGCGTCGGCGCGGCCATCGGCTTCTTCGGTGACGCGTGGCAGCGGGCCGAGGATCTCCGCGACGCCGGCGTCGACGTGATCGTCGTCGACACCGCGAACGGACAGTCCGCGGGCGTCATCGACATGGTCAAGCGCCTGAAGGCGGATGCATCCTTCGAGCACATCGACGTCATCGGCGGCAACGTCGCGACCCGCGAGGGTGCGCAGGCGCTCATCGACGCGGGTGTGGATGCCGTCAAGGTCGGCGTCGGTCCGGGCTCGATCTGCACCACGCGCGTCGTCGCGGGTGTCGGCGTGCCCCAGGTCACCGCGATCTACGAGGCGTCGCTGGCCGCACGCGAAGCCGGCATCCCGATCATCGCCGACGGCGGTCTGCAGTACTCGGGCGATATCGCCAAGGCCCTCGTCGCCGGCGCCGACTCGGTCATGCTCGGGTCGCTGCTCGCCGGAACCGACGAGTCGCCGGGCGAGATCGTCTTCCAGGGCGGCAAGCAGTTCAAGCAGTACCGCGGCATGGGGTCGCTCGGCGCGCTGCAGACCCGCGGCAAGAAGACCTCGTACTCCAAGGACCGGTACTTCCAGGCCGACGTCCCGAGCGACGACAAGCTCATCCCCGAGGGCATCGAGGGTCAGGTCGCCTACCGCGGCCCCGTGTCGGCCGTGGCCTACCAGCTCATCGGCGGCCTGCGTCAGTCGATGTTCTACGTGGGCGCGCGCACCGTCGAAGAGCTGAAGGCTCGCGGCAAGTTCGTGCGCATCACCTCGGCCGGGCTCAAGGAGTCGCACCCCCACGACGTCCAGATCGTGGTGGAGGCCCCGAACTACAAGCGCTGATCCGCGCACGCCCGCGCGCACACGGAGGAGATCTGCACTTCGGAGGCCCGTCACGCGGCGGCCCCCCCTCTGATCTGCAGATCTCCTTCTGTATGCCGGGAACCTACGGCGCCCCACATCAGCTCGCACGGTGCAGCCCCTGGGCGACGGCGGTCGCGATGAGCCCGTGCACGTGCGGCCAGTCGTTGACGACCTGCGCGTACGTGACGCGGATGACGTGATAGCCCTGCAGCATCAGCCGTGCGTCGTGCTCGATGTCGGACGCACGTTGGCGCCCGACGTGGTGACCGCCGTCGATCTGCACGACGAGGCGCTCGCCCACGAGAAGGTCGACCGGCCGCCCCAGTATCCACACCTGCTGCCGGAGCGGCACCCCGAGCCACCGCAACCTCGGGGGAAGCATCGTCTCGAGACCGGAGTCGGAGTAAGGCGACGCCTGAGCCCACAGTCGGCGCGCGGCCGGCGGCAGGTCGAGCCTGCCCAGCACCTCACGCGAGGTCAGCTGCCGTCGCAGCGCGGACTCCCAGATCACGAGCGCGGGTTCGAACGGCTGACACCGCGCCACGGTGACCAGGACGTTCTCGATCGGGTCGACGAGCGCGTCCGGATGCCGCGGCACGGCGGGCGTGTGCCAGTGCACCGTCGCCCGCTGGGTGGGGGCCCGGCCCGCGTGCGGTCTCGCCGCGACGTGGGGCCGATCATCGGCGAGGACCCACAGGCCGAGTCGCCGCGCTGCGCTGATGCACGCGATGACGACGCCGTGACGCGCGGCCGCGAGGAGTTCCGGGTCCGTGTCCGGGAGCGCGACCCATCCACGGCGCACCCGGAGCAGAGCTCCCGTCGCAATGGCGGTCTGCAGTCGGTGGCGCGAGGCGCCGGCGTCGTGCAGCGCGGCAGTTCGAGCGACGCCGCCGTTTCGCCGCATCCACGACGCGAGCTGGCTTTCGTCCATGCCTCGATGCTCGGGCGCACGCGGCCTCCGAGGTGAGGCTCCGAGGCGGTTTGGGGACGCCCTCCCACCGATACGCGCGGGGGAGGAGCGCCCCCCGGGGTTTCCCACCCCTACGAGAGGAGTTCTGCGCCAGGGAGGGAGCTCGCGCCTTGCGCCTCCTCCGCTGCCCTGATCTCCTCCGCTACGCAGCCCGCCCGACCCGGACTCACCCCGCCGGCAGCCGGAAGGGCGCGGCCGCGCGCGCCGTCGCATCCAGCGCGAGGTCGGCCAGAGTGGCGCCGACACCGGGCGCGAACTTGAAGCCGTGGCCCGAGAATCCCGCGCCCACCACCACCGAGCCGACGCGATCCAGCACGAAGGCGCTGTCGTCGGTCGAGGTGTAGGTGCACGACAGGTGCACGGCGGATTCGGGGTCGAGCCCCGGCATCCATTCCCGCACGTACTCGACGAGCGTCTCGTGGTGCGTCACCCGGTGCGGGCGCGCATCGGGATCGACGACGTCCCCGACGCGGTGAAACCCGACCTTGACCCCTTCGCCCGGCGTCGGCATCCCGTACACCGGCGCCGGGTAGCGCGCGGGGTCGAGCCGATGATTGAACGAGGGCCAGGGACCGGTCGTCGAAGCGAAATGCGCCGGGGTCTCCTCCGTGACCGTGAGGCGGGGCAAGCGGATGCCGGGCAGCAGGCCCTCGGTCCAAGCTCCGGCCGTCGCGACGACGACATCCGCGTCGACCTCGCCGCCGCTCGCCAGCCGCACCCGCGCGCCGCGCTCGCCGAGATCCTCGATGCCGGCGACAGGCGCGCCCCAGCGCACTTCGCCGCCGCCGCCCTGCACGCGGCGCTCCAGCTCGAGCATCGCCGCCGACGCCCGCGCCACGCCGGCGTCCGACGAGTACAGGACGTCGGTCTCGAATCGCATCCCCGGCCACCGCGCGCCCGCCTCCACGGCAGACAGCATCTCCGCGGGGATGCCGCGCGCGCCGAGGCTCCGCGCGATCGTCTCGAGCCCGTCGGCGTCGTCCGCGCCGCCGCCGAGGTCGCCGCCGACGCCGTGCGTCACCAGCCCGTGCCGTCGCAGCAGCGGCTCCCCGCCGACCTCGCCGAGAGCGTCCCACCCGTCGCGGGCCCGCTGCAGCAGATCGAGGTAGTGCGCGTCGGCGTAGGCGTTGTTGAAGTTCCGGGTCGCGCCGTGCGACGCGCCGTGGGTGTGCCCCCGACCGAAGCGCTCGAGGACGAGGGGGCGCTCACCCCGGCGGACGAGGGCCCACGCGGTGGCGAGGCCCATGATGCCCGCGCCGACGATCACGATGCGTGTCATGCCGCCAGCATCCCACCCGCCGCGGTCCGGGCGCGCGCACGAGCGCGCCCCGGCGTGCGATAGCCTGGTCGGCTCCGCAGTGGAGCGGAAAGGCCCGGTCCACGATGGGATCGCTCGACATACAGGGTGTCTCGTACACCCTCCCCGACGGCAGGCCGCTGCTCGACGAGGTCACGTTCCGCGTCGGCGCGGGTTCGACGACCGCGCTGATCGGGCAGAACGGCGCGGGAAAGACGACGCTGCTGCGCATCATCCGAGGGGATGCCGCGGCCCACGGCGGTGTCGTCCAGATCGACGGCGGCCTCGGGGTCATGGACCAGTTCGTGGGGCACGGCGGCGCCGGTGAGACCGTCCACGACCTGCTGATCGCGGTCGCGCCCGATCGCGTCCGTCGTGCGGCCCGTGAGCTGGATGACGCCGAGAACGCCGTGATCGCGTCCGACGAGCTCGACACCCAGATGCGCTACGCCGCCGCGATCGCCGACTACGCCGACGCGGGCGGCTACGAATACGAGACGGTGTGGGACACCTGCACGACGGCGGCCCTCGGTGTGCCGTTCGAGCGGGCGCGCTACCGCGAGCTGACGACGCTCTCGGGCGGCGAGCAGAAGCGGCTCGCTCTCGAGGCACTGCTCCGCGGGCCCGACGAGGTGCTGCTCCTCGACGAGCCCGACAACTATCTCGACGTCCCGGGCAAGCGCTGGCTCGAGGACCGCCTGCGCGAGACGGCGAAGACGGTCCTGCTCGTTTCGCACGACCGCGAGCTGCTCGCCCGTGCCGCCGACCGCATCGTCACTCTCGAGGCCGGGGGAGCGGGCAGCACCGCCTGGGTCCACGGCGGGAGCTTCGAGACCTATCACCGCGCCCGCGACGACCGGATGGCCCGGCTCGACGAGCTGCGCCGCCGGTGGGACGAGGAGCACGCGAAGCTGAAGAGATTCGTCGCCGATATGAAGGCGAAGGCCGCGGCCAGCGACGAGTTCGCGTCGCGATACCGCGCGGCGCAGACGCGGCTGCGCCGGTTCGAGGAGGCCGGGCCGCCCGAGGAGCGGCCGGCCGAGCAGAACCTCGAGCTGCGCCTGCGCGGCTCGCGCACCGGCAAACGCGCGGTCGTCGCCGACGGGCTGGAACTCGTCGGCCTCATGCGGCCGTTCGACCTGGAGGTCTGGTTCGGCGACCGTGTCGCGGTGCTGGGCTCCAACGGCTCGGGCAAGTCGCACTTCCTGCGTCTCCTCGCCGCAGGCGGCACGGAGCCCGACGCCCTGCTCGGACACGTCACCGCCGTCGGCTCCGCCCTCGAGCCGGTCGAGCACGCGGGGACCGTGACGCTCGGCGCGCGGGTCGTCCCGGGCTGGTTCGCCCAGACCCACCGGCATCCGGAGTTCACCGGCCGCACGCTGCTCGAGATCCTGCATCGGGGCGACGATCGCCGAGCCGGGATGCCGCGGGATGCCGCGAGCTCGGCGCTCGACCGCTATGGGCTCGTCCGCCAGGCGGAGCAGAGCTTCGACAGCCTGTCCGGTGGTCAGCAGGCGCGGTTCCAGGTGCTGCTGCTCGAGCTGTCGGGTGCGACGCTGCTGCTGCTCGACGAGCCCACCGACAACCTCGACCTCACGTCGGCCGAGGCGCTCGAGCTCGCGCTCACCGCTTTCGAGGGGACGGTGCTCGCGGTGACCCACGACCGTTGGTTCGCGCGTTCGTTCGACCGCTTCGTCGTCTTCGGCGGCGACGGACGCGTCTACGAGTCGAATGAGCCCGTCTGGGACGAGCAGCGGGTCGCGCGCGCCCGTTGAGCTGACGGCCGGTCCGGCGGTCGTGTCCGGACCGGCCGGTAGGCTGGAGGAGTGACCATGGAGATCGAGCTCGGCCGCGCCAAGCGCGCCCGTCGGGCCTACGCGTTCGACGACATCGCTGTGGTGCCCTCGCGGCGCACCCGCAACACCGAGGACGTGTCGACCGCGTGGTCGATCGACGCCTTCCAGTTCTCGATCCCGGTGCTCGGCGCCCCGATGGACTCGGTCATGAGCCCTCGGACGGCCATCATGCTCGGTCAGCTCGGCGGACTCGGCGTGCTCGATCTCGAAGGGCTCTGGACGCGGTACGACGACCCCGAGCCGCTGCTCGCCGAGATCGCGGGGCTGCCCGACGCGTCGGCGACCCGACGCATGCAAGAGCTCTACGCCGAGCCGATCAAGCCCGAGCTCGTGCGCGACCGCCTGGCCGAGATCCGCGCGGCCGGCGTCACGGTCGCCGGCTCGCTGACCCCGCAGCGCACGCAGGAGCTGTACGAGACCGTCGTCGCCGCCGGCGTCGACCTGTTCGTCATCCGCGGCACCACGGTGTCGGCCGAGCACGTCTCGAGCGTCGACGAGCCGCTGAACCTCAAGAAGTTCATCTACGACCTCGACGTCCCGGTGATCGTCGGCGGCGCCGCGACTTACACCGCGGCCCTGCACCTCATGCGCACCGGTGCTGCGGGCGTGCTCGTCGGCTTCGGCGGCGGTGCCGCCTCGACCACGCGCGCGACGCTGGGCCTCCACGCTCCCATGGCCACGGCGGTCGCCGATGTCGCCGGGGCCCGCCGTGACTACCTCGACGAGTCGGGCGGACGGTACGTCCACGTCATCGCCGACGGCGGCGTCGGCACGTCCGGCGACATCGTCAAGGCGCTCGCCATGGGCGCCGACGCGGTCATGCTCGGCGTCGCCCTGGCGCGCGCGACGGATGCCCCCGGCCAGGGGTTCCACTGGGGCCCCGAGGCCCACCACGCTCAGCTCCCGCGCGGCCGCCGCGTCGCCGTCGAGCAGGTCGGCTCCCTCGAAGAGGTGCTCTACGGCCCGGCACCGGTGGCCGACGGCACCGCGAACCTCATCGGCGCGCTGAAGAAGTCGATGGCGACGACCGGCTACTCCGATCTCAAGGAGTTCCAGCGCGTGGAGGTCGTGGTGGCGCCGTACAGCGTGCGGTGACATGAGCTCGACCGACTCGGTTCCGCCACAGGCGTCGACGGCGGCCTTCGCGCCGACGTTGCGCGAGGTCATGCTGCGCCCGTGGTGGCTGGGCATGCTCGCGTTCGCCCTGCTCGTGGCGGCGGTCTTCGCGTGGCTCGGCCAATGGCAGCTCTCGCGCGCCGTCGACACGTCGCCCCCGCCGCCAGGTCAGACCGAGCAGGTGCGCCCGCTCGCCGACGTCGCCGAACCCGGGGAGTATCTCCCCGAGCCGCTCGTCGGTCAGCGGGTAGAGGTGAGCGGCTCGTTCGTCGCCGGCGACTTCGACGTCGTGTCGTCGCGATTCGACCGGGGTGAAGAGGGGTACTGGGTCACGGGGCAATTGCGGGTCGATCCCGAGTCCGCGCGATCGTCGGAGCCGACCTCGCTCGCCGTCGCGGTGGGATGGACCTCGGATCGGGCCGAGGCGGATGCCGTTGCGGCAGCCCTCGACGCCGATCCGCCGCAGGATGTCGTGCTCACGGGGCGAATCATCTCCGACGAGGGGCCTGCTCTGCCCGGACGCGGGGCCGGTCCGCAGGAGATGACGCGGATGTCGCCGGCAGCTCTCCTCAGCCGCTGGCACGACACCGCGGGGCTCGACGTCTACCGCGGCTACCTCACCTCCGCGGAATCCTTCGGGGGACTCACCGCGATCCACTCGCCGGCACCCGAAGAGCGGTCGAACGTCAACTGGCTCAACATCTTCTACGCCGTGGAGTGGGCGGTCTTCGCGGGCTTCGCGTTCTACATGTGGTACCGCCTCGCCAAGGACGCGTGGGAGAAGGAGCTCGAAGACCTCGAGGACGAGCACGAGGACGCCGACGTCCCCGCAGCGGGAAGCGCGCCGTCGGGCCGCGACTAGACTGGACGCCATGCCTCGCGCCCCGAAACTCGCCACGTTCCCGGCGATCCGGAACGCTCTGCGCTTCTACCAGATCTGTTCGGTGATCACGGGTGTCGGCCTGCTGCTCCTGCTCGCGGAGATGATCCTGAAGTACACCCCGATCCACACCGAGCTCTTCGCCGGCGGCTCGGGTGGGTTGCTCTGGTTCGCGCCGGTGATCGCGGGCGCCGACTGCGAGTGGTGGTCGCTGTTCCTGCCGCAGACGAACTCGTGCGAGATGCTCTCGACGGGCGACGGGTTCAACATCTCGCTCGCGATCCTCGTGGTGCACGGTTGGTTCTACGTCGTGTACCTGTTTTCGTGCTTCCGCGTGTGGAGTCTCATGCGCTGGTCGTTCCCCCGCTTCATCCTGCTCGCGCTCGGCGGCGTCGTTCCCGCCCTGTCGTTCTTCATGGAGGCCCGCGTCGCACGCGAGGTGAGGACGTACCTCGCCGAGCGCGAAGCCGCTGAGGCAGCCGCATCCATCCCCGCCACGGAAGGCACCCGATGACCACACAGACCGAAACGTCGCAGCGTCCTGTCCTCGTCGTCGACTTCGGCGCGCAGTACGCCCAGCTCATCGCCCGCCGCGTGCGTGAGGCGGGGGTGTACAGCGAGCTCGTCCCGCACACCGCGACGGCCGAGGAGATCGCAGCGAAGGAGCCGGTGGGCATCATCCTCTCCGGTGGCCCCTCGTCGGTGTACGAGCCCGGTGCCCCGGCTCTCGATCCGGGAGTGTTCGATCTCGGCGTCCCGACGCTCGGCATCTGCTACGGCTTCCAGGTGATGGCTCAGACGCTCGGCGGCGAGGTCGCCAACACCGGACTCCGCGAGTACGGCGCGACCGACGCGACCATCGTGACGGAGGGCACGCTGCTCGAGGGGCAGCCCCCCGAGCAGAACGTGTGGATGAGCCACGGCGACCAGGTCTCGCGTGCGCCGGAGGGCTTCGAGGTGCTCGCCCGGACTGCGGCGACCCCGGTGGCAGCGTTCGCCAACGACGTGCGCAAGTTCTACGGCGTGCAGTGGCACCCCGAGGTGAAGCACTCCGACCACGGGCAGAACGTGCTCGAGAACTTCCTGCACAAGGCCGCGGGACTCCCGGCGGACTGGAACAGCGGCAACGTCATCGCCGAGCAGGTCGAGCGCATCCGCCAGCAGGTGGGCTCGGGCCGGGTGATCTCGGCGCTGTCGGGCGGTGTGGACTCAGCGGTATCGACCGCGCTCGTGCACAAGGCGGTCGGCGACAAGCTGACCGCGATCTTCGTCGACCACGGGCTGCTCCGGAAGGGTGAGCGGGAACAGGTCGAGAACGACTACGTCGCGTCGACGGGAGTCCGGCTGATCACGGTCGATGCGCGCGAGCGTTTCCTCGAGGCCCTCGCGGGCGTCAGCGATCCGGAGCAGAAGCGCAAGATCATCGGCCGCGAGTTCATCCGCGCGTTCGAACAGGCCGAGCGCGACCTGATGGCCGAGGCGGCCGCCGACGGGGAGCCGATCCGCTTCCTCGTGCAGGGGACGCTGTACCCGGATGTCGTGGAGTCCGGCGGCGGTGCCGGCACGGCGAACATCAAGAGTCACCACAACGTCGGCGGATTGCCCGAAGACCTGCAGTTCGAGCTGATCGAGCCGCTGCGAACCCTGTTCAAGGACGAGGTCCGTGCCATCGGGCGCGAGCTGGGTCTGCCCGAGGCCATCGTCGGGCGCCAGCCGTTTCCGGGGCCCGGCCTCGGAATCCGCATCGTGGGCGAGGTCACCGCTGATCGTCTCGAGATCCTGCGTGACGCCGACGCCATCGCGCGCGCCGAGCTGACGAAGGCGGGGCTCGATGCCGAGATCTGGCAGTGCCCCGTCGTGCTGCTCGCCGATGTCCGATCGGTGGGCGTCCAGGGGGATGGCCGCACCTACGGTCACCCGATCGTCCTCCGTCCCGTCTCGAGCGAAGACGCCATGACCGCCGACTGGACGCGGCTGCCCTACGACGTGCTGTCGAAGATCTCGAACCGCATCACGAACGAGGTCCGCGAGGTCAACCGCGTGGTGCTCGATGTCACGTCGAAGCCCCCGGGGACGATCGAGTGGGAGTGAGCGCGCGAGCGACGCTCCACAGCGAGACGGCGGATGCCGCGGCCGAACAAGCCGCGGCACCCGCCGTTTTCCGCGTCATGGCGCGGATCGCAGGCCTCCCGAGGCCGCGCGACACGCCCGGGATGTCACGCCGCTTTGCCACGATGCCGGGAGCCGCGTAACTTATTACTTGTTCGCCCCACAGGGAAGAGCGAGAAGGCCGGAAGGCCTACGCCCCCTCAAGCGGAGAACGAATCCCATCCCAAACCTCTTGCGAGAACAAGGCGCTTGCGTCTAGGATGGAACCTCCACCCCGAACAGCAGTCCTGGACTGACACGGAACCTCGTTCCGACGACAGATCGAAGCGCGTCGCGGTGGGGTATGGTTGTGAAGTTGCCCTCTGGGCTGGCTGTGAGGTCAGTTGGGGGAGCGTCCGAT
>NZ_QMBN01000005.1:0-12115 GCF_003289625.1 Microbacterium sp. SMR1
CACAGCGCCGATGGTACTGCAGGGGGGACCCTGTGGGAGAGTAGGACACCGCCGGACTTCTTTCGTAAGAGGGCCACCCAATGCTGGGTGGCCCTTTTTCGTGCCCCCGGGGCCGTTCGCTTGACGTAGTGAACCAGGTAGTGTGCAATATATTGCATGCCGCTCGTTCCCGTCTCTCGTCCAGCGTCTCTGCGCGACCATGCGTACACGGCGCTTCGCGACGCGATCGTGAGTGGCAGGCTCGAGCCGGGCGCTCGTCTCCGCGATAGCGAGCTCGAGGAGTGGCTCGGGGTCAGCCGTACGCCGATCCGTGAGGCGATCGCACGGCTGGAGGCCGCGGGGCTCGTCCGGACGCGGCGGGCGAAGGCCACGCAGGTGGCGCCGCTCGATGAGCGAGAGGCTCTCTCGGCGCAGCGTATTGCGGCATCACTGCACGAGTTGGCGGTGCGTGAGGGAGTGCGCCAGCTCACGGCGTCGGACCTCGATGCGATGCGTGCTGCGAACGACCGGTTCGCGGACGCGCTGCGCGCGGATGACATCGACGCAGCGCTCGCGGCCGACGACGACTTCCATCGCGTCGCGGTTTCGGCGAGTGCCAACCCTCTTCTCGGCACTCTGCTCGAGCAGGTGACACCCCTTCTGCGACGCCTGGAGCGTGCTCGGTTCTCGAGCCTCGCCGGCCGCGACTCGGTGGCGGCCCATGCCCGCATCATCGAGCTCTGCGCCTCCGGCGAGGGCGAGGCGGCCGCTGCAGCGACGCGTGAGAACTGGCTGACGCTCGAACGCCTGTTGACCCATCCCGATCCCGCCTGAGCCCCACCCGACTCCAGGAGAACCGATGTCCCTCGCCGACTTCCCTCGTCACCCGCTCACCTTCGGACCCAGCCCCGTGCACCCGCTGGATCGCCTCTCAGCCCATCTCGGGGGTGCCCGTGTCTGGGCGAAGCGAGAAGACGTGTCGAGCGGCCTCGCATACGGCGGCAATAAGACTCGCAAGCTCGAGTACATCATTCCGGATGCTCTCGCTCAGGGCGCCGACACGCTCGTATCCATCGGCGGGATCCAGTCGAACCACACTCGCCAGGTGGCGGCGGTCGCGGCGCACCTGGGGCTGAAGGCCGTCGTCGTTCAGGAGAACTGGGTCGACTGGCCGGACGCTGTCAACGACCGGGTCGGCAACATCCTGCTCTCGCGGCTGATGGGAGCGGATGTCCGCCTGTCGCCCGCGGGCTTCGACATCGGATTCCGAGACTCGTGGAAGGAAGCGATCGCCGATGTGGAGGCCTCCGGCGGCAAGCCCTATGCGATCCCGGCGGGCGCGAGTGATCACCGTCTCGGCGGACTCGGGTTCGCCAATTGGGCGCACGAGGTGCGCCAGCAGGAAGAGCAGCTCGGTGTGTTCTTCGACACGATCGTCGTCTGCACCGTGACGGGGTCGACCCACGCCGGGATGGTGGCCGGGTTCGCCGACCTCGCGGAGAACTTCGGTGACCGTCCCCGGCGGGTCCTCGGCATCGACGCCTCGGCCACGATCGACAAGACCCGTGACCAGGTGGGCCGGATCGCGCGTCGCACGGCGGAGCTGATCGGTGTCGGCCGTGAGCTGCGCGAGGATGAGATCCAGGTTCTCGAGGGCTGGGCGGGGGAGCGCTACGGCATACCCGTGGACTCCACGGATGAGGCGATCTACCTCACGGGGCGCCTGGAAGGAGTCATCCTCGACCCGGTCTACGAGGGAAAGTCCATGGCGGGTCTGATCGACCTGGTCTCTTCCCGCGACATCCCCGCTGACTCGAACGTGCTCTTTGCGCACCTCGGCGGGCAGCAGGCGATCAACGCCTACAGCGGCCGCTACCACTGAGACGGTCAGCGGCGCGTGGACACCGTGACCGTGAACTTCGGGTCTCGGGCCACCTGCCGGGTGGGGCCGACAACGCGCTCGAGCTCCGCTCGGTACTGCAGCGCGGAGTTCCAGACGCACCACAGTTCGCCGCGCGGCCGCAGCACACGCGCCGCATCGCGGAACAAGCGCGGGGCGATGCGGTCGCTCACCGCGGCACCGGAATGGAACGGCGGGTTCAGCGCGATCAGCGACGCGCTCGCATCCGGGCGCCGGGCGAGCAGGTCATCGCGTACCACCTCGACGCGCTCGGACACACCGTTGGCCCGCATCGTGGCCGCCGCGGACGCCACGGCTGCGGCCGATTGATCCGAGGCATACACGCGGACGTCGGGGTGACGGGTGGCCCACGCGGCCGCGACGACTCCCGTGCCGCAGGCGAAGTCGATCCACGGGTCGTCTGCCGTTCCGCCCGGTGCGGTCTCGGGCAGGTTCGCGAGGAGGAGTCGTGTCCCGATGTCGAGGCGCGGACCCGCGAACGCGCCGCCGTACGCACGGATCTCGATCCCGTCGCTGCGTCCAGACCGCGCCTCGGGAAGCGTCGTCTGCGGGAGTGGGCCGCGGGCGACGAGCACCCGCGACTTCCCACGCGCATGCGTGACGTCGAGGCGCTCGAAAGAGCCGCGGAGAACGTCGTTCATCGCGACCGTCATGTGCTTGATTCGCCCCCCGGCGTAGACGACGACGTCGGGGGAGGCCGCGGCGGCGATGGTCCCGGCGATGTCGGCGAGAGCATCGAGCGAGCGTGGCAGCCGAAGCAGCACGACTCGCGCGCCCGCGACGAGCGCGGCATCGAGCGGGAGAGAGGTGAATGTCGCCTGGGGGACGAGACGCTTCGCGTTCGCGGCGAGAGCGGCCTCGCCGCTGAGGGGGTCCTGGTGGACTCGGATGCCCTCGGCTCCGGCGGCCGCAGCGCCCAGGGTGAGCGCGCCGTAGCTGTCTCCGATGACGGTGACCTCGTCGGGGCCCGTTTCGGCGCGGGCAGATTCCGATTCATCCAGGATCAGGAGATCGGCGGCATCGGCGGCGACGAGACCGGGCGCTTCGACGTCGGGCCAGCGGCGGAGAAGGGAAAGATCGAGCGCGCCGGACACCCGGGTAAGCCTAGTGCGGAGAAAGCAAGGGTTCGCCGGGCGGCCGTGGAGCGCGCAGACTGAACGCATGAGAACCGCGCTCCGCTGGCTGCTCGCCGGCGCCATGATCTTCGCCGGCCTGAGCCACCTGTTCTGGGCGCGCCGTGACTTCCAGGCCCAGGTGCCTGACGCGGTCGTCGAGAAGCTCCCGATCGATCGTGATGGCGTCGTCGTCGCCTCCGGAGCGGTGGAGGCACTGTTCGGGGTGGCGCTGCTCGCCTTGCCGCGCGAGCGCTCGCGCATCGGTGCGCTGCTCGCCGCGTTCTTCATCGCCGTCTTCCCCGGCAACGTCGATCAGTGGCGAAAGGGACGCAGCGCCTTCGGGCTCGACACCGATCGGCGTCGATTCGTCCGGCTCTTCTTCCAGCCCGTTCTCGTCGCGTGGGCCTGGTGGTCGACGCGTCAACCGCGCGACGCTGCGTAACGGTGCTCCGGGCGGCCCGTCGATCCGTAACGCAACCGCACGTCGACGACCCCGCGCGCGGCCATCGCCGCGAGGTGGCGCTGAGCCGTCGCCCGTGAGATACCGCATTCGGTCGCGATCTCGCCCGCCGATGCCTCCCGCGCCCCGAGGGTCGTGAGGATCATCTGCTCGGTCGCCGAGCGCGTCGTGGTGGCGGGACCGCCGTGGACGATCGACAGGGCGCGATCGATGTCGTCCTGCTCCACGTCGGCGGTGTCGAGGACGTTCCGGTAGCGGGCGTACCGCTCCAGGCGCTCGCGGAGAGCGCGGGAATCGAACGGCTTGATCAGGTAGCCGATGGCCCCCGCACGCAGGGCGCGGCGCACCGTCTCGGCATCGGAGGCCGCCGACAGCACGATGGCATCGGCGTCGATCGAGCGCACGAGCTCGACGCCCTCGCCGTCGGGCAGGTAGTTGTCGATGAGAACGAGGTCGGGGCGGTGCTCGGCGATCGCGGAGCGAGCCGTGCCGATCGACCGGGCGGGCTCGAGCGCGCGGAACCCGGGAACCGCGTCGACGGCGTCGCGGTGGAGATCCGCGACGCGGAAGTCGTCGTCGACGACGAGGACCCGGAGCGGGGCTGTCGTGTTCATGAATCGTCCTCCTCGGGGCGGGGTGCGGTCGGCTCGGTAGTCGCGGTCGTGTCGGGCGCCGCGGTGCGCAGCACGCCCGGCAGCCGGGCCGCGAAAACCGCTCCGCATGCCGCGGAGCCGCGGCCGCCCGGGTCGATCAGCCACACGTCGCCGCCGAGACGGCGCGCCAGCTCTCGCGAGAGCGGCAGTCCGATCCCGCGTCCGCGGACGCGGTCGTCGCCCGGTTCCGCAGACGGCGCGAAGACATCGCGGCCGTCGGCCACACCGGACCCCGAGTCAGCGACGGTCGTCACGAGCGCGTCGCCGTCGCCGAAGAAGGTGACCTCTACCCAGCGGGGTTCGGCTTCGCGCGCCGCGGCGGCGACGGCGTTGTCGATGAGATTCCCGATGACGGCTGCGGCATCCTCGACACGCGCGAGCTCTCCGAGGACGAGGGTGTCTTCGCCGACGGCGATGCTCACTCCGCTCGCGGCTGCTTCGGTCGCTTTCGCCGCGAGGAGCGCCTGGAGGAACAGGTCGTCCACCCGCTCGATGCCGGCGACGGCGATCGGAACGCTGCCGCGCTCGAGGAGTTCGTCGAGGAACGCTCGGGCGTCGCCGACCCGCTCGGCGTCGATCAGGCCTGCGGCGACATGCAGGCGGTTCGAGAACTCGTGCCGCTGCACCCGCAGCGCCCCGGTCACGGTCTGAACCGACGAGAGCTGTTCGCCGAGCTCGGCGACATCCGTGTGATCCCGAACGATCACCACGTCCCCGAGCTCGCGGCCACCGCGCCGCACCGGATGCACGTCAACGGCCAGCACGCGGGGGCCTACGACGACACGGTGCAGCGGAAGCCCTTCCATGATCGCGGAGACGACAGGCGCGGGCAGGGGCAGAGCGGAGAGCGGCTGCCCCACGGAGCGCTCGAGACCGAGCAGCTGCTCGGCAGTCGTCGACGCGACCCGCACGACACCGCTCTCGTCGAGGGCGAGCACGCCGTCTCCGATGCCGTCGAGGACCGCGCTCTGCTGCTGCACCAGCGCGGTCAGCTCCTCGGGCTGCAGCCCGAGCGTCGTCTTCTCCCAGCGGCGTCGCAGAACCGAGCCCGCGGCGATGCCGATGCCGAGTGCGAGAAGCGCGGCGATCCCGATCGCGAGAAGCACGGACGGCAGGTCGTCGAGCACGCTGCCCTCTTCGAAACCCACACTCACCTCACCCACCGGCTCGCCGCCGTCGGGCGGGAGGACGGGCACCTTGGCGCGTGCGGAGCGCCCGAGGGTTCCGACCTCCCAGTCGACGACCTCCTCGCCGCCGAGAACGCGGTCGAACGGGGTCGACACGGTCTCGCCGAGACGACGCGGATCGGGGTGGGCGAGCCGGATGCCGTGGTCGTCGGTGATCACGACGAAGAGCGCGTCCGTGCGCTCGGCGATCGAGAGAGCCGTGCTCTGCAACGATCCGCCGACGAGGTCGGCAGCATCCGGGGTACCGGGGTCGTCGGACCACCGGGCGACGGCGGTGCGCACCTCCGGGGTCGCTGCGACCGAGCGCGCGATGTTGAGGGCGCTCTCTTCCGCGGCGTTTCGCACCTGCGTCACCGCGATCACCGCGAACGCCGCCGTGCACACGAGCAGCACGGTCGCGACGACGCCGAGCTGCACGAGGAAGAGCCGCGTCGTGAAGCGCATCCGACCTCCCCTTGCTCACGCGCAGAATGCGCAGAACACACGCTACGCGCTCAAGTCGCCGGAATGAGCCCAAGCGCGCGGGTCGACGGCGAAGCGACCTAGATTCGACCGATCGCACCGTGGGTCCGTGCGCCCGCCGACGAAGGAGTCGACATGACAAATCCTGTGAACCTCGTGGCCGCCGCCGCGGCCGAAGAGGGGTACGACCTCGCCTTCATCCCGCCCGAGGGCGTTCTCGTCGCGCTCGGGTTCACGATGGTGCTGACCTTCATGGCGCTCATCATGACGCGCCGGCTCACCCCGATGGTCGCGCTCATCATCGTGCCGACGGCATTCGGCCTCTTCGCCGGCGCCGGCCTGGGGCTCGGCGACATGATCATCGACGCCATCACGAGCATGGCGCCGACCGCGGCTCTGCTGATGTTCGCGATCATGTACTTCGGCCTCATGATCGACGTGGGGCTCTTCGACCCCCTCATCCGGGTGATCACCCGCGTGCTCAAGGACGATCCCGCCAAGGTCGTGCTCGGGACCGCTGTGCTCGCGGCGGTCGTCTCGCTGGACGGCGACGGCTCGACCACGTTCATCATCACGACCTCGGCGATGCTGCCCATATACCTCCGCCTGGGCATGAGTCCCGTCGTGCTCACCTGCGTCGCGGGCCTGATGAACGGCACGATGAACATCGTCCCGTGGGGCGGGCCGACCGTGCGTGCGGCGTCGGCGCTCGGTCTGCAGCCGACCGACGTGTTCGTGCCGATGCTGCCCTCGCTCGCGGCAGGCATCGTCGTCTCGCTGACCTTCGCCTGGTTCCTGGGACTCTCGGAGCGTCGACGGCTCGCGGGCAGCATCGACACGTCCCGTCTCGGCGGGGGAGACGGTGTGCTCGGTGGGCCCAAGCTCTTCCGCGGTGCCGACCCGCGACCGGGCGCGCTGGCAACGCTGCGCACCGGCAACGTCGTGACCGTGCGCGGGCGCAAGCCCGTTCCGGCGGCGCAGTGGGTCGAGGAGCGCGACACCGCTATGGCCGACACGATGCTCGACCCGAATCGGGCGACACTGCGTCCGCGCCTGGTGTGGGTCAACCTCGCGCTCACGCTCGTGGTCATGGTCCTGCTCGTCCTCGACCTGTTCCCGCTCGCGTACGTCTTCATGGTGGGCGCGGCGCTCGCCCTCGTCGTCAACTTCCCGAAGCTCAAGCAGCAGGCGGACGAGATCGTCGCCCACGCTCCCTCCATCGTCGGCGTGGTCTCGATGGTGCTCGCGGCGGGCGTGCTCGTGGGCGTGTTGAACGGTACGGGGATGGTGGCCGCGATGGCCTCGTGGGTCACCGAGGTGATCCCGTCGCAGCTCGGACCTCACCTGGCTGCGATCACGGGCGTCCTGTCGATCCCGTTCACGTTCTTCATGTCGAACGACGCCTTCTACTTCGGCATCCTCCCGATCCTCGCCGAGAGCGCCGCGACCTATGGCATCGAGCCGGTCGAGATGGCGCGTGCGTCGATCACGGGGCAGCCTGTCCACCTGCAGAGCCCGCTCGTGCCCGCCATCCTGCTCCTCGTGTCGCTGGCGAACGTGAATCTGGGCGACCACCACAAGAAGGTGCTGTGGCGTGCGTCGATCGTGTCGCTCGTCATGCTCGCCGTCGCGGTGCTCGTGGGTGTGGTGCCGTTCGCCGCCTGAGCGGGATCACCCTTCCTGCGGGTAGCGCACGCCGATCTGATCGCGGATATCGTCGAGCACGCCCATGATCGCGACGGTCTCTGCGATCGGCAGAACGTCGCCGTCGGTCCGTCCGGCGGCGACGAGGGCCTCCGCCTCGAGGGCCTGGAACTGCATGCCGCGCCCCTCGATCTCCGAGCGGTACTCCTCGAGGATCGTGCCGTCGTGCGATACGACGCGGAAGTCGGTGGCCGCGTACCAGACGCCCGAGATCTCGACCCGCGCTTCGGTCCCGACGATGTGAGCGGTGTTCGGCCCGGCCCCGCGGGAAGACGACACGGTCGTCGAGACCGCACCCGAGGGGTGGGTCATGACCGTCGCGACCTCGGCGTCGGCGCCCGTCTCCATCAGCCGCGCGAGCGCCCTCACCTGCGTCGGGAGCCCGAGGAGGTCGCAGACGAACGACACGGGGTAGATGCCGAGGTCGAGTAGCGCGCCGCCACCCAGCGAGAGATCGTTGAGACGGTGCGTGGGATCGTCGGAGATCCGCTGCGTGTGATCGGCGAACACCGTCCGGACCTCGCCCAGGGTTCCGGCGGCGACGATCTCGCGCAGGCGGACCATGTGCGGCAGGTAGCGAGTCCACATCGCCTCCATGACGAGGACGCCCGCGTCGGCTGCCAGATCGCGCAGCGCCACGGCCTCGTCACGGTTGAGGGTGAACGGCTTCTCCACCAGCACGTGCTTGCCGTGCTGGATCGCGAGCGCGGCGGCGTCGCGATGACCCGGATGCGGGGTGGCGATGTAGATGATGTCGACGTCGGGGTCGGCCGCGAGCTGCTCGTACGAGCCGTGAGCGTGGGGGATGCCGTATTCCTCGGCGAAGCGCGTCGCCGAGTCCTGTGTGCGTGAGCCGACTGCCACGACCTCCCGGCCCGCTGTTCGCAGATCGCGGGTGAACGCATGGGCGATTCCGCCGGTCGCCAGAATGCCCCATCGCAGGCCGGTGTCGGAGCTGCCGGACGTCGTCTGATTCGTCATAACGCGAGCCTAGCCAGCGGCTGACCGACCCGCGCGGCGTAGGCTCGCAGGGTGGACACCGCTGCCGTCGATCGCTTCCGCGAGCTGTTGCGGATCCCCACCGTCTCGCACGCGGAGCCGGCCTCGTCCGATGGGGCTCAGCTCGTGCGCTTCCGCGAAGCGGTGCGTCGGCTCTACCCGCGCCTGCACGACGAGCTCGAGTACGAGACGGTGGGGGAGCACGCGATGCTCTACCGGTGGCGGGGCCATGCCTCGGACGCGTCGCTCGTACTCATGGCGCACTACGACGTCGTTCCGGTCGTTCCCGGCGAATGGATGCATCCGCCATTCGACGCCGTCCTGGCCGGCGAGGGCGAGGAGACGACGATCCATGCGCGCGGTGCGATCGACGACAAGGGCTCACTGGTGGCGATTCTCGAAGCCGTCGAGGCTCTCGTCGGGGAAGGATGGCGGCCGGCGCGCGACGTGTATCTAGCCTTCGGGCACGATGAGGAGGTCGCCGGTCTCGGTGCTCCCGCGATCGTGGAGGTGCTGCGCTCCCGTGGCGTCCGGCCGGCGCTCGTCCTCGATGAGGGCGGGGCAGTCGTCTCGGGTGCCGTGCCCGGCGTCGACGTCGAGACCGCGATGATCGGCGTCGCCGAGCGCGGGGTGATGACGCTCGGGCTCACGGCGCGCGAGGCGGGAGGGCACGCGTCCACTCCGCCCCCGCTGCCGGCCACCGCGCGACTGGCGCGGGCGATCGACCGGTTGCATCGACACCCGGCGCCCATGCGGCTCGTGCCGCCGGTGCGGGCGATGTTCCGCACCCTGGCACCCTTCGCCCGCGAGCCGTTCCGCTCCATCTTCACCAACCTCTCCGTCACCGGAGCGCTGCTCGCGCGGGCGCTGCCTCGCTTCGGCGCCGAGACCAACGCACTGGTGCGGACGACCGCGGTCGTGACGGAGCTCGACGGGGCGGATGGCGAGAACGTGCTCGCCACGGCTGCTCGCGCAGCCGTCAACATCCGCCTGCTCACGGGCGACTCGGTTGCTGCGGCAACCGAGCGCGCGCGGCGAGCGATCGCCGATCCCCGGATCGAGATCGAGGTTCGCCACGGCTCGGACCCATCGCCCGTGTCACCCTGGCGCGGCGAGGGATGGCGCCGGATCGCGACTGCGGTCGGTTCCGCTCTCGGCGAGGACGTCGTCGCCACGCCGTACCTGCAGCTCGGGGCGAGCGACAGTCGTTGGTTCACCGCGATCTGCGAGAACGTCTACCGATTCGCGCCGTTCCGGCTGACCGCCTCCGAGCGCGAAGCGCTTCACGCGCACGACGAGCGGATCCGTGTGCACGTGTGGCTTCGCGGGATCGAGTTCTACCGCGACCTGCTGCGACTCAGCTGACGGGGGAACGCCGGGGCGGCGAATCGGAGACGCCGGTGAGGAACGCGACGATCTCGTCGGCGCTCGCCGAGATCTCGGGTCCGCGACCGAAGGTCCAGCCGGCGTCGGTCGCGCGCACGGTGTGGCCTGCGATGGCGGCCCGTCGTGCGAACGGGGCGCTCGTCGAGGCCGCGAGCGCGACCGCCCCTGCGACGTCGAACGGGAGCGGACGCCGGTCGCTCGGCAAACGGAGGTAGGCACGCGCGACCGCCGTGAGTTCTCGGACGCTGCGCCGGCGCCCCCGCGCGATCCGGCCGGCGAGTTCGGCCAGGGAACCGCCGTCGTCGTCGCCCGACAGGCCTGCTTCGTCGACGAAGGCGCGGCGGCGATCGAATGGAGCACCGTCGAGCGCGGAGGCGGCGAGGGCGACCACGGTCGCGATCTGCGCGCGACGGTCGGAGGGGGCCGCCGCGGCGTCGTCCGCCGATCGGTGACTCAAAGGCAGGAAGCGCGCCAGGTCGGACATGCGGTCAGCATACGGCGGTGTCGGGGCGGGAGGCCCTCTCGCCGCGTGTGTGACGGAAACCGCGGTCGTCACATGCCGCGGAGCGCGCCGTGTGACTGTCACATAGAGCGGACCGCGTGTTTTCGAAACTCGCGGTGCATAATGGGCACGAGCCGATGTGAACGTGCGCATCGGGCCGGAGGAACCATGAGCGAAGACGCTGCGGGCCGTCGCCCGAGCATTCGCGATGTCGCGCGTCTGGCCGGTGTGTCGCATCAGACGGTCTCGCGCGTGCTGAACAATCATCCGAGCATCCGCCCGGAGACGAAGGATCGCGTGCTCGCGGTCATGGCGGAACTCGACTACAGCCCCAATCGGGCGGCCCGCGCGCTCGTCACGAGCAGATCCCACACGATCGGAGTGCTGACGTCGTCGGCGACTCAGTACGGTCCCGCGTCCTCGATCGCGGCGATCGAGGCGGCCGCGCGCGAACGCGGCTACTGGGTCTCCACCGCCAACGTCGACGCCCGGGATCCGAGCTCGATCCAGGCCGGGCTCGCGCACCTGGTGGCCCAGGCGGTCGAGGGACTCGTCGTGATCGCGCCGCAGGTGCGCGTGTTCCGCGCCCTGGCCGCCCAGCCGATCGGCATCCCGTACGTCACCCTGCAGTCCACCGAGGTGGACCCCGGCCACGCCCTGTCGGTCGACCAGATCGCCGGCGCCCGACTGGCCACACGGCACCTCATCGAGCTCGGCCACCGGTCGATCTACCACATCGCCGGCCCCCAGGACTGGATCGAGGCTGAGGCGCGGATGCGCGGATTCCTCGAGGAGATGAGCGATTCCGACATCCCGACGACGGCGCCGGTGCTGGGGGACTGGACGGCCGAATTCGGCTACTACGCCGGGCGCGAGCTGCTCCGGGTCCGTGACTTCACCGCGATCTTCTCGTCGAACGATCAGATGGCGCTCGGGCTCCTGCACGCCATCCGCGATGAGGGGCTGGACTGCCCGCGCGACATCAGCATCATCGGGTTCGACGACATCCCCGAGGCCGCGCACTTCTGGCCGCCGCTGTCGACCGTGCGTCAGGACTTCGCCGAGCTGGGGCGTCGTTGCGTGGATCTGCTGCTCGGCCAGGGCTCGGGCGAGGTGGACCCGGCGGTGCTGGTGCCCGAGCTGGTCGTTCGCTCGTCCACCGGCCCGCGCCGCTGAGTCGTCGTTATCGATCCGAGACACGCCGGGAGTTGACACCCCCGTTCGGACCGTGGCTATAGTGTCGCAATGTGAACGGTCACATCGATCGTCACACGATCGAGGCCCGCCGATGGTGGCCGGGCGAAGGAGCACTCGAGTGGCACGCAACGCAGCGATCAGCAGCGAGTACGTCGACGGCGTGAAGGTCGAAGTCGCGGTGGCGCGGGTTCGGGCCGAGGTGGCGTCGTTGCACGCGGAGCTGGTGCGTTACGGGCTGGTCGTGTGGACCGGTGGCAACGTGTCGGGGCGGGTTCCGGGGGCTGATCTGTTCGTGATCAAGCCGTCGGGGGTGTCGTATGACGAGTTGGCTCCGGAGAACATGATCGTGTGCGATCTGGATGGCAATGTGGTGCCGGGGACGCCGGGCAGTGACCGGTCGCCGTCCAGTGATACGGCGGCGCATGCGTATGTGTATCGGAACATGCCCGAGGTGGGTGGTGTGGTGCACACGCATTCGACGTATGCGGTGGCGTGGGCGGCGCGGGGTGAGGAGATCCCGTGTGTGATCACGGCGATGGCTGATGAGTTC
>NZ_QMBN01000005.1:12125-86961 GCF_003289625.1 Microbacterium sp. SMR1
TCGGGGGATCGTGGACACGCTTCGGGGGCATCGTTCCCGGGCGGTGTTGATGCAGAACCATGGGCCGTTCACGATCGGGTCGAGCGCGAAGGATGCGGTCAAGGCTGCGGTGATGGTGGAGGACGTGGCTCGCACGGTCCACATCGCCCGGCAGGCGGGGGAGTTGCTCCCGATTCCGCAGGACGCGATCGATGCGCTGTACGACCGGTATCAGAACGTTTACGGACAGACCACCGACGACCGCCGGTAGCCCCGCACCGGGGCGCGGTCACCATTTCCCGCAAGACAGTGAAGTCACTGGAAAGGACACACAGTGAACAAGAAGTTCCTGTACGCAGCAGCGACGCTCGCCGTCGGCGCCCTGGCGCTCTCGGCTTGCTCCAGCACCGGCGGCGGCGCCGGCGGCGGTGAGGGCGGCGGAGACGGCGGCCTCATCGGCGTCGCGATGCCCACCAAGAGCTCGGAGCGCTGGATCCAGGACGGCAACGCCGTCAAGAAGGCCCTGGAGGACCAGGGATACCAGGTCGACCTCCAGTACGCCGAGGACGACATCCCGACCCAGGTCTCGCAGATCGAGAACATGATCACCAAGGGTGCCGAGGCGCTCATCGTGGCCTCGATCGACGGCACGACGCTGACCGAGGCGCTGCAGAACGCCGCCGACGCCGAGATCCCCGTCATCGCCTACGACCGACTGATCAAGGGCACCGAGAACGTCGACTACTACGCGACGTTCGACAACGCGCTCGTCGGCCGTCAGCAGGCCTGGACGGTCCTGAACGGCCTCGGGCTGACCGACCTCGAGGGCAAGCCGCTCGACGGCGCGCCGGCCGGTCCCTTCAACATCGAGCTGTTCGCCGGCTCGCTCGACGACAACAACGCGTTCTTCTTCTGGGACGGCGCGATGGAGGTCCTCGAGCCGCTGATCGACGACGGCACCCTCGTGGTCAAGTCGGGTCAGACCGACATCGAGCAGGCCGCAACGCTGCGCTGGGACGGCGAGACCGCCCAGAGCCGCATGGAGGACATCCTGACGGCCAACTACTCCGACGGCACGCAGGTCGACGCCGTCCTCTCGCCCTACGACGGCATCTCGCGAGGCATCATCTCCGCGCTCGAGGGTGCGGGATACTCCACCGGCGCCGAGTGGCCGATCATCTCGGGCCAGGACGCCGAGGTCGACTCGGTCAAGGCGATCCTCGCCGGTGAGCAGTACGCCACGATCTTCAAGGACACCCGCGAGCTCGCCAAGGTCGCGGCCGACATGGCCGCCGCCGCCCTGAAGGGCGAGGAGCCCGAGGTCAACGACACCGAGACGTACGACAACGACGTCAAGGTCGTGCCCTCCTTCCTGCTGGCACCGGTTCCCGTCGTGAAGGACAACGTGGAGTCGTCGCTCGTCGACACCGGTTACTGGACCGCCGAAGAGCTCGGTCTCTGAGCCGCGGCATCCGCCCATCCTCGGAACGGCGGCGGGAGCGAACCGCTCCCGCCGCCGCACCCGAGAAATCATCCACCCCCACAAGGAAGTCGGAGACGTGAGCGAAACCATCCTCGAGATGCGCGGGATCACCAAGACCTTCCCCGGCGTCAAGGCGCTCTCGAATGTCAATCTCGCCGTCCAGCGCGGCGAAATCCATGCGATCTGCGGTGAGAACGGCGCGGGGAAGTCGACCCTCATGAAGGTGCTGTCCGGGGTCTACCCGCACGGCACCTACGACGGCGAGATCGTCTACGCGGGCGACACCGTCGAGTTCAAGAATCTGCGCGACAGCGAGGCGCGCGGGATCGTCATCATCCACCAGGAGCTGGCGCTCAGCCCGTACCTGTCGATCGCCGAGAACATCTTCCTGAACAACGAGCGGAAGGGCGCCGGCGGCCTCATCGACTGGAACAAGACCAATTTCGCCGCGGCCGAGCTGCTGCGTCGCGTCGGGCTCAAGGAGAACCCGACCACGAAGGTCAACCAGATCGGCGTCGGCAAGCAGCAGCTCGTCGAGATCGCCAAGGCCTTGTCGAAGGAGGTCAAGCTGCTGATCCTCGACGAGCCGACCGCCGCGCTCAACGACGAGGACTCCGACCACCTGCTCGACCTGATCCTGAGCCTGCGCGAGCAGGGCATCACGTCGATCATCATCAGCCACAAGCTGAACGAGATCAAGAAGGTCGCCGACACCGTCACGGTCATCCGCGACGGCAAGACGATCGAGACGATCTCGAAGAACGACGTCACTGAGGACCGCATCATCAAGGACATGGTGGGCCGCGACCTCGAGCACCGCTATCCCGATCACGAGCCGCAGATCGGCGATGAGCTGCTGCGGGTCGAGAACTGGACCGCGCACCACCCGCAGGACCCCACCCGCGTCGTCGTCGACGACGTTTCGGTGACGGTCCGTGCGGGCGAGATCGTCGGCATCGCCGGGCTCATGGGCGCCGGACGTACCGAGTTCGCGATGAGCCTGTTCGGCCACAGCTACGGCACCCGCATCTCGGGCAAGGTGTTCATGCGCGGCAAGGAGATCCGCACGCGCACCGTCTCGGAGGCCATCGCCAACGGGCTCGCGTACGCCACCGAGGATCGCAAGACCTACGGGCTGAACCTCATCGAGGACATCAAGCGCAACATCTCGATGGCGTCGCTGAAGAAGCTCGAGAAGGCGGGTCTGGTCGACGACAACGAGGAGTTCTCCGTCGCGAACCAGTACCGCAAGAGCATGAACATCAAGGCGCCGACCGTCCTCGCCAAGACCGGGAAGCTCTCGGGCGGCAACCAGCAGAAGGTCGTGCTGTCGAAGTGGATCTACTCCGACCCTGAGGTGCTCATCCTCGACGAGCCCACGCGCGGCATCGACGTGGGGGCGAAGTACGAGATCTACACGATCATCAACAAGCTCGCCGCAGCGGGGAAGGGGATCATCGTGATCTCGTCCGAGCTGCCCGAACTGCTCGGCATCTCCGACCGTGTGTACGCCCTCTCCGAGGGGCGCATCACCGGTGAGCTGCCCATCGCCGACGCGACTCCCGAGTCGGTCCTCAAACTCATGACCATGGAGAAGCCCCGCTGAGCGGGGCCGCAGGAGATCCTCGAATGTCTCAGAACACGATCGCTCCCGAAACCGCCGCCGGCGGCGGGATCAACCCGAACGAGAACCGCTTCACGCGGTGGCTCGGACACATCCTCGCCGACCTCGGCAAGAACGGCATCTTCATCGCGCTGATCGCGGTGGTCGCCCTGTTCGCCATCCTCACCAACGGCATCCTGCTGCGCCCGCAGAACCTGTCGAACCTGGTCGTCCAGAACGGCTACATCCTGGTGCTGGCGATCGGCATGGTGATGATCATCATCGCCGGCCACATCGACCTCTCCGTCGGCTCGGTCGCAGCCTTCATCGGCGCCGTGTCCGGTGTGTTCGCGGTCAAGATGGGGATGCCGTGGTGGCTCGCCATCGTCCTGTCGCTCCTGATCGGCGCCCTCGTGGGAGCCTGGCAGGGCTTCTGGGTGGCCTACGTCGGCATACCCGCGTTCATCGTGACGTTGGCGGGCATGCTCATCTTCCGCGGCCTCGCGCTCGTGGTGCTGGGCAACGCGAACATCGGCTCGTTCCCCACCGAGTACCGAGCGCTCGGCAACGGCTTCCTGGCGGGCATCTTCGGTGAATCCGATCCCGACCTGTTCACCCTCGTCATCGGTGCGCTCGGTATCGTCGCGCTGATCGTGCAGCAGTGGCGGACTCGCGCCGGACGCCAGAAGTACTCGCAGGACGTCGAGCCGCTCGTCTGGTTCGTCGCGAAGCTCGCGCTCATCGCGGTCGTCATCGGGTGGTTCACGTGGGCCCTCGCCTCGTACAAGGGCATCCCCGTCACCCTGATCGTGCTCGCGGTGCTGGTGCTGGTGTACGGCATCGTCATGAACCGCACCGTGTTCGGCCGTCATATCTACGCGATCGGCGGCAACCGCCACGCGGCCGAGCTCTCGGGCATCAAGACGCGCCGCGCGGACTTCTGGCTGTTCGTCAACATGGGCGTGCTCGCCGCTCTCGCCGGTCTCATCTTCACCGCCCGACTGAACCTCGCCGGGCCCAAGGCCGGTGACGGATTCGAGCTCGAGGCGATCTCCGCGGCCTTCATCGGCGGTGCGGCGGTGCAGGGTGGTGTCGGCACCATCGGCGGCGCGATCATCGGTGGTCTGATCATCGGTGTGCTGAACAACGGCATGTCGATCATGGGCATCGGCATCGAGTGGCAGCAGGCCGTGAAGGGTCTCGTGCTGCTGCTGGCCGTCGCCTTCGACGTCTACAACAAGCGGCGCTCGGGCAACTGACGACCCGCGCCTGAGCGAAGCGGCGCCCGCGCCGGCATCCTTCCGAGGATCGCCGGTGCGGGCGCCGCTTCGCTGTGGTCGGGGGAGCTGCCGGTCAGGGCAGGAGCGTGATCTTGCCCGGAGTGTGTGCGGCGACGAGACGGTGCGCCTCTGCGGCCTCGGCGAGGGGCAGTTCGGGTCCGAGCTCGACGCGGAAGGCGCCGGCGGCGAGCAGCGCCGCGGCCACCGGGATCGCCTCGGCCCGCCAGGCCACCTGCTGCTCGGTGAGCGGCTCGGGGCTTCCCCCGGAGAATGCGCGGATGCCGAGCCCCGCGGCATCTGCTCCGCGCACGATCGTCGCGATGCGGGAGCGGTCGGCGACCAGCTCGAGCGAGACGTCGAGCGCCTCGTCGGTGCCGGCGCAGTCGAGGGCCACGGTCACCCCCTGCGGGGCGGCCGCGCGGACACGGTCGGCGAGGCCGTCGCCGTACCCGACGGGCGTCGCGCCCAGATCGCGGACACGGTCTGAGCGGGCCTCGCTCGCCGTGGCGACGACAGCAGCTCCCCTCAGCCGGGCGAACTGGATCGCCGCCTGACCGACCGAGCCGCTGCCGCCGTGCAGCAGCAGGGTGTCGGCGGGTCCGACGTCGAGCGAGCGCAGCGACTGATACGCCGTCGCCACCGGGATGCCGAGAGCGGCGCCGACCGCGGGGGAGACCCCGGCGGGGAGCGGCGTCAGCTTGTCGGGCGTGACGACGATGTCGGTCGCATAGACACCGCTCGCCCCGAAGACCACGACCTCGTCCCCGACACGGAAGCCGTCGACATCCGCGCCGACCGCCGTGACAACGCCGGCGCCGTCATTACCGACGCGCCGCGGCTTCGAGATCGTGGCCGACGGCCGCAGGCCCGCCCGCAGCTTGTGGTCGATCGGGTTCACACCGGCCGCTGTCACGCGTACACCCACCTGACCCGGGCCCGGAGCGGGCACCTCGATGTCGCTGAGGGAGAGGACCTCGGGTCCGCCGAACTCGGAATACGTCACTGCGTGAGCCATGGGGCCACGCTACCGACTGATCAGCCCTTGCCGGCCAGCGTCTTCGTGATCCGCTGGAGAGACACGGGCTCGGCGGTGCCGAGACGCTGTGCGAAGAGGCTGACGCGGTACTCCTCCAGCAGCCAGCGTGCGTGTCGCAGGTTCGGCGGAGCGTCGTCCGATGGTGGGATCGTCCCGCCTGCTTCGGTGAACAGCGTCGCGGCGCGCTCGTACTCGGTGAGGCGCTGCCGGTCGCGTCCGGGGTTGTCGCTCAGGGACGACACCCGTTCGAGAGCGCCCTGGAGGTACCGCGGCAGGTGCGCGAGCCGGGACGTGCCGGTCCGTGACAGGAAGCCGGGGAACACCAGGCCGGCCAGTTGCTGCTTCACGTCGCCGAGAGCGGCGAGCAGGACCATCGAGTTCTCCTTGCGGATCGCCCGCTCGACGTCGCGCTGCAGGGTGAGGATCCGCGCGCTCAGCGAGACGGTCTGGAACAGCTCCTCGACCACGGCCGCCGAGAACGCGGCGCGGACCGCCTGGAACTGCGCCGGCGTGCGGACGGATGCCGCGGTGCGGTCGATGACAGCATCCGCGACGGCGACACGCGCATCCTCGATGAGAGCCTTCGCCGACGCGTACGGGGATGCCGCGAGCGCGAGCTTCTCGGGCGCAGTGAGGTGGTCGAGGACGTACGTGGCCGGAGAGGGGACGGAGAGCAGGACGAGTCGCCTGACGCCCGCGCGGGTCAGGCGATGGGCCCGCTCCGGGGTCGCCTCGATGCGCAGGGCGACGGATGCTCCCTCGTCGACGAGGGCGGGATACCCCCGCACGACGCCGCCGGCGACCCTGGTGTCGACGAGCTCGGGAAGATCGCCGAAGGTCCAGTCGGTCAGGCCGGTCTGCTCGACGATCCCGGTCCGCTGGTCGCCTTCCGGTCCGGCACCCGTCGGCGCGGCCGGTGACGCTGCGGCGGGCTGCGCGCCGGGACGCGGGGCGGCCTTCGCGAGGGAGCGGGCGACGGAGGCCCGGCTGCGGTTCGCGAGTCGCTGCTGCAGCTCGGCGAGGTCGCGCGACGAGCCGAGCGGGCGCCCGCGCTCGTCGACGGCGCGGAAAGACATCGACAGGTGCGCCGGCACGCGTTCGAGGTCGAAGTCCGATGACGTGACCGGCTGATTCGCGACCCGCTGGATGCGCGCAGCGAGCGCGTCGCGCAGCGTCAGGGCGGGCAGGCCGTTCCGCGACTCGGGCCCATCGCCGGCGAGTTCCTCGGCGAACCGGGAAGCCCAGTCCGCGGCGGGCACGACGTGCCGGCGGATCGCCTTGGGGAGAGCACGCAGGAGGCCCGCGATCAACTCGTCGCGCAGCCCCGGCACCTGCCAGTCGAACCCGTCCGGGCGGAGCGAGGCGAGCAGCGCGAGGGGGACGACCACGCTGACGCCGTCGTCGGGCGCGCCGGGTTCGAAACGGTACGCGAGCGACAGCACCTGATCGCCCTGGCGCCAGCGGGCGGGGAAGGCGCGCTCGTCGCTTCCCGCGGCATCTCCGGCGAGGTCGCTCTCGGTCATGTCGAGCAGACGCGGCGTGCGAGCGGCGGCGTCACGCCACCATGCTTCGAACGATCGGACATCGAATACGTCGCGCGGGATGCGGGCGTCGTAGAACGCGAACACCGCTTCGTCGCCCACGAGGATGTCGCGACGCCGTTCGCGTTCCTCGATCTTCTCCAGGCGTCGCCGCAGCTCGAGGTTGCGGCGCTCGAACGCCGTCAGGCGCTTGTCGAGGTGCGCGGAGTTCCAGTCGCCCTCGACGAGCGCGTGCCGGAGGAACAGCTCGCGGGCGAGCTCACGGTCGCGCCCGGCCAGCTGCACTCGCCGGCGCGGCACGATCTCGACCCCGAAGAGGGTGACCTTCTCGGCGGCGACGGCGGCTCCGGCATCCTTCGACCAGTGCGGATCGCTCATCGAGCGGTGCGCCAGATCTCCGGCGAGTTCTTCGGCCCAGGCGGGGTCGATCGCCGCCACAGTACGGGCGTACAGGCGCGAGGTCTCGACGAGCTCAGCGGCCATCACGGCGTCCGGTGACGCCTTGCGCAGACCCGAGCCGGGGAAGATCGCGAACTTCGCGCCGCGGGCGCCGCGGTACTCGGCACGGGGGCGCTGAGGCTTGCCGCCGCCGCTTCGACCGGCCGCGGTCCGCGTGGCCGAGGTGCTCCGGGTGTCGAGGATGCCGATCTGCGAGAGGAGACCGGCCAGGATCGCACGGTGCACATGGTCGGGCTGCGCGGCGCCCGTCGTCGCGATGGGCTCGTCGCGTCCGCGCTTCCCGCGGTCGCGGTCTCCGCGGGCGAGCGCGCTCAGCTGGCGGTGGACGTCGAACCATTCCCGCACGCGGACGTAGTTCAGGTGTTCTGCACGGCAGGTGCGGCGGAACGCGCTGGAACCGAGCTCGCGCTGCTGGTCCTGCAGGTGGTTCCACAGGTTGAGCAGCGTCAGGAAGTCGCTCGTCGGATCGGTGAACCGGGCATGCAGCCGGTCGGCTTCCTCGCGCCGCTCTTCGGGGCGCTCCCGCACGTCCTGAATCGACATGCCCGCCACGATCGCGAGGACGTCGCGCGTCACGCCGAGGGCGCGTGCCTCGACGAGCATGCGCGCGAAACGCGGATCGATCGGAAGACGCGAGATCTCGCGGCCGGTGTCCGTCAGGCGCCAGGCGCCCTTCTCGTCGCGGCGCACCGCCCGCAGCTCCACGAGCAGATCGAAGGCCGCCTTCACACCGCGGGAGTCGGGCGGGGTCAGGAACGGGAAGTCGGCGATGTCGCCGAACCCGAGCGCGAGCATCTGCAGCACCACCGACGCGAGCGATGTCCGCAGGATCTCCGGCTCGGTGAACTCGGGCCGCGAGATGAAATCGTCCTCGGCGTAGAGGCGGATCGCGATACCCGCCGAGGTTCGGCCGGCACGCCCGGCGCGCTGCTGCGCGGAGGCCTGCGACACGGCCTCGATCGGCAGCCGCTGGATCTTCGACCGGTTGCTGTAGCGCGAGATGCGCGCCGTTCCGGCGTCGACGACGTAGCGGATGCCGGGGACGGTGAGGCTCGTCTCGGCGACATTGGTCGCGAGGATGACCCGGCGCCGGACTCCGGCGACCCGCGAGGGCTCGAAGACGCGGTGCTGTTCCGCGGCGGAGAGCCGCCCGTACAGGGGGAGCACCTCGGTGGGGCGTGCGTCTTTCGCGTACGCGGAGCGCACGGCGTCCATCGCGTCGCGGATCTCCGCCTCGCCGGGGAGGAAGACCAGCACATCGCCGTCGGGCTCGCGGTCGAGTTCCCGCAGGGCCGCGATGAGCCCGTCGACATCGTCTGCGGTCGTCTCGTCCTCGCCGTTGTCGTCGTGCGGCCGGTACCGCACTTCGACGGGGTAGGTGCGACCCGAGACCTCGATGATCGGCGCGGGGGCGCCCTGGGCGTCGGCGAAATGCGCGGCGAAGCTCTCCGGATCGATCGTCGCCGAGGTGACGATGACCTTCAGGTCGGGGCGTCGGGGGAGGATGCGGCGCAGATAGCCGAGGAGGAAGTCGATGTTGAGCGAACGCTCGTGCGCTTCGTCGATGATGATCGTGTCGTACCGGCGCAGCATCCGGTCGCGGTGGATCTCGTTGAGCAGGATGCCGTCGGTGACCAGTGCCACCTGCGTGTCGGCGGAGACCTGGTCGGTGAACCGGACCTTGTAGCCGACGGCGCCGCCGAGGGGCACCTCCATCTCGGCGGCGATGCGCTCGGCCACCGTCCGCGCGGCGATCCGACGCGGCTGAGTGTGGGCGATGCTCGTGCGTCCGAGCTCGAGACAGATCTTCGGCAGCTGAGTGGTCTTGCCCGACCCGGTGGCACCCGCGACGATCACGACCTGGTGGTCTCGGATGGCGCGCGCGATCTCTTCCCGTGCCCCGCTGACGGGCAGCTCAGGCGGGAAGGAGATCACAGGGGCGGGCGAGGACACAGCCCTCCATCGTACGGCGCTGCGGCGCGGTTCAGGCCTGTTCGCTGCGGATCTCGTCGAGCAGTGGCAGATCTGCGGCGGTCACGAGGCGTGAGAGCACCGCGTGCTCGACGAGTCGCGCCCGCCGATTGGTGGCCAGCTTGCCCACGCCGCCGCGGAGGCCGCGCACGCCCTCACGGTCGAGCTTGTCGCAGACGTTGTCGAGCTTGCGGTTGAAGGTCGTCAGCGGCCAGCCGAGACGCTCCGCCGCCGCAGCCGACGTCGGCACCTGGCTCGAGCCGACCATGCCTCCCCGGAGGATCGGCTCGCACATGGCCAGCAGCAGCAGACGCTGGCTGGAGGTCAGCGCGACGGCGCCCACGGTCGTCGTGCCGACGTGGTCGTCCGTCGTGCGAGGGAAGCTGTCACGGACGGTGAATCGAGACCCGTCGGTGTGGACCGTCAGCTCGTAGGTGTACGCGCCGGCCGTGAACATGACCACGAGAGCGGGGAACACGAGGGGAACCCGCGCTCCCGGGCCGAGTACGGCCTGATAGGCGCCGTCGGGAGTGGCGAGACTGACGGAGATCGACTGTCCGATGTTCGACAGCCACCACAGGCCGTGCTCGGCATCGATGGCGAGCAGCCGACGGTGCAGGTACGGGTTCGTGTCGATGACGAGGTCGGCGTCGCGGCCGATCGCGTAGGTGGTCCCCGCGACCGGACGGAACCACTCGCCGCAGAACTCGATCGCGACGCTCTCGGCGGTCTCGCCGGCAGCGGCGCCCACCTCCTCGCGGTCGTGCTCGTCGGTGTCGTGCTCGATGGCTGTCATGCTCCTCCTCCGATGATCATCACGATGGCCGTCGCGGCGGCGCCGAGGAGGATGACCCCGGCCCCGACGACCGCGATGACCGTGCCGTTCCCGCGGCGCTTCGCGGCGGTCGCCGCGGGCTGGCGGACGGGCGCCTCCACGCGGACGCGCGCGACCTCGGGGACCTCGCGCGGCGCGCGGGCCCGGTAGCGCTCGCCGTCGGCATCCGGCCCGACCGCGAGACGCTCGGTGTCGACTCGGCCGCGCACCACCTCATCGCGCAGCGCTCGCCGCACGAGGGTCGTCGGCTCGCTGTCGGGACCAGCCAGGGGGAGGTCCTGCGGCGGCCGGGATCCCTGCACGCCGGGGAGGGACCGCGACACCAGGCGCGTGTGATCGTCGTCGGGGTCGCTGCTCCGGGCCGACAGGACGGTGCGGTCGTCAGCCTCGGCGGCGCGACGGACGGCCAGAGCGGTGCGGTCGTCGTCGGGGCCGGTGCGCCGCGCCGCCAGCACGGTGCGCTCGTCGGAATCGTCGACCGGGGCGCGGCGGCGTTCGGCGAGCACGGTGCGGTCGGCGAGCACGGTGCGGTCGGCGAGCACGGTGTGGTCGTCGTCGTCGTCGTCGCCTTCGGGTCGGCGCCGACTCGCCAGCACGGTCCGGTCGTCCTCGTCGGGCGGAGCGTCCGCCGTAGCCGCAGCATCCTCTTCGACCGGCTCACGGACGTCGAGGTGCGTGACCGGCAGGTGACAGTCCGACTCGATGCGCTGCAGCTCGAGACCGAACTCGGCGGCAGACGGACCTCGCCCCGCCTCCGTCGACTCGAGGGTCGCGAGGACGAGCGTCTCCAGTTCGGCAGGAACCGAGTCGATCCCCTCGAGCGGCGATGCCGTGTCGGCGACGGGGCGCCCCGTCAAGAGCTCGGTGGCCGCCGCGGCGAGGTCGTGCACATCGGTGGCTCGGGCACGGGGTGACAGGTCATGCCCGTCGCGAAGAAGCAGATCGTCACTGTCGAAGCCGATGATGGCGGGCCAGCCGTAATCGGTCGTCAGAACGTTCTCGATACGGATGCGGCCGTGGGCGATTCCGCTCCTGTGGGCGGTCTCGACAGCGCCGCAGAGGCGGACGAGCAGCCGGAGGGTCTCGGGCACGCTCATCGGACGCCGCGAGGCGGTCTCGGCGAGGGCAGCGCGCGAGCAGTACTCCATCACGAGGTACGGTCTGCCGTCGTCGGTCGTGTCAGCGGAGTGCACCGTCGCCGCGCTCGGATGCGTCGTCAGGGCGATCAAGCGCGCGGCGGCCGCGGCGAACGCCGTGCGCTCGCGCTCCCCGAGCGGATGGCGGAAGACCTTGACCGCTACCGGCTTCCTGCCGGCGGCATCCCGGTACAGGTGAACGTCCGCGCGGTCGCTCGACGACAGCACTCGGTCGGGGTTCCGGCCGTCGATGGCCGCAGGGACCGAGACCGGCGGGCGGGACCGACGACGCAGCTCAGCCATGGTCCGCTCGGCGGCGTCGAGAGCGCGCCGTGGCGACCTCGACCGTCGCGGTGACGGACTCGCTGTTCATGAAGCCGCCGGTCGTGTCCTCGAGCCGAGGACTGATGCCGCCGGCGACGACGTCCAGGACGATCGTGCTGATGTTGTCGCGGCCGCCGTGAGCCAAGGCCTGCGTGACGAGGGACTCCGCGGTCTGCGCGGGGGAGCCGCCCATCATGAGCCCCGCGCGAAGAGCCTCGTCGGAGAGCTCTCCGGTGAGCCCGTCGGAGCAGACGACGATGCGCTCACCGGTGACGATCGGGATGAGCCAGAAATCGGCGCGGCTGCGCTCGCCGCCGATCGCTCGGGTGATGACGTTCCGGCCTTCGTACGTCGACATCTGATCACGGGTCAGCTGCCCGGCATCCACGAGCTCCTGCGCGACCGAATGGTCGATCGTCAACTGCTCGAGGCGCTCGGCGAGCAGACGGTAGACGCGCGAGTCGCCGACGTTGACGATGAGCCAGCGCCGCACCCCGCCCTGCTGCACGGCGACGACGCCGGACAGGGTCGAGCCCGCACCGCGGGAGGTTCCGGCGGCGACGACGGACACCGCGGAATGGGCCCGTTCGACAGCGTCGGCGACCTCCTCGGGGCGCAGGTCGTCGCGGCCCACGAGCGGCCGGAACACCTCGACGACCGCAGCAGATGCGCGATCGCCGGCATCATGTCCGCCCATGCCGTCGGCCACGACGAACACGGGGTACTCGGCCAGCAGAGCGTCCTCGTTCACCGACCGGCGGCGCCCCGTGTCGGTGCGGCTGCCGCTGGTCACATGGACGTCGATCGGAGGAGTGGCGGTGGTCATCAGGCCTCGGTGAGCTGGAGCTCGGCGTCGCCCAAGTGGAAGACGCCCGATACCGGCGTAGGCCCGGAAGCCTCGACGTCGTCGGGACCGACGAAGACGCCGTTGGTGGACGCCAGGTCGGTGATCGTCCAGACCGTACCGGTGTGCTGCAACAGCGCGTGCGTCTTCGACACCGTGCGGGTGACATCGTCGATCGCGATGATCTGCGCGTCGGGCGCTGCGTCGGGGGCGACCGGGTTCCGGCCGAGGACGACGGCCGCAGCGGAGAGCGCGACGGACGACCCGTTCGGCAGACGCAGCGTGGCCTGCGGTCCGCGGCGGGCCGCGAGCACGGTGCGCTCATCGACATCCGCCTCATCGTCGACGGGCGCGGCCACCGGCGCGGCCACCGGCGCGGCCACCGGGGCGGCCTGCGCGACCGGTGCCGCAACCGGCTGCGGTGCCGGCGAAGGCGAAGCCGTCGGAGCGGACCACGACTGGGGGGCCGGATCCGCAACGCCGGGCCCGGCGGGCGGAGGCGGCGGAGCCCAGGGGCTCGCGCTGATCGGCTCGGCTGCGGGGGCGGGGGGCGTCGGCACGCCGGGCGCGGCGTTCGACGGCGCGGCGCTCGCGGGAGCGAAGAGCGGCGGTGCCGGTGGCGCGGCCGGTGCGGGCGACGCGAGAGCGGCCGTGACCGGGGCGGACGGGACACCGGCATCCGTCGGGGGACTGCGGAAGGGCGCCGGCTCGGCGGGCGCCTCGCGGCCGAGCCACCGGGCGGAACCCCACCCGACGACGCTCGCCCACACCGGGAAGAGCAGGGCGCCCAGCACGACGAACCCCGTGCCCAGGCCGAACCCGCGGCACAGGGAGCGCAGCATCCGGATCTGGATCACCAGCGCGAAGGCGAGGAAGCCCAGCCAGATGAGAGCGGGCACGACCGCCGCGGCAGCCAGGGCGCCGGCGGCGCTTCCGGCGTCGCCGCCGAAGCCGGCGTTGAGGGCGATCCCGGCGAAAACCCCGGCGACGACCCCCGAGATGATCGTGACCAGCACGGCACCGCCTGCCAGCACCGCCGCCCACCAGCCGCGCATTCCGGCGAGGACGTAGAGCTCCCAGAAGTTGAGCACCGGGACCCACGCCCGCCAGGGATCGACACCGGTCTTGCGGAACACCGCCGTCAGCGCGAGCGCGGTCCACACATAAATGCCGATGCCGAGCACCACCTGGACGACTCCGAGCGCCGCGAACGCGCCCGAGGGCCCGCCGTTCCCACCGCCGAGCGCCATGACGGTCGTCGCAGCGTCGATCGTGAAGCCGTGTGCCTTCACCTGTTCTCCTGCCCTCGAGCGCGGTGCATCCCGCGCGTGCCGCGTGCCACCTTATCGATCCCGTCGGCTGCGCGGCAGTCGTTGCGCACGGCTGATGCGACGTTCCCGTCGCATCAGCGAACGCAGCGACACCCGCGCGCGCAGCCGAGCCCAGAAGCTCAGCCCCTCGTCGAGCCGCGAGCGCTCCGACTCGACGATCCGCCAGAAGCGATCGGCGTCGTCCTCATCGGGCGGTGCGACATCGAACACGGAACGGTCCGCGAGCGTCGCCAGCTCGGCTGCTCCGGCCGAACCGCCGTACGCCGTGACGAGCTCGTGCCGCGTCCGTGAGCCGGGGCCGGGGAGACCGTGGTCGACCGCGGAATCGACGAACTCCTGCCAGCCGCCGGTGAATCGCGCGACCGGGTCGGTGCTCGTGCGGCGACCGCGGCGCCGCGCAAGCTTGACCAGCACGATGAGCGCGAACGGTCCGAAGAGCAGCAGCAGGACGAGCAGCGAGACCCCGCCGACGCGAAGCGCCGTCCACAGGGCGGTGAGGTCCTGCGAGGTTGCGGAATCGTCGTTCGGACTCCGCCCGCCGTCGCTCGGATTGGCGTCGGCGGGCTGCACCGTCTCGGCCTGCTCCTGTCGCACGTCGGTCGGGATCTTCGGGTCCTGCCGCTGCTGCGTATCGGGAGAGGGGAACACCGCGTGCTGGGGAGTGACGTCGACGGCAACCCACTCGGGGCCGACGCCGCGTACCTCCAGCCAGGCCGAGACGTCGCCTGCCGCGCAGACCCCCTCGTCACAGGTCGTGAGCGTGTCGTCGGTCGAATCCAGCCGCGCGCCCACGACGATCCGGGCGTCGAAGCCGAGCCGATCGGCGATCATCATCGCCGCCACGGCGAACTGCTCGTCGTCGCCGACCGCGGCGACCAGCGCCGCGTCGTCGTCACCGCCCACCTCGTCCTCGCGCGCGAGGAGATCCGCGAAGAGCTGGTCGATGCGATCGGTGGAGTGCCCGGCCCGGCTCGGCTGGAACGCGTAGTCGCCCAGCTCGGCAGTCCACGCCGGCGGTGCCGCCGGATCGATCGTGAGCGCATGGCTGAGGAAGCCCCGCGCGCGCAGCAGCTCCACGAGCTGTTCGAGGCCGGCGCCTCCGGACCCGCTCGCGTGCTCGTCCACCCACCGCACGAGAGTCTCGGGCACGACATCCTCGCTGAGCGTCGGACCCGATCGTGCCGGCTCGAGCGAGCCGAGAGCCGGCGGATCCTCGCGATACGCGGTGCCCTGTCGGTACTCCGCCCCGGGCGCGAGCCCCGGCGGGGCCAGCTGGACGCCCGCGGCCGTCTCGGCGTTGTAGTAGAACCCGTCGGCGAGGGTTGCGGCATCCGATCCGTCGAATTCGACCGAGGTGACGGCGCCGAGCGTCGGCATCCAGACCTCGTTCCACCCCTCGATGACGATGCGCCCGGCACCGGCCGCGGAACCGGGGTCGGCAGGCAGCGCCGACGGGACCCGGGTGAAGGAGGAGCGCGCGTCACCCGGCGCCGCGGCGGGGTCGACGACCCGGGCCGACCGGCCGTCGTAGTACGGCAGCGTGGCCAGGCGCACGCGGTCGACACCCGCCGGCGCGGCCACACGGAACATCGTCTGGTCGAACCGGTCGTCGCCGAACCAGGTGCGGTACTGCCCGAGGGGGCTCAGCTCGGCGGCGATCTCGAGTCGCGGGTCGACCTCGGCTCGCAGAACGTCGCGCGAGGTGCCGGCGAGCGCCCACGGCGCGACGACGGTCGCCGCGACCAGCCCGACGGCGACCATTCCCGCCGCGGTCGCGGCGCGGCCGGCGAGCCCTCGGATGGGGCGGTTTCCGCTCCGTACCCCCGTCGCGGCCGTCGCGGCCGCTATCGCGCGTCGGCGATCCGCCGTGGTGCGCCACACGATCGCGACGAGAGCCATCACGAGCGCGGCCATTCCGACCAGCGCCTCCCGGCTCAGCGACACCGGCCCGACGCTCAGGCCCGGCATCGGTGCGGTGGCGCCGAAGGCGATTCCGAAGACGGTCGGGAGGAGTGTCGTGACGACGGCCAGCGGCCACCATCGTCCGCCCCGCCACGCGATCGAGAGGGCGAGCACCGTCGCAGCGAGGAAGACCAGAAAGGCCGGTGCGAGTGTCGCCTGGTAGCTGCCGAGCGGCAGCTCGAGCGTCAGCAGGTCCTTCCATCCGGTGACCGGGGCCGTCACGACTCCCCGCAGTCCCTGAAAGGCCTGAGACACCGAGCCGAGCGAGCCGGGGGCCGCGAGCGGGAGGCCGAGGACGACGTACGTCGCGATCGTCGCGAGCGCGAGCCACCAGCCGTTCAGGCGCCAGCGCAGGCCGGCTGCTGCGAGGGCCGTCCCCGCGAGCATCGCGGCGACGACGACGATGACGAACGCGGCGCTGCGATAGATCGGCCAGGCCGCGAGAGCGCCCACGGAGATCACGAGCAGGAGGACCGCGGCTTGCGCGATGAGGAATCGCCACGCGGTTCGGGGGGTGCGTCGAGCCCGCAGGTCGCGCCGTGCCGGGGCGCTCACGACTGCGCCGCCCGCGACAGCAGGTGACGGAGGTCATCGAGAAGCCCGATGGAGAGCACCGACATCGCTCCGAGGGTTCGGAAGCCGGGTTCGGCCTCGAGCGCGCAGGTCACCGCGATGACGCCCACGTCGGCGGGAAACGCCAGCGCGGCGGACTGCAGCTGCGCGGCGGTCAGGGTCGAGCCGCAGACGAGGAACGCGATCGACACGTCGGGGTGACTCTCCGCAGCGAGCGACGCGGCATCGCGCAGGGGGCTGACATGCTCGATGCGGTCGAGCCCGGCGAGGTCGTCGAGCAGCGTGCGGGTCGTGATGGTGGTGAGCTCGCGGATGGTGCGGATGCGCCGACGTGCGAACTCGGGCACCTCGCCACCGACGACGACGTCTACGTCGCGGCCGTCGCGGATGCCGCGGATGCCGAGTGAGGCGGCGGCGCTGACGGCGAGCTCGAACTCGTCGTCGGAGGCGTACTCGTCGTCACCGACCGCAAGGGCGATGACCATACGACTGCGCCGGGTCTCCTCGTACTGGCGCACCATGAGGGTGCCGGTCTTCGCCGTCGACTTCCAGTGGATCTGGCGCTGCGAGTCACCGGCGACATACGGCCGGATGGCATGGAAGGAGAAGTCCGCGTCGACGACGGTGCGCGACGCGCTGCCCTCGAGGTCGCGGATGTAGCCGGTCGTGGTGCTGCGCAGCGTGGTGGTGACGGGGTGGATGTAGAGCGTGTGCACGTCGTCCCACGTCCCCTCCCGCTTGAGGATGCCGAGGGGGTCGCCCCGCACGGTGCGAGCGGGGCCGACCGTGATGATGCCGCGCCGGTGCGTCGGCACCACGACCTGTTCGGTGTGGGTGTGTCCGTGGCGCAGCAGGGGAACGTGCACATCGACGATGCCGTCGCCCACCGGGACGTCGATGCGACCGGGCAGGGCGGGCGCTGTGCCGACGTTGGTCACGACGAGCGTCCCCTCGACCTGCGTTCCGGCGACGACCCGGTCGTGCTCGAGCTGCAGGTCGACCTGGTAGGCGCGTGCGCTGAAGAGGAAGGGCACCGACAGTGCGAGGAGCACGAGGGCGGCCACACCGGCGGCGGCGAGCTCCATGAGACCGAGCGGCAGTCCGACACCGAGCCCGACGATAGCGGTGATGACCATGAGCCACCCGGCCACCGTGACCGTCTCGGAGATCCATCGCGCCGTGGCCGTCGCTGCGCGTCGCAGACGCCGCCACGATTGCACGCCGCGCACCGCGAGCACGGTGGTGCGGCCGGTCGTGCCGAACCGCGTGCGCGCGAAACCCGTGCCCTCCGAGAAGGAGGTGCGGGTGAGGCGGGACTCGGTGTCGAAGCTCACACGGTCTCTCTCTGGCTGGGCGGCACCGTGTCGAGGAGCACCTGCCCGATGACGGCGCCCGCCGTCACGCCGTCGAACTCGGCCTCGGGGTCGAGGATCAGCCGGTGCGCGAGCACCGGCTCGGCGAGGGCCTTCACGTCGTCGGGCGTGACGTAGCTGCGACCCTGGGCGATCGCCCAGGTCTTCGCCGCCTTCGTCAGCGCGATCGCGCCGCGGACGCTCACCCCGAGGCGCACTTCGGTGGCGAGGCGGGTGGCCTCGATCAGACGGGCGATGTAGTCGAGGACGAGCGCGTCGAGGTAGACCCCGCGCGCGATGTCGGCCATGCTCACGACGCCCTGGGGGGTGATGACGGGGGAGACCTCGCGGCGGGTCTCGGCAGCGCCCTCGAGGATGCGCACCGTTGCCGCGTGGTCGGGATACCCGAGCGTCGTCTTCATCAGGAAGCGGTCGAGCTGTGCCTCCGGCAGCCGGTAGGTGCCCGCCTGCTCGACGGGGTTCTGCGTCGCGACGACGAGGAAGGGCACACCCACCCGGCGGCTGACGCCGTCGACGGTGACCTGGCCCTCTTCCATGACCTCCAGCAGTGCGGACTGCGTCTTGGGCGAGGCGCGGTTGATCTCGTCGGCGAGCACGACGTTGGCGAAGATCGGGCCCTGGTGGAACTCGAACTCGCCGCGGCTCTGGTCGTAGACCGTGATGCCGGTGACATCGCCGGGCAGCAGATCGGGGGTGAACTGGATGCGGCTGCTCGTGCCCTGCACGGTCTGCCCCATCGCACGGGCGAGCGAGGTCTTGCCGGTGCCGGGGTAGTCCTCCAGCAGCAGGTGTCCCTCGGAGACCATCGCGGTGAACGCGAGCTCGATGACGTGCCGCTTGCCGAGGACGACCTTCTCGACGTTGTCGACGAGCGTCGCGAACGTCTCCTGGAACCAGGCGGTCTGCTCCGGTGTGATGCTCATGGGGTCCTCTCGCTTCGCCGTGCGGCGGGGGTCAGGGGGTGTCGCCGGCGCCGACGGGTGGGTCGGTCGGAGTCGGCTCGGGCGCGGGAATTTGCTCGCAGGACCGCTCGAGCGTGATTTTTTGCAGGCTGGATAGCGGCCCGGTCCACGTGATCGTGTAACGGTTGCTACGCACCGCCCCCGTGCCGCCGACAGCCTCGGAAGCCACCGAATTCGTGCCCGACGGGAGACCGGGCGGGCTCCACGCAGGGACGGAATTCTGATCCGAACGGCACGACGGCAGCGAGTTGGCGGAGACCTGAACCGGGTAAGAAGCAGTGGACGACGCGGGAGCGATGGGTGAGGCATCCGAGCAGTTGGTCGGGTAGCCGAGGAATGTATCGCACCACTGTCCCGACCATCCGGTAACCGGGCCGTTGTAACCCGGAGCGAAGTCGCGCGCCGGATTGCCGTTTTGCAGCAAGCGGAACTGCGCGTCGTCGAACGGGGGGTTGGTCGGCTGGTTGAGCTGCGCGCCGTAGGTGTAGGTCGTCCCATCGCTGTTCGGCTGCGTGTTCACGGAGAACGTGATCCCGTCCGGCGCCTCGACGTTGCCGACGGGACGCGCCGAGATCTCGGCGCCGGTGACCCCGAAGCCCCGCTTGCCGTTGAACGTGTGCTCCGCGCACGCCCACACCGTCTTGCGTTTGAACGCCTGCGCCTCGAACTGCTGGCTCGTGGCCGAACCGGTGGGAACGCACGCGTCGGCCGAGACGTCGCTGAACCCGATGAGGGTTTGCGTCCCGTCGCCGTTGGTCGATACCGATGCGGTCACGCGCATCGAGTTCGACGTGTTGGTCTCCGACAGGGTCAGGCCCGGAGCGCCGACGCCGTGGGCGGTCACCGCGCGCGACTGCCCTTCGCTCGAGCCCGCCGCGATCGGCGGCAGATCGAAGGTCGTCAGCGGCGTCGCGGTGAGGGTGGTCGCCGAGTTCGACCCGACGTCGTAGTTGGTGAAGGTCGCGGTGCCGCCGACGACGGGACGCGTGTCCGATCCGGCGCGCCCGCCCGTCAGACGGACGCTGCCGGTCGTGGCATCCAGTCCCGTCACGGTGATGGTCGCGCGTCCGCCGTCGCGGCCGTTGGGCACCGGCTCGAACGACGATCCCGCGGGCTGTGCCGGCGGGCGGTAGGCCCAGGCCTGGGCGCGGACGGTCGATCGCGATTCGCCGACCGAACTGTACGCGCGGGCCTCGTAGGTGATCTTCTCGCCGACGGGCGCGGAGATCGGCGAGCACGACCCGGAGGCCGGGCAGGTGGCGACCTCGCGCCCGTCTGCCGTGATGCGGTAGCCCTGGACCGCGGGGTAGGAGCCGCCATCTGAGGTCACACGCAGGGTCACCGAGTCGCCGGTGTACGCGGTCCACTCCATGCGGGCGGGGTTCGCCGGAAGGCCCTGCAGGTCGAGGATGACCTGTCCGTTGCGCGCACCGCTGGACTGCCGCCCCTGCGCGTCCTCGACGGTGAAACTCCCCGTGCACTCGGCCGCGCCCGGCGCATCCGAGCTCCACGTCGCGCGCACCGCGGTGTCGCTCGCCCGGGAGAAGGACACCCCGGTGCAGTTGCCGGGGCCGCTGGCTCCGACGAGCCGCAGGGGCGTGCCGGGCAGCGGGTTGACCTCGCCGGCGCCGCCGATCACTTCGATCGTGCACGAAGTCGCGCCGCCGGACTGCGAGCAGGTCTGCACCGCCGACCCGCCCTTGGGGAGCGTCGAGGGTGCCGGACCGACGGTCAGGAGGAGGTTCGCCGGTGCGGCGTCGGAGTGACTCGGGAGCGAGATCGCGACGGGTTCCTGGCGACCGGGGCGCGCGGCATCCGCTGCCGTCACCGTCGCCGTGTTTCCGTCGACCGTGACGGTGAACTGGTCTCCGCCGTACGAACCGGCGTAGCGGACCGACTCCCAGTCGGCGCGACCCGCCCATTGGACCATCTGCGCGAGGTCGTACGTCTGGGTCGAGCCCGGGCTGACGGTGAGCGACGCGCTCCGCAGGCTGGGCTGCGGGATCTCCGCCTCGATGATCACCCGGAGCGTCAGGAAGGTCGCGACATCCTGCGTGCTCAGTCGCGCCGGCACGATGCAGCTGTCGGTCCAGGGCGCGCCGGCACCGGCGGTATAGCGGATCGTGGTGCCCGACACGACGCTGCAGACGGCTTCGCCCCGCGCCCCTCCCGCGCGGATGCCGTCGTCGACGACGAGGGTCGCGCCGCGGGGGATGCGCACAGCGTCGGCGAGGTCGATCTCGACGCTCTCCTTTTCCCGCACCTGCAGGGGCGGGAACCCCTCCCGCAGCGCGAGGCGGACATCGGCCTCGCCGGGAACGCGGAGGAACCCGTACGAGGTCACCTCGGTCCCGTCGAACGCGGTGCCGGTGACTTCGAACGGGATCAGGCGCGACCGCTCGGGCAGCTCGCCCGAGATCTTCCAGCCGTCGACGTCGAGGTCGGTCGGCTCGCCCCACAACGACAGACGGAGGCCGGAAACGTCGCCGGTGTTCCACGACACCTGGCCGTCGAGCACGTCGATGCCCCGGGGGAAGTCCTCGCGGTTCTCGAGGGTCAGCACGGTGTCACGCACGACGGGGTAGTCGGGCACCGGCTCGCGGACGGTCTTGACCACGATCAACCCGATCGCGGTGTCGCCCCGCTCGTTGCGGACGGTGTAGGTGTACGAGAACGTGCCGAGCACCTCGCCCGCGCTCAGCGTCACGGCGCCGTTCTCGACGGGGCCGATGAGGGCCAGCAGCGCGTCGTACTCGCTCGACCCCTCCTGGGCGTTGGGCGCGACGTCGATTAGCTCGAGATCGCTTCCCGACGGGTCGATGTCGTTGTCGGTCGGGCGCACCACCGCCGTGCTCTCGGCGCCGACCTGCACCTGGAGGTAGTCGCTGTACGTGACCGGGCTGGGGTCGGTCTGCGTGTCGATCACGCCGACGCGGACGTCGGCGGTGCCGGTCGCTCCGCTGGGGTCGCGGACGGCGTAGCGGAACCTGACCTGTCCGCTGAACCCGTCGGGACTCGTGTAGACGATCGCCGAGCCGTCCGCCGAGATCGTCGCCGACCCCTGCTCGGGCTGCGCGACGATGCGGTCGAGCACCACCGGGTCGCCATCCGGGTCGACGGCATAGCTGTCGAGCGGGATGCTGACCGACTGGCCGCTCAGGACGCGGCCGACGAGGGTCCGGGGGAGCGGGGCCTGATTCGACTCGTCGCCCACGACGGTGACGGTCACGCGCGCGGTGTCGGTGACCTCGGGGAAGCCGAGGCGGAAGATCGTGTACGTCAACGCGTACGTGCCGGCCTGTTCGGGCGCGAGGTAGCGGAGCACCCGGCTGGTGGCGAACGCGAGGCCGCCCCCGGTCTCGTTCACGATCGACGACGGGTCGATCGCGATGAGCGCGCCGGAGGGCGCGGTGTCGTTGTCGAGGACCGGGATGTCGATCTGAGTTCCCGCTCGTACCGTGACGGCGTCGTCGACGGCGATGGGTGGTTCCGCGCTGGCCGACGGCAGTAGGACCACCGTCAACTCGCCCTGCGCCGTCGCGGCCGCGCTGCCGGTGCCGTCCGAGACCGTGTACCGCACGACGCCGAGCCGGCCGGGCTCGCCCGAATCCGTCGTGCCGCTCACGCGGAGGAGGCTCTGCCCCACCAGGTCGACGGCGAGCGACGCGAAGGGGTCGCTCTCGGGACGGATGTCGCTGAGCAGCAGCACCGAGCCAGCCGGATTCGACACCGCCGACGCGACGTCGATCGTCGCGTCCTCGTTCGGGCGGACGAAGGCGGTGAGGGGCGGGGTCGTGATGCCGGCCGATTCCGGTGCCAGCATCGTCACGCGCACGGTCGCCGTCGCCTCGGTCAGCGAGTCGCGGACGTTGTACTGCACCAGATACGAGCCGGGTGCGGAGGCGCTCACCACCATGCTGAGCGCGGCGGGGTTCGCCGCCGCCGTGGACTGCGCCTCGTCGAGCGGCACGACGCCGGTGAGGGAGACCGGCCCCGCGGCGCCCGTCACGTACGGCGCGACCGAGACGTCGAGGGGTTCGCCGACGACGCCGGTGACTGCGAACGACTCCGCGGTGAGCTCCGGGGTCGGGGTCACGGTGATGGTGAGCGGCTGCGTGACCGTCGCTCCGCGCGCGTCGGAGACTGTCACCGTGATCGTCACGGCGAGGCCTTCGGTCGCGTTGGGATCGGGATGCTGGTAGGTCAGCGCGCCCTCGGGTGACGTCGTCACGGTTCCGACGCCGGTGTCGTTCGTCGCGCCGGCCAGGAACACCGGGTCGCCCTCGGGGTCGACCCAGCCCTCGAGTAGCTCGGCCGACACGGTCGCCCCGGGAGCCACCGTGAGCGAGGGCCACGATGCGAGGCATCCCTCGACGCCGCACCACACCGGCGGATTGTTCTGGTCGTCGGGGACGACGGTGAGCGTGACCGTCGCGAAGTCCGACAGCAGTCCGTCGGCCGCGGTGCCGTCGGTCACGCGATAGCGCAGCGTCGCGGTCCCCGAGGCATCGGGAGACACCGCCACCGTCAGCTGCTGTTGCGCGCCCGTGATCGACGCGGTCCCGAACGCGGGATCGAGGTTCTCCAGCGAGGCCGGGTCGATGCTCAGCACGTCCTCGTTGGGGTCGTGATCGTTGAGCAGCACGGGCAGGAGCGTCACCGAGCCGGCGCGGACGCCGAACGCGTCGTCGACGGCCACCGGCGGCTTGGGGTCGACCACGCGCTCCGAGGTGGCATCCTCCTGCTGCTCGACCTCGACTTGGCGATCGAGGTCCCACTGCTGCGACGATGCGATGAGGGCCCCGTCCGGGACGTTCCACACCCAGCCGGAGCGGCGATCGTTGAGTGCGAGCCTGGTGCCGTTGCCGACGAATGCCGGGTCCACGTTGTCGCCGATGTCGGCGCCCCGGTAATCCAGGTCGGTCACGGCGCCGGGATCGGCGCTCGACCAGAGCGAGCCGGCGGATTCACCGTCGCCGAGCCAGGCGGCGTACACCGTCGTGTCGAGCACGGCCGGCTTGGCCGGGGTGCCGGCGCCGGGGCGGTCGAGCACCCGCGATGCGGTGCCGCCGGAGATCTCGACGGCCACGACGCCCTCGGCATCGGCGACGTAAGCCCGATCTCCGTCGGGAGCGGCATCCTGCAGCCGCGCGCCGGTGGCGAGGTCGGTCGTGATGGGCTCGTCGCGGCCGCGCAGCCAGACGTCGCCGGTCGCTTCGTCGAGGAGCACCCAGCGGGTTCCGACGACACTGAGCTGCGCCGTCTCGAGCTCCGCCGGTCCGGTGTCTTCGCCGAGGATGCTGCCCGTGCGTGAGTCGGCGCGGACCACACGACCCTCGTCGGCCGAATAGGCGTACACCACGCCTGCCGCGTCGACGGCGACGGCGGTGGCGACGAAGCGGGGCCGCTCCTCGCCCTCGGGCACCTCGGCGTCGGCGTACGGATCGATCGGGATGCCTTCGCCGCCGCCGGACAGGCTCGACCCGAACACGGCGCCGGCCTCCGTCCGGTACGCGATCGCGTCGCCGGTCACGGCGATGTCGGCGGTTCCCGGAGGCGTCGGGGTGAAGGCGTCCTCCGCGTCGTCCGTAAGGTCGGCGGGGCGTCCCATGTCGACATCGGAGAACTGGGAGGCGCCGTCGCTGTATACGAATAGACGGTCCGTCGTCTGCGCGACCGCGCTGCCGTTGTCGACCTGCTTCACGGTGTCGATCTCGCCGAGCTCGAGGTTGACACGGGCGTATCCGCTGCCGGCGCCGTTCTGCAGCGCCCATACGGTCGGATCGTCGGGCGGCGTCTGCTGCGCGTCGTATCCGGGCCACACGACCGCCAGGGTCGCCGTGACCGCGAGGGCCGCCGTCACCGCGCCCGCGGCGATCCAGGTGGTCCGGCGCACGCGGGGTCGCGTGCTCTCGCGCCGTGCCATCTCAGAACCCTCCGCCGACGATGAGGAGCGTCGTCGCCGCTCCGGCTCCGGCCACCAGCAGAGCGCCGCCGGCGATCAGCGCGACCCGCGCGGCGGTGCCGAGACGGCGGGTCGGCTCGGCCCCGGCGAGGATCGTTCCCTCATCGGGGCGACGGTCGACGGCCTTTGCTGCCCGCGCCGGGCGACGCGACTCGTATGCCACCGACGGCCGGACGGGTCCGCGCGCACGGTCGTCGGCGAAGTCGACGCTGGCGCCAGCCGCGGCCCACTCGTCGACGGCGACCTCCATCGGAGTGTGCGGGAGTCCGAGTTCGTGCTGGACGAGCTGCAGGTCGTGGGCGAGGTCGGCTGCCGTGGCGTGCCGCGCACCCGGATCGCGACTCATCGCGCGTGCGAGGACCTGTTCCAGGCGCTCGGGCACGTCGCCGCGGCCGATCGGCGTGTACGACGCTTTCCGGATGCGCGACTTCAGCTGCTCGCGGCTGTTCTGGCCGCTGCCGGCACGCTCGAACGGGCTGCGGCCGGCGAGGAGTGAGTACAGAGTCGCCCCGAGCCCCCAGACCTCGGCCGTCACCGAGCCCGAGATGCGCTCGTCGATGATCTCGGGAGCACTCCAGGGCACCGACATCGCGAACACCTCGTCGCCGTCGGAACGGCCCGAGATGGCGGCGGCGATGCCGAAATCCGACAGCACCGGAGTGCCGAAGGTCGTGATGAGGATGTTGGACGGCTTGATGTCGCGGTGGAGCAGTCCGGAACGGTGCGCGGTCTCGAGCGCCGAGCCGATCTTCACGCCGAGCTGCAGCACCTCCGCGACCGGGATCACCTCGCGGCGGTAGCGATTGGTGAGGGAGGTGGGGCAGTACTCCATCACGATGTAGGGCCGACCATCGGAGGAGATCGAGGCCTCGTAGATGGTCAGGATCGAGGGATGCGAGCTCAGACGCGCCATCACGTCGGCTTCGGCATTGAACATGCGTAGCAGGCTCTCGTCGACGATGTCCTCGAGGAGCACCTTCACGGCGACAGGACGGCGCGGGAGGTTCTGCTCGAAGAGGAAGACATCGGCGAACCCACCGGTTCCGAGGGGGCGGACGTAGGTGAATCCCGCAAGACCGGGCGGCGCGGAGGGCAGTCTCGACGCCACAGTCATGCACCCCCTGTCAACGGGGGCGCGATGTCATCGTCCCCCGGAATCCGAATCCGGTGAGATTTTTCTAACACACCGAGGTCGGGCCGGGAAATCGCTTGTCGTCGCCTCACGAGAGCGACTCGAAAGTCGCGCGGATCCCGTCGCCGAGATCGAGCACGGCCCCGGGGGAGACGCGCGAGGCAGCGCCGCTCCGCAGCAGGCCGGCTTCGCCCGAAGCGTCGCGCACGATGGTGCCGTTGGTCGAGCCGAGGTCGCGCACGACGAGCGCGCCATCGTCGAGCCGGACCTCCACGTGAGTTCCCGACACCTCCTTGCGGGGCGAGGGCACGGCAACGATCCGGGCGCCGGGATGCTGCGCCGCACGGGGCGCCCTCCCCAGCACGATGGGGCGGTCGAGCGGGTAGTCGCCGCCGGGCTCGAGACGCAGGACGTACCGGTGGGATGCGGGTGCGTCGGCTACGGGGGCGGGGGCGCGACGGGACCCCAGGACCGTGCTGTCGTCGACCTCCGCCTCCCGAGGCGATTCCGGTTCCGATACCAGTTCGGGTTCGGGCTCGGGCTCGGGTTCGGGCTGCGGGCGCCGTCGCGGCCCGAAGGGCGGGGTCAGCGCGCGTCGGTCGACGGCGACGGTCTCGAGCGGGTCGGCGTCTTCGAGCGCGGCAACGGGGTCCGCGGAGGATGCGGCGGAAGCCGGGATCGCCGCGACGGCGGCGCGTGCGGTCGCGCCCCATTCGAGGGCGTCGGTGCGGACGACGCCCCGACCGATCGGGAGCAGCGAGCGACCGGGCTCGGTGCCGAGCCCGAGCGAGATGCCGGCCACGTGCTGAGCCGATCCCTCGACCCACGTCCCGACGCCGGTTCCGGCATAGCTGCTGCGCTGCGGACCGTGCAGGTCGATCGTGGCCGCGCCGCGGACGGCGACCGAGACCGCGCTCGATCCGGCGTCGACGACCTCGACGAGGGCGAAATCGGGCAGGGCTCCGATGCCGACGGCCGCGATCGCCGAGAGGACGTCCTCGAACGCGGCATCCCTTCCCGTCATCGCCTCCCACACCGCAGCGGCGAGCGCCTCGCCGGCACCCGGACCGAGCAGCAGGGCGAAGTGATCGGTGACCATCGCGAACCCCGCGCCGCGGGTGTCGTCGGGCGTCGGGTAGCGGAACACGCGCCTAGCCTACGGTGCCGCGGGCGGCGGGCGTCAGACCCAGCCGGGCAGCCAGTTGTGCAGCCGGTAGAACTCGTAGGGCACCGAGATCGCCGACCACAGCGGGAACCAGAATGCGGCGAGGACCAGGACGAGGCCGAGGAACACGACGACGACGCGTTCGACGCCGCGGGTGGTTCCTCGATCGCGACGCGCGGACCGGACCGCCGATCGGATGACGAAGACCAGAGCGAGCAGGAGGAACGGCTGGATCAGGACCGTGTAGAACTGGAAGATCGTGCGCTCGGGGAAGAGCAGCCACGGCGAGTACGTCGCGACGACACCGGTCAGGACGATGCCGTACGCGCCGTCACGGGTGCGGAACAACAGGTAGACGAGGTACAGCACGCTCGCGACGCCCGCCCACCAGACGATGGGGTTCGGCATGCTGTACAGGATCTCCCAGCAGCCGTTGGGGTCGGTGCACGAACCGGTTCCGCCGGGCGTGCTGCCCGCGTACATCGAGGTCGGGCGCAGAAGGAGCGGCCATTGCGCCGCGGGGCTCGCGTAGGCGTGGGGAGTCGACATCCCGGCCGTCGACCCGTACATCGACTCGTGATATCGCCACAGGCTCTGCAGCGACAGGGGTACCCATGACCAGAATCCGGTCGCGGGGTTCGCGTCCGCAGCGTGCCGGTCGTACCCGCCGTCGGTCACGAACCAGCCGGTCCACGACGCGAGGTACACCACGAGCGCCACCGGCACGAGCAGCATGAACGACACCGCCCCTTGCCGGACCGTCGCGTCGGCGGGCCAGAACAGGACGCCGGCGCTGCGGCGGGCGAGGGCATCGCTGACGACGAGATAGATGCCGATCGCTGCCAGCACCCAGACGCCCGACCACTTCACCGCGGTCGCCGCGCCGGCCGCCGCACCCGCGGCGATCACCCACGGGCGGTTCCACAGCACCGGTCCCCAGGCGGGGGCGCCGACGTCGTCCCATCGCGCCGCGATGCGCTCGGCGAGAACGACCCGGGTGCGTTCGCGGTCCAGCACGACGAACCAGAACGCCAGCAGGGTGAACAACGTCAGGAAGATGTCGAGCAGCGCCACCCGGCTCATCACGATCCCGAGGCCGTCGATCGCGAGCAGGCCGGATGCCAGCGACGCGAAGACGATCGAACCGGTGAGGCTGCGTGCGAGGAGGTAGAGCACGAGCACGCACGCCGTGCCGGCCAGGGCCGTGCCCAGCCGCCAGGCGAAGGTCGAGTCGGCGCCGAACAGGGCCATCGGCAGACCGATGAGGTACTTGCCGAGCGGGGGGTGCACGACGAAGCTGCCCGTCGTCGTGAAGATGTCGGTCTCGCCCGCGAGGAAGCGTTCGTCGGCGCCGTCCGGCCAGGTTGCGGCGTACCCGAGCACCCATTGGCTCCAGGCGTCCTTGACGTAATAGGTCTCGTCGAAGACCACGGCGTGGGGATGAGCCAGGTTCCACATCCGCAGGACGGCGGCGATCAGCGTGATCACCAGCGGTGCGATCCAGGCCACCCGTCGGGCGAAGGCCGGGTCGCCGCTGAAGCGGGCGTGCCACCGGTCGAGAAGGGTCGGCCGACGCCTCTCGGGGAGCAGCGGCTCAGCGGTCGTCGTCACGCCGCCAGCCTATGCTGGGGCGGTGATCATCCTCGCCGCGACGCCCATCGGCAACCTCGGCGACGCCACGACGCGGCTCGTGACCGCGCTCGAACAGGCGACGACCATCGCCGCCGAGGACACACGCACCACCCAGCGCCTGCTCCAGGCCCTCGGGGTGACCAACCGTCCCCGTCTGATCGCCCTTCACGACCACAACGAGAAGCAGCGAGCCGTCGAGCTCGTCGAGCGCGCCCGTACCGAGGACGTCCTCGTCCTCAGCGATGCCGGGATGCCCACGGTCAGCGACCCCGGGTTCGGGCTCGTCGCCGCGGCGGCGGCAGCGGGGGTCACCGTGACCGTCCTGCCCGGTCCGAGCGCCGTGCTCGCCGCGCTCGCCGTCTCCGGGCTTCCGACGGACCGGTTCGCCTTCGAGGGCTTCCCGCCCCGCAAGCCGGGGGACCGGCGCCGGCTCTTCGACCAGCTGGCCGGCGAGCAGCGCACGCTCGTCTTCTTCGAGGCGCCGTCGCGCATCGCCGAGGTGCTGCGGGCGATGGCCGAGGCGTTCGGAGGCGACCGCCGAGCGGCCGTCTGCCGCGAGCTGACGAAGCTGCACGAGGAGGTGGCGCGCGGCACGCTCGATGAGCTCGCCGCGTGGGCTGCCGACGGCGTCCGCGGCGAGATCGTCATCGTGGTGGAGGGCGCCGGGGTGCGCGAGATCGACCCCGCGGATGCGCTCGCGCAGGTGCAGCGGCTCGTGGCCGACGGCATCCGGCTCAAGGACGCCGCCGCCGAGGTCGCGGCCGCGACCGGCCTGTCGTCCCGCGACCTGTATCAGGCCGCTCTCGCCGCCCGCGCCGGGTCCTGACGCGGCCCGCCCCTGACGCGGCCCGCCCCTGACGCGAGAAAGCACCATCCCCGCGAGAACGCACCGTCTTGGGCACGTTTTCGCGGGGACGGTGCGTTCTCGGGGGTCAGCCGCGTCGCGCGACGAGGGGGAGCCCGGCGAGAACCAGCAGCGCGGCGACGGCCAGCGCGGCGAGGGGGAGGATGCCGCCGGAAGCGGCTAGCGAGCCGGTCGCTGTGGCCGTGGTGGCACCGGGGTCCGTGCCGGGCTGCCCGGGTGCGGGTGCGGATGCGGCGGGGGAGGGCGCTTGGGCGACGAGCGCATCGACGGCGGTGGTGAGGGCCGAGGTCGCGGCATCCACCTCCGCCTGCGGCGTCGCCGGAGCGGACAGCACCGAGTGAGCTGAGGCCAGCGCATCATCGAGCGAGGCCAGGGATGCCGCGGTGTAGGACATTCGGTCGATCGCTTCGGCTCGGACCACAGCGGCCGTCAGCGCCGAGAAGTCCGCGGCAGGCGCGGCGCGGACCAGAGCGACATCGTCGATCGTCCCCCAGGCGCCGGCGGGCAGGTCGCCTGCGATCCGGACGGTGAGCGTATCGCCCGCTGACGCGAACACGGCGTCGGTGACCGGCGTCGACCAGACCCGCCACCCGTCGAGAGCGAAGGCGACCTCTGCCGGGACCGCGCGAGCGGTGTCGCTACCGGCGGTCAGGCTGAGCTGCAGGCGTCCGTCGGTCCCGGCGGCCCCACCCTGAGCGGCCGCGGAGGCGGTGTACCAGCCCGCCTCCGGCACGACGACCTCCTGCGCGAGGGAGAAGCCGTACGCGGCGTCGGCCCAGAAGTGCGCCGAGTACGTGCCGGAACGAGGATCGTCCTCCGCCCGCACGGTCAGGCCGCCTCCCTCCGAGCGCCACATCGAGACGTCCGCGTCTTCGAAGCCGCCGTTGCGGAGCAGGTTCCGCGCGATGACGGTGACCGTCGCCGACGTGGCATGGCCTGCCGAGGTGGTGCCCGAGAAGGTGTGCACGCCCACGCCGTCGACGGCATCCGGTCCCGGGGTCCAGCCGACGCTCTGCTCCTCGGTCGTCCCATCGGTGTACGACACGGTGACGGTGTCGGGCAGCGCGATCGGGTCGCCGTCCGTGACGGTGAGCGCGACACGCTCGACATCGCTGACGGTCCGCGGAGCGATCGCGCCGGTGCGCACGTACGAGAACACGTTCAGCGACGCGAGGGGGTAGCCGTCGTGGTCGAACAGGGCCTGGTTGTCCCACGCGGAACCGCCGAACCACTGTCCCGCGTCATGGGGCTCGTAGCCGCCGGCGTAGCTCGACGCCCAGCCGGATCCGTCGCGCTCCCAGAGCACGCGGTTGGACTCGAGCTGCTCGGGCGGACCGACCGGCAGCCAAGCTGGCTCCCAGTAGAAGACGCCGAGCCCGGCCTCGCCCACGTTCGCCACTGCTTGCACGACGTCGCGTACGGCGGTGGCCTGGCCCTGCACGCTCACGGGGTAGCGCGTCGCGTCTTCCGGGGTCTTCACGACGTTCGAGTGTCCGTCGCCGTCGTCGAGCGTGTACGCCCACGACGTCTCGGCCACGAGCACCTTCTTGTCGTACGTCGAGGCGATCTGCGACAGCACCGCCGTGAGGTTCTCGGGCGTGCCGTGCCAGAACGGGTAGTACGACGACGCGAACACGTCGTAGTCGACATCCCGCGCCTCGAGCTCCCGGGCGACGCCCGCGTAGAACCCGGGGCGCTCGGGGTTGGTGAAGTGCAGCACGACGCGGGCGTCGGGCATGATGTCGCGGATCGCGGCCGACCCGGCGCTGAAGATCCGCGCCATGTCATCCCACCCGGTCACCCCGGCGATGCCGCCATTGGTCTCGTTTCCGACCTGCACCATTCGCACGTCGACCCCGGCGTCGCGGAATCGTGTGAGCGCGTCGCGCGTGAACGCCCCGGTCGCCGCGACCTTCTCGTCGACGGTCATGCCCGCCCAGGCCTTCGGAGCCTGCTGCTTGGCGGGGTCTGCCCAGAAGTCCGAGTAATGGAAGTCGACCAGGACGCCCAGGCCCGCCGCCGTCGCGCGACGGCCGATCTCGATCGCCCGGGTGACGTCGACGTCGCCACCGCCGTACCCGTTGCCGTCGGCGTCGAAGGGGTCGTTCCAGACGCGGATCCGGATGTCGCTGACCCCAGCATCCCGAAGGATCCTGAACAGGTCGCCCGGGTTGCCGTCGGCGTCACGGAACACGACGTCCGACTCTTCGAGCGACAGCACCGACGACACGTCGACGCCGCCGATGAAGTCGGCCGGCAGGTTCTCGACCCGCGGCACGGTGATCGTGCTCGGGACTGGCGCCGGGTCGTCGGCTGCCAACGCCGGCAGCGCGAGCGCCCCCAACGACAGGACCGCCGCAGTGACGGCCGCGGTCAGCCGCGGGATGATTCGTGGCATGTGCCTCTCCTTCGAGGTCGGCGCGCGCGGGCGCGCGAGAGCGTACGGTCCCGGCGAGTACGTACCGGGGAGGGTGTTGTTTCGGCGAGAGGGTGCGTTCTCGGGCGTCAGCCCTTGACGGAGCCGGCGGTCAGCCCGCCGATGATGTAGCGCTGCAGGCCGAGGAACAGGGCCAGCACGGGGATCGCGGCGAGCACCGCGCCGGCCGCGAAGAGGCCCCAGTTGCTCGCGAGCTGGTTCGACACCCACTGGTACATGCCCACGGCGAGGGTCCAGTTGTCCTGCGACACCAGCACGATCTTCGAGATGATGTAGTCGCCGAACGATGCGATGAACGCCAGTAGGGCCACGACCGCGAGGATCGGGGTGACGAGCGGCATGATGATCCGCCAGAACACCTGTGCGTGCGTTGCGCCGTCGATCTTGGCCGACTCGTCGAGCTCCATCGGGATCGTGTTGAAGAACCCGTACATGAGGAAGGTGTTCACACCCAGGGCCCCGCCGAGGTAGACGCAGATGAGCGCGATCTTCGAGTTCAGGCCGAGGGCGGGGAACACCTCGCCGAGGGCGAGGAGCATCAGGAAGATCGCCACGAAGGCGAGCGCCTGCGGGAACATCTGGATGATGAGCAGGGCGGTGAGGCCCGGACGGCGACCGCGGAACCGGAACCGCGAGAAAGCGTACGCTGCCGCGGCCCCCATCAGGACGGCGCCGACCGCCGACGCCCCGCTCACGATCAGCGTGTTGCCGTACCAGGTCCAGTACGACGTGCCGCTGAGGGAGGCGAAGTTCGCGAGGTCGAAGACGCCGAACAGCTGGTTGCTCGCGGCGAGGCTGCCGCGCGGGTTGAGCGCGGCCGAGACGACGTAGAGCAGCGGGAACATCGCGTAGAAGAGGATGACGAGCGCGACGAGGTACTTCCAGCCGACCTCGAGCAGCCACCGGCGGCGGCGAGCGCCGACGCGGCTGGGCGGGGTGGCGACGGTGGTGGTTGCGGACATCACTGGTACTCCTCCAGCTTGCGGGTCTGGCGGAACGCCAGGGCGGAGATCGCGCCGACCACGATGAACACGAGGATCGACAGGGCGCTGGCCAGGCCGTAGTCGGCAGCGCCGCCCGAGACTCCCGAGATGTCCCAGATCGCGGAGATCAGGATGTCGGTGGATCCGAGCGCATAGGGCGCGCCGGGGATCGCCGGCCCGCCGCTGTTGAACATGTAGATGACGGTGAAGTTGTTGAAGCTGAAGGCGAACGACGAGATCAGCAGCGGGGCGGTCGCGACGAGCACGAGGGGGAGGACGATCGCACGGAACTGCCGGAACCGGCCCGCGCCGTCGATCGACGCGGCCTCGAGCGTGTCGGACGGCAGTGCCTGCAGCGCGCCCGTGCACACGAGGAAGTAGTACGGATAGGTCAGCCACACGTTGACGAAGAGCACCGCGATGCGAGCCAGCCACGGGTCGCCGAGCCAGTCGATGTTCGCGCCGCCGAAGAAGAACTCATTGATGACACCGAACTCGGCGTTGAACATGCCGCGGAACAGCAGGGCCGACATGAACGCCGGGAAGGCGTACGGGAGGATGAACAGCGTCCGAAGGATCTTGCGGCCCTTCACCCGCGGGTCGTTGAAGATGAGCGCCACCACGAGCCCCATCGCGAACGGAATGAGCACCGACAGCGCCGCCCAGACGAACGTCCAGAGCGTGACGAGCGCGAGCGGCTCGAGCAGGCCCGGGTCTGTGACGAGGCGCAGGAAGTTGTCGAACCCGACGTTCACGACCCAGCCGGTGGGCAGGGCCGCTCCGTCCGCGGCGACGAATCGGCCGTCGTCTGTTGCCGTGTAGACGGCACCGGATGCCGTATCGGTGATGGTCTGCGCGTCGGCATCCCACGTCAGCGTCGAGAGGTACACGGCGCCGGTCGAGCCGTCGCGCGTGCGGATCGAGCCGTCGTTGGGGTCGTCCGAGACCGGTACGCGCAGCTCGACGATCTGCTCCTGCAGCGCGGGGTCGCCGAGGAAGGTGCCGCGGGGAACGACGTTCCAGCCGGGAACGTCGGTGGGGGCGCCCGAGCCCGACGCGTCACCGACGACCTCGAGCGGCCGGTCGGTGGCCCCGGCCTTGATCTCGCCGTCGTCGACGATCGCGAAGCCGTACTCGCCGCCCTGTTCGACGACCGAGAGCGGGTACGAGGGCGAGGTGTCGATGCGTCGCTCGCCCTGGGCCAGGGCAGCGGCCACCGCCTGGTCCTGCGAACCGACGTGGCCGGCGCCGTAGTTCGTGAAGGCGATGTACGCCGTGTAGCCGAAGATGAAGACCTGGAACACCAGCAGGAAGGCGAGTCCCGGGAGCAGGTACTTCAGCGGCAGTGCGCGCTTGGTGAAGTACACGATGTCGGCGGCGACGAGCAGGACGGCCGCCGCGGTCGCGATGAGCCACGACTCGGCTTGGACGGCGGCGAACACCCCCATCAGGCCGAAGGCATTGACGATCGCCATCAGCGCGAGCTTCACGACGAAGCCCCAGCCGATGCCCGACCAGCGTCGGCCATGCGGTTCTGACTGCTGCGAGCGGTCGGTGGAGCGAGGCGGCGGTGCGCTCTCGCTCACGGTTCCCTGGGGGACCGACATGTGCATCTCCTTCACGAGAGAGGTCCGGGGGCGGAGCGGTGTGCTCCGCCCCCGGAGGGGATCAGCCGATCGCGGCCTGGACGTCGGTCACCATGGTGTTCCAGGTGCTGACGGGGTCGCCGCCCTTGATGATCTGCACCTGTGCGGCGTTCCACAGGTCCCAGACCGAACCCATCTCGGGGATCGAGGGCTGCGGCACGCCGTTCGCGGCGGAGGCGAGGAAGCCGGCGACGACGGGGTCGGACGAGACCTCGGCGGCGAGGGTCTTCCACGCGGGCAGGCGCGGGTCGGCCTCGTAGAGGGCGCGCTGCGCGTCATCCGTTGCGAGGTAGGTGGTCAGGAACTCCTGGGCCAGCAGCTTGTTCGCGCTCTCCGAGCTGATGTAGAAGCCCTGGACGCCCACGAACGGCGCGGCGGTCTCGCCGCCGGCCGACGGGATCGGGTTGACCTTGACGTTCACACCGTTGGCGGTGAGGGCCTCGATCGCCCACGGGCCCTGAACCGTGTACGCGGCGGTACCGGCGGCGAAGAGCTCGTTGTTGGTGTCGTAGTCGATCGTGGTCGAGATCTCGCCGGAGCCGGCCTCGCCGTGCGCGCCGAGCCAGGTGGCGAAAGCCTCGCCGCCCGCGCCGCCCATGCCCACCTCGGTCGTGTAGGAGCCGGTGGCGTCCTGCACGAACACCGGGGCGCCGAACGACGTCTGGAACCCGTACATCGTGTACGCGTCGCCCTTCTGACCCGCCGTGTTGATGACGAACGGACGCTCGGCGCCCGCGGTCTGGGCGCGGGCGATCATGTCGTCGAAGGACGACGGCGCCTCTTCGCCGACGAGGTCGGTGTTCTGCACGAGCGCGATCGTCTCGAGCGCGTAGGGGAAGCCGTAGAGCTGCCCGTCGTAGGTGAACGCGTCGACGGCGACCTTCTCGATCTGGTCGGCCTTGTCGCCGAGGTCGATCGTGTCGACGACGCCGGCCGAGACGAAGGAGCCGAGGAAGTCGTGGGCGCCCACCGTGATGTCCGGACCCTCGCCGGTCGGCACCTGGTTGATGAAGTCGTTGCGGATGTCCTCGAAGTTCTTCTGGACCAGCTCGATCTTGGTGCCGGTCTCGTCTTCGAAGGCCTTCGCCGCCGCCTCGATGGCCGGCGCACGGTTGGCGTCGGTCCAGACGACGAGCGAGCCGCCGCCCGAGCCGCCTTCGGCGTTGCCGCTGTCGCTGGGGGTGCTGCCGCCGGAGCAACCGGCGAGCAGGACGGTGGTCGCCGCGATGGCGACGATTCCGGTCCCGATCTTGCGCATGGATCTTCCTTCCGAAGTGGTCGATCGGAAGGGCCTCGTGCGAGGTCGCTCCGTCACGACCGATGTGGATGCCGCTGCCGGGTGGCGGCGGCGCTTTCTCAGTGCATGCCGTGAGACGTCGGCTGTCTCCCGGCGTCGGGGTGGGTCAGTGACCACCCCCGGGTGCTGTGCGCGGTGCGCGGATGACGGCGACGTCGCCCGCACTCACCTCCAGCGTGCCCCGGACGGCGCGCCCTGAGAACAGGTCGACACCTTCCAGGGCGAGCTCAGCGTCCGTCGCCGCATGGTTGATCGCGATGACGTAGTCATCGGCGTCGCCCGCGCGGCGGACGATCTCGAGGCCGGCCGGCGCGTCGACCGGGGCGATGCCCGCGTCGGCGTAGACCTCCGCCATGATGGCGGCGAGGCCGGCGGCATCCGGTCGAGTACTGACGTACCAGCCGGTGCCCGCTCCGTGCCGCTTGCGCGTCACCGCGGGCATCCCGGCGCCCGGTCCGTCGACGTAGGTCGCGCGGGTCTCCGCGTCCGACACCACCAGGTGCTCGTGCCAGACGTCGGCGGTATGGGACGCGCCGCCGAACTCGATCGTCGTGGTCGCGCCCGCGCGCAGCGGCAGGTGCTCCTCGACGCGGATTCCGAGGGACGGCTCGAGGGGAGCGGCGAAGCCGCCCGGGTGCACGGCGTCGTTCTCGTCGACGACGGCCGAGAAGAACGAGACGACCAGCGTGCCGCCGGCTTCGACGTACCGGTTGAGGTTGTCGGCATCAGCCTGACGCAGGAGGTACTGCGCGGGGGCGATGACGAGCTTGTAGCCGGAGAGATCGTGGCCCGGCAGGGCGAAGTCGACGGTGATGTTGTCGCGCCACAGGCGCTCGTAGAACGCCCGGATGCGCTCGTCGTGCGAGACGTCCTCCGAGGGGCGCCACTCGAGGTCCTGCGCCCAGAACGACTCGAAGTCCCACAGGATCGCGACGTCGGCGTGGACGCGCGAGCCGCGCACCTCGGCGAGGCGGTTCAGCTTCGCGCCGAGATCGACGACCTCGCGGAAAACGCGTGACTCGGTGCCGGCGTGCGGCAGCATCGCCGAGTGGAACTTCTCGGCGCCCGAGCGCCCGGCACGCCACTGGAAGAAGAGGATGCCGTCGGCCCCGCGGCCCAGGTGCGACAGCGAGTTGCGCGCCATCTCGCCCGGTCGCTTGGCGACGTTGCGCGGCTGCCAGTTGACCGCCGAGGTCGAGTGCTCCATGAGGATCCAGGGCTTGCCGCCCCCGACCGAGCGCGAGAGGTCGGCGGCGATGGCCAGGCCGATCTCGCCCTCGACGTCTGCGGCCCACAGGTAGTGGTCGTCCGAGACGATGTCGACCTCACGCGCCCAGGCCCACAGGTCGCAGCCGTGGTGCTGGTTCGCCATGAAGTTCGTCGTCACCGGAAGCGACGAGAACCGCCGGATGGCGTCGCGCTCCGCGACGAAGCAGGCGCGCAGCTGGGCGTCGGTGAACCGCGCGAAGTCGAGCCGCTGCGCGGGGTTGACGACCGAGGGAGCGGCAGCGGGGACGCCGACGTGCTCCCAGACGCCGTAGTGCTGCCCCCAGAAGGCGGTGCCCCACGCCGCGTTGAGGGCGTCGAGCGAGCCGTACTTCTCCTGCAGCCAGCCGCGCCAGGCGCGCTGGGCGTGCTCGGAGTAGTCCTCGCCGACGGGAACGCCGTACTCGTTGTGCACGTGCCACATGACGACAGCCGGGTGGTCGGCGTAGCGTTCGGCCAGCGTCGAGGCGATCCGCACGGCTGCCTCGCGGTAGGCGGGGGCGGAGTGCGACGCCATGCCGCGCGACCCGAAGCCCATCACCACGCCATCGCGGTTGACGGCGCGGGCATCGGGGTGCTCGGCGAAGAACCAGGCCGGCGGGGATGCCGTCGGGGTGCCGAGGTCGACGGCGATGCCGTTCTCATGGAGGAGGCCGATGATCTCGTCGAGCCAGTCGAAGTCGAAGACGCCCGCGCTGGTCTCGATGAGCGCCCACGAGAAGATGCCGACGCTGACGAGGTTCACTCCGGCTTCTCGCATGAGGCGGACGTCCTCGCGCCAGACCTCACGGGGCCACTGCTCCGGGTTGTAGTCGCCGCCGTAGGCGATCCCGTCGATGGCCGGCCAAACGCTCGCAGGCATGAAACGCGTCCTCGTGTCTCTCAGATGCACCGGTCGTACTGTGACCGGTCACAGGGTGTGTGTGACCACTGTAAACGCGCGACCGATCCGCGACCCGACCCGTTATCGAACTGTGACCGGTCCCAGAGCGGCTGCCAGCCTCGGCGCGTCCTCCGGGGCGCGCGACGGTCGACGGTCTCGTCCGGAGTAGGCTCGCCGACGTGAACGGCTCCACCGGCGCGTCGCGCAAACCGACCATCCGCGACGTCGCGGCCGCGGCCGGCGTCTCGCACGGCACCGTGTCGCGGGTCATCAACGGCGGGCACTGGGTGTCGCCCGAGGCCCGGGACGCCGTCGACCGCGCCATCCGCGAGACCGGCTACACCGCGAACCACGCGGCCCGGAGTCTCGCGACGGGGCGGTCGAACTCGCTGGCCTTCCTGCTGACCGAGCCCCAGCACCTGCTTTTCGCCGACCCGACCTTCGCCCTGCTGCTGCGGGGAGCGACCGAGGCACTGGCCCAGCGTTCGATGACCCTCGTGCTCATGATCGCCGACACCGCGGCCGAGCGGGCGAACGTCGAGCGGTACGTCCGCGCGGGTCACGTCGATGGCGTCCTGCTCATCTCGTCGCACGAGTCGAACCCGCTGCTCGCCTCGCTGATCTCCGCGGGCGTGCCCACCGTGTGCACCGGTGTCCCGCTCGGCGATCGCGCGCACGTGCCCACCGTCTCGGTCGACGAGCAGGAGTCCGCGCGCATCATGACGCGTCATCTCCTCTCGCGTGGCCACCGCCGCATCGCTGTGATCACCGGGCCCGACGACACCCCGGGCGGTCGGTACCGCCTGCAGGGGTTCCGCGAGGAGATGGGCGATCTGTTCGACCCCGAGCTCGTCGAGCAGGACGTCTATTCGAGCGACGCCGGCGCGGGGGCCATGATCCGTCTGCTGGAGCGCGCCCCCGACATCGACGCCGTCTTCGCGGCATCCGATGTCATGGCGGTGGGCGCGATCGCCGCCATCCGCCGCAGCGGACGGCGCGTTCCGGACGACATCGCCGTCGCCGGCTTCGATGATTCGGGCCTCGCGGCGACGCACGATCCGCCCCTGACGACGATGCGTCAGCCGTGGAACGAGATCAGCTCGGCGATGGTCGACATGGTGCTGCAGGTGATCGCGGGGGGCGACCCGGAGCCGCTCGTGCTGCCGACATCCCTCATCGTGCGCGAGACCGCGTGACGCGTCGCCGTGTCGACACACGGCCGCGGCGGTCCGCGCACTCGAACTAGAATCTCGGGGTGAGCAACGGCCGCAGCTTCTACATCACCACACCGATCTACTACCCGAGCGACCTGCCCCACATCGGGCACGGCTACACGACGGTGGCGGTGGACACGCTCGCGCGCTGGCACCGCCAGGCGGGCGACGACACGTGGATGCTGACGGGCACCGACGAGCACGGTCAGAAGATGCTCCGCGCCGCGGCGGCGAACAACGTCACCGCTCAGGAGTGGGTCGACAAGCTCGTCGAGGAGTCCTGGTTCCCGCTGCTGCGCACCCTCGACGTCGCGAACGACGACTTCATCCGCACGACGCAGGAGCGCCACGAGGAGCGCGTGAAGGTCTTCGTGCAGACGCTGTTCGACCGCGGATACATCTACGCGGGCGAGTACGCGGCGCTGTACTGCGTCGGGTGCGAGGAGTTCAAGCCCGAGGCCGAGATCGTGAACGGCACCGGCGCCTTCGAAGGGCTCAAGGTCTGCGCCATCCACTCCAAGCCCCTCGAACTGCTCCAGGAGAAGAACTACTTCTTCAAGCTCAGCGAGTTCCAGGACCGCCTCCTGGAGCTGTACAAGACCGTCCCCGACTTCGTACGCCCCGAATCGGCGCGCAACGAGGTCGTGTCGTTCGTGAAGTCGGGTCTCAAGGACCTGTCGATCTCGCGGTCGGCGTTCGACTGGGGCATCACGGTGCCCTGGGACCCCTCGCACGTCATCTACGTGTGGGTCGACGCGCTGCTCAACTACGCCACCGCGATCGGCTACGGCACCGACCCCGATGAGTTCGCGCGGCGCTGGCCCGCGTATCACGTCGTGGGCAAGGACATCCTGCGGTTCCACGCCGTGATCTGGCCCGCGATGCTGATGGCCGCCGGGCTCGACGTCCCACGCGGCGTCTTCGCGCACGGCTGGCTGCTCGTCGGCGGCGAGAAGATGTCGAAGTCCAAGCTCACCGGCATCGCGCCGACCGAGATCACCGACGTGTTCGGCTCGGACGCCTACCGCTTCTACTTCCTCTCGGCGATCGCGTTCGGCCAGGACGGCTCGTTCTCGTGGGAAGACCTGTCGGCGCGTTACCAGGCCGAGCTCGCCAACGGGTTCGGCAACCTCGCATCGCGGACGGTCGCGATGATCGAGCGCTATTTCGAGGCGATCGTGCCGGCGCCCGCCGAGTACACCGAGAGCGATCTCGCGATCCAGCGCGTCGTCGCCGACGCCGCCGGCGCCGCGGATGCCGCCATGGAGCGGTTCCGGCCCGACGAGGCGATCGCTGCGATCTGGACGATCGTCGACGCGCTCAACGGCTACATCACCGAGAACGAGCCGTGGGCTCTCGCGAAGGACGACGCCCAGCGGGCGCGTCTGGGCACCGTCCTGTACACCGCCGCCGAGGGGCTGCGCGCCCTCGCGGTGCTCCTGTCTCCGGTCATGCCCGAGTCGACCCGCAAGCTGTGGGTGGCGCTCGGCATCGACGCCCGGCTCGAGGACCAGCCGCTGCGCGACGCCGGCACCTGGGGTGTGCTCCCCGCCGGTACGACGGTCAACGGCCTCGCGCCGCTGTTCCCGCGCGTCGAGCAGCCCGCCTGAGCATGGTCGACTCGCCAGAAAGCGCCGATCCGGCAGGCCCGACATCGTCACGTGGCGGCGAGTCGACGGATGACGTGTCGCAGTACGTGCGCCAGCGCTCCCAGGCTGCGCGGGATGTGCGCTGGCCGGAGGCGCCGGAACCGCTCACGGTGCCGGTCTACGACAACCACACCCATCTCGAGATCGAGGACGGTGACGAGCCCCGCTCTCTGGAGGAGCAGCTCGAGCTCGCGGCATCCGTCGGTGTGATCGGCGTCGTCCAGGCCGGCGGCGACATCGACTCGTCGCGCTGGTCGGCGTGGGCGGCGGCATCCCATCCGCGCGTCCTCGCCGCCGTCGCCATCCACCCGAACGAGGCGCCGCTCTACGCTGCGGCGGGACGGCTCGGCGAGGCCATCGCCGTCATCGACGAGCTGGCCGCGCAGCCGCGCGTGCGTGCGATCGGCGAGACGGGGCTCGACTTCTTCCGCACCGAGGAGGACGGGCTGCCTGCCCAGTTCGAGAGCTTCGAGGCGCACATCGAGCTCGCGAAGAAGCACGGTGTCGCGATGCAGATCCATGACCGCGACGCGCATGACGCGGTCCTCCAGACGCTCGAGCGGGTCGGTGCCCCCGAGCGCACGGTCTTCCACTGCTTCTCGGGCGACGCCGACATGGCGCGGATCGCCGCCGACCGCGGTTACTGGCTGAGCTTCGCCGGCAACGTGACCTTCAAGAACGCGCAGAACCTGCGCGACGCCCTCGCGGTCACGCCCCGCGAGCGCATTCTCGTCGAGACCGACGCCCCGTTCCTCACGCCGACTCCGCACCGGGGGCGGCCCAACGCGCCGTACCTGATCCCGGTGACGCTGCGCTTCATCGCCGCCGAACTGGGGGTCGACGTCGACGAGCTGTCGGCTCAGATCGCCGCGAACACGCTCGAGGTCTACGGCGAGTTCTGACGCGTCAGCGTGTCGACGAGCCGCGGACGATCTCCCACGGAAGGTCGAAGACGTCGGGCGACGCGGCATCGCGGATGCTGCTGAGCGCCTGGAACATCGCGGCAGGGGCGAGCTCCGGGTGCACGCAGACGTGCGTGACGCCCAGGCGCGTGTTGACGGCGCAGTCGCTCGTGCACAGCGCGACGAACTGCATGTCGCGTGGGATGACGAAGTCCATTTCTTCGAGCTGCAGGTAGATGGCCGGCCCCTCTTCGGCGAAGGAGAAGATCGCATCCGCGCCGGCATCTCGGAGCTCGCCGACCCGGCGGGGGAGGGCGCCGTGCTCCGCGTCGAGATAGGCGACGAGGGGTTCGCGGCCGCGCACGGTGCTCCACGCGCGGTACGCGGTCTCGCCGATCTCGTCGCGGGGCGAGCCCGCATCGTCGATGAGGAACCCGATTCGCCGGGCCCCACCGGCTTCGAGCAGGGCGAGCGCCGCGCGCACCGCCTCGTCGTAGCCGGTGCGGACGGTGATGGACAGCTCGGTGTCGACGTAGAGGTCATTGGTCGCGACGGGGATGCCGCGGGCGATGGCCTCGCGCAGCAGCAGGTCGTCGGCGGCCACCTCGGCGAAGTAGACGACGTCGATCTGCGCACCACGGAGCAGATCGGGTCGTGCCGCCGGCAGCATCGTGACCGTGAAGCCCTGATCGGCGGCAGCGCTGACGAGCGCGCCGATGTGCCGGCTGCGGTGGAGGGCGCCCCGCTTGGACAGGTCGAGCTCGGCATCCTGGGGAACGACGAAGCCGACCGACATCGTGCGGCCGCTCCGCAGCGCCGCGGCGTACTTGTTCGGCTGATAGCCGAGCTCGGCGGCGATCGCCTTGATGCGCTCGCGGGTCTCGGGGCGCAGGCTTCCGCGATCGTTGAGGGCCTGGCTGATGGCGGCCGTCGAGACACCCGCGCGCAGCGCGATGTCCTTCAGGGTCACCGGCCGGCTCATGACCGACCGGCTCCCGCTTCGGTGTCGCCCGGGGCGCGCTCGGTCGGCACGGTGCCGCCCGGCGAGGTCGCTCCGGTCGCGGCGGGGAAGACGGTGGCCACCGCATCGGCCCAGGCGGCACCCGAACCGGAGGAGGCGAGCGTGTGCCCCTGCGCGATCAGGCGATGCAGCAGGACGCCGGAGAAGTGGCGCAGCGCAGCCTCGACCTGAGGCGACTCGCCCCGCAGGCGAGCCCGCTCGAGCTCGTCGTCGAGGATGCCGGTGATGTAGCCGCGCATCGCCACGACCGACGGGGCGACCTCGTGCACGCGACGCGCGGCGGCGTGCCGTGCCGCGGCTCCCGCGACGATCTCGCGCGCCTCGTCGAGCGTGGCGAATTCGTCGATCGGCGCGTGGATGCGGATCGTCTCGAGGTCGAGCAGCTCGATGTCGGGAACATTGCGCAGCGCCGGGTCGACGTTGCGGGGCAGACCGAGGTCGATGATCAGCTGCGTGCGGTCGGCGCCGCTGCGCCGCGCCGCGTGCTCGGCAGCGGTCAGAGCGTAGGTGTCGGTCGTCGTCGTGCAGGTGATGATGACATCGGCGGCGGCCGCCTCTTCGGCATAGTGCTCGGCGTCGACGGCGACGAGGTGCTCGCGCTGAGCGAAGCGGCTGCGGCCCGAGCGCGAGTGCACGCGGACGTCGACGGCGCCTTTGTCGCGCAGAGCGGCGAGGGATGCCGCGGCGTAGCGGCCGGTGCCCACGAGCAGAACCCGTGCAGTGGACCAGTCCGCCACCCGCGAGGACGCGAGCTCGAGGGCCAGCCGCACGAGCGAGCGGCCCGACTCGCCGATGCGCGTGCTGTTCTTCACGGCGCGCGAGGTCTCGGTGGCCCGCTGGAAGAGGTGCTCGAGGGGCGCCGTGGTCAGTCCGCCGCGCCGCGCGTCGTCGAGGGCGCGGCGCACCTGCCCGGCGATCTCGTCCTCGCCGACGGCGACGGAGTCGAGTCCGGATGCGACGGAGAAGAGGTGGTGGGCGACCTTGTTGCCGTGGGCGAAGTCGACGGTCTCGCGAACGGTCCGGTAGGGGAGATCGCTCAGCTTGGCGATCTCTTCCATCGCCGCATCCATCGCCGGGATCGTCGACGGGAAGTCGGCGTCGTCGCGCAGGTCGAAGTACGCCTCGAAGCGGTTGCAGGTCGCGAGGACGACGGCACCCTGGATGGCGTCATGAGCCTCTGTCAACCGGGTGCCGACTTCGTCTCCGATGACGGAGAGTCGCTCGAGTGAAGCGAGCGGCGTGGAGCGCTGATGCGCGGTGAGAGCGACGAGCACGTGCGGAAGAACCCCCTGGAATCGTGACTAGTATATCGATTAACTCATTCGAGGAGATCATCATTCCGGCATCCGCCCACCCTCTCGTCACGCACGCCACCGGCTCGAGCCGGCTCGTGCGCACCCTGCTCGGCGAACGCGTCGAGAAGACCCCCGTCTGGTTCATGCGCCAGGCCGGCCGGTCACTGCCCGAATACCGTGCGCTGCGCTCGCAGGGCACGATGCTCGACGCCTGCCTGACGCCCGAGCTCGCCAGCGAGATCACGCTCCAGCCGGTGCGCCGGCACGGCGTCGACGCGGCGATCTTCTTCAGCGACATCATCGTGCCGTTGGCGATCCTCGGCATCGAGGTGGAGATCGCGGCGGGTCGCGGACCCGTCTTCGCCCAGCCGCTGCGGACGGCGGCCGACATCGCGCGCGCGGTCGAGATCGATCCCGCTCTCGTACGCGAACGCGGCGAGGCCATCGCCCGCGCCGTCGAGCTGACGACCGGGATGCTGGCCGAGGAGTCCGAGTCTCGCGGCGAGCCGCTGCCGCTCATCGGCTTCGCCGGAGCCCCGTTCACCCTCGCCGCCTACCTCGTCGAGGGCGGACCGTCCAAGGACCACCTCGCCGCCCGCCGTCTGATCCACGAGGACCCGGCTGCCTGGCGAGCGCTGACGGAGTGGCTCGCCCGCGTGACGGGGGAGTTCCTCGCGCTGCAGGTCGAGTCCGGCGCCAGCGCCGCGCAGCTGTTCGACTCGTGGGCGGGCGGTCTCCCTCCCGAGGACTACCGCGCGGCGGCTCTGCCGGCATCCGCGGCGTCGTTCGACGCCGTGCGAGCTCTCCCGGTCCCCGTCGGCTCGGGCATCGACCACATCCCGCTCGTGCACTTCGGTGTCGGGACGGGCGAGATCCTGCGTGACATGGCCTCGATCGGCATCGACGCCCTCGGAGTCGACTACCGCGTGCCCCTCGACGAGGCCGCTCGTCGGGTCGGCGGCGACCTGACGCTGCAGGGCAACCTCGATCCCGCGTTGCTCTTCGCTCCGACCGAGGTCCGCGACGCGGCGATCGCGCGCATCCTCGAGGCCGGGCGTGCGGCCCGCGCACACGTGTTCAACCTCGGGCACGGGGTGCCCATGGAAGCCGATCCCGACGCCATCAGCTCGGTGGTGCGGACAGTTCACGCCTGGCGGTCGGCATGACCGTCGAGACCGACGTCGTCGTCGTCGGGGCCGGTATCGCCGGGCTGGTCGTCGCGCTCGAAGCCGTGACAGCGGGGAAGCGCGTCACCGTCCTCGAGTCCGATGACCAGATCGGCGGGATGCTGCGCCGTGGGCGCATCGCCGGAGTCGACGTCGACCTCGGGGCGGAGTCCTTCGCCAAGCGGACCGATGCGGTGCCGCGACTCATCGCCGACTTCGCCCTGCCGCTTGAGGTCGTCGCACCGCGGTCGGGTCCCGCGCACCTGGTCTCGCAGCACGGCGTCGGCCTGCCCGGCACCCGGTGGAGCCGTCTGCCGCTGCCGCGACGCACGGTCATCGGCATCCCGGCCGACCCGCTCGCTTCGGATGTCGTCGCGATCATCGGCGACCGCGCGGCCGAGCGGGCCGCCGCCGAGGTGCTCGACGCCCCGATCGACCCGACCGCCTCGCTCGCCGACGTCGTCGAAGAACGCCTCGGCGATGGCCTCCTCCGTGCCCTCGTGGATCCGCTCTGCCGCAGCATCTACTCGCAGCCGGCCGCGGCCGTTCCGCTCCCGCGTCTTCACCCGAAGATGTGGGCGGCGTTCGAGCGAACCGGATCGTTGCTGGCCGCGGCCGCGGAGGTCGCCCCGAACGCGCCCGGCGGAACCGCTGTGGGCGGGATCTCCGGGGGCATGTGGCGGCTCGCCGACGGCGTTGCGAGCCTCGCCGCCGAGCGAGGCGCGGTGATCCGCACCGGCGCGGCGGTCGGCCGGGTCGATCCGGCACCGGGCTCCGGCGTCACGGTGACGCTCGCCGACGGCGGGACGATCCGTGCCGAGCACGTCGTCATCGCGACCGGCCCGCGGGGCGCCGCCGCCCTGCTCGGGCAGGACAGCGGCGCCATCGACGCAGCCGCCACGGCGCCGATCCAGCCCGCGGTTCGCCTGCTCACCGCGGCGGTCACCTCCGACGACCTGTCTGCGGAGCCGGTCGGCTCCGGCGTCATCGTCGCTCCTGACGCGCGCACCGCGGCCAAGGCTCTCACCCACATCGACGCGAAGTGGGCCTGGGCCCGGGAAGCGCTGCCCGAGGGAACGCATGTCGTGCGCCTCTCAGCGCGTGCCGACGACACCGCCGGCCTCGACTCCGCCGCAGCCGTTGCCCGCGAGATCTCGCATCTCACCGGTGCGCGCGTCGACCGAAGCGACGTCGGTGAGATCATCACCACCCGCTGGCGCGATGCCGTCGTCCCGGCCGAGTCCGAGGCGTGGACGGCGACGGTGATGGATGCCGCCGCCCGCGGCATCCACGTCACCGGCGCCGTCGCCGCCGGGACCGGACTCGCCTCGGTCATCCCGCACGCCCGCGCGCTGGCCCATGAGCTCTTCGCCGTTCCCTCCGTTCGAAAGGACTCCCGATGACCGAAGAACAGATCCCGCTCGGTTACACCCTCTTCGCGATCCTCGCGGGCCCGCGCCCGCGGCCGCAGGCGCCCACCGACGCCGACCTCGCCGAACTCGAGCGCGTCGTCGCCGGACTGCCCGACGCAGGAGTGACGGTGCGTGGCCTGTACGACGTCACCGGCATGCGTGCCGGCGCCGATCTGATGGTCTGGCTGCACACAGCCCCCGGCTCCGACGACGACCCGGCGGCGCTGCAGCGCGCCCTGCGCGAACTCCGGCGGACGGCCGCGCTGGCCGCCTTCGACCTCGAGTGGAGCGCCATGGGCGTGCACCGCGAGGCGGAGTTCAACAAGCGGCACGTTCCCGGTTACCTTCGCGGCGAGCACGCCCGCGACTGGCTCTGCCTCTACCCGTTCGTGCGCAGCTACGAGTGGTACCTGCTGCCCGAGGAGGAGCGCTCGGCGATGCTCGCCCAGCACGGCCGCCGCGGCGCGAAGTTCTCGGACGTCATCGCCAACACCGTCTCGACCTTCGCCCTGAGCGACTACGAGTGGCTCCTGCCCCTCGAGAGCGACGAGCTGATCAGTCTCGTCGACCTCATGCGCGACCTGCGCGCCACCGATGCGCGGCGGCACGTCCGTGAAGAGGTGCCCTTCTACACCGGCCGACGCGTCGAGGTGTCCGAGCTGGCGGAGGTGCTGTCCTGATGAGCGCGAACGAGTTCCGCCCCAAGCCCCCGCGTGCCCAGAGCGCGCCGCCGTGCGCCCCCGGCTGCGCGGTTCCCGCGGCCGGACCGGCCTCGTGCGGGGGAGCGCCCCACGTGAGCGAGCCCACGTCGTACGACGCCCTGCTCCTCCTCGGCTTCGGTGGCCCCGAGGGCCAGGACGACGTTCTGCCGTTCCTCCGCAACGTCACCGCCGGGCGCGGCATCCCCGACGAGCGCCTCGAAGAGGTGGCGCACCACTACCGCCACTTCGGCGGTGTGTCGCCGATCAATCAGCACAACCGCGAGCTCAAGGCCGCCCTCGAGGCCGAGATCGCCGCGCGCGGCCTCGGACTGCCGGTGTACTGGGGCAACCGCAACTGGATGCCGTACGTCGACGATGCCCTGCGCGACCTGCACGCCGACGGGCATCGTCGCGTCATCGCGATCGCGACGAGCGCCTACAGCTCCTACTCGTCGTGCCGCCAGTACCGCGAAGACCTGGCCGACGCGATGGAGGCCACCGGACTGGCGGGCGAGGTCGAGATCGACAAGGTCCGGCAGTTCTTCGACCACCCCGGGTTCGTCGCCCCGTTCGTCGACGGCATCCGCGACGGCCTGGCGAAGGTGCGCGAGCGCGGCATCGCCGAGGAGGACATCGAGATCCTCTTCTCGACGCACTCGATCCCGAACTCCGACGCCGACCGTTCCGGCCCGCCCGAGCGCGGCTTCGGCCCCGGTGGCGCGTACGTCGCACAGCACACCGCTGTCGCGGAGGCGATCGTGGCCGAGCTCGGCACCACGAGCCCGTGGCAGCTGGTGTTCCAGAGCCGGTCGGGCCCGCCGTCCGTGCCGTGGCTCGAGCCCGACATCAACGACGCGATCGCCGAGCTGCCCGCCGCGGGACGCAAGGCCGTGCTGATCGTGCCGCTCGGGTTCGTCAGCGACCACATGGAGGTGCTCTGGGACCTCGACACCGAGGCGATGGAGACGGCCGAGGAGCACGGGCTGTTCGCGGTGCGCACCGCGTCGCCCAGCACGCACCCGGCCTACGTCGCGGGTCTGGTCGATCTCGTCGAGGAGCGGCTCAATGGGACGCCCGCGGACGAGCGTCCCGCGGTGACCCCACTGGGGCCCTGGTACGACGTGTGCCGACCGGGATGCTGCGAGAACAAGCGCCTGGGCTTTCAGCCGGCGCTCGCGGGGGTGGCGCCGTGACAGCCGGCGCACCCGACGTCGACAGGTCCGCGGCGCCCGTGCTCCGTCTCGGGACACGGGCGAGCCTGCTCGCGACGACCCAGTCGCGCCACGTCGCCGACGCGATCACGGATGCGACCGGGATCACCGTCGAGCTCGTCGAGATCACGACGGACGGCGACGTCCTGACCGGGTCGCTCGCGCAGATGGGCGGCACCGGTGTGTTCGCCACCGCCTTGCGCGAGGCGCTGCTGCGGGGCGACTGCGACCTCGTCGTGCACTCGATGAAGGACCTCCCCACCGCGCCCTATCCGGGACTGACCATCGGTGCCGTGCCGCCGCGGGCTCCGCAGCGCGACGTGCTGTGCGGTCCGACCGCGGAGACGACGCTCGACGGTCTGCCCGAGGGGGCCGTCATCGGCACCGGGTCGCCGCGCCGGGTCGCGCAGGTGCTGCGGCGTCGGCCCGATCTGCGCGTGCGCGACATCCGCGGGAACATCGACACGCGCCTGCGCAAGATGCGCGACGGCGAGTACGACGCGATCGTCCTCGCCGAGGCGGGGCTCCGGCGCATCGAGCGCGACGCGGCGATCGGCGAGGTCTTCGGGCTCGACCAGTGGCCGACATCGGCCGGTCAGGGAGCCCTGGCAGTCGAGATCCGCACGGTCGACGTCGACGGACCGATCGGTCGGGCCGTCGCCCTCATCGACGACGCCGAGTCGTCGTCGCGCGCGCTCCTCGAGCGTGCGGTCCTCCGTCGGCTCGAGGCCGGATGCGCTGCACCGGTGGGGATCTCGGTCACCGGGCTGGCCGCGGAGTCCGTCTTCGTCGCCGAGGTGTACGCCCCCGACGGTGAGCGCACGGTGCGCGCCCAGCGTGCCCTGCGCGCCGACCTGACCTCCGTGGGCGAGCGTGAGTCGGTCGCCGCCGATGTCGTCGCCGAGCTGTTGGACGGCGGTGCCGCGGACATCGCCGATCTGCCGGGGACGAGCCGATGACGGGCGGCCTGAAGGGACGCCGCATCCTGATCCCCCGCGGGGGGTCCTGGGGCGAGCGCGTGCGCGATGAACTCGAGCGACGCGGCGCGACCGGCGTGATCGCGCCCCTCATCCAGTCGCGGCCCCCGCGCGATCTCGCCGCCCGCGACGCCGCCTTCACCGCTCTGGCTGCGGGGGAGTACGCCTGGGTCTTCATCACGAGCGCCGCGACCGTTGAGCAGCTCGTCGCGCAGCGGGTGAGCATCCCGATCGGAACGCGCATCGCCGCGGTCGGCCGCCCGACTGCGCGCGCCGTGGCCGACGCCGGGTTCGAGGTCGAGTTCGTGCCGGTCGGCACCTCGTCGGCGACCAACATGATCGCGCAGTGGTGCGCCGGACGCTCGCCGCGATCGACGGGGCGCTGTCTCGTGCTCCGCTCCGACCTGGCGATGGCCGTCATCAGCGACGAGCTCGAGCTCCAGGGCTACGAGGTCGACGTCTGCATCGCGTACCGGACGGTCGGGGTCGACCTGACCCCCGAGATCGCCGAGGAGGTGCGCACCGGGAAGATCGACACCGTGCTCCTCACGTCGCTCAGCGTCGGGCGCGAGCTCCGCCGTCAGGTCGGCATCCCCGGGCCCGAGGTGTTCATCGCCTCGATCGGTCCCGGCACCACGCGCGACGCCGAGAAGCTCGGCTACACCGTGCACCACACCGCACACTCGCAGAGCGTCGACGCCCTCATCGCAGAGCTCGACGCGCGACCCGCACCAGAGGATTCCCCATGAGCACCTTTCCCGAGCGCCGCCTGCGCCGCACGCGCCGCACCCCCGCGATGCGCCGCCTCTCGACCGAGCACCACCTCGTCGCCGCGCAGCTCGTGCTGCCGGTCTTCGTGAAGGAGGGCATCGACGAGGCCCTGCCGATCGCCAGCATGCCGGGCGTCATGCAGCATCCGATCGAGGCCATCGCGAGCGTCGTGACGGATGCCGCGGACGCGGGCGTCGGCGGCATCATGCTGTTCGGCGTGCCCGCTGTCCGTGACGCGGAGGGCTCGGGGGCGGTCGCCGATGACGGCATCCTCAATCGCGCGATCCGCGCGGCGCGCGATGCGGCGCAGGGACGCATCACGGTGCAGGCCGACCTGTGCCTCGACGAGTTCACCGACCACGGGCACTGCGGGCTGCTCGCGGCCGACGGGTCGGTCGACAACGACGCCACCCTCGAGGTCTACGCCCGGATGGCGCTCGCCCAGGCCCGGGCCGGTGCCGAGGTGCTGGGGCTGTCGGGGATGATGGACGGCCAGGTCGCCGTCATCCGTGCCGCGCTCGACGGCGCGGGTCATACCGATGTCGCGCTCCTGGCGTATTCGGCGAAGTACGCCTCGGCCTACTACGGGCCGTTCCGTGACGCCGTCGAATCGACCCTCCAGGGCGACCGTCGCACGTACCAGCTCGATCCCGCCAACGGACGGGAGGGCGTGGCCGAGGCGATGCAGGACATCGCGGAGGGCGCCGACTACGTCATGGTCAAGCCCGCGGGCCCGTACCTCGACGTGCTCGTACGCGTCGCGGACGCCGCGACGGTGCCCGTGTGGGCGTACCAGGTGTCGGGAGAGTACGCGATGATCGAGCTCGCCGCCCGGGCTGGCGCGATCGACCGCGAGCGCACGATCGCCGAGTCGCTCGTCGGCATCCGACGCGCGGGTGCCGATGTGATCCTCACGTACTGGGCTCGCGAGGTGGCGGAATGGATCCGCGCCGGAAAGGACTTCGCATGACCCGCAACGACGAACTGTTCGACCGTGCCCGCGCCGTCATCCCCGGGGGTGTGAACTCCCCGGTCCGCGCCTTCGGCTCGGTGGGGGGCACGCCTCGCTTCTACGTCTCGGCGACCGGTCCCTACGTCACCGACGCGGAGGGGCGCGACTACGTCGACCTCGTCGCGAGCTGGGGGCCGGCGCTGGTCGGTCACGCGCATCCCGAGGTCATCGACGCCGTCGTCGACGCTGCTCGACGCGGTCTGTCGTTCGGCGCGTCGACCCCCGCCGAGACCGAGCTGGCGGAGGAGATCCGCCGCCGCGTGCCGATCGCGGAGAAGATCCGCCTCGTCTCGACGGGAACGGAGGCGACCATGACCGCCATCCGGCTCGCGCGGGGTGCGACCGGACGTGACCTGCTGGTGAAGTTCTCGGGCCACTACCACGGCCACTCCGACGGCCTGCTGGCGCAGGCCGGCTCCGGGCTCGCGACTCTCGCGCTGCCCGGCTCGGCGGGCGTCCCCGCTTCGATCGCGGCGCAGACCCTCGTGGTGCCCTACAACGACCGGGCCGCACTCGAGGCCGTCTTCGCCGAGCACGGCGCGAACATCGCCGCGGTGATCACCGAGGCCGCCGGCGCGAACATGGGGGTCGTCCCGCCCGCGCCCGGCTTCACGACGTTCCTCCGCGAGCTCACGACCCGCCACGGGGCGCTGCTCATCAGCGACGAGGTCCTGACCGGATTCCGATCGGGCCCATCGGGCTACTGGGGCGTCCTGCGCGAGGCGGGCGAAGACGTCGCTCCCGACCTGCTCACCTTCGGCAAGGTCGTCGGCGGCGGTCTTCCGGTCGCGGCGCTGGCGGGACGCGCTGAGATCATGGATCTGCTCGCACCCCTCGGCCCCGTCTACCAGGCGGGCACGCTCTCGGGGAATCCCGTCGCGGTCGCGGCCGGTCTCGCCACCCTCCGGCTCGCCGACGCCGACGTCTACGCGCGCATCTCGCGAGCGGCCGACACGGTCTCCGTCGCCGCCTCGGCGGCTCTCGATGCGGCCGGTGTGCCGCACGTCGTGCAGCGCGCCGGAACGCTCTTCAGCGTCTTCTTCGGCTCGGCGGTCGTCGCGGGCGTCCCCGACTACGAGACGGCGACGCGTCAGGATGCCGGCGCCTACGCCGCCTTCTTCCACGCGATGCTCGACGCGGGGGTGTCACTTCCGCCCTCGGCGTTCGAGGCGTGGTTCCTCACCGCGGCGCACGACGACGTCGCCCTCGGCCGCATCCTCGAGGCGCTGCCGGGCGCCGCTCGGGCTGCCGCTGCGGCCTCGACGGACGTATGACCTGCGGCGCCGCGTCGTCCGCCGGGTGACGTGGCGCCGCGCAACTAGGCTGGTCCTCATGCCTGTGACCCTGCTCGGTGCCGCCGAGATCCGCGCCCTCGCGGCCGAACTCGACGTGACGCCGACCAAGAAGCTCGGGCAGAACTTCGTCGTCGACGCCAACACCGTCCGCAAGATCGTGCACGCCGCCCGCGTCCAGCCCGGCGAGCGGGTCGTCGAGATCGGACCCGGTCTGGGGTCGCTGACGCTCGCGATCCTCGAGGCCGGAGCGAGCGTCACAGCGGTGGAGATCGACCACCGCCTCGCCGCGCACCTTCCGGTCACCGCGGCCCGGCACGGTGTCGCCGACGGTGCCCTGACGGTCGTCGACGCCGACGCGCTGCGCGTCACCGAGCTCCCGGGCGAGCCGACCGTGCTCGTCGCGAACCTGCCGTACAACGTCAGCGTTCCCGTGCTGCTGCATTTCCTCGAGACCTTCCCGTATCTGCAGCGCGGCGTCGTGATGGTTCAGGCCGAGGTGGCCGAACGCCTCGCCGCTGCGCCCGGGTCGAAGATCTACGGCTCGCCCAGCGCGAAGGCCGCGTGGTACGGATCGTGGCTTCTGGCCGGCACGGTGTCGCGGCAGGTGTTCTGGCCCGTCCCGAACGTCGACAGTCTGCTGGTCGCCTTCGAACGGGATGCCGAGGCGCGCGGCGACGACGCCCTCCGTCGCCGCACGTTCCAGATCATCGACGCGGCCTTCGGCCAGCGGCGCAAGATGCTCCGCCAGGCGGTCTCGCCGCTGTTCGGCGGGACCGCGGCGACGGCGTCGGCGGCTCTCGAGGCCGTCGGCATCGACCCGACCCTGCGCGGCGAGCAGCTCACGATCGACGATTTCGTGCGGCTCGGGGCATCTGTTCACTGAACGCTCATCAGCGCGTCATCGGGTTCTCCCGAAACATGCCGGTAACATTCGGGGCGAGCCGCGAGCGTCGCGGCGAGCATCACCCGACCCGGAAGAGACGATGCGAACCGCCGAGTACCCGGCACCCGAGAGGGTGCTGCTGCACCTGAGCGACACCCACCTGCGAGCCGCCGGCTCCCAGCTCTTCGACCGCGTCGACGCGGCCGCGCACCTGCGCCGTGCCCTCGACGCGATCGAGACGGCCGCCCTTCGCCCCGACGGGATCGTCTTCACCGGCGACCTCGTCGATCTCGGCGAGCGCGGCGCGTACGCCGAGCTGCGCGACCTGGTCGAGCCGTTCGCCGAGCGTCTGGGGACCCGCGTCTTCTGGGTCATGGGCAACCACGACGACCGGGCAGGATTCCGCGAGACGCTGTGGCGCGAGCCCGGCACCGCTGAGGCCGCCGATCGCTTCGACGAGATCGACGGGCTTCGGCTCATCACGCTCGACACCAGCGTCCCCGGCGCGCATCACGGCGAAGTGCGCCCCGCGCAGCTGGCGTGGCTGCGCGAGGTGCTGTCGACCCCCGCCCCGCTGGGGTCGATCCTCGCGATGCACCACCCGCCGGTCCCGAGCGTCCTGCCGCTGGCGGCCAGCGTCGAGCTCCGCGACCAGCGCTCGCTCGCGGCTGTGCTTGCGGGTTCGGACGTGCGGGCCATCATCGCGGGCCACCTGCACTACTCGACCTTCGCGACGTTCGCCGGCATCCCGGTCTCCGTGGCGTCCTCGACCTGTTATGCGCAGGACCTCACGGTTCCGGTGGGTGGCACGCGGCCGCAGGATGGCGCGCAGTCGTTCAACTTCGTCCACGTGTACGACGACACGGTCGTGCATTCGGTCGTGCCGGTCGATGCGCCCGTCACGCTCGAGTACACCGACGCGGGCGAGGCTCAGCGGCGGCTGGCCGAGGCCGGGATCGCGCCCGTCAGCGCTTCACGCCGGAGCGCGCCGCCGACGCGTCCCGTGCCCGTCCTTCGCTGACCGCCGGGATCTCCCAGGGCGCCCGGATCGGGAACATCCGCTCCAGCACGTCTCGCAGGGACGCGACCCGGATCTCTTCCGGAACCTCGGTCTCGCCGCCGTCGTTCAGGCAGAACATGTCGATGTCGCGACGTTTCGCCAGCCGCTCCATTCCGGCGAGCGAGCGCGCGAGCGTCGTCTGCACGTACCGGGTGCGCGGCACCGACGTCGGCAGCGCGCGCCCCGTGAACATCGCGTAGTAGTGGTAGAGCGAGTTGGTCACGGAGATGTCGGTCGCAGCGCGGAAGCGGGATGCCGCGGTGCGGCGGAAGTCCTCGGGGAACGTCTCCTCGAGCTCCTGCATGACGCTGCGGCGCAGGGGAGCGGCGCAGTGCTCGAGGTCGCGGACGATGACGCGCCCGAAGCGCTCCTGCAACAGGGCTCGGTTGACGCGCAGGCCGTTGTCGTGGCCCGAGCGCTCCAGGCGCGGGTCGCCCGCGCCGATGCGCACGTCGCACTCGACGAACGATGAGATGCCGCCGGGCGAGAAGAAGAGCTCGGGATGCACGGGGCGACCGAAGAACATGTCGTCGTTCGAGTACAGGAAGTGCTCGGCCAGCCCGTCGATGCGGTGCAGCTGGGCCTCGACCGCGTGCGAGTTGTGCGTGGGCAGAGTGGAGGGGTCGGCGAAGAACTCCTCGCTGCGCACGATCGTCACCTTCGGGTGGTCGGCGAGCCATGCGGGCGCGGGGGAGTCCGTCGCGATGAAGATCCGCCGCACCCACGGCGCGTACATGTGCACGCTCCGCAGGGCGTAGCGGAGCTCGTCGACGTGCCGATAGCGGGCCGGACCGTCATCTCCCTCGCCGACGACGTACTCGGAGAGCTGGGCGGCGCGCTGCCGCTGGAACTCGCTCGCCGAGCCGTCGACCCACGAGAACACCATGTCGATGTCGTGGGTGACCTCGCGGGGGTGCGGGTCGAGCATTCCGACCACCGTCTGCCATTCGCGTCCGTACCGCGACCCGCTCACGATGTGCACGTCCTGCGCCGGCGTGATGCGCCGCATGAGCGCATTCGCCTGCGGAGCCTCGACGGCCGTCTCGCCGAACCGCCAGAACTCCACGCGCACGCCGTACTCGTGGTCGTACCGCCGGCCTCCGCCAGCGCTGACGCGGGGGCGGTAGGCCCGGAGCGCGTGGGGTGCGGAATCGGGGATGTCCGCATCGGCCGCGAAAACAGGGGCCGTGCCTTTCGCCTTGAGATACAGCGGCTCGCGCTGACCGAGACTGCGCAGGGTCGCCGCCGTCCTGTGCGCGTCCGCGAGGTCGATCGCGAGCGCGGGCGTGTGGAGATCGTGCCGGATGAGCAGCGTGCGGATGCCGGCGGACTCGAGCGCGTCGGCGATCAGCAGCAGGTCGGCGGTGCGGGCGCCGTCCGGCGTCGTGGTCTCGTGGACGAGGCGCAGGACGCCTTCGTCGAGGATCACATCGTCGCGGCTCGCGGGCAGATCGATCCAGGGGTTCTCGCGGCGGGGCAGAGCGGAAAGGGCCAGGGTTTCCTCCTCGGGGGATGATTGTCTCGGTAGGCAGACTAGACATTCTCCGTTACATCGGTGTTTCCGCGCACCTTGGAGACTCTGCGCGAATGAGGACGCAGGCGGGTGCGCGCTCGATAGGCTCGGACGGTGACCGCCTCGCCCCGCTTCCCCGCCTCGCGCGGCGGAGACCTGCACCGTCCCTATACCGCAGCCCCCGATCGCTACGAGAGCAGCGGGTACCGCCAGGTCGGGGCCTCCGGGCTGTTCCTGCCGCCGATCTCGCTCGGGCTGTGGTGGAACTTCGGCGACAACATCCCCTTCGACCGTCAGCGCGAGGTGCTGCGCCACGCCTTCGACCGCGGCATCACGCACTTCGATCTCGCCAACAACTACGGGCCGCCCTATGGTTCGGCCGAGACGAACTTCGGACGCATGATGCGCGAGGATTTCGCGCCCTACCGTGACGAGCTGATCATCTCGTCGAAGGCGGGGTACGACATGTGGGACGGCCCCTACGGCAACCACGGTTCACGGAAGTACCTGATCGCGAGCGCCGAGCAGTCGCTGAAGCGGATGAGCGTCGACTACGTCGACATCTTCTACTCGCACCGCGAGGACGACACGACCCCGATCGAGGAGACGGTGGGAGCGCTCGACGCGCTCGTGCGTCAGGGCAAGGCGCTCTACGTCGGGATCTCGTCGTACTCGGCCGAGAACTCCGCTCGAGCCGCCGCGGTGGCCCGCGACCTCGGCACGCCGCTGGTGATCCACCAGCCTTCGTACTCCATCCTCAACCGCTGGATCGAGGACGGCCTGACCGACCAGCTGCGCCGAGACGGGATGGGCGCCATCGGCTTCATGCCGCTGCAGCAGGGTCTGCTGACGGGGCGGTATCTCGACGACGGCACGTCCGAGCGGTCGATGCAGCGCTTCTCGCTGCCCGACGACGGGCGGCTGTCGGCGTCGGCACTGGCGGGCCTGCGCGAGCTCGGCGACCTCGCGCGCGATCGTGGGCAGACCCTCGCGCAGCTCGCCATCCGGTGGACGCTGCGTGACCCGGTGGTCGCTTCGGCTCTCATCGGCGCATCGCGCACCGCTCAGCTGGACGAGAACCTGGCGGCGCTCGACGGGCCCGACCTCACCGAGGACGAGCTCGAGCGGATCGACGACATCGCCTCCCGCATCGGCTCGATCTGGGACGGGCCGGACGGCGCATGAGCCTCAGCGCCGTCCCCGACCGCGTGCGTGTGCGGGCTCCCGGCAAGATCAACCTGTTCCTCGACGTCGGGTCCGTCCAGGACGACGGCTACCACGACGTCGCCTCGGTCTATCAAGCCGTCTCGCTGTACGAGGACCTGGTCGCCACACCGGCGGACGACTTCAGCGTGAGCGTCGTCGATGAGGCGGGTGCGCCCGTGCCCGGCGTTCCGCTCGATGATCGCAACCTCGCTCTGCGCGCCGCACGGATGGTGGCGCGCGAGGTGGGGTATCTCGGCGGCGTGCACCTGGAGATCTGCAAGGCGGTCCCGGTGGCCGGCGGCATGGGCGGAGGCTCGGCGGATGCCGCCGCCGCCCTCGTGGCCTGCGACGCGTTGTGGGGCGCCGGGCTCACCTCCCCGGCACTGCAGGAGCTGGCAGCGCGACTGGGCGCCGATGTCCCCTTCTCCCTCATGGGCGGCAGTGCCGTCGGGACGGGACGCGGCGATCGCTTGAGCCCGGCGCTGGGGCGGGCCCGCTTCGACTGGGTCGTGGTGATCGACGAAGCCGGACTCTCCACCCCCGAGGTGTACGCGCAGCTCGACCGGCTGCGAGCCGAACGTCGTCCCGACATCGCGCCCCGGCCCGAGCCGCCGGAGGTCGACCCGGTCGTCCTGCAGGCCCTGCGTTCGGGTTCCCCCGACCTGCTCGCGGGCGCGTTGCGCAACGATCTGCAGGATGCCGCGTGCGCGCTGCGCCCCGACCTGGGCGAGCTGCTCGATCGCGCCGTCGAGATCGGCGCGCTGGCCGGCCTCGTGTCGGGCTCCGGCCCCACGCTGGCCTTCCTCGCCGCCGACGCAGACGCGGCGCGCGGCATCGAGCAGAACCTGTCCGCGATGGGCCACCGTGCCCGTCACATCTCCGGCCCGGTGACGGGCGCGAAAGTGGTGACCCGATGACCGAGCCCCAGACCTCCTTGCTGAACCGTGACGTCGACGAGGCGTCGCATCGCGCGCTCGCCGAGCGCGCCTTGACGTACCGGACCGTGCCCGCCGGCGAACCGGCGTTCGAGGGCTGGATCCAGGCCGTCTCGCGCGGTTTCCAGGACGGCGAGCGCTCGCCCGAGCAGATCGCCGGCGCACGCGGCAGGAACAGCGGTCGGCGCCTCACCGGTGTGTTCGACGAGAGCGGGCCGATGCCGGAGGTGGCGGTCGGCACGATCGCGTCGTGGCCCTCCGAGCTCACCGTGCCGGGCGGAACGATCCCCGCCGGTGCGATCAGCGCCGTCACCGTCGCGCAGACGCACCGGCGCCGAGGCATCGCGCGGGCGCTCCTGGAGGGCGAGGTGCGCACCGTCGCGGCGGCCGGGCTTCCCATCGCCATGCTCACGGTGACCGAGTCGACGCTCTACGGCCGTTACGGCTTCGCCTCGGCGGCTTCCGCCGCGATCCTCGACATCGACACCCGCCGGGTGCGCTGGGCGGGTCCCACGCCCGACGGGCGCCTCGATTTCATCGATCGGACGGCCGCACGCGACCTCGTGGCGACGCTGCACGAGCGCACGCGTCACCGCACCCCCGGCGACATCGCGCTGCCGCCGGGACACGGCGACCGCTTCACCGGCACCGATCCCGACGAGAAGGACGGGGGAGCGATCCGCTGCGTGCAGTATCGCGACGCCGCGGGCGAGGTGCGCGGCATCCTGACCTACTCGCTCGCGCCTCATGAGCGGGACATCGTCAAGGGCACCGCGAAGGTGACGATCCTCATCGCCGAGACCGACGATGCGTACGCGGCGCTCTGGCGGTTCCTGCTGGAGCTCGACCTGGTGGCCCACGTCCGCGCGGAGCTGTGCTCGGTCGACGAGGCGGTGCTGTGGATGATCGGCGATCGGCGGGCCGCCTCGGTCTCGGTGTTCGACCACCAGTACCTGCGCATCCTCGACGTGCCGGCCGCTCTCCGCGCGCGCACCTACGGCTCCGCGGGGCGCGTGCTGCTGCGAGTGAGCGACCCGCTCGGGATCGCCACCGGCGAGTACCTCCTGACGGTCGATGACGACGGCGAGGGCACGGTGGCGACGGCGGCGGATGCCGATACGGCCGGCGCCGATGTGCTCGAGCTGTCGGTCGTCGAGCTCGCGGCCGTCTATCTCGGCGGTGTGTCGCCCGAAACTCTCGGGCGCGCTGGACGCCTGACCGGCACCGACCTCGCGGCATCCTCGCGCATGTTCGCATCGACGATCGTTCCCCGTGTCGGCCTCTGGTACTGATCGCTCCGCCCGGGCCGGGATGCGCTGTTTAGTCCATTTCGCGACATGACGCAACCCGGCCCGAGTGTCGGCTCCGAACGCTAGCGTGAGAGACCACAACGGAGGGCGGCGCCATGCGTGCACGACTGGGCGACACGATCATCGCCGAAGCCGACGAGAGCGATCTCGTGCGGATCGAGGGCAACTGGTACTTCCCGCCGCGGAGCATCGCTCCGGGCGTCCTGACCGAGAGCGACACCGCGTACACGTGCGCATGGAAGGGTGACGCCCAGTACTTCGACGTCGCCGGTTCCTCGGACAAGGCCTGGTCCTACCCCACGCCGTACCCGACTGCGATCGAGCGCGTCGGCACAGATTTCTCCGGCTACGTCGCATTCGACCGCTCGGTCGTCATCGAGAGCTGAACGCGTGATCGAGTTCCGCGACGTCGTCAAGGAGTTCCCCGACGGCACCCGCGCGGTGCAGGACTTCTCTCTGGTCATCCCCTCGCACAAGACGACCGTCTTCGTCGGATCGTCGGGATGCGGCAAGACGACGCTGCTCCGCATGATCAACCGCATGGTCGAGCCGACCTCCGGAGCCATCGAGGTCGACGGCGAGAGCGTCGCGACCGGTTCGCCGGTGCATCTGCGCCGCCGTATCGGATACGTCATGCAGAACTCGGGGCTGCTGCCGCACTTCACCGTCGCCGACAACATCGCCACGGTGCCCGTGCTGACCGGCACGAGCCGGCGTGACGCGCGTCGCCGGGCGCTCGAGCTGATGGAGACGGTCGGCCTCGACACCCGGATGGCCGATCGCTACCCGAGTCAGCTGTCGGGCGGCCAGCAGCAGCGCGTGGGAGTTGCCCGGGGCCTCGCGAACGACCCCAACATCCTCTTGATGGACGAGCCGTTCGGCGCGGTCGACCCCATCGTGCGTGACGAGCTGCAGCAAGAGCTGCTGCGTCTGCAGCGCGAGCTCGGCAAGACCGTCGTCTTCGTCACCCACGACATCGACGAGGCGTTCCTCCTCGGCGACCAGGTCGTGATCCTCGCGGCCGGTGCGCGGAAGCTGCAGGTCGGCTCGCCCAGCGAGATCATCCGCGACCCGGCCGACGAGTTCGTCGCGAGCTTCATCGGCGTCGACCGGGGCAAGCGCGCCCTGCGCGTCGAGCGGACCGCCAACGGCGCGGTGCTCGTCGATTCCGAGGGGCGCACGCAGGGCACCCTGGTCGAAGGCGACGCCTGACGTGTCGTGGATCTGGTCGAATCTCGACCTCATCTTCTCGCTCGCTCTGGACCACATCCGGCAGAGCGTCATCGCGATCGTGCTTGGGTTCGTCCTCTCGGTGCCGCTCGGGTGGGTCGCATGGCGCTATCGCCTGCTGCGCGGGTGGGTCATCACCCTGACGGGGCTTCTCTACACGATCCCCTCGCTCGCGCTGCTCGTCCTGCTGCCGAGCGCGCTCGGGTACGGCATCCGCACCGAGACGAACCTCATCGTCGGGCTGACGATCTACGCCATCGCGATCCAGACCCGCTCGGTCGCCGACGGCTTCGACTCGGTCGACCCCGGCGTCCGGCAGGCGGCCACGGCCATGGGATACGGCGGGTTCCGTCGTTTCTGGGCGGTCGACCTGCCGCTGTCCGGACCCGTGCTGCTCGCCGGCCTGCGGGTCATGGCCGTCTCGACGGTGTCGCTCGCGACCGTCGGCATCCTCGTCGGCGTCACCAACCTGGGGTATCTCTTCACCAACGGCATCCAGCGCCGCCTGCTCGAAGAGGTGTTCGCCGGCATCGTCGCCGTCGCGATCATCGCGCTCGTCATCGATGCGCTGCTCGTAGTGATCGGACGACTCGTGATGCCGTGGGCGCACGCGGGCTCGGCCCGCCGCGATCGTCGCGCGCGCCGCCGACGGGAGGCGACCGCATGAACGTCTTCGTGGACGCGATCGCCTGGATCCTCGACCCCGCCCAGTACACGGGCAGCAACTCGGTGCCGTTCCTGATCGGCCAGCAGCTGTTCTACACCTTCGTCTCGGTCCTGATCGCCGCGCTCATCGCCGTACCGATCGGCTGGGCCATCGGCCACACGGGGAAGGGCCGCGAGTTCGCCGTGGCCGTCTCGGGAGCGGCCCGCGCCATCCCCTCGTTCGGACTGCTGATCCTGCTGATCCTGCTGCTGGGCGTCACCCAGAAGACCGAGGCGGCGTTCATCACGTTCGTCGTGCTGGCGATCCCGCCGCTGCTCGCGGGCGCCTACAGCGGACTGCAGGCGATCGATCGCCGCACGATCGACGCCGCTCGGGCCGTCGGCATGACGGAGTGGCAGATCCTCTGGCGCGTGGAGGTTCCTCTGGGCCTGCCGCTCCTGATCGGCGGACTGCGCTCCGCGGTGCTGCAGGTAGTGGCGACCGTGACGATCGCGGGGTACACCGACCTCGGGGGGCTCGGCTTCCGCATCATCCAGGGCATCGACCTCCGCGCGATCGACCAGGTGCTCGGCGCCGCACTGATCCTCGCGCTGCTCGCCCTCCTGCTCGACGCCGTCTTCGCCCTCCTGCAACGTCTCAGCGCGCCACGCGGTGTGCGCGCCGCCGACGCCCCGCAGCGGAACCGCCGGCCCGTCGCCGCGACCGCCTGACCGACCTTCCCGACCCACAGCACCGAACTCCCGCACCATCGAAAAGAGGAACCCATGTCCCGCTTCACCACCCGCCGCCTGTTGACGGCCGGTGTCGGCGTGCTCGCCGCCACCACCCTGTTCGCCGGATGCGCGAGCTCCGACCCGCTCGCGGAAGGCGGCGGCGAGTCGGCGGCCCCCGCCGACGGCACCATCGTCATCGGCTCGCAGGACTACTACTCCAACGAGATCATCGCCGAGATCTACGCCCAGGCGCTCGAGGGCGCAGGCAAGACCGTCGACCGTCAGTTCACGACCGGCCAGCGCGAGGCGTACCTGCCCGAGCTCGAGAGCGGCTCGCTGACGCTGTTCCCGGAGTACACCGGCAACCTGCTGCAGTACTTCGACGAGGACACCACCGCCCGCACCTCCGAGGACGTGTACGCCGCTCTCGCCGACGCGCTCCCCGAGAACCTCACGGTGCTCGACCAGGCGACCGCGAGCGACCAGGACTCGTACACCGTGACGGCGGCGTTCGCCGAGCAGTGGAACCTGACCACGATCGCCGACCTCGCGAACGTCACCGAGCCGCTGACCCTCGGCGGCCCGGCCGAGCTCGAGCAGCGTCCCTACGGCCCGACGGGCCTCGCCGACACCTACGGCATCGAGGTCGGCTTCCAGGCGACCGGCGAGACCACGGTCGACGACCTCGTCGCCGGCACCGTCAACGTCGCGAACGTCTTCACGGCCGACCCGCGCATCCAGACCGACGACCTCGTCGTGCTCGAAGACCCCGAGGGGCTCTTCCTCGCGTCCAACGTCGTCCCGGTCGTCAACAAGGACCTCGCGGGCGAGGTCGAGGACACCATCAACGCCGTCAGCGCGAAGCTCACCCCCGAGGCCCTGGTCGCCCTGAACGTCCAGAGCACGGTCGACAAGCTCGAGCCGGCCGCGATCGCGAAGAAGTTCCTCGAGGACAACGGACTCGTCTGATCCGCCACGAAGCCCCCGGTGCGCAGAGCGCCGGGGGCTTCGTCGTGCGGCGCGCAGTCAGCCGTCGATGGCCTCGCCGAGCTCGAGCCAGCGTTCCTCGAGGGTCGTCGTCTCGGCGACGAGTTCATCGCGCCGGCGCTGCAGGCTCATGATCCGCTCGAAGTCGTCGTGAGCCTCCGCGAGCTGGGCGTCGACGGCCGCGATCTCGCCCTGGATCTTCTCGAGACGGCGGTCGATCGCCGAGATCTCCTTCTCGGCCGCTCGCCGCTCCGCGCCGCTCAGAGTGGGGGCCGCCGGGCTCGCCGCCCCGCCACCCGATGCCGGAGCGGATGCAGCTGAGGTCGACCTCGTGCGCCCGGGCTGCTCGCGTCGCAGCCGCAGGTACTCGTCGACACCGCCGGGAAGGTGTCGCAGCCGCCCGCCGAGGATCGCGTACTGCTGATCGGTCACGCGCTCGAGGAAGTAGCGGTCGTGCGAGACGACGATGAGTGTGCCGGCCCACGAGTCGAGCAGGTCCTCGATGGCCGCCAGCATGTCGGTGTCGAGGTCGTTGGTCGGCTCATCAAGGATCAGCACGTTCGGCTGGTCGAGCAGGATGAGCAGCAGCTGGAGACGCCGCTTCTGCCCGCCGGAGAGGTCCTTGACCGGCGTCGAGAGCTGCGCCGAGCTGAACCCCATGCGCTCGAGGAGCTGCCCCGGGGTCAGGTCCTGCGCCTTCGATCCCGAGCCGATCGTGTAGCTCGTCCGCAGATTCGAGATGACGACGCGGACCGGCTGGTCGAGGTGCTCGTCCAGTTCGCTCATGCGCTGGGAGAGGGTCGCGACCTTGACGGTCTTGCCGTGCTTGACGCGTCCCGCGGTCGGCTCGACGGTACCGGAGATGAGCCCGAGGAGCGTCGATTTGCCCGCGCCGTTCACGCCGAGGATGCCGGTGCGCTCGCCCGGCGCGATGCGCCACTCGACCTTCTCGAGCACGACGCGATCGCCGTAGCTGACACCGGCGTCGAGGACGTCGACGACATCCTTACCCAGTCGCGACACCGCGAGCGACTGCAGCGCCACGCGATCGCGGATCTCGGGGACATCGGCGATCAGCTCGTTCGCGGCATCGATGCGGAACTTCGGCTTCGATGTGCGGGCGGGGGCTCCGCGGCGCAGCCACGCCAGCTCCTTGCGGGCGAGGTTCTGCCGCCGGGCCTCGATGGCGGCGGCTTGTCGGTCGCGTTCGACCCGCTGCAGGATGTACGCCGCGTAGCCGCCCTCGAACGGTTCGACGATGCGGTCGTGGACCTCCCAGGTCGCGGTGCAGATCTCGTCGAGGAACCAGCGGTCGTGCGTCACGACGAGGAGCGCACCGGAACCGGCCGACCAGCGGCGCTTGAGGTGCTCGGCGAGCCACGAGATGCCCTCGACGTCGAGGTGGTTGGTGGGCTCGTCGAGGAAGATGACGTCGTGATCGCCTGCGAGGAGCGCGGCGAGCGAGACGCGACGGCGCTGACCGCCGGAGAGCCCGCGGATCGGACCTTCCCAGTCGAGGTCGCCGAGAAGGCCCGCGATGACGTCGCGCACGCGGGCGTCGCCCGCCCACTCGTGATCAGCGAGGTCACCGACCACCGCGTCGCGCACCCGGAGGTCGTCGTCGAGGTCGTCCGCCTGCGCCAGGACGCCCACCCGGATGCCGCCGCGAACCGTCACGCGGCCCGAATCGGGCTCGACGAGCCCCGCGAGCATGCGCAGGAGGCTCGACTTGCCGTCGCCGTTGCGGCCCACGATGCCGATGCGGTCGCCCTCGTCGACTCCGAGGGAGACCCCGTCGAACACCACTTTGGTCGGATACTCGAGGCGAAGGCCCTCGGCTCCCAGAAGATGCGCCATATTGCTTCCAGGCTAGGCCACGCCCGCGGCGGGGCCGCTGTCAGCCGGAGCGGGATGCGTCAGGCGGACGCCGGCGGAGGAGAGCCGTCGAACCCCAGTGACAGCTTGCGCAGCAGCGACGCCAGGCGGTCTCGGTCGCCCTTCGACAGGCCCGACAGAAGCACGGCTTCCGCGTCGACGAGACGCGTGATGGCCGCATCCACGCGGATGCGTCCGTCGTCGGTGAGGGTCACCAGGACACTGCGCCCGTCGCCCGGATCGGCCTCGCGCCGAACGAGCCGGCGCGCGACGAGCCGGTCGATGCGGTTGGTCATCGTGCCGCTCGAGACGAGGGTCTGCTGCAGCAGCTGCTTCGGGCTCAGCTGGTAGGGCTCGCCCGCGCGGCGCAGGGCCGAGAGCACGTCCCACTCCCACGGCTCGAGATCGCTGCGGCGAAACGCCTCGCGCCGCGCCCGGTCGAGGTGACGCGACAGCCGGTCGACGCGCGAGAGCACCTCGAGGGGGGAGAAGTCGAGGTCGGGGCGCTGCAGCGACCACGCACCGACGATGCGGTCCACCTCGTCGGTCTCGTGTGCCATGGCACCATTATCCCGACCCGCGGGGCGGGACACAGCCGCGGCGCAGACGCGACCCCGCGCGCTCTGGCAGACTTGTCGGGCTGCACCTGCGTGCGGCGTTCCGCCGTGGTGTAATGGCAGCACGACAGCCTTTGGAGCTGTGAGGTCTAGGTTCGAGTCCTGGCGGCGGAGCATGAGCGACACCCCACTCGACCCCCGTCTCGCTGTCGTGATCCTCGCCGCGGGGCAGGGGACGCGGATGAAGTCCTCCCTCCCGAAGGTGCTGCACCGCATCGGCGGTCGCCCCCTCGTCGGCCATGTGCTCGACACAGCACGCGACCTCGCACCCGCTCACGTGCTCGTCGTCGTCCGGCACGAGCGCGATCGCGTCGCGGAGGCCGTGCTCGGCGTCTCGCCCGAGGTCGTCGTCGTCGACCAGGACGAGATCCCCGGCACCGGCCGGGCCGTCGAGGTCGCTCTCGACCAGCTGCCGGACTTCGACGGTGACGTGCTCGTGCTCAGCGCGGACGTCCCCCTTCTCGATGACGCGACGCTCGGCGAGATGCTGCGCACCCATCGTGCATCGGGCGCCGCCGCCACGATGCTGAGCGCACGCCTGAGCGACCCGACCGGTTACGGTCGCGTCATCCGTGACACCGCGGGCAGCGTCGACCGCATCGTCGAGCACAAGGACGCGTCGGATGCCGAGCGCGCCGTCGACGAGGTCAACGCCGGGGTCTACGTCTTCCAGGCAGCGCCGTTGCGCGAGCGGCTCGGCCGCATCAGCATCGCCAACGTGCAGGCCGAGAAGTACCTCACCGATGTCGTCGGCATGCTCCGCAACGACGCGCTCGCGGTCGCCGCGCAGCTCGTCGCGGACGCGAATCTCATCGTCGGCGTCAACGACCGGGTGCAGCTGGCCGAGGCTGGGCGCCTGCTCAACGCCCGCACCGTGCGCCGCTGGCAGCTCGAGGGGGTGACCGTGCAGGATCCCGCCACGACGTGGATCGACGTGACGGCGACTCTGGCCCCCGACGTGACCGTTCTGCCGAACACGCACATCCTGCGCGCCACGGTGATCGCGGAGGGCGCGACGATCGGGCCCGACACCACCCTCTCGGACTGCGAGGTCGGCGCGGGCGCGACCGTCACCCGGAGCGACGCGACCCTCGCCGTCATCGGCGCCGACGCGACCGTGGGGCCCTTCTCATACATTCGGCCGGGCACGCAGCTCGGCGAGCGGGGCAAGATCGGCACGTTCGTCGAGACGAAGAACGCCGTCATCGGGGAAGGCAGCAAGGTCCCGCACCTGTCGTACGTCGGCGACGCCGAGATCGGCCGCGGCGTGAACCTGGGGGCGGGTGCCATCACCGCGAACTACGACGACCTCGCCAAGCACCGCACCGTGATCGGCGACGAGGTCCACGCCGGCTCGCACAACGTCTTCGTCGCGCCGGTTAAGATCGGTGAGGGCGCCAAGACGGGCGCCGGAGCGGTCATCCGCAAGGACGTCCCGGCCGGTGCTCTCGCGCTCAGCGTCGCCCCCCAGCGCAATGTCGCAGGGTGGGTCGAGAAGAACAGACCCGGTACTGCAGCCGCCGCAGCAGCGGCACGCGTGCGGTCTTCACAGGAAGCGGACGATGGCTCGCAAGAAGAACACGGTTGACCTCGACGTCTCGCGGGGCATCGCCCCGGGACTGGTCGCCAAGACCAAGAAGCGTCTCGTCGTGGCATCCGGTGGCTCGCACCCCGCGCTGTCGGCCGATGTAGCAACGCAGCTCGGCACGGAGCTCGTCCCGACCGAGCACCGCACCTTCGCATCGGGCGAGATCCTCACCCGCTTCGAGGTGTCGATCCGCGGATGCGACTTCTTCCTGGTGCAGTCGTTCGGACCGCCGGTCAACGAGTGGCTCATGGAGACGCTGATCATGCTGGATGCCGCCAAGCGCGCGTCCGCCAAGCGCATCACCGTCGTCGCGCCGTACTACCCCTACTCGCGGCAGGACAAGAAGGGTCGCGGCCGCGAGCCCATCAGCGCGCGTCTCGTCGCCGATCTGTTCAAGACGGCCGGTGCCGACCGCGTGATGAGCGTGGACCTTCACGCCGCGCAGATCCAGGGCTTCTTCGACGGTCCCGTCGACCACCTGTTCGCCAAGCCGGTCCTGCTCGAGCACTTCGAGCGCACGCTCAGCCCGGAGGACCGCGAGAAGCTCACCGTCGTGTCGCCGGACACCGGCCGCGTCCGCGTCGCCGACACCTGGTCCGACAGCCTCGGCGCTCCGCTCGCGATCATCCACAAGCGGCGCGACCCGAACGTCGCCAACCAGGTCACCGTCAACGAGATCGTCGGTGATGTCCGGGGTCGTGTCTGCCTGCTGGTCGACGACATGATCGACACGGGTGGCACGATCGTCAAGGCCGCGCAGGCCCTGAAGAACAACGGCGCCGAGCGCGTCATCGTCGCGGCGACGCACGCCGTCTTCAGTCACCCCGCGGTCGAGCGTCTGCAGGATGCCGCGATCGACGAGGTCGTCGTCACCGACACCATCCCGCTCGGCGACGACAAGCGCTTCCCCGGCCTCACCATCCTCCCGATCGCCCCGCTCCTGGCGCGCGCGATCAAGGAGGTCTTCGAGGACGGCTCTGTCACCAGCATGTTCGACGGCGCCGCCTGATCCCCGTCGCGCCCGGCTTCGGGCCTTGCGCGGCGGGCTCCGGTGTTTCGCGAGGCCGCACGCCGTAGGATCGGCCGCATGGCTGCCCCTGTCTCCGAGGCGGACCTCGAGTCGCCTCACCCATACGCCCACGCCGGAGACGAGGTCGCTGCGGCGCTCGGCACCGGCACCGACGGACTGAGTGCGGACGAGGCGGCGAGGCGCCTGGCGAGGGTCGGGCCCAATCTCCTGCCCGAGGCGAAGCGCACGCCCGCGTGGCTGCGGTTCCTGTCGCACTTCAACGACACGCTGATCTACATCCTCCTGGCCGCCGCGGCGATCAAGGCCGTCATGGGCGACTGGCTCGACGTGTGGGTCATCCTTGCTGTCGCGATCATCAACGCGGTGATCGGGTTCGTCCAGGAAGGACGCGCCGAGAAGGCTCTCGCGGGCATCCGCGGGATGCTGTCGTCGGAGGCGAGCGTGCGTCGGGACGGGGCCTGGCGCCGCGTCGCCGCCGCTGACCTCGTGCCGGGCGATGTGGTGCGCCTCTCGCCGGGCGACAAAGTGCCCGCCGACATCCGGCTCCTGCAGGCCAGCCAGCTGCGCATCGACGAGGCGGCGCTGACCGGAGAGTCGGTGCCCGCGTCGAAGCAGACCGACCCTGTCGATGCGGATGCCGGCGTCGGCGACCGCGCGTCGATGGCGTTTTCGGGCACCATCGTGGCTGCGGGTCAGGGGCGCGGCGTCGTCACGGGCACCGGCGCACGCACCGAGATCGGCAGGATCCAGGAGCTCGTCGGGGGAGCGGGTTCGCTCGCCACGCCCCTGACCAAGCAGCTCGACGCCTTCGGCAGGATCCTGACGCTGGTCATTCTCGGGATGGCCGCGGCGATGATGCTCATCGGCCGGTTCGCGCACGGGATGCCGTTCGGTGAGCTCGTGTCGGCGACCATCGGCTTCGCGGTGGCGGCGATTCCCGAGGGCCTTCCGGCGCTCGTGACGATCACGCTGGCGATCGGCGTCCAGCAGATGGCCCGCCGTCGGGCCATCACGCGCAAGCTTCCCGCCGTCGAGACGCTGGGTTCGGTGACGACCGTGTGCTCGGACAAGACGGGCACCCTGACGAAGAACGAGATGACGGTTCGCCGCATCATCACCCCGATCGCTCGTTACGAGGTCTCAGGTCTCGGTTACGAGCCCGCGGGGGAGATCACGCGGGCCGACGGAGACGGCGTCTCGGGCGCCGACCTCGCTGCCCTGCTGGCGGTCGCCGATCTGTGCAACGACGCCGATGTGGTGGCGGATGACGACGGCTGGAAGCTGGTCGGCGAGCCGACCGAGGGCGCGCTGCGCGTCGTGGCGATGAAGGGTGGACGCGTCGGCGATGCCGAGGGCGTCAAGCGCATCGACGTGTTGCCGTTCGACTCGGCGAACAAGTTCATGGCGACGCTGAACGAGGGCGCGGACGGCTCGCGCGCGCTGCTCGTCAAGGGGGCGCCCGACCAGCTGCTCGATCGTTCGACGCGCCAGCGCGGGGCAGCGGGGTCGGATGAGCTCGACCGCGACTTCTGGGAAGCCGCTGTCGCCGAGCTGAGTGCGGAGGGTCTGCGTGTGCTCGCTGCAGCGCGCAAGCCCTCGCGGCTCGACGAGGTCGCCATCGACGACGTCGACGAGCTCGAGTTCCTCGGGCTCTGGGGCATCGTCGATCCGCCGCGCCCCGAGGCCATCGAGGCCATCGCCGACTGCCACCATGCCGGCATCCGCGTGAAGATGATCACGGGCGACCACGCGGGCACAGCGGTGGCGATCGGCCGCGAGATGGGATTGGTCTCGGACGATGAGCCTCGTGTCCTGACCGGCAGCGAGCTCGAGTCGCTCAGCCAGGAGAAGCTGAAGGATGTCGTCCGCGACGTCGACGTCTACGCGCGCACGAGTCCCGAGCACAAGATCCGCATCGTTCGCGCACTCCAGTCGCATGGTGAAGTCGTCGCGATGACGGGAGACGGCGTCAACGACGCCCCGGCGCTGACGCGAGCCGATGTCGGGGTCGCGATGGGCATCAAGGGCACGGAGGCGACCAAGGAAGCAGCCGAGATCGTACTGGCCGACGACAACTTCGCCACGATCCGCTCGGCCATCCGCGAGGGGCGGCGGATCTACGACAACCTGCGGAAGTCGATCGTCTTCCTGCTTCCCACCAACGGCGCGCAGTCGCTCGTCATCCTCGTCGCGGTGGTGTTCGGGCTCGCTCTTCCCCTCTCGCCGGTGCAGGTGCTGTGGGTCAACATGGTGACCGCCGTGACGCTGTCGCTCGCGCTGGCGTACGAACCGGCGGAGCCGGGGATCATGTCCCGTGCGCCACGAGCGAGCGGAGGATCGATCATCTCGCTGCGCGAGCTGATGTTCGTCCTGGTCGTATCGGTGCTGATCGGGGGAGCGACGCTCGCCGCCTTCGCGATCAGCCGGGCGACGGGCGCAGACCTCGAGGTCGCACGCACCGTGTCGGTGTCCGTGCTGGCGCTCGGGCAGCTGGCGTTCCTCCTGAACTGCCGGTTCCTCACCCGGTCGAGCCTGACCGCGGACGTGCTGCGCGGGAACCGGGTGATCTGGTGGTCGGCTGCGGCCCTGATCGTGCTGCAGCTCATCTACACCTACGTGCCGTTCATGAACGCGCTGTTCGATTCGCGCCCGCTCGCGGTGCAGGACTGGCTGCTTCCGCTCGGATTCGCCATCGCGATCTTCCTGGCGGTGGAGGGGCTGAAGGCGCTGCGGCGATCGCGCGAGCAACTCGATGCAAACGCATAGGAACCGCAGAGGGGAGGCATGGCATCGGGCCGCTAGCGTGAGATCAGCCCACCTCCCCCCGGAGGGGCACGACACAGGAGGACCCGCCATGATCCGCGCCACTGCCGTACCCCGTTCGCTTCGCGTCACCGCTGCGGCGGCATCCGTCGCCGGCCTCGCTCTTCTCGCGGGCTGCGCCGGACAGGCCGACGCCGAGCAGACCGTTTCCGGCTCGACGCCGTCCGCCGACGCGACACCCGCGACCGGATCGACCGGCTCGGCCGGTGGGGCGGGCGCAACCGGCGGCACGTATCGCGACGGCACCTACACGGCTGAGGGTACGTACCAGACGCCCGAGGGACCCGAGACGATCACCGTTGAGCTCACGATCGCGTCCGATGCCGTGACCGCTGTCGAGGTCACGGGCGAGCCGACCCGCCGCGAGAGCAAGCAGTACCAGTCGCAGTTCATCGGCGGCATCTCGGATGCGGTCGTCGGCAAGAGCCTCGACGAGGTGAAGGTCGATCGTGTCGCCGGCTCATCGCTCACGAGCGGTGGCTTCAACGCCGCCGTGGAGGAGATCCGTACCGACGCGGCGGCATGATCCCTGCGCCTGTCGCGCCCGGCCGGTGGGACTTCGACGCCATCGGCACTGCGTGGCGCATCGACAGCGAGGCGCCGGTGCGAGACGACGATCGTGCGGCCGTCCTGGCGCTGGTCGACGCGTTCGACCGGGACTGGTCGCGGTTCCGCGCGGACTCGACCGTGAGTCGGCTCGCGACGGGTGGGACGGTAGCGGCGCCGCGCGATGCTGAGGCCATGCTCGGGCTGTACGACGAGCTGGCGGATGCGACGGACGGCTCCGTCAACCCGCTCGTCGGCGACGCGCTCGCCCGACGCGGCTACGATGCCTCGTACTCGATGCGCGACCGCGGCGCGGCGGCTGCGCCGCAGCGCTGGCGGGAGGTCGTCGACCTCTCCGGAGACAGCCTGACCCTGCACCGTCCCGCCACGATCGACGTCGGCGCCGTCGGAAAGGGGCGCCTCGTCGATCTCGTCCGGGCAGAACTGCGGCAGCGGATGACGGGGTGGCTCGTTGTCGACGCGAGCGGCGACCTGGCGATCGACGGGGTGCAGCAGCGGGTCGCGCTCGAGCATCCGTACGATCCGTCGCGAGCGGTGGGAGTCTGGACGCTGGATTCGGGGGCGCTGTGCGCCTCGGCGACCAACCGCCGCGCGTGGGGCGACGGGTTGCACCACGTGCTGGACGCCCGTACGGGTGAGCCGGTGCGGGAGTACGCGGCGACGTGGGCGATCGCCGCCGATGCGATGACGGCGGATGCCGTCGCCACCGCCCTTTTCTTCGACGGCGGCCCGCGGTTCGCGCAGGCGCAGGGGGCATCGTGGGTGCGGATGCGCACCGACGGTTCCGTCGAATGGTCACCTCACTGCGAAGCGGAGTTGTTCGTATGACGTCCCTGACAGCCTTTCGGAATCGGACCGTCGGCGCGCTCGGGCGAGTGTCGATGTACCGGTTCGTCCTCGTCGCACTCTCCGCGCTGGCGGTGATCGCTTTCGTGCTCACTCTCGTGGGTCAGATCGCCGGCGACCCGCTCGCGCTGCCGGTGTCGCTCATCGTGCTGGCCGTCGCGATCATCGCGGTCGATGCCGTTGCGCAGCGGATGCTCGGTCGCACCTGGCGCATCGAGTCGGCGCTCATCACCGCGCTCATCCTGTTGTTCGTCCTGCGCCCGACGCTCGAGCCGGTCGGACTCCTGGGGCTCGCCGTCGCGGGAGCGGTGGCCTCGGCCTCGAAGTACCTGCTGGCCTGGCGCGGGCGGCACATCTTCAACCCCGCGGCGGCGGGCGCGACCGTGCTGACGGTGCTCAGCATCCCGTTCCCCGATCTCGGCGCATCCGCATGGTGGGTGGGTTCGCCTGTGCTGGCCGTGCCGGTCATCGTGCTCGGCGGGCTGGTGCTCGTGCGCACGGAGAAGGTGCGGGTGGTCGCGGTCTTCCTCATCGTCGCGGTGGCCGTCGCGCTCGTGCGGACGTTCGTGCAGTACGCGCAGGTGTCGCTCCCCGTTGACGCGTCCGTCATCGGGCAGGTGCTGTGGTCGTCGCCGTTCCTGTTCCTCGGCGCGTTCATGCTGTCGGAGCCGCTGACCCTGCCGCCGCGTCGGCGGCAGCAGTACGCGGTCGCGGCTCTCGTGGGGGCTCTCGCGGGATGGCCGATCCTCGTCGGCGACGTGAGCCTCGGGCAGGAGCGTGCGCTGCTGATCGGCAACCTGCTGGCGTTCTTCTTCGCGTACCGCGCCGCGGTGCGGCTGACCTTCGTCGAGCGCACAGCCCTGACTCCGTCCGTTCGCGAGCTGACCTTTCGGGCGCACCGGGGTTTCCGATTCCGCCCGGGTCAATACCTCGAGCTCGAAGTGCCGCACCGTCGCCCCGATGCGCGGGGGACTCGACGCGAGTTCTCGATCGTCTCGGCGCCCGCGGAGCTGCCGGAGGTGCGGATCGCTATCCGCGAGGGTTCGCAGTCGAGCTATAAGAAGGCGCTCGCACTGGTCGAGCCCGGTCGCGATCTGCCCGTCACCGGCGTGTGGGGCGATTTCGTGCTGCCCGCACGGACCGATGCCAAGGTGCTGCTCGTCGCGGCCGGCATCGGGGTGACCCCGTTCGTGTCGCAGTTGCGCGAGATGCGTCTGGCGGGGGAGCGGCGGGATGTCGTCATGGTCTACGTGGCATCGGATGCCGACGAGCTGGCCTTCCGCGATGACATCATCGCTGCGGAGATCCCGGTGATGGTCGTGACGCGAGACGAGCCTCGGAACCTGCCCGACCACTGGACGTGGACGGGCGGGGCGCGGCTGACCGCGGCATCTCTCGCCACGCTCGTGCCGGACCTCACCGAACGGCACGCGTTCATCTCGGGACCGCCGCGGCTCATCGCCGACCTCGCCCCGGCGCTCTCGAAAGCGCGGTCGCTCACCACGGACGCCTTCGCCGGATACTGAATTCGCAGTGCGTGTCGAGATCGCGCGACGCATCAGAAGGGTCGCGACGCATCAGAAGGGTGGTGCGAGATCCGGCGGCGGCCCGCCGGTTCCGACGCGAGATCGCGGTGGGCCGGAGGTGTCGATGGTGAAGCAGACGGCGGGTATGGGGACGTCTTCGCGGTAGACCCGGCCCAGGGGTGAGGTCCATTCGAGAACGCCACCTCCGACCTGCCTGACCTCCCACTTCGTGAACTGTTTCATCGAGTGGTGCCGTTGACAGAGGTGGGCGAGGTTGAAGATGTGGGTATGCCCACCGAGGGCATGGTCGATGGTGTGGTCGAGCTCACAACGGATCGCGGCCCGCCGGCATCCCGGGAATCGGCAGTGCTGGTCCCGCGCCATTAAGAGCTTCTTCATCGACGCGGTGGGTCGGTAGGTGTCGATCTCGACCGGTGTGCGGGTGACGGGGTCGATGAAGAGTCGGTCCCACTCGCTGACCTGCCCGGCGAGCTCGCGCGCCGTGTCGGCATCGATCAGCGCACCCCCGACGGCTTCGGCCGGGCTCTCGTCACGCCCCATCAACGTCTCGGCGGTGACCGCGACCTGCACGCGTGCCCGGATCGCCCCGAGCCCACCAGCCCGGTCGGCCCCGTAGGTCGGGTCAACGACCGGCGCCCCACCGAGGATGAGGTCACCGAGGATGTCGGCGCGCAGCTGATCCATCGTTCGCGTATCGGCGGACTCGCCCGCCCCGAGGGCATCCGCCCCGGCGGCATCCGCCCCGGCACCCGCACCCGCGGTCCGGGCGTCCTTGACGGACTGTCCCATCTGCGTGAGCCGGTCGAGCATGCCCACCGCGATCACGGTCGGGACGGTCGCGATGACATCC
>NZ_QMBN01000005.1:86997-142342 GCF_003289625.1 Microbacterium sp. SMR1
ACGCTCGCACACCGCGATCGCCGCGACCTCGAACTCGCCCCGCACCTCGTCGGGCAGCCCGGTTCCCGCTTTGACGACCGCGTCGACGTGGTCGCGGGTGATCCGCCGCTCCTGCCACGCGGAGAACACGGTCGGGTAGTCGTCGACGACCGTCAGCGCATGGTCGATGTCGGCCTGCAGGCGCCTGTCGGTCCGCCGGGCAAGCCCTGCGGCTTCGGCTGCGACCGACCGCAGCTCCATGTCCGACGCCATCCCACGAACCCCGTCACGACGCGCCTCACGAAGCGCCGACCGCCCGAGCTCGGCCAAAGCGCGCACCGACGCGACCTCCGCGTCATGCACCAGCACCAACGTCTCGCCGTAAGCCGCGATCGCGTGGGCGTGCGGCGAGACCTCCACCCCGCCCGAGCCACCACCTGCGTTCGCTGACATGTTCCCATTGTGGCAGCGGGGTCAGACACTCGCATCGAACAAACATACGATACGCGAAACTCGTCAGAGCGCACCCTGGGGAGGAATCGCCGACCGGCTCAGCCGCCCGCCCGACCGCACCCGTCGATCTCGGAACAACGGTGTTCGACAGCACGAGCGACGTCGTTCACCGCGCGCCACAGCGTCGTCGATGCCTCCGTCGGCGACGGGCTCGCATCCCCGCCGAGACGGCGCTTCAGGAGTTCCTTCGCTTCAGCGCGTTCGATGTCGGCGGGAAGCGCGAAAGCGAGAACGTCTAAGTCGCGCTCGGCATATCCATCGACGGTCGCTCGTACTCTGCCCAGCTGCGCATCGTCGCTCTCGAGGTGCAGGTGAGTGCGGAGCGCGGGGTCGTACGGCGTCGCACCGACGTAGGTGATGTCGCCTGTCGCCGCGTCGGCCCAGACGTAGATCCATGAGCCGGACGGCTGCACGCGCCCGCGGCGGACCGCGACGATCCACGGCTGCCCGATCGTCATAGGGAGTCCTCGGTTCTGCCCGCCTGTCCGGTCGCGGTCGGGCTCATGTCGGCATCCGAGGGCTCGTCTGCCGCCGGGGCGGCCGGCCGCGCGGTGAGGCGCAGTTCGAAGGTGGTCGAGCCGGGCTCGCTCTGCACGGTGAGCGAGCCTCCGTGCGCGGCGACGATCGCGCGTGCGATCGACAGGCCCAGCCCCGTGCCGCCGGTCTGACGCGCGCGGGAGCGATCACCGCGTGAGAAGCGTTCGAAGATCTCGTCCGCCACCGCGGGGTCGATACCCGGGCCGTCGTCGTGCACCGACAGGATCGCCGTGCCGTCCGCAACGCGGACCGAGGTGGTGACGGTGGTCCCCGCCGGGGTGTGCACGCGGGCGTTCGCCAAGAGGTTCGCGACGACCTGCGTGATGCGGGTGGCATCCGCCGCCACGATGACCGGCTCGTCGCCCACGTCCAGTCGCCACTCGTGATCCTGACCCGCGGCCTGCGCATCGGCGACAGCGTCGACCGCAAGCGCGGTCAGGTCGACGGTGCCGTAGACGAGTTCCTGGCCTTCATCGAGTCGCGCGAGCAGCAGTAGATCCTCGACGAGGCTGGTCATGCGGAGTGACTGCGCCTGGATGCGCTCGAGGGCGGCCGTCGTCGTCTCTTCGACCCCGGGCATGCCCTGGCGCATCGCGCGCAACGAGAGCTCCGAGTATCCGCGGATCGACGCGAGCGGGGTGCGCAGCTCGTGGCTGGCGTCGGCGACGAACGACCGCATGCGCTCCTCGTTGCGCTGGCGTGCGATGAGGGATGCGTCGACGTGGTCGAGCAGCGTGTTGAGGGCAGCGCCCACGCGGCCGATCTCATCGTGGTCGTCGGTCTCCTCTGCGGGCACGCGCTCGGTGATGGAGACAGCGCCCTGCGCGAGGGGGAGCGACGCGACCCTCGTCGCGGTATCAGCCACCACACGCAACGGCCGGAGTGAGCGCTGGATGACAACCGCGATCGCGGCGCTGAGAAGCAGCAGACCGCCGATCGTGACGATCGCGATCGTCGTGACGACGGTGGCGACGCTCTTGTCGACCTGCGCCAGCGGCAGGGCGCCCAGCCCCGTGATGTCGCCCGCCTTGAACGACACGACGCGGAAGGCGCCGAGATCGCCGATCGCGATCGTCGCCGGGAGGGCGCTGAGGTCGGTCGAAGCCAGATCGTTCAGCTCCGCGGCGCTGAGGCTGCGCACGCCCTCGTCGCCGTCGAAGGTCGCGCCGGTGACCGGACCGCGCGGGTCCTGCACGAGCAGCGTGTAACCGTAGGGGAGTCCCGGTGTGCCCGCGATCGTCTCTTCCGCGGACCGCGATCGCACGACGTACCCGCTGCTGTCGAACAGCTTGAGGCTTCGGGTGAGCGACTCGGTGTTCGTGTCGACGGTGGAGACCAGAACGGTCCCGATGGTGGTGGCGAGTCCGACCGCGCTCGCGATCAGCGTCAACGCGACGACGCTGACCACCGTGAGCATCAGCCGCGTCTGCAGTGTCCAGCGCTTGCGGGGGAGCCGATCGGCGCGCCCGCGCGCACCGGCGCTGTCCGAGCCGAAGGTCACTGCGGCGCTTTGATCATGTAGCCCACGCCCCGGACGGTGTGGATGAGCGGCTCGCGTCCCGCATCGATCTTCTTGCGCAGGTACGAGATATAGAGCTCGACGACCGAGGAGCGGCCGCCGAAGTCGTAGTTCCACACGCGGTCGAGAATCTGCGCCTTCGATACGACGCGTCGCTGGTTGCGCATGAGGTAGCGCAGGAGCTCGAACTCGGTGGCGGTGAGCTCGATGCTCGTCCCGCCGCGTTCGATCTCGTGCGAGTCCTCGTTGAGCGTGAGGTCCCCGACACGGAGCACGGGGTCGGCGCCACCGGCTGTCGCGGTTCCGGCGCGCCGCATGAGACCCCGCAGCCGTGCGACGACCTCCTCGAGACTGAAGGGCTTCGTGACGTAATCGTCGCCGCCCGCTGTGAGCCCAGCGACGCGGTCGCCCACGGAATCCTTCGCGGTGAGGAACAGCACGGGAACATCGTCGCCGGACTGACGAAGGCGCTGCAGCACCGACATCCCGTCGAGGTCGGGCATCATGATGTCGAGCACCATGGCGTCCGGCTCGAATTCCCGGGCGAGCGAGAGCGCCTCGAAGCCGGATGCCGCGGAGCGGACCTCCCAGCCCTCCATCTTCAGTGCCATCGAGAGCAGATCGGTGAGCATCTGCTCGTCGTCGACGACGAGGATGCGCAGCGGGGAGCCGTCGGGACGCTGCAGTGCCGTGGGAGCGGGAGTGGTCATGAGCCCATTGTGAGGCGTTCGCTATGGAGAAGCTATGGACGATACTATGTGCGCGCTGTGAGCTCGGGATGTGGCATACGGTGACGTCATGACGAACGTTGAGGCGGCGGTGTATGTCGACGGGTCGCGGATCGGCGACGGTCTCGCGTCGCGCGACGCCGCGGTGCTCGCGCGCGAACGGGGCGGCTTCGCGTGGGTGGCGTTGATCGACGTCGACGACGCGCAGATCGAGTATCACGCGGTCGAGCTGGGGGTACCTCCCATCGCGGTCAAGGAAGCCCTCCGCCCGCATCAGCGGTCGATCTTCGAGCGGTACGGCGACCACGCCTTCGTAGTGCTGCAGCCCGCGCATTACGACGATGCCTCCGAGACGGTCCGCTGCGACGAGATCGACGTGTTCCTCGCACCGCACCTCATCGTGACCGTGACGCGCTCGGATCGCATCGACCTCAGCGAGCTCCAGGGTCGTCTCGACAGCCACCCGGACCTGCTCCGCCGCGGCCCGGCATCCGTCATGTGGGTACTCGCGGAACTCGTCACGACCGGTTACCGCGCCGTGCTCGACGGCGTCGAGAACGACATCGACGAGATCGAGGATCAGCTGTTCGGCGACGACCCTGGAGTGTCGAGGCGCATCTTCGACCTGCAGCGGGAGGTGATCGACCTCGCTCACGCCACGACGCCACTGCCGGACGTCCTGACGCGGCTCGGTTCGACCCTCACGGATGCCGCGGCCGGCGCCGAACCGGCCGGATGGGACGACGTCCGCGGCCGCGCGCAGTACGTGGCGGAGCGCGTGCAGTCGATGCGACACACGCTCGACGACGCGTTGACGATCCACGCGACCCTCGTCAACCAGCGGCTGGACGAGAAGATGGCTGACCTCACCGTCGTCCAGGTGCGCCAGAACGAACAGGTCAAGAAGATCTCGTCGTGGGCGGCGATCGGATTCGCCCCGACGTTCGTCGCGAGCGTCTACGGCATGAACTTCAGATTCATGCCCGAGCTGGACCAGCCGTGGGGCTACCCGATGGCGCTCGGGCTGATGGTGCTCCTGAGCGCCGGTCTCTACGGGATCTTCAAGCGCAACGACTGGCTCTGACGTCTCGTCGTCGCGTACGGCGAAGGCCCCGCCGAGCGCAGATGCTCGACGGGGCCTCGTGACCTCAGGAGTGGGGTCAGTGCGTGTCTTCGGCCTCGACCTCGGAACGGTCTCCCGACCACAGCGTGTGGAAGGTGCCGTCCTTGTCGATGCGCTTGTAGGTGTGCGCACCGAAGAAGTCGCGCTGCCCCTGGATGAGGGCTGCCGGCAGGCGCTCCGCACGCAGGCCGTCGTAGTACGACAGCGACGAGCTGAAGGCGGGAGCGGGGATGCCGGCGCCGGCCGCGGCCTGCACGACGTGGCGCCACGCGTCCTGGGCGCGGCCGAGCGCCTCGACGAAGTACGGCGCGGTCAGCAGGACGGGGAGCTCGTCGCCGGTCGCGTACGCGTCGGCGATACGGTTGAGGAACTGCGCGCGGATGATGCAGCCGCCGCGCCAGATCTTCGACACCGCGCCGAGGTCGATGTTCCAGCCGTACTGGGCAGCGCCGGCACGGATCTCGTCGAAGCCCTGCGAGTAGGCGACGATCTTGGAGGCGTAGAGCGCGAGGCGCACCTGCTCGATGAAGGCGTCGGCGTCCTCGACCGTGAACGACGCGTCGTCAGGGCCGGGCAGCGAGCCGGACACGTCGCGCTGCTCGCGGTGGCTCGAGAGCGAACGCGCGAAGACGGCCTCCGCGATGCCCGAGACGGGCACGCCGAGGTCGAGCGCGGTCTGCACGGTCCACGCGCCGGTGCCCTTGGCACCGGCCTGGTCGACGATCACGTCGACGAGGGGCTGACCGGTGGCGGCATCCGTCTGACGCAGCACCTCGGCGGTGATCTCGATGAGGTACGACTCGAGCTCGCCGCGGTTCCACTCGGCGAAGATGTCGGCGATCTCAGCGGGCGATTTGCCGGTGCCGCGGCGGATGAGGTCGTAGGCCTCGGCGATGAGCTGCATGTCGGCGTACTCGATGCCGTTGTGCACCATCTTCACGAAGTGGCCGGCGCCGTCGTGGCCGACGTGCGTCACGCACGGCTCGCCCTCGGCGACCGCGGCGATCGACTTCAGGATGGGGCCGAGGGTCACCCACGACTCGTCGGGGCCTCCGGGCATGAGCGAGGGCCCGAGGAGGGCACCCTCCTCACCACCGGAGACGCCCATGCCGACGAAGTTGAAGCCGGCCTCGCGGACCGCCTTCTCACGACGGATGGTGTCGGTGAACAGCGAGTTGCCGCCGTCGACGATGATGTCGCCCGGCTCGAACACCCGCATGAGCTCGTCGATGACGGCGTCGGTGGGGCGACCCGCCTTGACCATGATGATCGCGGTGCGCGGCTTCTGCAGGTTCGCCGCGAACTCCTCGTACGAGAAGGCGGGGATGAAGCCCGCCTCGGGGTGGGTCTCGATGAGCTCGTCGGTCTTCGAACGCGACCGGTTGAACACGGCGACCGTGTTTCCTTCGCGGCTCGCGAGGTTCCGGGCCAGGTTCGAGCCCATGACGGCGAGTCCGACCACACCGATGTTCGCGGAGCCGGACCCGGCCTCGGCGGGAGCGCTGCTCTCGTCGGGGGTCGGGCGGTCGACCTCCTCGGGACGTGGGGCGCCCTCGTGGACCGTGGCCGCTTCGTGCGGCGCCTGATCCTGATCGGTCGAGGGTCCTGTCGGTGAGGGGGTCGACGCCATGCGTAGCTCCAGGTTCGCGTGCGGGTGGGGTGGCCAGGTGCTGCGAGAGAGCCCGGCTCTCTCGCCACTTTATCCGTTCGGCAGGCCGGCCGGAGCGGCTTGCGACGAGGCGTCGACACGTGCGACCGCTTCGGATGCGGTGCGGGCGATGGCGGCGGCATCGCGTGCTCGGACGGCGGTCCGCGGCAGCATCCACGAACCGCCGACGGCGGTCACCTGCGGGTGCGCGAGATAGGCGTCGAGGTTCGTGGCGTCGATGCCGCCGGTCGGCACGAACCGCAGGTCGCCGAAGGGGCCGGCGAGAGCACGCAGGGCGGGGAGGCCGCCCGAGGTCTCGGCGGGGAAGAACTTGACCGTGGTGATCCCGGCGGCGAGCGCCCCCATGATCTCGCTCGCGCTGACGGCTCCGGGAATGAGGGGAACCCCGAGGTCGGCGGCGCGGTCGGCGACCGCGGGGTGGAAGCCGGGGGAGACGAGGAAGCGCGCACCGGCGGCGACAGCGGTGTCGACCTGGGCGGGCGAGACGACCGTGCCCGCGCCGACGAGCACGTCGCCTCGTTCGGCGATGGCTTCGATGGCGGCCGGTGCTGCGGGGGTGCGGAAGGTGATCTCGGCCACCGGGAGCCCGCCCTCGGCGAGCGCAGCGGCGATGAACAGGCCCTCGTCGGCGGTGTCGGCCACGACGACCGGAACGAGGCGGTGGCGGGCGATCTGATCGAGAACAGCGACCATGATGTTTCTCCTCGGGGTGTCCATCGTCGGCCGAATGATCATATCATTGGGTCTCGGCGACGCTGCTGCCCGCCGGACACCCGACGATGGGCCCCTATGAAGATCCTCGCTCTCGAAGCCAGCACCACCTCGGCGAAGACCATGCTCTTCGACACGGACACCGGCGCGGTCGCCGTCCGCAGCCGCCGGTTCGAAGTCGATGGGCCCGATTCGGCCGTCCGAGATGCCGACGCGATCTACATCCAGCTCATGGCCCTCGGTCGCGAGGCCGCAGCCGGCCAGCGGATCGACCTCATCGTGCTCAGTGGCACGTGGCACGGCCTCACCCTTCGCTCCGACGACCTCTCGGCGGTCACCCCGGTGATGGAGTGGCCCTACACCGGCGCGCAGGACCTCAGCGCCGCCCTCCGTGCGGACGACGACTTCACGTGGTGGTTCTACGAGCGCACGGGCTGCATGGTCAATGCCATCTATCCCGTGTTCAAACTTCAGCACCTCCGTGCGCAGGGGCTCGACATCGACGGGCTGCTGGCCCTCGACCAGGCCAGCCTCATCTTCGCGCGGATGACGGGTGAGGTCTGGACGAACGACTCCCTGGCCTCAGGCAGCGGGCTGCTCTCCGCCACCGATGCGACGTGGGACAGCGAGGTCATCGACCGGTTCGATCTCGGTCGCGTCCGGCTGCCCGAGCTGCACGACACCACTGCCACGGCGCCCCTATCGGCCGAGGCCGCGGTGCTCCTCGGACTCGCCGCGGGCATCCCGGTGCTCACCCCCGGCCCGGACGGCGGCTTGAACCAGATCGGCGACCTCGCGACCGAGCCCGGCGAGATGACCTTCTCGATGGGGACGAGCGGCGCGCTCCGCGTCGCGTCGCGTCATCCGGCGTTCTCGCCCACGCTGAGCACCTGGTCGTACCGCTCGCCGCTCGGTGCGCTCAGTGGCGCAGCGACCTCGGGATGCGGCAACTGCGTCGACTGGGCGCGCGACCGCCTGTTCGGGGCTTCGACCGACTACCTCGACATCGAGCCGTCGCTGTCGACCGACCGGGTCGACCTGCCCGTCTTCCTGCCCTTCCTGTTCGGCGAGCGGAGCCCGGGCTGGCAGGACCAGCGCCGCGGCGGCTTCGTCGATCTCGCGCCGGCACACTCGCGCGTGGACATGTACCAGTCGGTGCTCGAGGGCATCGTGTACTCGCTCTACCACTGCTACAAGGAGCTCACCGCCCTCGGCGGGACGCCTCGTCGCATCGTCCTCTCCGGCGGCGTCCTGTCGTCGCCGTTCTGGACGCAGCTCACGGCCGACGTGTTCGGGGTCGAGATGCAGGTCTCGGCGCAGCAGCACACCTCGATCGTCGGTGCGGTGCGGATGGGGATGCTCGCGAGCGGGCTCGACCTGCGGCATCCGGCCTTCGACGACGTCGAGGTGCGGACGATCACGCCTCGTGAGCAGCACCGAGATCGATACGACGAGGGGTTCGCCCGGTACCTCGATCAGTATCAGCGCACGGTGCCCGGGTCGCAGGGAGCCGCGCGATGAGAGTCCTGGTGACACCGACCTCCCTGTGCCGCGATCCGGAGGGCGCGTCGCTCCGCAGGCTCCGTGACGAGGTCGGCGAGGTCGTCCTCAATCCCCACGGACGCCCGCTCACCGCGGCGGAGCTCGTCCCGCTCGTCGCCGACGTCGACGGCATCATCGCCGGGCTCGACGACTATGACGCCGCCGTGTTCGAGGCTGCGCCCCGTCTGCGCGTCCTCGCGCGCTACGGCGTCGGCGTGGACCGGGTCGACCTGGACGCCGCGGCGGCGCGGGGCGTCGTCGTGACGCGGACGCCCGGCGCCAACGCGATCGCGGTAGCCGAGCTCGCGATCGGCCTCGTGCTCGCCGCAGCGCGGGGCATCCCGCGGCTCGACGAGGCGGTGCGTGCGGGGGAGTGGCCGCGCCTCGAGGGCAAGGAGCTCACGGGCGGCACCGCCGGGGTCGTGGGCTTCGGGGCGATCGGCCGCCTGGTCGCCGAGCGTGCGCGGGGCCTCGGCATGACGGCGATCGCGTACGACCCGATGCTGCCCGACGAGGCGTTCGCGCAGGCCGGGGTCGAGCGGGTCGGCATCGACGAGCTGTGCCGCCGCAGCGATGTGGTGAGCCTGCACGTCCCGCTGCTGCCCGAGACCCGTCATCTGCTCGATGCGCGCCGACTGACCCTGCTGCCGCCGGGAGCGATCGTCGTCAACACCGCGCGTGGCGGCCTGCTCGACGAAGCCGCGGCGCGCCGCGCACTCGACGAGGGGCGCCTCCACGGGGTCGCCGTGGATGTCTACGAGACCGAGCCGCCGTCCAGTTCGCCGCTCGTCGGGCATCCCGGCGTGGTGGCGACGCCGCATGCGGGCGGGCACACGAGCGGTGCGGTGCAGCGGATGACGGATCAGTCGATCGATGCGCTGCTGGCCGCGCTGCGCGGCGAGCAGCCCGACGGCCTGGTCACACCAGCGCCCGGACCTCGCTGAGGACCGCGTCGACGTAGCCACGGGTGTGGCGCTCCGCACCGTCGGCGTCGCCGCGCGCGATCGCCGCGGCGGTGCGCACGTGGTTGTCGAGCGCCGCTTCGTAGGGGATCGCGGGAGTGAGTCCCACGTCGGAGCGCCCGGCGATGACGGCGGCGATCGCCGCCTTGTTCGCGGCGAGCATGAGGTTGCCGCTCATGTCGAGGATGAGGTCGTGGAACTGGATGTCGACCTCGAGGTACTCCGGCGATGCGCCCTCGCCGCTGCGACCGAGCTCCTCGAGACGCGCCGCGAGGCCGAGGAGCTGCGAGCGCTGCACGTCGGTGCCGCGCTGGGCGGCCAGTCGTGCGGCGATCGGCTCAACGGCGGACCGCAGCTCGTTCACCACGACGATCTGGTGGTCGCGGCGCGGTGATGCGAGCTGCCAGCCGATGAGGCGGGTATCGAGCGCGCTCCACTCGTTCGTCGGCGTCACGGTGAGACCGACGCGCCGGCGCGACGAGAGCATCCCCATCGCCTCCAGCACCCGAACCGCTTCGCGGATGACGGTGCGAGAGACCCCGAACTCGGCTTCGAGGTCGGCCAGAGTGCACACCGATCCGGGGGCGAGCTCGCCCGAGGCGATGCGCAGGCCGAGCGAGTCGAGCACGGATCCGTGGGATGCCTGCGCCATGACGCCTCCGATAAATACGATCAGTGGTTGTAAAAAATACGATCATTGTGCGAGGATCGCTCTGCTCCGCTGCCGTGGCACGGGGCAGCTCGAATCCTAACGCGGGACGATCCGCGGGGCTCAGCCCGCGGTCGTCCGCTTCCCGACATCAACGGAGATACCGATGGAAGACTGGACCCAGACCCTGGGCGCCGGACCGCTGCTGCTCATCGCAGTCGGCGCGATCGCCCTCATCCTGTTCCTGATCATCGTCTGCAAGGTCCACGCCTTCCTGACGCTGATCATCGTCTCGCTGGTCACCGCGTTCGTCGCGCAGGTGCCGGTCTCGGCGATCGCGAAGACGCTCACCGACGGATTCGGTGGGACACTCGCCGGAGTCGCCCTCCTCGTCGCCCTCGGCGCGATGCTGGGCAGGCTCATCGAGCACTCCGGCGGCGCCAAGGCGCTCGCCGACAAGTTCGTCGAGGTCTTCGGCGAGAAGCGAGCACCCTTCGCGCTCGGCATCGCGTCGCTCATCCTCGGCTTCCCGATGTTCTTCGACGCGGGCCTGGTGATGATGCTCCCGATCATCTTCGCGATCGCCCGCCGCGTCTCGAAGGCGAACGTCCTGCTCTTCGGCATCCCCGCCGCCGCGGCGTTCTCCGTCATGCACGTCTTCCTGCCGCCGCACCCCGGCCCCGTCACGGCGACCGAGGCGTACGGAGCCAACCTCGGTCTCGTCCTTCTCCTCGGCCTCGTCGTCGTCTTCCCCGTCTGGTACGTCTCCGGTTACCTGTGGGGCAAGTTCATCGCCGCGCGCATCCCGCTGCCGGTGCCGGCTCTCTTCGGCGAGAAGGATGACGACCAGCCGGCGAACCCGCCGCGTCCGCTGACGATCGTCCTGCTCCTGCTCCTGCCGATGTTCCTCATCTTCATGAACACGGGGCTCACGACCCTCGCCTCCGCCGGCGCCGTGTCGACGGACGACCTGTGGGTCCAGGTGCTGGTGCTCCTCGGCAACTCCTTCGTGGCTCTGCTCATCACCGTCATCGTCGCGACCTTCGTGCTGGGCACGCGCCGCGGTGAGAACGGCACGGCGCTCGAGAAGGTCGTCGACTCGGCCCTCGGCCCGGTGTCCTCGGTCATCCTCATCACCGGCGCCGGCGGCATGTTCGGCGGCGTCCTGCGCGCCTCGGGCATCGGTGACGCGCTCGCCGACACGCTGTCCGACCTCGGCCTGCCGATCATCGTGGCCGCATACGTCATCGCCGTCATCATCCGCCTCGCGCAGGGGTCGGCCACCGTCGCTCTGGTGACGGCAGCAGGCCTCGCGGCGCCGGCTGTCGCTGCGGGTGACTTCAACCCGCTCCAGGTGGCCGCCATCGTCCTGGCCACCGCGGCCGGCTCGGTGTTCGCCGGACACGTCAACGACTCGGGCTTCTGGCTCGTGGGCCGCCTCATGGGCATGGACGTGAAGACGACCCTGAAGACGTGGACCGTGCAGCAGGCCATCGAGTCCGTGACCGCGTTCGTGCTCGTGCTCGGTCTGTTCGGGCTCGCGTCCCTCATCTGAGCCGCTGCTGACGGCTCTGCCCTGACGACAAGGAGTTCCGATGTCCTCTCTGTTCGATGTGACCGGACGCGTCGCCCTCGTGACGGGCTCGTCGCGCGGGCTCGGGCGCTCCCTCGCGCTCGCGCTCGCCCGCGAAGGCGCACGTGTCGTCGTGCACGGCCGTGATGCCGAGGCGGTCGAGCGCACGCGGCGTGAGGCCGCCGAAGCCGGTTCGCCGGAACCGGTGGCGGCGGTCTTCGACGTCACGGATGCCGCTGCCGTCGAGGCGGGCGTCGCGGCCATCGTCGCCGAGGTCGGGGTGCCCGACATCCTCGTCAACAACGCGGGGATTCAGCGGCGCGCCCCCTTCGCGGAGTTCTCGGTGTCCGACTGGGACGAGATCGTCGCGGCCAACCTCAACGGCGTCTTCTACGTCGCGCGTTTCGTGGCGCCAGGAATGGTCGAGCGCGGGTCGGGGAAGATCGTCAACATCGCCTCTGTGCAGTCGGCGCTGGCGCGCCAGACGATCGCGCCGTACTCGGCGACGAAGGGCGCGGTAGCGCAGCTCACGAAGGGGATGGCGGCCGACCTCGCTCGGCACAACGTGCAGGTGAACGCGCTGTCACCCGGCTACTTCGCAACCGAGATGAACCGCGCCCTCGTCGACGACGCCGATTTCAGTGCGTGGCTCACGCAGCGCACCCCGGCACAGCGCTGGGGCGACTTCAGCGAGCTCGACGGGGCCCTGCTCTTCCTCTGCTCGGATGCCTCGAGCTTCGTGTCGGGGCAGAACATCTTCGTCGACGGCGGCATGACCGCCGTCGTCTGATCCGGAAGGACCGCCATGCACGCAGCGCACATCCATGGAAAACAGCACATCGAGATCTCGGACGTCCCCGCGCCGTCGCCCGGCGAGGGGGAGGTGCGGATCCGCGTCGACTACGTCGGCATCTGCGGGTCGGACCTGCACTACTACTACGAGGGCGCCAATGGAGCCTTCGTCGTGCGAGAGCCCCTCATCCCCGGGCACGAGCTCAGCGGCCGCATCGATCTCGACCCCACGGGGCAGTGGGAGCCCGGCACGCCGGTGACGCTTCACCCCGCCACCTTCGGGCGGAAGGTCGAGGCGATCGCCGACGACCCGCACCTCTGGCCGGGCGGAGCGTATCTGGGCAGCGCCTCGACGACGCCGCACACGCAGGGCGCCCTCGCCGAGCTCATCGTCGCGGACCGCGCCATGGTGCGGCCGCTTCCGTCGACGCTGCCGACCCGGCGGGCGGTGCTGGCCGAGCCGCTCGCGGTCGCCCTGCACGGGCTGGGGAAAGCGGGCGAGATCTCGGGTGCGCGGGTTCTCGTGACCGGGGCCGGGCCCATCGGGCTGCTGGCGGTGGCCGCCGCGATCGCCGCAGGTGCGGGGGAGGTGCACGCGACGGACGTGCTCGCCGGCCCGCTCGAGCGCGCACGACGACTCGGTGCGACGACGACGTTCGACGTGACGACCGAGCAGCCGCCGGCAGACGCCTACGACGTCGTGCTGGAGTGCTCGGGCGTCGCGGCGTCGGTGTCCGCCGCGTTGCGCGCGGTGCGGCCGGCGGGGCGCGTCGTGCAGGTGGGCATGGTCCCCAACGAGCCGCGACCGGTCAACCTGGCGCCCTTCATCTCAAAGGAGGTCGTCTACGTCGGCACGTTCCGCTTCAAGGACGAGATCGACGAGGCGGTGCGCCTCCTCGACGAGCGACCCGAGATCGAGCAGGTGATCACCCACGTCGTCGACGCCGCCGACATCGTCGAGGCGTTCGCGACGGCGAAGGACTCGGAGGCGTCCGGCAAGGTCGTCGTCGCGGTCTGGCCCGCCTGAGCCGACACGAAAGCGCGAGGCTGACGGAGACGATCGACCCGAGCGTCATCGCTCCGATGACCCACAGAAGCACGTGAGAGAACCAGCCGTATTCCATTTTTCCTCCGGGCGTAGACGACGTCTCACCCACCCTACCCAGCGCTGGTAGAGTAGGGGTGTACTTCGGCGAGGGATGCCGCGTGCCCGCTGTGCGGGAACCGGGATCCGTGATCGACGAGGGTGTGTGCAGGACGTTTCCTCTCCACGCGCTCGCGTTCGCGTCGAACCCGCATACCGCTGAGCAGGGCCCCGGGCCCACAAGGAGAAACGCATGTCCACCGAGACCGACACCAAGGTCGTTGCAGAGACGCGCACCAACTTCGGCAAGGGCTTCGCCCGCCGTCTGCGTGCCGCCGGTCAGATCCCCGCCGTCATCTACGGGCACGGCACCGACCCCGTGCACGTCGCCCTGCCGGGCCACCAGATGCTGCTGCTCGTCCGCCGCGCGAACGCCGTCATCGAGCTGACCATCGACGGCAAGGAGCAGCTGGTCCTCGTCAAGGACGTCCAGCGCGACCCCGTGCGCCAGATCATCGAGCACATCGACCTCCTCGTCGTGAAGAAGGGCGAGAAGGTCCAGGTCGACGTTCCCGTCGTCGTGACCGGCGAGCCGTTCTCGGGCACCATCGCGACGCAGGACGCGTCGTCGATCACGCTCGAGGCCGAGGCCACCCACATCCCCACCAACGTCGAGGTCGACGTCGAAGGCCTCGAGGACGGCGCGCGCATCACGGCCGCGGACCTGACGCTGCCCCGCGGCGCCACGCTGGTGACCGACCCCGAGACGCTCGTCGTCGCCGTGTCGGTCCCCGCAGCGACGCTCGCCGCCGTCGACGAGATCGAGGCCGCCGACGAGGCGACCGCCGCCGAGCAGTCCGACGAGGCTGAGGGCGACGAGAAGTCCGAGTAATACTCACCCCTGCGGAGCCCGTTCTCACCTCGTGAGGACGGGCTCCGTCGTTCGAAAGGCGCGCCATGGCGGATACCTGGCTCATCATCGGTCTCGGCAATCCGGGGCCGCGCTACGAGGCGACCCGGCACAACATCGGCCAGATGGTCATCGACGAACTGGCGAGCCGACGCGGTGAGACGCTTCGTTCGCACAAGGCCAACGCCTGGGCAGCCGAGTCCTGGCTCCGGCCCGGTGCTGCCAAGATGGTGCTGGCCAAGCCGAAGACGTTCATGAACGTCTCGGGAGGCCCCGCGGCTGCGCTGGCCTCCTTCTACGGCGTCGACCCGGACCACGTCGTCGTGGTCCATGACGAGCTCGACATCCCCTTCGACACCATCAAGCTCAAGACGGGCGGCGGCCACGGCGGCCACAACGGCGTCCGTGACATCGCCAAGGCGCTCGGCACCCCCGAGTTCGCGCGTGTCCGCGTCGGGATCGGGCGGCCCACGGGGTCCCAGGATCCGGCCGACTGGGTGCTCGACCCGTTCTCGGCGGCCGAGCGCAAGACGCTCGGCATCCTCGTCTCGGATGCTGCCGACGCGGTCGAGGCGGTCGTGGGTGAGGGGCTCCTCGCCGCGCAGCAGCGCTTTCACGCACCGCGCTGAGCACGCTGCCCGGGCACGGCGAGGCGCCCGTGTCGGCGGCCGGCGGTAGGCTTCTGTGGTGACAGTTCCCGGGATCGTGCGCGCCCTTTCGCAGGCTGACTCCTTCCGGGAGGCGGTGACATCCGGTGCGGTCGGCAGCGTCGACTACTCGCTGGCCGACGGCCTCGACGCCCCGCTCCTCGCCGCGCTGCTCGAGCAGCGCCGGAGCGAGGGCCGACCCGCTGTCGTCCTCGCCGTCGCGCCCACCGGTCGTCGCGCCGAGACGCTCGGTGCTGCGCTGCAGTGTCTCGTCCCCGAGGCCGAGATCGTTCACTTCCCCGCCTGGGAGACCCTGCCGCACGAACGTCTGAGCCCGAGCCCCGAGACGGTGGGGCGTCGGCTCGCCGTGCTCCGCCGTGCAGCGGCCCATGATGGCGGCACGCCGTTGATCATCACCGCCTCGGTGCGCGCCGCTCTGCAGCCGCTTGCCGCGGGCCTGACCGACGCCGAGCCGATCTCGCTCACGGTGGGCACACGCGGGAGCGACCTCGAGCATGTCGTCCGCCGTCTCGTCGAACTCGCCTATCACCGTGTCGACATGGTCTCCCGCCGCGGCGAGTTCGCCGTGCGCGGCGGCATCCTCGACGTCTTTCCGGCCGCGGCCGACCACCCGCTGCGCATCGACTTCTTCGGTGACGAGGTCGACCAGATCCGCGCGTTCTCCATCGCCGACCAGCGGTCGCTCCCGGGCGAGGTCGAGAAGGCCGAGCTGCTTCCGGCCCGCGAGCTGCTCCTGACGCCGGCCGTTCGCGAGCGCGCCGCGGCGATGGCACCGACGTTCCCCAGCCTGACCGGCATGCTCGAGAAGATGTCGCAGGGCATCCCCGTCGAGGGGATGGAGTCGCTCCTGCCCGCGCTCGCGGAGGGGGTCGTGCCGCTCGTCGACTACCTGCCCCGAGGCTCCGCGATCGCGCTGGTCGATCCCGAGCGCTCGCGCACCCGGGCGCGCACGCTCGGCGAGACGAACCGTGAGTTCCTCGAGGCGGCCTGGAGCGCGGCCACCGCCGGGGCGGACAGCCCGGTCGATCTCGGCGCGGGCGACTTCCTGACGCTCCCCGCGCTGCGCGAGGCGATGCGTGAACGCTCCGGCGTGTGGTGGACGCTCAGCGCGTTCGACTCGGGAGCAGCGGATGCCGCGGACGAGGGGCTGACCGACACGGGCGACGACCTGCGCATCGACGGCAGTGCGGTGCCTTCTTTCCAGGGCAACGTCGACGGCGCCACTGCTCATATCGGTGACCTCCTCTCGCGTGGCTGGCGCGTCGTGGTGTGCGCGTCCGGTCCCGGGCTCGTCGACCGTGCCCGCGACGTGCTCGCCGAGCGCGGCATCGCCGCACGCACGAGCGAGGGGATCGCCGAGATCGCCGACGAGGCCGTCGCGGTCTGCGTCGTGGCGTCGCTCGAGCGGGGCTTCGAGTCCGCCGAGGCGAAGCTCGCCGTCCTCACCGAGAGCGAGTTCTACGGGCGCACGATCGGCAATGACGGCCGCGTGGTGAAGAAGCTCGCGACGCGACGGCGCAACGTCGTCGATCCGTTGCAGCTCAAGCCCGGCGACGTCGTCGTCCACTCGACCCACGGCATCGGAAAGTTCGTCGAGCTCGTGCAGCGCGAGGTCTCGAGCGGCGGACGCAACGCGGTGAAGACGCAGCGCGAGTACCTCGTGCTCGAGTACGCGCCCGCCAAACGCGGCTATCCCGGCGACAAGCTCTTCGTGCCGACCGATCAGCTCGACCAGCTCTCGCGCTACGTCGGTGGTGAGGCACCGGTGCTCTCGAAGATGGGCGGCAGCGACTGGGCGGCCGCGAAGGGCAAGGCGCGCAAGGCCGTCCGTGACATCGCCGTCGAGCTCGTCAAGCTGTACTCGGCCCGCATGGCGTCGAAGGGTCACGCGTTCGGGCCCGACACCCCGTGGCAGCGCGAGCTCGAAGAGGCGTTCCCGTTCGCGGAGACGCCCGACCAGCTGCAGACGATCGACGAGATCAAGGCCGACATGGAGAAGCCGATCCCGATGGATCGCCTGCTCTCGGGCGACGTCGGGTTCGGCAAGACCGAGGTCGCCGTCCGCGCCGCCTTCAAGGCGATCCAGGAGGGGAAGCAGGTCGCGATGCTGGTCCCGACCACGCTTCTCGCGAAGCAGCACCTCGAGACATTCACCGAGCGCTTCGCCGGATTCCCGGTCAAGGTGCGCCCCCTGTCGCGGTTCCAGACCGCGAAGCAGGCCCGCGAGACGGTCGACGGGCTCGCCGACGGCACCGTCGACATGGTCATCGGCACTCACCGCATCCTGACCGAAAAGGTCGCCTTCAAGGATCTCGGGCTCCTCATCATCGACGAGGAGCAGCGGTTCGGCGTCGAACACAAGGACTCACTGAAGAAGCTGAAGACCGGCGTCGACATCCTCGCGATGAGCGCGACGCCGATCCCGCGCACGCTCGAGATGGCGGTGACCGGCATCCGCGAGATGTCGACTCTGGCGACCCCGCCCGAGGAGCGGCATCCGATCCTGACCTATGTCGGACCCCGCAGCGACAAGCAGATCGCGGCGGCCATCCGACGCGAGCTGCTGCGCGAGGGCCAGGTGTTCTTCGTGCACAACCGCGTGCAGTCGATCCAGCGGGTCGCGGCGCAGCTCGGTGAGCTGGTGCCCGAGGCGCGCATCGCCGTCGCGCACGGCCAGATGGGGGAGCACCAGCTCGAGCAGGTCGTGGACGATTTCTGGGAGCGGCGTGCCGACGTCCTCGTCTCGACGACGATCGTCGAGACCGGACTCGACATCTCGAACGCCAACACCATCATCATCGACCGTGCCGACAAGTACGGGCTGAGCCAGCTGCACCAGCTGCGCGGCCGGGTCGGGCGCGGGCGCGAGCGCGCTTACGCGTACTTCCTGTACGACGAGAACAAGCCGCTGAGCGAGACCGCCGCCGACCGGCTCGAGACGATCGCGGTCAACAACGACCTCGGCTCGGGCATGCAGGTCGCGCTGAAAGACCTCGAGCTGCGTGGCGCGGGCAACCTGCTGGGCGCCGAGCAGGCCGGTCACATCGCCGGTGTCGGATTCGACCTCTACCTGCGGATGATCGGCGAGGCCGTCTCGACCTTCCGGGGCGAGGAGGTCGACGGGCCGGCCGAGCTGCGGCTCGAGCTCCCCGTGGCGGCGCGCATCCCCGAGGACTACATCGACAGCGAGCGCCTGCGCCTCGAGGCCTATCAGAAGCTGTCGGCTGCGGCAGCGGTCAGCGCGAAGGACGACGCGATCGATCTCGTCGTCGAGGAGCTGACCGACCGGTACGGCCGCCCGCCGGCCGAAGTGGAGGGACTGCTCGCGGTCGCTCGTCTGCGTCGACGGGCCGCCCAGTCGGGGCTCACCGACGTCGTCGCGATGGGGCCGAACCTGCGGGTCGCGCCGGCGCGCCTGCCCGAGTCGATGCGCATCCGACTGCAGCGGCTGTACCCCAAGGCCAAGCTCCTCGCCGGCGGCGAAGCCCTCGTGGTCCCGCTGCCGACGGCAGGCGGCACCGTGCTCGGCGATGCGGATCTCATCGCCTGGACGGGTCAGCTGCTCGAGCAGCTCTTCCCCGTCGCCGCGCCGACGACGCCCGCCGCGACGTCCTGACGCGTCTCGGCCTCCTCGTCGGGGGCGCGCGTCAGAGGGTGATGCGGCCCGTCGCCAGCAGCACGACGGCGCACACGGCACCGAGCACAGACGCGCCGAAGATCACCCATTCGATGCGCGTGAAGACGCGAGCTCCAGCGCGCCGACGCGCCGCGGCGAAGAGTGCTGTGCCCGGCACGATGATCAGCAGCGAGAGCAGGAGGTAGTGCGCGCCGGCAGCGATCAAGAGGAACGTCGTGTACGCCGTCGCGATCACGGCGACGACGAGGTCGCGCATCCGCGCACGATCGCCCGGGCGGTAGGTCTCGCCGGTGACGGTGAGCTTGAGTGCATACCCAGCCGAGAGGACGAACGGGATCAGCACGAGGACACTCGTCAGATCGAGTGCCACCGAGAACGCGTTCTCGGCGAAGAGGACCACGACCAGCAGCACCTGCACCAGCGTCGTCGACAGGAGGAGCGCACCGACCGGCGTGTCGTCGGCATTGGTCCGCGAGAGGAATCTCGGGAGATCGCCCGACCGCGACGCCTCCAGCAGGACCTCCGCGGCCATCAGGGTCCACGACAGGTACGCGCCGAGCACGGCGACGATGAGGGATGCGCCGATGAAGACCGCACCGGCCGGGCCGACGATCGTCTCCAGGACTCCGCCCAGCGACGGCTCGGGCAGAGCGGCGATCTCCTCCCGCGGCAGCACGCCGAACGAGACGATGGTCACCGACGCGAACACCGCGAGCACGCTGAGGAAGCCGAGGAGGGTCGCGCGGCCCACGTCGCGGCGCGACCGGGCGTGCCGCGAGTTGACGCTCGCGCCCTCGAGACCGATGAAGACGAAGACGGTGACGAGCATCGTGGCGCGGATCTGGTCCCACAGCGGAGCGCCCGACGGGCCCGCCCAGTTGGCGGCGAACACCGCGGGATCGAAGACGGTGGCGCAGAGGATGACGAACACGACGATCGGCAGCGTCTTCGCGATGCTGACGACGCGGTTGACGGCGGCCGCCGATCGCACTCCGCGGCGGATCAGGATGAAGAACAGCCAGAGCCCCGCCGACGACACGGCCACGGCTGCCACCGTGTCGCCTGCGCCGAGGGCCGGGAACACCGCTCCGAGGGTGGAGGTGATGAACACCCAGTAGAAGACGTTGCCCGCGCACGCGCTGGCCCAGTAGCCGAACGCCGAGAAGTATCCGAGGTACCTCCCGAAACCGGCTCGCGCGTAGCTGTAGACGCCCGCGTCGAGATCCGGCCGACGATTGGCCAGAAGCTGGAACGCGAAGGCGAGCGCGAGCATGCCCCCGCCCGCGACCGCCCACGCGATGAGCGTCCCGGCGACCCCGGTCTCGGCCGCGAAACCAGCGGGGAGCGAGAACACGCCCGCTCCCACCATCGACCCGATGACGAACGTCGACAGGGTGAGCATCGACACGGTCGCCGGACGGGCTCCGGGGCGCGTGAGAGCGGACTCCATGGGGGAGGAGGGATCGGAAGGCACGGGGTGAAAGCCTAACCCGGCTCGCGCCCCGCCCGGCCCCGCGGCAGCGTCAGATGACGCCCTGGGCGAGCATCGCGCGTGCCACGCGCTCGAACCCGGCCGCATTCGCCCCGACGACGTAGTCGCCCGGGTGGCCGTAGCGCTCCGCGGCCGCGAATGCGGCGTCATGGACGTTCTTCATGATCTCGCGGAGCTTGTTCTCGCTGTCGGCGAAGCCCCACCGCTGGCGCGACGCATTCTGGCTCATCTCCAGCGCGGATGTCGCGACACCGCCCGCGTTCGCCGCCTTACCGGGGCCGAAGAGCACTCCGGCCGCACGGAACGCGTCGACAGCCTCGGGGGTCGAGGGCATGTTGGCTCCCTCGACGACGACCCGGACGCCGCTGTCGACGAGCGCGCGGGCGTCGTCTCCGTCGAGCTCGTTCTGCGTCGCGGACGGGATGGCGACGTCGACCGCGGTGCGCCACGGGCGGCCACCTTCGATGAACGTCGCGCGGGGCCGGTGATCCAGGTACGCCGAGATGCGTCGGCGGTCGATCTCCTTGACCTGCTTGAGCACGGCGAGGTCGATCCCGTCCTCGTCGACGATGGTGCCCGACGAGTCGGATGCCGTGATCGGGGTCGCACCGAGCTGGTACGCCTTCTCGATGGCGTACGTCGCGACGTTGCCCGAGCCCGACACCGCGACGCGCTTGCCCTCGAGCGAGTCGCCCGCGACGGCGAGCATCTCCTGCGCGAAGAAGACCGCGCCGTAGCCCGTCGCCTCGGTGCGGACCTCGGCCCCGCCCCACTGCACGCCCTTGCCCGTGAACATGCCCGACTCGTGGCGGTTGGTGATCTTGCGGTACTGCCCGAAGAGATACCCGATCTCGCGCGCACCCACGCCGATGTCGCCGGCAGGGACGTCGGTGTGCTCGCCGAGGTGGCGGTACAGCTCGTTCATGAACGACTGGCAGAAGCGCATGATCTCGGCATCCGAGCGACCGTGCGGGTCGAAGTCGCTGCCGCCCTTGGCGCCGCCGATGCCCTGACCGGTGAGGGCGTTCTTGAAGATCTGCTCGAAGCCGAGGAACTTCACGATCGACAGGTTCACGGTCGGGTGGAAGCGCAGCCCGCCCTTGTACGGTCCGAGCACTGACGAGAACTGCACGCGATAGCCGCGGTTGACGCGAACGGTGCCGGCGTCGTCGAGCCACGGCACGCGGAACATGATCTGTCGCTCGGGCTCGACCAGACGTTCGAGGATGCCGTCGCGCGCGAGCTCGGGCTGGACCTCCACGACCGGCGCGATCGCCTCGAGCACCTCGTGCACGGCCTGCTGGAACTCGGGCTCGTGCGGATTGCGCTGGAGGACGGTGTCGAAGACCGGCTGAACGGAGGAGGGCAGGGGAGCGTGGTGTTCGGTCATGGTGGAGCTTTCTGGCCGAGCGGGCGGGACCCGATCCACGCTAGCGGGCACGACGGTGCCCGCCCGGCCATATGACGATCACCCGGTGTTCTGGAGGCCAGCCGCGACGCCGTTGACGGTGATGAGCAGCAGGCGCTGCCACTCGGGCGGGATGGGTGCGTCCTGCTCGGTCGAGCGGAGCACACGCAGCGCCCGCAGCTGCAGGAGCGAGAGGGCGTCGACGTACGGGCTGCGCATCTTCACTGCGCGCTGGAGCACGGGCTTGTTGGCGAGCAGACCGTCGCCTCCCGCGATGCGCACGACCCAGTCGCGGGTGAGCAGCATCTCGTCGACGACGAGCTGTGCGAGATCATCGCGGTCGGCGAGCGCGAGGTGTCGACGAGCCATGCGCGGGTCGGCCTTCGCGAGGCTCATCGCCACGTTGTCGATGACCGTGCGCAGCAGGGGCCACTGCTGGTACGCCTCACGCAACAGCGCTTCGTCCCCGACCGCCTCGAGCGCGGTTCCGAGCCCGAACCAGCCCGCGAGGTTGATACGCGCCTGCGTCCAGGCGAAGACCCACGGGATCGCGCGCAGGTCTTCGAGCGACTCGACGGACAACCCGCGGCGCGCCGGGCGCGAGCCCAGGGCGAGGAGGCCGATCTCCTCCATCGGCGTGACGGCGGCGAACCACGGGGCGAACCCGGGTGCCTTCACGAGGGAGAAGAAGCGCTGGCGCGAGGCGGCATCCATCGTCGCCGCCACGTCGGCATACCGCTCGGCGGCTCGGCTGTTGCGCTCTTCGATCGACGGCGCGGAAGCGAGCAGGATCGCGGCGGCCACCTGATCGATGTGGCGCAGGGCGATGTCGGGGTCGCCGTAGCGGGCGAAGATGACCTCACCCTGCTCGGTGAGCTTGAAGCGGCCGTCGACGGAGTGCGGCGGCTGCGCGAGGATGGCGGAGTTGGCGGGCCCGCCGCCGCGGCCGAGAGCGCCGCCGCGGCCGTGGAAGAGAGTGAGCTCGATGCGCTGCTCCTGCGCCCATGCCGCGATGCGTGCCTGCGCCTCGTAGAGGGCGAGGTTGGCTGCGACCGGTCCGACGTCCTTCGACGAGTCGGAGTAGCCCAGCATGACCTCCAGACGCCGGGCGGTCGCGTCGAGGCGCGCGGCGAACGCCGGGTGGTCGACGATCTCGGCGAGAATTCCGGGCGCCGCCTGCAGATCGGCGAAGGTCTCGAACAGCGGGATGACGTCGAGTACCGGCGGGGTCCCGTCGGGACCGACGGCGTGACGCGCGAGGGCGTGCACGTTCGCGAGATCGTCCGCCGACTGCGTGAACGACACGATGTAGCGTCCCGCGGCCCGCGGGCCGAAGCGCTTCTGCACCTGCGAGATGGTGCGGAAGACCTCCAGGACCTCGTTCGCGAGATCGCTCAGCTCGCCGCCCGCCTCGCACTCGGCGAGGACCTTGGCGTGGACGGCGGAGTGCTGCCTGACCTCGAGCTCCGCGAGGTGGAAGCCGAAGGTCTCGACGGCCCAGATCAGCTGCTGGAGCGCGCCGAAGGCCTGGCGCTTGGCGCCGGCCTCGTCGAGCGAGCTCTGCACGACACGCAGGTCGGCGAGGAACTCCTCGGGGTCGCTGTAGGCGAGGTCGGCGTTGCGCGCACGGGTGGCGCGGATGCGGCGTGCGAGCAGCATCATGACGCGCTTGTGGTGCTCCCCGGGGGCGCGCTTCACGGCGTTGGCGGCGCCCTCGTCGTCGGACGCGGCGAGGCGATCCCACAGTGCTCGCAGCGCGGGACTCGGGGGCGTCGTGTCTCCCGACATAGTCAATCCGCGGCCGACGCGCTCGGTGCTGCGCTCAAGGCCGAGGAGCACGTGCTCGGCGGCGATGCCGGCGGCCTTTTTCGTGACCGACGCGGTGACGAAGGGGTTCCCGTCACGGTCGCCGCCGACCCATGTACCCAGACGCACGAACGGCGCCACCACCGGGGGACGGCTGCCGGCGACCTCGCCCTGCAGGGCGTCGTCGAGACGACGGTAGACCAGCGGGATCGTCGTGTAGAGGGTGTCGTCGAACACGGCCATGACGGCGCGGACCTCGTCGGTCGGCGTCGGCTTCTCGGCGCGCAGCGGCGACGTGCGCCAGAGCGTGTCGATCTCCTCGAGCATGCGGCGGCGGGCCCGTCGGTGCTCGGCGCCACCGGCAGCGGAGTTCTCGAGCGTCTCGAGCAGGGTCACGAGCCTCCGGATGCTCTGCGAGACCGCGCGGCGACGTGCCTCCGTGGGGTGCGCCGTGAAGACGGGGTGGAAGCGCAGTTCGCGCAGCCGGCGCGCCGCTTCGTCCTCGCCCACCTCGGACGACAGCTGCGCGTATGCGGCGGGGATGGAGTCGCTCGCGCTGTCCTGGTCGGAGATGCCCGCGCGCTCGCGCAGCAGACGGACACGCTGGTGTTCCTCGGCGAGGTTCACGAGGTGGAAGTACACGGTGAAGGCGCGCGCGACTTCGTCCGCACGCGAGACGCTGAACGACTCGGCGATCGCCGCCGCGCGCTCGAACGCTTCGGGCGAGTCATCGGTGTACGCCTGGATCGTGGCGCCTCGCAGGCGCTCGACGTCGTCGAAGAGGCCGGGCGAGCCGCTCTCTCGCAGCACCTGGCCCAGCATCGAGCCGAGCATCCGGACATCGGCGCGCATCGCCTCGGGAATCTCTTGCTCGGCCTCGTATCGGCCGACGAGATCGATGGCTTCGGTTCGGGTCAGCTCGCGCATGCCTCCAAAGTACTGGCACGCGCGACCGCGCTTTGACACGGGCGTCATACACGCGGCGTCGGGCGCCGCTGTGTTACGGCGGGGCTAGCCTGGGACCGCCCCGTACGAAGGAGCCCGATGTCCGATCCGCTGCGTGACGCCGCCGAGACGATGCGCGCCGTGCGCGAGCGATGCGTGTGGACGGCGCAAATCTCTCATCGCGATCTCGTCCCGTACCTCATCGAGGAGTCGGCAGAGGTGGTGGATGCCGTCGAAGCGGGCACCGCGGCTGACCTTCGCGAAGAGCTCGGCGACCTTCTGTGGCAGGTGCTCTTCCACGCTGAGATCGCGTCGCGGTCGGCATCCGACCCGTTCGACATCGACGACGTCGCCCGGGGTCTGACCGAGAAGATGGTGCGGCGGCATCCCCACGTTTTCGGCGACGCGACGGCCGAGACTCCCGAGCAGGTGCTCGTGCTCTGGAACGCCGCGAAGTCGGCCGAGAAGCGCGCGCGCACGAGTGTGCTCGACGGAGTGTCCGCCCACATGCCGACGCTCGCCCTGGCCCAGAAGATGCTCGCCAAGTCGGAGTCCATCCTGTCGGCCGCACCGGCGCCACCCGCGGAACCGCCCGCCGACGAAGCCGGGCTCGGTGACGCACTGCTCGCGCTCGTCGCTCACGGCCGCGCCCAGGGCTGGGATGCCGAGCGCGCCCTCCGCGAACGACTGCGCACCCTGGGCGCCGACATCCGCGAGGCCGAGGGCACCAGTGGCGCCGCCGCCGACCTGGAAGGATAGGACGGTGCCCACCGTGAACCCGCCGCGCGGCATGCGCGACTTCCTTCCCGCCGACAAAGCCCGCCGCGAGCGCGTTCTCGCCGTCGTCCGCGAGCGCTACCGAGCGCACGGCTTCGACGAGATCGAGACACCCGTCATGGAGGAGTACGGACGTCTGCACGCCGGAATCGGCGGCGACAACGAGAAGCTCGCTTACAACGTGCTCGCGCGCGGACTCGACGCCGACGGCATCCGCGCCGCGGCGGACGACCCTGCCGCGCTCACCGATCTGGGGCTGCGCTACGACCTGACGGTGCCGCTCGCCCGCTTCTACGCCTCGCACCGTGCCGAGCTGCCCACGGTGTTCCGCGCAATCCAGATCGCGCCGGTGTGGCGCGCCGAGCGGCCGCAGAAGGGTCGCTACCGGCAGTTCGTGCAGTGCGACATCGACATCATCGGCGACGCGACCTCGCGAGCGGAGGCCGAGCTGATGACGGCGAGCCTCGACGCTCTCGACGCGCTCGGGCTGACCGGTGCGTCGGTGCGCATCAACGACCGGCGCGTGCTCGATGCGATGCTCGCGACGTTCGGGTTCGCCGAGTCCGAGCGCCCGGGAGTGCTCATCACGATCGACAAGCTCGACAAGCTCGGGACGGACGGCGTCGTAGCCGAGCTGCGCGAGCGTGGTGCCACCCCGGCCGCCGCGGACGCGTTCGAGGCGTTCCTCCGCCGCCCGCAGTCGGATGCCGCGGCCTTCGACGCCGACGGCATCCGCTCGCGACTTCCCGAGGGCGTCGGCGACGACGTGATCTCGCACCTCGTCGGCATCGGCGAGGCCGTGCGGTCGGCGCGGGGCGGGTCGACCGAGGTGCCGCTCGTCTTCGACCCGTTCCTCGTGCGGGGCATGGGCTATTACACCGGCACGATCTTCGAGCTGGCGCACCCCTCGGTGTCGTACTCGCTCGGCGGGGGCGGCCGCTACGACGGCATGATCGGCCGGTTCCTCGGCTCGGACGTGCCGGCCGTGGGCTTCTCGCTGGGGTTCGAGCGGCTCGTCGACCTGCTGGGCTCGTCGGCGGGCGATGACCGCACCGGCGTCGTGCTCGTCCACGATCGTGACGTGCCGCTGCCCGAACTCCTCGCCGCGAAGGCACACCTTCTCGCGACCGGTTCGCGAGTGCGGCTCGAGCAGCGCCCGAAGAACCTCAAGGCGCTGCTCGAGCGCGCCGCTGCCGACGGCTACGCCGCCTTCGTCGCGCTGCGTGCGGGGGAGGACGTCGGATCGGTCGAGCCACGCCCCATCGACTGAGGGACTCCCGACGTCGTTCGCGCGAGCGTCGGACACTCTTCCGCGCCCGTTCACTCGACGGTGTTGTGCTGGCGTCATGACCACACCTGTCGTGCGCATCGCCGCGGCCGTCGGCGGCGCCGTTCTCTCGGCTGGAGCAGTCGCGCTCGCCTCGGGCGTCGTGCTGGCGCGGCAGGCCGCGCTCGCGCGGGAGCGGATCGGCAAGCCCCTGGGTGAGTTCGCCCTCGACGCCGACCGGCTGTGGCGCCGCTCCTATGCGGGCGAGCCGGTGCGTCTGGTCATGCTCGGCGACTCGCTCGCCGCGGGCCTCGGGGCCGAGCGTCGGAAAGACACTCTCGGCGGACGGCTCGCGCGCGGACTGGCGAAGCGGGCGCGCCGCCCCGTGCGGCTCCGGACCGGCGCCGTCGTGGGCGCGGAGTCATCGACGCTGCCGGACCAGATCGCAGCCCTCGGCGACGATGCCGCAGCCGATGTCGCGGTGATCGTGGTCGGCGGCAACGACGTCACGCACCGCATCCCCGCCGCTGACGCGGCTCGCAGCCTCGCCGACGCCGTCGAGACGTTGCGCGCTCGGGGGTGTGCGGTCGTGGTGGGCACCTGTCCGGACCTCGGGGCCCTCCGACCGGTCCCGCAGCCGCTGCGGAGCTTCGCATCGCGCGCGTCGCGGGCGCTCGCGCAGGCTCAGGAGACCGCGGCGCGGGCAGCCGGCGCGCGGGTCGTCTCACTCCGCCGCGCTGTGGGACCGGTGTTCGTCGACAATCCGGACGAGATGTTCTCCCTCGACCGATTCCACCCGAGCGCACTCGGGTACCGGCGCACCGCTGACGCGCTGCTCCCGGCGGTCGCCGCCGCCCTCGACGAGGTGATGACGGAGCGGATGCTGGCGCGCGCGGACGCCGTGCGGTTGGCTGAGAGCATGACGACCGACCCCACTCCCGACAGCTGGCGGCGTACCGACGCGTACCTGACGGCGACTCTCGTGACGCCCGATCCGGATCTGGATGCCGCCCTCACCGATCAACGCGAGGCCGGGCTTCCCGCCATCGAGGTCTCACCGCTCAGTGCCAAGCTCCTGCAGCTGCTCATCCGGATCGGTGGCGTTCGCCGGGTCCTCGAGATCGGCACGCTCGGCGGCTTCTCGACGATCGCGATGGCGCGCGTCCTGCCGGCGGACGGACGGCTGCTGACCATCGAGGCCGAGCCCCGGAACGCGGAGGTCGCCCGAGCGAGCATCGCGCGCGCCGGCGTCGACGACCGCGTCGAGGTGCGCGTCGGACGCGGCGCGGACGTGCTCCCCGACGTCGACGAGGAGTTCGATCTGGTCTTCATCGACGCCGACAAGGAATCCAACACGATCTACCTCGATCACGCCGCGCGGCTGACCCGGCCCGGCGCGATCGTCGTCGTCGACAACGTCGTGCGTGCGGGCCGCGTCAGCGACCCGGCGACGGAGGACGAGCAGGTGGCCGGCACCCGCCGAGGACTCGAGATGCTCGCCCGTGATCCGCGCTTCGAGGCGACCGCGCTGCAGACGCTCGATCTCAAGGGTTGGGACGGGCTCGCGATCGCACTGCGGGTCGACCCCGCGTCATAGTCCCGGCAGACCCGGTGGCGGCGGCTCCGGTCATCACTAGACTCAGAGTGGACCGACGACGCTCCACGACTCACCCTCCACAAGCAAGGAGTACCCCTGTGGCACTGATCGAGGCTGTAGGCGCACGCGAGATTCTGGATTCGCGTGGCAACCCGACCGTCGAAGTGGAGGTGCTCCTCGACGACGGCATCGTCCAGCGCGCGGCCGTCCCCTCCGGCGCATCCACCGGCGCGTTCGAGGCGTACGAGCTCCGCGACGGCGACAAGAGCCGCTACGGCGGCAAGGGCGTGCTCAAGGCCGTCACCGCCGTCATCGACGAGCTCGGCCCCGCCATCGAGGGCGTCGACGCGAGCGAGCAGCGCATCATCGACGAGATCCTCATCGAGACCGACGGCACCGAGAACAAGTCGCGCACCGGCGCGAACGCCATCCTCGGCGTCTCGCTCGCCGTGGCCAAGGCGGCCGCCGATTCGGCCGACCTGCCGCTGTTCCGCTACCTCGGTGGCCCGAACGCGCACGTCCTGCCCGTGCCGCTGTTCAACGTCATCAACGGCGGCGAGCACGCCGACAACGGCATCGACATGCAGGAGTTCTTCCTCGCGCCGATCGGCGCCGAGACCTTCAGCGAGTCGCTGCGCTGGGGTACCGAGGTCTACCACGTCCTCAAGGGCGAGCTGAAGGCCGCCGGCTACGCCACCGGTCTCGGCGACGAGGGCGGCTTCGCGCCCGACCTGCCCAGCAACCGCGAGGGCCTCGAGTTCCTCGTCAAGGCGATCGAGAAGGCCGGTTTCAAGCCCGGCTCCGAGATCGCCCTCGGCCTCGATGTCGCGGCGACCGAGTTCTTCAACGACGGCGTCTACCGCCTCGACAACAAGGACTGGAACGCCGAGCAGCTGACGGACTACTACGTGCAGCTCGTCAACGACTTCCCGATCGTCACGATCGAGGACGCCCTCGCCGAGGACGACTGGGACAACTGGACCGCCCTCACCGAGAAGCTCGGCGACAAGGTGCAGCTGGTCGGCGACGACCTCTTCGTCACCAACCCGGCGCGCCTGGCCGACGGCATCCGCCGCAAGGCCGCCAACTCGCTGCTCGTGAAGGTCAACCAGATCGGCACGCTGTCCGAGACGCTCGACGCGATCGCGGTCGCTCACCGTGCGGGCTACACGACGATGCTCTCGCACCGTTCGGGTGAGACCGAGGACACGACCATCGCCGACCTGTCCGTGGCGGTCAACGCCGGTCAGATCAAGAGCGGCGCGCCCGCGCGATCGGAGCGTGTGGCGAAGTACAATCAGCTTCTGCGCATCGAGGAGGAGCTGGGTGACGCCGCGGAGTTCATCGGCCGCGCTGCGTTCCCGCGATTCCAGGGCTGATCTGCGCTGAAACGTGACGAGAGGGGGAGCCGTGGTCAAGACGACGGCTCCCTCTCCTCGTTCCCGGCGGCGGGTGGACGTCCGCGAGTGGATGGGCGGCATCCGCGTGTCGGGCTTCGCCTTCATCATGCTCGGGCTCGTCGTGCTGGCCGCGTGCGTGCTCGTCCCCTCGGTCAGCACCTACCTCGATCAGCGCGCTCAGATCGCAGCGCTGGAGGAATCGGTCCGCGTCAGCCAGGAAGAGGTCGACGCCCTCTCCGCGGAGCGCGAGCAGTGGCGTGATCCGGCCTTCATCATGACGCAGGCGCGCGAGCGCCTGTACTACGTCCGTCCCGGCGAGGTCGTCTACCTCATCGACGACGATCTGCCGGCATCCGCCCTGCCCGATGATCCGGCCGCAGTCTCGAGCGACGTCGAACGCACCCGCACCGACTGGATGTCGCAGTTCGTGCGCTCGGTCGTGACCAGCGGATCCGCTCGAACGGCAGCCACCGGCCCCTGAGGACCGCTGCCGTGCCGCCCCAGGAGTCGGCCAGCGGCGGACGGTAGCCTGTCAGAGTGACTGCTCCCGCTCTGACGCCCGCGACCGACGCCGACCTCGAGGTCATGCGCGAGCAGCTGGGACGCCCGATGCGCGGCGTGGTGGGGATCGCGGCGCGTTGCGTGTGCGGCAACCCGACGGTCGTGTCGACGGAGCCGCGGCTGCCCGATGGCACGCCGTTCCCGACGTTCTACTACCTGACCCACCCCGGTGCCACCGCCGCGATGTCGGCCCTCGAGGCGACCCACGTCATGCGCGAGCTCTCCGACCTGCTGGCCGACGACTCCGACATCGCCGCGGCCTATCAGCGTGCCCACGAGAAGTACCTCGCCGACCGCACCACGTACGGTGAGGTCGAAGAGATCGCGGGGATCTCCGCCGGGGGCATGCCGACGCGCGTCAAGTGCCTGCATGCCGTCGCAGCCCACGCCCTCGCGGCGGGGCCGGGGGTCAACCCCATCGGCGACCTCGCGCTGGAGCGATCCACCTGGTCGCCCGAGCGGTGCACGTGCGCGAACCCCCGGGTGGCCGCGTGACGCGGCGCGTCGGGCGGCTTCTGCGCGCGGCCGTCGTCGGCGTGCTCGTCGTCACCACGGCGACGGCCGGTGCGGTGGTGCCTCCGACAGACCCCGCGCGTCAGGCGGAGTACTGGCTCGACGACTACGGCATCCGCACGGCGTGGCAGACCACGCGCGGTGCAGGTACGACGATCGCGGTCATCGACACCGGCATCGGACGCGGACCGGCCGAGTTCGAGGGGGCGGTCACCGCCGGAGCGGACTTCTCGGGCTCGGGCAGCGCCGACGGCCGCACTCCTGTGGGAGGCGACGACCGCGACCACGGCAGCTGGGTCGCCTCGCTCGCGGCATCCCGCGGCACCGGCCCGGACACCGGGATGATCGGCGTGGCTCCCGAGGCGAAGCTGCTGTCGCTCTCGATCGGCTTCGGCGGCAGCTCCGACATCCCGTTCGCCACGCAGGTCGCCGATGCCATGACGTGGGCCGTCGATCACGGGGCCGACATCATCAACCTGTCGTTCACGACGAACCTGCTCGAATGGGATCCGTCGTGGGACACGGCCTTCCAGTACGCCTACGACCACGACGTCGTGGTCGTCGTGGCCGCGGGCAACCGGGGGACCGGAACCGACCGCGTCGGAGCGCCGGCGACGATTCCGGGTGTGCTCACGGTGGGCGGCGTCGACCGAGGCGGGGTCGCGAGCCAGGAGGCCTCGACGCAGGGCATCACGATCGGCATCTCCGCGCCGAGTGAGGGACTGCTCGGGGTTTCCGCCGACGGACGCATCGTCGTATGGGACGGCACCAGTGGCGCAGCCCCCATCGTCGCGGGCGTCGCGGCCCTGGTGCGCTCGGCGCACCCCGGGCTCGACGCGAACAACGTCATCAACCGCATCATCAAGACCGCGCGCGCGGTGCCCGGCGTCTCGGCGAAGCCCGACCCGCTCTACGGCTACGGACTGTTGGATGCCGCTGCCGCGGTGAACACCGCCGTTCCGGCGGTTTCGGAGAACCCGATGGGTGATCTCGCCGAGTGGGTGCGCATCTACCGTCGGGCAGAGCAGGCGCCGGCGCCGCAACCCTCGACATCGCCGGTCGCGCTTCCGGAGCTCCCGGCCGCGGATCCGCCGTCCGAGGCCGGTTCGCCGCTGCTGCCGAGCCTGAACACGCTCCTGTACGGGACCGTCCCGCTCGTGGGTGTGACCATCGCCGCTATACTGGTGGCGCTCGGCGTCACTGCTGCTGTCCGGCGCATCCGATCGGCCCGCGCGTCGCGCTAGCCGAGCCCCCGATCAAGGAGTTCTTCCGAACGTGTCCACATCTGTGCCCCAGATCCTCGTCGTCGGTGGCGGCTACGCCGGCTTCTACACTGCGTGGAAGCTCGAGAAGCACCTCCGCAAGGGTGAGGCCGAGGTCACCATCGTCGACCCGCTGCCGTACATGACCTACCAGCCGTTCCTCCCCGAGGTCGCGGCCGGTGAGATCGAAGGCCGCCACGTCGTCGTCGGCCTCCGTCGTCATCTCAAGCGCACGAACGTCGTCAACGCGAAGGTCACGAAGATCGACCACGCGAACAAGGTCGCCACGATCACCCCCGCTCAGGGCGAGCCGTGGGAGCACCGTTACGACCAGATCGTCGTGACCGCCGGTGCTGTCTCGCGCACGTTCCCGATCCCGGGCATCGCGGACAACGCGATCGGCCTGAAGACGGTCGAAGAGGCCATGGCCATCCGCGACCGCATCCTCACGAACTTCGACCGCGCCGCGAACCTGCCCGCCGGTCCCGAGCGCGACCGCCTGCTGACCGTCGTCGTGGTCGGCGGCGGCTTCGCGGGCATCGAGGTGTTCGCCGAGCTGCGCGCGATGGCGTCGTCGCTTCTCAAGAGCTACCCCCAGCTCCGTTTCGAGGACACGCACTTCCACCTCATCGAGGCGATGGGCCGCATCATGCCCGAGGTCTCCCTCGAGACCAGCCAGTGGGTCCTCAAGGACCTCGCGAAGAAGGGTGCCAACGTGCACCTCGACACGCAGGTGCAGGGCGCCGAGGGCGGCAACGTCGCGCTGTCGACGGGTGAGGTCATTCCCACCGACGTCATCATCTGGACCGCCGGCGTCATGGCGAACCCGACGGTCGTCCGCGGCAGCGACCTTCCCGTCGAGGAGCGCGGCCGCATCCGCACGCGCGCCGACCTGCGCGTCGGGACGCCCGAGGAGATCGTCGAGGGCGCCTGGGCTGCCGGTGACATCTCGGCCGTTCCCGACCTCACCGGCGGCGGCGTGGGCGGGTACTGCGTGCCCAATGCGCAGCACGCCGTACGCCAGGCAAAGCTGCTCGCGAAGAACCTCGTCGCGGTTCTCCGCGGTGAGACGCCTCGCGAGTACTTCCACAAGAACCTCGGCGCAGTCGCCGGTCTCGGCCTCGGCAACGGTGTCTTCCAGTCCGGCAAGATCGCGATCAAGGGCTTCTTCGCCTGGGTCGCGCACCGCGGCTACCACGGCCTCGCGATGCCGTCGTGGGAGCGCAAGTGGCGCGTCGTCGGCGACTGGTGGATGAACTTCTGGCTCGGCCGCGACAACGTCGCGCTCCAGGGCACGCTCACCCCGCGCGCCGCGTTCGAGGAGTTCGCCGCGCGTCCGCGTCCCGCTCAGCCGGCCGCGGAGAACCCGCAGCCGCCGATCGACCCGAAGAGCGTCGCGAAGGACGAGGGCGCCGCAGCGGTCGCTCCCGCCGAGAAGGACAACAAGGTCGACGCGAACTGATTTCTCCCGTCACGACGAGGCCCCCGCACCGCACGGTGACGGGGGCCTCGTCGTTTCTGCGCAGTGCGCTCAGTTGGCAGGTTGCGCCGCTTCGTGGGGTGCGAGTGGGCGTGTGCTGCCAGGTGAAGGGTCACCCCTGGGCCCGAGCGGCCACCCGGGGGCCGGTAACGTGGGACCGGGCCCCCGTAGCCCAATGGCAGAGGCAGGCGACTTAAAATCGCTTCAGTGTGGGTTCGAGTCCCACCGGGGGTACGTCGGGGATCTTCGGGCCCCGCTGTGCGACGGCGGCGGTCACCGACGCGAGCACCGTGACGAGGCCGGCGGTTTGGAGGGCGCTCAGCGTCTCGCCGGCGACGAGCAGCCCGAGCAGGACCGCCACGACGGGGCTCAACAGCCCCAGGAACGCCGGAAGGCGCGTCGGCAGCGCCCGCACGCCGCGGAACCACAGCACGTAGGCGAGCGCCGTGCCGATGAGCGTGAGGTACGCGCAGGCCCCGAGTTCGGGCGCGGTGGGAAGCGCGTCCGGCAGCGGCTCGAGGAACGCCGTGAGCACCGCGAGCAGGATCCCGCCCGTGACGAGCTGCCACGCTGTGATCGTGAGCGGCGGCTGCCCCGCGCCCCAGCGCTTCGTCAGGACTGTGCCGACGGCCATCGAGACTGCGCCGCCGAGCGCCGCGGCGATACCGATCGGGTCGAGGTCGGCGCCTCCGGGCGCGACGATCATCCCGACGCCGATGACACCGGCGACTCCGGCGATCGACGTCAGCACGGTCAGCCGCTCGAAGAGGATCCACCAGCCGAGCATCGCGACGATGAGCGGCTGGATCCCGCCGACGACGGCGGCGACGCCGCCGGGTAGCCGGTCGGCGGCGACGAAGAGGCACCCGAAGAAAACCGTGAAGTTGAGGGCGCCGAGGATCCAGGCGCGCCACCACCACGACCCGGTTGGCAGCCGCCGGGCCACGAGGAGCAGGATCAGCCCGGCCGGCAGCGCGCGCACGGTCGCGACGAGCAGCGGATGCCCCGGCGGAAGGAACGTCGTCGTGGTCAGGTACGTGGTTCCCCAGACCAGGGGCGCGATGGCGGTCAGGGGAACGAATGCGATCCGATTGCTAAGCACTTAGTCAATATAGCTCAGTGCTTAGCCAGTAGGATCGAGAGCATGGACCGCGTGGATCGGATTCTGGAACAGTGGGCGCGTGAGAGGCCCGGCCTCGACGTGACCCCGATGGCGGTGATCGGGCGCCTCGGGCGGGCGGCGGCCGCCGTCGATGCGCGCCTCGCGGCCACGTTCGCGCGTCACGGTATCGACGCGGCGACCTTCGATGTGCTTGCGACGCTCACCCGGCAGGGGAAGCCCTATGAGCTGACGCCCGCTGAGCTCGCGGCGGATGCCATGATCACCTCGAGCGCCGTCGCCCAGCGGCTGAACCGGCTCGAGGGCCTGGGCTACGTCAGCCGCCATCCTGACCCCGCGGACGGACGGGGGAAGATCGTGCGCCTGACCCCGAAGGGGCTCCAGGTGGTCGAGCGCGTCCTCCCGGACCATCTGGAGACCGAGCGTGCGGTGCTCGCGCCGCTCACCGAGAGCGAACGGTCTCAACTCGCCGTGCTCCTGTCCCGGCTCGCCCCGGGTGGGTAAGACCTGCGAGTTCGCGTGCGTGGCCGGTTCGGCCGGATACGCCCTGGTTAGACTGGTCGCGGAGAAGGGGGACATGCAATGGAGTGGCTGATCCCGGTCATCGTCATCGTCGCACTGCTTGCCGTGATCGGCATCTACCTGTGGGCGACCTACAACTCGCTCGTGGCGTTGAACGTCCGCGTCGACGAGGCCTGGAGCGACATCACCGTGCAACTGAAGCGGCGCGCGGACCTTCTCCCGAACCTCATCGACACGGTGCGCGGCTATGCCGCGCACGAGAAGGCGGTCTTCGAGAACGTCACCCGCGCTCGTGCCGAGATCCTGTCTGCGAACGGGCCGGCTGAGGCAGGAGTGGCCGAGGGGCACGTCCAGCAGGCGTTGAAGTCGCTGTTCGCGGTCGCCGAGGCGTATCCACAGCTCCAGGCGAGCCAGAACTTCCTGCAGCTGCAGCAGGCGATCGTCGACACCGAGGACAAGATCCAGGCGTCGCGTCGCTTCTACAACGGCGGCGTGCGAGAACTGAACACGAAGATCAAGGTGTTCCCCAACAACCTCTTCGCGCGCAGCCTCGGGTTCTCCGAACGAGAGTTCTTCGAGGTTCAGAACGGCGCGGCGATCGCGGAGCCGCCGCGCGTGCAGTTCTGAGCGCACGCTCTGAGACCGCCCCCGGCGGTCGGACGCGCCCGCGGCGCAGTCTTAGACTGGCCGGATGAGCGACGACAAGGTCGGGCGGTCCTTCTTCGACGCCCTGCGCACCCGAACCGTTGCCACCGAGACGTCGACGGGAATTCCCCGGGGCCTGCGTTTGGCCACGGCGTACTCCTGGCGGCTGCTCGTGGTCGCTGCCGCCGCGGGAGTGGCCATCTGGATCATCATCCAGCTCAAGCTGCTCGTCATCCCGCTGCTCATCGCGATCCTGATCGCGGCACTGCTCTGGCCGGGTCTGCTCTGGATGCTGGAGCACCGTGTGCCGCGCTGGGCGGCGATCGTGGTGAGTGTGCTCGCGACCATCGCCGTCATCTCGGGCCTCCTCTGGCTCGCGATCTGGCAGATCAGCCGGCAGTGGTCTTCGGTTCAGGCGAGAACGGTCGAAGCCGTCGGCCAACTTCGTCAGTACCTCATCGACGGTCCGCTCCATCTCACTTCGACGGAGATCGACGGTCTGCTCCAGCAGGGCTGGGGCTTCCTCGAACAGCAGGCGTCACTTCTGTGGTCGGGCGCGCTCGCCATCGGCTCCACCGTGGGGCACGTCGCGACCGGAGCGCTGCTCGTGCTCTTCATCCTGCTGTGCATCCTCGCCGACGGCGGGCGCATCTGGCGTTGGGTCGTCCGGCTCTTTCCCCGTCAGGCTCGTCCGGCGGTCGACGGCGCCGGCCGGACGGGGTGGCGCACCGTCGTGACCTACGCGCGCACCCAGCTGCTCGTCGCGACGATCGACGCGACCGGTATCGGTCTGGGCGCCCTCTTCCTCGGCGTGCCGCTCGCGGCCCCCATCGCTGTGCTCGTGTTCCTCGGTGCCTTCATCCCCTTCGTGGGGGCCGTGGTCACGGGCGCCCTCGCCGTCTTCCTCGCGCTCGTCTACAACGGCCCCTGGATCGCGCTGTGGATGCTCGTCATCGTGCTCGGCGTGCAGCAGCTCGAGGGGCACATCCTGCAGCCGCTCCTCATGGGCTCGGCGGTGAAAGTCCACCCGCTCGCCGTCGTCATCGTCGTCGCCGGCGGTGCGATGATCGCCGGCATTCCCGGGGCCCTGTTCGCGGTTCCGCTGGCCGCATTCGTCAACGTCGTCGTGCTCTACGTGTCGCGACGTTCGTGGGAGACCGGGGTCGCCCCGCGGCCCGATGAGATGATCTGGAGCACCGTGCCCCGAGACCGGAGGAAGAACGCATGACCGGACCCACTCCGGCCGACCTCGACGCCGCAGCGGCCGTGCTCGACGGCGTCGTCACCCGCACGCCGATGGAGTACTCCGAGCACCTCTCGGATCTCCTGGGCGTGCCCGTGCACCTGAAGCTCGAGAACCTGCAGCGCACCGGCTCGTTCAAGATCCGCGGAGCGACCTACCGCCTCTCCCGCCTCACCGAGGAAGAACGCGCGCGCGGCGTCGTCGCGGCGTCGGCCGGCAACCACGCCCAGGGCGTCGCGCTCGCAGCGCAGAAGCTCGGCATCCGGGCGACGATCTTCATGCCGCTCGGCGTCCCCGTCCCCAAGCTCCTCGCCACCCGCGGTTACGGCGCCGATGTCGTGCTCGAGGGCGCGACGGTCGAGACGCCCCTGCGCCTGGCCGCCGAATTCGCCGAGCGCACCGGTGCCGTGCTGATCCATCCGTTCGACCACCCCGACGTCATCACGGGCCAGGGGACTCTCGGACTCGAGCTCGTCGACCAGGTGCCCGACATCGAAACACTCCTGATCCCGATCGGGGGAGGCGGTCTCATCGCCGGCGTCGCCGCCGCAGTGAAGGGCCGCGCCGCCGCCGAGGGGCGCCGCGTGCGCGTGATCGGGGTGCAGGCGGAGAACGCGGCTGCGTATCCATCGTCGCTGGCTGCAGGGATGCCGCTCGCGGTCGAGACGACCCCGACGATCGCAGACGGCATCGCGGTCGCCCGCCCGGGCGACGAGACGTTCGCGGTCATCCGCGAGCTCGTCGACGAGGTCGTCACGGTCTCGGACGACGACATCGCCCGTGCGCTTCTGGTGCTGCTCGAGCGCGCGAAGCAGGTCGTCGAGCCCGCCGGCGCAGTGGGTGTCGCAGCCATCCTCGCGGGCAAGGTGAGGGCGTCGGGCCCAACGGTCGCGGTGCTCTCGGGCGGCAACATCGACCCTCTGCTGCTGCAGCGCGTCGTCGCCCACGGCCTCGCAGCATCCGGTCGGTACATGACGCTGCAAATCCCGCTTCCCGATCGCCCCGGCCAGCTGGCTCGCGTCTCGGAGCTCCTGTCGGTCGCGGGCGCGAACGTCATCGAGGTGCTGCACACCCGCCACGGGCAGGGGCTGCAGATCAGCGAGGTGATCCTCCAGCTGAGCGTCGAGACGCGGGGCGAGGAGCACCGCGCTCAGGTCATCGCGATCCTCGAGGATGCCGGCTTCGCGCCGACGGTCGTCGCCGATTGACAGACGCCGGCGCGAAGCTCGCGGGTCACTGGCCCGAGTAGGTCTCGACCTTGACGATCTCGACGGAGATGTCGCGCCCGTTCGGCGCGGTGTACGAGGTCTTGTCGCCCTCCTTGAGGCCGAGGATGGCCTCGCCGAGCGGTGACGCCTCGCTGTAGACATCGAGCTCTGAGCCGGCCGCGATCTCCCGGCTGCCGAGGAGGAAGACCTCCTCGCCGCCGGCGACGAGCGCGGTGACGACGGTGCCCGAGAGCACGGTGCCGTCGGATTCGGGAGCCTCTCCGACGGTCGCGTCCTTGAGCAGCTGCTGCAGCGTGCGGATGCGCGCCTCCTGCTTGCCCTGCTCATCCTTCGCGGCGTGGTAGCCGCCGTTCTCCTTCAGGTCGCCCTCCTCGCGCGCGGCCTCGATGCGCTTGGCGATCTCCTCGCGGCCCGTCGTCGAGAGGTGTTCGAGCTCCGCGACGAGACGGTCGTAGGCGTCCTGCGTGAGGAAGGTGACGGGAGCGTCGTTCGACATGTGATCTCCTTGGACTGGCGCGGCGCACAGCCGCCTATGGCGAACGCCCCGGCATCCGACCGGGGCGCGCAAGAAATGCCTAGACTACGGGATCCAGCAAGAGGTCACCAAACCATTGGTCGCCAGCGCCACGGTCGGGATGGTCTCGGTGAACGCTCGTGAGACACCGTCAGCGGCCGGATACTCGACGACCCGCCACCCGACGACGCCGTGCTCGGTGTCCTGGGCCTCGAGGGCGCACGCGAGCGGCTTGTCCCGCGCGCCGCTGACCTGGAACGAGACGACCACCGAGTGCTCGTCGATCACCTGGAATCCGGTCGCGTCGGTGTCGACGGAGTCGATGGCGCCGGTCACGGTCGTCCAGGCCACGAGTCCGAGAACGCTTGCCCCCACCACCGCGGCGGCACCGATCAGAATCCGCCGGGACCGCTTCTCACGCGTCCGACCGTAGCGCTGGTCGAGCTTGAGCTGCGTGGTCATGATGACGGTCTCCGGGGTGGTTCTGACGGGATTAGGCTGGTGGTTCCAGGCTAAGCGCTTCTCGCGCAGATCGAGGAACCATGAACTCCCTCCTGTGGCTCACGTCGGCGGCGACACCGCTCCCCGAGATCACGGTTGACCCCACGTCGGTCACGCCTGGCCCGTGGGGCTTCGGAGCGATCGTGATCCTGACGATCGCCGTCGTGCTCCTCCTGCTCGACATGCTGCGACGGGTACGTCGGGGCCGATACCGTGCCGAGGTGCGCGAGCAGCTCGACGAAGAGGATGCCGCAGCTCGCGGCGAACGGGACGCCGACACGCGCTGACCTACGGGGCCGTCGGCCTCGCCCCTCCGCGACCTCAGCCCGCGTGATACGCGGGCTCGAGCGCGATGAGGAGGCACGCCGTCCAGTGGCAGAGGAATGCCAGGACCGTGCAGACGTGGAAGATCTCGTGGAAGCCGAAGTGGCCCGGCCACGGGTTCGGCTTCTTCAGCGCGTAGACCACCGCGCCGCCGCTGTAGAGCAGGCCGCCGATGATCACCAGGATCATCATGGCGGCGTTGGCCTGGAACAGCGGAACGATGTACATCACCGCGGCCCAGCCCAGCGCGAGATAGAGCGCGACATAGAGCCAGCGCGGTGCGTGTATCCAGAACACGCGGAAGAAGATGCCCGCGATTGCTCCGCCCCACACCAGCGACAGCAGCAGCACCGTCTGCTCGGTGGGAAGGGCCAGCACCGCCAGCGGCGTGTACGTTCCGGCGATCAGGAGAAGGATGTTCGCGTGGTCGATCCGCTTGAGGATCGCCTTGGTGCGCGTCTTCCAGTCGAACCGGTGGTAGAGCGCGGAGTTGCCGAACAGCAGCAGCGAGGTGGTCATGAACACGGCGCTCGCCCACTTGGCCGGCGCACCCTGTGCGAGCACGATCAGAACGATGCCTGCGGCGATCGCGACGGGGAAGGTCGCCGCGTGGATCCAGCCCCGCCACGACGGGCGCAGCTCGACCTGAGCGCTGACGGCAGCGGCGTCCAATAGGGGAAGCTGGGGCATCTCGACGCCCTCATCGGGTGCGGGTCGGGTCACAACACGAGCGTACGCTCTGGCATATGCCAGCGTTCACATGAGGGCGAGGAGTAACGTAGGGGAGTGGCTGCGAACCGCGGACGAGGACCCCTCTATCGCCTGTATGCGTCCCGGCTGCGCCGGCACCTGACGCCGGAGACCGTTCCGCATCACGTCGCGATGATGATCGACGGCAACCGTCGGTGGGCGCGCCAGGCGGGTTACCCCACGCCCGCCGAGGGCCACCGCGCCGGAGCCGCGAAGATGCACGAGTTCCTACGCTGGTGCGACGAGCTCGGCATCCGCGTCGTCTCGCTCTATCTGCTCTCGCACGACAACCTCGCCAAGCGCGACTCGCGCGAACTCGCCGACCTGCTCGAGATCATCGCCGAGCTGGCCGAGACGCTCTCGAGCGAGCCGGGGTGGCGCGTGCAGCACGTGGGCCGCGCGGGCCAGCTGCCCGAGGATCTCGCCCGCGTGCTCGCCAAGGCGGAGGACCGCACGCGCGAGAACACCGGTCTGCACGTCAACCTCGCCGTGGGTTACGGCGGGCGGGGCGAGATCGTGGATGCGGTGCGGAGCATCATCACGAGCCACCACGAGCGCGGCGGATCTATGGAGGAGCTCGCGGAGAGTCTGACGCCCGAGCAGATCGGCGAGCACCTCTACACCGGTGGCCAGGCCGACCCCGATCTCGTCATCCGCACCTCCGGCGAGCAGCGCCTCAGCGACTTCTTGCTCTGGCAATCGGCGCACAGCGAGTTCTACTTCGTCGAGGCGCTCGGACCCGACCTGCGTGAAGTGGACTTCCTGCGCGCGATTCGCGACTTCGCGACGCGCGACCGCCGCTTCGGCGGCTGACGCGCCAAGCACGGCACGCAGAGTTCACGTTGGCGAAACCTTCGCGGGCGTGTCGCGCTGGCGGGCTGCCGGTCGCCCGTCGTACTGTCATCGCAACGGGCACGGCGCCCGTTCGAGTCGGCCTTCTCACGACTCGTGACCCCTGGTCGACTCGTGTGAATCGGGTGAGACACCCGAGGCGGGGAGTGGGTTGTGGCCGCACGAGCAACAGAGCAGCAGCGTCGCGTCATCCACGGCGGAGGTGACGAGCTCGACCAGGAGCTGCGCACCTACGTGCTGGACACGTCGGTCCTGCTGAGTGATCCGCGAGCATTGTTCCGCTTCGCCGAGCACTCGGTCGTCGTCCCCGTCGTGGTCGTCACCGAGCTCGAGGGCAAGCGGCACGATCCCGAGATCGGCTATTTCGCCCGCCAGGCGCTGCGCCACCTCGACGACCTGCGGGTCGAGCACGGTCGGCTCGACTTCCCCGTTCCCGTCGGCGAGGGCGGCACCCTGCGGGTGGAGCTGACGAACACCGACCCCTCGGTGCTCCCCGCCGGGATGCGGCTGGGTGACAACGACACGCGCATCCTCGCCGTCGCGATGCACCTCGCTCAGGAGGGGCAGCCGGTCACGGTCGTCTCGAAAGACCTGCCGATGCGGGTCAAGGCGGCTTCGCTGGGCATCAGCGCGGAGGAGTACCTCGCCGAGCAGGCCGTGGACTCCGGATGGACCGGCATCGCGAACATCGACCTCTCCGGCGATGAGATGAGCGATCTCTACGAGAGCGAGGTCGCCACGAGTGACGAGGTGCGCGGCGTCCCGGTCAACACCGGGCTGGTCATCCACTCCGAGCGGGGGTCTGCCCTCGGGCGCGTGACGGGGCCGGGCTCGTTCCGCCTCGTGCGGGGCGATCGTGACGTGTTCGGACTGCACGGACGCTCGGCGGAGCAGCGGATCGCGATCGACCTCCTGCTCGACCCGGATGTCGGCATCGTCTCGCTCGGCGGTCGCGCGGGCACGGGAAAGTCCGCGCTCGCGCTGTGCGCTGCCCTCGAGTCGGTGCTCGAACGGCAGCAGCAGCGCAAGATCATCGTCTTCCGCCCGCTCTTCGCCGTCGGCGGACAGGAGCTCGGGTACCTTCCCGGCGACGCCCAGGAGAAGATGAACCCCTGGGGTCAGGCCATCTTCGACACTCTGGGCTCGGTCGTGTCGGGCAACGTGGTCGAGGAGATCATCGCGCGCGGGCTGCTCGAGGTGCTGCCGCTGACGCACATCCGCGGTCGCTCGTTGCACGATGCCTTCGTCATCGTCGACGAGGCCCAGTCGCTCGAGCGCAACGTGCTGCTGACGGTCCTCAGCCGCATCGGTCAGAACTCCCGCGTCGTCCTCACCCACGACGTCGGCCAGCGCGACAACCTGCGGGTCGGCCGGCACGACGGCATCGCCTCCGTGATCGAGACGCTCAAGGGCCACGACCTGTTCGGCCACGTGACGCTCACGCGCTCGGAGCGGTCGGCGATCGCGGCGCTCGTGACGGATCTGCTCGAGGCAGGCGAACTCAGCTGATCCCGGATGAGGTCGGCCTCCGGAACAACGGGGCCGACCTCAATCCCAGCGGTACCCCTCGCCGCGTACCGTGACGATGCGCGAGGCGCCGACCTTGCCCCGCAGGTAGCGCACGTAGACGTCGACGACGTTCGACCCCGGGTCGAAGTCGAGCTCCCAGACGCGGCTCAGCAGTGTCTCGCGGCTGAGCACCTCGCCGGCATGGCGGAGGAACTGCTCAGCGAGCGCGAACTCTCGTGCGGAGAGGTCGATGTCGCGACCGTCGACGGTCGCGCGTCGGGTCAGCATGTCGAGGCTGACGCCGTCGCGGGTGATCACGGTCGTCGGGCCCGCGCTCTCGCGCAGCCGCGAGCGTACCCGGGCGAGGAGTTCGGCGACGACGAACGGCTTGGACACGTAGTCGCTCGCCCCCGCATCCAACCCTTCGACGGTGTCGTTCGTTCCGCTCCGAGCGGTGAGCATGATGACGGGCACGGCCGATCCAGACGCGCGGAGGCGGCGCAGCACCTCGAACCCATCGATTCCCGGAAGCCCGACGTCGAGGATGACGAGGTCGACCTCCTCGCCCTCAAGCAGGTCGAGCGCCGTCTCACCGTCCTCGGCGACGAGCGGCTCCATGTCGGCGGTGCGTACCGCACGCTCCAGGAGGCCGATGATGTGGGGCTCGTCGTCGACGAGCAGGATGCGGGTCATCCGATCTCCTTGCGCTGGAGGACGACCTCGTCGGCCCGCACCGGCGCGGGGAGGCGCCGGGCCGAGCGGAGCGGGATCGTGATGGTGAAGGTAGCGCCGCCGCCCGCGGTCTCCGTGACCGTGCACGAACCGCCGTGGCCCTTCGCGATCGCATCGACGATGGCGAGGCCGAGACCCGAGCCGCCGACCGACCGCCGGCGACCGCCGCGATCGAATCTGCGGAAGATGCGATGCCGGGCCGCGGGCGGGATGCCGGGGCCGTGGTCGCGCACCCAGAGGTGGAAGGCGCCCGCGTAAATGCCGCTGCCGAGCTCGATCGCGGTTCCCACCGGGGTGTGCTTGGCGGCGTTGTCGGCCAGCTGCAGCCATGCCTGGAGCAGGCGGTCGGCGTCGCCGTGGATGATCCCGCGCTGCGTCGATTCGACGGCCCAATCGTGCCCGGGGATGACGGTGACGAGGTCGACCACGCGCTGGGTCAGGCTCTCGATGTCGACCTCGTCGAGGGCGAACCGCTCGCCCTCGACCGAGGCCAAGAGATCGATGTCACCGATGAGGCGGGTCATGCGGTCGAGTTCGCCGATCGAGATCTCGCGGACGGCGTCGACATCCGCCGGGTCATCGGCATCGACGAGTTCGAGGTGCCCCCTCACGATGGCGATCGGTGTCTTGAGCTCGTGACGCACGTCGTCGAGCAGACGTCGTTGGGCCTCGACCGCCGCGTCGAAGGCGTCCTGAGCCGCCGCCTCGCGCGGCGGGGTGGCCAGGAGCGGCCAGCCGACGAGCCATACCGTCACAAGAGTGCCGGCGCCGGCCACGGCGAAGACCAGAACAGCCGCCCAGGGGAGCTCGACTCCGAGCAGCAGGAACACCAGCAGCGAGCCGATCGCGGCGACGACGAAGCCGGCGCACACGATCGCGAGGACGATCCCCAGGATGCGTGCGCGCCGGGCTTCCGACCGCGACGGGTTCACCCTCCGATTATCAACCAGGGTGCGTCATCGAGAGCAGGTCGAGCTTCTCGTCGAGCTGCGCCTCGGTCAGCTCGCCCCGCTCGACGTATCCGAGGTCGATCACGGCCTCGCGGACCGTGATGCCCTTGGCGACGGAGTGCTTGGCGATCTTCGCCGCGGCCTCGTACCCGATGAGCTTGTTCAGCGGGGTGACGATCGACGGCGACATGCCTGCGAACGCGGCGGCGCGTTCGACGTTGGCCTGCAGACCGGCCACCGTCTTGTCGGCGAGCACGCGCACGGCGTTCGAGAGCAGGCGGATCGACTCGAGCAGCGCCGTGCCCATCACCGGGATGGCGACGTTCAGCTCGAACGAGCCGGATGCCCCGGCCCACGCGACCGTCGCGTCGTTGCCGATGACCCGGGCCGACACCATCAGCACGGCTTCGGGAACGACCGGGTTGACCTTGCCGGGCATGATGGACGAGCCGGGCTGGAGGTCGGGGATGTGGAGCTCACCGAGACCGGTGTTCGGGCCCGAACCCATCCAGCGGATGTCGTTGTTGATCTTCGTCAGCGATACCGCGATCGTGCGCAGGGCGCCGGACGCCTCGACGAGGCCGTCTCGGTTGGCCTGCGCCTCGAAGTGGTCCTTCGCCTCGGTGATCGGAAGCTCGGTCTCGGCCGCGAGCAGCTCGATGACCTTCTGCGGGAAGCCGAGGGGCGTGTTGATGCCCGTCCCGACGGCGGTGCCGCCGAGGGGGACCTCGCCGACGCGGGGCAGCACGGCCTGGACGCGCTCGATGCCGAGGCGCATCTGGCGTGCGTAGCCGCCGAACTCCTGACCGAGGGTTACGGGCGTGGCATCCATGAGGTGCGTACGACCGGACTTCACGACGTCCTTCCACTCGTCGGCCTTCGTCTCGAAGGCGACCGCCAGGTGGTCGAGGGAGGGGATGAGGTCGTCGATGAGCGCCTGGGTCACGGCGATGTGCACCGACGTCGGGAAGACGTCGTTCGACGACTGCGACGCGTTGACGTGGTCGTTCGGGTGCACCGTGCTGCCGAGCGCGCGGGTCGCGAGGGTGGCCAGCACCTCGTTCATGTTCATGTTCGACGACGTGCCGGAACCGGTCTGGTACGTGTCGACGGGGAAGTGCGCGTCGTAGCGCCCGGTGACGACCTCATCGGCTGCTCCGGCGATCGCATCGGCGACGGCGGGGTCGAGCGTGCCGAGCTCCTTGTTGGCGAGCGCGGCGGCCTTCTTGATCCGCGCGAGTGCGGCGATCTGGCTCGACTCGAGCCCCGAGCCCGAGATCGGGAAGTTCTCGACCGCGCGCTGGGTCTGCGCGGCGTAGAGGGCGTCCTTCGGGACGCGGACCTCTCCCATGGTGTCGTGCTCGATGCGGTACTCGATGTCGGTCACGTCGTTGTTCCTCTCTCGGTGGGATGTCGTCAGGATGCGGCGTCGTCGTGGACGTCGCCGAGGATGATGGAAGCCTCAGCGGCGCCTTCGCCGAGGCGGTAGTTCGCTCCGATGATGGCCAGTCGGCCCTCGGCGACGGCGGTGCTGATGAGCTCGGACGCGTGGAGCAGCTGACCGACCGTGTCGCGCAGGTGCTCCCGGCCTACGACCTCGGCGTCCACGTTCTCGGCGGTGACGCCGTGGTCGGCTCCTGCCCGCAGGACGCGGCGCACGGCGGGCACGATGGGGGAGATCTGACGCCAGATGAGCGGCGGCAGCGGGGGAGCGTCGATGCCCGTGCTGTCGATCGCGGCACGCACCGCGCCGCAGGCGTCGTGCGCGAGGACGACGATCAGCGGCACGTTCAACACGGCGACGGCGTACTCGAGGCTGCCGACGACCGAGTCGGAGATGACCTGACCGGCGTTGCGGATCACGAAGAGGTCGCCGAGGCCCTCGTCGAAGATGATCTCGGCCGCGAGGCGCGAGTCGGAGCAGCCGAAGAGCGCGGCGCGCGGAGTCTGCGAGCCGGCGATCTCGTGGCGGCGCTCGACGTCCTGCCGGGGGTGGCGCGGAGTGCCTTCGACGAATCGGATGTTTCCCGCGCGCATCTCGTCCCAGGCTTCCTGGGGCGTGGGGGATGCCGGAGCGGCCGCGGTCGACGTCATGGTGTCTCCTCCTGCAGTTCGACGATCTGGGTCGCGAGGCCGCGCGCAGCGGTGCGCACGGTCTCGGCGTCGATGGCCCCGCCGCCGTAGACGAGGATGGTGTCGGCTCCCGCCTGGGTCGTCAGGGCATACGAGATGTTCCCGGCGCGCGCGGGATCGGGGATCTCGAAGACCTCCCACGACACGCCGTCGATGGTCTCGGTCGACGTCGTGCGCGAGCCGCTGACCTGCCGCGACGCCCAGCCGGCATCGGCGTCGAACGCCTGCTGCACGTTGACGTATCCGCTGGCGGGCGCGTAGACGATCTCCCAGGTCTGGACGTCGTCGCCGGCGAGCTCCGCCTTGTTCACGCGCCACGCTTCCGGCACCTCGGGAGCCACGAGCTGGCGACCGATGCCGGAGCCGACATCCGTCGCGACCGCGGCGACGTCGATGCCGGGCTGTTCGGGGACCGAGCCGCGCGGCACGGCGAACACGATGACCGCGACGACGGCCACCGTGACGATGAGGGCGGCGAGCAGGTTCCGCACGTTCTGGCTCGAGCGGTAGACCTGCGACGACGCCGCCTTGCGGGCGGCGGTCTCGTCGGGCGTCTCGGGGCGGCCGAGCTCCGCGACGACGCGGGGCCCCTTGGACATCACGCGTCGGCCGCGCGCGTGGCGCGCGCTTCGTCGAGCCGGCGCTTGGCGCCGAGCAGCCATTCCTCGCATCGTGCGGCGAGCTGCTCGCCGCGCGTCCACAGGGCGAGCGACTGCTCGAGAGTCGGCGCACCTTGTTCGAGCTCGGCCACGACGCGCACGAGCTCGTCGCGCGCCTGTTCGAAGCTGAGGGTCTCGACGTCGGCGGAGAGCCCTTCGGCCGGCGGAGTCATGTCAGCCATTCTAGGACGGGTCCGCCGGTGCGCCCGCCGCCTCAGCGGGCGCGGCCTCGTCGTCGACGACGCCTTCGGAGCGCGCCGCGAACGCGCCGCGGCCGACGGTGACGGTGACGCGCGAGCCCGCCGGGGCCTGCGCGGCGTCTCGAATGATGACTCCCGCATCGAGATGAGCGATGGCGTAGCCACGGTCGAGTGTGGCGCCCGGCGAGAGCGCCCGGAGTGTGGCGCGGAGCCGGGCGATGTCGTGGCCCGCGGCATCCATGCGGCGCGTCACGACGTCTCGACCGCGCGCCGTGAGGACGTGCAGTTCGTGCGCGCGGGTTGTCATGAGCGACTCCGGATTGCGCAGCACCGGCCGCGATCGCAGTTGCTCGAGCTGCGCGAGATCGTGCGAGACGCGCTGCGTGAGGCGCGTACGGGCGCGGCTGCGCAGCTGCTCGACAAGCGCGCGCTGCTCCACGACGTCGGGCACGACCCGCTTGGCGGCATCCGTCGGTGTCGACGCGCGGAGGTCGGCGACGTCGTCGAGGAGCGGATGGTCGTTCTCGTGGCCGATCGCCGACACCACCGGCGTCGTCGCCGCGGCCACGGCCCGCAGCAGCCTCTCGTCGCTGAAACCGAGGAGCGTCTGCGGGTCGCCGCCGCCGCGCGCGATGACGATCACATCGACCTCCGGGTCGGCGTCGAGGGTGCGCAGAGCCGCGATCGTCTCGGGAACGCACCGATCGCCCTGCACCGCCGCGTGCACCGTGCGGAAGGCGACGTGCGGCCAGCGCAGCTCGGCGTTGCGGTGCACGTCGCGTTCCGCGTCGCTGCGCTCACCCGTGATCAGGCCGATCATGTGGGGGAGGAACGGCAGGCTCCGCTTGCGGGACGGATCGAACAGACCTTCCGCCCGCAGCTTCGCGCGTAGACGCTCGAGCTGGACGAGCTGATCGCCGAGACCTGTCGGTCGCATGGCCGACACCGTGAACGAGAAGTCGCCGGACTTCACGAAGTAGTCGCTCTTGACGCACGCGACGACGCGGTCGCCGACCTGCGGGCTCGAGCCGAGGCGCTGCAGGGTGCTCGACCAGAGGCGGAACGAGAGCGCGGCATCCGCTTCGGCGTCCTTCAGGCGGCCGAAGACATGACCGCCGCGGAGGTTCCAGGAGGTGATCTCGCCCTCGACCCACACGGCGTTCCACCGCTGCACGAAGTCGCGGATGGTCTCGTTGAGCCGCGAGATCGAGGTCGGCGTCTGCGGCGACGAATCGCGAGGATGAACGGCATCCGGCGGCGGCGTCTGATCGGGCGCGGTCTCGAACGACGGCATGGGGCTCCTCACGGCCGGTTCCGAGCGGCTGGCAGGATGCGCCTCGTAGAATCGAGGAGTGAGCACTCCCGCCGTCCGGCTGCCCGTTCCCCGCGTGCCGGGGCGTCACGGCCGTCTCCAGGATATCCCTGTGGGCGCCGCCAAGCGGGTGCTCCTGGCAGCTCCGCGAGGATACTGCGCCGGAGTAGACCGCGCCGTCGTCGCGGTCGAGAAGGCGCTGGAACGCTTCGGTGCGCCCGTCTACGTGCGCAAGCAGATCGTGCACAACATCCACGTCGTGCGCGAGCTCGAGGAGCGCGGCGCCGTCTTCGTCGACGAGGTCGACGCGGTGCCCGAGGGCGCGCATGTCGTCTTCAGCGCGCACGGGGTGTCTCCCGCGGTGCTCTCGGCGGCGTCCGATCGGGGGCTGCAGGCGATCGACGCGACCTGCCCGCTCGTGACCAAGGTGCACCGTGAGGCCGTGCGGTTCGCGCGCGACGACCGCGAGATCCTGCTGATCGGCCACGAGGGGCACGAGGAGGTCGAGGGGACCGCCGGCGAGGCGCCCGAGCACATCACGATCGTGACGTCGCCCGAACACGCAGACACCGTCGAGGTGCGCGACCCGTCGCGGGTCGTCTGGCTCTCGCAGACCACGCTCTCCGTCGACGAGACGATGGAGACCGTTCGGCGGCTGCGCGTGCGGTTCCCCGAACTGCAGGACCCGCCGTCGGACGACATCTGCTACGCGACCCAGAACCGCCAGGTCGCCATCAAGAAGATCGCCGCCGAAACGGACCTGGTGATCGTCGTGGGGTCGGCGAACTCCTCGAACAGCGTGAGGCTCGTCGAGGTCGCGCTCGAGTACGGCGCTCGCGCCGCGTACCGCGTCGACTATGCCGATGAGATCCGCCAGGAGTGGCTCGACGGCGTCCGGACGGTCGGGGTCACGAGCGGCGCTTCGGTGCCCGAGGTGCTCGTGCAGCAGGTGCTCTCCAGTCTCGCGGATGCCGGTTACGCCGACGTCGACGAGATCCGAACGGCCGAGGAAGACCTCATGTTCTCCCTGCCGAAGGAGCTGCGGACGGATGCCGCCGGCAAGCAGGACGCCCGCGCACGCGGCGGACGGGGGCGGTCATGAGCGAGCAGGAACGTCCGCGCCCGCAGTACGGCGAGTACGCCACCCCCGAGGAGCAACGCGCCCGCATCGCGGCCCTCGGCGGGGAAGCACCGCACCCCGATGTGGTCGAGACGGCTCAGGTGCCGGCCGGCTCAGCGGCACCCCGTCCCCATGAGTCCGCACGACAGCAGCTTCCCTCGCCGCGCCCGACCACGTCGGCTGCGCGCCCCACTCGGCTCGCCGACCGGATCATCACGGTCGCGCTGCTCGCGTACGGCCTGGTGACGGTGCTCGGAGCCATCCCGCAGCTGGTCGACTTCACGGGCTTCGCGCAGACGTGGATGGACATGGCTGGTATCGACGGAACGCTCGCGGACCCGGCGGGCGGACGGGCGTGGGGCATCGCCGCCGCCGTCGTCTACGGCGCGGGGTGGCTGCTGACCGCGGTGCTGTCGTGGTGGTCGCTGTCGCTGCGGCGGCTGTCGTGGTGGATCCCGCTCGTCGGCGCGATCGTGACATTCATCATCGTGAGCCTGCTGCTGGCGGTGCCGCTGCTGTCCGACCCGGCTGTGCTCGACGGGTTCTCGACCAGCCGCTGACGCGCACCCGAGAACGACAGAACGGCGCCCCGCGAACGAATCCGCGGGGCGCCGTTCCGTGTGGCCGGCGGTCAGCTCTGGGACTGGCCGAACGAGCCGAGCTGGCGGGTCGCCTCGACGACGCGAGCGGCCATCGCCGACTCGGCCTTCTTGCCCCAGGCGCGAGGGTCGTAAGCCTTCTTGTTGCCGACCTCGCCGTCGACCTTCAGGACGCCGTCGTAGTTCTGGAACATGAACCCGGCCACCGAGCGCGTGAACGCGTACTGCGTGTCGGTGTCGATGTTCATCTTCACGACACCGTTCGCGACGGCGAGGGCGATCTCCTCGTCGGTCGAGCCGCTGCCGCCGTGGAAGACGAGGTCGAGGGGCTTCTCGCCGGTGCCGAACTTCGACGCGATGCCGGCCTGGATCTCGCCGAGCAGCTCGGGCTTGAGCTTGACGTTGCCCGGCTTGTAGACGCCGTGGACGTTGCCGAAGGTGAGAGCGGCGATCCAGCGGCCCTGGTCACCGAGTCCGAGAGCCTCGACGACCTGCGAGACGTCACCGGTCGTGGTGTAGAGGGCGTCGTTCGAGCCCTCGTGCTGCACGCCGTCCTCTTCGCCGCCGACGACGCCGATCTCGACCTCGAGGATCGCGCGGATCGCCTTGATGCGGGGGAGCAGGTCCTTGGCGATCTCGATGTTCTCGGCGAGCGGCACGGCCGAGCCGTCCCACATGTGCGACTGGAAGATCGGCTGACCGCCGTCGGCGACGGCCTCCTCGGATGCCGAGATGAGCGGCAGCAGGAAGTCATCAAGGGCGGGCTTCGGGCAGTGGTCGGTGTGGAGCGCGACCGTGACGGGGTAGTTCTTGGCGACCTCGTGGGCGAACTTCGCGAAGGCGAGCGCACCGGTCGCGCGGCCCGTGACGGTGTGTCCGGCGAAGTAGTCGGCGCCACCGGTCGTGACCTGGATGATGCCGTCGGAGCCGGCCTCGGTCAGGCCCTGGAGAACTGCGTTGATGGACTGCGAGCTGGCGGCGTTGATGGCGGGGTAGGCGAAACCACCGGCCTTCGCGCGATCCAGCATCTCTGCGTACTGTTCGGGGGTGGCGATGGGCATGAGAGCTCCTCAAATCGGCGGTGTTACCGAGCCCACTTTATCGAAGGCCGCCCTCGCCGTCCGCGGGGCGGCCGGAGAAACGACGCTGCTTGTTGTCACGTGTTCGCGACGCGGCTGGATCTACGGATTCGTTAAGAATCCCGATTCCTTCGTGGGCGCGCGGCCGAAAGCGGCGGATCCTCGCGCCTGCCCGCACCTATGCTGTGGCGCATGGTGAGTTTGACCGCCGACATGAGTCCGCTGCATCCCGATCGAAACCTCGCGCTCGAGCTCGTGCGCGCGACAGAGGCGGCGGCGATCCGTTCGGTGCCGTTCATCGGCCGCGGGCAGAAGGAGCTCGCCGATGGGGCGGCCGTCGACGCCATGCGCGCGTTCCTCACGACGGTCAACTTCGACGGCGTGATCGTCATCGGCGAGGGTGAGAAGGATGCCGCACCCATGCTCTTCAACGGCGAGAAGGTCGGCACCGGTCGCGGGCCCCAGGCCGACATCGCCGTGGATCCGATCGACGGCACGACCCTCACCGCGGAGGGCCGCAACAACGCGCTCTCGGTCATCGCGGTCGCCGACCGGGGCGCGATGCTCGACGCCTCGTCGGTGTTCTACATGGACAAGCTCGTCACCGGCCCCGCGGGTGTCGGCGTCGTCGACATTCGACTGCCCATCGCCGAGAACATCCGGCGGCTCGCGAAGGCTCTCGGCAAGCCTGTCGATGAACTGGTGGTCTCGGTCCTCAACCGTCCGCGTCACGCGCAGCTGATCCAGGAGATCCGGGACGCCGGCGCGGGTACGCGGCTGATGAGCGACGGCGATGTCGCGGGTGGGATCAACGCGGCGCGGCACAACGCGCGCACCGACATGTGCGTCGGTATCGGCGGCAGCCCGGAGGGCATCGTCACGGCATGCGCGATCAAGGCCCTCGGTGGCCACATCCAGGGACGGCTCTGGGCGCGCGACGACGACGAGAAGCAGCGCGGCATCGACGCCGGGCTCAGCCTCGACGGTCACGTCTACGAGGCCGACGATCTCGTCCGCGGCAAGAACACGATCTTCGTCGCGACCGGTGTGACCAACGGCGAGCTCGTCGGGGGCGTTCGGCGCGAAGGCGACTACGTGTACACGGAGAGCGTGGTGCTGCGCGGGGCGTCGGGGACGCTGCGCCGGATCACCTCGGAGCACCTCACATCCAAGTGGCTCTGAACTCGGGCGGGTAACTATCACGACACGACTGCGTGTCAACCACTGATGCTCCCAGCAAGGCTCTGTCAGAATGGCAGCGGTATCAACGGCGATGACCACCCTTACGTCAGCACCCGGGAGAACCATGTCGATGACAGCAAACAACCCGCCGACCGGCCAGGTCGCGGTGACGATCGACCCCGCCCGACGTCCGGACGTGCTGCTGCGCCGGCGCCACCCCGAGGGACATCAGATGAGCGCGTGGTGGATGATCGGCGCCTTCCTCGCCGTCTCCGTCGCCGTCGTCGGCCTCGTCAACATGTTCCCGGCCTGACCGGACAGCTCGCGCCCCTTCCCCTGCACCGCCGCGTCACAGCCGTTCGCGAAGCTCGCCGACGTCCGCGCTGAGCAACTCGGGGGCCGTCGTCATCCGCGTCGGCGTCTCGATCGGGCTCGGCGCGCTCGTTGCTTCGAGCCGCGTCTCGTCGATGCCCGGGAACTTCCGCGCCGTCACGAGCACCCTGCTCTCGAGCGTGCCCACGAACTTGTTGTAGGACTCGACCGTCCGCTCGATCGCACGCCGCAGGTCGTTCGCGTGCGACGCGAGGCCACCGAGCCGCTGGTACAGCTCGTTACCGAGGTCGAACAGGCGCCGGGCCTCGTCGGAGACGTCTTGCTGGGTCCACGTGTATGCCACGGTCTTCAGCACCGCCCACAGGTTGACCGGTGACGCGAGTGCGACGCGCCGGCTGAAGGCGTAGTCGAGCAGCGCGGGGTCTTCGTCGAGCGCCGCCGCGAGAAGCGATTCGCTCGGGATGAAGCAGACGACGAACTCGGGACTCGAGCTCAGGCCCTGCCAGTAGGCCTTCTTCGCGAGGGCGTCCACGTGGGCGCGCACCGCCTTGACGTGCGCCGTCAGCAGCGCTTTGCGGCGGCGAGCGTCCTCGCCCTGTGCCGTCACGGGAATAGCGCTCGCCTCGAGGTACGAGTCGAGGGGCACCTTCGCGTCGACCGCGAGCGCCTTGTCGCCGGGGAGACGGACGATCAGGTCGGGGCGCCCCGCGCCGCTGTCGGACGAGATGCTGGACTGCAGCTCGAAGTCGACGTAGCGGGTGAGGCCGGCGGACTCGACGATGCGTCGCAGCTGCGTCTCGCCCCAGACGCCACGGGCCGCGCTCGAGCGCAGGGCGCCGGCGAGCGACTCCGTCGTCGAACGCAGCGCCTCGTCGGTCTCGCGTCCGAGTCGCAGCTGCTCCGCGACCGAACCGAACTGCTCGCTGCGTTCACGCTCGAGGAGCTCGACCTTGGCCTGCATCGCCTGCAGCGACTCCTGCACGGGGGCGAGCGCCCGTAGCACCGCCTGCTCGCGCCGTTCACGTTCGTCGCGCGCCGCCTGGTCGAGCCGCGCCTGGGTCCCCAGCTCTCGTTGCAGCTCGCGCTGTCGTTCCAGTTGCTCGGCGTGGGCGTCGCGCTCGGCCTCCGCGACCGCAGCGCGAGCTTCGAGACGGACCCGGTCGGCTGCTCCGTCGCGTGAGGCGCGAGCAGAGCCCGCGAACCAGCCACCGGCGGCGGCGATCGCGGCGACGACGATGAGGATGAAGACGAGAGCGGCGTCCATGTGTCCAGGATGCCGGGTGCCTCCGACATCCCCCCCGGAGGCGGGGCGTCCGGCGCGGCACTCTCCGCGCCGGGACGGCCGGTTGCGCGAGGATGTCGGTATGAACGGCTACGTGCGTCCGGCCATCGACACGCCGGTGTTCCGCGATGCCGACGGTGAGGTGATCGAGTACGGCAGGCGCTGGCCGGGCTCGCCGCCCGAAGAGACGTACTCGGTCGACACGCATCCGGAGCGCTTCGCGCCGTTGCACGCCGTCGGCGACGCTCTCGTCTCGTACCTGCTCGAGACCTTCGAGGTCGGCGTCGAGGATGGTGTGCACGTCGCCGAAGATCTGAACAGGCCCAGCTCCTTCGATGTGCTCCGTGCAGTGCGCCTGCGCCCGGCCGATCCGCGGTGTGCGCCCGTCACTTTCGTGTTCGACGCGTATCCGGGGCTTTCGGTGCACTCGGGGCTGCTGTTCGACGCTCACTACCCGCTCTGCGGTTGCGATGCGTGCGACGAGGAATGGCAGACGGTCGCAAGCGAACTCGAGCAGCACGTCTTCGCGGTCGTGACCGGCAACTTCCGCGAGGCCGTCGTGCCTGACGTCGAGCTTCCGGTGCAGCACGCGTTGACCTTCCCAGAGGGAGGCGCATCCGGCCAATCGCGTGCGGAGGGCTTTCCGCCAGAACGGCTCGCCCGAGCCCGTGAGGTGCTCGGCGACGTGCCGAACGGGTGGGTGGCATGGCCGCACGCGCGGCCGTCGCCGGGTGACGGCGCGTAGTTCCGCCCCCACGCGCGCGGCGCCGACGCGGAGCCACGAACTGACCGAGCCGGCAGTCGAACCGGCGACCAGCGCCGGCCGGACCGGCGACCCGTCAGAACGGCGGAGCCCCCGGTCGGGTTTGTCTGTGCACGCCGAACCGGCGACCCTCACTGGCGAAGCGACGACCCGCGCACGCCCGAGACCGCGAGCAAGCGCACACCGAACCTGCGGCCCGTGCAAGCTGATCCCGCGACCAGCGCCTACCGAACGGCGGACTCGTCAGAACGGCGGCGGACCCGGGTCGGGTGGCTCGGCGACGGTGAAGGCGACGAGCGGCGGTGGTGCGTCTTCGCGGTAGATCCGGCCGGTGGGTGAGGTCCATACGAGCCGGCCACCCGGGAGTTGTCGGACTCGCCATCGGGTGTGGTGTTTGACGTCGTGGTGTCTCTTGCAGAGGTTGGCGAGGTTGCACACGTGCGTCGCGCCACCGTCGGATGCGGCGACGGTGTGGTCGAGTTCGCAGCGGATGGCGGGTTGGCGGCATCCGGGGAACCGGCAGTGCCGGTCCCGTGCCCGTAGGAGTCGCACCATGGCGGCGGTGGGGCGGTAGCTGTCGCATTCGAGCACCGTCCCGGTGACGGGGTGGGTAAGCAACCGGTCCCACGAGGTGGCGTTGCCCGCGAGTTCGCGTGCGGTGTTCGCGTCGATGGGGGAGCGCCCCGCG
>NZ_QMBN01000006.1 GCF_003289625.1 Microbacterium sp. SMR1
ACGAAAGAAGTCCGGCGGTGTCCTACTCTCCCACAGGGTCCCCCCTGCAGTACCATCGGCGCTGTGAGGCTTAGCTTCCGGGTTCGGAATGTAACCGGGCGTTTCCCTCACGCTATGGCCGCCGAAACACTATTGATGTTTCAGTCTGCACAACGATCAATTCGTTATGCGGTTCTCGACCGTACATCGAGAACCACTCAGTGGACGCAAGCACCAAAAACGGTGTGTTATCAAGTCATCGGCTTATTAGTACCGGTCAGCTTCACGTGTTACCACGCTTCCACATCCGGCCTATCAACCCAGTAGTCTGGCTGGGAGCCTCTCGCCCGAAGGCATGGAAATCTCATCTTGAGGCCGGCTTCCCGCTTAGATGCTTTCAGCGGTTATCCATCCCGAACGTAGCTAACCAGCGGTGCTCCTGGCGGAACAACTGGCACACCAGAGGTTCGTCCAACCCGGTCCTCTCGTACTAGGGTCAGATCCTCTCAAATTTCCTACGCGCGCAGCGGATAGGGACCGAACTGTCTCACGACGTTCTAAACCCAGCTCGCGTACCGCTTTAATGGGCGAACAGCCCAACCCTTGGGACCTACTCCAGCCCCAGGATGCGACGAGCCGACATCGAGGTGCCAAACCATGCCGTCGATATGGACTCTTGGGCAAGATCAGCCTGTTATCCCCGAGGTACCTTTTATCCGTTGAGCGACAGCGCTTCCACAAGCCACTGCCGGATCACTAGTCCCGACTTTCGTCCCTGCTCGACCTGTCAGTCTCACAGTCAAGCTCCCTTGTGCACTTACACTCGCCACCTGATTGCCAACCAGGTTGAGGGAACCTTTGGGCGCCTCCGTTACTTTTTGGGAGGCAACCGCCCCAGTTAAACTACCCACCAGGCACTGTCCCTGAACCGGATTACGGTTCGAAGTTAGATATCCAGAGTGACCAGAGTGGTATTTCAACAATGACTCCACGGTAACTGGCGTCACCGCTTCAAAGTCTCCCACCTATCCTACACAAGCCACACCGAACACCAATACCAAGCTGTAGTAAAGGTCACGGGGTCTTTCCGTCCTGCTGCGCGTAACGAGCATCTTTACTCGTAGTGCAATTTCGCCGAGTTCGCGGTTGAGACAGTTGGGAAGTCGTTACGCCATTCGTGCAGGTCGGAACTTACCCGACAAGGAATTTCGCTACCTTAGGATGGTTATAGTTACCACCGCCGTTTACTGGGGCTTAAATTCTCAGCTTCGCCTTGCGGCTAACCGGTCCTCTTAACCTTCCAGCACCGGGCAGGCGTCAGTCCGTATACATCGTCTTGCGACTTGGCACGGACCTGTGTTTTTAGTAAACAGTCGCTACCCACTAGTCTCTGCGGCCTCCACACCCTTTCGGAGTAAATCCTAATAAGTGGAAGGCCCCCCTTCTCCCGAAGTTACGGGGGCATTTTGCCGAGTTCCTTAACCACGATTCTCTCGATCTCCTTGGTATTCTCTACCTGACCACCTGAGTCGGTTTGGGGTACGGGCAGCTAGAACCTCGCGTCGATGCTTTTCTCGGCAGCATAGGATCACCCACTTTTTATCCGCATCGTGTCTCAGCCTTAATGAGTCACGGATTTGCCTATGACTCGGCCTACGCACTTGCCCCGGGACAACCATCGCCCGGGTTGGGCTACCTTCCTGCGTCACACCTGTTAATACGCTAGCCGCACCAGCATGGGGTCGAGCGTTAGACCGGACCGTCTCACCCCGAAGGGATCAACTAAGCCCGGGTTAGGACTCTTAGCACCACTGGATTAGCTTGGGCGGTTCTTCGCCGGTACGGGAATATCAACCCGTTGTCCATCGACTACGCCTGTCGGCCTCGCCTTAGGTCCCGACTTACCCAGGGAAGATTAGCTTGACCCTGGAACCCTTGGTCTTTCGGAGGACGTGTTTCTCACACGTCTTTCGCTACTCATGCCTGCATTCTCACTCGTGTGCCGTCCACGGCTGGGTCACCCCGCCGCTTCACCCGGCACACGACGCTCTCCTACCCATCAACACGGCTGGACCACGAAGGCCTACCAATAATGTCAATGCCACAACTTCGGTGGCGTGCTTGAGCCCCGTTACATTGTCGGCGCGGAATCACTTGACCAGTGAGCTATTACGCACTCTTTCAAGGGTGGCTGCTTCTAAGCCAACCTCCTGGTTGTCAGAGCAACTCCACATCCTTTCCCACTTAGCACGCGCTTTGGGACCTTAGTTGGTGGTCTGGGTTGTTTCCCTCTCGACTATGAAGCTTATCCCCCACAGTCTCACTGCTGCGCTCTCACTTACCGGCATTCGGAGTTTGGCTGACGTCAGTAACCTTGTAGGGCCCATCGGCCATCCAGTAGCTCTACCTCCGGCAAGAAACACGCAACGCTGCACCTAAATGCATTTCGGAGAGAACCAGCTATCACGAAGTTTGATTGGCCTTTCACCCCTATCCACAGCTCATCCCCTCAGTTTTCAACCTAAGTGGGTTCGGTCCTCCACGACGTCTTACCGTCGCTTCAACCTGGCCATGGATAGATCACTTCGCTTCGGGTCTAGGACACGCGACTGAATCGCCCTATTCAGACTCGCTTTCGCTACGGCTACCCCACACGGGTTAACCTCGCCACGTATCGCTAACTCGCAGGCTCATTCTTCAAAAGGCACGCTGTCACCCCTACTAAGGAGGCTCCAACGGTTTGTAAGCAAACGGTTTCAGGTACTATTTCACTCCCCTCCCGGGGTACTTTTCACCTTTCCCTCACGGTACTTGTCCGCTATCGGTCATCTGGGAGTATTTAGGCTTATCAGGTGGTCCTGACAGATTCACACGGGATTTCTCGGGCCCCGTGCTACTTGGGATACTCTTCACGCCAAGAGAAGCATTTCGACTACGGGGTTCGCACCCTCTATGACCAGGCATTCAAACCTGTTCGTCTATACCTTCTTGTAACGTCGACCACTCGGCAGAATGATCAGAAAAGTCCCACAACCCCCAACGTGCAACGCCTGCCGGCTATCACACACGCAAGGTTTAGCCTGATCCGGTTTCGCTCGCCACTACTAACGGAATCGCTGTTGCTTTCTCTTCCTGTGGGTACTGAGATGTTTCACTTCCCCACGTTCCCTCTACCCGCCCTATATATTCAGGCGGGAGTCACTAGGTCGGCACGCCGCCCAGCGGGGTTTCCCCATTCGGACACCCTCGGATCACAGTGTGCTTATCCACTCCCCGAGGCTTATCGCAGATTGCTACGTCCTTCTTCGGCTCCAGATGCCAAGGCATCCACCGTTTGCTCTTAAAGACTTGAAATCACATGAGTTGAATCGTCAAAAAATTGACTAATGATCTTTAAGATCATCTTCACGACACAACACCCGAAGGTGTCGCATCGAAGATGCTCGCGTCCACTGTGTAGTTCTCAAAGTACGGGCGGTACCCTCCCCACATGCCACCCAAGCAGCATGAAGAAAAGGCCCAGAGGTTGCGGACTCTCATCCGGTCCCTCAGGACCCAACAGCGTGCAGGTACGACCTCCGAAACCCTCCCGTTCCCACCGCAAGCGGCGTACTAGAGAAGAACCTCATCCTTCGCACCATGTCAAATGTTCCACCCATGAGCTCCCAGCGAAGAACATGTGCCTTCGAACTGGGTTCTGGACTCCGAAGAGTCAGATGCTCCTTAGAAAGGAGGTGATCCAGCCGCACCTTCCGGTACGGCTACCTTGTTACGACTTAGTCCTAATTACCGATCCCACCTTCGACGGCTCCCTCCACAAGGGTTGGGCCACCGGCTTCAGGTGTTACCGACTTTCATGACTTGACGGGCGGTGTGTACAAGACCCGGGAACGTATTCACCGCAGCGTTGCTGATCTGCGATTACTAGCGACTCCGACTTCATGAGGTCGAGTTGCAGACCTCAATCCGAACTGGGACCGGCTTTTTGGGATTCGCTCCACCTCACGGTATTGCAGCCCTTTGTACCGGCCATTGTAGCATGCGTGAAGCCCAAGACATAAGGGGCATGATGATTTGACGTCATCCCCACCTTCCTCCGAGTTGACCCCGGCAGTATCCCATGAGTTCCCACCATTACGTGCTGGCAACATAGAACGAGGGTTGCGCTCGTTGCGGGACTTAACCCAACATCTCACGACACGAGCTGACGACAACCATGCACCACCTGTATAGAGACCTTGCGGGGCGACTGTTTCCAGACGTTTCCTCTATATGTCAAGCCTTGGTAAGGTTCTTCGCGTTGCATCGAATTAATCCGCATGCTCCGCCGCTTGTGCGGGTCCCCGTCAATTCCTTTGAGTTTTAGCCTTGCGGCCGTACTCCCCAGGCGGGGAACTTAATGCGTTAGCTGCGTCACGGAATCCGTGGAATGGACCCCACAACTAGTTCCCAACGTTTACGGGGTGGACTACCAGGGTATCTAAGCCTGTTTGCTCCCCACCCTTTCGCTCCTCAGCGTCAGTTACGGCCCAGAGATCTGCCTTCGCCATCGGTGTTCCTCCTGATATCTGCGCATTCCACCGCTACACCAGGAATTCCAATCTCCCCTACCGCACTCTAGTCTGCCCGTACCCACTGCAGGCCCGAGGTTGAGCCTCGGGTTTTCACAGCAGACGCGACAGACCGCCTACGAGCTCTTTACGCCCAATAATTCCGGATAACGCTTGCGCCCTACGTATTACCGCGGCTGCTGGCACGTAGTTAGCCGGCGCTTTTTCTGCAGGTACCGTCACTTTCGCTTCTTCCCTGCTAAAAGAGGTTTACAACCCGAAGGCCGTCATCCCTCACGCGGCGTTGCTGCATCAGGCTTTCGCCCATTGTGCAATATTCCCCACTGCTGCCTCCCGTAGGAGTCTGGGCCGTGTCTCAGTCCCAGTGTGGCCGGTCACCCTCTCAGGCCGGCTACCCGTCGACGCCTTGGTGAGCCATTACCTCACCAACAAGCTGATAGGCCGCGAGCTCATCCCTGACCGAAATTCTTTCCAGCTACTGACCATGCGGTCGCAGCTCGTATCCGGTATTAGACGCCGTTTCCAGCGCTTATCCCAGAGTCAGGGGCAGATTGCTCACGTGTTACTCACCCGTTCGCCACTGATCCACAGAGCAAGCTCTGCTTCACCGTTCGACTTGCATGTGTTAAGCACGCCGCCAGCGTTCATCCTGAGCCAGGATCAAACTCTCCGTAAAGAAAATTTGCTGCGACCAGCCGGAAAAAGACTGGAGCAGCGAGTTTGATGCTGACCAAAGAGATAAATCATTGCTGACTATCCGTTGCCTCCCCCGAAGGGAAGGTCTTTGATCCAAAGGAATCTCACCCCACCGAAGTGGAGTCGAGGTTATTTGGCATTTGACAAGTGCACGCTGTTGAGTTCTCAAGGATCGGACGCTCCCCCAACTGACCTCACAGCCAGCCCAGAGGGCAACTTCACAACCATACCCCACCG
>NZ_QMBN01000007.1 GCF_003289625.1 Microbacterium sp. SMR1
CGACGAACGACGACCCGTCGCCCTCCGCGCTCTCAGCATCGCTCTCCGCATCGGCGTCCGCAGAGCCGACACCAGCCGCGTCGCCCTGCACCCGCGCGTTGATGATCTCCCGCGCCTGCCGCGTCAGCCGGTCCACGATCCCGTCGGCGATCACGGTGGGCAATGTCGCGATGAGATCCGACATCCCATCCGGCCCGGGCTGCACCTGCACGCACCGCCCCGCGGCGGC
>NZ_QMBN01000008.1 GCF_003289625.1 Microbacterium sp. SMR1
CACCGCACGCGAACTCGCAGGTAACGCGACCTCCTGGGACCGGTTGCTCACCCACCCGGTCACCGGAACCGTCCTCGAATGCGACAGCTACCGGCCCACCGCCGCCATGGTCAGGCTGCTCCGAGCCCGAGACCGGCACTGCCGGTTCCCCGGATGCCGACAACCCGCCATCCGCTGCGAACTCGACCACACCATCGCCGCATCCGACG
>NZ_QMBN01000009.1 GCF_003289625.1 Microbacterium sp. SMR1
CCCATCTGCGTGAGCCGGTCGAGCATGCCCACCGCGATCACGGTCGGGACGGTCGCGATGACATCCGACATCCCGTCCGTCCCGTGCGAGACCCGCACGCACCGTCCGGCGGCGGCTTCGCGGTGCCGGTCGGTGAACGTGCGCTCATGGAGTCTCTCCGCGAGGGCACGCAGGGCCGGTTTCACCCGGGTGGCGATGTC